>NZ_CP026095.1:730000-3130000 GCF_004006295.1 Peribacillus asahii
ACAAGTCGAGCAGGGACGAAAGTCGGGCTTAGTGATCCGGTGGTTCCGCATGGAAGGGCCATCGCTCAACGGATAAAAGCTACCCCGGGGATAACAGGCTTATCTCCCCCAAGAGTCCACATCGACGGGGAGGTTTGGCACCTCGATGTCGGCTCATCGCATCCTGGGGCTGTAGTCGGTCCCAAGGGTTGGGCTGTTCGCCCATTAAAGCGGTACGCGAGCTGGGTTCAGAACGTCGTGAGACAGTTCGGTCCCTATCCGTCGTGGGCGCAGGAAATTTGAGAGGAGCTGTCCTTAGTACGAGAGGACCGGGATGGACGCACCGCTGGTGTACCAGTTGTCTTGCCAAAGGCATCGCTGGGTAGCTATGTGCGGACGGGATAAGTGCTGAAAGCATCTAAGCATGAAGCCCCCCTCAAGATGAGATTTCCCATAGCGCAAGCTAGTAAGACCCCTGAAAGATGATCAGGTTGATAGGTCAGAGGTGGAAGTGTGGCGACACATGGAGCTGACTGATACTAATCGGTCGAGGACTTAACCTATTGTTTTGATAATACGCAATGCTTTCTTATTATCTAGTTTTGAAAGAATAAAAAAATTCTTGCAAAACTTCTGATAAAGTACTATAATAGAATAGTGACTGAAAGAAGTAATGTTTGGTGACGATAGCGAAGAGGTCACACCCGTTCCCATTCCGAACACGGAAGTTAAGCTCTTCAGCGCCGATGGTAGTTGGGGGTTTCCCCCTGTGAGAGTAGGACGTCGCCAAGCTGATATCGATCCGCAGTAGCTCAGTGGTAGAGCACTCGGCTGTTAACCGAGCGGTCGTAGGTTCGAATCCTACCTGCGGAGCCATATTGGAGAGCTGTCCGAGTGGCCGAAGGAGCACGATTGGAAATCGTGTAGACGGGTAACCCTGTCTCAAGGGTTCAAATCCCTTGCTCTCCGCCATTTTATATAGTATGGCCCCTTGGTCAAGCGGTTAAGACACCGCCCTTTCACGGCGGTAACACGGGTTCGAATCCCGTAGGGGTCACCATTAATCATATTGGAGGATTAGCTCAGCTGGGAGAGCATCTGCCTTACAAGCAGAGGGTCGGCGGTTCGATCCCGTCATCCTCCACCATTTATAAATCTTTCATTTTTAACGTCGCGGGGTGGAGCAGTCCGGTAGCTCGTCGGGCTCATAACCCGAAGGTCGCAGGTTCAAATCCTGTCCCCGCAATATGGTCCGGTAGTTCAGCTGGTTAGAATGCCTGCCTGTCACGCAGGAGGTCGCGGGTTCGAGTCCCGTCCGGACCGCCATTTTTAAAAAGTATTAGGCTCAGTAGCTCAGTCGGTAGAGCAAAGGACTGAAAATCCTTGTGTCGGCGGTTCGATTCCGTCCTGAGCCACCATTTGCCGGTGTAGCTCAACTGGTAGAGCAACTGACTTGTAATCAGTAGGTTGGGGGTTCAAGTCCTCTTGCCGGCACCACGTTTCATTTATATATGGAGGGGTAGCGAAGTGGCTAAACGCGGCGGACTGTAAATCCGCTCCTTCGGGTTCGGCAGTTCGAATCTGCCCCCCTCCACCATCTATAGGGGTATAGTTTAAAGGTAGAACTAAGGTCTCCAAAACCTTCAGTGTGGGTTCGATTCCTACTACCCCTGCCAATTTAATTATTATGGCGATTGTGGCGAAGTGGTTAACGCATCGGATTGTGGTTCCGACATTCGTGGGTTCGATTCCCATCAGTCGCCCCATTTAAAATAAAGCATTAATGGGCTATAGCCAAGCGGTAAGGCAGCGGATTTTGATTCCGTCATGCGAAGGTTCGAATCCTTCTAGCCCAGCCATTTTTGCGGAAGTAGTTCAGTGGTAGAATACAACCTTGCCAAGGTTGGGGTCGCGGGTTCGAATCCCGTCTTCCGCTCCAGAAAGTTGGCGGCATAGCCAAGTGGTAAGGCAGAGGTCTGCAAAACCTTTATCACCGGTTCAAATCCGGTTGCCGCCTCCAACAATGCCGGTGTGGCGGAATTGGCAGACGCGCACGACTCAAAATCGTGTTCCTTCGGGAGTGCCGGTTCGACCCCGGCCACCGGTATCAATAGGTCGAAGAAAAGTTAAGAAAAAAGGATTCTTACAGAAATGTAGGAATCCTTTTTCTTTGTTTGCACACGATTAAATTAATAACATGTAAAAAAGGGGATGAGTAACGATAAGGAAAACGAAATATTAACCTCATTTCGACTTTAGTTATACGGTTTAGTAAGCGCAAAAAAAGAACCTTGCACATAAGGCAAGGTCTCAAGCTCGATTATAACAAGTTGGATAGAAGAGATACTTTTCTATACAAAGCATTTACTTCTTTATTCTGATGTTCTCCTATTTCATTTCCTAGTTGTCCTTCCATATCGGTCATTAAATCAGCTAATTTCAGCGCCTTTTGTCTGTCAGAAATATTACTGTGAATGATATATTCATATCTTGCATTGTATTCAGTTAGTGTCATTTTTCCGTCCTCCTATAGTACAAAGTTGTTTAAGCTGTCTTCTATTTCTTCATCAGTAATTCCAATGTACTTTAAAGTAATTTCAGGGTGTGAATGGTTAAGGATTATTTGTAATTTAGCCACGTCTTTACTCTGTTTATAGAACCAGTACCCGAACGTTTTCCGCATGGTATGAGTACCTACACTTTCAATGTCTACCATATCTGCGGCCTTATTAAGCTGTCTATAGGCTTGTATTTTACTTATAGGTTTATCACCTTTACGTGAAGGGAACAGCCATTCACTATCAACAGTATCAATATAAGCTGCTAATTCATTAAATACATTATTAAGCTGTATTGTTCTAGGCTTCTTTGTCTTGCCTTCCTTAATAATAACCTTCATCTTACCTTTAATATCCTTTACCTTTAACGATAATAGATCAGATACACGTAAACCGGTATTAATGCCTAACAGGAACAATATGTAGTCTCTTTCACTGCAATGTCTTTTCAACGACCATTTCATATCATTTAATTTTTTCAATGATCTAATAGGTTGAACGTCAATTAAATGTTCCTTTGCCATTATGCCTCACCCTTTCATTCATACCAGTAGAATCAACGTTTTGAATGTATACTTTTCTTAGTGATTTAACAATATCACTGGTAATGGAATAAAGTCAATTAAATCAGTGTTTTGAAAGTAAACTTTTATGTATTAGTTTACATTTGTGTGACTAGTTATTAGCCAACTCTTACCTTTTGCTTCTTATCTGGCCAAGGCTTCATAGTGTTGATGATAGTACAAGTTAATATGAATACGTTCTAGGGTGTCAGACTGTTGCCTGATCCAAAGAAAGTAGCAAAGGAGGCCGATGAATAAGGATTAATTAAAAGGTGAGAGGCACGGGTGGTTTATATTCTGTATAGTTGAATATTAAAAAACGAAGAGACACTCCTAACCAAACATTTTGGAGCTATTTCAAAAAGGGAGGGGGGAGTTTTAAAAGAGACAATAAAAGCCCCTTACAATAAGAGGCCGTTTCATAATTTTAAGATTCATCTTTATCATTCGTTAGCTTGTACATTGCAAATCCTAAGTAAACGAATAATGCAACTAATTGGCTGAAGAACAAGATAAGGAGAAACGTTTTAGTTAAGCTATCGTTATAGGTATCTGCTGGATATGGTAAAAGCATACTTGGATAAATAATACCAACAATACAAGCATAGATCAGAGCAGCAAGACCGCCCCAAACCTAACGAGGCTTTCCGATATATAAGAAATTTTGCAGTATTTAAAGTATAAACAGTTGGTAGAAAAAAAGCACTGAAAATGAATGTTTATAGGATTGTTGTTCTTCAACTAAAGGAGCAAGTTAGTTTTACAAGAGGTCATGGTAAACTTCATAAAAGCGAAACGAACTGGAATAGAATCAAGGGATAATCGGAATATTAACGAAAAGGAAATATTGGCATTAATGAAGATACCCTAATAATTGTAGCAAAAGCCATGGCAGCTGTTATAATAGAATGTCTTGGATAAGAGTAAATAAAGCGAGCAGTTCTTTATGCATCTGGCATAGGGACAGTCTTTTTTTAGGAGTGATCACATGTCTTTTACAAGTTTAAAAGAATTAATTGAACTTGCAGATCAAGAGAAAACAACCATTTCAGAATTAATGATCAAAACTGAGGTACATCAGAAAGGGTATCCTAGAGAAGTGATCGTTGAAAAAATGTCGGAACAATTTACGGTAATGGAAGAGGCTGTCCGCAGAGGGACACTGAGTCCCGTTATGTCGCGTACTGGTTTAACAGGAGGGGATGGAAACCGGCTTTATCAGTATGCTAAAGATGGGAATTCCTTTGTCAATCCTGCCACATTAAATGCCGCAGCGAATGCGTTTGCGGTATCAGAAGTAAATGCGGCAATGGGACGGATTGTGGCGACGCCAACAGCTGGTTCAGCAGGAATCCTGCCAGCTGTACTTGTTCACGCTCTTGACAGCGGAAAGTTTACACGTGAGCAGATTGTACAGTCAATATTCACTGCCTCCGCCCTCGGCTTAGTAATTGCAAATAAAGCTTCGATATCAGGTGCTGCTGGCGGGTGCCAGGCTGAAGTCGGATCAGCAACCGCAATGGCAGCTGGTACTTTAGTTGAGCTTGCCGGCGGAACACCGATGCAGGTTGGAAATGCCATCGGAATTGCTTTGAAAAATTCACTGGGGTTGGTTTGTGATCCCGTTGCTGGACTGGTGGAAATTCCTTGTATCATTCGCAACGGTTTACATGCAATTACCGCCCAAGCTGCGGCAGATATGGCTTTAGCTGGGGTAGCCAGCGTCATTCCTGCAGATGAAGTCATCCATGTGATGCATGAAGTAGGACAGCAAATGCCCGAATCGTTGAGAGAAACGGGGATAGGCGGTCTTGCCGGAACTCCCACAGGGCAAAAATTGAAGGAACAAATTCTAAGCAAAAAAACTAGCGGCCTTGGGCCAGCAAAATACCAAAGTGCGTATGAGATTATCGGTCCCGTAATGGTCGGCCCTTCGAGTTCTCATACAGCTGGAGCTGTCCGAATCGGGAACATTGCCCGCCAGCTATTAAACGAAAATCCATTATATGTAAAGTTCTCGCTGACGGGCTCCTTCGCTGAAACCTATCAAGGCCATGGAACAGACCTAGCTCTATTATCAGGTGTTCTTGGGTTATCTACAATGGATGAGGGCATTCCAAATGCCAAAAAAATTGCTGAAGAAAATAGCTTACAATACGAATTCACGAAACGGGTGCTTGGAAGCTATCATCCGAATACAGTTCTTGTAGAATTGACAGGAGCTTCACGTACTGTCAAGGTATTGGCCAGCTCTTTAGGCGGTGGTAAAGTAGAGGTTCAGGAATTTGATGACTATCCATTAAAATTTTCAGGAGAACGGCCAACACTTGTAATTCGCCATACCGACCGAACAGGGTTTATTGCTGAATTATCGAGGATTCTTTATCAAAATGGATTTAATATCGCCCGTATGGCAAATGAACGTTCAAAAATCAATGGTGCTGCAATCACGATTTGTGAAATCGATAATAAAATCGAAGCGACTCTCTCGTCTTTATTAAAAAAGGAGATTCCGATTATTGACGAAATTGTCTTGGTTCAAACTAATTAACTCCCTAGAAAGGTATTAATTAGTTTTCCAGAATAAAAAAATTAAACCTTCACCCAAAGTACGTAAGAACCCAGGTTAGTTGGAGAAGGATTTGTAGTCAGTATAAAGAATTTTAATAATGCAGTGATTTATTTACAGAGATTTAAGTGCGATATATGGAGCAAGAGGGACTGTCGTTTTTGACAGTTCCTCTTGCTCCTTTCATTTTTTCTTTTTGCTTGGACCATACATTCTATAGGATATAAATTAATGAGTTTTGTTTCCTAATTCCACAGAAATGAGCTCTGTAGAGTGGCAGACATCTTTAATGATCTCTGAAATGGAATATTCATGCATCTTACTTTTAGGTCCAACTACTGTTACCGCGGCTATAACTTGATCCCATTTGTTTTTAACAGGTGCTGCAACAGCAGTAACGTCTAAGATTACCTCTTCGTTATCAATAGAGTATCCCTGTTCCCTTATTTGTCGGGACTGTTCTAAAAAAGCAGCAGAATCTGTAATGCTGAAATCGGTATATTTTATTAAGGGTGATGTTTGCAGCATCTTTTCAATTTTTGAATCTTCGAGATACGCCATTAAAACCTTTCCTAGAGCTCCGTAATGAGGATCTCTAAATCTTCCAATTGTAGATGTATATCCTATTCCTTCGATAGTTACTCGTTTATCAATATAAACGAGGTGGTTACTTTCAAGGATAGCTAATAAAACAGAAAAGCCTGTTTTATGATGCAGGGCAGTAAGGTAGGGGGCCGCTGCATGGATGACATTTAAACGCTGAAGAACAATGCCACCATATCCAAACATTTTCATCCCTAGACAGTAAGTAGAATCCTCAGCGTTATAATGAACTAGCCCTAGCGTCTCCATTGTGTAAAGAAGGCGATAGGCAGTTGGCTTTGGGATATTTACTAATTTACATATATTCTCGATTGTTTGATATTGGGTATCGAGAGAAAAGCAGTCTAAGATGCTAATCGCCTTTTCAAGTGAGTGGTTTAATTTAATGTTTACCTCTCTCATAGGTGTTTACCTCCAATTAAATTTTAATAACAATTCACATATTGAATTACTAGTTTGGTGAATAGTATATATATTTCAAATTATAAAGCAAGGTATATTTCATGAAATTTATACCATTATTTATTTTGGGCTCATTTTGTGCAACTCTGTTTGGCAAAATGAGCCCGAAATTGTTTTATTACATACTAGTTTACAGTTGTTTAGATAGGAAAAAACTACTTTTTTTGATTTTTTTAGAAAATTTATTACATTTTTTTGAACATTTTTCATTGATTTCCTTCGATAAGCGATATATAATCAGTTTATAAAGTGAATCACTTAATTCACATAGTGAATTTAGTGCATGGAAACTTTAATTAAAATTAAAAAAGTAAAGGGAGATGTTGAATATGCAATTTGGTCTTTCATTTTTTCCAGATAGTCATCCAGAGGATAAGTCAGGAGAACAATATTTTCGCGAGGCGCTTGATCTTACTGAAGTAGCAGATCAATTAGGATATCATCACGTTCGTATCGTTGAGCATTATGAACATGCTTACGGTGGTTATTCTTCAAACCCAAGTATTTTCTTAGCAGCAGCTTCACAAAGAGCAAAAAATCTTCGTCTTGTAACGGGTTGTGTACTTCCAGCTTTTACTCACCCTGTTAAATTAGCACATGAGTTATCTATGTTAGATGCCATTAGTGGCGGAAGATTAGAAGTTGGATTTGCTCGTGCTTTCTTGCCTCATGAGTTTAATACGTTCGGTGTACCAATGTCAGAAAGTAACACACGTTACCGTGAAAGTTTAGGAGTCATTCGTCGCTTATGGTCAGAAGATAAAGTGACACATAATGGAGAAATCTACAATTTTGAAAATGTATCCGTTGTGCCTCGTCCGACTCAAAAGAAAATTCCTACATGGGTAGCAGCAATCCAAACTGCTGAATCTTTTGAATGGGCTGGCGAAAATGGTCATAATTTGATGGTTGTACCTTATTTAGCGGATTATGATAAATTACGTGAAAATATTCAATTATATAAGAAGGCTTATGAAAAAGCAGGTCATGGAACAGTTCAGAAAGACCAAATTCAAATGGCGCTACATACGTATATTCATGAAGATGAGCAACAGGCGATTGCAGACGCTAAAGGTTATATGGAGCACTATGTAAACGTTTTCCTTGAATCAGCAACGGCATGGGATGCTACTTCTTCTGAACAGTACAAAGGATACGATAAAATAGCTGAAGGTTTACGAGCTATGACATATGAAAAAGTTTTAAATGAAGGTCGTGCAGCTATTGGTAGTCCTGAAACGGTAATAAAACGATTCAAAGAATTATCTGAATTTTTCGATGTTCATCAATTCTCGCTTCAACTGAATTTTGGGAACATGAAGTATGAAGATGCTCTTCGATCCGTTCGTTTATTAGGGGAAAAAGTAATCCCTGCATTTAAAGCGCTAAATGTTTAATCGTGTATTGTGACAATATTCAAGTAATCTATCGCCCTCTTCAGATTTTAAGAGGAGGGCTACTCTTATTAATATCGTGTCAATCCGTATGAAAAAATTCGAGTTGGCCAATAAACTATCTGTAGTAGGCAATGAAAACTATTTAATCTTCCCATTTTTGAGAATGTAGGTGAAATGATGAAAGTGTTAGAGAAAGATAATAAAAAAACGGTTTTTAAAGGTGAAGTCATTCCCGGTCGTCAAATTGGAAGGACAATAGGATTTCCTACAGCAAACTTGCGTGTTAACTCTGAGGAGGAACCTTATTTTCCAAAGGGGGTATACGGGGTCCAAGTTTATTATAAAGGTGTTTCGTATAGAGGGGTTATGAATATTGGAATCAGGCCAACATTTAAGGGAGAAAAGCCAACTGTTTCTTTTGAAGTGTATATCCTTGATTTTAATCAAGATATTTATGGGGAACAATTGACGATAGATATTTTGTTTTTTATTCGGAATGAGCAGGCATTTGACTCGATTGAACAGCTGGTTCAACAGCTGAAAAATGATATTGAAAAAGCAAATGAACAATTTCTTCTTGTGAATTGTTAGCTTTTTACATCACAAGTTTGGAGGAGTGTTGTAATGAGGAAACGTCAATTAGAGGAAATCTTAAATATGCCAGATTTGCTTTTTTCACAGCTTTGTGAAGAAAGATATGAAATTAATAAGGGTGTTTACAATACGATTGATCGTTGGTTTTATAATCAAGGATTAAGTCTAATTGTAGAAAGAAGAGAAATGATTTTATCTTTTATTCAATATATAAGTGTAACTGAAAATCAAGGTAAGAAGGTCAAGTTTGGTTCTGGAGGATTAACGAGAAAACTGGATCAATTTTGGGAAGAACGAATCCAGACATTCAAACATAAAGCCATGTAAATAGAGATGATTAATCTAGAAAAATAAATAGGAATTATCGAGTTAATGATATAAATTTAAAGATTAGATAAGAAAGGAAAGTTGGAATGATGAATACTAGTCTTTCCGTTTTCCAGAATCGTTTGATTGATTACGCAGGGTTATTCCCTCCAGCGAATCTATCATTAGACTCCGCTATTAACAATTATTCGCATTATAAGAATAGCGACGATTCTTGGATGTTGGGACCGTTTATTTTACCAGTATCACAACTAAAGCAGTTAGATTCGTATATTCACTTATTTTCTGAAGAAATTCCCTTAACTCTTTCTATTACTGGAAGAAAGAGCAGCTCTGAAACAGAGTGTAAAATGCAGTTTCAAGAAGATATAAAGCACATTTCTGCTTTTATTGATCAGTATGGAAATAAGGTCAAAGTTGAAATGGTTGAAATTCCTTTGCCACCTGATGTTCCAAGTTTGGATTTATTGGTTGAAATATCCAGTTCAGCATCAGATTTAAACATGAAAGTATTTTGTGAAGTGCCGCTAATTAGAGATTGGAAAAATCATGTATCTGAAACTCTTGATGCAATAACAGCGCACAATTCGTTGAAGGAATCATGGATTGGAGTAAAGCTTCGTACAGGTGGGATTAAAGCCGAGATGTTTCCTAGCCCTGAACAAGTAGCCTTTGTAATGGCTTCATGTAGAGATCGAAATCTAGCAATGAAGTTCACAGCTGGATTACACCATCCTATTCGAATGTATCGTGATGAAGTAAAAACAAAGATGCATGGATTTTTCAATATTTTTATGGCTGGAATGTTGGCCGCCACTCAAAATTTACATGTAAAAAAGATAGAAGAAATTCTCTTGGATGAAAACTCAAGTAGTTTCTCTTTTCATGAGGATCGTTTAGCATGGCAGCATTTAAGTGTGACTTCTCAGGAAATAGAAAAGTTAAGAAAAACATCATTATTATCATTTGGCAGCTGCAGTTTTGATGAACCAAAAGATGAATTAATGGAATTAAAAAATCAACAGGAGGCAATCTTGTGAAGAAATCATTTATCGAAGTAAATCAGGATTCTCATTTTCCGATTCAAAACCTCCCTTATGGTGTATTTAGTACAGAGAATAATAAAACACCTCGAATTGGAGTGGCAATAGGGGAATATGTATTGGATTTATCTGTATTAGAAAAAGAAGGGTTTTTTAACGATATCATTACGGAGGATATCACGGTTTTTAATCGTCCAGCCTTAAATGACTTTATGAGTTTGGGAAGGGATGTTTGGAGCCGTGTAAGAAAAGAAATCCAAATTTTATTGTCAGCAGATGAACCACGCTTAAGAGATAATTATGCTCTTCGTAACCTATCTCTTTATTTACAAAATGAAGTGCAGCTTCATCTTCCTGTAGAAATTGGAGATTATACTGATTTTTATGCGTCTAAAGAGCATGCGACCAATGTAGGAATTATGTTCCGTGGGAAAGAAAACGCTTTAATGCCCAATTGGACTCATTTACCGGTAGGATACCATGGCCGATCTAGTTCAGTCGTTTTAAGTGAAACAACGATACGACGTCCGGTTGGTCAAACAAAACCGAAAAATGCTGATGCTCCGATTTTTGGAGCTTGTAAACAACTTGATTTTGAGCTTGAGATGGGATTTTTAATAGGTACGGGGAATAAATTAGGCGAACCTATTCCAATTGAACAAGCAGAGCAGCATATTTTTGGTGCGGTGTTAGTGAATGATTGGAGTGCTCGTGATATCCAAGCATGGGAGTATCAGCCATTAGGGCCTTTCCTCGCGAAAAACTTTTCAACTTCTATATCTCCATGGGTAGTACCATTAGAGGCATTAGAATCTTTCCGTGTACCTGGTCCTATACAAGAACCTAAGCCATTAGAGTATCTCAGACAGCAAGGGGACAGCTCTTTTGATATTCAACTAGAAGTCTATTTAAAGGGAGAAAAGCAAAGTACGCCAAAGCGAATCAGTTCTAGTAACTATCGTTCACTATATTGGAGTGCAGCTCAAATGGTTGCACATCATACTATTGGAGGGTGTGATCTGAATCCTGGGGACTTACTGGGTACGGGGACGATTAGCGGATCGGAAAAAGAATCCCGTGGAAGTTTATTAGAATTAACATGGCGTGGAACAGAGCCAATTAATCTAGGTGAAGGCGAGCAGAGAGAATGGTTAGAAGATGGAGATGAGCTTACGATTACCGGATGGTGTCAAGGCGAAGGTTATCGGGTAGGGTTTGGTGAAGTGACAGGAGTGGTAGCGCCTGCGCATGACGTACAGGAAATATTGTCAAAACAAGCACTTGTGTATGATGAAAAATAGATTTATCTCAATTTTGCAGGGGGTATAAAGGATATGTCATTTTATCGTCAAATGGGAAAAGTGCCTAACAAAAGGCACATTGTTTTTCGAAAGGAAGACGAAAGCTTATTTAAAGAGCAAGTAATGGGGACAAAAGGGTTTTCAGGGATTCAATCTATTTTATATCACCATAACGCTCCTACTGCATTTTCTAAAACGCATTTAATTGGAGAATGTAAGGTAGAGTATGAGGAGCAAGGTGCGCTTCGTCCGCGTCATTTTTATTCTGACAATGTTAATAAAGAACCAAGTGACGCTGTCATGGGAAGAGAATATGTACTTGGGAATGAGGACTTGTTAATTGGGGTAGTAAACCCTACTGAAAAGATGGATTATTTCTATCGTAATAGCGATGGAGATGAGCTGTTATTCGTCCATCATGGTTCTGGAAAAATTGAAACTACGTTTGGAACTCTTCAATATAAGCCAGGTGATTATATTGTAATTCCTGTGGGAACCGTTTATCGAGTAACACCGGATCAAGGAGAATCTAAGTTCCTTGTGGTGGAAACATCCAGCTGGATCACAACACCTAAGCGTTACCGAAATGAATTTGGTCAATTGCTCGAGCATAGTCCTTTTTGTGAAAGAGATATAAGAGGACCGGAGAGTCTAGCTACTTACACAGAAAAAGGGGAATTCGAAGTTCGAACAAAATCAAGGGGATACTTACATGCCCATTATTTTGAGCATCATCCACTTGATGTTGTTGGCTGGGATGGATATTTATATCCTTGGATTTTCAATGTAAGTGATTTTGAACCAATAACTGGGCGTATTCATCAGCCGCCTCCAGTCCATCAAACGTTTGAAGGTCAAAATTTTGTTATTTGCTCCTTTGTTCCACGTTTATATGATTATCACCCAGAGGCTGTTCCAGCTCCATATTTCCATAGTAACGTAGACAGCGATGAAGTCTTGTATTATGTTGAAGGAAATTTCATGAGCCGAAAGGGAGTAAAAGAAGAATCGATTACGCTTCATCCATCGGGCATTCCGCATGGTCCGCATCCAGGCAAAATTGAAGATAGTATTGGCAAGAAAGAGACATTGGAATTGGCCGTTATGATCGATACATTCCGTCCTTTAAAAGTCGTTAAGAAAGCACAACGATTAGAGGATGAAAACTATCAATATAGCTGGGTTGAGAAAAAGAATTAAAGGGTTTTCTGTATAAGAATATAGAGAAGTGTCAGGCTGCTTCCCTAATATTCAAAATTTTTAAGAATAGATGGGGGCAGCCTAAACTTTAAAGGAATATGAAATTATTTCGACTTGGGGTGCTGTTAAATATGGCTCAATTAGAAGGCAATGCTATCGTTAAAGAAGAAGAACAGTTTATTGATTACAAAAGAATCGCTTCATCTGAGGAATTTAAACAGTTGCTTTCACAAAAGAAAAGGTTTATTGTTTCGTATACCATTTTTTATATGGCTTATTCACTTCTTTTACCACTTCTAGCTTTTTATACAGACATATTAAATCATCCTGTAATAGGAGATATTACGTGGGCTTGGATTTACGGTGTTTCTATGACTGCGATGTCGCTATGGGTGTGTAGGATGTATATAAAGAAAGCGGCTCAATTTGATGAAGCAGCTAAAGAAATTTTGGAAAAGGAAGGACTATAAACGATGAGTTTGAATGTCATTATTCTTTTTGTGTTCATGTCAATAGGGGTGCTTTTCATTACGTATTTCGCTTCTAAAAAAACAAAAACAGCGGGTTCTTTTTATACAGCCGGAGGTGGCTTGACGGCTAGACAAAATGGCCTTGCCTTAGCAGGGGATTTTATGTCTGCATCTACATTTTTAGGGTTAATTGGAGCATTTGCATTAACTGGGTATGATGCATTTTTTTTGATGTACGGTGCGCTCGTTTCTTTCCTAGTAATCTTATTTTTAGTTGCAGAACCGTTACGTAACTTAGGGAAATATACGCTAGGTGATATGATAACGGCTCGCTTTAAGTATAAGCAGGTGCGTGGTGTAACCGCTCTCAATACAATGATTATCTCGATTTTTTATATGCTTGGACAACTTGTGGCCGCGGGTGCTTTGTTTAAATTATTATTAGGTATTCCATATAATACTTCGGTCATCATTGTAGGAATTTTTATGTTAGCCTTTGTTTTGTTCGGAGGTATGACGGCGACAAGCTGGGTACAAATCATTAAAGCTATTCTCTTAATAGCTGGATCCATTATTTTATTTGTCCTTGTCATGTGGAGGTTAGATTTTAATTTTATTGGAATCTTTACTGAAATGAAAACAACTACGCCATTTGGAGCAGAGTTCTTAAATCCAGGTGTAAAATATACGAGTGGTTTGGAGGCCGCTTCCTTAACCCTTGGCCTTATTTTAGGAACAGCAGGTCTCCCTCACGTTTTAGTGCGTTTCCTTACTGTACCTAATGCTCAAGTAGCTAGAAAATCTGTCGTTTGGGTGATGTGGATCTTAGGTATTTTCCACGTTATGGTTATTTTCCTTGGCTTTGGAGCAGCGAAATTAGTTGGATCTGCTAATATTATAGAGGCTAGCCCAGGCGGGAACATGGCCGGCCCTCTGTTAGCTCAGCTAGTTGGGGGAGACTTCTTGTTTGCTTTCATCTCAGCCGTTTCTTTCGCTACTATTCTCGCAGTTGTTTCTGGAATTGTTGTAACAGGAGCAACGGCATTTTCACATGATTTTTATAATGAAATTTTAAAAGATGGAAAAGCGACGGAAAAACAACAAATGTTTATGGTTCGTGTTTCATCCATTGTAATCACGATTATTTCGATTGGTTTATCCTTATACTTACAGGCGTTTAATGTGACATTTTTAGCCGTACTAGCCCTTACACTTGCTGCAAGTTCGAATTTACCGGTTATTTTGTTTACGATTTTTTGGGAGAAATTCAATAAAACAGGGGCTATCGCTGGGATGCTTGTAGGTTTAATCAGTACAATTGGTCTGCTTGCTTTAAGTCCAAATGTTTGGAATCCGGTACCAGGAGCTGCTTTATTTACTGGAGATCCTATTTTCCCACTTGCATCACCAGGCATCGTTTCTATTCCGTTAGGTTTCTTAGCTGCTTATATTGGCACACTAATCGGTGCACGTAGGCAACCGGTTGTAGAGGATAATTTTTCAGAAATTCTTGTTAAGGCGAATACAGGAAATGACGTTAAAGGAATTGCTAATCACTGATTTTCTGTTAAGAAGTGTATGAAATGATAGCAAGTTAACTATGAAATCTAAAAATTAAAAGAATGAAAAAAAGGGGAGATTTATAATGTCAATCGAGCAAAAACAAAACTTATTTAAAGAGGTAATGGGAAATTACCCAACTGGAGTAACTGTGCTGACGACAACGGATAAAGGTGGTAATCCTGTTGGTTTAACTGTAAATTCGTTTGCTTCTGTTTCGCTGGATCCTCTTCTAGTACTCTGGTCAATTGATCATAAAGTTAGTACTATTGATTCTTTTGTAAATGGAGAGAAATTTGCTGTACACATTTTAGCAGGTGATCAACAAGATGTATGTAAAAACTTCGCTAGTAAAAATGTTGATCGTTTCAGTACATGTGAATGGAAGGTTTCAGAACACAATCTTCCAATCATTGAGGGAGTTTTTGCAGTCCTTCAATGTGAAACGTTTCAAACGATTGAAGCTGGAGATCACACTATTCTAATTGGTAAAGTTGTTGATATTCAGATTGAACAAAAGGAACCAATGTTATACCACAGAAGACATTTTGATTCAATTCCACCGGAGTTTTATGTAGTTAATAATTAATCATTTATTTAGGTCAAAAAACAGACTTCACACTAAATTGTGTGGAGTCTGTTTACTTTTTACTGATGTAATTTATTATATAATTGAGAGAAATCGAGGAGGTATGGCAGATGTTATTTCAATCAGAAGAAGAATTAGTTGAAAATATTGAGCAGATGTATGGACCAGTGTATGTCCAGTTAACGATGGGGATTCAAGATAAACGCATTGATCAAGTAAAGGCGAAGGCAGAAATTCGGGTGAAGCCTGTAAAAGCAAAAGCATTTGTTGAGGTGTTAGTAGAGGAACTAGAGTCCGATTATATTTATGCGGAGCAAGGCGAGAGTATCTATTCTAGCTTTGGAATTGATGAGAGAATTGGAATTTATGAGGAAGTATTAACGACTATTCCATATACTGTTCTAATAGAAAACGAGAATTGGAAAAAAGAAATAAACGCTTATGTCACTGAGGAACAATTAAAAGGGGCTCTGGAGAAATTAGTAAATGATTATCAATTTACAGATCCTAGTGGGAAATACCGATTTAGAAAAATATGTAGCATTCAAGAGTTATCTATGGTCAGTGAATAGAAATAGAGAAACCACATCATACGTCTAATCATATAGATAAATTATTCGTTTAGAGAACAGGGGAAAGAGAAATGAAAATTGGTTTAGTACGACATTTTAGAGTCCAAAAGGATTTGCCAAAAGGCAAGATGGCTACACCAGCGGATTTAAAAAAGTGGTTTGATGAATATGATGTGGCAGATATTGAATATATGAAATGTGACTTAGGAAATATTAAATGGAAACAGTGTTATTCAAGTACGCTGCCGCGGGCTGTTAAGACGGCGCAGCACATTTATCAAGGGGAGATTGTACATCTTGATGATCTTTGTGAAATTCCAGCTCCTACTTTTAATGGCAAAATTAAATTGCCTTTTCTTTTCTGGGCAATTGGGGTTCGTTTTTTTGCTTACTTAAAAAAGGATACTCGTTCAGATATTCGAAAAACAAAAGAGAAGATTAAACGAGTGTTTGATGAGATAATAAAGAGTGGCGAGGAGGATGTTTTAATCGTCAGTCATGCAGCCATTATGATTTATATACGGAAGGAATTACTAAATCGAGGATTTAAGGGTCCGAAGTTTAAAGTGGCGAATAATGGACAATTGTATATATTTGAGAAGGAAAACGTGTAGTTTTTGACATAAGGAGAGAATCGATCATCTATATGAAAGTTTGTTCAATGTAACTGCCATCGTCAATATCTGCCTCATATGAAGGAATCGTTTTTTCTTTTAATCGCTATTTTATAACGTCTTTCTACATTAATTTGTAGGGAGACGTTTTTTGTATTTCGATTAGAGTAAGAGAATAGTTATATTTTATTATAAATACGATTATAATTTGGGTGTTTTTTGGATATTCTAAATAACGAGAATATCTTCATCTTTAAGAAATTATGAATTTGAGACATTTTTTATAAATTATTTCTTCGGTTCTACAATAAAATAATAAAAAAGGAAATTAACGGTTTGGTTACGTTGGTAATACAATATAAAAGGTGAGTTGAGTAATGGAAGTTGGAAAGTAAATGTGAAAACGTTTACAGGGCTAGTTCGACCACACTCATTTTTAAAGCCTCATCATTTGAAAGGTGGACTGAAAATGTTAAAGTACAACGATTTAGGTACAGGAACACCAGTTGTATTTATACATGGTTTAGGGAGCAAGAAGGAAGCTTGGATCCCGCAGCATGATTTAGCAGATCAGTATAGATTGGTCATTCCAGATATGAGAGGTCACGGAGAAACGGAAATTAATGAAAGTCTTACCGTTGGGAATTTCGCATTAGATATTATTGATTTATTGGAGTATTTAGAGGTTCCGTCAGCGTTCATATGTGGATTTTCCTTAGGAGGAATTGTCGCACAGGAATTATATAAGCAGCGTCCAGATTTAGTAAAGGGGCTTATCCTTTCAAATACAACATCTTATGTACCATCTATATTAGCTAGCAGTATTATTAATGAATCATCTAAGCTTCTTCGAAAAGGTGAAGAGGATTTAATTGAACATATTGTGACAAGAGGGCTGTATGATGAAGTGTATAAAGAGGAGGCTAAGAAGGCTTTTCATATACGGGACACTTATATTGAAGCAGCCAAAGCTCCAATTGGAGTCAATTACTTCTCAATGCTTCCTAGTATACAAAAACCTGTATTACTAATTGGAAGCACGCATGATAAAGTGACACCGTCTGTAAATATTTATTTAATGAAAGCGTTTTTAAGGAAAGCGCATTCAGCGATTTTAAAAAATGCCGGTCACTTAAGTAATATCGAACAGAAGGAGCTTTTTAATCAATACGTTACGGATTTTTTAAAATCATGTGCGTAATTCAATCAAGTGCTTAAAAAAACAAGAGACAAGTACAATATGACTTTGTCCCTTGTTTTATTTTTATTCAGATGATATTAGCGCTTTATGATGAGCGTTTTTCTAACCAATCTGCAACGGTTGGGTAAGTGATTTTGGAAGCTTTAGGTCCGAATGCTACAGACGCATGTCCAGTAGGAAGGAGCACGTACTTTTTATCCTTACTAGAGATAGCATTCATCAATGCTTCTACTTGATGTGGTTGAGCAATATTATCTTTTTCAGCTGCTAAATTAAGGACATTTGCCGTGATATTTTTTAAATCAACTTTACGACCACGGATGACAAGTTCTCCTTTAATCAGCTTGTTTTGTTGATAGAAGTCTCTAATCCATTGACGGTAAGCTTCACCTGGGAACGGAATACCATCGCCTACCCATTTTTGTATAAGCTTCCAGCTCTTGATAAACTGTTCATTGTCAGCTCGATCTACTAGACTGATATAAGGTCCGTAGAAGTTTGCCATCGGTTTTAACATTTTGTTTCCGAAATCAATCATTTCTGGTGGAACATTTCCTAAAGTTTCGACGACTTTATCGACATCAAAGTATTTCTCATCAAGGAAAGAACCATATAAGCCTGTATCTTCAAAATCAAATGGGCTCGTCATAAACACGATGTTGCGAATTGGCAATTCAGAGTGAAGAGCAGCGAAGATAGATGTCAATGTTCCTCCCATACAGTAACCAAGAATTGAAACTTCCTTTGCGTTGGATGCTCGCAATACTTTTCGAACAGCACGAGGAATATAATCTAGAACATAGTCATCCATTTTCATATTTTTGTCTTCGTAGCCTGGTGTACCCCAATCAAGTAAATAAACATCAAAGCCGCGGTCAACTAAGTATTCAACAAAACTGCTGCCTTTTGTTAAATCTAGAATATATGGCTTATTGATTAATGCATAAACGAGTAGAAGTGGAACAGCATGCTTTCGGGGCTGTTCAGATGTGTAGCGATATAGCTTCGCTTTATTTCTAGTCCAAATCACTTCTTTCGGTGATTGGCCTACTTCTGGTTCAGGTTCTCTTACCAATACGTTCGTTGCTTTCGTGAAGCGTTCATATTGGCCCTTAACCTCCTCAGGTACTAAAGTTAAATTCGAAAATTCTGTCCATTCTTTTAAACTAGTGTTACTCATTGTTCCACACCTTTCGTTGTAGTATGAAGAGCTTTATAGCATGTTCAAAGAATTACATATAAAGTCCACCGTTAATATTTAACTGTTGACCTGTAATATATCCACCGTCTTTACATAAGAAAACAACTCCACGTGCAATTTCTTCCGGTTGTCCAAAACGACGTGCTGGAATTTTAGCTACGATGTTTTCACGAATATTCTCTGGAATTTCTTGAACCATCTCTGTGTCGATAAATCCTGGGCAGATAGAGTTTACTGTTACACTGCTTTTTGCAAGTTCTAAAGCAAGAGATTTTGTATACCCAATAATTCCAGCTTTTGCTGCAGCATAGTTTGTTTGTCCGAAGCCTCCAGCTTGTCCAATAATAGAAGAGATGTTAATGATTCTTCCTGCATCTGATTCTAAAAGATATGGAAGAGCGATAGAAGAAGTATTGTAAACGCTGTTTAAGTTAACATCAATAACAGTTCTCCAATCTTCCTCACTTAGCTTCTTAAATGTGCTATCTCTTGTAATTCCAGCGTTATTGATAAGAATATCTAATCTACCAAAGTGATTAATAGTTTCTTTTATTAAATTCTCTGACTCTTCTGAATTTGAAACATCTGCTTGAACCGCATAAGCTTCTCCGCCAATCTTTTTAATGCTTTCGATGACTTGCTCAGCTAATCCCGCACTGCGATTATAGTTAATAACAACTTTTGCTCCGTTTTTTGCTAATTCCATTGCGATTGCTGCACCAATTCCTCGGCTACCGCCTGTAACGATAGCTACTTTGTTAGTTAACTCTGTCATTTTGTTAGTCTCCTTTTAGTTACTATGTACATAAAAATAGTAAAACATCTTTATAGATTACTTAGTTACCCTTGCTGTATCTTAGTTGTTTCTTTGCTGGCTACTTTATTATTATTAGTAGTAGTTTCTTTTGTTAATAAATTGATAATTTCATTAAGTTTAGTGTCTAGGGTTTTAATTTTATTTTTTACATCTGTCATTTCTCGCTTTAATTCTGCCTGGCTCACTAAATTAGAGGCAGTTTCTTCAACTAAATCTTCTAAATCATCCACTTTTGAATCCACGTTGATGATTAGGGCTGAGATATTTGACAGATCAGTGCGAGTTGGAATATTAACTTGCTCGAAATACTGTTCTGTTGTTTCATTTAGCATCTTCTTATATAGAAGATTCATCTCAAGGACTTGCCCCATTACCTTAGAAGTTGATTCGTCTTTCAGATTTTCATCAATAATGGTACTGCTTTGATTAAAAAGGTCTTTCCACAATTCAAATGGGTTTAAGTTTTTTTGCTGATTCATATGCCCTCTCCCGTCCATGAGTTTTGTTTGAAATATATTACAAATTTATAATACCAACTAAACCAGAATAAGGAAAGGTAATTTTTTTAATATTTACCAAAATTAATTGACAATTGGAACATATAGGTGTAAATTACACATAGAGACTATTTAACATATTGAGTGGGTGATACAAGATGACAACAGATAAGAAAAATACTTCTATAGATTCGACAGCCAAAGATGAGAGTATGATGAACAATATGCCCAAAAATTTAATGATACCTGTTCTTCTGTTAAGTCTTCGAGGTTGGAATTTACATGGTTACAAATTAATTCAAGAGTTAAGCCGATTTGGATTTACATCTGTAGATCAAGGAAATGTGTATCGAACATTAAGAAAGCTAGAAAAAGAGAACATGGTGAAATCTGAATGGGATATGTCAACAGGGGGCCCAGCTAAGCGAATTTATTCATTAACAGAGGCTGGTGAGGCGTATTTGCAAACTTGCACTGATTCGCTTACGCAATACCAATCCATATTAAATCGCTTTTTTACTATCTATATGGATATGTTCCTCCCTACATCTTTATCACAACGCGATGATGATAAAGAGGAGAATTAATGTTTGTTGTATTTACTTATAAAGTGAATTTGCAGTATTCCTGCAATCACAATAAATTTCTACTTTTAGGAGGTTTTTATCATGGCAGTAAACAAAAAAGATCAAAATAATAAGGATGTTCGTAATTTAGGTGATTCTTTGCTGGACAGCTGGACAAATAGTTTGAATACAATTCATGCTTCGCAAAAAGAGGTGGAGAATGTGTCAATTCAAGCAATCGGATATCAAAGAGAGGTGTGGGAGAAATTGACGGAAGATTTAACAAGAATTGAACAAGAACAAAAGAAATTAGTTGAGGAACTTCGTGTAGTAGGAAAGAAAAATATTCAAACGCTTTACGGTGAAGAAGCAGGGGAGACTTTTGATAAATGGAATGAGCACTTTGATGAGGTGAGCCTTCGTGTTCAGCAATTTACAGTAACTCCTTTGAAAGAAACTTTTAACCTTTTAAATCAATCCCAAGATCAATTACAAGATTCTATTAAAAAAGGAATCACTCAACAACAAAGCCTTCGTGAAAATTTCTTAAACCAAATGAAATCAGCTCAAAAAGGGTTTGTTGATTTAGTGGAATCTAATACAAAACTAGCGTTGAGTCTTTATAAAATTTAAGTAAGGTGCCAATGGAATAATCAAACAAGTAGAGTGGGAGGATTTAGTGTCCTCCCACTTTATAAAGATTAAGAAAAGAGGTGCAAGGCTGTGAAGTTAGCGGGAAAAGTGGCCATCATTACAGGTGGTGCGAAAGGGATTGGAAAAGTAACAGCCAAAAGATTTCTTGAAGAAGGTGCTAAAGTAGTAATCTGTGATTATGACCAGTCGGCTGGGCAAGCTGCATTAGCTGACCTTGGAAGTAATGACGTAAGCTTCTTTCAAGTCGATGTAACGAATACTGCACAAGTAGAAACGATGGTTCAATCAACAATTGATACATATGGCAGAATAGATATTTTGATTAATAACGCAGGCATTACAAATGATGGATTTCTTGTAAAGATGAGTGAAGAAGCTTGGGAAAAGGTGCTTGCTGTCAATTTGTCAGGTGTCTTTAAATGTACAAAAGCTGTCGCTCCATTTATGTTGGATCAAAAATCGGGAGTTATTTTAAATGCCTCTTCTGTAGTTGGAATATATGGGAATATCGGTCAAAGTAATTATGTGGCCACAAAAGCAGGTATTATTGGGATGACTAAAGGGTGGGCAAAAGAGTTTGGTCCAAAAGGGATTCGTGTGAATGCCATAGCACCAGGCTTCATTGCAACGGATATGGTCTCGACCGTACCGCAAAAAGTCATTGATGCAATGAAAGAAAAGACGCCGCTTAAAAAGCTAGGTACACCAGAAGATATTGCAGAGGCTTATTTATTTTTAGCTTCCGATACTGCAGGGTATATTAATGGAACCATTTTAAGTGTGGATGGCGGATTAGTAGTTTAGTAGTTACAAATATAACAGTTACATGAATACCGATATGAAAAGAGCTGCTGTTTTAAGTAGTTCTTTTCATATCGGTATTTTTATTAGGCTTTGTTATAGGACGCTGTTGATTTTGGTCTGGGGCCCCAATCGTTTTATCAACAATATGGTTTAACCTAGCCTTTTATTAAGTTGTTTTAGCTGATTGACTGGATTATTCACTAAAAAGTTGAGTAGTTTTCTTGCTGCGAATGGGATATAACAGTCCTTTTTTGTGATAACTCCCAATTCCCACATGAGAGTTGGGTTGACTAAAGAGACCATTTTAATATTATGGTGGTTTATTTTTGAATAAATCGATTTTGGAAGAATCGTAATACCTAAACCTTCTTTAACAAGCTCGGCAATCAAATCCCATTGAGAGCTTTGGTATGTAATTTGAGGACTAAACCCAGCATTTAGACACTCTTGGATTATTCGATCATGTAAAGCAAATTGTTCGTTGAAAATAATAAACTGTTCATCCTGTAATTCATGTAGACTTACAAAGTCTCTATGGGCTAGTCGATGGTGTTGAGAGACATAAATTACAAACTCATCTTTCGTAAATGGATGGACAATAAACTTTTCTGTATTAGTTGGAAAAACACTGATGCCTAAGTCAATTTTTTCTTCATCTATTAAACTTTCTACACGTTTTGCTCCTAACTCAACTAATTTTAATGAAATTTTAGGGTGAAGCTTTCTAAATGGAATAGCTATGGAAGGGAAAAATAGCGTTCCGATTAAAGGTGGTATTCCAATTTTAATTTCACCTGATGGTATATGCATTAAGTCATCTAAACGTACAGAAAGATCATCTAATGTGGAAATAAGTTTTAGAGCCGAATCATATACAATTTCTCCTGCATCTGTAAGCTTTAATTGTCGCGTTGTACGATCAAATAGTGTGACTTGTAGTTCTTCTTCTAAGTTTTTAATGATTTTGCTTAATGATGGTTGTGATAAATGAACATGAGAAGAAGCTTTAGTGAAACTTTGATGTTCAGCGACAGCTATTAAGCATTTTAATTGTTGAATCTCCATAAAAAATCCCTTCTATTCATTTTTTTAATAACTATTATTCTTTTTTACTATTTTACTTACAATAACTAAAATAGTAAAGTTATCCCAGTAAGATAATTCTAGTATTTCCAAATAATTAGAAACATTTTTTGCTAATAATTTCTTGGATGATGAATAAGGATGTATCACCTTTTATTTTGCAGCTTCATCTTATTTTTATATACAAAATTATAGTAAATAAACAAAGGGGGAGAATAAGTTGAAGGCGATGATTTCATTTTCAAACAGATTGATGCAAAGGTATATGCCTGATCCATTTTTGCTTGTTATTGTGCTTACCTTTTTTGTCATCGGTCTTGCTATTTTTTTGACAGATAGTACACCTGCTCAAATTGTAGGTTACTGGGGAGATGGTTTTTGGAATTTGTTAGAATTCTCCATGCAAATGGTTTTAATTGTTGTAACAGGACATGTTATGGCGAGCAGTCCATTTTTTAAGAAATTATTGGGGAACTTAGCCAATATCCCAAAGTCACCGGGGCAAGCTATTATTCTGGTTACTCTTGTAGCTCTAATTGCATGCTGGATTAACTGGGGATTTGGTCTAATCATTGGAGCGTTGTTTGCAAAAGAGATTGCTAAAAAGGTCGATGGTGTCGATTATCGATTGTTAATTGCAAGTGCTTATAGTGGATTTATTATTTGGAGCGGGGGATTATCTTCATCTGTTGCATTAACGATTGCTACACCTGGTCATTTTACGGAAAATCTTATAGGGATTGTTCCAACAAGTGAAACTCTTTTTTCTCCATTTAATTTAATTGTTGTAATCGGGCTGCTTATTTTAGTTCCAATTATAAACCGATTTATGATACCTTCAAAAGAACAAGCTTTTTTGATTGATCGCAAGCTATTAGAAGATGTAGATAGTGTACAGGCAAGTGCAGTAGAACAAGCTGAACTGACACCTGCTGAGCGTTTAGAAAACAGTAAGATATTATCTTTGCTTATTGGTTTATTAGGCCTTTCTTTTTTAGCCTATTATATCGTGAAAAACGGATTTGTTATTAATCTTAATATTGTGAACTTTATCTTTCTTTTTATTGGGATAATATTGCACAAAACACCGAGATTATTTTTAGAAGCTATTTCAAGTTCAGTTAAAAGTGCAAGTGGAATTATTATTCAGTTTCCGTTCTACGCAGGGTTAATGGGTATTGTGACCGCTTCAGGACTAGCTGGGATTTTATCTAATGCGTTTATATCTATTTCAAATGAGAATACATTCCATATGTTCACGTTATGGAGTGCAGGTTTGGTAAACTTCTTTGTACCTTCAGGTGGAGGACAGTGGGCTGTACAAGCTCCTGTTATGTTAGAGGCTGCAAAAGATTTAGGAGTTTCTTTACCGAAAACAGCGATGGCTGTTGCATGGGGAGACGCTTGGACGAATATGATTCAACCATTCTATGCATTGCCAGCATTAGCCATTGCCGGTTTGAAAGCAAAGGATATTATGGGGTATGGTTTAGTAATCATGTGTATAACAGGGATTTTTATTTCTGCCGTCTTTTACTTTTTATGATGGGTATATTGGATAATGATGGTAATTTAAAGTGTTATATCACATAGCCCTTATAGTAAATGAATGATTGAGTTATCAAGGACTTCAACGATTATGTTGAGGTCTTTTTTAGAGATTATGCAGGAGAATTTCTGCATCGCTTTCATTAAGCTCGTCTATCTTTTTTTCAATAGTTATTTATTTTCACATTCGTGTAGTTTATTATTAAAATAGTGAGATTATTGTGAAAGAAATGAGGTTGCAGCTATGGTGAAGGCAGTATTTTTTGATTTAGATGATACATTATTGTGGGATCAAAAGAGTGTTAAAGAAGCGTTTGTAGCAACATGTCTTGTGGCAAAAGAGAAATATGGGGTAGATGTTGAAGAGTTTGAAGAAGCGGTTCGAAAGGAAGCAAGAGAGCTGTATGCTTCATATGAGACGTATGAATTTACACAAATGATCGGTATTAATCCTTTTGAAGGGCTATGGGGAAATTTCTTAGATGACACAGATGATTTCCGTAAAATGGCAGAGATTGTACCGGCTTATCGTAAAGAGGCATGGACACGTGGGTTAAAGGCTTTAGGGATTGACGATGAGGCATTTGGAGCGGAACTCGCAGAGCGTTTTCCAGCAGAACGTCGCAAAAAACCTTTTATTTATGATGAAACATTTACAGTGTTAGATGAGCTAAAAGGTAAATATAAATTATTGCTATTAACAAATGGTTCTCCAGATTTACAAAATACAAAGTTGACGATTACGCCTGAATTAGTGCCTTATTTCGATGAAATTATCATTTCTGGGGCATTTGGCAGAGGAAAGCCTGATCAAACGATTTTTGAACATGCTTTAGAGCGAATTGGTCTAAATAAAGACGAAGTTATTATGGTCGGAGATAATTTAATGACAGATATTCTTGGTGCTTCAAGAACAGGAATTAAATCAGTTTGGATTAATCGTCATAATAAAGAACGCAATGAAGTTGTACCAGATTATGAAATTACTCATTTGGAAGAACTTTATCCGATTATTGAAGAACTAAAGAATAAATAAAAGGAAAGGACTTCGGTATGATTGCCGAAGTCTTTTTTTAGCTGCACTGAGAATTCACTAAAATCCGTTTTTATGTGCCAGTTGTGTTACATTGCGATGAAGTAAGGATGCGGAAGATGATCTGCTTTACAAAACTTTATGTGAATTTTACTTTTTTTAAATAAAGCTATTGCATTCTCATAAACTTCGATATATAATTACTTATGTTGATTCGACAAAGTTCAACATAAACCTTCAAAATGCGGGTGTAGTTTAGTGGTAAAACCTCAGCCTTCCAAGCTGATGATGAGGGTTCGATTCCCTTCACCCGCTCCATTACATACGTTGATAACGCAGAGTTTCGTTACACAGAGAGAACGAAGCTTTGCGTTTTTTAAATTTTATAAATGTAAAAAACTGCTATATTTATAGTTAAAAAAAAGCGTATCGCCTTATCATCGATTTGGGAGATACGCTTTTTTATTTAATTAGTTGAAATCGAGTAATGCCCTTTTCCGCCATGAATTTGCAGAAACATATCTAGTAAAGATTTTGTTTGCTTATCGGCTTCTTCTATTGAAGTAGAAGGAGTGAAATAAATAATTTGTAAGGCTTGTTTTGTTTCTTCTGTTACTTTTGTACGCTCAGAATCTACAAATGGGCTGCCGAAAGGCCCTTCTTGATCAACGGACGTAATCATATGCTCCATAGAGTTCATTCGACCGTTAAGCCCCATATATGTATCCTCGTGTTCACCAATTTTAATCGTTATATCTCCTGTAAGCTTAGCGCGGTCATAGATGCCAATAGGTACTTCGAATAAAAGGGAAAAGAAGTTATTTAAATCGATGGCTGAATGCACAGGTGATAAATAATTTTGTTTTTGGATGCGGCGATACAGTGCTTCTGCAGATGGGCGATATCTTGACGGGTTTGTTCCTATTAATTTAAAGACATTTCTCCATTCTTGAATTTTGTCGAAATCCGTCCATTCTTTTTCTTGAAGATCAAAGTATAAAGATTCTTGAAATAGTTGCAATCTTCCTTTTAACATTTGAGGGGATAGTCCGACTTCGATATCGTTGTATGTAATGATTCCGACTTTAAAGTGTGGAATTTTTTCTTTAAGATTGTCAGCAATGGTTGTTTCCAAGTGTTTCACCTCCAAAAATGATTGAAAATAGTTTAACATAGATGGAAATGGTTGAACATAATACAGACTTTTACGTACGAAGGTGAATAGAGATGTATATGAAAGAATTGAAGAAAGAGCTAATTGCTTATAGTAAAGAAATTGGTATCGATAAAATCGGTTTTACGACGGCTTCGACGTTTGATTCGTTAAGGAATCGTTTATTAGAGCAGCAAACACTAGATTATCAGTCTGGATTTGAGGAGCCAAATATTGAAAAGCGAGTAAGGCCAGAGTTAATTATAGAACATCCGCAATCGATTATTTCCATTGCGTTAGCCTATCCTTCTAAAATGAAGGATGCTCCGTTAAGTACAAAAGGAGAACGACGTGGTATTTTTTGTCGAGCTTCTTGGGGAACGGATTACCATGTTGTGTTGAGAGAGAAGTTACAATTACTCGAATCATTTATTAAAGAGAAAATACCGAATGCATTGACGAAATCAATGGTTGATACAGGGGAATTGTCTGATCGAGCAGTAGCTGAGCGTGCCGGCATAGGATGGAGTGGGAAAAATACGATGATCATTACTCCAGAGTTTGGATCGTATGTATATTTAGGTGATTTGATTACGAATGTACCTTTTGAACCCGATCAACCGATGGAAGATCAATGTGGGACGTGTAATAAATGCGTAGATGTTTGTCCAACGGGAGCACTTGTACAAGGCGGACAGTTAAATGCAAAGCGTTGTATCGCTTTTTTAACTCAAACAAAAGGCTTCTTGCCAGACGAATTTCGTTCCAAAATTGGGAATCGCTTGTATGGATGTGATACATGTCAGACCGTTTGTCCGAAAAATAAAGGCATCGATTTTCATATTCATGCAGAAATGGAGCCGGACCCAGACATTGCAAAACCGTTGTTAAAGCCTTTATTGACGATTTCGAATAAGGAATTTAAAGAGAAGTACGGTCATGTATCTGGATCATGGCGCGGAAAAAAGCCGATTCAACGAAATGCAATTTTGGCGCTGGCACATTTTAAAGATGAAACGGCTTTGCCTGAATTAATTCAGGTGATGAAAGAAGATCCTCGCCCTGTCATTCGTGGTACAGCTGCTTGGGCAATCGGAAAGATTGGTGGAGGAGAAGCAGAAGGCATTTTACAAAGTGCATTAGATAAAGAGAAAGATGAAGACGTGTTAGCAGAAATAAAGAAGGGGTTAATGCTAGCGGCACATTGATAAAGTGAAATTTCGATCAGTGGGAGCTTACTGTTCGTTAAGCGTTGGATTAAGTAGAGGAAATCACTCGTATTATTCAGAGTGATTTTTTTTATACAATTAGATTGTAGACACCGTTAGCGAATAAGAAACCTTGATGTAGTTTTTGTATTTTTAATCAAGCCCTCTTCATACATATTGAGTAGGAGTGATAAAGGAGGGCTTAAGCTTGAGGGAACAATTAAAGGAATTATTACAGACACGCATCGAACAGTATATATCGAGTGATGAGAGGCGGGCGGAACAAACGGATGAGAAGCCGTTACGAAAGAAGCAATTGTTAGAGAAGCGAGAGGCCGATATTGTTCGAGTTCATGCAGCAGGTAAAGTGCATTCTTTGTTTTATGATCGACAAGATACAGTACTGGCCTATCAAGTGCATTTGCAATGTTTAATTAAACAAGGAGATACTTTTTTGATTGAAGAAGAGATAGAAGAACGTGAGGCTAGGTTTCAAAATGGTCTCATTGTGAATGATTATGAGGTAGAGCTAATTTCAGAAGATACTTTTCTGCCTGAGCAAAGGGTAGAAGATGTACAAAGAGTCACGTATACGTACGATCGAAGAAAAGCGGTTCAATATGCTGAGCGGTGGTGGAATGAGTTTAATCCTGCTTATAATAAATTCGCGGATGATTGTACAAATTATATATCACAATGCTTACATGCGGGAAATATTCCAATGTGGGGGAGTCCCAATCGAACTAAAGGCTGGTGGATGGGTGGAAAAAGCTGGAGTTATAGTTGGACGTCTGCGCATGGTTTCTATAGGCTTTTGGCAGGTGGTAAAGGTATTCGAACGCAAGAAGTGACGTATGCACAAGAGTTAAACCTTGGAGACATTATATGCATTGACTTTGAAGGAGATGGCCGTTTTGATCACTCCCTCATTGTAACAGCAAAAGATATATACGGTATGCCGCTTGTGAATGCTCATACGGTAAACAGCCGCCGGCGTTATTGGACGTATGAAGATTCTACTCGTTATACTCCGAATATTGTATATAAGTTTTTTAGAATTTTAGATGGAAGATGAAACGTTTTTTTGTCGGTTTGATTAATGATATAATGAAGGGAGACACTCATACTAGAGGTGAACAGGAATTGGCCATACATGTAGTTTTATATCAACCTGAAATTCCGGCAAATACAGGAAACGTTGCAAGAAGCTGTGCGGCAACAAATACAACGTTACATTTAATTCGTCCGCTTGGATTTTCAACAGATGACAAATATTTAAAGCGTGCGGGTCTTGATTATTGGGAACATGTAAAGATTCATTATTATGATTCTATGGATGAATTCTTTGAGAAAAATGCTGGTGGGGATTTCTACTATTTATCTAAATTTGGTGAAAAGCCTCATACGACATTTGATTATAGTAATCAAGATAAAGAAATCTTCTTTATTTTCGGTAGAGAAACAACAGGCCTTCCGAAAGATTTAATTCAGGAGAATATGGATCGTTGTTTACGTGTTCCGATGACGGATAAGGTGCGTTCGTTAAATTTATCAAATACAGCAGCTATTTTAATATATGAAGCATTAAGACAGCAAAATTATCGTGATTTAGATATTATAAGAGAAGGCTGACATCATTCATTTTTTCGCTTATATGTGTGAAATCGGGGTTTCACACACGTTTTAACTATGTTGACGGCGGGCGCTTTCTCTATAAGTATTTAGAGAAAGCGCTAAGATGAGAGCTAGAAATCAATAGCGTCAAGCGCTTTTGATATGTGTTTAGTTAGCTCTAGATATGTCAGTGGTTCGAGAAGTATTTCTAAAGGAAGAAAGCGCCTTCAGAAGTACCCGCTTTATGTTTGTCGCCAATTACGGGCGTCTTGCAGTTTTTTATACATAATGTACAGGGGGAATAAAGATGAATCAGATTATCGAAAAAATACTAGATCACCGTTCTATTCGTTCATTTGAGGACAAGCCGGTAACGGAGGAACAAATTCGTACAATCGTGGAGTGTGCTCAGGCAGCATCCACTTCAAGCTATATTCAAGCATATTCCATTATTGGGGTATCGGATCCAGAGAAGAAAGCACAGTTAGCTGAACTTGCTGGGCCGCAAACATATGTAGAGAAAAGCGCGCACGTGTTTGTTTTTTGTGCTGATTTACACCGTCATGATATGGTTGCCGAGATGGAAGGACGAGATTTATCCGAGTCGATTGAAAGTACAGAGAAGTTTATGGTTGGTTGCATAGATGCCGCTCTTGCTGCACAAAATGCTGCAATCGCTGCGGAATCGATGGATCTTGGTATTTGTTATATTGGTGGTATTCGTAATAATTTACATGCAGTTAGTGAAATTTTAAACATTCCACATCGTGTGCTTCCGTTATTTGCACTTATTATCGGTCATCCGAAAAATCGCTCTGAGAAGAAGCCGCGTTTACCGCTTGCTAACGTGTATCATGAAAATGGCTACCAAGCGGACCAACAAGTATTCATTGAACAGTTACAAGCATATAATGAAACAATCTCAAGTTATTATGATAGAAGAACAAAAGGAAAGCGTAAAGATACATGGACAGAGCAAATGGCTGATATGTTAGGGAAAAAAAGCCGTATGTACATGAAAGAGTACGTGGAAGGAAAAGGATTGAAAAAGCGTTAAATAAAAAAAGCTGAGTTGCTAAAAATAAGCAACTCAGCTTTTTTTATTTAACACTCGGTTTGTCGTTATAACCTGCAGTAAAGATAGCGGATAAAAATGTCACAATTACAGCAAGAATGATAATTGTACCTGCGCCCATTATCGCAGTCCTCCTTTAAACTGAATTGTCCAAATTTATACATGTAGTATACCTCAGTTACCAAAAAATGTGAATTATTTGTTACCATTGCTTGTATAATTTGTTAGAGAATATTTACTGATTTTATCGCAATTCAATCGTAGTTTAAACAACCTCTTTTGAAACTATGCACATGTTTGTCAAAGTTGTCGCATAGATTTAAGTATTCTCTATAAAGGGATAGGGGGAGGCTCCAGTAATGGACATTTTAAGAAAAATTGAAAAGTTTAGAGAAGATGAACAGAAGCTGAAGTGGGAAGGGACTTTTGCAGAATACTTAGAGATCCTTAAAGAAAAGCCTTTAGTCGCACAGTCTGCACATTCGCGTGTATATAACATGATTAAAGATGCTGGGATAGAAGAAGTCAATGGTGTGAAGCGATATAACTTCTTTAGTGGTCAATTATTTGGTTTAGAAGATTCATTGCAGCGCTTGATTGAAGAATATTTTCATCCAGCGGCAAAGCGACTAGATGTTCGTAAGCGAATTTTGTTGTTGATGGGTCCTGTTTCAGGTGGGAAATCGACGCTTGTTTCTTTATTAAAGAGAGGGCTGGAGTCATATTCTTTAAAGGAGCAAGGTGCTATTTATGCGATTAAAGGCTGCCCAATGCATGAGGATCCTCTACATTTGATTCCACAATACTTACGTGATGATTTCTATGAAGAGTATGGTATTCGAATTGAAGGAAACTTATCTCCATTGAACTTAATGAGGCTGGAGAAAGAATATGGAAATCGTATTGAAGATGTCATGGTTGAACGAATTTTTCTTTCGGAGGACCGTCGAGTAGGGATTGGTACATTTAGTCCGTCTGATCCTAAATCACAAGACATCGCCGATTTAACAGGAAGCATTGACTTTTCTACAATTGCGGAGTTTGGTTCAGAATCTGACCCACGCGCCTATCGTTTTGATGGGGAGTTAAATAAAGCAAATCGTGGGATGATGGAGTTCCAGGAAATGTTGAAATGTGATGAGAAATTCCTATGGCACCTATTGTCTCTTACACAGGAAGGAAATTTTAAAGCAGGCCGCTTTGCATTAATTTCAGCGGATGAACTAATTGTTGCCCATACGAATGAAACAGAGTATAAGTCGTTTATTTCTAATAAGAAAAACGAGGCCCTTCATTCACGGATTATTGTGATGCCGATTCCATATAACTTAAAAGTGTCGGAAGAAGAAAAAATTTATGAAAAAATGATTCGTGAGAGCGATGTTTCCAATGTTCATATTGCACCGCATACGTTAAAGATTGCAGCGATGTTTAGTATTTTAACACGTCTGAAGGATCCTAAAAAAGGCGATATCGATTTAGTGAAGAAAATGCGTCTATATGACGGGGAAAATGTAGAAGGGTTTAATTCAGCTGATATTCGTGAATTGAAAAAAGAACATCAAGATGAGGGAATGAGCGGAATCGATCCGCGTTATGTGATTAACCGCATTTCTTCGACGATTATAAGAAAGGAAAATCCATCGATTAATGCGCTGGATGTATTAATGTCCTTAAAGGATGGACTTGATCAGCATCCTTCGATTACGAACGAGCTTAGGGAGCGTTATTTAAACTTTATTTCACTTGCGCGTAAGGAATATGATGCGATTGCTAAAAATGAGGTTCAAAAGGCGTTTGTTTATTCATATGAAGAGTCTGCCAAAATTCTTATGGACAATTATCTCGACAATGTCGAGGCCTACTGCAATAAAACAAGATTACGCGATCCATTAACAGGAGAAGAGATCAATCCAGATGAAAAGCTGATGCGTTCTATTGAAGAACAAATCGGCATTTCAGAAAATGCGAAAAAAGCGTTCCGAGAAGAAATTTTAATTCGTATTTCTGCTTATGCTCGTAAAGGAAAACGATTTGATTATAGCTCGCATGATCGTCTTCGTGAAGCAATTCAGAAAAAGTTATTCGCTGACTTAAAAGATGTAGTGAAGATTACAACGTCAACCAAAACACCGGATGAACGTCAATTGAAGAAAGTAAATGAAGTGATTGCTAGATTAATTGAAGAGCATGGCTATAACTCAACTTCTGCTAATGAGTTATTGAGATATGTAGGCAGCTTGTTAAATCGCTAACAGAAGATGTTCCCCTGCCAAATAGAGGTGGGGGGTTATTCTTATTTAAACGTATGTTAAATAAGAGTGCCTGCTTGGGATGGAAAAGTTTCCTTATCTATGGACTTGTAATCCAATAAGGGAGGGCTGGCATGAGTATATTAGATGAGTTGAACAAATTAGCGGAGAAACTAAATAGTAATGGAAAGCGCACTTTTGGTAAGCGGACACGTGTGTATCAGTTTGATTTAGAAGAAAGTGGTTCATTTCAGTTGCTGATTAAAGAGGGTAAGGTGAAAGTGCTAGAGGGAACGCCTTATCATCCTGAAATCACTCTAAAACTATCAGCTGAGAATTTATTCAAATTGCTAAACGACGATTCGAGTGCAACGGAAGCTTTTATGGCTGGCTCTTTAAAAGTAGATGGTAAGGTGGACTTCACCTAAAGTTGCAAAATATTAATAAGTAAAAAATCACTCGGCTGTAAGGCCGAGTGATTTCTTGCTTAGAGGGCTTGTATTCTTATTTATTCATGTTTAGTTAACATTTGAGCATAGGCAATCGTCTAATCTTGAAAAATAGTGTAAATTTATTGATTTTATTGCATAGGATAGAGTAATACTTTTCTTTTATTACGGTGAAAGAGCAAGGGAAATCATGGGCAAAAATGAAAGATTCTATTCATATCACACTAACCTATCTTATGAAGGAATGCCAAAAAAGGTGCATAATGTTTTTGAGGGGGAAGAAGATGAAGGAAGAAAATAACCATCAATTTGCAATTTCTAAGGAAGATTGGTCCCTCCATCGAAAAGGCTATGATGATCAGCAGCGTCATCAAGAAAAGGTGCAGGAGGCAATCAAAAACAATTTACCGGATTTAATTTCTGAAGAAAGTATTATTATGTCTAATGGTCGTGATGTTGTAAAGATTCCAATTCGTTCTCTTGATGAGTATAAGATTCGCTATAATTACGATAAAAATAAGCATGTAGGTCAAGGAAGCGGGGACAGCAAAGTAGGGGATGTCGTTGCACGTGACGGCTCTCCATCGGAAAGCGGCCCTGGAAAAGGAAAAGGAGCAGGAGATCAAGCTGGTGAAGATTATTACGAAGCTGAAGTATCTATGATGGAATTAGAAGAGGCTTTATTTAAGCAACTAGAGTTGCCAAACCTTCAGAAAAAAGAACAGGCAGAGCATACATTGGAGCATATCGAATTTAATGATATTCGTAAAACAGGGTTAATGGGGAATATTGATAAGAAGAAAACGATGATCTCTGCTTTTAAACGCAATGCGTTAAGCGGTAAACCAGGTTTTCATCCAATTTATAAAGAAGATTTTAAATTTAAAACGTGGAATGAGGTTCAAAAGCCGGACTCTAAAGCTGTTGTGTTAGCGATGATGGATACGTCAGGCTCCATGGGGCTTTGGGAGAAGTATATGGCACGTAGTTTCTTCTTTTGGATGACCCGATTTTTACGGACAAAGTATGAAACGGTTGAGATTGAATTTATTGCACATCATACGGAAGCAAAAGTTGTGTCACAAGACGATTTCTTTACAAAAGGTGAAAGTGGAGGAACCATTTGCTCCTCCGTTTATCGTAAAGCTTTGGAAATCATAGAAGATAAGTATGACCCAGCTAAATTTAATATTTACCCGTTCCATTTTTCTGATGGCGATAATTTAACTTCAGATAACGTTCGTTGCGTGAAGCTCGTTGAAGAATTAATGAAGATATCGAATATGTTCGGGTATGGAGAAGTGAATCAGTATAACCGTCATTCGACATTAATGACTGCTTATAAAAATATCAATAATGAGAAGTTTCACTATTATATTTTAAAACAAAAATCCGATGTTTTTCATGCGATGAAGAGCTTTTTCAAGAAACAAGAAGATCAGCAGTATGTTTAAACGATTATTCATAAAGAGGTAGTCCCCTAAGTCGATATGGACTTAGGGGGCTTTCTTTTTTTTCGTAATAGACTGATTCCCAACAATAATAGAGGAAGAAATAGCCCATAGGTTGAAGCGTGTACCATGAAAACGCCCCTATTGTATTGATTATAATCGAGGCTATCAGGATGTAAGGTCAGGGACATGACAACCATAATCATCCCTAATGGTAAAGCAAGTGGTCGATGGTCTTTTACATTTAATGTTTGGGCAAGCCCTGTAATCGCTGCGTAAAAATAAAAGATCATTTTAAAATAAATTGTGATAATCCACATGATGGCCATTAGGGCTTCTATTCGTTGGAAAAAATCCCCTACATTGATTTTTCTGGCTAACACATAACTTGGATACATGTGTCTCGAAGAAGCATCAACACCTAAAACTAAAATGCATAAAACGATAATGATGGTTAACAAGAGTCCCCCAATGATTATTCCTGAATAAAAGGCTTGTTTGGCTTGTTTGGGTTGATTTACTGAAACGGGAAAAACCATTAATAATACAACAGAAGGCAGACAAAAAATGCTGACAAAAATTAAGCTTGACCATATAATGGGTTTCATTCTCACTTCGAATACAGGTTGTATGTTCTGAAAATCGATTTGAGGAGCAATAGAAACGACCAAAATGGTAAATAGGATAATGAAAACAGCAAAGAAAAGCTCGGCTGAACGAGCCAAGGTTTCAAGTCCAAGGCGAATTCCCATAATCACGACACACGTAAAAATAAAATTAATCACTTCGATGGGTGTCTCAGGAATTATTTGTGTCGTCAAAAAAGTCCCAACTTGGAATAATAGTCCTGCTGCAGAGATAAAAGAAAAGAAAACAAACGCAAGAGAAACGGTCTTTCCTAACCATCTTCCGAGAAGTTTTTCATTGATTTCGACCAATGTCATATTCGGATAGCGGATTGCTAAGGTAGTGATTAATGCTACTAGTAATAAACCTAGTCCTATACCGAGTATAGCTGAGATCCAGGCATCTTGTTGTGTCGTTCCTATGATAGCTGCTGGAATAGTTAAGATGGTCGTTCCTATTGAAAATAAAATCACCAAAATGCTAAATTGACGAGAGCTGATTTTAACGTTTTTTACCAATGTATACTCCTTTCTTGTTACGTGCTATCATAGTTCTTTGTTATTAAAGAGAATTCCCAAACCAAGCCTATTACTTTAATTTGTCTAGGAATGAATTACTAATTGTGCCTACGCGTCGGATTTCTCCTTGTACTTTTATATTTACAGATACGTTCTCAAAATGTTTATCCCAATCTTTTTTGAGTTGTTTCCAGGCTATAGGATCAGCTCGATGGATTGCCTCACCAAATCCAAAAATGTCTACTTTATTATTTTCCTGTACTTGTTTGATTGATTGTTGAAACATTTTCTCCGATCCTTTTTCATAACTATCCTCTAATTGATCAATCGATTCTGGTTTTGTCAAATCGATTTGGCATTCTACTTCGCCTACATCGCCTTCGACATAAATATGTAGATCAATCTCCGGTTTTCCGTTCTTTACCTTTCCTTTCATTTCCGTGTTTGATTTTTTCACTTCATACACAGCTTTTCCACCTTTAGGGCACGTTATATTCACAGTTGTACTATGCTCTTTGTTGGTAATGACGCTATACGTTATGCTTTGCTTCTCATTTAACCAGCCAACTAATTTATCTCGATCAAATACCGCTAATTCTTGAAAGCGTAATCGAGCAGGGAAATCAATCATTTCTACATTCTGTTTGCCTAAAGCTGTTTTTTTGTCGCCTTTTATATCGGCGCGGATTCCAGTTAACACTGGCTGTTTTCCGTCCATTACTATATTCGCGATCAATTCATCTAACGTAACGGCATTTGTCGCTGTCCATGCTTTTGCTGAAGTTTCAAGAGTACTAAATAAACTATTGGCAGGTATCTTTTCTAAAGATGTGGGTACCTTCAAGATATCTTCTGCTCTCATTCCCTTAGCTACAGCGATATTAAAATCTGATCGTAGTTCCCAGTCTCTTGAGAGAAGATCTAATGGTTTTCCAAGCCCTTCTTTTGCTAAAGACTCTCCAATCACGAGTATTCGAAGATGTGAGGGATAAATTTTTCTTGGAGATTCCTTTGTTATTCTTCGAATAGCTTCAAATACAGTTTTTCCTGTCGCTTGATAGATGATGACCGGTGAATGGCCAGTAGCTCCACCGCCTTTTCCGGCTACTTCCCCTGGATTTACTACTTGGGCGGTTACAAGATATTGACCGTCCGTTGCACGATCTAGCCCCATGGCCAGTGTAATGGCAAGTTCATTTAATTCACGACTATTCCAGCAACCCGTAGTGAATAATAGAAATACAATCAGCATGATTAGAATTGTCAAGCTCCGTTTCATAGATTAAGCTCCTTTAGCTTTATTTATTTCTATTTTCACTTTAATAATTTCTCAAGTATGTCGGAAAGCGGTTTATAAATGGCTGTAATCCAATCCATCGGATTGGGAATCTTGATATTCAGGACTTGAGCAATGCTTAACGCGGTTCCGAATAGTAGAAGAATGGAAAATATCCATAGTTCCTTTTTTAATTTTTTCCTCAACAGAGGAGGAACATCAATCGCGATAATCACCGCCACGATGAGAAGGATTCCAGCAACAGCCATTACTTTCGACTACTCCTTTCTTTGTTGTTAATCTCACACTTTATTCCGCGGCGGTTTCGGGGGTGATGTTTGTTCACGTTTGTTGTTTTTCTGACTGATTAAACGAGGGCGAGCAAACATTCCCCAATGAGGTACCCGAATAAGCGTATCTTTTAGATCCTTACTGATAAAAGGACCTAAAGGACTCATATAAGGAACCCCGAAAGAACGCAAGCTGCACATGTGAAGTACAAGCGCAATGACCCCGACTAATATCCCGAACAAGCCAAACGAAGCGGCAAGCGCCATCAATGGGAAACGGAGCATTCTAACGGACATGGACATAGTTGCGCCAGGAAGTACAAAACTTGAAACCGCAGTGACTGCAACAACGATGACCATGGCAGCCGATACAATTCCGGCTTCTACAGCCGCTGTCCCAATCACGAGTGTCCCTACAATAGATATAGCCTGTCCTACAGCCTTGGGCATGCGTATACCAGCTTCCCGTAAGATTTCAAACGACACTTCCATAATGGTAGCTTCAATGAATGCAGGGAAGGGAACCCCTTCCCGTTGAGCGGCTAAACTTAGCAGCAGTGGAGTGGGTAACATTTCCTGATGAAACGTGGTGATGGCGACATATAGGGATGGTCCTAGTAGAGCAATAAAAATACAAAAAAAACGAGTCAAACGAATAAGGCTGCTAATATCTGCACGCTGATAATAATCTTCTGGAGATTGGATAAAGGAGACGAACAGTGCCGGGACGATTAGAACAATAGGCGTTCCATCGACTAGTATGGCGACTTTCCCTTCCAAAAGCTCGGCAGCAATCACATCAGGACGTTCCGAATAATAGATAGTCGGAAAAGGACTGTATGTTTCATCTTGAATCAATTCCTCGATATAACCACTTTCTAAAATTCCATCGATATCAATCCGATCCAGACGCCTGTGCACTTCTTCGACGACTTTGTCATTCACAATTCCATCGATATACATGATCGCTACATCGGTTTTAGTCAATTTTCCAATTTTTTTCGATTCCAACCAAAGTTGGGGTGTTTTTATTTTTCGGCGAATTAACGCCGTATTGGTACGCAAGTTCTCTGTAAAACCTTCCTTTGGTCCTCGAACGACGGTTTCTGTGGTAGCTTCCGTTACACCACGGTCTTTTCCACCACGCATACTGATTGTAAAACCTTGTGCATAGCCATCCAATAAGAGAATAACATCCCCCGATAACAAGGAAGTGAATAAAGAATTGAATTCCGTCACATCTCGTATATCTCCAACTGCAAGGATGCGCTCCTTCAATACTTGTAAAACATTCTGTTGAGATGCTATCATTTGTTCTTGATCGGTATGGATATCTAATAGGAGTGATTCCATGATAAAGTTCTGAATAGCATTAGTGTCTACCAATCCATCCGTATAAAAAATGCAGGCTCTAATGAATCGCTCTTTGCCAATTTGGATTTCTCTAATCACGATGTCACTGCTATTTCCAAGCAGTTGCTGTACCTGTTGAATGTTTTCTTGAAGGTTTGTTTTTAATAAGTCTTCGTTTATTTCCTTATTTTGATTGTCTTTCTTGAATAAGGAGCGGTTAACGTTGTTTTTTCCTCGTTGTTTCTTAAACAAACTCATACATTTTATCCCCTTCTTAGTCTTTCGATTCTTCAGAAAGTAGACTTATTAGGTTCCTTATTAGCATGTCGATTTTCCAATTTTTAATACATTTAGGTTATTGCCGGTTATTTTATATTAACTACATTTCATAATGGGTTGGGGGAGATTAACTCATGTACGTTTTTTGGGGAATATGGCTACGCCTAACATGAATAATGGCAAAAGTCCACCAATGACTAAAGAGAATACAAAACCAATTTCACTATCCCAATATCGCTGTTCAATAACATTAGGAAAGAGCATTGAAGCAAAAGTCACAATAATCATACCTAAAGGTAAAGTTAGAGGTCGATAATCTTTCAAATTTAAAACTTGTGCAATCCCTAAACAAGTAGCATAAAAATAAAGAACCGTCTTACAATAAACTGTTATAATCCACATGGTTGCTATGACTACTTCTATTCGTTGCAGAAAGTTACCAATATTTATCATTTTGACCATTGCATAATTAGGGTATAGTCTTCTTTCAATCTGATACGGGTCAAGAACCAAAATAGATAATATGGTCATAATTAAAATGATAGAAATACCCATTAGATTTCCAATGAAAAATGATTTTTGAGCTTCTTTCGGTTGATTCACAGCGGAGGGGAAAATCATTAATAAAATAACAGCATTGAAAGCGAAAAGCGCTAATAATTGTATGGTTGGGTGCAGCAAAGGATTTATGCCATCCTCTAATACAGGTTGTATGTTTTCAAACTTAATTTGAGGAGAAATAAATAGCAATAATAAAAAAAGAATCATAAAGGCGATGAATGAAAGTTCTGCGGTCCGTGAAAATGTCTCTAGTCCGTGGCGGACAGCCATTACGACAATAATGGCTGTCAGGATATAAAGCACTTCTACAGGTGTATCTGGCAGGAGGTGTGTATTGAGAAAATTTCCTGAATAATATAACATTTCAGCCGTATAAACGAAAGGTAAGGAAAGAAAGAAAAGGGAAATGGCTTTTCCCAACCATTTTCCGAAAAGTGTCTCAATGATTTGAACAAAATTCATAGTAGGAAATAATAAAGCAATCGTATTAAACAACCAAATTACCAATAGTCCTAATCCCGCACTAAATATGACCGCAATCCAAGCATCTCGCTTTGCTTCGGCAACAGGGGCAATTGTTCCAATCGTAAACAAGGTTACCAACACTCTAAATTGACGTACAGATATCTTCTCATTGTTAAGCACCTTTCCACACCTCTCTTTGCGTGACACACTACTATAAATTATTACCAATAAAAAAAATTAAAACCCAGTTCATAAAGAGCCGAGTTTTTAGCATTTAATAACACCATCTATTCGTGCGAAATGCTTTTTAAAGTGTTTGTTTTATCATGCTTGACGAGTCATGATAAAATGAGATGAGATCGTATATGAAAATGTTTTCAAGTTATCTGGATTTTGGTATGGGAGGATATTAAAGTGACGGAAGAATTTGTGTCAGCGATTAAGATTCCACCGCTTGATGAAGCGATGGGGGCAACGGTAGAGAAATATTTAGATACTTTAACAAAGCCGCCTGGTAGTTTAGGGCGATTAGAAGAATTAGTGATTGAGCTTGGGAAAATGACGGGAGAAGCTTTTCCGCAAGTAACAAAACCAGGTGTCATTGTGTTTGCGGCAGATCATGGGATTACAGCGGAAGGCGTGTCGGCATTTCCGAAAGAAGTAACGGAACAAATGGTGCGTAATTTTCTAAATGGTGGAGCTGCGATTAATGTGTTTAGCCGAGCGATTGGTGCCGAGTTTGCGATTGTTGATATTGGTATTGATTCTGAGATTGAAGCAGAAGGATTAACATCTAAAAAAGTACGCCGTGGTACAGGAAATTTTTATAAAGAAGAAGCGATGACGCGTGAGGAAGCGATTCAAGCGCTGAAAATTGGCTATGAAGAAGGCGAAAAAATGCTTGCCAAAGGAGTGAAGTGCTTCATTCTTGGTGAGATGGGAATCGGTAATACGACACCGAGCAGTGCGATTACCGCTGTTTTAAGTGGACAAGATATGGAAAAACTTGTTGGCTTTGGAACAGGACTTGTGAGTGAGAGTGTTTTACATAAGCAAAAAGTAATTGAACAAGCGATTAACAATAGACAACCAAATCCGAATGACCCAATTGATCTGTTAACAAAAATCGGTGGTTTAGAAATTGCGGGAATGGCAGGGGCGATGCTTGCGGCAGCTAGTCATCGTGTACCGATTCTCGTTGATGGATTTATCGCGACAGTCTCTGCTTTACTAGCTAATATGATTGCAGAAGGCGCTTCTAACTATATGTTTGTTGGTCATCAATCTGTTGAGCCAGGTCACAAAGCTGCAGCTGAATTATTAGGAAAGAAACCGCTTGTAGACTTAGGCATGCGATTAGGTGAAGGAACAGGGGCCGCTGTTGCTTTTCCGATTTTGCAAGCAGCGACACTTGCGCTTAAAGAAATGGCAACTTTTGCAGATGCAGGCGTGTCTTCAAATTAATGATAAAAACGTATCTGAATGGTTATAATCAGTAACTATTTCAGGTACGTTTTTTATTTTAGCTAGATTAAATAGGTAAGAAAGAATGAGAAAAATCTATTTAGAGGTGCCTTTTCGATGACGTGATACAAAGGGGTTATTAGTAACCCAAAAACGCCAAGGATATTCCTTCGCTTCCCCTGTATTGTCAATTCCGATACGAGCTCCAGATGAAATCTCATCTGGAATTTTCCCTTGGACAATAACTAGGGGAGGGGTTGAAAAAGAATGTCCGTAATCTTCCATCGTGATGCCCAATGCTTTCGTTAGTTTGCCGGGTCCGCTCGTTAAGTTTTTTAGATTGTCTGTACCACGTCTTATTTGCATTAAGTCAATTCCCATATAAGGTTCGACGGCTCGAATTAAGATTGCTTCTGGTTTTTCAAGTGGGCCGCTGACAACATTCACCAATGTATGTGTGTGCATCTTGTATGTATAAATCAAGCCTGCTTCTCCAAACATCACTTCTGTCCGTTTTGTCCGTCGATTGTTATAGCTATGAGCTGCACGGTCTTCTGGTCCCATATAGGCTTCTGTTTCAACGATATAGCCGGAAGCTGTTCCTTCTGCTGTTTCTTTCACGAGAAGACAGCCAAGCAATGATTGAGCAAGCTGTAGGGTTGGTTGTTGAAAAAAGTCAGCAGGTAGACCTTGAGTATAATTCATAGTATCCTCCTATTTGAATGTCTCAACTGTATTTTAACAAAGAGGGAATCAGTTCTAAAATTCAGCTTTGTTTGGATATAATGAAGGTTGAGATAAGGGAAGAATGGACGTGAATGTAGATGGACAAGAAGATTGGGTTTATCGGCTGTGGAAAAATGGGAAGTGCCATGATAGAAGGGATGTTAAAAGCAGAAGTTGTACAGCCGGCTGATATAAAAGTAAGTGCCTCAACAGCTTCTACTCTTACAAAAGTTGAACAAAGATATAGGATAAAAGGAAGTTTAAATAATCAAGAGGTGGCCAAGTTCGCTGATTACCTTTTCTTGGCGATTCAACCGGCCCTTCATCAGGAGATAGTAAAGGAAATAAAATCTGTTCTAAAAGAAGAGGTCACGATTATTACGATGGCTGCCGGGGTGAGTATTGAACAAATTGAAAAAGGGATAGGCAGGAAAGTGAAAGTCGTTCGGACAATGCCGAATACACCCTCGTTAATTGGAGAAGGGATGACGGCAATGAGTGTAAATGAGGAAATGACGAAAAAAGAATTAGTAGAAGTAGAACGTTTATTCAATAGTTTTGGTAAAACAGAGTTAATTCAAGAGTCATTAATGGATGCTGTACCTGCGATTAGTGGTTCTTCACCAGCTTATGTCTATATGTTTATTGAAGCGTTAGCAGATGGGGGAGTTCGCGATGGGATTCCACGACAACAAGCGTATCGCATGGCAGCGCAAGCAGTACTAGGTGCGGCTAAAATGGTATTAGAAACGGAGCAACATCCTAGTATGTTGAAGGATGATGTATGCACGCCAGGCGGCTCAACTATTCAGGCAGTCGCTGTATTAGAAGAAAATAGATTTAGAGCTTCGATTTTAGAAGCGATGAAAGCTTGTACGAGCAAGACAAAATGTTTAAAGGATCATTGATTTTTCCCGTTTAACTTAATAGGGGTTCTCGCTGATACATAATGTATTTTAACGATAAAGTGAAACTTCCATGGGGGGCTTACTGCCTGTTAAGTGTTGGGATAAAGGAAAAGGAAACCCCGCTAAGACTAAACTTACAATGGGGTTTCCTTGTTCATTAAGCACTAATATTTTTCGGATTTATTGCATCTTGAACAGGTACGTACGTATAACCAAGATCATGTGCGACGGCAGCAAAGGTGATTTCGCCATTCGCTACGTTTACTCCTTGTGCAAGTGCGTCATTTTCAAGAATGGCTTTTATGACACCTTTATTAGCAATTTGTAAAGCATAAGGGATTGTGACATTCGCTAATGCAGTTGTGGAAGTTTGCGGAACTGCACCAGGCATATTTGCCACTGCATAATGGACAACACCATGTTTGACATACGTTGGATAATCATGTGTTGTAACATGGTCAACCGTTTCAAAAATGCCTCCTTGGTCAACTGCTACATCGATAATGACAGAACCTGGTGACATTGATTGAACCATCTCTTCTGTGACAAGCTTTGGTGCTTTTGCTCCTGGAATTAACACGGCGCCAATAACTAAGTCAGCTTCTTTTACCGCTTCGCTAATATTATAAGGATTAGAGATTAAAGTAGTCAGTTGGTTTCCAAATATATCATCCAGTTGGCGAAGGCGCTCTGAGCTTAAATCAAGAATCGTGACGTCAGCTCCTAAGCCGATAGCGATTTTCGCTGCATTTGTTCCAACGACCCCGCCACCGATAATCGTGACTTTTCCACGCTTGACACCAGGTACTCCTCCGAGAAGAATTCCTTTTCCGCCTTTTGGTTTTTCAAGAAATTGAGCGCCAATTTGTGCTGCCATTCGTCCTGCTACTTCACTCATTGGCGTTAATAGCGGCAGGGTGCGATTAACGGATACTGTTTCATAGGCAATAGCCATAACGCCGCTGTTCTTTAATGCTTGTGTTAATGCTGGATCAGCTGCTAGATGCAGATAAGTAAATAGAATTAAATCTTTACGGAAATATTGATATTCTTCTGCAATTGGTTCTTTTACCTTTAAAATCATGTCGGAGCTTGCCCAAACACTGGACGCATCTTCAACAAGTACAGCTCCTGCTTGTTGGTAAGCTTCATTTGTAAAACTACTACTCAGTCCAGCATCTTGTTCGATGAATACTTCATGACCGGCACTGACTAATGCGATGACACCGGCTGGAGTGATGGCTACACGATTTTCATTATTTTTGATTTCTTTTGGAATACCTATACGCATATTTTTCAGTCCCCCTATTGTTCTGAATATTCTTAATATAAATATTATAAGCTTGAAATGAGGAAGACGTGTTTGTGAAAAAGAAAGAACGTAAGAAAGAGTCTTTGTGGAATTTCACAAAGACTCTTTTTTTACGGCTTGTTGATATTGTATAAGCTTTAGGTCTAAAAAGATTGACATCTTTTGGAGAGGGTCTTTCAGTCGAACATGCCCGATTTCTGTTATGCGCTTTAAACGATACGTAAGTGTATTGACATGTATATGAAGTTGCTTGGATGCATCATTTGGATTTCCATCCATTTCTAAATATACAGTCAGGGTATGCAATAATGATGTTTGGTGTTTTTCATCATATTCTTGTAATTTGCGAATGCACGGATGAGGGAGATAATCGTTCTTGTTGCTTAGTTTTTCTAGTAATTGAAAAATGCCCAATTCTTCGTAATGAAGAACCGAAGCTAATTCTAGTGGGAAAATCTGTTTTAATTTTAATGTGTATAGTGCTTCCTCATAACTAAGCATGACATTTTCAATCTGTTGATAGCAATGACCTGATGCGCCGAGAATAGGTTCTACACCGAAGCGCTTCCTCATTTCTAAAATAAAAAACGGGATAAATTCGTAACTAGATGAAGAGAGGGAAGCATCATTGGTTCGTTCTGTGCCAGTTAAAATAATGAGTTTGTTTTGGTCAACCGTAAATAAAAAAGTTTTTATTTTTTGAGAGGTTGTTAGCATATAGGAAATATAACGCTCGCTTTCCCTAGTAATGTCCTGTGGAAATTCGAAGACGATAATGGCGAAATTTTGTGGTGTAGAAAGCGAAAGTTTCTTGAAGTTAGCGGTAATTTCTGCTTCATCCTGGTAATGTCCAGTGATTAAACGCCATAAAAATTCTTGTTGACTGGCTTCTGTTCTTTTTTTCTTTAATTGAAGTTGTTGAAGTTGGTTTTTTGCTTCTTTTGCAGCAAACTGTAGAAAGTCTAAAGCTTCTTCGTTAAATGGTTTATTGGCTTCTAATGCCCAAATGAAACCGAGAATTTCATTGTTTTTCCGAATAGAGACGGCTGCACGGTTGCCGAGACCAACCTCATGAATAGCCATAATCTTTATCGGTGTATCATCTTTTAAAAGAGCGGGAATAATGCCATCTTTCCATAAGCTATTAATGACTTTTTCTGGGACGCGGCGACCGATAATCGTGGAGATTCGTGCTTGGTCAGTTGTATCTTCATGGGTGCTGTAGGCGAGTAAACGATGATTGCCATCTTCTATTGTAATTGGGCAGCCTAAAACAGAACTAATTCGGTCAGCGAATTCCATTAAGTCTCCATATAGGTCTTTGAAAATATGTCTGTTGTTCATATATTCTGTCATACGTTTTTGCCCCTCGCGATCTATACTATCGAGTTAAATTTTAGTTGATTTTACCATATTTAAGCATACAAAAAAATCCTTTCTAACAAGAATTAGAAAGGATTTTTTACTTAAAATAAGAAATTAATGATGATATATGTCACTCCTGCGATAGTAGCAGAAATCGGCAATGTAATAAACCATGTGATAATCATTCTTTGTGCTGTGCCCCATTTAACCCCTTTTACACGGTGAGCGGAACCTACACCAAGAATAGAAGATGAAATAACATGTGTTGTACTTACTGGTACTCCCATAGCTGTTGCTCCGAAAATAACACTTGCTCCAGTTAAATCAGCAGCAACTCCGTTAACAGGACGGATTTTCATAATTTTACCGCCGACCGTTTTAATGATCTTCCAACCGCCGACAGATGTACCAAGACCCATAGCTAGCGCACAGGATACTTGAACCCAAAGTTGGATATCTGTTGTTGTAGCATATCCATTAGTAATAAGGGCCATTGTAATAATCCCCATCGCTTTTTGAGCGTCATTTGTACCATGTGTATACGATTGTAAAGCGGCTGTTGCAATTTGCATCATACGGAATTTTTTATTGGTTTTTGCTAAGTTGTTGTTTTTAAAGATGACTTTAAAAATGCTGTATACAAGAAAACCGACAGCAAAAGCAAGTAATGGTGAAATAATTAATGCTTGGACAATTTTAAGGAATCCTTCCCATTTAATTGCACCGAAGCCAGCCGCTGCGATAGCTGCACCTGCAATAGAACCAATTAGGGCATGTGAAGAACTACTTGGAATTCCGTAATACCAAGTAATTAAATTCCATGCAATTGCCGCAATTAAGGCAGCAAGAATAACATATGAACCATTAGGTAAAGTAAATGGATCCACAATATCCTTCGTAATCGTTTTTGCTACGCCAGTGAATGTCATTGCACCGACAAAGTTCATCACAGCTGCTAAAATAATTGCATGACGCGGTTTTAAAGCTTTTGTTGAAACGGAAGTAGCAATTGAGTTCGCTGTATCATGAAATCCGTTAATAAAGTCGAATGCCAAAGCAAAGAAGACAATAAGTATAGTTAAAATTAATAAAGTATCCATGTTTTAGGAAGACCCCTTACGCATTTTTCATGATGATTGTTTCTAATGTGTTGGCAACGGCTTGGCAATCATCAGCGATGTCTTCAAGACTTTCATAAATTTCTTTATATTGAATAATGCGAATCGGATCTTTTTCATTTGTAAATAAGCTTTTAATGGATTGGCGTTGAACACCATCACAAACGGATTCTAAATCTTTAATTTTGATGGCGTTTTCACGAATCGCTGCTAGCTTTTTCGTGGAAAGCTTATCAACAGCTATTTCAATTTCAGCACCACATTGTTTAATCGCTTCAACAAACTTCAGCATGTATTCGTCTGCATTTACAATCGAGTACATTTCGAATAGAGCAGCACAATGTTCAAGGCCATCTAGCACATCATCCATTCTCATTGTTAATTCAAGAATATCTTCTCGTTCAATTGGTGTGATAAAGGCATTATTTAATTCTTTAATGACTGTATGAACCATAGAGTCTCCTTTATGTTCATACTCTTTCATCTTTTCAGAAAATACCTTTAAATCACTAATATTTTGTAGTTTATAGTCTGCGAAATAGTCTGCTCCTTCTTTAATATTGTGTGCAATGTCTAGCAGCATTACTGCAAACTTATCTTTTTTCTTAAAAGCCATATTTAAAAGCCCCCTAAAATTAGTAAAACGTATAAGCAAAATGCTATGTATCAATAGTATTTGCTAAATCATTGTAGCGAATACATTATCGAACATGAAGAGATTTTAATGAATCTTTACAAAATCTTAATAAAACTTTACAAAAAATCAAAAGGGGATAAATATTCTCCACAAAAAATTAATAAAAGTGGAGATGAGTCATCAATCCCAAGTTGGATAGTTGGAATATAAAGGGCCTTTATGATATAATTGGAAAATAAAAAAGGAGGGGTTCGAATGATCTCTAATATAAAAGAAACCATCACCTTACATAATGGAGTGGAAATTCCACAGCTCGGTTTTGGGGTATTTAAAGTAGAGAATGGAAGTCAGACGGTACAATCTGTGAAAAAAGCTTTAGAGGTAGGATATCGCTCCATTGATACAGCTGCGATTTATCAAAATGAAGAAGGAGTAGGACAAGCGATTCGAGAGAGCGGCATTCCACGTAAAGATATTTTTGTAACGTCTAAAGTATGGAATACGGATCAAGGGTATGAATCGACATTAGCCGCTTTTGACGCTAGTTTAAAACGATTAGGGCTAGACTATTTAGATTTATACTTAATTCATTGGCCGGGTAAAGATAAATATGTAGACACATGGAGAGCGTTGGAGACGCTATATAAAGAAGGAAAAGTAAGAGCGATTGGTGTGAGTAATTTTCATATTCATCATTTAGAGAACTTGTTGAAGTCTAGTGAAATGAAACCGGTTATTAATCAAATTGAGCTTCATCCGCGTTTAACCCAAGTGGAAATTCGTGAGTTTTGCCAACAGCATGATATTCAGGTAGAAGCTTGGTCTCCTTTAGGACGCGGAGTTTTATTAGATAATCCAACGATTGGTGAGATTGCAAAGAAACATGGTAAAACTTCAGCCCAAGTTATTATTAGATGGCATCTTCAGCATGGGATTGTCGTGATTCCAAAATCTGTGACACCTGCAAGAATCGAAGAAAATGCTCAAGTATTTGATTTTGAGTTAAGTGTTGAAGAAATGAAGGAAATTGATGGATTACATGCAAATGAACGGGTTGGAAGCAATCCAGATGAGCTGCTTTTTTAAAGCATGATATGAGTGAATAGTTCGGCTCCCTTCAGCATTGTTGAAGGGAGCCGAATTTATGTATAATCCATGCTCTTTAAAGGGAATATTTAGAGAAAAAACTATTTTTAAAATAATAATCGTAGAAATAGATTGATTATTGGTTGATTTATCTACTATTCTATTTGTTTGGTAAATCGTTTTAGTTATTTTTTATTAAATACAGGATGCAGAAAGCATTGATGATATTCTACAATACATATTTATCCATATTTCATGCAATTTACTTATTTACATATTGAATGGTGTCTAATTTTGGCGAATATTCGCCTCTTATTCATTAATAACGTTCGTTTATAAGGGGATAAAAGGCGATTTGAGGGAGATTAATTTCAGAAAATTTTGTTAATTTTTGAAAAAAATATTGAATTAATATAATGATATACTTTATACTTGGTTTTATAAATAAAAAATGAATAGGCTGAGGGAGGGATTTCTTTGGAAGAATTAGTAACGAAAATTAGTGAGTTTTTATGGAGCCCACCACTGATTATCTTTTGTGTGCTAGTGGGATTATATTTCAGTGTACGTTCTGGTTTTCTACAAATTCGTCATGTAAAAGATATGGTGCGATTGTTGATTGTTGGGAAAAGTTCTGATGCCGGTGTTTCATCTTTCCAAGCATTAGCGTTGGCGCTATCTGGTCGTATTGGGGTAGGGAATATCTCGGGTACAGCAACAGCGATTGCGTTCGGTGGACCAGGGGCTGTTTTTTGGATGTGGATGATTACATTCTTAGGTGCAGCGACAGCATTCGTTGAGTCGACGCTAGCTCAAATCTATAAAGAGAAGCAAGATGGAGAGTATCGTGGTGGTCCCGCGTATTATATTGAAAAAGGGTTAGGGTTGAAATGGTTTGCGGTCATTATGGCCATTGCTATTACAATTGCGATGGCGGTGCTAATGCCTGGAGTACAATCCAATTCAATTGCTGTAGCTATTGACAATGCCTTTCATATCAATAAACTTTGGGTCGGTATTGTTATTATTGTCATATTAGCTCTTATTATTTTTGGTGGAGTAAAAAGGATTGTTAATGTTGCACAATATGTTGTTCCGTTTATGGCTGGTGCTTACGTTCTTGTAGCTATTATTGTTGTTATTATGAATTTCTCTCAAATTCCAGCTGTGTTTGGTCTTATTTTTAGCAGTGCCTTTGGAGCAGATTCGTTGTTTGGTGGTATTCTTGGTTCTGCGATTGCTTGGGGAGTAAAACGTGGTATTTATGCTAATGAAGCTGGACAAGGTACAGGTGCTCACCCAGCGGCAGCAGCTGAAGTATCTCATCCGGCTAAACAAGGTTTAGTACAAGCTTTCTCGATTTATCTTGATGTATTCTTAATCTGTACAGCGACTGCCTTTATGATTTTATTTACAGGTACGTACAATACGATTGATGAAAAATCTGGAGAATATATTGTTCAAAATATTGAAGGTGTAGAAGAAGGACCTGGTTATACACAAGCAGCTATTGAAACAATTATCCCAGGCTTTGGGTCTGGGTTTGTAGCGATTGCTTTACTATTCTTTGCTTTTACAACAATTATGGCTTATTACTATATTGCTGAAACCAATGTAGCTTATTTATTAAAAGGTAGAAGTAGTAAGGTAGCTTCAGCAGCGTTAAAAATTGTTTTCTTAGCAGCTGTTTTCTATGGAGCTGTAAAAGAAGCTACGTTAGCATGGACATTAGGGGATATCGGACTTGGAATTATGGTGTGGTTGAACTTGATTGCCTGTGTTCTATTGGCTAAACCGGCGTTTATCGCATTAAGAGACTATGAGAAACAGAAGAAGCAAGGATTGGATCCTACTTTTAACTCGACGAAACTCGGTATTAAGAACGCTGATTTCTGGGCGAATGGTTATAAACATCCAGAAAAGAAAAAGGATCAAGTATCATAATAAAAGAAGAGCATCTGCTTCATTGGCGGATGCTCTTCTTCTTATATATGTGGAAAAATAGCTGGTTTGTCTAAAAAAGGAGCTATGCATACGATTTTTTCTTCGGTAATAGGGTGGATGAATTCAATTTTTTTTGCATGTAAAGCTTGGCGGGGGAATGTTCGTTTTCCGCCGTATAATGTATCACCTGCTAAAGGGTGATGAATGTGACTGAAATGGACGCGAATTTGATGTGTTCTTCCGCTTTCTAATGTACAGCTAACGAGTGTTCTATTTTGATCTGGGTAACGCTGTAACACTTGATAGTTTGTTCGGGCAGTTTGACCTGTAGGCGAAACTCTGCGTCTTGTAGCGTGATGGCGATCACGGCCGATTTTCTCTTGAACGGTTCCTTGGTTTAGCTTCATAATTCCTTCTACTAAGGCATAATACGTTCGTTTGATTTTCCGTTCTTCCAGCATTTTATCCAACATGGATCCAGCAAGACGATTTTTGGCAAAAAGAACCGCTCCTGTTGTGTCTTTATCTAGACGATGGATATGCTTGATCATACAGTTTTGGCCCGTTTGTTGCAGATAATAAGCAACACCGTTAATCAATGTTTTATGATCATGTTCTTGAGAAGGATGAGTATCCATTTGCGCGGGTTTATTAGCAATTAAAATATGATCATCTTCATATAAAATAGAAATATGTAAATTTGTAGGGGGAACCTTTTCTGTTGCATTATTTGTAAAAAGAGGGATGCTCAATTCGTCCCCTTTTACAAGCTTCGTTGACCAAGGCATTTGTTCGTTGTTTATCGTTACTTCTTTACTCATTCGCCACTCATGTATGAGTTTTTTGGGAGCTTGCCAGTATTGCTTAAAAAGATCTTCGATTGTAAGTTTACTCCATTTTTCCGGGACCTCTATAAGTAAGTGGTTGGCTTTTTTACTAGTATGAATCAATTTTCTTCCTACTTTCAAAATATAATATGGATAGCTTGGTGAATGTAGGTACACCGATAACAATATAAGGATTTTTATTCTATCGTTAGACCTATTGTTCTTTTGTTTGTGGGGATAATTCCCACAGTTTTTTTACAGTTATTATGTTATTCTAGAGAAAGCATTGTTACACAGATTATCTATACATATGGCTATAGGTCTAATGTGTTAAAGAAGGTGGTGTTTTTATGAAGATTGTACTTTCTTCAACGGTAGAACAGGAACAAGAAATTGCTAACCTTGCCTCGTATCTCTATGATTCTGTGTTTCCTAAATTTTTTACAGAAGAAGAGATTCGACACTTTCAAGAGATTGGTGTACTACAAGTGAATAAGAGTGATTTTCCGTATAGCGGTACGTTAAGAGCGGCTTTTCAAGTTATCGCATGTTTGCAAGTAATGATTGTTATTCTTGAGAAAAAAGAACAGGATGCTTCTTCAGTTGATTCTGAGTTAGTTAAACAATTTGAGCAAAATATTACACTTTTGAATGAATACGGGATTTTCTTTCCTTTTTATTATAAACATTTTAATCGTATTCAAAAGGAAAGTCCTGAAAATACAAATATGATGTACACTCAGCCGGATAACGAATTTTTAATTTAAATGTTAAAGAAAGAGCTAGTTTATATGAATGGGAAAGGTTTGTCCTTCTTTCATATAAGCTGGCTCTTTCTGTATTAGATTGGGGCTCATTTGTGTGAGAACGTGTTATTAACCATAATCGTTAACAAACCCTAGATTTTAATTGATTTCATTCTTTTCAAACCACTTTCGAAAGGTGGCTTCCTCGTTAGAGCCTACTATACGTTCCACTTCAACTCCGTTTTTAAAATACACGATTGTTGGCAGTATATCTATATGATAGTCGTCTTGACTTTCTTTAAATTCTAATAGATTAAATTGAACTAAATCAATTCCCATTTTCTCAGCTAGTGGAGCGACAATCGGTGTTATGTGTTGAGACTGAGAATCTTTAGAGCTATAGAAATAGACGGTCTTATTTTTTTTGTTGTGAAGATCTGCTGATAATTCGTCTGGTAAAATTAAATTTTGATAATTAGGATCTGTTAATTGCTTAATAGTCGCAGGATGAAGTTCTTTTTTACCATACGGGTTGCTATTGGATTGTTCTTCTTGTTTTGTATTTGTAATTAAGATAACGGCAGTAAAGGCAATCAGAGCCGTTGAAAGAATCAGCATTTTTTTCATGAAGCTTTGGCCTCCTTAGATTTGTTCCAAATGATATAACGATAGAGGATGAAAAATGCCGTTAGAACTAAAAATGGAAGTTACTATATAGCTCAGTATAAGACCCTCTTTTATGTTTTTGTTTTATTCTTTTCTGTTGAAATTATAGTATGTTTAAAGCGCTTGTGTAAAATATATGTTCTTTTATGAACTAAGATTTGTCTCTATAAATGAAAGTGAAGTCTAAAAATGAACAAATTATAATAATATAATAAAGCCTTTAAAGGGTATTCACTTCATTTGCTGGAAATATTATGATAATTTTAGTTATAAGAGAATTAATACTAAAGGCATGGAGAGGGGCTTGTTGGTATATGACATGGAAATCAACATTTGAAAAGTGGGTAAGTGATTCAAATCTGGATGAAGAATTACGAAATGCATTAGAAGCAATCAAACACGATGAAGCAAAATTAGAGGAAGCCTTTTATAAAAACTTAGAGTTTGGTACAGGCGGTATGCGAGGAGAAATTGGTGTTGGAACAAACCGAATGAATGTGTATACCGTTCGCAAAGCAACAAAAGGTTTAGCCGACTATATTCAATCGTTTGGAGAGGAAGCAAAGAAGCGCGGTGTTGTGATTGCATATGATTCACGTCATAAATCGCCGGAGTTTGCGTTTGAAGCAGCTAAAACGTTAGCAACAGAAGGGATTAAAGCGTATGTATTCGATGAATTGCGCCCAACGCCGCAACTTTCATTTGCTGTTCGCGAGCTGCAGGCTTTTGCGGGTATTGTCATTACTGCAAGTCATAATCCTCCTGAATATAATGGATATAAAGTGTATGGACCAGACGGGGCGCAGCTGCCGCCAACAGCTGCTGATCTTGTTATTCAATATGTAGAAGCCATTGAAAATGAGCTTTCTATTCAAGTGAGAGAGGTTAACGAACTTAAACAACAAGGGCTTATTGAAATAATCGGAGAAGGGCTTGACCGAGCGTATAATCAGCAGCTATTAACAGTGCCAGAAAATCCGCAGCTTGCCGAGGAAGTAGATGTGAAGCTTGTATTCACTCCGCTTCACGGTACAGCCAATAAATCGGTTCGTCGTGCATTACATGATTTAGGCTATCAAAATGTTCATATTGTTAAAGAACAAGAACTGCCTGATGCGAATTTCTCAACGGTGAAATCTCCGAATCCTGAAGAGCATGCTGCGTTTGAAAAAGCAATTGAAGTAGGGAATGAAGTGGATGCGGACTTATTAATTGCAACGGACCCGGATGCTGACCGTCTTGGAATTGCGGTAAAAAATGAAAACGGGGAATATGTAGTTTTAACGGGGAACCAAACAGGAGCGTTATTTTTAGATTACTTACTCACACAAAAGCAAGCAAAAGGGGCAATTCCTAAAAATGGAGTTGTATTGAAAACAATTGTTACATCAGAAATTGGTCGAGCGATTGCAGATACACATGGTTTGACTACGGTTGACGTGTTAACAGGGTTTAAATTTATTGCTGAGAAGATTCATGAATATGAAGAAAGCGGTTCTAATACCTTCTTATTTGGCTATGAAGAAAGTTATGGCTATTTAATTAAAGACTTTGCGCGTGATAAAGATGCCATTCAAGCGGCTGTATTGGCTGTTGAAGTGTGTGCCTATTACAAAAAGCAAGGAATGACACTTTATGAAGGGCTAATGCATATTTTTGGGAAATATGGATTCTATTTAGAAGGGTTACGCTCGCTTACATTGAAAGGCATTGAAGGAGGAAGACAAATTCAAGGAATTCTCGAACACTTCCGCCAAAATCCTCCGACTGAGATTGCTGGACAAAAGGTGTCTATTCAAGAGGATTATAAGAGTAGAAAAAGAGTATCGATGGAAACAAAAATGGAGGAAACGATTGAACTTCCGAATTCTAATGTACTAAAGTATATTTTGGAAGACGGTACATGGGTTTGCCTGCGCCCATCCGGCACGGAACCAAAAATTAAATTTTACTTCGGCATTCAAGGAAAATCGATGGAAGAAGCTAAAGAAAAGCTTTCGAAGGTTACCGATATTTTCATGAAAAATATTGAAGAACTTATTTAAATAGCAGGCTCTGTTAATAGGGCTTACTGTTCAAGCGCGGACGAAGGGTGATACACTCTTCGTCTTTTTATGAACATGTTTTACTGGCAGCGGGATATTCTTATTTATTTTTTGTAAGCCTATTATTTTGAAATATTAACTTATTTGTTTATACTTTATAAGTGAAAACATTGTAATGAATGAGGAACTATGTTTCTTCATCTCATTAAAACTTATATGGTTGCATGAAAGTTGTTCACGCAATGGCCAAGTTGGAGGAGTTTGGATATGAAATTAGTTATCATTAATGGATCACCACGTAAACAAGGACGTACAGGTATTGCATCTCGCTTTATTTCAAGAACATACGGAGCGGAGCTTATTGATTTAAGCACATCTTCATTACCATTATATAAAGGTGAAGCGGAACAATATCAATTAGAAGAGGTTGTACAATTACAACAAGCAATTAAAGAAGCAGATGGCGTGATTTTAGCCACTCCTGAATATCATAATTCTATGAGCGGTGCTTTGAAAAATGCATTAGACTTCTTAAGTGCTGAGCAGTTTACAAATAAACCGGTTGCCTTACTAGCAGTAGCTGGTGGTGGAAAAGGCGGAATTAACGCATTAAATTCCATGAGAACTGTTGGACGCGGTGTGTATGCGAATGTTATTCCGAAACAATTAGCGTTAGATCCAGATCAGTTCGACTATGAACATGATGGACTAAATGAGGCAGCTGCAAAATCTGTTGCTGAATTAATTGACGAGCTTAACCTGTATGCAAAAGCGTTTCAAGCCGTAACAAAATAACAGGCTTTATTTACTATAATCAGTTCATAAAAAGAAGGGGCAGACACATAAATGTGTTTGCTCCTTCTTTATTTCGCTATAAGGGTTACCAGCCATAGTAAAATCCCTATTGTATAAAATGCCCGGTTTTGTAAACACTATTGATGAATTTTAGATAGGAAGTTCATGCAAATAGTGGGACATCGTTTTTTCTGATGCATGATCCAGGTAGCGCAATAAGGCGTACAATTTTGCTTCAATAATTTGATAATCGTGTTCGAAATGATAAGCGTGTAAGAAATGTTCAATTTTCTTTGACAAGAACTGATCCTCGGTCCGGACCATTAAAATGAGTAGTTGATCCCAGTCTGAGCGATGGATATAAAATAAAGCTGTATCGTAAATAGAAGTTGTCATTAAAAGTTCCTCCTTAATAAGGAGCTATTTGTATGTTGTTCATTTCGGATAAAAATTTTTCAGACAAAATGTGGTGATACGGTAGAGATAGGCTTGTTTGTATTTACCTGAATAAAAAAATATGGTGAGGATATGAGAAGAATCATCTTAGTATGTTTGGTCAGCTTGTTTGCTTTCCCGTTTCATGCAATGGCAAAAGTCGTGAATGAAGACAAAAATTTATATAGCTTTGAAATGATGGAAGCGGATTTAAAGAGGCTGCAGCAAACGCTTCCTATTGAGGTGCATTCAATTGGAAAATCTGAAAAAGGAAGAGATATTTGGGCAGTAAAGCTTGGGAAAGGGCAGAAGTCTATTTTGCTTGTAGGTGCTCATCATGGTCGGGAATGGCTAACGACACATCTATTAGTGAAAATGCTTGAACAATATGGGACGGCTTATGAAAAAGGGAAACAACTTGGAGAGTATTCAACGAAATTATTAGATGAGATAAGCATTTGGTTCATACCGATGATAAATCCCGATGGTGTATCGATTCAACAAGGTAATTTATCCGGTTTTTCTCATTATGAAAAAATAGTAACGTGGCAGCGAAATAATTACAGTATGGATTGGACGAGATGGAAAGCTAATGCAAAGGGAATCGATTTAAATCGTCAATATCCAGCTGGATGGGATGAAGTGAAGACAGATGTCTCCCAACCATTTTATCAATTTTATAAAGGGAAAAAACCATTTGAAGCAGTCGAAGTTCAGGCTCTAGCCCAATTCACCTATCGTATAGAACCGCTCGTTGCAGTTAGTTATCATACATCAGGGCGTGAAATCTTTTGGCATTACCATAATAAACAGGAGCATATGGCAAGAGATTATGAATTGGCAAAAAAGACGGCGGAATTGACCGGATATAAGCTTTCAAAGCCTGAGAAGCATGCTGTTGGAAGCGGTTTTACCGATTGGTTTATAACCGAATTTAAACGGCCGGGTATGACCATTGAATTAAGTTATTTAGTGGAGGAAACGAATCCGCCGCTATCGGTTTTTCCTGAAGAATGGAAACGCAATCGATTGGTAGGAATGATGCTCGTTAAGGAAGCAGTCAGTGGAATAAAATAGTGAGTACTTCCCATACTATCCGTAAGTAAACTAAAGGGAGGAAGTACAGTGTTAAAAAAATGGTCGTTTATTGTGTTAATGTTTATGATGCTGACTCAAGCTGGTTTTATATCTGTTCAACAAGGAAACAATTATGAGAAATATGGAAGGATTGCTATAGCGGTCGTGCAAGCAGATTATCCGGGCGATGAGGTAACGGATTATCAATATGAAGGACGAAAAGTTCTGGAAAAAGGAACGGTAGAAGATCGTTTTCTATTTTTAGTGAAGGAGCAGGGAAAAGAATTTAATGTAAGGGTCAAAATTAAGCATAGTTTATCTAATAATAAGCTATTGAATTTATCGGTTGAAGAGGTGCGATAGATATCTTATGTAAGGATTCTCGTCATTTTCCTACTATTTGGTCATACATTATGGTAAGGCGAAAAGACGAGGGGGATCTGCATGAATCAGACGGAGCAAAGAGCTCTAGAATATGCGATTAGTGAAATAACGGAGATTGCAAAAGGGTTTGGACTTGATTTTTACCCGATGCGTTATGAAATTTGTCCATCGGAAATTATTTATACGTTTGGGGCATATGGGATGCCTACTCGATTTTCTCATTGGAGCTTCGGAAAACAATTTCATAAAATGAAGCTTCAGTATGATTTCGGGTTAAGTAAAATTTATGAACTCGTGATTAATTCAAACCCATGCTATGCCTTTTTATTAGACTCGAATTCACTCATTCAAAACAAATTAATTGTGGCGCACGTACTTGCTCATTGTGATTTTTTCAAAAATAATATTCGTTTTCAAAATACAAAGCGCGATATGGTAGAAAGTATGGCAGCGACTGCCGACCGTATTCGTGAATACGAAATTCTTCATGGCAAAAAAGAGGTTGAAACGTTTCTTGATGCGGTACTGGCTATTGAAGAGCATATTGATCCATCGCTCATGAGACCTAAACTTTCTTGGTCAATCGATGATGAGGAGGAAGAGGAAGAAATCAAGCCGTCTCCAACTCCGTATGATGAGCTATGGTCATTAGATGGAGCTAATAAGCCGAAAAAGTTACCTGTGAAAAGACGTAAGAAAATCCCGCCAAAACCAGAGAAAGATATCATGCTATTTATTGAACACTACAGTCGTGAATTAACGGATTGGCAGCGCGATATTATGACGATGATTCGTGAAGAAATGCTTTATTTCTGGCCGCAATTAGAAACGAAAATCATGAATGAAGGCTGGGCTTCTTACTGGCATCAAAGAATTATTCGTGAGATGGATTTAAGTTCAGGAGAAGCAATTGAATTTGCTAAACTCAATGCGGGTGTCGTTCAACCTTCCCGAACAAGTATTAACCCTTATTATCTCGGCTTAAAGGTGCTTGAAGATATTGAAGAAAGATACGATAATCCGACAGATGAGATGAAAAAGAGGGGCGTGAAGCCTGGGTCTGGAAGAGAAAAGCTGTTTGAAGTACGCGAAATTGAATCGGATATTTCGTTTATCCGAAATTACTTGACAAAAGATCTTGTCATGCGGGAAGATATGTACTTATTTCAGAAACAAGGGAAAGACTATAAAATTGTGGATAAAGCGTGGGAGCAAGTGCGCGATCAGCTTGTCAGCATGCGTGTGAATGGAGGGTTCCCGTATATTACGGTAAACGATGGTGACTATATGCGAAATGGCGAGCTATATTTAAAGCATTGGTACGAAGGAATTGAGCTCGATCTGAAGTATTTGGAGAAAGTGTTGCCATACATTTACCAGCTTTGGGGACGTCCAGTTCACATGGAATCGATTATGGAAAATAAAACGATGTTGTTTTCATATGATGGAAAGGGACTTCATCGAAAGTATTTATAAGCGTAATGTTAAAAGGCTGTCTCGTAGTGGGAAAATCCACTTATGGGATGGCTTTTATGTTGTTATTTTCTTTATAGGTTTGTTTATATATTTGGACTTTCTATACCATTCTTTACAACAATGTCATTTTTATTAAAAAATAGGCGAGAACGTCCCCTGCCTTGGCGCAGCGTAATGGAAGGAGGTGGGCGTTCAATCTAAAGTAACAACATGATAAAAATAAGTACAAAGTCAAATTTCCTGCATTATTTTCGATACTCAGTTAATGCTTTTATAACTTCGGATTGTCTTTGTTTCGCTCGGTCATTATTTGAATTTAAAGCATAAGCGCTAGGTGCTTGCGGTAAGCCTGCTAAGAGAGTTGCTTCATCGTAACTTAGTTCAGCAGGTGTTTTACCAAAATAATTCTCACTAGCTTCTTTAATGCCATAATTACCAGCTCCATAATAAATAATATTGACATAGAGTTCTAAAATATCATCTTTGTTATAGATTCTTTCAAGGTCGAAGGCAACAAATAGTTCTGCAACTTTTCGGATAAAGGTTCGGTCATTGCTGAAATAAAGATTTTTGGCAGCTTGTTGTGTTAATGTGCTGCCGCCTTGTGTGACCTCCTTTGCTGTTAAATTCACGAAAGTTGCCCTGATGAGTGAAATAAAATCGAAGGCCCCGTGTTTGTAAAAGCGATGATCCTCGATAGCGACAACCGCATCCGTGAAATCAGGAGTGATTTCCTCTAAAGGCACGAAATTTTCATCTTCCCTAATAGAGGCAACTTTTTCGTTAAGCGGAATCTCTGTAACGGCTTCTTTATATTTTAAATAGCCAAGCAATCCAATAATTGAACCGACAAGGAGGGCAATGATTAATCCTAATTTTATTAGTTTTTTTATCAATCTAATCATGAATTTACCTCCTATATTTTGACTTATAGTTTTAGTATATCAAATAGAGGAAAAAGTATAAGGAATCATCAAAAAAGCTGGGGGCAGGGACTAGGAGACGAAAATGAGCATGGAGGTTATCAAAAAGAAAGAGCCTATGCAGGCTCCTAATTGTTTAGGTCATATAGTCCAGGTGCATGTTCATTTGGCATATCAGGCATTTCTGGTACTGGATATCCTTTTGGTGGTTCTGTTACCTTAAGCTCTCCACCATTCCTGCTAGGTGTTGTACCAGTGAAAATTTCACCTATTAAAGTATCGTCGAGTCTAAAATTAAATTGAGCATTATGGAAGCCCATTTCGACATATTTACGACATTCAGGGTATTTATTTAAATCATAGTTAGGGATTGGAAAAAGTTTTCCCCAATCTACACCTAATGTTTCAAGAGCTTTTGCGAATGCATTTTGATGAGCATTATCTCTCACTATTAAAAACGCAATGGTTTCTCGAAGGGTTTTATTGTTACTCATTTCATAAATTCTAGATTTTTGGAGTACGCCAGTCGACTCTAAGACGACATTATTAAGTAAATTAGCTGCTAAGTTACCATGGTCATAAACCCAAGATCCATTCCATGGGTTACCTCCAGCGTCAACAGGTAGGGATGCTTTAGCTCCCATGATGTAATGATGGGGGTTTGCGCCATTTTGTATTACAGCATTTAAAGGGGCGCTATCAGCAGCCTGATTACCAGGCATATCTCCACCAGACTCATTTAAGAGCTGATTAATTGTTGATTGAACAAGTTCTACATGGCTGAGTTCTTCTAAGAATACACCTCTAATAAGATCTCGATATTTCTTTGCTTTTCCTCTAAAATTTGCACTTTGAAAGGAGAACTGCATCAATGTGCGCATCTCGCCAAATTGCCCTCCGAGTGCTTCTTGAAGAACTTTAGCTGCATGTGGATCGGGTTTATCTGGAACAATCATATTGATTAGATCCTCTTTGTAAAAATACATTTTATTATCCTCCTTTTGTTCAGGGTACTTATAGATTATCCAACCTAACTTTATATATGCTGTAGGAATTAAACGGAGGTAGTACAATATAGAGGCTGGGATTTGCTGAATAGTAGACACATTCATCTATGCTTTAGTTTTAGTGTACAATTAAGTTCAGAAAGGAATTTAATTCAGAAAGAGGAAAATAGTGCAACATAATCAATTATTCTTTTTAGCTTTATTAAGTAGCATTTTAGTTGTTTTATATAAGTTTCTCGAATGGCAAATCGTTGAAGTATTGACACCATTTCTTATGCCTTTCCTATGGTTATTGGTATTTGGCTTTTTCTTTGTTATAACAGTACGTACCGTAACTACTCTGTTCAAAAAGAAAGATTGGAAGCCATTCGTCATCCAAACTATTGTCATTATGTTATGGATCTTCTTTCCTTTTACACAAGTCGTATTAGATCTAGATTTTAAAATGAATAAATCCGAAAGAGAAAAGGTTGTAAGTAAGGTGGAGAATGGAACATTTAAACCGAATGTTTCACACGATTCATCCCTTATTCATTTACCTAAAGAATTTGACCAACTATCTAAAGGAGGAGGGGAGATTGTTGTAGAGAAAAAAGGTGATCGCTCTTCCATTCTATTTTTTACTTTTCGAGGCATTTTAGAGGGTTTTTCAGGATTTGTATATTCACCAACTGACCAACAACCTTCTAGAAATGATTTTGACGGGGACTTTAAAGAAATAAAAAAGTTAGATGAAAATTGGTATTGGGTAGCATCTTATTAAACTTAAGGGTGGAAGATCAATGAATGGTCTTGAACATGGACAATAACAAAATAGACTTGTGACTGCCACAAGTCTATTTTTAAAAAGTATGTATCCATTCTTTTTCATCTAAGATGACACCTGTTTTATCTATATAATTTAGAGTAATACTTGCATGTTTTAATTGTGATTCTTTTTTAATAATAGAGACTAACTCATTAAATAGATTCTCATCTCCAACTTCGGGTTTTCTATCCAGGCTAATTTTAATAGACGGGCTTGCTAGTGAATCTTTATAACTGGAAGGCTTATTTGGATCGATATTAAATGTACTTCCTACACTATGATCATAGAATACAAAGAATTGGCTGGCATCTAATTTTCCAAGTTTTCTTTCAAGGGGAGGCTGAATGACCGTTTCTAATTCTTTTGTCCACTTTTCAGAGATATAACTATCCTCCATTTCATTGCTTCCCTCATTTAGATAAACTAAAAATTGAATATGATCTTTTTTACTCTCGACTTTAGCTGCATACTCGAAATTGAAGTTGCCCATATTGTCATAAAGAGTATCGAATATTTCGGTTTCATAATTAAATGTTTGGTCTAAATATTGTTGAGCTTGTTCTTTAACTTTCGCTTCTTCATCAGGATCTGACTTCATATCTTGTATAAACGAAAAAATAATGATTCCAATCCCAACGATTCCAATCCCAATTACCAAAAGGAATCCTTTTAAGAATGTATTCATGGTGAATTTCCTGCCTTTTTACATTAATATCGATTAAAACTATTTTTCTATTAACCGTTTCTTTTGGTGTACAGGCTGCGGCAACAAGTCACATACTGAATAAAACCAATAACATCAGTATGCCATTCAAAAAATAACTAAAATATTATATTTTTCCTAAGAAACCTGCTTACATTAGCTAAAGACCTCTTCTTCCATATAACTTAAGAAGTTCCTTGTCTTTACCATGACATAATTTGGTTTATCAGGTGAACTCTTCCATTGGTTTTAAAATATGGACTCTACTGTTATAACAAATATACCTTTTTGCAATTTGATACCAGAGTTAATGTTAGTTCTTTTCGGGAAGGCCTTATCACTAAAAAAAATCAAAGTATACTTAAAGTAACTGGTGCGTTGATCTAAATAGGATTAACGCTTATTTTTGTAGAACTAATTGTACTGAATGAAGCAGGATAGTTTAATGCAATTAACGAATAAATGTAAAGAAATACTATTTTAATATGAAGGGGAAATACATATGGATAATAAATTTGTGCTTTTATCAGTTCAAAACCATGTAGGCGTAATTACTTTGAATCGTCCAGAAGTTGGTAATGCTTTGAATCTAGCGATGGCCAAAGAGTTGATGGAAGTAGCTATCCATTGTTCAGAAAGTAATGAAATTAGAGCAGTTGTCATCACTGGAGCTGGAAATAAATTTTCAGTCGGCGGCGACTTGAAAAGTTTTGCTAACGAAGGTAATCAAATTGGTTCCCATTTAAAAAGCGTTACTGCCTATTTACATCAAGCTATTTCCTACTTTGCTAGAATGAATAAGCCATTTATTGGAGCTATTAATGGAGTAGCTGCAGGTGCAGGGATGAGTCTTGCTTGTGCATGCGATATTGCATATGCTTCAGAGAAATCAAAGTTTGTGATGGCGTATAATAAAATCGGATTAACTCCTGATGGTTCAGGCAGTTATTTCTTACCGAAAATTGTTGGAGTAAGACGTGCGTTAGAGTTGATGTATACAAATCGTATGTTGGATGCTAAAGAAGCATATGAGTGGGGAATCATTAACCAAGTTGTTCCTGAAGAAGAATTAATGAGTGTTGTTCATGAACTAGCAGAGAAGCTGGCGAGCGGGCCAATGGAAGCATATGGTGCAACTAAGAAATTGTTTTATCAGTCTTTGCAGGAAACTCTAGAATCTCAAATGAGTTTAGAGACACAATCATTGGCCGAAAGAGCAAATAGCGTAGAGGGAAGAGAAGGGATTTCAGCATTTTTGGAAAAACGAGAGGCTGACTATTTGAAGTTTAATAAAGAATAATACGGATGGTATAAGCGATTGCTTATTCGTGCAAAAACAGGAGGCTGATCCACAACTTGTGGATCAGCCTCATCTGTTCAACAACTAGCATTTCAAAGTGTATTGCGGTGTGCAGGCTCATTTAACCACGATTTCAAATATTCAATGAACTTTTTCGTAGCTGGAGCAAGGTTTTTAAAAGATGTAGCAGCGATGCCAATAGTACGGTAATTCTCTTGTTCAAAGTTAAGAATACGAACGTTCTTTGGAACGCGATACAAAGCCATTTCAGGAAGAATAGCGATTCCGATACCATGTTGAACCATTGAAAATATGGCTTGATCATCTGCAAGCTCAAATTTTATATTAGGTGTTATGTTGTTTTCTTCTAAGAGCCGTCTTAAATCATTATCGCTCCCTTTCTTTGACATGATTAATGGCTCCTCTTCAATCATTTTAAAATTAAGCTCCTTTTGTTGAACAAGAGGGTGTTCATCATAGAGGAGGCAAAGCATTCTATCTTTTTTTAAAGGGATTACTTCAAAGCGATGCAAAGTTGGTAAAGACACAAAACCAAAATCAACGATACCGTTTGATATCCAATACTCAATATCATCATAATTTCCTTCCAGCAATTTAATTTCTATAGAAGGATAATATGTATGAAAATTTTTCAAGATTTCCGGCAGCCATTGAGCCGATACACTTGAAAACGTTCCAATACGTACCTTACCGGTTGTTAGACCATTGATATTAGCTATTTCTTGAAGCATTTCCTCGTTCCATTTTAAAATTTCCCGTATGTATTTTAAGACATGTTCTCCATTGTTTGTCAAATTAATACCTGATCGTCCTCTATTGAGAAGCGAAAATCCCCATTCCGATTCAAGACTGGCGATGGCATGACTGACCGCAGACTGGGTTAAACCAAGAGTTTCTCCCGCCTTTGTAAGGCTCCCTAATTCTACCACCGTACTAAAAACTTCAAACTTAGCAAGCGACAAATTCCTCACTCCACTTACATGAATTTTTTTCATCTGATTACTTAAAAACATTCATTTTTCTTATTAAAATTTTACTTTTATACTAATTAATAATCAATACATAAGAATTAGGTCAGGTGGTAAAAAATGAACGGGATTAAAATGCTCGGTGTAACAAAGGGCGCAGGTGCAAATGCTCAATTGAAAGCAGATTTCACCATGTTGATAGTCACAATGTTTTGGGGTTCATCCTATTTATTTATGAAGATGGGACTGGAATCTATTCAAGGATTTAACTTGGTCGCATTACGGTTTGGAATAGCCTTTATTTTAGCTGGGATCATATTTTATAAACGCTTTGTGCGTGTGGATTTTCGTACTATAAAATATGGATTTTTATTAGGGACCATCTTGTTCTCAGCAATTTCGGTTGTCACCATAGGAGTAAAATCCACATCTGCTTCAAATGCAGGATTTTTATTCAGTCTTACAGTTGTCTTTGTCCCCTTGTTATTAGCCGGGTTGTTTAGAGAAAAACTTGAGAAAAGAATTGTTTTTGGCGTAGGCTTCTCTATAATAGGTATCGCTCTTTTAACTTTAAATAATGGATTAACAATTAGTTCTGGAGATTTCCTCATCATTTTAGGTGCATTATTGTATGCTGTTTACATCATTGTTACAGATAAGGTAACGAAAAATTCAGATTCTATTATGCTTGGAGTCTTACAACTTGGCTTTACGGGGGCGTGGGGGCTGCTATTTTCATCTATTTTTGAAACTCCGCATCTTCCTACCACAACGGAATCATGGGTTTCTATTTTGATATTAGGCATAATTTGCAGTGCATTTGGATTTATTGGTCAAACCGTAGCCCAAAAATATACGACACCAACGCATACAGGTCTCATATTTTCATTAGAACCCGTTTTTGCAGCATTATTTGCTTTTGTTTTCGCAGGCGAAGTATTGGCAGAAAGAGGGTATCTAGGAGCAAGTCTTGTCTTAATAGGTCTCTTAATTTCCAAGATAGATTTTAATAAAACCCTAATGAGAAAAAGATATAGCAAAACAGCTGAAGGTTCTGAAGCTTAGCTGTAGAATGGGTTATGCATAAAGACATTGAGCCACTAAGTTCCCTTGGTGGTTTTTTGTTGTATGGTGATAAATAAGGTATTCGCGATGACAAATATGTTGTATAAAGGAAACTTTTTGGGATTTATGAATAGGATATAAAAAAGGAGTTGGTTCAGATGATTTGTTCAAACCGCATCCAACATAAAATTATAGGCTATTCACTCTTGTTTAAAAAGCTCGGAATTTTTAATGAGGCGGAATATAAATATATTGTTGAGACATATCAAGTGAAGGAGCATTAAAAAACGGCTTGCGGATGAGCCGTTTTTTTTAGTGCAAATAAAACTAAAGCAGGTGAATGAGAAAGAAGGAGACAAAGTGAATATATCGCAAGGAAAGTCCTAGAAATATTTTAAGTTCCAGACCTTTTTTGAGATAATAAAAGAAAAAGAAAGCGGGTGATGAAAAAAATGGAGGAGTATCAAATTCCGAATTTAAAAATCGATGAATTAGATAAAAAAATTCTTTCTATCTTACATGAAGATGGACGGATTTCTTATACGGATTTAGGAAAAGAAGTAGGGGTATCCCGTGTCGCTGTACAAACACGAATTAATAATTTACTGGAAAAGGGTGTGATTGAAAAGTTCACGACCGTTATTAATCCAACGAAGGTTGGAATTCATGTTTCGGCGTTTTTTAATGTAGAAGTCGAACCAAAGTTTCTAGAGTCTGTTGCTGAGCTGCTTGAACAAGATCCCGCTGTAACGAGCTTATATCATATGACAGGCCCTAGTAAATTACATATGCATGGCATTTTTAGTGATAATCAAGAAATGGAACGCTTTTTAACGGAAAAGTTATATGCCGTAGAGGGTGTTGTCAGTGTAGATTGTCAAATTTTAATTAAGCGTTATAAAAGTAGAATGGGCATGAAGTTATAAGGGCTGACTAAGTCCCTGAAATAAAAAGCATCAACGAAAATCCAATGTGACAGTCCAATTTCTTTGTTGGATTTCTAGATTTTATCTTTCATAACTCGGCTGAAGGACATTTCTCTTGCTGGATTCCGGAATGTTGTCCTTCATAACTTTTGGGACAGCCTCCTAAGCCAAAAATCAAATAATCCACCTGTTTAAGGTGGATTATGACGTCCATGGGATAATAATTCCACCATACATAAAGGCAAGAATAATGACAAATGCCGGATGGATCTTGAATTTACCTAATGCTAGAAAGGCAAAAAGCGCAATAATGAGTGAGTGTACGTAGCCGATTGAATGAACAGCATCGGTTGCGATTGTTATAGTAATAAGAAGCATCATAATGGCAATAACAGGTTGGGCGAGCAGGGATACCCCTTTGAAGACAAGGGAGTGACGATAACGTCGAATGATTTTCAGTAATAAAATGAGTGCAACCGCTGAAGGGACAACTGTACCAATTAACGCCATAATGAACCCTGGCCATCCGTATACTTCATATCCAACAAAGGCGGCGATTTTCGTAGCGATAGGTCCCGGAAGAGCATTACCGAGTGCCAGCATATTTGAAAATTCCGTATTGTTGAGCCAACCATAACGCGTAACAATTTGGTCGTACATGAGTGGAATCGATGCAGGGCCGCCGCCATATCCAAGAATATTGGCAATGAAAAAGGCTAAAAAGATGGGAAACCAAATCATGAGGCAGATTCCTCCTTCTTATCATTAGAATGGCGTTTTGATGCGAATTTACTTTTGAACTTAAAATGAACTGTTCCGTAGGCAAGGAAAATCATAATAACAATGCCTGGGTGTAAAGAAACAACTTGCAGAAGGATAAAAGAAAGAGCGAAGAAGAAAATACCAAGGATGATACCTAGCCCTTTTACTGATTTTTCACCGAATTCATACGCCATCTGTCCAAGCATTACAGCAACAACGGGCATCACAGCTGCAATCATGCTCGCTACAACGGCAGAACTGCTCAATACGCTTATAAAAGCGGCTAAAAATACCATCGCAAAACAAGTTGGTAAAATATGTGCACATACGCTTACAAGTGCTCCAGTCCATCCTTTTGTTACATAGCCTAAGTAAGCGGCCATTTTGGTTGCGATTGGTCCAGGTAATGTATTGGCAATCGCTAGCGTTTCACCGAATTCATCATCATCCAGCCATTGATAACGGGTAACCGCTTCATGGCGAATTAAGGGAATAACGGAAGGTCCACCGCCGAATCCTAAAATTCCGCTGCGCATCATGCCCAGTGTTAATTCTTTATACCGATTTCCCATATGGGTTCCTCCTTACTGAATCTTCTAAACTATTTGTATTTATAATAACAAAAAATATTTCCAAAAGTATATAAAGTTTTTTTAAAAGTTACGAAGTGAAATAAAAATAGGGATTATATATAAAAAAAGAAATAAAAAATGATGAATGAATCAACAAATTGTTGTTAAAAAGAGGTATAATAAATTTACTGAATAGTTAATAAATTACAGGAGGGAAGAAGATGAAATCGATTGTTGGTACAAAAAGCATGGTTGTTAGTCCTCATTATTTAGCCTCAATGGCAGGGAATCAAATGTTAGAAAAAGGAGGAAATGCTTTTGACGCTGCGATTGCAGTGAGTGCTTGTCTTGCGGTAGTTTATCCGCATATGACGGGATTAGGCGGTGACTCTTTTTGGTTAACGTATAAGAAAAGTGAAGGGAAAATTCGCGGTTATAATGGCAGTGGAAGATCTGGAATGGGTGTGACAAGAGAAGCTTATAAGAATGAGACGAGCATTCCGTTTCGCGGAGTTCGCAGTGCCATTACAGTACCTGGAATGCTAGATAGCTGGGATGCTATTTTACAAGAGTATGGAACGATGACATTAGCTGAAGTATTACAGCCTGCAATCGAGTATGCAGAAAAGGGCTTCCCCATTACAAAAAATCAAGTTGTCTATACAGAGAAGAATCAAGAATGGATTGCGAAAACCCGAGTTACTGCGGATATTTATATGCCTAATGGAGAGATTCCGCAAGCTGGTGAGCGATTTATTCAAAAGGATTTAGCTGCTACATTAGCGTTGCTTGCAGAAAAAGGGCGAGATGCTTTTTATAAAGGTGAACTAGCAGAAGAGATTGTTTCCTTTTTAAAAGAACAAGGCGGATTGCTTACAATAGATGATTTTGCCGCTCACCGTGGCAATTGGGTAGAGCCTATTTCAACAGATTATCGCGGTTATACGATTTATCAAGTGCCGCCTAACTCTCAAGGATTTGTTGGTTTGATGGCATTAAATATTCTTGAGAACTTTCAGTTACAAGAGATTGAACATGGATCGGCTGAATATTATCATTTACTTGTAGAGGCTTTAAAATCAGGTTTCCGTGATCGAAATCAAGTATTAACAGATCCGGAGTTTTTTGATATCCCGCTTGAAAAATTATTAAGTAAGCAATACGCGTCTAAACTAGCTGATGCGATTCAAACGGATGCGAAGCCATTGACGAGTCCTTCGCTTGGAAGTGATACAGCTTATGCCGCAGTCGTTGATTGTGATGGAAATGCGGTGTCGTTTATTCAAAGTTTATATTTTGAATTTGGTTCAGGGGTTGTTGCTGGGAATACGGGTATTCTTTTGCAAAACCGCGGTTCCTTCTTCTCATTGGATTCGCATCATGTAAATGCGTTGGAGCCTGCTAAGCGTTCGTTTCATACGTTAATGCCGGCTATCGCTTGTCAAAATGGAGAGCCTCGTATTTTGTACGGAACGCAAGGCGGGGAAGGACAGCCGCAAACGCAAACCGCGATTATTACTCGGATGATTGATTACGGAATGGACCCGCAACAGGCTATTAGTGAGCCGCGCTTTGTTTGGGGAAGAACGTGGGGAGAAGATAGTGAGGCTTTAAAAATCGAAAGTCGAGTAGCAGCTGATGCCATTCAAACGTTAAAGAACAAAGGTCATCTCGTAGAAGTAGTTGAAGAATTCGATGGCATCATGGGGCACGCTCAAGCCATTCGAATTGATGAGCATAATTTCCTTCAAGGTGGAGTCGATCCAAGGGGCGATGGCGCTGCAATTGGGTCTTAAAATATTAATATAAATCCCTCCGTTCAGTATGAGCGGAGGGATTTATATTTCTTACTTGTTTAGCTTCCACGATACACTTGATATCCCCAAGGAGAAACAAGCAGGGGTACGTGATAGTGGGCCGCAGGATTGGAGATTCTGAACCGGACTGGGATTTGTTCTAGAAAAGGAGGATCTGGTAAAACTACCTCCTTATTTCTGAAATATTCACCAATATAAAAGAGTAGTTCATAGCTTCCTGCTGTGACCTCCTCATCTGAAAGCAGGGGAGCGTCACAGCGTCCATCTTCATTCGTAACAGCTGTACGAATAAGTTTTCGTTCGTTTGATGTTGGTTCGAAATAATACAGTTCAATTTTTACGTTGGCAGCGGGTTGGCCGTGAGATAAATCGAGAATATGTGTTGTTAAGCCTGTCATAAGCGCTCCTTATTGGTAAGATTATTGTTTGCTGCTGCAGCTTCGTTTTTCATGGTCGTTTTTTTAAGTAGCCGCAGTTTAGATATTTGGTAAATTTGTAATAACGCTGTTTCGAATTCCACTTCTGTTGGATTGTCAATTCTTATGTTCATCGCTTCATAAATTTGATGTTTATCTTTGCCGCGAACAGCAATGATGAATGGAAAGCCAAATTTAGATTGGTAATTTTGATTTAATGTAAGAAAGTTTTCGTATTCTGCAGGAGTGAGATTTTGTAATCCAGCTCCTTGCTGTTCATTGATGGAATCTTGGCTCATTTGCACTTTGTCGCCGAGATTAGGGTGAGCTTGGATGAGTGTAAGCTTTTCTTCAGTGGAGGCGTTTTTAACAATGCTCACCATATGTTGATGCATCTCTTGAAAAGAAGAGAATGGTTTGGCATCATATACTTTTTTAGCAATCCAAGCTGAATGTTCAAATAAATCGCCGAACAGTTGGACGAACTCCTCCTGGCTTGTTTGATTGACGGTTTCAAGAGTTAACATATATGGTAGCTCCTTTTAAGAAATTTTAGATGATAATTCGACTTGTTGAGAGACAGGATCTGCCTGCTTTGTTTTGGTTTTAGAGAGAAGTAAATTGATTAAAATCGCTGCTAAGCTCCCCGTAATGATACCATCTCCGACAATGATTTTTAAACCTTCCGGAAGGCTGAAGAATAATTCAGGAACTACTGTTGCACCAAGACCTAGTGAGATTGAGCAAGCGATAATCAGTAAGTTGTTGTTATCGGAAAAATCTACATTATTCAGCATTCTAATACCGGATGAAACAACCATTCCGAACATGACAACCGTTGCGCCGCCGAGTACAGGTGTTGGGATGATTGTTGCTAATGCCGCGATTTTTGGAACTAAACCAAGTCCGATTAGAAGAAATCCAGCGGCGATTGTAACATTTCGTGTTTTAATGCCTGATAATTGAACAAGTCCGACGTTTTGAGCGAAAGTGCTGTAGGGGAAAGCGTTGAAAAGACCTCCTAATGTGAAGGCCAGTCCTTCCGCTCGATAGCCGCGAACGAGATCTTGTTCAGAAAGCTCTCGACCCGTAATTTTTCCAAGTGCAAGGAAAGCACCGGTAGATTCCACGATAATGACGATTCCAACGATAATCATTGTTAGGACAGGAATAACCTCGAATGTCGGGACACCAAAGTAAAAGGGCATTGGTAAGTGGAACCAAGATGCTTCGCGAACAGGAGTTAAATCAATCTTACCTGTGAATGCATAGGCAATTGTTCCAATGATAATACCGATCAAAACGGAAATGGAACGAATGAAGCCTGTGAAGAAACGATTGATTAATAAGATGATTGTTAAAACACCGAGGGAAAGAATTAAATTTTGGGCTGATCCAAAAGTAGGGCTGTTTGGTCCGCCAGCCATATTTTTAATACCTGTAGGGATGAGTGAAAGTCCGATAATCATGACTACCGTACCTGTTACAACAGGCGGAAATAATTTAATCAGTTTACCTAAGATGTTTGAGCAGAGAATGATGAATAGTCCGGCTGCGATAATAGCTCCGTATATAGCGGTGATTCCGTAGTTTACATCGACTGAAATCATCGGTGTCACAGCAACGAAGGAAGTGCCTAATACAACAGGTAATCCAATGCCGAAAAATTTGTTTTTCCATGTTTGAAGTAAAGTGGCAATTCCGCACGTTAATAAATCAATAGCGATTAGATAAGATAGCTGCTGTGCATTAAATCCTAGTGCTCCGCCAACAATTAATGGGACAAGAACAGCACCAGCATACTATGTTGAAGCCCGAGTGAAAGCGTTTTTGTTTTTCCGATTTGATCACCCATAATAAAACTCCTCCCGAAATAAATGTTATATTTTTTAACATAATATGTTATTGGTATTTACATATTAATAAATATTCTGAAAATTGTCATTAGATAATATAGACAATATTTATCTAGTTATCTAGGCGTTTTGTCTAAGTGCGGGATAAAAAAGAAAGACTTCTAAGTTAGAAAAATCTAACTCGAAAGTCTCTCCTATAGATTTAATAATGTTTTAATTCGCAGAGCAATTCGGATTTGAAGGGTTGTATCGGCATCTTTTAAACTTTTTCCTAATAAATCTTCGCATTTCTCTAACCGGTATATGACTGTATTGCGATGTACATATAGACGTTTAGCTGTCTCCGAGATTTGACAGTGCGTTTCTAAATAAACAGACATGGTTTGCAGCAGAATATTCTCTTCCTCTTTATTCGCTGTAGTAAATCCTTGCAATGTGTAAGTATAGAAGTTTTTAAGATCCTCTTGAGGAATAGCGCGTAATAATTCGATAATGTCCTTTGTTCGATAAAAGCTAATATATTGCGTTTTTCTTGAAAGACTGCCTTCTTTTAAAGCGCTCTTTGCTTCTATGAAGGCGTTTTTTATATGAAAGAAATTTTGACTAAAGTTACTAACTCCGAATGAAATCGTTGTTTCAAAGTGTGTGGAGATCTTCGTTTGAAGTTCACTCAATAGTTCGGTAATGAAGTCCATCGTGTCACTTGAAATTTCTTCTCCTTCATATAACAGAATGCATAGCTTTCCTTTTGAAAAAAAGTGAATGGAAATTGTTGAATCGAACAACTCTTCTTCAATGAATTCAAAAATCGTATCTATTTTTTGTTGGAGCTCGCTATAACTAGTGTTTATGTTTGTTTCATCTAATTTGCCGACTAAGCATATGTACGGTTTGTTCACTTGTATGGAAAATTCTTTTGCGCGATTTGTAATTTCCTCCTGGGATGAGAAAGCATCTTCTAGAAAATGAGTGAAAAAATCATTGTGAACACTACGTTCATGTTGTTTGAGTGTATGTTCTTGCATAAGGGCAAAAGAAATGACATTGGTAGCTTGTTCGATTGTTAGTGTAGTAAGATGATCGGACCCTTTGATTTCTCCTAAAATAGCTAAATAACCAAAATTTTTACCACTTGTATAGATAGGAAAGACGGAATAGGTTTGCCGGTTAAAGAGAACGGAAAAAGAAAGGAACATTGTCTTTGAGATGGAAAAACTAAACCCTTTTGTTAGTAAATGCTTGATGATGGTGAGAGGCTTGGAGTTTGAGTTGGGCTGTGAAGTTGGTTTTAGGTATTGGTTAATTAATACGATAGGAAAGCCAATCATTTCTGATAAACGGTCTAATAATTTTGGAATCCCTTTTCCGTCCATGATTAAATTAGTGAATTGTTTATGTGTTTCCATGACATACGTTAATTCATTGGCTCTTTGATTAAGGATTGCATGGAGGGCGTGATTGACAATTTCGCCGAGTGATTGTTCCAATGGGAGCTCTATGATAGGAAAGGCTAATTGATTAGCTGTCTCGATAACTTTTTCAGGTACCTCCTGAACGAAGCGTTTTGTTTTAATGCCAAGTCCAGCACAGTTTTGTTCAGCCATAGCCTCAACAAGCTCGAGAAGGGCATCTGGGTGGTCTTTTAAATGATAGGCTGTTGTGACGAGCAGCTCGTTTGGTTTGAGATAAGGGATGATATCGGGTGCATCCATCATATTGACGGTAAAAACTTCGCGTTCCATTCCTGCTGATCCGGCGATGAGATTTGTGTTGGCTAAGTTGGGAATTTGCAATAATTCGGCAATCTTCATAACGAACCTCCTTAGTGTGCTAAAAATAAAATTTCTTTTATATTATCATACAATTCCTTTGGCATATCTTCTAAAACGAACGTTTTCGATTGTGAAAGGTTACAAAATATCAATATATGTAAGGAAATGTAACATATAAGAATGATTTTTGTTACAATTTTTGCTACTATTTAAAAAAAGTAGCATGAAAGGAAGCGAATACGGATGAATGAATCTATGGCGATAAAAAAGAAAAAAAGAGTCACTCCAATGCCGAAACAGTGTACGTTTAGTACGGAAGATTGGACCGTTTTATCTCAATATTGGTATCCGGTGGCAACGATTGAAGAAGTGACGGAAAAGCCAACCGGTATTAAGTTATTAGATGTTCATCTTGTGTTATATCGGGCGAATGGAAAGATTATTGTCGCGCGCGATTTATGTCTTCATCGTGGTGTTCCACTTAGTATGGGGTGGGTGGAAGGAGATGACATCGTTTGTCCTTATCACGGATTTCGTTATGGGCCTGAAGGAAATTGTACATCTATTCCAGCTCATCCTGATGCAAAAATTTCTCCGCGTCTTTGTATCACCATTTATCCGACTGTAGAGCGCTATGGGTTAGTATGGACTTCGCTAGCTGGAGAGGAAGAGAATATTCCGCCGCTTGAGGCGTGGGATGATGAAGAATATTTGAATATTTTACCGCCGTTTATTGATATTGCAGGATCTGCTGGTCGTCAAATGGAAGGATTTTTAGATGTGGCCCACTTTGCTTGGGTTCATTCGAAAAGCTTTGCTGACCGAAATAATGCATTTGTTCCAAGCTACAAAGTAGATAAAACAGATTATGGTTTGCATGTCGAGTATGTAAGTACGGTTAGCAATTATGGCAAGAGTCAACAACATTTAGAGCCGCCCGGTTTTAAATGGTTACGAGTGTTTGATGTATATCCTCCTTTTGCTGCTCGTTTGACTGTTCATTTTCCGAATAACGGGAAGTTGTTTATTTTAAATTGTGTAAGTCCTGTTTCTGCCCGTCAAACGCGCATGTTTTCCCCAATGGCAAGAAATTTCGATAAAGATGCACCGATTGAAGATACGTACGAGTTTAATTTGCAAATTTTTAATGAAGACTGTGAAATGGTGGAAAATCAAAAGCCCGAAGAGTTGCCTTTAGACCTGCAAGCGGAGGCTCATATTGTAGCAGATAAAACATCGATTAATTATCGTCAAATTCTGAGACAAATGGGATTAGGGGAGAATTATACGAGTTAATTTGTATGAAGAGGGTGCCCTATAATCTGTAGGCACGCTCTTCTTTTTAACCTCGACTATGTTAAACGATATTGCCAATTAATCACTTTATACAATTCAGCTTTAACATTGGTTAAGTTGCACAATAAGATAAATAAATTCGCGCATATTTGCTAATGAAGCTTGCGGTGCTAAAACGTAAAATAGTAGTTAACTATATAGAACAGTTGAAAGGAAGGATTGTGATGGCGATACCGCTAGCAACTATTTCAGGGAAAAACAATGTTGTCTCAATGATTGAATGGCTGGCTTCCTTTGGAGCTACAGCAAATAGAGGCGTTACTCGTTTACTATATTCGAAAGCATGGGTTCAAGCACAGCAAGCATTAAAAGCAGAAATGAAATCGATTGGACTCGATGCATATTTTGATAGTGTAGGGAATTTATTCGGTCGATTAGACGGAACTGAATCAGCTGGTAAAGCAATCTTAACAGGCTCTCATATTGACACGGTTGTTGATGGTGGAAAATATGATGGGGCTTACGGGGTTATTGCCAGTTTACTAGCTGTAAAGAGATTGAAAGCTAGGTATGGAACACCGAAAAAAACAATTGAGGTCGTGTCTTTATGTGAAGAAGAAGGAAGTCGTTTTCCATTAACATTTTGGGGTTCAAAAAATATTCAAGGTGCATACAGTCTGGATCAAGTACGGGTTGTAAAGGATTCAGAAGGGGTCCTATTCCTTGACGCTATGAGGGAAGCGGGTTTTCCTCCGGAGCATTATGAATCACCTAAACGTCAGGATATTGAACGATTTGTTGAAGTTCATATCGAGCAAGGCATTGTGTTAGAGAAGAATAAGAAATCATTAGGCATTGTAAGTCATATTGTTGGTCAACGTCGTTTTACAGTCACAATTGTTGGTGAAAGTAACCATGCTGGGACAACACCGATGTATTTTAGAAAAGATGCTGTCAGCGCTGCTTCGGAGCTTATTACTTTTTTAACAAAGCGTGCACAAGAAATCGATTCGCATTTAGTAGCAACGGTTGGGAAGATAGCGGTTAAGCCGAATGTTCCGAATGTAGTTGCTGGAGAAATCGAATTTAGTCTAGATATTCGTCATCATCAAGAAGAAGTGTTACAGCGATATTGCCAAGAACTCTTTGCATATATGGAGGAAAAAGTAGAAAAAGCAGGTATGACCATTACAATTTCGAAATGGATGGATGTAAAGCCTGTTGAATTGAATCATGAAATGAATACAGTAATTCAACAATTGGCTGATACACATCAGATTTCCTATCAAAATATGATAAGCGGCGCTGGACATGATTCGCAAGTATTTGGAAGTTTTTGTCCAACGAACTTAATTTTTATTCCTAGTCATAATGGAATTAGCCATTCTCCAAGAGAGTTTACGAGCGTTGAAGATTTAGAAACAGGAATCGAGATTTTAAGTGAAATATTATATAAATTAGCGTATTAAAGGGAGCTGACAATCATGAAATATTCTGAACTACATACCCCGCTAAGAACGATTATGACACCGGGGCCAGTTGAAGTTGATCCACGAGTGCTACGAGCAATGAGCACACCTATATTAGGACAATTTGATCCTGCTTTTACAAACATCATGAATGAGGTTATGGAGATGCTTCGCCAACTTTTTCAAACGAATAATCGTTGGGCATTTCCGGTAGATGGGACATCAAGGTCAGGAAACGAAGCGGTTCTTTGCAGCATTATTGAACCGGGAGATCGTGTATTAGTACCGATTTTCGGTCGATTTGGTCATTTGTTTGTCGAGATTTGCGAACGCTATGGTGCTGAAGTGCACACGATGGAATGTCCTTGGGGAGAAGTATTTGAACCGGAAGAGGTTATTGCGGAAATGAAAAAAGTTTCGCCGAAGATTGTGGCGCTAGTTCATGGGGAAACGTCAACAGGTTGCATGCAGCCATTGAAGGAGATTGGTCAGGCGTGTCGAGAGCTAGATGTTCTTCTAGTCGTTGATGCGGTTGCTTCAATTGGCGGTACAGATATTAAAGTAGATGAATGGTGTATCGATGCTATGATTGGTGGTACTCAAAAATGTTTATCGGTACCCTCTGGTATGGCGCCGATTACGTATAACGATAGAATTGAGAAAATTCTGTCAGAAAGAAAAAAAGTAGAGCACGGGATTGCGACAGCGGAGGACTTACAACAAGTTCGAAAGGGCATACCGATTAAAAGTAATTATTTTGATTTAAGTATGCTTCAAGATTATTGGGGACCGCGCCGCTTAAATCATCATACAGAAGCAACCTCAATGTTGTACGCGCTTCGAGAGGGACTACGTCTCGTTTTGGAAGAAGGGCTAGAAGAGAGATTTAAGCGTCACGCCTTTCATGAAGCGGCATTAGTTGCCGGTCTAGAAGCAATGGGGTTAACCTTGTTCGGAAGTCGCAAACATAAGCTGCCTTGTGTCACGTGTATCGAAATTCCTTCAGGTGTAGACGGGGAATCCGTACGCAGTATGCTATTAAATCAATTTGGAATTGAAATTGCGTCTTCCTTTGGACCGCTTCAAGGAAAGATTTGGAGAATTGGAACGATGGGCTATAGCTGTCGAAAGGAAAATGTTTTGTTTGTGCTAGGTGCTTTAGAGGCGGTGTTATTGCGTCACGGTTTTGAAGTGAAGCGAGGAGAAGCATTACAAGCCGCTCTTAATGTTTACATGGCGGAAGTGAAAGAGCCTGTGAAGGAGGTGTAGGAGTATTATGGAGACATACGATTTAATTATCCGTAATGGCTTAGTTGTGTTACCGACGGAAGTTAAACGAACGAATATTGCGGTGAAAGATGGAGTGATTGTTGAGATTGCCGATCATCTTGTTGGGGAGGCTGCAGCGGAATGGCGTGCAGATGGTCAATATGTTTTTCCAGGGATGGTTGATGTTCATGTTCATTTCAGTGAGCCGGGACGTGCGCATTGGGAAGGATTTGAAACAGGATCTCAAATGATGGCAGCAGGAGGCTGTACAACGTATTTCGACATGCCGCTGAATGGGATTCCTTCAACGATCCATAAAGAAGCATTGCTTGAGAAAGCCAATATAGCTGCTCAAAAATCATCTGTTGATTTTGGATTATGGGGCGGACTTATTCCAGGAAATATTGCGGATTTAAGAGAGCTTGTGGAGTCCGGAGTAGTAGGGTTTAAAGCCTTTCTTTCAGCGTCTGGTAATGAAGAGTTTGAACGAGTGGACGATCTAACCTTATTGAACGGGATGAAGAAGATTGCTTCATTAGGAAAAGTATTGGCATTGCATGCTGAAAGCGAAGCAATCACGAGCTGGTTACAAGCAGAAAAAGTTCAGGCAGGGCTAGTCAGTGCAAAGGACTATGCTTCTGCAAGACCGGTGCTTGCGGAAGTAGAGGCTGTAGAACGTGCATTAACGTATGCAGAATTAACGGGATGTCCGCTCCATTTTGTTCACATTAGCAGTGCGGCGGCTGTTGAAAAAATTGATCAGGCGAAAAAACGAGGGCTTAATGTTACAGTAGAAACTTGTCCGCATTATTTACTATTTAATGATGAGGCAGTGGTAGAAAAAGGACCAGTTGCAAAATGTGCCCCACCGTTACGATCTCAATCTGAACAAGAAAAGCTTATCGAATTATTTAAAGAAGGCAAATTTGATATGATTTCTTCCGATCATTCACCTTGTCCGTATGAATTGAAGGATCCAGCGGTTCATAGTTTTTTTGAAGCTTGGGGAGGAATTAGCGGCGGCCAATTTTCATTGCTGTCCGTCATTCAATTGGCAATCGAGCATGATATTCCTTTTTTCAAAATAGCTGAAGTAACCGCTGCTGCTCCTGCAAAAAGATTTGGATTATCAGCTACGAAAGGGAGCATACAGGTCGGAATGGATGCTGATTTTGCCATTGTTTCCTTGAAGGAGCCGTTTATGGTGACAGAGGATCGATTCTTTGCGAAGCATAAGCAAACGATTTATAACGGTCATACATTTCCTTGTACAGTCGTCGCCACAATGAATCGTGGACGTGTTGTGTATCATAGAGGAAGCTTTAGTAAATATAAAGGAAAATGGATGAAGAACAAGCGAAAAGAAGAGCCGGCTATTATTTTTAAATAAAGTGAAACTTCCGGATATGAAAAAAGTTAGAAACTCTTCATACTCGCTAACATCTAATTGATATGTATGTAGAAAGCTTTCATCATCCATTGACCGGTGTTCGGATATGCTGCTATTAAGTTGCAAAAATGCATGATACTTTTTCGTGTCATGCGCTTTTTGATCAAACCTTATTTCAAAGCTACACTAGTTCAGGTAACACGGCTGGTATTTTAAAAGATGGAGAATGTTTATATGTAGAACACTTTGTCATAAAGTCTTCGAACATTTTACAATCATTGATACTTATGTGAGCGAATTTATGAATGTTCCCGATTGTATTTATCACACGCCTTAACCGTTGAACTTGTAAGAAATCACTTTATAGCACCCATCGATTTTATGTCTATGTCTACGGAAACATTAATGTTTGATTCCGCAAGAGCTTCACCCCAATGCTCCTCAACTTTTTTATATTGTTCATATTGATAGGCTCTCGCATAAAGTCCGAGTCCGATTGGATCAATTTTATTTTCTTGAATCTTCTTAATAAGAACCTCAAATCGAGATACCAATTCTTTCTCAATCATTTTTTCCAGTTCATTTTCTTTTACCCTATCTACAGGAAATAATCGTTCTATAATATTCACGGTCATATGAATCTTATAGTTGAAATGAAATTTATCCTGATTGTATTTGGTCTTTACTTTAGATGTAACCCGACTAACATCTATACTTAACTCGTTCCTATTAAAGATTCCTCCCTCATCATCCAACGATGTCATCGGAATGGTAAAGGTTAATTCTTGCTTCTGTTCATCCTTTAAAACAAGCAGGAGTGACGAATCTTGAATACCGAGAGTGTCAACATACTTTCCATTCTCATCCAACAATGACACTCCAACGAATTCAACATCTTTTTCTTTTTTTATTTCCGAAATCGAAGGAGTTAATCCCTTCTCGTACATTTGTCTATGAAGCACCTGAAGAGTGTTATTTACAGTCCTTGATCTCTCATTGTTTTTATCAATGGCTTCTTTCAAATGCAAAGCTAATTGTGGTTTATCTGCTGGTTCATAAAAAATAACGTCAGATACGGGACCGTCGACTACAATGACTCTTGTGTTTATGGGAAAATTAGGATTTCGGTATACTGTATCCAAGATAGAAAACCAATCTTCATGTTCTAGTACTCGTTTTCCTAACAGTAATACTTGAATTTTCGCAGCAGTGACCTCTCCTGTTGCCAAAGCATCAAAATATTTCCTAGATTCCCGTATTGATTTTGCCTTTAATTGATAGGTTTCAATCTTTTTCTTGACATCTTTATTAAACACTGGACTTGATTCAGAAATGATTAGATTATTTTCATCATCGAGATCAACACCAAGTATCAAGGAAATCGTTAAATCCTCTAGCGGGATATGTCTTCCACAGCTTGAAAGTATCGTAATAAGAAAAACGAAAAGAATGGCAAGACACATGCGTTTCATTTGATTGTCCTCCTTTTAAGAAGCCCGTGCACCCAGACATATCCCCATAAACATAAAGGAAAAGCAAACGCAAGGATCATTCCAACTTGTTCGATTACTTGTTGAAGGAAGGTATTTCTATCGAAATTAGGAGGAAACAACACAACAAATGCAAATTCAATTAGCAAAAACCAGGCTAAATGTCTACTATGATCTTGTTTTCCAACCAACTGACTTGTACAAAATACTGTCATAAACATGAATGGCAGGACCGTTGTAGACATCACAAATAAATAAAAGGAAAAAAACACAATTTCCAGTCTTTCTATAAATTTAAATTCAAGGACCTTTAACATCTCAATTGCAGGTTCATTATATATGGTAATTTCATCAGGACTATAAAAGGCAAAGGCTCCTATGGTTATCATCAAGAACGCGAGCAACGAAAGTGTATTAGCAATCACAACTCCCATAGAGGCTTTCTCCTTCTTTTGTAAAAAAGGATAGAGGAAAAATACTATTTCAAAACCTATAAAAGAAAAAATAGCCGTTTTTAAAGTGGTAAGAATTGGCACCCATCCTTCCTTAAGAACAGGAAGTAGATGAAGCCACTGGGCATATTTCAAAGGAATTAAATAAATGATAAACGTCCACAATGTCATGAAAAAAACGAATTCAGAATACCTGCCTAATATAACGATGTTTTTTCGAGCAATTTGATAGCTAGGAATCGATAACAGCAAAATTAATATATATACCTCTGTACGGGGTAAAATCCATGCTTGGATAAAGAGAGCCTCTCTAATAAAAACAACATGGGCTAATAAAGCAAAATACAATGCAAATGTGATGGTAGCTACTCTTCCAATCCATTTTCCAAAATAATGGGTTAAAAGATCAAGGATTGTTCCATTCGGGTATTTCTTCATAATTTGGATGATGATTAAACTAGCCATTGTCGCAAGAAACCAAGAAATGATGATGACCATCCAACCATCTGTTCCTGCTTTTTCAGCTAATTCACGTGGCAGTGTTAATACGCCAACTCCCATTTGTACCCCGTGAATCAATAAAATAAATTGCCTCAATGTAATTTTATTGTTTATGTTTTTCATCACTGTTCGTCACCCTTTGGACGATTGGAATTTGCTTTTAGCATTTGAATGGCTTTTGTGCTTAAAGGGCGCTTATTGATTGACCACTGTGGAAATCGAATAAATACATCCTTCCAATCTGGAAATCGTAAAGGTGCAATTGGACTGCCATACGGAGTTCCTAAAGATTCAAGCGCAATGAAATGCCCCAGTAAAATCATTAAACCAACAGTAAGTCCCACAAATCCGAATAACGAAGCAAGTATCATCATCGGGAACCGGACGATTCGAATGGCTGAACCCATTTCATAGTTGGGAATAATAAAAGAGGCTACGGCTGTCAAAGCTACAACAATCACCATGATATTACTTACAATTCCTGCCTCCACAGCTGCTTGACCAATGACGATACCGCCAACAATCCCTACCGTTTGTCCAATTTTAGTTGGAAGTCGAATCCCTGCCTCTCTTAGCATTTCTAGAGTAAGCTCCATAATAAATGCTTCAATATAAGGGGGAAAGGGAATCCGTTCTCTTGATGCGCCTACGGACAATAGCAGCTTTAAAGGGATGACTTCAAAATGAAAGGAAATAATTGCGATATATGTAGCAGGTAGAAATATGGCCATAAAAAAACCGAAATATCTCATTAGACGAATAAAAGAAGCGACCATCCAGCGGGAGCTATAATCATCTATGGTTTTGAAGAAAGAATCGAATGTTACGGGTCCAATCATTACATTGGGTGATCGGTCTACCACTGTTGCGATTCTTCCTTGTAAAATCTCTGAAGCCGCAAAATCAGGACGTTCTGTCAATAATAGTTGCGGAAAAGGAGAGTATGGATGATCTTCAATGTATTCTGCAAGTACACCTGCGTTTATAATGCTATCGACATCCACTTTCTGTATTCGTTCTTCAAGCTCCTTCAATACGTCTGGATTTACAACATCTGCTAGATATAGAATAGAGAGCTTCGATTTTCCCCTTTTACCAACAGTCATTTCCTTTATTTTCAGTTCACGGTTGTGAATATGGTTACGAATTAGCGCAACATTATCACTTACGGTCTCGGTAAATCCAACATGTGATCCAGTTAGGGAAGATTCTATTGGTGTATCTTCAATAGGCCTTTTAGGAAAGTTAGTCGTATCATATATAGGCTTCTGTACGTTTATCTACAAACAAGACGCATTCCCCATTTAAAATCGCGTTCTCAATTTGTGGCCACATATTCGTTTCTTTGATATGACCAAGTGATACCCTTAAATCAGATTCACTATTATTCTTGCTATCCTCAAATAAAAGTGGGTTCAGCACATGATTAAAAATTGTCGTACTATCGGTTATTCCACTCAAATACACTAGTGCTGCTTGGCTCTGTGTTTGCTTTAGCACTAAATACCTCACAATGAGATCTGGTGTATCACAAAAAATAGAATGAATTTCTGCAATATTATCCATTAATTCGGAGCTTATCAGACCTTGGTGAAGGATATTATTAAGTTGTCGGGAAGAACTGGGTTTCTTGTTGTACCTTCGAAAAAACGGCATTAAGGATTCCCACCTAATATTATGATGATTTAGTTTGTATCTTAGGTTGGAAAATCATGCATTTGTTTTCTTTTTAAAAGCACATTATGTCATAGCCGTAATAAGGATAGTGTTGGTTAACCGTGTTATATTGTATAGTTCCTTATGTTAAAATAGAGGTAACAAAAGATTGACTCTTCTATTTGCGATATTATACGATATAACGAGTTAATAGGAATGTAAGAACGGTAAGCGGGGGCGTGCCTAGATATTCAAATAGGAGCTCCTTCTTTTATGTATGTGAAAGGACAAACAATATGGAAGACATCATTCTTAGTATGATTGAAGCGTTTAAATCATTATCTTATTTTGGCGTTATGCTCGCTTTATGTTTTGAATTTGTGCCGGCGGAGTTGGTACTGCCTCTTGCAGGATACTGGGTGTATCAAGGCGATATGAACTTATATGTTGTTATTCTCTTTGGAACTATCGGGGGAGTACTTGGTCCTTTGACGCTTTATGCGTTAGGAAGATATGGAGGACGCCCGCTTGTTAAGAAGTATGGAAAGTATTTTTTAATTAAGGAAGAACAAATCGATAAAGCGGATCGCTTTTTTGGTAAGTATGGTGCAAGCATCGCCTTTTTTGGGCGCTTTGTTCCAGGAATTCGGACTGCGATTTCATTGCCATGCGGCATCATGAAGATGAGCGTATGGAAGTTTTGTGTGTATACTTTTTTTGCTATGCTGCCCGTAACGGCCGCTTATGTCTATTTAGGGTATAAACTTGGACCGCGCTGGGAGCAGGCTGGTGAAATTTTCTCTCAATATGCAAACTATTTATTAATTCCGATTTTCTTGTTTGTTGTTTGGCTTATTGTGAAAGCGAGAAAAAATAAACAAAAAGGTGCCTGAAAAAGAGGCACCTTTTTGTTTTCTTAGAAGCAGCCGCCAAATCCCCAACTAGCACCAATAATAATTAACAAAATAAACAAAACAACTAGCAATGCAAAGCCAGAGCTGTGTCCACCACAGTGTCCACCACAGCCTCCATCAACATGACCACCCATTTGTGCATTCCTCCTTTGAAGCCTAGAATACATTCATACTATGCCAACTAGGCTGGATTGTTTATTGTATTGAGAAAAATGGGCGGACTTTTCATCCTTCTCATAGGATTTAACAGTTTGGATAAAATAAGTCTCAAATAAAGAACGGAGGCTTAACTTATGAAAGAAAAGAATCTAAATTTACAGCAAAAGGAAGAATCCTTAGATCAGCATAGTTTTGTTTGCAGTGATGAATTATTTGAAAAAGACTTGAGAGCTATTGTGGATGATACGGCTCGTGCTGAGGATGAAACTTCCATGTAAATGAGAAAAAGAGCTGGCTAAGCTCTTTTTTACTTTAAGGCTCTGTTGATGTATGACTCATTTTCGTTCTGTCCCATGAAACGCCCTCAATTGTATAATCAATAATATTAGTTAACAAAGCCTATTTTAAAGGGGGACAGTTAACATGTTCTTGACACATTTCTAAAGTATGCTAAAGCTATGTCTGTCAGGAGCTGTTACCTTCAATGGCGCTTGTTTTATCAATTGATTATAATCTAGGGAGAGGGGGCATCCGATTAGTATGAAAAAGATATTAGTGGTGGAAGATGAAATCGCCATTTCTATGGTGTTAAAAGCATATTTACAGCGTGCGGGGTTTGAAGTAATTCAAGTATATGATGGGCTTAAAGCAATGTCTGTATTTACGGATGTTCAGCCGGATCTTGTGTTATTAGATGTCATGCTGCCGGGAAAAGAAGGGTGGGACATCCTTAATGAAATTCGTGAGGAAAGTGCATGTCCAGTAATTATGTTAACAGCCTTAACGGATGTAGATTATCGATTATCTGGCTTTCAATCGGGGGCGGATGATTATATTGCTAAACCGTTTGTAGCGGATGAAGTTGTTGCAAGGGTACAAGCGGTATTGCGTCGGTCGCCCCGTTTTGTTACGGATGAAAGTGAAGAGCATATTCGTAAGTTTGGAAGATTACGTGTAGACTTTCAGGCCTATACTGTAGAGCTAGACAATCAAGAAGTTAATTTAACTCCACGCGATTTGTCGTTGTTCCTTTTCTTTGCGAAGCATCCTAATCAAATTTTTACAAGGGAGCAGTTGATTGAACATGTTTGGGGAATGGATTACGGCGGAAGTGATCGAGCGGTTGACTTGGCGATTAAACGTTTAAGGAAGGCGCTGGAAGAATGGCCTGAGTCAGAAGGGGAAATTAAAACGTTGCGTGGATTGGGGTATCAGTTAAGTGTCTATCAAAGTTAAAAAAAGGACGACATTATTACGGTATTGGACTACTAGATATATTATTACTTTGATGACAGGCGTGCTTATTTTATCATTTTTTTCTTTATGGTGGATGGAAAAAACAGCACTGGAATATCGTTTAAGTCTGCTTAAGTATTTAGCAGATGAAACATCCGATCGTGCGATTAAGGATAACGGACAAATTGTTGTTGGACCAATGTTGGCTGAAATTATTGAAGAACGAGAAAAAATCCTTCATTTAGATCAACAGCCTATTATTTATATTGTGGATGTGGACGGTACTATTATTTATACGATGCCGCAATTATACATTAAGCCTGAGGACAGGCAGCTTCCGTCTATCATTATGGATAGTAAGGATAGTATCCAAAGAGTTGAAATAAAGGATGATAGTCAATTATATGTCATTAAGTCTCCAATTAATTTTGACTATGAGACAAGAGGATGGGTCGTAATCGCTCAAGAAGAAGGGGCGTTGAAGGAAGTAAATCAAGATCATGGCTGGTTGGCGATGATGATGGGGGCAGTACTTGTATTAGGGTGTAGTGTCATTTATGTTCTTTCACGAAAAATATCACGCCCTATTCAAAATGTTGCCAATGCTGCTGTTCAAGTACGCAAAGGAAATTATGATACTAATTTAAAAGAAGAAGAACCCCGTGAAGAAGAGATTTATGAATTGGTGGAGTCGTTTAAGGCGATGACAAGTCGCTTGAAACAAAGTGATAAAATGCGAGCTGAAATGCTTGCTGGAGTGACCCATGATCTAAAAACCCCCGTAACCTCTATAAGTGGACTTATTCAAGCTGTAAAAGATGATGTGGTAACAGGGGAGGAAAGAAAGGAATTTTTAGATATATCTTTAAAAGAAACACAGCGATTGCAACGAATGATTGAAGATTTGCTGGATTATAATGCAATGTCTTCAGGCTCTTTTAAAATGCAAGTAGAAAAAGAAAATATGAATCAATTTATTCAGGAGATTTCCCATCGTTGGAAGGTTACGCAAGAAGAACAACAGACTGAATTGGTTGTTCATCTTCCAGATGAAGTCTTATTCGGGCGAATTGATTCATTAAGAATGCAGCAAATAATGATTAATTTGTTGAATAATGCTAAACAAGCAATAGAGGGTAAAGGAAGTATTAGCCTGCTTGTATATGAAGCGGACGAAGCTTTAATCGGTATTGATATTCAAGATGATGGAAGAGGGATACCCAAACATGAACAGGACTTTATCTTTGAACCATTTTATCGTGGGGAAAATAAAAAATTGAAAATTCGCGGTTTAGGACTAGGGCTTCCATTTAGCAAAATGCTGGCTAAAGCACAAAATGGTGACCTCGTTTTAAAAGAAAGCAGTGAGCGGGGAACGACTTTCACTTTATATATTGAAAAAGACAGCCAGGCATAATACAAAAAGCCTTTTCCAAAACTAAGGAAAAGGCTTTTTGTTCTTATACTAATTGACTGATTGCTTGCCATAATTGAAGGTGGCGGGCTTTTCTAGGAAGAAAGCGGCCCATTTCTTCTTCGTTGTACCCTGCATGTAGGTTTTTTTCATCAAAAATAATAGGGCGGCGAAGAAGGTCAGGATTTTGTTGAATTAATTCACACAGCTCATTTAAAGGGATACTGTTGATATCCATTTTTAAGCTCTTAAATTTTTTAGAACGTGTCGAGATGATTTCATCTGTTCCACCTTCTGTTTTTTGTAAAATCGCTTTAATTTCTTTGACAGAAAGAGGTTGTGAGAATAAGTTGCGTTCTGTATAAATAATGTCGTTTTTTTGAAGCCAGGCTTTCGCTTTACGACAAGCTAAACTGCTTGGAGTAGTATAAATTGTAACCATTTCACATCGACTCCTTTATATTTTCTTTTCTATTTAAGTGAGTTATTGTATTGGATGATGATACATTTACTTTAACCTTGTTATGTGTCAGCAGTATGTCAAGAATAAAATTCTTTTTTTTTTTGAATATGCTAAAGGCGATTGTGGTACAATGTACAACATGATTTACAGGAAATGAGGATGAGTGTTTGTTAACGTTTGCAGAAAAATTAGCTATTATTGAATCTTTTCCACAGCTACAAAGAAAAGATGTGTCATTAGGACGTGTTAATTTTCACTTTGAAGAAAGTGTGTATGATAGAAAAGTTGTAGTGCAGCATTTACATCCAAACGGTAATGGATTTGTTTATGCAGGTCATTTATCTCCTAACATGACGGATAAAAAAGGGATGGTTAATATCCGTGAATATTCAGAGGAAGAGCTTCGAACAGTAGTAGAAGACAGCATCGCTTATTTATCTCACTTTGACGAAGCGGAAGAAATGGTGGACGAATTTGCTGATTTTGAAGGAGTTTGGATAGGGCCGGAAAAGCAAGAGTTAACGCTTGCTCAAGAAGATTTACTCTGGAATGTATATGCAGGAGTGAATCTTGAGGAATGTTTTGAATCACCGATTGAAGCAGAACGTTACTTATTGGAAGAGGGATTTCGTAAAAAAAAGAGCTAAATTCGTGGGATTTTGGCGGAATTTGTCGTTGAATTATTAAGGGATAACCTTGTTTTTTTTAGCATCTGCATGATATACTATAGATAATTATTTTTGTTCGGAATAAGATTGATAGAAGGAAGTACCGTTATAGGTTTCCTCTTCAGACATTATCCAGAATCAAGAATAGTAATAAAATGGATTTTTTCCAAATGGGAGGCACTACAATGGTACAAGGTAAAGTAAAATGGTTTAACGCAGAAAAAGGTTTCGGTTTCATCGAAGTTGAAGGTCAAGACGACGTATTCGTACACTTCTCAGCTATCCAAGGTGAAGGTTTCAAAACTCTTGAAGAAGGTCAAGACGTGACTTTCGAAATCGAGCAAGGTGCTCGTGGACCACAAGCTGCTAACGTTCAAAAATAATTGAACGCTAAGAAAAGACTCCGTTTATCGGAGTCTTTTTATTTTGTGCTATTCTTGTCCTTTAGTAGCTGATCCAGCTTTTCTTCGATTCTATTTGTTTGCTGTCGTTGCTTTGTAAGATATGTAATAAATAGGATAATAAGAACAATTGGTACTATGAGAGAAATAAGGAAGACTACTTGAAAAATAATATCTCCAACATTAAAGTGCATCTTACAATCCCCTGCCTTTCATCCATATATTATATCAATAAATGGAATAATAGAGAGTATTTTATGGAAACTCCCTAAAAAGTACCGCTGTTTTTATAGCTATTCCTCATAGTAAACTATAAAAGTTATAATGTTTAAAATTAGAGAGGAATAGCAAATAGTGAAAAAATTATTTGGCTGTCTTATTATATTAAGCCTTCTTTGTATAAGTCTATTTCCAAGCGATGGACAAGCATCAAGCAATACTCTTTCCATAGGTTCTGTGAAAGTAGACAAGGCAAGCGTTTTTAGTGCGCCTAAATTAGGTTCTACTAGAGTAACAGTCTTAAAAAAAGGTGAGAATTTTCCTGTTATTTCTTCTGCCGTAGGAGACTCTGCGAGCCTTATTATACATAAGGTAGTACGGGGAAATACATTATCGGGAATAGCGAATAAATATGGAGTTTCAGAAAGTGCGTTAAAGAAAGAAAACAAATTAACATCGGAGAAGATTACTATTAGTCAAAAACTGAAGATTCCACAAAAATATCAGATACATACTGTTAAATCAGGAGATGCATTGTGGAAAGTGGCTACTAAATATGGGATAACGATAAGTGATTTAAAGAAATTAAATAACTTGCGCACCGTTAATCTTGATGTTGGTCAAAAATTGAAGATTCCTGATTATTACTGCCAAATTCAATTGCTTGATGGTACAAAGGGCTGGGTTAAGAAATCCCTTCTTAAACAAAAAAAGCAACCCCATATCGTTATGGGGTGGAAGCATAATGGAACGAAAGGGAACTACATGAAACAACCTAATTTAAATGTAGTATCTCCTCGTTTTTATACATTAACTAATTCAGGGGACTTTGTTTCCCTTTCTGTGGATACAGAGTATGTTCAAGACGCTCATCGCCAAGGGAAACAAGTCTGGCCGCTAATTGGTAATAAATTTGACCCTGTTTTAACTGATTTTATACTAGGTAGTGCAGCAAATCGTCAAAAATTAGTTTCAGCTTTGCGAGATTCACTCGTACAAACTAATAGTGATGGAATAAATGTGGATTTTGAAAATATTGATCCAAAAAATGAGCGGGATTATGTGCTTTTCATAGAAGAACTTAAAAAGGCGCTTAAACCGCATGGAATGAAACTATCTGTGGATGTCACTCGGGCAAATAATGACCCTTTTTGGTCAGGGAGTTTAGATAGGAAAGAACTTGGCAAGCTAGCAGATTATATAATCATGATGGGGTATGATGAGCACTGGGGAGGAAGTCCAACAGCTGGTTCTGTTGCCTCTTTGCCTTGGGTCAAGGAGGGAATAGAGCTTTTAATGCAAGAGGTACCTTCTCATAAGATTATATTGGCTGTGCCATTTTACACGAGGGAATGGGTAACGGATTTATCGACAAGCAAAGTGAAGAGCTATGATCGTACTATGGCTGAGGTTGAGCAAATTATTTTATCTAAAGGACTTCAAAAGGTATGGGATAAAAAGACCTCACAAAATTACGTGGAATATACTTCTAATGGGAAGAGACATCAAATATGGATAGAAGATAAAAAATCGATGAAGCTTCGACTGAACCTGATAAAACAACATTACTTAGGCGGTGTAGCTGCTTGGTATATGGGAGCAGAAACCTCTGACATTTGGGATGTATATCATTTAATTTAATCGTAATGAACAGTTTACAGAAAAGGAGCTTATCAGACTTAACTGATAAGCTCTTTTGTAATACATGTATTTTTCATTTTACTTTGTAAAGCTTGCTTGAAAATAGTCGTGAATTTTTCGATTCTTGGTAAATCAGTAGTTTGATACATTTGCTCGACTTTCAAGGTAACGGCTAAAGAGCTATGCGTATATAGCATGTCACGTAATAAATTGACAGCGCCGCAAAAGTGATGGTAATTTGTTTCACCTGTTCCGAACACAGCCGTCGTCAGGTGAGAGATATCAGCTGTTTCTAATTCTTTATAAAAGGGAATCATTTTGGCTGGTAAATCACCATCTCCCCATGTGTATGAGCCAATCAATAAGCCGTCGTAGGCAGATAGAGTTGCAGAATCGAATTCGCCTAGTTTAAAGAGCTTCGCTTCAGGTAAAAAAGAAGCGATTACTTCAGCAAGTGCTTTCGTATTTCCGCTTCCAGAATGATAGACGATGGCGATTCTCATAGTTCATCAAATCCGTTGCTCGCATTCACTTGGCTGTAGGTTCTTGATTTTTGTTCAAAGAAATCCGTCTTTGTTAAACTAATGGATTCATCATCAAATGTCTTAATCCAAGGCATTGGGTTATCCGGATAGTCTTTATATAAATTATCTAGTCCAAGCATGCGAAGTCGCTTGTTGGCAATGTATTCGATGTATTCATAGAACTCTTCAAGGTCGAGGTCGGCTTTTGCTTGAATATCTTCTAACATATACTCAGACCATTCCTTTTCAAGTTCGACAGCATGTTGGAGTGTATCGTAAATGAACTGTTTGTTTTCTTCTGTATTCAGTTCAGGGTATTCGTACATTAAAATTTGAATCAGCATCCCGATGAAGTCAAAGTGAACCATCTCGTCACGGTGAATATAAGAAATCATCGTCGCTGAGCCTGTCATCAGATTTTGGCGGCCTAAGTTATAATAGAAGGCAAACGCTAAATAGAAATAGATGCCCTCAAGGTTTGTGGAGTGAATCAATGCCTCGAATAAATGTTGAGGCGTAGGGTCATCTACAAAGGTTTGATACGCATCGACAATTGGCTGGTTTCGCTTGATGACTTGTGGGTGCTGTTTAATTCGATCAAATAGCTGTTTTTGTTTATCTAAAGGGATTAACGAAGCAAGAATATACGAGTAAGACTCATTATGAATCGATTCTTGCTGCGCCATATTCGCTAAGATTGCTTTAACGGCCGGGTCTTTTACATAGCGTAAAAATTCCACTAATGTAGGCGTTTGTAAACTATCCATTCCTGCAATCATCGTTAAAATATCTAGAAATACATCTTGAATATCTTCATCGAGCTCGCCCCATTGCTTCTTATCTTGAATCATATTGACACTTGAAGGCTTCCAAAAGTTATTAATCAGCTGGATGTAGGTATCATAAAATTTCTCATATTGAATGTCATTCCAAAGGAGAAAGCCTGAAGCTTCTCCTTTGAATACGCCGGTTGCCTTTGTCGGATACGTTGGTTCTAACATTCGGATTTTTTTAATGTGAGTTGTCATATGTTTAAGCTCCTTTTCTTGATAGATAGAGAAGTAGGTAGTTTTTCAGCTAATATTGGTGTCTAGCTCTACCGGCTCCGCTTTTAAGATGAACAGCTTTCACAAGCATTGTTAAATTCCGAAGAAGTCGAACGAACATAGTAGGTGGATTTCAATTGGCTTCCCCAAGCGGTCAAGTGAATATCTAATAAGTCTTTCGCTTTAATCGTATTATGAACATATAAATTAAAGCTGATGGCTTGGTCTACATGGCGTTGACGAGCGGCGTTTTGTTTAATGCTTTCTTTTTGATCTAAATGGAAGCGCGTTTTTTTATAGTATTCATACGTATTTGGTGTTAAACCAGGCGCTGTCACTTTGAATTTAAAGTTCTTCTTTTCCTCGTAAAATTCGATTTCGTATAATGGATCGATGCCGTCTGTAGAATTTCCGATCTTTGCAGTGGACGAGTTCGGTGCAACAGCCATCAAATATCCATTACGAATTCCGTTTTGTTGAATGTTTTGTTTCAGTTCGTTCCATTTCTCATCATGGTAGTCGCGTAGTTCGAAATAGTGACCAGTCTGCCAGTCTGAACCTTCGAAATAACGGTAGCTGCCTTTTTCTCTTGCTAGTTCGCATGATGCTTGAATCGTTAAGTAAGCGATTGTTTCGTATAGAGAATCAGCAAGCTGAATAGCTTCTTCCGATTCCCAATAGATTTTTTTGACTGTAAGCAGGTGATGCCATCCGAATGTTCCGAGGCCAATCGCACGATAACGTTGGTTAGAAATCTTGGCTTGTTTAACAGGTAAGGTATTAATATCGATCACATTATCAAGCATGCGTACTTGGATAGGAATTAAGCGTTCTAGAACTTCCGCTTCAACAGCACGCGGTAAATTAATAGAAGAAAGATTGCAAACGACGAAGTCTCCACTTTTTCTTACGATAACAATGTCGCCATCTTCTGTTTCATATTCTTCTGTAATCGATGTCGGACTTAGGTTTTGGGCGATTTCGGTACATAGATTCGAGCAATAAATCATTCCTTTATGACGATTCGGATTTTTCCGATTCACCTCATCGCGATAGAACATATAAGGAGTTCCTTCTTCTAATTGTGAAATCATAATTCCTTTCATGACATCAATCGCTTGTACTTTTTCGTAAGCATAGCTTGGGAGTTTACCATGTTCCGCTGCTTCAACAGCGAGTGCGTAGTGCTTACGGAAGCTTCCGTTGCCCTTTTCCTCATCGTAAAAATCTTCAAGAGAGAAGCCGAGGTTTTGCTTCACACTATGCGGATCGAATAAGTACCATTCTTTACGGTCTCGAACCGCTTCCATAAATAAATCAGGAATACAAACCCCAGTAAAAATATCATGAGCTTTCAAACGGTCATCCCCGTTTTGTGTTTTTAAGTCTAGGAAACTCATAATGTCTTTATGCCAGGCATCTAAGTAAATAGCAATCGCACCTTTTCGTTGTCCAAGCTGGTCTACGCTAACCGCTGTTTGATTGAATAGGCGAATCCAAGGAGTAGTGCCAGAGCTGTTTCCAGAGAAGCCGCGAATATCTGAGCCAAGAGAACGAATTTTTCCTACGTATAATCCAACGCCGCCGCCAAACTTGGATACTTTTGCGGCATCGTAGTTTGAAAGATAAATGCCATCAATGGAATCTTCTACAGCATCAATAAAACAAGAACTTAGTTGTCCGTGCGTTTTTCCTGCATTCGATAGTGTAGGAGTGGCAACGGTCATGTAAAGATTAGACATCGCCCAGTAGGCTTCTTTAATTAGATCTAGACGTTTGTCTTTCGGTTCATTACGCATAATTTCCATCGCGATAATCATAAAGCGCTCTTGCGGTAACTCATAGACAGCATTTTTCTCAGGGCGAGCTAAGTAACGGTCATTTAGCAAATAGATGCCAATATAAGAGAAAAGCTTATCCTTCTCAGGGTCAATAGAGCGGCCTAATTCATCAATTTCTGCTTTTGTATAGGATTCTAGTAATTCCGCTTTATAAACAGGGTAACGTTGTCCTTCTTGTACGCTTGATAGCTGTTTGATTAAATCGTAGAACGGGCCGTAAGAAGTGTCTGTATATCCGCGATTGATTTGCGCCTCTCGATACATAGAGTGTAATAATTCTGCAGCAGCAACGAATGTCCAGTCTGGAGCATCAATATCGACGTTCTCAAGTGCCATTTGGATAAGCTTCTTAGACGTTTGTGCAGCACTTACATCTGTTTGTCGGTCCAACCATTTTTGAAAGCGTTGTTTGTATTTATCCATATGGAGTGTATGCTCGAAATCATTTGATAGGGAAGCCAGCTGCAACATGCTTTGTTCTTTTGAATTTGTTAGAGTAGTCAAGGGAAGAAGCCTCCTTTTTATATTTTAGGTAAATAAAAAAATCCACTCAAGAATGAGTGGATTAAACGACTGAAATAAAAGACTAGTAAAGATAGCTTTTAGGCAATCGTTTCATCATCTCAATCCTCGAAGAATAAGAAACTAGAATGAAGTATAGGCAGGTCTCCTGACTTATGATCTCTCTACTTTGAGTCCTTCCCGTATTCCGATTAATACGGTGGCTTTCTCATTTCGTCACATTTACAGTTGCGAGGACAGTTCCGGATTCTCACCGGATTCCCTATTTAGCCATCTCTGGCACCTTTACTTTATATATCAATATATAGATGTTTTTGGTTTATTTTTGTCAATATCTAGTATTGATTGCAAGTATTATCATAATCTATCTTTTGCTAAATTTCAACTATTTATTTTTGAGCATAGAAAGGATGAATTATATTATTTAACCTATATAAAAAGTAGGAAAAAGGAATATTAGGAATTTAAAATGGCTAAAATTGTGATAGAATAGAGGGGACATATGGTATCCTTTCAAAGGAAGATTACCAATAAAATTTTACACAAAAGGAGAAATAACGTGGAAAAAGTACTTATTTTCGGACATAAAAATCCAGATACAGATACAATTTGTTCTAGTATCGCTTATGCTGATTTAAAAAAACAATTAGGTGTTGAAGCTGAACCAGTTCGTTTAGGTGAAGTAAATGGTGAAACACAATATGCATTAACGCAATTTAATTTCGATGCGCCTCGCCTTGTTGAAAAAGTAGCTGGCGAAGCAGCTGGCGTTATTTTAGTTGACCATAACGAACGTCAACAAAGTGCAGATGATATCGATCAAGTACAAGTGTTAGAGGTTATTGATCATCACCGTATTGCTAACTTTGAAACAAGTGATCCGTTATATTATCGTGCTGAGCCTGTTGGATGTACAGCAACGATTTTAAATAAATTGTATAAAGAAAATGGAAAATCAGTTCCGAAAGAAATTGCTGGTTTAATGTTATCAGCTATTATTTCTGATACATTATTGTTTAAATCACCAACATGCACAGACCAAGATGTAGCAGCTGCAAAAGAATTAGCAGAGATTGCTGGTGTAGATGCTCAAATATACGGTTTAGAAATGCTTAAGGCTGGTGCAGATTTAAGCGACAAAACAGTAGAGCAATTAATTTCTCTTGATGCAAAAGAATTCTCAATGGGAGAAGCAAAAGTAGAAATCGCTCAAGTAAATGCGGTAGATACAAATGATGTACTTGCTCGTCAAGCTGAGATCGAAGCAGTGATTAATAAAGTGATTGACGAAAAAGGATTAGATTTATTCTTCTTCGTTGTAACAGATATTTTAAATAATGATTCTGTAGGTCTTGCACTTGGTAAAGAAGCAAGCGCAGTTGAAAAAGCTTATAATGTATCATTAACAAACAACGCAGCAACGCTTAAAGGTGTTGTATCTCGTAAAAAGCAAATCGTTCCAGTATTAACGGATGCTTTTACAAAATAATTTGTAGAATAAAGGCTGTTCGAAAGTTGCTTTCGGGCAGCCTTTTTACATGTAAACGTATTTTTGGGACAGCTTAATGGTTGAAGGAACTTACTTCATCGCATTTACTGCTCGTATCGTTCATCCATTGTTGCTGCCGTTGTAGAAGATGGATTAAGGAAGCCAGCTGCTCATATATTTGTTATCTTCTGTTGGATGTGCTTCTTTTACAATATGGAGCGGTTGGAATGTGTCGACCATGACCGCGAGTTCGAGCGTTTCTTTTTTGCCGATACTAGCTTCAATTTTCCCAGGATGCGGCCCATGCGGCAAACCGCTTGGATGCAGAGTGATAGATCCTTTTTCAACCCCGCGCCGGCTCATAAAGTTGCCGTCTACGTAATAAAGCATTTCATCGCTATCTACATTGCTATGAACATATGGAGCGGGAATGGCTTTTGGGTGATAATCATACATACGAGGTACGAAGGAACAAACAACATAATTGTGTGCTTCAAACGTTTGGTGGACTGGCGGCGGCTGATGAACGCGGCCTGTTATCGGCTCAAAATCATGGATACTGAACGCGTATGGAAACAAGTACCCATCCCATCCGATTGCATCAAGCGGGTGGAAATCATACGTATAGGATGTAAGCATTCCTTGTGCACGGACGCGCACTTCAAATTCTCCTTTCTCATCTTTCGTCACTAATCTTTCCGGGGTGCGAAAGTCGCGCTCGCAAAATGGAGAGTGCTCAAGCAATTGTCCAAATTCGTTTCGATAGCGCTTGGGCGGTACAATTGCCGAATTAGATTCAAGAATTAAAAATCGTGCTTCTTCTGATTCAAGCATAACACGATAGGTCGTGCCGATTGGGATGACAAGATAATCACCGGGGGTGAAGCTTAATTCTCCGAAAATGCTTTCAATTTTGCCGATTCCTTCATGTACAAATAGCAGTTCATCTCCTTCACCATTTCGATAAAAATACTTCATCTGCCGATTGGGCCGCGCAATACCGATTGCTACATCATCATTTGCCATGAAAATGCGGCGTGCTTCAAGAAAATCACCGCCTGCTTTCGTATTCCATGTACGGAAATGTCTATGTCTAAGCGCATCTTTTTCCTCGTATTCATAACGGATATCGCAAATTTTTTCTGCTTTCTTAACCTGTGTTGGCGGATGGATGTGATAAATGAGCGACTGGATGCCGGAAAATCCTTTTGTCCCCATTAACTGCTCATAATAAAGGTCTCCATTTTCTTTTCGAAACTGTGTGTGGCGTTTATGAGGAATATGGCCCATTTTTACGTAATGCGGCATGATATACACCTCTTTCTTTTATGTGGATGTTTTATGATATTTTGTGCCAGTGATTCACGCTTTGTTTTTACCTCTGTACTTTTTTGTCCCTAAAATCTCTGTTTCTGAAAAGGCTGGTAAGATGGTACCGCGCACTTCGCCAAACCCAATCTGGTAGCCATCTCCCCGGCAAGAGCCGCGAATGATCAGTTCATCGCCGTCTTCAATCCAAACGCGCTTTTCACCACTATTGAGTTGAATGGACTCTGCTCCGCGCCAAGTAAGTTCAAGCATACTTCCGCGTTCACTTCGTTCCGGTCCGCTGATTGTACCAGATGCGTGCATATCACCGGGGCGCATATTGCAGCCTGTAATCGTATGATGGGCGACTTGTTGAGCAATGGACCAATACATATAATTGAAATTCGTTTGAGTGATTTTTGTTTCTTCTTGCTGGTTTTCTGGTCTCAAATATACATCAAGTTCAATATTAAATGCTCCGTTTTTTGTTTGCTGTAAGTATGAAAATGGCGCCGGATCCTGGATTGGTCCAGCTTCGCGAAATGGTTCTAATGCTTCAAGCGGAACAACCCATGGTGAAATGGATGTTGCAAAATTTTTTGCTAGGAAAGGGCCAAGCGGCTGATATTCCCACGCTTGAATATCACGGGCGCTCCAGTCATTGACAAGCACGAGTCCGAAAACATGATCTTCAACCTGATCAACTGGTATCGGTTTGCCAAGGTCGTTGCCCGGACCAATGAACCATCCAATTTCCAGTTCAAAATCAAGCTGAACAGATGGGCTAAATACGGGCTGATCTGTGCTTTTTGACTTGCGTTGTCCAAATGGACGCCGAATCTTTGTGCCACTTGGGACAATAGAGCTGGCTCGTCCGTGATAACCAACTGGGATATAGGTCCAATTTGGCATAAGCGCATGATCTTTACCTCTAAACATAGTGCCGACATTTGTTGCATGCTCTTTTGATGCATAAAAGTCCGTGTAGTCCCCAATTTTGGCTGGTAGAAGCATCTTGACATCAGTCAATCGATAAAATGCTTTTGCACGCAGCGATTCGTTATCTCTTAAATTTGGTGTGTTTGCATCTAAAAGGTGCTGAAGTTTCGTACGTACAGCTGTCCAGACCGGACGGCCAAGAGCCATAAATTTATTAAGCGACGAATCATTAAAGATATTTTTGTTCTCTGCTCCAGTTCCATTTAATAATCCTGCTTCGTCCATCACAGATAAATCAAGAACATAATCACCAATGGCTGTACCGGCACGCGGCTCTTTATCCATCGGCTGAAAAATTCCATATGGCAAGTTTTGAATGGGAAAATGTGAATCCTGTTTGGTCTCGATAAAAGAATATTTCATTCTACTTCCTCCTATGAAAAAATAACTCTCCCAGTTCTTCACGCGGCTCATCAAAACTGCAGATTCCGCATGAAGCAGCAAAGACACTGTGAGTTGTATGGATTGATAGTTATATTCTCAACTCTTCCAGTTTCGTTAAAACAAGCCTCAAAGGGTTCGAGTTCTTTTAAGCGTGTTACAGATATAACAAATGTACGAAGCATCCAGCCATTAGAGCCCTTTATATAAGATTGATAGCTTGAAATAGCCTTTGAAAGCGGGAGGGAGGCCGATGGAAATAACCCTGCATAATCAATGAGTTCGGTCATAAAATGACGGACCGCTTCTCCTTTCCAATTTGCCTTTATTTTTGTTAACACCAAATTTATCCTGCCTTTTAAAACAGGTCATACCCGTTAATATGCAGGCATGACCGTTTAAATTAAATATTTCCACGGCGTTCTTGCTCGCGCTCAATGGATTCAAATAGTGCTTTGAAATTTCCTTCACCAAAGCCGAGTGCGCCTTTACGCTGAATGATTTCGATGAACAGGGTCGGACGGTCGACAACTGGTTTTGTGAAGATTTGAAGTAAATACCCTTCGTCATCTCGATCGACAAGAATACTCAGCTCTTGAAGTTTTTTTATATCTTCATCAATATCTCCAACACGGTTTGCTAAATCTTTATAATACGTGTCTGGTGTACTCAGGAATTCTACACCATTTTCCTTTAGCAGAGCGACTGTGCCGACAATGTCATTCGTTAATAGGGCAAGATGCTGAACGCCTGGTCCATTATAGTAGTCAAGATATTCTTGAATTTGCGATTTGCGTTTTCCTTCTGCTGGTTCGTTGATGGGGAATTTGATACGTCCTGTTCCATTTATCATTACTTTCGACATAAGTGCAGAATATTCTGTTGAAATATTCTCATCATCAAAATGTTTTAGGACGTTAAATCCAAAAACTTTTTCGTAATAATTTGTCCATTCTTCCATTACTTCTACGTTGCCGACAACGTGGTCCACGCCAATTAAACCAGAGGAAGCGTTTTCAAAACGGTGTTCGTATGCTACAAATCCTGGCATAAAGGGGCCTTTATAATCAATAGGTTCAACGAGTGTGTGAATCGTGTCACCGTATGTGCCGATAATGGCTTTTTTTAATTTTCCATTTTCATCCTCTTCGACCCAAGGCTCTTGGATTGCTATACCTCCGCGTTCAATGGCACCTGTGTATGTTTTCTCCAAATCCTTAACAAGAAGGGCGATATCTTTGACACCTTCTCCATGTTTTTTAATAAACTCGGCAATACTCGTGCTATCTGAAAGTGCTCCTGTTAAAATCAATCGGATAGCGCCTTGTTCCAGCACATATGAAACATGGTCACGCGAGCCAGTCTCAAGCCCTTTGTATGCCACAAGTTTAAAGCCGAATGCATTTGCGTAGTAATATGCTGCTTGTTTTGCATTACCTGTATAAATCTCCATGTAATGTACATTTTTAATCGGAAAAATTTCTTCTTTTTTTGTTTTTGTAGATGGTCTTTTTTTAGCCATATTTAACACTCCTTTAATGTTTTAGGGCATTGATGTTTCATTGAGCTCATGCAAGAACGAGTTTCGACATATGCCTACGTACCTTTCGAAAATCGAGTTAATATACTAGCAATATAAAAAGGGGTGCTGGAAATGGAGATAGAAGTAAAATTTTGCCCTTGTAACTTTGAGGATGATATGGAAAGTATTAAAGAACAGTTGATGGAGCGAAGCGATGTGAACGTTATAGAAGAACGCTGCTTGCTTTTTTGCGGGCAATGTTTGGTTGAACCATTTGCCCTTGTAAATGGCCAAAATATTGCGGCCAATAATGCTGATGAACTGCTTGAAAAAATTGAACACTACATTGATATGTGTATTGAATAAAAGTGATAATATTCCATATCAGCAAATCCACCGGAAGATATTTTTAGTGAAAAACAAATTGTACCGGTGTTAATAGATATTTTTATAAAATAATATGAAGAATAACGGCTGTCCGCAAAGGAGAATTGTGGGCAGTCTTTTAATTTTTCATTTTTAAACGCATGATATTCTTCCTCTAATACACTTAAATTAGGAGAGAAATACTTATTTTCAGTGAAACAGGAGTATATAGAAAGGTTGAAAATTAATTGAAATTGATAATCATTATCATATATAATGTTAAATATAATTGATAATTAATCTTAATGAATTTTTGTAAGTTTCTCTTGCAAGTCAATTAGAAGAGATTTTGTGATTAAAGGGGAATTTGAAAAAACTGAAGGTAAATAAAGGAGGACTGGCTATGATTGAGCGTTTTATAGTACTAGAGTTGTTGCAGCATCAAGTAAGTTGTTGTTGTCCAGGGCAACAGCATCAACATATAATTGAGTTCCGTCAAGGTGATGTTTTGACAATTACAGGTGAGCGGAAGTACGTTGATTGCCTAGGATGGCACGTTTTAATAGATATCAACGATGAGTTTCAATTTTTTATGTATGCAGCAGAGATTGAGGACCTGCATTCTAAGGGAAGCGTCTGCTCCATTTCGGATTTAGAACTAAGGATTAATTATTTGCGTTTTAAGGTAGACGAAGCACTTGATGCACATGATCGAGAGTCATTTCTTTCCTTCGTGGATGAACTGTGCAGCATAAAGGAAATCAAGAGTAAAATGCAATGTGCTGATAGGCAGGCTTTTTAAGTAAATAAGACAATTCAAAAGGACAAGAATATGAATAAAATTCTTAATCTATACGCAAGTAGGTTGTGGACTATAAAAAAATTATTAACCTCGTACAAGTAAGTCTTTGTTAAATGTTATCGAAGTCATTGATATTAATCTTCCTCTTTCTGATATCTGAAAAAAGGTGCAGTTGGGAATTCTGAGTTATTAGCATTCACTACATAGAATTCAATGTTTTCTCATTCTAATAGATTAACAAACGGTTTCTGGAGAAATATTTCGTTTATTCTTAAGGGAATGGAGGATATTGATTTAGTACACGATTCAATTGTGTCGGAAAAATCAAACTAATTTACAAGTATATGCCATTTTATTCCGGGTAATCTGTTGTCCTGGATGAAGTGGCATTTTAATATTGGCTTAATAAATTGTAATACGGAAAGGGGTGGAAACTTATACTATTTTGATTAGGGGATATTTGGTATGATAGTGATATTTGCAAAAGATAATAAATATGCCTAATAAAGGCAGGGAGAGAAAGGGGGCTTTGCTTAGAATGAGCGATCCTTTTAAAGAAGACATACCATTAGAGACGCGGCGGCGGATTTTTCAACAAGAGCTGCAGGTGTTGCGAGAACAAAGACTTATTCCAAAAACAGATTATATTCGAATCAGTCGTTTGTACGATCGCTATAGCATGCAAATGATTCATAAGGAGAAAACGAATCATACTGTAAAAGAAGAAAAGAAAAATGTGATGGAACCGACGATACCATCACAAGAAAAAGTGAAGGAAATTGTTTCTGAAGAACCAATCATTTCACACGAAATAGAGACAGCTCAAGCACCAATCAAGCCGGTAATCGTTCCAAAAGTTACAGTAAAGCCTGAAAAAACGGCGGAGCAGCTTCGGGAGCGAAACATTTCCATTGTGTTAATTACAGGTGTTATCTTTCTATTGTTTGGCGGTCTTATTTTGGCTACCTCCACATGGGGAGAGTTAAATGCTGTTTTAAAAGTGATGAGTATTAGCTTAGTGTCTGTGTTTTTTGCCGGTATGGCTTTTATTGCTTCCAAACTGAAAATTAAACAAACAGCCTTTGCCTTTTTAACCTTAGCGAGTTTGTTTATCCCCATCTCGATTTTATCTGCTTCCTATTATCAAATTTTTGGAGAATATTTATCGCTTCAAGGGAATGGAAGAGGGTTGCTTGGGTTAATTGGGGGAGTCATTTGTTTTGCGATTTATATGAAAATTGCTCAATATTTTCAGTCAAAAGTATTTGTGTTGATTTCATTAGTTACTTTTGCGATGACAACGTACTTTGGCCTGGCCTATATCACTTTCTCAAGAGACGTGTTGTTGCTGCTGATGGCCTTATTAAACGTGTTGTTCCTATGGAATCTTGATTATGTGAAGAGCCAGACGAAGCTGATGTTATTTAAACCGTATGTTTTTCAATTTATGATGTTTAAAATAATAGCAGAAACGTTTGTCACCCTTACTTTATTTTCAAATAATAGTATGTATTCATTCACATTACTAATCCTATCTGTATTATTTTTACTATTGGCTGTTAAGCATCAAAAACTTTATTTTCATTTTGTCTTTAGTATCGTGTTTACCTATGGATTTGTTCATACGGTGTATCAATCGTTTTTGAAAGAATATTCAATTGTTGCCTTTGCTATACTGCCGTTGATATTTATCGGTTTGTCCAACTATCTGGGTAAAGGAAATCAAGCATTAGCGACAAGCTTTAGACAGACAAGTTTAGTAACAGGCGGCTTAGTCTTTATCTATGTGAATGCAATGGCGTGGACCGACCAGGAAGCTCAAATCTTTTTAGCTTTGCTCGTACTAACCTGTCAATTTGTGTATCTTTCTTTTACAACGCAAAGAAAGGCTTACACATATCCAGCTCTTGTTTTATTTAGTTTAGCCTTTGTTTATTTAGGCTTTGCTTTGGATTTAGATTTTTCGAATACGGTAAATTTGCTGTTTGTGATTCAGCTTTTGCTCTATTTAGGTTTATATATCTATTATTCTGAGAAACTACGCTTATTTAAGGAAAGTGCGTTATATATTGCAGGCAGCAGTATGCTAGGTATGTTAACGTTGAAATTAGCTGCATTACAATGGCTTGACCTTAGTGCAGGTTTAGCGATTATTTCCGGATTACTCTATGTTACGTATCGAAAAGATCGCAGCGAAGAGATGAGAAGAGTAAGCGCTTATGGATTCCCAATTAGTTTAGTTGTCGCCTGTATGACACTGTATCCATATTTCAATCAAATAAGTCCATTTTATGAAAATAATATAGAGATTAGTGTTCATACGATGATAGTCGCTATACTTTCTATTGGAATCGGCAGTTTGTTTAAGAAAACAGAAAAAGTATTCTTTCATGTGTTTTTTATTGCTGGGCAAGTGTTATCGTTTCTAGCGTTTTTATTCTTAGTTGGCAGCTCGTTGCCTCCACTAGTTATCACGCTGCTAATCACTCTAACGACCGCTATTAACGGATGGTCCGTACATCAGTATCGTCATCACTTGCTTTGGATCCCGGTTCTTATTACGAGTGTAGGAGTCTATGGTTCACTGTTTTCAGTATTCGACTTCAAGCAGCCTTCCTTCAATATTGCGTATTATTTGTTAGGTCCGTTACTTTTCTTATTGCTTGCTGAGTGGCTTGGCAAATACGCAAGGAACGGCAAGCAATATTTCTTTTGGTGGAGTCAGCTGATGAATATGTTAGCGATTCCTATAGGGTATCTGCTTATCCGCATAGAAGGCGCAACACCTTGGCTGTATGTATTAATCTTGGCTGTCTATATATGGAGTGCTTTACGAACAAAGATTAATTGGCAAAGATATGTGTTTACTTACGTTGGTTTCGTCACACTTTATGTCCAAGTGCTATTAGTATTTGAACGTTCTTTATTAGTGGAGTATACAATGTCTCTTACGTTAGTAACGACCGCGATTATCATCATCGTGTTGTGGAGCGCAGCTAATACGGGATGGAAGCATCTTATTGAATGGTACTTAATTCCTTTCTTACATTTGGTTACGTTCGTTCATATTGCAGAAGTATATGCCTATGGGTTTCCAGAGAAATGGACAGAAGTTTGGGCAGGGCTTGTAACTGTTCTATTAGCTGGTGCCTTATATTTGTTACGGAAGAAGAAGTGGGAAAATGCTACTGTAGCACCGCTTTTATTAGCCTTCATTTATTTTGTTATGTATGTCGGGAATTTATCTCTTGTACTGGGCATGATTGTGTTATTCGTGTTAATGGCTGTCATGCTTCTACTTAGTAAACGAGACTTCTTGGGCTTGATAAAGCGGACAGAATCAACGATTATTATTGATTTTTATCGGATTTTCGGTTTGTTTTATGTAATCGCGATGAATGCGAAAGTGTTTGCGAATACAACGAGTGTGATGAGTGTAGAGATTTTTGTGTCTCTCCTAGTTGTTCTATATTTCCTTGCGATTCGAGTGTGGACTATTGATTTGAAAGAGCGAAAGATATATGCGGCTGCTGCCATCACGTTATGTTTATATCCATATCAGGTGATTGTTGAGCAACTGTCTATTCCAGATGTATTTGTTACGGAAGTGTATGTTGTGCCGTTATTGATTATTGTGCCGGTGTTATGTAGAAAGATTTTCGCATTTGGAAAAACAACTCAAATCGTTGAGCTCGTTATTGTTTCTTTTCTGTTTTTTGTATTAATTTTTGATGCAATGGAAGGGAATACATTAACAGATGCGCTGATTATCGGAACGATTTCTTTAATCTCTCTGTTATTCGGATTTATGATGAAATATAAATCGTTCTTCCTTGCTGGAACAGGGACGATTTTACTTAATATTTATATGAATACGAATTCGTTATGGGGGCAAATGCCATGGTGGTTTTATTTAATTATTGGTGGTATTTTGCTCATTGCTGTTGCTAGCTTTTTGGAGTGGAAAAAACAAAAAGAAAACACAACTTCGAAGGAAATATTGGAGAGGAACAAACAACGAATTAAAAATTGGTTTAATAAATGGAGTTAGACACCGAAACATGTAGAGAATTTTATTTGACTTTATCTTTCCTAAAAAACGGTAAGCGAACACGCTTACCGTTTTTTGGAGCTTATTTTTCTCTTTCATACGCAATAACGATAACTTCTTTATTCGTTTCAGTACGTAATTTGCTTTCGAATTGTTGTAAATCTTGAAGAGCATCTTGCGATAGGCTTGCTGCAGTATAATCTTGTTCTGAGTTCATTGTTCATCGCTCCTTTTAACTGTTTACTTGTATAGGTTATCCAGTATGAGCGGATTTATGCGATTTTTATCGAGCTGTTTGTCATGAGCAAGATAATAAGCCGAATTAGCAGATAGGCAAAGAAAAATCGGTGCAATGAATGATTTTTCATTCATTGCACCGATTAATGAGTTATTGAGTTACTAATTGTTGTAGTCTTTCTGCCACTTCTTCTTCAGTTAAGTTATGCTCAGCTACATAGCGGTTGCGTGGATGCACGCGGCATTCATGAGAACAGCTGCGCAGGTGCTTATGTTCACTTTCCTCGCTCGCTAAGATTTTCTTATTACATTCTGGGTTTGCACAATTTACATAGCGTTCACAAGGTTCGCCAGTAAAATAGTCGCGACCAACAATGACGTGCTCTTTTTGATTAATTGGAACAGAGATTCTTTCATCAAATACATACATTTGTCCGTCCCAAAGCTCACCTTTTACTTCAGGGTCTTTACCATACGTAGCGATTCCACCGTGCAGTTGACCAACATCTTTAAAACCTTCACGAACGAGCCAGCCTGAGAATTTTTCACAGCGAATACCACCTGTGCAATAGGTTAACACTCTTTTTCCTTCAAACATTTCTTTATTGTCACGTACCCATTGCGGTAAATCACGGAAGTTTAAAATATCTGGTTTAATTGCTCCGCGGAAATGACCTAAGTCATATTCATAGTCATTACGAGCATCGAGTACAACCGTATTTTCATCCTGCATTTCTTCAAAAAATTCTTTTGGACTTAAATGGCGGCCTGTTAGTTCATTCGGGTTAATATCATCTTCTAAGCGAAGTGTAACAAGTTCTGGACGAGCGCGAACTTTCATTTTAGGGAAAGCATGCTCATCTGCTTCGTCTATTTTGTAAACCATATCCGCGAATCGCGGATCGTTTTTCATCATTTCGATATATTGATTTGTTTGTTCAACTGTACCAGAAACAGTACCATTGATTCCTTCCTTCGCAATTAAAATACGGCCCTTTAACCCGTGCTCGATACAAAATGCTCGATGTTCAGCCGCATATTCCTCAGGATTTTCAATCGTTACATACTTATAATACAGCAATACTCTGTATGGTTTATTTTCTGTCATCATTTTTTACCACCTATTGGTTATATTTGCAAGGTATAATGTATTTAGGCAGATAATCTATTTAAAACATTTCTCTTACAGACCATTATTGTATCAAATTAATGCATAAAAGATAAGAAAACAGCTTATTTTCCAAAAAGTAACCAAGAGGTGAAGGAAATGTTACAAAACTTAGTGAAATATCCGATTATTCAAGCTCCAATGGCAGGAGGAGCATCCAATCCTGTATTAGCCGCTGCAGTATCAAATGCAGGAGGCTTAGGTTTTCTAGCTGCTGGTTATAAAACAGCTGAAGATGTGCGAAAAGAAATTGTCCAAATAAGACAAATGACAGAAAAGCCTTTCGGTGTAAATGTATTTGTCCCAAGCGATGAATCAGTGGACGAAGGCGTTTTAGTGGAGTATCGGCAAAAAATTGAACAAGAAGCTTTAAAGATCGAAACAACCATTGGAGAAGCATACAGTGATGATGATGAGTGGAGTCAAAAAATAGCTGTTTTAAAAGAAGAAAAAGTACCGGTTGTCAGCTTTACATTTGGGTGTCCAGCGGAAGAAGTCATTCGTGAACTCCAACAGGCAGGCTCAATCGTTATCGTGACCGTTACAAATGTAGAGGAAGCAAAAATTGCGCAAGAGCGAGGAGCGAATGCCATTTGTGCACAAGGAATAGAGGCAGGTGGTCATCGCGGTTCTTTTAAGAATGAAACAGAGGAAGACTATGGGTTACTCGTATTAATTCGCCTCATCCAACAAGAAATAGACCTGCCGATTATTGCAGCAGGTGGAATTATGAATGGGAAAGACGTTGCCGCGGTACTAACAGCAGGTGCAACGGCCGCTCAATTAGGAACCGCTTTTCTTCGTTGTCCAGAGAGTGGAGCGAGTTCTGTTCATAAAGCAGCACTCGTTGATTCTCGATTTAAGAAAACTGCTTTGACACGTGCTTTTAGCGGCCGACGTGCACGCGGGTTAGTCAATTATTTTTTAACAACTTATAGTGCTGAAGCTCCAGCGGCTTATCCACATCTTCACCATATGACGAAGACGATGCGAAAGGTAGCCGGGCAAAAAAATGAACCAGAGCTTATGGCATTGTGGGCAGGGCAGGGGCATAGACTAGCCAAGGAGCTGCCAGCAGGAGAAGTCGTTCGAGAAATCGTACAGATGGCTAATTTAAAATTTTAGGCATGAAAATAGCCCCTAAGGTTAATCTATTATTGATTACATTTACGTAAAGGGGTTTTTATAGTTATGACGCAATCCAAACGACAAGAGGAAAGACAATGGACAAAAAGAAAACAATCGCAAAATCCTCATGGAAAAGTCAACTCTTTTGAGCAATTAGCTGAGGGAACAGTAAAAAGTGAAGCTAATAAGGAATAACATGATTTCCGTAGGAATTTGAAAATATTAATTAAACGATAAACATGCCATTCTATACGATTTAGAATGGCATGTTTATTTGTTTGAATATAAAACAAAAGGATGACGAAAGATACTGGACTTCCTCACATACATATAAGAATGAATGGCTAAATAGAGGAGTGTTAAAGTGAATCGTTCTATATGGATTCTTTGGATGTGGAGGATAGGATTTCTTCTCCTTTTATTCTGGTTAATTCCGTATTCATGGGCATTAATTTTAGCTTTGTTTACAGCGCTTTTATTGAATGGGATTGTAGATTGGTTGTGTAAAAGTTTTTCGATGAAACGGTTATGGGCAGTTTTTATTGTATTCGTTTTGTATGTGGGGAGTTTAACGACTTTAACTTTTCTGTTAATTTCTGTTTTAACGAGGCAAATCATTACTGTTTCGGAAAAGGTGCCAGATATTGCGAGAGAGTTGTATCAAACGGTGATGCTCCCATTCATTAAACAGTGGGAGCAATATTCCAAAACTCTTCCGGCTGATACGATTTGGTCTATTGAAAATGCAATGGAAAGAGGAATTCGTTCGTTAGAAGGCTTTACGCAAAACTTTGTACAAGGAACGGTTCAGTTTGTTACATCAGTGCCGGCTTTATTTATTGATTTGTTAATTTATTTAATTGCCGTGTTTTTAATTTGTTTAGAACTGCCGGTTATCAGGGAAAGGGTGAAACAGTTTTTTAGAGATTCCACTTACCAAAAGATTTCTTTCGTGTATCAAGATTTAAGTATAGCAGCCGTTGGTTTTTTGAAAGCACAGGTGTTGCTTAGTTTACTTACGTTTGTTATGGCGTACGCAGGCTTATGGTTATTAAACGTTCCTTATACCTTATTACTTACTTTGTTAATTGTTATTGTGGATATTTTGCCTATTCTAGGAACAGGTTCCGTGCTTGTGCCATGGGCAATCATCGTTTTCTTTCAAGGGAATCAGCATTTGGCAATTGGTTTATTGCTTCTCTTTCTTGTCATTACAATAGTGAGAAGAACGGTCGAACCAAAAGTTTATTCGGCTAATATGGGATTAACACCGTTAGCCGCTTTAATCAGTTTATATTTAGGATTTAAGCTGCTCGGATTTATTGGGCTTTTTGTTGGTCCCGCCTTAGTGATTGTCTATGAAACATTAAAAAAGGTAGGGGTAATTAAGCCTAATTTTAAACTTTAGAAGCTTTTAAACTGTTGATTAACGTCGTTTATGTTTTTTACCTTTTTGCCTTTTCCCTGACAGTGGGAGCAACTGCGTGAGAAGAATTGGAGAAATTTCTTTTTTCCTCTTCCTTTGCAGTGTTGACAGATTGAGATGACTTTCATGTTTCTACCTCCTTGAAGTCGTTTTTACTAACAGTATCGAGCAAGAAGGGAATAATTATACTTAATTACAATAATTTAGGATGAATAAAGATATCTGTTAAATTATAGTATATGTGCAATAGAGCAGAAATGAGCACAACAAAAACCCCGCGCTTATAAAAGTGCGGGGTTTTTGTGTTTATGAAACAATCTCTGTTTTGGAGATGATTGGGAAATCTTTCACCTCTGCCACTTCTGTAATGACTGTAGCTGGTTTGTAAATTTCAATATAGTGAATATGATGATCTTCCATTTCTTTTATTTTAAAATGATAATCACCATACTTGAGAACATCGCCTTGCTTAGATTCATAGTTCTCCGTTAAAATCCAGCCGCCCATTGTATCGATATCTTCATCATCAATATCAATTTTGAGTAAATCATTGATCTCGCTAATTAATACTTTTGCATCGATGATATAGTGATCGTCTTTGAGTTTACGAATATCTGGAACCTCGTCTAAGTCGAATTCGTCGCGAATATCGCCGACAATCTCTTCTAGAATATCTTCAACTGTAACGAGCCCTGATGTACCGCCATATTCATCCATTAAAATCGCCATGTGAATTCGTTCTTTCTGCATTTTGACTAATAAGTCATGAATAGGGATGCTATCGATCACTCGAATGATTGGACGAATATACTGTTCAATCGTTTGAGTTGACTGGTTGCTCTTATCAATCATTTGCGTAAATAGTTCTTTCATGTTGACCATCCCGATGACATGGTCTTTATCCCCATCAATAACAGGATAACGTGTGTATTTCTCTTCTGATAAAACTTCAAAAAATTGTTGAATCGTATCTGTTTTAGATAATGTGGCAATCTCTGTACGAGGTACCATGATTTCTTTTGCAATCCGATCATCGAATTCGAAAATTTTGTTTACATATTTAAACTCAGATTGGTTAATTTCACCACTTTTATAACTTTCTGAAACGATAATACGAAGCTCTTCTTCTGTATGAGCGATATCATGTTCAGATACAGCTTTTAAACCAAACATTCTTGTAAGCATTCGCGCGCTTCCATTCAGTATCCAAATAAATGGGTACATGATTTTGTTAAACCAAATTAATGGTTTCGATACGAGCAAAGTTACTTGTTCGGCTTTTTGGATCGCTAACGTTTTTGGTGCCAATTCTCCGACAACTACGTGAATAAAGGTAATAAGGGAAAAGGCAATGATAATTGATAAAATATGAGCAACAGAATTAGGGATATGAAGTTGAGTTAGAAGCGGTCCTAAAATTCTTTCAACAGTCGGTTCTCCCAGCCAACCAAGACCAAGTGCGGTAATCGTAATACCAAGCTGACAGGTGGATAAATACTCATCCAAATTAGAGGTTACTCGTTTTGCCTGAATGGCATTCGCTTTTCCTTCTTCAATTAATTGGTCAATTCTTGTACTCCTTACTTTAACAATTGCAAACTCTGAAGCTACAAAAAATGCTGTCAAAGCAATTAGAATGGCAATCAAAACCAAGTTTATTATGTCCAAATAAGTCTCCCTTAACTCGCCTTTAAGGCGAATCAGGAGTCCACCTCCTAGATTTTTAAAATATACTGAATTTTTGTTCGTTAAATATGTGATGCTGGATTACGACGAGACGGGAGCTACAAGAACTTTTTCCGTGAATAAGTGCTGTAAGATTAGTAGCTTCTTCCATATACACTTTTGCATCGGAATACGTAGTATCCGCTCGTCACTACGAATATCCTTTAATGCCCCATCCAATCACCTCGAATTCTAATTAATTAAATATCTTCATTATAGAAATAGTCATAAATTCCGTCAAACCGACTAGAAGGGCTAATTTGACGATTATTGCTTAATATATGAATGTTTTAAAGGAATATTAGCGTTTTTTAGCCGTTTTCTTTACTTCTCTCTCGATATTATAGAATATTCAGTCAATTAACCCTCTTTTTGAAATAATCACTCTGTTACATTATATGGTTGCTTGTTCATTCATTCTTGTATGGTTGAAAAAATAGAAGCATTAAGATTAATTTTTTTATCTTGTATGACATATTGTGTAGAAACGGACGAGCTTATGATGGGGGGATTTATATATCATATATTGAAAAGGTAGCAGCGACGATTGTTGGTAGCTTGCTTCTTGGAATTGCTATCAACCTTTTTTTAGTTCCTTATCATTTATTAGATGGCGGATTGATTGGACTTGGGCTTATTGTTCATTATTATTTTCATCTTCCTGCTGGATTAAGCATTATTTTACTTAGTGCACCCCTTTATGCATATGTTTGGTTCTTTGAAAGGAGTTGGCTCTTTCGCAGTTTAAATGGTTTACTCGTTTCTTCCTTGTGTATCGATCTTTGTTCAAACATTATTATACATTGGAAGGTGCCAATTGCGCTTAGTGCTATAGTAGGCGGTTTATTAATTGGGTTAGGTATTGGTCTTATGCTTCGTTATGAAACATCAACAGGAGGAACAGATATGCTGGCTCACATTATTTCTAAAAAAAGCGGATGGAATGTCGGGTTAATTATTTTGTTCCTAGATAGTTGTGTACTCGTATCAGGTATTAATATTGTTGGTGTAAGCATTTTTTGTTATTCTGTGCTCACCATTATTGCTGGAGCTTTTATGACGTCGATTACGGTGAGGAGATCCTGGTGATTTTTTTGTATAAAATCATTCCTTTTGGGTAAATATGGAATTTAGTGGAGGTTGGTGAAGACAAATATTCCACTATATTTCATTTTAATATAAAGGAAGTTATGCGATGAAGAAATTACCAGCGTTTAGTATACTGCTTGTACTTGTACTATTAGCAGGATGTCAAGAAACAGAAATGCCAGAGGGGAAGGAAGTAAATAGTACGGTTACTACTCCGTTAGTCGCTTCAATTTCAAGTGTGGGCGATCTTGTAGCAGGCAAGGAGATTATTATTGAGGCTTCAGTGAAACAAGGAAAGGAAGTCATTCAGGAAGCGGATGAAGTGCTTATTGAAATTCGAAAATCTGGAAGCGATGAGCGAACGATGTTAGGTGCGAAAAATATTGGAGAAGGTAAGTATCAAGTATTACATACGTTCCCGGATAGCGGAAAATATTTTGTAATCGCTCATGTAACGACAAAGGGTCTTCATGTTATGCCAGAGAAAGAATTTGTAATCGAAGAGCATAAGCCTTCAGAAACATCGGCTCATCCAAGTTCGGACTTTTCTATTGAGTTCTTTAATAACCGGGCAAAAGCTGGACAAAAGTCTGATGTGGAAGCAGCTATAATCTTAGATGGAAAACCGTTAACAGCGGCCAATGTGAGCTTTGAAGTTTGGAAAGAGGGAAGCGAAGAAAGCCATTTTATTAAAGCGATTGAAAAAGAGAGCGGGAAATATCAAAATAAAGTATCCTTCCAAGACGAAGGTACTTATAAAATCCAAGTACATGTAGAAAAAGGCGAGCTCCATGAGCATCAATTACAAACGATTGAAGTGGAGTAAGACAGGGAAGAGACTAACTGTAAAGTTGGTCTTTTTTTTGTGAAGTTGAAATAACTTTATGAATAGAGGGACGAGCGATTTCGAAAATACAATAAGGGAGAACGGGCTAATTATGTCAGAATGGATTATGTTAGCTTTGCAGTTTTTTTCGGATTTAGGGTACATAGGCATTATGTTAGGGTTGATGGTGGAAGTCATCCCAAGTGAGTTAGTACTAGGGTACGGTGGATATTTAGTAGGAATTGGACAATTGACTTTTAGTGGAGCTTTAATTGCAGGGGTAATTGGGGGACATTAGCCCAGCTCTTTCTATATTGGGCCGGTTATTTTGGAGGCAGGCCATTTTTATTGAAATATGGTAAATATGTATTGATTAAAGAAAAGCATATAACGATGGCAGAGGAGTGGTTTGAGCGTTATGGGGTAGCGGTAATTTTTACGGCACGCTTCATTCCTGTTGTGCGCCATGCCATTTCCATCCCGGCAGGCATTGCGAAAATGTCTCATTGGAAGTTTCTTATTTATACTGTTGCGGCGATTATTCCATGGACCGTTTTATTTTTGCTATTAGGGAAATTGCTCGGGGAAAATTGGCAAGAGGTGAGAAGCTTTGCGACGCCATATATTATTCCGCTAACTGTGCTATCTGTATTGTTTATTAGTGGATATATTATGTGGAGTCAGAAACGCACACCCCCGATTATAACCGTGAAGAAAATGAACGATTATAATCGGAAGGGCTAGAGGAAGAAGGGTGTCCTAAAAGTGAAAATATCCTTCAAAGGAGTTATGAAGGACAAAATCCGGAATCCAGGAAGGGAAATGTTCTTCAACGGAATCATGAAGGACAAAATCCAGGAAACAAGCAAAGGAGCTGTCCGTTTTTAGACAGCTCCTTTTGTCAGGATTCTTCTAGTTGATTGTCTGCTTGTAATATCGGTTGTTTCACTTTCTGTACTTCAATAAATTTAATTGTATGATCTTCCATTTCGATAACTTTAAAAGCAAAATCTTGTTTTTGAATGATATCGCCAAGAGATACATCATAATTTTCTGTTAAAATCCAGCCGCCAATCGTATCGATATCTTCATCATCAATTTCTAAATCTAGTAAATCATTGACTTCTTTAACGAGTAATTTTGCATCAAGAATATAATGTCCATCTGAAAGAACTTGTATAGACGGTACTTCGTCATTGTCAAACTCATCACGAATTTCACCGACAATTTCTTCGAGTATGTCTTCCACTGTAACAAGCCCAGCGGTCCCGCCGTATTCGTCCATAACAATCGCCATATGAATCCGTTCTTTCTGCATTTTTAGCAGCAGATCATGAATCGGGATATTTTCCATTACTCGGATGATAGGGCGAGTATATGTTTCAATTTTGTTAAAGCGATTATCTTGTTTTTTGATTAAATCAGCGAACACTTCTTTTAGGTTAACTAAGCCAATTACATGGTCTTTATCGCCTTCCACAACAGGATAGCGTGTATACCGTTCTTGCTTCGCCATGTTGACGAAATCTTCAAGTATTTCGTCCTTTGAAATGGTCAAAATTTCTGTTCGCGGTACCATAATTTCCTTGGCAAGACGATCATCAAACTCAAAGATATTACTTACATATTTGAATTCTGACTGGTTTATTTCTCCATTTTCATAACTGTCGGATAAGATAAATCGTAATTCTTCCTCAGAATGGGCTTCATTTTCATTCGTTTGCTTAAATCCAAGCATTTTTACTACGGCACGAGCTGAATGATTCAGCAGCCAAATAAAAGGAAAGGCAATTTTATGAAAGAATAGTAACGGTTTAGCAAGCAGCAGCGTCACTTGTTCTGCTTTTTGGATAGCGACCGTTTTGGGCGCTAATTCACCTACAACAACGTTTAAAAAAGTAATAAGCGAAAAGGCAATAACAAATGATAAAATTTCGGCTGCTTGAGCTGGAATATGTAATAAATCAAACCAAGGTTTAATGAGATGTAGAACAGTAGGTTCACCAAGCCATCCTAATCCCAAAGCTGAAATGGTAATCCCAAGTTGTGTTGCCGACAAATATTCATCCAGATTGGATATCACTTTTTTTGCGGCCATTGCATTTTTATTTCCTTCTTCGATGAGCTGATCAATTCTAGAGCTGCGAACTCGGATAATAGAAAATTCCGAAGCAACGAAGAAAGCTGTTAATGCAATTAAAAGAATAACTAGTATTAAATTAAAAGTGTCCAATTAGTGCGAGATACAAATCAAATCTATGGAGTTTGATCGATCTCAGTCACCTCCCAAAATACAATAAAATTTATAAAATCATACCTCTGCTTCAATAACGGTATGAAAGTAGTTCCAACTATTTATTATTTTATCGCTTATTCATTTTAATTGAAAGCTTCGTTAAATCTTATTCATAGCCTAATGGAAAGTTAATATTAGTATACGGAAATAGGATTCATTCCATTAAAAAATCAATAGTATCCTTCTATGAAATAATGCCCATAAAAAAATTCACCTTCAAATAGGAAGATGAATCGTAAAGGTTGTTAAGAAATTTGAAGAATTACATGTAAGAGAGCCGCCATGTTTTTCAATAATTTCTTTACAAACAAATAAGCCAAGTCCAGTTCCTTTTGTTTTGGTGGTGACGAAAGGATCAAAAATAGTTGGCAATACATCGTCTGGGATTTTTGGACCGTTATTAGCAATCGTTAAGAGTAATCCTTCTCTAGATTGTGTACCAGAAATAGTAATAGTCGGTACAGAGGTTGTGGGAATGACATCTAGTGCGTTTAAGATAATATTTAACAATACTTGACGTATTTCTTCCTTAGAGCCGCTAATCATTATATCGTCTGGAATGGCATACGAAACGGTAGCATTCGCTTCTAATATGCTTGGGTAAAGAAATTCAATAACATCATCGACAAGCTTTGAAATAGAAAAGGAATCAATATATTCACTTGCTTTTTCTTTCTTTGATAAATTTAGAAATTGTGTGATTCGACTGTTTAGTTGATTAAGTTCACTTGAGATAATATCTAAATATTTTACTTCTGGATGTTCCGATTGTAGCAATTGGATAAATCCCATAATGGATGTTAATGGATTTCTAAATTCATGAACAAAGCTAGATGTCATTTGACCGAGCAGAGTCAAGCGGTCTTTATGTGTCTGACTAATGAAATAGTACTGTTCTTCTAGCGATTTTGCTTGTAATTTTGCGTAATAAGTAATGGTCTGTTGAATCAATTGATCGAGTGAACGGTTAATTTCATTAATGAGACGAAGTGAATCACAGGGTGTTAAATGTAAAGTAAGTACTTCTTCTATTATAATGGATCTTCCAGCTGTAATCGTTTTAGTGAATTCCTCCATACTCATAATCTGAAGAAATTGTTCTGTCGCAATATTTTCCGATAATGAATCTAAGCACTCTTCAAGCGTTGATTGCTGCTTTTTCATTTTTTCTATAAATAGTTTGAAAAAATGTTCGACTTTTTCTCCGGAAAGGGAGAATTGCGTCCACTGGCTAATAATACGATCTTTATGATCCATTAAGAAATCAATTGCTGTAGCGTTATTAAATAGCATCTCGCCCTCCATTGACAGGAAAAGATTTTTTTCGTTGATTATTCCTATTTCGCTAATAGGAAACGAAAATCCTTTAACTTCTAAAGAAAATTATGCAAAAATTCTAAAAAAACGTTTTTTTGTGTCTTTATAACTAGTAAAAAGGTTGTATTCAATAATAAGCCAGTAATCAACAAAGTCATATAATAGAGCCAATAAAAAAGTAACCAACAAAATAGCTGTTGGTTACTGTTGTGAAGTCGTATAAGGTTCTATATGAATGATTGCATATTTAACATTATGTTCCGATAGTAAGTTTTGTTCGACTTGAACCGTGATTTCATGGCTTTCGATAACCGTTAAAAGCGGGTTTACATGAATGGTTGCTTCAACAAGAATTTCATTTCCATGCATACGAGCTTTAATTGCGCTCATGTCTTTAACGCCTTCTGTTTTTGAAATGGTCACTCCAATTTTTTGTAATAACTCTTCATCAAAGCCATCGGTTAAGGAGTGGGAAGCGTCTAGGAAAATCTCGACAGCTGTTTTACAAATAATAATTCCGACAACGATAGCAGCGACTCCATCGAGCCATGCGATGCCGATATAGGTTCCTAAAATTCCAACTAAAGCCCCTACACTAACGAGTGCATCCGATCGATTATCCTGTGCAACCGCATAAATAGAAGCGCTGTTTATTTTTCGACTAAGCGCTACATTATAACGATAAATACCGTACATAAACGCCGCGGAGAATAATGCTGTAATTGCTGTCAATATGCTTGGTGATTGAGTATCTTCTGTAAAAAAATCTTCAATAGCACCGGTAATGACATCAATACCGACCGTAATCATGATAAAAGCAGCGATTAAAGAAGCGATTGTTTCTGCACGCAAATGGCCATATGCATGGTTTTTATCTGGCGGGATTTTTGAAATTTTTAATCCAATTAATACGGCAACCGAAGCGACAATATCGGTCGCATTATTTAATCCATCAGCCCATAAGCCTTTGGAGTGACCAAAATAGCCCACCGTTAATTTCAGCGATGCTAAAAATATGTAAGCGATGATACTAATATAGGCCCCTCTTTCAGCTGAAAGAGAATTTTGATCTGTATCCATGATTGTACCCCCATTGCAAACTTGCGTATTAACGATATCAAATGAAACCGTAGTGGGTCTATAGCAACAATGTCTCCCTCATCCATCTAAATTGTATCTTTGCATTTGTATTGATGGGCTAAAAATAAGTTGGTCACAGCTAAAAATACATCCTTAATTAGGAAGGGAGAAAAGATTAGTACTTGTTTTATGAATAAACTAGTAGTATATTCTAACCTAGGATAAAAATTAAATACGTCCACAAGGGGAGCCGAAGAGGCTGAGAGTGAGCGAATGAGTTCTGACCCTATGAACCTGTTAGTTAATGCTAGCGTAGGGATGTGGTTTTGGATATAAAGCAATACGGGCCATCCATTACCGCCCTAGTATTGCTTTTTTATTTGGAAAAAAAGCAATACGGGCAGCTCATCACGCTTCTCTAAATAGGAGAAGGAGGAAGTATAATGAATAATAAAACACTATTTTTAGTGGAAGTAGCGATTTTTGCTGCTTTGGCGTTGCTGCTTGATTTTGTATCAGGTGCGATTATGGGAAGGTTTTGGCCGCAAGGAGGTTCTATTTCCCTTGCGATGGTTCCTGTTTTTCTAATGGCCTTTCGTTGGGGAGTTAAAGGCGGAGTCCTTACTGGAGTTTTATTAGGAGGATTGCAAATTATAACGGGAGCCATTCCGTATCATTTTGCTTCATGGATTATAGATTATTTCTTAGCTTTTGGAGTGGTAGGGTTCGCTGGTGTATATGTGAATAAGGTAAATGTGAGCTTAAGGGAAGGGAACTATTCGAAAGCTAACTTTTACATTATAAGCGGAGTGCTGTTAGGAAGCTTTTTACGATTTTTATGTCATTTTGCTTCTGGTATTATTCTTTATGGAGAGTATGCGCCGCCAGGCCAACCAGTCGCGCTTTACTCGCTCGTTTATAACGGCACGTATATGCTAGGATGCTTTGTACTATCTGCTATTATCGTGGCCATGCTTTATTCAACGGCAAGAAATGTATTAATAAGAAAAGCGTATTAAATCTTCAGTCGGATCTGTTATAGGTCCGGCTTTTTCTATCGTTTAATTTTTAAGTGTTCGTGAATATGGTTGTTCCATTTGATTTGTGGCTTAAATGAGCCACAAATTAATCTATGAAAAAAACTGAGCAAGTATGAAAGTCTCTCGCTCAGCTTGGTATGAAAAAATCATATGGATATGGTTGACTATCCAGGGTGCTTAAAAGCTTTTAATACACTTTATCACCGTTAAAGATAGAGTTTTTAACGATAGCGTAATCTACATTGCGGATTGCTTCTAACTTATTTCCACCTGCATAAGAGATAGAGGACTGAAGATCTTGCTCCATTTCTGTTAATGTATCTTGCAAAGAACCTTTGTGCTCGACGAACATTTTCTTGCCTTCTACGTTTTTCTTTTCGCCTTTTTGAAATTCTGAAGCGGAACCGAAGTATTCTTTATAGAGTTTCCCATCTTTCTCAAACGTTTCTCCTGGTGATTCTTCATGTCCAGCAAATAATGAACCAATCATGACCATAGTTGCACCAAATCTAATCGATTTAGCGATATCGCCGTGTGTACGAATTCCTCCGTCAGCAATAATCGGCTTGCTTGCTGCCTTTGCGCACCAACGCAGTGCAGCTAATTGCCAACCACCTGTTCCAAATCCGGTTTTAATTTTTGTAATACATACCTTTCCTGGCCCGATGCCTACTTTTGTCGCATCCGCACCAGCATGCTCTAATTCTCTTACTGCTTCTGGAGTGCCTACATTTCCAGCAATCACAAAACTATCAGGTAAGTATTTTTTAATATGTTGAATCATCTTTATGACTGCATTCGAATGACCGTGTGCAATATCAATCGTAATATATTCAGGCACAAGCTGTTCCTCTGCTAATTGTTGGATAAATTCATACTCTTCATCTTTAACTCCAACGCTAATCGATGCGATTAATCCTCGTGATTGCATATCTTTAATAAAAGATACTCGCTTCTCTGGTTCGAAGCGATGCATCACATAAAAGTAGCCATTTTCTGCTAAGTAAATAGCAATCTTTTCATCTATAATAGTCTGCATATTGGCAGGTACTACAGGTAACTTAAATGTATGTTTCCCTAAAGTTACCGTTGTATCACATTCAGAACGGCTCTGTACTATACATCTTGCCGGAATTAATTGAATATCTTCATAATCAAACACATTATCCATGTTTTACACCTCTAAATACGAATATTTAATTAACAATAAATAAAAATGTTCGTCTAATGGGTAATTTACATCATTATTATCAGTTTGTCAAAGCTTTTTATACTATAAGATTTCGCTTAGTGTTTTTTCTGATTTAAAAATTTTTTAAAAATCGAGTGAACGAAATTGGAAAGCAAAACGTCATAATAATAAATCGAAGCGGCGGAGGGAGGGAGAGCATGGAAGAAAGAGAGTGGGTTACTGCTGCAAAAAAGGGAGATGAGTACGCGTTAGCTCAGTTGTTTCGACAAAATTATTCGTTTCTTGTTCATTATTTAATTAAGTTAACATATAGCCTTGAGCAGGCAGAAGATTTAGCGCAAGATACAATGGCAAAAGCGATTGAACATGTAGCGAAGTTCAATGGAAAATCGAAGTTTTCAACATGGCTGATTTCCATTGCCACACGCTTATATATCGATCAAAAACGAAGGCAAAAACGAGAACAATCGTGGCAAAAGCAGGAGCAAGCGTTAAGGATGATTCGGTGGCAGGCACAATCCGTTAATGAAGATTGGCACATGATGTTAGAGTCATTAGGAAAGTTAAAGGATGATTTTCGAATCCCCATTTTGCTAAAACATTACTATGGGTATTCGTACGAAGAAATTGCCGCTATGCTGCAAATAGCAGAAGGAACGGTAAAGTCCCGTGTTCATAAAGGAATTCAAATGGTGAGAAAGGAGTTAAATGAAGATGACAAAGGACAATATCCCGTCGGAAAAACAGTCGAGCAAAACTGAAGCAGAGTTTGTACAATCTATGAATCATAGTTTTGAAAAATTAGAGCAATCCTTTTCATTTACAACTCCAGATGTCAATTTTTTTGAACAAAAAATTGCACAACAAAAAAAGCAAATACGGAAAAAGTGGCGTCAGGATCTTCTCCTGTTTAGTACGATAGCCATCATTATCCTTAGCCTGATGTTTACAGCGTTTTTTCAACAGCCCTATGTATTTGTCGTTTTACAAGTTGCGACTGTCATTTCTTTAGTTGGCTATACAGGGTATGAATTTAGGAAGGGAAAGGAGCGGGTACGTCATGAGTAAAGTCGATTTATATATACTGCCTATAGTTGCCCTGCTGCTGCTCGTTCAAAGTATTTATTTGTTTACGGACGCTAGAAAAAATGGAATGAACTATTGGTTTTGGGGCATTATTGGGTTAATTCAAACACCTATGCCGCTTATCTTTTATTTATTAGTTAAACGTTCGCGAAAAAAAGAGGAGGATGAATTAAATGATTATCGTGACTACTGATTTTGTACCAGGAAAAGAAATTACAGAATTAAAGGGATTTGTTCGAGGGAATTGCGTACAGTCCAAACATATTGGAAAGGATATTCTGGCAGGGCTTAGAACGATTGTCGGTGGTGAAATTGACGAATATACAGAAATGATGACGGAGGCGAGGCAGAAGGCTATTGGCAGGATGACAGAAGATGCAAAGGCAAAAGGAGCTAATGCAATTATTGCCGTTCGATTAGAAACTTCATCGATCATGCAAAATGCATGTGAGATTATTGCGTATGGTACGGCTGTTTATGTGGAATAGGCGTTCTTTATGAAGCTTGAAAGGGTGGAGGCATATGGAAACATTTGATTTTATGTTAATTTTGCCATTAGTCATGCTGCAGCTTATTTTAATCATTATTACTTTACTAGATGTAGCGAAACGGGACGCATCGACTTTACAAGGAGAAAGTAAGCTCATTTGGGTATTAGTAATTTTGTTTATTAATATAATCGGTCCAATTATGTATTTAGTGATTGGAAAGAAAAAAGGGTAGATGGGGGAATTTTTTTATGATTTATTGTAAAGATTTAGTGAAAACTTTTCAATCATCAACCGCTGTGAAAGGCATTAATTTAGATATCAATCAATTTGGTTGTTTCGGTTTTTTAGGGGGAAATGGTGCGGGGAAAACGACAACTTTAAGAATGCTCGCGGGGCTCGCTAAACCAACATCTGGAGAAATAAAAGTAGCAGGTGTTGATGTTGTGAAAGAAAAAGATAAGATTGCTCATCTTCTTGGATATCTTCCGCAACATCCTGCTTTCTTTGACCATATGACTGGAAAACAGTGGATGTATTGGGTTGGAGAATTATTTGGTTTGTCTAAAGAAGTGATTGCGGAGCGAACGGAATCATTATTAAAAGATTGTGGAATATGGGAAGCACGAAATCGGAAAATTGGAGAATATAGTGGAGGAATGAAACAACGCCTCGGTTTGGCTCAAGCGTTAATTAATCAACCGAAAGTGCTTATTTTAGATGAACCTGTTTCGGCTTTAGACCCTGTTGGACGCTATGAAGTATTACAGATGATTTCAAAACTAAAGAGAGATATGACGATTTTTATGTCTAGTCATATTCTAGAAGATGTCGAAAAAGTGGCGGATCATATTACGGTTATTGATAAAGGGAACATCCTGATTACATCGAGTTTAGCAGAATTAAAAAATAGGCATTCACACCCGATTATTACATTTGAACTGCTAGAGACGAATCATGAGTTTCTTCACATTTTAAATAATCAAGAGTGGATTGAAACGGTTCGAATGAATCTTAATGAATACCAAGTGACAGTGAAAGAACTAGAGATGGCTAAAAGACAGTTACCAAAACTTATCACGAATCAAAATTTGACGTTAATTAATTATCGAATTGAAACTGCGTCATTAGAGGATATTTATTTAAGGTTGGTGAGTTAATGTGTCTATGTTTTATACGTTATTAAAAAAAGAAATGAATGAATTAGTAAGCTCACATAAATTGTTAATTGTACCGATTGTATCGATTATTTTGATGATTACGTATCCAATTTCAATCAAGCTTCTTCCTACCTTGTTAGAGAGGGAATTACCAAAAGGGGCTACTGTGGATATACCGATGCCTACTGCACATGAAATTATGGCAAACGTCTTTTTGAATTTTGAAATGATGGGTGTATTAATTCTTATTCTTATTTCGATGGGAACCATTTCTGGTGAGAGAGATAAATCGATTGCACCGATGGTTTTAGTTAAGCCAGTCGGCCGAAATGTCTACTTTCTATCTAAATGGTTCACTTATTCCTTATTAGCTAGTGTAAGCTTTTTAATTGGAATGACAATAACAAGTTATTATACGAATTATCTTTTTGAGGAAAAACTAATTTGGGGAGATATGGCTCTGGGCACCTTGTTGTATCTACCTATTTTATTATTTGTTATTACACTTTCAATCTTTTTTTCTTCTTTTGTAAAAAATTCTGTATCAGGTGGTTTGCTTGCGTTTGTTACGTATCTTGTGATTACAAAAGTTCCTCAATATTTGCATGATTCGCTTCAATCTATTTCACCTTATAATCTGATACAAAATGCAAATCAAGTAATAAATGGAGATTCGTATGAAATTATGGTTCCTTTGTTTAGCACCTTATGTCTAATTTCCGTTTTGTTATTGTTAGGCACATATGTATTTAGAAAACAGGAAATTTAAGATTATAATGAGATATTTTTATATTTAAAATGGGTATTTATGCATATTCCTTTTGGTTTATTTATAAATTTTATATAATTGTGCCGTATACAACTAGGAGGAATGACATGAGTATTTACAATTTTTCAGCTAGAAGAATGAATGGACAGGAAGTATCTTTAGAGAAATATAAGGGAGAGGTACTCGTTATTGTAAATACTGCTAGTAAATGCGGATTTACAGAAGCTGTATAAACGATATGAGAATAAAGGATTAACGATTCTTGGATTCCCTTGCAATCAATTTGGAGAACAGGAACCAGGGGAAAATGAAGAAGTAGAAGCTTTTTGTCAGTTGAACTATGGTGTTTCTTTTCCGTTATTTAGTAAGGTGGAAGTAAGAGGAGAAGGTGCTCATCCTTTGTTTAAATATTTAACTTCAGTAGCGCCATTTGAAGGTTTAACAAACAGTTTCAATGCGAAACTGTTGAAAGCAAGATTAGAGCAGGAATATCCTGAGTTATTGCCTGGAGATTCTATTAAGTGGAATTTCACCAAGTTTTTAATCGACCGCGATGGAAATGTTATGAAGCGATTTGAATCAACAGATAGCCCGCTTGATATGGAAGAGGATATTGAAAAGTTATTATAAGCGGAAAACAAAGACTGTCGAAAGCTCGACAGTCTTCTTTTTTATTTCTCAAATAAATTAAAGATTCCTTTTGCGATACTTCCTTCATCAGAAGAACCGCCATTATGCGGCATTGCTGCAAAAACACGGCTTGATAGACGGCTGAATGGAAGGGATTGAATCCACACTTTACCAGGGCCGCGCAATGTAGCAAAGAACAAGCCTGCTCTTATACTACCTTGAAATATGTCCACTAAAGGCAAACCTAGTAGGACATTGAGTTTTTCTATCGCAGTCTTCTGGACACTCTTTTTATGTGAAAATGGTTAAAATGGGAAATCGAGAGTTCGTGAGCGTGAAACAATATCCTAATTTACCCATTTTTATTGGACGCTTTTATTGGTCTTGAGCAATTTTTATTCTACTTAATGTTAATTTACTTTTCAATCTAGGGGCTAATTTGATTGCGGTTTCAGTTACTAATTGCATTTTTGTACTTCAAAACTGAACCCGTTACCTAAAAAGTAGCGTGTTTGCCTAAAACCTATTTTCTTATGCTTCCAATAAAAGGCCAAATCCATTGAATCAATTAGAAATATTTTCAGTTAAAGATGATAAACTTAATTTATTTGTTAGAATATTAGTGGGGAAATTTTCTTATGAATGAGAGGTTTTATTGATGACAATCTTTATGGGCATTAGAACAGAACAGTTTGTATTTGCAGCTATTGATACCAGAGCAACTATAAAAAATAGTGATGGTCCTCAAGAAACTAAAGAGGGTTCAAGAAAACTATATTGGCTAGATAATTATAATATAAGTTTTGCAACAATTGGAACAGTTTTAAAGGGAGAGTATATTCCCTCAATTGATGATCATCTTCGGATTGGCTCTTATATAATAGATAAAATTAATAATAATAATGGAACAAGAAAGTCTTACAAGCAGATTGTTAATGAAATTGCCAATGTGTATAGCAAGACATATAATCAACAGGCTTATGATGGTACTTCTATTACAATGATTTTTGGTTGCGAACCCGATGGAGAACCATTTTTATATGAGTGTAGAAGCCCTGACTTTACTCCAAAGATGGTTAAAAAAAACATAGCTTTGTTTCGTGGGTCCGAAGAACAAGAGTATAAAACACAAAGTATAGAAGTTTTCCGTAAACTAAGGGGCTGTTGGCTAAGAAGAGTTCTGAAAAAAGAGAATAAAATAAACTTACAAGTATGGTCTAAAAGAACCTTCGACTCAATAAGCAATAATAAATATGTTGGATATCCTTTACTTTTAAATATTATTTGGAGTAACGGTAACCAACAAAAAGATACAATAAGTGAAACAAATCTTTCTATAAAGGAAGAATTTAATGTGAAATTAAAAAAATTATTGTAGGTAACTAATACCCCTGTTCTTTTAACAAGAATCTGACTCTGTTAAATGATGCTGTTAATTTTACGGGAGCACCTATTTATGGTCCATCCAGGTTTTAATTCACTATCTCCGGTGGATATTGTCCAAATCCTAACGGAGAAGGGTGTTCCACCACACAAAGTCATTATCGCTCACATTGAAGTCGCTTTTCCTGTAGGAAAGGGTGAGTTTAGTGGTAGAACTTACAAAGCGTGATGTTTTCCTTGAAATTTGATATATTTACTGCTCCACGTTTCGCTTTCCTGAATCCTTTGAAGGCACCAACTGATAAAATCAGAATAACCACTTTTAAAAAACTTATAGCTGGAGGGCACGGTCAACGAATTCTAGTTTCGCACGATTCGCTAACGAAGAACATTATGACAATCAACGTGGGTCTGATATTTTATATGCACTTGAAGTGTCAAAACCGAAAATGAGAGAATTTGGAATGATAGAACAAATCAATAATATTTTTGTTGTAAATCTAGCAGAGAGCTCTTAGCATCGATTAAGACTTCAAATCGCTTAAATTTAAACTATTATAACGGTGCATTAAACAATGTGGGATTAACGCCCCTTTTATTGAAATCCTTATTGAACTAACAGGTGCAAGAGTTATAAAAGCAACGCTACTATGTAAAATTAAATAAGGCACAAAGCATTGATTTGCTTGTGTCTTTATTTGATGTCACACATTGTATAAACGATTTATTTTGTTGTTTTAGATCTCTAATAAGACCTCTTCCACAACAACCAAAAAGGAACGTGACTCACGTTCCTTTTATGTGTGACTTTATATAAAGGCCTTTGCTTTACAAGGTTTTTAAAACTTTTTAGGTCTTTAAATAAAATTTCTTGGCGTTGCTTTTGGCGTATACTTTATTTCTATAAGACAGCCCAATTTATTTTTAAGTGATATAAAATAAAGAGCATTTCTTCAAAAAATCCAATTGGAATATTATGTGTTTTTTATGCTATGATTCATTTAAGAGGTGATATATTTTGGATAAAGAAACGATAAAATATCCTTTCATATCGAGAGTTATTATTAAAAATTTTAGAAATTTCAAAAATGTAGATGTTGATTTAACTAATAAACAAGTAATCCTTGGAGAAAATAATATTGGAAAAACAAATTTTATAAAAGCATTACAATTAGTCTTAGATCCTAATTTATCAGACTATGATAGGTACTTAGAAGAGACAGATTTTAATGATACAATCGAAACACCGTTCGATAATAAGGAGATAATTGAAATATCATTAGAAATTCAGGGATTCGAACATAACACAGCACTTTTAGCGACATTTTGTGATGCAACTATTAATACAAATCCACCAACTATAAGAATTACATATGAGTTTGCCCCAATTAGCGATAAAGAATATGGTTATTTAATCTATTTGGGCGAAGATAAAAGTTTTGCTTTCACCCATCAACATCGTAAAATGTTAAATTTAAAAGTAATTAATGGCCTACGAGATGCAAATAGTGACTTTAAAAATTTAAGAAAATCTCCCCTAAATCAATTACTTAAACAATATGATTTTGATAAAGCGGTTTTAAAAGAGATAGCTCAAAATATGAAAGATGAAGGCAAATCTATTTTGAGTTTTGAAGAGTTAATCGATTTAAAAGAAAAAATTAATAAAAATATTATCAAGATTGTAGGTAATCAAACTTCCTACTCTGATATTTCTTTAGAAACTGTTGATATTAATCCTGATAAAATTCTAAATACATTAAAGTTAATGATTGGTTCTAATAAACAACGTCCTACGTCAGAAGTAAGTTTAGGTGTCACAAATATACTATACATATCTTTAGTGTTACTCTCTTTAGAGGATAAAACTATTCCTACTTTAATAATAAAAGAAGAGTTAGAGAAATTAAGAGAAATTGATAGTGAAAATCTACTGGATGAATTTTATGAAGTACAGGGAGAAAGATATTATAAATTATCTCAAGAAAAAGAAATCTCTCTTGAGTTATATAAATTCTTTAGTAATAATTATGATTCTGATAAGGGTCACACAATCTTAGTGATTGAAGAGCCTGAGGCACATCTACATCCTATTTTACAACGGTGTATTTTTAGAGATGTAATGCGAAAGCCATTGTCTATTATTTTAACAACTCATTCTACAGATATAACGTCAGTGTCTCCTATTAACTCAATTGTTCATTTGAGACTGGAAGAAGACTCGACATCTATACATTCAACCAATAATATTAATCTTAATACAAAAGATAAGTTAGATATAGAAAGATATATGGATGTAAAAAGAAGTGAATTATATTTTGGAAAAGGTGTAATACTAGTCGAAGGAATTGCCGAGGAATACTTGATACCACGATTAGCTTTAAATTTAGGGATAGATTTAGACTTTTATGGGATCGTATGTTGTAATATCAATTCTACTAACTTTAAACCTTATATTGCTCTACTTAGGGAGCTTGGTATTCCTTATATAATTTTCACAGACGGTGACTATTATTATGAAATTGAAGATAATTCCTCTTCAAAAGCTAAAACTAAACGAATATATCACGAATTAGAAAAAGATGATCACAAAAATAAAGGGTGGTTAGGCTTAGATCTAGCTTACGATGCATTAAAAGAATTAAGGATATTTAATTCGGATAAGGATGGTTCTTCGGAAGAGGATTATAATAAAGAAGGTTATTATTTTAGTCACTATACTCTAGAAATTGATTTAATGATTGTGAATGCTGGAGACAGAGTGGCTTCAGAATCTATTTGTAATACATTTAAAGAATTAACAATAGGAGGAGATCAACAAAAAGAAAATTTTACAAATGATTTTGAAGCAGGAGATTTCTATAGTTGCTTAAGAAAGATTGAAAACAGTCAAAATAAAGTAGGTAAAGGAAGATTTGCCCAAAGGTTATCTACATATTCACACTTACTGGTCCCTTCGTATATTGAAAATGGTTTGAAAAGTCTTATATCAAAAATAACAGGTGATTAAGGTGAATGAAACTTACTTAGAAAAAGTGAAAATGTTAGAAAATGATAGAGAGCAGACAATAGCATATAACTCTAAGGGATCAATTGTTATCAAGGCTGGACCAGGAAGTGGAAAAACAAATGTTTTAACTCTAAAAATGGCAAAGTTGTTAAAAGAAAAAATTAAGTTTCCAAGAAAAGTTGCGTGTATAACTTTCAGTAATGAAGCTACTAAGGAAATTAAAGAACGGGTTCAGCAACTAATTGACTATGATAAGAATAACTCGTTCATAGGTACTATTCATTCTTTTTGTTTATCCCAAATATTAAAGCCGTATGTAAAGCTCTTTGAATATGGGATAAACAAAGACTTTAAAATTATTTCAAAAGAGGATAAAGCTAAGTGGATTGACGAGATCAAAGAAAACTTATCTATTAGTCCAGATATGCTAAGTATCACAGAGATTGATAAAGAAAGAACATATATGATAGAAGGCGATAGTCAAGTGAGCATTGAAATATTTGATATTGCTTTACGAGTCGCCAAAGCCTTTGAACAAAGACTTTTAGAGAACAATATGGTCGACTTTATCTCGATGGTAAAAATTGCTACAGAAATGATACAAAATGAACCTTATCTGAGGAAATGTTTAGAGGCCAAATTTCCTTATATATTGATAGATGAATATCAAGATTTAGGAAAACCTCTACACGAAATGGTATTAACACTAATTCAAAAGACAAATATAAAGATAGTAGTTGTAGGTGATCCAAACCAAACTATTTATGGATTTAATGGTGCAATACCGGCATATTTATTAGAACTTGAAAACATAGAAAAGTTTGAAAGTGTAGAATTGAAAAATAATTATAGAAGTCATCAAAAAATATTAGATATATCGTCAAATACTATGAACTTACCCGCAGGTTTTTTTAATGCTAAGAAACTTGTTAAAAAAGCACCAGAAATCAATCTCATAAAACTTAAAGGGGACCATATTGCTCAATATCAATATATTGCTGATGAAATAATACCTACTTGTTTAGAAAAGGGCATAGAATACAGTAAAATTGCAATTCTTATTAGAGCGAAAAATAAAGTGAAAGATTGTCAAAAAATTCTTGAGCAAAACGGTATTCCACACTATGTAATGGTATTTGATTTTAACAGAGGGAAATTTATTAGATTCTTAGAAGACAGTGCTGCTTGGATATTAAATAATCGCAAAATTTACTTTAAAGATCTTTTTAATGAATGGATTACTTTTAAGTATGATACAGCACCATCAAGTAAAATAGTTAATGAAGAAAGAATATTTTTATACTTAACGTTAATAAATTCTAAAGAACATATATCAAACCTTGTAGAGTGGGTAAAATATATCTTTATTAATTTAGATTTAAAGAAAAATATTGTTTCATCTTCTAGACATATTGATGATACTAAAGATTTGAGAGCTTTTGTAAAGTTTATTACAGAGAATAAAGAAAAATTGGATATTGAGAAATTTTCAAATTTAGGTGTTCAAGGTGATACTGTATCATTACTTACAATGCACAGTTCTAAAGGATTAGAGTATGAAGTAGTTATTATGCCTGCGATGGAAGAAGGGACATTCCCATTTTATAGAGTTAAAGAATCTGAAATGGAAGAGGAAAAAAGAATATTTTTTGTATCATTGACTAGAGCTGAGTCAATTTGTTATTTCTTAATGTCAAAAAGTTTATCTGGATATAGGAAAGAACCATCCAGATTTATAAAAGATATTGATTTTACCTCAATCAAAGAAGAATAATGATTCCTTGATCTGAGGTACATCTAAGTAACGTATTTCTGTTTTGCTTAAAAACTTTCCTGTTTTAGGGTGATTTGATGAACCAGCATAAGCAAAAGGAACAAAAGATCAAATGTGATCTCTATTAAGACATTATATCTGAAATCATTAAAACGCATTTTTTATAGTATTAACATAGCAAGTAAAAAGCATATAACCAACAAAAAGAGACTAGCGACTAGTCTCTTTTTGTTGGTTTAAACAATATAAGTCACGCGACTATACTAATTTAAAAATGATTGAATCATTTCAGTAACTTTTTACCTTTGATGAGGAGTCAATTTTTTAGCTGTATTAACCAAGTTTACTAAATCGGTAGTGTATTCGGTAATCGAAAAATGCTGGTTATGGCAGTATGTTTTCTGAATGGAAAAAGAGCCGGAATATATAAGAAGTGCATTAAAACTTGCATATTTCAGGCTCTTTTATTTAATTTTTTATTGTGTTTAAGCACCCGTTTGTTGAATAAGACAATTTCGATTTACGTAGTTCTAATCCCAACAATTAAAGATTATCTCTCCAATTCTTTCAGGCTTCCAAAAAGCTATTAGTTCCAATTCAGCACTATTCAATTCATTGTTATTTTGTAAAATACTCTTTTTAGAACCTAGCCTTAGTATTACGGGTGCATTTAGTTCCTTAGTATCCAGAACATTATAAAAAGGGCTAAACTGTTTGAATAACTCAGGTTCATCAATAAAAGTAATCTTTCCAAATTCTACGTCAAAAGCAAAAGCCATATAAGGATAATGTACATTAAGCAATATATGCAAATGTTTATTAAAAACTTTAGCTTCGACATCAAAAAAATTAGTGGCTACCTGTGGTTCTTTAAAATCCAACACTTTTCCGCCATTCCTGCTAATCAGACTAAAACATATCTGTTTAAATTGTTTTTCATCAATTGTTGCTGGTTTATTATGTTCTGCATTATAAAAACCAGTTACGCCATTAGGAAGTTTCATTAAGCAACCAACCTCATTTATAATTTTCTATAGCTTATATTCTCCATTCCTTCTTGAACAAACCTGCTCCGTTACTTCAATAAGAAAAGGCGGTTCTGCGCTATTGAAGCATCGCACCCATTAGTTTAATAATTTTCAAGTTCAACTTCTAAATCTTTTAAGATTACATCTATTTTAACCACTGCTGTATCATCATCAGTTGGAAAAATAGATGGTTTTATGCCATCATTTTTCATTCCAGTAAGCCATTTATCAACAAAATCATTCAAGTCAATCGGTTTAGCTTTACATTCTGACCATTCATTTTTAGCACAGGCTTCTGCAAATTCCTCTTTGGGGAATAATGGAATAATTGTATTACCTTCCTCATTCTGTCCTGTTGCCCAACCATCATTGTACAAGCCCCAAACTTCTTCAAAATCTACAACCTTTTTTATGAAATACTCGTATCTAATATTTGGTGGTTGTTTCATTACTGCTTCCTATTCATTAGCATTATTCCTTTTTCGATTATTAAAATATCATTTTCTGCTATTTTATCACCAGTTCTTGTTCAACTAAACTGCGACGTTAGCACAATAAGAAAAGCTGCCTTCGATAGCAGCTAGATCTTAAACATAAGCACTCGTTAGTGGAACAACATATTACTCACTATGAATTTCAAAGTAGAAATATCCAAAAGGCAAATGTTCTTCTTTTAATTCCATTTCTGATTTTGCAATTTCCATCATTTTGGGCAGGATTTCCCTTAAAGATTCTTTATATTTTTCAAGTGCTTTTTGATAAGAATCCACATCGTTATTCTTACATAAAGGATATAAAATTGCCCCTAATCTTAAATTATTAAGTGTTCTTTGGGTATCAATGGGGTTGAGACAATCTAGGATGTGCATCTCTTGAATCTTCTCATCAAACCAATCTCTACATTCTATATAAAACATAAATTCCTCGAATTCAATTTGCATATCTACTTCTTCATTTATATAGAATGGTGTAATCCTAATGTATTCGGTAGTTGAATCAGAACTAATAATCTCATCTAATATTCCTTTTAACTCTGTAATGGTCGGGTAATATCTATATTTTCCATTGTAGTAAACAGTGTTATTGTACACTATTTCGTTAATTTTCCCTTTACCTTTCTCTATCATTTTCATTGCCTCTCTTATTACATATTCTTCATATATTAAGCCCACTTCTTCTTGAGCTAACCTGCCCCGTTACTTGAATAAGAATAAAGTGATTCTCCCACTTAGAAAATCGCACCACCTTGCACTTTCTATCTTTCGAAAGCTATCATAAAAATCTATTCATTCTCATCAGGTTTATTGTAATGAATCCGGATTTTTTTTATAGGTCCGAATTTTTGAGAGTGTTTAAGCATTTTCCTGAGTATTTTTTTCTTTCTTTCTTTCTCTTCTTTTTCAGTTAATTTTCTTCTAAAACCAAACATTGAATAATCCTCCTTACATTCAATTATTTAAACATATTAAATCAATAGGAATAATTAAATTAATGGAAGAATAAACCTTTATTGTTATTTCTAGAATAACAATAAAGAATCCTGCTAGAATTCTTCTAATTAATAATATTTTTTAAGAAAATAAGGAAATTAAGGTAAGGTCAAGGGAAGATTAAGAGAAAAACAAGGGGGAGGTCTAGATGGAGGTTGATTTCTCCTCTTATTTATATTTTCTTGATATATTAATAATTTTACGAAAAATATAAAAAAGCTTTACTTTTATATCGGCTAACCTGGAAATAAAATATAAAAAAATTCAACATTAAGCTAAGGGTGCGACGAAATGTTCAGTCTCCATCTGTTGATACTCCTCTGAAAATTACTGAAGCATTAGGAATTTCACTTATCGATTTATTTGATATTAGTGAAGATTTACCTACCGATTTGTTTCTGGCAATTAATTGATGTATGTTTCGGCAGTATGTTTATTAATCTTTTTGAATCATTAATCAAAGAGAAGCTGTATAGGTTCTAATATTTATACATAATTATGAAGCAGTGCTTACTGTACTAACGTTGCAGATTAGTAACCATTGGAATACCAAAAAATTGTAATAAATCATTAACCATTATTATGTTCTCGTTCAACTAACGTTGTAAGTAGAACATAAAATTGAGAATTTTGATATAATTGTCAGTAAAGTAGAGATGAATTTGGAACTGTAAACAAATCACGCTGAAGAAATTGTTCGTATGACACGTAAAATTGATTAAATTAGAATTGGGGGTAGATGTGGATATGAAAATGTCAAAAGTGATTAAGCCGCTGATAATTCCGGCAGCAGCACTTCTTGGTTATGCTGTAATAAAGGGGAAAAAGTCATCTAGCGTGGTTTCTGGCATAGCCCAAGCTGTTTCTAATTCTGCAACTAATCCAGAAAAGACCTTTGCTGGACTCAAGGAAAGTGAATTAAATGAGATTGCCTTAAATACATCTAGAGGCTTGAAAGCAGAAATTGTTGGTAACGCATTGGAGTATTGTTTTAAGTCTGCTAGAGGTAAAAAAACCGCTACTGCGAGAATTGAATTAGATTCGGCAGGTAAGCCAGAATTTGCTTTTCTTCCGTATTCTGGTTCTGCTAATTCACCATATTTTTTTATAAAAAATTTGAGGGATGCAATGAATAAAGACAATTAGTATATATCTGTATGCAAGAAAATTTATGTTTGATAAGAACGGACCGTATGAATTCGGATTTGAAAGCCCGCAGTATTTTGTGGGCTTTTTCTTATTGAAGTAACGGGCAGTTTAGTGTAAGAAGAAATTATCTCATAATCTATACAATACCCTTATAATAAAGATAAAAAAGTAGGTGTGAAACTAATTGTTTTCTTGGCGGATAACAAAATATAATCCTAAAAACAGAGATGAAAGAGGCTCTTATCTTGATGGCAGGGAATGGACTTGTTTTTCAGAGGTAGGAACTAAAGTAAGCGAAGAAGATTATTTAAGAACAGAATCAAATTACATAAACGCAATCACTACTTTTATGGGTGAGATGGGTTTAAATAGGGTTTATTTAAATGCTTTAGAGATGTGGTCTGACGAGGTTGCGAATCAAAATGCTTCTGGCTTTTTATCAAAAATGTGGGTGGGCAAAGGTGTAACTACTCAAGAAATCAATGAGTTGGCAAAGTTAACTTTAAGGAATGTTATTTGGTGTAAGTTAAGTTACAAAAATGATTTTTTTGTTCATTTCGGATACGATTACTATATGTACATTGGAGCAAATAAGGATTGTCCTAACGCCCGTAAAAAAGTTAGAGCTTCTGGGTTATTTGTTGAGAATTTTAATTCTCCTTATTTACATTAGTGCCACAATTTCAGTGAGATTTATACGAAAGCTATTAAAGTAATGGGTAGCGATGCCTCAATAAGGGGTATCGCTTTTCTTATTGTGCTAACAAAGCAGTTTAGTTCCATAAGAAAAATATATAATTAAAATATCTTAAATTTAAAATAATAAGGGGTTAATAAATGCGTGATAAAAAAATACGAGGTTTAAAACGAAAAACAAGAAATATGGTTAACAGAATTGTACAAGAAACAATTAAGTTCCCTTCAGATTTTTATAACGGATATTGGCATTTACACTTGCCAGTTTCACAAGATTTTATTTCTTCAAGTAATACACCTATTGGAATTAGGAAGATATGTATTGAAACTCTTATATCTAGGGCTGAACACTTAATTAAAATAAAGCCAATGACATCCGAAAAAACTCGTGTAGTGATTGCAATAGATTTACCAGGGTTGTGGAACTCCCAAATTATAGTGTTTTCTGGTAATTCACACTTTGATGGTTTCTTTGAAAGGGATAACGAATATCAGAAGTGGACACCCATTTCTAAAGATAGGAACTTTGAAAGTGAGTGGAGAATAAATGTCTCAAAAAATTTGATTGTAAAAGGCTTTAAAGAAGTGATAACTGATGAAGATGGAGAAATTTATAATGGAGAAATCTGGTTTATTGGTGAATTGTAAAATTTCTTCTTCAAGTAACGAGTGCGATGCTTTAATAGTACAGGATCACTTTTTCTTATTGAAGTAACGAAGCAGTTTAGTGGAAGAAGGAAACTGTTAAATAACCATTTCAGTACAACCTTCAGTGTATAATTAGGAATAATATGAATAGACGGAGGTAAACCAAGATGGAAATAGAAATTGGGTATTTTCCTAGATATTATTATAGTCCCCAACCTAATGCTGGGGGGCATTTTCCGTTTGCTATAGATGGAGAACTTCCTTTATACGTCTTTTCAATGGACGGATTTTACCTTCCTGATTGTAATGAGGATTTTGTTCCACTATGGATGGAAAATATTAAAGCATTTCCAGTATATTTTTGTGCTGAAATTCCCTCCTATTGGAAAGAAGAATATGAGGAATTATGTGGGAAATGTAACATTAAATATAAATATTTATCTAATAATTCTAGATTCTCCGTGTCCGTTACTGAAATTATAGATATAAATCAATTTCGTGAGATTTTCCCTATCTTTATTTCTATTGGCAGTAGTAATGACTTAGTGATATGGTCAACAAATAAAGACTTTTTTCGTGTAGAAGAACGTGAATGGAAAGGTAATTGGGAAGGGAAAATTGGCGAGGTGGTTGTCGTAAAAATCGGTAAGGAGAAAAGTGTTTTCTGGATAGGTTATGACGGACATAGTATTGTTGCGCTTTCCGACAACACAGATTTCTCTACTTATGAAACTATTTGCGAAACTTTACCACCATTTGTTAAACCGACAAAATGTGAATACGAATAAAATATTTGTTATTGAAGTAACGGGTGCTTATGTTTAAAATCTAGCTGCTATCGAAGGCAGCTTTTCTTATTGTCATAACGTTGCAGTTTAGTTGAACAAAAGTTTGATTTTTGTACATTACTTTTAAGCATCGTAATAATAAAACGTATGATATAACACAGCAGCAAGAGATGCAACTTCCTGCGTCGTTGATTTTATAATAATAGTATCCAATTCCAACTTTTTAAACAACGAAATATTTGTCTTGATAGGCATCGAAACAGTAGCTACTTGTTTATTGTTGCATTTTAAGTAACCAACATCCTTATAATCTTTTTCAAAAGAGTATTCGAGGTTATCTAATCTAAAATGATACGCTTTTTCAATTAAGTGAACTCTATGGGAAGCTATCGGCACGGTTTGTGAGGATAAATGGTCAGTTAATTTGTACCTAATGCCAGGAAACGCACAGACTATGGTATAAAGTGGTTTTCCATACGCATTAGCTATTTTATAACTATAGGGAAGGCCACCACGTAATGTATTGTGAACAAAACGGGCAAGGAATTTATGTTGTTGTTTTCTTATTTCGAATACAGCTTCTCTTTGTTCGTTTATTATCGGTATTATTGTTGAAATATGCATCTCTTCAGGTACTTGATAAGTAAACTGTTCCATAGCTTCCCCCAGCAATTAGATTCATCAATTATTATTATATAAAAAAGTTTCATTATGAAAAGCCATTTTTATTAGAATTCTTCTTCAACTAAAGGAGTGCTTATGTTAAAGAAGGGATGGCTGCGGCGATCCCGTTTTCTTATTGTACTAACTGGCAGTTTAGTTTTTTATTCTTTTTTAGAGGGTGTAAGGAATGAGGTTCGCAAAATGAAAATAATGAATGTAGTATGGGTTTTATTAATCGTAATAGGTATGTTATCTGGTTGTTCCGAAGGTCCTCCGATTGACCACTTTGAAGAGAAAATAGTAGAAGCAACCGTAGTCAAAAAAGAACACGTAAGAGATGATGCGTCGGAATGGGAACTCACCCTCCGATATAAAAATAACGTCATCGTATATGGATATGACCATTCGGACTATTACAATCAGATAAAAGAAGGGGATAAAGTGCCTGTTACCTTAAGAAAAGGTTACACAAAGGAAAATAAATTAGAAGTTGAAACGATAGAACCAGTCAACGAATAAAAAAAAGCGATGAATTATAAAGATTCTTATTGAACTAACGGGTAGCTTTACTTCAATAAGGAGTAGAGCCTTTTTTTCTTGCTTCACTAACGAAGCAGTTTAATTTATACAGGTAATCATTCTGTTCATCTATCCTTTTTCTTTTACACCTATAAAATGTGTGACAGTATAATCAAGTATTTATTTCTAAGGTATCCTAGATGCTTTGTTGACTTGTAACTAAAAGCAGATGATTTAGCAACCTATTTTCTGGGCGTTTAACTTGGACGACCAATTGCCAAAAAATCCTATAAAGTATAATATGAGGATAAAAATACAGCAGAAGAACTCCTTTATATTATTATATAAAAGTCACTAGTCCCTTTTATAGTTGAAAAAGATTCAGTTAAATAGTAAGTCGAACTTCTTAACAGGAGGAAGAAGGATGAAAATTTATGTGGATGCAGATGCTTGTCCGGTGAAAGATATTATTATTTCTGAAGCAAGGAATTTAGAAATCCCGGTTATCCTTGTTACAAGCTTTTCTCATTTTTCTAATGCAGAACAGCCAACAGGAGTGGAAACCATTTATGTTGATTCTGGAGCAGATGCTGCAGATTATCGGATTGTGAAGTTGGTAGAAAAAGGGGATATTATTGTGACGCAAGATTATGGTCTTGCGTCGCTAGGTTTAGCAAAAGGAATTATCGTCCTCCACCATACAGGATTCAGTTATACAAATGAAAATATTGACCAATTATTGCAAACACGTTATTTAAGTGCAATGGCTCGAAAAAGCGGACAGCGAACAAAGGGACCAAAGCCTTTTACAGCAGAAGACCGGGAGCGATTTAGGGGTCTTTTTAAACAGGTTATTTCTATTTAAAAAATTAGGCTAAACTCAGAGATTCAGAAAGGAGCTAAATATTTTGAAGTACATAAAATCGCAAATGCAACAACTAATTAAGGAAAATAAAGAACTGCATACCCGCTTTAAAGAACTGAAGGCAGAAATGGGTCTTGAAAAAAACAATGCCCTCAAGGCCTTGTACCATTCGGAAGTTGCCGATGGAGGAAAGTACCAGGTAGCTTACCAAGCACTTGATCAGTCCAAAAAGTAAATTCTTTTCTTTTGTTTATTCTTACTAAAATTTTGTTATAAATGTTGGATGGTTATAGGTGAATTAAGTTAAAGGGGTGCTTATCTTTAAGAAGGATAAGTCCCCTTTTTGCGGAAGTTATTAAGCTAACGGGCAGTTTAGTTGAATAAGGTCTCGTGATAAAATCAGGAAAAATAGTTGGTAAAGGTGCTGTTATGAATAAAGTTTTTATTATCGATGGAGAAAATTTTAATAACTTTAAAGGATTTTGTAAGGAGTTTTCCAATATAGTTCTTTCAGGAAAATATCAATGGAATGGAAGTCTTGACGCGTTTAATGATATTTTATGGGGTGGCTTCGGAGATATAGAAGGCGAAGAAGAATATACAATTATTTGGAAAAACACTACTAAATCAAGAAAAGACTTAGGTTATAGTGAAACAATAAAACGACTATATAAAGTGTTGGAAAGTTGCCATCCAAGTAATGAAGAAAAGGTAATCCAAGAAATTAGTAATGCAAAGATGGAAAAAGGTCCAACCTTATTTGATTTGATAGAAGAAATCATACTAGATAACAAAAATGTAACTTTGATTTTAGAGTAATTCTTCTTCAAGTAACGGGTGCTTTACTTCAATATGGAGTGAAGCCTTTTTCTTATTCAAGTAACGGTCAGGTTAGCGTAACAAGATGATAAAATATTGTTAGAACAAAATGAACAACGAGGTAAAATTATGAAGTTAACATTGGCAACGAATGAAGAAATTAATATGCTGCATTTAAAGTTTAAAAAATTTAATACCGATCTTCTTGAAGAGCCAAGAAAGATGTATCCTTTTATTGGTATTATGGATGTATTTAATCGTGTTCTTACTGAAGAAGAGGCAAGTGAGCTATTGGGAAGAAGCCATAATTTAAAGCACGGCACAAAATTCGTTAGTACATTTACTCAACTTTTTCATATGGAAGATAATGAGGTGTATGTACACATTTATAAAAAAGGGTTTATACAAAACAAAAAAGTGTTCAAATTTATATTAGCTTCCTTAAATCGAGCAGAGGCAAGTCTTTTTCGAAAACTATTTTCTACCAATAAGGGAATTTATAAGATAGGTGATGTGGAAGCCCTTATTTTTTTAACGAAACTTTCAGTAAATGAACTGCATTTTTCAAATTTTTTCTTTCCTTCTCTTGATACAGTGATAATCGGGAGTTATGAATTGTCTTTTCCTGTTTATTCTAAGACATCAATAGGTTTTAAGAAATGTAAGGAGATTGTCGAAGAAAATGGTTTATTTATACGACAGTAAGAAATGAACGAGTGACAGAAGTGCCGATTCCTCGTTGAACTACGGGTGCATTAGTTTAATTTAGGAGAGAAATTATAGTGGATGACAAGATTATGGAAACACCCTTACCAGAACTATATTCAAAACTCGCGGTAGCCCCCTTGTATATTATTCAACTGATATTTTGTATTGGCTACTTAATTTTCACACGAAAAGACAAAGGCATCTTTACATCTATATTTAAAATTTATTGCATTTTTATAATTGTTAATTATCTGGTCGCACTTTATTTTCGGTTCTTTCACTAACGGAGTGCGATTGTTCAATAAGAACAGTTGCTTATTGTGCTAACGGCGCAGGATAATGTGAAAAGAAGCGAAGAAATCTAATATGATAAAGTTGAGTAAAAAGGCTTTAAGGTGGTGCTTTATATGGGATTTGATGTGGTCTTATACAGTCGCGAAGGTCGTAAACTTCGACTAATCGAATTAACAGAACATCTCCATAATGAAATATTTGATTCAAATAAAATGTGGCGAAGTTATTCGGAACTTAGAAGATTAAGCGATTATTATCTTACTGACGAAATCTTTTCAGGAGAAAGGTTATCCAATCTAATTTCAGACCTTAATAATTACAAATTATTTATTTCGGTCAATAAACTGAACGAATACGAGGAATTTATTAAACAAATTTCTAGGTCAGATATAGGTAAAGTCCATATTGCTGGCGATTAGTAAACATCACATCCTTATTCAACTATAGGGTGCGATACTTGAATAAGAGGTATCGCTTTTCTTATTGTGCTAAGGGGCAGTTTAGTTCAATAAGAATTTACGCTTATTTTGGAAATCATTGTTATAATGGAGTGAGAAATCGTCGTTAGGAAAGTTGCTGTTCAAGGGGAGTATAAAGTATGAAATCTAAAAAGACAGTAGTGATTATTGCTTTCAGTATAATATGTATAGCTATCATAATAAATCTATTAAAAAAGGATTTATGGGATGTAAACGAAGAGTTGTTAAAAGAAAAAGTAGTATCAATTGGACATTCCGTTGAAACGATAAATTTATTAGATGTAACACCATTTGACTGGGATGTAGTATATTCCTTTAAACCATATACCCCGAAAGAAAATATATATGAAACGGTAGGTTATAAATGGGATACTATTAGCGAAACTGTAAATGAAGGAATGAATCAAATTGTATTTTTGAAAGATGGAAAAGTAGTCTGCTATTTATATGGGTATCCTGAGAATAATGGATATGGTATATCTTTTGAGTCTGAGGATTATAAAGATACTGGTTATATGCTTAATGTTAAGGATGATCTAAATTTTCAAGTAGAAAGAAGCAACAGTGTCGTATATTTGGGAAACTAAACAAGGATATGATTTCTTCAACTAACGGATAGCTTTAACACAATAAGGAATAAAATTAAAGAGCCTAAAATATGCAAGGCTTTATGCACTACTATACAAGAATGACGTGACCTTAAGAAGGTCGCGTTTTTTTAACTATTGAATTAAAAGTTACACATTTTGAGGGAGATGGAAGAGGATTCTTGGAATAAGAGGGAGCCGGATGAGAGTAACGGAAGGATACAGTATATTTGCTGAGGCAGCTTTTTTATTTCGCAATCTCCTAAGTTCTAGTTTCATATCATTTAGCTTTTTACAAGCTGGCACGTTCCGAGACCCATAACTTATTTTTTGTGGCAATCCAATCAACCTTAGCTTGTAAGTGTTCATTATGTAATTTATCGATATATCGGTATTCTGTTTAAATTGGTATAATTTATATATAATTACAAAAAAACACAGTAATACAAAATGATTTTAGGAGGTAAAATTATGAATAATCACGATATTGATTACAAGATTTATGGGGATGATATGCAATTTGTTGAGGTTGAATTGGATCCCAAAGAAACAGTAATAGCTGAAGCTGGCAGTTTGATGATGATGGAAGATGGAATTAAGATGGAGACCATTTTTGGTGATGGGGCAAATGGCGGCGGTGGAGGCTTAATGGGCAAGCTGTTTAGTGCTGGAAAACGAGTACTTACCGGTGAAAGTCTATTTATGACGGCTTATACAAATGAAGGAATGGGGAAAAAATGTGTCTCCTTTGCATCACCATACCCAGGTAAAATTATTCCGATGGATTTAAGCACATTAGGCGGAAAAATAATCTGTCAAAAGGATGCTTTTTTAGCAGCCGCAAAAGGTGTTTCAGTTGGAATTGAATTTCAAAGGAAAATCGGTGTTGGATTTTTTGGGGGGAAGGTTTTGTTATGCAACGTCTTGAAGGGGATGGACTTGCTTTTGTTCACGCTGGTGGCACCATTATTAAGAAGGACCTCCTTCCTGGTCAAACAATGCGTATTGATACTGGTTGCTTGGTAGCAATGACGAGTGATGTCAGTTACGATATAGAGTTTGCTAAAGGAATCAAAACAGCATTATTTGGTGGGGAGGGGTTATTTTTGGCAACGTTGAGTGGTCCAGGCTCCATATGGATACAATCCCTTCCATTCAGTAGACTTGCTAGTCGCGTCTTTGCTGCTATGCCGCATAATGGCAAATCAACGGATGAAGGCGGTATAGGTAACTTATTTAATTTGTTCAGTGATAAGTAATAAAAAAAGAGGTTGGAACCGTTGCTGACGGAACCAATCTCTTAGTTCCATTATTCATTATTAATCGAAACAACATTTCCTTTTTTATTTCGTAATCTCCTAAGTTCTAGTTCCATATCATTTAGTTTTTTAACAAGCTCGGCACGTTCCAAGTTCAACAACTCATTTTTTTCGGCAAGTCGATTAACCTCAGTTTGCAATTGTTCATTATGCAGTTTCAAATTATTAAATTCTATTTGATCTATAATGGCTCTATCAAGGAAATCCTCAAGTTCTGACATTCGTTTCTGTGTCTTTTCTTGTTTATTTTTTGGTAGTAGGTCTTGCTTTTCAATATCTTCAATACGTTTTTCAATATAAAAACGTAGAGTATTCGGATTATTATAGATGGTGCTTTTAGAAATGTTTATCTCATTACACACCTCACGCATATTGAATTTTATGGAATTTACTACTTTAAGTGCCTTATAAATACGCTCCTCAGCTTCTAGAAAGTATTTTTCAATCTTAATAAACTGTTCTTGGGTATTTTCTTTATAATGATTAAAATCGCTCATACTAAACTGTTTTAAACGGTTCTGGGTTGCGGCAATAATGTTTTCTCTTTCCATTTTTCTGCTTCCTCTTCAATCAATTTAATGTTCCCAATAATTTCTGCCAATTGGGGGTATTTGTTTTGAACTGTTTCAAGTCCGATTATACTTATCTCATCTTTAAGTAACATTAACTCAGGGTTCAATTTTCGCTCAATATACTTTTTGATACCTTTTAATTCTCTTTCAAATTCATTACGATACTTTGTATTTTTTTTGTACAAGCTTTCATTGTATGCAATGATGCTAGCTTTTTCCTGAAATCTTTTTACCGAATGTGGTAAATCGTCTAACGAATGAATCTGAACACCGAGATAATAAGCATCATTAATACTTGATATATATTGATTCCGTTCGCATAGTTTGTTGAAGGACTTCGCACATATACCTAATTCCATATCTGCAATCGGGTTATTAGTTCTTGAAAGTACAGATACGATCTCGTTTATATCCTTGAAAATATTAAGTTTATTCTTTTTCAAAAACTTATTTATTTGGTCATAAATTTCTTGATATTGCTCAGATTGAAGTTCTTCTCTTATATATTTATCAGAGGATTTATTTGTATCTGTGATAAGTGTCGAACCGTCCTTAGATGACCTTTTCATCAACGTTTCGACAGCATTTACCTCTAATTTTTCCATCTCTTGAAGTCGAATATAATGTTGGGTCATTTCTTCGGTTAAATGGTTCATATGTTGACGAATCCAATCTAAATGATAACCCTTATTGTATAAAATCGTAGCTAGTACGACTCGATATTGATGGAAAGTAACATAGTATATATCTTTATCCATTTCATCATTTGGAACAAAATCTAGTGTTTTAAAATTTCTCTTTCTCGTCACGGCAAATTGGTTTACTTCGTGGTCGATAATTTTATCAATCTGGAATTCATTTTGATGTCGATAAAAGAATTGCACGAGGCGAATACGTAACATCGTTTTTGATACTGCCATTCCTTTATCATTAACAAACAAATATTGAGACTTCCTTCTTTCTCTGTATATCTCAGTAAGTGTTTTATAAGCAAGTAGGGCATTTTCTGTAATAAAACTTCTAGTCCATTTGAAATCTTTTTCTTTCACTGTCTTGTAAGTCTTAAAGTTGAGATGATGAAAGGCTTTAGGCTCACCCTTAACCCTTGTTTCTTCCAACCTATTTACTTCCAAAATTCTAAATTCGCCAATACGCATTCCCGTTTCAGCTAATAAAACAATCATACAGGCAGCTGCGCGTTGAGTGATGCGTAAATTCTCATTGCGTAAATCTTTAATGGCGATAGAAATTATTTTATTGTGTATATGTATCGGAACAAATTTATGTTTTCCTCGTTCTCTCTCAGCCTTAATTTTTCTGCCATCAATCTTGTTAAGATACTTATAACACTCAGAAAAATTAACACCCGATACTCTAAGTTCTATCTCCGACAAAAACATCTTAATGGCCTGTTTTTGATCTGATAGATTACGTTCCGATCGAGCGTCAGCTAAAAATTCTTTTAGAAAAGAAGTATCAATAAGATTTGGATAGAACATATGATGTTCGGACAAATAATTAATAAAATTTCTTATGGTGTAGAATTTTTTCTTTAGAGTTGTAAAACGATTATGTTTATTAAATAACTCTCTTAAAATCATATATTTAGCGTAATTCTTATATGTTATATCTAGTTGCCTAAAATCGTAACTATATGCCCAATCCTCACCTGGAAATCTTTTGAATTCGTTAAAGACCCATAAATCATCTGCGAAATTTATAGTAGGAGTTACAGAAAAATCTACAAAAGTTTTGGGTTTTATATCGATAAGTTGCGCCCGCACATTTGTATAAGTTGGTAATTCCTTTACGGACTCAAACATCGTCTGAAACATCTTGCTCAACTCCAATTTTTTCGAGTAGTCTTACATAATAGGCTGTATATAACTTAAGTTCAGCGTCGATTAGACTTCGTTCTTGGCTATTTAATGTACTCTCTTTAAGTGTTTTTAGCCTTGTTATGTGTTTCTTAAATAACGGTATTCTATTCACAGTGGTAGCGAAATGAGGACAAACAAGGCATTTGTATTGTTCATCGTCAATTACACAACCTTTTTGTGTACATCCACCAAGTCCCTGTTCCACTGGATTAAGTTCCTCAACATCTTTTTCATTTAAAATGTTTCCATAAACATCAACTCCCGAAATTGTCACTCCCGCAAATATTTCGGCATATTCTTGAGCTTCAGTTGTTTTACGGTAATACTTCCTAGCTGTGTGAACACCATTACCAGCCATTTCAGCGATTACAGCAGTCGGTAGTCCATCGTTTATACCTTCGGTATATATAGTGTCTATAAAAGTAGTTCGAAGATCATAAGGACGATATTTGCCATCAAGTTGTCCTTCTAGTTTTTTTTGAATCTTAGAAAAGACATTCCAAAATTGATAGATAAAATCTACGATCCTACCTTTTCTTTGGGCATCTTCTTTCACAAATATATATTTTGCAATATCTGCACTAGCTTTACTATGTGCATCTTCTGTGAGACGTATAGCCTTTTCAATAAGGTTAATCTTTTCAATCGCTAGGGTTAACTTAATCTTTTGGTTGCCGGTTACTTTTGAATAATATTGAATTACTCCAGTTTGCTCAGATTTTTCTAAAATACAGTCTCTATCTAAATTTAAAATTTCGCCCGAACGAAGTTTAGTTGTTGCAGCCAAATTAAAAATTATGTAACAAAGTTCTCCCATAATACTTCGTGATCTTTGTTCTTGAAACTTTTTAGAAAATAAATCGACATCGTGTTTAGTCATTGGGTTACCGCCATCATAATCTTGTGGTTTTTGCTTGAGTATATCGATTAACAATTGCGGAATTTGATATTTATCTTTATAAAATCTCAAATAAGCTCTACAATTCTTGACATAACAATTCATTGTGCTTGTTTCTTTACTTCCTATATAGAAACTCCATTGTTCCAACAAATCCACATCAACATAATCATTAAGTTCGTTTAATTGTTTATAGATAGAGATACAATTCAGAAATTCAATGACCGTATAAATATTTCTTGCCACCGAACTTACCGACATACTAGACTGTTTCCAAACGTAATGTTTTAAATCTTCACGAAGAGACTTATCTTTAATTTGTAAAAAATCAATACCATAGGGCCTATTTTTACTAGTGTTTGCATAACTATCAGAAGGTATTAGTTGCCATCTATTTTCAAACGGCACCTCTTCAAAAGGATTATAAGGAATTAATTTATATCCTCTTTCATAGTAAACCGAAAAAGAGTTTTTTCCTAAAATGTGTTCGTTGTAGAGTGTTCCCTCAAAGATATTGTGTTGAATGTTCTGCTCTTTTATAACCTTACAAAGATATGTATAAAATCGAACGAGATATCGAGAAAGTGTATAACTACTATCAGTACTTGCACGAAATACATAATTCAGCCTCTGATTCTGATAAAACCGATACTGCTTTTTGAAAACTTCAAATGTAAAGTCAGTAATGGATTGAGGTTCTTTATCCACCGCCATTAAACTGTACCGTAACAAGTATAAAAAACATCTTAACAAAGGGGTCTGTCGATTCTCACTTTGATAAAATCCTATAAGTAAGTTTTTTATTTCAACTTTAGAAATGTTTAAGTTAAGTATGTTAGAATTACTACTCTTATTATCTCTCGTTATCATTTGATCTTCCGGAATAAAATGCAACTGATCTAGTGAGCTCTCAAGAGGGAAGTTAGTGCCAACTCTATCTACTAGATACTCGTCTATTTCTAAGAACTTTCGTTCTTCCCAAATTAGAAATTCTTTATTTTCTTTGATTTCATTAAAACCTTCCGTATTCAAATGTACATTTTCTATTAGGTAATGATATAAATCTGACAACATTTTTCTTGCATTTCTTTGAATTAAACGCAGTTCGCTGGAGGACCGGTCACCCCAATTTCGAACACGGATAATCTTCATACTTAAACAATACTGTTTCCAAGAAATGAGTTCGATAGTGTAGTTTCCAAATATGGTAATTAAGTATTCTTCAAAACATTTTATAATTGTCTGACGGTTATGTCTTGTAAAAATTCGTTGTGAATAATCATCCTCAAAAAAGTTCAAAAATAAGGACTTAAATTTTTCATCTTTTAGGTGTGTTTGTATATGCTGTTTAACAGTTGTTACTTCTTGATTGTTTAGTTTATCATCTGTCCGTCGTCTCACAGATTTAAACCCTTCTTAGTTAGTTCGTCTTGCTTGATAGCGAAATCAATTAAATCATCTTCTGTAGGGTTAAAATACTTCTTAACACTGTTTATATTTGAATGACGCATAACGTGAGCTAACTTGAACTCATCAAACTCTTCTTGTAACACTTTAAACATCGCAAAACCGTGACGAAAACGATGGTTCAAATTGTCAGTTTTCTTTCCTTTATCAACTTTAATCCCAATTTCTTTAAAAATTTTTTTCATAATCTCATTCCAACCTCCACCGGATATTGGTTTATAGTTCTTACTAATAAAAACATATGCGTTTCTATCAATATCGATTTGGCTAACTTTATCGGCTATATTCTTCTCGGAGTAGTTTTGGTATGCTTTATCACTCATTGAAAAAGGGGAGGTAGTTTCATCAATATATTCCTGAATCAAATCAAACGTTGTAGGTAGAATTTTAACAATCTGAAAACCGTTATCTTCTTCATAATATTCATCTTTATTGTAAGTATCGCGTGATATAACCGGTAAACAACCTTTTGCTTTTTGCCAAGGTTCATCTGTAAAACGATTCCTTAATATTAATCGGCATTTGCCTTTTTGCTTTGTTATGTCCTCGCCTTGAATGTCCTCCAAGGTTAAACCTAAAACCTCACCAATTCTAAGTCCGTATTCGTACATCAATTTAACAATAATCTTCTCTCGTAGTGTATATTTATCCTCAATTAGCTTTATGATATCCAAATACTCAGAGTACCTTATGTATTTTGGAACTACCTTCGTTTTAATTTCCTTTAAGTTCATTGAGTATGTTTGTACTTCTAGTGCGTTAGCTTTAGAGTTAAAAGCACTTCCACTACCTATGATTTTTTTCGTTCCACTTATTTCTTCAAATATGCTGTTTTTAATTCCTAAATAACGAAAAAAACTTCTATACACGCCCAAATAATTATTTACAGTATCATTCTTTCGAACGGTCTTAAAGTCATACGATATATATTGCCCAATACCTTGACCACCTTGAAGGAAAGCTATAATTTTATTCTTATCATCCACATCTAAATATCTTATTTCAGTGTTAAAAAGCTCAATGTATGAGTAAAGCAATTTCAAAGCACGAAGTGCTAATTCTCTTTTGCTAAATCCCTCATTTCCTAATTCTCCATTCAGATATTTATAAGTATCAAAATAAACTTTCCCATTCGTGCCTATAACCATCATATATGTAAAATCGTTATATTCTTTGGTGATACCAGCTACCATAACTTCATATGGCTTATTTTCTCTAAGCCTCTTATACTTAACTCCAAAATACCCCTTATATTCAATAATCTTATCCACATATCCACCTACTCTCTAAAATCCCTAGTAATCTCTAAGTTTCTCTAATAAATCTCTCAATCCTCTTATAAATAAACATATCATAATAGTGGACACTATTCAAGGTAGCTTAATGTATGGTAGGGGCATAAAAAAAACATCCTTGTGTTTTCTTTAGCCTCTATTAACTTGTTCTGATGGACATATTCCCAACGTTGGATAACTTCACCGCCGAACAAGGCTGTTTTTACTCCTTTAACAAATTCAATATCATAATTCACACCGCTCGTCATAGCGACTAAGCAGCCTGTATCAACACGCAGCATTTCGCCCGGAGCCAGTTGTTTTTCGTGAATAGTACCCCCAGCATGAACGAAGGCCATGCCATCGCCTTCAAGCTTTTGCATAATAAACCCTTCACCACCGAAGAATCCTGCCCCAAGCTTACGCTGAAACTCAATACCAATTGAAACTCCTTTGGCCGCAGCAAGGAAGGAGTCCTTTTGACAAATAATTTTGCCGCCTAGTTCACTTAAATCCATTGGAATGATTTTTCCTGGATAAGGAGAAGCGAATGATACATGGCTTTTTCCCGTTCCTTCGTTTGTAAAAGTCGTCATAAACAAACTTTACCCGGTTAGGATACGTTTGCCCGCACCAAACAGTTTGCCCATGATTCCACTACTTCCCGCTGATCCATCACCAAACACGGTTTCCATCTTAATATTACCATCCATCATCATAAAGCTTCCGGCTTCGGCAACGACTGTTTCTTTCGGATCTAATTCTACTTCAACAAATTGCATATCATCGCCAAAAATTTTGTAATCAATTTCATGATTATTCATCCGACTACCTCCATTTTTATACGTCTTCTTTCATTGTAAAAGAGGTTGAATAAATGTGCGACTGTTTTTTACAAAAATTGCTTCTTTAAGTGGTGGCTCTACCGATAGAGGTTTCACTCATCACTCTGATGAGGGCCATGTTCGTGGCTGGATTCTGGGCAGATGTCCTTCATGACCTTAATGAGGGACATTCCCTGGCTGGATTCCTAGAATGATATCCTTCATGACTTTGGGGACAGTCTTATTTTTATTGTATTGGGGAGAGCGAGTAGGATACCAAAACTAACAACGTCCTATAACAGAAGCAAGAAGATAAACATGAACTATATTGTTCTTCGAGCTTTCAAAAGTGCTTTGCCAAAAAAATAAGATACGAATATAATTAAGCTTGGAGAGGGGCTAAAAGGTTAAAGTGTGATTACATAAATGCTTGAAAAAAGTGTAAAAACGAAAAAAGTTTGAAACGAGGACATTAGAATGAGTGCAATTACAAAGCAAAAACCCCGTAAACTTAAGGCGGTTTTACGCGCATTAATGGTTATTATTGGGGCCTTTACAACAGCATATGGACTAGAAGCGGTATTAATCCCAAACAACGTATCAGACGGTGGTGTGACAGGTCTAAGTATCGTTGGTTCACAATTAATTGGATTACCTCTGGGACTTCTAATTGCAGTATTGAATATTCCATTCGTATTTTTAGGATATAAACAAATTGGGAAAAGCTTTGCTATTTATTCGGTTATCGGTATTGCTTCACTAGCAGTCGGCACTATTCTTATGCATCATGTACCAACTATTATTCAAGGTGATACATTGTTAGTAACCGTTGTGGGTGGTATTATCATCGGTTTTGGAATGGGGCTAGCATTACGAAACGGCGGTGCATTAGATGGAATTGACATGTTAGCCGTATTACTTTCTCGAAAATTACCTTTTGGAACAAGTGATCTCATCTTATTCTTAAACATATTTGTTTTTATTGTTGTTTCCACGATATTCGGTCTTCAAGGCGCTATCTTATCGGCAATCGCTTACTTTATTGCTTCTAAAGTCATTCACATCGTTGAAGAAGGGTTAAGCGGTTCTAAAACCTTTAACATTATTACAAATCAACCTGAATTAATGGTAGAGACAATTCGTGATCGCTTAGGTCGCGGGGCAACGTATAAACTGGCTGAGGGCGGCTATTCAAACGAACAATTTAAAGAAATTACTTGTGTGATTAACCGTTTAGAAGAAAGCAAAATGAAAGAAATCATTCGTGAAATTGACCCTACTGCCTTTGTTACGGTATATGACGTAGCAGAAGTTAGGGGAGGCAACTTCAAAAAGCAGGATATTCATTAATTACATACGTGAAAATAGAACAACTAAAGTCATTAACGTGACGCTGTTACATATATGAATGGATTAAAAGGGATTTGCTGCGGCAAATCCCTTTTTCCTTATTAGAGATGCATAGGCTCATAAAGTTTAGGCGTTTTAACAAAATATTTATTGATTTAAGATAGATATATCTAAAAAAATAAATATGATAATTGTCCATTTAAGCGCAGAGGCTGCCCTGAAAGCCATTTTTTATGACTTTTTGGGACAGCCTCTTGCTATTATTATGTTTTTTTGTGTTCTGCATTTTAAAGCCGTGAACTTCTTCTATTCGCTTTTTTTACCAGATGCTCGTTCTTCTTTTAATTTAAAATACGTATCTAAAGCTTGCTGGCCGATTCGTTTATTAATGTCGTCAGAGCCGCCGCTTTGATAGGCCCAAGGTACAACGATAGACATAGCGATTTCTGGATTATTATAAGGAGCATAACCAACGAGTGTTAAATTAGTCGTTGGTACTAGCCCGCTGAACTCATTTTTACGCGGTCCGTCATAGAAAGCTTCTGCTGTTCCTGTTTTAGCAGCTGGTCTATATGATTTTCCCATGAAATACTTAGCAGCTGTTCCACCGGCTTCTTGAGCGACTTGGCGGAATCCCTCTTGTACACGATCAATCCATACTTCCTGGCCGTTCAAATCGTTTAATACTTTCGGCTGAATTTGTTGAAAGACTGGTCCAATCGTTTCTTCATTACTAGGCTCGTGAATTTCTTTCACGATTTGCGGCTGCAGACGTTTCCCGCCATTTGCAATCGTGGAAACATATTGAGCTAATTGCATCGGAGTATAGGTATCGTATTGTCCGATCGATAAGTCTAGTAATAAACCAGGAAGAGTATCTGGTCCTCTTGCTCCAGGTGTTTCGTTTGGAAGGTCGATACCAGTTCGTACGCCAAGACCGAATTGGGCATAATGATTTCGCATAACGGAAAAGGCATTTGGATTTATTCTTAGAGCTTGACCTGGAACATAGTTTCCGCCGCCAATTTTAATTGCTGTTTGGAACATGTATACGTTGGATGATTTCTTTAAAGCTGTAACATCACTGACAGGACCTAAATTCGCATAGGAACCTTTTAACGTTCTGCCAATACGCATCTTTGTATCATAGAATGTTGTTCCTGGAGAAATGGCTCCTAGTTGAAAGCCTGTGTAGACGGTTGCTCCTTTGACAGATGACCCCATCGTATAGGACGTTGTAATATTTCCTAGTGCAAAGTCTTTAATTTCCATGGCTCCAGTTTCGCTGTTTCGTACATATTGCTTTCCTGCCATTGTTAATACTTCCCCTGTATTCGGGTCCATCAACACAACGAATGCTCGATCTAGTAAGTATGTATTTCCTTTTGCTTTTGTTCTTCGTAATTCTGTTTCGATAATTTCTTCAACAGCTAATTGCAGCTCCATATCGATGGTCAAAACTAAGTCTTTGCCTCGTTCTCCTTCGGAAAGTGGTTTTGTATCGACGACTTCTCCTTGTCGTAATACGGCTTCCATCTTCGCTTTCTTCCCATGAAGAATATCTTCATATTGCTTCTCTAGATAACTAAGCCCAACACGATCGTTACGGCTGTATCCCCGTGCTAAGTAATAGTCGATATTGTCGCGTGGGAGACCTTCGTCAGAAGAAGATACTTTCCCAATAACAGAGCGCAACGTTTCGTCATAAGGATAGTCTCTTTCCCAGTCAGTTGTAACACCTACGCCAGGCAGGGAGTCTAGTCGTTCACTCACTCTTGCGAATTCTTGCTCTGTTACATCTTTATTTTTCACAATAGAAGGGGTGAGAGCGTAGCCGCTGTTGAATTCACGGAAAATGGCTAATACTTCCATCTCATCATCTGTGAATTTATCCAACTCTGTTTCTTTAATTCTCTCTAACTGAAGTTTATATAAATCTTTTTCTTCTAATTTATGGTTTTTAACTAGTTCTAAATCTTTATCAGTAATAAGAGCTTCTGCTTCTTTCTGATGTGTTAAAAGCCAAAAATCTTTTTTATCCCGTTCCGTAATTTTTTCCGTATCTTGCTCAATTAATGTAGCAAGCTTCTCTGCTGTTTCAAGCATTTCATTTGATTTAGTATTTGGATACTTCGTATAAGTAATCGCTTTAAGCGGCTTATTATCCACAATTGGATTGAAGTATCGGTCATACATTTTGCCACGGGGAACCGGTGTGCTAATAGTATCATTTTCCGTTCGTTCAACTTCGCGTAAATATTCATCACCGTATACAATTTGTACGACTCCAAGCTTGATGATTAAACCAGAAAATAATAAAAAAACGATAAAAAATAGAAAATTCAATCGAAGAGAGACGGTTCTCCTTTTTTTCTTTTTCTTTTTCCCTTTATTCAATATTCATCATTCCTTACAAATATCGTTAGTTCCATGATATAGAAAATTCACTTTTATTTCTATGGTTTTGCAAAAATTACAGGAGTTTTACAATAAGTCAGTTTAGAAGAGAAAAAGCTTGAATGTGCTTAAGTCTCTTTTTAAAAATGAATCAATGCAATAAGTGGGTATATAAAACTATTAAAAAGTAAGGAATTTGTATTAATCTGTATATTAAGTAGGGGGACATAAAGTTAATTGAGTCATAAGTGCTATTTTTGCTTCAGTAACAAATAATCGCTAGGATATATGAATTATCCTAGCGATTATCAATTATTGTGCAGTTATCGTGTGGCTTGCTTGGATCTTTTGCAGCGCTTGTTCAAAGTCTTGAATTAAATCATCAGCATTTTCTAATCCAACGGAAATTCGAAGTAAGCTATTAGTAATGCCGCGCTTTTCACGTTCATCAGCAGGCATAGCTGCATGAGACATTTTTACAGGATAAGATAGAATCGTTTCAACGGCCCCTAAGCTCACTGCAAAAACAGGTAATTGTACGTGATCGACAAATGTTCGGAGTGCTTCTTCATTTTCTAGTTCAAATGAAAGAACCGCGCCAGCTCCGCTTGCTTGATTATGTTGAATGTCGTATTGCGGATGATCAGCTAACCCTGGGTAATAGACGCTTTTAACAAGTGGATGCTGATTTAAATATTCCGCTATTTTTTGAGCTCCTTTTTGAGAATGCTCCATCCGTACAGATAATGTTTTTAACCCTCGCATTACTAGCCAAGCATCTTGTACGCCAAGTACTGCTCCGAATGCATTTTGAAGTGTGCCAAGTCTAGCTGCTAGCTCGGGATCTTTCACAACAGCAAGTCCTGCTACAACATCGCTATGTCCAGATAGGAACTTCGTTGCACTATGAAGTACAATGTCGGCCCCTAGTTGAAGTGGTTTTTGTAAAGCTGGAGTTAGGAATGTATTGTCTACATACGTTAAGGCTCCAATTTCTTTAGCGAAATCACAAATTTGTTTAATATCGGTTACTTTAAGAGTTGGGTTTGATGGTGTTTCCATATAAATAGCTTTCGTATTCGGTCGAACCGCTGCTTTCACGCTTTCAAAATCTGTCATGTCGACAAATGTATGGTCAATGTTAAAGCGGTTTAATACAGTTGTGACCATTCGGAATGTTCCACCGTATACATCTTCTGTAACGACGATATGGTCACCTGCTGATAATAATAGGAAGGCTGTTGAGATGGCCGCCATTCCTGATGCGAAAGCGAAACCATGTGTTCCCTCTTCTAGTTCAGCAATAATCGTTTCTAATGCTTCACGAGTTGGATTTAGACTGCGGCTATAATCGTATTTACCAAATTGATCAACATCAAATTGATGGAACGTAGATGCGTGCTGAATCGGAACGCTAACGGCACCAGTTGATGGGTCTACTTTATGTTCATTATGAAGCAAACGTGTTTCAAAGCTAAATTGTTCCCCGTTTTTCATTATAATACCTCCTGTTTTACACGAGCAAAAGCTTGTTCTAGGTCTTGAGTTAAATCGTTATAATCTTCAATGCCAACAGAGAAGCGCAACAGTCGATTACATACGCCAGTTGCAAGTCGCGTTTCTAACGGAATATCAGCATGTGTTTGCGTTGCAGGGTACGTAATGAAACTTTCGACTCCGCCAAGGCTTTCAGCGAAACAAATTAATTGTAAAGATTGTAAGAATGGATTAACGGCTTTTTCATCGATAATGCGGAAGGAAAGCATGCCGCCTTTTCCTGGATAAAGTACATCTGTAACGCATTCATGATTTGTTAAATATTCAGCAAGTGCTTTAGCATTTTGTTCATGTTGTTTCATGCGTAGAGCTAAAGTCTTCATTCCGCGCATAAGAAGCCAAGAATCGAATGGGCTCAATACAGCGCCGTATCCATTATGGTGGAACGCTAACGCGTCACATAATTCTGTTCCTTTTGCGACAATCAATCCAGCTAGTACATCATTATGCCCGCCCAAATATTTCGTTGCACTGTGAATGACAATATCAGCACCTTCTAAAATTGGCTGTTGAAGGAGTGGGGTATAGAATGTGTTATCCACAATTAATATTAAGTTATATTTCTTAGCAATGTCGGCAACAGCTCGAATATCTGTTTCCTGCATAAGGGGATTTGTTGGGGTTTCTAGAAAGATGGCTTTTGTTTGCGGAGTAATTGCTCCTTCAATTTCACTCAAACAACAAGTATCTACATATTTACAGCCTAAGCCCCATTTTTTAAACCCTTGTTCTAAAAGGCGGTACGTTCCACCGTATAAATCGCCGCTAACAATCCATTCATCGCCTGATTCAAATAAAGCTAAGATTGTCGCAATGGCTGCCATGCCTGAACTGCAAGCAAAGCCTCGATCGCCGGATTCAAGATCAGCGATTGCTTGTTCAAGAATTTGGCGAGTTGGATTTCCAGTACGAGTATAGTCAAATCCAGTCGATTGCCCAATTCCTTCATGTCGATAAGCAGTTGAGAAATAGACAGGAGGGTTGACTGTTCCTGTAGTTGTTTCGCTTCTATTTCCAATTTGAGCAAGATATGTTTCCTTTTTATACATCACCATCACGGCTCCTTTAAAGATACGAAATAAAAAAAAGTCTTCTTTAAGAAGAAGACTTTAATTTGAGTAAGTTGAGTCATTCTTCTTATCTGCCAAGTTACAGGAACTTGAGGAATTAGCACCTTTTCATTGATCACGGGTCAATGAAGGTTGCTGAGGTGTCAACGGGCCATTCCCTCGACCTCTCTGGATAAGAGTTCAAATAGTTTGTTTTTTTTGAATTTACTATACATTTTTCTTAATGTCAATACCAATGGAAAATTTGTTCGATGATATCGTCAATCTTTATATTGTCTATTTTGTTTACAGACATACATAAACTAATGAATTTTATCGTATAACGTACGAAAATAAGCTATTTTTTTGCTATATACATGGAAAACTTGTACAATGTAAATGAGAATCAATATCAATGAATGGCATGTGGTCTATTAAGAGAAACTAATTAACGGACTATATGATTTTATATGTAAATGGGAGGCAAGGAATAATGGAATTTAGAATTGAAAGTGACACGATGGGTGAGGTAAAGGTCCCTGCTGATAAATATTGGGGAGCTCAAACAGAGAGAAGTCGCAATAATTTTAAAATTGGTAAGGAAAAGATGCCAATTGAATTAATTCGGGCATTCGCTTATGTAAAACAAGCAGCAGCTAAAGTAAATCATAAGCTTGGAGATTTATCAGAAGCGAAGAAAAATGCTATTATAACGATTTGTAGAGAAATTTTGAATGGAACGCTTGATGAGCACTTTCCGCTTGTTGTTTGGCAAACGGGTAGTGGGACGCAAAGTAATATGAATGTCAATGAGGTTATTGCTAATAAAGGTAATAAGTGGTTGGAGGAGATTGGAGAATCGGAAAGACTTCATCCAAATGATGATGTAAATAAAGCACAAAGTTCGAACGATACGTTTCCAACGGCGATGCATATTGCTGCCTATATGGAAGTAGTCAATCAACTAATTCCAGCTATTAAAGTACTGCGTGATACGTTTAAAGAGAAGGAAAAAGAATTTTGGGATGTAGTGAAGATTGGTCGAACACATCTTCAAGATGCGACGCCTCTTACATTAGGTCAAGAAATATCTGGATGGAGAGCGATGTTAGATAAGAGTTTAGCTATGATAGAAGAGAGCAGTCAAAAATTATTGAACTTAGCTCTTGGTGGGACAGCGGTAGGAACAGGGATTAATACAGACCCTGAATTTCCAGAGGAATCAGCGAAACAAATTGCTGAGGATACGGGACATCCGTTCCAAACATCTGATAATAAATTTCATGCACTGACAAGTCATGATGAAATGGTCTACGTCCACGGTGCGTTAAAAGCACTAGCTGCTGACTTAATGAAAATTGCTAATGATATTAGATGGTTAGCAAGTGGTCCAAGAAGCGGTATTGGCGAAATTGCGATTCCAGAAAATGAACCAGGAAGTTCTATTATGCCAGGTAAGGTAAATCCGACTCAAAGTGAAGCCTTAACGATGATTGCGACTCAAATCGTTGGAAATGATGCGACCATTGGATTTGCAGCCAGCCAAGGTAATTTCGAGCTAAATGTCTTTAAACCGGTTATTATTTATAATTTTTTACAATCGGTTAAATTATTAACAGAAGGAATTCTTTCCTTCAATAACAACTGTGCGGTTGGAATTACAGCGAATGAAGAAGCTATTAAACAAAATGTAGAACGATCTCTTATGCTTGTTACGGCGCTTAATCCATACATCGGTTATGAAAGGGCGGCGAAAATTGCGAAACACGCATTTAAGGAGAATTCTACTTTGAAAGAAGCAGCCCTTCAACTTGGTTATTTAACAGAAGAAGAATTCGATAAATGGGTCGTCCCAGCTAATATGGTGAATAAATAAGAAAGTTTAATGTACCCTTTCGCATGATTGTGAAAGGGTACATTTGTCATGGTCTCAGAAATATGCACATGTACACTTCATATGCGAGGAAAATAAAGTAGAAATTAATGAATGATCGTAGTGGAGATAACATCTATGAGGAATCAATCTATTTTTGAAGAAAAGTGATGGATTTCCCCATTCAGTACTGAATGGGCAAGTTCCATACTTCATAATTCATGGGATAATCTAAGCTTAAGACAAACAGGTGGTAATGCTTGTTGAAAGGACATCCAATGAAGAGATGCCTTTCTAAATGATGGTTTTAATTAAAAGGGAGGGTGTATTGGTGGACATTTTCAATTGGATTTGTGACGATTAAACGGTTACCAGAAAAGCTCCAATTCGCCAAATCATAGCAAAGGTATCTAGTTGGGATTTCATCATCATCTACTTCAATTGTTTTTAGACGAAGAAGCTCGCCTTCAAATGGCCGAAGTCTTTCTAACTCTTCTTCTAAGTTTATTGCTACTTCAAAACTAGGAGTCGTTTTCTGAATACCGTTACTCTCGAAGAGGACCTCTACTTGTTTCCACTCTACTGGATTAGAATCCGTCTTTTTTTCGAATAAATATACATCAGCAAACTGCATATTATCACTCCTTTCTATATTATTCCAATTATAACATATACAGATAAAATAAAAAATACAAAAATACCTAAAAAGTTAAAATTTTACGGAAAATTCACAATTGTACGTTGTTTTTATCAGGTGAATAAATGCTTGAATATGTGAAAAAAATACTGTTTTAATCCAAATTTCAAACAAAGCTCTTTATTTAAATAAAGAAGAAAATAAAAAAACCTCCTTTTTATTATTATTGTAGTAAAAGGTGTCGGTTTCTTGGAAAGGCAACTATTCTTACTTCGCTTGTGACATAATGAGCGTGAATCTTACTTCAATCTTTAGTATGAATAATGTGAGGAATATCTATTCGTACTATAAAAAATTTTAGTTTAGGAAGAAGCCTTATCTATGGATGATTTTCATTATATGCAACGGATATAGGGGGTAGTACTAATTTATAGGTATCAATCATTCTTAGTAAAGATTCATGGTTCCATTGAATATAGACGGCTAGACAATCGATTTCTATTCATCCTGAGTTGTAATAAAAAGGGAGTGTTGTGTTTTTTAGATAAGGTTCCTTAATCAGTAAGAAGTGGCACGCAAGACTTGTGGATAGTGGAAAAATGTAATGATTTTTTATATGTATCCAGCGTTTAAAAAGAGACGGTCTAAAGGAAGCGTTCCATCAGATCGTCTCTTTTATAACAATTATTTTACATAGTTTGTCATAAGGTTTTCGAGTTCAGTCATTGCTTTTAGTACTTCGTCTACTGTGATGTTTGGAAAGAGGAGATAAATATCCTCACCAGGCTGAACGGCAAACCGAGCGATTTGCAGCAACTCTGCTTGTTGATTAATGGTTAATCCAATATCCGCTAATGTGCTAGGGAGGTGAACGGATTCATAGAAAGGAAGCAGTTGTTCAAGCTCCTCGAATTTATTTTCTAGCACCAACTGTACGAGAATACCATAGGCTACTTTTTCTCCATGAAGCAAATGGTGTGTATGTGGAATCTTTGTCATTCCATTGTGAATGGAGTGAGCGCCCGCAATGCGAAGGTATTGATTTCCGAAACCGCCAACTAGTCCGCTTGTTACAATATTTGTTTCAATGACTCTCTTGAGTGCATTTGTCCAAGAACCATTTTCTAAGTCTGTAAGAGCTTGCATACTATTCTCGATTAAAACTGATTTACATTGTTTGGCAGAAAGGTGGGCAAGGTCAATGCAAACGGATGTTTCCTCTAAACGTTCGACTAGTGCGTTTCCTTCGTACCATTTGGCAAGTGTATCGCCAATACCTGCTCCTGACCACTCCCATGGCTAAAGCCGCTGGGGTTCTTTCTCACAAATATCTCACTTACCATCTTCCATAAGAAGAGGCAGAGGCGAGACTTGGGTGAGCAACGCTTGAGAGAAAAACAGTCTTTCAAGAGGGCAAGGTCGGTGCCAACTACGCCGTTCAATCGGCGATACTTGTCTAGGATTATGATACCGCACTCTTTCTATGAAGAGTGTTGGTCGGCAGAACGTTGAACATTTTACGTGACAGACGTTTTTCCTGTCACAACCACCTATGTTCAGTTTTCAAAGAACATCCCGTGTACCAAATCATACCATTTCAAATGCATAGTGTACAGAACGTATTTTCGATATTTTATCTGTACACCGCATTTGAGCAAACATTCATCCCATTCCTAAAGGGGGTGCCAGCGCACCGTAATGGGCTTTCTTTTCGCAAAATATGTAAGATAAAGGACCTGATCTCCGATAGTGGAGCAGGTCCTTTTGTCGTTTGTTTAATTATTTCTTCATCCACTCCGGTTTACCGAAGCCTTTAAATTCTTTGTCGATAACTGCTTCAAATTCATCTGATTCAACAGCTGCTTTAATATCTTTAGCAAATTGAGCGTCTACATTTTTCGTATCCACTACGACACGATTACGATACTCATCTGGCATATTTTCAACAGCAATTGCATCTTCGATTTTCATTTTTGCTGCAATAGCAAAGTTTCCAGGTACAGCAGATAAGTCAACGCTATCTGTAGCACGTGGTAATTGAGCTGCTTCTAATGGTTTAATTTGGATGTTTTTCGGGTTACTTGTTACATCTTTTTCTGACAATGTTAACTGATTAGCAGCTGGATCAACTTCAATTAGTTTGGCATCTACTAGGATTTTTAGCGCACGAGCCATATTAGATGGATCATTTGGAACAGCGATAGATGTACCGTCTTTTATTTCATCTAAAGATTTATATTTTTTTGAATAAATTCCCATTGGTGCTGTTGGAACAACAATCAATTCAGAAAGTTGTAAGTTGTTTTCCTTTGCAAATGTTTCCATGTAGTATTTGTGTTGGAATAGATTTGCATCAATGGATCCATTGCTTAGAGCAAGGTTTGGTTGAACATAATCACTAAATTCAACGACTTCTACTTTATATCCGGCTTTTTCAAGTGATGGTTGAATCGCTTTTTTAACCATGTCAGCAAAAGGACCGCTTGTTGCACCAATTTTAAGTTCTTTTTTCTCTTCAGTTGTGTTTGAAGCCGTATCTTTTTCTTCGTCTTTGTTATTGCCGCAAGCTGCTAAAGCAAGGGCAAGAACAAGAACGAGTAATAAGGATGCCCATTTTTTCATCTTGTAAATCCTCCTAAATATTGAATAATGTATTAAAACTTTCTATGAAGAAAGCAATAATTGTGCTTATCGTTTATCAACTAAATAAGAAAGCTTATCCCCGATAATTTGAATGATTTGAACAAGGCAAATGAGAACAATAATCGTCAGAATCATAACGGTATTGTCGTAGCGGTAGTACCCGAAGCGGATAGCTAAATCGCCGATTCCTCCGCCGCCAATTGTCCCTGCCATAGCTGAGAATCCAATGAGTGAAATCGTTGTTAAGGTTAGACCTTGAATGATGCCTGGTTTTGCTTCAGCGAGCAGGACATCTTTAATGATCATCCATGGTGAAGCGCCAACGGCAATCGCCGCCTCAATAATGCCTTTATCAATTTCACGTAAAGAGGTTTCAACGATTCGAGCGAAAAACGGAATCGCTGCTACGGATAATGAAACAGAGGCAGCGATTGGTCCAATCGTTGTTCCTGTTATTAAGTTAGTGAAAGGAAGCAATGCTACTAATAGAATGATATATGGAATAGATCGTACAAGGTTTACGATGAATCCAAGCAGACTATTGATAAACGAATTTTCAAAAAATAAATTTTTCGCTGTTATAAACAGTAAAACTCCAAGTGGTAAACCGAGAAACAGGGCGATGATAAGCGAGATGCCAACCATATACACCGTTTCTAGGAATGCTTTATTAAGATCGGGAAGTATAGCTGTAATCGATTCAAGCATGATGTATCACCTCCACATAGCTAGTTCGTTTGTTGATATAGTCTAAAGCCGCTTGAATGTCATTAGTGTTACCGGTTAATTCAACAATAAGTATGCCTAAAGGAATGTTTTGGATATATTCGATTTTTCCGTGCAAAATATTGGCTTTTACAGGATGTTCTTGTAATAAGTCTGAAAGAACGGCCTCACTAGCGAGCTGTCCTTCAAATTGAATTTTGATAATGCTTCCTTTACTTTCCGTAATTAAATGAGAAGGAAGTTCAAAATCTAAGACGCTTTCGATAAATTGTTTCGTTAATGCTTGTTTAGGCTGAGCGAACACACTGTATACATCGCCTTCTTCAATGATGCGCCCATCTTGCATAACGGCTACCCGATGACAAAGTTCTTTTACAACCTCCATTTCGTGGGTAATTAAGACGATTGTAATTCCGAACTCTTTATTAATTTTTTTCAGTAATTGTAAAATGGCTTTTGTTGTTGTTGGGTCAAGGGCAGATGTTGCCTCATCACATAAAAGAACGGTAGGATTGTTTGCTAATGCACGGGCAATTCCAACACGTTGTTTTTGTCCACCGCTTAATTGAGCAGGGTATACATCTTTTTTATCACTAAGACCAACGATTTCGAGTAATTCAAGCACACGTTTGCGAATGGCTTCAGGCGATTGATGTGCAGCTTTTAAGGCGAAAGCAACATTATCAAACACTGTTTTCGAACTGATGAGTGAAAAGTGCTGAAAAATCATTCCGATTTTCAGTCGTTGTTTTCGTAATGCTTGACCCGATAATTTCGTTAAATCAACACCATCAATAATTACTTGGCCTTTTGTCGGACGTTCTAATAAATTAATCGAACGAATTAAGGAGCTTTTACCAGCACCGCTATATCCAACAATTCCAAAAATTTCTCCTTTTTGAATCGTCAAGGATACATCATCAACTCCGACAACTCGACTTTTCTTCGTGATGTATTCCTTTCGTAACGATTGAATTTCAATCATGGACGTTCCCCCCTAAAAAAGCCTCTTTCTGAGTGAAAGAGGCGACATAATCTATATCACGACTTATCTTCCAGAATTGTATCTCTGCAGGAAGTAGCACCGTTCCCAAATAGGAGGTTGCCGGACGTCATTGGGCCTGATCCCTCCGTCACTCTCGATAAGTATTTATTATTTTGAGATATTTTAGAATATTTATATTAGAATATTATTTGTTATAGTTTGAAAAGTCAATATATTTTTTCAGTGAATAATGTAATAATATTCAAAAAACCCTTGTATATTATTACATTATAGGATTTAACTTACTCTTCCTATCTGAAAATTGTTAGTTGAAGCTTAGGTGTATTTGTTATTTTTAGATAAGAAATAGATTTGTGATTTTGATGAATTTATTATTCGTCATGGAAGTGTGCCTTTCCATTCTTAATATTTTCCATATATTCCTTGTAAGTGTTATGCGTCTTATATACAGTTAATAGTAATAAGGCTTCATCTGATAGACATCAATAAAAACGAATGGGGGATAAGGATGATAGAAAGGAAGCGGGTAGGAGATGTAGAATGGGTACATGGAAAAGTAGAATCTGCGCAATCTAAGATGGGTGTAAATGTCTTTGTAACAGATGGTCTAATGATTGATACAGGGTCAGAGTCTTTACTGTCTGGCTTGATTCCTTTTTTTTCAGTCGGTCGATTTTGATCAAGTAGTGCTTACGCATTATCACGAAGATCATACAGGTGGTTGCGCTTGGATTCAAAAACATAAACAAGTACCATTATTTATTCATTCGATGTCGCTTGATGTTTGTTCAAAACAGGGAGAATATCCGGATTATCGTAAACGGATTTGGGGAGTGCGAGAAGGGTTTCAAGCACGACCAATTGGAGAAACGATACAATCCCGTCATCATACATGGAAGGCTATTTTTACACCGGGACATGCAAGGGATCATATATCTTATTTGAATCAAAGCAACGGTGTACTTTTCTCAGGTGATTTATTTGTTACGCCAAAAACGAAAGTGATTTTGCAGGAGGAGTCTATTCCGACAATTATACATTCTATTAAGAAGGTATTGCGATATGATTTTCAAGAAGTTTTCTGTTGTCATGCAGGCTATCTTCCAAATGGAAGGGAACTATTTCAAGTGAAGCTTGACTATTTAGAAAATTTACAGGGAGAAATTATTCGACTGCATCAACAAGGGTTAACCGTTGAGGAGATTCAACAGAAGGTTTTACCGAAGCAGTATCCGATTATAGAGTACTCGGACTATGAATGGGATTCGAAACATATTATTACGTCCATTCTTAGAGAGGCGCAATCCACTAGTGTAAGATGAATAGGTAGTAAATAAATGTGAGCTGACCTTATAGGACCAGCTCACATTTATTTAATCTAAACGATTTACATTTGGAGGCGTTTCATCATAGAACTCATGAGCTTCTTCGATGTTTTGGTTATTACCTGATGTATAGACATTTCCTCCAGCCATTCCTTCGTTGATAATCCGATCAATGTCTAAGTAGACAGAATCTTTCTTATCATATTCCGAATCTTTTAAAAACTTATCTTTGTCCAAAAAAAGTCCCTCCTTAGCTTCTGTAGTTTGCAACATACAGTGCTATCTTTAATTCAACTAGCCATCAGGGCAATGAAATACTGACGGAAGTTGTTATTATAGTTTGAGCAGGGAAGGGTCTTTTTTATTCAGTGTATATTTGTAACGCAGAGGACCAGTTGTATCACTCATATACATGAAATAGCATGAGCTCATGTATAGCTTGTTTTAATTCAGCTTCTAAATGATCCGAAGGCTGTATGTTCTTCCATTCAATTTGTCCATCTTTATGGTAAATGGCTTGATAATGTTGTTTGTTTACATAAAAAGAAATTTTCCAGCCAGGTAAAGTATTGTCTTTGAACAACGGTTTCCATTGAAAATGAGTAATCATGAAAAAACCTCCTCTATAGCTATTCTCATTTGTTTCATTATACTGGAAAAAAGAATAGAAGAGGTTATTTTTTATCATCATTTGGGTATTTTAATTCAATAAATAAATTTTTTAATTGATGCAGTCGAGTTGTTTCAATATCGGTTTCATCGAATTGCATCGGTTTTGAATTCACCTCATAAATAAAGAGATCCCCTGCTGCGTTTTCACCAAGATCAATTGAAAATTCACCGATAAAGCCTAATTGATGAGATAGAACGGCACCGCAAGTTTGAGCAATTTCTGTTAATTGTTGATCTAAAGCTGGTGTTGTCACTTCATGATAAGGAATGATTTTCCCTCCCGTTGGCACATGAGTTGTGATTTCTTGTGTTTGTGACATCCTGACGCCTTTACCGCTTAGCTTGAAACGACCTTGTTCGTAATGAACAAGCAGGCGGTAATCATAGCGATGTCCATTTTTCTTCTTAGGAACAATCGCTTGTTGGGCTAAATATTTCTTCGATTGAAGCTGCTGTTTGTAAACATCCCAATAGGCTTGAAGAGTAGGGAATGTCTCTGCCTCTGTCGGGCTTACTAATTGGATGGATTTATCTCGTTTACAAGTTAAGGTATGAATCCCTTTGCCCCGATTTCCATCTCTAGGTTTTAAATAAATGGTTGAATAGGTGCGGAGAAAAGAAGCTAGTTGATTTACATTGTCGACAACGATCGTTTTCGGTAGAAGCTGCTTGAGCCTTTCGTGTTGTTGAAAGGTTGTATACATCTCATATTTATCAATAAAACAAGGGTTGAACATCTTAATGTGCTTGTTGGAGAATAGAGTTTTTAGTTGTTGAAAGGAGTCGGATGCTTCAAAGGGACGGGATGGAATTCGATTATAGACAATATGAGGGAGAGGGACGGTGATTTTTTTCCAGGTATTTAGTTCGGAACAGTATATAAATGCATAAGGTTGTTCCTGCAGAATATCGTTTGCTGTGAAAACATAACATAAAATACCGTGCTGTAATAAATAAGAATGCAAGGATTGGAACAAGGGAAGGTTCCCGCCCAATCCTATTTTGTTTTTTCCACTTGTTGTTAAAATGCCAATTGTTAATATTTCGTTCCTATGAAAGGGTTTTACGTCAAAGCTTCGAACATCTTGAAGAAATAAGGGATGTTGATAAGGAATTTCTATTTGATCAGCCCCAAACGTAACGGTGAATCCGTTTTGCCCGTGCCACCACTGTTTAGTCGATGAGTTATAAAAGATTTTCATTTTACGCCACCGATAGCGTGTGTAATCGATTGTTCGGCGAGATAAACGGCATAATCTAGGCTCATTTTCCTCGTTAAAAGTTCAAACTCTTGAAGTTCAGGATGGGAGAAGATAGAGCGGCCAGGTTTGGAATTAGCTTCAAACATCCATACTTGACCATGTTTATCAACCCCTAGGTCAAAGCCGATTTCCGCGATAATTCCATCAAGGTGATTTTCAATGCTTTCACTTAAAGTAAGCGCAGCTTTTGTTAGCTTTTGTTCTATCTCTAGTGTCGTTTGGCGATCTTCGAATAGTTCTTGGATGGTTTTAATGACCCCGCCGTTTTTTACATGAGTCGTAATGCTGCCGGAACCCGCTACTTTTGCTGCGATAGCGGTGACTTGCCACTCGTCTTGGTTGTTTTTATTCGTATGAACTCGAAAATCAACAGGGCGTTTTTCAGAACGCATAAGGGAAATTCCTTGTTGAACAATTAGGTTTTCCAATGGGCGATTTCGAAAAACATGATTCATTAGAGCTTCTAAAGATGAAAAACGTTGTAGTTTAGTTTCTTCTTCTTCGTTTGTATATCGGCAATAATACATATGTTCATGCTTATCATATAAAATTTGATGAATGCCAAGTCCAAGGCTTCCGTGAATGGGTTTAATAAACACTTGTCGGTAGTTTGAAAGTAGATGCTCGATTGTAGAAAAAGAAGAAAGAGGATATGTTTCTGGTAAGTAAGGGAGTGCTTTTTCATCATCACTTAATCGTTCATAGACATCCCATTTATTAAAAAATCCTGGATTATACCATGGAATCCTATATAGTTTTTGGAATTTGCGTTTTACTTCTTTGGGACCGCTTTGGTTCTCTGTTCTTCGATTCGGAAGCCGGTCGTAGATGACATTTGGAAGTGGAAAATCATTCATTTTCCATTCATTCTCTTCGTATATAAAACCATGAATCGTTTCATCATCCCAATTAATATGCTGCTCACCGAAAACAAAGGGAATACAACCTGTTTCTGTATTAAGTGAAAGTAATTTAGAGAAAAAATGAGACCGTTCGCCTAGTGGTTTATTATGAAATCCAGTAAATCCAGATGAAAAGATACCAACGAGCGGTCCAATATGAAGTCGGTTTTTATCTGCGAATAGATGAAGTGGCGTATTTGTTTCGGTAAATCGTAAAGAGTTTGCTAAGCTTTCTGATAGGACAATCTTCTGTGTATTAGCAGGATTTCGTTTTGCAGCAGCGGGACAGGAATGCTGCCCAAAACAAACGATGTCAATGGCAGCAAATTCTAGCTCTGAAGGATAGAAAAGTATATCGTTCGGAAGCTTTGTAATCTCAACAGGATACACGTTCTTCATAAAGTAATTATTCACCTGCTTTCAAGAGAGAGTGAGCTAAATATTGACTGTATAAAATAGGGGAGTGATAGAGCCGATCGTATTGGTCAGGATAGAGTACCTCAATCATTTTTCTTCCTGGCTTTGAATTAATATCTAAAATCCACACCTGACCACTTCGGTCGACTCCAAGATCAATGCCAAGTTCGAATAATCGGTGGAAGGTTGCTTCTACTTGTTCAGGCAGTGTCCGCAAAATATGGTGAATCGTTTGTTCGGCGGCTAGTGGAAGGATGTCACGGTATTGCTGTAAGAAGGCTGTAATTGGAAGAAAGAGTCCGCCTGTAGCGATGTTAGCGGTAATATGATCTTTTTGTCCGAGTCGAATGCCGCGCCCTTTTTCCACCCATTGATTTCGTTTGTCTTTTTGCATCAGAATACGGAAATCGAATGGTTCATTTTGAGCAGTGGCCAGTTCTAAATAAGGCTGACAAAGGTAACTGTAGCGTTGTAATAAGCGATCGACCCATTTATTTAATTGCGATTTCGATTGAAAGAGGCGCTTGTAAGTTTCTGTTTTCTTCGTCATTGTGACGTTTGTGCCGGCATCTGTTCTCTCGAGTAAGTAAATGCCTGTTCCGCGTGCACCGAAAGAGGGTTTTAAAACGATTCGTTCGTGCTCCGCTAGCTGTGTCCACATATCTTCTGCTGTTTCAATTTGTACGGTTTTCGGTAAAAATGCTTGTAAAAGCGGATGGTCTTTCAGCGCTTTATAGACATCCCATTTACTAGGGAGACCGTACCCTAAAAAGACGCTCTGTTTTTTGAGCCAATTTACTTTTTCTGTGATTTCTGTTGTTTCACGAGTTAAACCATAGAAACTGCGATCATAAACAAAATCGGGCAGAGGGACCGTTTTGTTCATCCAGCTTTCCTTTTCGGAGTCCCATATCTCTGCTTGGATTTCCTTTGTTTTTATATCAATTTGAAGAGGCGAGAAACGACAAACCTCCACTTGATGCTGCTGGGCAGCTTTGGCTAATTCCGTTACATACTGCTGTTCATTTGAGAAATTTGTCGTCATAATTCCAAATAGCATATAGAGACAAACTCCTTTCTATCATCCTTCATTTTTTAAAGTATGATGAAGCGTACTCATGTAATCAATAAGTGCTTTTACTGATGGTCGTAATTTATCCCTTGTACCATCAAATCGTTTAGAAGGTTTAGAGTTTACTTCAATAATCCATGGATGGAATTGTTCATCAAGTGCTAAATCAATCCCTAACTCTCCTAGTAATCCTTCATGTTGTTTATCTAGGGAGTGAGCCGTCTTTTTAGCAAGGTGAGTAAGAGTGTGATAAAGGTGAATGGCCTGCTGGCGATCGAATAGCTCTTTTAAAAATTGAATGCCATTCTTCATTTCTGCTCCACGTGCTATATTGGAGACGATATGTCCAGTATCGCCGATTCGCGCAACCGCAGAGGTTACCTTCCAAACGTCTTCCTTCGTTTGATGAAGGAGTATACGAAAATCGACTTTCTTCTGTTCCCATTCAAGCAAGGGGATCCCTTTTTGAATAATAAAGGAGTGTTTCTTGCAAAATTTCTTTAGGTAAAAGAACAGTTCCGCTTCCGATTGAACAAAGTGAGTATCCTGAGTGTTACCCGAATGTTCAAATAGCCAGCCTTTCTCCAGTTTGGTCGCTTTGCCAATATGTTTGCCTTGACTTCCAAAAATCGGCTTTACATAAATAACAGCATGATGTTGGAGAAAAGAATAGAAGGCTTCTTGCGCTCTGAGTAAAATGGTATCTGGTAAGTGCGGCTGCAGGCTTTCGTCTTGTACGAGCATTTCATGGACTTCCCATTTAGAAAGAAAGCACGAGTTAAAGAGTGGGATTTTTTTTGCTTGTAAATGGGCTGTGAATTGTTCAAAACGATCGGTCCTTTCTAAACGACGTGAATGAATCCGATTGTATAGTGCACTGGGAAATGGAAGAACACAGGGCTCCCAACCGTTCTCATGGAACCAATAACCCGTAATGACTTCACTTTCAAGCGACTGTAACGTTGTTAAATAAAAGGGGATGCCTAGAGTAGTAGAGTAGGTATGCATCTCTTGAAAAAAAACGTCTATCTCACCGAATGTTCCATCTGTAAGAAGAGATTGATTGGTTAATAGGGCAAGAAATGGGCCGATGATAACGGTTTTAGTGGATGGTAAGAACGTGACGGAGATTGGGTGAGTGAATGGTGGAAGAGTTAAGTATTGTGAAGCGAAACTTGATAATTTGCATTCCCTGCTTGTTGAAGAAAAGGACTCCACTGCTATTTCTATAGAACGTTGACCAGCCTTGAGCGAAAGAGTTTCCCCGTATTGAAGCTGCCATTTTGTAAAGGTAGTTTCATCGATATACATCAATGCTTTTTTTTCTTGAATAGTAGATATCAATAATTTAGAAGAATGACCGTTCATGTATATTCCCCGTTTGCACTTAGTTTCGGATGCTTTATAATAAGACAATGGGCAAATGTGGATAAAGTATTCTATGTTTTGTGGAAATAGAGTGTGTCTAGAAATCAATACATTTAGCAATAAAAGGAGAAATCATCATGGATTTATGGATGAAACTTGTATTCATGGTTGTGGTAGGTGCAATCATTGGAGGAATTACGAATTTAATTGCCATTAAAATGTTGTTCCGTCCGTATAAAGCGGTGTATATTTTTGGGAAACAACTACCGTTTACTCCTGGTTTAATGCCGAAACGTCAAGGAGAATTGGCACATCAGCTTGGGAAGGTTGTAGTGGAATATCTAATTACTCCTGAGAGTCTGCAACAACGTATTGTTAATGATACCTCTAAACAAAATATGAAAGAGTTTGTTGGGGCAGAAGTGAAGAAAGTGTTAACGACTGAAAAAAGTATTGCAGAGTTATTAGAACAATATGGGTTAAGTCGTGTGGGGGAGACAGTAGAGCAGCGTGTACAAGCTTTTGTGCTTGACAAATATGAAGAGTGGATGGCAGCGAATCGCGGCAAAAACCTTCGCCAAATTATCTCACCTGAGCTGCATGAAAAAGTGACGGAACAAATCCCGGAACTTTCTGCTTACATTGTTACGAAGGGGAAAGAATACTTCCGAAGTAAGGAAGGGAAAGCTCGCTTAGAGGCGATGTTGGATGATTTTTTTAAAGAGCGCGGAAAGCTGATTAATTTAATTCAAATGTTTATTGGAAATGATGCTTTAATTGATAAAATACAACCAGAAATTTTGAAATTTTTGGAGCAACGACGTACAACCAATTTTGTAGAAGAACTGTTACAAAAAGAGTGGGGTCAGATTAGTGAGTGGGAGATTCAAAAAGTTGAGAATCTAGTTGGTCCGCATGAGATAAAACGAGTAGTTATCGAAAAAACATCTGAATGGATTTCAGTGGATGCTGTTATGAACAAGCCGGTAAAAGACGTAGCAGGTCCATTTGTTGATTCAATTGTTGATAAAGCTGTGCCGGCTATGCTGGATCAGTTGGTAGACCGTGTAAGTGAACATATGCCAGCGTTAGTTAAAAGGCTTCGTTTAGACGAAATCGTTGAAGAACAAGTAGCGGCTTTTTCAGTTCAAAAATTAGAAGAAGTAGTTATAGCAATTGCAAAGCGCGAGCTGGCAATGATTACGTATTTAGGAGCGCTTTTAGGCGGGATTATTGGGTTGTTTCAAGGATTATTCGTTACGCTTTTATAGACTAATATGATTCAATACTATTCCCTTCTGAAAAAAATAGAGACGACGATTAGTTCGGCTTTATTAGGATGATTATGTTATAGTGGGGAAGATGTAATAATATAATGGACAGGAGGAGGGAGAAACATGAGTAATTCATATGATGCAGCTTATGCAATGGAGCGAGCGATTCGTTCTAGTAATGAATATGTAGAATTAAAACGATTATATGATCTTGTGAACGCTGATCCGGCTTCAAAGGGAATGTTTGATAACTTTCGTAACATCCAAATGATGCTTCAGCAAAAACAAATGATGGGTCAAGAAATTACACCCGAAGAAATTGAGCAAGCGCAAAAAACGGTTCAACTTGTTCAACAGCATCCAACAATTGCTCAATTGATGGAAGCGGAACAAAGAATGAGTGTAGTAATTGCAGATTTAAATAAGATTATTATGAAGCCTCTTGAAGAACTATACGGTCTTCCTGGTCAAGGATCATAAGCTTGTACTCCCTGCTTTGAATAGTAGGGAGTTTTTTTACGGTCTCCGTTTTGTTCTACTTAGCGTAGTTCATTCATAAATTAGGGTAGACATTACAGATGGGAGAGATCAACATGGTGTATCGTCTATTAGCGGTTAATATTGACGGAACGTTACTGCAGTCAAATGGCCGTTTAAATAAAGTTACGAAAGAGGCCGTTGAATACGTATCCCAAAAAGGTGTGCACATTGCACTTGTAACGAATAGAAATTATTACTCTGCTAAAAAAGTAGCGAAGGCGCTCAAGGTAAATCCAATGATGGTCGCTCATCAAGGGGCTTTTGTTGGAGAGACGATTGAAAAGCCTTTATTTGTAAAGAGGTTGACAGAGGAGCTTACGTTAGAAATCGTCCGATTGCTAGAAACGACATCGTGTCAGATTCAGCTTATTCATGAAAAAGGATCGTTAGGAAATAGAATTCATCTTCCGGAAAAACTAGTAAGTCGAGCTAAAATGACGTTAAATGAACCAAGTATGTTTGCGCAGCAGTATGTAGAAGTGCTTAGTGAGGAGCTTCAAAAAAAGCCGTGTGAACCAATAAAAATTGATATTCAATTTGTAAAAGGAATGGACCAACGAGATATAAAGAGGTTGATTGGAGAGTTGTTTCCGGAAGTAGAAGTGATTGATCAATCCGATCAAAGGCTGATACTTGTACCAAAAGGTGTGTCAAAATGGAGCGGGCTGCTATATTTAACCGACTATTTAGGAATCAAGAGGCAGGATATGGTCGCCATTGGTGATGGTCTAGATGATATAGATATGATTAATGGAGTCGGTCTCGGTGTGGCGATGGGAAATGCTGCACCAGAAGTGAAGCGAGTAGCTAAATGGGTAACCCGTTCTAATGATGAGAATGGTGTAGCGTACATGTTGAAAGAGTTTTTCCGTAAACAGCCGCCTATTGAATTTTTACAAAAAATGAATATGTTGAAATAACAACAAGCCCTTCACTTAATGAGTGAAGGGCTTGTTGTTTGATGGTTTCGCTTTATAAGATCTTTTGGTTCAGGTATGTGTGACTGTAGTCTCGTACACCTTTTTAGTTTATCTTAGTTAGCTGCATCAATCACGCGTTTCATCGCGTGAATTTGTCCAAGGTGATTAGACTCATGGAATAAAGCAAACGTAAATATTTCCCCTACTGTTTCAAGGCCTAAAAAAGGCTGTGCCAATTTTTCGCTATAGCGTTCTTCTGGAATGGCAAGAATGCGGTTCGCTTGCTCTTGCAGTTGTTGTACTAATACTTCGACGCTTGGTACGTCCCCTTTCCAATCCGCTGGTTTCGATCCATATCCAAATAATTCACCATAATTAGCAGGCAGGTGATTTGTGTGAGGATAGCCAAGTAAAAATTGCTCAGTGACAGTTAAGATATGGCCGATATGCCAATGAAGTGTGTTATTGAAGCCCTTCGTTTGGATATCGAACAGCTCCGGATTGATTCCTTCGATTTCGCTTAATATTTTTTGACGTGTCAATTGAAGTTGACTGTTTAAATAGTTCATGTGGAAAGTCTCCTTAATTATAATTATTTGAATTAAAACGATTGCATAAATGAAATTATAGCAAGTAGTTTCCTATAGAAGCAAATATTGAGATTGTGAATAATAAAATTTCACTTGAAGTTGTCAGAAAATTAATTATAAGGATATTGAACAGTTTTTGGTTGTTTAAATAAGTTTCATACTTTGTGAGCCCCTTTGAAAATGGAAGGGGCTTTTATTTGATTGGAGGTATATTCCATTTTGAATATTGTAAATTTTACTTGAAAATGTCAGAAAATTGATTATAATGAAGTTATTAATGTGAGGAAAAGTAACGTGAGTAGGTTATATTATTGTAGGTTTTGAAGGGAGGATTCTATGCGCTTAACATCCAGGGAGCAGGAGAAATTGTTAGTTGTAGTCGCTGCTGATTTAGCAAGACGACGTAAGGATCGTGGTTTGAAGTTGAATTACCCTGAAGCGGTTGCTCTGATTACATACGAAATGATGGAGGGGGCCCGCGACGGAAAAACTGTAGCTGAGCTGATGCAGTTTGGAAAAGCGATATTAACAAGTGAAGACGTAATGGAAGGAATTCCCGATATGATTCATGATATTCAAGTTGAGGCGACATTTCCGAACGGGACGAAGCTTGTGACGGTTCATAATCCGATTCAGTAAGGAGAGGAACAGATGATACCTGGTGAATATAGATTGAAAAAAACGCCGATTGTGTGCAATGAAGGCAAAGAAGTAACAAAATTAACCGTAATTAACCGTGGTGATCGTCCAATTCAAGTGGGCTCTCATTTTCATTTTTTTGAAGTGAACAGAGGGTTGGAATTTGAACGTAGCCAGGCGTTTGGTATGAGGTTGAATATTCCAGCAGGAACGGCTGTCCGCTTTGAACCAGGGGATGCGAAGGAAATTGAGCTCGTGGCTTTTAGCGGAAAACGAGAAGTGTACGGCTTAAATAATCAGACCGATAGAAAATTAGATGGGGAGGGGAAAGTGTGAGCCTTGAAATGTCACGTAAGCAATATGCTGATATGTTCGGTCCGACAAAGGGAGATTTAATACGACTCGCTGATACAGAGCTATTTATCGAAATTGAACAAGATTATGCGGTGTATGGTGATGAAGTGAAATTTGGCGGAGGAAAAGTCATTCGTGATGGTATGGGTCAGCACCCGCTTGCATCTAGAAGTGAAGTAATGGATTTAGTTTTGACGAACGCGATTATTCTTGACTATACCGGGATTATTAAAGCGGATATCGGGGTGAAAGATGGGAGAATTGCTGCCATTGGGAAAGCAGGAAACCCGCTGCTCATGGATGATGTGACAATGGTGATTGGAGCCGCTACAGAGATTATTGCTGCTGAAGGGATGATTGTTACAGCTGGCGGCATTGATGCCCATATTCATTTTATTTGCCCCGATCAAATCGAAACGGCACTTTCGAGCGGAGTTACAACGATGATTGGCGGTGGGACGGGACCAGCAACGGGAACGAATGCCACGACATGTACACCAGGTGCTTGGAATATTCACCGTATGCTTCAAGCTGCTGAACACTTCCCTATGAATCTAGGATTTTTAGGAAAAGGAAATGCCTCGGCAAAAGAGCCTCTAATTGAACAAATTGAAGCTGGCGCTATTGGTCTGAAGCTGCACGAAGACTGGGGAACTACGTCTGCAGCGATTGATACGAGCCTTACGGTTGCGGATGAATATGATATTCAAATTGCCATCCATACCGATACGCTCAATGAAGCAGGGTTTGTAGAAGACACGATTAAAGCAATTGGCGGTCGTGTTATTCATACATATCATACAGAGGGAGCAGGCGGCGGTCATGCACCCGATATTATTAAAGTAGCCAGTTTTCCTAATATTTTACCATCCTCAACAAATCCAACGAGACCTTATACGATTAATACTCTTGAAGAACATTTAGATATGCTGATGGTTTGTCATCATTTAGACCCTTCTGTCCCAGAAGACATTGCTTTTGCTGATTCGCGTATTCGAAAAGAAACGATTGCGGCTGAAGATATTTTACATGATTTAGGTGTATTCAGCATGATCAGCTCGGATTCCCAAGCGATGGGTCGAGTTGGAGAAGTCATTATGCGCACATGGCAAACGGCAGATAAAATGAAAAAACAACATGGACGTTTAAGCGAAGAAACGTGTGAAGGCGATAACTTTCGCGTGAAACGATATGTGGCCAAGTACACAATCAATCCTGCGCTCGCACATGGCATAGCGGATGAAGTTGGTTCAATAGAAGTCGAGAAATTCGCTGATTTAGTTGTGTGGGACCCCGCCTTTTTTGGAGTGAAGCCGGATTTAGTTTTAAAAGGCGGAATGATTGCTGCTAGCATCATGGGAGACCCGAACGCGTCTATTCCCACTCCGCAGCCTGTCACATATCGCCCGATGTTTGCCAGCTTTGGCAAGGCCACTGCTGCAACATCCATTACTTTTCTTTCTAAGGCAGCCTATGAAGCAGGCGTTCATCATGAATTAGGGTTAAACAAACTGATTAAACCAGTGAGTAATGTTCGTCAGCTTCAAAAGAAGGATATGAAGTTTAATGGAGAAACTCCTGTCATAGAAGTGGATCCGCAAACATATGAAGTTACAGTGGATCAGCAATTGATTACATGTGAGCCAGCTGAAATTTTACCAATGGCACAACGATATTTCTTATTCTGAGGTGAAATAGATGATTATTGAAAAAGTAATTGGAAACTTACGTGAGGTTGATAGAGCAGGAAGACATCTTGAACGCATCTATTTAGAAAGTGATGCACTTCGTAAAAGAATTCAGCGCGTTAAAACCGATCATGGAAAAGAGTTAGGGATTCGTTTAAAAGGAAATAAAGATTTAGCAGATGGCGACATTCTATATATGGATGAAAAGAATATCATTGCCATTCAAACATTGGCTGATGATGTATTAGCTATTCAGCCTGCATCTATTGGTCAAATGGGAGAAGTTGCACATCAATTAGGCAATCGCCATTTACCAGCGCAGTTTGAAGGAGACGAAATGCTCGTTCAATATGATTATCTCGTTGAAAAGCTATTGACTGATATGAAGGTTCAATATCGTCGTGAGAAAAGAAAGGTTAAAGAAGCATTTCGTCATGTCGGACATGCGCATGATTAAAGAAATTCTTCCGTTAATTCAGCTTTGTGATTCGAACTTTCCATCTGGAGCGTTTTCCCATTCCTTTGGATTGGAAACGTATATTCAAGAAGACTATGTAACTACTGTTGAGGAGTTTAAACAGTTTTTACATGTATATATTTTGAAATCATTAACGTATACAGATGGGCTTGGCTGCCGGATTGCCTATGATTTAGCAGCAGAACAGAAGCTTGAAGAGTTGTGGGGGTTAGATGAAGTCTTATATGCAAGCTGTTCTTCTGCAGAATCACGCGAAGCATCGCGGCGGATTGGCCAGCAAATGGCACGTATTTGTTTAGTGTTATATCCATCTGATACATTGGCCGATTATCAACAGAAGATTAAGAAAAAGCAATGTTACGGCCATCCAGCACTTGTATTTGCGCTTGTATGTTATGAGCTTACTATTTCAAGAGAGTTAGCAGTTATGAGTTGTTTATATGCAGGAGTATCTTCTCTTATCCAAAATGCTGTGCGTGGTATTCCTTTAGGGCAAACAGACGGACAATTATTATTATTATGGGCGCATGAAGTTATCCAATCGGCTGTTGAGGTGGTCGAAGGGCTATCTGAATCAGCACTTGGCCGAACTCAACCAGGTCTCGAAATTGCGCAAATGAGACATGAACAATTACATGTAAGACTATTTATGAGCTAATAGGAAAAGAGGTGAAGAGGTTTGTCTCTGGAGAAAGAGGCAGGCCCATAGTTGATGAAAGATGTTATTAAAATTGGTGTAGGTGGTCCGGTTGGAGCTGGAAAAACGATGCTTGTGGAAAAATTAACGAGAGCGATGGCGAATGATTTTAGTATGGCCGTTGTAACAAATGATATTTACACAAAGGAAGATGCGCTCTTTTTAATGAGAAACGGGGTGCTTCCTGAAACGAGAATTATTGGAGTGGAGACAGGCGGTTGTCCGCATACAGCCATTCGAGAAGATGCTTCCATGAACTTTGCAGCAATTGATGAATTGATGGAATATCATCCTGATTTGGATCTTATTTTTGTCGAGAGCGGCGGTGATAATTTAGCCGCCACATTTAGTCCAGAGCTTGTTGATTTCTCGATTTATATTATCGATGTAGCACAAGGAGAGAAAATCCCGCGTAAGGGCGGGCAAGGTATGATTAAATCTGATCTTTTTATTATTAATAAAACAGATTTGGCTCCTTATGTTGGTGCAAGCTTAGAAATCATGGAGCGAGATACGTTAATGACTCGTGGAGATAAGCCGTTTTTCTTTACTAATTTAAAAGATGAACAAGGCTTAGACGATGTTGTGAATTGGATTAAATCAGAGGTTTTCTTAATAGGTTTAGAGCAATGAATTGGACGGGACAATTACATTTAACGGCTTCATTAAAAAATGGGAAGACCATTTTATGTGATAGCTATTATGAAGGGACGTTTAAAGTATCTCGTCCCGTTTTTTTAGAAGAGGACTCCCCAACTTATTTTTTGATTCATGTCGGCGGCGGCTATGTAGGTGGAGACCGATACAATCAATGCTTTCATTTAGAAGAAGGGGCTGTGCTAACATTAACGACCCAGTCAGCGACGAAAGTCTATAAAACGACAGCGTTACCTGCTAAGCAGCAAACAACGATTTTTCTTGAAAAAGGTAGTTTTCTAACGTATTTACAAGATCCTGTTATTGCTTATGAACAGGCAAAGTATATACAAGAAACGACCATTGAAATGGAAGCAGGCTCTAGCTTATTACTAACAGATATGTACACTCCAGGCTGGTCAGCGACGCAACAGAGCTTTACCTATGATTGGATTCACTCCGATATGACAGTCATTTATGATCGAAGGAAAATAGTAATCGATCACCTCTTATTACAGCCTAAGGATCAACTAGATTCCATCCTCTTATTAGAAGGTTATACCCATTTTGGTTCTCTGCTTTTTATTCATGAAAAGTTGAATGATGCTGCTTTTCATGAATTAGTAGAGGCACTACATATATTTGAAAATGAGGCAAGAGTCGGCCTCTCCCGCTTACCGGTTGCCGGTCTGCTTTTACGGGTTTTGGCCAATCAAACTCAAATAATCGAGAAAATCTTTGCGATTTGTGAAACGATTTTACGAAGCGAAGTGTTGCAAAAAGAAGCTGTTTTTTATCGGAAATATTAAGTTGGTAGAGTGCGAGAACAGTTATATGGATTATTCTATTTCTTCCCAGTTTCTCCTCTGTTGACCGTGTTATCTCGATTAGGTACACTTATCATGGATATTTATTAGAAAAACACGACTTATTACTCTTAATGGTGAAAGTCGCTGTTTTTTCTTATGCTTTAATCCTTTAAACAAGGTAAACTTTCTTAAAGGATAAAAAAATTAGATAGGTGATTAATTTGCAAATTGCGATACATGGTATTACAGATGAGCGGTTTCGACGACCGCTTCAAAATATAGCTAATTTATTTTTTGAAGAAACAACCATTCAGTTTGGGGAAGAAGAAGCCGCGGAACTCGTTGTTCATTTAGAGTGGCATGTTACAGAGCAAATTACTGTTTCCGCAGTACTGATAGAGCAATCAACGAACAAACGCTTTGAGGCAGCACACGAAGAAGCGCTTGTATTGCCAGCTACAGAAAAAGAACAATTCATGCAAGTGAAGCGTGCGGTGTCACATGCTTATTTACAAGTGCTGCAGCAGCTTACGGGTACGATTCAAAAGTGGGGGATTTTGACAGGGATTCGTCCGACCAAGCTGCTTCATAAAAAGCTTCAGCAAGGGTTATCTATGGAAGAAGCGCACGCGGAGTTAAAGGAAGATTATTTAATTTCGGATGAGAAAATTGACTTAATGCAAAAAATTACCGAACGTCAATTAGCGGCTGTTCCAGATTTGTATGATTTAAGAAGAGAAGTGAGTATTTATATTGGGATTCCGTTTTGTCCAACGAAATGTGCGTATTGTACATTTCCTGCTTATGCGATTAATGGACGTCAAGGTTCAGTTAATTCTTTCCTTGGCGGTCTTCATTATGAAATAAGAGAAATGGGTCGTTATTTAAAAGAAAAAGGCATTAAGATTACGACGATTTATTATGGCGGTGGTACACCGACAAGTATTACAGCCGAAGAAATGGATATGTTGTATGAAGAAATGTACACTTCCTTCCCTGATGTCGCCAATGTTCGTGAGGTTACGGTTGAAGCGGGAAGACCAGACACCATTACACCTGAGAAGCTGGAAGTGTTGAAGAAATGGAATATCGACCGAATTAGTGTAAATCCGCAATCGTACATCCAAGAAACATTGAAAGCGATTGGCCGGCATCATACTGTTCAAGAAACGATTGATAAATTCCACTTGTCACGCAGCATGGGGATGAATAACATCAATATGGATTTAATTATCGGTCTCCCTGGTGAAGAATTACCGGAGTTTGAAACAACGCTGGCTGAAACGGAAAAATTGATGCCGGAATCTTTAACCGTTCATACACTTTCTTTTAAACGTGCTTCAGAAATGACGAAGAATAAACAAAAGTATAAAGTCGCATCTCGCGATGAAGTAGAAAGAATGATGCATGCAGCAGAGAAGTGGACAGCGGATCATGGATATGTTCCTTATTATTTATATCGTCAGAAAAACATTCTCGGTAATTTAGAAAATGTCGGCTATTCATTGCCAGGTCAGGAAAGCATTTATAACATTATGATTATGGAAGAGCAGCAAACGATTCTCGGCCTTGGCTGCGGTGCAGCGAGTAAATTTATTGACCCAGTGACAGGGAAAATTACTCACTTTGCAAATCCGAAAGATCCAAAATCGTACAATGATCATTTCGAGCATTATACACAAAAGAAAATTGAAATGTTGGAAGAGTTATTGGATAATGAGAAATCCCAAGCTTAATGCTTGGGGTTTTTTGTACGTTAAGAAGTTTAATTTCTTTAAAGGATTAAAGGAAGTATTTTACATCGGCTTTCGCCATTAGGGCGATAAGTTGTGTTTTTGTTGATTTAAAATAAAGTTTGATAAAAAGATCTATTTTGTAGAGTATTTCTTTGTTCAACACTCGGGCCAGATTGTGAAAATTTGTACTGAACGAAGCAGGTTATTTCAAGAAAAATTATTATAGGCAGTTTTGGTATTTGTTACTTTTTAGAAATGGATTAGAGAATCCAATAAATGTAGAAGATATAAGATATATAGTCCACAAACTACATTAGGAATGATACATCTATGCACATCATCTATAACTTTTTATTTTTATTAGCTGGTTGGCGATGGGGTGATGGGAGGAATTAGGAAAAGTATTATCCAACAATACTCTTCTTTATCTTAAATGACCTTCTACATAACTTTTTAACCTATAATCACCCATTTTGGCACTTTGAAGAAACAGCATTTTCATTGCCATTCTTTAACCATACAATTATTTCGCTAATGATTATGTTTGTTCGTTATCCTGTGACCATTTTGATTTATCTAAAATATTTCTTCGGAACGAACAAATGGAGAGTAAGAATATTTCACTTCATATTTTGGGTTGTTCTATATGTTGCAGTTGAATATATCAACCTACAAATTGGTTTAATATCTCATCATAATGGTTGGAGTATGTGGAATTCGGTTCTATTCGTTATTGCTATGTTTATTGTATTTCCTATTCATTATAAAAAACCACTGTTAGCATGGCTGATAGTATTAGGAATATTTATAGTACTTATCATTGAATTTGATTTTCCTTTAAATAAAATGAAATAATTTTTGAAGTTACGGGTGAATTCCTTTAGTAAGAAAAAGTGGTATATTCATAAGGTGTTCGGCAACTCCTGACTTTGGTTGCAATGATTGTTGAGCAAATTAACAATTTTTGAAGGATTGATTATCATGGAAAGAATAATTTTATGGTCAATGCTCATAATAGGAATCGCCCTACTCTTTTTTAGTTTAAGAAAACCACCAACTAAAGATTTGATTTTAATTTTCTTATTAACCTCTTTTTTCTCAACATTTCTTGGTGTTATTGTTGTAGAAGAAAAAATGCTCGAATATCCTATAAGCTTTTTAAGTAACTATTTCAGTTCTAGCATTCTGTATGAATATCTTATACTTCCAGTTGTCTGTATTTACTTTTATCAAGCAACTTATTATTCAAGATATCCCAGCATTATTCTGAAATGTACATTGTATACCGCTTTTTTAACGATCATTGAGGTTATTTTTGAAAGGTATACAGATTTAATTAAATATCATACATGGACATGGATACACACGTTTATCAGTATCTTTTTTTTATTCATGTTTATCCGTATCCTGATGCAATTAATTAACAAGCAGGAAAGATAAAACGAGAAATATTACCCGTAAGTCTATAAGAAGGATATATGTATAAGCTTTAAACGTTTATAAAACAGGGACTAAATTCCTTTTCGACTTTTAGCAGCAATATAGCATTCATAATGTTGATTAACAATAAGATGTTTAAAGCCCTAGTTCTGTCATTCCATTAAAGGGCGCAATTCTGCAGTAAGAATTGTACTTTTTCTATCTGCTCAAGGTTTATTCCAGTCGCGTTACCTTCTTCACCATTTTAAGAATGCTTAATTTGATATTCTTTATTTCGGCATATTCTCTTTTTATGTGTAGATAGATTATGAGTTTCACATCGAGTCTATAAATTTTAAAGGGGTAATAGCCTGTGGAACGTCGTATGAGGTGAAAGTCTCACGTACGGTGTGAAGTGAGAGAAAAGATGGCGATAACTTCAAAAGCTTACCTATTACTATAAATTGAATAAGCTTTTCAATTACGATACAGTTTGTTGAAGTGATATAATTAAATAAAATTAAACGTTAATACCGAAATATAATGAAATAAAGAATAAGGAAAAGGGGGATTGAAAATGGATGTAAGATACCCAATTGGGAAACTGCAAGTTCCTGAAAAAGTAACATTAGAAAATATTCAAGAATGGCTAAAGGAAATCGAAACTTACACGATTCGATTAAGAGAAACTGTCGATTCATTAAGTGATGAGGAATTAGGTAGAACTTATCGTGAAGGTAGCTGGACAGTTCGTCAACTTGTTCATCACATTGCAGATTCTCAGTTGAACATGTATCAACGTTTGAAGCTGGCTTTAACAGATGAGAATCCAACAGTACCAGCTTTTGATGAAGAAAAGTGGGCTATTCAACCGGATACAAAGCTTCCTGTAGAAAGTTCTATTAAAATGTTAGAAGGTATAAATGAGCGCATCGTATCTTTAGGACATAATTTAACTGAAGAGCAATTAAATCGAGCTTTTACTCACCAGATAAATGGTATAATAACAGTCGCAACAAAAGTTGCAAAATTAGCTTGGCACGAAGAGCATCATTTAGCCCATATAAAAATCGCATTATCAAAATAATACAATATGTATAAAAGTGGCTTATCGAACCTCGATAAGCCACTTTTAAAATTAAAATAAGGAATAATTATAGAAGTTTTATTCAACTAAAGGGCACTATCCTGTAGCAAGGATTAGCGTTTATTTTCATTTTAGGACCAGGTTGTGGAGGATTGGAAGAAGGAAAGCTATGTATAATTAATGATGTAAGTTTATGCTTTTTATGTAATAATTATTTTGTAGAGATGTAAAGTTACAATTCATACATAGTGAAGGTGGGGATCATAATGGCAACGGGAACGCATACTGTAGTAGTTCCAGCAGATGTACAAGCAGTTTGGGATTATGTCAGTGATCTTGAAAAATGGGCAACGACAGTACCAGCCTATAAAGAACATGAAATCATAAATGACAAGCAATCTATTTGGACATTTGAAGGCAGTGTGAAAGGTATTAAAAAAACAATACAAGCGCAGGTAGATATTACCGAATGGAATGAACCTTCAAATATTAAGTTTGAACTAAAAGGTTTATCAGATAATTTTACAGGAAGCGGTCACTTTACTGCAGAAGATGTTAATGGTGAAACAATAATGACTTGTACGGTAGAAGTCCGTGCAGGTGGATTATCTGGTGCCGTATTAACACCAATTATTAAATGGGCTGTTCCGAAAGTAGCCTCTCGTTTAACAGAATCTATCGCACGTAAAATTGCAGTATTCTCATAGTTTTCAAAGATTGAAAGTCGATTCATTTTGGAGATACCTTCTCTGAAGTATAGATGGTAACATTCTGAAGTGACCAATGTAATGATATAGAAGTTCTACTAGAAATTTTATAATTAGCGGAAAGGGGACTGTTCAAAAAAGGATGGTCTCTTTTTTCAATATTCGAGAATCGGGCGCTTTCCTGAAATTGGTATGCTCCCCTTATAGTAGACACGTTTTAAAAAGCGCATTAATCTGTCTATTATTAAGGGGGTATTTTTTATGGAGAAAAAAGCAGAGACTTATGATATATCATTCAAGAAAAAAGCAGTGGATTTATTTCATCAAAAGAAGAATTATGCAGCCGTTTCCAGAGAATTAAACACTCATCGAAAAAACATACAACGATGGGTTAAACAGTTTAGTGAAGATGGGATGGTTGGTCTTAGAGAAAAACGTGGCAGAAAAAGTGGGTCTAGTAGAGTCTCTTCATCTACCTTTGAAAATACCCAACAGAAAATAAAGCGATTAGAAGCTGAGAATGAACTGTTAAAAAAGCTTTTAAAGATGTGAAAGGAGGAATGAATCTAAAACCTAGTATTCTATTTCCAATCATTAATGATTTATCTAAACAAGCTCACTCTATACAGCTACTTTGTCATCTAGCTAAAGTATCAAGAAGTGGATACTACAAGTGGATAAAGCGTAAAGCATTACCTTCGGAAAAGCAGATAGAGGATGAGAAGCTAAAGCAGAAAATAATAGAATGTCATCAGAAATATAAGGGCATCTATGGCTATAGAAGAATACAAATTTGGTTAAAGAGGACCTATGATATTCATATTAATCACAAAAAAGTTCAACGGTTACTAAGTGAGCTAGGTATTAAAGCAATTATCAGGAAGAAACGAATTTATTACGGTAAGAAAGAACCTTATCTTATCTCGAATAATTATTTAAATAGATCCTTTTACGCTTCTCGCCCTAATGAAAAGTGGGTAACGGATATTACGTACCTCATTTTCAATGGACAGAAACTATACTTGTCTGCCATCAAAGACCTATATAATAACGAAGTTGTTGCGTACCAAATTAGTAGACGTAATGATTATAAACTAGTCTTGGATACTCTTAAAAAAGCCATAAAAGGAAGGAATGTAAAGGGACTCCTTCTCCATAGTGATCAAGGATACCAATACACTTCCCATAACTATAATCAGCTACTCACAAGAAATAAAATGAAAGCTAGTATGTCTAGAAAGGGCAACTGTTGGGATAACGCTAGTATGGAAAATTTCTTTAGTCATTTAAAAACAGAATGTTTTAACCTGCATACTTTTAAAACTTCACAAGAGGTTAGAAGGGCTATTAAAGACTACATTCACTTTTATAACCACGAAAGGTTTCAAACCAAGCTAAACAACCTGACTCCTATCGAATATAGAAGTCAGGCTTCTTAACTGCGCTTATTTTTTTATGTCTACTTGACAGGGGTCAGATCAAAATAAGGAATAGCGCTAATTTTCATTTAAGGGCCAGATTGTTGAACAGCACCTGTATTGAAAATTAGATATTTGTGTTTGAAATACAGAAGAGATTGTGAAGGTTTGCACTTAAACGAACGGGCAGCATTCCTGTAATGAAGAAATAGAGGGTTTGAACATAAAAAACACCTCTTGGTATGATAAGAGGGTCCTAAAGCTTGCCGGCAAAAAGGACTACTTATTCGCATACCAGGAGGCTCACTATGAATTATAACCAAAATCAAAAAATCGCTCAAATCACTTCCCAAACACTTATTGTCGGTGTTGATATTGCCAAATCGAAACATGTTGCACGTGCACAGGACTTTAGAGGAATGGAGTTTGGGAAACCTTTATACTTTGAAAATACAAAGCCTGGCTTTGATGGATTTTCGAGTTGGATTCAACAGCTTATCACTACACATGACATGGATCAGGCTATCGTAGGGATGGAGCCGACCGGTCATTATTGGCTGAATCTAGCTCATTTCTTGAAAGAACAGGACGTTAAGTTTGTGGTCGTGAACCCTATGCACGTCAAGAAAAGTAAAGAATTAGATGATAATTCACCTACCAAAAATGATGTCAAAGATGCCAGAGTGATTGCACAGCTAGTCAAAGATGGAAGATATGCTGAACCTAAGATTCCGCAGGGAGTGTATGCCGAACTTCGTGCGGCAAGAAAAATACGTGATCTTTTATCTGTTGATCTTCAATCCGTACAAGGGCAAATTCACAACTGGCTGGATCGGTATTTTCCTGAGTTTCTCACGGTTTTTAAAGACTGGGAGGGAAAAGCAGCACTACAATTATTAAGGCTCAGCTTACTGCCAAGTGAGCTAGTAAAGATCTCTGATGAAGAAATCTTAGCCCATCTTAAAAAGGCCGTAAAACGTGCAGTTGGTCTTGGGAAAGTAAGAGAGTTAAAACGAGTCGCCGGTCTTTCAATCGGCATTCGTGAGGGATCAGAGCTGGCGAAATTAGAGATTCGCATTTTATTAGACAAGTATGATCTCATTAAACAAAAGTTCGAAGAACTGGAACCTAGAATAGATGCCTTACTTGAACAGATACCCGGTGTTCATCAAATGCTGGCAATCAAAGGGATTGGTAAAGATACAGTGGCTGGATTCTTGGCAGAGGTCGGAGACCTAAACGATTATTCACATCCTCGCCAAATCATTAAGTTGGCAGGACTAAGCTTAAAAGAAAATACGTCAGGTAAACATAAGGGACAAACGAAGATTACGAAGAGAGGTAGGAAGACGCTGAGAGCTCTCCTTTTCCGAGTTGTCATGCCATTAGTCGCCAAGAACTCTGCTTTTAAAGCCCTACATGCGTACTATACAAAACGTCCGAACCATCCTTTAAAAAAGATGCAATCTCTTATCGCCCTGTGCAATAAATTGATACGTGTATTGTTTACCATCGGTAAAAAACAATGTGAATTTAGCGAAGAAAGAATGTTACAGGACATCCCTCATATGGCTGTGATGCTGAAGGTAGCTTAGGCTTTTGTAGCCCTGTTAATCAGAATAAAGGAACGTTTATGGTTTAGTAGACATTTGAAGCACGGATTAGTCAGTATTCAACTAAATTTCGGGCAAGGACCCTGTCGGGCAGCATAAACTGACATCCACCTCATGGAAAGGTTGGACGAAGGAATTTTGGAGCGAAGACTCTGTGAGACATGGGAGGGTTGACCTCCATGAGAGACGTGGAGACCACTAGTGCAACTATAATTTAACTGGATACCCACTTATTGGATAAAGGTGGTTAAGTGGCTAAAGGTTTTTTTACTCCTTGGCTCCAAAAATATCCTTCACTTCCTTCTAATCCCAATAAGAGAATGACTAACACCTGTAAGCGACTTTAAAATTCTAAGAAAACAGGAGAAAACAAGAGATATTCCTTATTTTATAGAGGGAGTATAGTTCAAGAGGGATTTTACAATATATACCGTTACCCAAAATTTTCTTTTATAAATACAATTAAAAGAAAATTAACTAATATGGAAGTTTCGCAGTATGTTTAATAAGCAATGTAAAAAACCTTGCATCCCCTTTTGGAGCAAGGTTTTTTATGTACAATATTTGTTATTACGCTTCTTAATCATTAGTGCGAACAATAGCAACGTCACAACGAGAATGGCGAACAATAGCTGCTGATACGCTACCGATGAAGAAACGTTCTACTACGTTTAGACCTGTTGAACCACAGACAATTAAGTCTACATTATGCTTTTTAGGTAATTCTTTTGAAAGTTGTGCTTTAGGAGAACCGAATACGATTTCTGTTTCAATATTTGCTATACCAGCAGCTTTTGCTTGTTCTTTATATTTTTTAACAAGATCGTCAGCGAATGTTTCAGAACGATCACGAATAGTTGTATCGTATTCTTCAATAATCGGATAACTTCTTGTATCAATTATATGCGCTAAAATTAGTTTTGCATTATTATTTTTGGCAATTGTACGCGCTTTATTAAAAGCCCATTCTGCTTCTTTGGAACCGTCAACAGCTGCTAAAATAGTATTATAATGTTCACTCATGATATATCTCCTCCTTTTATAAATCTATTATAACAATAGCGATGAAAAGGATTTGAAACAATTTTGTGAATATTAAGACAATTTTGTGAATATTAAAAAGTTATTTTATTTACAATAAAGTTGTTAAAAAATGTGATTCATTCTATTCCACAATCGGGCGCTTTAATTGGGCAAGGATCACAAAAATTATCAAACTTTTTTATAAAAGGATGATTCAATTGATTATAGAAAAAGCGTGTTTTGATCAATCTTTTTTCAAAACACGCTTTTTCTATTTGCTCTTTTATTAAGGTTTATTAAGTTAATTTAATCAAACTTTATTCCAAGGATACAGAATAAGATAGTATCGATACAACTTACGCCGGGTTAAGTTTTATTCCATTTGAAATTTTTAACAAATTAATAACATTATTTAAATTTAATAATTGAGATGTTATGGTAAAATTATGGTTTTTTTGGATTTCATACTCAAATATTGAAATACTGAGAAGAGGAGATAAATAATATTAAATTAAATAACTTTTACAAGTGTGAATAAAGCAGATATAAAAACACGTATTGGAAATAAAGGAATAGACAATTTTTCATTGATATTAGAATATAGTTCGTTTTATAGAATTTGGAGGACCTTATACCATGAAAAATGTAAAACTATCAAAAATCGGAAAACTAATACTAATCATTCTTTTCTTTTTTATTACATCATTAAACGAGAAGGTTCTGGCAACCGAAAATCATAATGATGTAGACATTTCTAAAATTGATGAATACATGAATAATGAACTTGAGAGACTTAATATCCCTGGTGCTTCAATAGCGATAGTAAAAGATGAAAAGGTACAGTATATCAAAGGTTATGGAATATCAGGTCCTAATGGAAAGGAAATGACATCACAGACGCCCGTTGTCCTGGGGTCTGTTAGTAAGTCATTTACTGCACTAGCCATCATGCAATTAGTAGATCAGGGAATGATTCAATTGGATCATCCAGTTCAACAATATATACCTTGGTTTACTTTGGCAAATGAGGAAGCATCAAAAGAAATTACCATCCGACATTTATTAAATCATACGAGTGGAATCTCTGAATATGATGGACAAGTTGCTATTTCTCAAGGTGATCAATCGATTAAAAAACTTGTAGAGAGCTTAAGGGATGTACACCTAACAAAAGGAGTTAGTGAAACATACCAATATTCCAATCTGAATTACAGTATTTTAGGTTTAGTCATCGAAGAAGTCACGAAGACTCCTTATGCTGAATATATAAGCAGCAATATTTTTAAACCGCTTCAGATGGAAAATAGTTATGCAGATTCAAAAGAAGATAAAAACAATACGATAGCTGTTGGATATCAAACGATGTTTGGATTTAAAATGCCAACAGAACAATTAAATCATGAAGCGAACGTTCCTCATGGTTATCTCATTTCAAGTGCTGAAGATATGGCAAATTATATGATTGCAATATTAAAAAAAGGACAATTTAAAGGTGAGAGTGTTTTATCAAAACAAAGTATAAACGAAATGCATCAACCATCATCTTTCATTGGGAATGATATTTATTATGCGATGGGATGGGAAGTAAATAAGGATGTGATTACTCATAATGGCTGGACGGAAAATACATATTCAAGAGTCATTTTAGATGAAGAGTATGGAATTACCTTACTGATCAATTCATTCGATTATTATAATAGTAATCGGTACGATGAGATAATGACGAATCTATACAATTTTATTAAACATAATGAACCTCTTAAAGCCAGTGAAGAGAATCCTTTTATGATTTATATTATGTTTGATTTAATAATTGCTGTAGCGATAGCATACATATTCTTTTCTATCTATAAAATATTTAACCAACAAAAACGTAAAATAACATCTTTCAGGTTGTTTCTTAATGTAGTGTCTTTGATTGTTTTTAACTTCTTATTACCATTTTTACTATTGTATTTTGTAACTCAAGTAGTACCATTGTCAGTGGCAACAATATTTGCTCCAGGTATTGGGCATGCTTTATTCATCATTCCATTATTCCTTATAATTATTGGAGTAATTAATATTGGTAAACTAGTACTTGATAAAGTATGGAGGAACCAAAAAAAATTACATTCAAATTATTCTTCATAACAAAGGGTTGCTTTTCTGCATGAACTTCCACAATCGGGCGCTTTTATGAAGTAATTAAAGCTTAATTTCTTACAACACCGAGAAATTAGGCTTTTTATATTTGGATTTTCTTTAACGCTGTAAATCCGCATTTTCCTGATGCTATCCGTGTGAAGACGGCTAGATTTTAAAATTGGATGTGCAAAATAGCACTTAAAATCAGCGCAAATTATTGCTTAAAGTGACACCTCGGGATATACCGAGTGTTTTTGTGAAAAATAAGATTGTTAAATAATATATTATAGAGGAGGATTAGTATGCAACCAGATCAACAAGCCACTGAGAATTTGAGTTCTATTATGAAATCAGGATTTGCCGGAACTGATGCGCAAAAAGTAAAACAAGAAATTCAAAAAGATGTAAGCGAAGGACAAGGTGCAATGACTTCCCGAGAGGCAGGAGCAATGCGCGATTAAAAAACCACTCTGAGTGGTTTTTTATTTTTCTACTTCAAAAATTAAATACTTTACATCCTTCATTTCAATTTGATAGAAATGCTACAATTTTAATGATAAAGCCCGGTTGCAACCGGGCCTGTTTGCTTAATAACGAATAAGGACCGGATTCCTTCTTAAACTATATATTTTGTTGTGTAAATATTACTACCAACATATTTGTCCAGAAAATCACAGGTTACGAAACCTTGTCAAAAACCGCGTTTAGACCAGTAACGGAGAATCGTATCATTCTTTAGAAGAAAGAATGGATTTTATGATTGAGATCATATTTCGTTCTTCCATTAACGGGCTATTTAATGGAAGAAGGAGTAATTTGAAATTATTCTGAATTTTATATGGTAAAATGAGGAGGCATTAGATGTAGAAGGGAATCTTAATATGAAAAAATACCAAGTAATTTTATTTGATTTAGACGGAACTCTTTCAGACCCAAAAATAGGTATAACTAAATCTGTTCAATATGCGTTACAGAAAATGGGCATTGATGAGCCTGATATTGATAAACTTGAATGTTTTATTGGTCCGCCCCTTAAAGTTTCATTTGCTGAATATTACGATTTTAATGAGGAAAATGCACAAAGGGCAATTGATTATTACAGGGAAAGGTTCAAAGATAAGGGGATGTTTGAGAATAAGCTATATTCAAATATTTCTTTACTATTAAAATCATTAAAAGAACAACAATATACTTTAGTTGTTGCAACTTCAAAGCCTACTGTATTTTCTGAACAAATACTTAAGTACTTTAATATTGACCAGTATTTTGACCTTGTTGTTGGAAGTAACCTTGATGGAACAAGAACAGCAAAAACTGAAATTATTCAATACATACTTGATAAGTATAATAAGTATAAGCTGGATGATTTTGTTATGATTGGCGATAGAAAATACGATATGATTGGTGCGAAAAATACGGGTATTGACTCTATTGGAGTAACTTATGGATATGGTTCATTTGAAGAATTAAGTGATTCTCACCCTACACATATTGTCAATAGTGTTGAAGAGATAAAAGAGATTCTAATAGCAAGTAAAGTTGAATAAATGACGACATGTTATTATTTAGCTAAGGACGCTTTAATGGCATAAGGATTACAGAAATTATCAAATTTTTTTTATAAAAATAAGATTTAAATCTACTAGATAAGAATCCATTTTGATTACTCTTTTTCAAAATGGATTCTTTTTATTTATCGTAAAATACGAGTTTGTGAGGTGTTTTTGATCAACCTTTATTTCAAAGTCACATTTTTCCTAGAAAATAAAAAAGCCTAAGGTGTATTAACAGGATTTACCAAAAAGGTGAGCGAATACTATAAAATGAGAGCGTTTTCTATAAAAGGAGGAGATTATGATGATGAATACCCCTTTGATTTTGACGCAAATGATTGAAAGAGTGGAGAAATATTTTCCGAAGAAAGAAGTTGTATCGAGAACAGATGGAGGAATCCATACACTTACGTATGCACAAATTGCGGAGCGAACAAGACGATTAGCAAGCAGCTTTGAGAAGCTAGGGATTCAAGAGGGAGACCGGATTGGTACACTTGCTTGGAATCATCACCGGCATCTTGAAGCTTATTTTGCGATTCCTTGTTATGGTGCTGTATTGCATACGATTAATATTCGATTGTCCCCTGAGCATGTGGCCTATATCATCAATCATGCGGAAGACCGGTTATTGCTTCTCGATGCGGATTTGATTCCGCTTATTGAGGCTATTTCTCCACAATTAAAGTCCGTTGAAGGATACATCATCATGACAGATCAAGCCGAGCTTCCAAAAACTTCTCTTTCTCCTGTGTACCATTATGAAACATTAGTAGCACAAGGAAATCCAAAGCAAGCGTTGAGACAAGATTTAGATGAAAATGCTCCAGCGGGCATGTGTTATACATCGGCCACAACAGGTAATCCAAAAGGTGTCATCTATTCACATCGAGGCATTGTTCTTCATAGTATGGCGCTTGGGTTAGTAGATACAGGAGCAGTGAGTGAGCGGGATGTCGCGATGCCGGTTGTTCCAATGTTTCATGTGAATGCATGGGGCTTGCCTTTTGCCTGCCTATGGTTTGGGACGAAACAAGTGTTGCCAGGTCCTTATTTTACACCGAAAATTCTGGCTGAGCTTATTCAGTCGGAACAAGTGACGATTTCCGCTGGTGTTCCAACGATTTGGCTCGGATTATTACAAGAGCTAGAGACTGGAAACTATGATACAAGCAGTTTACGTGCTCTGCTATGCGGAGGTGCAGCTGCTCCGAAAAGTTTAATTAAGACGTTTGAACAGAAGTATTCAATCCCATTTTTGCATGCTTACGGAATGACGGAAACAAGCCCTCTTGTTGTCATCTCTAAGCCAAAAAGCTACCAAGATGATTTGTCGGACGAAGAATTGCTGGATTTAAAAGCAAAACAAGGCATTGTCGTTCCGATGATTGATATAAAAGTAGTCGGACAAGATGGTGAAGTGAAGCAGGATGGAAAAGAGATGGGGGAACTGTTGATTCGCGGTCCTTGGATTGCTAGCGAATATTATCGAAATGAAAAAACGGAAGAAGCCTTTAAAGATGGCTGGCTGCATACAGGAGATGTCGTGACAATTGATGAAGAAGGATATGTGAAAATTGTCGATCGTACGAAGGATTTAATTAAAAGCGGGGGAGAGTGGATTTCATCCGTTGATTTAGAAAACGCATTAATGGCGCATGAAGCGATTTTTGAAGCGGCAGTTATTGCTGTGCCGCATGAAAAATGGCAGGAACGTCCTCTTGCTTGTGTCGTGTTGAAGGAAGGGTACGTTGGAAAAGTAACACAGGAAGACATTCTTGAATTTTTAACACCGCAATTTGCTAAATGGTGGCTGCCAGATGAAGTGTTGTTTGTAAAAGATATTCCGAAAACATCCGTCGGCAAGTTTTTAAAACGGGCGTTGCGAGAGCAGCTGAAGGATCAATACTTAAAGAAGTGATTAAAGGCGTTCGTTGAAAAAAGAAAACCGAATTTTATTGGAAAATAAAGAAGCAAAAAGGCCTTCCACGTGTAAATGGAATGGCCTTTTTCCTTAGATATGAAATAAAACTAATTTCCCTGCTGATGATGTACAACGATGAGTAAATTGAGAGTAGTTTTTTTCTTTTAATAGTCTTTCGCCAATTTCTTTCGCTTGCTTATCATGTTCTGCTGTAAACGCTTCGTCTAATAGTTTTTCTCCGGAAGGTTCAAACACTGTTAATTTATAAGTTTTACTCATATGAAACGCCTCTCTTTTATCATAAATTTACATAAAATATAACTATTGTAAAATATTTTATCATTTTTTGTATGTTTTGCCAATTATATTGTAAAGGGGGATGTCTTTCGATACTATTAAACTATCAAGGTGATAGGAGGCGTGGAAACTTATATGGTCTTACATGTTCATAATGTAACGAAACGCTTTGGAGATTATACGGCTGTGAATGAATTAGATTTTACGATACCCGAGCAAGAAATGTTTGGTCTGTTAGGGGCAAATGGAGCGGGAAAAACGACAACGTTTCGAATGATTATTGGATTGCTTCAGCCTACAAAAGGGGAAATTACATGGGAAGGTAAGCGGATTGATCAATCGATGAGTTCGTTAATTGGTTATTTACCGGAAGAGCGGGGGTTATATCCAAAACTAAAGGTAAGTGAGCAGCTATTGTATTTTGCGAGATTAAGAGGAATGAGTAAGGCGGATGCCAATAAAGAAATGGATGTTTGGCTTGAACGTTTTAAAGTGCCTGAATATAAGAATAAGCGTGTTGAGGAACTGTCAAAGGGAAATCAACAAAAAATTCAATTAATCTCTTCGGTGCTGCATAAGCCGAAGTTACTTATCTTAGATGAACCGTTTAGCGGGTTAGATCCGGTGAACGTGGAAATGTTGAAGGAAGCAGTCATTGACTTGCGAAATCAAGGAACGACGATTGTATTTTCCAGTCATCGGATGGAGCATGTCGAGGAATTATGTGAAAATCTATGCATTTTACAAAAAGGTTCTCCTGTAGTTGCCGGTCATTTAAAAGAAATCAAGCGCTCTTTTGGAAAGAAAAATGTCGTTGTACATGCCGACTTTAATTTAGATTTTCTTGAAACATTTTCTGGTGTAACGAAAGTTAAAACGACAATGGAAGGGAAAGTATTACAAGTAGTAGATGAGACGGTTGCGGAGAAAATGCTGCAAGCACTTGTACCGCGAGGGTTTGTTCGGAAGTTTGAATTACAGGAGCCATCATTAAACGATATCTTTATTGAAAAGGTAGGGGCTGCTTATGAATAAGTTCTGGATTGTCCTGTTTCATACATACTTGATGAAGCTAAAAACGAAGTCATTTCTCATTACAACAGCCATTATGCTTCTTCTTGTAATCGGTTTGAGCAATATTACAAAAATTATTGCTTTATTTGATGATTCAGAAGAGAAGATTGGGGTCATCGATCAAACGGGAACCATGTTTGGTGATGTACAACTTGGAATGAAGGCCATTGATGAGGATGTAGAGTTAATCGAACTTAAAACGGAAGAAGAAGCAGAGAAACTTATCGATTCAGAAGAATTAACTGCTTATTTAATGATTAAAAGCGATGAACAAGAGATAATAAAAGGGACGTATAAGGCCAATACGTTAGCTGATACAACGGTTAGCTCGGAGCTTGCTGTTGTGCTGTCACAACTAAAAACAAAAATAATTGCCAATGAACTGCAATTAACGGATAAGCAAATCGCGGCGTTACATTCTCCAGTTGTATTAGATACGGTTGCTTTTGAAGAAAATGCTAAGACAGAAGAAGAATTGAATCAAGCCAGAGGGCTTGTCTATATTATTTTATTTATCATTTATATGGCTGTGATTATGTATTCGAACATGATTGCGATGGAAGTGGCAACTGAGAAAACATCACGCGTAATGGAAATTTTAATTTCTAGCGTATCACCAGTTCAACAAATGTTTGCTAAAATCCTGGGAATTGCGTTGCTAAGTTTAACGCAAATGCTTCTTTTCTTTGGGGTCGGATATTGGAGTATTAAAAGAAATTTATCCGATATGAATGAAGGTATTTTTTCGTTTATGGGTTTTGGAAGTACGAGTATGTCGACGATTATGTATGCGATTATTTTTACGTTACTTGGTTACTTCTTGTATGCCACATTAGCTGCTTGTTTAGGTTCAATTGTCAGCCGAATTGAGGATGTTCAGCAAATGATTACACCGATGATCATGCTTGTGGTTGCTGCTTTTATGCTAGCGATGTTTGGGTTAAATAATCCATCGGCTACCTATATTACCGTGACCTCTTTTATTCCTTTCTTTGCACCAATGATTATGTTCCTTCGGGTAGGGATGCTGGATGTCCCATTTTGGGAGATTAGTTTAAGTATCGGCCTGCTGGTTGCGAGTATCATCATTTTAGCTGTATTCGGTGCACGAGTATATAAAGGCGGCGTTTTAATGTATGGTAGTGCTAAATCGTTAAAAAATATAAGAAAAGCGCTGCAATTAACAAAAAAAGATTAAGTGGTATAATAAAGTGAAACTTCCATCAGTGGGGGGCTTTTATCCCTCACTGATGGTTAGTCACGTTCTACGGTCACTAAGATTTCCGCTTCGCTGCAATCAAGTGACCGTACGAACCTGATTGATTCAACTATACCTTTGAAAACCACAAAGGTAAGTTTCACTGTATCTCACCAATCGGACCTTTACTACAAAAGCGAGGCGACTGTTCAGCCCCGACAAGCATAAGATGAAATGCGGCGTGGCGCAGTTTGCCACAGAGCATTACAGCTTATGACCTCGAGGGGCTAGGAGCCGCAGCTAGATGAGGGCAGTTGTCCCCCACCTATCTTCTTTGGTTCCTCATGCGCTTGAGGTGAGGGGCCTACTGCCCGTTAAGTGTGGGATAAAGAGTGGATAACTTAGTGATATATCGTTAATAGGTAAGATGGAAGGGGCATCAAGACGTGACTGTACGAATTGTTAATAATGTTACAGAGTTAATTGGTAATACTCCTGTTGTTAAGTTAAATCGTTTAACAGCAGAAGGAGACGCGGAAGTGTATGTGAAATTGGAATATTTCAATCCGAGCCGCAGTGTAAAGGACCGTGCTGCATACAATTTAATTAAGCAGGCGGAAGAAGATGGAGTATTAAAGCCGGGGGCGACGATTATCGAGCCAACGAGCGGGAATACAGGCATTGGTCTAGCGATGAATGCAGCAGCAAAAGGATATCGCGCTATTATGGTTATGCCAGATAATATGTCAAAAGAACGTATTAATATTTTAAAAGCATATGGCGCAGAAGTGGTGCTAACACCTGCTGATGAGAAAATGCCAGGTGCGATTCGTAAAGCACAGAGTTTACTTGAAGAAATTCCGGGAAGCTTCATGCCGCAGCAGTTTGAAAACCATGCCAATCCGGATATTCACCGTGTAACGACAGCAGTAGAAATATTGGAACAAATGGACCGCAATTTAGATGTGTTTGTGGCGACAGCTGGTACGGGGGGCACGGTTACAGGAACGGGTGAAGCGTTAAAAGCTGAGCTTCCTAATGTAAAGGTCGTGGTTGTAGAGCCTAAAGGTTCACCTGTATTATCAGGTGGACAACCAGGGCCTCACAAGCTTGTTGGAACGAGCCCTGGCTTTATTCCAAGCATCTTAAATATGGAGATATTGGATGAAATCGTTCAAGTAGCTGATGATGATGCTATTAATACGATGAAAGCTTTAGCTGCTAAGGAAGGGATTCTAGTAGGACCATCGGCTGGAGCGGCTGTATGGACTGCGCTTCAAGAAGCACGCCGTTTAGGAGCAGGCAAACGCGTCCTTTGTATTGCCCCGGATAATGGTGAACGCTACTTAAGTATGAATATTTTTTAATTACATCACTTAACCCGAATTTCACGCATATGCTAAGGAATTCGGGTTTTCTTTATCAACAATACGGCGTGGACGTGTTGGCTATGGTATAATGTTGATATTTCCTTGAACGGAGGCAATCGCGAATGAAAAAAGGAATTGTTCATTATGGGTTTGGCGAGACTGTAGATACATATATGTATATAAAAACAAGCACGAAGGCAGTCGCAAGTAACGGTAAACCGTTTTTAACATTAATATTAGCAGATAAAACAGGTGAAATTGAAGCAAAGTTATGGGATGTTTCAGACAACGATGAGAAAGCGTATGCGGCTGAAGCGACGGTCAAGGTACAAGGCGAGGTTCAAAACTTTCGCGGACGCAGTCAGTTAAAAATTCGTCAGATTCGCTTAACAACAGATAATGATGGTGTGAAGAGAAGTGATCTAATTCAAACAGCTCCATTAAGCCAAGAAGAGATGCTGGAGAAAGTTACACAATATATTTTTGAAATGAGAAATCCTAATATTCAAAGAGTAACACGTCATCTTCTTAAGAAGTATCAAGAGGATTTCTTAGTTTTTCCTGCAGCGACAAAAAACCATCATGAATTCATGTCAGGCCTTGCGTATCATGTTGTGTCTATGCTGGATTTGGCCAAAGGAATTGCAGCGCTATATCCATCGCTCGATAAAGACTTATTGTATGCGGGGATTATTCTTCATGACCTTGGAAAAGTTTTCGAGCTATCAGGTCCCGTGTCAACGGTGTATACGGTAGAAGGTAACTTGCTTGGACATATTACCATTATGGTAAATGAAATTGGTAAAGCAGCAGAGGAATTAGAGATTAAGGCAGAAGAAATTATGATTTTGCAGCACCTTGTACTAAGTCATCATGGTAAAGCAGAGTGGGGGAGTCCGAAGCCGCCATTAGTTCGTGAAGCAGAAGTGCTGCACTATATCGATAATTTGGATGCTAAAATTAATATGATGGATCGTGCGTTAGAAAAAGTTAGACCAGGTGAATTTACGGAAAGAGTATTTGCACTAGATAATCGTTCATTTTATAAACCAAACTTTTAAAAAATATGCTTTCTCTTCTCATGAAGAGGAAGCATATTTTTTGTTTACTTGCATATTGTCTAATACGATTGAAATTTTAGGAAGGAGGAAGGGACATGCCTATTTGGATTTGGTTCGTTTTTATTGGAATAGTAGTTAGTGCCATTATGGCGATTCGAGCAGCTAGACAAGAACGAATGACGGAAAACGCCTGGATTGAGGAGGAAGGACAAAAGTATATAGAACGGATGAAGCTCGAACAGGAAAAGCGGAAGAGTGAAGCGGAACATGGCATATAAAAAAAGCGACCATTACGGTCGCTTTTTTATATGCTATAGATAGGGGCAGCATGGAAGTAATTATTTCTCTTCACCTGTAGGAATGGCAGATGACAAGTCTTTATCTTTGATCTCTACCTTAGCATCTTTAACCGCTTTATCTAAAATGCTTTGTGCTTTCGCTTGATCGATTTTGGATACTTTTAAATCGTATTCCAGTTTGTCTTTCATTTTCTCGTATGATTCTTTTTTCTTTTTATCCAACAATTGAATGATGTGGTAGCCATGTTCAGATTTAACAGGTTCACTGATTTCATTTTTCTTTAAAGCATATGTTGCTTCTTCGAATTCAGGTACCATTTTCCCTGCTCCAAACCAGCCAAGGTCGCCTCCATTTGCAGCAGAGCCAGTATCTTTAGAGTACTCTTTTGCTAATTTTGCAAAGTCTTCCCCTTTATCAAGTTTAGCTTTGACTTTTTTAGCTGTTTTTTCGTCTTCAACAAGAATATGTCTCGCTTTTACTTCTGGCTTAACATTTTTGTAAGCTTCTTTTAGTTCTTTTTCGGTTACCTTAATATCTGCAGTTGCCGCTTTTTCTTGAAGGAGCCCTATTTTTAAGTCGCGTTTTAAATCTTCTTCTGAGCTATATCCAGAAGATGCTAATGCCATTTGGAAATTATCACCCATTTGTTCTTTGAGCTCGTCCAATTTTGCGTTAATTTCTTTATCCGTTACTTCATACTTATCAGACAATACTTTTTCATAAACTAGTTGTTGAATAACTTGTTCGCCGTACTTATCCTTCATAGCTGTGTAAAATTCTTCTTTTGTAATATCGCCTGCTTTTGTTTCAACGACTGTTTCCGAATCTCCACCGCTACAAGCTGTTAGCCCCATTAATCCAGCTGTAACAGCAGCAGTTAATACCCATTTCTTCATGAGAAAACACTCCTAGTTTAAAATTCTGGTTTGTGTGAGTAAATCCATAAATATTACTATAACATATAATGAATTTTTTCAAAAAAAAATCGTACAAAAATTAGAAGTTATTTCATAAAAAATAGGTAATGGTCTACCCCATTTTAGAACCCAAACATAGTATAGAACGAAGACAGCAAAGGGGAGGTACAGAAAATGGGTCATACATGCGGTGGCGGTTTCGCTTTGTTAGTAGTCCTTTTCATCTTGTTAATTATTGTAGGGGCAGCATTCTTCTGTTGATTCTCGTAATAAATAAAGTGCCCAGTCCCTTTATTGGAATGGTGAATAGGATAAAGTAGCCGCTCAATTATTGTTGGACGCTATGTACAAGTGAGATCATTAAATGAAGTTGAACGTGTTAAATACGAGTGTGCCTATAGCTTGAATGGTTATTTGAAAGGAGGAGATTCCATGTCTGGTGGTGGTTTTGGATTCGGCGGCGGTTTTGCTTTAATTGTCGTTCTGTTCATTTTGTTAATTATTATCGGGGCTTCATGGTTCTAACAAAATAAAAGGTGAAGCATAATGCTTCACCCTTTTTATTTGGCTATGTATACAGTATTTCTACATAAGAAGATAGGAGCATAATGGTAATTAAAATATTAATCGTTCTGAATACCTTAGGTTGTCGGTCTTCAGGAATCTCCTTTTGTACACATAAAGAATCTGTCATTCTATTAATATTGTATAAAATAATGAGCGAAAACAAGATAAACCAAAATGAGACCAAGCCTGAATCCCTCCTTGCAAAACATTCATGTATTATAACGATACCAAATAATGACGAAAAAAGATACTGAAAAATGTTGCTTGTTTATGTGTGTTCAACTTGTTAACGAGACATAACAATGTTTATTTCAATACTCTGTTGATGTTTGACTCCCTTTCAGCATAGCTAAAAGGAAGCCAGACATCGTTCCGTCAACTAGATGGGAAATCAATTTAGATTAATTCATTCCTATTAAATTAGTATTCGACCTGGAGAGAAAAAGACATGTATAATGAAAAGATAGCTATATAAAAGGTCAAACTTGAGGTCATAATGTAAAATAGACAGTAGATTCATTTAGACTGACGGGGGATTAGAAGGTATGCGACATTTAGAGAAAGAAATTGAAACACTGCGTTATCATCAACAATTATTGCTAAAGATTATTCAAAATCCGAAGGCGAAGCTGGATTTATTAATTGTTGAAAAAAACATGACAAAAGAGGAGGCTCAACAATTATTAGAACTTTGTGAATCGTTGAGCAAAAAGTTTGTAACAGAAAAAGCGGAGGGGTACATGAACTTTCAACCGCTTTTTAATGACTTACAGAAGCATTTAACACCTAAGCTTACTGTAAAAGAAGTTATTGAAGCTTTTCTTGCTCAAGGTTTACATAAATCATTCATGCAAGAAATGTCTAAGTTTTATTATTGAACAGACTCAATTTCCTGTTCATTTTCCTTCTTAGTAATTTTTCCATCTACATCTGTAAATTCCTGATCGATATTTGCAAATGAACGCTCGAAGATTTGCATAAAGTCTTCTCCGTAAATATTGCGAATAATGGCCATCATTTCAATTAAATCAGGGAATTTTCCGTAAAGTTCACGAAGGGGAAGTGCACCTGAAAAAGCCGAATTTTTGCCAGGGTCATAGGTTTCCATTAAATCTAGTAACACCTTTTCCCCCTCGGGTGTAATTTCGATGTACGTATTTCGCTTGTCATTTTCCTTTTTGGAGAATCTTAGCAGTCCGCGCTCTTCTAACTTTTTTGAAAAGTTAAATGCTGTAGATACATGCATGACTCCGAACTTCGCAACATCGGAAATAGAGGAGCCATTTAAGTGATACGAAATCCAAAGAATATGATGTTCATTAATGTTTAAATCATGTGGTTTAATCCATTGCTGCCAATCCTTCTCAACAGCTTTCCACAATGCTTTACTTAGCTGAGCAACTCTTTGACTAAAAATCATTGCTTCTTTCATAGAATAATTTTTATCTTGCATGATTTAAGATCACCTACTTATCAGAGTGTGTACATTTATTATGACAATAAAATAAAAATTAATAAAGTAAAAGTTTGCGAAATTTTTAGAAATTTTATTCCGATAATCCTGATAAAATAGAAAATTTCCAATTTTATATAGGGATTATAAAATTTTTGTAAAAAGAATAAACAACTGGGCTTCTTAACGCTTACTCTTTGTTCGAACGTGCAGGAATGATTTCTTCCAATTCTTTTAAAGATTGCTCGATTTCTTCGATATTTTTAAATAATTCGGTTTTATTCGGTTCAATATCTCGTTTCCAATCCTCTATGAGCAATTGGACGTCAGAAACGAACAATTTTAATGAATCTTTGCTTGTTTGAGCGGCTTCTATTGCTTCACTTTTTATGTCTTGAATTTTGGTTAATACTTCCTCAATCGATGCACTTAGATTTTGTTTACTAGTTTGTAAGCGAATTCGTAAGTCTTTACCAGAATTGGGGGCAGAGAGGAGGGTTGCAGCTCCTGCTACGACTGCTCCTGTTACAAATCCAATAAGCAATGATTTAATCTTCATTGTATTATCACCTCATGTTTTATTTATTTCGCTCTGAAATAGCCAAATCCCTTCCAAATATCAAAGTTTAATTGGAAAAAGAATATAGGTTATATAATAAGACTAATGATTACAAAATATCATAATTTGCTTTAATGGGGAAGAGTATCTGTTATTTTATCTTTATATTGATAAAATAATTAAGGGGATGTAACAATTTTTTGATAAGATATTTGACGATAACAAGATATGGGAATGGACATATTATAAGCAGAAAACACATATACATAGTACAGTGAAACTTGCGTCAGTGTGGGATAAAAATTCAGCTAATCTGGTGGGGCATAGATGAACATGCTATTAATGATATGGGTCGTCTGTTTATGTGTGACGGGGTACTATGCAGCTCTTTTACGCAAATCGGGGATTTATCCGCCTAAAAGGGTCGTGCAATCACGTGCAAGAAAATGGGGAATGGCTAGTGGATGTTGTTTTTTTATTTGGTTTGTGATGCTCTTTATTCGTTAGGGATGTCATATAGTTGATGAATATAATAATTTAGTAAAAAAGCACCGGAGAAAAACCGGCGCTTTTTTACTGTATGCTGATGTTAGGCTTCTACAGAAGCAGAAGGAATGGACGTCTTTTTCAAGATTTTCGCAATAATTGGATAAATAATCGCCATAACGATTGCATTTGCTGCCATAGCTGGTACAACCACGCCTCCGACTAAAAGAACGAAGCTTTTTGGTAAGCCAACGATTAGGTAGGCAGATCCAAGAAAAACGACTCCAGAAATAAGCGTTCCAATGACTGTTAAGCCAACTAAACCAGCAACGTTTGTTGAAAGCTTTTTAAAAGTAACGATTAAGAAATAAAACAAGAACGCAGTAACAAATTTATCAATGATGTTTGGAATATAACCTCCAGGGAAGGATGTTGTTATAGCTGAAAGTAATCCGCAACCTAGAGCAATGACGAATACATTTTTCTTCTCAGGAAATAAAGCAATCGCTAAAAACATCATCAATAGCATCATATCCGGCTTCATTAATAAATATCCTGGAATGATAAAATGTAGTGCCGTTCCAATTCCGAGTAACATGGCAATTGATACAAGTGTTTTTGTGTTCATATGAATCTCTCCTCTTCTCTTCTCAACTAAAAAATGTATACTTTTCCGGCAGTGCACTCGTTGCCTGCCGCGAAAAGTATACATCAGTATATCATGCGCTTCGTTTTTTTAGAAGTGGTTTCTAATTAGTATAGAAGCTTATTTTTGGTAGTTTTTTTGGAACTCTTTCATGAAGTCAGCAAGCTCTTGGCAGTGAGCTGTTGGTACCGCATTATAAATAGATGCACGGCAACCACCGATAGAACGGTGACCGTTAAGACCAACAAAGCCGGCAGCTTTTGCTTCAGCTAAAAATTGTTTTTCTGCTTCTTCTGTTTGTAGGTTAAATGTTACATTCATGTGTGAACGGCTGTCTGGACGTGCATGTCCTTTATAGAAACCATTGCTTTCATCAATCGCATCATAAATGATTTTTGATTTTTGGTGATTGATTTCTGCTATTTTTTCCACGCCGCCTTGTTCTTTTGCCCAGTCTAATACTAGAGATAATAAATAAATCGCTAATGTTGGCGGTGTGTTGTATAAAGAATTATTTTTTGCATGAGTTGCGTAATTTAACACCGTTGGTAATTGGTCGTTATCTTCGATTAAATCTTTGCGGATAATCACAACCGTTACACCAGATGGTCCAAGGTTTTTCTGTGCACCTGCATAGATGATGCCGAATTTACTTACGTCCACTTTTTCACTTAGGATGTCGCTTGACATATCAGCGATTAATGGAACATTTCCTGTTTCAGGGAACTGTTTCCATTGTGTTCCGTAAATTGTGTTATTGCTTGTAATATGTAGATAAGCAGCATCTTCATTTACTTTAATGTCTTCTAATGAAGGGATGAATGAATATTTTTCCTCTTTTGAAGAAGCAACAACAGCTGTTTCGCCAACTTTTTTCGCTTCTTTTAATGCTTTATCTGACCAAGCTCCAGTTAAAACATAATCTGCGCGTTTACCTTCTTTCAATAAGTTCATTGGAACCATTGAGAATTGCAGGCTCGCACCGCCTTGAAGTAGAAGCACTTCATAATTTTCTGGAATCGACATTAATTCTTTAAGTGTTGCGATTGCATGGTTATGAATTTTTTCAAATTGAGCACTGCGGTGGCTAAGCTCCATAACAGACATACCTGAGTCCTCTATATTTAACCATTCATTTTGAGCTCGTTTTAATACTTCTTCTGGAAGGGCTGCTGGCCCAGCGTTAAAATTCCGTGCACGTTTCACTTTTTCTTCCTCCTAAAAAATAAATGTAGTTACTGTACTAAGTCTATTATATCCTAACAGAAAAATAAATTTAATTGGAGAGGAAATTCGATTTTTTATTTTGTATTTTAAGAAAATTTCACTTTTTTAGACAAATAAAGACGGAATTTTTCGACATTTTTTGATATTTAGCTTCATCAGATTTATTTTAGCTAATCGCTTCGGAAGGCAGGGAATGCTTTCCGACAGCGATTCACCTATACTTTTCGTATCAAGAAAAAGATTCTCCACATATGTGAAGAATCAGATATACATTATTGAATATGCTGTGCAATGGCGTTTGCAATGTTTTGTAAATCTTCTGGTGTGTATTCGCTGTCATGCGTTTTCCAAACTGCTCCGAAGCCATCACCTTCACCATAGCGAGGGATGATGTGCATATGGTAGTGGAAAACAGATTGTCCAGCCGCTTCTCCATTATTATTAACTAGATTTAAGCCGATTGGATTGAATTCTTGTTTAATGGCACGAGAAATTTCAGGGACAACGGCGAATATTTCTTTTGCAATTTCCGGCGTTAATTCAAACACATTTTCTTTATGTACTTTTGGAATAACGAGTGTATGGCCTTTCGTTACTTGGCTAATATCGAGAAACGCTACGACCTGCTCATTTTCAAATACTTTTGTACTTGGAATATCTCCCTTAATGATTTTGCAAAAAATACAATCGCTCATCGTTTAACTTCCTTTCTAATTTATGAAATTATTGTTAATCGTACCACAAGATGACTGCCTTAGAAAAGTGAAATGAAAAACAGGATGCAACTTTACGTTGCACCCTGTCGTTTGAAAAAGGGGTATGCTTTTCTTGGCGTATCAACGAGAATAACCTTTGATCAACACCTCATTTACGTTTTTGTAAATTACGGTTATTGGATAAAAGATTTTGTATTCAAGGCAACCATCTCCTATATTTTCATCGTTTTATGAACGACTAAAGTATATTTGATAACTGTTGAATTGAATCTCTTCTACGTGCAAGCGAACCATCTCCTAATGAAATGACTTCGTAAGCAAATTTCTCTGGGTCTTTCAGTTAGTAGTCTGCAACTGACACCTCATTTACAACATGATATGATTCATTTGTAAGGAAGTTTCTTTTAGAAAGCAGTTATAGTTTCTTTAACTGACACCTCATTTTACAATATGATGTGAATCACTTGTAATGAAGAACCCCTTCTTCCTTATTTATCATGGCCAGTAATTGCGAGTTATATACATCCTTTTTATTTTTTTTGATGAAATGATTTTCGGACTTGCTTATTTAGGGAGTAAAAGAGGGCGTCACTATATAATCAAACAGAAATTTGCTACACTATAAACATATTTTATTTAAGGCTTTGTTCATGAACAGCGTCACAAAGCTTATAAAGAAGGGATCGTTATTTATGTCCTTATTAGATATTAAAGACCTTGTCGGGGGGTATACAAAGACGCCTGTATTAAAAGGCATCAGCTTTACGATTCAGCCGAATGAATTAGTCGGTTTAATTGGATTGAATGGAGCTGGGAAAAGTACGACGATTAAACATATTATCGGTTTAATGGAGCCAAAGGGCGGCAGCATTTCGATTGCCGGGAAAACTTTCTCAGAAGATCCCGATGGCTATCGTAAGAAATTTACGTATATTCCGGAAACGCCGATTCTTTATGATGAATTAACACTTGAGGAGCATTTACGTTTAACGGCAATGGCTCATGGAATTGAGGAAACGGTCTATGAAAAGCGAATCGGTGTATTGTTGAAGGAATTTCGGATGGAAAAGCGGATGAAATGGTTTCCTGCTCATTTTTCCAAAGGGATGAAACAAAAGGTGATGATTATGTGTGCCTTTTTAGTTCAGCCCTCGCTTTATATTGTTGATGAGCCGTTTTTAGGGCTGGATCCATTAGGGATTCAATCTTTGCTTGATTTAATGACGAAAATGAAAGAGAGTGGGGCAGGAATTTTAATGTCTACTCATATTTTAGCAACAGCGGAGCGCTATTGTGATTCCTTTGTTATTCTACATAATGGTGAAATTCGAGCGAAAGGGAATTTGGAACAGCTTCGTACTCAATTTGCGATGCCGGGAGCAACGCTTGATGATATTTATATTCAATTGACGAAAGAAGATCATCGTCATGAATAGCGGGCAGTTTTGGAAAGAGCGATTTGTCAGCTACAGCAAAGAAATGCAAAAGTATTTGCGTTATATTTTCAATGGTCATCTAGTATTCGTAATGGTGATAGCCTTTGGGGGAGCAGCGTATTATTATAGCAACTGGGTGAAAACGTTACATAGTGATTTTCCTGCTGTGCCGATTATGGCTGTTATTTTGGCGCTTCTTGTGACACGAAGTCCGATTCATACGTTTTTAAGAGAAGCAGATACCGTGTTTATTTTACCTGTTGAAACGCAGTTAAAGCCTTATTTTACACGTTCTATTTTATTAAGCTGGTTTTTGCAAAGCTATATGTTGCTGCTTGTATTAGCGGCTTTAATGCCAATGTATGCGAAAGTGACAGGCTCAGGTATGAACGACTTTGTGACCGTGCTGATTGTGCTATTGCTTGTAAAAATAATCAACTTGAATATTCAGTGGTATGTGTTGAAGTATCAAGAGGTTTCCACAAGTCGTATCGATTTATTGCTTCGTTTTGTCATTAATGTAGTATTGCTGTATGTTGTATTGGATAAAGCGTCCATTTGGGTGTCAGTCCTTATCCTATGTATTTTGCTTGGCTTGTTTGCTTATTATCGCGGAGCTACTCGTCAAAAAGCTTTGCAATGGGAGCGGTTAGTGGCACTTGAAAGCAAACGGCTTCAAGCTTTTTACAGGCTGGCCAATTTGTTTACCGATGTACCAAGCTTAGGAAGCAAAGTGGCGAGAAGAAAGTGGTTGGACTTTCTTTTATCCTTTATTCCATATAAACAATCCTCAACATATATGTACTTATATGGACGTACATTTTTACGGGCGAATGATTATGCAGGTTTGTTAGTTCGTTTAACCTTAATCGGTTCAGTTATTTTAGTTGTACTGTCCAATCAATGGGCCTATTTATTTGTCGTTGCTTTATTCTTATTTATAACAGCGATTCAATTGTTACCAGTATGGAAAATACATGAATGGAAAATTTGGGTTTCGTTGTATCCGTTACCAGCTAACATGCGTGAGGCAGCGGTTATTCGATGGATTTCTTACTTTTTATCACTAGAAGCTGTGGTATTTGTTGTTGTGTTGCTTTGTAAAGGTGAATGGATGAGTGCGGGACTTGCGCTAATAGTCGGTATTCTGTTCATTGTTGGCTTTAAAAGCTATGCGGTGAAAAAAATAAGAACGTTTTAAGAGCACGAGAGGTCACCCAAAAGTTTACTTTTGGGTGGCTCTTTTAATTATAGTTATTACTATATATACTGTGGAAATGAATGAATTAGGTCTATAATAGCCTTATAGACAAAAAGGGGAATTTTTATGAATTATACAAACGCATCAAAAATCTGGACGATGCCTTTCTTTGTGGCCCTAATTAACAATTTTTTTCTTTTTATTGTTTATTATTCTCTTATAACTATTTTACCTGTTTATGTAATAAGGGAGTTAAAAGGGTCAGAGGTACAGGCTGGTCTTATGATGACTATATTTATGCTATCAGCAATTCTTGTTCGTCCATTCTCTGGAAAGATTATTGATGTACTAGGGAAGCGGAAAACACTAATTGTTGCTGAATTGTTTTTTGGTCTTTCTACTTTTTTATATTTATGGGTGGATGACCTGTATTTATTGTTGGCCTTACGCTTTTTTCATGGAATATGGTTTAGTATTGTAACGACTGTACTAATTGCCATTGCTAATGATATTGTGCCAGATAAACGAAAAGGGGAAGGTCTTGGTTATTTTGCTATGTCTATGAACCTAGCTATCGTAGTAGGTCCATTTATTGCCTTAACGGCCGTTCAATTTTTTCCATATCAATCGTTATTTTTAGGCCTGGCTGTTGCTATAGTAATTGGCTTTCTAGGTTCGTTTAGTATAAAAATTTCAGAAAATCGACCAATCATTTTAGAACGCAAACCTTTATCTATTCATGATTTATTTGAAGTACGGGCTATTCCGATTGCCATTGTTGGGTGTTTAACGGCCTTTTCTTATTCAAGTATTATATCTTTTATTTCTGTTTACGCAGAAGGTGAGGGTGTATTTGAATATGTAAGTTTATTCTTTGTTGTCTTTGCTTCAGCAATGATTCTTGTTCGTCCGTTTACCGGTCGACTCTATGATCGACGAGGACCGAACTATGTGATCTACCCTTCCTTCATTTTCTTTGCAATCGGCTTATTCGTATTAAGTAGTATGCATTCAGTAACAATGTTGCTTATAGCTGGAGCGCTGATAGGGATGGGCTATGGATCAATCGTACCTTGTTTTCAAACGCTGGCGATCCAATCTGCTGAGAAACATCGAAGCAGTCATGCTACATCGACTTTCTTCACATTGTTTGATTCTGGGATGGCTGCAGGTGCATTCGTGCTAGGGATTATTTCATCCTATCTTGGCTATTCGATGCTTTATATCATTTGTGGCATCATAGTCGTCATAACCATTCCTGTGTACAAACAACTGTCTAGTCGCAAACGTAAAAATGAAAGAATAGTTGACTCACAAAGAGAAGGGGCATAATCTCGTTGAGTTTGCTTGCAAATTAGCTTTAAAGAGTAAAGTATTAAGCCTTTTGGAGAAGAGTTATATAGGCTGATATGTTAGGATGTTAATAAGGGAAACACATAATTTATCCATAAGAGATATAGATTTAGGAAATAAGGTTCTTTATGCCTTCGCTGCCAGGCGAGGGCTTTTTTTTAACTCTGCAAATTTAAAGCGGGAATGAATGGAGGGAGTAATAATGGAACGCTATGAGCAAGAAGTCTGGCAAGAAGTAATCGCTTGGAAAAAGAAAATGTTTCATAAGCCGAGTACATTTGAACGTATTTCGAAAAAAACACAAGGAAAAATTAATCAATATATCCCCGAAAAAGTACATCGAGCTATAACGGAAAGTATCAAAGGACTTGTTGAAGGGGTGCTATCAGGCTCTTCTTATATTTCAAAAGAGAAACAGGTAGACCTGTTGTCTCTTCAACAAAAAGAAGAATGGGTGAAGGAGACGATTTCGACGTACCGGAAAACGGCGGTAGTAGAGGGGGCTGGAACGGGAGCTGGCGGTTTGTTCCTAGGCTTAGCCGATTTTCCTTTGCTGCTCAGTATTAAAATGAAATTATTATTTGAAATCGCTCGTTTATATGGTTTTGATGCGAAACAATATGAAGAACGATTATTTATTTTATATGTATTTCAGCTTGCTTTTTGCAGCGATGAAAAAAGAGTCGAAACGCTGCAGGTTATTGAGCGATGGGGCGAAGCAACAGATATTGATTGGCAAGTGCTGCAGCAGGAATATCGGGATCATATTGATTTAGTGAAGATGTTTCAGCTCATTCCAGGAATTGGAGCGGTGGTAGGAGCATATGCGAATCGTCAACTCATTGACCAATTAGGGGAAACGGCGATGAATTGTTATCGTATTCGATTGATTGCTCAAGAAAGGTAAACCGATAATTAGAAGAGGATACGATGTCGAATGAGGGCGTCTATCCTCTTTAACTATGTAAAAAAATGTCCTATGAGCTGAATATTTTACATATTTTTATATAATTTGTAAAAATAGTTAAAATAGGTTCGGCGAAATAAGTAGGGAGGTTTCTAGATTGAAAAAGAAAATTGATGAGGAACTAATTTATGAAAAACATCATGAACAAATTTTGAAGCAAGTAAAAAACGATCCGTATGCGCAGTCATTAGGAATTGAGTTAACAAAATTTGAGGCTGGTTTTGCAGAAGCAATGTTAGAAGTGCAAAGCCATATGGTAAATGCATATGGAACTGTTCATGGGGCAGTTATTTATGCTTTAGCAGATCACGCTTTTTCGGTAGCCTGTAATGCATATGGAAAGACATCCTTAGGACTCTCGACAACTATTCAATTTATTGAATCAGCTAAACCTGGAAATCAGATAGTTGCCCGTGCAACAGAAGTAAAACGAAACTATCGTACAGGGTTCTACCGAATTGACATCTTACATGAACAAAATCTGATAGCAACCATGGAGGCAGTGTCCTATCGTAAGGATCACTATTTCATTGAACTTGATGAACAAGTTCAAGTGTAGAATACGATATTATTTTTTGCTCTATTTAAAAAATAAGGTATTTACAGGTTAGTTGTGTCCAACCTGTAAATACCTTTATTTAGATGAAAGTTTCACTTTACTCTTTGTCTTTCGAAACCATAGAATACTTTGTAATGTACGGTGCGCCAGAAAAGAGGTGCCCAGTAGAAGTTGGTTTTGGTTTTTCTATATTATGTGCTTCTTTAAAGGACTGAGAACGTGTCCACTTATCGAAATCGCTTTCCTTTTCCCATACTGTTAAAATGACATACGTATCTGATTTAATAGGACGTAAAACTCGCATAGCGATAAAGCCTGGTTCTTTCTCAATTAAGCCTGCTCGGTTTTTAAACTGATATTCTAAGTTCGGCCGCCCTTCTTCGGTAACAGGAATATTATTCATGACAACAAAACCTCGGTCCTGTAATTCCCCTTTTCCTTCCACGATTTCAAAACGGCGCGGTGAGGCAAAGACCGTTTTGCCGGATGTTTCATGCAATAGCAAAGTGTTTTGAGGATTTTGCATTAAAAAGATTTTTTCATTTGGATGTTTGTTCTTTTTAATCTTTAAAAAATCATACGTTCCAGTTGTCATATATATATTCATACATTCACCTCAAGTCATTATTCTTTCCTATATATTATCAATAAATTCCATATTAATAAAAGCGCTTCGGGATGTTCACAAGTTGTCTATATTTATCTTTATGAAATGGCGAGCCTCAATGTGTTACGATTTGAAATTCTCTTTTCATCTGATATTCTATTGTAGGTAACTATAAAAAATATAAATACTTTGACATGCTTGAAAGGTGGATTTGAATGTCTAAGGAAATTACGAATGATACATTTTTAAGAGCGGCACGCGGGGAAAAGACAGATCATGTACCGGTTTGGTATATGCGTCAAGCAGGTCGTTCTCAGCCTGAATATCGAAAAATAAAAGAGAAATACTCTCTATTTGAAATTACGCATCAGCCGGAACTAGCAGCTTATGTAACTAGATTACCAGTTGAACAGTATGGTGTAGATGCGGCGATTCTTTATAAAGATATTATGACACCGCTTCCAGCAATCGGTGTAGATGTAGATATAAAAGCGGGAATCGGCCCTGTCATTGAAAATCCGATTCGTTCACTGCAAGATGTAGAAAGATTAGGCGAATTGCATCCTGAGCAAGATGTTCCTTACGTTTTAGATACGATTAAACTATTAACAACGGAGCAGTTATCCGTTCCGTTAATCGGTTTCTCGGGTGCTCCTTTTACGATTGCTTCTTACATGATTGAAGGCGGCCCATCGAAAAACTACAATAAAACAAAAGCGTTTATGTATGCAGAACCTAAAGCTTGGTTCGCATTGATGGATAAATTAGCTGATACGATTATCGTATATGTGAAGGCTCAAATTCAAGCAGGCGCAAAAGCTGTGCAAATTTTTGACTCTTGGGTAGGGGCATTAAATGTAGCGGATTACCGCGTATTTATTAAACCTGTGATGGAGCGAATTTTCTCCTCTTTACGAGAAGAAAATGTCCCGTTAATTATGTTTGGAGTCGGTGCGAGTCATCTAGCACTAGAGTGGAACGATTTACCTCTTGATGTAGTTGGCTTAGATTGGCGTTTACCAATCTCGCAAGCAAGAAACATCGGGATACACAAAACCGTACAAGGAAACCTAGACCCAGCTATTCTACTAGCTCCTTGGGAAGTCATTGAGGAGCGGGCAAAAGCAATCCTTGATGAAGGTATGGCACAAGACGGATACATCTTTAATCTTGGACACGGTGTGTTCCCTTCTGTGAATCCGGATGTTTTAAAACGATTAACGAATTTTATCCATGAATATTCTGCTAGTCAAAAATAAATAATGGAATGTAGATGAATCTAAAGAGGTGACATGTGTGGCAAGGAAGAAAATAGGGCTTTTAGTTATGGCCTATGGAACACCGAATAAAGAAGAGGATATTGAAAGATATTATACACATATTAGACATGGCAGAAGACCATCGGATGAATTACTAGAAGATTTAAAAGGAAGATATAAAGCGATTGGCGGTTTGTCTCCGCTCGCACGTATTACAGAAGGGCAGGCAGAAGGGCTTGAAAAACGCTTAAATGAGATTCAAGATGAGATTGAATTTAAAGCGTATTTAGGACTCAAGCATATCGAGCCGTTTGTTGAAGACGCGGTGAAACAAATGGCTGATGATGGAATTACAGAAGCCGTAAGCATTGTATTAGCACCGCATTTTTCAACGTTTAGTGTAAAATCTTATAATGGACGTGCTCAAGATGAGGCAGCAAAGTACGGTCTAAAAATTACTTCTGTTGAAAGCTGGTATGACGAGCCGAAATTTATTCAATTTTGGGTGAATGAGTTAAACGATGTCATTGATTGCATGACAGCAGAAGAACGAGACAATTATGCATTAATTGTTTCGGCTCATAGCTTACCAGAAAAGATTGTACAATTGGGCGATCCGTATCCGAAGCAGCTAGAAGAAACTGCTCAACTGATTGCTGATGGTGCAGGCGTTTCAAATTATGCAGTTGGCTGGCAAAGCGCTGGACAAACACCGGAACCTTGGCTTGGCCCGGATGTTCAAGATTTAACGAGAGATTTATATGAGGAAAAAGGATATAAAGCGTTTATCTATATCCCAGTTGGATTTGTATCGACGCATTTAGAAGTTCTCTATGATAATGATTATGAATGTAAAGTCGTAACGGATGAAATTGGGGCGAGCTATTATAGACCTGCTATGCCGGATGTGCAGCCAGCGTTCATTGATGCTTTAGCAACAATTGTGTTAAATAAATTACAAGGATAAAAAAGGAATGACTGTCCAATATGTTGTGGGATGGTCATTCTTTTTTAGTTTTTGATAGATTTTTTGTTGTCTAATTCTAGCGCTTTTTGCTTTTCGTAAGGTGGGAATGTTAGAGAAGATTGCAAATGGTTTTTGGCTCATTTAATTCAGCTATGCTGAAAGGCGTGTGAGACCGAGGTCTCACACGAAATGAGCCAAAAATCAGTAGTGTTTTATCAAGTCTTTTGAAAAGTGCTTGCTATGAAAAATAAAATTTGTTACCATCATAAAGAACCGAATGACCGATTTTGAAAAATGGTCAGTGAGAGGTGAGATATGTCTATTGATCGTAAGCAACTCATTTTAGAAGCGGCTACGAAGTCTTTTTCGTTGTTTGGATATAAGGCGACTACAATGGATCAAGTAGCAAAAATTGCGAATGTTGGAAAAGGGACGATTTATACTTTTTATGCGAATAAAGAGCAGTTATTTAAAGAGATTGTACTGCAGATGATTGAGGAAATGAAGCAGGAGGCGGACCAAGCCATCCAGCCTGAATTAAGCTTCAAAGAGAATTTACATCGAGCTGTATATCGCATTCTTGAATTTAGAAAAGAGCATCAATTATCGCTTAAATTAGTTCAAGAAGAAAAGGAAATGGGAACACCAGCTGTTCAAGAGATGCTCAATGAGGTGGAGCTTGCTATCGTTTCGTATTTGAAGGAAAAAATTTCGATAGCGATAGAGAAAGCATATATACGCCCATGTGACCCTGAAATCACCGCTTTTTTAATGTTCAAGCTGTATTTAGCGTTTATTTCTGATTGGGAACGAAATCATAAGCCTCTTGAAAAAAAAGAAATAGCTGAACTATTTGAGTTATATTTATTTACTGGATTGTCGATTGCTCCATGATAATCCATATTTTTTTGCAACATTATGACCAATTGAATGAAATGGTCAATTGTGTTTAGGAGGGAATACTTTGAAACCGAGTTTATTAAAACAGCAAGTAGTCGAACTGTTTAAAAATAAAAAAATGCTCGTCTCGATTATTGCTATTTTGTTTATTCCAATTTTATATAGCGGGACGTTTTTATGGGCCTTTTGGGATCCATACAGTCATTTAGAAGATTTACCTGTAGCAATTGTGAATAACGATAAAGGGGCTGAAATGGAAGGAGAAAAGTTGCAGCTTGGAGATGAATTTGTTGATAAGTTAAAGGAAAGCAAAGATTTTGATTTTCAGTTTGTGAATCGAGAAACCGGTTATCGAAACTTAGAGAATCAAAAATATTACTTATTAGTCGAAATTCCCGAGAACTTTTCAGAAAATGCAACAACATTGATGGATGAAGATCCGCAAAAGTTACAGTTAAAGTACGTGCCGAATGAGAGCTTTAACTTTTTATCAGCTCAAATTGGCGAGACAGCGGTTGCTAAAATTCAAAAGGCGCTATCAGAAAAAGTAACAGAGACTTATGCCGAAACGATGTTTGATATTATGACGAAACTGGCCGATGGATATGAGTCTACAGACAAAGCAGCTGGAAAATTGAAAGATGGCATTATGGATCTTGATGAAGGAGCGAAAACACTAGAAGAGAAATTAACCTTATTAGCTAAAAAGCAGGTCGAGTTTACAGGCGGTACGAAAAAAGTACATGATGGGACTGTTGAGCTGCAAAAAGGAGCAGCAACACTTGCAGATGGTTTAAGTCAGTTGGCCAATGCTCAAAATCAGTTGATTGAAGGAGCGCAAAAAGCAGAAGAGGGAGCAGGAAGCCTTCAAGCTGGAATTGATCAAGCTCATACTGGCATAGGTACAGTTGAGGAGAAAATGAACGAAGTTGTATCAGGAACGGATCAAATTCATCAGGGCAGCGAGCAATTGGAGGGTTCGTTACAAAAATTTCAAACAGGAGCGAACAGTGCGGCTCAAGGGGCAAAGGAATTAGAAGAGGGAGTTGCTGCACTGCAATCACAATTAGAGCCTGTTATGCCCGCGTTGCCTGAAGAACAACAGGCTGCCTTGAAGCAAGCACTAGCACAGTTGTCAGCAGGAGCAACAAAACTTGGAGAAGGCAATGAAACATTAGCTAGCTCTGCAGGCCAAATAGAGTCGGGAGCATCCACGTTATCTGAGAAAATCGCAACACTAAATAACGGACAAAAAGCACTTCAAACAGGGATTTCTGAACTGAGCGACGGGACAGAGCAGTTGAAAAACGGTGCCGCTCAATTAACAGAAGGGCAAACTCAATTACGGGTGGGCTTAGTGACGTTTGGTGAGAAGCTGTCTGAAGCATCGGCCGGCAGTCAAAATCTTGCTAAAGGTTCGACAACACTTGTTGATGGGGTCAATCAGTTACAAACAGGTTCAACAGCATTAGCAGATGGGTCTAGTCAACTAGCAGAAGGTTCTAGTCAAATCGTGAATGGAACTAATAAGTTAGCAGAGGGTTCTACAGAATTTAAAGATGAAATCAATGAAGCAGCAACAGAGGCATCCGAGATTCAGGCAAACGACAAAACGTATAATATGGTCGCAGAGCCAGTAACTGTTGAAAAAGAAAGCATAAATAAAGTTCCAAACTACGGAACAGGTATTGCTCCTTATTTCTTATCGTTAGGATTGTTTGTTGGAGCGCTAATACTTTCTATTGTATTTCCATATAAAGATCCAGTTGATATTCCGCGCAGCGGGTTTAGCTGGTTTACTAGTAAACTAAGTGTTATCACGGTTATTGGAACAATCCAAGCTTTAATCGCTTCAGGAGTCACATTATGGGTATTAGATATGGATGTTCAAAGTGTACCATTGTTTATTCTATATTCTATTTTAACAAGCTTAGTCTTTATTACATTAGTTCAATTATTAGTGACAACATTAGGAGACCCAGGCCGTTTTATAGCAATTCTCATCTTAATTTTACAATTAACAACAAGTGCGGGAACATTTCCGATTGAATTAGTTCCGCAGCCACTACAAGATTTCAATGGCTTATTGCCAATGGCATATACCGTTCGAGGCTATAAAGAAGTCATTTCTAGTGGGAACTTTAGTTTAATGTGGCAAAATGGATATGTGCTCATCGGCTTTATGGTAAGTTTTATGGTGTTGACATTGTTGTATTTTGTGATTAGCCATAAAAAGAAGTATTCCGGTGTTAATGAATTAGCAGAAGAATAAGAAGAGCGGAACTAGCTCGTTTAGATTAGATAGAAAATAATAAGAGTCACCAAAAGATTGTTTGTTGTCTTTTGGTGACTCTTATTTTGTTATAGAACAATGTTGATGTTTGGCTCTTGCTCGTGTGAAACCCTATCCTTACACACCTTGTAGTAAAGCCAATAAATAAAAAAAACGATTCCCATTAAAAAGAACCGTCTTACAATTTGGGGATAGGGCCAGTGGTGAACTAGCCCTTATATAGAAGCATCTACTTTAAAAAAGTGGATGATGGAACCAATTTTAAAAAAGTTATTTTGTAGACAAGCAATGGTCACATTTGTTTCCGTAACATTCATGTTGTTCTTCGATTTTTTTTCCACATTCTACGCATTGCTTCGGTGGTAGGTTTTTGAAGAATTCAACGCTACTTTTAATCATGAAATCCATCCTCCTGTTCAACTTATCGGTTATCTATGACTTGATTGTATTATAACAGTTTCGTTGTGTCAATATATGTTTTATAACATTCTTGAAAAGATGCAAAACGTAAGCAAATAGTTTATATTTGTGGTAGGCTTCGTTGCTCAATATTTTTTCATAAAATAATGGGTAGCTCATTGCGTCTGAAGCCGCAGTTTCAGTTCAAATCATCAACAGTCAAAAGTACCTCCATTGATAGAAGTTTCACTTTATTGTCCATTCAATATGGACTAAATGCAGAAGCGATAAAAGGAGTGACAATAAGCATGAAGATTACCGTTATTGGTTTTTGGGGTGGATACCCAGCGAAAAATGAAGCAAGTTCAGGATACTTATTGGAATATGAGGATTATCGCGTATTGCTTGATTGTGGCAGCGGTGTGTTAGCTCAATTGCAAAACCATTTGAAACCAGAAGAATTAGATGCGGTTGTGTTAAGTCATTATCATCCAGATCATGTGGCGGATATTGGGGTATTACAGCATGCGCTCTTAATTCAACAAATGCTGGGCAGTAAGCAGAAAACACTTCCAATCTATGGACATTCTTTAGATCAGATTGAATTTAATAAACTTTCATATAAAAACATTACAAAGGGAATCGCTTATTCAACTGAAAAGCCCGTACAAATCGGCCCCTTTACGTTTCGATTTATGAAAACGAATCACCCGGCTCCATGCTTTGCCATGAGAATTGAAGCAGGAGGAGACACGCTCGTATATACGGGAGACACTACATATATGGATGAATTGGCGGAATTTGCGAGCGAGGCTAACGTATTGTTGTGCGAGAGTAACTTTTACAGCGATACAAATACAGACCCTTCGAAAGCAGGGCATATGACAGCGCGAGAAGCAGGAATGATTGCGGAGAAGGCGAATGTACAGCTCTTAATTTTAACTCATTTACCGCATTACGGAGATCACCAGCAGTTAAAGAAAGAAGCCGGTGAAGTATTTATGCGTGAAATTGCACTGGCGAAAAGCTGCTTAGAGTTTCAGCTTTGACGAATGAACACAAGGAGGAGCAAGGATGCTTTTTATTGATAACAAAGGAATTACCGACCCACGAATTAACTTGGCGATTGAGGAATACGCGCTAAAACATTTAGATATTAATGAATCGTACTTATTATTTTATATTAATAAAAATGCGATTATTATCGGGAAGAATCAAAATACGGTTGAAGAGATTAATCAGGACTATGTAGATGAGCAGGGCATTACGGTTGTTCGTCGTCTTTCCGGTGGTGGAGCTGTTTATCACGATTTAGGCAACTTGAATTTTAGCTTTATTACGAAAGATGATGGAGATAGCTTTCATAATTTTAAAAAATTCACTGAACCTGTTGTGAAAGCGCTTGGGAAGCTGGGCGTTCAAGCCGAGCTAAGCGGGCGTAACGATATTATGGCGGAAGGGAAGAAGATTTCCGGCAATGCGATGTTTGCGACAAGAGGACGGATGTTCAGTCACGGTACGTTATTGTTTAACTCTGAAATGGAGCATATCGTATCAGCATTGAAAGTAAAGAAAGATAAAATCGAATCCAAAGGCATTAAGTCTATTAGAAGCCGTGTTGGCAATATTGCAGACTTCTTAAAAGAACCAATGACAATTGAAGAATTTCGCAGCTTCTTATTAAAAAATATTTTTGAAGGAACTGAGGAAATTCCAGAATACGTGTTAACGGAAGAGGATTGGAAGGAGATTCATAAAATCTCGGAAAAACGATATCAGCAATGGGATTGGAATTATGGTCGATCTCCAAAGTTTAATTTACAGCATTCTCATCGTTTTCCAGTTGGTTCGATTGATATAAGACTAGAAGTAAATAAAGGGATAATTGAAAACTGTAAAATTTATGGTGATTTCTTCGGTGTAGGAGAAGTAACAGACATTGAACACAAATTAACGGGCGTTCGTTATGAAAAACAAGCGATTGATGCGGTATTAGAAGAGGTCGATGTACAACATTATTTTGGCAATGTAACAAAAGAAGATATATTGAAATTGATTTTTTAATTGGAAAATCCGTCCTAGCTTAGTTAGGGCGTTTTTTTGTGTGTAGAGGTTCTGTTAAATAACGTTGTTGATTTTCGGCTCATTTAAGCACCTTCGTTTCTTGGGGGCGGATGCTGGGGAGCTAAGTAAGGGGCTTATTTCTAGCAAATTCAATATTTTATTAATTAATTTTCTCTAATACACCGTTAATAGAATTACCAAAAAAATGTTGACACCTCCAAATTTTATAACTATATTTAAAAATAAATATTTACATTTTTACTTAAAAAAACCAAAATTTGACGTATGTGTACATACGTATTCAAAAAGGAAAGGTGTAATAAAAGTAGAAATTATGTCTTATTTTGCATACGTATTCAAATTCATTAACTATGTTTGTTACATAGAAAAAGATTGAAAAGATTGAATCTCAAAGAAGGTCACTATTAAATCACGATGAGTTAGAACAACGAAGAATGTGGCGTGACCGAACGTTAATGTCATTAGTAAATTTCAAACAAACTCTAGATTCCAAGTATAATTCAGCGAGAACTAGTGAGAAAGAGAGGATCATATGTCAGTAAAAAATAAAGTTGTTATCGTTACGAGTGCAAGCAGAGGGATTGGAAAGGTTATTGCTTATTCCTTTTCAAAAGAAGGAGCAAATCTTGTTTTAGTAGGCAGGTCGAAAGAGGCTTTAGAAAAGGTAGAATTAGAATTAAAAGAGGAAAATCCAAATGTTATTAGTGTCATTGCTGATGTTACCAACGAAGAACAAGTAAAACATATGGCAGAAAAAACAATTGAGGTATTCGGCAAAATTGATGTACTGGTGAATAATGCTGGAACTGCAGGTCCAACTACCTCTGTTAAAGATTTGGCAGTTGAAGATTTTCAAGCTGTTCTAAATGACAATTTAACAAGTACATTCTTATGCATTAAAGCTGTCGTTCCAAACATGATGGAAAACCAATCAGGTCGTATCATTAACCTATCTTCTGTTTCAGGAAAGCGCGCTCTGCCATATCGAGTAGGATATTGTGCGGCTAAAATGGGAGTCATAGGTTTAACAAGAACACTAGCAGCTGAACTAGGTGAACATAACATTACCGTTAACGCAATTTGTCCTGGATTTGTTGAAGGTGAACGAATTGATAGTGTTATTTCAAACCAAGGAAAAGTAAGAGGAATTGATAAAGAGGAAGTGGAACGTGAATTAAAAAGTTCATCTCCATTAAAACGTTTTGTCAAACCAGAAGAAATTGCCAAGACGGCCGTATTTTTATCGACCGACGCGGCAATTGGAATCACTGGAGAAGATGTAAATGTGAGTTCTGGAGTAGTTATGTATTAAACGTTATTAAACAATTACTGGTGTTAGTATTACCTCACATTTCGGACTCTAAAGAAAAATTTCTGATGTGTTTTTAAGTCTTGATATAACGGGCTTTTCAATAAATGATAGGCATTGGATAATCTATCTAAATGGAAGAGATTCATAGATACCAAGAGATTAAAATACATTGAATTTGAAATTTTCAAGGGAGTGCGAAATGTGAGATTAAGTTATTTATTTTTCATTCAATCTGAATACGTATGCAAACTATTCACTCTAGATCCAAACTATTGTACATACTGATTTCGTCCAGAGGCCGTAGCGAATGTCATAACTACTACAGAAACAATGATTAGGGTGATGAGTGGAACAGTCCACACATGAGTGACATCATACAAATATCCAATAAACATAGGACCTACAGCAGCAAGCAGGTAGCCTGTTGATTGTACCATCGCGGATAACTCTGCAGCCTGACTTGTATTCCGAGTACGAAGCCCTATGTAGCTTAGAGCCAATGGGAAGCACCCGCCTAATGTAATGCCAATTAAAATAATACTTGCTATTAAAACGGGATATGATGAACCTAGCAGTAATCCTCCATAACCAACAATCGGGAACATACCTAATATGAAGGCAAGCCATACTTGAGAACGGAAACGTGCTGCCAGAACAGGGACGAAGAAACTAGCAGGCAATCCCATTAGTTGAGTAAACGAAAGTAACCAGCCGGCTGTCTCTATAGTTATTCCATGACTATGTAATATTTCAGGTAACCAAGCAACTGTTACATAAAATAAAAAGGATTGAAATCCCATAAAAATAGCTATTTGCCAGGCAAGCGGCGAACGCCAAATTCGATTAGAGTTAGAACGGACATTTCTCACTACTTGATGATTTTTATCACTAAACCTGAGCAGAAAAAACCAAATCAAGATAGCGACCAATGCTGGTATCCCCCATACGATTAAGGCCCCTTGCCATCCTAGATTTAAACCAGTGGCTAAAGGAACACTAACCCCCGATGCTAACGATGCAATCAACCCCATTGAAGTGGAATAAACACTTGTCATTAGACCGAATTTTGTTGGGAATTTATCCTTTACAACAACGGGCAAAAGAACATTTCCAATGGCAATGCCTATACCGACAAATAGAGTTCCGATAAAAAGAAAAAACACCATCGGAATGAATCGAATACATATACCAATTAAAAGAAAAAGCAAACCTAATAGTAAGGTCCTTTCATTGGTTAAACGGGTGGCTATCTTGGGAACGATGGGTGACATCACGGCAAAAACAATTAATGGCAAGCTCATTAATAAGCCTGCACTCCAATGGGCTAACCCGATATCTTCCTGAATCATCCCAACTAATGGTCCTAATGATGTAATAGCTGGCCGCAAATTAAATGCTACTAGCACAATACCAGCAATGAGCAAGAAAGTATAAAAGGAGTTCGTATTAGCATGTTCCTTTTGTACCTTTTGTAATTCCATTAAAATAATCTCCTCCTAGATGAACAAACTTCCTACAATATATTACAGTAATTTAAGGCAGAGATAAAATGAATTTCGCATCTGCTTCATCGATTGGTGAAATTTAGAAAAAAAGAAACGCAGGTAAGCAGAAGGTCTGTGAGATTTGGCCAATAATACTAGTATGTAAAGCGAACTTAACTTTAGTGATAAAACTCATTTGACTTTTCTTGTATAAAAAACATTGCTGGAATTAAATTCATTTATTATAATAAAATTGTAATTAATTTACAGATTTTGTGAATGATTGTTCATTCATTGTGTCTAAATGGAGGGAGAAGAATGAATTTATCTGAACAGCTTCATAAAACCGCCATAGAAAATGCACAAAAACCTGCTTATTATTTTTTAGACCAATCGACTTCGTACGGTGAATTAGATGCTGCGGTGACCAAATTCGCAGATGGTTTACATAAGCTAGGTGTTTCAAAGGGTGATCATGTTGCTATGCTTTTAGGGAATTCTCCACATTTTATTATTGGGATGTACGGTGCATTGCGAGCAGGTGCAACAGTTATTCCAATCAATCCAATTTATACTCCAGATGAAATTAGTTACATTGTCAATAATGGGGATGTGAAGGCAGTTATTGCCCTCGATCTTCTTATTCCAATGCTAGAGAAAATCGATCCGCTCCTAACAACTGTTGAGCAATATATTATTTGTGAAACAGATTCAAGCAACGAACAGTCAAGTAACAGTCCAGTTTCTATTTATTCAAAGATGAAATCGTTTGCGGAGGTTATTGCTTCTGGGGATTTGCAATTTCAGGGCCCTGTGCCAGATGAAGAGGAGACAGCTCTTATCTTGTATACGTCAGGAACGACAGGAAAGCCGAAGGGGGCGATGCTGACACATCGGAACCTTTATTCCAATGCGCGAGATGTTGCAGACTATTTAAAAATAGGTGCCAACGACCGTGTCATTACAACGCTGCCGATGTTTCATGTTTTTAGTTTAACCGTCACTTTAAATGCACCGCTGATAAGTGGAGGAACGCTGTTGATTGTACCGCAGTTTAGTCCGAAGGAAATTTTTAGACTAAGTCAGGAATATGAAGCAACCGTTTTTGCCGGTGTACCAACTATGTATAATTTCTTGTATCAGTATCCGGAAGGAACGGCCGCTCATGTACAGTCTGTTAAACGTTGGATTTCAGGTGGCTCTCCTATGCCGGTGGCTCTTTTAACATCATTCGAACGGAAGTTTCATGTTACGGTTTCAGAAGGATATGGGTTATCTGAGGCGTCACCAGTAACATGCTTCAACCCATTAGATCGCCCGGCTAAACCAGGCTCTATCGGCACATCGATTCTGAATGTTGAAAACAAAATCGTTAATGCACTTGGAGAAGAAGTACCAGTGGGTCAAGTCGGGGAATTGATTGTCCGCGGTCCAAATGTGATGAAAGGCTATTATAAAATGCCAGAGGAATCAAACGCTGTATTGAAAGATGGCTGGCTATATACCGGTGATTTAGCGCGCATGGATGAGGACGGCTATTTTTATATTGTCGATCGTAAGAAAGAACTCATTATTGTTGGGGGATACAATGTGTATCCGCGTGAAGTAGAGGAAGTGTTATTCGCTCACTCGGATGTTATAGAAGCGGCTGCCATTGGCGTACCTGATTCTAATCAAGGTGAAGTGGTTCATTGTTTTGTAGTGAAAAAAGATCCAGCTTTAACAGAGGAAGAATTAAAAGCTTACTGTATAAAACACTTAGCGAAATACAAAGTTCCAGCTTGTATTACATTTATAGAGGAGCTTCCCAAAAATACAACAGGTAAGATTTTACGGCGTGCATTAAAGACTAAAATGACACAATAATCATATAGCTGTCTTTCCTTTAGAGATTATCGCGATTTTCTTCGCTATAGTCTCTTTTGTACAAACATTTTTATGTGTGAAATCATAAACTAATGTAAAAAATTAGGAACTTGATTTCTTGGATAATCCGCGATAAGATAGTAAAAATTTAGTAGTAGGAGGGAGATTAGATGAGAGAGGTTACTTTATTGCAACTTTACGAACATCCTATTACACAAAAGTATTTGAACCGTTCTGGAATGGCGCATGCTATTGCTGTTGCCTACCACGCTTTCCATTTAGCAAAGGAGCATAATGTGGATCCGGACATCGCTGCGAAAGCTGGGTTTCTTCATGATATGGGTCACTTTACTTGGTACCGTAATGGAAATTGGGATTATGACCTATATCGTCAAAATGATATTCACCCGATTAAAGGAGCCGAAAGAGCGCACAAGCTTCTTATTCGACTTGGTGAAAATCCTATTAAAGCAAAAACGATTTCCCTTGCTATTTTATTTCACACCGATTCATTTTTACCTTCCAATGATATTATGCGCACCCCATTACAACAGATTGTAAAATGGGCTGATGAGAAAGACGAAGAAGAAGGCGGCAAACATCATTATCGTACAATCGATTCACTTCGAGCAAAAGATATGATTATCCGCTTAGACCAATTGATTGATAAAGAAGCAAACAATAAGTTATCATCCTAGGCGAATAGGATGGTAGCTTATTTTTTATGTACAGGCTTTATTATATGACGCTGTTGGTTTTTGCTCCTGCTCGTCACACGCCTTTTAGTTTATTCAAAAATGAATGCGGCGAATCGTCCAGAGTTAATGGTCCTGTTACATCCATTTACGAAACATTGAGGATAAACTGGAATAGAATGTTTATCCATCTGCTTGAGAGGTTAAAGGTTCTAACTTGTCTAACTTTGCTTACAATATAGTAAATATATTGTTTTTTACGTGGAAAGTATAAGAGCAACTGGGCGTCTAGCTAGAAGGCAGTTAGAGGTAGTTTTCAACTAAGGGGGAAGGACGATGGCTAGAAAATGGGCAGGCTATGCTATTATCATTTATTTAGTCTATGTGGCTTGTATGTATGGCTACATTTTTTTGTTTGCGGATACATCGATTCCACAAGTTTTAAAAGGTACGGCGGCAGATCCGCAAACCTTTTTAAACGCAAGAGAGCTTGTGTTAAGTGAGGAATATTCCAACATCCGTAACTTTATCTTTCTAGTTAATACTCCATTTGAATGGCTGATTTATTTTTTCATTTTGCTGTGTGGAGTATCAAGGGTATTTGAGAGATGGTCGATGTCGATCTCTAAATGGAGAGTTGCCCAAACGGGAATTTATTTATTTTGGTTATCGTTGCTTACTTATATCACTGTATTCCCTATACAATATATTAGCTATACATTTAGTCGAGCGTATAATATTAATACGCAATCCTTTAGTGCTTGGATGAAGGATGAGATTATTGGATTTTGGGTTAACTTTGCTCTCATGTTTCTCATTATCTCCGTATTATATTGGTTAATGAAAAAAAGCTCAAAAAAATGGTGGTTATACGCATGGCTTCTCTCGGTTCCGTTTTCCTTTTTACTTATGTTTGTACAACCTGTTTTGATTGATCCGCTTTATAATGACTTTTATCCATTAAAAAATAAACAATTAGAGGAAAAGATTTTAATGCTCGCTGATCGAGCGAATATCCCGGCAGAGCATGTGTATGAAGTGAACAAGTCAGAGGAAACGAATGCTTTAAATGCTTATGTGACAGGCGTTGGGGCGAATTCAAGAATTGTTCTGTGGGATACGACGTTAAACAAATTACAGGAAGATGAAATTTTATTTATTATGGCGCATGAAATGGCTCATTATGTTGAGAAGCATATTTATATTGGAATTGCAGGCTATTTAGCTCTAACGTTTGTGGGGCTTTGGCTCATTTCACGACTGATGAATTACATTGTGGAGCGATGGGGGAAACTATTAAAGATTTCTGCTGTTGACACTATTAGCTCGCTGCCATTATTTCTATTACTAACTGGTGTCTTACTATTCGCTTCTAATCCTCTTTCAAATTATGTGTCGCGTTATCAGGAAACGAGAGCGGACCGCTATGCGATTGAAATGACTGGAGATCAAGAAGCGGCTATTCATGCTTTTCAAGACTTGACACGTACAGGACTTAGTCAAGTTCATCCGCCTTTACTGATTAAATGGCTTCGTTATACACATCCTTCTATGCTTGAGCGAATTTCTACTATTGAGAAGTATGATAAGGATGAATAAGAGTCGGCTGCTAACGCGGCTGGCTTTTTTTGCTTTAATGTCTAAAAAGTGTAAATGTTTAGAAAAAACTTTTACTTTTGGCAGCATATGATTATTGACTATAATGAATACAACTTTTACCGCAGATTAACAGTAAGGAAAGAACTTGATTGTTAGAAAGAAATAAAGGAGAAGGGGTATGCGTAATATAGTATCGATTATTATAGGTTCAGTCATTGTGGCGTTGGCATTTAATTTATTTTTAATTCCTCATCAAATATTGAGCAGCGGCTTAGGCGGAATTGCTATGATGTTGGGAATCGTCACACCTATTAACACAGGAATTTTGAATTTTTTATTAAATTTACCTTTATTAATTATTGGCATTTTAAAATTAGGAAAACAATTTATTTGCTACACTATTCTATCAGTTGTTGTATTATCCGTTAGCTTATATGTGATTCCTGTTGAAGCGATTTCAACAGACCAGTTTCTATCTTGTTTATTTGGCGGCGTGATATCGGGCCTTGGAGTTGCCATTATTTTTAGAGCATCGGGTTCTTCTGGCGGTTTTGATATTTTGGCCATGTTACTTACAAAAAAACGGGATTTCCCGCTTGGAACGTTACTTTCCGTAATGAATGCGGTTGTGGTGGTGATTTCCGGTTTTATTTTTGACTGGAATTCTGCTTTACTCACATTAGTAGGGATTTATGCTGCTGGTAAGGTTATTGATACGATTCATACGAGTCATATTAAATTAACGTTACTGATTGTGACGAAAAAAGGCGATGAAGTGAAGGAACAGCTATTAGCTAATTTATACCGGGGAATTACAATCATGGATGGGGAAGGAGCTTATTCTGGCAACAAACAAAAAATATTAATGACTGTTATTACACGTTATCAATTAGCAGAGGTGAAGGCAATCCTGAATAAAGTGGATGCAGATGCGTTTGTTAATATTACACAAACAACAGAAGTAATTGGATTTTTCCATCGAGGGTGAAAGGAAATGTTTCTCTTCGACAGGGTTAATCTGTCATAAGTAAAGCCTCCCAAAATAATGGGAGGCTTTGTCAAAAGATAACATGTTCAACCTGTGTTGCTGTCTAGTTCCACCGGATAGATGACTGTGAGAAAGGTTCGTAATCTGAACGATTGGTTAGCTTTTTTTAATTGCCAAATAGTTTCATTAATTGTTTCATTTCAGCGCTTAATTGTAAAAATAACGGTTTGTCTTTATTGTCAAGGGCATCGTCAATTTGCTGAGCCAGCTTGTTTCGTTTCCTCTTAAGGATGGATTCACGAATAATCATCTCAATGAGTATTTCCTGCATCGTTTCATTTTTCTTGGCTTTTTTCGTCGAGTGAGCCTTTACCAATTCTGAATAGGATTTGTCATTTTTCATTGGAAATCACCCCTGCCCTTTTTATTAATATATGAGTGTTTATGCGATAAAAGTAGTATGATTTTTTAAAAAATTAAATTAATTTTAACGTATGTATATAAATCAACAGTGCATGTAAATAAACATTCTTATGTCGGTTTAACAAGTTGAATATATATAGTTATGGAATTGTGTCGATAGGTGGAGTGTTCCATAGGAGTAGTTATTTTTTGAATATTTTGTGAAATCAATACTTTATACCTATGTATGTGGTATGATTAGGGCAAGTTTTGGATTTATTCATTAAGAAGGGAGAAATGATATGGAACACAATCAAAACAATTTCAGGGCAGAATATACAGTGACGCCTTATACGCTTGCTCTGTTACCTGTTCAAGATGGAAGTAAAGTATATTCGCGAATTATTGAATTAGAAGGTGAATTTATTTGTCCCCTTAAGCCAACGGATATTATTAAGAAAAGTTGTGAATATTTGGGGGTGAGTTATGAAGGCAGGAGGTCAGGAACAAAGAAAATAACAGGTTTTACACATAAAGCTCCGATTACGATTGATCCTTCTGGCTCGCTTTTCTTCTTTCCAACTGCCTCTCCTTTACGTCCTCAATGTATTTGGTTGGCACATGATCATATCCTGTCATTTACTCGCCTAGACTCCAAACAAACTACAGTTGTTCTTCGTAATAAACAAAGTATAGTTGTTAATATGTCAATCAGCTCATTTAAGACGCAACTGCATCGAACAGCCTTTCTGAAAACGAGGCTCCTTCCACGACTGGAGGAAATACAAAGAATGCTGCAAGATTTAGCTAATCAGTTAGACTGGGCACAAACTGCCGAAGTACCATCCAAGTATACTTTATTGCGCCGAACCTGAGTCAGCGGATGGGCTAACAGAATAAGGACTTTTTTGAAAGAAGTAATACGTCAGTAAGTTTTCCGTTTGTTTTTTTAGGCGGGGGTTAAAATAATTATGGCGTTCTTCCTGCCCTTTATAGGTGAAGCAGTACATCGTAAACGTTTCATCTCGCTCTACTTCGTTAACTGTAATCTCCTCATGCTGTAAATAGGTAAGAACGGCTGCTAAGTCTCGTTCTACTTTTTTGAAAACGTCTTTTATGAGATCCTGATAAGGTCTTTTTAACTTCAATTCGCTTGTTTCGATGATTTGTAAATCCCTTTTTAGAATCTTTAGTACCATTGGCAAATAAATGGCTTGTTCAATCATTGTTTGAGCCTGTTTTGTCATACGAGCCATTGTTCAATCTCCTTTCTCTCTATATAAGATTTGGTTATTTTTGGAACGTTTGTTCTATTTTAAATGATGAAGTTTTATTATGCAAGGCCTCGTTCCGGATTACATACATAGATTATGGAATCTGAAAAAAAGGAGTGTTATGATAAAGAAAAAGGAACGATATTTGCCTTTTAAGAAGAATGTTATATATGTGAAATAATGAGAGTACATAGAGAATGGCTACGTAACTTGATATGAGGGAGATTGTTATGGATTTTGAAGCATTACGGGAATGGCTGACGCTTGAAAACATATTAGACATTATGCAGCAATATCAATCGTTAGGACCCATTGCGGGAATTGTATTGCCATTGTTAGAAGCTTTTTTACCTTTTTTACCTTTGTTTATTTTTGTTATGGCCAATGCAACGGCCTTTGGGTTGTGGTGGGGATTTTTATTTTCTTGGCTTGGGGCGGTCATAGGTGCTTTTCTTGTTTTTTTAGTTGTCCGGAAATTTGGACAAGCAAGGTTTTTTCATTTTTTGCAACAACATAAGCAAGTTCAAAAACTTATGAACTGGGTTGAAAATCATGGATTTAGTCCATTGTTTTTAATGCTTTGTTTTCCTTTTACACCGTCAGCGGTCGTGAATATTGTTGCGGGACTTTCAAAAGTAAGTTTATGGCAATATGCTTTAGCGGTTATATCGGGAAAGATGGTCATGATTTTTACAATTAGTTTCATTGGGTATGACATTCCCTCCTTGATTCATCAACCGGTTCGAACCGTGATTGTATTGATTGTTATTTTTATTCTTTGGTATGTCGGGAAAAGGATTGAGCGTCATTTGGATAAAAATATGAAACGAGAAAGAGGATATTAGAAAAGAGTCGTTCGGTTATATACAGAAAACCGAACGACTTATTTTTTGTGTTGTCAAACAATATTGTTGATAACATCAACAGCGTTATATAACCAAACCAGTTTTAAAAGGCGAACATACGATTGTATTTTAGGGTGTGGATGCACTATAATACAAGTAGAAAAAATGGAAAATGAAATCGACATAAGCAAGTCGGTTTTTCTGTTATCATAGATAGTACATTGAAATTTTTGTAGAAAAAGGAGGGACAGCAGGTGACGCTTCGTTTTTTATTGGGGAGATCCGGGACCGGGAAGACGTCTTTTATGTTAGACGAAATCCGAAGTACATTAGCTCATCATCCAGAAGGAAACCCTATCATCTATCTTGTTCCCGATCAGATGACATTTTTGTCTGAATATAAATTAATTAAGACACCAGGACTTGAAGGAATGATTCGGGCTCAAGTGTTCAGCTTTAGTCGACTTGCTTGGCGCGTCCTTCAAGAAACAGGAGGAATGAGCCGTATTCACTTAGATAGCGTAGGGGTGAATATGCTTATTCGTAAAATTATGGAGGAAAAGAAAGAAGAGCTGAAGGTTTTTCGACGCTCTGCAGACAAGCAGGGGTTTGTTACGCAAATGGAGCAGATGCTCGTTGAGTTTAAGCGCTGTTGTATACAGCCGGAACAATTGCAAAGTTTTTTAGAACAGTCAGCTGCAACAAGCGGTGTCATTCAAGATAAATTACACGATTTAGAATTAATTTATCAATCGTTTGAAGAGAAATTGATGGACAAATACCTTCAATCCGAGGATTACTTTACGCTATTGATTGAAAAACTAGCAGATTCTTCTTATATCGCGAATGCACAAATTTATGTCGATGGCTTTTATAGTTTGACTCAACAAGAGCTGCTTATTCTTGAAGAAATGATGAAAAGAGGTTGCTCTGTTACGGTCGCTTTAACGCTGGATCGACCTTATTCATCGATGCCGCCGGATCCTCTAGAACTGTTTAGACAAACCGGGACAACGTATTATGAGATTTATCAAACAGCGCTTCGATTAGGCGTGCCGATTGAAGCAGACAAGGTCTTCACAGAAGTTGGTCGCTTTAGTGAAAATCCTGTATTGAAACATTTAGAGCAGCATTTTGCAGTGCGGCCTGTTCGTCCATATGAGAGTCCAGCGAACGTAATGGTATCGCAGGCGGTCAATCGACGTGCCGAAGTGGAGGGGGTTGCGAGAACAATTGTGAAGCTCGTTCGGGATGAGGAGTATCGCTTTAGAGATATCGCCGTTTTAATGCGAAATGGCGAGGCTTACCGAGATATTATTCAAACCGTTTTTCGAGACTATGAGATTCCGCTTTTTATAGATTCTAAACGCAAGATGTTACATCACCCTCTTATTGAACTCATTCGTTCGACATTAGACATTTTGACAAGCAACTGGCGTTATGAACCGGTATTTCAGGCGATTAAGACGGAATTGCTTTTTCCATTAGAGAAGAATAGCGACTTGATGCGTGAACAGGTCGATCGTCTGGAGAATTATGTGTTATCCCGAGGGATTAAAGGGGAGAAATGGACATCAAAAGAGAGATGGACCTATCGTCGTTTTCGTGGCTTAGAGCTTGAGGAACGATCTCAGACGGATAAAGAAAGGCAAATAGAAGAAGAACTAAATGAGCTGAAGCAATGGTTTACCGCACCGATTCTAACGTTATCACGCAGGATAAATCGAGCGGAAACTGCAAAAGAATTATCCGAAGCGCTCTATTTATATTTAGAAGATATCCGTGCCGCAGAGCAATTAGAAAAATTAAGACAAGCAGCTGAAGAAGCTGGCGATTTAGTCGCAGCACGAGAACATGAACAAGCATGGAATGCGGTCATCGATTTACTCGATCAATTTGTAGAGCTGTTAAGTGAAGAGCAGATGTCATTAAAAGCATTTGCCCTCATTATTGAAGCAGGGCTTGATTCATTGAATTTTTCATTAGTTCCGCAGGCGATGGATCAAGTGATTATCGCCAACTTAGATTTATCTCGTTTGGATGATGTAAAAGCAGCCTTTATTATTGGATTAAATGATGGAGTGTTACCAGGGAAGGCACCTGCTGAAGGGATTTTTTCAGATCAAGACAGAGAGACGCTGCTTGCAAACGGTCTGGAAGTGGCGCCAAGCTCAAAGATTCGGTTATTAGATGAGGAGTTTATTGCGTATAAGGCTTTTAGTACCCCTTCTCATTTGCTTTACGTATCTTATCCGTTAGCGGATGAGGAAGGGAAAGCATTATTACCGTCTTCTTATATAAAGCGTATTTCTGATGTTATTCCGCATATTCATGCTAACTTGTACAGCAACGATCCTTTTGATGGATCTCCAACTGAGCAAGCTGATTTTATTGTGAATATGGAAGTTGCTTTATCTCATCTAACGTCACAATTACAGCTTAAGAAACGGAATTATCCGATGCACCCGCTATGGTGGGATGTTTATAATGCATTGATGGATGATGAATATATGAAAAACGAGACATCGCGTGTCCTATCGAGTATCTTCTATGAAAATCAAGCTAAGAAGCTATCGTCAGAAACAACGAAACAATTATATGGCGAAAGTATTATGACGAGTGTTTCTCGAATGGAGATGTTTAATAGCTGTCCATTTTCTCATTTTGCGGCACATGGATTAAAGCTGCGTGAGCGGCAAGTTTTTAGACTGGACGCACCTGATATTGGGGAAATGTTCCATGGAGCGTTGAAGATCATTTCTGATTATCTATATGAACATGCTATTTCATGGGCAGCATTGACGAAAGATCAATGTTTAACGCTAGCGAGAAAAGCGGTGGAGACGCTCGCTCCTAAATTGCAAAATCAAATTTTGCTTAGTTCTAATCGTCATCATTATTTAAAACGAAAATTAGAACAGGTTATTGGCCGAGCTTCCATTGTGTTAAGTGAACAAGCGAAATTAAGCGGCTTTGCTCCAATTGGTTTAGAGCTAGGATTTGGAAAAAATGAAACGTTGCCGCCCCTTTCATTTTCATTACAGAACGGGACACAGATGGAATTGATTGGCCGAATTGACCGCGTGGATAAAGCCGAGGAGAGCAACGGTATTTTCTTACGTGTATTGGATTATAAGTCTAGTGAGAAAGATTTGAGCTTAACGGAAGTGTATTACGGCTTAGCGTTGCAAATGTTAACTTACCTTGATATCGTTGTCACGCATTCCAGTTCTCTAATTGGAACAGAAGCGCTTCCTGCTGGGGTTCTGTATTTCCATATGCATAATCCGGTCATTAAATCTAAAGGAATGTTAAGTCTTGATCAAATAGAAGAAGAAATGTTTAAAAGCTTTAAAATGAAAGGTCTTATTTTAGGAGATACCAATGTAATTCAACTAATGGACCAATCCCTTGAAGTAGGGGCATCTAGTAAATCTCATATTATTCCAGCTAGCCTTAAAAAGGATGGAACGGTGTCCGCTACGTCCAAAATTGCAAGTCGTGATGAATTTTCTCTCCTGCAAAAGCATGTTCGTCACATTTATGAAAATGCGGGTAATAAAATGGTAAACGGAGATGTCGGAATCGCTCCTTATAAATTGAAAGACCGTACACCATGTAAATATTGTTCATTTAAAACAGTTTGTCAGTTTGATTCATCATTAGAAGACAATGAATACCGAACGTTAACAGATAAGAAGCAAAAAGATGTCTTAGCGTTGCTGAGAGAGGGGGTAGAGGTGTGAGTAAAACAATCATTCCTGAGAAGCCAGTGGAGGTGACGTGGACAGACGATCAATGGAAGGCGATTTGGGCGAAAGATCAGGACATATTAGTCGCGGCTGCGGCTGGGTCCGGGAAAACAGCTGTACTAGTCAATCGGATTATCCAAAAAATCCTTTCTGAAGACGATCCAATGGATGTGGATGAATTACTAGTCGTGACATTTACGAATGCGTCCGCTGCTGAAATGCGTCATCGTATTAGTGAAGCGCTTGAACAAGCCATTGCTCAAAATCCTAGTTCACAGCACCTTCGTAAACAGCTAAGCTTAATCAATCGAGCGTCTATTTCTACACTACATTCCTTTTGTTTAGAAGTGATTCGTCAATATTATTACGAAATTGATATTGACCCAGGGTTCCGGATTGCTGATTCTACAGAGATAGAATTGCTTCGGGATGAAGTGATGGAAGAGCTATTTGAAGAGCATTATGGTCGCAGTGATAATGAGGAATTTTTCCGATTAGTGGATGCGTTTACGAGCGACCGAAGCGATGCGGATTTGCAACAAATTGTACGCTCTTTACATGATTTCTCCCGTTCGCATCCGAATCCAAATCAATGGCTGGATGAAGCGGCTGAGATGTATGACCTTTCAGATGATGCGACAATTGAAGATTTACCATTTATCCATGCGTTACGATTTGATATCGCGTTACAATTGGATAAAGCGAAAGATTTATTGGAAAGAGCGTTAGATTTAACAAAGGTGCCAGGGGGTCCGGCACCACGCGTGGAAAATTATCGAGCAGATTTAGAAATGATTGCAGCGTTATCTCAGGCGAATGAAACATCGTGGTATACATTGCATGAGGCGATTCAAAACGTTTCTTTTACAACGGCTAAGCGCTGTTCAGGAGCGGACTTTATAAAAGAAATTGTCGATGAAGCGACGAAGCATCGTGATAAAGCGAAAAAAATCGTGAAAACATTACAAGAAGAATTGTTTGTTCGAAAACCGGAAAGTTATCTTCGTGATATACGAGAACTGAAGAGCTATGTCGAAACATTAGTGTTACTGGTTAAGCAGTTTGATGCTGGTTTTTTTGCAGCGAAAACGGAAAAAAATCTGGTGGATTTCTCCGATTTAGAGCATTTTTGTTTAGAGATTTTAACGAAAGAGCTTGAACATGGTGAAAGAAAACCATCAGACGTTGCGTTAGCTTATCGTAAGCAATTTAAAGAAGTGCTTGTGGATGAGTACCAAGATGTCAACCTCGTTCAAGAATCGATTTTATCGTTAGTGACAGCGGACGGCGAGCACAGTGGAAATATGTTCATGGTGGGTGATGTTAAGCAATCTATCTATCGTTTTCGATTAGCCGAACCAAATCTATTTCTCGGCAAATACACTCGCTTTACTCATGATGGTCAAGAGTCAGGACTGCGGATTGATTTAAATCAGAATTTCCGCAGTCGTACGGAAGTATTAGATGGGACAAACTTTTTATTTCAACAGTTGATGGGAATCAAGGTCGGAGAGATTGAGTATGATGAAGACGCACAATTGAAAAAAGGAGCACCATATCCTGAGGATCAATCGTTTCCTATTGAGTTATATGTCGTAGATGGCGCGCCAAGTGAGGACGAGAGTTTATCAGATTCTTCTGAGTCAACAGCTGAATTCGAGTCGGAAGAATTAGAAAAGGCGCAATTAGAAGCACGTATGATGGCAAAGTTGATTAAACAAGCTATCAATGAAAAACAATCAATCTATGATCCGAAAACGAAGCAGCATCGTGCGATACAATATCGAGATATTGTCATTTTGCTGCGCTCTATGCCATGGGCCCCGCAAATTATGGAGGAATTTAAGAAGCAGGGAATTCCGGTTTATGCGAATTTATCGACCGGCTATTTTGAGGCGACAGAAGTGGCGATTATGCTTTCGTTATTAAAAGTGATTGATAATCCGCAGCAAGATATTCCGCTCGCTTCTGTATTGCGTTCACCGATTGTTGGACTAGATGAAGAGCAAATGGCCAAAATCCGCACGTTCCATTCAGGAAGTTATTATGAAGCACTAGCTGCTTTTTATCGTCAAGGCGATGTGAATGAACAGACAGGCTTATATGAACAAGTGGCTGCCTTTTATCAGAAGCTTGTGAAGTGGAGAAAGCTTGCCAAGCAAGAATCATTGTCAGATTTAATTTGGCTATTATATCGCGAAACGAGATTTTATGATTTTGTTGGGGGCATGCCAGGTGGAAAGCAGCGTCAAGCGAATTTGAGAGCCTTTTATGATCGCGCTAGACAATATGAGTCCAGTTCATTCCGTGGTTTATTCCGTTTTTTACGTTTTATTGAAAGAATGCAAGAGCGCGGTGATGATTTAGGAGCTGCCAGGGCACTTGGAGAACAAGAGGATGTCGTTCGACTGATGACGATTCATTCTTCAAAAGGTTTAGAGTTCCCTGTTGTGTTTATTGCTGGTCTTTCGAAGCAATTTAATATGATGGACTTACGCAAATCCTACTTGTTGGATAAGGAGTTCGGGTTTGCAGCGAAATATGTAAATCCAGAGCTTCGAATTACGTATCCATCGTTACCGCAGCTTGCTTTCAAGAAGAAAAAACAATTAGAGCTGATTGCCGAGGAAATGCGCGTCTTGTATGTGGCTTTAACAAGGGCAAAGGAGAAGCTGTATTTAATTGCAAGCGTCAATAATGCAGAGAAGAGCTTGAACAGTTGGGGGAGCAATGCCTCTCATGCTGACTGGCTTTTAAAGGATTATACTCGCGCAGGGGCGAAAAGCTATCTCGATTGGATTGGACCAGCTCTCATTCGCCATCAAGATGGTCAAAGATTAATGGAGGATCATGTTCCTAACCGTTTGAATGAAGAGATTACTTTTCATGCGTCTCAATGGATGATCTCCATCGTTCGAAGTGAAGAACTGATGGGAGTGGACGAAGAGGAGCTAGCGGAAGATTCATGGCTAGAACAAGTGAAGCAATCTAAGAAAGTAGATAGTACGTCGGAATATACGAGATTGATTGAGGACAATCTACATTGGAGCTATCCGCAAATAAATGCAGCCACTCATCGCTCTAAGCAATCTGTTTCGGAATTGAAACGCAGATTTGAATTAGCTGATGATCATAGTGCGACAGAGTTGATTAAGTCGTTTAGTCGACCGATTACAAAGCGGCCGGCTTTTATGCAAGAAAAGTCATTAACACCAGCTGAAAAAGGAACGATTGTTCATTTAGTCATGCAGCATCTCGATATAACAGCTGACATAACCGTCGACTATATTGAACAATTATTGACGGATTTAATTCAGCGTGAGCTGTTAACCGAAGAACAGCGAGTGGCGGTCGATTCACACATTATTATTCAGTTCTTTCAAACGGAAATTGGTCAGCGATTGAAAAAGGCGGCTACTGTACGTCGAGAAGTGCCTTTTATGATGTCGTTACCTGCTCATATTGCGTATCCTGATTGGGATGAAGGAGAAGAAGAGGTACTCGTCCAAGGTGTCATTGATTGTTTATTTGAAGATGAACAAGGGCTTGTGCTGTTAGATTATAAAACAGATGCCATTACCGGCCGTTTTTCAAATGGATTTGAGGGAGCTAAAGACATTCTTGCCGAACGCTATCAAACACAGCTTCAATTATATAAAAGGGCAGTCGAAGGAATTTTGCATAAAAAAGTAACAAAGTGTTATTTATTTTTCTTTGATGGTGCACATTTATTAGAGATGGAAGAGTGAGTGTTCTGAAGCAGAAGATGTTCTGGTAAAATAAAAAGAAACTTGCATTAATGAACGGCTTATAGCTTATAAAAAAGGACGTAAACAAAGCAATTGAAGGAGAGTGCTTCAATTGCTTTGTACTTGTGCTAAGAGTTAAATAAGGAGGGATTTGGATATCGATGAAAGTTGTTGCACTCAATATTGGGAAACCAATAACGGTAGAATATAACGGGAAAGCATTAACAACAGGCATATTTAAAACGCCAAGCCTTGAACCAGTTTTTCTTAGGAAGCTCAATTTTGAAGGAGATGGACAGGCTGATTTGGTGAATCACGGCGGAGAGGATAAAGCTGTTTGTGCTTATCCGTACGAGCATTATGCTTATTGGGAACAAACAATAAACAAGGACCTGGGAAGTAGCGCGTTTGGAGAAAACCTTACGCTGCAAGGGATGTTAGAACGGGATATACATATAGGAGATATTTATCAAGTAGGAGAAGCAGTTGTTCAGGTGAGTCAGCCGAGAGAACCTTGCTTTAAAGTCGCGAAGAAACATGGGGTGTCTGATTTAGCTCTACAAGTTCAAAATACGGGTTACACAGGCTATTACTTTAGAGTGTTACAAGAAGGATGGGTTCAACCAAATTCCGAAGTTGAATTAATCGAGAAAGATGGTAATCAAATATCGATTCAGTTTGCTAATAACATTATGCACCATGATAAAAGCAATAAAGAAGCGATCCAACAAATTTTAGCGGTTGAGGCACTTTCCGACAGCTGGAGAAAGACGTTTCATAAACGTTTAGCAGGGATAGAAACAGATATAAAGTGAAACTTCCATCAGTGGGGGGTCTTATTGTCTTACTGCCCGTTAAGTGTGGGATAAAAGCAAGGCTGGAAGGGACACATTAACACATTGTAAAAACGCTTGGTTAATTAGGTGAACCAAGCGTTTTTACGTATTATCAATATGAGTTAGTTAAAATTTTTTAATTATTTCCGGCAATTGGTTGGTCAACACCGTTAACATCGAGAACGTTGGTTCCGTTAATCGCGCTAACTGTGGCAATGATTGCTCCAGTATTAGAGGCACCAGAGCCGGTTATTGTTTTAGAGGCCGATTTTGGAGAAATTACTGCGGCGTCTCCAAATTGCAGAGTTCCTGAGCCCATATGAGAAATTTGAATAGGACCTGTAATTGCAGGCATAATAAACATCCCCTTTTTTCTAGTTTTTATTCTGCTTTCTTTGTTGAACCTGGCTTATTTTTCATTTCAGTGTCACTAAGTTGTCGAGTATGATGAATTTTTGATTTCATTCGTATATGTCCTACGTTTCCAAGACCAGCGACGGAGCTGGTCGAAATAGCGTTTATATAAATATTACCTGTTTCAATAAATGGACAAAGATGATTAAATCGCATTTGAATAGGTTCGGTGATGATCGGGAGAGTCAAGGGGCGCGAAAAAATTTTGTAATCACTAAAATCATCGTCGCGTTCATAGAGAATCTCGCTTCTTCGCTGAACAGCAAGTGCGTGGACTGTCCCGTCGATATAAGAGCAGTCACCAATTTGTAGAGTGGAACCCAAAATAATAGAAGTAGCCTCCAATGATCTGGATTTGGAAATTCGTTGAAACATATCAATTATGCCTTTGGTATTAGGGCGAGCGGTTTTATAATAAGGGATTCTGGTGGTGTATCGAAAGCGGAAGATAGTTGAACGGTTTGTACATCCCCAATAAGAAATAAGGAAGAAGCTGCTACCCCATTAATATTAATATTGTCTACACATAATTGATGATTAACCACATTAAACTCCATTAGGTTGATTTCCTCCTGTCTGTCCTTTTGAATGGGTAATAAAATTCATGAGAGCCACTTGAATATCTGATTTTACCTTTTCGAACACTTTTTCTTTTAAATGTTCAAATTGATGCGGGGCGCGTTCAGTTGGTAAACTATGGTCAAAATACATATGAATTCGTTGTTCGAGTTGACGTTCGACATCATTTTTGATGAAATCATGATACGTAGGATCAAGTGTAATGCCAACTTGAGATTCTGTAGCTTGAATCATTTCATCTAATTGTGACATCAATTCTATAGTCATTTCTTTAACAATCTGCTCCCTTTTTGGAAATGGAAAAGATGCTGGTGATACAGGCTGATTATTAACGGCAAATTCATCGATATTATTTAAGTCACTCGGATTTAATCCTATATTTAATGTTCCATCAAGAGATTCCACTTTTAATTGATCGAATTTGTATTCGATTCGATCGACATGAATCGGTGGCTTATTCTTTAGAACGGATATTTCTTCAGTTAGGCGTTTTACCTCTTGCTCAAGTTGCAGTATTCGTTTCTCTTGAGCTTCTAAGTAATGTTGCATTTGTTTAGAATAGGTATATAAATCATTGTTCAAGAGTTAGTCACCTCAAACTTTCACTGAAGATTTTAATCATTTGATAATATATGCAAAAGTTTGATATAGGTGAACGCCTAGAAGAAATCTAGAACATTTTACTATTAAAGTGGAACTAAGCTAATTTCACCACTAGGTTGTAATTGTGGTGCGGGCTCTGTGAAACCGCCTGTATTGGCTAATGAAGAGTATGGTTTAATAATGCCGGCACTACCGATTTGAAAAACAGAAGAGTTACTTATACCGCCAATTTTAATCATATTGATTTGAATCGTTTGTTGGATATGAAAAATCATTGTAAGCTCCTTTCTGATAGGCTATGTTAAACAATCTCGTGGATAAACGGATTTCTATAGCATAGCCTTCAGTTTAGACGTTAAATGCAACAGGTTCATCGATTAGATCAGGATCGTTTATATTCGTTGCGCTATATTGGTTATAAAGAGAAATCGACTGTCCGGTGTTAAACGAACCTGCACCTGCAAATGTTTTTGCAGTCGAATAAGGAGAAATTTTAAAAACATCGCCAATATGAACAATGCCGCTGCTAGACACATTAATGACTTGAATGACTCCGACGATTGCAGGCATATCATCCATCCTTTGACTTATTTATTAAATGTTAGATCACTAGGCAGAAGACTACTCGATGCTATAGTATGTATGTGAACGATTAATGTGAGTAGGATACTTATGCAATAAGGAAAATATATAGATGATCTGAATCTGTCCTATCATACTAATAAAAGGAGTGAGAGCGTGAAGGAATTGATAAATCCGATTGAGGAGAAAAAGCGTCTTGTTCATGTTGATATTTTAAGGGGAATAGCTATTCTAGGAATCTTTTTAGTTAACATGTCGTCTTTTCATATGCCCATTTTATATATCGATGGATATGATGTTTGGACGACAGGGTCGGACCGCTTGCTGTATATGTTTAGTGATATTTTTGCACAAACAAGTTTTTATCCATTGTTTGCTTTTTTGTTTGGATTTGGGGCTATTATTCTTTATGAACGAAGTGCGGAAAAGGGGAAGTCATTTCCTGTTCTTTTTAGTCGCAGAATGCTTTTCTTACTCTTTATTGGTTGTATTCATGCTTTTTTTATTTGGCATGGCGATATTTTGATTACATATGCGGTACTAGGATTTGTATTTTTATTGTTTTATAAATTGAAAGGCAAGACATTATTAATTGTCGGCTCGCTGCTGTATATGATTCCAGCCATGATTCTAAGTTTGCTTATGGTGTTTACGAGCTTGTTTTTTTCTGAAGAATTAGCAACAGAAGCGACAGCTAGTTATGAATTAGCGGAACAATCGCAGGACGTTTATCAACATGGTTCATTTATCGAGGTTACGAAGCAAAGAATGCAAGATTGGTATTATGTGAATAATATAGTAGGATTCGTCATGTATCTCTTTTTCGTTTTTCCTTTCTTTTTACTTGGAGCGGGTTTTGCTAAGCTGCGTTGGCTGCATGAGCCGTCTCTTCATAAACGAAAGCTTGTCGTTATCGCGATTGTCTGCTTCATTGTCGGTTTAGCTATTAAATGGCTTCCGTATGTAACGATCTATCATACCGGAACGACTCTCATTCAAGATGAACTAGGTGGTCCGCTGCTTACTTTTGCTTATATAACAGGTATTACCTTGCTTGTGCAAAAGGACAGCGTACGTCGATTATTACATCCACTCTCCTATATTGGGAAAATGTCCATGAGCAATTATTTGTTTCAATCGATTGTGTGCACCTTACTGTTTTACTCCTATGGCTTCGGTTTATATGGGGAAGTTTCGTATACAACAAGCTTTATTCTAATCTTTGTTATTTATGGCGTGCAATTGTTAGCAAGCTATATTTGGCTGAAACACTATCGCTTTGGGCCGATGGAATATGTATGGAGATGGTTTACGTATGGCAAACAATCTGCAATGAAAAGGCAGAGCGAAAAGGGATAGGTACATGCTTATTTCTTCATGCAAAGGGGAAATAAGGACAGAATGCTTAATTTTGTTTTTTAACTCTTGTCTGTGATATGATGTAGGAGAATTTGTACTAGGGGGCATTAAACTTATGATGGATACAACGCATTTACACATCACAACTTGGGTGATTGGTCTTATCCTCTTTTTCGTAACGTATTCGATGTTAAAAGGTGGAAATCCTAAAGCGAAAATGATGCATATGATTACCCGCTTGTTTTACATTCTTATTTTCCTTTCAGGCGGTATGCTGATCTCTGATTTCGGCGTATATGCAACGAAGATGATTGTCGGCTTATTAGTCATTGCTTTTATGGAAATGGTATTAGTACGTACGGCTAAAAGAAAAAGTACAGGAGTTATGTGGACATTATTTATATTAAGTTTACTCTTTGTACTATATTTAGGTTTCTCTTTACCGTTAGGAATCACTATTTTTTAATAAGTAATAAAGAAGCGGACGCTAAGAGCGTCCGCTTCTTTTATTTAGAGTTTACCTTTTCAATGATGATTCTTTTTCCCGTGTTAATCGTAAATTCAAATCGGTCATTTTTATTTTCTCCATAAGAGAAATGATGCTGAACGGAACAGATTTCTAAATTGTTATCGAAAGTGAAAAAATTCACACCTGACTGGGTACTTGTATTTTCTAAAAAGGTAAGCTGATTATAGCTATAAATGCAATCATATGCGGAGAAACCGAGAGAATTCAATGTTGTCACAAATTGAAAAAAGGAATCATCGGTTAGTTTCTCTAATAATTCTTCAAACGAGTAGATTAACTTCTTCCGGATATGAATGGTTTCATTTTGTTTGAGGAAGACGATTTCATGATTAGTAAGCTGAATGGCTCCTTCTTCTAAGATGATTCCTTGTCTCCAACGGCCTGACCGGTATACCTCTACTTCGTTGTGCATATAGTCTTCAATGGAGGAGGCCTCATCTGTTTCGTCATCAAAGAAAATCCATTGAAAATTAATATATTCTACTTTTCCTTCTGTAAATGCTCTCGTTTGCTGTTTAATTAATTTTACTCGTTGTTGCTGCCTCATTTACAATTACCTCCAATTTGGGATGCCTCACCTACTTTTTTGACAAAATTCGTTGAAAATATAATCGTAACTGGACAAATAACCATCTTTTTATTTTTGCATAGGCTATGTTATACACTTACGACTTTGCTCACAACTTCCTAATCTCCTAAAGAGTATTGTTCGAGTTAGAAAGGATGAAGAATTATGTGTGGGATAACTGGATGGGTACATTTTCAAAAAGATTTACGCACGGAAACGGATATTGTAGCCAAAATGACAAGTACGTTAGCGAAACGCGGACCAGATGATGAAAATGTGTGGAGCGATACCCATGTTGTATTTGGCCATCGTCGTTTAACAGTTGTAGACCCTGTCGGAGGAAAACAACCGATGACGAAGGCTCATGAAAGTGGAGTTTATACACTTTGTTATAACGGTGAGTTGTATAATACAGAAGATTTACGTAAAGAGCTATTATTAAAAGGATATTCTTTTAAAGGTCATTCTGATACAGAAGTTTTGCTAACTTCTTATATAGAATGGAAAGAAAAATGTGTGGATTTGTTTAATGGAATTTTTGCGTTTGCGATTTGGGATAGTGCGGAGCAAAAACTATTTGTTGGACGTGATCGTTTAGGCGTAAAGCCGCTGTTTTATGCGGAAAGAAATGGCGGACTTTTATTCGGATCGGAATTAAAAGCGCTGCTTGCTCATCCAGATGTTAAAGCAGAAATCAGCTATGAGGGATTAGCGGAAGTATTTGGAGTAGGGCCTTCACGTAAGCCGGGTTCAGGAGTGTTTCATCATATTCAAGAGCTGCGTCCGGCTCATGCGATGACATTGACACGTAACGGACTAAAGATTTGGCGTTATTGGAATGTGAAAAGTGAAGAGCATACGGATAGCCTAGAAGAAACGGTAGATCAAGTTCGTTTCCTTGTTGAAGATGCCGTAACTCGTCAGTTGGTTTCGGATGTGCCGCTTTGTACATTTTTATCAGGCGGTGTTGATTCAAGTGCGATTACCGCAATTGCAGCGAATGCCTATCGCCGTGAAGGGAAAGGACCGCTTCATACGTATTCCATCGATTATGAAGATAACGCGAAGTTTTTTAAAGCAAATGATTTTCAACCAAATGCGGACGGTCCATGGATTGAAAAAATGTCGAATGCATTCCAGACGAGGCATCATTCGTCCGTCATTACACAAGAGCTGTTGACAGACTACTTAACGGAAGCCGTTCATGTTCGCGATTTACCGGGAATGGCGGATGTAGATTCATCTTTACTCTGGTTTTGTAAAGAGATTAAGCAAGACTTTGTGGTCGGCTTGTCTGGAGAATGTGCGGATGAAATTTTTGGTGGATATCCATGGTTCCATCGGGAAGATGACTTGAATCGTTCTGGTTTTCCATGGATGCGTTCAACGGAAGAGCGAGTGTCTTTATTGAAACAGGGATGGCGTGACAAGTTGAAGTTGGAGGAATATGCGGAGGAAGCCTATTTAACGACGATTCGTGAAATGCCAAAGCTTCCTGGTGAAACAGGTATAGCAGCCAAGCGAAGAGAACTGTTTTATTTAAATATTCTTTGGTTTATGACGACGCTGTTAGATCGAAAGGACCGAATGAGTATGGGCGCTAGTCTTGAAGTACGGGTTCCTTTTGCGGATCATCGCCTTGTCGAATATGTATGGAATATTCCTTGGGAAATGAAAATGACGGGCAATCGTGAAAAAGGGATTTTACGTAAAGCCCTTGAAGGATTACTGCCAACGGAAGTGCTTTATCGCAAGAAAAGTCCTTATCCGAAAACGCATAATCCAGTTTACACAGAGCGTGTACAAAGCTGGTTAAAAGAGATTTTAGAGGATTCGAGTTCGATGCTCTATGAATTTTTTGACAAACAGAAGCTGAATGAGCTTGTCGAATCGAAGGGAGAGGCATTTAGAGTGCCTTGGTTTGGGCAATTGATGTCCGGTCCGCAATTGCTGGCTCATTTAGCACAAATGCATGTATGGTTTAACGATTATAAGATTGAGATTGTAGATTGAATAAGGTAATCGAGAGGATTCGGTATAAAATCATGCGCAACTCGGGGATAATCGGGCGAATTCAGTATAAAATCATGCCAAATTCGGAGAGAATCGAGCGAAAAGTCTGCGTAATCATGCCAAATGACTTGTTTACTAATTAATTAGAATATTTTGGTATTTAAGTTTGACCTTGGAAGAATAAGAAGCTAATCTTAAAGGCGTAAGGATGTTTAGGGAGGAGGAGCGGAATATGCGCAGAGTGTTATCACTCGTTTTACTTCCGTTTCTTCTTTTTTACGCCATTCCAGTAGGAGCAGCTGAAAAAGAAGAACGAACGTTGGAAGATGAAATCATTTATTCTATCATGATTGACAGGTTTTTTGATGGAAATCCAGAAAATAATGGAGATGCGGATGTTACGAATCCGAATACGTTTAATGGCGGCGATTTTGCCGGTGTGACAAAAAAACTAGATTATTTAAAAGAGATGGGGTTCACAACCATTTTACTCTCTCCTGTTTTTACGAATGATAAAGAGGGGTATCATGGATATTGGGTGGAGGACTTTTACAATACAGATTCGCACTTTGGCACACTAGATGAATTGAAAACATTAGTACAGGAGGCCCATAGTCGAGACATAAAAGTGATGGTAGACTTTGTGGCTAATTCTGTCGGTCCTAATCATCCATGGTTACAGGATCCAATGAAAGAAGATTGGTTTCATAAAAAGGACAGCGCTGATGAACAGCTGGAAAAAATCTGGATTGATGGTCTGCCGGATTTAAATCAAGAAAATCCTGAGGTGAAAGATTATTTATTAGATGTAGCTAAATGGTGGATTGAAGAAACGAATATTGATGGCTATCGTCTTCATCAAGTTGAGTATGTAAACCGAGATTTTTGGAAGGATTTTGTGCGGGTTGTTAAATCAGAAAAATCTGATTTCTGTCTGATTGGTGATGTTTTAGAGGGGACTCCAAAAACGATTTCCAGCTATGAAGAGACTGGGATGGATGCTTTTATGGATTACACTAAAAATGAAGCATTACGCCAGGCCTTTGCTGCTCCAGATGAAAGCTTAACAAACCTTTTTTCCGTTAAGAGAAAAAACGAGGACTTACTTAAGGCTGACACACAGCTTGTGAACTTTATGGATACGAGTCAATCATCACGCTTTACGTTTGATGCGGCTAATCATAATCAGCATCCGGGTACACGCTGGAAAATAGCTCTATCCTATTTGTATACGACACCCGGTGTGCCTGTTATTTTCTATGGCTCCGAAATTGCGTTAAACGGTAATGAAGCCCCTGAAAATCACCAGCTGATGAATTTTAAAACCGAACAAGATTTAGTGGACTATATAACGGATCTTGCCGAAATTCGTGCCGCACATCCTGCTTTATCGCGAGGAAAATTAGATGTTTTATATGAAAAAGACGGTGTCGTTGTGTACAAGCGGACGTTGGCTGAAGAAACGAATGTTGTGGTCATTAATAATACGTCGAAAACACAAAAGATTGTATTGAATCAATCCCAGCTAGAGGAGAATAAGGAATTGAGAGGGTTATTGAACGGCGATCTCGTTCGTAGTCAAGATGGCACGTATTCTATCGTTATTGACCGAGAGCTAGCAGAAGTGTATAAGCTTGTTCATAAGTCGGTTATTAACATTCCTTACTTTGCTGTATTATTTGCGGTACTTGCTTTATTCGCTCTGTTTATTGCTTTAGTCATGAAACGTTCGAAAAGAAATTCAATAGATTAATGGCATACCTCTCGATTATTCTGTGTACAAGTTACTGTCTAGATGCTGGTTCGTTGTCGGATATGGATGAATAGAGATAGATAATCGGGAGGGTATGAGATGAAAAAAAGATGGTGGAAAGAAGCGGTTTGTTATCAAATTTATCCTAGAAGCTTTCAAGACAGCAATGGGGATGGAATCGGTGATTTGCAAGGTGTCATTTCTCGTCTCGATTATCTCCATGAACTAGGCATCGATGTTCTTTGGATTTGTCCTTTTTTTCAATCGCCTAATGCTGATAATGGATATGATATTAGTGATTATCAAGCAGTTGCTCAAGAATTTGGGACGATGGACGATCTAGAAGTGTTAGTAGAAGAAGTGCATCGGCGCGGTATGAAAATTATCTTGGATCTTGTGCTGAATCACACAAGCGATGAACATCCATGGTTTATTGATTCTCGTTCTTCACAAGATCATCCAAAGCGAGATTGGTATATTTGGCGCGATGGTAAGAATGGAAAAGAGCCGAACAATTGGGAAAGTATTTTCTCAGGAAGTGCGTGGACATACGATGAACAGACGAAGCAATATTACTTGCATCTGTTTGCTGAAAAACAACCCGATTTAAACTGGAAAAATGCCAATATGCGTAGTGCATTATATGACATGGTTAATTGGTGGCTTGAAAAAGGAATCGATGGTTTCCGAGTGGATGCGATTACACATATTTATAAGCGAGACGGCTTGCCGAATATGCCGAATCCAGATGGAAAAGAGTACGTTCCAGCTTTTGATATGCATACAAATCAGGATGGAATCCTCGATTATTTGGAAGAATTAAAGACAGAAACGTTTGCTAACCATGATATTATGACAGTGGGTGAAGCAAATGGTGTTCGAATTGAACAAGCCGATGACTGGGTCGGGGCAGAGAATGGAAAGTTTAATATGATTTTTCAATTCGAACATTTAGGACTGTGGAATCGAGGTCATCACGAAACGGTGGATGTCCCGGCTTTAAAACAGACGCTGTCAAAGTGGCAATATGGCTTGCATAATAAAGGCTGGAATGCTTTATTTTTTGAAAATCACGATCAGCCTAGAATTGTTTCTACATGGGGCGATGATACACAATACTGGCTGGAAAGTGCGAAAATGATTGGTGCTTTATACTTTCTAATGCAGGGGACACCGTTTATTTATCAAGGGCAGGAAATCGGGATGACCAATGTTCAGTTTGCTTCGATTGATGATTATGATGATGTTGGGATGAAAAATTATTATCGCATTGAGACAGCAAAAGGCCGGCCTCATGAGGAAATGATGCAGATTATTTGGAAAAGCGGAAGAGATAACTCGCGAACGCCGATGCAATGGGATAGCAGCGCAAATGCAGGATTTACCAAGGGAACACCGTGGATGAAGGTGAATAAAAACTATCCGTCTATTAATGTTGCCAATCAAATAACGGATGGTCATTCTATCTATACTTTTTATAAGAAGCTGATTGAGCTGCGCAAGCAATATGAAGTATTTATTTATGGTGCCTATGAATTAGTGTTAGAGGACGATCCACAGATTTATGCTTATATTCGAAGAAGTGAAGGTCAAGCGGCTCTAGTTGTTTGTAATTTTAGTAAACAGAAGCAGTCTATTGATTTATCTTCATGGCGTACGGAACCAACGCAGCTTCTGTTAGCGAATTATAAGGATGCTTTTGTAAGTCTAGAGAAGAATACCACTCTAAGACCTTATGAAGTCCTTGTATATCTTCTATAAACTAAGTTAGTAAAGTAGGTCAATGAACGAAATTGCTTTTGTTTTTTTTGATTGATAGAATGATGTTAGATGATTAAACGATCCTAAGGAGATTTATGATGATTAATAAAATTGGCAAAATTACTGTGTATGTACAAGATCAAGAACAGGCAAAGGACTTTTGGTTAAATAAAGTGGGCTTTGTATTGAAATTTGAACAACCGATGGGACCAAACATGTCCTGGATAGAAGTTGGACCTAGTGAAGACGAATTTACTACCTTAGTTCTGTATTCTAAATCTGCAATGGAACAACATCAACCTGCTAAAGTTGCCCATCCATCGATTCTTTTTAGCACAACGGATATTGAATCAGCTTATGAGAAGATGAAACAAAATGGAGTAGAAGTAGGGGACATGTTAAGAATGCCGTTTGGAACAATGTTCTCATTTAAAGATCAAGATGGAAATGAGTATTTATTAAGGGAAGATAAATAAGTCGGAGGAAAAACTGTTTTCACTTGGATGTATTAAACAGTATGGCTGATTATACGATTTTTGGCTAAGGTGTGTGAAACTTCGGTTTCACACACCTTTTTAGCTATGCTGAAAGTCTCCTCAAGTATGTAATAAAGGTATGTTACTCCTTGCGTGTTCCACTAGTTTGAATGCATTATTTATATAATATGTGAGGTGTTTTAGGGGTGAAATCACGAATAATTCCAAGGCTCATACTCTCTACCTATCATTTTATTTGATATATACGAGCAAACTGTTTCTAGCACGAAAAAGGGGTTACTTATTTTTAAACAACAGAGTTTATTTCATACATATTAATTTTTTTGTAAAAACTTGTCATAAGAAAGTCGCAAATTTTCTATTATTTAACAGAATTTTAGGGAGAATTAACGTTTTAACGCGTTAATTGCTTAAAAATTTTGAATTTAGACACAAATAGAGAGAAAGGAATTGTATAATAAGTGTATGATAAAAGATATATCTAAAAAATTAAGAGGCTTTGGATTATCCTTTGCATCTTTTTAAAATATATAAAGGGCTTAATGTCTACAGAGGGGAGAGGGAAAAAGTAATGGCCGTTACGATAAAAGACGTGGCACAATTGGCAAACGTTGCTCCTTCGACGGTTTCACGAGTTATTGCAAATAATCCTAGAATTAGTGAAAAAACAAAGGTACGTGTTCGTGAGGCGATGGAAAAGTTAGGGTATCATCCAAACTTTATTGCACGTAGTTTAGCCAATCAATCAACACAGATTTTGGGTTTAGTACTGCCCAGTTCATCAGAAACGTTTTTTAATAGTCCGACATTCGCTACGATATTACGTGGTTTAAGTGAATGTGCTCGAGAAAGAAAATATTCATTGCTCATGAATACGGGGAATTCCGATGAGGAAATTTTTGAGGGAGTCGTTGAAATGGTGCAGGGAGGTATGGTAGACGGGATTGTTCTGATGTATTCGCGTATGAATGATCACACGATTACCTATTTGCAATCACGCAATTTTCCTTTTGTTTTGATTGGAAAACCGTATGAATTTGCTGAAGAAATTACATATGTCGATAACGATAATTATTTAGCAGCGAAGGAAGCAACGAATTATTTATTAGAGTTAGGACATAAGAAGGTTGGATTCATTGGGGGCCATTCCAAACTTGTTATGACGCATGAGCGTTTATTAGGGTACGAAGGTGCTTTGAAGGAACATGGAATCGTACCTAGAAACGACTATATTTTTTATGAAGAGGCATTACGAGAAGAGATGCAAGAAGTGATGCAAAACCTTTTAGCTTTATCAGAAGTACCTACCGCTTTAATCGTCCACGATGATTTAATGGCACTGAGTATTATGAATAGTTTAAGGTCTTTAGGATGCTTTACTCCAGAGCATATGTCTATTGTGAGCTTGAACAATACTTTATTTTCAGAAATTTCACTTTCTTCATTCACTTCCATTGATACAAATATGTATGATATCGGATATCAAGCAACAAGATGCTTAGTTCAAAAGCTAGCGTCGCCAGAAGAACGAATACAAGGTGCTATTATCCCGCATCATTTTGTCGAGCGCGACTCGTGTCAACGAGTGCAAACAGCCGTGTTAGTTTAGTATAAAACGAAAGGCTTCCCGCTCTTATTGGAAAGGAAGCCTTTATCGTATTATCCATTTACAACCGTACCGCCATTGATATGGAGTACTTGTCCGCTCATATAGGAGGAATCTTCGCTCGCTAAATATACATAAGCAGGAGCGAGTTCCTCTGGTTGTCCAGCGCGCCCGATTGGCGTATCGCTGCCAAACTTGGAGACATCTTGTTCATTGAACGAAGCGGGAATGAGCGGTGTCCAAATAGGGCCAGGTGCTACAGCATTCACACGAATACCATCTGTAATAATCGAATTGGAGAGTGCTCGTGTAAAGGAAACGATGGCTCCCTTTGTAGCTGAATAATCGATTAATTTAGGATGGCCTTTATAGGCTGTAATAGAAGCGGTGTTGATAATGCTGCTTCCTTGTTTTAAGTGAGGAAGAGCGGCTTGTGTTAAATAGAACATCGAAAAAATATTGGTGCGGAACGTTTTTTCTAGCTGCTCGGCTGTAATATCTAGAAAGTTCGTTTGCACATGCTGTTCAGCCGCATTGTTGACTAAAATATCAAGTCCCCCAAATGCTTCCATTGTTTGTGCAACGATACTTTGGCAAAAAGATTCATTGCCGATATCCCCCTGTAGGAGCAGGCATTTTTGGCCTTCTTTCTCTACTAACTGCTTCGTTGTTTTTGCATCCTCAACTTCATCTAAATAGACAATCGCCACGTTCGCGCCTTCTTTAGCAAAATAAATGCTTACAGACTTACCAATTCCGCTATCGCCACCGGTAATAATCGCTGTTTTACCAGCTAATTTACCGCTTCCTTTATAGTTTTCATTTACGGATTTTGGGTTAGGTGTCATCTTTGTTTCTACACCCGGCTGGTGTGTTTGATGCTGCGGCGGAAAGGTTTGCTTCGTTTGATTATTATTTGATGGACTCATAAAATCCCTCCTGCTTTTCATCTCTACTTCTTCTTATTTGCAAGTGAAGGACTAATAAAACGTGGGAAATATTAGGAGGTGTAAAAAAAAAAAACGATGTATGAATGGCATAATTCGTTTTTTCTTTTTACCTAATTTAAACAAATTAGTAAAATCTAGAATGATGTTGTAACAACAATACTGTATGATGAATAGTATAAATCATATAGTGTATAACATATATTAATTAAAAAATTGAGGTGGGTGAATGAGTACTTTACTAAATTCATTAACGACAGAGCTTAGAAGAGGAACGTTGACATTAGCGGTTTTAAGTCAATTGCGAACACCCCAGTACGGATATTCACTTGTTCAATTATTGGAGGAATCAAGTATTAATATTGATCAAAGTACCTTATATCCGTTGCTTCGCCGTTTAGAAAAGCAGGAGTTAGTGACAAGCAGTTGGGACACATCTGAGAGTAGACCCCGTAAGTACTATGTGTTAAGTGAATATGGTGTAGAAATCTTTTTGCAGTTAAAAGAGGAATGGATGAAGAATTCCAAACAACTATATGGGCTATTAACAAAGGGGGAAGACGATGAATCTAATTGATATTTATATACAAGAAGTCACGCGGAGACTGCCTGAAAAAAGTCGTGAGGATATTGCCCTCGAATTACGGTCGACGATTGAGGATATGCTGTCTGATGATTACAACGAGGAAGAGGTGAAGGAAGTCCTTGAAAAACTGGGTAATCCAGCAACATTAGCTAGCGGTTATCGAGATCAGCCCATGCACCTAATTGGTCCGCGCTATTTTGATGTATATGTCACGTTATTAAAGATGATTTTACCAATTGCCGCGGTCATTTCGTTAATCTCGATGATTGCCACATATTTTATGAATTATGGTGGAGAAGAAGCGGTTATTAATGTTGTGCTCCATATTATGGGGGAAGGAATATGGAAAATCATCGAAGTAAGCATGCAAGTATTCTTTTGGGTGACGCTTGTTTTCGCCATTATCGAACGAACGGATAAAGGAAAAGATCAGGATCCACTAACAACAAGTTTTAGCAAATGGACACCGGATGATTTAAAAAACATTTCGTATATTCCTAAGAAAAAAGCGATTACGAAGTGCGAAGTGTTTGGGGGGTTAATGTGGACAGCGATTTGGGCAACCCTTTATTTTTATGCCGAGCATCTTGTAGGGGTATATAGAGGTAGCGAAACAGGTCTTGAATTCGTGGTCCCCGTTTTAAACCATGAAGTGTTACTTCGCTATTGGCCAATTGTGATTGTGATTATCGGGTGTGAAATCGCACTATCTCTTTATAAATTAATGAAGGGGCAATGGACGAAGAGCATAGCTATTTTTAATATGGTTGTTCAGGTTGTAGGCACAGTTGTATTTATTGTCATATCCAGCAATCCCAACTTGCTTCACCCCAAATTCCTTGCCTATATAGCAGATTTTAAACAATTAGAAACGTGGGTGGTTGGCGGAGTAATTGGTATATTTATTATATCTGCCGCAATTGTTGTATTTGACGGTTTTCGTAAGGCTAAAATTAGTTAAAGAATGTTAAAAAACTCGCCAAAATTGGCGAGTTTTTTGTGTTAGCGGTAATTTAAAAATTGTACATCGATTGATAAATCTGCATTACGAATAGCATTGATAATCGCTTGTAAATCATCACGGCTTTTTCCTGTTACGCGGATTTGATCATCTTGGATTTGGCTTTTTACTTTTAAGCCGCTATTTTTAATAATCGTATTAATTTTCTTTGCTTGCTCTTTATCAATCCCTTGAATAAGCTTTGCACGTTGGCGTACATTTCCGCCTGAAGCACCTTCGATTTTTCCATACTCCAAGTTTTTAATGGGCACGTTACGTTTTACAAGTTTACTAAGAAGTACATCCTTTAATTGGTCCAGCTTATATTCATCGTCGGAAACGAGTATAAGCTCTTCTTTTTCTAGCGTAATGTTACTTTTGCTTCCTTTGAAATCATAGCGGGTTGCAATTTCTTTCATCGCCATTGTGACAGCATTTGTTACTTCTGGAAACTCTACTTTTGATACAATATCAAATGAACTTTCTTTTGCCATGTCTTACCTCCAGCAAGATTTATTTCCTTTATTATATGGAATGATAGGAGGGAAGACAACTAATCGGATTCTATTTATGGTCAGTTTGTTTGGAATATGAGTGTTTACCCGCTCTAAGGTTTTCTGTATATTGCACATTTTTTTCGGCATTGTAAGCTTGATTATCTTTTGCTTTTTTATCATTATCTTTTGTTGTAGACATAATAAAACTCCCTTTCGTTTATGGTCAGTTCTTAGTGTTGACGCAAATGAAAGGGAGTATGTATTCGTTTTATTTCGTTTTATTTAAGAAGAAAATGGCAATCGTACCTGGACCAGAGTGCGCACCAATTGTTGCACCAACCGTATTAATGAAAACATCTTTTGTACCGAACTCTGCTTGAATGGCCGCTTTATATTCTAAAGCTGCTTCTTCATCATCGCCATGACTGATTGCAATCGATTGCTCATGCAAATTTTGTCCACGTTCATGCATTAATTCCAGAATCCGTTTCATTAATTTCTTTTTGCCGCGTACTTTTTCAAGCGGAATTAGTTTTCCATCTTCAACATGTAGTAAGGGCTTAATGTTTAATAAACCGCCGACAAAGGCTGAAGCTTTAGAAATTCGTCCGCCGCGAGCTAAATATTCAAGATCGTCAACGGTAAAGAGGTGTTCCATATGACGAATATGGAACTGAATGTCTTCAAGAATCTCTTCTTTAGAAGCGCCTTTTGCTGCTAATTGGGCGGCGCTTTTTACAACGAGTCCCGCACCAAGGGAGGCACACTTCGTATCAATGATTTCAAGGTCTAATTCTGGATATTGCTCTTTTACTTGATTACGGCACATAACGGCCGTTTGATAGGTTCCAGACAATTGAGAGGAGAAAGCAATATAGATACCTCGTTGTTTCTCTTTCGCAAATTGTGTAAATAGCTCTATTAAGTATTCCGGAGAAGATTGAGATGTTTTAGGAGCTTTCCCTTCACGCATCGCTTGATAAACTTCTTTCGGATCGATAGTTTGTAGGTCTGTGTAATTTTTCCCTTCAAGATGTACTTGAAGAGGAATAAATGAGACATTGTTTTCTGTGTAGAAAGACAATGGCAAATCACATGCACTGTCTGCTAAAATTGTGATAGCCACGCTTACACCTGCTTTCTTCATTATTTAATTATGTTTAGTGTAGCATGATAAGCGAAAAAAACCATCTATTCTGCTCGTCCCAACTTATCCGATATTGTAATTTTTTTGAGAAAGCAGTAGGGAATAGAGGAATTAATGAATTCTAGTGGGGGGAGTTCAACCGCTTATTCCCTGGTATAAAATGCTAATATTGATATGGAAGATTTAAATGTTAATCTATGAGAAAAATTTAGAAAACTATTGAATAAATTGTAAAAATTTGAAATAATAAACCTATATCTACCAAACAGTCTTGAATTCTGTCTGCATACTTAGGAAGACGCTTTGAACTTTCTTTTACTCGGGAAGAGAATGAAAGAATAGGTATAAAGTGATAGGAATAAGGGAGATTGTAAGAATGGTAGATATGTTTTTTTAAAGGGTATGAAAGCGGTTACACTGGTTAGGGGGGATAAGAGGAGCAAACGTGCTGAAGTGAAGGGAATCACGTGCGAACCAAAGACTGAAAACTCTGTATTTTCAAAAAGAAGAACAAAGGAGTTGAAATGATGGATAACAATGCACAAAATAGCCAAGAAGTTCAGGCTGTAGATTTTGAAAAAATTATTGAAACACCGGAATTTAAAGCTTTGACTAGCCGAAAAACTAAGTTTATGACGCCTTATATTATTGTGTTCTTAGTAGCCTTTTTTATGCTGCCTATTCTAACAGGATATACAAAGGTCCTTAATTCAAATGCGATTGGGTTGATTAACTGGACTTGGATATACGCTTTTAGCATGTTCGTATTGACATGGGTTTTTTCAACAATTTATACGAAAAAAGCTTCTAGCTTTGATAAGGAAGCAGAAGAGATTATTGAAAAACACATTTTGAAGTAGGGGGAGGTCTTTGGTTTGAATGCGATCACATTAATCATCTTTTTTGGAGTAATAGGGATCACGCTTTATGTTACATATTTGGCAGCAAAGCGTACGTCTACAGCAAGTGAATTTTATACAGCTGGCGGCTCGTTGACCGGTTGGCAAAATGGACTTGCGATTGCGGGGGATTACTTATCTGCTGCTTCTTTCCTAGGAATTGCCGGGGCCATTTCATTAAATGGTTTTGACGGTTTTTATTATAGTGTAGGGTGGCTTGTGGCATACCTAGTCGTTTTATTCTTAATCGCAGAACCACTTCGTAATCTTGGAAAATATACGATGGCTGATATGATTGGTGCCCGCTTTTCAGCGACAAAAGTTCGCGGTGCAGCAGCTTTAAATACAATTACAATCGTTATTTTCTATATGATTGCTCAGCTTGTTGGGGCAGGAGCACTTATTAAGTTACTTTTTGGACTTGAGTACTGGATGGCCGTAATTCTTGTTGGGATTATGATGTCGATTTATGTATTATTCGGAGGAATGGGAGCTACAAGTTGGGTACAAATCATCAAAGCCGGCCTTCTTATGGCAGGAACAGTCGTTATTTCTTTCCTTGTCCTTTTAAAATTTGATTTTAGCATGGTCGCCATGTTTGAGAAGGTATCGACAGCTACTGCTCATGGTGAAAGCTTCTTACTTTCAGGTACCGTTTATAAAAACCCATTAGAATTAATTTCCGTTCTGATTGCGCTTTTATTAGGTACTGCTGGTCTTCCACATATCTTAATGCGCTTCTTTACAGTAAAAGATGCGAAAACAGCTCGCTCCTCTGTTATTTACGCAGTTTGGATTATTGGTATTTTCTATGTTTTAACAATCTTCCTAGGTTTCGGTGCAGCGGCCTTCGTTGGTACTGATGCGATTGTAGCTGAAAATGCGGCTGGTAATATGGCTGCTCCGATGCTTGCCGGTATACTAGGTGGAAATGCACTAGAATCATTCGTAGCAGCAGTTGCATTTGCGACGATTCTAGCGGTTGTTGCTGGTCTTGTACTATCTGGAGCTTCAGCTCTTGCACATGATCTTTACGGACAAATTATTAAAAAAGGTAAAGTAACAGAAAAGCAGCAAGTAGCTGCTGCACGTTGGGCCGCTCTTGGTGTTGCTGTATTCTCTATCCTTCTTGCACTTGGTTCAGAAAAGTTGAATGTTGCGTTCCTTGTTTCGATTGCCTTTTGTATTGCGGCATCTGCGAACGTACCGACGCTTCTTTTTACAATCTATTGGAAACGATTTAATACGACAGGTGCAGTTGCTTCGATGTTGACTGGATTAATTGTAGCGGTTGTTCTAGTAATTCTCGGTCCTAACGTTATTAATCCTGTTGAAGGAAAAGCATTTTTCGTTGGCGAGCCACTATTCCCGTGGACAAATCCTGCAATTATTTCCGTTCCAGCTGGATTCCTTGCAGCTATTATAGGAAGCCTTTTATCATCTAAGAGCGAAGGTGAGAAGAGTTACGCTGAAGTTAAATTCCAAGCTGAAACAGGTTATAGAGGACTTGAAGACACTGGAACTGACGGTGGCTATAATCCACATGCGCATTAATCCTTAGTTTAGGGATACGTCAAGAAACGGTAGAAAGCGCCGCTTGATTGAATAATCTTTTCAAACCGTCATCCCCCGTCCTTAAAAGACGGGGGATTTTTCTTATAAGCAAATAATAGGGATCGTGGGGTAGGAGAGATGAACGTTCATGAACAAAAAGAGCTGATGGAGAAAGTTCACAATCAGCCTTTATTTAAAGGTGTATCGAATGAAACGTTTTTACAGCTTATGGACGATTGTGAGCTGCAGTATTATCGGAAATCTGAAAAAATCCCTTACTCTAAACATCCGCATGAAGGTTTACTTCTCATCTTGAAAGGTTCTGCTGAAGTATTGGTTGAAGCGGAAAATGGGAGATGGGAAGTTCTCGAAGTGCTTCAGGAAGGGGAACTCTTTGGCTTTTCCACCCTCGCTTATTTCTTAGGTGAGCCTGATGAGCCCGTTGGTCAACATGAAGTTGAAGTAGAAGCGGTAAACCATTCATACTGTCTGCAAATTCCTTATTCGGTCATTAGGCGAAGATGGGAAGATGAGTTTGTACGTGATTATATGCTAAGACAAGTAGCTCTCCGACTGCGAGAAATTTATTCATCACTTGCGGAACAGGTAAAGTTGGCAGGGGAATGGGGAGAAAGTGAGCCGTTTGTTCGCCGAGCACAAGACTTGATGCAAGCACCTGCTTTTACAGTAGATGAAGATGAAACAGTGCAAAATATCGCACGGAAAATGGTGAATCACTCCATTGGTACGATGCTTGTTGTGGATAAAAAGGAGCATTTACTCGGGATTGTTACGGAAAAAGATATTGTTGAGCGAGTTGTAGCGGGAACCTTTACAATCCCTCCAAAAGCAAAAGATATTATGACAAACAAGGTACATACGGTTTCCCGTCATGATTACTATTACGAAGTACTATCAATGTTTTATACAACTGGAGTGAAGAATTTACCCGTTGTTGAAGGGGAGAAAGTAGTAGGGATTGTGACGCTTTCTAATTTGATTGCGAAAAGAAATAGAGGTGCAATGGGAGTCATCAAGAAGATTGAAGACTCTTCATTTGAAAATTTACCACAGGTGAAACATGCAATCTATGACGTGTTATCCAGTTTAATTCATGATGAAATCTCAACGATTCAAACTTTGGGAATTATTACTAAATTATATGACCGACTTGCCTATCATTGTGTTAATCTAGCCGTTAAATCGTTGGAACAGAAAGGAAAAGGCACACCGCCTGTTCCGTTTTGTTTATATCAAATGGGCAGTGGTGCACGTGGAGAACAGTTTATGTTAACGGATCAAGATCATTTCCTCGTTTATGCTGATAGTGAGAAAAATAACAAAGGGGAGATAAAACAATATTTCTCATTGCTCGGTCAAGAGATTGTTCATCATCTTGAACAGGCAGGGTATGCATTATGTAAAGGAAAGATGATGTCAAGCGAGCAAGTTTGGCGCGGTTCGCTTTTGGAATGGAAGCGGCGTCTTCATCTTTGGGCACTAAAGTTAAAGGATGAGCATATTTTATTGGGCCATAATTTTTTGTCGTTTCGGTTTTTATACGGAAATCATTCATTGAATGGACAATTTGTGGATCTCGTTCAAGGTCAATTGGAAAAGTCGCGCACGTTCATCTATTACATGGCACAGCAGGAGCGGGAAAAGCTAGTACCACAGTTTGACCAGCCTTTTGGCATTCTCTTCAAAGGGAAAAGGCAAGTTATTGACATAAAAAAGCATGCATTATTTCCCCTTCATCACTGTCTGCAAATTTTAGGGGTACATAATGGCTTGATTGAAGGGACTACAATCGAACTGTTGAATGAATTGGTGAAAAAAGGAGAACTATCGGAAGGGTTTGCAGATGATTTACACCATGCATACGAAGTAGCGCTCCGAACACGCATTCAAATGTCGTGGAGAAAACATCTTCGTAATGAAGAAATTACAACGGAAATTAAACTGTCTTCCATTCGCACTTGGGAAAAAGATGAATTAATTACGATGTTAAAAACAGTCAGGTCACTGCAGTTTTATCTCCTCTCGAAATTGTGAATTTAAAATAAGGGGTGAAGGAGAATGTTCTGGGGGAAAAAGCGATTCAACCACTGTTTGGATCAATCACTATATTTGGACACACCATTTCGCGATCTATCATTTACTGTTTTTGATACAGAAACGACGGGTTTTTCGATTGGTGCCAAAGATCGAGTCATTGAAATAGGAGCTGTCCAAGTAGCTAATATGGAAGTAACAGACAAGACGTTTCAATCTTTTGTTAATCCGATGCGGAAAATTCCAGTTCATATTATAGAATTAACATCCATTGAACAACAACAAGTGAATGAAGCACCTTTAGCTCTTGAAGTGATTGAACAATACTTCCGTTTTATGGAGAATCATGATAGTAAGGGATGGGTGGGGCACTGTATTAGCTTCGATGTAATGGTTATAAAAAAAGAATTGAATCGTATGAAATATACGTTTCAACAACCACTAGCGCTTGATACGATTGACTTAATTCATCGTTTATTTCCTTCCTGGGATATGCGCGATCTTGAGGAGTATGCTGCTTCGTTTGGTACGAAGGTATTTACACGTCACAGAGCTCTCGGGGATGCATTAACAACGGCATATTTATTTGTGGAACTATTAAAGCGTTTCGAGGAAAAAGGAATGACGACATTAGGCGATTTAGTGAAGCTATCCAGTAGAAAAAAACGTCAAAACGCATTGCTATTTTGAGTAGAAAGAAGGCTTGCTTTGTCGAAGGACAAGCATAATGTATACTTACTTTTTCTTTAGAGAGGACTTACTTATCCATTACATAATAACAGAAAATCCAAAGGCCAGACTTATAAAAGTCCGGCCTTTGCTTAGGGTAGAGGCTTATTTTAGGTGATCTTCTAATCTCTGTTGCAGCTCCCGAAGCTGTTCTTTTTCAGCCTCTGTTGAATTAGCAAAGGCTGAAGAAAGTGCATTCTTGGCTACGTCCACCGCATTTTCATGACTTTCATGACGCTCAGACTGCAGAACATTCTCAACAAACTCACGCGCTTCTTGAAATAGTCTATTTGCCATTACAAGCCTCCATAAAATTGGTTTGACTTTTGACGTTGTTCGGCTTCTTCAAACGTAGAATGATAAGGAATCTTTTGAGCATGCAAGGCAACCGAGTCTTTACCCTGCTGAACAAATCGTTTCGATTTACTGCGTTTACCCATGCTTATCTCCTCCGATTGTGAGCGTTTGACACAAAAGTTACGGTGTCAAATATAGTTTGACCGTTTCGGTGGATTTTATAGAGGAAATAAAGGGTATTTAGGCAAGTTTAATATTGAATTTATCTTCCAGGAATACCGCAATACCGTCTTCTTCATTTGTTAAGGTAGTTATGTTTGCTAATGACTTAAGCTCGGAGATGGCATTGCCCATTGCGACACCAGTGCCTGCATAATCAATCATTTCTAAGTCATTATCTTCATCGCCAAAAGCGATAATTCGTTCTTTTGGTATATCTAAATAATTTGAAACTTTTTGAATACCGACTGCTTTATTCAACCCGCTTTTCACAATTTCAATAACATGAAAAGGAGCAGCCCAACTGCGGTGATCAATCACTTCGGCATGAACAGATGTTAAATGCTCACGAATTTCCGTAACTTGGTGTTCTTCAGCATGAATGAGCATACTTGTGGGAGATTGTTCTAAGAAGTTACGTAAATCGCCTGTTGTTACTTTTGGATTACCCATTTTCAAAAGGTCAATGAGCTTTTCATCATGATAATGAAAATATACGTCATCGCGAACTTCAGCGATAATATTATGATAGTCGAATTCGTCACATGCTTCGACGATATCCTTTGCCACGTTGATATCTAATGGTGAATGGTACATTCCCCAGCTTGTTTGTAATGGATGATGCACGAAAGCGCCATTAAAATTGACGATTGGTGTTGTTAATCCGAGTTGACGATAATACAATTCGCTGGCACGATATGGTCTTCCAGTGGCAATCATGATTTGATGACCATCTTCTTTGAGCTTTGTTAAAACTTGCTTTGTACGAGACGAAATTTGTTTGTCATTATTCAGTAATGTTCCGTCAAGATCTAACACGATTAAATGTTTATCAGCCATCAATGAGCACCTTCGTTTCTGTTTTGTATTTTTTGTACTTTCAGTATACTGTACGATAACCGAATTACTATGAAGTTTATGCAAATATTTGTAAAGTTTATTGTAATGCAAATTCAAATCTTTTTCATTGAATTTGCATTGATGTATGATGAAACCGATTGGAGTTTATTAATTTCCATACATGGAGGCGTTTCAAATTGATTACTATCAAGAATGAAAAAGTTGACAATATCCCAGTTTTACATATGAGCAAGGAAGAGTTGTTTGAAAAAAAGCAGCCGCTTATTTTCTTTATTCATGGTTTTATGAGTGCAAAGGAACATAATCTACATTATGCATACTTGCTAGCGGAAAAGGGGTTTCGCGTTATTTTACCGGATGTGATTCATCATGGTGAAAGAGAATCGGGATACAGTGAAAAAGAATTATCGTCCCGCTTTTGGAAAATGATTGTTCAGACGATTCATGAATTGAACATACTAAAGGAAGAACTTGTGTCTAGACATTTAGTTCAAGCGGACAAAATTGGAGTTGTCGGAACCTCAATGGGGGGCATTGTCACGAATGGGGCACTTGCTGCATATGACTGGATTTCTGCAGCTGTGAGTTTGATGGGCAACCCCGCCTATGTTAGGTTTGCTGAGTATCAAGTAGAGCAAATGAAAAAGATACTACCAGAATTGGATTTAAAGGAAAAGGATGTTCAAGAACAATTGGAATTGTTAAAGCCTTATGATTTAAGCTTAAATCCAGATAAGCTGCAAAACAGACCGCTTATGTTTTGGCATGGAGTAAAAGATCAAGTCGTGCCTTATAAGTTTGCTTATGATCTTTATCAGCATATTAAATCGAATTATGACAGCAAGCCGAATCATTTGATGTTTATTTTAGATGAAAAGGCTGGACATAAAGTGTCACGATCAGGAGTATTACAAACAGTGGAATGGTTCGATAAGCACTTGCAGCCAACGATACAAAAAGTTTAAGAATTTAGTGTAAATCTGTTATGATGCTCATGTGGAGATAATTTTTCCATATGAAAAAGGAGTGAACAACGTGGATCAAGATGTAAAAGATAGTATTATGGGAGCGTTAGAGCGCGTAATCGACCCAGAATTAGGGGTAGATATTGTGAATCTAGGGCTTGTATATGATGTTGATATGGATGAAGAAGGCTATACAACGATTACAATGACGCTAACGGCTATGGGCTGTCCGCTTGCTGGAGTTATTGTGGATCAAGTGAAATATGCACTTGAAGATCTGCCAGAAGTAAAAGAAACAGAAGTGAACATTGTTTGGACGCCAGCATGGACGAAAGATAAAATGTCTCGATATGCAAAAATTGCACTTGGCATTAAATAATGGAGAAAAGGTCAGATCATGATGATTTGGCCTTTTTTATTTGGGTATGCTAAGAAGGCGTATGAAACATACCCTTCCTATTAATAATTATGTTGGTAAAGAAAGAATGTTGAGGGAAATGTGAAAATAATTTGAACAACTTATCAAATTATAGATTTATTAATTAAGAAAAAGTTCAAAAAAGATGTGAGAAAAGTCACCGCTGAATATCTCTCGATTTGATAATGTGGCAGAGGGGTTAAGATTCTATATGTATGAATGCAGTCGAGATGAATGAATATGTCTCCATCTATTCACCTGTTTGTTTTTGCTGCTATAAGGGATTCCAAGGGGATGGGATTGTTACAAAAGAAGCTTGGGTTGAATAGTTTATACATCGATTCACTTACTGGGGGGTAGGTTGAATGGATGGTAACCATGAGATTATGGATGTAGTTCTTCTCGAAACTGCGTATATACTTTAATCCGATATCCATGAAAAAAGTCGGTTATTTAAACCGACTTTAATCAATTCTACAAATATCAATTGGACAGTTTTCACAGTCAATTTCAGTACGTAAAAAGTCTACATTGTGAATTGTAATAAATCCTTTGTCCAGTGAGATTACATTCTGTTTGCGTAAATCCGCTAACATCCGATTAATGACCTCACGGGATGTGCCGCAAAAATTTGCAAGTTCTTGATTGGTAAAGGCCATTGTAATGATCGTGCCATTCTCTGTTTCAACGCCGTAGCTATTCATGATTCGAATTAACGTGGAGTATAAAGCTCCTTTTTTGCCATGCAAGAGTAAGTCTCGAAACATCGTTTGAGTTTTGCGGTGTTGAGCGGATAACCAGGAGAGACAATCAATAGCGAGTTGACTATCTTTATAAATTTGTTGTTCGAACTGTTCTTTATTAATGAAGATTACTTCTCCACCTTCAATCATCTTAGCATTCATCATATGTTTAGGTAATTCAGAGAAAAGGATTGTTTCACCAATTAATTCATTACCCGAGCATAGTCGCAATGTTAGTTCACGTCCATCAGGGACGATTTTGCTAATTTGAACTTTCCCATTTAAAATATAAAATAATTCACTTGAGGGCGTACTTTCTTGAAAAAGATAGCGTCCTCTTTCTATATATTTTACAGGATAATTTTCAAGAACAAGTTCGTTTAATTTTTGGGGCAAGGAAGAATATTCCATGTTAAACCACCTTTATACTGCCTTCTTTACTATTCCTACCATTGATTTAAGCGGAAAAAAGATACATAGTCAACTACCTGTTATAATTTCTTCATTAAATTTATGTATTCGAAATCATTTATACAATTTTATAAAAATACATTTGATTTTATTTTTATTCAGTCATATAATAATAGAATCAAAGAATGACAGGGATTTATGAGTATAGGAGTTGATCTTTTTGAACGTGTCAATAGTAGGCGCCACTGGATACGGTGGTCTAGAGTTAATCCGGTTTTTAGGGAACCACCCTCATCTGGAAATTGCTTCATTGCATACTTCTTCCCAGTTTGGCCGAAATATATATGAAGAGAATGCACATTTAATGCATATGGATTATAAATTAGAAGAGATTGATGCCGAAGCGATTGCTAAAAAATCGGATATTGTATTTTTAGCAACTCCTTCTGGTGTATCGTCTAAATTAATTTCCGAATTTTGCGATTTGGATATAAAAGTAATCGATTTATCCGGTGATTTGAGGTTACAAACACCAGGAGAATATGCACAATGGTACAAGAAAGAACCGGCACCACAGCATATAATTGAAAAATCAGTATACGGTTTGGCTGAATGGAATAAAGAACAAATCGAGCAGGCAGATATCATTGCGAATCCAGGTTGTTATCCAACAGCGACGCTTTTAGGCTTAGCTCCTTTATTCACAGAAGGCTGGGCGACGGGTGAAGATGTAATTGTTGATGCTAAGTCCGGCGTATCTGGTGCTGGGAAGTCGCCAACAGCGGTAACACATTACAGCGAAATGAATGAGAATTTTAAAATTTATAAAGTAAATCAACATCAGCATATTCCGGAAGTCGAGCAGCAGCTTGGGCGTTGGTTTGCGGATATAAAGCCGATTACATTTAATACGCATCTTGTGCCAATGACGCGAGGAATTATGGCAACGATGTATGTGAAAGTGAATCGACAAACAACGAAAGCAGAAGTGAGAGACCTATTTGAAACGGTGTATGCAAATCATCCATTTGTACGAATCCAGCCGTTAGGTCAATTCCCTTCAACGAAACAAGTATACGGTTCTAATTTCTGTGATATTGGTGTCGATTATGATGAGAGAACCGGCAGAGTGACGATTGTCTCTGTAATCGATAATTTAGTAAAAGGTGCTGCAGGTCAGGCCATTCAAAATGCAAATATTTTAATGGGATTAAAAGAAACAGCGGGATTATGGAGTGCTCCATTATATCCGTAATAATTTCGGAGGAAAACAATGAAAACATTACAACCAGTTGAAGTAGTAAAACAAGTAAATGAAGGAAATATTTTAACGCCTAAAGGGTTTAAAGCGGACGGTGCTCATGCGGGATTACGTTATGAGAAGAAGGATGTCGGTGTGATTTATACAGAAACACCAGCCTCAAGCGCAGCTGTGTACACAAAAAATATTGTTCAAGCAGCTCCAATTGCGGTAACGAAAGATAGTATTTCTCAAGAAGGAAAGCTTCATGGAATTATCGTAAACAGTGCTTGTGCCAATGCTTGTACTGGAGAGCAAGGGTTAAAGGATGCTTATGAAATGAGAAAGCTTGCAGCTGAAAAATTTGGTGTATCTGAGCATTTATTTGCAGTTGCTTCAACTGGAGTTATTGGTGAATTATTAGATATGGAAAAAATAGCGAATGGCATTCAAGCGTTGAATCCAACAACGGAGCGCGTATCAGCAGAGAGCTTTGAAACAGCTATTTTAACAACGGACTTAGTATCGAAGCATTGCGGATATGAGGCAATCATTGATGGCAAAAAAGTATCGATGGGCGGAGCGGCTAAAGGATCGGGAATGATTCATCCGAATATGGCTACAATGCTAGGGTTCATTACAACGGATGCGGTGATTGAATCAGCAGATTTACATGCAGCGTTACGAGAAGTAACGAATGATACATTCAATCAAATTACAGTAGATGGCGATTGTTCAACAAATGATATGGTTCTTGTTTTAGCTAATGGAGAGGCTGGAAATGAGCCATTATCGAGCACACATCCTGAATGGCCTGTATTTATCGAAATGTTAAAACAAACGGCGGAAACATTAGCGAAGAAGATTGCTAAAGACGGTGAAGGTGCGACAAAGTTAATCGAAGTAAACGTTCATGGAATGAAAACGAAACCGGAAGCACAAATGATGGGAAAAACGATTGTTGGTTCGAATTTAGTGAAGACGGCTGCTTACGGTGCTGATGCAAACTGGGGCCGAATTATTGCGGCTATGGGACGCAGCGGTGTGACATTTAATCCAAGTGAAGCAACGATTGCTTTTGGTGACATTGTTGTGCTAAAAGACGGGGAACCAGTTGCATTTTCAGAAGAAGAGGCAAAAGTGTATCTAGAGCAAGATAGTTTTACGATTAATGTGTATTTAAAAGAAGGAACAGCATCAGGAACGGCATGGGGCTGTGACTTAACATATGAATATGTGAAAATTAATGGAAGTTATCGATCATAAGGAGTGTCTGAAGAATGAGCGTGTTGGTCATAAAATGCGGCGGAAGCATTATTGATGAGTTATCGGAATCTTTTTTTACAAGTGTAAAAAAACTACAAAGTGAAGGGTATCAAATTGTCTTTGTTCATGGTGGTGGACCAGATATTAATTCGATGCTTGAAAAGTGTGAGATTGAACCAGTTTTCGAAAAAGGCTTGCGAAAAACAACTGATGAAGTATTAGAAATCGTTGAGCTTATGCTAGCTGGTAAGTCTAATAGAATACTAGTTCATAAACTTGAACAGCATGGAATTAAGGCGGTCGGCTTAAATGGTTCTGATTCAGGAATGCTGACTGGCAACTTTATTGATCAAGCCGCTCTAGGCGCTGTAGGAGAAATTGAACACGTAAATCCAGAATTAATGGAAATGCTATTTGAAAAAGGGTTTTGCCCAGTCGTAACACCGATTTCAACAACAACAAGCGGACAAAAACTAAATGTCAATGCAGATATGGCCGCTGGTGCAGTAGCTAAGGCATTAAATGCTGAGATGTGTTTATTCGTAACAGACGTAAAAGGTGTTCTGAAAGACGGGCAAGTTATTGAAGAGTTAACAGAAGATGAAACGAATGCTTTAATCGAGGATGGAAGTATTTATGGCGGGATGATTCCGAAAGTAAATACAGCATTATCGGTTTTAAATAAAGGAATTAAAGAAGTGATGATTGTGAGCGGAAAAGAAGCTTTCTATGAACACAATCAATTCATTGGAACGAAATTTAGTCAAAAAGAGAGGGTACAAAAGTGAGCTCATTATTTCCAACTTATGCAAGATGGGGGATTGAACCAGAAAAGGCAAAAGGTTCTTGGTTGATCAGTACAGAAGGAACACAATATTTAGATTTTACATCTGGAATCGCCGTTTTAAACCTTGGCCATGGTCATGAAAAAGTAAAAAGTGCTGTAGCGAATCAATTGGAGAAATATTGGCATGTTTCCAATATGTTTAAAAGCTCTGCACAAGAACGTACAGCAAAAGTGTTAACAGATGTAACGGGACTTGGACGTGTATTCTTTTCAAACAGCGGAGCAGAAGCAAATGAAGGAGCGATTAAACTAGCTCGTAAAGCGACAGGCAAATCAAAAGTAGTCACTTGCTTGCAGTCTTTCCACGGACGCACCTTTGCCACAATGGCTGCGACAGGACAGGAGAAGGTTCGAGTAGGTTTTGGTGAAATGTTATCAACATTTGATTATGTTCCTTACAATGATTGCGAAGCATTAGCGAAGGCTGTGGACAGTGAAACAGCGGCTGTTATGCTTGAAGTCGTTCAAGGTGAAGGTGGTATCCACGTTGTAGAGCAAGCATTTTTAGATGCTATTAAAGAACAATGTGAAAAGCATGGAGCCCTTCTCATTATTGATGAAATTCAAACAGGAATTGGCCGAACTGGAAAACCGTTTGCATTCCAGCATTTCGATGTGAAGCCTGATATTATCACAGCAGCAAAAGGACTAGGAAATGGTCTCCCAATTGGAGCGGTAATCGGAAAAGAAGAGTTGGCGGAATACTTTGGACCAGGTAGTCACGGTTCTACATTTGGTGGAAATCCAGTTTGTATCGCTGCTGCGGAAGCTGTAGTAAATGAAATTTTCACACTAGAATTTTTACAAGAGACGAATGAGAAAGCACACTATTTAATGAGTGAGTTAACAAAAGGACTGCAAGGCAACAAGCAAGTTGTGGAAGTACGCGGACTTGGAATGCTGATCGGCATTGAGCTAACACACGAAGCACAGTCTACGTTAGAAGCATTGCAGCAAGACGGATTGCTTGTGTTGACTGCGGGACCTAATGTTCTTCGCTTATTGCCAGCTTTAACAGTAAGCAAAGAAGAGATCGACTTAGCTGTAGAGAAAATCAGCAAAGTATTGTCAGTATAAGAAACATTCGAAATTATATGAATTTTTATAGATAAAAATGAATAAAAATGCTATTCTGTATATAAATATGCATCATCTATAGAGGTGAAAAGATGAAAAACTATCTTCATTTAGCAAATGGCTCCACCTTTGAAGGTGAGCTACTAACAAAATCTAATACAAAAGCAATCACAGGTGAGATTGTCTTTTTTACAGGTATGACAGGTTATCAAGAAGTATTAACCGATCCTTCTTATAAGGACCAAATTATTGTATTTACGTACCCATTAGTCGGAAACTATGGGATTAATAAATATGATTTTGAAAGCAAAAAGCCGCATGTGGCAGGAGTTATTGTATATGAAGGCAATATGCATTACTCTCATTATCAAGCGGAGTATTCATTGAAAGAGTACTTAGATAAATGGAATATTCCACTTCTAAGTCATGTGGATACAAGAGCGGTCGTTAAAAATATTCGTAAAGAAGGATCGATGGAAGCAGCCATCACCTCTGAAGCAGAGTATACATTTGAGTCATGTACAACAAATCTTGATGCATATGTAGCAGAAGTATCAACAAAAGAAATCGTTAGCTATGGAAATGGCGAAAAGCATGTGGTCATGATGGACTTCGGCTATAAAAAATCGATTTTAGATTCATTACTTAATCAAGGCTGCCGCGTGACAGTTGTTCCGTTTGATACAACATATGAACAAGTAAAAGGGTTAAACCCAGACGGTATTTTATTATCGAATGGTCCTGGAAATCCGAAACAGTTAACTCACTTACTAGGGAATATTAAGAAAGTGATTTCGAGCTATCCAACATTGGGAATTTGTCTCGGTCATCAATTAACATCCTTAGCTTTTGGCGGAGATACAAAGAAAATGCTATTCGGACATCGTGGTGCGAATCAACCGGTTGTAGATTTACAAACGAACCGAGTGTATATGAGTTCACAAAATCATAGCTATGAAGTGGATGAAGTGAGCCTTGAAGAAACATCGCTGCAAGTTCGTTTTAAAAATGTAAACGACGGAACGGTAGAAGGCGTTATGCATAAAGAACTTCCAATCTTTACGACTCAATTCCATCCAGAAGCAAACCCAGGACCGGCTGAAAGCTCTGTACATTTTAATGAATTTTTGCAACTAATCAATGAATATAGCGGGAGAGAGAAAGTATATGCCTAAAGACAACACGATACAAACGATTTTAGTCATCGGTTCAGGGCCAATTGTCATTGGGCAAGCTGCAGAATTTGATTATGCAGGTACTCAAGCTTGTCTAGCCCTGAAAGAAGAAGGATACAAAGTTATTCTTGTTAATAATAATCCAGCAACAATTATGACAGATGAAATTAATGCAGATGCTGTTTATTTTGAACCACTGACAGTTGACACATTAGAGAAGATTATCGCAAAGGAAAAGCCGGACGGTCTGCTTGCCACACTCGGTGGTCAAACAGGTTTGAATTTAGCTTATCAATTAGATGAAGCGGGCATTTTAGAAAAATATAATGTGAGATTACTTGGAACGCCGATTGATTCTATCAAAAAAGGGGAAGACCGTGAATTATTCCGTCAATTGATGTTTGAAATCAATGAGCCTGTTCCAGATAGCACCATTGTTCACACGATGGAAGAAGCGATTGCTTTTGCTGAAGAAATTGGTTTTCCGATTATTGTTCGTCCTGCTTATACACTTGGCGGGTCAGGCGGCGGAATTTCCGATAATATGGATGCATTTAAAGAGCTTGTTCGCGGCGGTTTACAAGAAAGCCCAATTACGCAATGTTTAATTGAAAAAAGCATTGCTGGATATAAAGAAGTAGAATATGAAGTAATGCGTGATGGAAACAATACATGTATTACAATTTGTAATATGGAAAACATCGACCCTGTCGGCATTCATACAGGAGATTCGATTGTTGTGGCACCTTCACAAACTCTTTCGGATGATGAGTTTCAAATGTTGCGATTGGCTTCTATTAAAATTATTTCGGCTCTTGGGATTATCGGCGGCTGTAACATTCAGTTTGCGCTTGATCCAAACAGCAAACAATATTATTTAATCGAAGTGAATCCACGAGTTAGCCGTTCGTCAGCACTTGCTTCTAAAGCGACAGGCTATCCAATTGCTAGAATCGCAGCAAAACTTGCGGTAGGCTATAACTTAAATGAGCTAATCAACCCAGTTACAAAGAGCACGTACTCAAGCTTTGAGCCGGCTCTTGATTATGTCGCTGTGAAATTCCCGCGCTGGCCGTTTGATAAATTTGTAACAGCGGAGCGTAAACTAGGTACTCAAATGAAAGCAACTGGAGAAGTTATGGCATTGCATCGTAACTTTGAAGGCGGCGTTCAAAAGGCAGTTGATTCTCTAGAGTTAAAAACATTAGGTCTACAACTGAAATCCCTTGCTGATGTACCAGTATCAGAGCTATGGGAAAAACTCGCTGAGAAATCAGACGAACGAATTTTTGTTATTTTTGAGATGCTTAGAAAAGGTGTCACAATGGAAGAAATTCATGAAGCAACGAAGATTGATTATTTCTTCTTACACTCCTTTGCATCGTTAATTGCAACTGAAAAACAAATTAGCGCTCAGTCACTGCAAGATGTGACGAAGGCTGAGATGCAAGTGTATAAAGAAAAAGGGTTCTCTGACCGTTACCTTGCCTCTGTATGGAATATGTCCGAACAAGAAGTGAGAGCGTATCGTAAAGAACTTGGTGTAACAGCCGTTTATAAAACAGTTGATACATGTGCAGCGGAATTTGAATCACATACCAATTATCATTATTCTACTTATTTCGGTGAAAATGAACAGGTGAAAACGGATAAGAAAAAAGTGTTAATGATCGGCAGCGGTCCAATTCGTATTGGGCAAGGAATTGAATTCGATTATTGTTCGGTTCATGGGGTATATGCACTTCAAAGTGAAGATGTTGAAACAATTATGATTAATAATAACCCTGAAACAGTAAGTACGGACTTTGCTACAGCAGATCGTTTATACTTTGAGCCTTTAACGCTGGAATATGTCATGAATGTCATTGAAGCAGAAGGTATTGAGGATGTTATTGTTCAATTCGGCGGTCAAACTGCGATTAATTTAGCTCAAGGGCTTGAAGAATACGGCGTGAACCTGCTTGGTACATCGTTTGATACGTTGGATCAATTAGAAGACCGCGATCGTTTCTATCAATTGCTTCAAAAGCTAGATATTCCTCACGTTCCTGGTACGATGGCCAACAACGTTGATGAATTAATCGAAAGCGCTCTAGAAATTGGTTTCCCAGTTTTATTAAGACCATCTTACGTAATCGGTGGTCAAGGAATGGAAATCATTCGTTCAAAAGAAAGCTTATTGAATCGCATTGAGAACGGTGTGGCTCTTGTTTATCCTGTGTTAATTGATTCTTATATTCCTGCGAAAGAAGCGGAAATTGATTTAATTGCAGATGGATCTGATATTTATGTGCCAATCGTTGCGGAGCATGTAGAAAAAGCCGGTGTCCATTCAGGAGACAGTATGGCGTTCTTACCAGCTCAAACATTATCACAAGCTACGAAAGAAAAAATGGTCGATTATGCAAAGCGTATCGTGAATGAGCTTAGCTATAATGGGTTAATGAACATTCAGTTTGTGATTGATGGGGAGAAGGTATACGTACTGGAAGTAAATCCACGTGCAAGCCGGACTATTCCAATCATCAGCAAAGTGACAGGTGTTTCATTAGTTCAAGTAGCAACGAAAGTATTGCTTGGTACGTATAAGCTTTCAGATGTATTTGAGAAAACAGGATTAATGGAAGACATTCCGTATTCTGTTGTGAAATATCCAGTATTCTCAACGTTTGCTTTAAGCGGCTTAGATTCAAAAGTAGGACCAGAAATGAAGTCCACTGGTGAAGGAATCGCGATTGCAAGCTCGATGCCAGAATCTTTAACGAAAGTATTCCACGCTCAAAAGGCGAAGCATAAAACAGGTGTATTCCAAGCAGCATCGGCACAATTAAGCCAAGAGCTAATTGATGCGACGGTAAAAGCTGGTCTTAAGATTACCGATGCAGACTTTGAAGCATGGATCAAAGAGGACGAAGCTGGAGTCGTATTAGCATACGGATCAACAGAAGAAGATAAAAAGATGCGATTAATGGCAGCGAAATATCGCTTGCTTGCTTTTACTCAAGAAGAAACATACAAAGCGTATCTTCAATCATTAACGAATTTAGACTTTGATGTTACACCACTTCAAGAATGGCTGAAAAAGGAAGGGGTATCACACGTATGAACACGCTAGAAATTAATAAAGAAGCAAAAATTATTGATGGCAAAGATTTTTTAGCGATTGCTGATGTATCTTCATCAACAATTTCTGGGCTATTACAATTAGCACAAGACATTAAGGCGAAATTACAAGCTGGTGAAGAATACGCGCCATTAAAAGGGAAAACACTTGGTATGATCTTCGAGAAATCTTCCACGCGTACACGGGTTTCTTTCGAAGTAGGGATGTTGCAATTAGGCGGTCATGCTCTATTCTTAAGCAGCAATGACATTCAAATTGGCCGTGGTGAAACGATTTCTGATACAGCAAAAGTTCTTTCACAATATGTAGATGGCATCATGATTCGTACATTTGAACATGAGAAAATCGAAGAGCTAGCTGGGGCAGCTACAATTCCGGTTATTAACGGTCTTACAGATTTGGCTCATCCATGCCAAGTGCTTGCTGACTTGTTAACGATTGTAGAACTTAAAGGTGAGTTAAAAGGCTTAAAAATGAGCTATATTGGGGACGGAAACAATATGGCCCATTCCTTAATGGTTGCTTGTGCAAAAATGGGCATGGATTTCTCAATCGGCTGTCCAGACGGCTATAAACCAGATGAGAAAATTGTCGCTCTTGCTCAAAAAGAAGCAGCAGCTAATGGCTGTCAAATCGTTGTGACAAGCTCAGCGGAAGAAGCAATCCAAGATGCAGATATTATCTACTCTGATGTTTGGACTTCTATGGGGCAAGAAAAAGAAAACAGCATTCGCTTAGAAGCATTCAAAGACTATCAAATTAATGCAGAATTAGTGAAACATGCAAAACCAGATTACTTATTCATGCACTGCTTACCGGCACACCGCGAGGAAGAAGTAACAACAGAGGTGATTGATGGACCAAACTCTGTTATCTTCCACCAAGCTGGAAACCGACTTCATGCACAAAAAGCGGTACTTGTTGATTTAATGTCTAAATAAAGTAGAAGCTGCTCATTCGGAGCAGCTTCTTTTTGTGCGACGGAATCTCGCCAAATTTGGTGATAATCTGGCCAATTCATGCAATAATCTCGCCAATTACTCTGATATGCTCCTTACATTTATTTTCTTTGTTATATATCCGAAGAAAGTTGTCATAAATAGGACGCCTACAACCATAATAATTAAGCTGCTCGTTAAATAAGACGGATTCATACTTAATAAAACGTCGTTTCTAAACCAAGATTGGAACGGCAGCCCTAAGCCAAGTAAAACACTAAAGAACAATACTTTAGTCTTCCAGCCTTTCCCTTTCATCTTTTTAATTGAGCTGTTAACGAACAAACGTAACAATCCTAAACCTGTACCAACTGCAAAGAAGATTAGTAAAAACACTTTAACATCTTCATTTAGTATAAACGTTTTGGCAATCATTCCAACAGCGATTAAAAACGTTATCATCATAATCATATTCGACTTTTTCATTTGAATCACCTTCCGTTTGATTGTACGCCATTCAACACAGTGTTGAATGCTATGCTTTTAGTTTATTTTATTGATAGAATGAAGGCAATAAACAAAAAATGTGTAACTGTTCATTAGTACGGAGGAAGTAGCATGAAGTCAATTTACGATGAAATGATTGAAAAGACGAAAGAGAAAATTCAAAAAAGCTTTTTGCAGTTACTAAAGGAAAAGCATTTCATGAAAGTATCTGTTCGAGACATTACAACAGCTGCAGCGATTAACAGGGGAACTTTTTACTTACATTATCAGGACAAATATGATCTTCTTAACCAAATGGAGGAAAACTTACTAGGGGGACTTGAATTACATTTACAGCGTCTAAAACCAGATATCTTGCTGCAACAAGCAGAAAAAGGACAAATTTCTATGCTTGCTGTTGAAGTATTCCGCTATATTCAAATTAATGTAGAACTTTTTCAAGTGTTTTTAGGGGAAAATAATCACTTTGGCTTTCATAAAAGGCTTAAACAATTTTTCGTTCATCACTTTGGTGAAAAAATGATGCAAAACGAGGCGTTTTTCCGGGACTTGGCTATTCCAAATGAGTATTTGTCTTCATTTGCTACCTCAGCTTTTTTAGGATTGATTGAGCAATGGCTTCATAATAACTTAGCCGAATCGCCTGAGGAAATGGCCGATATGTATATTCAGATTATCTTTTTTATAAGGAGATTGTAATTAAGTTGGTTAAATGAGAGCGGTTGAAGGTATTATTCGATATATTAAAAAAATAACCTCGAAGATGAGGTTATTTTTTATTTGCTTGACGTCCGCTTTTTTTCTGACTTTGTGAACTTGTGTTTCCAATTTGATATTCACTGCCTAGTTCAACATCATTTCTTTTATCATGTTTTTCGATTTGCTCTCTCGTTTGATTGCTATTTTGCACACCTTGTTGTTTAGACATTGCTTATTTCATCTCACTTTCAAATAATATCGTTTTTAATATGCTCAAGTATTAGAAAGAAATTCACAACAAATATAACTAAATAACAACCTGTGTAAGTAACTTTAAAAACGTAGGAAATTAATGGCTTTAAATTAGGTTAAGAGGGTGGGATTGTTAAATTTAGTGTCAAACTAATATAAAGGGGAAGTTGACAGATACTAAATATTAAATCTCTTTATCAACGAAGTAAAGTGGGAGAAAATAATGAGTATTGAAATGAAAAAAGAGCATCTCATCCAGTACGGGTTAAAAGTGTTTGAAGAAATTGGAGCTAATGAAATTTGCAGCGTCTGTATTAGAAGTGGAAATTCCTGCTGTCGGGGATGTGAATTTTTAAAGGATGGGGAAGGTTGTCAGAAGCGGAACATTTCTTGTATCGCATGGTTATGCGGTTTGCAAAAACATTATTTTGAAGAAGTTGATTTATTGGATGATTGGGAAAGATTGTGGGTGAAAGTTCCAGGTAAATTACACCGTAGGGATGTAACTCCTGATATTGTGAAGGTGAATACTCTGCTCAAAGTTAAACACATTAACAAAAACTCTGGAAAGTTAATAGCTGATAAATTCAATAATTTTATAGAAAATGGGGGGAACTTAGAAAAATTAGAGGAACGTTTACAACATGATTTTGTTATGGGAAAACTATAAACAATCTATTGTTTGTAATGTTTTGTTATAAATTGCAAGTGATCATATTAGGATGAAAGGCTGTTGTAACAGCCTTTCTTATTTGTTAAAGATGAAGGAACTCACATGTCGTAAAAAGTAACCGATTATTCGGATGCATACTTAATTATGCCATGTAAATAAACGGAGTATTCTCGCTGTATACATTCTCTTAACTTGATTTTTCCCTCGCTTGCTAATTCCCCAAGCAATTCTTCAATCTTTTTTTCATCTTCTTTTGTAGCCTTTGGAATCTCTGTTGCAAAAAAATTACCTCGACTGGAATTACGTAAAGCTTTTAATAAATCAACTTTATTCATTTGGGTTCATCCCCTTTATTTAATTAATTTCGACATAAAGGATGTTTTCCCTTCAAATACCAATTATTTCTCGGATTTTCTTATTCGGAGGCGTCCTTTAATAAAATTAGATTAACAAATCAGGCGCCTTCTCTTTTTCACGAGAGAAGGCGCCTGATGTTCAATCTTGTTCTTCATTAAACCATAGGGGATCTTTGTTATCGACATCCCCATTATAATTAATGAGAATTTCATCCCCTGCTTTTATATCTGTGAATGCATAGTAGTCAAACGTGTGATTGTCAAAATTAATCTCATACGTTGCATTCGGTTCATACGAATGGTTAAAAAGCATTCCATAGCCAAGAAGAATCGCAGTATGATTGATCCCATACTCAAAAACGTAATCAGCGAGCAGTGTTTGCTCGACGTGTTCATGCTGGTCGTTAGGGTAAGGAAGGACCGGTGCTTCATGTATAAGCTCGCCTTTTTTTATATCACGTGTAGCGAATACCCCTCTATTCAATTCTCCATCACTTAGTGGAGAGGTTTTTACTTCAATCATGTATTTCACCTGCTCACTTTTAAAGTTTCTTTCTAACTGTAACATTGTTATCGAAATTAAGTAATGAAAAGTTTAAATATTAACGCCATTATGCTTTATTTTATTTAAAATACTGAGTTTTATTGGGATTCAGAAGAATTTCTATTTTTCATAACAATTATTGTACAAAGGAAAGAAAACTATACTAGCACCCATGGTATACTTAAGGGAAAAAATGTAATTAAAAATATGGAGGTAGCAAAGTCATGGAAGAACACATGAAAAAAGCTTCATGGGACGACGGGCATCGTCTATGGCCGCTTCCTAATTTGCCTTGGGTTATGAAGCAGACATGGAACGATCTTTTGTTTGCTCATTATCCAATTAAACTTGAAGTTTTACAAGCGCTAGTGCCTAATGTGCTGCCTTTGGATTCTTTTAACGGTATGGGTTGGATTGGTGTTGTTCCGTTTCATATGACGGGTATTCGAATGCGAGGCTTGCCGCCTGTTCCTGGAACGGATCGATTTCCTGAGCTCAACGTTCGAACGTATGTAACACTTGATGGCAAGCCTGGGGTGTACTTCTTTAGTCTGGATGCTGCCAACCAGCTTGCGGTGTGGGGAGCAAAAGCGTTCTACCACTTGCCATATGTGTATGCTGATATGACAGTGAAGCGTAACGGGGCTAGCATAGGCTATGAAAGCAAGAGGCGAAGTGGCGATGATGTACAATTTGTATGTAGCTATAGACCAATCTCAGAGCCCTATCACGCAGCTAAAGGCTCTTTCGATGAGTGGATGTCTGAGCGCTATTGCCTTTATACCCTAAACAAAAAGGGTGTACCGCTTCGTTGCGATATTCTGCATCAGCCTTGGTTACTGCAGCACGCAGAGGCGGAATTTAGTCAGAATACGATGCTATCCAAGCAGGGGATTCAGGTTGAAAGTGACCAGCCTATCTTGCATTTTTCAAAAAAGATAGAGGTTCGTATATGGCCTTTAGTTCATGCATCTGACTAATCGTTTGGGATCCCGCCAAGTGAAGAAGGAAGAGCTAAAGACGGTGCATTCACGAAATCACGCGGATAAAGGAATTCGAAGGAGCGGATTAAAATGATTGTGGATTGCCATTTTCATGTAGATGAAACGATGTTGACTCTAGAGAAAATGATAGAGGGTATGGATAAAAATAATGTAGCTAAAACAGCGCTAATTGCCCCCATGAACGAAACCATGTTTGAAGTAAATAGCACTTTTCAACATAATATACAACAATTATTCCGTTCTCTCATACTACATGCACCTCAAATTGGACTCAAAATTTATGACGGTTTAGTAAAGGATGGCTATTTGAACCTTTATGGAAGTTCATACAAGATTTTCACTAAGCCGAATAATGACCTTGTTGCTGCTGCAATTGATCGATTTCCAGATCGATTTCTAGGCTGGGTAACAGTAAACCCCATGATTCCCGTATCCATGGAAGAAGTAGAATTATACCTTCATAAACCTAATTTTATTGGAGTGAAAGCTCATCCGTTCATGCATCAATATAGTATTAAGGCACTTGATCCAATTGCGGCTATGTGTGAATCAACAGGCCTCCCCATGATTATTCATCTATCTTCAGAACGAGACTCTTATAAATATTTACCTGAACATTATCCTAAACTTAAATTAATTTATGCTCACGCTGGTCTTCCCTTTTGGAAAAAACTATGGAAATACGTTAAGGATCAACCCAATGTATTTGTCGATACATCTAGTGATTATCTTAATTCATCTCTTGTAAAGAAAGCTGTGGAATCTTTAGGATATCGTAAAGTTCTTTATGGCTGCGACGGGCCATATGGAATGAAAGCATTTAATGAATACGACTATTCGGCAAAGAAAGCTTGGATTACTTCACTTCAAATTTCTGATAACGAAAAGGAATATATACTTGGAAAGAACTTTTTAGAATTGATTGGTTAATTCAAAATTCGATCTGCACAATTTGATAAGGAGGTTCTAAAATAATGAAAACGGAAAAAGAGAAAATGTTGAATGGTGAACTTTATCATGCAGCCGATCCAGAATTACTACAAGAAAGACTCAATGCTCGAAGGTTAACTAGATTATACAATCAAACAATCGAAACGGATGACAATAAAAGAACGAAACTATTAAAAGAACTGTTTGGTTCAACTGGGGAAAATCTATATATAGAACCAACATTTCGATGTGACTATGGTTACAACATCCATGTTGGAGAGAATTTCTATGCTAATTTTGATTGCGTCTTTTTGGATGTTTGTGAAATTCGGATAGGCGATAACTGTATGATTGCACCAGGTGTACACATATATACAGCGACGCATCCGCTAGATCCAACTGAAAGAATATCAGGTGCAGAATACGGACTTCCCGTACATATTGGCCATAATGTCTGGATTGGCGGAAGAGCTGTTATCAATCCTGGAGTTAAAATAGGGAATAATGTCGTTATCGCTTCTGGTGCAGTCATAACAAAAGATGTGCCAGATAATGTGATAGCAGGTGGAAATCCTGCAAAAATCATTAAACAAATCGAACGGGGATAAAGAGTTTGAAGAAGTGAACCGTACTCTTAGCGGCGATGTTGATGCCCCCGAATTGTTAGGTGGATCTAACAATTCGGGGGCTTTTTTATTAGGCCGATAAATTTTTATTTTTCCTCTGAAGCATCCACATTTCTAATGTCCCTGAGCCAAGTAATACTCCTGCAACAATGAAGAATAGACCGATGAAATGTGCTGGTACAATCGTTTCATTAAGAAAAACAGCTGCTCCAACTAAGGAAAAAAAGGTATTTAAATTCAAAAATATAGAGGCTTCTGCCGCTCCAACTTGGCCGATGGAGTAATTATAAATCAGATGTCCCATTCCGGTGGCAATCACAGCTGAGAAGAAGAATCCTGCCCAGAAAACAGGCGGAGCAGAAGCGAGTGATGCTAAGCCTTCTGGTTCTTTCCATAAACTGATGACAAAAAGGAGAAACGCTCCAATTAGCATCATATAGCCTGTCAAAAGGCGTGGATCCATCGTTTGGGCCGCTTTATTAATCAAAATAAAACTTAACGCCTGTGAAAGAATACAGAGTAGAATCTCCACATCTCCTAGATTAATAGAATGAACCCCATTGCCTCCACCTAGAACTGTGAAACTAACGCCTACACCACCACAAATAAAACCAAGCAAACGAATGAATGACGGCTTTTTACGAAAAAATAACATAGATAGAATAACTGTCAAAAGGGGTCCCATACCTAAAATCAATCCGGTATTCGTAGCTGAAGTTTTCGTTAATCCTTCCGCCAAAAAGTAATGGTGTAAAACGACGTTCAAAAGAGCTCCTCCGAAAACGTAGAAAAATTCAGATTTTTTCGGGAGGCGAATGCGACGAAGGAAGTAAAGGACAAGAAAAACGACCAAGGAAGCTGTAAAGATTCTTAAGGAAGTCATGGTCACAGGATCAGTATGCGCTACTAAAACTTTCAGAATAGATACATTTAGACCCCAAGAAACCATGATTCCAATAAGCATTAGGTAGATTTTTGAATAGCTCATTACAAACAACCTTTCAAACGTATTCAATCATTGATTATACAACTTTACCCAATAATTAACAGCTAAAAAGCTCAATTTTCTATGTTAAGTTTTTCTCGATGTCATATATGACTTGCAGCTCTAGGATTGGTCTAGAGCAATCTTAGAATATTACTGATGAATTGGAAAATGATAATAGTAATGACAAGAGGGAGGTTGCGTGATGAAAGATAATGATGAACAAACTAGCGAGGGATTAAATCAACTATTTGAAATCATTAATGCAAAAGGGGATACAGGGGAATTGAATCAAATAGTAGAAAGGTCCAATACGGATTCCGATAAGGAAAAGGGACCTGAGAAATCTTAACAATAGCTCGACAGTTAATCCCCAACTAAAAAAGCTGACAATCGCTATACAAATGATTGTCAGCTTACTGGTTATTTGGTTAAAGCACGCTGTTTATCCAGCTCCAGTTGCTTAGGGAAGGATAGATGTTGAGGCAGTGTAATGGATGCGAAGCTGGCAATAATCCCAAGCAGTCCAGCAATGCCAAATGAAAATAAATGAGTACCGAACACTTCATATCCCCAGCCGCCAAGGAATGAACCTAATGCTGCTCCAATTTGATGTCCGATAAAAAAAGCCCAACCATTTAAGATTCCAAGTAAACGAACTCCATATAAATCACTTAAAATGGCTGTCGACATGGCAATGGACCCCGCCCATACTAATCCGCCAGTAATGGCGACAAAAAAGAGCTGCCAGTTTGTAGCTGCCAAAACTAAACCGAGGAACCCTAGTCCACGCACAAAATAGACTAAAAACAAAATGTTTTTCCGAGGGAAACGGTCAGCAAGCTGTGCTAAAAATAGGGAACTGAATATTGCGACAATTCCAATCATCCCAACACCAAATGAAGCAACCATTGGTTCATAATGATGATCCATCAACATAGGAACTCCGTGGGAACCTAAGAGATTCATTCCGAATCCACAGGCGAATAATCCGAGTGCGATTTGCCAATAAGCCCGTGTCTTCACCGCATCTTTCCATGTAATATTTGGAGGGCCTCCTGCCTTCCTTTATTACCGGCAGCTCCTGCACCATCCGCCTCTTTAGGAACATCTTCTCGCATAATAAAGATTGCTGAAGGAAGAACGATACAAATGAACACTCCACCTAATATAAGGAGAGTTTGCTGCCAGCCGACAAGGTGGATTAACCACGTTTCAACAGGGGTCATAATCGCGATGCCAGCCATTCCGCCTGTCGTTAAATAAAAAAGCGCTTTCCCCCTTTGGCGAACAAACCACTTACTGACGATAGGCGATAAGGATATATTGCTTAAAAAAGCAAGCCCAAGTGAGAGGAAAACACCAAAAGAAAGCAGAAAAGAGACGCTCCCTGTTGAATTAACCGTCCACACAATGGATAAACATACGACGGTTAATCCTGTTAACATTACGAAACGGGTACTAAAGGTTTTCAAAAGCATTCCTGCTAGGGGCATCCCGATTCCATAAACAATCATTCCAATGGCAACAATGATGGAAAGAGTGGTTCGAGATAACCCTAAATCAACCATAACTGGCTCCATAAAAGGTCCAATTCCCATCCGCATTCCCATCGTCAGCAAAACAATGACTGAAGCAGATAAAACAATATACCAACCATAATAGGGACGTGTGCTGTTATCCATGTTGCATACGTCCATCTTGCTGGCTAGAGAAAGTGAATAATGCATGCGTTTTCATCATTTCGAATAGCCTCCTGTATTTGAAATAGTAATTTCCATAATAAGTATAAACTATATTTGTGTTTTTAAGATAATAAAAGGCTTGTCGCTTATCCGATTTGTTACATGCTATTTTGCTTAGAACGTACTGAAAAGCGCCCTAAATAAATTTTAACGGCTCAGTTTTGAATTACAAAAACACATTCACCAGCAGTTTAGCAGGTGAATCACCACGCTTTTGTTAGATTATAAATCCGCTGTATACCATTCCAATATTAATTACAATATGAAAAACAATACTAGGATAGATGCTGTTTGTTTTAAGTGTAATTAATGCGTATATTACCCCTGCAACTGAAATCAACAAACTGAGAAAAATAGAAAAACCAATTGCGAGATGAAGAAGTCCGAAGCCAACGCTTGTCACGATAATAGCATATCCTGTGGATGTGAATTCCTTAAGAGCAGAAAGCAGTATCCCTCTCCAAATAACTTCTTCAAAAACTGCATTAATTAGTGAAAAAAATAAACAAAACAATAATAGTGATTGGATATACTCTACATCTTTTTGAACAATAAAAAACAAATATATAATTGCATTAATGACTATTCCAATCATCCAAAACCAAAATGTATTAATTTTATGAAAAGGTAAGACGATAGGGTTTTTCCAATCAGGTTTTTTATTGTACCAAAAAACCTTCTTATTAAAGAAAAGATAGTTGAAAACAAGTCCTATAATGATAAAAACAAGAGAGAGACGATTAAGAATAATTTTTATTTCCTTTGAAATGGTCATCGTTCCAATGAGATTGTTAGAAACCATAAATATCACAAAACCAATTAGAAACGATAACAGCAACGATGTAATGAATCGCTTTTCTTTATTGAGAAATAACAAAATTGCTAATCCCATAAATACAAAAGAAGAAAAAACTCCTTGTTGATAGGAAATAGAAGTAATCCCTAAAAAAAACAAAGCCGCAATAACAATTAGCATAAAAAATTCCTCCTTTCCACGTTAATCACTAAACAACCTTCCTATTATATTAATTCGCTATAAATCCTAACAGCCATATTCAATATACTAGCTAGTTGAATAATTTCCCTTTTTTGATATTAACATAAATATCCAAACAACCTTCTTTTTAAATTTGGAAGTTATAATGCAATTAGCCCCCGTTTTAACATACAAATTCATACACTGACAATAACTTTTGTCACCTTGCTAACATATGTGCGTATTGGGTTTCTATTTTGTCTATAAATCCCGTCACATCAATAAAAAGAAGCAGTCCAATTCTGTTGCGAATCAGACTGCTAATTGATGTACTAATTACTGTTTTGTTTGCTTTTCCATTTTTATGTAAGGGAGCAAAATCGTAAACGTCGTTCCTTCGCCAACCTTGCTGTCAACTGTGATTTCTCCTCCGTGCAAGGTGATAATTTGCTTAACGATGGCCAAGCCAAGCCCTGTTCCGTCTTTTTTTCGGGCCGAGTCGACACGGTAAAATCGATCGAAAATCTGAGGGAGGGCCTCCTCGGTTATCCCAATTCCGGTATCTTTAAAAATAAGCTTAATGCCAGATTCAGTTTGGGCTATACTAATCCAAATGCTGCCCCTATAAGAGTTATATTTTATCGCATTTGTCAGCAAATTGTCCCAGACGTTAACCATAAGCTCAGGATCAGCCTTGAAACGGACAGGGGGAAGTTTATAGGAGACCTCGATTTCCTTTTCCTCCAGCCGCCATTGATACCTGCGTATCGTTTCTTTGATTTGTTCATCCATTTTGACGTCCGAAAGCTTCATTGGATAGGCTTTTTGGTCAAGAGACGTTAAGAGCAAGAGCTGTTTCGTAAGATTTGAAAGTCGCTTTGATTCATGGTCGATAATTTGTACATATTCGCTGCGTTCCTTTTCGGGTAATTCTTGTATCTTTAGAAGTTCGGCATATCCTTGAATATTCATCAGCGGCGACTGAAAGTCATGAGATACATTGCTGATGAAGGATTTGCGGGCTTCGTCATTATGCTGTAATTGTCTTTGCATCGTGTTGAAGCTTTCTACCAGCTGGCCAATCTCATCCTTGCGCTCGATTTTTAAAGGGTAATTAAAGTTCTCGCGCGTAATCTCTTTGGTCGCTTCCGTTAACTTTGTAATCGGCCGGATGAGGTGTTTGGCAAACAAGATTACTCCGCTGATGCTGACAGCGGTAATTGCGACAAGAAACCCTAAGAGAATCATATGCATATCTGAAAAAAGCAGTTTGTTATTTGGACGCAGGAACAGGCCGTATTGCTGTCCATTCATGGTGATTGGAACGCCGACAGTATTTTTTAAGTCGTTTGAGAAATGTCCCATCAACAGAAGCTCATCGGAAAAATTATTCATTCCATGATAGATTTCTTTTTCTTCAAGCACCTTCATTGCTTCTTTTGGAAGCTCTTTTTTAGTAAAAGGCTGGCCGAAATAAGCTTCTTCACCCGATTCATTTACCAGATAAATTTGATAGCCAAGATTGCCCATGGATTTCAAATAGGAATTAAAAGAAGAACTAGATGAATGCATCTTCTCAAGACCTGAGGCGATTTCCTGGGCAATCGCTACATTTTGCCGATCAATTTTTTCCTTTGTAAAAGTCGCGTAGACGAAATTAGCTAATGTAAAACCAATGGTGCTGCTGATAACTAAAATGACAAGTGTTGCAACGATGAATTTCCGATAAAGAGTCTTCATTTCATTTCCTCGAGCTTATAGCCGATTCCGCGTATAGTTTGAATTTCTACCGTTGCTTTATATTTTTTTAAGCGTTCCCGGACGCGGTTGATATGTGTATTAAGCGTTTGTTCGCCGCCTTCATAATCGACTCCCCATGCTTGCTCAACCAATGCAGCACGAGGTGTAATTTTATTCACACGTGAAGCAAGAAGGCTTAGCAGTTCGAACTCTTTTAGGGGGAGAAGGATGGTTTCCTGATTAATCATTACTTCAAAGCTTTTACGGTCAATCATAAGATTTCCAACTTTGATTACGGTATCTATTGCTCGTTCAACACGTCTTAAAACGACGGCTACACGGAATAGCAGTTCTTTCACTTCGAACGGTTTTACAATATAGTCTTCCGAACCAGATAAAAAGCCTCGTTCTTTATCGTCAAGCTGTCCTTTGGCGGTAAGCAGAATGACGGGTATTTGGAAGTCATTTGACAATATTCTGGTCAACTCAAATCCATCCATCCCAGGCATCATCACATCGACAATGGCTAAATGAACGGTTTGCTCTTCTAAAAAGGCTAATGCTTCTTCGGCATTATTAGCGCGGTATACTTGATAGCCTTCACGACTTAAATGAATGAATATAAGCTGCTGAATGTAGACATCATCATCTACAACGAGTATTTTCATCAACGGACCTCCTCACAAGTAGAAATACAGAGGGGAGACCCCTCTGTATTTCTATAGACTATTATGAGAGGTCTCCTTAGCTTTTTCAAATAACAATATTAATGAAGGAAGAAGCATTCCGCGAACAAGGAATGTATCAATCAGGATGCCTACAGCTACCATGAATCCAAAGACAAACAGGTCGGCAATTGGCATCGTTGTCAAAGCTGCAAATGTAGCGGCCAAAATGACACCAGCCGATGAAATGACTCCGCCGGTATTGCGGATTGCAATTTCAAGAGCTTCCTTGACCTTATGTTTTTTCCTCTCCTCAATGAAGCGTGAAACCAGGATAATGTTATAATCAATGCCCAATGCCACAAGGAAGATGAAGGCGTAGACTGGCACACGGGTACTGATTGCATCATAGCCAAACAAGACGTCGACGAGAAAAATCCCAAGACCTAAGGCAGATACATAGGAAAGTAAAATTGTCGCCATCATATAAATCGGCATCTTAAATGAGCGGGTAAGAGCGAATAACAGCACCAAAATCAGAAGGGTTTCCAATAGTACAATCGTAACGATATCGCCGTTATTTACCTCACGCTCGTCTACTAACTTTACAGTGACCCCGCTGTAATAAGCTTCTCCATCTATTGAAAGCTCTTCTAGCATCTCTGGCGTTTTTTCACGCAATTCCTGCATGAAGTCGATTGCTTCTGTAGAATATGGATTCATTGTTAAGGCTACGCTCATTTTCGCTGCCTTTGAGTCCTCAGATTTTGCTGTCATGCGGACAGATGCAATTTCATCAAAGCCTTGCAGTTTTTCAATCACCGTTACTGTATCGTCTTCCGTCATAGGTTTATCGCTGACGATGAGCAGGGTAGATGGTGCAAGCTCCCCTTTGTCATATCCAGCTTCGACAATTTCATAGCCTACACGAGATGGCAGGTCTTCAGGGAATTTTTTCACTGTATCGAATTCATAATCAAGGTTCAGAACATTAAAAGCGGTTATCGCCATGAAGATTGCAACGATTCCACCTGATAGGCCGGGCTTGTTAACAACGAGCTTGGCAATCCGTCCCCATACACTATGTTTGACTTCTTTTTCCTGTCCGTACTTCGGCACTTTAGGCCAGAATGCTTTTCGACCGAACAGCGTAAATAATGCAGGTACCAACGTGATGGAGGCTAGCATGATAAAGAACATGGCTGTTCCAAAGATTGGCGCAAAGTTTTGATACTCACGAAAATCAGCGAAGAATAAGATAAGCATCGCAGCCAGCACAGTTCCTCCTGCAAACAATACAGGTTCTCCAGTGGAGCGCATTGCATGCTTCATCGCTTCGTATTTGCTTTCATAATGGTTAAGTTCCTCGCGGTAGCGGGAGAAAACAAACAATGAGTAATCAATCACGGCTGCGAACAATAGGATGCTCATAATTGAGGTTGTTGAGTTATTAATCTCAAGTCCGCCGGCACCCATTAAAGCCACACTTTGATTCACAACTTGGTAAACGATAACCGTTGCAAGCAGTGGTATGAAGGCAAGTAATGGTGAGCGGTAGATGGTGATAAGTAATACTAAAATAATGACAACTGTTGCAAGCAACAGAACAAAGTCCGCTTGTTCAAACAGTTTGACAGTATCTCCCGCAATTCCTGCCGGGCCAGTTATATAAAAATTAGTGCTATCGAGCGTTTCGGCAATCTCATTACCAATTTCGGAAGCCTGGTCATTTATTTTGGCATATTGGCTATTGCCAAGTCCGTTTTCCAGTTCCATCGGCACAATCATTGTTGTTCCGTCTTCAGAGATAAAGCCCTCTAGCGCTTGCGGGGGCAATTTACTGATATTGACGATTGATTCAATTCCTTTAATATCTTCAGCCAGAATTCCGTCTAATATCTGTTTAGCCTCTTCGATATTGACATCGCCATTTTCATTATGGAACACAAGGATTCCGGGCGTGCCTTGATCATTTGGGAATAATTCTTCCGTTTTTTGTTCAGCTATTATAGATTTCGCCTCATCGGGAAGCGCCTGGAAATTGGTTACTTTATAGTCGCCAAGCTTTGGACCGGCACTTAAGCCAATCATCAGGAGAAGCCAGACAATGATCGTAATCCACATTCCACGCTTTGTTGAAACCCAGTCTGTAATTGGATATAGCAGTTTTTTCACAATGAAACCTCCTTAAAGTATTCAATTGCCATGATACTGAATGAACATAAATTTAATATCAACTTTTGTTTACAATATCGTCATGAAAAAAGAAGCGTATAAGCTTGAGATTGGTTATGATGATAATAATCGTAAGTATCCTGCCAAAATTAAGTTGATGTGATAATGATGGAAATGTATGATTTTTGATTAGTTGATTTAATAATAGATACACTTATTTTAAAATTTTAAAAAATCTATAATAAAATGAAGAAGATATTAATTTTAATAGGGGTGAACTTAATGGAGAGGAATATATGGAGAGATGATACGGACGAATATAAGCTAGAGCCGTTAACATCTGAGATGGTTAAACAAGCAGAAGAAGAACTCGAAGTAAAATTGCCAGAGTTATACATACAGATTCTTAAAGAACAAAACGGAGGATATATAAAGTTTGATTCACATCCTTCTGATACTCCAAATTCTTGGGCGGACGATCATGTTCAGGTAGATTATATATTTGGTATAGGAGAGGAAGATGGTATATTAGAGAGTCAATATTTAATTGAGGAATGGGATTTACCGAGTAATGTCGTTCTCATCTCTGGGGATGGACATAGTTGGATTGCTTTTGATTATAGAAAAACAAAGGTAGAACCTCCTATCATATTTATTGATGGTGATGGTGAACAGATTTTTGAGTTGGCTCCTAATTTCGAATCATTTTTAACTGGTTTGACGATTTGGGAAGACGACATAGGTTTGGATGAATTTCCTGAATCGTAGAAGAGAGGTTTAGGTAATCATGGTACGATTGAAAGCGGCAATAAATCATCCATTTCTTTAAACTGCTTTGGGAATTGCTTTATAAGGCCTTCTGTAAGTGCGTCAGCCAGTTTAATGAAAGAAATTGATTACCAAGTTACAACAGTAAAACATCATGAAAATAATGACGTAAATTCCGACCAGCCATATAAGTCCAGATCCTTTCGCTTTATGAGATTTATAAAGCAAAAAAGCTTGTACTACAAGGGATAGCAAAATAACCAGGATTATATAAAATATTGGATTTTTAAACATGCCCAACAAAAGTTGCATACAAATCACCTCTTAATAAGTATGGGTGAAAATGCAAAAAGAAATACTAATGTGATAGTTGAGAAAGCTTATTGCGCAGTACGAAGGCTATATGCAATAGAAGAGAGTGTTCTTGTTGAACTAACAGGGGGCTTAAATGTATGAATGAGACTGTCTAAAAAGTCCGGCAAATAAAAAGTATCAACCAAAATCCAATGGACAGCCTCATTCCTTTGCTGAAGGACATTTTCCTGGCTGGATTTCTGGATTTTGTCCTTCATGACTTTGCTGAAGGACATTTTCCTGAGTGGATTTCTAAACTTTGTCCCTCATGACTCTGATGAAGGACATTCCCTGGCTAGATTTCTAGAATTTCGTCCGTAAACACACTTTTTGAGGATGATAAAAAAGTAATGATCCTGAGGAGAATGATTGTTCAATTAAACGAGAGGGCTGCCCCGAAAGCCACTTCCATGACTTTTGGGACAGTCCCAAGGTATAAATAACGTAGGTCTGCTTTAAAAGTCTGAAGAATCATCGTAATCATAACGAAATCCATCTTTCGAGGCAGAGACACTCTCTTTTATCTGCAACTGGTCAGTTTTATTTTGTACAACCTGTTCCTTACTGTTTATTTTATTATTTTGCTGGTTTTTGTTTGACTTCACCTAGGTTAGCCTCCTAATGTCCATTTTTCATCACCTATTATCTCTAGAAAGTCTTCGTATTATTCAGTCTGTAACTTTTGTTTAGATGTTGTGAAGATTTTTATTTAAACGAAGCAGAGGTGTTCATATATAACGATAGCTTAATTTAATAGGGGGAGGAGTCTCGCCAAATAGAGTGATAATCTCGCCAAATCCCTAAAAAATCTCGCCAATTCACATTATAGTTATTAAAGGCATTCAAACAAGGAAGTTTAGTGGAATAAGAGGGGATGAACTCTATCTTTCTTCTATGTCACAATTGAAAAAACGATTGCACAGAAGAATGGATTATTTCAATTTGTTTTTTTTGATATACGTTTAATAAACTATCTAACTCTTGACTGAATTTAATTGTATTAGGATGGTTAAGTCCTTTTGATTTTCCTATAGCAATCATATGGGTTCTTAAAACGTCAATTTTATACTCTAGCTCTTGAAGGGATAAAACATTCACCTTTGTAACTTACCTCCCATTTATTTTTAAAAAATATAGTTATGTAAGGAATGTGTATTGTTGCACATATATTTTATACTAAATAATAACAATTTTGTTATTTAGTTCATTTTGTTCATAAATGAAGGTAATTCAAAAGAGTGAAGTAAAGATGCGGGCCTTTGTTGAACAAGAAAGGGCATCACATATTAGTCAGATAAAATATGTAATGTCCTTTTGTTTATTGATTTTTTTAATCTAGGTCTTGAGAATAATTGAATGGTTAGGTGTTATGTTTGGTATCCCCTATAAAAATTCTTATATAACTTTTGATATATATTTTACATTTTAGGGGGAGAAATTAGATTACTTATTCCCTATTGACCTACATATCTTTCATATTTAACAATAACCTTTATGCAGCAACATCATCAGACTAGAAGGTAGGAATAAAACGTGGGAAGAATGGAAAGAAGGAAGCAAGGAAAATCATCTAATAGGATTTGGAGTAAGCTGAATTCTAAAAGTATGAAGGTGAAGATTGTAATAGCAGGTTTAACAATGGCCTTATGTTGTTTTCTCGTACTGAATATGTTTATTTGGAGAAGTGATGTTAGTAAACTAGAGAACCCGGCCCCGCAGCCAACTATTATTTATGATCAAAATGGAGATGTGGCTAGTAAAATTGCTGTTTCAAATATTGAAGGAGTTAGTATAAAACAGATTCCAAAAGACGTTATTCATGCTGTTATTGCAACAGAGGACCAGCGTTTTTACAAGCATGATGGAATTAATTATATAGCAATTGTTCGGGCATTGACTCGAAACACATTAAGCGGTGAAATTGTGGCGGGTGGAAGTACGATAACTCAGCAGTTAGCCAAAAATGCTTTTTTAACACAAGAACGTACGTATACACGAAAGTTTAAAGAACTTATTTTTACGAAAAAAATTGAACGAACATACTCTAAAGATCAAATTATGGAACGGTACTTAAATCAGATTTATTTTGGTGAAGGAGCGTGGGGCATTCAGCGTGCTGCACAAACATACTTTGGCAAGGACGTTAGTGAATTAACGTTAGGCGAGTCGGCTATGCTCGCAGGGTTGATTAAGGCACCTTCTATTTTATCTCCATTTAAAGACATGGATAGGTCCGTTGAACGGAGAAATCTTGTATTATCATTAATGGAAAAGGAAGGGTATATCAGTCAAAACGATGTGGAAAAGGCAAAGGCAAAGCCTATTGTCTTAGAGGGCAAAAAGATTGATGACTATAAGGGGAAATATCCTTATTATGTAGACCATATTATTGAGGAAGCTATAAAAAAATATGATCTTACAGAAAATGAGGTTCTTTCGGGTGGACTACATATTTTTACAGAATTAAATCCTACGATACAAAGTGCAGCTGAACAGGTGTATAAGGATGAAAAGATGTTTCCTGAAAGCCAATCAGACCAGCTGATTCAAAGTGGAGCTATCTTCATCAACCCCTCAACTGGCGGAATTAACGCACTTGTTGGAGGGAGAGGGGAACATACTTTTCGAGGGTTTAATCATGCTACTCAATTAAAACGACAACCTGGGTCTACGATGAAACCACTGGCTGCCTATACTCCTGCTTTAGAACAAGGATACGAAATCTTTGATAGATTACAAGATTCACCTATTAATATCGATGGCTATCAACCAATGAACGCTGATAAACAATTCCATGGAGAAGTGACCATGTATGAAGCGTTGGTACATTCCTATAACATCCCACCTGTATGGTTATTGGAGAGAATGGGATTGAAATATGGTACGAATGCATTGGAGCGTTTTGGTATTCCATTAAAAGAAGAGGATTATACTCCAGGTATCGCACTTGGAGGGATGAGCGAAGGGGTATCTCCTTTATTGATGGCTCAAGCGTTTTCTGCTTTTCCTAATAATGGTGTCAGGGTAGAAGCACATTCTATTCAAAAAATTGAAGATGCAGATGGAGAGGTCATTGGAAAATGGAGCAGTAATGCTACAAAAGTTACAGATCCTTCAGTTGCTCAGAAAATAACCTATATGCTCAAAGGGGTTGTGGAAGAAGGCACAGGAGTAAAGGCGCAAGTGGAAGGCTGGGAAGTAGCCGGTAAAACGGGGACAACGGAGCTTCCTTTTGCTAATTCAGGCGGATCAAAAGATCATTGGTTTGTAGGATATACTCCACAAATTGTTGGAGCAGTTTGGATGGGATATGATAAAACGGATGAAAATCATTATTTGCTAGAATCAAGCGGCGCGACTGTCACAAAAGTTTTCAAAGAAATTCTCTCTAAGTCTACTACGGAATTTTCCCAAAAAGAATTTGGTTTAGCAGCGATAGAAAAACAGCTTAGTGAACAGCGGAAGAAAGAGGAAGAGAAGAAGAAAGAAGCAGAAGAGGAGAAGAAAGAGGCAGAAGAGAAGAAAGAGGCAGAAGAGAAGAAGAAAGAGCAAGAAGAGAAGAAGAAAGAAGAGAAGAAGAAAGAAGCAGAACAGGAGAAGAGAGAGAAGGAAGAGGAGAAAGCGGAGAAGAAGAAAGAGAAGGAAGAAGAAAAGGCAGAGAAGAAGAGAGAGAAGGAAGAGGAGAAAGCAGAGAAGAAGAAAGAGAAAGAAGAATAGAAACTGGTAATCAGTGATGTATCAAGGCGGCCGAAGTCATACTTGTGGAAAGTACCATATGAATCTCAGAAACAGGCTAACTTGATGTTAAACATAATAAAAGGGAAGCAGGCTAAAGAGACAACGTTCAACGTTGTCTCTTTAATTTACTTGTTTCGCTGTTTTAATTTGTCGATATACTCTGAAACTGTACCGTATACAAATCCAACAGTAAGTAAAGCAAATACCACCCCTGCACTATATAAACCAATTCCTGTTAACGTTGCTCCTTCATTCATATAATCCCGACCGCTGATAAACATTACTATCGTAACTAATGGGAAAAGGATAAATACAAAAAATAACCAAAACAGTTCACGAATGGCATGATACATTTTTTCGATAAAATGAAAGATGCTGCTAAAAACCTTCAACTTACTCATTTCCCCTTTTTCTATGATGAAAATTTTTCCTCTATATCACTATAGATAATACTAGATGTTGTTATGTATTTAATGAGAAATTGGTTTTATATTGAAATTTATAGAACGAACTAATGCGAACAGTGCCTGGCACTGTTCGCAAGTCTCTACCTTTTCGGCCGAACTTCTTTAGTAGTCAAGACACGTAAAGCGTCTCGAACTTTTTTTGCAAAGAGGATTGGCTCATCAATCGATTCAAAGTGCATGAACATAAGCCTAGGTTTATCAAATAACCAGTGGTTATGAACGGCCGTAACGATAATATCATGTTCACGAAGTTTACTAATAAAGCGGTTTATTTCGGACTGGAGAATAACTGTTTCACCGGTACAAAGGGCTAAACCATCTCTTGTCATGGATTCAAATGTAAACATTTGTGGAATAAGCAGAAAAGACCTTCCGCTCCTGCCGCGAACGACAGGTTTGATATTGGTGCGAGATTTCATCACCATACAAACTCCATTTTCAGCTGTATGCATCGTTCCTCCGAGGATGTCATTAAAATCATCACATAGATTATCTATAGGGATATTAGGATTGTTTGCTCTAGAACTAACCCCTACAGGATGTGTAATCAATACCTCCATAGCATCTCGAACTTTTTTAGCAAACGAGAGCGGACGATCGATCGATTCAAAGTGCATATACATCAGACGCGGTTTATCAAAAAGCCAGTGATTATGCACAGCAGTCACAATAATTCCATGCTTTCGAAGCTTACTCAGGAACGGATTAATTTCTTCTTCTAATATGACAGTCTCGCCTAAACATAAGGCCCTTCCATCTCTATCCATGTTTTCAAATGAAAAAGCTTGTGGAATGAACATAAAGGATTCGGCTTTTCTACCTAATACTACTGGATGAATATTCGTTCTTGAACGAGTCGCTAAACAAACACCATTAACAACACTAGCGGTTGAATCGAGAATCTCCGCGAATTCTTCACAAAGATCAGATGGATTCATTCCGGAACTTTCCATATAAAATACATCTCCTCATCTTTATTAGTAAGTCAGGTTGGAAGGGAGGGCAATTTCGCCAATTAGCTGAATTAAAAAAGAATAATCCATCCTCCTAAAAACCCAAACCATATAAAGCAATGTATGTATTCACACTTTAGAGGTATAGACCCTTACCTAATTTCGAAGTTTAATTCAGCAAAATTAACTAGTATAAGCCCGTATTTAATATAGATAAGCTCTTTGAAAACTAATTTCCATAAGCTGTAAAGAATAAATGGGAAGAAGAGGTGAATTTAATGCAACCTGGTCAATCGCCTTCTACATCTGTACCTTGGGAACAGTGGCATCAAATGTATCCGAATAGAGAGTGCTGACCACTCCCATGGCTAAAGCCAAGGGGTTCTTTCTCACAAATATCCCACTTACCATTTTCTGTAAGAAGAGACAGAGGTGAAACTTAGGTGAGCAACACTTGAGAGAAAAACAGTCTTTCAAGTGGGCAAGGTCTGTGCCGACTACGCCGTTCGACCGGCGATACTTTTTCCTGTTGGGGGCTTGTCCTTAAGAGAGGAATCTCCTTGTTTTTTGGACAAAAAACGCCGATACCAAACAGGCTGTTTAAACACCACAGAAACAAGTGGTTGGACGGCCATCTGATGTTGTTTGCGCGCAATATTTTGAGCACCATTTACATCCCGATGGATTTCTGTTTTGTGAACAGAACAAATAAACGTTCTTCCCTTTGCCCGATGTCTGCCTCCGCAAAACGGACAATCTTGAGATGTATAGCTTTCCTCGGTTTCTGTCACATGGATGCCTTTGATTTTCGCTTTATAGGTGAGTTTTTGTTTGATTTTCCCTTGATTCCACAGGGACAGTTGTTGTCTTCTTACTTGGTTCTGTTTTCGTTTCTTTTGTTCGTTCTTCTTGGTCCCTTTTTCGATGCCTGATACGTTTCCGATGACCAAACGCGTCACTTTTTCTGCTTCCAAAAAGGCGACAATCTCTTTCGTCGTTTTATGTTCCAAGGCTTCGAGTTGATTTTTACTTGTTTGGTGTAGGCGATTTCTGGCACATTTGTACTTTTTCCATTGACGAGACCCTTTTTTACAACGGGACATTTTCTTACTTAAGTCCGCTAAGGCTTTGGAACGAAATTGGGAGATGCTGCGCATCGCACGTCCTGACAGGACAAGGGCTCTATCTTCGGTGGCCACCGCAGCAACCGCATGAATTTCTCCTAGGTCCCCACCTGCCACCTTCTTCTCATACGCGGACAGATCTTGTTCAGGAACTTGAACCGTATAACAAAACCAATATGCTCCGTTCCGCCAGACAATTTCTGCATAGTTACACGCGTCTAAGTTTTCTTCTGATCGATTGGGAATGACGACCGATTGATTGTGCTTTGGAAACTTTTCGTTCCAGTTTTTCTTTTTCTTCTTAGTTAAAAGGTTAGGAAGGGAGAATCTGTAGTCTACTTTTTTAATCGTGATGGTGTCAGTTGAAATGTCCATAGAGGCTTTTTTCAAGGGGATGCAATAATAATATTTTCTTCGCCACGGATACTTAGCTTTTGAATCCGTTTTTCTTAGCTGTCGAATCGTTTCACGGTTGGCCGCATATTTATCCGCGATGGCCTGAACTGTTTGCGAATGAAGGTTGTAGGTTTGTTTTCGAATGGCTTGAATCTCGGTTTTACTTAACCACTTTTTACAAGCAAAATAATAGGAAGTAGCTTCCCTCACGATATCATTCCAAACGGAGGCCGCTTCTCGTTGCATCGTTCTTAATTCTTCGTATAAGCTGGAATCATAGGGTATTTGAAAGGAATGAGTCACAAACAAATCGATTTGCCTCCTTTCTCTTCGACTTACACTCATTATAATAGAACATTCGTTCTTAATGCAAGAGTATATCCTATAAAAAATCGAACCTTTGACGTGTCATCCAACACGCCCGGTTCCACCTCACTTTCATCCCATCCCTAAAGGGGGTGTGAATCACACCGTAATGGGCTTTCTCGTTCAGAAAATCTGTAAAAGTTTTAGCAGTGAAAGCTTAGACAAAAGAATGTTGTTGTTTTTCTAATGACGACGGGGAGAGCGCATGTAGAAAAGCGGGATAAAATACGAAAGAGAACTTTTCTTTTTACTTTTGATTAGTAGAAAGGAAAGTTCTCTTCTTATATAATTCCTTTATTTATACACATTGGAGGATATTATGCTCCTTTAAATGATTTTTTAATTTAAACATAATCGTGTTATAAGCCTCGTGCTTATAGCTGTATAAAAGAGCCGTTTTTAAATTATAGGTGTTGAAGAAGAAGTCGATTTGTTTTTGTACATAACGTGCAATTTGTTCTTGGTAAAATAACTTTCTGTATTGAATTTTCTCAAGAATGTCATCTGTTAGGGAAAAGATAAAATCCAGAATGGAGGATTCCATGCTACCGCAATATTCGTTCACTGTCATAATATATACCCCCTCTTTTGTCAATGGCTTAATGTGAAATTTACATAAACTTTACATTAAATTAATAATATTATTATAATCCAGAAGCCATGAAAGTCAATGTTTTCGGCAAAAGTAGTCAATTTTAGATAAAAAACAACGCAGTTGCTTAATCTCTATAGAAAAGTGCAAGATGACTTTCTCACATCCATGATAAGGAGGAATATTATTCTCCTATTAAGAAAATATATAGTTTCTGTTAATTCCCTCCTTTAAAGTTTTTTTATGCTACTATTTTGATGACATCGTAGAAGAAAAGCCTATTAAAAGAGGGGATGTACATGTTTTTTCCTACTATATTATTAAAAGGATCCAATGTAAGGCATATTGTAAAAGATAAAAATTATTGTGAATGTGGAGAAAAATATCACGTTTACGTCACTTTCACAAGATATGACCTAAAACAAATCACATTTAAACCAGATAACGAGATAACTTGTCCAACTTGTAAACAGCTCGTTCATTAAGGGTGGGGCCGCCCATCCTTACAACTCCTTTGTTCCAACTTCCTTTTTTCCGCAATTAGATAAACGTCTTGCCTTCCTTTTTGATACAGGAGTACCCGTATGGAGAGAATAATTTGAGTATATTGGAATTGTATATCTGGTTAATAGAGTGGAATAATGATAAGTTTGAAGTATGCAAGAAACGAGATTATAGCGAATGTTGCTAGATACTGTTTGCAGAAATTCATTTTGCAGTAGAAGATGTTGTTTTACTAATGGGCAGGCAGTCAAAAAGGCTTGAGATCAGTTGGATCCTGAGTCTTTTTTTCTGCTTTTAATTCTATTACTTCAATGAGGAAAATTTAGAACATTCGGTTTCGTGAACCTTAATACCTGTTTGGAGATTTAATAAAGGATATATTTTTAATTTGTTTTTATAATAAAATAGGACTAAGAGAAGTGAGGGAGATGATGATTATGGGATTTTTAAAAGAACTAGGGAAAGGTGCAGGATCGTTAGTAGGCGGAGTAACAGGTGGTCTTATAAAGGGGATTGGTGAAGCGACAGGATCAACATTCATACAAGAAGTTGGAGACGGGGTGAAAAACTCTACAGAATTTGTAGGTAAACAATTGGGAAATGTAGCGGAAGGTGTTTGGAATGTTGGGAGTGGTTTGGTCACGAAAGACGATCAAAAAATAGATCAAGGCTTTGAGGATGTAGGAGAAGGTGTAGCTAGCACGGCTAAGGCAGTGGGCCAAGGCATTTCAACGACTGTTCAGAACGTAGGTGATGTTGCTGGAGGACTTATGAATGGTGATGAAGAACGATGGAAACAGGGGTTACGCGATGTAGGCAAAACTGTTGCAGTTGGAGCTCTCGGTGTCTCTGTGTTAGATATAGCTGATGTAGTGGATGTTAATGGTAATGAAGGCGGTGCGGAAAGTAATGATAGCAATGGAAACGTGTCGATGGAGCAGCAGCCTGAGTCTCCGCAAGTTCAAACGGCTGCTAGTGATCTAAACACTGTAACTGAACAGGAATACATAACAGTAGAAAATCCGAATGAGCATTCTGTAGAACCACATTGGCGCACATTAGAAAGTGGAGAAACAATCTGGGTAGACGGTGACGGCGATACAAGTGTAGACCGTACAGTTGAACAAGGTGGAGGATGGAATCAAGATAATCCGGATTATCGTATACCGACAGATCGAGCTTGATTGTGGCGAACAGTTCCTACTGTTCGCTAATTACAGTTATATCTTTTTTGTTTACTAAGAAGAATTTCGCCAAATGATGTGATAATTTATCCCAATTCATAGAGAATCTATCCGAATTGATTCATAATCTCGCCAATTATGATTCTGTTCTCTATTTTTTGAAAAGTAACCATTTATTTCATATCGTTGAATGATTAATACAACAGTTTTATGAGAAATCTTTTGTTATAATAAGCTCACATGTTTATCCACTATTGCCTACAATTGCAATATTTAAATAGTGTAAGAGATTAAGGAGGACAAAATGAAGAAATATATTTTTATATTACTATTAGGTTTATTCTTTTTAGCGAATGTGTCAACGACAAACGCAGCAACAATTGTACCAACTATAAAAATTACTTCCCCTGTTGAAGCAGGAGAAACGCAGGTAGACGTAGAGGTTACTAATTTTAACACCGACATGGACGGAGATTTAGTTATTGAAATAGGTGACTATAGGGATCAATGGTGGATTAGTGATACAGTTTCTTTCCACGTTCCTGAGTTGAAAAAAGGAGACCAAATCAATATTTCTTACATAGATGAGAGTGAAGAAGAGACGCTACTTCAAAGTGCAACAGTAGTAGATCCACTACTTCCAAAGTTATCTTTATCCACAGTTTCTAATAAAAATGATTATTTAGAGTACACAATTACAAACTACAATGAGCGTTTCTTAAATGGTGGATTAATTGCAAAGGTTAAAGGAGAAACTTTTGAAAGCTACATAGATAAAAAAACAGGGTTAATTATATTTTATGAACCTTTCAAGGCGGGAACAAAGGTAGAATTATATTATGTGGATCAAAATTATAGGGAATGGTATTTAAAAACGGTAACTGTAGTTGATAAGACGCCGCCAAAAATATCTGTACCATCTATCACTAATCGAACAACAACTTTCAAAGTAACCTCAGAGAAAAACAGCACGGTTTCTTTAAAAATTGGCAAGAAGACGTATAAAGGAAAAGACTTGAAAAATGGTCAATATCAATTTACGATTTCGAAACAAAAAGTCGGAACGAAAATCTTAATTACAGCTGCCGATAAACTTGGAAATAAGCAAACGAAGACAATTACCGTCAAGCTAAAATCAGGTACAATAATTAGTATGAAAGATGTAACAACGAAATCGACTAAAGTAACTGGAACCGTAAAGAAGTGGGAAAAAGGCGATAAAGTAATTGTCCTAATTGGCAAAAAGACATACAAAGGCAGCATAAAGTCGGGCGGTTCCTACTCTGTGACCATCCCTAAACAAAAAGCGAATACTACAGTAAAAGTCCGAGTCATCGATAGCGTTGGCAATGTTCTAGATACTGATTCTACAAGAGTGTACACAACCAAATATGTTGAAATTGGTATGACGAAGAAAGAAGTGTTAAACACACAATGGGGAGCGCCAGACGATAAAAATATCACGATTGATAGTTGGGGCACATGGGAACAGTGGATTTACTACTACGGTGAATATGATGCACAGTATTTATATTTTTCAAATGGTAAGTTAGTATCGATTGATTACTAGACAGTATGTGAAAAAGTGTATTTTTGAGTAAATTAATTTACTTGGAAATGCGCTTTTTTTTGAAGAATTTGAACTAGTCTATTTTCTAAACTAATTAACCTTTATATAACAGATAAGGTATCACTTCTTAGTTTCCGGCATGTTTATATTCATTGGAAGCTTGATTTCTCTTTGAATAGTGGATTTTGTTTATCTTTTTTAGGTGCGAAGGTTAAATTAAATATATAATTCCATTTAGGTATTGGTTTGATTTTGGAGGAATAGGGGGGATGTTAAGTATACCAAATGTGAAATATGAGTCAAAAACTTTAGTAATTGGTTAACTGAGGTTCCGTCCCCAAAGTACTCTAATACTATAAAAAGTCAGAGGACAGAAGAATGAGGTGAATTTGTGAATTTTTTAACGTTTAGCGAAAATATTTTAGAATACATCAACGAATTTTTACTTGTAAGAATCATCATCTTAGCATTTATTTTTTTGGTGATTTCTTACATCATAAATAAAACTGTAGATTTGTTTTTTCGAAAATTTCATTTTTGGGATGAAGAAGTAGAGAAAACTATTCAAGGGGTAATACGTTCTTCTTTAAAGTATATGTCTATAACACTCCTTGTTCTATATTTAATCGGGCAATTTATTGATATCAAAGCGATACTTGCTGGAGCAGGAATTCTAGGGGTCGTCATCGGATTTGCAGCACAGCAGCTGTTAAAAGATATTTTATTGGGCACCGTTCGGTTAACGGATAATGAATTTCGTGTTGGCAACTTTGTAACATTTAACGGAACTAGTTCAGGGACAATTGAGGAAATCGGCATTCGCTTTATGCAAATTAGGGAATGGTCAGGTAAATTGCTGACTATTCCCCATGGAGAAATTAGGACCATTCAGAATTTTAACAAAGGAAGAATGCGTGTAATTGAGCGAATTACAGTCGGCTATCAAGAAGATCCACGCCGGATTAAGGAATTGTTAGAAGCAGTATGTAAAGTTTGTAATGAAAAATATAGCGAAAGTTTATTGCTGCTGGAAGACGGAACACCCGAAGAAGCATTTCAATATGTCGGCATTACGGATTTGAATCCGAATTTTAAATACGTTGGATATGAATTTTGTGTGGTGGGTCTTGTAAAGCCTGAAGAATACTTCGAAATTTCACGAAAAGTTAGATTTGAAATGATGTCTTTGTTTTATGATCATGGTGTACAAATGCCGGCATCTAACTTGTTATTTCAAGGTGAGACAGGAACTGTCCAAGCTTCAGACAGCTAAACAAAAATCAGTGAATTTTTTAGCGAACAGTGCCAGGAACTGTTCGCTAAATTGCTCTATTTGTTCGTGAGTATAAAAAGGAGATCTCGCTAATTTATAAAGAAATAGGCGATATCCCAACCGTATAAATGGATATATGCAGAAAAGAAAATAGATGTTCATGTTCTTGTCAAAAAGCTTTGAATAACTTGTGTCATATGTCGATTCTCTGTTGATGACTTTGATGAGCGGGTGTATGATTGCCTCAACAAATATCATTATTGGAGATGATCATAATGAATGCTCAAATTGAATATTTTGTTGAACAAATAGAAGCTACTCTTATGTCAGACATCTTTACAGATAATGAACTAGACTTGTACGATATTGCTACGGATTTGATTAGCCACAATGATGGTAAAATGTTTGCCGATATTTGTCAGGCATATGAAGTGGTAAAACATCATTTGCTTGGTTAACATTGTTACTCCTTTCCCTGTTGCTTTTGTGGCAGGGTTTTTTATTTTCTTCAAACTTCTAATGGGTATGGTGGTTAATATATTTTGTAATGCGAATAGTGCTTGGCGCTGTTCATAATGAATGTCATTTCTTAAGTAAAATATTACTTCAGAAATGACATTTTTAATATTTATGGATAAATGATTTTTTAAGAGTCCATTTGCTTCATTGGAGAAAACTTAGTACATATAGGTTTTGTGTGACTAAATACCTAATAATAACCGTGAATTCACTAATTTTATATTATAATAGAATAAAACTATAAAAGGTGGAGTGGAAGGTTGGCGTATACGATACCTGAGACGATTCGGAGTACGGCTACAGCTGGGGAAAGGTTGCTTTTTCGGACGCTAAAGGAGTATTTACCCGATGATTATATTGTGTATTATGAGCCAGAAATCCATGGCAGGAGACCGGATTTTGTTGTAATAGGTCCTGATCTGGGGATATTAGTGCTTGAGGTAAAGGATTATACAAAGAATACATTGTTTCAGTTGAATCAGGATGAGTGGACGTTAGTAACATCTGGAGGAGAACAGACGCAGACAAAGAGTCCGCTAAAACAGGCGAGGGAAAATGTGTTTCATCTTGTTGATTATTTAAAGAAAGATAAGAGTTTAGTTCAATTGGAGGGAAAATATAAATTCCAGTTGAAGTTTCCTTATGGGTTTGGGACAGTATTTACTCGACTTTACCAGAAGGATTTTATTGAAAATGGTTTATACTCTGTGATTGAACCTAATCTTTGTTTGACAAGAGATGAGATTGACCCAGAGAAAGAGGCGTTTTCTGAAGAAAATTTGTTTGAAAAAATTACGAATATGTTTACTGTTCCTTATCGTCTTAGAGAGCCATTAACAAAGGAGGATATGGATGCGATTCGATATCACCTTTTTCCTGAGGTACGTATTAGCGCAGAATATAAGCAGCCTGTCCCTTATCAAGATCAGTTACTGCTTTCTCTTCACGATATTAAATCGATGGATTTACATCAAGAGAATTTGGCTAAACAGATTGGTGATAAAAATCGGTTAATAAGAGGTGTGGCTGGTAGTGGAAAAACGTTGATTTTGGCAAGCCGGGCTAAAATTTTGACGAAAGAGCATCCAGATTGGAAGATTCTCATTCTTTGTTATAATATCTCTCTTGCCCGAAATATTGATCAAATGATTCATCATATGATGAATGAACCAGACAGCCTTTTTGATTTTGATTTTTCTGAGAAGGGTTCTGAAGTAAAAACGGAGTCTCATCATATTACGGTTCGAAATTTTCATTCATGGCTGAAAAATGATTTAAAAATATCGGAGAAAAACATATCTACCATGATCGAAAAATTAAAAAATGGTGAAGCGATTCTTCCTACATATGATGCGATTATGATTGATGAAGGACAGGACTTTGAGTCTGATTGGTTTAGTCTTGTCAGTCAGTTACTTAATCCAGAAACAAAGTCGTTACTACTCGTTGAAGATCGTGCACAAACGATTTATAAACGAAAGCGAAGTTATGTTCAAGACACAGGGCTAAGTTTTAAAGGTCGTTCAAAAATGTTGAGCATCAATTATCGAAATACAGCTCAGATTGTCAAGTTTGCATGGGATTTTTATCAAACTCATTCTTTTTTGAAAAATAAAGTTATTACTCGTGAACATGAAGGTGAGATTATTGCACCGCAAAGCACAAGAAGAAAAGGTGTAGAACCAGCAATTGTGAAGGTTGATAACTTTTTCAAAGAAGCAAAAATTGTTGCTAAACAAATTAAAAAGCTGCATGAACAAAAAAAGGTTCCATTATCAGAAGTGCTTATCTTATACCGAGTAAAGCGGACGTACCAAATAAATTATGTTGATATATTAAAAAGAGCGTTGGGAGCAGAAGGTATTGATTATTATTGGATGACGGAAAGTAACGATACCAAACGAAATTTTAATAAAGATGATGGCAAAGTAAAAATAAGTACAATTGATAGCAGTAAGGGACTGGATTTTCAAGCGGTTTTTATTGTGAATATTGACAATATGCCATTTCTGTTAGAAGAAGATAAGGAACGCGAAGTATCCCTGCTTTACATTGGGATGACTCGTGCGAAGGAATATCTCTGTTTGTCTTATAGTGGGGAATCAGAATTTACGAAATATTTTGATGGTATTTTGGTACAGAGAAAAGAAGACGCAGATAAGAATAAAGTGATTTCGGAAACATTGTGATGGGTCCTAATATGAACATCGAGTAAGCGCCTGATTGTAGAATAATTATTGATATAGGGGAAAGAGGTTCAAATGGAACAAAAAGAATTTATGGATAAACAAAATCAATTAGAGGTAGTAGGTAATTATATATTACACAAATGTTAGGTGAGTAGTTAGTTTTGTGTACGGTGTAGTGTAGGGGATCGTATATGTATTTTAACTGAAGGTGAAATAATGGTAAAAATCAAATGAATAGAAGGATGGTTCTATGGGTGATATCAAACTTTTTCGTCTAAATGGTAATAACGTGGAAGAATTGACAGGTCAATCTGTTGCATTAGAAAAATCCTTACAAACGATAATTGAACGTCATTTAGAAACGTTTTTAGGGGTGCGTTTTTTAGCGTCTGAATATGTTACGGGAAAAACGCATGGAGGTAGAATTGATACTCTGGGTATAGATGAAAATAATTCTCCTACAATTATTGAATATAAACGTTCACTTAACGAGAATGTAATAAATCAAGGGTTGTTTTATTTAGATTGGCTACTTGACCATAAAGCTGAATTTGAATTAATGGTTATGCGTAAGTACGGAAATGAAGTTTCAGACGTGATAGATTGGAGTAGCCCGCGTTTACTTTGTATTGCAGGTGGCTTTACAAAATACGATGAGCACGCCGTACAGCAAATAAATAGAAATATTGAATTATACCAATATAAGCATTATGAAGATGGCATGCTGTTACTTGATTTAGTTAATGCTACTGCCGCGCAAACAATCCAATATAGTAATGAAACTGTAACCAGCACTAATATCAATAACACAAAGGTAAAAACAGTATCCGATTATTTAGAGCAAGCTAATACCAACATAACTGATCGATTTGAAATGCTAAAAGCTTATCTAATGGCATTAGGCGATGATGTACAAATGAAGGTATTGAAGCATTACATAGCTTTTAAGCGAATTAAAAACTTTGCCTGTGTAGAAATTCATCCTCAAATAGGTAAAATTCTTCTTTATCTAAAAGTTGATCCTGATGAAATTATTATAGAAGAAGGCTTCAGTCGTGATGTACGAAACATTGGTCATTATGGTACAGGTGATTTAGAAATAAATATTTATTCAGATGAACATTTAGAAAAAGCCAAGCAGTATATTAATATGAGTTATGATAGAAGTTAGTTGAGGAATAATAGTGAAGCTTGAATGATTATTTTTTTGTTAATTATCATTAAAATGAAAAAGAGGTAGTTAAAAAATAGAAGAACTTGTACAAGTTCCACTGAAAAACATTTGGTTTCCAATATTGTGAGTATTATTTTAACATAAATAACTGTAAATGAATGGTGAGATTATGGAAAGTTTTATTCGAAATTTAGAAGCATCTATATATAAGGGATTTATCGACCAACAGTATCATACAGCGGGAAGTTATAGGCCTAGGCTATTAGTTAATAATGTGGAACAAAATGAAACCGTCTTAACTTCATTGCTAGAAGAGCTTGATAATAGCGAGTCTTTTATTTTTTCAGTCGCATTTATTACGGAAAGTGGTCTTGCTACGCTTAAATCTCATTTTCTAGATTTAAAGCAAAAGGGGATTAAAGGACGTATTTTAACATCGACATTTTTATATTTTAATCAACCTAAAGTTTTTAGGGAACTAATGAAGATTAAAAATGTAGAAGTGAGATTGACAAATGTAAAGGGTTTTCATTCGAAGGGCTACATATTTAACCACAAAACGCATTATTCATTAATTGTTGGGAGCTCCAATTTAACTGCACATGCGTTGAAAGTAAATTATGAGTGGAATGTGAAACTGACCTCGCATGAAAATGGAGAAATTGTTCATCATTTCAAAAATCAGTTTGAAGAAGTGTGGAAAGATGCTCAACTATTGACTGAAGAATGGATCGAAAGTTATGAACAAACATACACACAAGTTATAGACAGTAAGGTAATGGATCGGATAGTAGAATTACCAGCCCAATACCAGAGCAATTCTATTGTAGATGCTCTGAAAATTGTGCCAAATAAAATGCAACAAGCAGCATTACAAGAAATTCAGGCTATTCGTGACGCTGGTAAAGATAAAGGATTAATCATTTCAGCGACAGGAACGGGTAAAACCTATCTAGCAGCATTTGATGTGAGACGTTTTGCTCCTAAACGCATGTTATTTATTGTTCATCGAGAGCAAATATTACAGAAAGCAAAATCAGACTTTAAGAGAGTTCTTGGTGGGCCTGATCAAGACTTTGGAATTTTATCAGGTTCTAATAAGCAAGTAGATGCTAAGTACTTATTTGCTACGGTTCAGACTATTTCAAAAGAAGAAACACTAAAGCAATTTGCCCATGAAGCATTTGATTATATCTTAATAGATGAAGTTCATAAAGCAGGTGCTAGATCGTATCATAAAGTGATTGATTATTTTAAACCTAAGTTTTTTATGGGGATGACGGCTACACCTGAGCGAACAGATGATTTTAATATATATGAATTATTCGATTACAATATTGCTTATGAAATTCGATTACAAGAAGCACTTGAAGAAGATATGCTTTGTCCTTTTCACTATTTTGGGGTAACAGACTTTGAATATAATGGAGAGACAATAGATGATACTACAGTTTTATCGAGGCTTGTTGATGAAGAACGTGTAAGTCATATAATTGAAAAGATTTTATACTATGGTTTTTCTGGTGACAAAGTAAGAGGGTTAATATTTTGCAGTCGAAAAAAAGAAGCGGAAGAACTAGTTCCTTTATTGAATGCAAAAGGTTTTCGTACGGTTGCATTAACTGGCGACGATTCGCAAGAGGAAAGAGAACTTCGGGTAAATCAATTAGAAAACGGAATGCTTGATTATATTTTAACGGTAGATATTTTTAATGAGGGGATCGATATCCCAAGCGTTAATCAAGTTGTTATGTTAAGACAGACTCAATCGAGCATTATTTTTATCCAGCAGCTTGGGCGGGGACTTCGTAAGCATGAATCGAAAGATTTCGTTACGATTATAGATTTTATCGGCAATTATAAAAATAACTATTTAATTCCAATTGCTCTATCTGGGGATAAATCGCAAAACAAAGACAATATACGCAGAAATATGAAGGATACAAGTTATATTAAAGGTATCTCAACGGTTAACTTTGAAGAAGTAGCAAAAAGACAAATCTTTAAGGCGATTAATAACAGTAATTTAACGGAAATGAAAATCTTAAAAGAAGCCTTTGTTGAGTTGAAAAATAGAATAGGGAGGATCCCCTATTTATATGATTTTGTAACCAATCATTCCATTGACCCCATTGTTATTGTAAATAAATATTCAAACTACCACCAATTCTTATTGAAAGTGAAAGAAGTGGTTCCTACATTAACAGATTATGAGAATAAAGTTTTGACAATGTTGTCATTAGAAATATTGAATGGCAAACGTAAACATGAAATTATTTTGTTGGATATATTGTTATACGAAAAAAAAGTTGAATATAACGAATATCTCAACCTGTTAAACGAAGCCAATTGTCAAGTAGATGACGCAACAATAGCTTCAGTGCAGCACATTTTGGATTTGTCATTTTTCACACAAACACAGAGAGTCAAATATGGAGAAAAATCAATTATCACTTTGCATGAAGATCAATATTTTAACTTTAATGAAGCGATTAGAGAGAGTCTGCATTCAAATCATTACTTTAAAAAGATGATGATCGACATTATTCAAAGTGCGAAAGAAAAGAACAAACGATATTCATGTAATAGGCCTCTTATGTTGTATGAAAAATATACAAGAAAAGATGCCTGCAGGCTCTTGAATTGGAAGAATGATGAAAGCTCAACGATTTATGGCTACAAAACAAAACACCATACGTGCCCAATCTTTATTACATACCATAAAAATGATGAGGTAGAGTCTAGTGTGGCCTATGGAGATGAGTTTCTAAATCAAGACGTTCTAAAATGGTATACAAGAAGTAATCGAACACTGCAATCCGAAGAAGTTAAAAAAATTATTGAAGCAAAAGAAAATAATATTGATGTTCATATCTTTGTAAAAAAGGATGATGATGAAGGAAGCGACTTTTACTACTTAGGTAAGGCTAGCCCAGATGAAAATACAGTTCGACAAACTGTAATGAAAGATAAGAACGAGAAAGAAATTCCAGTTGTCCATATGAACATGGTTATGGAGCAAAGCGTTGATAGTAAGCTTTATCATTATATCAAGAATGGGGACATTGATTGAATAAATCAGTTTTTTAAATCATTAGATAAGGTGAAGTGCCATGAGCCATAAACTGCAAGTAGGAGAAATGAAAACTGAATATTTAACTGATCAAGATATTTGGAGTCATTTTAATTTTATCTTCTCTAGTAAATCAAAAAATTCGACTACATATAAGTTTGTGTTAATCAAGTCGTTGCTTGAAAATTTGTATAACGTAAACGAAAAGCTAGAGCTGTCTTATGATATCTTATTTAGCAGTTTTTCAAAAATTTATTGGAACTTGGTTATTCATCATAATCTTAATCAAATTAATATGATAGGAAAGAAAGCGGAAGTTCAAAATGTGCTTGGGGCCATTCAATCTTGTTATCAAATTCCTAATACATTAGTTTTTGATAAGCTTTCTTCAGAAATTCAAGTGCAGGTCATTATTAAAGTGAAACGAAAGTGCAAAATCAATGTGATGGGTGCATTATACGGTGATACGGATTCTACTCTTTATGATTTTAATAATAAAAAGGAATATATACGAATCAATCCTTCTTATTATTCATTTATGCAACGATTTCAGAGAATACTTCACTATTTAACGAATTATCAGCTTGCTCTTTTCTTGGAGAAATTTAATAACGAAGGAGATACAACGAATTTGCTATTGAAAGTAGAGAATGTTTCCAAAAGGTCTTCCTTAGATCAATTTTATCAAGTGTTGGAATCGTTTTATGATGGGAAATGTTTTTATTGTGGAAAAGTAATTAAGAAAAAAGCAGCAGCGCATGTGGATCACTTCATTCCGTGGAGTTTTGTGCAGAACGATCAGTTATGGAATTTAGTCATTGCCTGTAGCACGTGTAATCTCTCGAAAAATGATAAGTTAGCCTCTGACTACTTCTTGGAAGCTTTAATCGATCGAAATGAAGAATTTTTGATGCAGTCCGATCTCTTTCAAAGAGAGGATATGCGGGTGTATAGTGAAAAGAAGTTGGAAGATCTTTATAAATATTCGATTAATAATGGTTTTACGGATATTTGGGTGCCGAAGAGGATTATATTATAGATGTTAAATAAATTTAAGGGGAAAATAGTCTTCTCAGAAGAGAGGACTATTTTTTTATTATTAATTCCTCCACCGCCGGAACATCCGCAGGAGCCCACTTAAGTGAACTTAAATTTTCACGTTTCAACCAAATCAGTTTGGAATGCTCTTTTGGAATAGGTGTGCCTTCTACAATTGTACATTTCATGCAAATTAAAGTAATGATAAACGTATCATATTCATGCGTGTTTTCATTAAACACATCATTCGCTTTAATTTTGCACCCTAGTTCTTCGGCTATTTCTCTTTCGATAGCAGAGGGAAGGTCTTCTCCTTGCTCGACTTTTCCTCCTGGAAACTCCCACATGTTAGGAAGGCTCATATTGGGCGATCTTAATGCACAAAGAATTTCATTTTCCTTATTTTCAATAATAGCAGCTACTACTTTGACGGCTTTTTTCATGGAATCCTCCTGTATAGTGTTAATGACATTACTATCATACCATTTAATTTGTTAGTAGCTTAGAGGAAAGTCTGTAGTGAGCAACCATACTTTACATGCCAACTACAGAGATTTTTGAAATTATTTCGAGTCCCGTCCGGACCGCCATATTACTTTTTAAAAATCATTTGGCTCAGTAGCTCAGTCGGTAGAGCAAAGGACTGAAAATCCTTGTGTCGGCGGATAGAGATTATCGGAAATTTAGATTAGGATTCTTACCCTAGGTGATACACATTAAAACGAATCCTCAATACACTAAATAATAAGAATGATACTTAAGATTGGAATGAGGGATAGTATGATACAAATATCGGGGATGAATTTTCAACAAAGTAGCATGTGGCCTTCTGGTAGTATGGAAAGTGTAATTGTTCAACAAATGCATGAACATCCGGTCGTTTATTCGTATCAGTCCCTCGATGAGTTATCGTTTGAACTGAAATTACGCAAAAACATCATAGCAAGTGCAAGAGCCATGAATCAAGGTTATGCTCAGTTCGAACCCTTTTCCAAGTCTCGTTGTAATCCCGAATACTGGTATTTGACAAATGTCGGCGGATTCCAACTGAAGCATGGTGTAAGGCCATCTGATGCGATTCAAGACATTTACAACAACAGTGTACTGTATGCGTTTGAATGTGCCACGGCAAAAGTGATTATCTATTATCATGCCGTTTTAAACAGTCTGGGCGAATATGTATTTAATCGGATATTCCAAGACCTCTATTTATACAGTTGGCATGCTGATCCTGAACTCGGCATACAACTGATTAATACGGATTATTTCTTACCCGGAGATGTTGTTTATTTTAATAATCCGGAATTTCATCCAGAAACCCCTTGGTGGAGAGGAGAAAATGCGGTTGTTCTCGAAGATGGTGCCTATTTTGCACATGGAGTAGGAATAGGGACTGCTGAACAAATGATTCAAGCGCTAAATAAAGCGAGAATGCCAGGGAGTACTCAATCAGCCTACCTGACAAATTCGGTCGTAAGACCATCTTTTAAACATTTAGCGAAAATTTCGATGCTTTCACGAAATTATATGACTTATAAAATTCAACATGTCGTCATACACCATAACGAAAGTTCAATTTCAGGTGATCGGTATCGGTTCTATTTTTATTGCAAATGATCAAACTTTATCTTAAATCTACTAATATAACCTTCTTACAAACTATTGAATATCTCAAAACATCTAGAAATATCATGAGAAACAGTGTTTTAGTGTTGTTTTTGGCCAATAATGAACGTATATGGTTTATTTTGGCCATTTTTTGTATATTTAAGGGATTTACAATGCATATATGGCAGGCGTAGAATGATCGCATTAAATCAAAAATTTCATATCGGCCTAATCTCAGAATCATCTGAGAACGGAGGACCCATTATTTTGGGGTTAATTCTGCCATTGTAGAAGGGATGAGAAACTCTTTCGCCATCCTACCCGTCAGCTAACTTCGTCGGTTAAAGCGAAAGGGGGTATAAGACCGCCTTAATTCAGGAGGCTTTTTTGTTGTGTTTAAAACAAAATGGCAGCCTGATATATTTGTAGGTCTTTTTATTATGCCTATAATTAGAGGCTGCTTTGAAAACATATAGCAAAGAAAGCTGTATAGCTTACTAGGCGTTAAATAGAGTAACGAGTACTTAAAAGCTTATTCAATAAGTGAATCGTATTGTTCACCTCAGAGAAAGTATACATCGGTCTTTTTCCATGTTCAGCCCATCTTTATCTTAATAACTGTGGGACAAATATTTAGATACAGTAATGGAAAAAGTAAACTGGATACTAAATTTTTTTATGAGGTCAGTTAGGAGATAACGATGAAAAAAATAAAAGAGGTTAACCCTCCAAAAGTCCTTGTATTAGGTTTTGCAACTGTCATCCTTATCGGAGCCTTTTTATTGACTCTTCCCATTGCCACTGAGGATGGAAAGGGTCTCTCATTTTTAAATGCTTTATTTACTGCTACATCTGCTACATGTGTAACAGGGCTTGTCGTCGTAGATACTGGGGATACATTTTCTATGTTTGGTGAATTGGTCATTTTAACACTCATTCAAATCGGTGGATTAGGATTTATGACATTTGCAACTTTTTTATTTTTGCTGTTAGGTAAAAAAATCTCTTTAAAAGAAAGGCTGCTATTGAAGGAGGCTTTCAATAACGTATCCATTACGGGGCTTGTAAGATTAGTAAAAAGAATATTGATATTCACCGCAGTGATTGAACTTGTCGGTGGGATCATTTTATCGATTCGTTTTTCTTACGATATGCCATTAGGTAAAGCCATCTATTTTGGATTTTTCCATACTATATCCAATTTCAATAATGCCGGTTTTGATTTAATGGGAGAATTTCGGAGTTTAACTCCTTATGTAGATGATCCTATTGTCGTCTTAACCGTATGCGCTCTCATCACACTCGGTGGATTAGGATTTATTGTGATGAACGAACTTTATGAATACCGTAATACTCGCCGCTTATCTGTGCATACGAAGGTAGTATTACTAGCAACCGTTATTCTAACAGTAGGGGCAACCTTGTTAATCTTCATATTTGAATATGGAAATGCTAAGACATTAGGGCCTTTATCCGAAACTGGAAAAGTATTAGGTTCATTGTTTCAAGCAGTGACTCCAAGGACGGCAGGTTCTAATACATTACCAATTGGAGATTTAACACATTCTACTTTGTTCTTAATCACTTTTCTTATGTTTATTGGAGCAGGTTCAGGATCCACAGCTGGAGGAATTAAAATAACGACCTTTGCTGTTTTAGTAGCTACCGTATGGTCTCAAATTAAAGGAAAAGAAGATGTTGTCTTATTTAGGCGCAGAATTGTGACTGAAACGATATTAAAAGCACTGACAGTTGCTTTGTGCGGATTGAGCATTGTTGTATTCATGACTATGGCGCTTAGCATTACAGAACCCGGTCACGATTTTATGATGTATTTATTTGAAGCTACTTCTGCGTTTGGTACAGTGGGACTGTCCATGGGATTAACTCCAGAGCTATCTTCTATTGGTCGTATACTTATCATTTTCACGATGTTTGCAGGAAGATTAGGTCCTTTAACAGTTGCTTTTGCTATTACAAAGAGACGTAAATCAGATACTTTCCGTCATATTAAAGGAAATATAATGATTGGTTAATTAAATTCAGGGAGTGTAGATGGAAATGGCTATAAAACAATATGCTGTAATTGGTTTAGGGAGATTTGGAACAAGTGTAGCTCGAAGACTATATGAGGCTGGACAAGAGGTGCTAGGAATTGATGCAAATGAGGAAAAAGTCGAGGATGCTGAATTATTCGTCACTCATGCAGTAGTGGCTGATGCGACAGAAACGAAGGCACTTAGAGCGATTGGGATAAGCAATTTTGATTGTGTAATCGTAGCCATTGGAAATGATATGCAATCTAGCATTTTAACTGTTTCACTACTTAAAGAGCTAGGGGTTAAAAAAGTCATTGCAAAGGCTCTTGGAAAGCGACATGGGCAGGTTTTAGAGAAAGTAGGGGCTGATTGGATTATCTATCCTGAGAGAGACATGGGAGAACGTGTGGCCAATCAGCTCCTATCACCAAATATGTTGAACTATATTGAGTTATCAAAAGAACACAGTATAGAGGAGATTATGATTCCTTTAAAAATGGCTGAAAAAAGTCTGCGTGACCTTGACATTCGTGCCCAATATAATGTCAGTGTTATTGCTATCGTTAGAGAAGGAGATATTATTATTTCTCCTTCTCCAGATCGTATTATTCACAAGGAAGATTTATTAGTGATGATTGGGAAGAAAGAGGATATTGCTAAATTTGCGAATATAGGACAATAAGCGAACAGTGCCTGGCACTGTTCGCTTTATTTCTTTTCCACAATAGCATCCTTTGATAAATATTTTCCTTCAAATGAACAATAATAAAAATAAATGTCAAAAAGTAAAACGGTGTAAAGAATGGGAAAAAAGAAAAAATGTTTCAATAAGAACTCAATCCCTTTTTGGTTGTTAGCAGTTATTCACTTAGGTATGTTTTTGCTAGTGTTAAAACGTAAAAAACAAAAGGATACGTGGATTTTACTATTATCAAATATGGGTTTTGCTTATTTATTTGAGTATCTGGTTCTCAACTTATTTCATGGTTATAGATACAAACCGTCAATTATGAAAAAGCGTGCTTTTGATTCAGTCTTAGGAGCAATCTTCTCTCAAGCGATTTATGTACCAATTACAGCTACTTTTCTAACCTTACTGAACAAAAACTGGAAGTGGAAAATTAGTTTCAGCCTTTTTTATTATTGTATTGAGAACTTATTTTTACGACTAAATATTTATAAAGTATATTGGTGGAGGCCTATATACACTGTGGTCTTATTAAATGTATATTTTAATATTAGTGATGCGTTTTATAAGGCGCTTTCAACCCAAAAACGATGGGCAATGGTCATTGCTCATTACTTGGCTATTCAAGTAGTTTGGAGTACTTTATTGTATGTTTCTGCAGTGAAACGTTATATTCGATTTGGGCGTGGATATTTCCATACGTGGACTGAACATTTTAAAATAGTACCTTTATACAGTTTAATACTCTCTTTTATCGCTGCCATTACGTCTTCAAAGGCTGGGTTGTTTTATAGGATGCCACTACCATTAAGCCATATTATTATTGATATAACTTTGGTGAAAATGGGTATTTTAAAAGTGAATATCAACCGATTTTTGGTTACTTGCTTTCGATACTTGCCAATGACATTTATTTCAAGATTTTTTTATAAAACAATTTACAAAGAATAGCGAACAGTGCCTGGCACTATTCGTTATTTTTTTTGCGGAATAAAGAGCTTTCTACAAGAACATACTATCACAAACGAACTGTCTGGATTGTTGTAAGGGGGAAATCGCGATGCAGCTATCTGTTGAAATCATCTTTCGAACCTTTACCGCCTTTATTTTGTTATGGATATTTGTTCATTTGCTCGGTAAACAGACGATTACTCAAAGGTCCTATCACCTTTATATAGCTTCAATCACGATGGGGACCATTGCAGGAAATCTAGCATTCAATATTAGAATTGAATTCCCGTATTTTATCGTCGCATTCATGATTATGGGGATTATCGTGTTTATACTGAATTTTGTTGCGGTTCGAAATGCGCGATTCCGGAAATGGATTGCAGGAAAACCTACTACTTTAATTGAAAAGGGACAAATTCTCGAACAATCAATGAAACGAATGGGGTATTCAATAGATTCTCTGAAACAGGCTTTGCGGGCTAAAGATATCTTCAACATAGAAGAGGTAGAGTGCGCCATTTTAGAGACAAGTGGCGCACTCTCTGTATTAAAAAAACCTCAGTACCAACATACAACCAAGCAGGATTTAAATTTATCTCCCTCAGCAGAAACCATACCGGTAGAGCTCGTCTATAATGGGAAAATCTTATATGAAAACTTATCAAAAAACACCTACGACGAAGACTGGTTAATGGCGGAGCTTAAAAAAAGAAATCTCGCTATTGTTGACATTTCGTATGCGGTTGTAGGGACTAAAGGGAATTTATATATTGATTTGTTTAGGGATGAATTACGTTAATGATTCTTGTTTCATCCCTAAGAACAGTTAGATTCTTTCCCGCTCGATGAATTAATCAGCTTCATCAATTCGAAGTATCTAGGACCGCGCTCTTCCTCTGGAACAGGAGAGAGGTTTTGATAGGGATCAACGTAGTCTTCCTTCAGCCAATGCGGTACGATTTCTTTACTTGCTGTCTTTTTAGGCAAAGGAGATTCTTTCGTAGTCATTGGTGCAGGAGATAATTCGTTTTTCACCGCTTGTTCTAAGTACTTTTCAAATCGTGTAATTCGAGCGGCATGTTCACTTATATTTTTTAAAACGCGTTTATAGGCGGGTAAAGAGAGTTCTTCACAATAGGATTGATAAACGGTATGAATACTTTCTTTTCGATCTTGTTTTAATTCATAAGGAAATACGTCACGAATGATAGAGTCAATCTCATCTGTTTTAGATGTGTCAGTAGTCTTTGTTAAGGAAGCAGGTTCTTCGTTGGGTGGATGATGATGGATTTCTGTTTTTGAAGTATTCTTTGTAGGATTATTTGAAGTACTTTCTGGTATTGCTTGGGCAAATGTAGCTTCTCCAGCAGGGTAAGCTGTATGGGTGGAAGGGTCATCTTGACCTTTCGAAGGGGTCTCAATCGCTTGGAGTTCGGCGACTTTTTTATAATTAATGGTGTACCATTTCGTTTTATCTATTTTGAGTCGATTATAATTCGCAGAGAGTAAGTATCCGTCTTTTTCTAAACTTCTAATAATTCGCTTAATCGTTTCAACAGACCAAAAGGGCAATTGCTCCTGCCAGCTTTGATATGTATTGTACACCCACGGTCGTCCATCTCGATCATGCTTGCTTTCTTTTAGCCAATAATGGATATGCTGCAGCATAATCGCTTGGTTTACCCCGATTTTCGCCGCTAATCTTGGATATAAAATGACCATCTTTTTCTCATTTACTAGGTTCTTCATCATGTCTGCCTCCATTTATATTTGAAAGATTCCTTTTGACCTGTCGAGCGGGTTAATCTGGCCCGTCGTTAAGTAAAAAGTATCAGATGAAAAACAGCGATTCAAAGAGCCTTTTAAGCTGAAAACGAGCGTATTTCGCGTTAAAAAGTGAGTTTTTCACTAAAAGCTTTCGATTTAGCCTGTTTTCACGCTGTAAACACTGTATTGGACAAATGGAGGTATCTATATCGCATATTTAGTTCAATTGAACAACGTAGTAATGAAACCGAATGTGGGGTTCTTATAGAATTAATTTAAACGATGTGAAGTATTTTCTTTAATCGGTTACTTAAATAGAAGATGAGGGTTCGATGACAATGACCAAGTTAAGAATCTAAAAGTTATTTTTGAATTTAAAAATACAGAAAGTATATAAACTACTCTTGTTTATAGGAGGACAAACCAATGAATGCACGGGAAAACAAGGTCCAAAAACAAGGATGGATTCCTAAAAAGGAACGAATATGGTTAATCGTGGCGATCATTATCGCTGCTTTGATAATGCTTTGGGAACTTAAGGGACTATTACAGCTTTCATTAACCACTCCGCACAGCGAGCAGTTCGAACATACATTTGAAAGTTTTGGCTCCATTGCAAGAATTGTCTTATTCTTTGTACTTGCTTATTATGTGCTTCTTCGTGTTATTAGGCTTCGTATGCTGAAAGGTCAAGGCAAGGTGAAACAATGGTTGTCCACTTTGCTGCGTTTTGCCCGAAGATGGCATACTCCGGCAGCGATTATTGCCATCGCTTTTATTATCCTACATGCGGTAGCTGTCTTCATGTACGGCTTCAAATTTGATTTTGATAATATAAGTGGATTGCTTTCCTTGATGGTCTTGCTTCCAGTTCCTATCTCAGGACTATTTCGATATCAGAGGATGGACCGGAAATGGCATTTGCGGTCTGGTGTTGCTTTTGCAATTCTATTTTTAATTCATTCTTTTTTATAACCAACATGCTATAAACCGTATTCCTAATTTAGTATGTGAAGCAGAGTGGAATCATTTTGTTGTGCAAAATGAATATTTTAGAAAAAAACCGTATATTTAATGAGTTTTCACGCTGTAAGCCCCTAAATAAAAAAGCAAATATAAAGAGGCAATTTTTTGTGAGCATATCAGCAAAGAGGAACAAGGAATGGCAGGGAAAAGCAACATGAATAAGGTAAGCTTTGTTCCTTCGCTGAAATGGGCTGTGGCAGGCGGCATTACGATAGATTCAATTAAGCACCTAATGGAATCGCGTCCTCATATTGTCATTATCGGATTAGCCATTACGAAAGCAGATCATCCCGAAAAGATAGCAGCAGCATTTAGAGAAATAATCGGATAAGGGAGGTAGAAAAGCGATGAATCAATTAGAAACGATACGATACTATCGGAGATTTCGGTTGTTATGAAAAGAATAAACGTTCAGGACATTGAAGCGTTATCCCTGATCTTACAGGAAGGGCGACGGATTTTTGTTGTCGGTGAGGAACGTTCGGGATTCATGGCGAAATCCTTTGCGATGCGCTTAATGCATTTGGGTGCTGACGTATATGTCATAGGTGAGACCATTACAGAATTTTCCGAACGAGAAAGCCCATTACGGTGCGTTAGCACCCCCTTTAGGGATGGGATGAAAGTGAGGTCAGATACGGAGTGCCACAAAAAATCGAAGATTTGTGGTACTTCAAGTATCTGAAATGAATAAAGCCTAGACAAGAGTTTTCTCTTGTTTTTTTATTTTTCACTATTGTATAATTATGGAAACTGACGTTCGGGAAGAAGGCGGGTAAAGTGGATGATATAAAAGAGAAAAGCGATACCTACCATAAAGGTTTTAAATTTCGTTTATACCCAACAAACGAACAAACTATTCAATTTAATAAAACGATTGGATGCTGCCGGTATTCGTTTAATTTGGCATTAAAAAAACAAAAAGAGAAAGACTTTCTATGGTGGATCACGGAGGAAATGTTTCAAAATGGTCAACTTCTTTCGAACGAATGGAAAGGCCCGAGATTTAGTGCCAACGCTTCTATGAAAGATAATACTCAATTTAAGAAAACTACTCCGTGGCTAAAAGAAGTGGATTCTACAGCTATCCAAAACGCTATTCAGTACTTGGGAGAAGCCTATGATTCGTATTATAAAAAAGAAAAAGGCAGACCTAAATTCAAATCCAAAAAGAATGCTATCCAGTCCTATACATCAAAGTGTAACTACAACAAAGGTGTAGGGACCATACGCATTGTAGACGAAAATTATATCATCCTACCAAAAGTGGGAAAAGTTCGTTTTGCTAAATCAAAAGAAATTGATGGCAAAATTATTAATGCAACCGTCCGAAGAACACCTTCTGGGAAGTATTTTGTTTCTGTTTTATGCGAAGTCAAAAAAGAGTTTACTCAATTGAGTATGTTTGAGACTGGAATTGATGTTGGCTTAAAAGACTTTGCCACTCTTTCCGATGGTACTGTGATACATAATCCTAAACATTTCTATAGCTTAGAAGAAAAACTAAAAAAAGAACAACGTATTCTTTCTAGAAGAATAGTGGGTAGCCAAAATTGGCACAAACAAAAGAGAAAAGTAGCTAAAGTTCACGAAAAAATTGCAAACGCCAGAGAAGATTTTTTGCAAAAACTATCAACAATGCTGGTTCACGAAAACCAAGTAATTAGCATTGAAGATATTCGCGTAAAAAATCTATTAAAGAATGGGAATTTGGCAAAAGCGATTTCCGATGTTTCGTGGTCTGAGTTTAGGAGAATGGTAACCTATAAATGCAAATGGTATGGCAAAACACTTGTAGTTGTAGGTTCTAATTATGCTTCTTCTCAGCTATGCAATAAGTGTAAGTATAAAAACAAAGCAGTAAAAGATTTAGCTGTTCGTGAATGGGAATGTCCAAATTGCCGTACAACACACGACAGGGATCACAATGCTGCTAAAAATATTTTGGCCGAAGGGCTGAGAATCCTTTCAGAAATGGACGAAGCTGTTTGATTCATTTCTTAACCGTGGGGCACACGGGGATAGCCTAATGAAGTTCGCTAGAGATTAGAACTTTTTTGCGAACCGGAGGTTCGTATGACATAGGAAAACTCACGGCAAATAGATTCTGTGAAAGAAAAATCTATTTAACAAGCTTTGGGGTGGGAATCCCACTGCTTCAGCTGTGGGAGCAGTCAAAAAACATATTTAATAGATTAAAATCTGAATAATTGGTAAAATAAGGATATTTAATAGAGGATGATTCATGGGGAAATCCGATATCTGTATTCATTTTTTTCTAACTAGGCTTTGTAAAGGGTAAATTGAATTCGTACTTATTGATACTAAGGAGGGGTTTTTACTATGCTTAGAAACCCCTGCACGTTTCGTATGTGAGGGTTTTGTATCATGCCAGAACCCGGCATGGTACAAAACCAATAAAACACAAGTAAGCACATACATAATACAAAGACAGCGAAAGAAGGTACCCGAATTCAAAATCAAATTATTTAGGAGAGATAAAAGATGGAACATATTATTGTCGAAACGAAAGATGGGGTCCGTAAACTGACACTAAACAGACCTGAACGTCTTAATGCTGTAAATGATACACTTAGTAATGAGATTATCCAGGCAATTTCAGAGGCTTCTGCTGACGATGAAGTCCGTGTCATTGTTATTACCGGCAGTGGACGAGGATTCTGTGCAGGTCTTGATTTGACCGATCGTGCGAAGAGAAATCCAGACGCTCAATCCCGTCATCAAAAATTAGATGAATTGGGTTGGGTTGGTCATCAAGCATTGGGGATTGTTCATTGTGATAAGCCAGTTATTGCTGCAATCAATGGGATTGCGGCTGGTGCAGGACTCGCATTAGCTCTGGCTTGCGACATCCGCTTCATGTCTGCTGATGCAAGGGTAACGACTGGATACATTCGCCGTGGTCTCAGTCCTGATGCGGGAATGAGTTATTTTTTACCGCGGTTGGTCGGGCAGACAAGGGCCGCCGAATTGATTTTAACGGGTAGGGACATTTACCCTGAGGAAGCAGAACGAATTGGGTTGGTGAACCGGATATTCTCTGATGAAGAATTGCAGGAACAGGTAATGAACTTTGCACGGGAATTAGCCGCAGGACCGCCGGTAGCGATGACGCTTTCTAAAAGATTGCTTGCTGCAAGCCCTGACACGGATCTTACAACGATTCTTAAACAAGAGTATGCATTTATTAAACAATGTTTTGGAACCAAAGATGTCCAGGAAGGGATGCAAGCCTTTGCTGAGAAAAGAAAGCCCGTGTTCCAAGGGGAATAGGTAAAATAAAAGCATGCGGGAATAGAGGAGTATCTTACATCAAAGATTAAATAAGCATACCCCCTTTCTACATTTAGAGAGGGGGTATGCTTATTTGATTTTAAAAATTAAATAACTTTTTCATTACAACTATAGTTTTACCATTTCAATAACTAATACATGTGAAGTGTCATTTGCTTTAATGTGAATATCTTCTTCAACGATTTCTAAAGCATCTCTAGCATTTAACGTTAGCTCATTAATAGTTGAACTTCCTTCAATTTGAACGAGATATGCTTGTCTGCCTTCTTTGACAGGGAAGCTGATTTCTTTACCTGGATCGAGTTCTAGAGCGTAAAGGTTAGCGTCTTGATTAATTTGAATCGGTGCAGAACCTTCTTTACTCGATACCATATGAAGCCACTTGTTATGTCGGGCTTCCATATCAAAACGAAAATCGCCATAGTGAGGAGTATGGCCCGAGTGATCGGGAATAATCCAAATTTGCAGCATTCTTAATGTGTTGTCACCCATATTATGCTCGCTATGATACACGCCTGTTCCAGCACTCATATATTGAACTTGTCCGCGAGTAATCGTACTTTTATTGCCCATGCTGTCTTGGTGAGTCAGCCCGCCATCTACAACATAAGAAATAATCTCCATATCTTGATGAGGATGCATGTTGAATCCTGTTTGAGCAGCGATTAAATCGTCGTTAATCACTCGCAAAGCGCCGAAGTGGATGTTTTCTGGATTATAGTACTCGGCAAAAGAGAAGTGGAATAAGCTTTGCAGCCAACCGAGATTGCTTTTGCCCATATTGTTGTGGTCTAGTTTTCTTAGCATCGTAAAACTTCCTTTTATATTTTATTTAAGTATCTTTAATTCGAGATAAATTTTATACCTTATTTTAGTACAGGTCAATTAAAGATAGTATGTGCAGTTCGTGAATAATTATTTCCTGTATTTGTACAATTAGGTATAATTTATAATGAGGTTGGAGGGGATATAGTTGAATAGCAAATTATTAAAAGTTTTACTAGTATCGATTGTATTTATATTCATGCTCATTCCAGTAAGTATTGATTCAGCAGATGCTTCATCCGTAAACACGAAGAAAAGCCGAGTAACCTATATATTGAAGGACTCAGCAGGAAAGAAATATACGGTTTATGTGATTCCAACTAGTGAAAAGAAAGCAAAGGCTTCTTATGATTCTAATGATGGCTGGTCATTTGTGTGGGCAGGTGCTAATCCAGGTGACACGCTGTATAAAGGGGATTACAAGCTATATCTTAAAAAGTCAGGGTCTAAAAGTGTTGTCTATACAGGTATTCAATTGAAGGATTATACGTACAATGCGTCGCGAAAAATGATCTATTCGATTCCTTCAAAGTATAAAGGCCAGCCCGATTTGCTGATTGTTGCAGAGACAGAATCCTCAAATTATGAATATGGGATGATTCATTATGTATATAAAGGAAAGCTCAAAATAGCTAAATCTGGTTTTGATTATACATTGAGACCGCAAAACATTGGCAAAAACAGCTTTAGGATAACAGGTTATAATAATGCGAATGGAAAATGGTATACGAGAGATTACAAATTGAATCTATCAAGTGGGAAATTAACGGAAACTCAATTGCTTGTTAAAAGATATAATGATATGAATAAGTTTATCAAAAGCTGGCGGAAAGATTGGAAATAGAACGCTAATATGTTTGAGGGAGCTGAAAGGCTCTTTTTTGTTAAGCTTATAAAGGATTTGAAAAATCTATATAGGCAGTGTAGAGGTGAGGCTATGGAATTTTCATCAAAAAGAGATATGTGGATGGGACTGATTATTTGGGCTTTAATCGGAGTGTTTATTTGGATTTTCTATGAATCAACATTTATTGAATTTAATCTTGCAGGAATCATTGTGATGACAATAATGGTTGGGCTGTTGCTATCGATTTGGTTTTGTACACACTACAAAATTGAACAAGGCATATTGAAAATTTCCTGTGGACCGATAAAAAAGAGTATTACTATTGAAGACATTCAATCGATTCGTTTAACAGTCAATCCATTTACAGCTCCAGCACTTTCAATGTACAGAATTGAAATTAATTATTGGAAGTATAAGACCATTTCCATTTCTCCTATTAACCAAGAACGATTTATAAAAGAATTGCAAAAGTTGAATCCCAAAATTCGAATTATGAGTAATGAATAGAGCCTTGCTCCAAGTAAAGAGAGGGAGATTTCCATGAAACAAAAAGTGTTGGTTACGAGAAAACCGCCAGAGCATATTTTTCAATTACTGAATGATCGTTTTGAAGTAACGCTTTGGGATTGTGAGGAAGAACAGATTCCGCGTGGATTTTTGTTAGAACAGATTGCAGAAGTAGATGGAGTTCTTTGTCTGTTAACGGAACATATCGACGAAGAAGTGATCAACAAAGGAAAAGGGTTAAAGGTCATTAGCAATTTAGCTGTCGGCTATAACAATATTAATGTGGAATATGCTTCGTCAAAGGGAATGATGGTGACGAACACGCCAGGTGTCTTAACGGAGACGACGGCTGATCTAACCTTTGCTCTGTTAATGGCGACTTCTAGAAGATTAGTAGAAGCTTCCGATGTGCTAAGAGAAGGGAAATGGAAAACATGGTCACCGATGTTTTTAACGGGAATGGATGTGTATGGAGCGACAATTGGCATTATCGGTTTAGGGGAAATTGGAGCGGCAGTTGCTAGGAGAGCAAAAGGCTTTGGAATGGAGTTATTGTATTACAGTCGTACGCAGAAGTCTGCATTAGAACAAGAATTAGGCATCCAATATGTTTCTCAAGAAGAGTTGCTTAGAAGGTCTGATTTTGTTTGCCTATTAACTCCGTATACGAAAGACACCGAGAATTTGATTACGTTAAAAGAGTTAAACATGATGAAGAAAACGGCCATCCTGATTAATACAGCAAGAGGCGGCATTGTAAATGAGGATGATTTGGTCACGGCCTTAACAGAAGGAATCATTTGGGGGGCTGGCTTAGATGTATTTGCAGAGGAGCCGATTCCAGTGGACCATCCATTATTAACAGCACCAAATGTAGTGGCTCTTCCGCATATCGGCAGTGCAAGTGTGCAAACAAGAACGAAAATGTGGGAACTGGCAGCACGAAATCTAATTGAAGCTTTGGAGGGGAGAACTCCGCCTCATTTGGTGAATAAGTGAATGGTCAGTAGGACATATATACCACTATTTTACAATCCTTAATATATTCTTTATCAATCTTCACGTTCTCCTAAATGAAAATTAATAGTTTACTGGTATTTTTAAGAAGTAATCTATTAGACAAAGAGATAGGAGATGTGTAGAGTGAAAAGAAAATGGTTAGCAGCTTGTGGTGCTCTTGTAATGGCAATTGGTGTGACGACAGGAGGAGGAGAGGCTTTGGCTAAGGAAAAACATAAAGATATCGTAAATGTTTCCCATCGAGGTGCTTCAGGCTATGCACCGGAACATACTCTTGTATCCTATCAAATGGGAGAAAAAATGCATGGCGACTATATTGAAATAGATTTGCAAATGACAAAGGACGGACAGTTAATCGCAATGCATGATGAGAAATTGGACCGGACGACAAATGGGACAGGCCTTGTTAAAGATTATACATTAGCGGAAATTAAACAACTTGATGCAGGCAGCTGGTTTAATAAAAAATATCCAGAGAGTGCTAATCCGAATTATGAAGGGTTGCAAGTACCAACGCTTGAAGAAGTGTTTAAAAAGTTCGGAAAAAATGCTAGCTACTATATTGAAACAAAATCACCAGAAACATATCCAGGCATGGAAAAAGAACTTTTACGCTTAATCGATAAATATGACATTAATAAAAAGAGCCTTCTTATTCAGTCTTTTAGCCCTCAGAGCTTAAAAATCATGAATGAATTAGATCCATCCGTTAAGCTTGTTCAATTAATCTCGTATAAAAATTATGCGGTCATTACAGATGATGAACTTGCAGCGATTAAAGAATATGCGATGGGAGTTGGGCCTAATCATACATATTTGAACGAAGAATATGTACAAAAAGTCGTTAACAGCGGCCTTGAACTCCATCCATACACTGTGAATGATAAGGACAGAATGAAGCAGCTTATTGATTGGGGAGTAACGGGAATGTTTACGAATTTCCCAGACAGACTGCATGAAGTGAAGAAAGGGAAATAAAGCAAGCGATCATAATGTTATCAACAAGGAGATTACATATAAACAATATGTAGTCTCCTTTTCTTACTGTTAGCAGTACTTTCTTTTCGAATTCTTAATATCCTCCATTCCTTCAAATATGGGACAGCATATAGAAAGGATAGATGACATACAAAACGATTTAAGGAAGATTGTTAACTTATATAAAGCAAAACCTTATCTTCCGTTCTAGGGAGAACTCTTCTCCGTCTTTCAAACATTTAAGAAGGAGCTTAATCAAAATAAAAAGTCGGATTTACTTTTTTAAACCAGCTGCAAAGAAGGGACCATTAGCTGTAATGGTTGATAGGATACGAGCCATTTCTTGAGGGGATTCTTTCCTGCCGCTATTCAACCATTGTTGAATTACCCCTATATGTGCCGATGCAACATAAGAAGCTAAATATTGTCCTGGAACAAGTAAATTTTCCTCCTTAACAAGTGCCTCTGAATTATTTCCAAACAGTGTTTTCCACATAAAATCTTTCAGTCTTGTTTGAAATGATAAATCTCCTTTGGGACCTAGCACAGCTTTCATAAATCCACTATTTTCATTTAGATACTCAAATATTAAAATTACAAGAGGAAATGGTGTTACAGTCGGTGAGTTCGTTTCAAGTGCGGCAATAACACTCGGGAAGTTCTGTTTTGCAATTCTGGACATTTCCAACATAACTTCTTCTTCGCATTTAGTCATTAAATCAAATTTATCCTGATAATGTGCATAAAATGTTCCTCGATTAATTTTCGCTCTGGTCGTTATATCTTTAACGGATATTGCTTCAAAACCTTTTTCTTCTATTAATTCTACTAGTGCATCACGGATTGATTGTCTTGTCCGAATGACCCTTAAATCCGTATTACTATCTCGCAAGTTACTCCCCCCTTATTATTATCCAACACATTTGTAAAAGGTGTCTTATAACCGACACATCTACGATTTTTGATTATTGAACAGAAAAGGATTCAATTTTATAATTTGAAATGAAATAAACAACAGGTTGTTCGTTATTATAACTCAAAATCAAGGAGGATAAAATATGTTTAAAAACAAACTCGTATTGTTATCACCGATCATCGCATTAGCAGTTATTTTTATCTTTTCACTAACATTATTTCCATCGGTTCAACCACAACCGAAAAATCTGCCTATTGCAATCGTAAATGAGGATGAGGGAGTGGAAATTCCTAATCAACCAAAGTTGAATATGGGGCAAACAATTGTTGAAATGATGCAAAAAGATTCAAAAGCAACAACAGATGAAGAGCCTGCTGTGAAATGGATTAAAGTAAAAACAGCAGAAGATGCACAAAAAGGAATGGATAACCGAAAATATTATGCAACATTGGTCATTCCGAAAGATTTCAGTGCTAAACAGGCATCATTAAGGACACCGGCACCTTCTTCACCTGAAGTTCAAATATATATCAATCAGGGAATGAATACAGCAGCTTCAACAATGGCAGGACAGGTATTGAATGGGATAGTTGACAATATGAACAACAATGTCCGTAAACAACTCCTTGATGGTTTTGAAAAACAAGGAGCAACTTTAACGACAAAACAAGCTGCAAGCTTAGTGACTCCTATTACAAAAACAGTTACTAATGTAAATGAAATTGGTTCTAATAGTGCAAACGGCAATTCTCCTGTTTCCTTATTCCAGCCACTATGGATGGCAAGCTTAGCAAGTGCAGCTATTATCTTCGTTGCTGTTAGCAAACTATCAATTACTAATCGAAAAGAGAACCTTGCTGCAAAATTTGTACAAATTTTAATGGGAGCAATTGTTGCTCTTTTCATCGGATTTGGATTAACGTGGTTGGCAGATGGATTGGTAGGATTCAATATCCCACAATTTATAGATACGGCTTTGTTCCTGACGATTACTTCTTTTAGCTTTTTCCTAATGATATTAGCTGTGCTTTCATTATTAGGTTTTAAAGGTATACCTATTTTTGTTTTAATGCTTTTCTTTGGTGCACCATTGCTTGCAGTCGCTCCAGAAATGCTGTCTCCATTTTACCGAGATTGGATTTACTCTTGGTTGCCGATGCGATTCATGGTGGAAGGTCTTCGAGAATTATTCTTCTTTGGGGAAGGATTAACCTGGAACACTCCTGTTTCTGTCCTTGTTTGGATTGGATTAGTAAGCATGATGGTCATACTGGGTACCGCTTTAAAACGTAATAGAGTGAAGGGAGCAGCATCCGATTCTCTAAACAAGTAAAAAGTAATTACATGGAGATAACATTGGACCATTTGTTGCCATGTTTACCAAAAGAGTCGTTTCTTTTATAAGAAAACGACTCTTTTTATTAAGTATGCGAAAAAATGTACTTCAACAAACGGGAGCATATCAAAGCAGGAACGCTTTTTTCACTACGCGGTTAGCTCAATAAAATAAGGATTGCTCAAGTAATGTAGCGTACCGTCTGCTATATTTATTATTTTTTTTCTTTAGTAAATATTCACGTTCAATGGCTTGAGCTACGTTCTTAATCATTAAATTTGCAACATCTCCATCAAATCGAAATGAGAGATAATTTTAAAGCAGAAAAATAAAAACCACTCAGAGTGGTTTTTTAATCGTGCATTGCTCCTGCCTCTCGGGAAGTCATTGCACCTTGTCCTTCACTTACATCTTTTTGAATTTGTTGTTTTACTTTTTGTGCATCTGTTCCGGCAAATTCTGGTTTCATAATAGAACCCAAATTCTCTTTTGCTTGTTGATTCTGTTGCATACAAATCCTCCTCAATTTCTTGTTTAACAATCTTATTATTTACAAAAAAACACTCGGTATATCCCGAGGATTTGAGCGAATTTGACTTAAAGCAAGGGGGGCATTAGCACAATAACTAAAGCTCAATTTTTGAAGTCCTTTTTAATTATTTAAAATAGCTCATGATCCATTCTCCAACTAACCCGCCAAGGTAGACCCCGACGATACCTAACACTCCTGCTAAAACGGGCGGAGCTGGAATCGGAAGTTTTAAACATTTAAACAGAATACCCACTGCTAAACCGGCTACAATACTTAAAATAATTTCTTTCATAAAAGCACCGCCTTTAAGATATGTGACATCTTAATAGTGGCCCAATTTTGCAATTCTTATTAATTTCCCCATTAGTGCATTAAAAAAAAGCCTTCTGAAATGGAAGCTGTATCTTGAAGGAAAGCGCCTGCTAGTTCAACAAGAAAAGGCTGTCTTAACGATAACAGCCGGACTTTCATGTATCACATTCATTCCATTGCTATCCTTCTAGGAAAACAATCATCTATTGCAATGTCGCAGTTAACGGATTATGTTGTTTGATCTCTTGTATGGATAGATTTACATTATAATTTCCATGTTCGAGAAGTTTATTAAGAAAAAGATTCAATTGCTCTTGGGATTTAACTTTTATTTTTAAATGGTAACATCCTTGTCCAGATATCCGGTGAGCTTCAACTACCTCATTTCGATTATTAATAAAGTGGATAAACGAATCGTGATTTGCTGTTTTCATATAAACAATGATAAACGCTGTAAAGGTCAGCCCTAATTTCATTTCATCGATGATTAAAGAGTAGGCTTTAATTACACCATTTTCCTCAAGTTTTTTAATGCGATTTCCTACTGCTTGTCCAGTCATATGAATTTGTTCACCTAAGTCTTTCCATTGAATGCGTGAGTTTCCCATTAGATATTGGAGGATTTGAAAATCAGTTTGATCAAGTTTCATATAAACTCCTTTCACCATGAAATGATTTGATATAAAACAATTTCATCAACGTATCGATTAAATACAAGATATAATCTATGATTTTATTATAAATTACTTTTGATGAGGTGGGAAAAAATGAGCACAGCGTTGATTTTAGTTGATATTCAAAATGACTATTTTCCAAATGGAAAGATGGAATTAAGCAATCCTGTAAAAGCAGCCGCTAATGCTGCTAAAGTTCTTGAATGGTTTAGACAGAATAACAAAGATTATATTTTTCATGTTCAGCATATCGCAAGTGATCCAGGGCTAGGCTTCTTTCTACCGGATACGGAAGGAGTTAAACTAAATGAGGCTGTTCTACCATTAGAACACGAAAGCATTATCAAAAAACACTTTCCTAACAGCTTTTTAAAGACTGAATTAGAAAGCGAATTAAAAGAAACAGGAGTAACCAAGGTAGTGGTTGTAGGTATGATGACACATATGTGTATTGATGCTACAGTTAGAGCTGCAGTCGATCTAGGCTTTGAAACCACACTTATCGAAGATGCATGTACGACAAGAGAATTATCTTATCAAGATAAGGTCATCCCAGCTGAGCAGGTTCATTATGCGTTTGTCAGTGCACTCAATGGAATGTATGCAAATGTTGTTTCGACAGAGGACTTCTTAAAGACACAAAGCTAACGCAATCTCGAAAAACAACTGATTAAATAGAAATAGGGGAGAGTGTTGAAAAAACAGTCTCCTTTCTTGTTGATGTTTAAATTCATAAACATACTATCCTTATTTAATATAGTCTAGTGCTTTCATTTAAAATATCAAAATTATGTATGAAGAAAAAACCCAACTTTCCATAAGAAAGCAGGGATTTTTGACGTTTTATTAGATTCAGGAATTTGAACAATTAAGTGGATCTTATTGAAGAAAAGCACTCAATCGTTGAATAGGCAAATACGCTTTTATTGCATATTATCTTTGAACTATGCAATTATTTTGCTACTAATAACCTTAATTAAGAAGGGTGTACTACTCTTGTATGTACATAAAAATTCATCGAAATATAGCCTGTAATTTTCTAAATTTTGCTTGTATAGTTACGGTATTATATTTTTAAAGGGAGTGTTTCATTTGTTTTTTAAGCTTACAAAAGAGCAGCAACAATTAATGATTTCTGACATTCAATATTTCTTTTCACAAGAAAGAGACGAAGAAATAACTGAATTTGCTGCAGAAAGAGTATTAGACTTCGTTAAGGAGTCCCTTGCTCCTCATTTCTATAACGCTGCTGTGCTAGATGCTAAACAAGTAGTTGAACAGCAAATTTCTTCACTTGAAGATGAACTATTAACGCTTGAACGTCCAATAAAAAGATAAATAACTTTTTCAAGAGTGAATTTGATCATAGTTCACTCTTTTTATTTTGTGGAATCATTTAATCGAACTGAACCTTCTTCAACCTGCTCCGTTTATCTTTTAAACTATTTCTTGAAGAGGCAGCTGTACAAGGAAGTTGTCTTATACAGCTTTTAGTTTTCCATAAAAAAAGCTTTTCTCTCTGTAGTAATCCATTGCTGTAAATCGTCCTGACTGCGTTGGACGAGTCGATTGACTAATACATCATGCCATACATAATCCTCTAATAAATAAATGTGAATCGGGTCATCTGTATAAAAGGCCATACTGCGCTCTTTAAAGGAAGGCCCATAAATCATTTCTTTCGCATCTATCGAAAGAATAAACCAGTGCTCACTAGAAGTGGCTTCCGTAAAAGGGGTAATGCGATGAACGTCTACATGTTTAACGGGATTTTCAACATGCAGGGTGATGCCTTGCACGGTAACTCGAGCAGCCGCCTCTTTCAAATCCTCCTTTAACACATCGTACATATCGTCCCACATTGAAATAACAACGCGTTTTTCTGCTTTTTTGAGCAATACCTGACAGTAGCTAATAATCGTTTCACGATCTTTTAACGTCATGACACGATTGTCGGGCTTTTTGTCTGTTAGTTCCAGTTGCTTCAATGAATCGCTGACAATTTCATAATTAGATTGCCAGTCTGATTGAGCCTTCTTTAAAAAGATCTCAACAGGCAGCGGTGAATATTGCGTATTATTATTTATTTCTTCCTTCAAGACAATTCCCTTTTCAACAAGACTGCCTAAGACGTCATACACTCGTGCGCGTGGAATGCCCGAATCTTTGCTAACTTGATAGGCGGTAACCGTTCCTTGTTTAACAAGAGAAACATAGGATTTAGCTTCATATTCGTTAAAGCCTAGTTTTTTTAGCTGCTGTACTATGTTTTCCACTTCTTTTCCTCCAATAGTTATTTATCTTTATCATATCAAAATATAGCTATTTACAATAATAAATATATTAGTTACTATTATAGTAGTAACTAAGAAGAGGGTTGAGTTAGATGCTATTTGAATTGGATCCATCGTTATTAATAATTTTGCTTGTCTTTGGTTTTTTAGCCGCATTTATTGATTCAGTTGTCGGCGGGGGCGGGCTAATTGCCTTACCTGCATTGTTATTTACCGGTTTGACACCAGCGGGCGCTGTAGCAACGAATAAATTAGCAGGGACAATAGGTTCTTTAACAAGTACCATTATGTTTTATCGTTCAGGGAAGCTTGATTTAAAATCGGTTTATAAGTTCTTTCCGCTTGTTTTTATTGGTTCGATGATTGGAGCTTGGACGGTTCATTTGATGAACCCTGAAGTACTAAAGCCATTGATGCTTGTCATGCTTGCAGATGTTGCAATTTATACGATTTTCAAGAAAGATTGGGGCAATAATTCTACCTATAAAAAATTATCCATTCGCGACTTTATTATTTTTATGATTTTGCTCGCCGCTATCGGTTTCTACGATGGATTTCTAGGTCCTGGAACAGGTTCATTTTTAATCTTTGCTTTTTTAATGATGGGCTTTGATTTTTTAAAGGCGGCAGGGAATGCGAAGTTTTTAAACTTTGGCAGTAATATTGCGGCCTTGTTAATGTTTATGTATTTAGGACAAATCAATTATGCCTATGGTTTAGTGATGGGGCTTGCGCAAATTGCTGGAGCGATCTGCGGTTCAAAATTTGCGATTAAACGAGGAAGCAGCTATGTACGTGCACTGTTTATCGTAGTAACTTTTTTATTGTTAGCCAAAAATGTTTATGATTATCTTAAGTAATAAAGGAGCGTGATTCAAAAAGACATACATGTGTCTCTTTGAATCACGCTCTCTTTAATCAGCATAAAGTTCTGCTAAATTCCTTTACTTTTTCTTCAACTGATACAACTCACCAGTCGTTTCTCCTTTGTAAGTCGTTTTGATTAGTCCGACGTTTTTAGCGTAATACATTTTCACGCCTTCTTCAGCCGTTACTTCGACTACTTGTTTGAACGTACCGGCATGCGTTTTAACCGTTTTATTCACGGCCGTAATTTTATACGTGTTTAGTACGTCGCCTTCATAGATGATTTTCCAAGAGTAACCTACTTTGACCGGATATTTAATGAGCGCGTTATGAGTGTGTGGATCATCGGGATGAACGGTATATAGTCCATCTTTTGTTTCCCTTAAATACCATTGATATGTTGTTTTGTCAGGCATTGTCGTTGTCCAGAGCAACCAGCCTTTTCCGAAGTATTCGTGAGTATATTTCTTTCCGTTGCTTTTTTCGGTGTACAATCCATCTTCATACTTATACACATAAATTTTATTTGGATCTTGTTGATAACTAGCTTGCGTGGAGATGAATGTTAAATACTTAGTCGCCACAAACGCTTTTTTCTTATTGTAGCGAATTTCAGACCAGCCGCTTTTCGTTTTGGCATAAACGGTCACTTTGGCTCCTTTTTTCAGGGAACCGACCTTTTTGGATGAGGTTGATGGTTTTTCCCGAACATTTAATGTACCAGATTTAATATTAACTGTTGCAGTCAGTGTTTGTGCCGCTTCTGCTTGTTTGGATAGTGGGATACAGACTGTAAAGATGAGGGCGAATGCGATCAGCCATTTTACTAGTTTGTTTGTCTTCATTAGTGCCTCCTTATAGATTATTGAATTTATTTTACATAATTTAACATTATATGAGAATCCTCCTTTTGTTATGACTAAAAAATTGAATTTATACATGTTTATATAGTTTTTGAATAACTATGTAACAACATAGTCAATTAGGAGGGGAAGTATGTCACGGTTACAAGAGTTCAAGGAGTTGTTTCAACAAATGAAACAAGCATGGGAACGGAATGAGCAGGCCGCTCTCGTGATGCTGATTAGTGCGAACGGTTCTGCTTATAGACTTCCGGGGGCGAAAATGATGATGACAAGAGCTGGAGAGATGTTTGGCACCATCAGCGGTGGCTGTTTGGAAAGTGATTTATACCGATGGGCTGAACAGGCGGTGGACCGGAAAACCCCACATGTGCAAACGTACAATTTAAGCGAGCAGGACATTTGGGGACTAGGAATCGGTTGTAAAGGAGTACTGAACATACTCATATTGCCGATTGAACGTAAGGATGAATTTTGGCTGAAAATAAATGAAGTTCTCGAAAGGAATCAAGCTTTCTCACTTGTGCTGGAGATTCCGACTGGAAGACGGTTAATCGTTCAAAAAGATGGAAAGAGGCTAGGGGATACGGCAAGTGTGCCAAATGAAGTAGTTGAACGTGCGAGAAGCGTCATGGAGAAGCAAACGCGTGCTGAAGTATTTGTGTATAAAGGCCATCCATATTGGATTGATGCTGTAAAACCTAGTGAATCGCTCATCGTCGCGGGTGCTGGACGAGATTCGATTCCGGTTGTGGAGCTTGCGACTAAAGCAGGCTTTGCGGTGACGGTATTAGACCCGCGTGAAGAGTTGAATAATCCTCGCTTTTTTCCTAGTGCTGCACATCATATCGTTAAACATTCTACAGCACTCTCCTCCAATGAAATGATGGATTGTTGGTGGGTCATTATGAATCATCATCAGCAGCATGATGAAGATGCCTTACAGCTTGCGCTTAACAGTCATCCGCGCTTTGTCGGTGTGCTTGGACCGATGTCTCGAACGGAAGAGATGCTTTCCAACATTGGACGGAATTTTTCCAGTGGTCCGATTCGTTCCCCATTAGGCTTAGACTTAGGAGCGGAAACGATGGAGGAAGTGGCCGTTAGTATTGTTTCTGAATTAATGGCTGTAAGAAGCGGGCGAAATCCAAGGCCGCTCCACGGAAAGGCGAAAATTCATGAGTAAGATTGGAGCTGTTATCCTCGCTGCTGGTATGTCCAAACGAATGGGCAAGCCTAAACTTTTATTGCCATTGCACGGTACACCTCTTTTTCATTATGTGCTTAAAGCGTCTATTTATCATTCCCTAGATCCAATCGTTTTAATTGCAGGCCCATATATAGAGGAAATGCGTAAGCTGCCTCACGAACTCAGTCAAATTGAAGTCCTATACAATCTAAACTACGCAACGGGAATGGCTTCTTCTTTAAAACTAGGGATGGAAGCGATGAAAGGCCGCGTCGATGCGGCGATTATTTTTTTAGCGGATCAGCCTTTTGTTCCGGCTGAGGTTGTTCAAACGTTAATCAAACAACATAAGAAAACGAGAAAAGAAGGAATTCGGATTATACGCCCTGCTTATGAAGGGGGAGTAGGTCATCCAATTTTGTTTGACGCTGAATTATTTTCAGCATTCGATTCTATAGAGGGAGATCAAGGGGGGAAACCAATTATTCAAGCACATCAGGATCGAATGAAAATCGTTTCTTTCAATCACTCTATGTGGGGGAGAGATGTGGATACTCCTGAAGATTTGATGCAAATGGAACTGTATTTGAAACAAAAGAAGTAACGGGGAAGCAGTTTCCAAATATTAAAGGCTATTCAATTCATCATATCTTGAAATAATAAGGAAAAACATAGGAGAAGTGAAATGAGCAGCCAGAAAAATTACCTACTGTTATTGATTGTTTTCATGTTAACTTTCGCGTGTACTCCCTCCGTTTATGCGATGAAATGGGAAGACGAAGATACTCCAATTAGCTTTAAAATTGAAATGCTGCCTTGGGAAGAAGTGAATAAACTAATCCCTAATAAAACGAAATTTACAATTATCGATGTTGAAACAGGACAAAAATTTAATGTTCAGCGAAGAGCAGGGAGCCAGCATGCCGATGTACAGCCATTAACGAGGAAAGATACTCGGATTATGAAGGAAATTTATCATAATCAATGGAGTTGGAAAAGAAGAGCGATTGTGATTGTCATGAAAGATCAAGTGATTGCGGCTTCGATGCATGGCATGCCGCATGGTGCTGGGGCTCTTGATAATGGCTTTTCCGGTCACTTTTGTGTTCATTTCTCAGGAAGTATTACACATCGTTTGAGAAATGAAGACCTTGCTCATAAATTAATGATTTTGAAAGCAGCCGGTAAGCTGGATGACTATGCAGCGACGGTTAGTCCTTCCGAATTAATTGATATATTTGCTATGGCCGTCAATCAAGGAGATTCCACAATATTAGCACAGACGGTATCAAATGCGCATCGTATGAAATATTTGAATAGTATTGTTAAAGATATTACATACTTGAACCTTTCGAAGGAGCGTCGTGAAGGTGAAGATGAGTTATTGCTCATTGATATACCAACTCAGGTGGCTATTTATACGGAGAAGAGGGGCAAGGTAAAAGATACGATTCACTTTATTATTCGAAGAGAAGGCGTAACAGATCGCTGGTTTATTGACCAAGATGCTCTTTATCAGCAATTAGCTTCGATATTGGGTTAAACTCCTAAAATTAAAAGACATGATGAGTCGATTATCGGAAATAATAAAAATGCAACATATTAAAGAAAGAGGGGTTACGGATGGGACAAAATCGTCAATTTAAACCAGGGCAAAAAGCGCCTAATAATGGATTTTATGTCGAGATTGGTGAAACAGGAAGCACAGTGAATAACCCAAAGCAAATTAAATTAGAGGCTGGAGATCATTTTCCTGAAAACTCTAATCATAATCGAGTGTGGACATATAAACGTAAGCCGTGAGTAGAGAATAGGGTGTGAAATCATGATGATTTCGTGCCCTGTTTTTATGTCAAAATTAATAAATCGCTAATTTCGTTAATAAAACGAAAAAGTCGTCGATAAATCGCGAAAAATAATAATTCCAAACTTTACATAATCCATAAAGCGAGTATAATAAAAATATAAAGGTCAAAGATGGTCAAATTCTTATTTGGGAGGGATTAAGATGGATCTAAATAAGATGACGGAAAGAACACAGCAAGCGTTAATACAAGGTCAGGAGTTAGCGAAAAAGCGCCGTAATCCTGAATTAACAGAATTGCATGTGCTGCACGCTTTAGCTGAGCAAGATGAAAGCATGCTGCTGCGCATATTATCGGAGTCCAATGAGCCTTTCTCTACATTTGAGTCAGCGTTAGCGAAGGAATTGAATGGGCTGCCTGAAGTGGGCGGGACTGTGAGTCAAGTCTATATGTCGGCCTCTCTGCAGCAAATCTTAACAGCGGCCGAGCAAGAAATGGCTGCATGGAAAGATGAATATCTTTCGGTTGAGCATTTAGTGTTAGCGATGTTGAAAGAAAATAAACCAAATGTGAAGCGGTTGTTTAACGCCTTTCAAATAGAGTATCGTCAAGCAAAGGAAATCATTCAAGGAATAAGGGGGAACCAGCGCGTGACAAGTCAAAATCCTGAGAGCACATATGAAGTATTAAAGAAATACGGCCGCGATCTCGTTGCGGAAGTACGAAATGGCAAAATGGATCCTGTTATTGGTCGTGACGCTGAAATTCGGAATGTGATTCGTATTTTGTCTCGAAAAACGAAAAATAACCCTGTGTTAATTGGAGAACCGGGTGTTGGGAAAACAGCCATTGTTGAAGGGCTTGCCCAACGAATTGTGCGTAAAGATGTTCCAGAAGGGTTAAAAGACAAAATTGTGTTTGCTCTTGATATGAGTGCGCTTGTAGCAGGTGCAAAATTCCGCGGTGAGTTTGAAGAGCGCTTAAAAGCCGTATTAAACGAAGTGAAAAAAAGCGAAGGAAATATTCTCTTATTTATTGATGAACTGCATACGATTGTTGGAGCAGGACGTACGGACGGGGCTCTTGACGCAGGAAATATGTTAAAGCCTATGCTTGCGCGCGGAGAGCTGCATTGTATTGGTGCCACAACATTAGATGAGTACCGTCAATATATTGAGAAAGACCCAGCGCTTGAGCGACGTTTTCAACAAGTGCTTGTGCCTGAGCCAGATGTAGAAGATACGATTTCTATTTTACGAGGATTGAAGGAACGTTTTGAAGTCCATCATGGTGTGCGCATTCATGACCGAGCGCTTGTAGCTGCTTCTGTTCTGTCTAATCGTTATATTACCGAGCGTTTTTTACCGGATAAGGCAATTGATCTAGTCGATGAAGCCTGTGCGATGATTCGAATGGAAATTGACTCTATGCCATCAGAGCTTGATGAAATTACACGAAAAGTGATGCAGTTAGAAATTGAAGAAGCGGCGTTAAAAAATGAGTCAGATGAGCAAAGTCAAGCACGTCTTGAAGCGCTGCAAAAAGAGCTGTCTGAACTGCAAGATAAAGCGAATAGTATGAAAGCGAAATGGCAAATGGAAAAAGCTTCGCTGCAACAAGTACAGGATATGCGCGAACAGCTGGAGAAGCTTCGCCGTGAATTAGAGCAAGCGGAAAATGACTATGACTTAAATCGTGCTGCTGAATTACGTCATGGCAAAATTCCTGAGCTTGAGAAGGAACTGGCCCAGCTTGAAGATGATGTTGTAAAAGAAAAACAGGAGTCAAGGCTTCTTCGTGAAGAAGTAACAGAGGAAGAAATCGCAAGCATCGTCGCTCGTTGGACAGGTATCCCAGTCAGCAAGCTTGTCGAAGGAGAACGGGAGAAATTACTGCGCTTATCACAAATTCTTCACGAGCGCGTTGTTGGACAAGAAGAAGCAGTCGACCTAGTATCGGATGCAGTATTACGAGCTAGAGCAGGTATTAAAGACCCAAACCGACCAATTGGTTCGTTCATTTTCCTTGGGCCAACAGGGGTAGGGAAAACCGAGCTTGTAAAAGCATTAGCAGAAACATTATTTGATAGTGAAGAGCATATGATTCGCATTGATATGTCGGAGTATATGGAAAAGCATGCGGTTTCTCGCCTAATTGGAGCACCTCCAGGATATGTCGGTTTTGAGGAAGGCGGACAATTAACAGAAGCGATTCGCCGAAACCCGTATTCCGTTGTTCTATTAGATGAAATTGAAAAAGCTCATCCTGAAGTGTTTAATATTTTACTGCAAATGTTGGATGATGGCCGCATTACTGATTCACAAGGGAGAACGATTAACTGTAAAAATACCGTCATTATTATGACATCGAATATCGGCTCTCATTTTTTATTGCAATCAGCGGCAGCAGATGGAGGATTAGAAGAGGAGATCAAAGACCAAGTATTTGCAGAACTGCGCGGTCATTTCCGTCCGGAATTTTTAAACCGAGTCGATGATATTGTTCTCTTTAAACCATTAACAAAAGCAGACCTTGTGAAAATTGTAGAGAAAATGATGAAGCAATTACAAAGTCGATTAGCGGAGCAAGGCTTTGCTTTACAATTAACAGAGACTGCGAAAGAACAGCTTGCTGAACAAGGCTATGATCCAGTATACGGAGCAAGACCATTAAAACGATTCATTCAAAAACATATCGAAACGAAAATTGCTCGTGAAATTATTGCGGGTACACTAGCTGGTCAATCAACAATTACGATTGATTTCGTTAATCAACAATTTACGTTACGGTCCTAACTATACAAAAAAGGTATCCGAATATAACATGGATACCTTTTTGTGCTCTTAATGATGACTCTTTTCCACAGGGTCGTTTGGAAGGATGCTTGCTACGATGATAACAAGAACTGTAACAATTACGCTTAAAATCGTTGCAACAGTAAAATCGTACGCAACTCCTGACATAGAAGAAACTACATATGTAGTCATATGAATTAACAAAAACGACCAAAAGAATGTCCACGTATAACTCATTGAATTTCACCTCACTCTAGTACAATCATTTTCATCTTATCATAATTAATATACAGTTAAAACGAGTTTTTTATAAGACTGTTAAAAAGTTGCGTGTATGGAGGGAGATGGGGGATAAAAATCGAATGTATTCTAATATAAATTTCATGTAAATAGGCACCCCCCCTTACATTTCTTATATGTTCACATACATTAATAGTAGTAATTTTCCTGCAAAGGAGTAGACAAAATGGAACAGCGAACTTTTCAAATTGATGACCAGTGGTGCATGATTCATTACCCTGAACAGCCGAGTGGTTTTGCTGTACTTGTGATTGGTGACCGTGGTCATTTTGTTGAACAAGGAAGCAGCTTTTGGCTCCAGCACCCCGGGAGGTTACGTATTTTGGAACATTTGAAAGGCTATGGGTATACATTATTTTCATCGAATTTTTACGGAGCTAATTGGGGAAGTATAAAGTCGGTTGAACTTGCGGCGAAGCTGTATGATACGTTTATGAAAAGTGAGATTGCCAACGATAAAATACACATATTAGCCGAAGGGACAGGAGCGCTTGTTGCTTTTGAATTAATGAAAAAACTTGGTTCGAAAATTCGTTCGGTTGTGTTGAAGAACCCATGTTTATCATTAAAATGGCAGCTGAAAAAAGAAAAAGAAAACAAATTGTTTTATAAGAAAGTATTATATGAAGTGGCAGAAGCGTTTGAAATTGATTATACAGAAAGTGAATCCTTTATAAACCATTCAGAAGCAATACCGAGTTTAACAGATACACCTGTACAGATTATTCATGTGTTAAATAGTTTTCAAAAAGGTCAATCTGCTCTTTATCGTCGATTGCAGCGATATAATAAAAATGTGCAGTTAGCCTATTTGCTTCCGGAGAAACGCTATAAAATTCCGTATATTATAAATAAGTTTTATAAAGAACATGAAACATATTTATAATATGAAAATATTCTCTCTGTTTGCCGCATACGATATAGGATACATGAGGGCAGGCGGGGAGGAGTTGAAATATGCAAACATTCGTTGTGATTGGGGCTTATCAGTTTGTTGGGTTTCATCTTGCCAAGTACTTGCTTGACCAAGGAGAGGAAGTACTTGGTGTAGATTGGGAAGACGTGTCCAGAGAAAGTATAGAAGACAAGGAAATGGAAATAGGGAGAAATAGTAACTTCTTATATATACCGATACATAAGCTAAAGTATTTATCGCTGGAAAAGCAAAAGACCATTTATGTGTCTTGTTATGATTTAAGTAAAAGCAAACGAGACAATCAAGCTGAAATTATTGAGGTGATTGCGGCTTTTTTGAAAGACTTACACCTGAATAAAGAGTCACACATCATTATGCTTATGCCAATTGAAGAAGAGCGTTCGATGTATCAAGCTCTTTTGCAAAAAGCGGAGGAAATGAGTACAGTCAAAGTAGTGTTTCTACCGACTGTTTATGGACCTTGGCAGCCAGAAACAATGAGCTTTGAAGCAGCGATTCGCAAGAAAGCTCCGTCGGAAGTAAAGAAGGCGATTGAAGCGGAGGATCGATTGGATGCTCTGTTTGTTGCCGATCTTCCAAAAGTGTTAGTCGAACTCGCGACTCGAGATGAAAAGAACATTCAAGTGCAAAGTGAAGCAAGCAATCAGTGGTTAGAGTGTGCTCAATTAGTATTAGAAGACGAATATACGGGCATATATAAGGAATGCTTAAGGAAGCAGCGAGGAATGGTTTATACGATACAAAACAAAACAGCCCCAGCTGATGGAATAGATATGCAGCAAAAGCATTTTCGGCGCTGGCAGTTGTTGAAAAAATGGCGAGAGCTTGAATAGCTCTTTTCTTTCAAATATAGAACGGCTAAAATGGATAATGAAAGAAAAGTGTCAAATGAGTAGGAGGAATTGAGATGAGTGAAGATAAAACGCTTGAATTTATGGCGATTGCGATGAAGTACTTCCCAGAAGCAAAAGCGCAGTTAGAGGCAAACGGCATTCCTTTTTCAATGGAAATGGCGGCTCCGTTTATGGATTTATTTAAAAAAGTCATGCAAGAAGCATATGAGCTAGGAAAAAGCGACGCTCAGCAGTAAGAGAATGAAGAGCTGTTCTAAAAGGGACAGCTTTTTTAGATACATATCATATGCTCAAGATGGTTTTTATAGTAATCTTTAGATACCTTTTGCTTTTATTGTTGCATATCGGGCATTTTTTATATAAAATTAGTACCAGGTAATAATATTTGATATTAATTTTTTTAAAATTAATAAGGGGTTGGCATAATGAATGCTGGAATTATAGGAATTGGTCGTTATTTACCTGAAAAAATAGTAACGAACAGTGATTTGGAAAAACTAATGGATACTTCTGATGAGTGGATTCGAACACGAACAGGAATTGAAGCAAGAAGAGTAGCAAGTGATGATGTGAATACGTCGGACATGGCATATAGAGCAGCTGCAAAAGCAATTGAAAACGCTGGCCTTACAGCAGAAGATATTGATTTAATTCTCGTTTCAACGGTAACACCAGATCAATCTTTCCCATCCGTTGCCTGCATGATTCAAGAGCAGTTAGGTGCAAAAAAAGCAGCTGCGATGGATCTTAGCGCGGCTTGTGCTGGGTTTATGTATGGGGTGGTAACGGGAGAACAATTTATTAAAAATGGTGTGTATAAACACGTCCTTATTGTCGGTGTTGAAAAGTTATCGAAAATCACCAACTGGGAAGATCGAAATACAGCTGTTTTATTTGGCGATGGGGCCGGAGCGGTTGTTTTAGGTCCTGTATCAGAAGGTAGAGGGATTTTATCCTTTGAGCTAGGTGCTGATGGTTCAGGCGGCAAGTACTTATTACAAGAAGGCGATTTTATTGCGATGAATGGTCGCGAAGTGTTTAAGTTTGCGGTTCGTCAAATGGGAGAGTCCAGCTTAAATGTACTAACAAAGGCTGGTTTAACTCGTGAAGATGTTGATTTACTAATCCCGCATCAAGCGAATATTCGCATTATGGAGTCCGCTCGTGAACGCTTGAATCTACCTGTGGAAAAGATGACAAAAACGATTCATAAATATGGAAATACTTCGGCTTCATCTATTCCAATTGCGATTGTAGAGGAGTTAGAAGCAGGTCGAATTAAAGATGATGATGTATTAGTCATGGTCGGATTTGGCGGCGGCTTAACATGGGGAGCCATTGCCATGAGATGGGGTAAATAAAACAAATAACATGTAGGTATCGCGAAGCTTGAAAGGAGTTAAGGTTGAGTATGACAAATCGTCGAGTAGTTGTAACTGGGATTGGTTCTTTATCTTCAGTAGGAAATGATGCACATACAGCATGGGAAAATATTAAAGCAGGTAAGTCGGGTGTAGGTCCGTTAACTCGCTTAAATGCTGATGAATTTCCGGTAAAAGTTGCTGCAGAAATTAAAGATTTTGATATTGAAACATACGTAGATCGAAAAGAAGCACGAAAAATGGATCGCTTCACACATTATGCAGTTGCCGCTTCGGCTATGGCTGTTAAGGATGCTAATCTTGATATTAATGAATCAAATGCTGAACGTGTTGGTGTTTGGGTTGGTTCTGGAATTGGCGGTCTTGAAACGTTAGAGATTCAACATGAAACGTTTTTAAAACGAGGCTATAAACGAGTAAGTCCATTCTTCGTACCGATGATGATTCCTGATATGGCTACAGGTCAAGTATCGATTTTATTAGGTGCAAAAGGAGTTAACTCTTGTACGGTAACAGCTTGTGCGACAGGTACGAATTCAATTGGGGATGCGTTTAAAGTTATTCAGCGCGGCGATGCGGATGTCATGATTTCAGGTGGAGCAGAAGCACCGATTACGAAAATGTCCGTTGCAGGATTCTGTGCGAATACAGCGCTTTCAACAAATCCAGATCCAAATACAGCAAGCAGACCATTTGATGTTAATCGCGATGGTTTTGTTATCGGTGAAGGAGCAGGAATTGTTGTTTTAGAAGAATTAGAGCATGCTCTAAAACGTGGTGCGAAAATTTACGCTGAAATTGCTGGATATGGTGCAACAGGTGATGCTTATCATATTACAGCTCCAGCTCCTGGCGGTGAAGGCGGAGCGCGTGCGATGAAGGCTGCGATTGCAGATGCAGGACTGCAGCCTGAAGATATTCAATATATCAACGCACACGGAACAAGTACGCCATATAACGATAAATATGAAACGATGGCTATTAGAGAAGTATTCGGCGACCATGCATATAAACTAGCGGTTAGTTCAACAAAGTCGATGACTGGCCATTTACTAGGCGCAGCAGGTGGAATTGAAGCGATTTTCACGGTTCAAGCGATTCAAGAGGGAATTATCCCGCCAACGATTCATATTGAAACACAAGATCCAGAATGTGATTTAGACTATGTACCAAATGAGGCGCGTAAGGCAGATATTCAAGCTGCTATCAGTAACTCATTAGGCTTTGGCGGACATAACGCAACGATTTTATTTAAGAAATATCAATAACTGATAGAAGAGGCTGTCTCGAACAGCCTCTTCTTTTGCTTTAGCGATGAGGAATCATGCCAATTTGTTGAAGAATCGTGCCAAATTTGTAGAAAATCATGCGGATTCATTAAAAAATCATGCCAAGTCACTTACTAGCAGCCACACGCATAAAATGACATACCTAAATGTATGAGGTGAAGGATATGGGAATCATTCAAACAGATGAATGGATGGCTTCGGAGTTTGACCGCCCGTTAACGATGATGAATAACCTAGATATCATCGATGTCAAACCGGAACAACTGTATCGTCATTTACAAGCAAATGGAATGTACACACCAAATGAGAAAGCGAGAAAAGTCTATCATCATTTAGTGAAGCAGGATGTCTGGACAAAAGCTAGGCAGTTATTTACTACGTATCATGAGTTGTGGGCCGGTCCTGATGTTCCCGTTTATATTTTTCCGCTGCAGGCACCGGGTTTTTTGCAAAAGGCAAAGGAAGCGAAGTCCGGCCTTGCGTTTCAACATGCCGTATTTCTTTTTTTAGATAGTCATATTACCAATCAAGAGCTAGAAGCGGTGTTGATTCATGAATATCATCATGTTTGCCGCTTGCATCGTACTAAGAAAGAAGCGAAGGACTATACGCTGTTAGATGCACTGGTTATGGAGGGGTTAGCAGAAAGAACGGTCGCCAAATATTTAGGAAGTAAATATTTAGCCCATTGGACTGCGTTATATCCTCAGTCCGACTATAAACGATTATGGAATCGGTATATAGAAGGGAAGTTGAACATTAATCGTTCCAATCCTCTGCACGATTCGATTATGCTTGGAAAAAAGGGGTATCCGCAGATGATTGGGTATTGGACTGGATATCAGCTTGTTAAACATGCTTCTCCATTGTCCGTTCGCCAATCGCTCGTTATTTCTGCAGAAGATATTTTAAAGAAACAAGTGCTATAGCCTAGTTTCCTCATCCAGTTTTGGAAAATTCCTGATTACAAATAGGAATAAATTTCATGCATTTTGCCTATACTGATGGACAAACAGAATTTTGTAAGTGAGGGATAGAATATGCTATATCTTCATGATGTATGGGTGAATTGGTTTGAAGGAGAAGAAAATGGCTATAATGTTTGTCATTTTCATGAATGGAGAAAAGACGATGGAATTGAGCTGTTAGATCAAGTTCCGCTTTTGAAAGTCTCCTCCTCTATGTTTCATTACATAGAAAATGACTTATCAGATTTACCGAAATCTTTGCTCGATGATGTATATCAAAAAGCATATGCTAGAAAAAATCATGAACGAATTCAATTAGAATACTGCTTTGTTGTGACAGACGGCGACGGAATATTAGCAGTCGATACGATTGGGTATCATATTCCGATTCGTAAAAGTCGCCTGATTCCACGCCAAGAACAAATTGTCTATGAGATGGTTGAAAACCATGAAGCGTCCGACTATACATTTACTGAAAAACCGACATCTGAGAAGGAATATCATATTTTGTCGCCAGCTCCTTCATTTATGAATGGGTTAACGCGAAAAGAGCGTCAATTAAAACAATTATTGTTCATGGCAATGGATCAATTATTTAATGCGAAGAATGTAGCTGAAATTCGTTATTGGTATACGGAGTGGGCTCCAGAAAAGTATGCGATGATTCAAGAATTAAACTTTGATTTAGCATGGCTTCAGCTGTATGAAGAAATTAAAGAAGGATGGTCCGATAAACATTTGCAGCTTTGTGAAAACTTAGTAAAAGGACAGCCGTTCTTCGAGAAGTTATGGGAAATGGAAGTTGGAGACAGTCCATCGATGTTATAAAAAACAGTGCCAGGTCAGTCTGGCGCTGTTTTTTATGCTGAATGGAAAGGATTTTCTATAAAAACTGCTCGTGTAAAGGAGATAGAAACGTGATTCCTAGCCATACTAAGAAAGATTAAAATTCCGTTAGGAGGCAATAGTATGGGAAGAGCAGATACTCCAGCAACATCCAGTAAGAAACGTTCATTACCTCAAACTCCGAAGAACTTAAAAATAGCGCCGGACTGTGTGGACGAAGAGTTCGCTCGGGAGCTTGGTGAACTTCCAAAAATAAGACCTACAAGACCTAAGTGAAACCTTTCCTTAGTATTAAAAAACCCACGAATAATTTTTTCGTGGGTTTTCTGCATGCAACGAGGCTTGTCTTATTTTCTTTTTCGACCAAGTCCCATGCCGTTATACATTTTCTTAAGCATTTTATTTGCTTCTCTGTTTGCTTTCTCAGCACCGCGATCCAGAATTTCATCCAGCTCTTCTGAGTCAATTAAGTTGTAGAAACGTTCTTGAATCGGAACAAGTTCAGCAAGAACAACTTGAGCTAAATCGCTTTTGAAGTCGCCGTAGCCTCTGCCTTCGTACATCGCTTCAATTTCATCGTAACTCTTGCCGCTGAAGATAGAGTAAATCGCCATTAAGTTAGAGACACCTGGCTTATTCTCTTTATCATAGCGAACAATTCCTTCAGAATCAGTGACAGCGCTTTTAATATTCTTCTCGATTTGCTTTGGATCGTCTAAGATGGCAATCGTCGACTTTTTATTCGGATCCGACTTACTCATTTTCTTAGTCGGCTCTTGAAGCGACATAATACGTGCTCCTGCCTTTGGTAAGCTGATTTCAGGAATTTTGAAGATGTCATTATATTTTTTATTAAATCGTTCAGCTAAATCACGAGTTAACTCAATATGCTGCTTCTGGTCCTCACCTACAGGAACAAGGTCTGTATTGTACAGAAGAATGTCACCAACCATTAATGGCGGGTAAGTAAGAAGGGCAGCTAAAACGCTTTCTTTTCCTTGTGATTTGTCTTTAAATTGTGTCATTCTTTCTAATTCTCCAATTGTTGAAACGCATTGGAAAATCCATCCTGCTTGTGCGTGAGCAGGAACTTCAGATTGAATGAAAATCGTCGCTTTTTCTGGATCCAAACCGACCGCTAAGTATAGTGCCGCAAGTGTTTTAATGTTTTTTCGTAACTCTAAACGATCTTGGGGAACGGTAATAGCGTGTTGGTCAACAATACAGAAAAAACAGTCGTATTCATTTTGTAATTCTACAAATTGCTTCATTGCTCCGAGATAATTTCCTAGTGTCACAGAGCCAGATGGCTGAATGCCGGAGAAAATCCTTTTCAAGTACTAGTCACTCCTCTAATTAAACGTCAATAATAAATTCTGCTTCTACTTTATTATTGTAGAGATAAATGGCTGATGAATCCAGCTTTTTGCGAAAAAAACGTTTGCTTAATAAGAGAAGGGCTATTCAGTTTCTTAGTATAGGCTTTGTTTAACAATTATTCTTCTCGGATTATTACTTTTTTGCCTTCCTCAAAGTGTGTTAAAGGATAAAATCCAGGCAGGGAAAAGTCCTTCATTCGGGTCATGAAGGACAAAATCCAGGAATCCAGGAAGGAAAAAGTTCTTCATCCGGGTCATGAAGGACAAAGTCCAGAAATCTAGAAAGGGAAAAGTCCTTCATCCGGGTTATGAAGGACAAGATCCAGGAGTTCAGCAAGAATGGGGCTGTCCATTAGATTTTCGTTGCTGCTTTTATCTCGGGACTTTTTAGACAGCCGCGGGCAGGGGGCAAAAATCAGCAGAGTCCTATAAGAGAGCCTTGTATCAGGAAGTTTTCTCTGTATTTCCGCCTACTTGATTCCAATTTGTTTGAATCTTTTGGGAATGCTGATAAATATCTGCATGACGTTTGCCTCCAAATAGTTTCTCCGCAATGCCGTTTGTCAGTACACCATTTACAGCTGTAATCCCAATAATTAAACTAGCGACAATAAGGAAATCGATGAAAAAAAGAGCCATTTAAACAACTCCTTATATGGTGATTTCGTTCAATTAGTTCATTATATGTTCGGGTTATATTATATAGGTAATAAAAGAACATATTTTATAAAAACAAAAGGATTTCCCATTTTTTTGAAGAATATGTATAGTACAAGATAAGCAGCTGTTTACCTTGAAAGTTTAGGTAGATGTATTTTTTAAAAACTTATTATATTCATTCCAACATAATTGCAATTACATAAGAGTTAATTGAGAATATGAATGCATTTTTTCAATTAGTAGAAGTCTGTCGTAGTGTATTTAAAGAACATGAAATTGTACTATAGTACAGAAAAACCAACGTAATAAAAGGATTTTTGCAATTTTTAAAAAGGGTGTTCATTTTTAAGTAATTAGTGTATAATTTAAAATAAGAATTATTTAATTAAAGTTATTTCAAATTAGAATGGTAAATATGAAAATATATTAGTCCCATCATAGATCGCCGATTCTATACCTAGGGAGTGTGAGTGAATATGGTAACATTATATACATCACCAAGTTGTACTTCATGTAGAAAAGCAAAAGCATGGTTAGAAGAACATGAAATTTCATATAAAGAGCGGAACATTTTCTCGGAACCGCTTACAATTGAAGAGATTAAGGAAATTCTGCGTATGACAGAAGATGGTACGGATGAGGTCATCTCAACTAGATCGAAAACATTCCAAAAGCTGAATGTGAATCTAGAAACATTACCTCTTCAAGAGTTGTATAAATTAATTAAAGAAAATCCTGGATTATTAAGAAGACCTATTATTCTTGATGAAAAACGACTTCAAGTTGGGTACAATGAAGATGAGATTCGTCGTTTCTTACCGCGTAAAGTTCGTACGTTCCATCTTCGAGAAGCACAACGATTAGTTAATTAATAATGTATTTGATTGCTCTGCTGGAGATTGTCTGCAGAGCTTTTTCTTTACTTAGTTTTGAGAATCTTTATTTTTTTAAGAGTACAATGTATGGGTAAGGGAAATTTTGAGTATATAATAGATAATGAATTTAAATATTTGGCTAAAATATTTGTCGTCGAACATGTCATAAAGTTGCAGAATGAGGAATTTTTCTATAAAATAAATGGCATATTAGGCAAACAATTGTTTTTTAATTAATGAAGTTTTTTATTTCCCTTCTTGTAGTTTTTATCATAAAATAGAGTAACACTTATATTCCTATCAAGTCCTCATTAACTAAAGCTGGTTTTAGAGTAATTTTTGCTTGGGGGTTTTTTATCCCTTCAAAATGTGAAAGGAAGGGAGAGGAGATTTATGGAAATTGAACGTATTAATGATGATACAGTGAAATTTTATATTTCCTATATAGATATTGAGGAACGAGGTTTCGATCGCGAAGAAATTTGGTATAGTCGTGAACGAAGTGAAGAACTTTTTTGGGAAATGATGGATGAAGTTCATCAAGAAGAGGAATTTGTTATTGAAGGTCCATTATGGATTCAAGTTCAAGCTCTTGAAAAAGGTCTAGAAATTCTTGTGACGCGAGCACAATTAGGGAAAGATGGACAAAAGCTGGATTTAGCTTTTTCAGATGAAAAACTGAAAAACTTCCAGATGGATGATAAAGTCGAAAGTCTCCTTGAAGAGCATTTCCAAGGAAAAGAAGACTATAGCGGCGTGGCCTTTGAAGACGGTATGATTGAATTTATTACGGAGTTCCCTGACTTCGAGGATGTAATTTCTCTCAGTAAGCGTTCCGGCTTAGATCAATGGACGACTAAACTGTATGCGTATGAGGGGAAATATTTTCTATATATTGAATTTGCTGAAGATAGTATTGAAGAAGAAGATATCGATAATGTATTGAGTGTGCTGTTGGAGTACAGTCATGAATCTCCGGTAACGGTTCATGTTCTTGAAGAGTATGGCAAACTGGTGATTGACGGCAATGTGTTTGAAACAGTCTCCAATTATTTTTCATAAAATTATGCCGATTTCAAATAGAAATCGGTTTTTTGGTACATAGAAAAAAGCACCCAATTGGGTGCTTTTCTTATTTTAACCCGCTGTACAAAGCTTTCAGCGATTCTTTCGTGATCATAACAGGGTTATTCATCATATTAGGTGCGAAGCTATTGGCAACAAGATGGTCTAAATCGTCCTCTGTTTTGACACCGACTTCTTCTAGTGTTGTTCGTAATCCCATTTCCTTTTTCATTTCGTCAATGCGGTCGGCTAATTCTTCCGCATCTTTAAATCCTAGACGCTGACTAAAAGCGTGTAGACGTTCTGCTTCAGGTCCGGATTGGCTATTTAATTTCCAAAACGAAGGAAGCGTAAAGGCGCAAGCTTCGCCGTGTGGAATATCGAAATCTTGTGTTAATGGATAAGAACAAGCATGAGCTGCTGCTGTTTGAGTGAGATTAAACGCCATACCAGCTGTAACAGATGCTTCACTCATTTTTGCTCTTGCTTCCAAATTATCCGGTTCGTGATACGCTGTTAGTAAGTGCTCGAACACGAGAGAGGCCGCTCTTTCTGCTGCTAAATCTGTAAGCGGCTGATGTTTCTTGCCGTAGTATGCTTCAAGCGAATGAGCTAGGACATCAAGGCCGCTTGCTGCTGTAACGGCTGGTGGGCAAGTGACTGTCAACTCAGGGTCTACGAGTGCGTACATGGGATAGAAGTAATCACTGCCGATTGGTGCTTTTATATCATTTTCAGTATCCGTTAACACCGAAACAGTAGTGATTTCGCTAGCTGTTCCTGATGTTGTTGGAATGGCGATCATCGGAATACCTGGCTTGCTAATGGGACGTTTCCTAGAGAAGAAATCAGCTGTTGGGTACGGTGTTTTAGCAACAAAACAAGCTACCTTCGCGCAATCTATAATGCTGCCGCCTCCAAGCGCAATAGCAAATTCACATTGATGTTCACGAATCATATCTGCGCAGGCATCCGTATTGTGAACGGTTGGATTTGGTTGAATATCAGAAAAGAGGGTAGTAATTCTTCCTTCTGATTGATCGATAATCTTTTGCGCGATTCCATTTCGAACCATGGAAGGGGCGCTGATTAATATGCCGTTTTTTAGGTTAGAGTCTTTTAAGATATCAGGTAATGTGTTTAGTTTGCCTACTCCGAAATCGATCGGGACAGGTTGTACATAGAAAAAGTTCTCCATTGTTGTTTCTCCCCCTTTGGTTTATGCGATTATGTTAATATAATGGTTTAGAACTAAAAATTAACATTTATTATAACACGGTTTATTTTGTAAGTAATGTTTGATCTGTGAAAAGATATTGCTGTTTTCGAGTGCTCTTTATTAACTTGGGGATAAATCCTTTCTACTGTTTTTTAGACTAATGAAATGAATAGTAAGATAATTATACGTTACATTATATCACAATTAAAGGAAGAAAATGTTAAAATAAGTTGCGGTGAAGAAAAATTACGTAAGACCATTGAAACGTTTAATACATGTGGAATTACTAAAACGGCGGTGTTACAGGGATTTTTATTGTTAAATGAAGAGTCATCGCTAGAAATTATTTTTGTGAATGCTGTAAAGGGTTGAATGTTTATGTGAAGTTTTGTAACATTTTTAGTGTTTACACCGTATTACGAGGAAAGAAAGATGCACCGCCTATTGTAATGGGATTGTCCATGTCAGGCATCTAACTAAATGAAAAAGGGGAAGAAACCAAGAATTTGGATGGTGCTTTAGTAGAACTTGAAAAGAGTGAGAACTCATCTGAAAAGAAAAAGGAGATGCTAAACATTATAACCCCTAATGCAGGAAAATATCTTCCTGCTCTTTGAGTTTATGATTTTAACTTATTGTGCTGCATAGCCGTCGTCCACTGTTAACGTATTACCTGTCATAAAGAATGAACCGTCTGAAACCATGGATGGTACAATCCTTACCATTTCTTCTGATGTTCCAAGACACTGCATTGTAAGCTGCTGAACCAGGTCCGTACATAACAACAGCATAGATAAACTAAGGAGATGCTATATTTTGGACTTTATCATGTCATTTGATATGCTTAGTGAAACTTCTAGTAAAGAACAGATAGAGAGAAATATAAAGCTAATCGTTGTTGGAGGATTTCATAAGTAGTTTTGAAAAAACACAATAAAGGAGCGAATAGTATGATAACTGAGTATAACGGCTGGGAAGTTGTTTTTATGGGTGACTTACTGAAGGCTTATAATGGAGATACAGATGTGATTATCGATGGATTTAATATATTTAAAAGCGGCAGGAGAGGGACATTTGAAGGTTCTATTAAACTAATTGAACCTAATTATGGTGCTGAAAAGTGGTTTCAAAATTATAAAATTGAAACTGAAAAATTTGTCGTGTATTATGCGGAAGCAGAAGTGTATAATACGATTTATTGCATATGGGCCAAAAAGGAACCTAAGTCTATTGAAACAGTCATACCAACATTCAAGGAACCTGGTAATGAACAGACAGTAGAGGAATCTGACATTACACAAACACTAAAACACATTAAGCCAACATCCGCTGCAGTATCCGAGAAGATGGGGATATTTAGAAGAGTAGAAGGGTTAGAGACGTTTATAGAGAAATATAATGTACTAAGCTTTAAGGAAATATGGGATGAGTATGCTTCTTTTATGGAGAGTAAATATAAGGATAATCTAGTTTCATTAAAACCAGGCAATTCTAGAGAAAGAATCGAAAATGCGGTCAAGCAGTTACAGTTGAAAATTCCGGATGATTTTCTTGAATTATACACGATTTGTGATGGAAACGATACAGACGAATGGATTGATAAAATAGAGGAAACCGGTGTTGCTTATGCACATATTTTTGGCAATCCACTGATGAGTATTGAAGAGATTGAGCAGGAGGTTAAAGGGAATTTAAATTGGGAAAAACCAGATGAGAGTATCAAGTCTATCCCAGCAGGCAAAGTAAAAACAAATCCTATGCTACATAAAAAAATTCCTATTTATCACGATGGTGGAGGTAATTTTTTTGCTATTGACTTAGATCCTGATTTGCATGGAACATATGGACAAATCATTTGGGTAGACCACGAATACGAAGAGAGGGAAGTGTTTGCTTCAAGTCTCAAAGAGTTTATCGTTATTATTTACTTTTTTGTAAAGGAACTAGGGGTAATCGACAATGGGGAAGGTTACGATGGTGAAATGAGCTATACAGAGTATATCGATAGAACCGTTTAAAAAATGATAGAGTGCAGGGTTGGGAGATTATATTTATCCCATCTAGGAGGCAAAACTCACATCGTATTCAAGTACACATTCTTATGTCGATTTAATAAGTTGAACAGATATATGAACATAAAGAGAACCCATTATATATGTAACGGGTTCGATTTTCGAGTACAAAACTAAATTAACACACTAATTAGCGGTCCAGTTCGTATCAGAATTGGACTGCTTCTTTTTATTGATAGAAAAAGGTTTTTAACCACATAGCATACGAATTACCACTCGAATTCGCAATCCTTTTGACAGGTGGACAGAAGTTATTGTCAATATGGGAATTCGTATGTTAATTGTGATGTGAATTACGGTTCTAATTTTAAAAAGGTTTATTGGATAGTTATGTTAAAAAAGAAGGTGTATTCAACTAACGTCACAGGTTAGTTGAACAATGAAGTTAGTTATACGTTTGAAGCAAATGAGGACAAAAGAGAAAAACCGTTCAGTTGTCTGAACGGAAAAGTTGAATTAGGAGTGCTAATAAACGAAATTTAAATCCCTGTTTTAACACCAAAACCTACTAAAATTAAGCCAGTTGATTTTTGGAATACTTTCTGGAATTTGGAGTTATTCAACCATTTTTTTGCGTAATCAATTACATAAACAAGGATTAGAAACCACAATACAGCAAGTAAAGTAAGGATTGATGCTAACACAATCAATTGCTGATTTACATTTCCGTTCAAATCGATAAATTGAGGCATGACAGTTATATAAACCAAAACAGTTTTTGGATTAAGAACATTACTAAGTAATGCTTGCATAAAGGACTCTGTATTATGCCGACCTGAAGAATTAGTAGGTGCATTCGCTTGTGCTTGAATTTCCTCTAAAGAAAACACACTTTTAGCAAAAAAACTTTTTATACCCAAATAAATTAAGTAAGCAGCTCCCAAATATTTGATTGTACTAAAAAGAATTACAGACTTTGCAATGACAACAGATAATCCAAGAATAGCAATAAGTGTCCAAAAAGAAAGTCCTGTTGCCATTCCGAGAACCGTATAACGTCCAGCTTTTGGACCATAGCGGAGTGTGTTTTTCACCAAGAGCATAGTATCTGCCCCTGGTATAACAACCATCATTGCAGCAATTGAAATGTATGTTAGTAAGCTATCCATGTTGCTTCTCCCTTCTTCCTCTGATAGTGACTACCGAAGTAACTACTTATGTGAGTATATCAGAATCATTTGGAAACAATCAACAAATTTTGATAAAATATCAGTTACTAAGGTAGCGACTAATATTATGTTGGAGGGTTTATGAAAGAAGTCATTTTCGAAACATTAAAGAAGCTAAATTTTACCGAATATGAAGCGAAAGCATATCTTACCTTATTGGAGGAATCTCCATTAACTGGATATGCAGTAGCGAAAAATTCTGGTGTACCACGTTCAAAAATATATGAAGTTTTAGATAGTCTCACCGTACGAGGAGATATTTTGGTTAGTCCTGGAAACACGCCACAGTATACCCCTGTTCCTGCAAAGGAGCTAATTAAAAACCGCCGAAGGGAAGCGGAAGAGAATTTTGAACTGGCAGAAAAATCATTAGCGGAGTTCGAACGTTCTGCAAATGACCGTGAAAATATCTGGAATATCACGGGACGCAATGAAATACTCGATAAGGTAAAAGAGTGTATATTATCTGCAAAAAAAAGAATTCTCTTAGAGGTCTGGAAAGAAGAATTCGAGGAATTGGAGTCTGAACTAAGACAGGCAGAAAAAAGAGGAGTCAACGTAACAATTATTGCTTATGGGGAAATCGAATCTGATTTTGCGAATGTTTACCTTCATTATATGGGTCATGAAATTACAGAAGAGTATGGTGGAAGATGGATTGTTATTAGTGCAGATGATTCAGAAGTAGTAGCAGGTATTGTCTCACTGGGGAAAGATAGCCGTGCAGCATGGACAAGGCATGTAGGTTTAGTAATGCCAATTACAGAAGTTATGATTCATGATTTGTATCTCATGGAAGTTATGGAGAGACATAGAGACCTTTTAGAGGAAAGTTTTGGGGAAAACCTCGTGAATTTACGCCGTAAATTTTCCATTCACCCAGATTTTAAAAAACATTATGTAAAATAAATTTGTATTATTGTTTGTTTTATACAAAATAAGAAGAATAGCATTTCTTCATAGCAAATAGACTGTTCTTCTTTAACGGATGCTTATCTTCAATAAAGATTGATATATATAATGCTTAGAGCTATATGCTCCAAGCATTTTTCTTTGCTGATCTACTTTCCCAATTGCTTGCTAATTTTTATGCGAAAGGCACCGTTAATTCGAATTTTGTACTTCAAAACCGAACCCGAGAGGCATATAGCCATTTCCTTACTTGATAAATGGGTTTTTCGCAGCAATATTCAACAGCTTTTTGAACGTTATGTAGCAGAACATATCTTTAGGAAAATAGTGGATAACATATGTTATAGTATATATATCATTCTATATAAGGAGTGAAGGTATGCTAACTGCCAAAAGCCGTGATGGGACGTTGATCACTTTGCCGGAAATACTTACAGCAAACATGCTCGCTTTGATTAAAGCGTCTGCTCCCTATTATTGTCCTTGCTGTGCAACGGAGCTTGTTATTAAAGCAGGAGCTATGAAAATTCCTCATTTTGCCCACAAAAGTAATACCTCTTGTCATGCCTCGTCAGAACCTGAGTCACCTTATCATTTACTTGCGAAACGACAACTTTTTTCTTGGTTGAAGGATCATGGTTATCAAGCAGAATTAGAAGCTTATTTACCAGTTATTAAGAAGAGGGCGGATATTCTAGTAAAGAGTGAAGAAAAAACATACGCCTTTGAATTTCAGTGCTCGACTATTAGTGAAGCCGTATTTATCGAACGAACAGAATCCTATAAAAGCCTCGATATTACACCAATTTGGATTTTAGCTGAGAAAAATATAAAAAGAGTGGATGCTCAAGAGTTTAGACTATCCGCTTTTCAATGGCTGTTTGTAACAGGGGTCAGTGCCTATCCTTTTTTATGGACGTATTGTCCAGAGCGCAATCAAGTATTTTCCCTTAAAGGCATTACGCCTTTTTCTCCTGCAACCGTGTTTGCCGAAAGGACCGCTGCTTCATTACAGCTTCTTTCACCTAAACACCTTATTCCTCGAATCCATGAACAGTTCCCATTTATTACACTATGGCGTTATAAACGGAAAAGCTGGTGCCTTCATCGTGTGAAAACAGCTAATCTACATAACCCATTTTTTCTCGCTTTATATAGACATCGTTTAACCGCAGCGACATTGCCTATTGAAGTCGGAATTCCAGTCAAAGGCATGACGCTGATTAAGACGGCTGCGATTGAGTGGCAAGCCTGGCTCTATTTAGATGTTTTACATAAAAGAGAGCTAGGGCAATTCGTGCAATTACGAACGTTTCTGCAGTCTTTTCAAAAAAGAGTCGCTAAAGGTGTGATTACATTAAGGACGTTACCGCTAGTAAAGCGTGATGCGTTTCATCCTGTTTATGAATACATCTCCTTTTTAGTACAAGCAGGTTATTTAATAGAGACGACAGCAGGCTGTTATAAGCTAACGAAAGCAATCACCATTCCCAAAACGATGATGGAACAGGAAGAACTGGAAAAGATGTTCTACCATGAGTATAAATGGATGCTTGAGAAGAACAATATCATTTATAATGAAAAAGCTTGATCTACTTCGTGTCATAGGGGAATAAGAGCAGGAGTTTCCTAGTGAATGAAGAAATAGTTAGTATGGAGAAGCTATACATGATCAAGGATCCATATCGAGGAAGTACTTTTGAATGGAGGAATGTGAAATGACAAAGGAAACATCGGTGAATACATTACCATCACGCCAAGATATTACGGTTGAGGATACATGGAGACTTGAGGATATTTTTGCATCAGATGAGGCTTGGGAAGCGGCTTACAAGGAAGTAAAAGAAGAGTTAAAGAAAGCGAATCAATTCCAAGGCAAGTTAGGAGAGAGTGCAGATCAATTATATAATGCGCTGCAATTTCAAGATAATGTGTTAGAGAAGTTAGGGAAAGTCTATGCGTACTCTCATATGCGTTATGATCAAGATACAACGAACTCTCTTTATCAAGGGTTCGATGACCGAGCGAAAAATTTATATGCACAAGCATCCAGTGCATTTGCTTATATTGTGCCTGAACTGTTAAGCATTGAGGAAAGCACAATTTCTCAGTTTACGGCTGAAAAGAGTGAATTGAAATTATATGAACATGCGATTGAAGAAATTAATTTACAGCGTCCGCATGTATTATCTGCGACAGAAGAGGCATTGTTAGCTCAAGCTTCAGAAGTGTTTGATGCCTCTAGTAATACGTTTGGAATGTTAAATAATGCGGATTTGAAATTCCCAACGATTAAAGATGAAGACGGCAATGATGCAGAGATTACGCATGGCCGCTATATTCGTTTTTTAGAAAGTACGGATTGTCGTGTTCGTCAGGAAGCTTTTGAAGGAGTATATAGTACGTATGGCAAGTTCCGTAATACATTTGCGAGCACGCTAGCCGGACAAGTGAAGAGCCAAAACTTTAATGCATCTGTCCGTAAATATGACAATGCTCGTCAAGCTGCTCTAAGCAATAATAATATTCCAGAAGCGGTGTATGATAATTTAGTGGAAACAGTGAATGAGCATCTTCCTTTACTACACCGCTATTTAGATTTACGCAAGAAAGTTCTAAAGCTTGATGAACTTCATATGTACGATTTATTTACACCGCTTGTACAAGAAGTGAAGATGGAAGTAACGTATGAAGAAGCGAAAGACTATGTTTTAAAAGGTCTTGCGCCGCTTGGTGAAGATTATTTACAAGTTCTAAAAGAAGGATTTGAAAATCGTTGGGTCGATGTGCATGAGAATAAAGGAAAACGCAGCGGTGCGTATTCTTCAGGTACATATGGCACAAATCCATATATTTTAATGAACTGGCAAAATAACGTGAACAACTTATTTACGCTTATTCATGAATTCGGTCATTCTGTTCATAGTTACTACACGCGTAAATATCAGCCATATCCGTATGGAAACTACTCGATTTTCGTAGCGGAAGTAGCTTCGACATGTAATGAGAACTTATTAAATGATTATTTATTAAATACAATTGAGGACGAGAAGAAGCGAATTTATTTATTAAATCATTATTTAGAAGGCTTCCGAGGCACATTATTCCGTCAAACGATGTTTGCAGAGTTTGAGCATACAATTCACGTAAAAGCTCAAAATGGTGAGGCATTAACAGCGGATATGCTTACGGAAGAGTACTATGCGTTAAATAAGAAGTATTTTGGCGATAACATGGTGATTGATGAAGAAATCGGCTTAGAGTGGGCGAGAATTCCGCATTTCTACTACAATTATTATGTGTATCAATATGCGACAGGTATTAGCGCAGCTACAGCATTAAGTAAACAAATTCTTGAAGAAGGAGAGCCAGCGGTTAACAGATATATTGAATTCTTAAAATCAGGCAGCTCTGATTATCCGATTGAAGTATTGAAAAAAGCTGGAGTCGATATGACGCAAGCCGAGCCAGTTCGTGAAGCATTAAAAGTGTTTGAAGAGAAATTAAATGAATTAGAGTCACTTCTATTAAAGTAAAAACATAAAGCGAGGCCCTCCAGAACAAAAGGAGGGCTTCGCTTATTTTAGTTAAAACCCTTTAAAACGCTTACGTTCGTTCGCACTATGTAAAAAGAGAAACAGAACAAAAAATAAAATAGGGGAGGTAATATATAAAGGCATTAATTTCATAAATCCTAGCAGTTGGAAAAAAATAGAGAGGAATAGAAGGGCAAGTAAAATAATAAACTTAAACATTGTATTTCTCTCCTTTGTCATATTAAAATAATATTTAACTTTATGTTCATGTATGGTTAAATAATGGTGAAATATAGTTTTATTTTACAGTGTATGTTGATTGTAAAAGAATATGATTATGACAAATATGTGAAGTCTCGCACATACTTATTGAAAAAACAGTATTTATCCGATATAGTACAGATATGAAATAAATCACTACAAACTTATACCCCTTTGTTTGCATGTGAAATTTCTCCCATCCCCTTTGTTCGTATGAATAGATAAAAAGCCATGTAAATCATAGATTTACATGGCTTTTTCGTTAGATACAGCGTTTGTAAAATAGGAAATAGAGAAGGGGGGATTACTGTTATACAATATATAAATATAATAAGTGAACGTTTTGTATATTTTTTGTGAAATTACACACAAACTACTTGATAAACGGTCTTGTTTTCTGTTATATTTATTGTGAAATGAATCTCAAACAAACTCATACCTTTTTGTTTAATTGTGAAAGATTTCTCCTACCCCTTATTTTCTATACAATGGCCATGCATATAAGATGTATGGCTCTTTATTTGTGAAAAAAAGCAGTCATTCAGCTGACTGCTTTTTTGTATATTTCCAAAACGTTCCGTATTTAGCGGGGATTTTTTTTACGACTTGTTTGAGAACAAGTTTTTTCATTTCTCGTTCGACTGTACTTTTATTCATATTATAGACAGCTTCAATTTCTTTTGTAGCGACCAATGTAAAGCAACTCATAAATTGTTCAAGAGAAGGGGGAGCACTCGGTTCGGGCAGACCTTTTAACATGTCATCCAAAATTTGAACATATACTTCATAAGGATACACGCCCGATAGCTTAATGCCTTCTTCTTCGATATTTTGGTTGAAGAAGACTAATGATGGAATTTCTTGAACATCCATTTCTGTTGTGATTTTTAGATCGCATTGAAATCCTTTCGAAGCGCTTGATGAAGTGATATCATGCATGAATTCATCGACATCTAGTCCCACGCTTTTGGCACACTCCGTTAACACATCGATATTGGATATATTCTTCTTTTGAATAAAAATGTATTCCTGTAATTTTCTTAAAAAATGAATAGCCAATTTTCTTCCTTGAAGTTCGGCTGCTTTTATCGCGATGGATACGATATGCGGGGAGGTGATAGGATCTTCCAACCATAAATCACCATCACAAGACATACCGGAACGGCTCGCTGTTTTTTCCCAAGCTTGAGCAATCTGTTCAAAACTTTTATTTTTCCCGATATTAAGAGAGGCTAGTTTTCCGCTTACTACATGTCGTAAGCTAAATAATTGACCGTATTCAATTTGCAGTTTTCGAATAACTGGTTCCAATCCCCAGCATTCAGGACAAAGAGGGTCAATAAAGACATAAATCTCAATTGGCTTTTTTCCAATATCATAACAATGTTGTCGTTTACTCCAATCGGAAATGTTGAAAACGGATTTATGAACGCTCAACTGTCTTCTCCTTTCCCATCAGTGGAAGCTGTATTAACCATATGTTGTGCTGTCAAAAAGAGGCGATGATAGAAAAAGTCACGAATTTCACCTTCAAGACCGATTTCATCCATGGCTTCATACATACAGAAAAGCCATGCTTTTGCTCGTTCTGGTGTAATTTCAAATGGAAGATGTCGAGCTCTTAGCATTGGATGACCATGTTCATCTGTATAAAGGGAAGGACCTCCCAAGTATTGAGTCATAAATTGTTTTTGTTTTCGAATGGTTTCAGTTAAGTCATCAGGAAAGATTGGATGCAAATCGGGATGCTTTTGAACTTTGGAGTAAAATGCATCAATTAACCTGTGTAATTGCCCTTCTCCAATGGCTTCATATGGTGTAGGGTTCCCTTGCGTCATGCTGATTACTCCTTTTATGAAAAGATAATCCGACGTTGTTTTAGTTTAGCCGGATATTTAATCATTATTTTAACAATGGACACTTAATATCACAAATTTCTAGCTTGATGAAAATTTTATACAGACATGTTTGAAATCAGATTTCGTGTGATCGATTCAATTCAAACGACCATAAGTTTATAAGATTATTTCATATGAATGAGCCTGAAATCAATAACAGAATTTAACAGGAATAACGATAAAAAAGTCGACTCATCTCATAGTCGACTGTAAAAGCTTAGCTTAAATATGTATCCATGATTTTAGCTACATAATTTTGCGTTTCTTTAAAAGGAGGGATGCCACCGTATTTATCAACATTTCCAGGGCCAGCATTGTAGGCTGCTAAAGCTTTTTCAAGGTCCCCATCATACTTAGTGAGCATATTGCTTAAATATTTACTGCCTCCCATAATATTCTCTGCGGGGTCAAAAATGTTTTGCACCCCTAAACTTCTCGCTGTGGCAGGCATTAATTGCATTAATCCACTAGCACCTGCATAGCTTTTGGCATCTGAATTAAAATTAGACTCTTGTTGAATCACAGATTTAATTAATTTCTCAGGCAGTTTATATAAAGCAGCAGCTTCTGTAATAATCGCATCATAATCTGTTTTTTTGTCTGAAGTTGAACTCGCTTGAGGGATTGCGTGAGATTGTGACGGCATGCGTATATTGTTAGAAAGCGTGCTCCATACAGAACCTAATGATTGAGCGGTCTTGTCTCCTAGTGTGTCACTTGACAGCACTTCTGTCAGCATATCTTGAAAAAGGGAATTAGAATGACTGCTTGTAGAATTCGTGCTTGAAAGTGATTGAAGAGCTTGTAGCTCAATAAGCGTTTTAATAGTATGGACATTCATCCATTTCACCTCCATTTATGAAGCGAAATTATTCGCCAAAAGTTGCTTCGTAAAAGCGCTTAACTTTATTTTCGGTTTCTTGAAGCGGAATTTGAAGTGTTTCCAGCAGTTCCCCGAAAATCTTTTCTCCACTTTCTGCATCTTGCACTTCATATTCCAGTTCATAATCTTCTTTCCCAGCATAAAAGCTATGGTCAACGACGAGCAATCCATCTTGAAAGGGGAGCTCAGCCCGATCTGTCCGCAATGAACCGAAGCATATGAAATCCGACGGGTTCAGCTTAGCTTGAATAAGAAGAGCTTGTATAGGACCTTCAGGGAATAGTCCATTATGTAGAAAAGCTTCGGCTTCTTGTTTAGATAATGCTTGGTTAGATTCTAATAAGCCTTCTTTTGCCGGCTGTTTTAAAGTGAGCTCATATGCTTCGTTTTTCTCGCGAATCCGTAGAGCGGAATATTGTTTTTTTAAATCAAAATCTTTCGTATCGAAGTAATGGTTTTGTTGCGTGATAAAAGAATCAGGTGTGATTTGGAAATAGCGTACGAGCCTCTCAAATGCTTCTTTAGAGAGCAGGTTTTTAAATTCAATTTCAATATGCTGGTCCATCTGTAATTCCTTTCTTTGAGCCTTTTTATTTTAATGATATAAGAACGAACTTTTCTGTCAAATGTTCTTCAATTATTTTTCCAGATAATTTTTCAATATTTAGGCATGGCCTGCAGGATATGATAAAATATAATCGTTAAGTGGAGAAATAATGTCTAAGATTATGCAGAATTATGTTCTCCCGAAAGGATTCTAGAAAAGAAGGATAAATATACATATATATTTGCAGGCTTAAAAGTATTAGGCTGTTTGTGAGCGAATGATAGGGGAAACTGCTATAACAAATAGTAGATTTTGTTTAGAGGGAATTAGGTGGTGCAGCAATGGAACAATGGGATGATTTTTTGGCGCCTTATAAACAGGCTGTTGAGGAACTGAAGGTTAAATTAAAGGGATTGAGAGTACAATTTGAACGTGCACAAGTTCATTCTCCAATTGAATTTGTGACAGGTCGGGTTAAGCCAATTTCTAGTATATTAGATAAGGCTAGTCAAAAAAATATTCCACTCGATAAGTTAGATACAGAAATACAAGATATTGCAGGCATTAGAATGATGTGCCAGTTTGTTGATGATATTAAGCAAGTTGTCGAGTTGCTGAGAAATAGAAATGATTTTGAGATTATAGAAGAGCGAGATTATATTTCGCATCAAAAAAATAGCGGCTATCGTTCATATCATGTTGTCATTTGTTATCCAGTTCAAACGATTAATGGAGAGAAAAAAATCTTAGCAGAGATTCAAATTCGGACATTAGCTATGAATTTCTGGGCAACGATTGAACATTCTTTAAATTATAAATATAAAGGCGATTTCCCGAAAGACATTCAAATTCGTTTGAAGCGCGCAGCAGAAGCGGCCTTTTTATTAGATGAGGAAATGTCTCAAATTCGATTAGAAATTCAAGAAGCACAACGGCTTTTTTCTAGAAAAAAAGACTCAAAGGACCATTGATAGTTTAGTTAAACAAATATAACTAGTAGGGTGTGGGTGTATGAAATTTGCAATTACTTCAAAAGGAGATACAAAATCGAATAATTTAATGCAACGGATGAGAACGTATCTTCAAGATTTTAATTTGAAATATGATGAAGATCAACCAGACATCGTGATATCCGTTGGAGGGGATGGGACATTATTATATGCGTTTCATCGCTATAAAAACCGTCTGGATAAAACGGCTTTTGTCGGTGTTCATACAGGTCATCTTGGATTCTATGCGGACTGGACTCCTGATGAGATTGAAAAATTAGTGATTGCCTTGGCAAAAACACCATTTCAAGTTGTTGAATATCCATTGCTTGAAACGATTGTGCGTTATCAGCATGGCGGACGTGAAGCAAGATTTCTTGCTTTAAATGAATCAACGGTAAAGAGCGTGGAAGGGACGCTTGTTATGGATGTAGAAATTCGCGGTCAGCATTTCGAAAGATTCCGCGGCGATGGCTTATGTATTGCAACGCCTTCGGGAAGTACGGCGTATAACAAGGCATTAGGAGGGGCTATTATCCACCCTTCTATTGATGCCATTCAAGTAACGGAACTCGCCTCGATTAACAATCGGGTGTTTAGAACGATCGGTTCCCCATTATTGCTTCCTGCACATCATACATGTACGCTGCGTCCGGTCAATGATGTGAATTTCCAAATTACGGTCGACCATTTAACATTGCTTCAGGAAGATGTTAAATCGATTCAATGTCGCGTAGCGGATGAAAAAATTCGTTTTGCAAGATTTAGACCATTTCCGTTTTGGAAAAGGGTACATGATTCATTTATTGCAAACTAAAGGAGTTCAGTCAACTGATGTCTAGTCAACCATGCTTCTCCTTAAGCTGGACGGTCACAGAAGAAGAAGCAGCAAGTCTATTACGAGAGTTTTTGATGAAGCAGGAGATTTCAAAAGCGGCTTTAACGGATATTAAATTTAAGGGCGGTAGAATCGAGGTAAACGGGATAGAAGTGACGGTAAGAGAAAAGCTTAAAGCGGGCGATCAAGTCGTTGTCACGTTTCCGAAAGAAGAACCGAGTTCAGGCTTGCGTGCCGAATCACTGCCGCTCGATATAATTTATGAGGATGAGTATCTTTTAGTTGTGAAAAAACCAGCTGGCATGAATACGATTCCTTCAAGAGAACATCCATATGGAAGTCTAGCAAATGCTTTAGCAGGCTATTATAAAGAACAAAATATAGCGGCAACGATTCATATCGCAACGCGTCTGGACCGTGATACATCAGGTTTAGTTCTAATTGCTAAACATCGTCACATTCATCACTTGTTAAGTAAACAACAGAAGCAAGGGGATGTTAAACGACGTTATCAAGCTGTTGCGGAAGGGACACTTGCTCTTGACCAAGGGAAAATTGAGGAACCAATTGGCCGGAAAACAACGAGCATTATGGAACGAGAAGTGCGCGAAGATGGACAATATGCGTGTACGTTGTATCGTGTTTTAGAACGATTGCCTAATTACACATTTGTAGAACTTCAGCTGCTCACTGGCCGAACACATCAAATCCGTGTTCATATGGCATATATCGGTCATCCGCTGGCAGGGGATGATTTATACGGCGGGACGCGGGATAAAATCTCTCGTCAAGCGCTGCATTGCTATGCCTTAATGTTTACACATCCAGTAACAAGGCGTACGATGAGCTTCACTGAAGACCTTCCAGAAGATATGAAAACTTTAGTAGTACAGAAATAAGTTCAACATAAAAACTCGCTTGTGCGAGTTTTTTATGTTGAACGGCGATTGATAGTCATGGGAAATTCCTATACTAACAGAGACTCTCAATCAAAGGATGTTCTGAATTTTTCCGGTACATAAGGCATGGTGGATGGCACGGAAAATAACTGAAACTCTGGATAGCGAAGGGCTGTTAATTTACCGCCAAAGACACATCCTGTATCAATATTATACGTATGATTCACTTGACGAGGTTCTGGAACAGGTGTATGACCATAGATAATCCATGCGTCTCCGTTATACTGCTTTGCCCAGTCCCGTCTAACAGGAGAGCCATCCGGATGCTTAGCTCCAGATATATCGCCGTAAAGAACAAAAGTTTTTACTTTATGATGAGTCTGTCCGATATAATCTTTACGAATGCCTGCATGGGCAATGACAAGTTTTCCTCCATCAATCACTTGATAGAGGGGAGCGTGTTCATATAAATCCATAAACTTTTTGCGAATCTTTTTTTGTTCCCGAGTGGATAAAGCTTCATATTCTGCAACGGTCGTTTCTAGGCCGTGAGAAATGGTTACTTTATTTCCTAAGAAATATCGATATAGTTTATTGCAATGATTTCCAGGAGCATATAAGGCTGCTTGTTGAACGACGACTAACTGATGAATAACGTCAATTACTTTTAGCGAATCGGGGCCTCGGTCTGTTAAATCACCGACAAACCCTAGAATTCGACCATCCGGATGAATCGGTACACCACTTTCCCAAGAATACCCTAATTCTTTCGTTAATTGTTGAAGTTCTGTAAAACAGCCATGAATGTCACCAATTATATCAATTTTCATAATTCACATCCTTTGTTTCATTTGTATAATGTATATGGTATTAGTATAGTGTTTTTTCATGAATATAAAACATAGATTGATTTTTACAGCATGAAAGGAGGGCAAGGCATGCTAGTGGAGTTAGAGGAGAAAGAAGCGACATTAATTAACGTAGGTTTATTAATAGAGGCTTTAAAAACGGAAAATCTCGATCAATTTCGAGCGGAGTTTACCGAGCTTCATCCATATGATCAAGCCCAGTTTTATACGCATATTTCTGAAGAATTACGTGCTGTTTTATATCGCTATGTTGCACCGAAGGAAATGGCCGAGTTATTTGAGAATATTGAGATTGATGAAGAAGATTATGAAAAGTTTTTAGCCGAGATGGATCCTGTCTATGTAGCGGATATGCTCTCGCATATGTATGCGGATGATGCGGCTGATGTTCTGCATGAGCTTAATGAAGAACAGGCTAGTAATTATTTAACGATGATGGACGATGATGCGGCTCAAGAGGTTCAAGAGCTGCTTGGTTACAAGGAGTATACAGCTGGTAGTTTGATGACACCAGAGTTTATCTCTGTTGAAGCGAATGATACCGTATTATTTGCGATGAAAACCTTAAAGCAGGAAGCTCCAAATGCAGAGACGATTTACTATGTATTTGTAACAGATACTAACAAGAAGTTACTAGGCGTACTATCTCTTCGTACCCTTATCGTTGCTCCTGATGATGCCGTAATTGAAGACTTAATGGATGATCGGGTTGTATCGGTTCTAGTAACAGAAGATCAGGAAGAAGTCGCTCATAAGATGCGAGATTATAATCTTCTTGCTGTTCCTGTTGTCGATGAAAAACATCATTTGCTCGGTATTATTACAGTCGATGATATTATTGATGTAATGGATGAAGAAGCATCGGATGATTATTCTAAATTAGCGGGTGTGAGCGATTTAGATAGTGTCGATAAAAGTCCGCTTTCTGCAGCGAAAAAAAGGCTGCCTTGGCTTATTATTTTGCTATTTCTCGGGATGATGACTGCAAGCTTAATCGGTCAGTTTGAAGAAGCGCTCAGTCAAAAAGCGATTTTAGCCGTGTTTATTCCGTTAATTGGTGGGATGGCAGGAAATACGGGTACACAAGCCTTGGCTGTTGCGGTTCGCGGGATTGCGACAGGTGATTTAATCCATGAAAGCAAGTGGAAACTAGTTATGCGTGAAGCAGGAACAGGGCTGATTACAGGTGCTATTTGTGGTGTGGTCGTAACGGGCATTGTCTATGTGTGGCAACAAGATTTGCTGCTTGGGGCATTAGTAGGGGCTTCTATTTTTATTACATTAATTGTCGCGACACTGGCAGGTTCGCTCGTTCCTTTATTCATGCATAAAATGAAGATTGATCCAGCCGTAGCCTCAGGGCCTTTTATTACGACGATTAATGATATTATTAGCATTTTAATTTACTTCGGACTAGCGACAACGTTTATGCATTATTTATTATAGCGATGAAAGAACGCAGCAGGCTTACCCCAGAAGAGAAGGTAGGTCTGTTTGGCGTGTTATTACAAAGCTAAAATACATAAAATAGTTTGTTTCTAGCGCGGCATTTGTTATACTGAGTTTAGTATCAGGTACTAATAACTTGTATTAGAATATAGGAGGTCATCAATTAATGACTTTTTCATTAAAAGGAAAAACATATATCGTAATGGGCGTTGCAAATAAGCGAAGCATTGCTTGGGGAGTGGCACGCTCTTTACATAATGCCGGTGCACAATTGATTTTTACTTATGGCCAAGAGCGTACAGAAAAAAGCGTGCGAGAATTAGCAGCAACTCTTGAAGGAGCAGAGCCTTTAATTTTACAATGTGATGTTACACAGGATGAAAGCATTGCTCATTGCTTCCAAACGATTAAAGAACAATATGGTGTCATTCACGGAATTGCGCACAGTGTAGCCTTTGCGAACAGAGAAGAACTTGATGGAGAGTTTGTTGATACAAGCCGTGAAGGGTTCTTGCTTGCCCATAATATTAGCTCTTATTCTTTAACAGCGGTTGCTAAGGCTGCTCAAGATATGATGACAGAAGGCGGAAGCATTGTTACGATGACCTACTTAGGCGGTGAGCGAGTGCTGCCGAATTATAATATCATGGGTGTTGCAAAAGCTTCTCTTGAAGCGAGCGTTCGCTATTTAGCTAGCTCTCTTGGTAAGCATAACATTCGTGTGAATGCAATTTCAGCTGGTCCAATTCGTACTTTATCAGCTAAAGGGATTCGCGACTTCAATACAATCCTGAAGAAAATTGAAGAAGAAGCACCGCTAAGAAGAACGACAACACCAGAAGAAGTAGGCGATACAGCGCTATTTTTATTTAGTGAATTATCACGTGGAATTACAGGCGAAAACATTCACGTTGATTCTGGTTATCATATTCTGGGGTAATAAAGATAGTAGTGAAAAGAAAAAAGGGCCAAAGGGGTCCTTTTTCTTTTCACTTATGTAACATTCCCGTTCCTTCAGGAGTAAATGAAGGAGCCCATTTCCGATTAATCCACTGGCTCCTGCAATAAGTGCTGTTTTTTCTTTCATAAGCTAATTTCTCCCTTACGTTCAATCTTATTTCAATGCTAACTTAAACAATGTCCCTTATTCCATTAAAAGAGCTTTTAAAAAGAGCGGGAGATTCGGATCTCTTCTTTTATTTTTGATCTCATCGACCTTTTTTCTCTCCGATTATTGGAGATAATTCCATTTTACCGGAATTTTTCAATTGAACGTTTATGGAAAGTGATTTAATTGTATCTGCCTCTAAAGGAATAAGTCCGTTTTTCTGCACCTTTTTCCATGTTTTATTGTCATCCCGATAAAGGGTTTCAGACAGCCTAAATATGTCAATTTTTTGTTTGCGTGTAAAATGATAGGTTCTATAGACTTCAGCACGCATTGCTTGGTTAATTTCTTTTTTCAATGCGTTTACTGTTTCTTGTTCTTTCAGCATTTGAATATTCGCGTTAATTTTCAATTTTATATCAAAACGTACCTTTCCGTCTTTATCCACTACAGGTTTGATTTTTAATTTTTTATCATAAACAAGAACAGAGACGTCGGCGTTCCTTCTCTTAGACAGGTATACACTATCACGAACAAATTCTTCATTAGTGAGTCTTGCTCCGTTCATAATCTCCTTAGGTAAGATGCTTATTAACTTATTACTTGAGATGATGGCAGCCTTTTCAATGAGCAGCTCCTTTTTCGGTCCATCTTGAGCGGTCCACTTTTTTGAAATTTGAAGAAAAGGTATCTGCGCTTGATGAGGAGGTTCATCAAAATTAATAATAAGCTCTCTTAAGTCAATCGGTGGGATAAAGGAGCTTTGACGATAATTGTCATGCGGGTCACTTAACCTAGAAAATGCGAGTGGAATATTTTCAATCGGACTTACTAACATAATATCTTTAATCGAATCCTTTGTTGCAAAGAAATACATTCGATATCGGGTTTCACGATAACGATCGAGAAAATCGGCTATATGTTCAAGCATGCCTGCTTTTATGGCCTGTTCAGAGAAAACAACAAAGGAAAGATGACCTAAATACATTCGACGATCCGATGTGTGATATAAATTAAATATCGCTTCTTCAAATGTATGTCCTTCAGCTCTCCCAACATCTGCTTTACTCGTTGAACCGCCTGCACCACTTTCTGCTTTGGCAAGGCTGCCTAAATTGATGATTTGTACATAGACAATCACTTTTCCATCTTTATAATCCACCCCAAATCCATTGGCATAGACAAGCCGCTCTGGTTCATTGGCATCCCAACAGCCCGATAACAATAAGCTACATACAATCAAAAGCAAACATAGTTTCTTTTTTTTCATTGTTGTCCATCATTCCTTTGTTTAGTTGAATCTTTTGAAAAAAAAGTTCGAGCCCTTGTTGTGTCAAGTTTACTAGGTATTCGAAGCAGCCCTTTGAAAATCGTTTTAATATTTAAGTTCGCTGTTATGTCTAAAAATGGCGTCCCAAGAATACGGATATTGGCAATAAATGTGATATAAAAATGGAGCGCATAGAGAAATCCAAATAAACCGAAAAAAGATGATAATAGAATACAGCCAAGTCGGAAAAGGCTGATGACTCCGATTAATGATTGATTAACTAGTGTAAAGGTGGCAATGGAAGATCCGGCAATGACGACAAGCATCGCAGGGCTTGTTAAGCCTGAACGAATGGCCGCATCCCCGATAATGAGTCCTCCTAAAACACTTAGCGTTGTCCCAATCGCTGAAGGCATTCTCATTCCGGCTTCCTTAAACAGTTCAAAGAGCAGAAGCATAATAATCGCTTCTAATGCGGTAGGCAAGGGGAGCCCGCGCCTTGCTTCAACGACTGTTGCTAGTAAAATTAAAGGAAGCTGGTCTTGATGAAACGTTGTAATGGCAACCCAAAAACCTGGTAATAAAGTAGCCATTAAAATCCCTGTTAGACGAATTAATCTTTCAAAAGAAGTAAACGCATTTGCATATTCTACATCTTCACTGGTTTTAAGAAGAAACAAGATGTTAATCGGTGTAATATTTGCATAAGCGACTCCATCAATAATGATTATGATTCGCCCTTTTAGTAAACATTGAACAGCAAAGTCAGGTCTTCCTGTGTAATGATGACGCGGCACGAAAGGAGACGTTTTCTCAATCAATTCCATTAATTGATTGCCGGAATAAATTCCATCTACATCGATTGCCTTAATTTCTTTTATAAGAGAAGCTACCATATCCATATTCGCGATCTCATCCATATAGAGGACGGAAACTCTTGTTAAAGTCCGCTTCCCTACTTCAAAATTTTTGATATGTAATGAATTGGTACGTAATCGTTTTCTAATTAACGCAATATTAACCGATGCATCTTCAATAAAATTATCTCTAGGACCTTTAACGGTTACCTCTGTTGCTGTTTCTTCTGGGTTTCGTTGTGGACGCTTGGCGATATTTATGGAGTACAAAAACTGATACTCGTGAAAGAAAATGAGTAATCGACCGGAATAAATATCAGCAAACATCATTTCTTTATCTTTAACTTCCATGAGCTGTGGCAAGTAAAGAGATTCACAAATCATGTCTTTTGTTAAATTTTCTGTTGGGTGTTTATCGAAAAATAAGTTTAAACGTTCAAATACTAAAGCATTTAATAATGTGCTATCGACCATTCCCTCACAGCCAATTAAAGTGATTTTAATCGGCGCTGTAGGACGATAGGTGTTAGGGTTTAAAAACACATCTTCTGTTTGTTCAAAGGTTTTTCGCAACTCCTCTTCTGTTATTGAAAAGTTGGATGAATTTGTTTTCTTTGTCTCTTTAGTTTTCTCGGTTTCTTTTTTCTTTATTTCTTTCAGTTTAAGTGGTTGTTTTTTCTTGATCTTGTACATAATTCATCCTCCTTTTTGTTCGATTTTTTATGAAGACGAACAAACCGATAAGAATGGATAAAGCGAAGAGGAAATAAAAGGTTACTGGCATGAAAACCCTCCCAATAAGATGACGAAGCACAATATCATTAGTTGGAATTAAATTACCAGTAATGATGATCACTGAATAAATAAGCATGACCCATTTCCTTTTTCTAGCATCTTTTAATGCTAGAACTTCTATTGCAAGAAATAAAAAGAACGTAATTCGAATGAAGGAACCGGTAATCCATTGATAGATGGATAAAAAGTCAACATGCTCAATAAATCTTCCAAGGGAGACAAGTCCCCATTCCTCAAAGGCAGGATATTTTTGCCGTGCCGCTTCTAATGGCCCAAACTCAATGATTGCGCCTACTAGTGGACCAAGGATTAACCAAGCAAGAATGAAAACATTAATCGCAAATGTTTTATATGTTACTTTTCCATGAAGTTTATGTTGAAGAAATAGGAACGCAATTAATTCAACGAGGCCAGATAATGGAAAAATCATCCCGTGTATAACGGGTTCAAGCCCATGTTCCAGAATAGGTTTTAAAAGGGTGAAATCTTTGTGTTGCAAGTTTGCAAAGCCTACAAAGAAACCAAAGACGATGACAGCCATAAGAACAAGCGTATTCACCATGACGATTGTTTGTAAACTCGTCAAAGCGAGAAATAAACATAGAACAACGAGTGAAGTGATGAGAGCAAAACTAGGTGTAAAAGGGAGATAGGTAACAGCTGTCCATGAAACTAGTTCTTTCAAAGATATAGTAGCTAAGAAAATACAGAAAAGGCTAGTGAGTATAGATATTACCCTGCCAACTTTTTTATTGGTCTGTTCTCCAATCCACTCAAAAATGTTCTGTGGTGCGGTTGCTTTATAAATATATCTGAGTAGAAATCCCCAAATAAGGATACATAGGACAGAGAATACGACAGACATCCAAGCGTCTCTTTTACCTGCACTTACTAAATGGGGGATGACGGTCACATGGTTTTTTAAACCAATAGCGGTCATAAATAAAAAAGAAACTTGGAGGATTGAAATGGTATCATATCTTTTCATTGCTAAAATACTCCCTTGTTCATCATTATTTTCTAGCCTATCCAAAGCGAGTATGATTATCCAATTTTGTCATGAAGGAAAGAAATGGAGCATACATTTGATACATAGTATAGAGAAATAAGAAATCTGTTTGCTTCTGACTTGATTTCACATCATCTGAGGAGGGACATCATGGACGGTAATAAGGAAAGTTCTTCTGTTACCGATGGAGTGCAAACAGTCAATACGAAACAGCAGCGCTTTAGTAATGAAGAGATGATTGAGTTGTTACTACGACTATCGAAATATGCACGACAACCGGTATGTAAATTCACGATTGAAGGTCAAGTGCTAGTTGGCAGGCTTGTTCATAAGCAGCAATCAACCATTTTTATTAAACACCGTTTTGGGAAAAAGGCCATACCATATAAGATGGAGAACCTACAGGCAATTGATATTCTACATTTATAGGGGTTGGTCATATGTTAAATAACGAGAAAGGTAATAATCAGGCGAAGCCGCTTATTTATGATGTGCAGCCAGAGAGTACAAAACAAGTATTTTCAAATCAAGACAATCGTTTGCAGGAGCAAGAACAACGAGAAGAGAGTGAGCAAGAGCAGACGTTAAATAAAGAGGAAAAACTCGAAAAAGTTAAACGTGAATTCGGTGTATATGAAGCGATGGCGGAAATAGAAAGGGAAATTCACACCGCTTCACAATGGATCGAACCTTATCGTGAACAAAAAAGACCCGAGCCACAGGTGATACAGGAAGAACAGCCTGTTGTAGAAGAAGTAGTAATTAAAAAGAAGAAGAGAAGACCAAAACAAAAACAAAAACAAGAGTCGGTCGTTGAGACGATTACTCGGCTGGCTCATTCAAGGGAAGAACCAAGGCCGACGTGCGTGGCTCATTTATTCGGTGAAGAAAGAGAGTTTGAAGTATTAGGGATACGCGGAGAAATGGTCAAAATTAGAATCGGTCGCCGCGTGCGCATTATTAGGCTATCGGATCTGGAAACAGTCAAAGTCATGAAGAGGTGAAGGAATGCTTTTGCATGAAATAGGGATTACAGTTCTTCTTATATTAGGGTTAGCAGCATTTCGATTAACGCGATTAATTGTGTTTGACAAAATCACAGAGCCTATGCGGCGCCCTTTCTTTAATGAAGTGGAGGAAAAAGATGAAGGAGGGAACGTTACCGTTTATTTAGTTCCTAAAGAGCGGGGAATTCGAGGCTGGATAGGTGAATTATTAGCTTGCTATTGGTGCACAGGTGTATGGATGAGCTTATTGTTATTTGGCTTGTATATGAGTAAGTGGCCGGCCGGGGAATTTATCATTTTAATTCTAGCCATAGCTGCCATTGCTTCAATTCTCGAAGTTCTTGTTACGAAATGGCTGGGTGATTGACGAGACCAACTTGTCTCCCTTTTCATAATATGAAGGTATAGGTAAAGAAAAGGAGGCGTTGTTGTTGAACACGAATAGACCGGAAGTATGGACCTATGCAAAACCAGTAAAAAAAGCAGAACCGACAAAGATCAAGAAAGGTTGCGGATGTAATAAAAATAAAAGCCAAAATCAAAACCAAACATCTTAAATGATAAAAGGTTGTTCCAAAGAATAAATTTTGGAACAACTTTTTTATTTGGTCTCACACGAGTAGGAGCCCCCAATCGTTTTATCAACAATATTGTTTAACACAGCCTTTATTTTTATCAGGTATGATTGGTAACAAAATTCTTTGTCTCGCAAGCAGTTCTCCTCATTTGCTCCATGCTTCTGCTAGTCTGTTCTAATTACCGAATCCTACCATTCATAAAATGTGCTATAAACAAGAAAATAATAGATAGAATGATGATTTAGGAAGTGACAGGATGAAGAAGATAGTCATGGTTTGGATAGCTGTTTTATTAATGATAACGGGATGTGCCAATAAGGAGGGAGGAAAGAAGGACGATTTAGTCTTAATGGAGCGAACAAATCCAAAGCCGATGGATGTTATTTATGGGATGGACCACGACGACTATGGGAAAGAAAATCCCAATGAAGGGCTAATTACCGATGTTAAGAAGACCGTAGCAAAGCATGAAGAAATCTATGATGTAATTGTTGTGAAAAAGGACAAAGACATTTTAGTAGCGTATAAAGTGAAGCATATGAAACGATTTCATATGAAAAAGATTGAAAAGAAAGTGAAAAAACAGTTAAAGGATAAGTATCCAGATTTTCATTTTATTGTGTCTAGTGACTATAAAATCTTCTTAGAATTATTTCGTTTAAATGAAATGTTGAAAGCGAAAGATGTTCCTGAGAAAAAAGCAAAGAAAAAATATGAAGAAATTATTAGCTTGCATGAGGAATTAACATAAGTGTGAGAAGGAAGGCGTTACTGTGTCAAAAGATCAAACAGCTAAACAGGAAGCCTATCAACAATTGCAAAGCAAGCATGAGCTGAAGCGGCCTGTTTTTAAAAACTGTGTGAAGGCGTTTCTAGTAGGTGGGATATTTTGTATAATTGGACAAGCGATTACGTATTTCTATATTTACTATTTTGATTTTACCGAGCAGACAGCTGGAAATCCTACTGTTGCTACGATGATCTTCCTTTCTCTTTTATTAACAGGATTTGGTGTATATGACCGTATTGGTCAATTTGGTGGTGCAGGCAGTGCTGTTCCGGTTATAGGATTTGGAAATGCTGTTATATCAGCTGCAATTGAGCATCGTACCGAGGGCTTTGTATTAGGCGTTGGGGGGAATATGTTTAAATTAGCGGGCTCCGTTATTTTATTTGGGGTTTTTTCAGCCTTTGTCGTTGCGCTTATTAAAACGATTTATCTAAATATAGTTGGAGGGTAAACGATGCTAATTGGAAAGCAGTCATGGGCGTTTCAGAATAAACCCGTTATTCTTGAAACAGGCGTGACGGGGGGACCGTTTGAATCCAATGGTGCCCTTCCTGAAGATTTCGATCTTTTATATGATGATTTATGGATGGAGCAAGAGTCTTATGAGAAAGCACATCGGCTCTTAATGGAAAAGGCAGTCGAGATTGCTTTGCAAAAAGGAAACGTACAAAAAGAAGATATCCAATTCTTTCTTGCGGGTGATTTAACGAATCAAATTACACCGACAAGCTTTGCGGCAAGAACGAATGCGATTCCGTATTTCGGATTATATGGAGCTTGTTCAACGTCGATGGAAGGGCTGGCACTAGCATCGTTTATTGTTAATTATGGAGGAGCCCATTATCTATTAACAGGTGCATCCAGTCATAATGCAGCGGCTGAAAGGCAGTTTCGTTATCCGACTGAATATGGAGGGCAAAAGCCGCCAACAGCTCAATGGACGATTACAGGAGCGGGAGTTGCGCTTGTTACTCGTTCAGAGGGGCTTACCGGTCAGTTTCCCTATGCCGTATCAGCGACGATTGGAAAAGTCATCGACATGGGGTTGAAGGATCCCTTTAATATGGGGGGAGCAATGGCTCCAGCTGCTGTGGATACAATCTTGGCTCATTTTGAGGATACAGGTCTAACACCGGACGATTACGATTTAATTGTAACGGGAGATTTAGGGGAAGTAGGAAGAGAGACAGCTTATGACTTATTGCAGCAAAGAGGATGTCAGATGGATAAGGAAAAGTTTCAAGATTGTGGATTGCTTATTTTTAAGCCTGATCAGCCTGTGTTAGCCGGTGGAAGCGGTGCTGGCTGCTCTGCTGTTGTTTTATATGGTCATCTTTTGAATGAGATGAAAAAAGGCAAGTATCGGAAAATACTGGTTGTTGCTACGGGAGCGCTTTTATCGCCGCTGTCCGTTCAGCAAAAAGATAGCATTCCGTGCATTGCGCATGCAGTCGCCATTGAATATGGAACAGTTTGTTAAACGAAAGGAGCTACATAGATGCTAGCAATGTTTTTTTGGGCATTTGTTGTTGGTGGACTTATTTGTGTTATTGGGCAATTGCTTTTTGATGTAGCCAAGTTAACGCCTGCCCATACTTTAAGTTTGTTCGTTGTTATCGGGGCTATATTAGATGGAGTCGGTTTATATGAACCATTCATTGATTTTGCCGGAGCTGGTGCAACGATTCCGATTACCTCGTTCGGTAACTCTCTCGTACATGGAGCGCTGCAAGAGGCGGAGCAGCATGGGCTTATCGGCGTATTAACAGGTATGTTTGAAGTAACAAGTTCAGGAATCTCAGCGGCCATTGTTTTTGGTTTTATTGGCGCATTATTGTTTAGACCAAAAGGGTGAAGCGAAATAGGCCTGCTTCATTAGTGACTAAGCCCATACATACTTTTATTCTCCTCATATGTTATGAGTAAGCTACGCGAGAAGCGAGGTGAATGAATATGTTCGGTTACGGTTTTGGCGGTGCTGGATATGGATGCCAAGGTTATGGATATGGCGGCTTCAGCGGGGGCTCTACATTTGTTTTAATCGTTGTGTTGTTTATCCTTTTAATCATTGTTGGTGCATCATTTTGTTAACACAAAAAAGGAATAGGTAGATAGCCTATTCCCTTTTTGTGATTACATAAGAAGTTCAAGCACCTTTTTTTCTGAATGTCATAGGATAGGTACAGAAAAGGAGGTCTTAAAGAATGGATCAAAATCTCTTTAAGAACATTGAAAGCAAAACGGGTGTGAACATGAAGGATATCTTTGAATTAGCCAGCTCTCTTCAAGGTGCAAATTTTAAGGATGAAGCAACGGTACGAAATGTCATTAAACGTGTTTCTCAAATAGCGAATAAACCGGTTAATCAAGAAATGGAAGACAAAATTGTTCAATCTATTATCGCAGACGGAAAACAACTGGATTTCAGCACGATTTCGCAAATGATTAATAAAAAATAAGAAAAGCGGAGCCGGCTCGTTTAGATCACGTAGAAAATAGGAAGAGGCCAAAAAAGGCGCTCTTTGCCTTTTGGGGACTCTTATCTTTTTCACAGTGAGCTAGCCAACAAGAAAAGCGGAGGGCTTCTTTTTATCAGCGGTAAAATATATCGCAAATTTTATCGTTCTTTCATAAAACGGGGCTACCTCAAAATTTATGAAAAATGACGTTCGGGGCAGCCCTCCGTTCAGTTGAACAATTATTTTTTTGCTGTTGTTAAAGGGCGCTGAAGGACAAAATGAGGGAAACAGCCCAGGAAAATGTCCGTCATCAGAGCTTTGAAGAACAAAAACCAGGAAACAAGCAAAGAAAGGTGCGTCCAAAAGTCAGGATAACTAACTTTTAGGCGCACCTTTTTATTATTTTGAATGTACAGTAGACGGGTTAAATTTTTAAAAAGCGCGAAGGATAGGCTGTTTTACCGCGCCGAGTTTGGGGAACGGAGATGGATAACTGTTGTTTCGCCCGAGTTGCGGCAACATATAGCAACCTTCGTTCTTCCTCTAATGGAGCAAGCTCTCCTTTGCGATAGGCTTCAAGGGAGAAGTCATGCGGTAAGCTGCCGTCCACAGCGGCTAATAAATACACCGATTCATATTCGAGCCCTTTCGCACGATGAATGGTCGTTAATTGGATTGCATCGATATCTTGCCTCGACCATTGCTTCACTTCTTGAATCATCGCTGTCATATGGTCGACATGTTCTAGTAACGCTTCCACCGTATCGAAGCGTTTAGCGGCAACGCGTAAATCTCGAATATCATCAGAGCCCTTCTCAATGCCCGCTTCATTCCCGCGCTTCTTAATGAAATCTTGATAGCCTAAGTCCTTTTCGATGATTTCTAAGGCAGCAAGCGGAGATAAGTTCTTTAAACTGCGAATTTGAGCTGGAATCTTTTTTAATTTGCGTTGTTGAAAAGCATGTTTTGTTTTGACAAAGCCAAAAGCATCAATATAATCGCAGTCTTGAAGAATGGTTTGAGCTTTTAATTCCTGCAGCACACTTTGCTTTAAAAAGAGCGCAGACAGTACATCGCCTGCTGCTTTTGTATCATCTGGATTTACACTTAAACGTAAAAACGCTAAAATCCCGCGAATCACTCGTCGTTGATAAAAGGATTCTGCGTCTTTTTCAATGATGAAGGGGATGTTTGAAGCAGCGAGCCGTTCAAAAATAGCACGTGACATTGAATGCGTGCGATACAGAATGGCGAAGTCGCTAGGCCTTGCTCCATTTGCGAGCTTTTCTTGGATATCCGTTAAAATCATCGTCGCTTCTGCTTCTTCATCATATGGATAAAATAAAATGGGAGCTGCACCGTTATTATGCTGGGCATGCATCGTTTTACTAAGGCGCTTCTGATTACGACTAATAATTCGATTCGCAGTCGAAACAATTTCGTGCGAAGAGCGGTAGTTTTCGGTTAATTTAATCGTTTTTGTTCCCGGGAAATCGTGGGCGAAGTTTAAAATATATTTCGGATCACTTCCGCGGAAGGAATAAATCGCTTGATCATCATCGCCGACGACGAAAACATTTTTTTCCAAAACAGAAAGGATTTTAATTAATTCATATTGAATTTTATTAATATCTTGAAATTCATCAATAAGAAAATAGCGAAATCGTTGTTGATATTTCAAAAGTAAGTCAGGATGATTTTGAAGGAATTGATAGCAGCCGACAAGCATATCATCGAAATCATAGTATCCGTTTTGCGCTTTATATTCCTCATATTTTTGATATAAAAATAAGCAAGATTTCTCCCAATCATCTTCGGCTCTCACGTCACGAGGGAAAACGAGTGAGTTTTTCCATAAGCCAATTTGACCGAGCGCTTGGTCATAGGCGAACTCTTTCTCATCTAACTCAAGTTCTCGACCTGCTTGCTTCAAAATCTTTTCTTTCTCCCAGTCCCATTTAAGCAGTAAATCTCGTCGCCATTTTTGAGGTTCATGAAACAGTAGAATTTTATAAAAAATACTATGAAAGGTGCCACTCACGATTTGGGAGACGAGGGAAGGACTCATGTTTGGATAGGTAAGTAAACGCTGTTGCATTTCTTTCGCTGACTTTGCTGTAAACGTAACGAGCATAATCGATCTTGGGTCAATTTGCTGCTCCATTAGCATATAAGCTGTACGCACTGTTAAAACGCGGGTTTTCCCACTGCCGGCACCAGATAAGACGAGAACGGGTCCATCCACAGTTGTAGCAGCCAGCAATTGTTCTTGATCGAGCTGTATACCTATTGTTTGTAAAGCATTCAAGTACGTACTAGTAATGGTTGATGGCACGGAAGGCGTTTCCACAAAAGCGGGATTTTTTGAAATCGGCCGAGCTTTTAGAAAAGGAGCAGGCTCCACTTTTTCTTCTGTAATTGTTCTTGATGTTGGAAGCTTAAAACCATTCAGCTCCATACTACTTTCCGTTTTGGGAACACTTTTGGCCTCAACTACCGCTCCTGGACAGGGATTTGTTGTTCGTTGGTGATAAAAATAAGGCGGTTCATGGACACCTAAGTAAAGTTTCACTTGTTCAAGGCAGGCTGGACAAATAAGTTCATTACGCTTTCCTTGATCAAATAAGGTTTGCAGCTGACTTGCTGAAATATATTGTAGGTTAATGAGTTCATCTCCTGATTTTGCTAGCTTCATTCTATATAAACCTCAAATCTTTTAAAAATATCCGTATATCTCATCATAGCAAAACATACTAGAAACAAAAAGACTAGATAAATTCAAAAGGATGTTCTGACATCGGCGCATTTCATCTAGTAGGAGCCAAAAATCAACATTTTTATATCGGTGAATATATTAAAAATAATGAAAGGAAGAGGTGGAGGGAAATGGGATATATTGCACCTGTCACACCATATGACTATATTCAATATGCGAATCGTACTTTTGGAACCGTTCGAAGAGATAAAGTGGTGAATCGTACTATGGCCGCTCCGCCGATAAAGCCTTATGTACGCGAAGAAATAGAAGGAGAGCACTTTATGAAGCACCAATGGAATCGTCAGCAGCATGACCGTCGTCAAAAGTACGAAAATTCTCTGTATGTAAATAGAGTCCATCCAAAAATGATTGAGAATACGAAAGCGAGAATTACTGGTAAAGGGCTGTATATTAATGAATTAATTTAGAAGCAAGGAAAAAGGACACATGATGTGTCCTTTTTTGTGGAGCAGTTTATAGAATATCTAGTTCTACGATAAGAGCTAGCAATAATTGAAGAAGTAGTTGAATGTTTAGAGCAACTTGAGCGTCTGTTGTTGTGATATCGATGTCACGGCTATTTTCAACGATTGTTTTTTGGCGAGTGATTTGTCTTGTGCGAGAAGATTGGATTAAGTCCTGTGTGATGCGGTTTGCGTCGCTGCTGTCAGCAATAGAGATGCTTACGACAACAGCAATTGCAGCTTGTAGTGCAGCTTGAAGGGAAAGAGCAGCCTTTACATCTGTTGAAGTTACGTTTACATCGCAAGAATCTTTAATATAGATAAGCTCTTCAGAAACTTGAACTTGAGAATTTAGTTGTGCCGCTTCTTGTTCAATCACATTGTCATCATTATGGCAATCAAGTGGATGACGTGTATCACGATCTAATGCAGACCATCTTCTGTCGTCACAATGATCATTATGATCTTGACAGCTGCTGCGAAATACATTTTGGTTCATATAGTTTTTCCTCCTTAGGTTTTATTCCTTACTAAAATATGCGTTACTAGTCAATCTGGTTGGACGAAAGCCACGATTTATTTAGCTATTTTTTATCCTTTATTTCGTATGTGTTTGTGACTGGGTTTACATCCTTTTCAGTGACGCTCTTTTGACTGTTGATAAGAAGGTCAGCCTGTTTTTGTAAACTTTGGATGGTTGCTTTTAAATTTTCTTTTTCTCTTTCTGATAAATTCTGGCTGCCACGCTTTACTCCGTATTTGTTTAATGTTCTAGAAACGAGAAGCTCCATCAATCTCTTTTGTGATTCATCCAAATTGAAGTCATCATTCATTGGATCTTTCCCTCCTTACTTATGGTTCTTAAGTAGACTATGTACATTGGCGGAGATTGGTTTCAGACAGACGTGGATTTTTTAGAGGGATTTTGTTAAATAACGTTATGAATGGTTAGCAGAGCTGAGAGGTGTGTGCTAACACCTTTGTAAAGCAAAGAAAAAACCCGCTGATGATTCAGCGGGTGAGAGTGTTATAAAGTGAAACTTCCATCAGTGGGGGGCTTCATCCCACTGATGGTTAGTTGAACCAATCGGACCTTTACAGGCAGTTGTTCCCCACCTATCTTCTTTGTTTCCTCGTAAGCTTGAGGTGGGGGCTTACTGCCTGTTAAGTGTGGGATAGATCTTTTATCATCGTTTTATGAGGAATATTTTGATCCATATATTCTTCAGAAATCGTATGATAACCGAGCTTTTCATAAAAGGGAATCGCGTGAACTTGGGACGATAGCTTGATTTGCGATATATGACGCTCGGCAGCATCCTGTTCAATCGCTTTCATAATAAGAGCTCCTGAACCTTTGCCGCGTCCATTCGCAAGCACACAAATACGTTCCGCTTTCGCTATCCCATCGACGATACGATAGCGGCCAGCCCCGATTGGTTGTTCTTGCTCATTGTATAGTACGAAATGAGCGGCATCTTCCTCGAATTGATCGATTTCAGCTTCTGCCGGTACATGTTGTTCGTCAACGAATACCGTTCTTCTGACATAGTAGGCATCGTTACGTTCTTCGGGTGTTTTTGCAATTTTTACAAACACTTACTTATTCAGCTCCTAATCGGAAAGTTTCGTATACGGTCCAAACACCGTCCTCTAATTGATACAGCAGGTGAATACGATCTACTTTTTCTTGGTGTTCTACATTTAAATTAGTTAGCTGCCCCATGACATCTAAATGTTCATCATTGGATAATTCTTGAGCAATCGTAACATGCGGACTGAATGCATACTCCACATCTGTTTTATGAGTGCCTTCACCATGAAGCGCTTGATAGAGCGTATCTAGTTCTGGTGCAGCCTCTACTTTTAGATAAATCGTATTGTTAGCTGGTTGAAACGATTTTGCTTTTGTTACGTTAATTAAAAATGGCTGCACTTTACTTGCGGCTTGTCGTACACGACCTACAATCGTTGTCAGTTCTTCCTCAGTCGCTTCAAATGAGCTCTTGAGTGTAATATGCGGAGGAATAAAGGAATATTTCGTATCGTAACGTTTACGATAGGAGTTTGCGATATCCTGTAATTTTTTCGAAGGGAAAATAACAACACCATATTTCATAAATCGTAACCTCCAATATATTATTTTTAAGACTGATGATGAATGGTAAAAAGGCGTTTGGATTTATTTTACATGAATTATTAAAACATTTCCAATAATGCTCTTTTTAAATCTGCTTGCCAATACTTCCAAGTGTGTGTGCCTTTAAATTCTTCATAAAAATAAGGAAAGCCTTTTTGATTCAATAATTGATGCAGCTCTCGATTCGGTTCAATAAAATTCGCACGCTTTCCATCTGTCGTTGGCACATCGGTTTCTTCTGTCCCAATTACATGATACAGCTCTAACAGATGAGGCTCCTCGAAATTTTGTACAGCTTTCATAACCGTTTCGTCGACAAGGGGCGACTGCATAATGACTTTGCCAAACGTATGTGGATACTTCAATGCTGTTAATAAAGAAACCGTTCCCCCAAGTGAATCACCGATAAGCGCGCGACCGTATCCCATTTGATAAGTAGGAAACTCTGCATCTAAAAATGGAACAAGTTCATGTGCTAAGAAGCGAACATATGCCTCATGCTGCTCTCCATCTGGATGATATTTACGTCTGCGGTCAAAGCGATCTTGATAAGGGATTCCAACAATAATAATCTGTTCAATCTCATCATTGGATAAAAGCTCATCGGCTACGCGTCCAATTTTCCCCATTTGAAAATAATCGCGTCCGTCCTGTGCGATAACGAGCGTATACTTATATAATGGAGAGAAATTGAAAGGCAAGTAGACGAGCAGTTCGATTTCTTCCGATAATGCCTCGCTTTTGAATCTATATTCTTTAATCGTTCCTCGCTGTGTACTCATGTATCAGCACTCCTATAATAAAAAATAATCGACCAATGTACGTGGTTATTTTAGCATAAAAGAGCTTGTCATTTCTCGTTAAATGATTAAGAACCATGCTCAGAAAAAGTAAGGCAGCTCTCCATATAGTGATATAATGGAAGGCATAACTCAAGTTGGGAGCGGAATAACATGACAGCAAAACGCGTACATAGTAGAGAAGTAACGAAAGCAGCAAGAGAGGCGTTATTAGAACGAGGGGTAAGCATTGAGGCGATTGCTGAAATTGTCTACGAAATGCAGATACCCTATAACCATGATTTAACATTAGCAGATTGTATAGATAGCGTGGAACGCGTGCTTTTAAAAAGAGAAATGCAGCATGCCATTCTCGTTGGCATTGAGCTGGATCGACTGGCAGAACAAAAGAAATTATCGGAGCCGCTGCAATCGATTATTGAATCGGATGAAGGATTATTCGGAGTGGATGAAACGCTTGCCTTTGGAGCAGCACTTTCGTACGGGAGTATTGCCGTGACAACATTTGGCCATTTAGACAAAAAGAAATTAGGCCTTATTAAAGAACTCGATACGAAAGCGGAAGGTAAGGTCCATACGTTCTTAGATGATTTAATCGGGAGCATTGCTGCTAACGCTGCCTCTAGACTCGCTCACCGCATTAGAGATGAGGAAGATGGCATATTGAAAGGTGAGAAAGCGGTTAGTACAGAAAAGGAATTAATCGGATAGAGGGAAGAAGCTGTTTGAAAGTTCTACTTTTAGACAGCTTTACTTTTTATAGTGACCACTAATCTTGCCAATCCACTATTTAAGCCAATAGGTAGAGTTCATTTAGTTGACTTTTGATTAATTGTTTATATAATAGAAGATAGATAGTATACATACGATCTGTTAGCTCAGTTGGGAGAGCATCACCTTGACAGGGTGGGGGTCGGGGGTTCAAGTCCCTCACAGGTCATCATTTAAACAAGGCTCAAATCCTTTTGTATCAAGGGTTTGGGCTTTTTCTTTGTTTACTGATATATCCATTTTATCCCTGCATTTTTATACATTGCACAAATACTGCACAGAAACTGCACGAGGCTGTCACTTTGTTTTACAGTCATAAGGATTCCATTGTTTATTTTTATGTGCTTTTTTGTCCGTTATGTCCAGAAGCGATCCTCAAATCGATTGGCTGTTTTCTTTTGCATTTCTTCATTTGTATGCGAGTAGATATCAAGTGTAATTCCTACTCTGGCATGTCCTAAACGTTCGCTCACCACTTTGGGGTTTTCGCCTATTCGCATCAAAATCGTAGCATGAGTATGTCTCAAATTGTGAAAAGGAATATCAGGAACGTTTGCTTTCTTCGTAAGAGCTTTAAACTTACGAATGAGATTTCGTGGTTCAAGATAACCGCCAGCTTTTGATGCAATGACTAAACCTAGTTTATTGAGTGCTTGTTTCTCTCTATATCTAACCAAAGCCCCTTGTACGCTAGCTGATAAATACACGTCACGCCGTGAATGAGAAGTTTTTACTTCTTTTACGAATAAACCTTTTGCTTTTGTACGGGCTAAGGATTCTTCTACGTGTATAACTCCTTTGTCTAAGTCGACGTTTTTCCATCTTAAAGCGAGAATTTCTCCTCGCCTCATGCCTGTAAAGATAGCTAATAGGAAAGGGACAAGCTCGTTTTCTTGCTCACAAACTTCTAGAAAAGCCCTGGCTTCTTCTAATGTCCATATTTGCTTAGGCGTTTTATGGATAGAGGGAGGGGAAGCATCTTTAGCCGGATTATTCTTGATTAATCCCCACTTCACAGCCTTCTGCAAGGCTTTAGATAAAAGATTGTGTATTTTCTTTACAGTCGCATTGGCCAATTCCTCGTTTAACTTTTGAGTATACAATTGAAGGTAAGAAAATATTACGTACCGAAAACCTCGAAAAAGAGGAGGTTCAGCTTCGAAAAGAGGTATATCTAAAGAACAAATATGTGTGGTCGTTGCTCACGATAGAAATGGTCAAATTCTTTCAGAAGTGCTGGTAAAGGGCGTATAACAGCTCTTGAAATTGATGCTGTACTGGGTGATTATTTAGATGAGTCTGCTTTGTTATGTACGGATACAGCGACAAACTACAAAAATTTGCTGCTATAAAGGGGTTAAAACACGAAGCTATTAATGCACGTAACAAAGAATATGTTCGTCAACAAATCTATCACATCCAACACGTAAACAGTTATCACCGAAGATTAAAAGACTGGATGGAAAGATTCAATGGGGTAGCGACAAAATATATGAATAGCTATTTAGTATGGCATCGTTTCTTAGAATTAAATAAGAAATTACCTTATAAAGAGAATACAAATGAAATGTTGTTAGGTATCTGTAAAAAAACAAATTTTATAACTGTAATGGATATTAGAAATTTCAACTAATGACATAAATAGAATTCCGTTATTATGTAAATTTAGTTAAAAATATAAAAATAAGAAACCTCTTTATAGAATTGTACGTATATCTATTATCATATTTAGTTGGAGGTGTATAATGGATAACCCTTATAAGATAGGTATAATTGGAGGAACAGGGAAAGTAGGACGTCATATTGCAACTAATGCAATACAGAAAGGATATAAAGTTCGTATGCTTGTTAGGAATCCAGAAAAGTTATTGTGTAAGAATGACAAAATCGAAATAGTGGAAGGACAAATACAAGATATAGAAAATATTCGAGAACTACTTAAAGATTGTAAAATAGTTATTAATACGTTTGGTCAACCAACCAAAGAGGAACCTATGTATAGCAAAGTAACTAAAAATATTCTTGAAGTGATGAAAGATTTAAACATTAGTCGTTATATAGGGGTTTCTGGTGGTTCTCTAACTATTAATGATGATAAAAAGAGCTTTTTAAATCGTTTTGGAGCAAAGATGTTTGAACTTTCGTTTCCAAAAATGATGGTAGATAAAAAATTAGAATGGGAAATTTTGTTCAATAATAAACATATCCACTGGACACTAATTAGATTGCCATTTGTAAAAGACAGCTTAAAATCAAATTATATAAAGGAAAGCCTTACTGATATGCCTGGTACAAAAATCACCAATCAAGATATAGCTACCTTTATTATTGACCATATAGATAACCCAAAGTACATACATAAAGCACCTTTTATCTCACATTAATATATTAATTGTAAACTATGTTTGTTAGAAGAGGACCTATTCTTAAAGTCCTCTTCCTTTAAAATATATAGCAACAATCTTTTAGAACATAGCCTTTTCAAAACATGCTCTTTAAATTTGTTTACATATTAATATTTATATCACTAGTTTTGTACAGAGATAATAAAACTGTTTAAAAAAATGTGATTCATTCTATTCAACAAAAGGGCCAGATTGTTGAATAACATGTTAAATTGTATAGTGAAAATTGTGAAGGAATTCACTTAAACTAACGGGCAGCATAGTTTAAGAAATTAATTGGGGTATCATGGTAAAATAGAATGATAAAGGGGGAGGTAAAATGAAAAAAATACTCACGCTATTATTTACAATATTAGTTTTAACGGCTTGTACGGAAGTCACTAAAAATGAAATTACTAAAGAAGAGATTAATAAAGATAAAGTTACTAACAACAATTATAAATTTATTGGAGAAAGTGAACATTGGAAGGCTGAATATTCTTATAAAGGAACAGAAACATGGGGGAATAATGACGGAACAAAGACTTACTCTAATAAGGACAGTTATGAATTTATATTAAAATACAAGGGTTCTTTAGAAGAGTTATCTTCCATGCAAAAACTTGAATACTCTTTTAAAACACTTACAAGTAGTGGGGAAGCAACAGAGGAATTTACTGACCCTCCTAAAGAATTAATATTTACTTCTAAAGGAAGTTCAGAAGGTGGGGCAAAAGTAAATGAAGATGAAGTTATACAAGTAAATGTAAAATGGGACGAATTTGAAGAGTCATTTGAACTGTATAATAAAAATAAGTAGATTTGATGAACAAACGGGTTGTTTTATTGTGATAACGATTTTCAACAAACGGGCGCGATTGTTCAATTAGAGCAATCGCTTCTTGTGCTAAACCAGCTAATAGTTTGTCAATATTTTTCAATAAAAAATTAAAATCATAGATGATATACTAAAAAAGTGTATACTAAATAACCTTCCGTTTTCTCTCGAATGGAAAGTTTTGAGTTATTTAGTTAGACATAGTTTTTAAGCTATATCTTGGAAAGTTGTTTTATTTTTTAATAGGGCATAAATCCAATGTAAGAGCTTATTTACACAAGCAATAATAGCCACTTTAAAAGGTTTTCCTTCTTCACGCTTTTTATCGTAATACTCACGCATTTTTTTGTTGCGAGGGATGATTTCATCAGTCGTTTTCTTCTTGCGACAATCACGAATGGCACAACGAACTGCCATATATAATGCATGGCAAAGCCTACTAGATCCTCGTTTTGTGATTCGATTTTTGGTGGCTGTAAACTTACCGGATTCGAATACACTAGGATCCACTCCAGCGAAAGCCACAAGCTTTTTAGGATTATTAAATCGATCTATCTCCCCAACTTCAGAAATAATCGTTGCCGCGATCTTTTCTCCAATGCCTGGGATAGATTTGATAATAGTATATTCTTCAATTTCTTTAGCGAGAGCGTCTATCTCTGTCTCTAACTTTGATAGATGCTCTTTGTACTGAAGAAGAATATTTATATACATACCTAGGCTTAAAATATGACTCTGATAAACGGTCTTTTCAAAAGGGTTACGGGCTGCCGCAGCTTTAAGCTGAATGGCTTTTTCATTTGCCCATTTGATGGATCTACTCTTACATAACTCAAATATCTTGTCTGTAATGGCTTCTTCACTTGCCTTCAGAATGTCTTCTGAAGAAGGAAACTCTGAAAGAGTTAAGAGTGACACCACAGAATATAAATCTCCAAAAACCCCTTTATATTCAGGAAACACTTGTTCAAACACTGTCTGAAATTGCAGCTTTGTTTGGATCATTACGCCAGTTATATTTTCATGTTGTCGTGTAAGATTTCGAAGGTTCAATAACTGAATACCACGCTTTTTATATGGCTCTAACTCCTCTTTATAGAACAACTCACAGAGAAGATAGGCATCTATGGCATCTGTCTTTACTTTTCTTAAACTTGAACTTCTTGCTTTGTATGAAATTAATGGATTAATAATAATCAATAAATATCCTCGTTCTTCCAAGTAATGAACGACAGGAGCTTGGTAATGCCCAGTAGCCTCTAAAACTATTGAAGGTTTCTTACCAGCCTCTTTTTTCACATCCTCTAGAAACGTTACAAGGTAACTAAGTCCCTCAACAGTATGAGGGACTTTAAAGCTCTTACGATATGGTTTGCCCTTATCTAAAAATGCCTGAACTTGGCTTTCCCCTTTTGAAACATCCAGACCAACGACTGAATTCATTCTACATCTCCTCCTAATCTAGTGATTTGCCAGTAACCCCTAATCCTCCATGCAGTGTCACAGCTTCGCTTGTTATACGAGATCTACGTCCCAACCAGCCTCAATCATGTTTCTACAAGTAGGGGGCGAACGGTTTAGCTGACGGGGTCAAAGCCCCACGGGCAGTTACGTTCTACCTTGGCTACTGATAGGATAAAACCATATGAAAAATGGTCAACCAGAAATAACTGGCTGACCTTATAATACGAATGGGCAGTAGAGTTGAACAAGGAGAGTTTTTTCTAATTGAGGTAGGGGGAAAAGAATGGATAAGGAAATAACAATTGAAGACTACAACTCAAATTGGTCCAAACAATTTAAAGAAGAAAAAGTTAAACTAAAGGAAATTTTAGCTGACAAGGCTATATCTATTGAACACATAGGAAGTACATCTGTTGAAGGGTTAGGTGCTAAACCTATTTTAGATATTGCTATCGGAGTAAATGATTTAGAGGTAGTTGGCGAATTCATTGAGCCTTTAAAACAAATAGGATATGAATTTGTTTATCATAAAGAACTTCCTGAAAGACGTTTCTTCAGAAAGGGACAATGGAGAGCTGGTACACATCATTTGCATTTTTATCAATTTGAAGGAGAACATTGGAACAATCAAATTTTGTTCAGAAATTATTTAAGAAATAATCCTGATGTTTTAAAAGAATATCACCAATTAAAGGTTGATTTGGCAAAAAAGTTTCGTTTTGATAGAGTTTCTTATACTGAAAATAAAGATCCTTTTATCCAGAATGTATTACAAAAAGCCAAAAAAGAAGAATAACTGGCATTAATTTTTATTGTGCTAACGGGGGCTTTACTTCAAGAACAGGATTGTCCATAGACGGTCTTTTTTTAATGCTTTTAAGTGGCACACTCTATCGTCGCGCACTTTAGATCCCTACTGAACTAAAGTGCGCGATATCCCATTGGGCAAAGTAGCACCAACTAAGATGTTCAACATGAGAGAACGGCTGCTATCATTTATGTTGGTTTATGATAGTCTTATGAAATGGTTCTTGTTCAACTAACTTGACAGAATAGTTTAAGAACATCGTATAAAGAAATCATAAAAGATACCCTTTTTAAGACTCAAATATGATAGTATAGAACATAATAAAATATTAAGTATACTCGGAGGAGCCTGTCACCAAGGGATTATTATGCCCTTGGTGACAGGCTCTTTTTGTGTTTTTTACAGATTTAAACAAATTATAAACAAAGAAAGGTGGAGTCAAATGTTGTTAATCCTTCAATTAGTGATTATTTTAGTTGCTTCCAAAATAGCTGGAAGTTTAAGTGTGAGGTTGGGACAACCTTCAGTTCTTGGTAAACTTTTAATTGGAATTGTACTTGGACCATCGGTTTTAGGACTCGTAAATGAGAACGAAACCTTGGCAGAGTTTAGTCAAATCGGTGTCATACTGCTAATGTTTATTGCGGGGTTGGAAACAGACGTTGATGAATTCAAACGAACTGGTAAAGCCTCTACATTGGTGGGGTTTGGTGGAAGTATTGTTCCACTTGTTTTAGGATATTTTGCAGGTGTCGTATTAAATCTAACTACAATGGAATCCTTATTTTTAGGGCTATTGCTTTCTGCTACAAGTGTGAGCATCTCTGTTCAAGCCCTTAAAGAAATGAATCAATTAAAAACCCGTGAAGGAACCACTATATTAGGAGCAGCCGTTATCGATGATGTGGCAGTTATAATTGCCTTGGCATTCTTAATGAGTTTTGCTGGTGGAGATGTTAATCTAACAACGGTTATTTTAAAGAAAATATTATTCTTCGCAGGATCTATTCTTGTTGGTTGGAAGGTAGTTCCTTGGTTCTTAAATAAGTTTACATCTTTAAAAGTAACGGAAACAGTCATTTCATCTGCTCTAATTATATGTTTTACTTATGCGTACCTAGCTGAATACACAGGGGTTGCTGCCATAATTGGAGCTTATATTGCAGGTGTAGCTATAAGTGTAACCAACTACAAACATGAAATTTTTGAGAAAGTGGAAACAATTAGTTATTCAATTTTTGTCCCTGTATTCTTTACCTCTATCGGAATTACTGCTGAGTTTTCAGGAATAAGTGAAAACTTAGGTCTTATTATTATTTTAAGTGTTTTAGCTATTCTTACGAAGTTAGTTGGATCAGCAGTTGGTGCTAAAGTGGCTGGATTTGGGTGGAATAGTTCATTAGGGATTGGTGCGGCAATGGTATCTCGTGGTGAAGTTGCTCTAATCATGGCAACAATCGGCTTAGAAACAAAGTTACTGAGCCAAGACATGTTCGCTGTAATTGTTGTGGTGGTTCTTGTAACAACTATTGTGACTCCTCCAATGATGAAATGGTTTTTTAAATCAAAAATACAAACTGAATCTATGCGTAACTAATAAAATTTTTTATTCAAGTAACGGGGTGCGTTAGCACAATAACTAAAAATCAATTTTTGAAGTTCTTTTTAATTTTTTGATTTTCAACAATCGGGTGCCATTCTTGAGGAATTGGCGCTCATTTTACATATTAGGGCCAGATTGTGGAAGAATTAGTCGTTAATTTATTATCTGATTATATAATGTAATTAATGATACTTACCAAGGGTATTATTACAGCAATGTTATACTCCTGCAAATAAGTTGTACTTGCTGTCTTTTATGAAAAATGCTTAGCCTTGTTCTCCTTTCTTTAATTTTAGAGTGGTGCGTGGTGTGCTTGAGGGAGAACTGATGCACCGTACCGCAACCGTTTGCCTATTGGTGTGTTTTAATAGTGTAATTTACCCTTGGAGAGTATTCAAAATTATGTTGACAATTGTATGTATGCTCTTTAGAATTGATAATGATTTTCAATAATGTGTAGGAGGCACCAATTTTATGTCGAAACGACGAACTAGTACACAAGTTTTATTTATATTTGCAATCGTTCTCATTTTATCAACGCTTTTACTTGGATGTACAAATGAATCAAAAGAAGATTCAGCTTCAAACAAAGAGAGTAAAAACATGCTTACTATTGCTTGGCCGCGGGATATAGGTGAAATGAATCCACATGTCTATAACCCTTCTCAATTATTTGCACAATCTATGGTGTATGAATCTTTAGTTAGCTATCAAGATGGTGGAGAATTAAAACCACAATTAGCGGAATCTTGGGATATTTCAAAAGACGGGAAAGCATACACATTTCACCTTCGTCAAGGAGTAAAATTTTCAGATGGAACAAGCTTTAATGCTGACATCGTGAAAAAGAACTTTGATGCCATTTTGAAAAATGTTGCTTTACATAGTTGGTTAGGATTTATTCCCAAGATTGATCAAACGAAAGTAATTGACGAACATACGTTCCAATTGACGTTAACAGAACCTTATTATGCTACGATTCAAGAATTAGCGGTTGTTCGTCCGGTCCGTTTCTTAGGTGAAGCAGGCTTCCCGAAAAATGGTGACACATCAAAAGGGATTGAAAAATCGGTCGGAACAGGTCCTTGGGTATTAGATGAATATAAAGCCGATGAATATGCGACTTTTAAACGCAATGAAAATTATTGGGGCGAACTCCCTAAAGTGAAAAAAATCAAAGTAAAAATCATTCCTGACGCTGAGACAAGAGTCCTTGCATTTGAAAAAGGAGATTTGGACCTTATTTATGGTGAAGGAGTAATCAGTTTAGATACATTCAAACAATTAGAATCAACTGGAAACTACGAAACTAGTGTGTCTGAACCAGTTGCAACCCGTCAACTCGTCATGAATACGAAGAAAGAACAACTTTCGGATGTACGTGTTCGCCAAGCGTTACAGTATGGATTTAATAAACAAGCTATGGTCGATGGTATCACTTCAGGAGTAGAAGACAAAGCAGATTATATTTTACCAACAAACTTTCCTTACACGTCAAATATCGATGCACAACCGATTGATTACAATGTAGAAAAAGCAAAAGCATTATTAGATGAAGCAGGTTGGAAACTTCCAAAAGGAAAAAATGTTCGTGAAAAAGATGGTAAACTACTTGAAGTAGAATTAATGTACGACTCTGCGGAATCGATTCAAAAAGCGATGGCAGAAACATTACAAGCTGAGTGGGCAGCACTTGGTGTGAAATTAAACATCGTTGGAGTAGAATTGCCTGTGCAAGTTCAACGATTTAAAGGAAACGATTTTGACTTAAATTTCTTTAGTAATTATGGTGCACCGTATGACCCACATATATTCGTAAACGTCGTTGGTTCAGAAGGATTCGGCTTTAAGGAAGCCATTTCATCATATCCAAAGAAAGAAGAGTTACTACAACAAATTACTGACGTTTTAAAATCAACAGATGAAAAAGAACGTCAAAAACTATACTCTTCTATTTTAACATCACTACAAGAGCAGGGATCAATTGTTCCAATCTCTTATGTTAAGAAAGTCGCAGTTTATCAAAAAGATGTATCTAATTTTACTTTCCCTGCTAATCGTGACGAACATCCCTTCACTGGTATTAGCATTGAATAGTTAGCAACAGGAGGGTTTTCATGGGCACTTATATCGTGAAACGCATGATGGCTATTATCCCAATCTTTCTTCTTGCTACACTGTTTACGTTTGGAATGATGCGGCTTTCACCAGTCGACCCGGCTGAAGCTTATTTAGCAGCTGCCCATATCCAACCAACAGAGGAAATGTTGGAGCAGAAAAGACATGAATTTGGCCTGGATCAACCTATCCTCGTTCAATATGTAAACTCTATTATTAAGATATGCCAATTGGATTTTGGCATATCTTATATTTCTAATAAGCCTGTTTGGGACGAGGTTACATATCGAATGCCAGCCACGATTCAGTTAGCTCTAGGCAGTATTCTACTAGCTATATTGGTTAGTGTCCCCCTTGGTTTCTTAGCTGGAATCAAGAAAAACAGTGGAATTGATTATTTTAGTCGATTTCTTGCTTTTTTCGGGGCATCCATTCCATCTTTCTGGTTAGGATACTTATTAATCTTTTTCTTTTCTGTGAAGCTCAATTTATTTCCAGTAGAAGGAATTGGTACGGTACAACATCTTGTTTTACCTTCGATTACATTGGCAGTGCCCTTAATTGCGTTGTATACACGCTTATTACGTGCTAGTGTTTTGGAAAATTTACAAGAACCATATGTCTTATTTGCCCGTACAAGAGGGATAAAGGAGAGCATCATTATGGGTAAACATGTTTTACGCATAGCCATCTCCCCTATGATTACTGGACTTGGAATGAATCTAGGTAAACTACTCACAGGGACCATTATTGTTGAGGCTGTGTTTTCATGGCCAGGATTTGGACGTTACTTTATTGAAGCCATTTTTAATCGAGATATTCCTGTTATCCAGTGCTATGTGCTACTAGCAGCTGGACTGTTTCTTATCAGTAATTTAATTGTAGATTTGATTCAAATGTACATTGACCCACGCATCTCCAGAAAAGGAGGGCACAGCCAATGATTGCTACTATACGTTCTCAATTGCGAAGTCAAAAAGCGTTGGGTATTTGTATTATCATACTAAGTATCCTATTCTTTCTAGCTATTTTCGCTCCTTGGCTTGCACCTAACGACCCAGTTGCAGTGAATTTAGCGCTAAAACTTCAACCTCCTTCTTGGAATTATCCATTAGGAACCGATCATTTAGGTCGTTGTAACTTATCGCGTCTCTTAATAGGAGCTCGCATCTCATTAGGCTTTGCTTCACTTATTTTTCTTTCATCTTTAGTCATCGGCTTAATTATCGGAACACTTGCTGGCTATACAGGTGGTTGGTTGGATTATATCTTAATGAGAATATGCGATACGGTTATGGCATTTCCTAATCTGTTACTTGTTATTGGATTAGTTGGGGTATTTGGACCTGGACTTTCCCAAGTCGTTTTAGCCTTAATCCTTGTGCAATGGGTTTATTATGCGAGAATATTTCGAGGAATGGTCCTCAGTGTGAAGGAGCAAAACTATATTGCAGCCGCAAAAATAAGCGGCTCGTCTTCTTGGAAAGTTATGAAGAAACATATCGTACCTAATATTCTTCCTCCACTTGCTGTCATGGGTACCCTAGAAATGGGCTGGGCTATTATGGATCTATCTGCGATGTCATTTCTCGGCTTAGGCGTGCAGCCTCCTACTCCAGAATGGGGAGCGATGATTCTTGAAGGAAAATCTTACATTCGAACGAATCCAGAATTAATGCTCTATCCAGGTTTAATGATTATGCTCGTTGTCGTAACCTTCAATGTTTTAGGCGAAGCTTTATCTGAACGCTTTGGAGTTAAACGTCGTTTTTAAAAAGGAATGAAGAAATTGAAAACAGAACAGTCGAATGTATTGCAAGTCAACAATCTATCTGTACACATGCAAACAAAGGATAATACCTCCACCCTCGTACAAGACATTCAGTTTGAATTACACCGTGGAAAAGTACTCGGTATTGTCGGAGAAAGCGGGAGCGGTAAAACGGTCACAAGTATGGCTATTTTGCAACTTCTTGATCAAAAAACAACAACGATTGAAGGTAGTATAAAACTGCAAGGACGCGAGTTGAATGGATTAGATAAGAAAGCCATGCGCAATATTCGTGGCAAAGACATTGCTTTTATTATGCAAAACCCGATGAATGCTTTTACACCTGTATATACGATTGGTAATCAATTCATTGAAACCATTCGCTCTCATACGAAAATGAATAAAAAACAAGCAACAGAGATTGCTATTGAAGCAATGCAGCATGTGAATCTACCTAATCCTAAGGAATTATTAACATCCTACCCTTTTCAATTAAGTGGCGGAATGCTTCAACGGGTCATGATTGCGATGGCCGCATGCTTGCATCCTGCTGTTATTATTGCAGATGAACCAACAACTGCACTTGATGTTAATAACCAACTTCAAGTGCTGCATCATTTGAATCAAATTCGTACAGATTATGGTTCAGCCATTTTATTAATTTCTCATGATCTTGGTGTCATTTCAGAAATGGCTGATGATGTCATCGTGATGCAGCACGGTCGTATCGTTGAAAAAGCGGACGTATTTCAACTATTTGATCATCCGCAGCACGAATATACGAAAAAGCTTCTCCATGCTCGACCAACATTGCATGTAGAAGAATATATAGGATAATTTCAAAGGAGAATACACATGAGTTTATTACAAGTAAAAGAAGTAACTCATAGTTACGGCTCTCATAAATTATTCAAGTGGAAAGATAGTCCAAAACAAGTACTCAAAAACATTTCTCTCTCTATTGAAGAAGGAACATGCTTGGGGTTACTAGGTACGAGTGGCGCTGGAAAAAGCACATTAGGCAAAATCATTCTTGGTTTAGAACAACCTCAACAAGGACAAGTTCTATTTCAAGGACATAATATTTATACAGCGGATAAATTGACTCGCCAAAAAATCCGCCGCGATTTACAGGTTGTTTTTCAAGATTCCTATTCAGCCGTCAATCCTAGACTAACAGCTGAACGAATTATTGCTGAACCGTTAGAAAACTATGAAAAGCTAACGATATCTGAACAAAAACGAACCATTATTGAATTGCTAGAAAGAGTTGGTCTCAGTGAAAAAGATTTAACTAAATACCCTCATCAATTTAGCGGAGGACAATTACAAAGAATCAATATCGCTAGAGCCATCTCCCTAAAGCCCAAACTAATTGTCTTAGATGAATCTGTCAGTAGCCTTGATATGGTCAACCAAACTCTTATATTAAATTTACTAAGCGAACTCAAAGAGGATTTTGGACTATCATATCTGTTTATCACTCATGATATTAAAGCAGCCTATGCAATCGCTGATACATTAGGTGTACTAGAACAAGGGGAATTAATCGAGCTTTACGATTCTAAAAACCAGTTTTTTTCGTCAGAACATCCTGTCGTTAAACAGATGAGAGGTGCTATCCTTGCTGAGCATCCACGCTTTCGTTCTCTTCCAACAAGGATTAGTAAGACCATATATGTTGATTGATAAGAAGGCCTCGATTTCAGTTTGAAAATCGAGGCTCTTGTTTCTATTTTTTGAAGAATATATTGGAGGAGAATCCGATGAATCATCGAGCATACCTTGCTCTAGCCATCCCCTTAACGATTTCAACGATGACAACCCCTTTATTAGGAGCTGTAGATACAGCAGTTGTTGGTCAGCTTCCAGATCCAGCGTATATTGGAGGAGTTGCAGTAGGGAGCATTATTTTTAATACTTTATATTGGTTATTTGGTTTTTTACGAGTTAGCACATCTGCGTTTGCCGCTCAAGCTAATGGGGCAAACGATCAAGCTCAAGGAACACTCGCTTTATTTCGCCCTTTTTTATTAGCTGTCATTGTAGGTCTTTGTTTTATCCTCTTGCAATGGCCAATTGAATATGCCGCTTTGACACTAATTGCCCCTGAGGCCGATGTTAGCAAATTTGCAATGGAATATTTTCGAATTCGAATTTGGGGAGCTCCTTTCACTTTGATGAACTATGTCATTCTTGGGTGGTTGATGGGCATGTCGAAAATTAAAATATCTTTATTTTTACAAGTGTTCATGAATGTTCTAAATATGGGTCTTGCCATTTTGTTTGTTCATGTTTTTTCTTTAGCTGTAAAAGGGGTCGCGATGGCAACTTTAATCGCAGAAATCACAGCATGTCTAATTGGATTACTTCTTTTAATGAAGGCATCACCAATTCAATGGAAAATTCCACCTGTAGGAACACTTATAGATTCACATTCTATGAAAAAGATGTTTATCGTTAACCGGGATTTATTTATTCGAACGATTTGTTTATTAGCCGTTTTTAACTTGTTTACAGCAAAAGGTGCTTCCTTTGGTACAGAACTATTAGCCGCTAATGCTGTGTTAATCCAAATTCATTATATTATGGCTTATTTCTTTGATGGGTTTGCGAATGCATCTAGCATTTTCGTAGGTAAAGCAATTGGTTCAAATGATGAAAAATTATATAAAAAAACGCTCACCTTATCTTGGCAATGGTCAATTCTATCTGCTTTCTTCATTGCTTGCATCTATGGACTATTTCAAGAACAGATTATTGGACTCTTCACGAATTTGCCGAGAGTAATTGAGCTTTCGAATACATATGGAGTTTGGCTTATTATTTTCCCATTTGTAGCTTGTTTCGGACTCGTCATTTACGGTGTTTTTACGGGGGCCACTGAAATTGCACCGGTTCGAAACTCTATGATATACGCGTTGATCGCGTATATTATTGTGCAAGTCACTGCAACTCCCATCTTGGACAATCATGGCTTATGGCTAGCCTTTATTGTTTTTAGTATGGGGAGATCTGGCTTTCTAGTTATGTATATCTCTAGACTGAATAAGAAAATTTTTCATCATAAACAAGAATCGTGAATGTCCCTCCTTAATATCCTTACGGGTTGTTTGAAGAAGGTGTTTTACCTATTCATAATGGGCATTATTTCGTCTCACATAATCTCTAACAGGGTTCTAGTGCGAAACTCCAAGTTAATTGCAGTAATCTCAAACTCTTGGATATACTGATATTACTATTCTAAAAAAGGATGTGATTGATATGGAAGCGAAAAATACGTTCAAGTGGAAGCATGATCAGTCTGCCACCAAAGCTTTTTCTATCAACGTTGAAATCCTGTTTTGAACTTTAATGTTGGCCATAATCAATCCTCCAATAAAATGGTTGCCATTCAACGTTTATTGAATGCGTAGAAGCTTGTCATATCAACCTTTAGAGGACTTTTATTGTGGTGCCAATATTGGTGCCCAAAATGGTGGTATCGGATATAGCAGGTATAACCTATCATATTTCGAAAACACCAGAACCTTGATAAATCAATGAATTTCATTTAAATAAGGTCTTACCTGTCATATTTGAAATTAATAAACTAGTAGATTTCGCTTTGACAGGGTGGGGGTCGGGGTTCAAGTCCCTCACAGGTCATCATTTAAATAGCGCTGAAACCCTTGGTATGTAAGGGTTTCTAAGGATTATGCCACTTTTCGTGAAGTGGTATTTTTTATTGGACTTGATTCGTGGCAACAATTAATCAGATTCACCAAAAATCGTTTGATCAAAACGATTAGAAGCATCATGTTGCAGATTCTGGTGCAAAAATTTCAAGACACTTGCAAGTAATCTCCAACCTCAGTTTTCGTGATTTGGTGGAAATGATGGAGGAGCGAGGTTTGTCAATCGCTCATACAACGATTACGCGTTGGGTTCATCAATATGGACCTGAATTAGATGAAAGAGTACGGCATCCCTTTAAGTATTATTTCAATGTTCAGCAAAGAATTTTTGCTTTAATTGTAAACTTATTGCGATAAGCCTTATTGTGTACAAGCTAATTATAGAATTTATAGATGAATTCCTTCGAACTGTACCCTAAATGAAATTAAAGATGATGAGAGATATGCCCTATCCACTATATTGACAAAATATTAATCTACTACTAAAATGGAAAATATTCAGAAATAATATTTTTAAATAATAAGCAAGCTATGATTGCTATGGATCACACTATAGCAGGAGCAGCTTCTGGAGAGACCGTGGGAATTCCACGGCGCCGAAGGGTTCACAATCTCAGGCAAAAGGACAGAAGAGTATTGAATATATATTTGTTGTGCTGATCGTTTTAGCATAACAAGTACTTATTTATTATTCTTATTTTTATACCTTAGAGATTGGAGGACATCCAATCTCTTTTTTTATTGCTTTCGTTTCACATGTAAGTTTTTATTAAGGAGGCGCCATTATGGCACAACATGAATTAAAGAGGGGTTTATCAAATCGGCATGTTCAACTTATCGCGATTGGAGGCACTATTGGTACTGGGTTATTCTTAGGATCCGGCAAAGCGATACAACTAGCAGGTCCGTCCATCATCTTTGCCTATTTGATCGTAGGTCTTGCTATTTTTTTTGTGATGAGGGCGTTAGGAGAACTTTTGCTGTCTAAAGCAGGTTATCAATCGTTTACAGACATTGCCGAAGACTATCTTGGACCTCGGGCAGCATTTGTAACCGGGTGGACATATTGGTTTTGTTGGATTATGACAGCTATGGCTGATGTGATTGCTGTTGGGGTATATGTACAATATTGGTTTGATATCCCACAATGGATACCTGCCATTATCTGCTTGATCATTTTATTAGGACTTAATCTATTAACCGTAAAGCTTTTTGGAGAATTGGAGTTTTGGTTTGCATTAATAAAGGTCATCACGATTCTCGCATTAATAGGCATTGGGGTTATTTTGCTGGTGATGGGATTCAAGACAGATGCAGGAACGGTTACGATTCAAAATCTTTGGGAACATGGAGGGCTTTTTCCAAACGGAATATCAGGCTTCTTACTTTCATTCCAGATGGTTGTCTTTGCCTATGTAGGTGTGGAATTAGTGGGTGTATCGGCAGCGGAAACATCCAATCCAGAAAAAAATATCCCATCGGCGATTAATAAAATTCCTTTAAGGATCCTATTTTTCTACGTTGGCGCAATTGTTATCCTATTGTGTGTTAACCCATGGACAGAACTAAATGCAGCAGAAAGTCCTTTTGTAAAAACGTTTAGTCTAGTAGGGATTCCAATTGCCGCAGGAATTATTAATTTTGTCGTATTAACTTCAGCTGCTTCTGCCTGTAACAGCGGGATGTTTTCAACAAGCCGAATCCTGTTTAATTTAAGCAAAAATGACCAAGCGCCATTGCATTTTGCAAAACTGAATAAGAATCACGTACCAAGTAGTGCGTTATGGATATCTGTGCTTGTCCTATTAGTGGGAGCTCTTTTGAGCAAACTTATACCGGAACAAGCTTTTGGAATCGTGACAACCATTAGTGCGATTTGTTTTATTTGGGTTTGGGGTGTCATTCTCATTTGTCATTTGAGGTACAAGAAAACACGCCCGCAATTGCAGGCAAGATCCAAATTTAAAGCACCATTCACACCATTTATTAATTACGCTGTCCTAACGTTGTTTGCCGTGATTCTCATCATTATGCTGGTTGCTGAAGAAACACGTCCGGCCCTGTTGTTAACACCGATTTGGTTTATTCTATTATTTACTCTGTATTCAAATCGTAGAAAAAAGGAAAAAAGTATAAAATTATCTGCCTGGAAAAAATAAGGTGGCGTTTTTAAGTTTAACGAATGGGCTTGAATTTTGAGCAGTATCTGTTTAAGGGGGCACCGAAAGGCTCCCTTAAGGCTTGTTAATGGCTACAAAAAGGGGCAATTGATAAAAATTCTGTTACGGAAGAACTTCGAGCCAATAAAAACCATTTGGAATAATGCTCCATTAAGATCCTTTGAACAAATAAAAAAGATATGTCGAATTTTCGACACACCTTCATTCGTCCGTATTCATTTCTTCAGCCATTTTGTCATCCTCGGGAGCGCTAGGAAACGTGGTAGACAGGAACAAATAAAGTATTATGGAACATATCAGTGACCAAGCAAATGGTTTTGGTGCGGTTCTTAATTGTTTGTTTCATATTGTATGTGTCCTTTGATTTTATTTAAACTCCTGTCAATCTTGGAAACTAGCATATGTAGTTCTTCATTTTCCGAAGCAGAGAAATCTTCTCCGTGTGATTTCGAATAGGATATGCTTGCGTTAATCAATTTTAAGCATGACCTAATTAATGCTAAATCTGTTTTGATTGTTTCCTTGTTTAAGATATCGACGTCTCTTATCATTTGTGCTTCCTCCTTGATGAATCCTAAGTCAATTTCAAATGACCTTGGGAATTCATTGGTACGCTTGAGTTCTTAAATATGAAAAAAATTCACAACCCCTTGTCCCGTAGCTCAGCATCTCGAATTTCAGCATGTAACACTTGAGCTACTTTATGGTCGTATTTTGCTAGTTCATCTACTAAATGCGTAACATTATTCTTCATTAATTCTTTAGCGATTGAACGCAATACCTGTGCTTTTTCCCATTCCATTCTCAATCAACTCCAATTCATGCTATTTATACCATTTTTATAATCGTATACTGAGCCAATTTTACTGTAAAGCGAAATTTATTTTACTTATCATAAAAATAATTTAAAGTTAATAGATTTTGATTAGCGTTGAGTGAACTTGACACTCTATATTATATTTAGCTGAATTCAACTATGTAGATATAGTTATTCAAGTCAATCAATAAAAAAGGCATATTCAGAATTGGGGACTGAATAGGTCTTTTTTTATTTTGATTAAACTTAGGGGATTTTGAGAAGATTTTATTTATTTACATTTCATATCATACGCTGTAATTTTAGACAAGGGGATAGATTGAAAGTAAGGGATTAAGTGAATTTATGTAGAGTAGGTGTCGTTTTGGAATATGTGATGGATTTAGTATCCTTGCTTGAGAAGAAAAAAATAAAGGTAACTGAAATACCTAAGTGGGGAACGTATTTAAGAAAACAATGGGAAGATAACTTTGCCAATCATCTTAGTGACAAAGAAAAGAATTCTATTTACTTTTATGATGAAGATGGCTGCTGTGGCTACCTATGGCATGTATTTAGCTGGGAAAAAAAGCAGTGCTTAAAAGAAGAACAAGCTGATTGGGCATTTAACAAAGAATCAAAGAAATCTTGTTATGTTTTTTATCAGCATTCTAATGATGCGTTAATTCTTGAAAAGGCTTCGTCTTTAAATGCAGATGATTTTCTAAATGAAGAAGATGTGTATGTAGTAGATAAGGAATTCAACTGGACTTATGTGAGAACCCATGAAACAGACTGGTGTGGTCCTTATTTTAGTAGAAAAGATAAAACAATTTAAAGTTATATAGAGGATGGGGGATCTTGAAAACTATTTTTTCAATATTTCTGGTTGTTTGTTTTCTGATTTTAACAGGTTGTCAATCACAACAAGCAGAAACAATGGTTCTCTTAGATGAAAAAATTTCAGAGGTTAAAATTTCAAAATCAAAAGGTTTTGGTGGGATGAATGAAGATTTCGTTTTGTCATTCAAAGATAAGAAATCCATTGATATTTTTAAGAAGGCGATTACGACTGCTGTTAAACAACCAGGTAAGGTTGATATAACTGAACCTAATTACGATGTTATGGTGGAATACAAATCAGACGGAGAAGGACTACCTACACATGGAATTCATTTATGGTTAGGGAAGGAAAATGAAAAGAGTACGTTTATGTATATTACTAATGACACTATTTATCTGACTTCTCCACAAATGACGAAGGAGTTAAGGGAGTTGATACTTTCGGAAGAATAAATGTAACAACTTTACAAAATTCCTATTGTTGGTAAGATTCAAGTAGGAGTTTAGTAATTGATTTTATAATGAGGAAACGTGTTAAAAATAAAAGACATACAAGGTGCTTATAAATTGAACTAATGGGTTGTTTTGCTTGCAGCCAGATTGTCAGCACAGCACTGTGTCATAAATATCAAAGGAGGAAAAGACAGTATGAGAATCGTTGTTACCAGTATATTTGTACAAGATCAAGAAAAGGCACTGGAGTTTTATTCAGAAAAACTAGGGTTTGTAAAAAAGGAGGACGTTCCTGCCGGAGAATTTAGGTGGATAACGCTTGTTTCTCCAGATGATCAAGACGGTACTGAGCTTTTACTCGAACCGAATGTCCATCCTGCCGCAAAGGAATACCAAAAGAAGATATTTGACGAGGGTATCCCAGCAACAATGTTTGGCGTCGCAGACATTCGCAAAGAATACGAACGATTAATGGAAAAAGGCGTGAAGTTTACTATGGAACCGACAAAAATGGGCGAAGTCACAATAGCTGTCTTCGACGATACATGCGGCAATCTTATTCAAATCGTGCAGAAGTAACTTTATGGTGAAGTAACGTGGCTCTTAATGACTTTATTGGTAAACAAAATCTTCCGAGACGGAAGATTTTGTTTATTTTAAATGGGGATATCCTTGCTGGCGCAGGGCCTCATATACTAATATAGCAGCTGTATTCGAAAGGTTCAGTGAACGAACATGATTACTCATTGGTATTCTTAAAAAGTGATCTTCATTTTTTTCTAGTAAATCTTTTGGTAAACCGGTTGTTTCTTTTCCAAACATAAAATAATGTTCTTTTGATACATCACTGAAGTCAAAGGCTGAATGTGTTTTTTCACCAAACGTCTCAATATAGTAAAACGCACCTTGATTTTTTGAGAAAAAGTCATCCAATGAATCATAATACGTTATGTTTATAAGCTGCCAGAAATCTAAACCTGCTTGTTTGATCATTTTTTCATCTGTTGAAAAGCCAAGAGGTCGGATTAAGTGTAAGGCTGTATCCGTTGCGGCACAAGTAAGTGCAATATTTGCGGTATTAGCCGGAATTTCTGGTTGATATAGTACAACATGTATTGCCAAGAATGGTCACCTCTATTTTTATTTTACCCTCCAAATTATAGCATACAGGTTGTGAAGATTTGTACTTAAACGGAGCAGGATAGGTAAAGGGGAATAGTGTAGAATTAACAATATATAAAAAACTTTATTAAAAGTTTATTTATTGTATTTTCATAATGCTGATTAGAAGTTCTGATGAAAAAAGAACTTCTTTTTTGTTTGTTGGAGGATGTAGCGAACAAGTTGAGAAGTTCTACGGCTTGTTGTTTATTTTTGGCTGATTATTGGAATAATGAATACAACTAGTAGAAATAAGGAGTGTTTAGTATGAGTAAAAAATGTTATGGTTGTGACTCAACAAACATTTATATCGAAGAAGAAGTATTTGAAGAGGATTATATTATCCAACTTTATATTTGTGATAATTGTGAAGTAAGCGGCACCAGATTGGAATATTATACTGATTAAAAACAAATAGGCAGGTGCCTGTCCCCAAATCGCTTAACGTTGTAAAGCAGTGTGAGAGACAGGCACCTGTGTATTATTTAGAAGTGAATATAAATCTTTCTTTTAATGGCGTGCCTTCACTTCCTTTTTGAGTCCAAACAATTTCTACTTCTAATTCGGACGCTTCTTCAGCTAAAAGAAAACTATGAAATTGATAGGGGATTTTCTCATTCAATTGTTCTGCTAAAGAAACGGATTGTTCAAAGCGGTTTTTATTACAATCAGTTTGATCAGGACAGCCAAATAGTGCATATTTTGTTTTAGAATTCGGTTGGTTTCTAAACAGATGGATTTCTGCAGATAACACGTCTTCACCAATGTTATCAACCTTTAAAGAATACCTATGGAAGTTTCCTTCCTTTGATTTTACTAGCCCTGTACCACCTAGTTTAGCTTTGTCTAATTTAACTGACCATTGTTTCGTTGTTTGTTCGGCCGGTAATTTATCAAACGTTAAAGCTTCTGTCTCTAGAGCTGTTGAGGAGATAAATAAAAGAGATAGTAGACATATTGCAAATATTTTTTTCATTGTTACGGTTACCCCCTAATTTTATTTTCTTATATTTTTCTCAAATTAAAATAAAGTATGCGGTTTTTAATGAATGGTTGAAGTAGAGAGCTTATTGAGCTAAACCAGCTGATAGATTATCAAGAAAAACAAAAATACTCTAACATAAAAAAACAGCGGGAAATGAATGCTTCCCGCTGTTTTGTACATTATTTAGCTGATTTTATCTTTAATCGCTTTGAAAATTTCATTGATTGATTTTCGCTAACGAATGTTGAGCCTAACAGCAATGCACCACCAAGCATTTGAACAACTGTCATTTGTTCTTGCAAGATTACAGCAGAAATCACTAATGATGTGATGGGGTCTGCATAACTTAATGCAGCGATGCTTTGCCCTTTTAATTTCTGCATACCTGAGAAGAATAACAAAAATCCAATACCTGTGTGTACAATCCCTAAGATTAAAATAAATGGAATGGAAGAACTTGATGCTTCAAAAATGCCAAATCCTTCAGTAAAGAATACATATGGCATGAGAAGCAAGGTCGAAGTTCCAAGCTGAATGAATGTAATTTCGAGCCCGTTCATGTTTTTGATGAACTTGTTGAATAGCATTAATGAAGCGTAGAATATAGCTGCCATTAATCCATAGCCAATGCCAAGTAAATGATCTAATCCAGATGTACTTACACCACTATTGCCAACAATCAATAACATACCTAGCATGGCTATACCAATGCAGATTATTTTCTTTGCAGATAATTTCTCCTTAAGTACCAGCGGCGAAAGAATCAGGACAAAGACAGGTGCAAAATAATAACTTAGTGCTGCATTAGAAATGGTTGTATGCTTGTACGCTTGGAAAAGGAAAATCCAATTTCCACCTAATGCAATACTCGAAAGTAATAAAACCAAAGCATTTGCTTTAACCAATGCCCATGAAAATTTTTTCTTCATCATGAACATGACTGTCATTAAAAAGAAACTACCAACTAAACCACGTAATAAAGCTATTTCACTCGAAGATAAATCAATGTATCTTACAAATACACCAATCGTACCAAAGATGATCATTGATAATAGGAACTGAATGTTAGATTTCATCGTCTACTCCTTCGAATCTGCGAAACAGCTTATATTTCGCAGATTCTTAATCTGTTTTTAATATAAGCTTATTCAGTGCTGATTTAACAGCTGAAGTAAACGGTGGCGGCGGTGATGTTGAAAAGGACTTCCAAGTATATAAATGTATATTGGATAATGGCATAATAATCCCCCTATTTCTATTAGCATATTGATATTGTCTAATTATACTTTATAGAAGCTTATTGAACTATAAGGTCTGTTTCTGCAACAGCGAATTTATTAGGTGAATTCTAGAAAAAGGAAACATGGAGTGAAGTTATTTGTAATAAGTAATCAACCTAAACAGCTGGGGGACAGGCACCTTAACTAAGTCTGTTAAATGACGTTCTTTTGTGTATTCAGTATGAGGTAAATCGTTTGTAATCGTTTAAATGTTACAATATACTGAATATTAGGGATATTTTAACATTTGATTCGAGTGAACGCTCGTTCAATCTATACTTTTAGGGGGAAAATAGATGAAAGCCATTGTTTTGCGAGAATTAGGCGGACCTACTCAATTAAGATATGAAGATGTGGAAGTTCCGACGCCAAAAGCAAATGAAGTTTTAGTAAAACTTAAATATGCATCATTAAATCGAAGAGACCTATGGATTACTTATGGACAGTATCCAGGGATGGAACTGCCATCTATTTTAGGAGCAGATGGAGCAGGTGAGGTCGCTGCTGTTGGAGAGCAAGTTTCTGAAATTAAAGTAGGAAGTGCTGTTGTTATTAACCCCGCTTTGAATTGGGGAGAAAGCCGAGCTTTCCATGGACCGGATCACCGTATATTAGGAATGCCATCCGATGGTACATATGCTGAATATGTAGTTGTTCCAGCAGAGAATGTTTTTACAAAACCAACATATCTTTCTTGGGAAGAAGCGGCTGCCTTACCATTAGCAGGTGTAACAGCTTTTCGTTCCCTTATGTACAGGGGCAACCTTAAAAAGGGAGAAAACGTTCTTATTCCTGGAATTGGGAGTGGTGTTGCCCTACTTGCCCTACAGATTGCTGTAGCACATGGGGCAAATGTATTTGTTACATCTAGTAGCGATGAGAAACTTGAAAGAGCAAAGCAGCTTGGGGCAAAAGGCGGGGTGAATTATCGCTCGGAAAACTGGGTAAAAGAAATGAAAAAGCTAATGGATGGTGCGGACCTCATCATCGATAGCGTTGGTGGAGAAAACTTCAATCATTTGATTAATTTAGCTAAACCAGGTGGACGTATCGTTAATTTCGGTGCTACAAGCGGAACAGTTAAAGAACTACTTCTTCCACGAATATTTTTTAAACAATTGGATATAAAAGGGTCTACAATGGGAAGCCCAGAAGATTTTAAAGAGATGCTCCAATTTTTTGAAGAACATAAAATTTCTCCATATGTTGATAAATGTTATCCTCTTAAAGAAGCAATAGAAGCGTTGATTTATATGGAAAATGCGGTTAACTTTGGGAAAATTACCTTAAAGATTGAATAATAAAGTTTAGAAATGATTTTATTTGAACTACTCTTTTAGGTGAAACAAATGGAATGAACGGATGTCAAAGTTAAACAGGGGTTGCTGCGGCAATCCTTTTCTTTGTGTGCCAGGCATGGCAACTATCTAGGTGGTGAAAGTCCACTGTGGGGGTACACATCGACCAACCACTAAGGAAGCGCAAGGTACTTATCGTGAGGTAAGGGCTGGAGGAAGCGTGGAATAAAATCTTGGCTCGACGAACAGAAATCTGATACTAAGGCTCTATAAAGGGATGAGACTCCAAAGCAAGTCAAAGTCCAAAAGGTGTGCGTAACTTTGTAGAGTAAATCAGGCGAGTAAAAGAGGAAAGATAGTTGTCTTACCCTGGGAGGTCTTGCGGATGTACAGGAGTACAGTCGAAAAAGGTTAGCCGCAAGAAGTCAGCAGAAGCCATAGTAATGAAACCATTCATGAAGGGCTGAACAATTTATAGTGTTTCAACGCCACGAATGCGTAAGTGACGTACTCCGAATGTGTTAATGGTGAAAGTATGAGCGTATCTCAAAGAATAACCAAAATGGGGCTATCACTTACTACGTGAGAAGGAAGGAGAAACGAGTGTGGAACTTTTAGAACAGATTCTAAGTAATCAAAACATGAATGAAGCTTACTTGCGTGTTTATAAAAATAAGGGTGCAAGTGGTGTCGATGGAGTAACAGTTGATGAACTAAAGCAATATCTGAAAGAGAACAAGGATGAACTTGCGCCAGCGCATCAGAACAAGAAAATACCAACCACAAGCTGCCTTACGAGTGGAGATCCCAAAAGAAAATGGAAAGATGCGCAAATTGGGAATACCAACAGTAGTGGATAGGGTCGTTCAACAAGCCATTCATCAAGTACTCAGTCCGATATTTGAAAAGCAATTCAGTGAATTCAGTTACGGCTTTAGACCGAAAAGAAGTTGTGAGATGGCTATTATAAAAAGTTTGGAATTTCTGAACGATGGACATGACTGGGTTGTGGACATTGACCTGGAAAGATTCTTCGATACAGTCCACCACGATAAGCTCATGCGAATCATATCTAATACAATTGATGATGGAGATGTCATTTCTCTAATAAGGAAATACTTAGTCGGTGGAGTTATGGTGAATGGAAAATATGAAGAAACACCAATTGGAACTCCGCAAGGAGGAAACCTCAGTCCGTTATTGAGCAATATTATGTTAAATGAACTCGATAAGGAACTTGAGAATAGAGGACTTCGATTCGTAAGATACGCAGATGACGCTCTCATCTTTGTGAAAAGTGAGAAAGCGGCCAATAGAGTGATGGAATCAATCGTGGGATTTATAGAAAAGAAATTAGGGTTGATAGTCAATGTAGAAAAGAGTAAAATCTCCCGTCCAAAAGATTTGAAATTCTTAGGATTTGGATTTTATTACGATTTTAAGAATGAGAAATATCAAGTAAAACCCCATCTCACATCCATACAAAAACTTCAAAGGAAGCTTCGAAAATTAACAAAGCGAAATTGGAGTGTTCCGCTGGACTACCGAATTCTAAAACTAAAACAAGTCATACTTGGGTGGGTTAATTACTTTAGAATCTCGAATATGAAAAAAGCGATGACTGAGATAGATAAGAAGCTTCGCTCCAGAATTAGAGTGATCATCTGGAAGCAATGGAAGGTAGCGAAGAAACAAATCAAATCGCTTGTCCAATTAGGGATTCCAGAGGAAGAGGCGAAAGGATTAACTTTCTGTCGAAAAGGTTATCGGTACATCGGACTATCAAAAGTTGTTCAAAGAGCAATCTCAAACAAAAGACTAAAGCAGAGGGGGCTTCCCTCTGCTTTAGAACATTATCTAAAAGTACACACTGTAATATAAATTGAACCGCCGTATACGGAACCGTACGTACGGTGGTGTGAGAGGGGCGAAAATAGTTAAATTAATTTCCCTCTACTCGATTTGTACTAAGGTCACAGTTTAGTGGAAGAATCGTTCGTTGAATAATGTCGCTTAAAGAAGTGATTAATAGAGTCCTACCTAACCGATTACTTCGGTTTATACGTGTAACATGGAAAAGAAGGAAAGACTTTGTTTATCAAGAGACTTGATATAAAATTTCTAGTAGAAAGCTAACAAATGATGTGATACATAATGGAGGGAATACAATTGCCACACTTAGTGATTCGAGGAGTATCGATTGAAGAGATGAAAAGAATCAGCAAGCCATTAGTAGGGGAGCTTGCAGAAATTTGTGAATGCGGGACAGATAATTTTACGTTCGAGGTACCTCATTCCACGTTTGTATTTGACGGGGAAGAAATTCCGGCTTTCCCGCTTATTGAAGTAAAATGGTTTGAACGCGGGCAAGAAACTCGCGATCGCTTCGCTCAATCTGTTACTAAATATATCATGTCAACAGGTGTTGATGAGGTAGAGGTCGTGTTTATTCCTTTCTCTGAACCTGCTTATTATATTAATGGCGAAAGAGTCGGAGATTAAAGGAAACATGAGGCTAGTGTGCCTGTCCCCCGATCGTTTAACGATTGGGGGACAGGCACATTAAACTTATTTTTTGAAAATATAGAAAATGATTCTTTCAAAAACATCCAATTGATCTGTAATAATGAAAGCCGGGAGGAGCATCATCGCAAGAAATACAACAAGATTAGAAACAACTCCTATTTTAAAGAAACTATTTAAAACCTTCATAATTATCCCTTCTTAGTTTTAGTGATGTTATATACTATTCTGGTATATTGAAAGAGATTGGACAATGTGTTAATAAAATAATAATAACAAGAAAACAATTCTATTATTTCTGTACTTCCCCGGAACTTCCTGATAGCTAATACAACTAGATTATGCCTATTTTATGATAAGAATTAGCTAGAGATAATAGTGAGGGCAGCTTTACTAAAGGATAGTAATAGTGTAAGATTTATGTATGATAGTATTGCAATTATGGTGATGATTCACCGAATTTACTTGCAAGAAGGAGAAAAGAAGTTATTTTGGATCATTGACTGAAAAAAATATTATTTTTAGTCTACTTTGTTACCATTGTGGAGTCCTGCTACTCAACTATATTTATTGAGCCTAAGTCACCTCCACGTCAGCAATCTCAAAATGTACAAGTTACTATTCATCCGTTTTTATCCACAGCTCATGTGCGGTAGCAAGGATTAATAAGAAAGCCTCCGAATTAGGAGGCTTTTATTTTTTTATCTAAATATATTTTTACTGATTGTACCTGTCCCTCATGACTAAACAGCCGGGGGATGGGTATCTTATCTTGTATTCCTTTTATGATTTAAATTATAATTGTTAAGAAAATTCAAATGATTTAAAGTTAGACAGCAAAAACACTTTAAGGAGAAAAAATCATGTTAAATTCAGATTTGGATATACGCTTAGAACCTCGCATTAAAGAGTTATATCGATTACATAAAGAACGTTCTGCCAATATTGACTGGAGCTATCACGAATTTATTCCATGGGACAAGGCCATGTCCTTTAAACGAGTTCCTTGGGATGAGAGTCAAGTAACTCTTCCAGAAGGTGTAATTGTAGCGATAGAAACAGCATTACTTACAGAAGTAAATTTACCTTGGTATACTTCGCATTTGGATTATACATTTAAAAATTCAATGGAAGTAATCAATGATTTCGTACGCACTTGGACGGCTGAAGAAGACCAGCACTCTAACTTACTTGAAACGTATTTATTGGTGACACGAAATGTAAATCCCACAAGATTGCATGAATTAAGAAGACGAGTAGTTGAAAGCGGTTGGTTTCCAGACTTCACTAACCCTCTAGCAACAATGGCCTATACTTCATTGCAAGAGTTAGCTACACTCGTTTTTTATAATAATGTAGCTAAAATAGCGGGTCCGTATGATAAAGATTTAGCAACATTACTTCGACGTTTAGCGAAAGACGAAGCACTTCATTATGCATTCTATCGTGACACAGTGAAAGCACATCTTGAACTTGATCCGAATTTCATTGTTTATTTTGAGGATGTCATTATTAATTTCTCTATGCCAGGCGCCGTTATGCCAGACTTTAACGAGAGAATGAAAACCATTGCAATAGATGCGAATTATGGCCCACTACAATACTTTGACCAAGTATTAGACGTAGTCGTGACTTATTGGGATATTGCTAACTTACAACCCACTAGCGAAGAAGCCAAACAATCGCAAGCAAATATATTGAAATATCATGGGCGTTTAAAAAGAATTAAAGATCGCCATCTAGCAAAAAAATAAAAAGTAGATGTATGAAAGGGTTTTTATAATGAAAGCAACTTGCGAATTATGTGGAAAAGAAACAAAAGATAAAGTAAGTTATTTAGAACTTGAAACGTGGGAATTTGATGTTTTGAAGAAAGAGAAAAAAGATTTTTACTCTATTTGTTTTGATTGTTTTGATAAGCATACCAATAATTTCATTGACAAGGAGACGGATCTTGAATTGAGAAAAAAACGTTCTCTTTCGGTGAATAGAGAGATTCAAGAAGAAATTGAGGCTATTCTTGAAATTGAAAGTTGAAGAAGAAAATCAAATAGCATAGCCTTCAAAAAAGAAAGCAAACTAAAATAGCGGATGCCAATAACAAAAAAATAATACGCTGATCTCTTTGTGCAGTGTATTTATAATGGTTGGTATCTAAGGGCAATAACTAAATCGAACTACAAGGATGGTGAAAACATGTTTAAAAATAAGCAAATGAAAAATAAGACTGCTTCATCTAAAACAGATGTGGAAATTCCAAATGATGGACTTACAAAATTAGCATTAAAAGCTCAAAAAAATAAGGACGCTCTAACTGCCCTTCAAAATTTAACTTGATGTTTTTGAGGGATTCTAAAATTAATCGTTATTAAGACAGTCTTTTTGTTTGAGGTTAAACAAATGGAATGAACGGATGTAAGAGTTAAACAGGGAGTGCTGCGGCAATCCCTGTTTATGATGCCTGTGAAGAATTGTAATTATGATATGGGAAGTGTTTTAAATCATTATTTTCTTACAAAGTATATTTCACCGAGAACTTCTTTCGTTTCATAAGTACCCGGTGTTAATTCCGTTTCAACAAATGCTTCAATATCGGATTGTTCAACATCGTACATGACTTCAATCTCTTTCGAAAATAAAAGTTTCTCTTTTTCAAGCAAGTTTGAAAGGGAGGGTTGTTGGGTTGGTTGTAGTTCTTCCACATTTAGAACTTGCTTTAATCCGTCAACATAGTATTCAAACGAGCGACCACCGACAATTTTTACGCCCTTATTTTCCTCATTGATCATGATAATGGTAGGAAATCCTCTAGCACCTAGACTTCTTGCAAGACCAAAATCTTCATTTAACAATTGTTGTCCAGATGGTTGTTCAGCTTCATTTACAAGTGCTTTTCCATCAAGTCCAAGTTTATTTACCATTTCAATCAAAACGGATTTATCTGAAATATTTTGATTAAATGCGAAAAGCTCTTCTCTTGCACGTCGTAAATAATCATAGGCTAATGCATCAGTATGATTTTTTTGAATTACTTTAAATACACGTGAGGGCGGGTAGGATGATTGAACTGGATTGTCAATCATGAGTGACCCATCAATTGGCATACGTGAATATTCTCCAACTTCCCTCCAGTGACCAGCAACGTCTGCGGGTTTGTAAATTCCGTTCGCAGGATCAATTGGTCCGTCATGCCATTTTTCCAGTAGTCCTCCCATAACTGTATGAAAGTTAAAATAGTGTCCGTATTGTTCTTTAAAACGACGAAGAGTGGGTTCAATCGCCCAGCAATGAGAGCAAATTGGATCAGTTACATAATAGAGATTAATCGATTTCTTTGGTTGATTAAAATCAATAACTTCCATTTCTTCCTCTCCAGCTGCTCCGCATACACCTGTTTCTAAATCACAAATCATATTATTGTTTTTCAATTCATTTTCCCCCATCTCTGTAAAATTAGTAAAAAGACTTAGTGCTGGCTGAGTTCCTACTGTTGAAACTTTTGATACGGTTAGAATCAAACGCAAATTGTTAGCTGCTGTAACTTAAGGGAAGAACCGTAGCTGACAATTCCAGCTGCTTATTATTCCGTGCCTTATAGTTTGCTTTGCAATTCTATTTTAAGCCATAATAAAACCATCAATAAACCAATAGTTAATTGGATTTGTCGTTTATACAACACATTGAAAAAATTGTTTAAAAAGTAGGAGGGACGATGATATGACTCAATCAAAGACAGATCCCCGAATTCTACGTACTCGCAAATTAATCATGGATTCATTCATTGAACTTTCAGGTAAAAAAGAATTCAAAGAGATTACCATAAAAGATATAACTGCAGAAGCCATGATTAACCGTGCAACATTCTATTATCATTTTAAGGATATATATGACTTATTAGAGAAGGTATTATCAGAAGTATTGTTAGTTAATTTGAATTCTGATGCCTACCAGAATGACGAACTAAATGAAGAAGCGCTCGTTAGTATCTTCATTGCTATAACAAATTTTCAAACGTCATTATCTAATCGTTGTCATAGAGGATACGAAGATACCATTGCACGTATTATTAGGGAACAGCTTGAAATCATTTTTTATAAAATGTTGTTAAAACAAAGTACAACTGAAGAGGGTAAATCTTTAAAAATTACAGCTGTCATATTAAGCTGGGGAATTTACGGTGCTTCTGTAGAATGGAGAAGAGATAGTAAGGAGCTGTCGCCGGAAGAATTTATCAAATCAGCAATTCCTTATATCATGTCTGGGATTGATGTTGGCATATTAAAAAAATGAATTGGCTATTTTTTTAAATCCTTAGCATGTTCCCATTGTGAACGAATGTACTTAAACGGATTGGGTAGTATTTGTCCAATAAGTGGAAAAACTTTTTTATCGGGTGAGTTTAGTTGAATTAACATTCAAAAATGTTCGTTTAAGATTTTAGACGTGGGGCAAACTAAAAAGGATTGCCAAAGGGGGTTACCAAATGAAGGATGAAAAAAATAAAATAAAGTATGACGCTGATGGAAATGTTTTATCACCGGCGTCAAACTCGAAAGAAAGGCCAGCATCTCTCGACTCTAAACGCGGAATCTTGGATGAAAAGAACCCGGATGATTTTGAATGAAAAATACTTTAACATATTGTCCACCAGCTGTCCTTTTTAATAAACTGTTTAACAGATCTGTCTAATATATTTATCCGCTGAAAGATTATGCTTAGGCTTTAAAAGTGGTTGAAGAGGCTGTCTATAGAAAATGTTATAAGATGATTTTTTAGGGCAACCTCTTTCTTTAATTAATACCTAATCATTCACCTAGCTCTTATTCCGAAAAAGATTTTGAATTAAGAAATTTCCTCACACAGCTTTAAACATAAGTTTAACAAACAAAAACCTCCAATTTAGTATGTACTCATCTTATAGAATTATGTTGTCAGGATATTACCACTCTTATTAAGCTGAACGAGTGCGTTTCTTCCATTTTCATGTGCCGTAAATGACTCCACATTAGTCTTTCCTTAATTTTTAAAAATTTGTTGATATAATTTGGTAATGCAGGTCAAGTATAAGACGACATCAATAGGTTAAGGTAATAGTATCTACAACTCCTTAAACAGCAGTCCAGGAAAGTAGTCGGGGACTTATAACAAATGGAAAATCTATATAGATTTTTCCGTGCAGGTTATCTTACTGGAAAGTCTGGAATTTTTGATGCATGAAGGGGTTCGTTCTTTTTACGTATTGCATGTGTTCGAGTGATTTTGGCTCTTTTTAAAATTGGCTAACATGAATCCTAAACAGCATTATCAATATTAGGTACTAGGTGTGTGTAGAATTATAATTCCTTTTATTACCATAAAATCCCTATAACTGTAATATAATAGTAACTATTTTCATCTCTAAATAAATGTGATACATTATTATATGTAATTAGTATAAAAAGCCATGTTTCTAGGGCTTTATGGATGAAATTTCTGCTTTTACCAGAGTCCGGATAGTTTATGTCTGTAATATAATAGTAGATATTTTAATCTATAAATAAATGTGATACACTATAATTAATATAATTAAATTAATAATTTGATACAGAAAAGGTGTGTGACTAGGTTGCGCCTTGTCTTGTTTTGACGCGCCTACATCCTTTCTGCAAATCTTAGGGTATAAGGATGGTAAAAATGAGTAATAGAGAAAATAAAACAGATGTTATCTTAATTGGTGCCGGAATTATGAGTGCAACTTTAGGGACACTCCTAAAAGAATTAGTACCAGATTGGAAAATTACAGTGTTTGAGAAGCTTGACAAAGCAGGAGAGGAAAGCTCTAACGAATGGAATAATGCGGGAACAGGGCATGCAGCACTGTGCGAGCTTAACTATACTCCTCAAAAATCGGACGGCTCTATAGATATTACTAAAGCTATCAACGTCAATGAACAGTTTCAAGTTTCAAGACAGTTTTGGGCTCATCTTGTAAATAACGATTTAATCCGTAACCCACAGGACTTTATCATGCCATTGCCTCACATGAGTCTAGTAGAAGGGGAAAAAAATGTAACGTTCTTGAAAAAGCGTTTTGAAGCGCTTTCAAATAATCCTTTATTCCAAGGTATGGAATTTTCGGATGATCCAAAAAAACTGAAAGAATGGATTCCAGTTATTATGGATGGCCGTACATCAAAGGAACCGGTTGCAGCAACAAAGATTGACTCTGGAACAGATGTTAACTTTGGTGCTTTAACACGCATGTTAATTGATTACTTAAAGAAACAAAACGTTGAAGTTAACTACAACCATCAAGTTAATGATCTTAAACGTACTAGCGACGGTTCATGGGAATTGAAAGTGCGTAATGCTAACGGTCAAGTTGAACGCCATACGGCAAAATTCGTCTTTATCGGCGGCGGCGGCGGAAGCTTACCTTTATTACAAAAAACAGGTATTCCTGAAAGTAAACATGTTGGCGGATTCCCAGTAAGCGGACTATTCTTAGTATGTAATAACCCGAAAGTTGTCGAGCAGCATCATGCAAAAGTATACGGAAAAGCTAAAGTTGGTGCTCCTCCAATGTCTGTTCCGCATCTGGATACACGATATATCGATAACAAAAAATCATTGCTATTTGGACCGTTTGCCGGCTTCTCGCCAAAATTCTTAAAAACTGGTTCAAATATGGATTTATTAGGTTCTGTAAAGCCGAATAATGTCTTGACTATGTTATCAGCAGGTGCAAAAAACATGGCGTTGACAAAATACCTAATTCAACAAGTTATGTTATCGAAAGAGCAACGTATTGAAGAATTACGCGAGTTTGTTCCGAACGCTAAAAGCGAAGATTGGGATATCGTAGTAGCAGGTCAACGTGTACAAGTTATTAAAGATACTGCTGCGGGTAAAGGTACGCTTCAATTTGGTACGGAAGTTATTACTGGCGCTAACGGTTCGGTTGCTGCATTACTAGGGGCTTCTCCAGGTGCTTCTACTGCTGTTCACGTTATGCTTGATATAATCAAAAAATGCTTCCCGCAACATATGAACGAGTGGGAACCGAAACTTAAAGAGATGATTCCTTCTTATGGTATGAAGCTAGCGGAAAACCCAGAGCTTTTCCAAGAACTTCATAATTCAACATCTGAGGCGCTTGGTCTAAGCGAAAAATCGTTACAAAAATCAGGTCAAAGCGTATCATAAGTAGTTGTGAATTTTTTGAAACTGCAACTCAAAATGTAATGACTTAAAGATATAGAATAGGTGTTCTGCTATTCCGTTAAAAAAGACTTCTCACTTTTGTGGGAAGTCCTTTTTCGATTTTGAGGGTGGAAAAAACGCTGCAAATTATTAGTAAAATAAAAATCATCCCCTATGCCAGCACACTTGCGGAAACAGGGGATGATTTTTAATCATTCCAACTCGCGCGTTGAACGTCAACACTCGCGCAATGCGACTAAATTCAAATGTTATACACTTAAGTGTTGCTTAATTAACATCGAGATGCACATAATTATTCAGTCTAAATCAAAATTACAAATACAAATTGTTTGAGCTTTCCTCTCATGAAGCTTATTTAAATATCTTGTTATTTTCTCTTGTTTTTACTAAAAAATAGGCATTAATCCAGGAAGCGATTGGAATAATCAGAGCTATACCAATTCCGGCACAAAATATAGATATCATCTCAGCACTAAATACTTTTGAATTTACGATTTCTCCAACAGAATAAGATAAATGTTTAAACCATATAAGCAATCCTAGATATCCTCCAAAGAAGGCAAAAAATAACGTATTCGTATTTGTTCCTAAGATATCCTTCCCGATACTTAATCCAGATGTGAATAAATCTTTCCTGCTAATTAATGGATTATGATTAAATATTTCACGCATAGGAGATGTAATGGAAATGGCAACATCAGTAATGGCACCTATTGTACTCATAATAATCACAGAAGCTCCAATTTTAACAAAATCTACCCCGATATAAAGGGAAAATATGCTAAGCTCCTCTATTTCTTCTTCACCAAACCCCTGAATCATAGCATTTCGTGTCACCATGTCAATAAAAAAAAGCAAAATGACAATTGTGATAATAGTAGAAATGAATGCTGTTATTGTTTTACTGTTCATTTCATTAATATAAAATAGGTTAATAAAACTAATCACTGCACATGCAATCAATGTTAAGATAATCGGATCAGCATTTGGATCTGTCATAAAAAGTATGGTAAGAAGTAGAACAACAAAGTTTAGGAATAAAGAAAAAAAAGACCGTGCTCCTTTTTTTCCACCAATAAGTATCATGAGTATAAATAAAATGGCTGCCAGCCACACTAATACATTCATAATTTTGCCCTCTTTCGATTAATGAAAAAAATAGAAGTATATAGACCTATTGGAATAGTTAACACTATTCCAATACCGCCAGCTAGGGCTCGAGCCAATTCTAATGAAAGGTTCATGGAAAGGGTAAACCCCAATGCAGAAGCATTCTTGAAATATAAAATAAGCAATGGAATGGAACCGCTTATATATGCAAAAAACAAAATATTTGTCATGGTTCCCATAATATCTTTTCCAATCTCCATTCCTGAAGTTTTAAGTGCTTTTACTGGTATGTTGTTATTCTTTTCATACAATCCAAAGATAGAAGAAGACATTGTAATGGCTACATCCATTACGGCTCCTAAAGATCCGACGATTAACCCGGCCATAAACACCATTCGATAAGGATGCGTTAGAAATTGCATTTCTTCATATCGAAGGCCATTTTCGGAAGTTAGCCACATGACAAGATAGGTAATTAACAGCGAAATAAAAGTTCCTAGCAGGGTCGCAACAATGGCTGCATATGTTTTTTCATTAAAACCGTTAACGAGTAATAAAGAAATGACAGTAAATAAAATAGTACTTACACTGCATATCACTACTAAACTCATGTTTGATGTACTCAGATAAACATCCAATGCATATGACAACAAAACAGCATTGGCTGCCAAACTTATAATAGAAAACAGCCCTTGTTTTTTTCCAACCATAAGTAGAGTAAAGATAAAAATCCATGCTATGATTACAACGTGTTTATCACGTTTTACATCTTTTATGGTTCCAGTTAAATCCGTATTTTCTTCTTTGTTTGTGTCAATTGAAACAAACAATTCATCTCCAACATGGTATTCTTGATCATAAGCTCCGGATGATGAATACTCATTGGTTAAATGGATAAGCCGTCCTTTTTCTTCTCCATTTTTTAGCTCGGCTATTATAAGTTGATTGAATAGATAATCTTTATTATCATGTATATCAATCATTTCAGTTTTATCTTCCAAAGTGGTTTTGATGACTTTGGCTATCGGACGTTCATAGAATGAATAATTGTGATTAACAAAAAAAACAGAGGCGGCAAAACAAAGTCCTATTATGATATACAAAAAAATTTGTTTGTAAGTCATTTCTTTAAATTTGTTTACTATAACATTCAAAAAAAACCCTCCAACTATCGAGATGGAACCCAGTGTATAAAATTTGAACATGCTGTTTTTTGGAATGAATTAGAATTTTTATAATTATTTCTAAAAAATGCATTGTTCTAGGTAACAGCGTATCTCTAGCACAGGAGCCTCATCTAACGATGGTACTCAGTTAACAATGGACTTAGAATAGCAGGAAAATTTTCAAACTTCAAGAGAATTCCTCCCGATTCGTTTCTTATTATGATTAGGAATGTTAAGGTGTCTGTCCCTCAGTGCTATAATGTTATAGTGAGACGGGGACAGGTACCGTATCCCAGAGTACAAATTCATAATATAAGCTTTACAGAAATGAAAGATAAACCAGTCGTTACTCTGAAATTCGAATTTTGCGGCTTGAATTCTAGTGTGTTTACACAACAAAAAAAAGCAGGCTCAAGCCTGCCAACTGCAATGGGTGAATTATCTATTATATAAAAGATTTAAGTGATACTGATGATTTGGATTTTCTTTTTTATCGAATTTCTACATTAAGTTTCCCGGCTCTGTTAATGAACCAAAAAAGGTTTTATAAAGATAGACCGCCAGCTGTACTTTTAGGTAATCCTCGTAATGGCTAAAGTCCATATCTAGAATATCCTCAATTTTCTTAATGCGGTGATAGAGCGTATTTGTATGGATATGAAGTTCCTTAGCGGTAGAAGTCATGGAACGGTTATTTTGTATATATGTGAAAAGTGTATGCAGAAGTTCGTCCTTTTTCTCCTGACTTGTCCATAATAGGGAAAACGTCTCACGCAGAAATGAATGGATTTCTTCAGGGGGATGGTGCAAAAAAAGGATGCTAATTCCAATATCCCTATAATGAAGAACGCCTTTTTTCTTTTGGTTTTTCAAGTGAAGAAGGGCTTTTTCTGCTTTTACATGATTTTCTTCGGCTTGTCCAGGATAGTAATGTCCTGTGCTAATTCCTGCTCGAGCTACTACCGTAAACCGTTCGTTCCACCACTTTATGCTGCTTTCGATTATTTTTGTAATATATGCTTCGCCGACAGCATCCCGGGCAGAAGAAAAAAAGGTGATTTTATTATTGTAGCTAAAAAGAAGACTGTTTTCTAAAGTTATTTTCTCTTTCAAATGTGTTAGAAGAAGCAATGCATCGTTTTCAAGAGAGCGCAGATCGACGTTTCCATCTAATTCAATTAAAGCTGTTTGAAGAAAATAATGATTATCAATTCCTAATTCCTTTGCAGCAATCTCAGCCTGCTGAGGATTTTTTATTTTTAGAAACTGTTGATATGTTTCGTAGGTTTTCTTATACATGATTTCAGTCTGTGATCTAAGTTTCATAATTTCAAGAGAAAGAATAGGTGCTCCTTGTTCGATGATAAGTTTGTCGAGTTGTGATAGAGGGGCGCTTCCTTCTACTATCAGACAACCTAAGAAAACGGAGCCTGATCTAATCGGATAAATATAGCAATCAATATGAATGGTGTCACAGATTGATACATAAGCTGGCTCAATTTTATTAGTAAAGAAAAAGAAAATATCATCTATTCTTTCAGCGAAATGTTTAATGTGTTGTGGAATGTAATTGCCTTCGAGATAATCCGCATAGACAAGATTTCTTTCCATCAGTTTATTCATTTCTATGATAATAGCTTTTAATCCTTTGTTCTGAACGGATAACTTCGTAAGGTGATTGTGGATTTCTGTTCGCTTTTCTAACAGCGCATTCGTTTCTTGGAGCCTTTGTGATAAATGGGTGACTTCATCTAGGTTTTTCTGCACTTCTGTGTGAAGTTGGGCATTATGAAGTGCGATAGCTGCTTGGGAAGCGAAGCTTTGTAAGAGAAGGAGATCCGTTTCGCTGAGACCATCTTCTATATCAAAGCAATGAAATGTCATAACGCCAATCCGTTTTGTTCCAAATGAAACGGGGACGGCTAAGATAGACTTAATATTTTGGCTATTAGGGTGTGCCTTATTAAGGATATCAAGATTTTCTTTGCTTAAATCGCTCATGCTATTATAAATCTTTTCACTTGTAGTAATTAGCCTTACACAGCCGTCTCTGAAAACTTTCCCTGTAATAGACTCACCGATATTTATTTTAAGGAAGCTGATGTTCTCGTTAAAGCCAACATAGGTCTTTATAATCAGTTTATTCGAATGCTCATCATACATTTGTATATAGCCTGCCTCTGCTGTTTCGACTATTTTTAAGGCAAAATGCATGATTTTTTTTAGTACTTCATCCAATTCGAGAGTTGAGTTCATTGCTTGGAAGCTTTCCATTAAATTCATTACGTGATACTGCGCCTTTTGATTTTCTAGACTTAATTGTTGAATAAGTGCTTCTTTTCTTTCCATATTCTTGCCCTCCATTGTTGATATAAACAATTGATGTGCACTATCATTGTTTGATTACACATTGACCGATATGTATGAAATTATATAATATTTAGTAAATAACCAAAAGTGACAAAAATCACTTTTTTGAAAGCGCTTTCCACTAAATGGGAATGAAGTTTGGTGGAAAAACTTACAAGGAATTAGAAAATAAAATTGAAGATCTCTTTTACTACTAGATGAGGCGCCGCTGCTTGGTTAAAAGGAGCGAAACTGGAGAAAACGGTTGCGTACAGCGCTGATTTTGAAGCATTGCCAATTCGGGATAAAAAGACTGTTCTCTCGGCTGCACTGCTTGGAGCAGCATATTTAGTAAAGTAAAGTAGCACTTTGCGTTACACGCATTGGTGAAAAGATTATAGGAATTAACTAATATTAACATATTGTAAGGGGAAATTAGACTGTTTGATTTTAGTTAAGATTAATAGTTAACTTTAGGAGGAGGACATTAATGTGCAAAACAACCAAATTAATAATAAAAAGAGGCATGTGATTCTTGCACTGCTATTTTTAGGATGGTGCTTGTCTTATCTTGATAGGATGGCAATGAATGTTGGGATTGTGGAAATTGCAAAAGATTTTAATCTTAGCCCTTCTGTTATGGGGGTTGTGCTGAGTAGTTTTTTTGCTGGCTACGCTTTAATGCAATTGCCTGGAGGCTGGCTTGCTGATAAATTCGGATCCAGAAAAGTAATTGCTATTGCTATTTTGTTTTGGTCAATATTTACCGTTTTGACAGGAATGGCTTGGTCTCTTATGTCTATGATTATGATTCGGTTTATGTTCGGTCTCGGAGAAGGAGCATATCCTGCAGCAAGCTCCAAAGCAATCGCTGATGTTTTTCCTAAAGCAGAGCGAACTAGTGCTCAGACAATTATGATGTCCTCCAATTCACTTGGTGGAGTGATTGCTCCTTTAATTGCTACGCCGTTACTTGTGTGGATTGGTTGGCATAACCTCTTTATCACCATAGGTATATTAGGTGTTTTTGTTGCAGCTTTACTTTGGTATTATTTAAGTCCGAAAAATATGCAGGTCGAAACAGTTGAGGAAGAAACGGTTCAAAAAGCTTCTTTTAAAGATGTTTTAAAAATTCGGACAAGCTGGCAGTTGGCCATTATGTGGTTTGGAGTAAGTACAGTCGTATGGGGCCTTATTTCATGGATGCCTCCTTATCTTGTAAATGTGAGAGGTCTTGATTTGATGTCTATGGGGATGCTGACGTCAATTCCTGCACTTGCTGGGGCTGTCGGTGTTATTATTGGCGGACAACTTATTAAGTCTTTATTAAGCGGCAAAGAAAAATATCTTGCAATTGTAAGCTTTATCATCATGATTGTATCTCTTTATTTGTTATTCAACGCACCGTCTGTTTCACTAGTTATTACGTATCAAGCTATATGTATGTTTTTTCATGGCCCAATTGTGGCTATCATATTTAGCCTTCCGCATAAAATGTTCTCAAAGAACGTTATTGGGTCTACATTTGGGATGATTAATCTTGGCGGGATGATTGGGGCATTCCTTGCACCAATGGTTATGGGCTATTTAATTGAAGTTTTTAATGGATTATATGTATCCGCATTCATGTATATCATTGCCTGTGCTGTTTTAGGTATCTTTGCGGCAGCGGGGCTTATCACGAAAAAGAATCTTTCAAGCGAAGCTCATGAGGGGACTCGCGACGAAACAGTTATATAATTAAGTAAAGTCACGTTTGTTCAGAGGCTGGGTGTTTGTCCATTTTGATAAAAAGTCTAAAAACTCATAATGTACCTAGTAAATCGAATTGATTATGAAGTTCCTGACCAGGATCTAATTTTAGTATAGTAAGTGAACCAACTTCATTTAATCTTCCGCAAACAGGCGCACTTCTTAAGTAAGGAGGCGTCTTCTTTTTATAAGAATAAAGCCAGTGGGTTTGCGGAAAAAGGGAATTTTCACTTTAGTATAGTTGAAGATTTATTTGATTTATTTTTTGAGATTATCTTGAAAGTAATCTGCAAATGATAAATAAAATAAATAACTCCCTTTACCTAAATGAATAATGGAGGTTCACCTATGGAAACAGCAAGTTATAAAGGCACAAATAAAATGATTATTGGTATTGTGTTTGGGGTTATCACTTTTTGGCTCTTTGCTCAGGCAATGGTCAATGTTGTTCCGGCCGTGCAGAAAGATTTAGGCATTTCACTTGGCACATTAAATATTGCAATCAGTTTAACGGCTTTATTCTCGGGAATGTTTATTGTTGCTGCTGGTGGGTTAGCAGATAAAATTGGTCGAAAGAAAATGACGTATATCGGGTTAATCCTAAGCGTTATCGGCTCGTTGTGCCTTGTATTAGCACAGGGATCTGTTTTATTGATCATTGGTCGTGTCATTCAAGGACTTTCAGCGGCATGTATTATGCCTGCAACAATTGCGTTAATGAAAGCTTATTTTGAAGGGGCAGAACGTCAGCGTGCTCTTAGTTTCTGGTCCATCGGATCTTGGGGCGGATCAGGAATTGCTTCTTTCGCCGGTGGTGCAATTGCAACTTATATGGGCTGGAAATGGATTTTCATCTTTTCTATCATATTCTCTTTACTCGGTATGTGGCTGATTAAAGATACTCCAGAAAGCAAAGGTGAATCAACAGGTGCTTTTAAATTTGATTACACTGGATTAGTCATTTTTATCATCACAATGCTTGCTCTAAATATTTTGATTACTTTTGGTGCAGATTTAGGCTGGACAAGCCTGCGTACAATCGGTCTTGTCATTGTTACAATCATTGGAGCAATTGTTTTCTTCAAAGTTGAAAAAAGTAAAAATATAGTACTCATTGACTTTTCTTTATTTAAAAATAAACCATATTCTGGTGCAACTTTCTCTAATTTCTTGTTAAATGCGATTGCTGGAACTCTTGTTGTAGCAAACACTTATGTGCAAGTAGGTAGAGGATTTAGTGCCTTTCAATCAGGAATGCTATCATTAGGGTATTTAGTAGCAGTGTTAGCAATGATTCGTGTCGGAGAGAAAATTTTACAAAGAGCAGGCGCAAAATCACCAATGATTTGGGGGGCTCTCATTACAACAGTTGGTGTAGCTATTATGGGATTAACTTTTTTATCTGATGTTATATATACAGTGGTTGTCTTTATTGGATTTGCTTTGTTTGGACTTGGATTAGGGATTTATGCGACTCCATCAACAGACACATCTGTATCTAACGCACCTTCAAACAAAGTCGGTGAAGCTGCCGGAATCTACAAAATGGCAAGCTCACTTGGCGGAGCGTTCGGTGTGGCGATTTCAGCAACTGTTTATAGTTCAATTGCAGCGGTTGGTAGTCTTGAAATCGCAGCTACTGCAGGGATTATCGTAAACGTAATATTCGGTGTACTTTCTATTCTTTCCATTATGTTTATGGTTCCTGGAGATACTGGAAAAAAAGCAATCGAAAAATCATCTAAACAAATAAGAAAGCCAAATCCTAGTCAACCAAATCCAATTCATTAAAGAATTCGGAGTATTCATTTCGAACAGTTAGAGGGGATTATTGAATGTTATTAGATGAACTAATGAAAAAATTAGATGAAAAAAAGGATCGTATCATTGAGATTCGCCGTTATCTACATGAACATCCAGAACTTTCTTTCCAAGAAGAAGAAACGGCTAAATATATCAGCGATTTTTATACGGACGTGCCAGTGGATTCAGTTGAAACAAACTTCGGTGGTGAGCGTGGTGTCGTTGTAACCATTAAAGGTTCCAAGCCTGGAAAAACCATTGCTATTCGTGCTGATTTCGACGCCTTACCAATCAAGGAAGAAACGGGGCTGCCTTTTGCATCCAAAAACGAAGGGGTTATGCATGCTTGTGGTCATGATGGTCATACAGCATACATGTTGGTGTTAGCTGAGACATTAGCTGAGTTTAAAGATCAACTAAAAGGTACGATTCGAGTTATTCATCAACCAGCAGAAGAAGCTCCTCCAGGCGGTGCGATCGGTATGATTAAAGCGGGTGTCCTTGATGGTGTAGATGCAATCATTGGAATTCATGTAATGAGCAACATGAAAACAGGTCATATTTATTACAGAAGCGGGAACACCCAAACAGGAAGATCCTATTTTAAATTAGTTGTTCAAGGGAGAGGTGGACATGGATCATCACCTCATCTAGCCAATGATGCTATTGTTGCAGCAAGCTCATTCGTCATGAATTTACAAACAATAGTCAGTCGTCGAATCAATCCATTTGATACAGCTTCCGTTACCATTGGTAATTTTGATGGAAAAGGTACATTTAACGTAATCAAAGATGCCGTTACAATTGAAGGAGATGTTCGAACAATGTCTCCCGAAACTCGGGAAATTGTAGAAACCGGGGTGCGTGCGTTTGCGGAAGGATTAGAAAAATCATATGGAGTAAAATCTACTCTTGAATATAACAATGATTATCCTGTTCTATATAATGATCCTGACGTAACGGAGCATGTACATCAAGCTCTAGAACAAGCTTCCATTCCAGAAGTAGAAGCGGTTTTGGAGACACCGCCACAGCCGCCTTCAGAAGATTTTGCTTACTATCTTGAAAAAATACCAGGATGTTTCTTCTATGTCGGTGCTTGTCCTGAGTCAGGTGAAGCCTATCCGCATCATCATCCTAAATTTGATATCAATGAAAAAAGCCTTATCATTAGTGCTAAAGCTATGGCTGCTGTTGTAGCTTCTTACTGTGATGGGAGTGAGAAGTAAGAGGATTTCCTCTGAATAAAGAAAATAAAAATAGCCCCATTATGGAATATTTAATTTCCTCAATGGGGGCTATTTGTTATTATTGTAGAAATATTTATGTGAAAGTTCATTATCAATGTCATAAATTATCCCTTGTGCATCAAGGCTTTTTAGACATAGATTTACTGGTGGGCAAAGGAGAAGAGGAAGAGTACGCTGAATCAGAAGTAACAAAAGTTTTGAGTTGCCCTGGAGAAAGAATAGTTGAAAGTCCAGCCTTTTTCTTTATTCAAGTAATCAAACAAGTTAAGAGAAGGTGGTTTAATCCTTCAAAATGAATTGGGGATATATTTGTATGAATGACTATGTTGCATTCTTTTATTTTTTTTGTTAATATCGTTTCATAGCTAACGATTATGAAAATTTAAAGAGGTGAGTCATTATTCATTTATTTAATGAGGATGGGGAACTGCTTCCTGAAGAAATAGATACGATTAATCGGTTAACTAAAATCCCTATTGATTCGTTAAATTTAGACGCGATTGCTGTGGTTACAAATATCTATCGGATTGCTCAAGGATTAAGAAATAAGATGGAACAGGAAGTTTTATCTGAATATGGATTATCATGGACGGCATTTTCTATGCTATATGATTTATGGATTTGGGAATCAATCGAGACCAAAAAATTAGCCGAGTCAGCAGGTGTTTCAAAAGCTACAGTTAGCAATATTACCAAAACACTCGAACGGAAAGACCTATGTTATAGAAAAAGTGACAACAGGGACAGAAGAATAACTTATCTTGTGTTAACAGATAAGGGAAAGCAAGTGATGGAGGATCTTTACCCAAGGTTCCATAAAGGCGAAGTAGAGATTGTTTCGGGTTTGTCTGTCGATGAACAAAAGAGTGTGACAAACCTGCTTAGAAAAGTCATTCGAGAAAATCATTTTTGATGATCGACAATAAAATATTGAAAAAGCAATGACGGGAAATCCAGTAGTAGTTATCTCCCTGTTATATAGAGAGTCGATGGTTGGTGTAAATCGACACAAAGATAACACGAATTACATTCCTTGAGCTTTCTTTGTGAAACAGACAGTAGCAAAGAACGGATGAAACCGTTATACGTTAGAGTGGAAGGATTATATCCTTCAATAAGGGTGGTACCGCGTGCAAAGTTAAACCACGTCCCTTTTTTGGGATGTGGTTTTTTTATATTTATTTTAGGAGGAACGAAGATGAGTAATGTACTAGCACAATTAAACGAGGAACAACGAATAGAAGTAAAGAGACAAATGGCTATTTACAGCCAAGGCGTACAAGATATTATTCCAAATGAAGAGTTAGAAAATAAAATTGCAAAGTCCATTTTAGAGAATAAACCATTAAAAATAAAATTAGGCTTAGACCCTTCTGCTCCAGATGTGCATCTTGGACATACTGTGGTACTTAACAAGATGAGGCAGTTTCAAGAAAATGGTCATATTATCCAGCTTATTATTGGTGACTTTACTGGGAAGATTGGAGATCCAACAGGAAAATCAGTGGCTAGAAAACAATTAACGGATGAAGAAGTGAAGCATAATGCCAAAACATACTTCGAACAATTTGCAAAGGTTATAGATATGGAAAAAGTTGAGCTGCATTACAACTCTAAATGGTTATCTCAATTAAACTTTGAAGATGTCATTCAACTTGCAGGAAAAATAACCGTAGCAAGGCTTTTAGAGAGAGATGATTTTGAAGAACGAATTGCCTTTGGGAAACCAATTTCTCTGCATGAATTCTTTTACCCATTAATGCAAGGATATGATTCCGTGATATTAGAATGTGATATAGAACTTGGTGGAACAGACCAGCATTTCAACATTTTGATGGGTAGACATTTTCAGGAGAAGTTCGGAAAAGAGAAGCAAGTAGCCTTGTTAATGCCATTATTAGAAGGGCTTGATGGTGTCGAGAAGATGTCTAAATCAAAGAAAAACTACATCGGTATTGATGAGAGTCCACAAGAAATGTACGGAAAAGCGATGTCCATCCCAGATGAATTAATGAATAAATACTTCGAATTAGTAACAGATTTTACTCCTGAGCAAATTCAGTCCGTGAAAGGTCAAATTGAAACAGGTCAATTGCACCCAAGAGATGCAAAAATGTTACTTGGTAAGACAATCGTTAGAATGTACCACGGAGTAGAAGCAGCTGAAAAAGCAGAACAGCATTTTATCTCAGTTTTCCAACAAGGGTTATTACCTGATGAGATTCCAGCAGTAGTATGGGATGGAAACACAGAAGTCCCTGTCATAGATGTACTTGTTGAATTGCAATTATTAAGCTCCAAAAGCGAAGCCAGAAGAATGATTGAAAACAGAGGGGTAAAAATAAACGGAAATAAGGTAGAAGATACGAGGCTGCAAGTTTCGATTACCGATGGACTAATCATACAAGTTGGGAAACGCAAATTTGTAAAAATTAAAACATTATAAAGTACGATATAAAGGTACGGCTTAAAGTTGTACCTTTTTTCAGCCTTGTTAGTTTAGTTCAATAAGGTAAAGTTATGAATTTTTATAAATAACCTATAATTTTCTTTATGTACTGGAGCTGATATGTTAAAGAAAAGAAAGGGGAATGACAATGAGAATTTTTGATGCACATTTTCATATTATTGATTTTGATTTTCCAATTATCGAAAACCAAGGATATTTGCCGCCTAGTTATGTTGTAGAAGATTATCAAAATGAAACTGCTGATTTAAATGTATTAGGTGGAGCTATTGTATCAGGGTCATTCCAAGGGTTTGATCAAGAATATTTATTAAAGGCACTAAAACAACTGGGCTCAACATTTTGTGGCGTAACACAATTACCTTTTACAGTGACGGACGAAGAAATACTACATTTAAATGAGAATGGGGTAAAAGCATTACGCTTTAATATTAAAAGAGGTGGTTCAGAAGATTTATCGAAGCTGGATTACTTTGCTAGAAGAGTTCATGATTTAGTAGGATGGCATAGTGAGCTTTATATTGATGCAAAAGAGTTACCCGAAATTGCATCTACTATTGAAAAATTACCGGCTATATCAATCGACCATTTAGGATTATCAGAAGAAGGATTACCGCATTTATTAAAATTAGTTGATAAAGGCATACACGTAAAAGCAACAGGATTTGGACGTGTGGAACTAAATGTTGAAAATGCTTTAAAATCCATATATGAGACAAATCCAGATGCTCTTATGTTTGGAACAGATTTACCATCCACAAGAGCAAAAAGACCTTTTGAGTATGGAGATATTGAATTGATTCAACAGTTATTTGATGAACAAGCTACGGATAAAATCCTGTATACGAATGCTTTCAAATGGTATTTCAAGTAATGTAGCTTTTATTAGATTTGGAATACACTTAAAGTACGGGGAGCATTAGTTAAAGCAGAATTAAGTGATTGTAGGTTGGAGAACTTCTTATAGTTATTCCATTGAAGGATGCTGATCTTCAATAAGATATTTCTTTTTACATTACTGAAGAATTGGGTGGATTTTAATTCAGAGGTATCCTTAACGTTGTTAACCTGCGTTTTGCTAATGGTACCCGATACTTTAAAAGTTTAGGGGAGAATTATATATTTTTTTAAAAAATAAAAGGAGATTTCTATGCAGAAGAAAATCATATTAACTGGGTATGGCACCGTTGCAAAAGAGCTAATCAAACTGATTATTCACAATGGAGCTTCGATGAAAGAAAAATACGGATTTGACTTACTCGTAACTGGAATCGTTGGCAGTAAAGGAATGATTTACGAAGAAAAAGGAATCAAGCTTGAGAGCTTGATGGATTTCGGAACGGGTTCGGAAGCACTTTTGAGATATTCGGAATATTTCAAGCTCCCTTTTACTGAACCAATTTTTCAAGGAGATGTCTTGATCGAGTGCTCTCCGACAAATATAGAAACGGGAGAACCAGCACTTGGCTATATTCAGAAATCTATCGTGAATGGGATGGATATTGTCTCTGTTTCAAAAGGAGCACTTGTAAAGTCATTCAATGAAATTAAAACACAAGCAGCCAAGTATGGTAGCCGATTAAAATACAGCGGCGCAACCGCCGCAGCCTTACCAACGCTTGATATAGGAGAATATAGTTTAGCAGGATGCACGATTACTCGTATTGAAGGCATTTTAAATGGAACCTCCAATTTCATTTTAGCAAGCATGAGCGAGAACAATTTATCTTTTGAAGAAGCGCTAAAAATTGCACAGGAAAAAGGAATTGCGGAAGCAAACCCTGCTCTAGATGTGCAAGGATTTGATACGGCTTGCAAAATTCTCCTCCTCGCTAATGGATTTTTCGGAAGCAGCTTATTGATGGACGATGTAAAAATTAAAGGCATTGAACAAGTCACTAAGGAAGACATTCAGGAAGCTAAACAAAATGGCCGTACACTTAAGCTTCTAGCTAGTGCTTACAAAGAAGCTGGGAATGTAATCGTAGAAGTAAAACCATGTCAGCTCGAAAGTGAGCATCCTTTAGCTCATGTCAATGGAACAAATAAAGGTATCGTCTTTGAAACAATCGAAATGGGGGCCGTTTGTGCAACTGGAGGAGCATCCCACCCAAGAGGAGCAGCAGCGGCAACATTAAAGGATGTCATTAATCTATATAGAGAAATGAATTAGACCTGTTCCGATTTCGATAGTATTTTTTAGCAGGCAAGCTAGGAGTGGTTGTTCGAAAAGCAGGATCAGCAAGGGATGGTTACATGAAAGTGGGAATCTAAATTTATTGAAATGTGGTTCTATTAGGGAAAATTGTTACTTATTCCAGGAAAATATATTACACTTGCCCAAGTTCATAAAGATTGGCCAAAAAATCATTAGATTTCTCTTAAGATTGTGAAATATTATACTTAAAGTAACGGGAAGTGGTTGTTCAATTAGAGCAATCGCTTCTTGTGCTAATGGGTGCAGGGTAGTTGAAGAAGGAAATGGTTCTATTATGTCGAATTAAGGGTGATGCAGAAGATTTTGCAAAACATCATTGTTTGTGGAGGAAATAGCTTTGGATACTATTACACACACACTTTTTGGACTTTCATTATACGGTTCAATTCAGAAAGATAAGATGGATAGAAGGACAAAAATGGCTTATTTATTCACTTCTGTTGGAGCGAGTCAAATTCCTGATAGCGATGTGATTTCTCAACTATGGGATACAGAAGGGCTTTATCAAATGTGGCATCGCGGCATTACTCACTCTATTTTTCTTACACCGATATGGGCTTTATTATTCTATGTCCTATGTCTGCTTTTCTTTAAAGTGAAGGATAAGCGGTTATTTTTTCTGGGATGGCTTGCGGTAGTTATTCATAATACCAGTGATTTGTTTAATGCTTGGGGGACGGGGTATCTTGAACCATTTTCTCAAACAAGAATTACATTTGGAACCATCCCGATTATTGATTTTGTTTTCTGGGTTATCATTGGCAGTGCTTATTTTTTATCAAAGAAGACGACGATTCTGAAGAAACCTTATTATTTTCGCGCAGCTTGGTTCTTAATAGTTCTTCATGTTAGCCTGCAAAGTGTACAAGGGTATTATTACTATCAAAAGTACAATCAAGATTGTGAGCAAATTGCTTTATCAGCCGGTTTTATCCCTACTACCTTTCAGGTCATTACTAAACAAGAAGGAGTCGTAACCATCTTTCAGGATGGAATCTTCCAACGTAAAGAAATCCAATATGTACTTGAATCTAAAGAGGATGCAGACCTGGATTATTTATTCTCAAAAAGCCCAAAAGCCAAGACTCTCTACCAATGGTCACCATTTGTAGTCATCATTGATGATGATAAACAACTCGGAATTTATGATCCGAGATTCTACCGAAACGGCCAATCCTTCCTCTATGAATACATTACACATTAACGTTTTCATCATTTGTACTACTCATTACCTTAACAAGTTTGTGAACCGTAAATTTAACAAATGCTTGGAGCTGCTATGTAGCAGCTTTTTTTGCTTATTAAACAAAAGGGCGCAGAATAGCCGAAGAACCACCCGAAACATATGATATTTGCAGTATTTGTTTTTTGTTGAAATGATAACAAATAGCGTACAGAGAAGAATATGGATACATAATAAAGCCATATTCTTTAGGGTTACCTGTAGCTTATAAGGGCATTCTATTGTTAGTGAAACTTTCAACATATTTAGAAAGGAGAGAGGTGGATGGAATCAATCTGGCTAGAGTATGCGTGGACATTGTTAATTCTAATTGGATTAGAAGGATTGTTATCGGCTGACAATGCCCTTGTACTAGCGGTTATAGCCAAGCATTTACCTGAAAGTCAGAAAAAAAAAGCTATAAATTACGGAATTATTATGGCCTTCGTTTTCCGATTTGCTGCACTTTTTGCCATTTCTTTTATCGCAAACGTCTGGCAGGTTCAGGCGATAGGAGCAGCTTATCTTCTTTACTTAGGTTTAAAGCATATCATTCAGGCCCGGTTCGGGAAAGAAAATGAGAATATTCATAAGGACGATGAAAAGGAATCCGCCGGGAAAGGTTTTTGGCCCACAGTAGGGAAGATTGCTGTAGCTGATCTCGCTTTTGCGATTGATTCGATTCTAGCTGCGGTTGCTCTTGCCCTTGGTCTTCCAGATTCACCGCTTGATGACTTTGGCGGCATGGATGGAGGACAGTTTATTGTTGTTGTTCTTGGAGGGCTTGCTGGTCTTATCTTGATTAAGTATGCAGCAACCTGGTTTGTGCAACTTCTCGATAAACGTCCAGCATTGGAAACGACAGCATATGCAATTGTTGCCTGGGTCGGTGTCAAACTTGCTGTCATTACTCTTGCCCATGAGGATATTGGTATCTTAGATCATCATTTTCCTCACAGTACCGCTTGGACTCTGATTTTCTATGGAGTATTAGTTGGTATTGCTCTAATCGGTTGGTTTGCACCGGGCAATAAGTCGGTAAATCCTAAAAGGTGACAAAGAATTCATGCGTATAAGCCTATATGAGGTTTCCGTTAAACACTGGTACTTTTTTCGCCGCTCTTGGGAAAGCGGATTTTTGTGGCTTATAGGTGTCTATCGGGTGCGTTGATTTAAGTAGGATGAACGCACTTTTTCATGGAACGTCACAGTTCAATGAGAAAAGTATATATGTTTAGTTGATTATACGTTAATTAAAAAAGGCTGTCCTCGGGACAACCTTTTTTAATTAATGCCTAATCATTCATCTAGGTTTTATTCTGAAAAAGATTTTGAATACTGAACGACACCTTGTACATTTTCAAGAGAATTCTTTGTTAATTCTAGAGCCATAAATACTTCATCAGGAACCTCAAATGGAGCTTGTATATTCCAGAAGCTCGCCGGTTTAAAACCAAACTTTGGATAATAGTCTTTATGTCCTAAGACAATTACTGAACTAAACCCGTGCTCTTTTGCGTTCTTTAATGCAGCATGAATTAATTGACTCCCAATTCCTTTTTTCTGATAATCAGGCGCAACAGAAACTGGAGCAAGTGCCAAAGAATCGACAGCGTTATTACTATCTACAATTTTTATTTTAGATAAAAGAATATGACCTACAATGTCTTTTTCTTGATTTAATGCGACTAATGAAAGTTCAGGAATAAATGCATCTGATTTTCTAATCCGATTTACAAGTACGTGTTCTTTCTTGTCGCTATATTCTTCATGTAAAAAGGCTTTTTTAACAATTTCTTCAGTCGTATTATATTCTTCAGTGAGTTCTTGTCTAATTAAGATATCCATTTATAGTCCCCTATTCTTTTTGGTGAATGACACCTTTTTTATATCTATAAATGGCACTTCCTTAATGCACGAAGTCATTAAGAAAGTTTACTCCCCCAGCTCTAAACATAAGTTTAACAAACAAAAACCTCCAATTTAGTATGTACTCATTTTATAGAGTGATGTTATCGGGGTCAACCTCGACTATAACCCCCAGTCTAGCTTTAAAATATCGTTAAGAATTTGAAATTTCTCAAACCCAATTTTATCGATGATTTTTTTTTCGAGATTTGCCTTTAAGGCTTCATTTTTCTCATAACATTCTTCGCCTAGTTGAGTTAACTGTATACACTTATCTTTTTTGTTGTTTTCTAAGCTGCTAACTGTGACTAATCCCTTTGATTCAAGTCTTTTTATGAATTTATGTGTTGCTTGCCGAGAAATGTCAACATGTTTTGTGACATACGAAATAGTTGGCCGCTTTTTATAAATTCTTGCCATAATAAACCATTCAGAATTCGATATATATATGTCACTAGTATCATTCCACAATTTCTCAGTAATACTTCGAAGTTGAACATGCCGCTCGCTTAATGAGTCAATGAAATCTAAGTTTTGCAATTCTAAATCCAACTACTTCACCCCATTTATTTTCTTCAGTTATTATACGAAGGTCTTTTTATATTGTCAACAAGGTTGACGATTTGTAAGGAGTATAATAAACTATTTTGTAAACCATGTTGACAATTATAAAGATAGGAGTAATGATGATGTTTAATATTGGAGATATGATTATCTATTCAACACATGGATTAAGTCAAATTGATGATATATGTGAAAAGACTTTTTCTAATGTAACTAGAACCTATTATGTTTTGCGTCCTCTTGCAGAATCAAGTTTAACAATAAGTACCCCCGTCGATAATGATAAAGTAGTTATGCTTAAGTTGTTGAGCCGTGAAGAAGCGGAAGAACTTCTACAATCCTTTAAACTTCCGGGGACGAGCTGGATAGAAGATGTTAAAAAACGTAATAAGAACTATCGAAGTATGGTGAACACAGGGAATCGCAAGGAGATTGCTCAAATAGCTAATACGTTGATGCGGAAAGAACGTGAACTCAGCCTGAAAAAACAGAAACTTTATGATCAAGATCGCAAGCTTTTACATACCATTCAAAAATTATTATTTAAAGAGATATCAGCGTGTTTGGATACTTCTGTTGAAGAAATATTGGAGCAGGTTAACGATATGATAAATGAGTAGTGTAGACTTACCAATAATACTAATTAGTTTGAATATACTAAGAACGTGTTTTAATCAAAATTCATGTTGAACTTTTTAGTTAATAAAAAATTTATAAAAAAAAAGCTTACATCATAGAAAAAAATTTTGTTATAGTAAAACAGACCGGTCGGTATGGTGGAGGTGTACGACGGAAATGGATACAAAATCGCTGATAATCGACATCGCGACAACTCTTTTTCAGCAAAAAGGATATAAGGGCACAGGATTAAATGAAATCTTAAAAGTATGTAATATTACAAAAGGTTCGCTCTATCATCATTTTCCGAATGGAAAAGAAGAATTACTCATTGCTTGTCTTCAGTCAATGGAAGAAGTAATTACTACAGACATTGAGGATATTTTCAAACGAAATCAAAGTACTCAAGAAGCCATACAGGCAATGATTGAGAAATTAGTAACTAACTTTGATCGAGAAAGCACGCTTACTGGTTATACATTTAGCAGCATGGTCAGTGAGATGGCATCACTAAATGAACCAGTCCGAAATGCTTGTTTGGGCCTTTACACAAGGATTCAAGGGATTTATTCGAACAAGTTAGTAGCAGATGGGTTTTCAACAGAAGCGGCTCATTCGATTGCCCTTATGATGACGGCTTCTATTGAAGGTGGAATGATGCTTTGTTTAACACAAAAATCAAGTGAACCTCTCAAAATTATTTCTCATGTATTACCCAATTTATTGAAGGAGAATGGATAAATGAAACAACAACTCAAGGCCGACTCGATAACGGAGCAACAAACGAAAACAGAGTCGGAAACGAAACAACAATTTAAAACAGGACCAATTATGGCTGCTCTTTTAGTGGCAGGTTTTGTCGGACTTTTTAGTGAAACAGCCTTAAATATTGCCTTAGGACAATTAGGTCAATTATTCCAAGTGGACCCTACAACCATCCAATGGCTAGCAACAGGGTACTTTTTAACATTAGGGATTTTAATACCAGTAACAGGTATTTTGATGCAAAAATTCACAACAAGACAAATGTTTTTGACTTCTATCATGCTAACTATTATCGGTACAGTTCTCGCAGCAACAGCGCCCTCATTTGGAGTTTTATTAGCGGGACGTATTATTCAAGCGGCGGGATTAGCGATCAATTTACCTCTAACACAAAATGTTATTTTTGCGATATATCCACCGCATAAACGAGGCGGCGCTATGGGAGTTATGGGCTTAGTTATGTTAGCTGGTCCAGCATTAGGCCCAACAATAGCAGGACTTATTTTAGATACATTATCATGGAGCTGGATTTTCTGGGTTCAAGTACCTTTCTTACTGTTTTCTCTTATTTTCGGATTCATGTATTTACCGAATGTTAATGAAGTACGCAAAGTTTCAATTGATGCATTATCTGTTATTCTTTCGACGATTGGATTTGGCGGTATTGTTTACGGATTTAGTGTATCTGGTGTTAACGGTTGGACGAGTTCAACGGTTCTTGGTTCCATCATTATTGGACTCATCGCAGTCATTCTTTTTGCGGTTCGTCAAATGAAAATGAAGACTCCTATGATGAATTTAAGAGCATTTAAATATCCAATGTTCGTTCTTGGAGTGTTTATGAGCTTTATAACATTCTTCAATATGTTGTCTATGCTTGTTATTTTACCAATGTATATGCAACTTGCCTTATTAATCGCCGCATTTACAACAGGTCTTATCCTTTTGCCAGGCAGCCTACTGAACTGTGTATTAGCTCCAACCATTGGTCGTTTATTTGATAAATATGGACCAAAAGCAGTAATCACGCCTGGAACCATTCTAGTAGCCATCGCTTATGGCATCTATTCACAATTTGGTACAGAAACGGCGTTATGGATGGTTGTAGTTACTCATATTGTCATGATGTTAGGGATTGGAGCGGTGCTTGCTGCAACACAAACAAATACGCTGAATTCTCTTCCGAGACAGTATTATCCAGATGGAATCGCGATAACTCAAACGATTCAACAAGTAGCTGGTGCTGTTGGTATTGCAGTAATGGTATCGGTTTTATCAGCTAAACAAACGAGTTACCTAGCAACAACTGCGAATGAATTACCGCAAGCAGCCGCAGCGGGATCATCATTTGTGTTTACAATCGGTTTAATATTAGCGGTCATTAATTTTGTATTGTCGCTATTCATGAAAAAGCCCAATTAACTTGAAGGTAAAAGCTTAACAGAAAAAAGTTATTCCTTACGGGATAACTTTTTTCTGTGTAGTTAAAGAAAGACAAAGGCTCCCTAATGTGATGGATAGCAGTCAATCTAAATATAGAAAGAGAGCTTGTAATATCTATTTGGGAGTGGCTTTAAATAGTTAAATAACCCCCTGTTAGGTGCGACTGACTCCTAAGTTACGGGCTTTTGCGGTTATTTGGATTTTCCTTTCCTCATTGCTTTGTCAAGTAATGCAGCGTTTTCTAAACCATTATCACTAAATGCGTTATCGCTGTTTAAGTTATTATCGATTGATCCTTCATCCATACTATCATTCAATTGGCCTTGAGATTTCGTTATTTTATTGTCATTGTTAACTTCCGGCATAAAATTTCCTCCTTTTAAATATCACGAGATCGAAAGTTCATTCCGAACATCTCTTTTATGCGTCTTTGGGTATTTTTACTTTATCCATTTTGCTCCCTAAAAATGTATATAAAAACTGAATGTTTAACAGGCTATGACAGAGACATTAATTTATAGGGATTTTTGTCGGGGGAATACCCATTTTTAGTCAATAATTAGGAGTGTAATTACAGTCTTTTCGAATTTTCATTTAATAACTGTTCTTTTAAGAATTTTATTGAGGTGAGATGTTCGTGCGTGATGACCATAGAGATTATATAACCGTTGAGGATGAGAAAGGTAACCGTAAAGATTATGCGATTGAGGCATTATTTGATATGAAGGAAGAATCTTATGCTCTCCTAAAAGGAGAAGAAGAGACGATTGTCATGAAAGTCGAGGGAGAAGAGGGGAACCAATATTTATTAGGTATATCGGATCCTTTAGAAAGTGAAGCGATTTTGGATGCATACCAGATTGCGGTCGAAAATGCACAGGACAGATAAAGGAGATTTGATTTAGGATACTTGTAAAAGGTATACCATAATCGAAACAAAATGAAAAGGAGGATGATTATTTTATGAAAAGTCAGCGAATCCCGGAACATAAACTAAATGTTACACACACAGTTGGCCAAGCTCTTGAAAATATGGTGAACAATGTGTCATCTAATATAATTGATAAGGAAAAAACACAATTTACAACATCACAGGTTCATTCAAACGAAGTGAAGTAAATCTTTCAACTTAAGAAGAATCACCGCTAATAAGTGATTATTTACATTAAACACCTTCCGAACTTGCAACGGAAGGTGTTTAATGTTTATAGAACAAGATGTAAAAAATTAACCATGGAATTGAGTTTTCCAGGTTCAAGTACCTTCCTTACTGTTTTCTCTTATTTCCGGTAATTAATTTTGTATCGTCTTTACTTCCGAAAAAGCTTAATTGAAAAAATAGAAATAGAGAGTAGGAGTTGTCTAGCTTTCCTATTTTCCTGTCTGAACAGTATAATCAGGAATAGGAGTTGAGATATATGAATAAAAAAGACATTGCTAATATTAGAAAGCAATTTAAAGTAGATAACGACCATCTTATGAATATTCGTGAAATCTTTAATGTGTATGTTAGGAAAGAATCAGGTGAGATTTACCATCATGTCAGTCAACCATTTCAAATGTTAGAACAGGAAGCACAAGAATTATTTTTGGCCAACTTTAAAAAGGTTTTAACGGGTCAGCTTGATGCCAAACTGTTTGAGCTGAAATTTCAACGAGATGTGGAAGGCAGCACACAAATGATTCTCTTCGAAGGATTACAGGCGGACACAACAGAAGATTGGAAAGAGAACATGCTGCAAATTGTCGGGAAAATGTTTGCTCATGCTGCTTATGAATTTGATACGGTCGTGACGTTTATTCGAGGGGAATATCGAAAGCCGACTCGGAAACGGGATTTGGAATCTGGAGAAGGCGGGGATGATGCAGTCTATTCCAACGAGTTTATCCTTTGCAGTCTCAATAAAACCGATCAGCCGAAAAAAACCTTGGTGTTTGATTATATAGAGAGAGAATTCAAACCGAATAATCTATTTGATCCAATTGTTAATTTAGAGTCTCCATTATCAGGCTTTCTATTTCCTGCTTTTAATGACAATGCTGCAGATGTAAATCATATTCTATATTGTGCAGGGAAAGTGAATCAACCAGATGAACGATTTATTGCAGAGGTTCTCAATTGTGAAGACATTATTACTGCCGCTGAAGATAAGGACGGCTTTGAACAAATCTTAAAAAATGTGATCGGAGACGAAGTGGATTCCAGAGTCATTTCCAATGTCTATGAGGAAATCGATAAGGTGGTACAGGAGAATAAAGAAAATGAAGAAAGTGAACCTCCTACATTGGATTATCGGGACATTGAACGCATTTTAGAGGTGAGCGGGGTCGAAAATGTGGACACTGCAAAAGTGGAACATGCCTTCAAAGCTGTAGTGGATGACGAAAAACATGAATTCAAGGCAAGCAGTTTACTTCCTAAATTGATTAAAATCAATACGAAGGTGGCAGATGTATCCGTAAGCCCGAAAGACCTAAAAAATATAAAATATATTATGTATCAAGGAAAACGGTGCCTACTGGTGGAAATCGATGAAGATGTAATTGTGGAAGGATTTCGACTGGAATCGGAGACACTTTAATAGGTTTCACGGACAAGTTCTTTGATTCATTACATGATATAGTAATGAATGTTAGTTGGTTCTCTATAAATGGTAGGGGCCAACTTTTTTGTTTTAGGGTTCGGTGATTTCATTAAACGTTTACTGAAGATAGAATGAAAATCTTTTGAATGTTTCCTTCGTTGCATGACATCGGCCTCTTTGGTACACTATGCAGAAGTGCTTTTTACACTGATTGTTAGGATGTATCCACAAATCATATAGTAAAGTTCTTGTAAGCAGTGAGGTGCCCCGAATGAAACCTGAAAATGGGGAGCGGGGAAACTTTGAAAACATATTACATACACAGTGCACTAATAACTTAACAGTTTGATATGGTTTCTCATATAGCAGGAGTTATGTGGGAGATAGAATAAGGAGGAAGCCATGAATAATTATAAAATGACCATTCAATATGATGGCGGGCGCTATAAGGGCTGGCAACGTCTTGGTAATAGTGACAATACCATTCAAGGAAAAATAGAAAATGTGTTAACCGAACTGGTAGGAGAAAATGTTGAAATCATTGGGTGCAGCAGAACCGATGCCGGTGTACATGCTCTTGCTCAAATAGCTAATTTTAAGACGGATAAAAATCTGACTGAATCGGAAGTCATGAATTATTTAAATAGATATTTACCGCAAGATATCAGCGTTGTGGAGGTTACGCTCGTTCCTGAACGTTTTCATGCGCGTTATAATGCTAAAGATAAAACGTATTTGTATAAGATTTGGAATGAACACTACACCCATCCTTTCATGCGAAAGTACAGTATGCATGTGGAGCAGGAGCTAGATATCGCAAGAATGAGAAGAGCTTGTCAATATTTTATAGGTAAGCATGACTTTACTGCTTTTTCAAATGCAAAGTCTAAGAAAAAATCCATGGTGCGTGAAATATATTCTATTAATATAGAAGAAACTGATGGCTTCATCCAAATTAGAGTGCGGGGAGATGGATTTCTTTATAATATGGTTAGAAAGATTGTCGGAACGTTGATAGAAGTTGGCTTGGGTGAAATAGATGCTGAAAACATCCCAAGTATTTTAGATTCAAAAGAAAGAATCCAAACAGGCCGTATGGCAGATGCAGCCGGGTTGTACTTGGAAAAGATTGATTTTTAGACCGAATATAATGCAGTGTGCGCAAATGTCCTTCATTGCTTATACTTATTAAAGAGTGTTTGAAAAATTGAGAGGATGAAGGTTGCTACTTAAACTCCCTCGGATAGATCCATATTACTCGTGAATGTTCGCTAGCGGCGCAGAATAGTGAAATGAAAATCAAAGAATACTTTTCAGCGTCGAGAATATATACAAAATAGAACTCTGAGTACTCACTTTCTGGTGAAGGGAGAAATTTCATGAGTAAGTCAGTAAATGAAAATCTGTATGAAACAAGAAATCATTTAGTAAAAGAAATTACTTTATTAAGCTATGATCAATTTAATATGAGGCCTGATATGAATAAGTGGAGTATAGCACAAGTTTGTCATCATTTAGTTTTAGTGGAAAAGGCATCTACTAAGGCTATTGCATGGGGATTAAAAGAGATTGATAGTACTCAAAAAGAACGTAAAAAAATTCACCTCATATTGGATAGAACGAAAAAGATTAAAGCTCCAAAAATTGTTGAACCAGATATAGAACCATTTGAGGTTCAGCAAATAATTGATTTGTTAAGCGATTCGAGAAAAGAATTGATGACTTTTCTTAGTACTGTAGAAGATACATCCATATTGAAGGGAAAATCAGTGAAGCATCCGGCCTTTGGTGAATTACCGCTTGATCAATGGATAGAAATGATATATTTGCACGAACAAAGACACATAGAACAAATAAAAGAGATAAAATTAATTTTAGATGCGAAGAACTAAACGTAAGGTTATAAATGGATTCTTTGATAAAGTTTCAAACAATAAAAGAAAGTCCCTTTACTATCAGTTTGATAGTAAAGGGACTTTCAAAAAGTATACATATCAGATTATTTATCCCACTCTTAACGGGCAGTAAGACCCCCACCTCAAGGTTCAGAGTGAACAAGGAAGCTAGGTGGGGGACAACTGCCCGTAAAGGTCCGATTGGTTCAACTAACCATCAGTGGGGGATGAAGTAAAACCCCCACTGATGGAAGTTTCACTTTATTAATTGCGGATTAGATAATCGAAAGCACCTAAGGCCGCAGTTGCACCTGATCCCATAGAAATAATAATTTGTTTATATGCGCTATCTGTACAGTCACCTGCAGCAAATACGCCAGGGATGTTTGTTGCACCGTGTTTATCGACTACAATCTCACCCATGCGAGTACGTTCAATCGCTTCACCTAACCAGTCGGTATTAGGTACAAGGCCGATTTGAACGAATACACCCTGCAATTCAATATGATGAACTTCTTCAGTCTCGCGATCCATGTAAGAAATACCGTTAACTTTGTCAGTACCAGTAATTTCTTTTGTTTGAGCATTTTTTAGGACCGTTACATTAGGCAGACTATAAAGGCGTTCTTGGAGTACAACATCAGCTTTTAGCTCTGAATTATACTCAAGAACTGTTACATGTTTCACAATACCTGCCAGATCAATTGCTGCCTCAACACCCGAATTACCGCCGCCAATTACAGCTACGTGTTTTCCAGCAAATAATGGACCATCACAGTGAGGGCAGTATGCTACACCTTTGTTTTTGAACTCCGCTTCACCTGGTACACCAACATTACGCCAACGAGCACCTGTTGAAAGGATGACGGTTTTACTCTTTAAAACAGCACCGTTTTCAAGCTCAAGTTCAATGAAGTCTTTCTTTTCTAAACGCTTGGCACGTTGTAAATTCATGACATCAATGTCGTACTCTTTCACATGTTCTTCAAGACTTGCTGCGAGCTTAGGGCCTTCCGTATAGTTCACACTAATAAAGTTCTCAATGCCCATAGTGTCCATAATCTGACCGCCAAAGCGTTCAGCAACAATGCCTGTGCGAATGCCTTTACGTGCTGCATAGACAGCTGCGCTTGCACCAGCTGGCCCGCCTCCGACAACAAGCACATCGAATGGATCCTTATCGGCGAATTCTGATGCGTCAGGAGTACTTCCCATTTTGGCAAGGATTTCTTCAAGCGTCATACGACCGCTGCCGAATGATTCCCCATTTAGGAACACCGTTGGTACGGCCATGATGTTTTTGCTTTCCACTTCTTCTTTAAACGCTGCACCATCAATCATGGTATGTGTAATGCCAGGGTTAAGAATACTCATCAAGTTCAGTGCTTGTACAACATCAGGACAGTTGTGACAACTCAAGCTAATGTAAGATTCAAAGTGATATTCACCTTTAATGCTTTTAACTTGATCAATGACTTTCTGATCAACCTTCGGAGCTCTTCCGCTCACCTGCAAGAGAGCTAATACTAATGAAGTAAATTCATGTCCAAGAGGGATACCAGCAAAAGTTACCCCAGTGTCCTCACCGATACGATTCACACTAAAGCTCGGCGTTCTCTGTAATGGTGTTTTTTCTACTTTAATATTGGATGACATAGTGGCTAATTCATCTACTAAAGCCAACATGTCTCGAGATACGTCATCAGATTCTGCGCTAACTTTGAGCAGCACATCGCCCTCCATTAGTTGAAGATATTGGGCTAACTGTGCTTTTATATCTGCATCTAGTAACATTTAATTGTACTCCTTAAATCTTTCCTACAAGATCAAGGCTTGGTTTAAGTGTTGCAGAACCTTCTTGCCATTTTGCAGGACAAACTTCACCCGGATTGTTGCGAACATATTGTGCTGCTTTAATTTTGTTAACAAGAGTGCTTGCATCACGGCCGATACCGTCAGCATTGACTTCGACTGCTTGGACAATACCATCTGGATCGATGATGAAAGTACCGCGGTCAGCAAGACCTTCTTCTTCGTTTAGTACATCGAAGTTACGAGAGATTTTTTGTGAAGGGTCACCGATCATAACATATTCGATTTTGCCAATAGCTTCTGAGTGATCGTGCCATGCTTTATGTGTGAAATGAGTATCTGTTGAAACAGAATACACTTCAACTCCAAGTTCTTTTAGAGTAGCATATTCGTTTTGAAGGTCCTCAAGTTCAGTAGGGCATACGAATGTAAAGTCTGCTGGATAAAAGCAAACTACGCTCCATTTTCCTTTTAGGTTTTCTTCAGTAACTTGGATAAACTCACCGTTATGATAAGCTGATGCTGTGAATGGTTTTACTTCTTTTCCAATTAGAGACATGATTAAAATTCCTCCTAGAGTGTGTTTTTTAAGAATTGATAAATAGATAGTTTAGAACATATAGTCAAAACTTTAAAACCAATGATAATCTTAATTTCTTTTAATCATTATTAGTTAACTATAATAATTCTAATTCAAAACTTATTATTATATAAATATTAATGTTTTGTCAAGAATAATACTTAACTTTATCATGATTTATTTTAATAGTTATTGCTAATCAATGCTGATGGATGTTGTAATTATGGAGTACTTAGCCATTGAGAAAGAGGGGTAAATTGATTTTGATAGTAAAATATAAATTTTCAACTACTATTAATATTTCTCAATTAATGGGTATTTAGGATATGTATAATATCTGTGAAACTGAGATGGATGGAAGAATGAAAAATGACTGTTTTCAACTTGAATAGACGGTGAATCTATATAACATCCCATCTAGTTGATGGAATGATTGTTAGAGGGTAGGGGAGGCATAAAAGTTTTCTCCGTTGTACTACAAACGGCAAGATTTTAATGTTTTGTATCTTTCTTTACGGGGAATCAGAACTAGGAAAGCTCAAAAAAAATCCAGCAGCACATAGCTGCTGGACGGATAATTTAGGTCATAAAATAATGGTTTCTTAGAAGAATGAACCGTTATTTTAAACTCCTTACTACTAAATAAATCCTCGAAATCTAACTATTCTATTTTTCGTTTTAAATAATTGCGAAAAGAATAGCTATTTTTTCTGGAGGTTTATGCAAGCCTCATTTTAAAATCTTGATAGCCAAATTGGCGCACGACGCGACAATCTCCATCTTTATCTTTAACAGCGATGGCTGGTAATGGCATGCCGTTAAATGTTGTGGTCTTTACCATGGAGTAAATCGCCATATCACCAAAAACTAATCTGTCGCCGCTTTTTAATGGTTGATCAAAAGAATAATCGCCGATCACATCGCCTGTAAGACAAGTTTGTCCGCCAAGTCGATACGTAAATGGCTTCTCGCCTGCGTCTCCTGATCCGAAAAGAGGAGGACGATATGGCATTTCTAATACATCAGGCATATGACAAGTTGCTGAAGTGTCAAGAATAGCAATATCGATTCCATTTTTATGGAGATCAAGTACAGATGTGATTAGATAGCCGGCATTGAGCGCAACGGCTTCACCTGGCTCAAGATAGACTTCTAAACCGTATTTCTCCTGCATTCTCTTAATGCAAGCTTCTAATCTTGGAATATCATAATCTTCTCTTGTGATATGGTGACCGCCGCCAAAGTTAATCCATTCCATCTGTGGCAGCCATTGTCCGAACTTTTCTTCCACTGCATTTAGAGTTGTCTCTAAATCGTCAGAGTTTTGCTGACAAAGAGTGTGGAAGTGAAGTCCTGAAACACCTTCAAGCAAATCGGGACAAAAATCTTCCTGTTTTACACCGAATCTAGAACCTGTTGAACATGGGTCATAGATCTCATGGCCAACTTGTGTAGAACATTCAGGATTGATGCGTAAGCCGACTTTTCTGCCAGCTTGAAGAGCCTTATCTTTAAACTTTTCCAACTGTGAGAAGGAATTAAAGATAATATGATCGCAAATAGATATAATTTCGTCGATTTCATCTTCACGATAGGCAGGGGCAAAGACATGATTTTCTTTGCCCATTTCCTCGTAACCTAGACGTGCTTCGAATAAACCGCTTGCTGTTGCACCACTTAAATATTTTCCAATGAGGGGATACATTGTTGTCATAGAAAATGCTTTTTGTGCTAAAACAATTTTACATCCTGTACGTTCCATGACTCCGTTCAGGATTTTTAGGTTTTTTTCTACAAGATCTTCATCGACTACATAGCATGGTGTTGGTAATTCTTCAAATCGCATATTAACGAGCTAGCTCCGGTTCTACTGATTTTACTGGCTCAGAATCGACAAGCTCTGGATCAAAGCTTTCTTTCCATGGAAGTCCCCATTTGTTTAATGCATCCATGAATGGATCTGGATCAAATTCTTCAATATTGTACACGCCTGGTTTATTCCATTTTCCAGTCATGATCATTGCCGCACCAATCATTGCAGGCACGCCTGTTGTATAAGACACTGCTTGAGAACCTACTTCTTTATAGCATTCTTCATGGTCACAAACATTGTACACATAATATGTTTTCTCTTTTCCGTCCTTTTTCCCTTTAAAGATACAGCCAATGTTCGTTTTACCCTTAGTGCGAGGTCCAAGTGAAGCAGGATCCGGTAATACAGCTTTCAAGAACTGAAGTGGAATAATTTGTTTTCCTTCGAATTCAATTGGCTCAATAGAAGTCATTCCTACATTTTCAAGGCATTTTAGGTGAGTAAGGTAACTTTGGCCAAATGTCATGAAGAAACGGATACGCTTAAGTCCAGGGATGTTTACCGCAAGAGATTCAAGCTCTTCATGGTATAACAAATACATATCTTTTTCGCCAACTTCAGGGAAGTTATACACGCGTTTAATTTCCATTGGTTTCGTTTCGATCCATTCACCATTTTCCCAATATCTTCCGTTGGCAGAAACTTCACGGATATTGATTTCAGGATTGAAATTTGTTGCAAACGGATATCCATGATCTCCAGCATTGCAGTCAAGAATATCGATATATTCAATTTCATCAAAGTGATGTTTCAATGCATAGGCAGAAAATACACCTGTAACACCAGGATCGAAGCCGCTTCCTAAAAGAGCTGTAATACCAGCCTTTTCAAAACGTTCGCGATATTCCCATTGCCATTTGTATTCAAATTTTGCTGTATCTTCCGGCTCATAGTTTGCTGTATCCATATAGTGTGTTTTTGTTGCAAGACAAGCATCCATGATTGTTAAATCTTGATAAGGTAAAGCTAGATTCATCACGATGTCTGGTTTTACTTCTTCAATTAACGCAATTAACTCATCCACGTTATCGGCATCAACTTGTGCAGTTGTAATTTTTGTTTTTCCACCATCTAGTTTTTCTTTTAAAGCATCGCATTTAGATTTTGTACGACTTGCGATACAAATTTCCTCAAATACTTCGCTATTTTGAACACATTTGTGAATAGCAACTGAAGCGACTCCACCACAACCAATAATAAGTGCTTTTCCCATTTCTCTTATCTCCTAACCTAAATAGATTTTTCAAAGCAAAGAGCAATTCCATAACAACCTAATTAGCCGTACATCAACTACTTAGTATGTCTTTAGGAATAACCCATTAAGAAATTTTTAAACAATAAAAAAGCAAGTGCAAAACGCATAATCGCGCACAACACTTGCTTTAGATATAATTATCAATATTTAAAAAGCATCGGTATATCCATGACAAAGTCACGTGCATACGTCTACCATAAAAATCTAAGATATAGGGTAGAAAGCTCTTTAATATTCAAAATATATCGTAATATGATCAGAGTCTATATAGCAAATAATTACTTTTTCCACTCTTATTGACCGTTTCACAAGTTGATGTGCACATGCACTGGTTGTAAAGTAACCAACTTATAAAATTTGAGCTTTTAACTCAATCAATAAGGCAACTAAAGTTGCCAATCGGCATTTGACCCGGCTGTCCGTATGGCCTTGACTTCTTAAAGAAGTGGTCAAAAAATTATCTGCTTGGAAAGACTCGAGGTTTTGAATATTAGCTTTCCAATTAACGCTTCTTTAGATTATCAACATACAATAAAAATATCAATAGGTAAAATAAAAAAAAAATTACCAACTTCAACTATTGAATTGAATTCTATATTATGTAAGTTTGGTTTTAAATGATACTTTCTTGACAGCGATTATTCATATCAATAATCTCTATGTGTTTATACATAGCACAGAAACTGCACAAAGCACCGAAAAGCAAATAGGCTTGGGCAGATAGAATTCCGTAGCGAAGCGCGTTCTCCTCTAGATATGATGAATGATTGTGAAGTGTTGTATGTAAGCTGAAATCATAGTGTTTTTGTATAAAAATGGTAAAATGGAGAGAGGACAATATGAAAAAAGGAGAGAAAATGAATGCAGGAAGTAGATATCTCGGGTCTTATTTTTCAATTAATCGCTTTAGCAGTTCCAATCATTTTTATCGTAATCCTATCATTGTCTTGGCGCTCTTCAAAAAACAGAAAAAAACAATTCAATCATATTGATCACAAATTAAACTCCATGGAGAAAAAAATTAAGGAATTCATGGGCTATCCTGACCACTCCCATGGCTAAAGCCGCTGGGGTTCTTTCTCACAAATATCCCACTTACCACCTTCCATAAGAAGAGGCAGAGGCGAGACTTGGGTGAGCAACACTTGAGAGAAAAACAGTCTTTCAAGAGGGCAAGGTCGGTGCCAACTACGCCGTCCAACCGGCGATACTTGTCTAGGATTACGATACCGCACTCTTTCTATGAAGAGTGTTGGTCGGCAGAACGTTGAACATTTTACGTGACAGACGTTTTTCCTGCCACAACCACCTATGTTCAGTTTTCAAAGAACATCCTATATACCAAATGGTACCATTTTAAACGCATGGTGTACAGAACGTATTTTCGATATTTTGTCTGCACAACGCATTGGAGCGAACGTTCATTCCATCCCTAAAGGGGGTGCAAGCGCACCGTAATGGGCTTTCTTTTCGCAGAAATCTGTAACGCACAAGATAGTTCATGGAACTCCATCCTTTTTCGCTTCTCCACCTTACAATCTAGGTACTCACCTATGTTTACTGAAATGAATATCCTGTTGTTAAAACCATCTTAATTATGGAGGAATGGGCATGGGATACTTTGTGAATGTAGAACCGGATGTGAATCTATATGTGGAAGATATTAACCCAGGCGGTAACAAGACTATAGTGTTTATACATGGTTGGCCGTTGAGTCATAAACAGTTTGAATATCAGTTTGATGTTCTTCCTGCATTGGGTTACCGCTGTATCGGCATAGACTGGAGGGGCTTTGGGAATTCGGATAAACCAATGAACGGCTACACTTATAACAGACTGGCAGATGATATCCGCATGGTAATGGCTACCCTTCAATTAGACAATGTTACGCTCGTGGGCCACTCTACGGGTGGAGGGATCGCAATTCGATATATGTCTCGACACAATGGTTACGGAGTATCCAAACTTGTCCTCGTTGACGCTGCAGCTCCGACAGGCTTTTCAACAGAAACGGCTAATAAACTTCTTAAGGAAACGTTAAATGACCGCCCCAAGATGATGCAGGGAGTAACGGATACTTTTTCTTTCAGTATATAACCAGCTCATTCTCCGACTGGTTTTTCCAAATGGGATTACAGGCTGCAGGGTGGTCAACCGCGGCAATCATTGTTTTATTAAGAGATGAGAAGCTCCATGAAGATATTCTAAAAATAAGTGCCCCCACTTTAATTATTCACGGCATCCATGACAAAGTTATTCCATTTGCGCAAGCTCAAGAACTACATCAAAAAATAAGAAATTCACAGCTTGTACCGTTTCAATATAGCGGCCATGGTCCGTTCTGGGAAGAACGTGACAAGTTTAACCAGCTATTGACCCAATTTATTTAGTTAAGATTAAATAATCGGGGTGAGGAGAAGAAGGTAAGAGATGATTTATCATTTTAGGTTTAGGCGAGAAGACTCCCACTTTAAGTTTGTGCAGAGCGTAGTCTAACAAAGAGTGGGAGATGAATGGCCTTTTGTATAGAGGGAACTGGTTTGAAAGAGTTCTTTTCTTAACTTTTTTCAAGTAAACACAGTTTAAATTCTCCTACGTTGCCTTTTTCATAAAGATTTGTAATGGAAGTTGAATACTGTTGAATGGTCCCTTTAAATTCTCGATTTCTTTCGGGGATTTTTACATCAAATGCTCTTTTGTATAGTAATGTTGTCACATCATGGTAATCTTCACTTGTCACATCAAACGTAACGGAAATGAGATCGCCATCCTTCGTCTTTTTTTCCCCATACTCTTTCACTGAAATAGAGTAGTTATTTAAAATGATTGTTTTTGCCAAAATGATCATATCCTTTTTTGAAATAATTAGGTGCCGATACAAGACTGATTATACTATACACTCCGTTACAGTCTGCAAATCGGAAAAATAAAAAAAGATTATTGACATAAAATTTTTTAAGTATTATCATTATCTCATGTTCGAGATATATTTATTGAAGATAATTTCCGGGGGTGAAAAAAAGAAAATGTACGGATTTGCCGAATCTGTTATGAATGTAAACAACTAAAGCATTACGGGAGCGAATGAGGTGGGAGTAGGCAACAGTTGACCTTCATGCCGTAGAAGCTAGTTGATTATATATTTGAATCATTAAATCGTGTTGAGATAGGAATAATGATTCAAAAAGGTAAATGAAAGAGTAGGAAGTTAAATTTTTTTAATCATTTATCTCGAATTCGAGATAAAATACAGGGTGATTTTTAGGAGGGTTTTTTGATGATAAGTATTGGATTATTAATCATTCGTTTGGTAGTAGGTGTTTTATTCATTGGTCACGGTGCTCAAAAACTATTTGGTTCGTTTGGAGGTTATGGATTAAAAGGTACTGGAGGATGGTTTGAATCTATTGGCATGAAGCCAGGAGTAACAATGGCTCTTTTCGCAGGATTGGCAGAACTTATTGGAGGAATTTTATTTGTTTTAGGATTTTTAACCCCGCTTGCAGGAGTAATCATTGCAGGAACGATGGTAATGGCTATTGTGAAGGTACATGGTCCAAGTGGATTATGGGCAACATCAAATGGATATGAATATAACCTTACCCTGCTTGCAGTGGCTATTGGTATAGCGCTAATAGGTCCTGGGCAATACGCTGTAGACGCATTTTTATTCTAAAATATAGTTAATTAGAGAGTATTGAACGATTACCGTGTTTATGAGTTCACTAACAATGTTAAGTGCTTGAAATCTATTTTGTTGACAATTATATTTTACTTATATATTATGAATTCGAGATATCTTTATTAATGATAATTTAAAGGAGACTAACAATCATGAACGTATTAGTTGTAAAAGCAAATAACCGTCCAGCTTCCGAAGCAGTATCAAGTAAAATGTATGAAACTTTTATGGAGAACGTAGAAGGTGTAAATGTAACAACTTATGATGTATTTGCAGAAGATATGCCTTACTTTGGTCAAGATTTATTCAACGCTTTTGGTAAATTAGAATCAGGCGAAGAAATGACAGACGTAGAACAACGTATTTTAGCTGCTAAACAAAAAGCAATGGATGCTTTAACAGCAGCAGACGTAGTAGTATTCGCGTTCCCATTATGGAACTTAACAATCCCAGCTAAATTACAAACATTTATCGACTATGTGTACCAAGCAGGTTTCACATTCAAATATAACGAAAATGGTCAATTAGTAAGCTTAATGACTGATAAAAAAGCGATTATTTTAAGTGCACGTGGCGGTGTTTACTCAACACCAGAAGCAGCGCCAATGGAAATGGCTGCTACTTATATTAAAAACGTTGTTGGCGGCGTATTCGGTATGGAAATCGTAAACGAAGTCATTATTGAAGGCCATAATGCAGCGTCAGATCAAGCTGAAACGATTATTGCTGAAGGTTTAGAAAAAGTTAAAGCTGTAGCAAAAGAATTATCAGCAGTAACAGCTTAAATCATAAGTTTTTCATCTAGATTTTAAAAACATGATGTGAAATAGATTGACACAATCCTTGTCTGTTTTATATAACGAAGCGAGAGGCTGTCCTAAAAGTCATGAAAATGGCTTTCGGGGCAGCCTTCCCGTTTAGTTGAACAATCATTCTCCTCAGATTGTTCCTTTTCTACCGTCCTCAAAAAGTGTGTTTAAGGACAAAGTTCCAGAACTCGAGTCAGGAAATGTCCTTCATCAGAGTCATGAAGCACAAAATTCCAGCAAATCTTTCTTTTTAATCTGTTATAGAGACAGGTTTTCTCTCTATTGTTCTTTTGTGTTATCTTAAAAAATATTGAGAGTAAAAAGGATGTGTACAGATTATGGATTTCTCTAATAAAACAGTCGTGATAACAGGAGCAGGAAATGGCATTGGACAAGGCGTTGCTCTATCTTATGCAGAAAAAGGGGCTAATGTCGTTTTAGCAGATATAGATGAAACAGCAGGTATACAAACGGTTACTAGGATAAATGAACAGGGTGGAGAAGCACTTTTCGTACAAACAGATGTAAGAGTGGAAGCAGATATCATTCGATTAATGGAGGCAGCTAATCAAACATATGGTCAAATCGATATTTTAATTAATAATGCAGGAAAAGCGTTATTCAGGTCTCCTTATGATCTATCGATAGAAGAGTGGGACGATGTGATTAATACAAACTTAAGAAGTGTGTTCTTAGGCTCACGTGAAGCGGCAAAATATATGCGTCATAATAAGGATGGCGGATCGATTGTCAATATTGCCTCCACAAGGGCTGTTATGTCTGAGCCAAATTCGGAATCTTATGCGGCCACAAAAGGTGGAATCGTCGCCGTCACACATGCGCTAGCGGCCTCATTAGGTGAAGACAGGATTACAGTAAATGCTATTTCTCCAGGTTGGATTGAAACAGGAGATTATGCAAAATTAAGTCAAATCGACCATGAACAGCATCTATCCAAGCGCGTAGGAAAACCAGATGATATTGCACGAGCTTGTCTATATTTAACAGCTAAAGAAAATGATTTTGTTACAGGCATTAACCTCGTCGTAGATGGTGGAATGACAAGGAAAATGATTTATGAGGAATAAGAAAGTAAAGTGCTTGAATCATACATCCAGAAAGGGCTGAAGGTAAGTGGAGTTAAAAAGAATAACAGTCGATAATGATTTGAAAAAAGCATTTCAGATTAGAAAAGAAGTATTTGTTGAAGAACAAGGTGTGCCAGTAGAGGCAGAATTTGATGAATTTGACACACTAAATGGACAATGTGAACACACTTTAGTTTATTACGAGGAACAACCTGTCGGAACGGGAAGAGTAAGAGTTGTTGATGGCGTAGGGAAATTGGAGAGAATTTGTATTTTAGCTCCGTACCGTAAATTTGGTCTTGGGAAAGTAATTATTAAAGCATTAGAAGAAATAGCAAAAGAAAAAGGAATATCTCGAGTGAAATTACATGGACAAACACAAGCAGAAGGTTTTTATGAAAAGCTTGGTTATCAGGCGTCATCCGATGTATTTATGGAAGAAGGTATTCCGCATGTTTTAATGGTAAAGGAATTATGATGTGAAGAAGAAGTTGAGCGCAACCTTTAATGTCGTAAGGGATTCGGGTACTCTGAAAAATAAGCTTACATAAGAGCTATAGAGAATCATACGATTTGTTCTCTAGGAGCAGGAGGGGAATAAAATGGAGATAGGTATAAGCACGTTTGTAGAGACAACACCAGATGTCAAAACGGGCGAAGTAATCAGTCATACACAGCGTATACGTGAAGTAGTTGAAGAAATTGTACTAGCCGATAAAGTAGGCTTGGATGTGTTTGGTGTAGGTGAACATCATCGCAAAGATTATGCGGCATCTTCTCCAGCCGTTGTGCTGGCTGCAGCTGCGTCGCAAACGAAGCGAATTCGATTAACAAGTGCGGTTACGGTGCTTTCTTCTGCAGACCCGGTGCGAGTGTTTCAGGATTTTGCAACAGTGGATGCGATTTCAAATGGTCGTGCAGAAATCATGGCAGGCCGGGGCTCTTTTATTGAATCATTTCCACTGTTTGGCTATGACTTAAAAGATTATAATGAGCTGTTTGAAGAGAAGCTGGAGCTATTGTTAAAAATTCGAGAATCTGAAAAAGTGACTTGGAGAGGGGGGCATCGACCAGCGATTCAAAATCTTGGTGTGTATCCGCGTCCAGTCCAGAATCCATTGCCGGTCTGGATTGGCAGCGGCGGGAATTCTGAGTCGGTTGTTCGTGCAGGTTTACTAGGATTGCCGCTCGTTCTAGCGATTATTGGCGGCCGTCCGATTCAATTTGAACCGCTTGTCCGACTTTATAAAAAGGCCGCAGCACGCGCTGGTCATGATGTATCAAAGCTTTCCGTCGCCTCGCATTCACATGGTTTTGTTGCGGAGAACACGGAAGTGGCAGCGGACAAATTTTTCCCTTCGACCCAGCAAGCGATGAACGTATTAGGACGAGAGCGTGGATGGGGACCGTATACCCGGGCTACTTTCGATGCTGCTCGCAGCTTGGAAGGTGCCCTGTATGTCGGGGATCCACAGACTGTTGCTGATAAAATTATTTATTTGCGAAAGAATGTAGGTATCACCCGTTTTATGCTGCATGTACCAGTTGGCACAATGCCTCATGAAGATGTCATGAGGGCGATTGAGCTGTTAGGTAAAGAAGTGGCACCTAAAGTTCGCGAAGAGGTATCAAGATGGGAAAGGGAGAGCGAAGGGAAGGAATAAGTTCTCAGTTTGTTTAATTTAAAATGGCCTCAGTCTATATAGGCTTGGGTCATTTTATTGCATAAAAACAGGAAGTAGGTCGAAAATCTCGTTTTCCATTTTTAAGTGAATATGGCGAAATTTTTTAAAAATATCATTGACATTCTATTTTTATGTGATAAATTAAGTTTATAAGTTTAGTTGGTATTAAACCTACAAAAAACTCCTACTTTTAAGTGTATCGTTAAAATAGGATCGATTGAGTAGGACAAAGTTAAATACATAGCAGATGCTGACTGGTTAACCGGAGGCTCAGATGATAAACGATAGTCGTTGTCACCTGAGCCTTTTTTGCTTAAACGAGTCGGCTTCCACTAGTAATCTAAGCTAAGGTAACTAATTAGAAGGATTGCTATAACTATAAACCTACTATTCTTATGTGTTTAATTATAAAAAGGGTGGGGTGAGCTCATTGACAGGTACTGAGAAAATTAGATTTGAACGTGTCACAAAAACTTTTACGGTTCGTGATACGAAACAAAAGGGTGTAATGCAAGAATTTACAGCAGTAAAGGATTTAAGTTTTACGGTAAAAGAAGGCGAGTTTTTAACATTAGTAGGTCCAAGTGGCTGCGGCAAATCAACTTTGCTTGATTTACTAGGCGGCTTATCAATGCCAACACGCGGACGCATTTTAATTGATGGTGAAAAAATTACAGGCCCAGGGCTGGATCGCGGTATTGTCTTTCAGCAATATGCCCTATTTCCATGGAAGACAGCACGCGGCAATATTGAATTTGGCTTAGAGGCAAAGGGTGTTCCAAAGTACGAACGAAGAGAACGAGCCGAGCATTTTCTTGCTTTAGTTGGACTTAGTCATTTTGCGGATCGTTATCCACATGAACTATCCGGGGGAATGAAGCAGCGTGTAGCGATTGCTAGAAGTCTAGCTTTTAATCCAGATGTCTTACTGATGGATGAACCCTTTGCAGCACTTGATGCCCAAACACGTGAATCCCTGCAAAGTGAACTTTTGCGTATTTGGGAGAAAACGAAGAAAACGATTATTTTTATTACACATGGTATCGATGAGGCAGTCTATTTAGGCGAACGTGTCGTCGTGTTGACACCAGGGCCTGGTACGGTGAAAACGATTGTGGATATTCCGCTTAAGTCACGTTTAGAGGATGCGGATATTCGTTCCCATCCTGATTTTGTGAAAGCGCGTCATGAAGTTTGGAGTTTACTGCATGAACATGAATACCAAGGTGCTCATATTTAACTAGAATAGAGAGGAGTCATACTTATGGAGACAATAAAATCTATACAGTCAGCTGTAGAGCCGAGAAAACCAAAACTGTTTGTGTTTTCCAGCCTACAAAAGGTTTTCAAACAGTCTATTGTATTAGTGGCATTATTTTTACTATGGGAAATCTCACCACGAATTGGCTTAGTAGATCCGGCATTCTTTCCGACATTTTCTAGTGTAGTGATCTCTTGGTGGAATATGGTTATATCAGGTGAGCTTTTTGCTCATTTTATGGCGAGTATCACCCGTTCAGTGAGTGGGTTTGGGTTAGCATTGCTGATTGCCATTCCATTAGGGTTGATGATTGGTTGGTATCCATTAGCAAGAGAATTATTAAATCCAGTGTTAGAATTGTTCAGAAATACAGCGGCATTAGCTTTGCTTCCGGTATTTATGTTGCTGCTAGGAATCGGTGAAACGTCCAAAATTGCTATTGTATTATTCGCCTGCACATGGCCGATTCTCTTAAACACCATTGCTGCTGTAGGAAACGTAGATCCATTATTAATTAAATCAGCGCGTTCGATGAATCTCTCTTCTTATCAACTATTTCTTAAAGTGATTTTACCAGCATCCGTTCCAACTATTTTTACAGGGATTCGTATGGCAGGAACAGGAGCGATTTTAGTGTTAATCGCAGCAGAAATGGTCGGAGCAAAAGAAGGGTTAGGTTATTTAATTACGTATTCACAATACAACTTCCAAATTCCTGAAATGTACGCAGGTATTTTAACGATTGCTTTGTTAGGCTTACTCATCAATCAAGGCTTAAGCATGCTTGAGCGTAAATTTTCAAAATGGAAGCAGCCAGTAAATCTATGATTTGTAAGTGATTCTATTATTTTTTTACATTAATTCTAACTAAAACAATAAGATAAATAGGAGTTGGTAATATGACAAAAAAACGAATGAAATTAGGTGCATTTTTCCACTTGCCTGGGCATCATGTAGCGAGCTGGCGTTATCCTTCAACAGCGGCAAATCGTATATTCGATCTAGATTATTTAACGGAATTAGCGCAAACAGCCGAGCGTGGAAAATTCGATATGATTTTCTTTGCGGATACATTTGGTCAAACACCTTCAGAAAGGCTAGCCACTGAGGTCTTAAAACTGGATCCACTTATTATTCTTTCAGCACTTGCAGCAGTGACAAAAAATATTGGTTTAACGGCAACGTTAACAACAACTTATAATGAACCGTTTCAAGTAGCACGTAAATTTAGTGCCATTGATCATCTGTCAAAAGGGCGGGCAGCTTGGAATGTAGTGACATCTTCCAATGAAAGAGAGTCATTATTATTCGGTAAAGCAAAGCATCTAGAGCATGCACAGCGTTATGAAAGAGCTGAGGAATTTGTAGATGTTGTCAAGAAGTTATGGTTTTCCGTTGAAGAAGAGGCACTTGTCATCGATAAGGAGAAAGGGAAGTTCTTAGACTTAGAGAAGGTTCATCCAGTCAATTATGAGGGCGAATGGTTCAAAGTGCAAGGAACGTTGGATTCGCCAGCGACACCGCAAGGCCATCCAGTAATTGTGCAGGCAGGCTCTTCAGAAGCAGGGAAGGAACTTGCGGCAAAAACGGCTGAGGTTATTTTCACAGCCTGGCAGACACTTGAAGAGGCACAAGCTTTCTATCGTGATGTGAAGGGACGCCTTGCAAAATATGGTCGCAAACCTGAAGATTTAAAAATTATGCCGGGTGTTTTCATTACAGTAGCGAAAACAGAGGAAGAAGCGATTGCTAAACGAAAAGAATTAAATAGCTACATTTCACCTGAGATAGGTCTTGAATACTTATCAAATTTCTTTGGTGTAGATTTAACAGGATACGATGCAGAGGCACCACTTCCTGAAAGTGTAGAGTTTAACGATAAGACGAATCCACAAATCCGTTATACGATTATTCGCACTCTTGCGGAACGTAAAAATTTAAAAACATTACGCGAAGTATACGAGCATATTGCGGGGGGACGCGGTCATCGAGAAATTGTTGGTACACCGGCACAAATTGCTGATCAATTAGAGGAATGGTTCTTAAATGAAGGTGCGGATGGCTTTAATGTGATGTCACCAACTTTCCCGGATGGTCTTCATGATATTGTGGAACTGGTCATTCCAGAATTACAGAGACGCGGTTTATTCCGTACAGAATATGAAAGCAATACACTGCGTGGGAATTTAGGACTTTCAGTACCTGTAAGTCCGTCTAAAAAGCAGATACAAAGAGCTGGAAAATAGAGCAGAATTTAGCGCTGAAAAAATAGGCGACTTATTGAATTGAAGTGGGGAGAGCAATTATGAAAAAATTAGCTTCATTTATTTTAGCAACCGGTGTAATCGGCAGTATTTTAACAGGCTGTTCAGATAATAAGACAGCTGCTGATTCTAAAGAAGATACAGTACTGCAATATCAAGGGTCGCCAGGTATCGTGGGCTTTCCTGAACTAGCAGAGGATTTAGGCTATTTAGGAGATTTAAAGTTGGATTATATAGGTGATAGCACTGGTGGACCGGAAAGCATTCAATTAACGTCGACAAAACAAATAGATTTTGGGGCCGCATTTAATGGAGCTATTATTAAATCTTATTCAAAAAATGTAAAATTAAAGTCCGTCGTTGGTTCTTATGGCAGTGATGAAAATACGTATATGGGTGCTTATGTACTTGAGGGGAGTCCGATTAAATCGGGGAAAGATTTAATTGGTAAAAAAGTGGGCGTGAATATTTTAGGGGCTCATGCGGAGTTTGTTATCAAAGATTATTTACGTCAAAGCGGCTTAACTGAAAAAGAAATTGAACAAGTGACACTAGTAACCATTCCGATGTCGAATGCAGAACAAGCGCTGCGAAATAAACAACTAGATGCGGCTGTATTTGGTGGTACTGCAAGTATTGCAAGAGATCGAGCTCTAGAAGCGGGAGGAATTGTAGAATTATTTAAAGACATTGATGTGTTTGGCTCGGAGTTTACGGCAGGTGATTATTTCTTTACAGAGCAGTATATCAAGGATAACCCAAATACTGTACAGCAATTTACGGAAGGGGTTGCCAAGGCTATTGAATGGGCACAAACAACACCTAGGGAAGAAGTCATTGCACGCTTTGAGAAAATTATCAATGAGCGCGGGCGAAAAGAAACGACTGATAACCTTAAATATTGGAAGAGTACAGGAATTGCGGAAACAGGCGGTGTCATTACACCATCCGAGTATGATGTTTGGATTGATTGGCTTGTCAGAAATGGTGAACTAAAAGAAGGTCAAGTGAAGGCGGAAGATTTATATACAAACGAATATAACCCGTTTGCTAAATAATTTTTTTGTAAAATTCCGATTAAATGAATATGACAAATAGGAGTTGTTGTTATGACGAAAAAACAAATGAAATTAGGGGCGTTTTTCAATTTGCCTGGACATCATGTTGCGAGCTGGCGTCACCCTTCTTCAGGAGCGGATCGAACATTGGATTTAGATTATTTAATTGAATTAGCCCAAACGGCTGAGCGCGGTAAATTCGATATGGTGTTTTTTGCGGATGTATTTGGTCAATCTATTTTAGAAAATTCATCATCGGGATTGAAGCTCGATCCAGTCATTATTATTTCAGCGCTTGCAGCAGTTACGAAAAATATTGGATTAACCGCTACATTGACAACTACATACAACGAACCGTTCCATGTAGCGCGTAAATTTGGTGCTATTGATCATCTATCAAAAGGCCGGGCGGCTTGGAATGTAGTCACTTCAGCAAACGACAGTGAATCACTCCTTTTTGGTAAAGAAAAACATTTACAGCACGCGCTCCGCTATGAACGTGCAGAGGAATTTGTGGATGTTGTCAAGAAGCTATGGTTTTCGATTGAAGACGAGACACTTGTTATCGACAAGGAACAAGGTCGGTTTTTAGATATAGACAAGGTGCACCCGGTTAATCATGAGGGGGAATGGTTTAAGGTACAAGGGACGCTGGATTCGCCATCGACACCGCAAGGCCATCCGGTCATTGTGCAGGCTGGATCGTCCGAAGTTGGAAAAGAGCTTGCGGCAAAAACGGCGGAAGTTATTTTTACAGCATGGCAAACACTTGAAGAGGCTCAGACTTTCTATCGTGATGTAAAAGGGCGCCTAGCTAAATATGGCCGTAAGCCTGAGGATTTAAAAATTATGCCTGGTGTATTTATTACAGTGGCTAAAACGGAGGAAGAGGCACTTGCCAAACAGCGACAGCTGAATAGCCGTATTTTACCAGAAGTAGGTCTAGCCTATTTATCGAATTTCACCAATATTGATTTATCAGGATATGATGTGGATGCTCCGCTGCCGGAGTTTAGCACAATTGAAGATGAAACGAATCCGCGCATTCGCTACAATATCATTCGTGACATTGCAAAACGGGAAAATTTACAAACAATCCGTGAAATTTATGAGCGTATTGCGGGGGCACGCGGTCACCGGGAAATCGTTGGAACACCTGAACAGATTGCAGATCAATTAGAGGAGTGGTTCTTAAATGAAGGCGCAGATGGCTTTAACATTATGCCACCAACTTTCCCGGATGGCTTGAACGATATTGTTGAACTCGTAATCCCGGAACTACAGCGTCGAGGTTTATTCCGCACTGAATATGAGAGCGATACATTACGTGGAAATTTAGGACTTTCAGTACCTGTACATCCATCTAAAAAAACGGCACAAATAACAGGTAAGTAAAGGAGAGAATGCAAATGACTAAAGCAGTGATTATTAATGGAGGCAATACAAAGAAATCTCGTTTAACAGCTATTCAACAAAAGGTGGAAAGATTTTTTGAGCAAGAGGAAATCAACTTCCATTCGCTTTATGTACATGAGCTGCCAGCAACGGATTTAATTACAGCAAACTTTGCAAGCGAGGACATTCAGCGTGCTAATCAGCAAGTAGCAGAAGCAGACATTGTTGTCATTTTAACGCCTATTTATAAAGCTTCTTTTACAGGTATTTTAAAGACATATTTAGATTTATTGCCGCAAAAAGCATTAGAGGGAAAAATCGTTGTACCTTTGGCAGTAGGTGGCTCGTTTGGTCATCTTTTAGCCATTGAATATGCATTAAAGCCAGTATTATCGGTACTAGGTGCAACTGAAATTTTAAATCCGGTCTATGTTATTGATCAGCAAATTGAACGTTTAGCAACAGGCGGTTTCCGTATTGAGGCTGAAGCGGAGCAGCGATTAACCGCAGAATTACAAAAGCTGCTTAATGTAAAGATTAGTAGATTAGTTTAAGTAAAGTACTTTATACGATAAGGTTAAAAGGTTTATTTTAGAAAATTGTACTTAGAATAATAAAACCTTTTTAAATAAAAGTTCTTTAAGATATTCAAGTTACAAGAAAGTTATAGAGTTTTAGTTAAGGACGTTGATGAATTTAAACCGACGTCCTTTTTTGATACGTTTAGCATGGGTACAAGTAATAAATGCTTTTTGTTTCTAAAGAAGTTCGATAATTGTATAAAAAACTTGGGTTTACGATTTTTTATAGATATTTGTCTAATCAAATTTAATGACAGTTACATAGTGTGTGAGTAATAATTTGGGAAAGATGTGAAACGTTTGGATAATAATAGAAAAAATAAAATAGAGCAAGAAGTTAAAGTACACTGTTCTAAATGTGGCGGGAGGAAATGTAATTGCGTTAAAGTTAAGAAGAAACAAAAAGTCATAGAAGATAATAAAAAATTAATAGTTGAACAAGAAGTTGAGGTAAATATATTTAAAGGAGAAACGGGTTCAACAGGAGCAACATGAGCAATGGGTGCAACAACAACGTTTGGTTCGTTATATAGGTCTGATACTGTAAGAACCTTTGTACAAGGCGTTCCGATAGAGTTTGATTTTCCTAGACCCATTTCAAATACGAATCTAAATTCAGGAACCAATAGGATTATGATTTTAGTCAATGGTGTACATGAAATAACTGCAACTCTTACTTTTTTAAATACTGGAAGTGCGACAAGGTGAAAAAGTAACCAGTATAAAAATGACGTGTACCATTTTACACGTCATTTTTTACTTTCATTTAATAAATAAAGTAAGATACGAGTGCTAATCTCCCAGACAGTAATGTGATATGGGAGGTCAGTCCCTTTTTGGATTTCGCATAGATGATTCAAAACTTTCATTTATTAAAAAACTTTTTTAAGAAATCGTTTCTTCTTTTACATTCAGTACTTGCAGTGCTTGTTTTAAGGCACTTGTTTCTTCATCGTTTAGAGGAATGATTGGTAAGCGAACGCCGCCAACATTGGTCCCTTTTAGATTTAATGCTGCTTTTACCGGTGATGGATTTGGTGCAGCAAATAGTGCTTTTATAATTGGGAGAAGTTTGCGGTGAGCTAGAGCAGCTTCTTGAAGCTTCCCATTTTTGAAATTTTCAATCATTGCTTGCATTTCATTGCCTATAATGTGAGAAGCAACTGAGATTACTCCCGTGCCGCCAATCGATAATACCGGCAAAGTTAAACCATCATCACCGCTGTACAATGAAAAATCTTCCGGTGTTTGGCTAATAATTGCAGTCATCGCATCTAAGTTGCCGCTTGCATCTTTAATGGAAACAATATTTGGAATCTGTGCAAGGCGAACGACAGTTTCAACAGAAATATTGACAACGCTGCGTCCTGGTATATTATACAGCATAACCGGTAATGACGTTGACTCAGCAATTGCTTTAAAGTGTTGATATAATCCCTCTTGAGAAGGTTTATTGTAGTATGGAGCAACAAGCATAATTCCATCGACCCCTGCTTGTTCTGCAAGCTTCGTTAAATCGATAGAGGCTTTAGTGTTATAAGAGCCAGTACCAGCAATAACAGGAATTCTTCCATTCACAACTTCAACGACAAATTTGAATAATTCGACTTTTTCTTCCGTCGTTAATGTAGGGGATTCTCCAGTTGTACCCGCAACTACTAAACCGTCTGTACCATTGTCAATTAAATAATTGATTAAGTTTTTTGCAGCATTAAAATCAATCTCACCATTGTGATCAAATGGGGTTACCATTGCAGTTAAAATTTGTCCGAAATTCATTACTTCTCCACGTCCTTTAATGATTTTTATATAGAGGGAGAAGGGCGATTAACGATAAACGCGAAAAAGCAACAACGGGGCTTCGCTGCTGCAGTAGAAACAATATGTAACAAAAATTATTTCTGTGCGTAAGATAGCCCTCCATATAGTTTCCTATATGACAGTTCTGTATTTATTCAATAACAGAACCAGCTTCAAGAAATATGAGATTCTTTCCACTTCGGCAAATTCCCCTTTTCGCAATCGTCATTGGATCTCATCATCCTCCCAGTGCGTACTTATGGTCTTTGCTCCTCTATCCTTACTTCAAAAGAATATTGAAATAAGTGAATATTTAATTATGTTAGATGATACCAGTTTTTTTACTTGATTGCAATGAAAAGTTAGTGTTTGTCCCTTTTACTTTTTGAAGAATCTATGTCAACTAGTTTGAGAATATGACTATTGGTGTAATTATGATTACAGAATTTTGTGGAAAAACAACCAAATAATGGTACTATTATATGGTAACAATGAACTAGTGTTCAAATATAAAAGATAGGAGTGATTACATGATGTATAGTACCCTTGAGAAGCATGTAGGCAGCCGATTAATACGTCCAAATGATGCGCGTTATGATGAAGTAAGAAGGGTTTGGAATGCTGTAATTGATAGAAAACCAGCCGCAATAGTAGTTTGTGAGTCAGAAAATGATGTGATTGCAGCTGTACAGTTTGCGAAGGAAAATGAATTATCTATTTCGATTCGCGGTGGAGGACACCATGTAGCCGGCCTTGCTGTTTGTGATGATGGGGTAATGATCGACTTATCACACATGAGAAAAGTAACAGTAGATGAAAAGAGACAAGTGGCTGTTGTAGAAGGTGGAGCTACTCTTGGAGATATAGATCTTGAAACTCAAAAGTATGGACTGGCAGTTCCTACTGGGACGGTTTCCGAAACAGGTGTTGCCGGGTTAGCTCTAAATGGCGGTATTGGTTATTTAAGAGGGAAGTATGGGTTAACTTGTGACAATCTTGTTGGTGCAAGAGTCGTAACAGCGGACGGTGTTGTGCTTGAGGTTAATGAAAAGAATCATCAAGATTTATTTTGGGCAATTCGCGGAGGCGGCGGAAATTTTGGGGTCGTCACTAGATTTGAGTTTGCCTTGCATGCCGTAGGTCCAGAAGTGTTGGCTTTGGATGTGATGTACGATTTTAAGGATGCAAAAGACATCTTAAACAAAGCTCAACAATTTTTGGCTCAAGCTCCTGATGAAGCAGTTTCTCTTAATATAACAGCTGCTGTTCTGCCGCCTGCCCCGTTTTTACCTGAATTTTTACATCATAAAAAGGTAATCATGCTTTTAGGAATCTATGCAGGTGATGCGAAAGAAGGCCAAACAGTTATTCAACCGCTTCGCGAGTTAGCAGAACCAATTGTTGATCAAACAGGAGTAGTGCCATTTGTAGCGTTCCAAAAGAAGCTAGACCCAATGGTGCCAAAAACCGTACCTGTTTATGGAAGCTCTCTTTTCTTTGATGAATTGGATGATACAGTCATTGAGCAGCTCCTCTATAAAATAGACAATGCGCCGGCTCCAAGCATCCTTGTTCAGCTATGGGCACTTGGCGGAAAAATGAATCGAGTACCTGTTCATGCAACTCCATTTGCCATCCGAAATGCAAAGTTTGTCCTGTTGGTTGATGTAATGGCTATGGCTGGAGACGATGCTGTATGTAAACAATGGATAGATTCCGTATATGGAGGACTGCTCCCATTTTCCTACAAAAATGCCTCATATCTTAATGGAGTCGGTGTAAGCGACGATGTAACGACTAATGCATTTCAAGAAAACTACGAGCGCTTAGTAGAGGTAAAGAAAACGTACGATCCAAGTAATAGATTCCGTCATAACCATAACATTAATCCACAAGGATAATCTATTGGCTGTTAAGTATGTTCAAGCTTGGGGAACCACAGATTCAGAAACAGTTGTTATTAGTATCCTGACCGAGCAGAAGAAATCATTGAAACTGGTTTAGAAAAGGTTGCAGGAAACTTCTAAATGAATATTGTGTAGCAAACCAGCATAGTCATTTGTGCTGGTTTTATTTTGTGGTTAAAGGTTTCTTCAATGTGAAAACATTAAACGGACCAAAAAATCGATATCATAGAGTGCATCTAAAGATAAAGAACCAGTTAAAGTGATGCCCGATGCGATAGCGATTAATACCAGATTATATTCTATTCCACCCTTATCTGAAAACAAACCATTTTTTCTGTGTACAGTTATAATGGCGACAATCATTGGGATAATAATTAATACAGCAGCCAACGGCATAAATAATCCTTTGAACATACTTAATGTTGTTAATGCCAACATGCTTATCTTATTTTTAATAAAAGGAGGAGTCAATCATGGTTAATGATAAGGAACTTGATATACAAACGAAAATGGAGACTCTTTTTACAACTACTTGTGGCACATGGGAAAATTGTACAGATTCAAACATTCAGTCGTTCTTAGAACAATGCCAGGAAAATAATATTGACCCGCAATATTGTATGAGTTGGGTAGAACAGCATAAATCAGAAATACCTGACTGGCAAGATGTTTCCAAAGTATCGCTTGACTGGGTGAATCAACATACTTCAACTGGCTCGCCCGTTTCATTTAATGAATAGAATCCTCATTAATCAGTGGAGAGACTACTTGGCTCTCCACTTTAATCATGAAGTCTGTGAAAGGGACGACAGTAAATATTGAATGTCATGCTGCCGAATTTGGAGTTGGTGTTTTGCTTCTTTTTATTTAATAGAAAAATAGTTTAGAAAATTGGCTAGGCGGGGATTCTTGGATGTTCAGGATTTCAGCTTTTTTTCGTTTTTAGTGCTTTTAGGTATTTTCGATTAATTTCACGATTAGCGTGTCCTATATTAACGGCTGCTTTTACAAAATCTATATTAAAATTAGTGAAAAAGTATAGACGAAGTGTATACAACTGCAGTTAGTTGCTTCATTGACAAATGACTAAGTGTTAGTAAAAGTGTTAATTTCCATTATGAAAAGAAAAGTGTATGGGAACAGTTTTTCAAACGAAAACATTCCACTTTTTGTAAAAATGATATATAGTCTTATAATAGTTTAAATGGATAAATGTAAAGTAAGGGAATAGTAAGATTGCTCAAGAAGTCGTAAAGTGTCTAAAACTGGGGCTTGAGATGGAGGTGACTGATTATTAATACAGCACGTGGGCGAAAGAGCCGGAGTTTATTGGTAATCTAGAAGTAAAGTGCTATAACAAGCTAGTCTACTAAAGGGATGGATGATCGAGATGAAGAAGGATGTTTGAAAAATTAAATAGTATTCTAGGGAGATTTTTACCCATTATGATACCTTTAGTAGTTTAGAAGAAGCTATTGAAGTAAATAATGATGTGGAATTTGGTCTATCCAGTGCGATTTTCACTGCTGACGTTAACCGAGCCTTCCAAGCTATGAGAGATTTGGATACAGGAATTGTCTATGTGAATGCAGGAACATCAGGGGCTGAGATTCATCTTCCATTTGGCGGAACGAAAGGGACTGGTAATGGTCATCGAGATTCTGGTGAAGCATCCTTAGATGTATACACTGAATGGAAATCTATTTATGTCGATTACAGCGGTAAACTACAAAGAGCTCAAATTGATAATTATTAAACATCAGTATTAAAAGAATAGTTTATTTTAATATACCTGTATTGAGGGGCACATCATCTCAATACAGGTATATTTGTTGTATTGTTAAGTTCAAGTAATCTATTCTCACACGCATAGGATCCAAAAATCACAGCGTGTTCAAATGCATATCTTTATTTGCCATCCACGATTTCTTTTAGAATCTCATAAGACCGTTTTTGTTTGTTACCATCATAAATATATGATACAGCCATAATTTCATCGACGTTATACTTCTCTTGAAAACTCGTCAACTGTTTTCGAATCGAATCTTTATTTCCTAACAGAGTCACACTGGACATTGATGCAGCCATTGCTTTTTCAGGCTGACTCCAAATGTGATCCATATTTTCAACAGGAGGTTGTAACGGTGTTTGAGATCCGCGAACAACATTTAGGAAAAACTGCTGCATGGTGGTTGATTCGAATGTAGCTTCTTCGTCGCTTTCAGCGGCAATCACATTCAAGCAGACCATCATATATGGAGAGTCTAAGTATGGAGATGGCTGGAATCGGTCGCGATAAATAGAAATAGCTTCCTCCATATATCTTGGTGCGAAGTGAGAAGCGAATACATAGGGCAAGCCTAATTTAGCTGCTAGAACGGCAGAATCCGTCGAAGAACCGAGGATATAGATTGGGATATTTGTTCCAACACCTGGATAAGCTTTTACATAACTTTGAAGCTCTTCAGGTCCGAAATACGTAAGTAATGCCTGAACATCGTTCGGAAATGTATAGACAGAATCCTTTTGAGCTCGTCTTAGTGCATTTGCGGTCATCATATCCGTGCCCGGAGCTCGGCCAAGACCTAAGTCCAATCGATTAGGATAGATGGTTGCCATCGTTCCGAATTGTTCCGCAACAACTAAAGGGGAGTGGTTAGGCAGCATAATTCCTCCAGACCCAACACGTATATGTTCTGTATGCTCTAAAGTGTGTTTAATTAAAATAGAAGTCGCTGAACTCACTAATGTTGGTGTGTTATGATGCTCAGCAATCCAATATCTTGTATAGCCCATCTTCTCAGTCGCTTGCGCTAAATCGACCATTGCCTCGATAGCTTCTTTCGCACTTTGTCCTTCACGAATAGGAGCTAAGTTTAAGACTGATACAGGTATTTGTATATTTGACATGTAAATGTATCCTTTCTTCATGCAAGTGTCACTATTATAGTAACAATTAGAACAGTGGAAACAAACTTAAATGCTTGGGTAGAAAAATAAATAAAGGAATAAGTGCCCTAAGGTTTATCGCTTTCTTTTTAACGCAAACAATGTATTACCTCTTGCAGCTCCGTTCCATATATCCGGTACAACCGATTCTATTTTGAAAATAATAGAATCTTAATTCATCAATAAGTTTTACGTAAATAAGCTTTAAATCCTTTTGTTTTAAGGAGTTGGAGGCGCATTAAATGAACCGCATTTTCGTAACAGGATGGGATTGTTAAATACAGGATTCTGCTATAGGATGGATACATTTTACATAGTAAAAATTATTCTATCTTACATTTTTGAATAACTTTTAGATTTCTATCCATTCTATGTAATGATTTGAAGAAGTTATGTTTTATTAGTATATTTTTTCATAAAACCTTTTTGCGAATAGACGGTGAAATGTTTCATTTCGAAATCTTTATAAAAGATTGATACTATTGAGATAGAGTTAATAGTATATTCTAAAAATATCCATAGCAAACGATAAAATTATTTTGTGTATTTATTCTTATAACCTAATGATTATATATTTTAAAGGGATTCGATTATAGCGTACAAGTTGCTGGTATATACAATTAATAGGAAAAAATAATTATATATTGAATAATAAAAAAGTATTTAAAAATTCGGAAAATTAGTTGACGGTATAGATAATCGTAAGTAAAATGAAATGGAATAAATGAAATCGATTCTCAATATCATTATTAATAAATTAACAGAAAAGGTGGATATCAATCATGAAGTTATCAAAGTTATTTAAGCCTTTGCTAGTTAGTGCTGCACTAACAGTCGGTCTAGCTGGTTGCGGTGGTACAGATGAAAGTAAATCCAAAGACGAAGAAACAAAATCTAAAACAACGGAAAATCAAGAAGTAAATATCTATACGGCAAGACATTACGAAGCTGATGATGAGATTTACAAGAAATTCACAGAAGAAACAGGCATTGAAGTGAATGTGATAAAAGGAGAAGCAGAAGAGCTGATTGAGAGAATAAAGCGTGAAGGCGAAAGTACAGAAGCTGATTTATTTGTAACAGTAGATGGCGGAGTCCTTGCTAACGCAAAGCAAAATGATATTTTGCAACCTGTGACTTCAGATGTTATTAATAAAAACGTACCTGAAAACCTTCGCGATGCGGATAATAACTGGATTGGGTTGGCGACAAGAGCACGTATTATTGCTTATGCAAAAGATAGAGTTTCACCGGAAGAATTGTCTACATATGAGGATTTAACAAGCGAGAAATGGAATGGGAAATTGTTAGTTCGTTCTTCAACAAGTTTATATAACCAATCATTGCTTGCCTCTTTCATTGAGTTAAACGGTGAAGAAAAAGCAGAGCAATGGGCAAAAGGAATCGTGAACAATTTTGCTCGTCAGCCAGATGGCGGTGACCGTGACCAAGCTAAAGCGATTGCTGCAGGCACTGGTGATGTTGCGATTATGAACACATATTATGTTGGTCTGCTTGCAAACTCAGAAGACCCAGAGGAAGTAAAAGTTGCTGACAGTATCGGAGTCTTTTTCCCGAACCAAGAAACAAATGGTACTCATGTGAATATCAGCGGAATTGGTTTAACAAAGTACAGTGAAAATGAAGAAAATGCAGTTAAGCTTATTGAATATATGACGGACGTTGAAGCTCAAGAATTTTTAGCAGCTAATAACTATGAATTCCCAGTAAATCCTAATGCAGCTAAGCCAGAATTGCTAGAGAGCTGGGGAGAGTTCAAAATGCAAGAGCTAAACTTTGATACTTTAGGGGAGCATAATCAAAAAGCAATTGAGATCTTTAATAAAACAGGCTGGAAATAATCATGAAGGCCGAATTGCTCAAACGTAAGGTGAAAAAAGAATTTAATGGTTGGTGGACCATTAGTTTAGTTGGGGCGGTAGTTATTCTACTGCCCATCCTTTTTATTTTCTCCTCGATATTTCAAGAACCAAATGAAAACTGGTTTCATATTCGTCAGTATTTATTGGGGAATTATGTTGCAAACACGATTATCCTTGTCGTTTTGACTGGTGTATTTACATCCTTTTTAGGTGTAACATTGGCGTGGTTGGTCGCAGCCTATGATTTTCCCTTAAAGCGTTTTTTTCGTTGGGGACTAATGCTGCCGCTTGCAATCCCGACTTTTATAGCGGTATATACTTATCGGACGATGCTGGGTTATACCGGGGTCGTTCAAACTACGTTAAGGAACCATTTTGACTATCAATTGAAGGCAGAATGGTTAACCGTTTCGGGAATAAGTGGAGCCGTTTTTATTTTTACTCTGTTTTTATTCCCTTATGTGTACATGATAACGAGAGCATTTCTTGAAAGTCAAAGTACATCATATATCGAGAATGCAAGGCTGTTAGGACGAAAACCGTTAGCTGTCTTTTATAAAGTAGTTCTTCCTCTTTCAAGGCCTGCTATTGTTGGAGGTACTGTTTTAGTTATCTATGAAGTGCTGGGGGACTATGGAGTTACTAGCTATTTAGGTATTCATACTATTTCAACAGCTATTTTTCAAACGTGGTTCAGAATGTACGATGTAAATTCTGCGATGAGACTGGCTGCTTGGTTAATGGTAATCATTGCCGGGGTATTCTTTTTAGAAAAACTGCTTAGACAGCGGCGACGTTATCATTTAAGCAATAAATCAAGGCCGCTTGTACCTGTGAAGCTGAGAGGGATGGCTGGAATAGCAGCCTTTCTATATTGTGGAATTGTGTTTCTATTAGGATTTCTCATTCCATTTGTTCAGTTGATTGCTTGGGCAAAACTGACGTTTCATAAAGTGTGGGATGCTTCATTCTTTACATTGTTTTATCAAACCGTCTATGTAGCATTAGCATCTACATTGCTTATTCTTATTCTTTCCGTTGTTGTTGCAAATGTTTGTCGCTCTCATTCTTCATTTTCGTTCATTATATCGAAATGTGTAACTCTTGGTTACTCGATTCCTGGTCCGATTATCGCAATTGGTGTACTAGCTGTTTTTATCTCGCTTGATAAATGGCTCGCTCCGATCTACTCTTCTATGGGACTCGGTGAAGCACCGCTCATTTTAAGTTTATCTTTAGTGATGTTAATCGTTGGCTATTTCATTCGTTTTATGGCTACTGGATTTAACGCTATTGAAGTGGGCTTTGAGAAGGTTGGAACGAAATATACGGAAGCTTCAAGAATACTTGGATTAGGTGTGACAAAAACGTTCTTTAAAGTGGACCTTCCTTTAATTAAAGGGTCGCTTATTAGTGGATTTATTGTAACGTTTGTGGAAATCTGCAAGGAACTGCCGTTGGCTTTGTTGTTGAGACCTTTCAATTTTGAAACGCTGGCAACAAAGACCTATCAGTATGCAAATGATGAGCAAATACATGAGGCTTCTATTTCATCGCTTTTAATAATTGCAATTAGTATTTTATCTGTAATCATTTTTCAAATGATAGGTAAGAGGGGGAAACAATGAGTATTGTCGAAATTGAAGGTCTTACTTTTTCATTTTCTCGCAAAGAGGCTCCGATTATTAATGGTTTCTCCTTTTCTATGGAAAAAGGAGAAATTGTCGGGATTCTAGGTCAAAGCGGCAGTGGGAAAAGTACGTTGCTCCGTTTGATATCAGGCTTGGAAATGCCGATGAAAGGAACGATTAAAATTGCTGGTACGACCGTTGTCAGCGAAGGGGTATTTATTCATCCGGAGGAAAGAGGAGTCGGGATGGTTTTTCAAGACTATGCTCTGTTTCCCCATATGACAGTGAAGGATAATATTCTGTTTGGCTTATCACGTCTGCCTAGAAAGCAACGAAAATCGCGTGTGGATGAGATGTTGGAGCTTGTTCAAATGGAGAGTTTTGAGAAAAGGTATCCACATGAATTAAGCGGCGGCCAGCAGCAACGGATTGCGCTTGCTAGAGCGCTTGCGCCAAAGCCAAATATATTATTGATGGATGAGCCTTTTAGTAACTTAGATGCGGATTTAAAAGAATCGATTCGAGAAGAACTAGGAATAATTTTAAAGAAGGCCGACATGACTTGTATTATGGTCACACATGATCGAAAGGATGTTGAAGCGATATGTGATTATAGCATCGTAGTCGGTCAGTCGAATGTTCCTAATGATTTAAATGGTAATAAAATCCATACTATAAAATAATGGATCTTGTTCAAGGAGCATCTCATTGCCTAAGCGGCAAGGGGATGCTTTTTCTTATATTCGTATCCGAAAATCACAAAGAGTAATCTAAATGACTTAGAGAACAAATGGATAGCGGTTCAAGAAAAAGACTATGCGGTGTTTGAATAAGGGAACTGATATCGCTGAGAAGTTGAATAATACGGCTTTCAATAGTTTGTGACTAGAGTATTGCCTCTTTTCCGTGATAACATAGATAAAAAAGAGATAAGAAAGGTTGGGGCTACGATGAATATTTTGGTGCAAGGTGCAGGAGCTTTAGGTGCTTATTTTGGTGGGAGATTGTTAGAAGCGGGTTTAAACGTTTCGTTTTTTGTGAGGGAAAGAAGGGCAGCGCAATTAGCGAAAGAAGGATTGAAAATATACAGCCCTGAAGGAAACTTTGAAGCAAGAGATGCAACGATTTATACAGAGGCTGAACAAGTTGAAAATATCGATTTAATTATACTGGCTGTAAAAGGATATCATCTTGGCCAAGCCATCCCGCAAGTTCAAACAATTGTGGAGCAGACAGGAGCGTTTGTGCTTCCTTTGTTAAATGGTATAGAGCATTTAGAAACATTGCAGCAAGCCATTGGAAAAGAAAAAGTGCTAGGAGGATTCGCCTCTATCATTGCAACGTTAAATGAACAAGGTCACGTAGAGCATACTAGTGGAAGCGGTGCTGTGAAATTTGGAGCTCTTCATAACGAGCAAACAGAAATATGTGCGCAATTAGAAGCGGTACATAATGATGTAAAAACGAATATTTTAAGGGAAGAAAATATTTTAAAGCATATGTGGAAAAAGTACATATTTATTACGTCGTTTTCAGGAATTACGTCAGCGATGCAGCTGCCAGCAGGTTTTATTACAAGTACGGAAGCGTCATTTGCTGTTGCTAGAAAGGTAATCTTGGAAATGAGCATGCTCGCTGAGAAAGAGGGAATTGTTTTAACAGAGCAAGAAGTAGAAACGATGGCAACTAGATTAAAAGGTTTCCGAGAAGAAGCAACCTCTTCCATGCACCAGGATATGAGAAAAGGACTTCCTTTAGAGGTCGAGCATTTACATGGAGGAGCACTGCGTTTGGCTGCTAAACATGATGTAGTTCTTCCTGTTATTGAAACGCTGTATGGTATATTGAAACCTTATGAAAACGGAAAGCCAAGTGGACTATAATCGTTACGGAAAAAATTGAATAAGTTGTAGAAGGCCCATACAACTTAAAAGAAAAATGACGTGTGCAGCTTATACGTCATTTTTTCTTTTATAAACGGAGCGCGTTCATTTTTAATCTAGTATGTGTTCAATGGAAATGGTTGAATGTCATATGGTTTATTGGACATTTATAAATAAAAGGTATATAGTTACCTAGGTAACTATATTGTTAAAAGAGGGATTTATCACAATCATTTTTTTGACCAAATGTGCAGGTTAGTAATATGGGTGGAGAGAAGCCTATTTGATTCCGTGCTGTACATCGGTTAGAGAAGCGACAATGTATTGGAAAAATTTTAGTAAAGATTAGCGGGAAAGGAGGATTCAAGTATATTAGGGAGCTAAAAGTGTAGTTGATGAATGTGAACAAAATTGGATGGAAGGAGTATGTGAAGCAGACCTTATTACAAATCCTCAATGTTTAAAGGAAAAGTTTAAATAAAGAAAGAGGAGTTATCATGAATCACAAACCTAAATTATGGACGAAAGACTTTTTAATGGTTTCAACTTCAAATTTTCTGTTATTTATATCATTTTATATGTTAATGGTAACATTAGCGATTTATTCGATTAAGGAGTTCCATGCTTCTCAAAGTGAAGCAGGGCTTGCTTCTAGTATTTTTGTTCTTGGGGCAGTCATTGTTAGACCTATTGCTGGGAAAGTGATTGAAACAGTTGGAAAAAAGAATTTACTGCTTTTTGGTTTAGTTTTATTTCTAATCATGATGCTATTGTATTTTCTAGTAAATAGTTTACCGCTTTTATTATTAATTAGATTCATTCATGGTTTTGCTTTTGGGATTAGTACAACAGCTACTGGGACGATTGCGGCCAATATTATCCCAGTGGTACGACGTGGAGAAGGAATGGGGTATTTTGCGACAAGTATGAACTTGGCTATGGCAATCGGTCCCTTTTTAGGATTAGTAATCAGCCAGAAGTTCGATGATTTTATGATTTTTGTGGCAACTACTACTTTTTCAGTCATTGCTTTAGTATCCACTATATTTTTACATGTACCAAAAGAAGAGAAGGCCGCAAGGAACATTCAAATGAAGAGTGGCTTACGCTTTAGTGATTTCTTTGAAAAAAGCACCTTTCCTATTGCGATTCTTGTTGTGATTTGTGGTTTTGTTTACTCAAGTATTTTATCTTTCTTGACTGCGTATGCAATAGAAATTGACTTAGTAGATGCTGCTAGTTTTTTCTTTGTGATGTATGCGTTTTTTCTGTTACTGTCTAGACCAGTAACAGGCAGATTATTTGATGTAAAAGGTGAAAATGCTGTCATTTACCCATCGCTAGTTTTATTTGGGGTAGGCTTGATAATCCTGAGTCAGGCCCATCATGGAATTAGTTTACTTATAGCTGGAGCAGTAATTGGAATTGGCTTTGGTACATTTCAATCAAGTGCTCAAACCGTTGCTATTAATGAAGCGGCGAGTCACAGAATGGGGTTAGCAACCTCTACCTTTTTTGTGTTCTATGATTTTGGGATTGGCGTTGGCCCGTTCTTATTAGGATTTATTTTACCTCTTACAGGGTTTCGTGAATTATATGTAGGTATGGCTGTTATCGTCTTTCTTGGCATTTTAATTTATTATGTAGTGCACGGCAAAAAAGCGGCTGTAAGACAAAGAGAGAAAGTTGCGTAAAGGAAAGTTCATAGGACGTATCTTATTGAAAAGGCTGGAATCCTTGTTATATCGAGGGTTTTAGCTTGTTTAGGTTGGGTCGGAATCGATACTTTACAGCTGCGACTAAGAGGAGTAGAAGATGAAGTGTCCCCGTACTAAGGGGAGAGATACGATTAATCATATTAAAATTCATTGGTTAGTGTCGTATCTGCCTGTCCTTTTTTTGAGGGTTAGAGTAAGTGTTTTTAAATAAAAAAACACCAAGTAAATGATGTACGGTGGAGAGGTTTTTAACTGGATAGTTTCAACAAGTTAGCTGCTTGATTTTCTGTGAGATCAGTAATTAAAACGAGCTCGCTAATTAAATTTCTTCGCGCTTGATTTAACATGTGTCTTTCACTTGAATTAAGCGATTTTTCCTTACTCTGAAACAAGAGATTGCGAACTATTTCAACAGAATCATGCACATCGCCTGTCTTCATTTTTTCTAGATTTGAGATATATCTTTCTTTCCATGAAAGTGAATTATGCGGTTTTTCGTGATGGAAATCTAACAATATTTCCTTCATCGTCTTCCGGTCAACGAGTGAACGAATACCTGATGTGTGTATCTTGTTCATCGGGATCATAACGTCCATTTTACAAATCGGAATGTTAATCACACAATATTCCTCTGTTTTCCCTAGGATTTTTCTTTCTTCAATGGCTTTAATGATACCTGCCCCATGCATTGGATAAAAAACTTTGTCGCCAATTTGAACCAAATCATACACCTCCATATATATCTACATTTATTATGGTAGCATATAATCGATATTTAATCAAATTTTATATAATACCATGGATAGTTAGTTTGTGTCAATATATAATCCATTGATTAATATAGGGCTATTTTCCTGAAATGACTACTTGTATAGATACGTACTATACCTTGCGAATAGACTGTCGCTAGTATGGAGTTAAGAGAATGGATAAAGGATTGTTTAAACGGGTAATCGCTTGTTGTCTTGTGTGAACGAGGCAGGTTTTTAATTTTTCCCGTTTTTGAAAATTCCTCTCTCATTTAAGGCTAAGGAGATTGTTTACGGTACATATTAACATTGGTTTACAATCTGAAAGGTACGGGAGGAAGAATATGAAAGGTAAATTGAAAACTTTGATTTTATTTCCTTTGCTTTCATTTGTCTTTTTATTAGTATGTAGCTTGGATAATAATGAGGTTTATACGCAAGATCGAGCATCTGTCTGTTCAAATCTGAAGGGCATGAGCATACCAGCATCCCAAATCGGTTTGCCGACAAATGGTGCTACCGTTCAGTCTGCGACGTTCGTATGGAAAACTGGAAAGTACTATAAAAATAGAGGATTTTGTAAGGTGCTAGGAGCGATTCACCCAGTAGATAAGAACGCTCCGGATATTCATTTTCAAGTCAATCTTCCCACGAATTGGAACCATAAACTATTGCAAGTGGGCGGCGGTGCTTTTGATGGTGTGTTAGTAACAGGTCTAGGAGCTAACATTGGAAAGCCTTTGGCAAGTCCAGATGCCTTGTCGAAAGGCTACGTGACGTTTGGCAGTGACTCGGGCCATCAAGGCAAGAGCTTAGACGGAAGCTTTGCCTTGAATGACGAAGCCTTGGCTAACTTTGCTTCCGATCAATTGAAAAAAACAAAAGATGTTGCTCTTGAGCTAGTGGATGCACGTTACCGCAGTAAACCATCTCAGGTCTACTTTTTTGGCAGATCGAATGGAGGGCGTGAAGCATTAAAAGTTGTTCAACGCTTTCCTACAGAATATGATGGCGTCATCGTATTATACCCGGCATTAAACTGGGTATCCAAGGCGATTAAGGACAACCAAAATGCTAACGCATTGTACGCTAATAATGGAGCTGGATGGATTAGCCCGACGGAAAACAAGCTCATTAATGAAACGGTTCTTAACGCTTGTGATTCCTTGGACGGTGTTGCGGACGGTATTGTAAGTCATATAACAGCTTGTGCAAAAAAAACAAATCACATTCTAACCTTCTTAAGCAAACATCTTTCTAAGGAAAAGGTAGATATCATCAAACTTTTCAATTCACCATTGCGCTTTAACTATCCGCTTGCAAATGGATTGACGGTCACGCCGGGATATTCTCAATTGCAGGGTGCAAACATTAGTGAGAGTAGACTTTCTCAATATGGAACATCGCCGTTAAAAAGAAAGAACTTTGTCTCAAGATTAGGAGATGGAGTCATTAAGTATATGGTTGTTCGAGATAAAGATTTTAATCCTGTCCATTTCAATCCAGATCAATGGAGGGGTCAAGTTGTGAAAGCCTCACAATTACTTGATGCGACTGATCCTAATCTCTCTAAATTTAAGGACAGTGGAGGGAAATTAATCTTGCTTCACGGAACAGCAGACCAGATTGTTACTCCGTACAGTTCGGTTGATTATTATAACAAGCTTGTCGATAAGTTTGGAAAAAGTTCGCTTGATCAATTTGTTCAGTTCTACTTGGTTCCTGGCTATGGTCATAGAAGATCAGAAGCCTTCACAATGAGAGCAGATTTACTCGGTGCACTAGATACATGGGTAGTGGATGGAAAGAGACCCGTGAATCTCGTTGCACAAGATCAAAACGCTGATACTTTTGGTCGTACCCGTCCGCTATGTGAATATCCAACTTATCCAAAGTACAAAGGAAAAGGGAATGTAAACTCGGCTGCAAACTTTACTTGTGCAGCTCCTTAATTTGTGACATAAGAACTTTGATTTTTTTAAGGGCCTGTCCTATAAGTTATTTATATGATTATGGGCAGGTTCTATAATAAAGTATTTTAAAATTTTGAGGTAGGGTTCTTACTGCTTAATAAATAAAAAATATTTTGAATTTTTCGACAAAATAACAAGGCATGCGACATTGTTGGTATGGTATAAGTAAGGTAAATATTGTAAGTTAACTTACTTATAGAAAAGTAGCACATGTTCCGACATTTAATCAGAAAGATGTAGATGATTGATAACATAATGGTGGTGTCCTTGTTGAAAGCAAATAGATTCATATTATTATCTTTGTTTTGTTCCAGTTTAGCTCTAACGACAGCTTGTGTAACGAAAGAAGCAAATACAAGTATTGAAACAAGTGAAAGAACGAAAGACAATCAAATGGATGAACCGATTGTATCTTCAGAACCGCAAGAAAAAACTCAAACAATCAAGCAAGTGAATGAAACGGAGGAAACATTCCTTGAAATTCATCCAAAAGAAACTCCAGAGATCCTCTACGAAACCATTCCAAAAGACAAATTGCATGAATTAAAATCTGTATATACGTTTTCCGAGGTGTATACGGAAGTAGAAGGTGTATTAACTTTCCGTGGAAATAATTTGAGAAACTCCTCTAGTTATGGTGAAGTGAAAATGAATCCGGTTTCTTTAGAGAAAACATGGTCATTTGTTACAGGTTCAAGCCCTAAATGGGGAGGTGGGGCTGGTTGGACAGGGCAGCCGGCCGTTATAAAATGGGATTCAGACATTAGAGAAATGATGAACCTTAAGGAAGAATTTAAACATAAGGAAAATTTCATCGAGGTGATTTATGCGAGTCTTGATGGAAAAATCTATTTCTTTGATCTTGAATCTGGTAAAGAATCAAGAAATCCTATTAAAGGAAGTATATCCATTGATCCGCGCGGCTATCCGTTACTTTATACCGGTCAAGGAATACCTCAGCAAGGAGATATTGGTTTTCGTATTTTCAGTTTAATAGATGGAGAGATGCTGCACTTCATTCCAGGGATTGAAGCGGATGCTTATCGTCCTTGGGGAGCTTTTGATGGTTCTGCTCTTGTGAATAGAGAAACAGATACTCTTATTCTCGGCGGAGAAAATGGATTATTCTACAATATTAAATTAAATACTGTTTTTAATAAGGAAGAGAAAAATATTAGGGTTGCTCCAGAACAAGTTAAATATCGCTACAAAGTAAAGGGGAATGATTATCAAGGGATTGAGAACTCTGTAGCTGTCTATAAAAACCTTGCCTTTTTCGCGGATAATGGAGGCAGCATTCAAGGGATTAATTTAATGACAATGAAACCAATCTGGGCATTGTCAGGGACTGATGATACAGATGCGTCGATTGTAATTGAGGAAGAAGAAAATATTCCTTTCCTATATACAGGAACAGAAGTAGATAAATTAAGAGGAAGTGATAGCCATTCCCTTATACGTAAAATAAATGGTGTAACAGGTGAAGTCGTTTGGACGAAAAAGTATGACGCGATGTATAACGAAAGTGTCAATGGAGGCATGCTGTCTACACCTGTTATTGGAAAAAATGAAATGAAAGATTTAGCGATTTTCACCATTGCACGGCACAAGACGATGAATGCAGGGCTTATGGTCGCTGTTAATAAAACGACTGGGGAAGAGGTATGGAGATGGGAAATGCCAAGTTATACGTGGTCATCCCCAGTGGCGGTATACGATAAAAATGGACAAGCTTATCTGATTCAATGTGATTCAATTGGTACGATGTATTTGTTAAATGGAAAAACAGGAGAAGTCATAAATAAGATAAATCTAGGGTCCAACATTGAAGCATCACCTGCTATTTTTAATGACTCTATCGTTGTTGCAAGCAGGGGAGGACAGATTTTTAAAGTGAAAATCAAGTAGTGTACGTAATTTTTTGGATGAGAGAGAATGATAAAATACTGCAGGCTGGGGCGAATAACCCCGGCCTGTTCAATTATTTGTAGAAAACTTACCTTTTCTTTAAAGGATTGAAGTTTAAACAGTATTGTTGATAACAGATTCTTATGAAAAAACAATGCGACTTTTGCTGTTAAACATGCAGGTATAGGTGGATTCACCTTAGGTTTACTCCGCATTCCAGACCTTTTTTTGCATAATAAGTGCAACTAGGCCTATAATAGCGACAAATAACAAACTAACAAAAAAGCCCATGCGAATGCTTTTCTCCATCAATGTTCCGCTTACTGCTGCAAGGATGAGGGCAATCCCGATAAAAGCTAACAACTTCCCCCATACTTTCATTTCTAAAATACGAAGAGCAGAAATAATAATGAAAGACCAATTGAATAAAATCAAAATCCCTGCAGCTGTCGTAATGTACTCATAAATTTTACCAGGTAACAATAGAGCGGTAACGATGGATGCGATTAATCCAATCGTTGCGAGTAATAAAGAAGGGAAAGGGAGGTCCTTCCACTTTTTAATCTTTTTAGAAAACACAGCTGGAGCATCGCCGCCATCTGCTAGCGTGACAAGAAGTGTTGTTACCCCGAATAATGAAGCGGTCATTGTTGAAAAACCAGCCATAATGATTGCTGCATTAAATACATGCGGAAAAAAATTAAAATGATATTTATCGAGTGCTGTTACAAAAGGACTTTCCTTTGAATTAAACGCTCCATGCGCAGCCATATAGACGGCAAGTCCAAGCGAAATAATATAAATGATAGCTAGTACGATTAACATAATAATTCCCGCTTTTGGGGCGTCTTCTTTCTTTTTTAATCTCATGGCCATTAGTCCAATGACTTCTATTCCTCCATAAGCGTAAAAAGCATAGATTAAAGAAGACCAAAAACCTTTCCATCCTTCAGGAAATAGTTCCTTCGTTGAATTCGGAAACCCAGCATGTTTTACATCCCCACCAATCCACCCGAATATGGCAGCAGCGGCAAGAATAATAAACATAACAATAGCGGCTGTTTTGATAACGGCCAATACATTCTCTACTTTATCAAAACCTTTGTTACCGGTTAACACGACAATAATAGAGAGAATGGCGTATCCAGTTGCAAACAGCCAAAGGGGAACATGGGGGAACCAAAATCTTGATAAGATGGATAGAGCTGTTAATTGGCTGCCCATAATGAGGATATTTGAACTCCAATATCCCCAGCCGCAGCTAAATCCAGCCCAACGCCCATAAGCTTTGTTTGCATAGTAGCAAAACGATCCATCTTGAGGATCCTCAGCCGTCATTTTAGCTAATAAGTTGTATACAATATAGGTTCCAATGGCTGCTAATAAAAAGGAAAAGACAATAGAGGGACCTGTTATTTCTATACCAATGGCTGATCCGAGAAAAAAACCTGTACCAATCGTACAGCCAACTCCTATTAAGGACAATTGCCACCATTTTAAATTTCCTTCTTTATTACCTTTGTTACCCTTACTTTGACCACTAGGAATAAAAAAATCCAATGCCATACCTCCTCGCATATCAAGTATTATCCTTTGATAAGGGCTTTTGTTTTATGTGCAAGCAGCTTTGGCAAAATAAGCCGCTTATAGTAACAAATCTTCATGAACAGAGGAATGTGTTATGTATGGAGAGAATGCTGATTATGTAGGATATGGGGAATGGCATGAAGTTACTGCAGCTTTTGATTAATTAAGTAGTAACGTTATTGGTTATGAATCAAATGAAAAAATCACAACCCTTTAATTTATTGGTGAGTTTTTTGTATAATGTATAAAATTATGATGTTTTCAAGCGCATACATGGAATAAATCTACTCTTTTTGACACATTACTAAATAGTGCAATGCTTGTCTAGATTAGTTCGTAATCAAGTGTAATGAATAGAAAAGAGGTGTCTTTCGTTTGGAACAAGAAAAAGTAGTTATTAAAATTAACGATAATGGTTCTATTCGCGTTAATGGGAACGTTGAATTAGTGGACGGTAATGGAGATGCATATAGTGTGGGAAATACTTTTTCTCTTTGCCGATGCGGCCAATCCGGGAAACAACCCTTTTGTGATGGAACGCATAAAAAAATTGAATTCAATAGTGCTCCGCGAGCAGAATAAGTTTTACATAGTGTAAGGTTAGACAAATGAATGTTAGAAAGTCGAGCTATTGGTTCTTAAAACATGACCATTAGCTTTTTTATTTTTAGGATACAATAATTTGAAACTAAGCTTACTCTTGCAACGTGAATTTAGGAAGCTGATAAGGAGGACAATGAATGGAAATCCTTCATAAGGGACATGAAGGACAAAATTCGGCAATCAGCCAAAGAAAATGTCCTTCATTCGAGTCATGAAGGACAAAATTCAGAAATCTAGACAGGAAATGTCCTTCGCTTTTTAGACAGCACCTCAGCTCTTTCAATATACGTGACTTTTTAATTCCTGTAGTTTCCTGTGAATAAATGCATGTGTGTTCTTTAAGTCATTGTTATCTATCTCTACAGATAAAGCTGTAATTTCTCCTTTGAAAAAATCTTCTGCCTGTATAAGTAAGGATTCCTTTAATTTCATCATCTCTTTTTGGAAAAGGGAGTAATAGTGCAATTCAATCTTTTCGCGCTGGTTTTTTATATACTTATCTACAGGTCCTCTTAGCTTTTCTTCAAGCTCGTCCCGTAATACGCGGTTGCCTTTTACTATAAAGGAATCTTTCATATTTTGATAACGCTCTAGCAATTGTTCATATTGTCCAAATGAAAAATCATGCATCTCTTCTGAAAAAGAAAGCAAATCGATAGTTGGCTCACTATACGGCATAAAAAATGTGTGATGGACATCCTTTTCAATCGTCCCCGTTAAACGTCGATGTTTCTCTTTCAGCTGCTTTTTTAGAAATACTTCAATGCGAAAAGAAGTGGCTCTCATTTCTTGCGTGAGATCATAGGCAATAAATTGTATAATTTCACTCAGACATTTCCTTAATGTGGTATGAAAGTCTCCTTCCCGAAAACGACTAAACGTAAAAATATCTTTAAATTCATCAAAATAACGATAAAACACACGCTGTTTTACATAATAAAGAAGTTCGTGAATTTCTTGCAGCACTAACTTTTCTTCAATATCATCCTGACTTGTGCGAATCGTTTCAACGGCTTGCTCTTTTTTTATAAAGGCTTCGTTTAATCGTTTTACTCTTTCTGATTCATCTATATCTGCTGCATGCAGCCAGCTATCCATAATCCCAGTAATCATTGAAAGGTCATGGATGGATGATTGAATAGAAAGCTCCGTTAAATCATTTAATGTAAAACGGTGAAGTGCTTCCTCAAAGACAGCTAAACCTGAATAGCTCACTCCATTCTTTCGTGATGGCTCCGGGATTTTTGATTCATAAAGTTGCTTTTGCTCTTGTGTACAGGCCCCTCTTATATATATCTTCGCATACATGGCCAGCTGACTGGATACAGGGAAGATAGACGGGTAACGAATTCCGCAACGAAGAAGTTCTTTTTCCACATGAGTTAAAACATGTTGTACTTCTTCTGCATTTTCCGCTAAATCGGCTGCATTTACAATAAAGAACATTTTATCATTGGTAAAACAGTCCTTAATACGACCAAGCTGGATAAGAAACTCCCGGTCCGCTTTTGAAAAAGCGTGATTGTAATATGTAACAAAAAGAACAGCATCCGATTCTTTAATATAATTAAAAGCGAGTTCAGTATGACGACGGTGAATCGAATCAGCGCCTGGAGTATCGACGAGAATGATGCCTTGTCGTGTGATTGGGCAGTCATAATACAAGTTGATCTTCTCAATAAAACAAGCGTGTTGTTCTGTAGCAACAAGTCTTTGAAATTCAGTGATGGAGACCTTCTTTTCTTGGTTAATTAAAGCATTCATTTCGTCATATCCTAATTGAATGGCTTTTAATAAGGCAATTTGTCCTTTATCCAACAATTCTAGAGGGTCTCGCTTTTCTTCTTTTTTCTGCTCATTGGAATCGGTGTTATCGTTATCAACCTGTTCTTTTTCGGCTATTTCTTTAAGAATTTCTTCCCGTTTTGATAACAATTGAAAGAGCTCTGAAATACTTTCAACTGAAGTTTCAGAAGGGGAAAGGGCATCGTTAATATCCTTTAATAAATCTTGTTCTTGTTTAAAGTTCACAATGACCGTTTCGTGAGGGTACTCCTGAGTTGGCGGCAAGATTTGATTGATAGCTGCAGTTGTTGGGCTTGGCGAGACGGGTAATATATTCTCTCCTATTAAAGCATTGGCGAAAGAGGACTTCCCCGCACTAAAAGCTCCAAATAACGTCACGATAAACCTTTGATTTCTCAGCCTGTCCGCTCGTTCTCCTAAGTCTAGACTATATGAATGCAATCCTTTATATTTCTCAATTTGAGCGGCTATTTCTATGAGACTGTCTGCTGTTTGCTGACGCTTTTCATTGAGATGGTTGAGATCGACTTGTTTTTCTTTTTTTTCGTTTGTAAATAATTCCCCAATATTAACGGTCCATTTCTTCGGCCGAACAGAAACTGCTCTTCCTTTAGTAAATGTAAATGATGATGAAGATTGTAAAGGGTGGCTTTCGTTCTCCATAATGGTTTGAGATGTGTTATGACGTAACAGTTCTCGTAAGGAGTTAACCCTCGTTTCAACTTTGTTATGGATATTCTTAATTCCTGAAATGGCGGCTAACTTTCTTTCCAATTCATCCCGTTTTCTAATTTGATTTTTTTGTTGTGAACCTTCTCGTTTTCGTAAAGCCTTTATTGCTTCTTCTAATTGGACTCTCGCTGCTTTTTTGTAATGCGCATGTACGGATTCTATAACGGATTGACAGTAGTTAAGAACATACTCATGTGAAAACAAAGCGCCTCGCTTTAACAAATTTGTAATGATATCTGGCTCAAGGTTTCCTTCAAACCGATGTATGGATAACTGAACTGCCTCATCATCAATTTCATAGGCTTCCATATGTTTAAAGAGTAAATCTTTAATGTGAATATCTAAATAAGTTCTTGCATTTTCTTTCACTTCGTTGAAAAATTCAGTTTTTCTTTTTTCCTTTTCTGCTCTAGTTTTTTTTCTAGAAAACAAACCATTTAATTTAAAACTAAGCTGTTCGGATTCAAGAAAGTCTCTTGCTAGATTTCTTGTGTGATAGGGCATTAAATTTGCGTTTTGTAATACGGTTTTAAGTTTTTCTTCAAATTCAATTTCAAAGTGTTCTTGCAAGTCATCTAAAGGAATGAGCTTTTCTTTAGTTGCTTTCAAGCTCTTTCTTAGCTCTGCCTCATCCTCTAATTGATGAGGGGTCAATATTTCGCCATACTCCGTTAACTCTTTATTGTATTGTTTTTTTAACCACTTTTTATGTTGTTCGATTAACATAAATCCTTCTTTTACGATATTTAGTAAAACTCTTTTTTCTTTCGAGGTGATATACGTTTCTAAGCATGACTTTAATTGATCAAGCTCATTGAAACGCGCGTTATGTACTTTTCCGGAAACAAATAATAATTCATTGAAGCTTATATTATGGTCTACTAACGATTGATGGACTTGCTCGCGAAACAAAGAAAATGGAATTTCTGTTTCCAAATGTTTATCAATTTGATTAACAACGATTATACAATCTTTATTACTTGTTGTTATTTGTTTTAAAAAGGAAAAGTTAACCTCCGATTGAACATGATGATAATCCATCATATAGACAATAGAATCAACTAAATGAAGACTTGATTCCGTTGCGACACGATGAGCATCATCTGTAGAGTCGATTCCTGGAGTATCGATAAAGGCAACACCTTCTGGTAAATTTGCATTTGGATTGCTAATTTCTATTTCTGTCACTGAATCTCCGTCACGGCAGTAGCTTTGAATTTGTGTTAAATCGTTCGGGTTTTCTAGCGTAAGCAAGCCCTTTTCTTTAAATAGTACCTTTACAAATGGAGGACCATGATGAATTTTAACAATGTTGGCACTAGTAGGAATAGGGTGAGATGGTAAAATGGTTTCTCCTAATAATTCATTAATTAAAGTGGACTTTCCGGCTGAAAAATGGCCGCAAAAACCAATAGCGTATTCGTTACGGCTCGCCTTGGCTAAAAGATCTTCTCCTTTTTTCAAACACTCTTCATTCGCATCTTCTTTAAAGATATGATTTAGCTCACGTAATCGCTCCTGCACCATTTGGGTCGTATAATTAGCGTTCATAATCGTTTCATCTAGCTTGCCAAGTTCCGTATTATCACTCATATCTTTCTCACTTCCAATCACGACGATTTATCCTTTATGAAAAAATGTACTATAAAATCTCATCTAAAGAGCGGGGCATTTCTATTGTATAAAAGACGGCAAGGCGTTGCCTATATTATTGAACATATCTGACACCCGTATCAATTTTTTTATCATAAAATTGTTCAAAAAAGTATTAATTCTTACTGCTCGCTAGGTTCATATGTAATATCGACGGATTTATGAATTCTATAGATGAATCTTAAATGAATAATCAATTTTGTTTGAAATTGTGAAAAAGGTATTTTGTGAATCTGCTTAGAATTTAAAAGAGTAGTTTTGATTGTAGCGGTGTTTATATCCATTTCTTAATAATGATAAGGGGGAGAAGCATGCGTCTTAAAGATCGAGTTGCAATGATTACAGGTGCAGGGGGGGCTATGGGGCAAGCTATTGCTTTACGGTTTGCGGAAGAAGGAGCAGCACTTGTATTAACGGATATATCGGAAAATAGGTTAAAACAAACAGAAGAAAAAGTAGCTAGTCTAACAGAAGTAGTTGCTATACGCTCTAACGTATTAAATCTTTCTGAGATTCAAGAGGTTGTTCAAGCAGGTCAAGATCGTTTTCAATCAATAGATATTTTAATCAACGTGGTCGGCGGCGTTCGAGGAGCATAGATGAATCAGTCAATTATGGAAATGGACGTAAACCGATGGGATGATACGTGGAAACTAAATTTAAAGGGAACTGTCAATTGTATTCAGTTAGTAGCTAATCAGATGATGGCTAAAAAATATGGGAAAATCGTAAATATTTCCTCTATTCATCTAGCTGGAGCAAAAGGGTTTTCTGATTATGGAGCTGCTAAAGCAGGTGTAGCCTCTCTAACGAAAACGGCTGCAATGAAGTTAGGGCCTTATATAAATGTTAATTGTATTGCTCCTGGTGTTATTCAAACATCAGCGGTGGAGAGAATGAATGAAGAAGACATACAAGCGTATAAAAATCAAATTATCCTTGATCGATTGGGGGAACCAATCGATGTAGCAAATGCAGCTCTATTTTTAAGCAGCGATGAATCAAGGTATGTGACTGGACAAATCCTAGCAGTTGCCGGTGGAATGTCACCACATCTATAAGTTTGATTGAGAGGAGCGTGCAATACTTAAATTGATGATTATGGAATTCATGCTCCTCGTAGCTAATTGCATTAGCTCTTCTTGACATTGTTGGTTTTATCGATGTTGAGAGGGGCTTTGTTCATTCAAGCTGTTCCTCGTTCTTAAAGTTGTGATTACTGATTTAGATAGTCCAACAATTAACAGTGTCATTTAAAAGAGCCAAAGTTAAAATAAATGGTATATTGACAGCCAAACGCTAAATATTAAACAGAAAGATATTTTTCCGATATAAATAAAGTTCAATGTTTGTGCTTTGAAGGGAACAAGTATGTTTACATTCGTTATTGCGAAGCGAAATATATAGTAAAATACAGAGATAGGAAAAATCTTGCTTTATATATGATTGAAGAGAAGTGTGTGGATAACTAGTAGTATCATATTAATAAAGTTTACGATAAGGGAAACTATGTAAGTGGGGTAAAGCATATGAAAGAACAGTACCTTAAGGAGTTCTTTGAAAAATCACCAACAGCTTATTCATATCACAGGGCTATCATGGATGAACGGGGGATTCCTTGTGACTATGAATTTTTAGCAGTAAATCAGACATATGAAACTCTGATGGGGGTAAAAGCTTCAGATGTTATTGGTAAAAGCTTTTATGAAGCGTTCCCGGAAGGCTGGGAAGGCGAGTCCCAATGGAAGGAAACCTTTAATAATGCAATTATGAGTCAAAAAGCAACGCAGTTTGATATGAATCATTATTCGATTCAAAAGTGGATTCGAGTTAAGGTATTTCCGCTGCATGAGCATATTTTTGGCTGCATATATGTCGATGTTACGAAGGAATATATGTTGGATAAGGAAATCGAAGGCTTTCTAAAAGTAAATCTGGATATGCTTTGCGTTGCCACTACAGATGGACAGTTTCTGAAAATTAATAAACAATTTGAACATGTGCTAGGATATACATTTGAGGAAATGCTAGGTGAAAGCTTTGTTTCTCTCGTACATACGGATGATGTACCTTCGACTTTAGCTGCAATGAAGGACTTAGAAGATCAGAAAGAAATATTGAGTTTTGTAAATAGGGTTCGCTGCAAGGATGGTTCATACAAATATATTGATTGGCGCTCCCAGCCTAACGGTAAATATATCTATGCTTCTGCAAGAGATATTACAGAAAAACGCGTAGCAGAAAAGAATTTGATTCAACTGAATAAAACATTGCAGAAGAAAAATAAAGTATTAAAGAATCTTGCTATTACGGATGAGTTAACAGGCTTATATAACCGGCATTTTATTGAACAGAGAATAAAAGAGAAGTTTGAGCATGCAGATGCTAGTCATGAGGCGGTTTCTATAATCATTTTCGACTTGGATCATTTTAAGCGTGTAAATGATACTTGGGGACATCCTGTTGGAGATGAGGTATTGAAACATATTGCTGAAATAACACGCAGTATTATACGTAAATCCGATATTTTGGCTAGACTCGGTGGTGAAGAGTTTGTCATATTGATGCGGCGAAGTACCATTGATGATGCCGTTGTTGTGGCAGAAAAGATTCGGACAGTGATAGAAGATAGCGGGCATTCAATTGCTGGCAAACTCACAGCTAGTTTTGGAGTTGCCCAAAGAAGGGAATTTGAATCATTCTATAGTTTGTACAGAAGAGCAGATGAAGCTCTGTATCGTGCTAAAAAAGGCGGGCGAAATCGAGTGGTCAGTTCCGGAACATGAAGAGGGTGTTCCAGTAGATTCATTGCATAAATCTTAATTAGGGATCTAGAAAATGAATGAAGAAACTATCTATATAAAAAAGCCTCCCTTCAAATAAAAAGGGAGGTTTTAATGATTATATGCTGTTTTTATTTAAGAACACGAACAGCTTTTACAAAACGAGGTTCCCAGTAAGAACTGTTAATGTTTGCATAAGATACACCTTTAGATGTAGAAGCATTCAGCATCTGTCCGTTACCGGCATAAATTCCTACGTGATTAATAGAACCATCATAGTCGGTATCAAAAAATACTAAATCTCCTTTTTGTAAGGTGCTTTTTGATACAGGTGTCCCAACTTGAGCTTGAGCTGATGAAGTTCGAGGTAAGGTAACACCTACAGCTTGGAATGCTCTCCATGTGAATGAAGAACAATCGAAAGCATCAGTACGTGAGGTGCTGGCACCGTACACATACTTCGCCCCTAAATATTTTGCACCAGCAGCTAATACTTGATTTGCTTCAGCGGCAGCAGTTGTAGCAGTTGAAGTAGACTGTGGTTTAGCTACTGCTGATGAAGCTTTTCCAGAAAGTTTAATAGATTGACCAACGCGAATGGCATTTGCATTTGAAATGCTTGGGTTTAAAGAAAGTAAAGCTTTTACGGTTGTATTATGTGTTTTAGCGATTTTGGAGAGAGTATCGCCTGATTTAACTTTATATGTATTACTTGAACTGCTGCTTACAGACGCCGTAGTAGCCTTAGCTGCAGAGGCTTGTCCAGATACACGAATGGATTGACCAACATAGATACGGTTTGGATTAGAAATCTCAGGATTTAATGCAAGTAACTTGCTAAGAGAGGTATTATATCGTGCAGCGATGCCACTAAGTGAATCTCCTAGTTTGACCACATGTTTTTTTGTTGAGGTTGTACTCTTATTACTAGTAGATTCATTAATCTGTAAAACTTGTCCAGGTCTAATAAGATTACTAGTTAAATTGTTTTTAGTTTTTAATTGTTGAACAGTTGTATTATGTACTTTAGCAATTTTATATAAAGTGTCACCTGATTTTACTTGGTATGTATTAGCATAAGCAGAAGTACTGGCAACTAGGGTACCAATAATAGTTCCTGCGACAATAAAAGATTTTTTTAACTTCTTCATAAAGAAAGCTTCCTCCCGAATAATCATAAAGATTAAATTTCAATTTCAATTTAATTATAGAGAGATAACAAAAAAAAGAACATGACAATTTAAATAAAAATACATTTCAAATATTACGAGAACATTACGGGGTGCTCAATAATGGATTTAAATGGTTTTTATGTATAAAATTACAACTAAGGGATATTCAACCCATATAGACCATTTTCTACTTTTCTAATATAATTTTTCTTGGTTACAGTATAAACGCTGTTTTACGAGAGTAAGTCAAAAGTCAACAGCACCCTATAACAGAGCCTTATAATTAAGAAGGGAGACTACATAAGTGAGACTAAAAGCTGGTAGCGCATTAGGGTATAGAGGAAGAGTTATCAGTATAAGCTGTATGGCTGCCGTTCTTAACAATAAAATCAATCATTTTAAAGATCAAATGAAAAGGGAAAATTGGCCGCATAAAGGTGATGTATCTGTTTCCGTTGATAAAGCTAGCTATCCCTCAGATGCTGATCATTTAAAAGAGTTAATCGTTAAAGCGGATTCGAGTATGTACGAAGTAAAAATGAATGATAAACAAATGCGAGCAGTAAAAAGTGAAGAATCTATTCAACATTAAGCGGCCGTTTATATAGCACTAAGTTTTTTTGGATAAAAATAAAGGAGAGGAGGCTTATTTTTCTAAAATAAGCCTCCTCTCCTTTATTCATTATTAGTCAATCTGGATAAGCTCACAATTTTTTGAGGGAAAGCAGATTGTAACGGTTGTCCCTTGCCCTTTTGAGCTTTGGAAATCAATGCTTCCATTATATTTCTCTATTATATGGTAGCAAATCATTAAACCTAATCCTGTCCCATTGCTTTTTAAAGAATAAAAAGGAGTGCCAAGAGGCTTTATTTCCTCTTCTGACATTCCGTCACCATAATCGATTACTTTCATTTCTACGAATTGATTTTTACTTTTTGCCTTAACAATAACGGAATCCCCAATTTTGGAAGCCTCAAGGGCATTTTTAATGATATTGATCATTAATTGTTTATACTCTATGTTGTTAGCGCAGATATAACAATCTTCATCTACTTGTAAATCAATCTTATTATCACGTAAAAGCCCATATGATTTAAGTAAATCTGTTACACTTTGAAGAACGTTATGAACATTTACGATTTCCAGTTTTTTATCTTTATCTGGCTTTGCAATCGTTAAAAATTGAGAAATAACTTCTTCGGCCGTATTTAATTCGTCAATCATTAGAGTAAACGTTTCTCTTATATCCTTATTAACTGGACAATCTTTTTCACTGTAGAGCTGCAAAAACCCTTTAACAACTGTCAAAGGATTTCTAATTTCGTGTGCAACAGCCGCTGCTAATTGTCCTGTTGTCTTTAATCGTTCTGAATGTTGTAATTGTTCATAATATAATTGCTGTTTTTTTATACGTTCGTACGATACATGATAAATGAGATAGATAATGACTTGACTTCCTATAAAGTTGACAGCATCACCTGCTAAATCCCCTTTTATATGAGAAAACTGATTGCTTTGATCCATTCCTATAATATAACTAAATGTACCTATTATTAAGAGTGCGTTTAAGATTAAGGAAAAATGAAACAACTTTGAATCAAAAAATAAAATAGAAATAGCAGGAATAAGGCATAGGAAAATAAAAGTAGACCAAGCGCCTGGATATAAAAAGAAAACGGTATACAGGAAAGTGGATGCCATGATAATAATAACAATTCTAAAACTATGATTTCTATACTTCGGATAAAGCCATAAACATGTAAATAGAATGATAGCAAGAACACTATGTAAGATGTAACCTAAATCAAATCCACCCAAGCGTGGATTATCCAATAATAAACCCATGATCATTACAGCTGTCCAGATGAGCACTACCGCATAATATAGTTTCTTATTCATTTGAGGATAAAACTCCTTCATACATACTCCTTTTGTTGTTTGTCATTTTAAGTCGATTAACATTTTCTAATATGCTAGTTTAAAGTTTTCTAATTATAAAAAGCTATACTATTCAACCATAATAACATAAATGATTAAATGATTTGGGAAAAATTTATGATTGACAGGTGACAAAATAGTATGTCGTCGGGAGGAGTTAGAGTTGCTATTAGAAAAGGATAATCATGGGTCTTATTTATATAAATGAAAGGCTTAGTTAAAGATAAATAAAAAACCTAGATCCATTTGGTCTAAGTTAAGAAGTTTCTTTATTTAACTTGTTTGATTAATAAATATGTTTGATACTGGATAAGCGGATGGAAAAGGGCTTTTGTTTTTCATCCTTTAAGGACAGCCTTTGTTCAATAAGGTTCAGGTCATAAACACGTCCTTTGAAGGTTTGTAAGGCTCCGTTTGTACAATAATCAATCGTAATAGGTCTATTTTCCGTTAGCTTTTTTAGGTACATCTATATCCTCCTTATGATTAAGTAATGGTTTACACAATTCCACTATAGAATAATTCTTTTAAGATAGGATGAAGAACATGTTAAAGATATTTATTAAACGAGTAAAGTGAATATTATCTAATCTGTAAAAGGGTACGAGTGACATCAAAATAATGAAAACTGTCTTTCATTAATAAAGAAATCCTTAAAAAGGTTGATCGAAGATTTGACACCTGAATTAAACAACTTTAAAGAGCAATACTACATACAAATTGTAGTATTGCTCTTAGTTTTTCACATCAAAATTAAACGACATTATGATTTCTATACAGAAAAGTTTTAGATTTATTGTCTAAGTGGCAGTTTTGTATGTGAAGGATTTTTACTTGAAAAGCTGGGGAGAGGCAGTATTTACATGCCAATCACCCCAGCTTTTTTAATGAAGATTCTCGGTTAAAGAAGAGAAGAAAAGAGGAAAAAACTTTGACGTTTACACAGGATTAAAAGCCATTGATTGAAATAAAAAGCGGATTTACAAAGTCTTAATATAGGATTAATGTGGTGTTAACACTGTCAGATTATGATTAATCCGTAATAATCATTAACAAACGTTAAACAAACCACACAAACGGAGGCACTTTTTATGAATTTGATATTTAAGAAGAAAGTTTACAAGTCTATTCAAGCTGCGGTGTTAGGAATGAGTGTAGTGGGATTAGCTGCTTGTGGAGATACTAAAGAGTCGGCTACTCCAGTTGTTAGTGATCCGAATTCATTAACCTTGAAAGAAATCCAAACCAAGGCAAAAGAAGAGGGAGCAATTAATAGTGTCGGTATGCCTGATTCATGGGCTAACTGGGGAGAAACATGGGGTGAAGTGACGAAAAAATATGAACTGGAACACAATGATACGGATTTGTCCAGTGCGGAAGAGATTTCCAAAATGGAATCTGAAGGAAAGAATGCAACAGCTGATATCGGTGATGTAGGGATTTCGTTTGGGCCAATTGCGGAACAGAAAAAATTAACGATGCCATATAAGACCTCTTATTGGGACGAGGTACCTGATTGGGCAAAGGATGACAACGGAGATTGGGTGGCTGGTTACCAGGGAACGATTGCCTTCCTTACTAATAAAGAATTGGTGGATAATCCGCCAAAATCCTGGGATGACATATTAAAAGGAGATTATAAAGTAACAGTTGGAGATGTTCAGCGTGGTACACAGAACCAGATGGCTGTTCTTGCCGCTGCTATCGCTAACGGCGGTGATGAAACAAATCTCCAACCAGGGATTGCCTATTTTGTTAAGCTCGCTAAGCAAGGCCGACTAAGTTTAACGGATGCCAAGCCGGCTAATATCGAAAAAGGGGAAGTGGAAGTTGCCATTGTTTGGGACTTTAATGCACTTGGTTACGCTGAACAAATCAACCGTAACCAATTTGAAGTGACCATTCCTAGTGAAGGTTCAGTTGTGAGCGGCTACGCAACGATTATTAACAAATATGCAAAGCATCCACATGCTGCGATGGCAACTAGAGAATACATTTTAAGCGATGAAGGACAAATTAACTTGGCTAAAGGATTTGCCCGTCCAATTCGCGATGTAGAACTTCCGAAAGAGGTAGCTGAAAAAATGGTTCCAGAAGAACAGTATAAAAATGCAAAACCAATTGAAGATTACAAAGCTTGGGAAGAAACGTCTAAAACGTTACCACAGCTTTGGCAAGAAGAGGTGTTAGTCCATGTCAAATAAAGTGATAACGATTGTTGTTGATGGTATGAGATATGATAAAGCGTGTGAGGCGCTCGGATTTATTCAACATCTAGTTGAAACAAATCAGGCAGCACTTTATAAAGTAAAGTCGGAACTTCCGAGTCTTTCCCGTCCCTTATATGAAGTATTACTGACAGGTACACCAGCATCAGTAAACGGAATTACGTCCAATCAAACCGTTCGTCTATCTACTGAGAAGAGTCTCTTTCATCTTACGAAAGAAAACGGTTTAAGAAACGGAACAGTATCCTATTACTGGATAAGCGAACTTTATAATCGCGCGCCGTTTCATTTTATTGAAGATCGTGAGCAGGAGGATACGTCTAAGCCTATTCAATATGGAAAATTTTATTGGGACGATGACTATCCAGACAGTCATGTGTTAATGGATGCAGAAGTTTTGCGTAGGAAGCATGACCCGCACTTTTTATATATCCATCCGCTCGGTGTAGATGTAAAAGGAGAAGCTTTTGGTTCTGAATCGAAAGAATATCGTGAGCAAATCTTAAAAATGGGAAGCTTGTTGGCACAACTTTTACCAATTTGGATTGCAGAAGGTTACCACATTTTAATTACATCTGATCATGGTATGAGTGAATATGGCAATCATGGCGGCATAACTGATGGTGAGCGTGACGTACCACTCTTTATTATTAGTCCAAAAGTTGAGCCTGGCATTTACAGTGAGACGGTTCCGCAATTAGCTCTTGCTCCACTCGTTTGTGAACTTTTAAATATTAAGCCGTCCGATAAAATGATTTCATATCAATTGCCAGGTTTGAAAAGAAAAATCACTCTTTAAAAGAGATGCTTCTACAACATTAAAATGAAGATTGACTGGAATTGGTTTAACGAACTGTTAAACCAATTCCCAAATTGTTAATGAATATCGAGGAGCGAGACGTCTTGAGAAAAATAAAAAAACAAAAAGTTTACTTATTAGCTCTTTTATTGCCTTTTATTCTGTTTGTAATCGGATTTGAAATAGGGCCATTAGTAGCAATGATTAAGAATAGTTTTTATGCAGACGATGGAATCCGAGTTACGATTGATCAATATATAACTATATTTAAAAGTAAATTTTATTTACAAGCTATTCAAAATAGTCTTATTATTTCTTTGTTTTCTGCTGTAACTTCTGTCATTATAGCAGTCATCGCCGCCTATTCAATTACAAAGTTCTCACAAAAAATACAAAATCGCCTGCTGATGATTACCAATATGACGTCGAACTTTGAAGGGATTCCCCTTTCATTTTCCTATATTATTTTGCTAGGAAACAATGGGTTGTTTACGTTGCTTTTTGCCAAGATTGGTTGGAATGTGTTTGAGGATTTTAATTTATATTCTTGGACAGGCCTCATTCTTGTTTATATTTATTTTCAAATTCCGCTCGCGGTTATGCTTATCTACCCGTCTTATCAAGGAATCAAGCAACAATGGAAAGAAGCCTCTTCATTATTAGGGGGATCAACACTATCATTTTGGCTTCATATTGGAATTCCAGTTCTTTTACCTAGCATTGTAGGTACATTCAGCATTTTGTTTGCTAATGCGATGGGGGCTTACGCTACAGCTTATGCATTGGTTGGAAGCAATTATAACTTATTGTCACTGCAAATTGCTTCTCTGGTTGCCAGTGATGTTGCATTAAAGCCTCAACTAGGCAGTGCGATGGGCGTGATTCTGGCAGCAACTATGATAGGGGCGATGTGGTTCAATGAACGGATGATGCGTCGCATTAGGAGGGATTTACGATGAAATCTTCATTGACTTTTCACAAAGTGATTATTGGTTTGCTAGTTATATATTTGTTAATTCCGCTTGTAGGGACATTTTTATTCTCGATTGCCGGTAAATGGGATCATACCATTTTACCTGAGAGTTATACGATGAGATGGTATATTGAACTATTTCAGGATGAGCGGTTTTACGATGCTTTTCAACGAACCCTGTTTTTAATTTTTATGTCTGTAGGCCTCAGTGTAGTTATTATGCTTCCGACTATTTTTATCATCACAGTATATTTTAGTAAATGGGAAGGAATGCTTCAAGCAGCGGCTATGCTTCCTTATGGAATTCCTCCTATTGTGGGGGCTGTTGGATTAATCAAGGTATATTCGGATGGACCCATTCAAATTGCCGGAACCCCTTGGATTTTAATTGGTGCTTATTTCATAACTATTCTGCCGTTCATGTATCAAGGTATTCGTAACAGCCTTCGCATGCTTAATGCTGTGCAGCTTGTTGATGCAGCTGAGTTACTAGGTGCTACAAAATTCCAGGCATTTCGCACTGTAGTATTTCCAAACATTCTATCAGGTATTTTAGTGTCTACCTTATTGTCAGTTGCACTTTTATTTAGTGAGTTCGCTTTAGCTAATTTGCTTGTTGGGGGCCGATTTGAAACCCTTCAAATTTATCTTGCGGACAAACTAAACAGTAGCGGTCACTTAACAAGTGCAATTGTTATTACGTATTACTCGGTGATTTTACTTTTAACAGGGACTGTATTGAAACTGACGTTTAAAAATGAAAAAAATTCTGTCGTGCCAAATAAGAAGCGAATTCTTTCATTTTTTAAAAAACAAACTCGCCATAAAAAAACTGTGTTAGAAGGTGAAAACTAATGAGTTATGTAACTATCGATCAAGTGACTAAGGGATATGAAAACCAAGTTGTTTTGAATAATATTTCTTTAACATTAAAAAAAGGAGAGTTTGCTACACTTCTTGGGCAAAGCGGATGTGGGAAAAGTACATTACTACGTTCAATTGCGGGACTTGAGGGCGTTGATTCAGGGAGAATTTTAATAGATGGAAAAGATATTACTAATTTATCTCCGCGTCAGCGCGAAGTCGGCATGGTGTTTCAGTCTTATGCACTTTTCCCTAATATGAGCGTTTTTGATAATATCTCTTATGGCCTTAGAATGAAAAAAGTAAAAAATATTAAATCAAGAGTAACAAAGATGATTGATATGGTTGATTTAACAGGAAAAGAAGAATCTTATCCTCATCAATTATCTGGTGGGCAACAACAGAGGGTTGCTCTGGCCCGTGCGCTTGTTATGGAGCCTAAAGTTCTACTTTTAGATGAACCGTTAAGCGCATTGGATGCTAAAATCAGAAAAAATCTGCAAAAAGAATTAAGAAGAATACAAAAAGAATTAGATATTACAACGATTTTTGTTACACATGATCAGGAAGAAGCCATGACGATGTCTGATCGAATTTTTGTGATGAATAAAGGAAATGTGGTACAGTCCGGTTCTCCATCAGAAATTTATACCTCACCAGTGAATACATTTGTTGCAAAATTCATTGGAAATTATAACGTTTGTAATATGGAGATTTTTAGAAAACTCATTCATAGCACAGAATTAAGAGGAAATGACGTTGCTATTCGTCCGGAAGTTTTACAGTTAGCTCCTGTTGGTGAGGAGGGATTGGATCTACAAGAGAATTGGCGAATTAAAGGGGTTATTAAAGACGTTTCTATGACGGGCAATGTTTTAAGATATGAAGTAGAAACAGAGGAGTCCTCTTTCCATGTAGACTATCTTCACCACCAAGGGACAATGTTTGAACGAGGAACATGTGTTCAAATGTTTTTGCCGAAGAAAGAGTGCATTATCTTATAAATTATTAATAATAACAAGGAGAGAAATATGTCAGTTTTACCAGAAGAAAGAAAGAATGAAATTCTAAAAGAACTGAACAAAACGGGAAAAGTAAAAGTCATGGAATTAGTTGATCAATTTAATGTTTCAGAGGAAACGATTCGACGCGATTTGATGATATTAGAGGAAAAGGGGCTTTTAAAGAGGGTTTACGGTGGAGCAATTAAAACAGTCTTTCAGTTTGAGGAACCTCCATTTACGCAACGTACAACGGTGAATCAACAAGCGAAAGTTAAGGTGGGTAAAAAAGCGGTAGAACTTATTTCTAACGGAGATGTAATTGCCATTGATGTAGGGACAACTATGCTTGAATTTGCGCAGTGTATTGAAAACAAAAAGGATATCACGATTTTAACCAATTCTCTTCCTGTATCATCCGTGTTGACTGAATCGCTCAATCAAAATAAGTTTACAGGCCAAGTTCTATTGCTAGGCGGACAAATTGATCCAAAGCATCAATCTATAACTGGCAGTCTCACGGAACAAATGTTAAATCAGTTTAATGTTGATAAAGCGTTCATTTCAGCTGGTGGTGTTTCTATTCAAAGTGGGGTTAGTAATTATCATCTACATGAAGCATTAGTTTCGCGAAAGATGGCCGAAGTATCCAAGCAAGTTATCATGTTAACGGATTACTCTAAAATAGGTGTCGATACATTTTGTAAAGTGTGGCCTCTAGAAAAATTCGATGTGATTGTCTGTGAGCAACCATTTCCAGAGGAATGGAAGAGTTATTCGAAGCTAGAGGAAATCAATTGGATTCAGGCATAGTGAATCTATAAAAGGGCGCATAGAGATAGAGATAGAGATGGAAGAAGGGTTTCCCTCTTCTTTTGATTGCCTTTTTTAAAAATTAGAAAGAAAAACGTAATAGATAGACTGAGAAAAGGGGCTATATAATATGAGTTTTATTGCAATAGATTTAGATGGAACATTATTGAATGACCAGAATGAAATTAGTGAAGAAAATATAAAAGCAATTCAATATGCCGAAGATAGAGGTTTTGAAGTGGTGATTTCAACAGGTCGGGCTTATTTTGATGTTCAAGCAATTTGTGAAAAAGCAGGGATTGCTCCATTTGTAATCGGTACAAATGGAGCAACCATTCATTCAAAAAATAAGACATGTGTTTCTTCTGTTACTTTAACTAAAGATTGTGTTGAAACTATTATTCAATGGTTAGATGAACGAAATTATTATTATGAAGTGTTTACTGATAAGGCTATTTATACTCTTAAGAAAGGAAGAGAACATTTTTATAATGAGATTCAACGTTTGAAAAGGGCAGATTTAGATGCAGATATGAAAGAGTTAGTTGAAGTAGCGGAAAGACAATTTGATCAGTTTGGGTATGTGTTAGTTGAAAACTATTATGACATATTAAAACAGGAGGAGGAGTTTTACAATATTTTAGTTTGTTCTTTTGATAAAAAGGAGTTAGAGGAAGCACGGAGTCAATTCAAAAAGTTTGATGAGTTGATGGTTGTTTCATCTGCCGATCATAATATTGAGATTACTAGTAAAAGAGCTTCAAAAGGAATGGCCCTTGAAAAATTAGCTTGCTTGATGAATAAATCTTTAGATCAGGCTATGGCAATTGGAGACAGCAATAATGATTTATCTATGTTCCAGAAAGTTACATACAGTGTAGCGATGGGAAATGCGAAAGATGTGATAAAAGCTGCCTGTACAACGACAACCCTTAAAAACAATGAAAATGGGGTAGCTCAGGCTATTTACCGATATATGGATAACTTCGTGATTCAAAAGTAAGTGCTGCTGTTGAAGGAGAGAGTAATAAAATGGCATGGATATATATCATAATGGCAGGGTTTTTGGAGGTTGTTTGGGTGATTGGTCTTAAATATTCACAAGGCTTTACCCAGCTTATACCTAGTGTACTAACAGCAGGTATTATAATTTTTAGTTTTTTTTTACTTTCAAAAGCTTTACATTCCATTCCCTTAGGAACTGGTTACGCCATTTTCACTGGATTGGGAACGGTGGGGACAGTAGTAGCTGGTATGCTTTTTTGGGGAGAGCCTATTAATCTACTGAAAGCATTTTTTGTAGCTTTAATGATTCTAGGTATAGTTGGAATAAAAAACAGCCCGACACAGTCTAAAACAGCAAAGGAAATGAAATGATTTACACAAGAATAGGAGGAGATGATTCGATGGCTTATTTTTTCTTCTGATTGCCGGTTTCGCAGAGATTGGCAGTGTCATATGTCTAAAACGCGCAGATGGGTTTAAAAAATTATTACCCTCTTTAGCTTGTCTATTTTTTGGGAGTTTAAGCTTTTATTTTCTTTCTTTGTCATTAACCTCTCTTCCGGTAGGAACTGCTTATGCAATATGGACCGGTATTGGCTCTGTTGGAAGTGTTTTAGCAGGCATGATTTTCTTTAATGAACCTAGAAGTTTAAGATCCATCCTATTAATTATGTGTATTGTTATAGGCGCTATAGGTATTAAGATGACTTCTGGACATTAAGATTGGATGTTTAAGTAGCAGCTAATATAGAAAAAGTACAATCCCTATGGAGGAGAAGAGAAATGAAAAATGTTCAAGATTGGATAGAAGAATATCCTTTAATAAACGAGTTAGTGGCTACAGAGGAAGTGTTTTGGTCAAATCCTAAATATAAACCATTTCAAACTGTGTTGGAAAATCTCCCGCTTAATGATACTGATGTAAAAGATGCCGTGGAAAGGTTAAAGCGTTTTGCTCCTTACATCGCTAAAGCTTTTCCAGAAACAAGAAAACTTAAAGGAATCATAGAATCCCCTATTGTACCCATTCCGGCGATGCATCAACAGTTATCACATATGTATGAGCAGCCGTTAGATGGGACATTTTTGTTGAAATGTGATAGCCATCTCCCTATTTCAGGTTCCATTAAAGCACGCGGGGGTATTTACGAAGTGTTAAAACACGGAGAAGCATTAGCTCTTGAACATGGTTTATTGACGGTAGAGGATGATTATTCTATCTTTGATAGTGAAAAATTTAGAAACTTTTTTTCACAATACTCCATTGCGGTAGGATCTACGGGCAACTTAGGGTTGAGTATAGGCATTATGAGTGCCAAATTGGGCTTCAAAGTAACAGTTCATATGTCTGCTGATGCGAAGGAATGGAAAAAAAATCTTCTGAAAAGCAAAGGAGTAACAGTTATCGAATATAAGGAAGATTATAGCAAAGCCGTCAAAGAAGGGCGAAAGCAGGCGCATAGTGAAGCGAATTGTTACTTTATTGATGACGAAAACTCTCGTGATTTATTTTTAGGATATGCAGTAGCAGCAAGCAGATTAAAAAAACAATTAGAGGATTTAAATGTAACAGTAGATGAAAACCATCCGCTATTTGTTTACCTTCCATGCGGAGTGGGCGGTGGACCCGGGGGAGTGGCTTTTGGTTTGAAACTACTATATCAAGATCACGTACATTGCTTTTTTGCAGAACCTACACATTCTCCGTGTATGTTACTTGGACTGGTAACAGGGTTGCATGATAAGGTGTCTGTACAAGATTTTGGAATTGACAACATCACATCAGCAGATGGTCTTGCGGTCGGACGACCATCAGGGTTCGTTGGTCCAACTATTGAACCTTTATTAAGCGGAAGTTATACGGTAAGTGACAATGAATTATTTAAACTATTAAGCACATTGGCTGATACAGAAAATATTCACCTGGAGCCTTCTGCATTAGCCGGTGTAATAGGACCCGTAAAGTTATGGAACGAAAAACAAGGTAAGGAGTATATAAAAAATCATAACTTAAAAGATAAAATGAAAAATGCTGTACATCTCATGTGGGCTACCGGTGGAAGTATGGTTCCTAAAGAAATAATGAATGAGTATTATAAAAAAGGATCGGAATTATGATCAATCAGAATTCCTATGGAGTTAGAGGCATCGTGAGAATTGGTGTTTCAAAAGAAATAAAGAACAATGAGGACTATATTGCTAAGGGGCTATGTAGTTCATTATGGATAAATAAACATTCAGCTCAGTCTTTGGACTGGGCTTCTTTTGTTAAACTAAGTGTCTCTTTATTAATGAATAGGGGGCGCATGACAAAAATCAACAGAGTCATATAAAAATAATTTACTGTGAATGAAGTTCGATAAAATATGATATAATTTGTGATGAAATAACATTTTTAGGTTGATTTGTAATATGAAAAGTGAAGGGAGTCTCTTTCGAATAGATAAATATATGTCAAAAAATATCGAAATGTTCAAAAAAGTATATATGCAAGTTAGGGCCTTATTACTTATTGGTAAGCTTCACTTTCATATAAAATAATGGATAAAAAAATAACGGGGCGGGGAGGAAGTATGAAATTTACAACAAAGCTCTATACGAGCATCGGCTTCATTTTACTATTAATTTCTATTAGCGTCGTTATTTTAATGAGCATGCTTGAACAGTCTATAATTAAGATGAACGTCGTGGTGAATGAACTATATGAACGAATTGACATTGCTTCAGAGATAAAATATGAAACTGCCAATATTGGAAGAGCGTTCAGGGAGGCTACAGCAACTTCGGTAAATGGGAACAATAGAGAAGCCTTGAATGCTTGGGAAGAATCAAACTTGAGGATCAAACAAGGAATTGAGTCACTTAAAGAACTGGATACGCAAGAAAAATCACTTGATTTAATGGAACAATATACAACACTGCATGATTCATATCAAGATATGGTACAGCAAGTCATAGTATGGAAAAAAGTAGATATTGAGGTTGGTAGTCAAGCGGCAATGGTGGATGAAATCAAACTTACTCGGGAAAGAATGCTTCAAACTTCTCAACTCCTTCTTGGATTACAAGAACAAGAGATGAAGAATGAACTTTTAAGATCTCGAGACACTTATAATTGGGCTGTCACATCGATATATATCTATTTAGCTATCAGCTTGAGCTTAGGAATAGGACTGATTATTTGGATTATTAGAAGTATGACTAAGAACCTCAATAAGGTAACGACTGTTATGGACAGTGTTAGCAATAGTAATGGGGATGATTTACCTCGTATTGAAATCGTTTCCAAAGATGAGATTGGTTCAATTGCAGCTGCTTTTAACACAATGGTTTCGGAGCTTGAGGCACATAGTAAGTTAGAAAAACACTTATTAGAGGAAGCTGAAGAACATGGCTGGCTTAAAACGAAAATTGCTGAAATAGCAACGATGTACCCGGAGGCTAAAGATATACAGATGCTGGGTGAGTCATTCATTTCTAAGCTTGTTCCTATAGTAGATGCGAGTTTCGGTGTTTTATATTTGAAGAGTGAAAATGGAGCTCAGCCGTATCTTAAAAAGATAGCAGCGTATGCTTTTTCAAATCAGTTTAAGGCATCTGAAGGTTTTTATATTGGAGAAGGGCTTGTTGGACAATGTGCGCTTGAAAAACAGGCCATCCTGCTTACACAAGTACCAGAAGATTATATAAGCATACGTTCCGGTACAGGGGAAGGTTCACCAAGAAATATTATTATCTTACCTGTGCAACTTGAAGGAGAGGTGCTTGCGGTAATCGAAATTGCCTCCTTCCACGCCTTTACCTCTAGTCAAGTTAAGCTTCTTGAAGAAATCAATAGTACGTTAGGAATGGCCATCAATAGTATGTTAAATCATATGAGAGCAGAACGATTGTTGCAAGAATCACAAGCTTTAACAGAAGAACTTCAAGTCCAATCTGAAGAATTACAATTACAGCAAGAGGAATTAAGGACGACAAATGAGAAACTTGAGGAGCAGTATACAGCCTCCGAGCAGAAGAAAAAAGAGTTAGAAAAAGTAAGGGAGGCTCTTGAAGAAAAAGCTCAACAATTAGAGATTAGCTCACAATATAAATCGGAGTTTCTTGCTAACATGTCTCATGAGCTTAGGACACCACTGAATAGTTTACTCATTTTGGCACGGATTCTTTCTGAAAACGAAGAGGGCAATCTTTCAAAGAAACAAGAGGAATACACTCGGACCATCTATACTTCGGGTAATGATTTACTCTTTTTGATAAATGATATTTTAGATTTGGCCAAAATAGAGTCGGGTAAATTAGAAGTGATTTCCAAGGAAGTCAATCTATACGATGTACAAGATTATTTGAGTAAGCAATTCTCACCTATTGCTAGTCAGAAAGATATTCAGTTTAACGTTCAATTGGAACCTACTGTATCAAACTATTTATATACAGATGAACAATGTCTAAAACAAATATTAAAAAATCTGCTGTCCAATGCCTTTAAATTTACTGAAAGCGGTAGTGTATCGCTGCAAGTTCGAAAGGTACGGACGGAATATATTGAGAAACAAATGCCTGTGAGTGCTCAGGCAGAGTATATGCTAGCTTTTTCGGTTATTGATACGGGCATCGGGGTACCTAGAGAAAAACAAAGAGTGATATTTGATGCCTTTAAACAGGCTGATGGAACGACAAGTCGAAAGTATGGCGGGACAGGTTTAGGGTTATCCATAAGTCGTGAAATGGCTTCTGTATTAGGCGGCTTTATCGAGTTAACAAGTGAAGTTGGAAAGGGAAGCAACTTTACACTATATTTACCAATCCTGCAATCAAGCGAGATACTAGAGGCAAACTCCTATATAGAGGAAGCTGCAGCAGGGCTTGAATATGAGGATTATTCACTGAATGAAGAAGGCAGCAGTATAAACGAAGAGGGCAAATCTTCGCTCAAACATAAAAAAGTACTCATTGTGGATGATGATATACGAAATGTTTATGCATTAACAATTGCACTTGAAAAATATGAAATGGATATCATTGTAGCTGAAAATGGCCGTGAAGGGATTGAAATGTTACAAGGTAATCCAGATACCGATATTGTTTTAATGGACATTATGATGCCTGAAATGGATGGTTTTGAGGCGATGCGTAGAATCAGACAACTACCAAGGTATGAAACATTACCGATTATTGCGCTGACGGCGAAGGCTATGAAACAGAGTCGCGAAGAATGTTTAGCTGCAGGAGCAACGGATTATATTAGTAAGCCGATTGATGTAGATCAATTATTTTCGCTTATGCATGTATGGTTATATAGAAAGGAAGGATAATCAATTAAGAATGAAAAATAAAATCATACAAGATCCAGTACAAGATCAAGAGATAGAGCGAATTGAAATCGAGTTACTTCTAGAAGCCATTTACCGCTATTATGGTTATGATTTTAGAAATTATGCACAGTCCTTCCTGCAAAGGAGGATTTTGCAACGTGTTCGCAATGAAAATCTGACAAGTGTTTCAGCATTGCAGGAAAAGCTGCTTCGTGATCCTGAGGTAATGAAGAGATTATTTTCTGACCTTTCGATAAATGTTACAGAGATGTTTCGTGATCCGGCATTTTTCCAGTCTTTTCGAAAAAATATTGTTCCTTTTGTAAAAGATTATCCAGATATTCGAATTTGGCATGTAGGCTGCTCGACTGGTGAGGAAGTTTATTCAATGGCTATTCTGTTACATGAAGAAGGGATCTATGAAAAAGCTAAGATTTGGGCAACCGATATTAATCCAAAAATTTTAGAGCAAGCAAAGAAAGGTACTTTTTCTTTAGCAAATATGCAGATATATACAAAAAATTATATGGAAGCTGGCGGAATAAGGGCTTTTTCAGAATATTATAAGGTCGTAGGTGAACAAGTTGTTTTCCACCCCTTTCTGCAAAAAAATATTATGTTTGCAGAGCATAACTTAGTAACAGATTCTTCATTTAATGAGTTTGATATTATTATTTGTCGAAATGTTCTTATCTATTTTAATAAGAGTTTACAAAATGATGTCCATCAGCTTTTTTATGAAAGTCTAAGTTTATCAGGTTTTATCGGGTTGGGCAAAAGAGAGGGGATTAGATTTACACGTCATGGAAACTGCTATGAAGAAATCGACTCAACAGAAAAACTATACCGTAAATATAAATAATGCTGCTTCCCAAAAAGTGAATATATTAATGGTAGACGATCATCCTGAAAATCTACTAGCATTGGAAGCTGTACTCTCGTCTCCGAATTATAACTTAGTTTGTGCGACATCAGGGAAAGAAGCGTTGAAATGTTTGCTAAAACAAGAGTTTGCAGTGATTTTACTAGATGTACAATGTACAGATGCCTGGATTAAATGGATTTGAAACAGCTAAGCTAATACGTGCGAGAGCAAAAACCAAACAAACTCCGATTATTTTTATTACAGCGATTAGTCAAGATCGTGAACATGTTGAACGTGGTTATTCCGTTGGAGCTATTGATTATATTTTTAAGCCATTTCAGCCTGAAATATTAAAATCAAAAATAGAAAAATTTGTTGAAATGCACGAAAAATATGAAGAAGAGATTAGTAAGAGTGAATGGCAACGTTCAGTCGAACTAAAGGAAGTTAACCAAAGATTAAATCGGACAACTTTGGATTTGCGCCGAACAGAAGCATTAACGAAAGTAATTGGTGAAACGCTAATTGATACGATTGTTACCTTTGATGATCAAGAGCGTATATTATCAGTGAATCCTGCTGTAAAAAGGATGTTTGGCTATCAGCCTGAGGAATTAATAGAACAGAATGTTTCCAAGCTCTTTCTACAAATGATAGGAAAGAATGGAGAGAGGTCCTCGGATTTCTTGTCTTTAATTAAACAAGGGGTTGGAAAAGTAATCGAATCAGTTGCTTTACGTAAGGATAAAAGTGATTTTCCTGTAGATATCCAAATTGGAGAGACTGAAATAGAGGGCAGGCACATATTCGTTTGCGCTATCCGTGATGTTACGGAAAGAAAACAGATAGAGGAAGTTAAAAAGCAACAGTTTGCTAATCTCGAACATATTGTAGAAAAACGTACAATTGAACTTCTATTAGCTAATGAAAAGCTGCAACAAGAAATTGAGGAGAGAAAAAAGATTGCGGACAACCTTTTTGTTTCACAAGAACGGTTTCGGAAAATATTTGAGTCTAGCCCTAACTTAATGGCGATTATTTCACAAGAAAATGGAACCTATATGGATGTAAATGCAAGTTGGGTAACATTCACTGGTTATAGCTATGAGGAGTTACAAAATCAAAAAATTAATTTACAAGATTTTATTGAAGAAGCGGGTGGTCATTCCATCGATTTAGAGCAACCTATTCGTAACATGAAAATTCAATATAAGACAAACAGGGGGGAAATGCGTGCCGGATTATTATCATCAGAAATGATTCATATCGAACCGGAGCCTTGTATTCTTTTTGTATTGACAGATATTACGGAAAGGGTTCTTTTAGAGAAGGAGATGGCTCGATTAGACCATTTGAATTTAATTGGAGAGATGGCAGCGGGAATTGCTCACGAAATTCGAAATCCAATGACTACAGTTTACGGGTTTTTACAAGTAGCAAGGGGCAGAGAGGTATCAAAAGAGGTTATTGATCTCATGTTAGATGAATTAAATCGAGCTAACTCTATTATTACTGAATTTCTAAATTTAGCTAAAAATAAAGTTAGTGATAAACAAATGAAAAATTTAAATACGATTATTAAAGCTTTATTTCCACTTATTCAAGCAGAAGCAATGCGTGCTAGTAAACAAGTAGACCTTGATTTAAGTGAATGTCCGGACATATCAATTGATGAAAAGGAAATTCGTCAATTTATATTAAATATGGCTTTGAATGGGCTGGATGCTATGTCTTCTGGAGGGAAACTTACGATAAAAACGTATGCAGAAGAACAGGCAGTCATTTTAGAAATAAAAGATCAAGGAGCGGGCATAAGTCCGGAAATATTAGAAAAAATAGGGACTCCTTTCTTTACTACGAAGGAGAAGGGAACAGGGTTAGGCTTAGCCATTTGTTATAGTGTAGCCGAGCGACATCAAGCAGAGATTGATATCGAAACAGGAGATAAGGGGACGACGTTTTCCATCCGATTTAAAGCAAATCATTGATAAATGTTTATGTCAGGAGCATATTTTCATTTAGGAAGAAGAAAGGGGGATTACATGTTTAATAGGCATAAACGATTTCTTCTTCCGATTTTGGTGATTTCTGTGATTGCAATTGTTTTTATATATAAACAATTCGAAGAAGAAAAGCCGGAAGTAGTGGTAGTTTTACAGAATTTAGACCTTGATTACTGGGAATTTATTAAGGCAGGGGCAGAAAAGGGATTTGAAGACCTGGGCATAAACGGTAAAGTGGTTGCACCTGAAACTGAGACTGTTGAAGCTCAGAGAGAGATGTTAAAGAGTGTTCTTAAAGAAAATCCAGATGTATTGATTGTTTCTCCGGTTTATTCAGCTGATAGTATTAATTCGGAATTAGAAAAGTTCGTCAAAAAGGATATCCCTGTATTATTCATATATGCGGATGATACTTGGGAACATAAGACGGCTTATATCGGTACGAATAACTTTTCTTTAGGAGAAAAAGCCGGAATATTACTGGCCTCACAGCTGCAGCCTGGAGATAAGGTGGCTCTTCTTGGTGGAAAACAACGGATTGTTGAAGGGGAACGGATAAGAGGAGCTAAAGATAGTTTAGAGGCTGTGAAGCTCGAAATTGTGACAGAAAAAAAAGGATTACCAGATGATAATCCTAAAGTAGTTAGAGAGGAAATAGAAAGTATTTTACGAGAGCATCCCGACCTTAAAGGTGTAGTTGCCTCAACGGATTATATTGCACTTCCTGTGTTAAAGGTACTTCAGGAAAAGGGAATGCAAATGCCTGTTATAGGAGCAAGCGGAATTCCTGAGATGCTTAAGTTAGTAGAAGGAGGAACATTGTCTAGTGCAGTAGCGCAAAACCCTTATGATATGGGGTATATAAGCGTCCAAACCGCATTAAAAGTAACAAAGGGGGAACGGGTCAATCACTTCCTTGATAGTGGCGTAGATATTATCACAAAAGGGAATGCGAAGGATAGACTTCATCTCTTAAATAGTGTGCTGAAGTAAAGATTCTCACGGAGTATTTATATTAAAAAGCCTAAACTCTTTGTAGTACAAGGGATTTAGGCTTTTTAATTATGTACATAAAAGAGTATCTCTAAAATAGATTAAGGTACTATATCAGATTCTTATATTTCTTTTGTTGTGGATAAGAAGAAGGTTAAGGAACATTTCAATTCATACTTAATATATTTCAGTAAAATTATGGGATTTCAGTATATTAATCCTAATTTTTCAGTTATTTTTTCGTTTTTAAATTTCCTAATATAATTTTTATAAATAAGCCAACGCCTATACCAGGAATCACAGATAAGATAGATAAAAAAAGAGGACCTAATAAAACCCCAAATATTTTTAAACTCGAGGAATAGATTAATCCTATAGTCATGAAATAAGCACTAAAAACAAGTGGGAGAAAAGAATAAGGGGATTTCCCACCTCCAGCATCCCGATAAGCATCCCATATGGCAAACATATAAATACATGGATAAAACATCAACCATTGATAATTAGTTTGCTCAATAGCTGATTGAATATCACCTTGAAAGCTATAAATAATCACTTGGTTCAAATTTGATTGTAGGTTAATTAAAACTTCTAATATGATAAAAAGTAGTCCTTTGAAAAACTTTCCGTTTAAAATTTGTCCAAATCCAGGTAATGCAATACTCCAAAGAACTTTCTCAATTCGTTCTTCCATTGACATTCCTTCACTTCCTATTGGTTAACCAATCAATAAATTTTAACTATGTTGGTTCTTATTTTTTGCAAGTTGTTCTTTATCCAGCGTTCCAGGTGGCTGTTCGAGCCATTCGTTACTAATCATTATGTCAGCGCCATCTTTCGCATATTGACCGATTTCAAGTGATAAACGTTCATAATTCATGGCTAAATCGCTTCGCTGACTTGCAGCAGCTGCTGTTGCATAGTTTCCTATACCAGCTGCACTCAAGAATGACATAAGAAACATTGTTAATTTATCTGAAAAAGGCGGCGTTGTTGAATCGGTAATAGATAAGTCTGACGGCATGGGTGATTGTATATCGTTATTTATTAATGCTTTTGTAAAGATTTGAACGTGTTTGTTTGAAATATCTTTTCCTCTTAACATCCATTTTTGAATATTTTCTCTTGATGATGTTTGGGCAAAACTTAACGCAATTTTTGATCCCATGAGGTTGGTTTTAATATTCATATATAAATAAGCTATTTCTACTGCATTCAGCGGTCTTTTGTCAGTAAACGGATTTAATCCGCTTAAATATTTTTTGCTGTCTACAAAGTCTGATTTAGTTGGATAAGCAATATAGGGTGGTCTAACAAACAATCCTTTTGAAAGGGATACATCCGCACCCATATCGTATAAGTTAGATGCTTGCGTAAGGCATTCCAGAAAATATGCTCTTATATCTTTTCTAGCACTCATTGAAACAAAGCCACCGTATGTAACTAAGCTTAATCTGGATAAATGACCGATAAAATCCAGCATAAATGAATCAGTATATAGACGAGGGGCATCCATATTTATATCCTCACTTGTAAATCCTGTCGGTAATGGCAGTTGTTCTTCTTGATACAAGTGGGTAAGTTTTTCGATATGGGAAGATGAAAGGTCATAAGCAAATTGGATAATAGAACGGATTTCTTGATCCTCTACATCTTTTAGAAAATAACCTAAAATACATTTGGACATACTATCGTTCATGTATGCAGTCCAAATACAAGCGATTTCAGCCGAGGTTAGTCGAGCATGATGTTCAGTCATAATTAGTTGCCTCCAAAAATAGTTTAACCTCATTTTTAATTATTCTTTACAATCAACCATATAATATGACAGAGGCTTAAAGAAAAAAATGTTCCTTTATTAGTGTTGCATAAATAGTTCCACAGTTTTCCGTTTAATTAGTCAGTCTGTTTAGGGACAAAAGTTCAATACCTAATCATAGGTGGCTTTATCTAGTTGGGCTTTATTTATCATTAGATCTAGGAGACGACAACAATTTGTTTGTTAAGGAACGGCTTTTCTTTCAATTTTCCGGAGCCAGATATAACGTTGGTTTCTAAAATGTAGCCCTTAAATAAGGGCTAGTTTGTAAAGTTTTTTATGTAATCTTCTCCATAGGAAAGTCCTTTATCCATGATAAAGGACTTTTTCTATGCCGAAAATTAGGAAGCTGAATATGTATACTATTTGAAATAATTAATTGGTGGAGTACTAGTAATTTTATATAAATAGCTACGAATGAAACATCCTTAATGCTTCCTCTTGCGCTACCGTGTGTCTGATTGAAGTTCTGGTCTGTGTATGCTGAGCTATTGAAACTAGAAATCATTCATTATTTGTAGGATTCAAATGTAACTTATTAGATTAAGAGCGGTTACCAACTTCATCATACGTGAATAAAGGAATAATTTACTTTTACATGGACAAAGTAAAAAAAGGTGGTGGTACCGTGGTTTTATTTTTTAAGCAAAAGAAAAAGAATGGTCAAATCATCTCCAAAAAGACTCCCAGTTCAATAGTAGAAGAACACTCTAAAAATAAAATTTCTAGTTCTCTTGATGAAACCGTTCATTTTATGAAAGGACTACTTGGAGATAGCAATGATTTTGTGATAAAGCATTTTAAGGTATTTGGTCAATTTCGCGCGGTGATGTTTTATTTTTCAGACTTAACGGATCAAACTGTAATTAATAACGATATATTAAAACCGTTAATGTATATACCTAATCACTTGCTGCAAAGGAAAATTGTCCTGAATGATTTAAAAGATGTCATTATTAACGAAACGCTTTATCACAGTCAAGCTAAGCTCAATGACTGTCTTAATCGTTTAGTTGATTTTGTTTTACGCGGGGAAACCGTTATTGCAATTGAGGGCATAGCAGAAGGGATTCATATTGGAACCCGTAAACTAGAAAAACGGGCAGTTAATCAACCTGAAACCGAGCAGGCGATTATGGGGCCGCGTGAAGGATTTATTGAAAATATTGCAACTAATCTTGCTTTATTGCGCTATCGACTTCCCACCCCCGACTTTTGCGTGAAAAAAATGGAGATAGGACGCCTTACCAAATCAAAAGTTGCTATCTGTTATATAAAAGGAATTGCGGACAACAAGGTCATCAACGAAGTGGAGAAACGACTTTCTGAAATTGATATTGACGTCATTATGGATGCAGGTTACTTAGAACAATTCATTGAAGATAATCCATTTTCTCCGTTCCCGCAAGTTCACAGCACAGAAAGACCAGACAAAGCAGTTGCTAACTTAGCAGAAGGAAGAGTCGCTATTTTAGTGGACGGTTCTCCGTTTGCTTTAATGGTCCCCGTGGTTTTCAGCCAGTTTTATCAAACGGTGGAAGACTATTCAACTAGATTTTTAATGGGGAGTTTTGTGAGACTTTCGCGTATGCTGGCACTCGTATTTTCACTTGTTTTTCCCTCCCTTTACGTTTCGTTCATTTCTTTTAATCCTGAACTGCTGCCAACAGAGTTTGCCGTTGCTGTTGCAGGAGGACGAGCTGGTATTCCTTTTCCAGCTGTGGTTGAAGTATTAGTCATAGAAGTAGCTATGGAAGTACTGCGCGAAGCAACCGTTCGACTGCCGAAACAAGTAGGGGGCGCCTTATCGATTGTTGGGGTACTTGTCATTGGTGAAGCAGCTGTGAATGCAGGCTTGGCAAGTCCGATTACAGTTGTGGTGATTGCATTAACAACCATTGGTTCTTTTGCAACTCCGGCTTATGTGGCTGCTTTTGCACTCAGAATGCTCCGATTTCCCATTATCATATTAGCAGGAATCTTCGGTTTGTACGGAGTTGTTATAGGGATTATTTTTATATTCAACCATATGCTTTCGTTAAAATCATTCGGAGTTCCGTATATGGCCCCTGTTTCTCCTGAAAACTACCAAGGAATGAAAGATGTCGTAATTAGAAGTCCACTATGGTGGATGCCGAAAAGACCGACTTTTCTCCATCAAGAAAATGTTGCTAGATTAAGGGAGGAAAGGAACAAAGCATTAGAGCATAATAAAGTCGGAAACGATCAGCGGGAGGAAGGTACAAGTGGAGGACCCAAGAGAAATCACAACTCTTCAAGCAGCGACAATCTTAATTAGTACGATTATTGGGGTTGGAGTTTTACCTTTGCCGCTGTTTGCTGTAAGGGCAGGGGAAACAGGAGCTCCGCTTGTTACGCTGTTCGGTACTGGGATAGCAGCAATTGGACTATTTATTATTACAAAGCTGGGTATTCGTCATCCTAATAAAACCATTATTACTTACAGTGAAGAGATTCTTGGAAAATGGCTGGGGAAATTTTGTAGTATATTCGTTATTATCTTTTTTACTATTTTAACAGCTCTCACTGCACGTGAATTTGGTACGGTTGTCACGACGAGTGTATTGATTGAAACACCGCTAGATGTAACGGTCATTGTTATGCTTGTATTAGCGGCAATTAGTGCACGAAATAATATAAATGTGTTTGCCTATATACACAATTTCTACCTTCCTATAATATTGGCTCCGGTTTTAATCGTTGTGGCCGTTTCTTTAAAAAATGCTAATATTCTTTATTTGCGTCCCCTCGTTGGGAGTGGTTTTAATGAGATGTTTTTTGGAGCATTAACCGTTGCTGCTTTGTTTCAAGGTTCATTCGTTATGACATTGATTATTCCAGCTATGAAGCAGCCGAAAAAAGCGATGAAGGCAAGTATATGGGCAATCCTTATATCTGGAGGCTTATATTTACTGCTTGTTATCGCAACTGTGGCAGTCTTTGGTACGGAAGAAATTAAACAACTTTTTTGGCCCACATTAGAACTTGCGAGAACAACTTCCCTCCCAGGGAATATTTTACAACGTTTAGATGTTGTTTTTTTATCTGTATGGGTTACGGCTGTATTTACAACTATATTTGCGAGTTATTATTTGACGATTTATTCGATTAAGCAGTTTTTTCGTTTACAGGATCATAAGATGCTGTCCTACTTTATTCTTCCATTTGTCTATATATTGGCTATGCTGCCAGAAGGTATTTTTCAAATGTATGAAATTATTCGATACGTAGGAAGAATCGGACTTAGTATTACGATTCTTTATCCACTGTTTTTATTTATTCTTGATGTATTAAAAAGTAAGAGGAGGAAACATAGTGAGTCAAAACAGATATAAAGCGAAGCAAATATTCCTTTTGATTTTCTTAGTTCCCCTTCTTACTGGTTGTTGGGATAGTAGAGAAATTGAGCAGAGGTCTACCATATTAGCAATCGGCATAGATAAAGCTGGTCCAGGTGCAGAAGAACGGGAAGCAGAAGTAAGTCACAGGAAAGGAGATATATCGATACCAGAAGAGCATATGATAGAAATTACCGTTCAAATAGCGATACCTGGGCGGATTCCATTGGGACCACAAGTAGGTGCTGGAGAAAAAAAACCGGTATTGGTCGTGTCTGTTGTTGGACATACAATTGAAGATGCCATATACAATCTTCAACAAGAAATAGCGGATGAAATATTTTTAGGACACTTAAGATTGATTGTATTGAGCGAGGAAGTGGCAAAAGAAGGAGTGAAACGTTTTAATGATTACTTGAGACGCAATCCGGAAATTCGAAGAACAGCTTCCATTGTTGTGTCAAAAGAAAAAGCTTCAAAGTATATGGAGGTAAGTCCAGAGCTAGAACGTGTTCCCTCACTTTACTTGGCAGAAATGGTTGACAGTTTAGTTGACTTAGGGAAATTTCCTGAAAGTTTCATTGGTAAATTTTGGAGCACTTTCTCGAGTAAAGGGCAGGATGGATACCTTCCATATTTTCAAATTAAGGAAAAAAAAACCATACAAATTAATGGTCTAGCGTACTTTCAAGGGGATAAAATGGTGGGAAAGACAAGACCGCAGGAGATTGGCTCATTTATGGCTGGAATAGGTGCAGAAAAGGGAGGGTACCCCATTTTTACTGACATTCCCGGTAACAAAGAAATAGCATTAGTCCAAGCAGTCAAACGAAAAACAAAAATAAAAGCAAGTTTAAAAAATGGTAAGCCCCATATTTTGGTGAAAGTTCGCTACGAAGGTAAAGTTTCGGAAAAGGAAAGCCCGAATGTTAAGATAAAAAAAGAGGAAGATATTCGAGCTCTTGAAAGAGGGTTTTCAAATACTTCGCAAAAGTCATTGAGTGATTTAATTGCTAAAACACAAAAAGCAAAGTCTGATATTTTTGGGTTTGGCGAGTATTTCCGAGGGAAGTTTCCTGAATATTGGAAACAGAACGTTAAAACAGAAGAAGATTGGCGGAATATTTATGAGAATCTTTCCTATGATGTAGAAGTAGATACTTATATTCGTCACAGCGGCATGAAAGATAAATAACGTGCTATGAAAGGAAGCAGTGTTTATGGACGATATCCGTTCAATTAACTATTTGATTAGCATTTTGTTGGTGACAGGGCTTTTGCTTTTGCTGACAGATGTAAAAGCCTATAAAAATGCAGGTTTAAAAAAAGAAAGAAAAGTTACGCTCATACTAGGTTGGACCCATCTTTCATTAAGCATTATTTTAACGCTGACAGCTTGGGTTTATCGGACTTGGATCTGGTAAAGAACCAATAGCGAACAGCAAAAGGTTCGCTATTGGTAGTTAAGGATATCTTTTAGATAATTAAAGGTACCGTCTTTCAGTGACTTAATGTAATTTAAAATGATCAACAGAATCATTTAATTCTTCCGCCAATTTTGCAATAGATTCGGAACTGCTTACAATCTCATTCATTGCACTAGCTGATTGCTGAATGGAAGCTGAAGTTTGCTCAATTCCTGCGGTGGACTCTTCTATTATTGAAGCGCTATTTTCGAGCGAATAATTGATTTCTTCACTTTGTTTGGAAAGAGTATGGATATTTGTTGATATATCTTGTATCTGCATTTGTATGTTCAGTATAAATGTATTAATTTTATTAAATGTTTCTCTCGTTATTTTAATCTGCTCTGTTCCTCTTTCAACTTGTGTAAAGCTATGTTGCAGGGCAGTTACCGTTTCTGTTGATTCAGTTTGAACACCTTCAACAATGTTTACAATACTTCCGACGGATCCTGATGCTTGTTCCGCTAATTTACGAACTTCTTCAGCAACGACCGCAAAGCCTTTCCCGTGTTCTCCTGCTCTTGCTGCTTCGATTGCAGCATTTAATGCTAGTAAATTTGTTTGGTTAGAGATTTCTAGAATTACTTGAACGAGCTTTGAAATTTCTTTTGACTGCAAATCTAATTTTTTAACTTTTTCAATAGACTTTATTACTTCTTGGTGAATCATATCCATTTGTTTCTCTGATTCTTTCATTAGGTCAGAGCCGTTAGTTGTTAAGTCTATAATCTTATTTGAAGACTGGCTTAGTTCATCCCCTTTATTACTTGCTTCCTGAAGTTGACTAGTAAAATGCTGCATCGTTTGAGAAACCTGATTGGCAGAACCGGCCTGTTTATCTGCTCCATTTGATAATTCATTCATCGTGATGGCGATCTGTTGATTTCCTTCTTTTACTTCATTTGCATGGTGAACTAGCTCATTAGATGCATCGACTAACTGAATAGAATTATGGTTTATCCCTTGAATAATTTGTTTTAAATCATTCAGCATTTGTTGAAAGGCAGTTGTTAATATACCAATTTCATCGGTTCTTTTAGTCTCTAGAATAATAGAAAGGTCTCCATCGCCTACTTTTGCAGCTTGATTAGTTAAGTTCTTTAACGGTTTAATAAGGTAATGGGTAAATAGATAAACAATGGTTACACTGACTAATAAAATAATGAGTGTTAATGTAATCATTTTGTTCTTATAAGAAGCGATTGAAGTATAGAATTCGGTTGCATTTAAATCGGCACCTACTATACCGATTACTTCACCGGAACTAGACTTGAGCGGGAGGTAAGTAGTAATAAGACCTCCATACTCCTTTGTATTGGACATTTCAATTTGTAAATCTCCTGTTTCAAAAGCTTTCACTATATTCGGATAAGTAGTAGGATCTTCTTTATCTCCTAGTTGTGATGCGTTTTCATCGCCTATAGGCATACCGTCTACCATATAAAAATAATCATAACCATTTTCCGTTTTGTGACGAGACATCGTATATAAATAGGTTAATCCTGTTTTTTCTCTTAAATCATTCAATTCTGTACGTAATTCTATGTAATAATCGTTTTCCCCTGCATCCAATGTGATTTCTTGTTCGTACTTGTCTATATCAATGATATTAACGGCCTGCTTAGTGATATTTGTTGCTACTTGACTCAAAGAATCTTTCACTAACTGAACAGAGGAATGATAACTAACATAAGCAGTCACCAAACATGATAACAACACAATGGTAGAAAATATGAAAATCATTTTAAGTTGTATACTTTTCTTCATTCTTTTTCCTCACTTTCGTATAATTTCTATTTATAGATGTTTTTAGTAAAAATAAATATCATTCTTATAATAGAACTAATTACATAATGTTACAATAAAATGTTCCTGAAAAATACCCATAGCGAACAGTTCTATGGGTATTTACTAGGATATATATACTATAAAAGGGTGATGTTGTTTTCTTCACACTCTTTTAGAATTTGATGATTCCATATGGAGGCTTGAACTTCACCAATATGGGCTTTCTTCAGAAAGAACATGCATAATCTAGACTGACCAATGCCGCCGCCTATTGTATAAGGCAGATTTTCACTTAAGATAGCTTGATGATAGGCTAGCACTCTTCGTTCCTCATTATTAGCCAATTTTAATTGTTTTAATAGGTTTTTTTTATCTACCCGAATGCCCATGGAAGACACTTCAAAAGCTCTCTCAAATAGTGGATTCCAGAATAAGATATCCCCGTTTAATGCCCAGTCATCGTAATCCGGGGAACGTCCATCGTGTTTTTCTCCAGAGCGCAAGGCGCCGCCAATTTGCATAACAAAAACAGCTTTATGTTCTTTAGTGATTGCATCTTCTCTTTGCTTTGGAGTGAGTGAAGGGTACAAGTCCTCAAGTTCTTGAGTGGTAATAAAATAAATGTCATCGGGTAAGATTGGCTGGAGAGCGGGGTGGAATTCGTGCATATAGTTTTCTGTTGCTTTCATTGCTTTATAGATTTGTTTAACTTCTGTTTTTAGTGTATGGAGGTTGCGCTCTTCCTTTAAAATAACTTTCTCCCAGTCCCATTGATCGACGTATAGGGAGTGGAGATTGTCTAATATTTCGTCTCTTCTAATGGCATTCATATTCGTATAAAGTCCTTCACCAGAGGCAAATCCATATCTAGCAAGAGCTATCCTTTTCCACTTTGCTAAAGATTGAACGACTTCAATTTGTGAATTGTTAATATCTAAGGCCTGAAAGGAAACGGTTCGTTCTATTCCATTTAAGTTATCATTTATTCCCGTGCCTTCATTTACTAGTAAAGGGGCTGATACCTTTATTACGTTGAGTGCTCTTGCAAAATGATCTTCAAAATGACTTTTTAATTCATTTATTGCAATTTCTGTATGCATTAAATTAAGTTTAGATTTATATCCATTGGGGATAACCAAGGTTTGATCCATTTTTATCATCCTCTCAGTTATATATTTCCTTTATCCTTACGTTTTCACCTCAGTAATTTAATTCACTAAGGTAATGAACTAAATTACTTTATGAATAAATTTCACAGTTGTGCCTATCAATTTATATAAAGAAGGATGATTTTTTATTTTTTATAACCCGTATGGATTAATAAAAGGACATACACTGGGTTAGGGGCCATGCCTGCGGATAGTGTAGGAAACAGGTGGACAACAGATTATATTATTGCGAGTGGTAATTTATTGGCGGATTTTAGAGCGAGTCTTAATGCCGAATCTCAAGGACGTTTACAAGCGGTCAGATTGTATGAGGCAACAAATGATTGTGGAGTTAAGGACATGCTATCCTGGCTGATTGCTCGTGACACGATGCATCAGAACCAATGGATTGCGGCTATTAAAGAACTCGAAGCTAAAGAGAGTGTGGTTATGCCAAGTACGTTTCCTAAGGAGCTGGAAAAATAAGAGGTTTCGTATACCCTTTTCAATTTTTCTAGAGGAAATGAAAGTGTAACCGGGCGTTGGGATCAGGGACCTAGTATGAATGGAATGGGAGTTTTCAATTATGTAGAGAATCCAGCTCCTTGTGCCAACAGGCCCAAACTAAAACCTGCACCTCCATATATCCATGATACGCTACCAACAGTTCTTAGAGGAAGCAATCGGCTTATTCCTCTCAGTTTAAATTAGTTTAGTTAAACGAAATAAATGGGCTGCTTAATAAAAAAGCTATGTTATAGAACATCGTTGGTTTTTGGCTCGCTTCATGGGACGAAGGTTAAAATGAGCCAAAAACCATTTAATCAAGGCTATTGTTTAAAAAAGCTAATAAAAAAGAGGAGACACTTGAAAAAGTAGGATGGATCAAGTGTCGTACCTCTGTTTTATAGCTCATCCTCATCCTCGTATTTACGAGTTGGAATTCTTGGGGTAAGTTCTTCTGAAGCTTCTGTTTGATATCGTAAAGTAGAAATTCGGTTGTCGTCCTCTTTTATGAGAATCTGATTGTCCATATATTTATGGAAGAAGTACTCAAATAGAGCTACACCTACTGCTGAAGCGAAAGCAGCCGTTACTATATCATCTCCATAGGTTACGCTGTCGCCTATCAACCAAATTAATAAAAAGGCTAATCCGAAATCAGCAATTGTTGCAATTGTATTATTTGTTTTAGGCAAAATAAATAAGTCGCCAATTAAATAAGAAACAACTCCTAAGACTAAGCTGATTAGAAATACATTCCAAAAAGACATGTCGAATGCTACTCCAAGTATCATATATAAAAGAACTAGACTAGAAATAAATTTTATCGCTAGGGCTCTTACATGTTTCATTTTATCGTCTCCTTTCAATACATATTGTGCGTATTTAGGAGAGGGATTATTCGTGTTTTTCATGAGATGTTGTATGCGTACGAATTAAATAAAAAAGAGGCGTGTGCACATTTAGTGCTACACGCCTGAAATCAGAAACTTCCTATTATATATGTATGTATTTTTTAAAATAAAATCTTAGCCGCTTGGATAGCGAAATACATGCCAAAACAGATAAGAGATAATCCGGATAATGCAGAGATGAGGACTAAGATAGACGGTGTTAAAAACCTTCGAAAGCTGCTCGAGACGAGAGCCATCGTAATATCCCAGCATAAAATACCAAGGAAGATAGCAGAGCTGTATAGAATTAAATGCTGAATATCATATTTGTCGGCGGCATTAGCTAAAACGGATCCATAAATGCCAAGCCAAAACAAAATCGTCAAAGGATTAGAAATCGACATCAGGAACCCTGATAAAAAAGAGGAAAAATGGGAGTCGTTTGTCTCTCGCTTGTCTATAGCCAATTTTCCTGCATTAAGTACAGTTTCAATTCCTGTATAAGTGAGGACAAAAAATCCAAAGAGCCACAAAAACGTTTTCATAAAATCCATTTCCAAAAAGTGAACGACTCCCAAATAAACGAGAGCCATATAAACTGCATCAGCTAATATAGCCCCCAAACCTAATATCCAGGCGTGCCAAAATCCTTTCTGGATGCCTTTGTCTAATTGAGCGGCATTAATAGGACCAATTGGTGCAGCTAATGACAAGCCTAATAAAATATAACTAAAAAAAATACCCAATCCATTTTCACCTCACCGTTTAGTACCTTCCTGCTTGTACCAATGTATTCAGATAAAGAGGTTTGTACCACTTTTTTAGATAACATACATTTACTTTTAGGGTCTTTACGATTCAGCGAGAATCGGTAGCATGTATTAAGTGGGCTTTTCTGTAGAAAATAATTTTATATGTAGACGCTGTTACACATCTTTAGTAAGCAAAATCAACGGTGTCTTAAGCATTTCTAACAAGGAGTGTGGAAAATGGATCAATCATTAGGTTATTTACGAGAAATATTGGCTGGTTATACGGAAAATGATGCAATGGGAAAGAGAATTTTTGATAAAATTTCAAATCGTAATTACGTAACAGAAGGGCAGTTTGTTGAGGACTTAACGCAAGTGGAAAACAATTATCTTAATCGTGTATTGGTTGATGCAATTAAATACGCAAATCAGGAACAGGACGCTGAAAGAGCTCATCAATTAAACGAAGTGTACGAGCTGTTATTTATCTGACTAGGTCGGTAGTGTGACGATTTAGATTTAACATGGAAAAGAGGGGACATCATTTGACGAATATTATAGATGGAATGGATGAAGCGAGATTTCAATCACCTTATCGAAATGGTAATAAGCAAAGAAAAAGTAAGAGTAAGGAAGATAAGAAAATGCCGATGGTACTAAAAAATCTAAAGAATGGGTCATGAAAAGGGCATGATACAAAGCATAATAAAACTCCGCTTAGTATGGCGGAGTTTTATTATGCATGGAGCTAACAATAGCGGAGGGTCATCTTATCTATAAACATCATTAAGCATAAATCAGAGAGGAGAGGAAAATACTAAACATACAATTCATTAACTTTCGGAGGTAAGGTACATGTCTGTGTTTGTTTACCAAACATTTGAGTTGAAGCAGGAAAAATTTAAAGAGGGAATTGAAAACTTACAGGAAATGGCTAAGTATCGAAATGAAAATTATAATCATAAGGTGGAAATATTAACACCTATTACAGGAAAAGATTATACATATGTGCTTTTTTCAACATATGAAGGACTAGCAGAGATGGAATTACAAAATAAAAAAATGTTTGAGGATGAAGAGTACTTGAAACTGATTGGAGATTTTTTTCTGGAAAACATTGTACAAGGGAGCATGCATACACAGTTCTATCGACGAATGAGTGAGAAGAAAAAAGATAACAACGATAAGGATAAGAAAAAAGAGTAAGCGAACCATTTATAATAAACGAACACGGGGCATTACTTTTAGGAGTAAAGTCCTTATTCTGATTGGAAGAGAGCTCAGCATCATGATTTAAAGAAGAGCTGTAATTCCTTGATAGCCAAAATATAAACCAAATCCAATGAGCGTTAATCCGGATAGGATGGATATACCTCTTAAGCTGTTAAGACTTAAAAATTTTCGGAATCCGGTTGTTAGCCCAGCAACGACAAGGTCCCACAACATTAAACCAAGAAAGATCATACTGCTATAAACGAGCAGGGATTCTGTTCCGTTTACTTGGGCCGTTTTTGCTAAAACAGAACCGTAGATTCCTAACCAGAAAAGAATCGATAAGGGACTTGTAATAGACATGATGAAGCCTGTAAGAAAACATTTGAATAATGAATCTCTTCCGCGGCTATCAGCAAGAGCAAGTGAATTAGCACTAAATATACTTTCCACTCCTGAATAAATAAGTATAAAGGCTCCAAATAACCAAAGGAATACTTGGATGATAAACACTTCCAAAAAATGGACCATTCCTAAATAAACCATTAGCATAAATACCCCATCTGCTATCATGGAGCCAACTCCAACAATCCATGCATGCCAAAACCCGTTTTTAATTCCTTTATCTAAACGGGCTGAATTAACGGGGCCGATGGGAGCTGCTAACGTAAATCCTAACAAAATATAGCTTAATAAAATGCTCAAGCTCAAACATAACCACTCCACTCGATATTAAATAATAACTTGTACATTCTATGTATAAAAAGATAGAGCTATGAATCCTCGTCCTAAAAATATCCAAGTATTACAGTGGGATAATTCATCAAAGTGAGGGGAGAGTGTGGTGAATGGATGCTCTGAATGAGGCTATCATTTTTTGTCAAGGATAATATGCTATCTAGCAGTCCATATTAACAGTAGTTAGTGCAATTTCTGAAACAGCTGTAACTGTTTCAGAAAATAATAAAAAAAGGCGTGTCACCGATGGAACATGTAGAAAATATTCAATCTGTAAAGGCTAACAAGAAATCAAAGAGTACATCCAAAAACAAGCCTAATAATCAAAAGTGGGCTGTACTATCCATTTCATCGATTCCGCTTGTGATGACATTAGGAAATTCAATGCTTATTCCAGTTCTTCCAGCTATGGAAAAGAGTATAGGGATATCACCGTTTCAATCTAGTATGATTATTACTGTCTACTCGATTTTAGCTATCATTTTTATTCCTATTGCAGGGTTTTTATCCGATCACATAGGCAGGAAGAAAGTCATTATTCCAAGTCTAGCAATTGCGGCAATTGGGGGGCTGATTTCTGCATGGGCAGGATGGAAAATAGATAATCCATATTGGATCATTTTAATTGGACGGGCTTTACAAGGAATTGGAGCGGCTGGAGCTTTTCCAATTGTCCTACCGCTTGTCGGTGATATGTTTAAGACGGACGAAGAAGTGAGCAGCTCGTTAGGGTTAATTGAAACATCCAATACGCTTGGTAAAGTACTGAGCCCTATTTTGGGAGCCTTTTTGGCAGGATTCTTTTGGTTTATCCCATTCTTTTCTATCCCAATTTTTTGTTTAATATCAATTTTACTTATGGTTTTCTTAGTTAAAAGCCCTAATAAGAGAGAGAAACCGCTTCCCTTTAAACAATTTATACACAACATAAAGGATACGTTCAAAAACAATGGGAAATGGCTTTATGCTGTGTTTATTATTGGAATTATTTTAATGTTTGTGTTATTCGCTGTTTTATTTTATTTGTCCGATACATTGGAAAAAGTATACGATGTGAAAGACGTAAAAAAAGGGTTGTTATTAGCTATTCCATTAGGAGGGCTATGCATTGCTTCTTATATTACAGGGAAATTAATTAAAGAAAATAAAGTTCTTATGAAATGGCTTACCTTTGGAGGAATTGTTTTATTAGTTGTATCGATTGTAACGCTAAGCTTTTCTAAAGCTATGTGGTTTATGATTACTTTATTTTTATTAAGCGGTATTGGAATTGGAGTAGGGCTGCCATGCCTCGATGCATTTATTACATCAGGAATTGAAAAGCAAGAACGTGGGACTGTTTCTTCTATTTATAGCTCGATGCGTTTTATTGGGGTAGCTGCTGGACCACCTATTATGGCGATTATGATGAAACATGCTGAAAACTCTCTTTTTTATATATTAGGCGGTTTAAGTGTGATTGCAGCTATTGCTACGTTTATCGCTATTAAGCCTGAAACCGAAGAAGCGAAATGAACATAGATTTCATATTCAATGAACAAGGCTGTCTCGCCCTGAGACAGCCTTGTTTCTAATTAATGAGCCGATTTAGTCTGATCAATATGTTTGATATGCTTATAATTGAACAAGATGAATAATACAGAAAGGACAACAAATCCTGCACCTACAAGAAACGGAACATGTGAGTTGTAAATCTCGGCAAGTTTAGCTGCCATAAAAGGTGAGATTGCAGCTCCGATGAAACGTAGGAAGCTGTATGCAGCAGATGCTGTAGAGCGTTCAACAGGTGCTGCATCCATCACAGCTGTTGTAATCAATGTATTATTATTTCCTAATAGAGCACCTGCAATAATAACAGCAGCGATTACGACAACGGAGTTTGCTGTCCAAATCCCCATTATGAGCAGGGTAAGAGCAAATAAAAATAACATCATGACCATTGACTTAATGGCTCCGAAGCGTTGTTGAAGTTTTGGCGCCATAAAAACGGAAGTAATGGCAAGTAAGATTCCCCAACCTAAAAATACATAGCCTAATCCTTTTGGATCTAGCCCCATGATGAATGGCGCATACGCCATAATTGTAAAGAATCCGATATTGTACAAGGCAGCAACTATCCCTAATGTGAACAGTGAACGATGCTTCATCGCACGGAACGGATCTAATAAGGAAGTTTTGGTTTTAGTAACTGTTTTTGTGTTCGATGCGGGCATTAATTTAGATAGAATAATAAAGGCAAGGACCATCAATGTTGCGACACCAAGAAACGGTGCTCTCCATGATAAAGAACCTAATGTTCCACCAAGTAGTGGTCCAACTGATATACCAAGTCCAACCGCCATTTCATATAGAATAATCGCTTTGGCCGTTCCACTATTAGAAAGCGAAACGATTGCGGCTAAAGCAGTTGCAACAAATAAGGCATTACCAAGACCCCAACCAGCCCGCAATCCAACCAATGTCCATATATTGTTGGCGATTCCGCCACCAAGTCCTGAAACAATCGCAATGATGATAATTCCTAAAAGCAACGTCCATTTATGTCCAAGTCTTGAAGAAAGCGTACCAGTAATAAGCATTGCAAATGCCATGACAGCATTATAACTCGTGTAAAGTAAAGTTACTTCACTAGGTGTGGCATGCAATTTTTCAGCAATGGTTGGTAAAACAGGGTTTACAAGCCCCATTCCCATAAAGGCTGTAATACTGGCGAAAAAAATCGCCCATACAGCTATCGGTTGATGAAAAAGACCCCCTTGCCCTTTTGACAATTCAGATTGTGTGGATGGTATTGCTACTTTTGTTTTTACTTTTGATGTAGCTGACATACCTTTCTCCTCTCCTAACTGTTTTCAACTATCTATAAGGGAAAACTCCTCATAGTTTTTTTTACTAATAAATCCGAATAGGCACAACAATGAAATGTAACAATATTCCTGAAGTTGCATCATACAACTATTTTAATTGTATGATGCAACTATTTGATATGTCAATACAATTTTCTAGCGTGATTAGTCATGAATTGACAAACGTTTGTAGTGAGTTATCATAATTTATAGAGAATATTTGATGAGGTGGAAAGATGATGAAGGAAGATTTACTGGAAACAATCGAACTAGAAATGGCAATACTCGGTCGGCGTCTTACATCTGTTACACCGAATAAAGCTCAAACGAATCTAGACCGAGCTACATATCTTCTATTGCTTAAGTTATTCGTTCAAGGTTCTATTGGAGTAAAAGTATTGGCGAATGAATTACAATTGGATATGTCTACAGTAAGCAGACAAGCTGCTACATTAGAGCATAAAGGGTATGTGAATAAAATTCCTGACCCCTAGATGGTCGGGCATCCTTTTACCAAATTACTGAACTGGGAAAAACAGAATTATTAACATACAAACAAATGAGAATGGAGAGAATTGGGGAGTTAGTGAAGGAATGGTCAGATGAAGAATGCGAAGTATTTGGCCGACTGTTAAAAAAGTTTAATCAAGCACTGCATCAAAAATAGAGATAATGCGTCATCAAGGCGATTGGAAATGGAGAGAATTCTTAAGAAAAGGGGTGATTCTAAGTTATGTATGAACTAAAAACAAAGGAAAATGATAACAATGTTATAGAGTTTATCGAAACGGTTGAAAGTCCTAAAAAGCGTGAAGAAGCCTATAAATTGTTAGATATTTTTACAGAAACGACAGGTTTTCAAGCGAAAATGTGGGGACCAAGTATTATTGGATTTGGTTCTTATCATTATACATATAAGTCCGGTCATGAAGGAGATGCACCGCTAGTCGGCTTTTCACCTCGAAAAGCAAAAATCAGTTTGTATTTTGCGACGGGTGACACGACACGAGAAGAATTGTTAAAGGATTTTGGCAAACATACGACAGGAAAAGCGTGTGTATACATTAATAAAGTGGAAGATATTGATGTGGATGTGTTAAAAGCGTTAATTCAGCAATCTATAAGATTTCTACAAGAAACTTATCCGAATTAAATTTGAAAATAAAAGAATCTAAACCCTTAATGAGTCTAGATTCTTTACAGGCTGCTGAGAGGTTCCTCAACAGCCTATTTTAATGCTTATAGAAAGTCATTAATGTTTTCGTTCACCCAAACATAGATTTTTTCTCTTACGTCTGCATCATTTGCTCCGTGTTGTTCTGAAAGAGCTACAATTTCAGCTGGCAGCTGCTCGATTACTTTGTCTACTTGCTCGTCTGTTGGCGGCATTCCTAATGCGTCAATAAAGCACTCTTGAATAATTTCTTTCATGTCTGTTCCTCCGTTAAGTAAAATAAATGGACTAGCTTCCTTTTCAAATTTTAATTGAATTTTATATAAATTGAAACATATTTCAGCTGTAGTTAAAAAAAATACCCTAATCCGTTGACTTTATGATTAGGGAGGAGATATATAAGGAAAAAGACTGCCCCTTTTCATTTCGGGACAACCTCTTTTTACACGGTTACGAGTTGTTTAGTGTCACTTGATTCTTTTGTTTTTAATAATACAGTGATTTCTGTTAATAGTACGACTTCTTCATATTGATTCGTCATAGTAAATTTGAGGGTGACTTTGCCGCGGCCGGGATTTGATGTTGGTGTTGAATTGACAACTTCTACTTCTGTATATAACACATCATTCTTTCTAACAGGTGCTGTAAATTTAACATAGTCAAGACCTTTTCCAACGATGAATTCCTCACCTAATTTATTTAAGCGAATCCATTGTCCCCACATCTTACCAAGAGTTAGAAAGCCAGAGCTGATGATTCCGTTAAACATGCTATTTTCAGCATATTCTTGATCAACATGGATTGGTTGAGGATCGTATTTCGTTGCAAAATCGGCAATTTCTTCTGATGTCATTAAAATAGGTTCGCATTGAAAACGTTGACCAAGTTTAAATTCTTCAAAAAACATTAAGATTCTCTCCGTTCTTTTGTTTGGTGTATTATGTAACGTGTTACACATTTTATTTTTAATAGGATATTTTACAACTATAAGTTTAAATTAAAAATTTACGTTAGTAAAATACTAATTTTAGATTAGATTTCTAATTAATATTTGTGTTCATAAATAAGGAAAGAATACGGGGGATTTAATATAAAGGAATAAAATGCCTGATATATCAACAGTTTTATTTCTTCTTTATATGAATGAATTGTCTGTTGAAATGATAAATAGAACTTTTTTTGTAATATTTTTTATAAATTACATAATTTTCTAATATAATTTTAAATATCAATTGTTAGTATTGATTATAGAAGTCGTGGAATATACGACTATTTTTTTGTATTACTACAGTGATTAATTTGACAAGCGAAGTTGGATAAAATCGTTATTTGAAAATTTATTATCTTACCTTGTCGTAATGATTATTATACTGATATATAACAAGGTGTATAATTTCATTTTCTTTTTCAGAAAATATGTAGGGAGGGAATGAATAGTTATTTGTTCAAACTTACTCATATCACAGTAGTAAAGAGATCTTCTGTAATAAATCTACACAAAAACTTTGTTACACCGTTTTTTGTGTATGAGAAGATGTAGAGGAAAATAAAGAGTTATCATGGTTGTTGAGCTTATTGATAAGGCTGTGTATGCAATAAAACAGAATGGTTTTTGATATGAAACGTTATAAACTTGTTTTAAAAAATGCGGAGAAGGTCTATCCCTTTTTCATTTGAAACACTGTATTTAAAGTATTGCGAAAAAGTAGTTTGAACGGTACGAGCAATCACTTTTTGGGGGCCGATTCTAAAAAAGTAATAATACTGGTAAAGTTTTTTATTGATTTTTTTATGGGAAAGATGTTATGTTTTATTTCAAGGAAATATTGAAATGAATTCAAGAGTTTTTCTATTTTGGGGGAAATGGGAATCGCTGGATTTAGGAATTTTTCTATTTTGGGGAAAATAGAAGTTGTTCGTAATTTTCAGTATTTTCTATATTTTCTATTTTTGGGGAAATAGAAAATGATACATGGGAACAAGGGGGAACTATAATGAAAAACAGATGGTTAATTGCTTTATCGGCTATTGCGATTCATCTCTCAATTGGTGGTGCATACGCTTACAGTGTATACAAGCTACCATTAGTTGAAACGATGGGATGGACAGCCACACAAGTAACTGTAGCATTTACAATAATGATGGCGCTTGCAGGAACGTCTGCCGCCTTTTTTGGAAAATTTGTTGAAAAGAATGGTCCGCGAAAATCAGCTATGGTAGCCGCGATTCTTTTCGGTGCAGGACAAGCTGGTTCAGGACTAGCTGTCATGATGGATTCAGTAACACTTTACTGGTTAACTTATGGATTATTAAGTGGTCTTGGAATGGGGATTGGATATATCTCACCAGTATCAACACTGATTAAATGGTTCCCAGATCGTCGAGGATTAGCAACAGGTATGGCTGTACTTGGTTTTGGTGCAGGGGCTCTTATTACAGCTCCAGTAGCCGCTAACCTTATGCAAACTGTAGGTATTTCATCTACGTATTATATTTTAGGTGCAGGCTATTTTATACTAATGTTTTTAGGTGCTTCTTACATCACACCGCCTCCAGCGAATTATATGCCAGAGGGAATGAAACAAGCTATTGACACTGGTAAAAAAGAAGTAAAGAAAGATTTACGACAATTAACAGCAAAAGAAGCAGTGAAAACAAAGCATTTCTGGATGCTATGGGCAATGAAACTTATTAATACGAGTGCAGGGATTATGATGATTTCGGTCGCTTCTCCAATGGCTCAAGAGGTAGTTGGCTTATCAGTTGCTGGTGCCGCTGCTCTAGTAGGGATCATGGGAATCTTTAATGGCGGCGGTCGACTTGGTTGGGCAGCAGCTTCTGATTATCTTGGTCGACAAAATGTTTTCATTGTCTTCTTTGTTATTCAAATCGTAGCGTTCTTATTACTACCAATTACAACAAACGTTTTAATATTCCAAGCATTGATTTTATTAGTTGTTAGTTGTTATGGTGGAGGATTCTCTAATCTTCCTGCTTTCGCTGGAGATTTATTCGGAACAAAAGAAGTTGGTGCAATCCATGGTTATCTATTAACAACTTGGTCATTAGGTGGAGTGTTTGGACCGATATTAGTAAACGCTATTAAAGGAAGTACAGGCAGTTATGTTCCTGTTTTCTATACGTTCTTTGGATTAATTACGGTTGCTTTTATCATTTCAATTTGGCTTAAAATGGACATTAAGAAATTCCAAATGAAGCAACAAGTAGTTAATGAACAACCGGTAGGAAAGACTTCAAGAAAGACTTCATAATGGCGATTAGATGTTTCTAGACTTTAATCGGCAGCAGTAAAGTTTTAATTTATAATGGATCAAGACATTATCCATGTAGTTTCCTTATCGTGAGATGGGAGATACTTGGGTAGTGTCTTTTCTTGGTTTAGTAAAAAAATTTTTGGTTGAGTAGGATTTGGACGAGAAAAAGCGAAATATATATTGTTAAACATAATAATGTAGGAGGCGTTTATGAATCATTTAAAGAAAGTGATAGGTGTATTATTAGCGATTACATTAGTTGTTGGTGTATCCTTTCCTGTTAACGCTACAAAGACTACAACAAAAGTTAAAACGGTAGATTATGTAGCGCTAGGCGATTCATTAGCAGCAGGAATAACACCGGATGGAATTCTGGACTATAGTTATACCGATTATGTAGCTTCAAAGTTTGAGAGTAGTAAATTATATAAGTTAGTGGATTACGATAATTTTGGTGTTTCAGGGTATACATCTGTTCAGCTAAAAAATGATGTTTTGAAAAGCAGTAAGATTAGAAAAGAAATAAAAGCAGCTACTCATATTACAATTGACATTGGAGCCAATGATCTTTTAGCTAAGCTTAAAACAGATCCAGCCACCGCTGTGGAGGCAATTCCTGAAGTGAGTGCTAATTTGCAGATTATTCTTAGTACGATTGATCAATTGAACCCAAAGGTTAAAGTGTATGTTATGGGATATTACAATCCTTTCGTTTATTATCCACAAGAGCAGCAAGAGGCCATGTTACCGCTGTTAACTAATCTGAATGCTCAAATTAAGTCTGTTGCGCAAAAGAATAAAGATACATATGTAGCGACGGATGCAGTCATTCAAAAGAAGGCTAAAACGTATCTTCCCAACCCTAATAATATTCATTTAAGTAAATCCGGATATAAAGTAATAGCAAACGAGTTTTGGAAAGTGATTTATAAAAAGTAATCAGTATATCCGTTTTGTTCTCCCCTAATGTTAAGTTAGGGGTTTTTTATTGACGATTTTATCTCTTATATAGTTTTACTTTATCGTATACGATGCAATTTTACTAAAATAATAGATTTGTAGTATTTGGAAAAATATTTGTGTTACAATTTATGGAAGGGGGTGCGCGCATGAACATAGTGGAAATAGATGTAGCTTTCCCAACGTTTATAACGAACAAATCAGGGGGAATTCTTGAAGTAAATGAAGTGATGAAGCAGCAATTAGGTATAGAGGTTTGTGATAAACATGTGAGCGATGTATTTTCTGAATGGAGCGTCTCTAAGGATCGATGTTTGGCACTGGGAAAAATGAGAGAGTTCTCTTGTGTATTCATCATACAAAGGCTTAGTGAAGACCGATACATGTGTGCTGGAGTTTTTTCACAAGAAATTGATTATATATTAAACGAGATAGATGTCCTTCAAAAAATGAATCGACATTTAGATGCGGTTATTGAAAATTCTTATGATGGTATTTATATCACGGATCGCGAAGGGAAAACGATTAAGACAAACTCTGCTATTGAGAGAATAACAGGTATTCCAAAACATTATTACATAGGAAAGAATGTCGATGATTTAATTAAACGAGGGATTTTAGAATCATCGGTTAGTCAGAGGGTACTTGAACAGAAAAAAAGTGTTTCCCTTGTTCAGCCAAATCGAGCAGGGAAAGAAACGTTATTAACAGGTAGCCCGATTTTTAACGATGATGGAGAAGTGGAAGCAGTTGTCACGAATATAAGGGACCTATCAGAACTAATGGAACTGCAAACAGCCCTTCGAAAAGCTAATGAGTTAAACAAAAGCTATCAAAAAGAAATTGAACGATTAAAAGGAAATCAAGAAAACGCCTTTTCTCAAATCGTGATTAATAGTGAAAAGATGAGACAGCTGTATGAGGTTGCTGAACGTGTATTAAATGTCGATACAACCATCTTAATTTTAGGACAAACCGGGGTCGGAAAGGATGTTTTAGCGAAGTTTATTTACAATCAAAGCAATCGGAGGATGCAAGGTAAATTTATTAAGGTAAACTGTGGGGCGATTCCCCCTGATTTACTGGAATCAGAGCTGTTTGGCTATGAAGGCGGTGCGTTTACGGGAGCTAATAAACAAGGGAAACCTGGATTGTTTGAATTAGCGGATATGGGGGTTCTATTTTTGGATGAAGTAGGTGAATTGCCGCTGAATCTGCAAGTTAAACTGCTTCGGGTCATTCAAGAACGTGAAGTACAAAGAATTGGTGCAGTTAAGTCAAAGAAAATCAACGTTCGAATTATTGCAGCGACAAACCGGGATTTGCGTGGAATGGTAGCGGATGGAACTTTCCGAGAAGATTTATTTTATCGCTTAAATGTGATTCCCATCTCGATTCCCCCTTTAGCTGAACGACGAGAAGATATTGTACCGTTAGTTTCGTATTTTTTACAAAGTATGAATGAGAGATATGAACTGAATAAAAGTATAAGTGAAGAGCTTAGGTCTTTTCTTTATCAATATCATTGGCCGGGAAATATACGAGAGCTATCTAATTTAGTTGAAAGACTTGTATTGCTAACACAAGATAATGTCATCATGATTAAACATTTACCTCCAGAATATCAAACGGATTTTTTATCATCTTCATCTATATCTTTAGATTCTGTAACTTTAAAAGAAGCAATTGAGCGAGCTGAAAAACAAGCGATTGTATGTGCTATGGAGCATTGTACGACAACGTATGAGTTGGCACAGCGACTAGATACGAGCCAACCTACTGTTGTTAGAAAGTTAAAGAAATATAATCTTTCTTTGCAAGGCGAGAGTTGATTTTGTTTGCTTATATGTCATTCAATTAAAAAGGCTGAAATTCTTAATTTATTAAGGGTTTCAGCCTTTAGTTCGTACATGATATTGTAAAAACTATTTTTAATCTGCAGAAATTGCTCCGCCAGCTAGATAGGATGTAATGATGTGGGAAAATCAATTTGGATTTATATAGTCTCACTTTCCTGATTATCTTAGAATTTGTATGACAAATTATCCAGGGATGATAGAGTTTTTATTGGTTTTTTGTAACTTATATAAATATTTATGTAAAAATTTTAAAATAAAACTGGAAACTTGTATGACAAATTTATATAATTATTACAAAATTATCCACAACCATAAAGCGGGAAAGGTAAAAAATGATGTCTCCAAAAGAAAAGATTTCGCAGATTATTTCGAGAGAATTATTGCAAATGATAGAGAAAGGAAAATATTTACCCGGGGAAAAGCTACCAACTGAAATGGAATTAGCAAGTCAATTTGGAGTAAGTCGAGTGCCAATTCGAGAAGCTTTAAGTGTTCTACGTGCTTCTGGGGTCATAACTTCTAGGCAAGGGGGAGGGAGTTATGTTGAAGAATCGACGAATACAGCTTTGCTGCAAGGAATTAAAGTTGAAAGTAATGATGTTCAAAGTATTAAATTCCTATTTGAAATGAGGAAAGCAGTTGAGCCAGAAGCAGCTTATCTTGCTGCGATAAGAAGAACACCGGAAGAACTAGAGGAAATGAAGTTGATTTTACACCAGCTTGAAAAAGAATCTGTAGAAGAAGGAAAAAGTGGCATAGAGGCAGATATTGATTTTCATCGTTCTATTGTCCGTGCTACTCATAATCCCATTATGATACAGACCATTGAAAATCTTTCGGTATTATATGAAAAAGTGTTGAGTATTACCCTTCAGCCTAATACAGAGTTAGCGCATAAAAGAAGAAATGTATTTAGGGAACATCAACGTATTGTTGAAGCGATTGAACTTGAAGAACCGGAACTTGCACGTGTTCAATGTTCCATCCATTTAAGGAATGCAGAGAAAAAACTGGGCCTTTTTATAAAGGACTTTATTTAGAGGAAGATGAGGAGAATTGAAAATGCTTACATCCAATCAGATTATGGAGATTAATCATATTGTACAAATTGGCAGAGTGTTACTGGATGAACATGACCGGTATAGTTATTCGTTCGATGCTTCCTTTGGTACGTATCTTCCGGATGCCGTCGTTCAAACAAAACATGTGGAAGAACTTGCGGAGCTTGTGAAATTTGCTAATCAGGAAGGCATTCCGATTTATCCGCGTGGCCAATCTACTTCATTAAGCGGTGGACCGCTTCCGGTACAAGGAGGAATTGTCATTGATCTATCGGTGATGAATGATATCTTGGACATTGATGAAGAAGATCTTGTCGCAGTTGTTTCACCAGGTGTATTAACGTCAGCCATCCATAAGGCGGCAGAGGAGAAGGGATTAATGTATCCGCCTGATCCAAGCAGTTCGCATGTGTCTACTATCGGAGGGAATATGGCGGAGAATTCAGGAGGTCCAAGAGGATTAAAGTATGGGGTCACAAAAGATTATGTGATTGGTCTTGAAGTCATTACACCTGAAGGGGAGATTATTCAAACTGGCGGAAGAACAGTGAAAAATGTAACGGGTTATGACTTGACGAAGCTTATCGTAGGTTCAGAGGGGACGCTTGGCATTATTACGAAAGCTATTCTTCGGCTTATTCCGAAACCTCCAGCTACTGCTACTCTAATGGCTATCTTCTCCAACTTAGTAGATGCAGGGAGAGCTATTTCTAACATTCTCTCTTCAGGTATTTTGCCGTCTAAGATGGAATTGATGGATCAAGCTTCGATTATTGCTGTTGAAAATTATCAACCGATGGGACTTCCAAAGGATGCGGAAGCGATTATTTTATTAGAATTAGATGGTCATCCTTTAGCGTTACAAGATGAAATTATCCAAGCAGAGCGATTATGCTATGTCGTTGGTGCGAGTCAGGTTAAAATTCCGAAAAACGATATGGAAAAGGAGGAAATCTGGAGAGCAAGAAAGCTTGTATCGCCTGCGATTGTGAGAATCAAGCCAACGAAAATTTCTGAGGATGCTACCGTTCCGCGAAGTAAGATTCCTGAAATGTGTGAGCGGCTTCAAGAGATTAAGAGACGCTATCAAGTTCACTTAGTGCTGTTTGGTCATGCCGGAGATGGAAATCTGCATCCTAATATTATTTGTGATAAAAGTGATGCAGAGGAGATGGAGAGGGTAGAGAAGGCGGTAGCTGAAATCTTCACGGCAGCAGTGGAGCTTGGAGGTACCTTATCGGGTGAGCATGGAATTGGTAATATGAAGGCCCCTTTTATGGAAATGGAGCTTGGAACAGTAGGGTTAGATATGATGAAGAGGATTAAAAAGGCGTGGGATCCTAATAATATCATGAATCCGGGGAAGATTTTTCCTGAACCAGGACAAAAATTGGAGTTGAAGTAGATGAATGAAACAATGGAGCAATTACGTCAGGAGTTTCAATATGACAAGACAAACCAATGTGTTCAATGTGGCTACTGTCTCCCTGTCTGTCCTACATATATGAGTATGGGGAAGGAGACTCATTCTCCACGCGGCAGAATTAATCTCGTAAAGATGGTTGGAGAAGGAAGAATCACAGATTTATCTGTCTTGGAGGAGCCTCTTAGTCTATGTCTAGGCTGCAGAGCATGTGAAACAGCCTGTCCAACAGGTGTAGAGTATGGAAGTATTTTAGAATCTGCAAGGGCGGCCTTGGTTAAGAGAAAAACCTTTTCTTTTCCAACTCGTCTAGTAAGAAAAATGATGTTTAAAAAAGTCTTTCCGAGCAAAAGCTTAATGAACTTTACGGGTCATTCTTTTTGGCTTTATGAAAAAACAGGAGTACAAAAGCTGATGAGAAAGTCCAAACTTTTGCATAAGCTTCCTCATCATTTAGGCGAATTTGAAGCGATTATGCCAAAAGCTGCATCACCGAAACAACGTGCTCACTCTTATTCATATGTAAAAGCAAAAGGAGAGCGTAAATATACGGTTGCTTTTTTTACAGGCTGCATTATGGATGCGATGTTTCATAAAATTAATGATTTATCCATTCGATTATTGGCTGAAGCCGGCTGTGATGTCTATGTAGTGGATAAGCAAACATGCTGTGGTGCTTTACATGCTCATTCAGGCGAAATGAATGATGCTAAGGAGCTGGCTAAAAGAAATATTATCGCTTTTGAAGAAATAGAAGCGGATTATATTGTGAATAATGCTGGCGGATGCGGAGCGATGCTTTATGAATATGCTCATCTTCTTAAGGAAGAACCGAAATGGAAGGAGCGAGCGTCTGTCTTTTCTGCTAAATCAAAAGATATTAGTCAAATTCTCATCTCTTGCGGAGGAGTTCCAGACTTAAAAATAAGAGAGAATGAGCGAGTCACTTATCAAAGGTCTTGTCATATGACGAATGTTCAAAAAGTAACGGCGGAACCTGTTCAGCTGTTAAAAGGAATACCTGGTATACAGTTTGTTGAAATGAAGGAAGCAAATATGTGCTGCGGTTCAGCAGGAATCTATAATATGGTGAATTACGATGAATCTATGAAAATACTAGATGAAAAAATGAAGCATATGAAAGAAACAAAAGCGACTGTCATTATTACAACAAATCCTGGCTGTCTCCTTCAAATGAAATTAGGAATTGAGCGAGAAAATTTATCTTCATCTGTCAAAGCTCTTCATCTTATTGAATATTTAGCTGATGCTGCTGGAATGAAGTAAGGATATTTCTATACTGAACAGGGATGTTTTTGTACGGATTGATGATCACTGTGCACTTGTCGAGACCAACAGCGTATTCAAATTAAACATTCTTATGTCGTTTTAACAAGTTGAACATATATAGAGTCAACCTGCTGTGGCTGGAAAAGATAATATTTTTATTTGAAATGGAGCCTATCAGATAGGCTTTTTTTGTTTAATTTAAGGCTGTTGTGCAGGAAGTTGTTGATTTTTAGATTAATCGTGCAAAATCACGTTTTTATGGAGCTGAGCGAATATGAGCAGAAACTTGTTTTTTCAACAATTATTGTGTGATTCAAAAATGAAATGTCGATTCATTTTTGAATCGAGAGAATCTGCTAGTACTCTATGTTTTTGATTCAAATATAAATCGACAAATAATAGTAGATTAGGGAAAATGAGGGAATTAAGGAGATTTCCTTTTGGCACACTTCTTGCATTATGTATATAGTATTCCAAATTATTAGGAGGGATTGACATGTTTACGACAGTAAACCCAGAAATTGAGCAAATTAGACAAATGGTAAGGAACTTTGTAGAAAATGAAGTAGAGCCGTTTGCGCAGCAAATTGAAGAAGAGGATAGAATTCCTGAGCATCTAATCGCGCAAGCAAAAGAACTTGGATTATTCGGAATGAGTATCCCTGAAGAATACGGTGGAATTGGATTAGGAATGGTTGGAAAGGCTGCGGTTTTGGAGCAGTTAGGAAGAACGCATAATGGATTTGCTACGTTGATTAGTGCTCATACAGGTATTGGAAGTACAGGACTAGTTCGTTTAGCTTCTCCATTCCTAAAGGATAAATATTTACCGGAGCTTGCGACAGGCAGAAAGACAGCGGCATTTGCTTTATCTGAGCCAGGTGCAGGATCAGACGCAACGAACTTGTCGACAAGAGCAGAAAAGGTAGGGAATAAATGGATTCTAAACGGAACAAAGCATTTTATTACAAATGCACCGATTGCAGATGTCTTTACGGTTTTTGCACTGACAGATAAAGATAAAAGAGCAAAAGGTGGAATTACGGCTTTTCTAGTAGAAAAAGATTTTCCTGGTTTTACAATTGGTAAAAAAGACAAAAAAATGGGGCTGCGTGGTTCGTATACCGCACAATTAATTTTCGAAAACTGTGAAGTTCCGGAGGAAAACGTTATCGGTGAAGTCGGAATGGGGTATATGGCCGCTTTAAAAATTCTTAGCGAAGGCCGCATTGGGTTGGCTGCACGAGCAGTTGGATCTTCTCAAAAATTAATTGAATTATCAGCTGCATATGCGAAGGAAAGAATTCAATTTGGAAAACCGATTGCTTCGAACCAAGCGATTCAATGGATGCTAGCGGATATGGCGACGGAAACAGAAGCAGCGAAAACTTTAATGCTAAAAGCGGCACATATGGTCGATGAAGGGAAAAAAGTAGTGAAAGAGTCGTCTATGGCTAAATTGTTTGCATCGGATGTCTTTAATCGAGTGGCAGATAAGGCAGTTCAAATTCATGGTGGTATGGGTTATGTATCCGATTATCCAGTAGAGCGTTTTTATCGTGATGCCCGCATTACTCAAATTTATGAAGGTACAAATGAAATCCAAAGATTGATTATTTCTAGAAACGTGCTTGACGAAAATTAATCACTAGAGAGTGAGGCGAAGGTATGCGTTGGATAGTTCTCTTTTTATTGTTTTTGGGTATGATTGTTAACTTCGCAGATAAATCAATCATTGGATTGGCAGCGGTTCCAATTATGGAAGATTTCAAGCTATCCTATGCAGAGTGGGGACTTGTTGGAAGCGCTTATTATTGGTTATATCCTGTTACTGGAATTTTTGGTGCAGCATGGGCGGATAAAGTAGGGGCCAAAAAAGTATTAGGGTTTCTAATGTTAACATGGGCTGTCCTTCAGTTCGGAGTAATCGCCATTACAGCCCTTCCATTATTGATTGTATATCGCCTCTTATTAGGAGCTTTTGAAGGACCGTTCAGTCCTGTCGCTTATAGTCATGCAGATAAATGGTTTCCTCCAAAGCAACGTGGATTTGCGAACTCTGTTGTTGTATCTGGAGCGACAGTTGGCGCGATGATTGTTGCCCCTCTTCTTGTGGCAATGATTACAGCGTGGGGCTGGAAATATGCTTTTGCTGCACTAGGTCTTGCAAGTCTGGTTTGGGCTGTAGCCTTCCAATTCTTAACGAAAGAATCACCAGTGGAAGCGTATGAAAAAGCTAAGAAGAAGGCTGCCCCAGAAAAATTTAAATTAAAAGATCTCAAGTATATCCTTACATCACGCGTCGCTTTATTTACGACATTTGCTTATTTTTCAACGTATTTCATCGTTGTCTGGTTGGCGACATGGTTACCGCTTTACCTTGTTGAAGTAACAGGAATGAGTAATGGACAAATGGGCTTTGCAGTAGCGGCCATCGGTATTGTGTCTGTTGCACTTTATGTGGGAGTGTCTATATTATCTGATTTTGTATTTAAGAAAACCCAAAATTGGAAAGTGTCACGTGTATATGTGACGGGTGGCGCGATGTTTATTGGCGCGTTGGGTATGTTATCCATTCTAGTGTTCGATAATCCGATTTGGGTCATTACCGCGATGTGTTTAGCGAAAGGACTTACGTATGCGATTCTGCCGATTGGTCCAACGATTATGATTAATGAAATGCCGGAACGCCGTGGGCTTATGACAAGTATTCTAACTTCTTCCGGTAACCTGGCTGGTATCGTTGCCCCTGTTTTAACAGGTTTTATTGTGAATTTAGCAGCTACAAAAATATTTGGATATAACCTGTCCATTGCCTTTATGGCTGTGCTTGTTCTTATTTTCTCCGCGTTGTTTATGATTTTTGTCAGACCTACTGAGCAAGTTCAATCAGACGAATCAGAATTATCGGAACAGGTTGGATCATAAAAGGAGGGTGAAGTAATCTTGGAAACGGAACAAGTAAAGCCGTGGAACAAATATTATGAAGAAATAAAAGATACGTTTCATATTCCGAAGATTTCATTGTATGCCATGTTCGAGACTTCAGTTCAGCGATTTGGAGAACAGCCGGCCATTATTTTTGAAGATCAAGAAATTACGTATAAAGAACTTAAACGAAGAGTGGATTGTTTAGCTCAGGCATGGATAAATAAGGGGGTTCAGCAGGGCGAGCGAATCGGCGTTATGGTTGCCAATCATCCAGATTATATCGTTTCTTATTATGCTGCTCAGGCAATCGGTGCGATTGTTGTTCAAATTAACCCTGCTTATACGCCGAGAGAATTGCTACAAATTGTCCAAGATTCTCATGTTGCTTATATCGTGGTAGATGCTCGTTCTGTTGCAACGGTTGATACGATTCGTGAAGTCTTTTCTTTTAAGCATGTAATGTTATCGACAACCGTAAGTACTCATGAAGTTGAATGGGGAGACTCGATGAAAGAATTAATCGAGTCAACTTCTCCGCTTCAACACGCTGCATCGATTAACCCTGTGGAAGATGTTGCAATTATTCAGTATACAGGGGGAACGACAGGGAAAGTGAAGGGTGCGATGTTAACGCACTATAACTTAGTTGCAAATGTCTACCAAAGCTTTGTTTTATATCGTCAACGAGTGGAATTTGGGCAAGAAACGGTTCTAACTGTAACTCCTCTCTATCATGTGTATGCGATGACAGCTGCTATGAATCTAGGGATCTATTTAGGTGCTAGGTTATTAGTCATTGAGAAGTTTAATGTAGATCACGTTCTTCAACAAGTAAAAAAACATCGACCAACGATGTTTCCAGGTGTGCCTAAAATGTATATCTCGTTTGTTAATCATCCGAATGCGGCTACTTCGGGGTTAGAATCATTAAAAGTTTGTTCGTCAGGATCGGCTCCTTTACCTGTAGAGATTATTCATAGGTTTAAAGAGTTGACAGGCGCCTCAATTTTGGAAGGGTTCGGTATGTCAGAAACATCACCAACTACACACCGTACACCAATCAATGGAGAACACAAGGTTGGGAGTATCGGTATTCCTGTACCTGAAACGGATTGTAAGATTGTGGATGAAGATAACAAAGAGCTTGGTGCCAATATGGTAGGCGAACTTTTGATTAAAGGACCTCAAGTGACGAAGGGGTATTGGAATAATGTGTCTGAAAGTGCCCAAGCGTTGCAAAATGGCTGGTTGTACACAGGAGACCTCGCTACGATGGATGAGGAAGGTTACTTTTATATTGTTGGAAGAAAGAAGGAAATGATTATTTTAGGTGGATTTAATATTTATCCTCAGGAAGTAGAAGGAGTCTTGTATGAACATCCAGATATTCAGGAAGCGGCCGTTGTCGGAATACCTGATCGAGACAATGGCGAAATGGTGAAAGCTTATGTTGTGCCGAAAAATGGCTGTACACTCGATCTTGATGAAATTCGAGGGTATTGCTATACAAAATTAACGCCATACAAAGTTCCGAAAATGATTGAAGTAAGAGATCAATTACCGCGAAATGGTGTAGGGAAATTACTAAAGCGTCTATTAATCAAAGAAGAATTAGAAAAAGGAGGAGAATAATAGTGGGAAATCAAGAGATTAAACGAGTAGGAGTAGTCGGAGCTGGAGCGATGGGATCGCAAATTGCAATGGTTACCGCCCTTGGTGGGTATCCAGTCATTTTACAAGATATTGCAACGGAAAGTTTACAAAAGGCCGAAGCTTTTCTAAGAGAACAAATGGCAAGACGTGTGAAAAAAGGGAAGTTTACTGAAGAGCAGGTTGAAAGCGCATTCGCTAGGCTTACGTTTACAACGGAACTAACAGACTTGCAAACTAGTGATTTAGTTATTGAGGCGATTGTTGAAAAGTTAGAAGCGAAACAATCGTTGTTCCAGCAGCTAGATCGTATCGTGCCAGAGCATACGATCTTGGCAACGAACAGCTCGACTATCGTAAGTTCTAAGCTAGCTGATTCCGTTCGTCGTGCTGAAAAAGTATGTAATATTCATTTCTTTAACCCTGTGCTCGTCATGGATCTAGTTGAGGTCGTAAAAGGACCGCATACATCTGATCAAACAGCGGAAAAGAGCGTCGATTTTATTAAATCGATTGGTAAGATACCAGTCTTATTAAAGAAAGAGATTTCGGGCTTTATTGCGAATCGTATTCTTGGAAAGTTAATGGATGAAGCGGTTTTCTTATATGAAAATGGCTATGCCTCACATGAAGAAATCGACCTTGTTGTGACGAAGGCGTTAAATCATCCAATTGGACCGTTTGCTCTTATGGATTTAACGGGCATTGATGTGAATTACTTTGTACGGATGCAACGCTACTCAGAAAGTGGTGATGAGAAAGACCGACCAGCGGCTGTTGTAGCGGCGAAAGTAGAAAAAGGGGAGCTAGGCAAGAAAACGGGTAAAGGTTTCTATGAATACGATGAGAACGGAAAACGAATTGAACAAAGAGTCTAAGTGATTGGGGAGAGAGAAATGAAGAACATTACAGTAATTGGTGCAGGCACGATGGGGAGAGGAATTGCTCTTGCTTGTGTACAGGCAGGGTATGATGTTGTCGTACAAGATGTAAGTGAAGAATCTTTACAGAGATGTGAAACGTATATTCGCAAATTTACAGATTCTGTGTCCATTCAGTTTGAAACAGATTTACAACAAGCGGTAAAATCTGCTGATTTAGTGATTGAAGCTGTACTAGAACTGATGGATCTAAAAGTGGAGATTTTTAAAGCACTTGATACATTTGCTCCTCCACACGCTATACTCGCTACGAATACATCAACAATGAGTCCTACAGAAATTGCTTCACAAACATCTAGGCCGGGTCAATGTATCGCTCTTCATTTCTTTAACCCTGTTCATAAGATGAAACTCATTGAAGTCATTTGTGGGCTTGAAACAAGTGAAGAGACGATCCAAACGAGTATGGAGTTTGGGCAAAGTCTAGGCAAAGAGTGTGTGAAAATCAATGAATTTCCTGGTTTTGCTGCTGGCCGAATGAATTGCTTAATTGGGAATGAAGCGATGAATATGGTTATGGAAGGTGTAGGGTCTATTGAAGATATCGACAAAGCGATGAAGTTAGGCTTGAATCATCCGATGGGCCCGCTTGAACTGGCTGATTTAGTCGGCCTTGATACACGGTTACGTAATATGGAATATTTATATGAAACATTAGGAGAGAAATATCGTCCTTGTCCAATTCTCAAAAAATATGTTAAAGCAGGCTGGATTGGCAAAAAAGCTGGTCGTGGATTTTACAGATATGATGAGGAGGGCAATAAATTATGAGTCTAGCAATCAGTGAAGATATTCAATTACTAAAAAAGAATGTTCGTGATTTTATTCAAACAGAGGTAGAAGCGGTTGCGATGCAAATTGAAGAAGAAAACCGTATTCCTGAGAGAATTGTTCAACTATCTAGAGAGATGGGGTTGTTTGGACTAAGCATCCCGGAAGAGTATGGCGGGCTAGGACTTGGTATGGTTGGGAAATGTGCGCTGTACGAAGAAATCGGTGCTACACATAACGGCTATACGACTTTGATTGGTGCACATACGGGAATTGGTACGGTTGGAATTGTCGAGATGGGCAATGAAGCGCAAAAGAGAAAATACTTGCCCGATATGGCTGCAGGGAATCGAATTGGTGCCTTTGCCTTAACAGAACCGCAAGCAGGATCGAATGCGACGAATTTGAAAACAACGGCTGTTAGAAAAGGTGATAAATATATTTTAAACGGCTTGAAACATTATATTACGAATGCTACCGAAGCGGATATATTCACAGTGATGGCTGTAACGGATCCGTCAAAAGGTGCGAAAGGAATTACTTCTTTCATTATTGAAAAAGATTTTCCAGGTTTTCATGTAGGAGCTGTCGAGCGAAAAATGGGTCTGCGTGGATCTCACTCCGCAGAAATCATTATGGAAGATTGCGAAGTACCTGTTGAAAATGTGTTAAGTGAAGAAGGACAAGGGTATGTCAATGCACTTAAAATTTTAGCCAATGGCCGTGCAGGTTTAGCCGCTCGAAATTTAGGTTCTGCTCAAAAATTACTTGACTTATCGATGATGTATGCAAAAGAGCGTATTCAATTTAATGTGCCAATTATTGAGCATCAAGCTGTTGCTCATATGTTAGCGGAAATGGCTGTTGATATTGAGGCTCTAAGATCCTTTACATATCGCGTCGCCCAGATGGTCGATGAAGGGAAGAAAGTTATTAAAGAAGCAGCGATGTTAAAATTATTTGGTTCAGAAGTATACAATCGTGTTGCCGATAAAGCGGTACAAATACATGGCGGCATCGGTTATATTGCCGACTACCCAATTGAACGTTTTTATCGTGATGCTCGTATTACCCGCATTTATGAAGGAACTTCAGAAATTCAAAAAAATATTATTATCGGTCAATTAAATAAAGAATATAACTAAGGGGGAAGAAAAAATGGAAAAGAATCGAATTGTTATTGTTGATGGAGTACGTACACCAATTGGGCGTTATGGCGGGGGATTAAAAGATGTAAAATCGGGATTCTTAGCTTCAAGAGTAATTGAAAGTGTACTAGAAAAAGCGAATGTGTCTCCAACAATTGTGGATGAAGTAATCTTAGGAGAAGTTCGTCAAACGTCAGAAGCTTCCAATGTTGCTCGTGTTGCTGCACTGCGAGCAGGTATTCCTTCAAGTACACCAGCTTTCACCGTTAACCGTCTTTGTGCATCTGGTATGCAGGCTATTGCTTCAGGTGTTCAACAAATTCAATCAGGCCAGGCGAAAGTTGTCATTGCGGGCGGGACGGAAAGTATGAGTAATGCACCGATTTTCATTCGCGGTTCACGCTTTGGCGGCGATCAGACTCAGCTAGTTGATTCCAATAAAGAAAATGGACAACAACCTCAAGAAACGTACGGCTATCAATTAGGTATGGGGATAACAGCAGAAAATGTTGCTGAGAAATATAACGTTTCACGAGAAGATCAAGATAAGTTTGCTTATGAAAGCCAACAGCGTGCGGATCGAGCAATTAAACAAGATGTATTTCGTGAGGAAATCGCTCCAGTAACCGTTCAAGTGAAGCGCTCAACGATTGTTGTGGACACAGATGAACATCCACGTCCAGAAACGACATTAGAGAAACTAGGAACACTGAAACCTGCTTTCAAACCAGATGGTTCGGTTACAGCAGGAAATGCATGCGGCCGTAACGACGGAGCAGCAGCGGTCTTACTTATGTCAGAAGAAGAAGCAGTTGCTCAAAATCTTCAACCATATGCGGCTATCGTAGATTGGGCAGCAGTTGGTGTACCACCAGAAATTATGGGAATTGGGCCTGTACCAGCTGTTCAAAAATTATTAGAACGTACTGAGTTAACAATTAACGATATTGATTTATTTGAAATCAATGAAGCCTTTGCTTCACAAGCGCTAGCTGTTCAGCGAGAGCTAGGAATTGATCCTGAGAAATGCAATGTAAATGGTGGAGCAATTGCACTGGGACATCCACTAGGTGCAACAGGTGCACGTATTGTCGTGACATTAATGCATGAATTAAAACGAAGAGGCGGACGTTATGGAGTTGCAGCTCTTTGTATAGGCGGCGGACAAGGTATGGCGATTCTTATTGAAAACTTACAAACTAATTCATGATGAGAAAGGGGGAATCGGAATGACGATTTATGAAACGATTGTAGTTGAACGAGAGGAAAATCTAGCTTATATCATTATTAATCTACCAGAAGTAAGAAATCGATTAAGTAAGGAAACGTTAGCGGAGATTGTAGAAGCACTAGAAGAACTAAAGAACGATCGCGAAGTCGGTTGTGTCGTGTTCTGTGGACAAGGAGACAAAGCTTTTGCAGCGGGTGCTGATATTAACCAGTTGAATGCGCGTCAATCATTGGATATGTTACAAGCCGGAGGAATGCAAGAAGTCTATGATTATATTGAATCGTATGAAAAACCGACAATTGCGATGATTAATGGGGTTGCGCTAGGCGGCGGCTGTGAATTAGCGATGGCTTGTGATATTCGCCTAATTGCAGATCATGCGAAAATGGGATTGCCAGAATTAAATTTATCGATTATTCCGAGTGCTGGTGGAACCCAACGACTTACACGACTAGTTGGGAAAGGAAAAGCAATCGAAATGATTTTACTAGGGAAATTTATTTCAGCAGAGGAAGCGAAACAGATTGGTTTAGTGTCTGAAGTCGTTCCGCTTGCTGATTTAAAAGCCAAAGTAGAAGAAACAGCGAAACAAATTTTAGCTAAAGGGCCTCTTGCGGTTAAGCTTGCGAAGATTGCGATTCATTTAGGCTCAGATGTCGATATGAAAACGGGATTAATGATTGAGCGCCTTGCTCAAGCGGTTCTCTTCTCTACAGAAGATAAAACAGAAGGAACAGCGGCCTTTATTGAAAAAAGAAAGCCTGTATTTCTATCGAAGTAATGAAATAAAAAGACCATTCCGTTATAATAGGGAATGGTCTTTCTTATTGTTTGATAAATCATAAAATTCTTGAGTTTCTGTTGGGGAATTTCGATATCCATTGCAAATACCCTCATGTTAATACAGTGAATTCCACTAAATAATAGTAGAATATTTGACTAAAACTATCGAATATAGCCAACCTTTAAAGAAATATGCAAAGAATATAAAATTATCTCTTAACAATCTTGACGAAATTCATAGGATTAATTATGATTTAGGGACAATATTGAATTAGACAACTTAGATTTAAAGTGAGGTGTGTTGCATGTATTTAACAATTAATGGGGTTGAAAAAAGCTTTATTAATGAGAAGAAAGAACGAGTGAAAGTACTCGATAATATTAATATTGAAGCCGAAAAAGGAAGCTTTGTTTCGATTGTTGGACCATCGGGCTGTGGGAAATCAACACTGCTATATTTAATTGCAGGACTTGATCAGCCGGATGCTGGAGATATACGAGTGGCAGGCCAAAAGGTGAAGAAGCCTGGGCCAGAGCGGGTTGTTGTCTTCCAAGAGGCGGGATTGTTTCCATGGCTAACCGTATTAGAGAATGTTACATATGGTTTGAAGCTGAAGAAAATGTCAAAAGCAGAAGCTGAGGCAAAAGCATTAGAAGTATTAAAGATGGTTCACCTTAGCCGTTATGTAGATTCGTATCCTCATCAGTTATCCGGAGGCATGAAGCAAAGGGTTGCTATTGCAAGAGCTTTAGTCATGGAACCAGATATTTTATTAATGGATGAGCCGTTCTCAGCACTAGATGAACAGACGAGAATGGTGTTACATAAAGAACTTATAGAAATTTGGAGAAAAACAAAAGTAACGATTTTCTTTATTACTCATAATATTCGAGAAGCTGTTCAGCTTTCAGAAAAGGTCGTTGTCTTTGCTACTCGTCCAGGGAAAATCAAAGACATTATTTCGGTTCCATCGATGAAAGACGGAGTCATGCCCGATAGTGTTACATTACATACGGAGCAGAAAGTTTTGAGTATTTTACAGGAGGAAATCGAAAAAGTATTGAAGGAGGAAATGGGAGATGACTACAGCTTTAAGACGGGTCCTGTTCATCGCAATGATAGCGGTGATATGGGAAGTCACATCTAGACTTTCAAGCCTTCCTGATTTTATGTTTCCAGGCCTTCTTCAGGTATTAGATACATTGGTTAACGGTATAATAAGCGGACAAATTACGGAAGCTATTTTAAAAAGTATAGGACGGATTTTACTTGGGTTTACGATAGCTATTGTTATCGGTCTTATTCTAGGTTATTTTATTTGGCGCTACAAGCTTGTGGAAGATACGCTCGGCTTTGTTGTAACAGCTCTGCAGTCCATTCCAAGTATTGTTTGGTTTCCGCTTGCGATTATTTGGTTTGGATTAAATGATTTTTCCATTCTTTTTATCGTAACGATTGGGGCTACTTGGACGATGACGGTCAATGCTACGAGCGGCTTCAAAAATGTTCCGCAGCTGTATCAACGAGTTGCTAAAACCTATGGATCAAGTGGTTTTCATTTTTTACGTACGGTCATTTTACCGGCTTCCGTACCGCAAATCATTTCTGGTTTACGTATTGCTTGGGCGTTTTCTTGGCGCGCCTTAATGGCAGGGGAGCTGCTTGGCGGAGGCGGCGGTCTTGGTCAACTATTAGAAATGGGTCGATCACTTGGTCAAATGGATTTAGTTATTTCGGTTATGATTATTATTGCTATTATTGGAACAATTGTAGATAATGTTGTATTTTCTCGCTTAGAACGCAATGTTCAATTAAAGTGGGGAGTTAGTTCACGCTAGTTTGTAGAAGTTACTTATTTAAAAAAAGGAGAAAAGAAGATGAAAAAGTTATTGTTTACACTCATTGCTTCTATACTATTTATTGGTATATTAAGCGGTTGTGCACAATCTGATCAAAAAGAAGAAAAAGCAGAAACTGGTTCTGATGAAAAAACGGTTAAAATTGGTTACTTCCCAAACTTAACGCATATCGCGACAATTGTGGCGCTTGAAAAAGGCTATTTTGAGGAAGAATTCGGTAAAGATGTGAAAATTGAAACAAAAACCGTTAGCAATGGCGGATTATTTATGGAAGCGATGGCTACAAAAGCAATCGATGTTGGTACAGTTGGTCCTGGACCGCTGCTTAACTTCTATGTGAAAAATCCAAACTATCATTTGATTTCTGGAGCAGTCAATGGCGGGGCTGTACTTGTTACAAGTGAAGCAAGTAATATTAAAGATCTAAAAGATTTAGACGGCAAAAAAGTAGCTATTCCGGTTATTGGGAGTACGCAAGATGTAATGCTTAGAAAAGCGCTTCAAGAGGTGGATTTAAAACCAACAACTAATGGTGGTTCAGTAGAATTATTTGCGTCAGCTCCTGCAGATACGGTTTCTCTTTTCGTTCAAAAATCAGTGGATGCGGCAGCTACTCAGGAACCATGGGGCTATGTGTTAGAAAATCAGGCAGGTGGTAAGCTGCTTTTAGATTGGGATGAATTCGCATGGGGCAAAGACTCTACGAATACAGTAGTAGCTGCTAGTAAGGAGTTTTTAGAGAAAGACGGTCTTGCTGCTTCTTATTTGAAAGCTCATAAAAAAGCGGTAGAATTTATTCAAAACAACCCTGAAGAAAGCCAAGAAGTTGTTATTAAGCATTTGAAAGATTTAACAGGTAAAGAGTTGAAGAAAGAAGAAGTAGAAGCGGCGTTCTCCCGCTTAGAAGTAACGACAGATGTGAATGAAAAAGTAATTCAAGAAATGGCGGATATTAGCAAAGAAGCAAACTATATCCCAAGCAATGATATTAAAGGCTTGATTGACCTTACAGTTCTTGAAGGAATAAAATAATAAAAAGTGAACTCCGATACGATTATGTATCGGAGTTTTTTGATGATGTATGAGATGTTACAGTACAAAAAAGTACACGCTCATAAAGTGGGCTAAGCTTCCTAACAGAATAAAAATATGAAAAATCTCATGAAACCCCCAGTTTTTAAAAGTAAGCCATTTTGGCTTAAGCGCATAAATCAAGCCCCCTATCGTATAAATACACCCTCCGATTATTAATAGAAGCACTCCTTGAAAGCTTAAGACCGAAGATAATGGGGCGATGACAAAAATAATCATCCAACCCATGGCAATATATAGGGCAGTAGAGAGCCAACGAGGGCAATTAAACCAAATCATTTTAAAAGAAATTCCGCATAGGGCAATGGAAGAGATAATGAAAAATAATGCCCATCCTGTTACTCCGCGCAAACTGATTAAGCAAAACGGAATATATGTTCCAGCAATTAAAATAAAAATCATGGAATGATCTAGTTTTCTTAAAAAAGCAATCACTCTGTCTTTCGCAATAACCATGTGATACGCAGCGGATGCAGAATACAGAAGAATCATGCTTAAGCCAAATAGGATGACAGCGGTAATTGTCAGGGGAGATCCTCCTGTAGAGGCTGCTTTGATGACTAGTGCCAGCAAGCCAATAAAAGCTAAAATTGCTCCAGCTAAATGGGTAAATCCATTAATAGGTTCTCGGATATACTGATTCATAATATGGATGCTCCTCTATATAGTTTTTAAAACTACTTATTATATTATATGTATATCGATATGTAGTCAAGGTTTACGAAGTGTTTTTTATGGGATAAAATAATAGCTATACAATAAATATAGGTGGTTTTTGGATGAAAAACATACAGGATATTTTAAATCAGCTAGAATTGGAAAGTCATATTTCTTTAAATGACATTCCAGAAATTGATTTATATATGGACCAAGTGATTCAATTATTTGAGAATAAATTTAATGGGTCAAAAAGAAATGAAGAAGAAAAAGTTCTGACAAAAACAATGGTTAACAACTATGCAAAAGGGAAATTGTTTTTTTCAATTAAAAATAAAAAGTATTCTAAAGAGCATCTGATTTTAATCAGTCTTATTTATCAATTGAAAGGAGCTCTATCTATTAATGATATTAAAGAGCTGCTTGAAGGCTTAAATCGGAAGGTTGTGGAGGAAGAGTTCCGGTTAGATGAATTTTATAATAGTGTTCTTACTGTGAATACGAAAAATGTTGAGAATTTTTATGAAGAGATAAAGGAGCATATCCAGGATGTAAAAGAGGAAATGCAAGCTCTAGAAGATAGTGATCGTTCCTATTTGGAGCAGGTTTTATTGATTGCTTCACTTGTTCAGATGAGCAATGTATATCGAAGAACGGCAGAAAAATTAGTTGATGAAATTATTGGAGGAAAAGAAGTTAAGTAAGAGTAGGGAATGATGAGATGATTAAAAATAATGAGTAAGGCTACATAGTTCTCCTATTCCTTATGTGTTGAGGTGAGTATTTCTTGTGAATAATAAATTTCAATTATCGTGGATTTTTATTTTAAGCATTGTATTCTTGATTGGATTTAGTATGATGGCATTGTTATTTAGTCAAAATGAAGTTACGGCATTTGATCGTGCAATCATTGCCTTTGTTCAAGGGCTGGAATCGCCATATTTAACAGCGGTTATGAAATTTTTTACGTTTATTGGATCATTCAAGGCAATTATTGTTATTTCTCTGTTCACGATGGCACTTTTATATGCAGTATTGAAGCATCGAATAGAGCTTATTTTATTTATTGCCGTGCTTGTTGGTACGCCTATTTTAAACCGTCTCTTAAAAGAGTTTTTTCAACGAGCCCGCCCGGATTTGCATCGGTTGATTGAAATTGGAGGATACAGCTTTCCGAGTGGACATGCGATGAATGCGGCGTCTATGTATGGGATTCTTGCTTTTTTACTATGGCGTCATATTCCTACTAGATGGGGACGAAGCTTGTTGATTATCTTTAGCATGGCCATGATTGTTACGATTGGAATCAGTCGAATCTATCTAGGTGTGCATTATCCTAGTGATATTATCGCTGGATACTTGGCGAGCGGATGCTGGCTTGCGATTACAATCGCCGTTTTTCAAAGATACCAAGAAAAGAGGAGTTCTTTTAGAATTGACCGGAATTCGGCGTGAACTCGGCACAAATTGGTGGGAATCCAAAACAAACTATAAAAAAGGAAACCCATAAGACAGCACTTATGGGTTTCCTTTTTTATTTTAGATTCGATTTCTCCAGTACTCCAACAGCTAATTCATAGAAATATTGTGAAGCTGGGAAGAGTGCTGTATCATCTATTTTGAATTTTGGATGGTGTAAGTCATATGGTCCGCCTGAGCCAATCATGACGAAGGCACCTGGAATTTTTTCTTGGTATAAAGCGAAGTCTTCGCCAATAGAGCTAGCTTCGAGCGTTTTTGTGGTATAGCCCGTTTTATCTCCTATTTCAAGGGCGAAATCGGCCCATTCTGGTGTATTATCAACGGATGGCGGTCCTGAATGCCAAAAGAATTCAACCTTTGCATCAAATGTGACACCAATACCATGTAACACTTGCCGCATACGTTGTTCAATAAATGCTCGTTCCGTTCTACTAAATGTACGAACCGTTCCTTCTAAATAAGCGGAATCCGGGATCACATTCCATGTATTTCCGCTATGTATTTGCGTAATACTGAGCACAGCCGCTTCTCGCGGTGCAACGTTTCGGCTAATAATCGTTTGAAGCGCCGAAATGATGTGACTCGTAATAATAATCGGGTCATTTCCTTCTTCTGGTTTTGCTGCATGTGCACCCGTTGCTGTTACCCGTATTTCAAAACGGTCCACAGCAGCTGTTAATACCCCATGTTTTGTCCCTAGCTCGCCTACTTGTAAAGTTGGATCATTATGAAGTCCGAATATCGCATCGACATCATCCAATGCCCCTGTTTCTAAAATTGCTTTCGCACCATGAGATGTTTCTTCTGCTGGCTGGAAGATGAAGCGGATGGTTCCTGCTAACTTTTCTTCTGCTTGCTTTAATAAAAAAGCGGCTCCTAATATAACAGACGTATGAAAATCATGTCCACATGCATGCATGACTCCCTTGTTGGTAGATGGGAACGCCACATCCGCCTGTTCTAAAATCGGGAGTGCGTCAATATCAGCACGAAGCGCAATAGTTGGGCCGGGTTTGCTGCCTTTAATTTCGGCAACGACTCCAGTTTTCAGTGGTAAATCCAGAATGGTAATATTTTGGGACTTTAGTGCTTCTTTAATTTTTTGAGTCGTTTCGTATTCTTCATTTGATAACTCTGGATTCATATGAAGGTCACGTTTGAATTCTACTAAATATTTTTCTAATTCTGTATCGTTTATAGCCAACGATTTTCCCTCTCCTTCAATGAAAATATGTATAAGTCCATTTCTTCCTTAATGTAAATATTATGGTAAGCATCTGAAAGAAGTCAATGCAGAAGTAGCTTCTTATACATATTTCTCGAATTTCTATCTATTTCATAATTGTCCCTGCTTTTTACATAATCCCTTTCCATAATGGAGAAAATGACTTTGACATCATTTGGACGTTATAGGTTGTAATGTTTCGTTTGAAAGGGGGAGAAGGTATGCTTTTTCGACGTTCTAAACGGAAAAAAATAAATAAACATCAACAAATGGAGGAAGAGAAAAGTCCATTATCCTCCGATTTGAACAAAAATATCGAAAAGATTCGTTTACTATACGAAGATTGTTCGGATGTCGTCTTTCGTTCTTTTTTAATTGGCGGCAAAGTAAAAGCAGAATTAATCTACATTGATGGATTATCGAACATGGAAGAGATGGATACAAGTGTTCTTTCCCCTTTAATGAAGAAGATGGAGGAGAAACGAAGTAACTTGTCTAACTGGATGGAAGAGAAACTATCGGTTGCCAAGATAACAGAAGTAGAAACAGTGGAGGAATGTATTGAACACACTTTAATGGGCAACCCCATTCTACTAGTTGAACATGAAAGTAAAGGACTCGCTTTAGGGCTGGCTCGATCGGAAAAACGTGCAGTTGAAGAACCAGCTTCTGAATCCGTTGTGAAAGGCTCACGTGAAGGTTTTGTTGAAACAATTAGTGTAAATATATCATTAATCCGAAGAAGACTCAAAGATCCGCAATTAAAAATGAAATCAATGAAGATTGGACGTAGAAGCCAAACGGAAGTGGCTATCGTGTATATGAAGGGGCTCGCGAATGAAACATTGCTTGAAGAAGTGAATAATCGATTACAGAGAATTGATATTGATGGCGTATTAGAAAGCCAATATATCGAGGAATTAATAGAGGATCATCCCTCTTCTCCCTTTCCGCAGATTTTAAGCACAGAACGGCCCGACGCGTGTGCTGCTAGTTTATTGGAAGGGAAAGTCGTAATTCTTGTAGATGGTACTCCTTTTGCGATGATCGCTCCTACAACACTTTTGTCCTTATTGCAAGCTAGTGAAGATTACTATCAACGCTTTGTGCTAAGTACAGCGATTAGATGGCTGCGTTATGGTTATGTCCTATTATCTTTGTTACTACCGTCTCTATATGTGGCTGTGCTAAGTTTTCATCAGGAAATGATACCAACAAAGCTTCTGATGAGTATAGCGACAACACGAGAAAATGTTCCTTTTCCTGCCATTGTGGAAGCGTTAATTATGGAAATTACGTTCGAGGCATTACGAGAAGCAGGGGTAAGGTTGCCGAAGCAAATTGGTTCGGCTGTTAGTATTGTCGGTGCTTTAGTTATCGGACAAGCGGCGATTCAGGCTGGGATTGTGTCACCTCCGATGGTCATGGTCGTAGCTTTAACAGGGATTGCCTCTTTTACAATCCCCCGATACAACTTAGGAGCTACCTTAAGGATATTGCGCTTTCCGATGATGTTCCTTGCTGGTACATTGGGCATTTTAGGTGTGATGTTAGGACTTCTTATAATTCTTACACACTTATGTACGTTGCGTTCTTTTGGTGTTCCTTACCTTTCACCAATGGCCCCATGGAATAAGAGTGATATGAAAGATTTCCTCATACGAGCTCCTTGGTGGCAATTATCCAAGCGTCCTCATTTAACTGGAGAGTTTAATGAATATCGCCAAGGCCCTAATCAAAAACCTGGCCCTAGAAAGGGAGGAGAGTGACGTGCTGGAACATGGGAAAATATCGGCAGTACAAATGGGAATGATGATCTACTCGGCCATTGTCACAACAGCCATTCTTTATTTGCCAGCTTCTATCTATGACTATGCAGGAAAAGATTTGTGGTTGTCTCCTATCTTATCTGCCATTTTAGGTTGTATTCCGGTATATGTCGTATATCAATTACATCGTCTTTACCCAGGAGATAGTATTATCCAATACAGTTGTTCCATTGTTGGGAAGATTGGTGGAAAACTGATTGGGGCAATTATTTTGCTTTTTATTTTATTTATATCCAACCAAGCGCTTTGGCAGTATGGGGAGTTTGTCAGCAGCTATTTTCTTCCGCAGACGCCGCAAGTCGTTTTACTTGGCACGATGGCCTTTGTCAGTAGTTTAGCTGTATATGGAGGGGTGGAAGTGATGGGAAGACTGTCAGATTTACTTACTCCTGTCTTGCTTCTTATGTTTTTGACAATTATTATCCTTCTTCTTCCGGATGCACAAGTAAAGCATATGCATCCTATTTTGGGAAATGGGGTTACTCCGGTTTTGAAGGGAGCTTATTTTTCTAACTTTTGGTTTTGTGAGTCCCTATTCATCACTTTCTTTCTTCCTTTTTTAAAAGACCCGGAAAAAGGTAGGAAATGGGGGATTGTTTCCGTATTGTTATTGTTAGTAATAGTGGTCAGTACGAATTTGATTTCTCTTTTAGTATTAGGAAGTGCAACAGGAAGCTTTAATGCCCCATTAATGAATGCTGTTCAGTATATTAGTATAGCTGAGTTTCTATCCCATCTTGAAGCAACTGTGATGGCTTTTTGGATTACGGGTGCCTTCGTTAAAATGTATGTATTTTATTATGTGTTGGCATTAGGCACGGCACAGTGGTTTAACCTTTCTGATTATCGTCCGCTTGTGCTTCCAATCGTTTTTCTATCGGTGGTCTTAGCCGTCTGGCAAGTACCGAATGTGTCGGCTTTCTTCGTGTATAGCCAAACAATAAACTCTGCAGTAGGACCTATTTTATTTACAATGATTCCTCTCTTCCTTTTGCTGATTGCTTTCTTACGGAAAAACAAGAAGCAAGAAAAACAGGTGGAACAGCAGCAATGAGAATGATGTTATATCTTATAGGGTTAACCTGTACGTTTCTACTAACAGGATGTTGGGATCGAGCCGAGGTGAATGATGTGGCTTTAATCAAAGGTGTTGGCGTTGATCGAATAGACGATAACACAATTGAAGTAACGGTTGAAATATCAGTTCCACAAGCGCTGGGTCAAGGTGGAGGCCAAGGTCAAGGTCAAGGAGGCGGTGGGTTAACACAAGTAGCAGCTAGATCTGGCAAGGGGAAGACAGTTCCTGAAGCGTTAGAGAAACTTCAGGAACAATTGCCAAGGAAAATATTTTGGGGACATTCAGAAGTCATTATTATAAATGAAAAGTTAGCGAAGGAAGGCATTCGTGACTCCATTGATTATTTTATACGTGATCCAAGGCCACGTATTCGGTCGTATGTGTTTGTGGCGAAAGAGAGTGCCAAAGAGATACTTTCTCTTAAAACGCAATTATATAGTCCTTCTGAAGTACTTTGGGATATGGCTGAATCACAGACTTTGATGCATGTGACTTTAGTTGATTTACTTCAAAGGCTTGTAAGCGGCGATGTATTCATTCCAATGGTGCATAAATTACCACCACCAAAAGGGAAGAAATCAAATGAAACGATTGCTTATATTTACCGCACCGCCATTTTTAAAAAGGACAAAATGATTGGTTCTATTGATGATGAGTTGACACGAGGTGTGAAATGGATCCAAAATGACGTGAAAGACTCTCAGATTACGTTATTGCCAGAAGGCGCACAAGGATATATATCCATGACTCTCCGTGAGGCAGACGTAAAGCTTGTCCCTAAAATAAAAGGAGATAAGTGGGAAATAACGATTAAGACTAGAACAACAGAAGAGATTGTCTTAAATGAAACGAATATACAAGTTAAGTCACCAAAAGAGATAAATTCTTTAGAAAAACAACTAGTTAAACAATTGGAAGGACGTTTAAAGAGAGCGGTAAAAAAAGTACAAAAAGAACAAAAAGCTGATATTTTGGGATTTGGAGAAGCTTTTGAACGGAAGTATCCGAAGGAATGGCGAGAAGCGAAAGACAAATGGGATGACATCTATCCACAAGTAGAGGTCAAATATGACATTGAGACAACTATTTTAAGAATGGGTGCAGGAACGGCAACAGAAGCGAGGTGAGAAATATTGAAATGGCTATTTGCACTAGGAATTACTTTTTTAGTAGCATGCATGATTGTGTACGAATGGCCAAAAATGAAACAGGATCAGAAAAAGGAAAAAAAGGTTTTTATTGTATTGGTCACTTTTGAATGGCTATTTTCTCTAATCTTTTTGTTTTACCCTGATTTGAAAAATCCGTCTGACTTTCTGCTGCCGATGGTTGATAAGGTGCAAAAAATATTGAAATGAAAAATATCATTTAATTTGTGTATAGTAGTTGTTAATGCATGCTTTTTTGATTATATTAAGATTTCGAAGCCGATTGACAGTGATTACACATTGCTGCACGCTCAGTTTGAATGGCTGGCAACTGAAAATCATGAAATTTGATAAGAGGTAAACCTAATAAGAGGATATCAAAGCTTTCTTTACTAAAGCATTCGCTAACGTAAAGAGAGCTTTTTTGTTCTTGTAGAAGTGTTTTCTTCCCATTTATGATAGTAGAATATATACTAAATATTAGAAATATTCACAACGATAGAAAGGAAGGGTTCGATGGTCTATACAATTGAGGAATTGTTTATCGGACAGATTGCCCGTTTGCAACGAACATTTTCTGAAGCCGACGTAAGAGCATGCAATGAGTTAACGAAAGATTATAGTCCAGTATACAGACCGAGTGAAGAGAACTGGGAAAATTATTATCATCAACCCATTGTTCCTGGTTTGTTAACAGAAGGGTTAATTAACCAAGTAATTAGCGATAAACTGCCTGGAAGTGCTTGTATTTTACTGCAAAAGGAATTGGTTTTTTATCATCCTGTATTTGTTGGAGACGTGATTACCGCTGAATTAGAAATTATTGATATTAATATAGAACGGAATTGGGTCACTCAAAAAGTTACTTGTTACAATGAGGTTGGAAATGAAGTGATTAAGGGACAAGTCGTCATTTTTTTAGTATCCAATAAGAATTAACAGGTGATAACCATGAAGAAAACACTTAATTTAATCGACCCAATTGATGAATGGGGTTCCATGAAAGTGGACGCTAATGGTCGTTTGATTGACATTAGCGCAGAGTTTTGTGAGAACTTTTCGATAAACAAACAGGATTGGATCGGAGCATCAATTAATGAAATCATTCAAGGTATATTTAGTAGAAAGCGTACGAAAGTACTATTTGGTGTTATTTTTGGATATTCTTGTTTAATTAAAGTTTCTAAAGTCAATGAGTATCAGCTTTACCGAGTCATCGTGCGGCAAGATGATATTGACCATGTTGAAATGATTTCATTTATGAATTCAATGGATTCTTCTAAAATGAAGAAAAAATCCTCTTTTCAAAATCGATATAGCTTTGAGGAGATTATGGGAGAAAGTCCCGCGATTGAGCAAATTAAAGAATTATCGGCTCGGGTTGCGACAAGTAATTCAACCGTATTATTAACGGGAGAAAGCGGAACGGGAAAAGAATTATTTGCCCAAGCTATTCATGGATTAAGCTCGAGAAAGAACAACCCTTTCGTTGCTGTAAACTGTGCGGCGATTCCAGATGAATTGTTCGAATCAGAGGTATTTGGATATGAAGCAGGGGCGTTTAGCGGTGCTAAAAAGGAAGGAAAGCCTGGAAAAATAGAATTAGCCCATCAAGGCACTCTTTTTTTGGATGAAATATCAGAGCTTCCTTACCAAGCGCAAGGAAAGTTATTGCGTGTATTGCAGGAAAGAGAAGTAGAACGATTAGGAGGAACCGCTAATAAAAATGTCGATATCCGAATTATTGCTGCGACGAATCGGGATTTGAAAACGCTCGTTCAAGAAGGGAAGTTTAGACAGGATTTATTTTATCGATTGTACATTTTTGAATTGAAAATCCCTTCTCTTCGTCAAAGGAAGGAAGACATTCTTCCGTTAGCTTATTATTTCATCAATTATTTTAATGAGATGCTAGGGCGTCAAGTGAAATTTATTGATGTCAAGCTTCAGGAATGGCTAGTAAATTATGAGTGGCCAGGGAATGTACGAGAATTAAAAGCGTATATAGAACGGGGAATGAATATTGTTGAAGGCGATACAATCACGATGGAAGCTTTATATTTTTCACCAAGTGAATCGACTCCTCAACGGGAAAGGGAATCAGCTCCTCTTCTCAGTTTAGAAGAAGCGATAGCGAATGCAGAAATCGATGCGATTCAACGTGCTCTTCAAGAAGCGAAAGGCGACCGGACTATAGCTGCTCAAAAGTTACACATACATGTCGCTAGCCTTTACCGAAAACTATCAAAATATAATTTAAAATAATAGAATTTAGAACGTGGGGCTGTCTAAAAACGGACAGCCCCACTCTTTTTTTGCTGGATTTTGTCCTTCATGCCCCTGCTGAAGGACATTTCCCTGGCTGGATTCCTCGATTTTGTCTTTTAACACAAATGATCTGAGGAGAATAATTGTTCAACTAAATGGGGGACTGCCCTGAAAGTCATTTTGGTGACTTTTGGGACAGCCTCATTTTTTATAGGCGAGCAAATGGAGGGGTTTTTGCAAATGTGATTCGCAATATTGCGAAACTATCTCATTTTTGCGAATGAATGTGACGAGATATGTGCTTTTACTAGTAAATTCCAGTTGGCACGATATTTGCATAATTAATATAGGCAAAGGGAGGGATTAGCAATGTTGAATTTTTCATTTACAGAAGAGCAAGAATATTTTCGCAAGATGCTGCAAGAATTTGCGAAGGAGGAGCTGTTGCCTCATTACACAAAGTGGGACCGAGAAGGAATTACTCCAAGGCATTTGTGGAAGAAGCTAGGGGAGTTAGGTGTAAATGGTCTCCGAATTCCTGTGGAGTATGGGGGGAGCGGTGCTGACTGCGTTACGACAGGAATTGCTGCAGAGGAAATTGGCAGAGGGGATTTCAATCTAACATATGCGGTTATGCTAAATGCGCTGATTGGAGAAATTATTAATAACCATGCTCGCGAGGAGTTAAAACGAGAATGGCTTCCACAAATTGCTAGCGGTGAAAAGATTGTGGGGATTGCAATCACGGAGCCAGCTGCAGGAACAGATGCTGGTGGAATTAAAACAACGGCCGTACATAAAGGAAATGTATATGTCCTAAATGGAGAAAAGTCAGGAATTAGCGTAGCAACGTGTGGAGATGCGTTTATTATCTTCGCTAAAACAGACCCTGAGTTAGGCAACCGTGGGATTAGTGCTTTTATTGTACCGGCTGATTTACCTGGAGTGGAATGCAAAGGGTATGAAGATATGGGGAATATTCCAGTTGGCAGGGGCTCGATTTACTTAAACGATGTAGAGGTTCCAGAGGAATACTTAATTGGTCTTGAAAATAAAGGTTTTTCCCAAGTTATGAATGGATTTGATTTAAGTCGTTTGTTAATAGGACTACAGTGTGTGGGGGCTGCTTCTCAAAGTATTGATGAGACGATTGAACATGTAAAAGCTAGACAGTCCTTTGGTAAGCCGCTTGCAACCTACCAAGGTATTCAGTTTCCACTTGTGACTCATTATACGCAATTAGAGCTTATTAAATGGCAGGCATATCGCGGACTTTGGCTTCGTGATCAAGGATTAAAGCATAGTAAAGAGTCCTCTTCTGTTAAATGGCTAGGTCCGAAATATAGTGTAGAGGCTATTCATGAATGTTTATTATTTAACGGTCACTATGGTTATACGAAGGAAATGCCGCATGAGCAGCGTTTGCGCGATGTAATTGGATTAGAGATTGGAGATGGAACAGCTCAAGCGAATATGATGGTTATCGCCAAAGATATTATTGGGAAAGAGTTCCGTTCTTATTAAACTAGAGAGCTGTATTGTATAAAAATATAGATTGCTATTTTATCGGTTACATTGCGAGAATTCAAAGCACGTTTACGATGATGGAAGTAATTAAAGGACAAATGAGTCTAAAACTATTATAGCGATGGAGGTCAATAATATGGAATTAACAGATATCTTATATGAAAAAACGAATGGGATTGCCAAAATTACAATTAACCGTCCGCAGGTTTATAATGCTTTTCGAGCAAGAACAATCCAGGAATTAATTTGGTCTTTCCGTGACGCATGGGATGATAACCGCGTTGGGGTTGTTATTTTAACAGGAGCAGGCGAAAAGGCATTCTGTGTCGGTGGAGATCAAAAAGAAAAAGGCGATGAAGGTGGATATGATTATTCCGGCGGTTTAGGAGGTGGTATCGGTCTAGAGGTGGAGAATTTGCATCAAACCATTCGAAATATTCCGAAACCAGTTATTGCAGCGGTAAATGGATTCGCGATTGGCGGAGGACATGTGCTTCATGTCATTTGTGATTTAACGATTGCGGCGGAAACAGCAAAATTTGGTCAAAGCGGACCTAAGGTAGGAAGCTATGATGCCGGGTTTGGCTCAGCTTATTTAGCTAGAGTTGTTGGGGAAAAGAAAGCGCGAGAAATTTGGTATTTATGTGAACAATATTCTGCACAAGAAGCAAAAGAAATGGGTCTTGTGAACAAAATTGTTCCTGCAGAGCAACTGCAGCAAGCAGCAGAAGAGTGGGCTGAAAAGATTCTTGAAAAGAGTCCAACAGCGCTGAAAATGCTTAAATATTCCTTTAATGCAGATAGCGCAAACATCCAAGGAATTTCGCAGTTATCAATGGGTAGCCTGGCTATGTTTTACAACACACCAGAATCGGAAGAAGGAAAGAATGCTTTTCTTGAAAAACGGCCAGTAGATTTCAAAAAATTTAGACAGTAAAAAGGGGGATGGAATTTAGTGAAACTAGATACGCTGTTGAATCAGGAATATGTGGAGAAGTACCAGTCTATTTGGCCGAATCGAACAATCTTAGATTACTTAAATGAGGCAATCGCAAATCATCCGGACAAGGTGGCAATTATTGATAAGAAGAGCCGCTATACGTATAGAGAAGTTGGAAAGCTAGTGGATCGAGTTGCCTTAGGTTTGCTGAAAATAGGTTTGGGAAAGGGAGATGTTATTTCGATTCAATTGCCTAACTGGAATGAATTCGTCATCCTTCATTATGCGGCTACTCGAATAGGAGCTATTACAAACCCCCTTATTCCAATTTATCGTGATCGTGAAATTGGCTATATGGTAGGTATGGTTGAATCGAAAATGATAGTTGTTCCAGATAAATTCCGAGGCTTCGATTACCCAGCCATGATAGAAAGGCTTAGCCACCAATGGCCGGCAATGGAACATGTCTACGTGCAAGGAGAGAATATTCCAAGCGGAATGAAATCTTTAGCTACGCTGTTTGAAGAACCGTGGGAAGAGCGTATGGATGTAAAAGTGTTAGATGAAACCGAGCATAATCCGAATGATGTGACAGAAATTATTTTCACTTCCGGAACAACTGGAAATCCGAAAGGGGTTATGCACACACACAATACACTTTGTGTTTCAACGAATTATTGGATTGAACGTTTACGTTTAACCTCTGATGATGTGATGCATATGGCTTCTACTTTTGCACATCAAACTGGATTTGGCTATGGGGTACGACTACCGACTCATTATGCAGGAACGGCTGTTTATCAGGATGTTTGGAATCCAAACGAATTTTTAGAGTTGATAGAGAAAGAGGGAATTACATTCACTGCAGGTGCAACACCATTTCTTGAAGATACGATTCGATTAGAAAATATCGGGGAATATAATCTTAGCACATTGCGTGCATTTGTTGCGCTAGGGGCCCCGATTCCAAGGCAGCTAGTTAAAGAGGCAAATGAAAAGGTACCATGTGAAATTTTAGCTGGTTGGGGGCAGACGGAAAACGGTCTTGTGACCTTGACGAAGCTTGATGATTCAGAGGAAAAACTAACGGGTACAGATGGTGTTCCTTTTTCAGGAATGGAAGTCAAAGTGGTGGATATGAATGGTGAAATATGTCCGCCGCATCAAGAGGGAGCTTTACTATCGAGGGGGCCTGCGCAGTTCGTTGGCTATTTAAAACGGATGGATGACACACTTGCTGAGCATCAGGATGGCTGGTTTATTACAGGGGATCGTGCTGTGATGGATGAAGATGGATATATTCGTATATCTGGTCGTAATAAAGATGTAATCATCCGAGGCGGTGAGAATATCCCTGTTGCCTATGTGGAAAATGTTCTTTATGAACATCCGGATATTTCTATCGTGCAAATTATTGCAATGCCTGATCGAAGACTTCAAGAGAAGGCTTGCGCATTCATTAGCATGAAGCAAGGCAAAACGCCATTAACTTTACAAACTATGCGTGAATTCCTTGAGCAAAAAGGGATAGCCAAGCAGTATTGGCCAGAACATGTAGAAGTTATTGATGAATTTCCACGAACACCAAGCGGAAAAATTAAAAAATTCCGTCTAAGAGAAATGATTAGTGAACAGATTAGTGGCCAAGTGTAAAAAGTAAATCGAAAAAATAGATTAAGTGGAGGGGAAGTTATGAGTAAACGAGTTGCTTTTATAACAGGAGCAGGCAGAGGAATGGGAAGAGAGATTGCTAGAACGCTAGCTTCTAAATCTATGAATATTGTTGTTACAGATGTAAATTTAGAAAACGCACAAGAAACGGTTTCTATTTTAAAAGAAGAAGGGGCAGAAGCGGTTGCCGTGTATTGCGATGTAACGAAGCTAGAAAGTGTTCAGGAAGCGGTCGCAACAGCACTTACTCATTTTGAAAAGATTGATGTATTGGTCAATAATGCAGGATGGGATAAAGTGGAACCGTTTTTAAAAAGTGAACCAAGTACATGGAAAGCAATTATTGACATTAATTTAATGGGGCAAATTCATACATGTAAGGAAATCTTGCCAGTCATGGTTGAAAACGGTTACGGAAAAGTCATTAATATTTCTTCAGATTCAGCGAGAGTTGGTTCAAGTGGAGAAGCCGTTTACTCGGCTGCAAAAGGTGGAATCGTGGCCTTTACGAAAACATTGGCTAGAGAAATGGCAAGACATAAACTAAATGTCAATTGTATTGCACCAGGACCAGCTGACACACCGCTATTTAGGGAAATTGGCGAAACGAATGAAAAGCTTGTAGCGTCTTTAGAAAAAGCTATTCCATTCAGACGTTTAGCTCAACCTAGTGATATTGCTAATGCTGTGGCGTTCTTGGCCTCTGATGAAGCAGAATATATTACGGGTCAAACACTTTCAGTGAGCGGCGGATTAACAATGGTGTAAGAATTTCATAGGAATGAGGCTGAATTAAAAATAGGAGATTGGCATGATTTTCTGTAGATTTGGCAGGATTATAAGTCAAATTGGCATGATTTCTCATGAATTTAGCACGATTATAAGCTAAATTCGCATGATTCTACTTTTAAGACAGCCTCGTTCTATTTTTAGAAGGAGGTTATTCGATGAATAGTAGTTTACAAGGAAAAAATGTCTTAATTACCGGTGCTGCAAAAGGAATTGGTCGAGGAATTGCGTTAGCGGCTGCTAGTGAAGGGGCGAATATTGCGTTACATTACCGTGGATCTGAAGCAGAAGCTATGAAAACAGCGAAAGAAATCGAAGAACTTGGGGGAAAAGTAACTCTCGTACAAGGTGATCTTGCACGTTTAGAAGATATTAAGAGAATCAAAGAAACGCTTGATGAGAAGTTTGGCCATGTGGATTGTATTGTTAACAACGCTGGCTGGGCGCAAGTAAAATCGTTCTTTCAATATGAGCCAGAAGAATGGAAACGTGAAGTAGATATTTGTTTTTATGGTGTATTGAATTTAGTACATACGTTTATGCCTGCGATGATGGAGAACAATCAGGGGAAGTTTATTAATATTGTCGGGGATTCTGCAAGAACAGGGGATCGAAATTTAATTGTTTCAGCAGCTGCTAGAGGGGGAGCAATCAGTTTTTTAAAGTCACTAGCAATCGAAGCAGGTCGAAACAACGTGCAATGTAACACGGTTTCACTTGGACTCATTGACCAAGGTGAATTGAATTTTAATGAAGCAACACTCGCGAAGGTGGTCAAGCAGTATCCGCTCAAAAGACTTGGACAAGTCGATGATGTAACGGGAATTATTTTATTTTTATTATCGGAATCAGCGGATTGGATTACCGGCCAGGTCATATCGGTAAATGGCGGGCATAGTATGTTGGGGTAATGAATGCATGAATAGGGGAAAAAGATGCGGCATACACTTTTTTTGTTTGGTAGGGATTGATAATCTGACTATACCAAAGAATGAAGTGTTTTTTTTGTGTTTACATAGAATTTATACTTCTTTACACATTTTAGTCGACCGTTTATGGTAATATTTAATATGGGATTATTTTATTAATTTTCCAATGATAGGGGATGTGTATGTGGAATTCTTCACAAAGTGGGCGTTTAAGAATAAAGCTGCTGTTTCGTTAGTAACTGTTTTTATTCTATTAATTGGGATGTTCAGCTATTTCAAATTGCCTATGGAATTTTTACCTTCGGCTGATAATCCACAAGTGACGATTGTCACAATGGGTCAGGGGACGGATGCAAAAACAATGGAAACGACCGTAACAGATCCGATTGAAAGGGCTGTTACAGGATTAAAAGGAAAGACCTCTGTCTATTCTGTGACGGGGGACGGCTTTTCAAAAGTTGATTTATTCTTTGAAGCAGGATCGGATATGAAACAAGCAAAGCTGGATGTCCAAGAAGCTTTAGGGAATGTAGCTCTGCCTCAACAGATGTCAAAGCCTACAGTTACCCAGCTTAATACATCGATGATTCCAATTTCATTTATCGCTGTAACATTTAAAGATGGATTAACAGCGGAAAACTTAGATTTTGTTCAGGAGGAGCTCGAGCCTTTATATAAAGATATTAAAGGAGTTTCCGATGTTCAAACATTTGGTGCTGCGGAGTCCGTTCTTTCCGTTAAAGTGAACAATAAACAATTAGCGAAAAAGAACGTATCGATTGAACAGATTATGGGAGTTCTGAACGGGCAAAATACGGCTCTAGCTGTTGGAGAAAACGTCATTGACGGGAAGACAAGTAATATTAAAGTAATTGGAGATGTAACAAGCGTTGCCAAGCTAAAAGCACTAAGGGTCAAACCAAGGGTTACGCTCGGTCAAGTGGCGAAGGTTGAAGAAGTAAAAAACGACAATCTTATTAGTCGATTTAATGGAGAAGACAGCATTGATATGAGCATTGTTAAGGACAGTCAGTCAAATGCTGTAACCATTAGCCGTGAAGTAGAAAAGATCACAAAAGAAATTAATGACAAGTATCCTGATCAGCAATCGACGATTTATCTATCTACAGCTGATATGGTAGAAACGTCTGTTCAGACGATGGTGAAAGAAGTATTGCTTGGTGCATTGTTTGCTACGATTGTGATTATGGTCTTTTTACGAAATGTACGCTCAACTTTTATTACAATCGTTTCGATTCCGCTGTCCCTTGGTTTAACCCTCTTCTTGTTATCCTTATCGGGTGTAACCTTAAATATTTTAACACTGGGCGGTGTCGCTGTAGCAATTGGTCGCTTAGTGGATGATAGCATTGTTGTGATTGAGAATATTTTCCGAAAAATGCAACAGGAGAAGTTTTCGCTTCAATTAGTGATGGATGCTACGAAAGAAGTAGGTGTGGCGATTACAGCTTCCACTCTTACAACTGTCGCTGTTTTCTTGCCGGTTGCTTTATTGAATGGAGGGCTTCAAGAGTTCCTGCTGCCTTTTGCTTTAACGGTTACGTATTCTTTACTTGCTTCGTTACTTGTCGCGTTAACGGTTGTTCCGCTTATGAGTGCAGGACTGCTAAGGAAAACGAAGCTTCCTAAACACCGACCGGCCAAGCGTTTTACAAAGGTTGTGACGTGGTCATTGAATCATAAATGGGTTGTCCTTCTGATTTCCTTCTTATTGTTTATCAGTTCTATTGCTACATACTTTGCGATGCCTAAAGGAGCTGTGGACAATTCGACAGCTGATTATGTGTCAGCGACGCTCGCTTATCCAAGTGATCAGCCATTTGATGAAGTAAAAGATAAAGCGATTGAACTCGAAGAAACGATTCAAGATATGAATGAAGTCGATGATGTGTTTATGCAATTAGGAGTCTCTGCTGAAGCCGCTCAATATGGTGCGGTGACATCACCTACAGAAGCGACTTTTGGTATTTTAGTAAAAGATAAAGAGCAGATTGATACAATCTTAGAAAAAATCGAGCAGCAAAAAGAGCATTATCCTGATGCGAAGCTTGAAGCGAGTGCCGCTTCCTTTATGATGGGAGCAGGACAAACGAATATTACGATTGATGTAATCGGGAATAATGTGGAAGAGCTCGAAGGAACAGCTAATCAAATTAAAGATCAAATTCAAGATATTGAAGGTGTAGAAGAAGTTACAACGAATCAAGATGAAAAGAAAACCATCTACTCATTCAAGGTCAATTCATCTAGAGGAAATACAGAGCAAATTGCTCAACAACTCGGTGTAATGCTGAATAGAACGCCTATCGGCCATATTACGCTAGAGGAACAGTTAACACCTGTGTACCTTGAACCAATCTTAAATCCGAAAACACCAGAGGATTTAAAGGATATTCCGGTTATGACAGCGTCTGGTTTAGTACCTGTATCAAAAGTTGCTTCATTAAAGAGTGAAGAAAGTACAACGAATCTGTTTCATAAAGACGGTGAAACATATCTTCAAGTAACAGCAACAGTTGATCCAGCTAAACTCTCTGATATTGCAAGCAAAGTAAATCTTGAGATATTTGGAGATAAAGAGAATAAAGGTCTCGATATTCCGAAAGATGTAGAGGTGTATGTTGGGGGAGCAAGCGTACAGCAAGCCGATGATTTTACTGATTTGTTTGTTACGATGTTCATTTCGATTGGTATTGTTTTTCTGATTATGGTAATTACATTTAAGTCCATGAGAGCGCCGATTGCGATTCTATTTTCATTGCCGTTCGCTGCGATTGGTGCCGTCTTAGGGCTGTTAATTAGCCGTATTCCGGTCGATATGACAGCACTTTTAGGGGCGCTTATGTTAATTGGTATTGTCGTGACAAATGCAATTGTCTTGTTAGACCGAGTGAAACAAAATGAACAACATATGATTATTCGTGATGCGATTGTTGAAGCGTCAGCAACAAGATTCCGTCCAATTGTGATGACAGCTGTAGCCACGATTTGTGCGATGCTACCTCTTTTATACAAAAAAGCGGAAACAGGAAGCTTAGTTTCCCAAAGCTTAGCCATCGTTGTTATTGGCGGTTTAGCTGTTTCTACATTGCTCACGCTCATTGTTATCCCATGTATATATGAATTGTTGTATTTTAAAAAGTCGAAAAAACAAAGAAGGAAAGCGAAAGTCTTTGCTGAAGAACGTGTTGATATGTAAAGCAGGTAAAAAAGTTTGTAGAGAAATTTGTCTCTACAAACTTTTTTTATAGAATTATAAAGTGAAACTTCCATAACTTGAGGTGGGGGTCTTACTGCCCGTTAAGTGTGGGACAAAATGTTAAGAGTTTCTAAAGTTTTTAAAGTTATAGTGACGAAATTTTCTTTTTATTCGATAATATAGAGAAATAAAAGTTATACATAGAAGAAGGAGCGTATATGGAAGAGACGGTGAAGCGTTCTAACAAGAAAAGAACGAAAAAATTTAGAAAACTTAAGCTTTTTGTATTAGTTATATTACTGATTCCTTTAGGACTGCTTGGTTATGGGTATTTTCAGTATTATGATGCGAAAACAAAAGCGGAAAGTGCACTCGGTTCTGCTCATAAAAAAGAAGAAATAGAATTTAATGGCGAGAAACATGAACAAGATAAAGTTCATATTTTATTAATCGGAGTGGATAAAAGAAAAGGACAAGTGCAATCCAATTCGGATACGATTATGATTGCTCAGTTTGATCCGAAAAATCAAAAAGTTAAACTAGCTACATTAATGAGAGACATGTATGTTCCAATTCCAGGTTATAGCGATTCCTATAAAATCAATGCAGCTAATTTCTTAGGCGGTCCTGAGTTAGTTAGAAAAACGATCAAAGAAAACTTTGGAATTGATACAGAGTATTTTGTGATGGTTGATTTTAAGGGATTTGAAACGATTATCGATACATTAAACCCCGATGGCATAGAGATTGATGTAGAAAAGTCCATGAGTAAGGGGATTGGAGTTAGTTTAGTCGAAGGAACACAGAAATTAAATGGAAAAGAACTGCTTGGATATGCTCGTTATAGACAGGATAGCGAATCAGATTTTGGCAGAACGAGACGTCAGCAACAAGTGATAAAAGTATTATTGGATGAAGTCGTGAGTACAAACGGAATCTCAAATGCTCCAAGATTACTAGGGGCCGTCCAACCGTATATTTCTACTAATATCAGCAGTGTGGATAGCTTAAGTTTAATTAAAGAAGTGTTATCTAACCGGCCTGAATCTGTAGACACTTTAACGATTCCAGTTCAGGGTTCGTACACCGATGAACGAGTTGAGGGGAAAAATGGCGGTCATAGTCAGCTTGTGCTGCAAATCGATGAAGCAGTCAATCGTCAAGCGCTGCATGATTTTCTGCTGAATGAATCAGATGATAAGGTCGCTCAATCTCACTAATTATAGCGTGTGAATTGGAAATCATATATTTGTTTGGTAATATTTATTTTGAAGCAGTTAGTTTTACATCTTCATTATGTTTATCCGACATTTAACGGGCAGTAAGCCTCCCGCCTCAAATTTATGGGGGGACAAGGAAGATAGGTAAGCTTTCACCAATCAGGTTTGTATGGTTACTTTATAAGGAGTGTTGAAAAATGGATGTTATTACAGCGATTAAAACAAGAAGAAGTATCGGGGTTGTGAAGCCAGATCCAGTACCAAAAGAATTAATTGAAGCTATTTTAGAAGCAGGAACATGGGCCCCTTGTCATCATCGAACAGAACCGTGGCGTTTTTTCGTTTTAACAGGTGATGGTCGAAATCGTTTAGGAAACCTTTTCGCTCAAATGACACAAGCAAAAATGGAGGAACCTCTGAGTGAGGAAGACCAAAAAAGATTAGAACGTGAGAAAAATAAGCCGTTACGAGCACCTGTGATTATTACAGTAGCGGTCGAACCTTCAGATCAGAGTAAAGTGCTTCTTCAAGAGGAATTTGCTGCGGTGCATGCGGCTGTGCAAAATATGCTGCTAACTGCACACTCTTTAGGATTAGGAGCGGTTTGGAGAACAGGCGATATTTGTTATGCACCGGAAGTGAAGGAGTTTTTTGGACTTACAGGAAAATCAGAAGTCGTTGGCTTTCTGTATATTGGCTATTCCGATATACAGAAGGAATTAAAAGGGAAGAGAAAGCACTTTTCTGAAGTGACACAGTGGATGGATTGAATGACGGGAGAAACCTAAACGTGAAATAGGCGTTTAGGTTTTTCTGTTCTATTTTCACGAGAGAATTATTTCAATATTTCAATATTTCAATATTAATGGACACTTGTTATAATAGATGAAACGTATGATAAAGGAGTAGAGTTTAGAATGACGAGTAATAGTGTAGAAAGTAAAGGATACTTTGGAGAGTTTGGCGGCAGCTATATACCAGAAAATCTTCAAAAAGTAATGGATGTAATAGAAGAACAATTTTTGAAATATAAGGATGACCCACAGTTTTTGGCTGAATATCAATATTATTTAAAAGAATATATCGGTCGTGAAAATCCATTAACATATGCGAAAAACTTAACCGAACAAATTGGCGGGGCGAAAATCTATTTAAAACGTGAAGATTTAAATCATACAGGTGCTCATAAGATTAATAATGCAATCGGCCAAATTTTATTAGCGAAAAAGATGGGAGCTAAACGTGTGATCGCTGAGACAGGTGCAGGTCAACACGGAGTGGCTACCGCTACCGCTTGTGCGATGTTTGGCTTGGAATGTGTCATTTATATGGGAAAAGTCGATACGGAACGACAAGCACTAAATGTATTTCGAATGGAATTACTAGGTGCTAAAGTTGTAGCAGTCGATAAGGGACAAGGTCGCTTGAAAGAAGCGGTCGATGAAGCGTTAAATGATTTAGTTCAAAACTACGAAAATACGTTTTATTTATTAGGATCAGCTGTAGGACCTCATCCATATCCAACGATGGTGAAGCATTTCCAAGCAGTCATTAGTGAAGAGTCTAAACGTCAAATTCTTGAAAAAGAAGGAAAGCTACCGACAGCTATCGTAGCATGTGCAGGCGGAGGAAGCAATGCCATTGGTTCATTCGCTCATTATATTGATGAACCAAACGTTCGTTTAATCGGTTGTGAACCAGCAGAAGCACCAAGTATTTCAGAAGGTGTTCCAGCGGTTATACATGGTTTTAAATGTTTAACGTTGTTAGATGAAGAAGGAAATCCGAAGCCTACTTTCTCGATTGCAGCAGGATTAGATTATCCGGGTGTAGGTCCAGAACATAGTTATTTAAAAGTAAGCGGTCGAGGGAATATGTAACGGTTACAGGGCAGGAAGCATTAGATGCATTCCAGCTTCTTTCTAAAACGGAGGGAATTATTCCAGCGTTAGAAAGTTCTCATGCTATTGCTCATGCGATTAAATTAGCGAAAGAATTGTCAAGTGATGATGTGATTGTCGTAACGTTATCAGGTCGTGGTGATAAAGACGTGGAGCAAGTATTCCGCATGCTGCAAAAGTAAGGGAAATACGAGATAAGACTCTTGCCATATCGGTGAGAGTCTTATTTTTTTAGAAAGCGCTGTTTCCCATAAAATAAGACAAAATTCAACAGTGTCGTATCACCTAGTCTTTTTTCTATAGTTCAACAGGAAATAAATGGCGTATTATTTTGTTTGTAATGTTATTGTAATATTAGATCTATTTAATGGTAATTGAGGGTTTTTAGTTCGTTTTCATCGTTAACTTAGGCTTATGTTTGTATAGGTTTTGTCATAATATAGGATTTTCTAGCTACCTAAGACGAAGAAATAAGTCGAAAAATAGGATTTTATGTTTAAAATGAAATGTAAATGTAATATGAATAACACGACTTTGATAAATTATGATGTTATACTTCAATGTAGGAAAAAGTTATTTTATTATGTATATTAATCCATTACAAACTTACATATGAGACTAATACATTAAGAACATATAAAAATTTCTAGGCTATTTATAATAAATAAGATTCATAGAACGCCAAGGATCTGTTACTAGATAGCTAGGGAAGAAAGCAGGGGAACAATTTTGAAGAAGAAATTTATCGCATTAAATACATCTATTATGATTGGACTAGGAAGTTTATTTTCAATTCCAGCAGTACAAGCAGAAAGCATTTCAAATATTGAGTCTAAACGTACGGGGATTCAAGAAGAAATTGCTGAAGCACAGAAACTTATTAAAGAATTAAATGCAGAGCAAGCAAAGCTAACAAAACAAATTGAACAAGTTGAACAAGCTATTAAAGAAAACAACGCAAAGATTACAAAAACGAAAGAGCAAATTAAAGAAACACAAGCAGACGTAGATGCGCTGAAAAAATCGATTGCAGCATTGGAAGAACGAATTGCAAATCGTGAAGAAGTTCTTAAAGAACGTGCTCTTTCATTCCAAGAAAGCGGCGGCGATGTCAATTATGTGGAAGTATTATTTGGGGCAACAGACTTCAGTGATTTCGTAGGCCGTGTTCAAGCGGTAGCGACAATGGCTCAAGCAGACCGTGATATTTTAGCTCAACAAGAAGCGGATAAAGCTGAATTAGAAGAGAAGAAAGCAGCAGTTGAGAAGAAATTATCTAACTTAAAAAGCATGAAGGTTGAGTTAGAAGGAATGCAGGTTCAAATTGAATCTCAGAAGAAACAAAGTGAAGGAGCCATGGCGAAGTTAGAGGCAAAAGAAGCAACAACGAAACAGCTTCAAGAAAGCCTAGAGAAAAAGGATGCTAATCTTGCATCGCAAATTGCTTCTATTCTTGAAGAAAGAAGACAAGAAGCAAAACGTAAAGCAGCAGAAGAACAAACTTTACAACAAGCAGCAAGAGAAGCGCAACAATCAACACAATCATCAACATCTAACAATAGCTCTTCAACATCATCGGCAAACAGTAAATCTGATACGTCTGATAAATCGAAATCAACTGAATCAGCTGAACCAAAAGCTGCTGCACCTAAACCAAGCAGTGCTAACACAGGTTCAGCGATTACAGCAGGATACAAGTATATTGGGAACTCTACTTATAAATTTGGCGGCGGTAGAACGGCATCAGATATTGCGAACGGTTTATTCGATTGTTCTGCTTTCGTATCTTGGGCATATCGTCAAGCTGGTGTGAGCCTTCCAGCACATACAGATGCTTTAGCGGCGTCTGGAACAAAAATTTCAGCAAGCCAAATGCAACCTGGAGATTTAGTATTCTTTGATACGTATAAAAGAAATGGACATGTTGGTATTTATGTAGGCGGCGGTAAATTCATCGGTTCTCAAAGCTCTACAGGTGTAGCTATTGCGAATATGAGCAGCGGTTACTGGGCTGACACATTCAAGGGATATGTTGTACGTGTAAACTAATAAGTATAGAGGGAATAAGCAGAGGGGACATTCTCTGCTTATTTTTCTATGAAATGCTATTTTGGTAATATTTTCAACAAAACTATTTTTGAAAAAATAAAAGAAAAAAATGAAACTTATTTTGTTCTATATCGTAAATACTATAAAGTATAAGATGAAAGGTGCTGGGAAAATTCGTATAGGACAATAAGGTACATTTACTAAAAAATGAAACATATATCAAGGAGGAACTTACTTACATGAAAAAATTATTGGCAGCTGTATTAACTGCAATTCTGGTGTTAGCACCTGTTGGAAGCTTTGTATTCCAAGAGAGCGCAACAACGGTTGATGCGAAATCTTACAAATCAGGAAAGAAAAGCTTTAATACTAATAGAAACAGCAATATCCAAAATAATAATATAAACAAATCTGATACGACAACAACGAATAAAGCAAAGACGAACACTACTAATAAAGGCGGCTTTATGTCTGGCGGACTTATGAAAGGTCTTATGTTAGGTGGACTTGCTGGATTATTATTTGGCAGCCTATTTGCGAATATGGGTGTATTAGGATCAATTCTTGGCTTCTTAATTAATGTAATTGCAATCGTAGCTATCATTGTCATCATTCGTAAAATCTTCGTTTACTTCAAGGATAAAAAGAAAAAAGAGGATACTAATCCGTGGAGAAATTAATTATTCCAGAACAAGATATTATTAATGCACTATGTGTGTATATTTCTCGTAAAAAACAAATTCAACCTCAAGATGTTGAAGTAGAATTGATGTATGATGATGAGTATGGATTTTCTGCTGAAGTGTATTGGGAAGGGCGCAAGCAAGTTCTAATTACAGTGAACTTAATCGAAGCACTTCGTTTATGGCTTGATGAATTTTTAAACCGAGATCCTTATGCCGGAATTGAGTTAGTGCTTAATGATGAAGAAGGAATTATAGCTGTTATTAACTGAAGAAAAGGATGTACCTATTTTGATGGGTGCATCCTTTTTGTTTACATACCTCATTCTAATGGAGGAAATTAGGAATGATGGAAAAGTCTTAAAAGTGAATTGACAAATTTATCTTGCTGTATTATATTTAATTCATAGTTTTTTAATATGTTTAATGTGATAACTATGGAAATTGTTGTACTATTTTGATAAATTGATAATGTCTATAAGTGAAACAGCAGAATACAAGAAGCAGGTGTGAATTCATGATTATAGGGGGGGCTTCGTATGAGCAAGTTAGAAGAGCAGCAATTACAATATATTTTATCCAGTTTGCAAAATATCCAGTATGGTTCAGTAGTTATTACGGTACATAACGGCGAAATCACACAGGTCGATACAACGGAAAAGAAGCGGTTTCCACTTTTAAAAAGTCATACTGCCAAAGCGAAATAGAATAAATCAATGGGAAACTAAAGCATCACAAAGTATAGGGTGGTGCTTTTATTTATTTTTCATATTGCTATATATAATACGGTTAATTATTCAACAAGTTCTCCATATCTTGAACCGCTATGAATGGATAGGTCTATAAGTTCTCACTCTTTCCGTGATAGAATAAGGAGAAGAGGTGAGTAGGGGTTCACCTCGATAATGGGAAAAAAGGGGGATTTGTATGACTTTACAATCAATTGAACCAAAAATTTTAGAGCTTATTGAAACATTTGATGGGCGAATCGCGTACAAAATTGAAAACGATCGCGGAGAGTCTATTTCTTATCACGAACATGAAGCGTTTCAATCCGCAAGCTTAATTAAAATCCCGATGATTATTGAAGGGTATCGTCAAGCTGAGAACCAAGATATTTATTTAAATCAGCCGTTAACGATTCCACGCAATGAGGTCACTCGCGGGTCTGGTGTACTCCATACTTTGTCAGATAAGGTATTTTTAACAGTTGAAGATTTATTAACGCTCATGATTACGATTTCGGATAACACCTCTACGAATATGATGATGACGTTGCTTACTTTTGAAAAGATTAATCAATGTATTCAAGAGCTAGGATTGGAAAATACCGTTCTAGAACGAAGAATGTTTGATTTTAAGGCGTTAAAGGAAGGGCGCGACAATACGATGTCAGCCGCTGATACTGTACTTTGTTTAAAGGCGATACATACGGGTAATTTTTTAACAAAAGCCAGTCAAGAAAGGATTCTAGACATCTTTGAACAGCAGCAATTTAAGGAACGTCTTCCTGCTATGATGGGAAAAGGTGTGAAAGTTGGGAATAAAACTGGCAGCCTTCGTGGAGTCATGCATGATGCGGCTATTATTCGCTCTGAAACAGAAACGGTTTACGCGTCTGTTTTAACGGAAGATATGGCGTCAGAAGAGGAAAGCCGTCAGATTATTAGTAAGATTGGTAAATTGATTTATGATGAGATGGTAAGTTCTTAACTTTATATTGGAATGAAGAGAGACCGTCCTAAGATTTAAACTTAGGACGGTCTTAAAAATAATAGAAAGAGTGAAAGGATGAGAAAGAAGATTACAGTTAGTGTTTTAAGTATAGTCGGATTAGGGGTTTTGTATGTGGCTTTTTTGCAGCTGAAAATCTATCAACATAGTCATCAAGAAATTCCGAAAAATGTCGATTATGTAATTGTGCTTGGAGCGAGGGTAAAAGGAACGGTACCGTCATTGTCCTTACAATACCGAATTGATGCGGCTGCTGCTTACTTATTAGAAAACAAAAAGACGATTGCGATTGTTTCTGGTGGGCAAGGTGAAGGGGAAGACATTTCTGAAGCGGAAGCGATGCGACGAGAACTTGTTAGAAAAGGCGTGGAGGAATCAAGAATTATTTTAGAAGACCAGTCGACTTCTACTTATGAAAATATTACTTTTTCAAAGAAATTGATTCCAAGCGGAAGTGAAACAGGTCTCATTGTCTCGAATGACTTTCATTTGTATCGCGCGAGTATGATAGCAAAAAGAGAAGAGTTACAGGTCACGGGAATACCGGCAAAAACACCTGAAATAGTTCTTGTAAAATCGTATGTGAGAGAATATTTAGCGATTACGAAATACTATATAACGAGAATATGATGAAGGAGAATGGCTGATGTTTTTAAAGAAAATCACTATGCTTCAAGAGAAAGTGGATGGGGATCAGTATCCATTTTCAATTCCAGCGATTCAGTCATTATCTGAATTAGAAATCAAGAAGCCGGTCACTTTTTTTGTTGGCGAGAATGGCTCGGGAAAATCCACTTTATTAGAAGCAATTGCGGTTAACGCTGGTTTTCATGCTGCTGGCGGCGGACGGAATAATACATACGATGTACACGCAGCACAAGCTGACTTGCGAGATTATATTCGGCTTTCGTGGCTGCCGAAAATCACGAATGGCTTTTTCCTGCGAGCGGAATCATTCTACCAATTTGCTTCTCATATTGATGAATTAGCAAAGGAGCATTCTAGTATTTATCAGAGCTACGGGGGACAATCTTTGCATAAGCAATCACATGGCGAATCGTTTCTATCTTTATTTACAAATCGATTTAATGAAAATGCGATTTATTTTTTAGATGAACCAGAGGCGGCATTATCACCAGCAAGACAGCTAGCTCTTCTTCGCGTTATGCACGATTTAATGACGAAAGGGAATGTTCAATTTATTATTGCCACGCATTCTCCTATTTTACTCGGCTATCCGGATGCGCAAATTCTGAGCTTTGATCATGGGAAAATTAAAGAAGTAGATTATGAGAGTACGGAGCATTATCAGATAACGAAGTATTTTTTACAGCATCGGGAGAAAATGCTGATGGAGCTGTTTATGGAGGAAGATTAAAAAAGAGCTTGCAGAATTGATTCGCAACATATTTGTGTAGAACAAGAGGGGGAATTTACATGGTAAAAATTCGTAAGGCTTTCAGTGATGAAGTAGAAATGATTCGACAGCAAAGAATAGAGGCATATGAAGAACATGCACAGAGCATCCCAGAAGGACATTGGGAGGCTCTAAAGAAATCTATCGCGTCAAATGCCGATGAACAGAAGGATGTTGAACTTCTAGTTGCTGAATTAGATGGGGCAGTGGTAGGCAGTGTTGCTCTGTTTCCTGCGAAATCAGATGCCTATAAAGGACTTGTTGATATGTTAGATTACCCTGAAATAAGAATGCTGGCAGTCACACCACAGTCAAGAGGAAGAGGTGTTGCTGAGGCATTAATAAAAGAATGTATTCGTCGAACAAAAGCAAAAGGCTTACAGTTCATCGGTTTACATACGGCAGACTTTATGAAATCTGCTATGCGATTGTATGAACGTATGGGCTTTGTACGAATGCCGCAATTTGACTTTCAACCCGCTGATGACGGAATTATTGTAAAGGCATATCGATTATCTATTGAATGAAGAATATGGCAAAAGAAACAGCCCCATGTTTCCTAGTATATAGAAACATGGGGCTGATGAATTTAATGATATGTTTAATGTTAAAACGCCCAATCTCCATTACGGAAGACAGGTTCAGCGGTGCCGTCAGCTAGAATGCCATCGATGTTGGCTGAAAACGTTGATATATAAGGGTTTTGTGATTTTTGAATAGAAGGATAAAAATGGATAAACGCTAGAGAAACTGCTTTTTTGTAACCATATGTGACCATTTTTGTGACCACTGCGTGACCAAAGAAAATACAGTTATAATTAGCCTAAACAGTTAATAAAGTTCCCTTACAATGAGTCTCCCTGAATTAGGAAGGGAGATTTATTTGTATTTATAGCTAATAGGAGAGAAGAAAATTGAACAGTACACTTTTGATTTTCAAAAGGAACACTCACTATAAAATGGGTGTGTTTCTTTATGGGCGGGTGCTTATGACCATTTCAAGGGAAAGGTGATTCAGTAAAGCTAGTAGCACTGTAATCCCCGTAATCTAACCTTGTTTTATCATTAGAGTTTTATTCGCTTGCAGTTGTTACTCAATATTCCCACTCCCACTCTGATAACAATTTAAAAATGAAATAATAGTATGCCCCTTTTTCCTAACGTGGTAGGGCTACTATTATGCAAACCAGACTTATTGTAAAACCCTTTTTCTTTGAAAAAGGGTTTTTGAGCGGATATATAAGTATTATCTTTTTATATCCTCCCAAAAAACTATAAAAAGCTGGAAATAACTTTCTCAAATACTCAAGCAACAAGCATTTTTTGTAATTCATATTTTTCATTTACTGATTTTCTTCTAATTTATTCCATGTGATTTACTCTCTTTTTTTATTTCTCTTCTTCCATCGCTTTAATAAATTTTTTATTCATTATTTTTTTGTAATCTTTATCGACTGTTGAAAGTATTAATTGCATTTCTGAATAATCTAATTTAGAAAAATTGTTTTCAAAAAGCGAAAAGAGAAAGTCAGACTTTTCTTCACTTTGAAATAGCTCTATAAAATTACTAATAATAATATCTGCCCGTGAATAATCAAATTGACCAAGAGTTTCTAATTGTTTATCAGCTAATTGTAGAAATAACTGCTTTTTTCTTTCGACTTCTTCAAACTTTTTACTGTAATAATTAGAATTGATTTTCAATGAAAGTTCTTTATCTAGCTGTATACCTAATTCTAAATCAGCCTGCTTTTCTTCCTTTGACCTAATATCATAATAATTGAGCATTTTTTTTGCATCTTCTTCAGTAAGACCCAGTTCCATTAATATCTGTAGACAAGTTGAATAAGAAGGGTTTTTTATTATGTTCCTTTCTAACTGAGAAACGTAAGTTACGGCTTTTCCAACCTTTTGTGATAAAACCTTAGATGGAATACCTACATGTTTTCTTAAACTTTTTAATTCCTCGCCAAAACTAGTTATCTTCATCTTGCACACTCCAATTGTGTTATTTATTAATATTGTAGCATATAAGTAGTATTATTTCAATTTTATGTAGCATATAAACTTTACTTTATGCTACTTTCATGCTACAATGTATTTATAAGCCGACAGAAAGGAGGTGAAGGAACATGAGTAGCTTAAGTTTTTTATAGCATGTATAGAAATTAATATTGAAATAAAGAAAGCTTATCATGTTGACATGGTTAGGGAAAATTGGTGAATATGCTTATTTTGAAAAGATACTAGAGAATCGTAGTAATGTGATATAGGGACTTTTTAGAATTACTTAAAAAGCACAAAATAAAAAACAAAGGATAGAGGAGAAAATTTGAAATTAATGTTGGATACAATTGAATATCGAAGCAAACCAGTGGGTAAAAGGGCAGGGAGTATAAGCAATAGAATAATTAAAAACCCTGTAGATATTAGTATAGAAGAATTGGCTAAGAACCTTGTTAAAGGTAAAACTTTTATACCTGCTTATTTTAGGGAAAAGGAAGGGATAATAAAAAGGAATAAAGAATATTGGCATTCTCAAGAAATTATAGCATTGGACTTTGATGATGGAATGACCTTGGATGAAGCAGTCAAAGAATTTTCAAATACAGCCTGTTTTATATATACTACATTCTCTCATACAGAAGAAAAACATAAATTTAGAGTGGTCTTTATGCTAGACAGAATAATACATAAGATTGAAGAGTTTGATGAAATTATTAGTGGTCTGATAACTAAATATCCACAAGCAGATAAGCACTGTACAGACTGTACTAGATTATTCTATGGGGGAAAGGAAATAATTCTACTGAACTATAATAATAGATTAGTGGTAAACGATTATGTGAAAAACAATCCCAATGATTCTGGTGGGACAAAGAAGAATCTAGTAATATATCCTGCCAAAAACACCAAACAGATACAAACCAATGAATGCAAACAAGGCAAAGAAACAGCTGATAACATAGAATTAATACAACAAAGAAATATCAAGGAGTTGCGAGCGAAGATAAGAACCAAACCGAAGATTGTATACAATAATTTCGAGCTTTTCAATTACCTAAAACAACAGGATTTACGTGCATATTTAGGAATTCAACATAAACAAAATTTTCTAGACATTTTTCATGAAGAAAGTAATCCTAGTGCTTCAATATATCAATCCAATAAGGGTAATGAACACCAATTATATAAATGTTTTTCAACAAGTCACCCTTTTGTTGGAACGATTATCCAAGTAACTGAGCGTTTATTAGAATGCTCCATATTGGAAGTGAAAGCATTTCTAATGGAGTTATATCAAGTGGAAATAAAAGAGAGTGAGCAACAAAAAGAATTGAAGTTAGTCATTGATATATATAAGGAGCTTCTTCAATCTGATGATTTAGAAGAGTTGTATCCTAATTTTTATAAAGTGTTTAATAGGTATAATTATTTGCAAGACATGTATGTGTTGTTGGATTTGGTTAAAGAATATTTACCATCAGGTGAAGACCCAAGATTATTATTTTACCATTCATTAGATACCCTTTCTAAAAGATTCAATAAGAGTAAAAGTATTACGCATACCAGAATGAATTTTCTTACCTTTTTTGAATTGATTTCGAAATTAAATACTAACGAAATTCCAAAGGAACTTTATGATTCTCAGTTGAAATCAAAAAGAAAAAAAGGTCATAAGTATTTAAATTCTACCTACGAATTGAAAATTTATGGTTATGAATTTTTTAATAGAATTGATGACATGTGTGCATTGTGGATAGAAAAAGGGTGTACAACAAAAACAATGAATTACGAGGGGATTTTAAGGAATTTTGGAAGAGTTGAAGCCGATAGGGTTTTTCCTCAAGATAAGGGAAAAGTAATCCCATCACTCAATAAAGAGATTGTACATAGGATACATAAAACAACATTGGAGTTTATAGAATACTATGGATGGACAACAGAACAAGAGGTATTAGAAAATGTAACGCTGTATTTTAAAGGTCAAAAAACATTCAAACAAAACCAATTTAAAATCTGTTTTGGCGAATTACTAGATGGTTATGACCTCGAAAGAGTCAGGCTAACCAAAGAGTTGAAAGAAAAATTAAAAATAGAAGGTAAGGGTTACGGATTTATAATAAAACGTAGAGAATATATCGAAGAAATAATGATTGATACACCAGAAAGTTACGAAAACCATGGAATTTTCGATTAACCTTAGGTGAAGCTATATAACACAAACCCTAAAGTGGGAAAACATAATGTTAATCGAGTATTTCAAACGTGAAGGATTTACAGAAATCCAGCTTAATCTGAGCCTAGGAATTTAAGAGGCTTAAAGTGTATTTATTAATTTTAAAAAAATCAAAGAGGATTAGAGCGGATTTATTATCCTTTTTAGAATGTATATAGGAGTGTTAGTTATGGCAAAAAGAAAATATGACTTAACAGGTCAAAAAATTAAGATGTTTACAGTTTTAGAACTTAGTAATGAGAAAGATAAGAATGGAAAGAAGAAGTGGAAGTGTCAGTGTGAATGTGGAAATATCAGATACATATTAGCCCAAGATTTAATGAGTGAAAAGGGGCAAAAAAGTTGTGGTTGTACGAGTATTCAAAGAATAAGGGAGGCAAGGATGACTCATGGGATGTCTAAGACAAGATTATATGATATTTGGGTTGCTATGAAAAGCAGATGCACCAATCCTAATAACACTAACTATCACCATTATGGTGGTCGTGGTATCAAACTGTGTGATGAGTGGAAAAAATTTGAAAATTTCATGAAATGGGCTTTGGACAATGGTTATAAGGATGATTTATCAATAGATAGAATTGATGTCAATGGGAACTATGAATCTTCTAACTGTCAATGGGTTACTCAAAAAGTGCAGATGAATAATACAAGAAGAACAAAAAAACTAACTTACGATGGAGTAACTATGTCAATAAGCATGTGGGCAGAAGAGCTTGGAATATCCCAGCAAACTTTGACACGAAGAATTAACTCTGGATGGAGTATCGAAAATGCACTAACCACTCCTACAAGAAAGAATAAAGAGAAAAAGTTAAAGAGCAAATATCTAGGTTGGAAAAGTAACGAGATTATTAGATTTGAATTAGTGAATTTGAGAGGGTTAAAAAAGAAATCCTTTTACAGTGTATCAGGGAATAGAAGGAACAATGTATACTCCACCTACAAAATATAATTTTGTTTTTATAGTTGGATGTGATTTTGACCAATAAACAATTTCTATAAGCAGAACCCCCATTATAGTTGGGGGTTTTAGTGTATAAAAGAGAGGTTTTATTAAACCAATTATAAACAATACAAGGTTAGTCTAAAGATAGATATTAGAAATGTTATGACCACACACAACAACTTAAATGCTTTAGAACCTTCTAAACCGTGTTAATAACAAATTGTTTATATAGATTGAGGAGATGAATCTAAATGTGTGCTAAAAAAGTAAATGAAGACTTAATTGAAGATAAAAAGCAGGAAGTATTAAATTCTTTAAATAGCATTTTTTCAGTTACTTATGTAAGCGGAACTAATAATCAATATCAAACGAAATATGTTATTTCGAAGAGATTTAAAAGCACGTACAAAAAGATTCATGGAAAAGGTGCAGAAAGAAATAGAGATGTCAATTGGAAAGATGACCCTAGAGTATGGATTAATATTCATACAACATATAAAAAGGATGGTTCTGAAGGGTTACTAATACAAATTAAATGTAAATGTTTCGAATGGTTGGGTGGAAGGAGTAATAACAAAAAGAAATTTGCAGATAAATGGGGGTTTCCTACCAATAATAAGAATATAGAGTATAAAGTGTGCCATGGTAAAATATTAAACTTATGGGTTATGAACAAGGAGATATTAACTTTTAATCCATCGCAAGATTACTTCAGTTATTTTCTAGAAGAAGCTTACAAAGTATATGAGTTAAATAGCTTAGAATATAGAATAGAAAATTTAGATGATACTACACTCCTAATTGCGGAAACAAATAAGGATGTCCATTTACAAGAGGAGATGGAAGATTATCTTTATCAAAAAGAAGTGCAAGAATCAGTAGGATGGGGCAAAAGAGGAGAAATTGTTGATGTACCAGTAGAAAAACCATTAAGGAGTGATAAAACAACCTCTGAAACGTATAAGAGAAATGGGCAAATAGGTAAAATTGCGATAGTGTATGCTGATTTCCTTTGTGAGGTTGATGATAATCACAAAGACTTCACTTCTAACGTTACAGGTAGGAACTATGTTGAAGCACATCATCTAATACCTATGGAATATCAAGATAGTTTCGATTATAGCATTGATGTTGAAGCAAATATAGTAAGCTTATGTGTGTCCTGTCATAAGAAATTACATCATGCAATATTTGAAGAAAAAGAACATATCCTAAAACAACTTTATAATAATAGGAAAGCAAGACTAAAGAGATGTAGAATTAATATTACAGAGGAAATTTTATTAAATTATTATAAGTAATTAACCATGTGGTAAATAGCTTCTGGTTACTTTTCTAAAAGGGGAATTACTACGATGACTAAAAGAAGAACACATGAAGAATTTGTCGAAAAAGTTAATAACTTGTGTAATGGAGAGTACATCGTCCTTGACGAAGTAAAATACAAGACTGCTAGAATCGATGTGTGGTTTAAGCATATGGAAGAATCGTGTGATTTTCACGTATTTCCTGCCACACCTGACAACTTCATGAAAAAGAGCAGAAAGATTAAATGCCCTTTATGCTCTAAAAGATTTCAAAATAATAAACTTAGGAAAGGCTATGACAAGCTTGACAAAGAAGTATTTGAGATAGTAGGCGATGAATATGAGTTGTTGCGTGATAGAGTCAAGTATAAAAATGCAGACACTAATGTTTGGTTCAAACATAGAAATGAGACTTGTGGATTCCATGAGTTTCTAATGAAACCTAAAGTATTTACTAGTCAAAATGGAAGATGTCCAAAATGTGCAGATGCAATGAGGGCGGAGAAGAAAAGAAAAGAAGTGAGTCAGATACTAAAAGAGGTTTACGATTTAGTATCTGACGAGTATGAAGTACTCTTAGATAGAATTAAATATAAGAATACCACGACAGACATTATGTTTAGACATAATAATAAATCTTGTAATTTTCACGAATTTCCAATGAGATTAAATAACTTCATTCAAGGTGAGCAAAGATGTCCTCGTTGTAATGAGAAAAAGGGTGAAAGAAGGACAAGGGTATTTCTTGAGAAAAATAATGTTAATTATATACACAATTATAGATTTAAAGATTGTAGAGGAAAAAGAAATCCGTTGCCTTTTGATTTTGCAATTTTTGATAACGATTTGAATCTAAAGCACTTGGTTGAAGTCGATGGTGAACAACATGAGAAGGCTATCGATTTCTTTGGGGGCGAAGAGAAGTTTCTAGAGAGACAGCTTTATGACACTACAAAAGATGACTATGCAAAGCGAAAAGAAATACCTTTAACAAGAATTAAATATCAACAATTTGATGAACTAGAGTCGATTTTAGAGATGATTATTAATAGCAGTGTTCTGCTCCCGCAACATGTTAAATAATTTAATGTGAAAATAGTCAATATTAATCGCAAAAAGCTGTTTATTTCTAATCTATGTTATAGGAATTGATTTATAAGAAACAAGTAATATACTTGTTACTAGCTATGCATAAAAATTTGCAATTACAAGGAGATTAATGAAGATATGTCTAATCAACATTCCTTTACTATAACAAAGAGCAATAATGAAACTGAAAAAGTTGGTATAAGTTATTTGCAATCTCAAGACGGACGTTTCATTAATCCCGATAAAGAGATGCGTAAAGTGATATTAGAAAAATTAAACGTTCCTAAAAAATATTATAGAACCTTTGATTTAATCTTTGTAGAAAATATTAAGATGCAAAATGGAGAGGTCATTGATAATCCATCAGAAATCACTTTAATAGAACTAAAAACTACTCAAAAGGAGTTGCATAATAATCCCTCAGGTTTCTTTTTTGGAGCTACTGAAAACGAATTTGAATTAGCAAAGTTATTAGGTAATCAGTATAAATTTTGTTTTGTTTGTTTACATCCAAACTGCCCTTCATATAAGCTTTTAGCGTTAAGTGAATTGAATGATATTATTAAAAATAAAAGAATACAATATCAAATAAATCTTTAACATATTAAACAAAGGTATGGTTATACTTAATCCCATACCTTTGTTTAAGCTGTAATATAAATTTTATATTCAAATTCAACCTTGTGCTTGGTAACAATATGCTGAACCCTCTATTTATTGAGAGCTAATGTTATGAATTACCTATAAAATAAAAGGGAGATGCTACTCATAAGAATAAGGTACAATTTTGGATATTAATTTTAAAAAAGGTCAACGATATTGAAAATATTGTAGTTATTATTTTGATTTATTAAAGAATCGTAAATAAACCCCATGATTAATCTATAAAATTTAATTTAAGTATTAAGTGAGAATAGATATTTAGGCAAGAGTTTAATAGGAAAAGGGATGGTTTAATAATGAAGAATGAATTAATTAAAAATACGGCTATCAATTCACATAATTTAATAGAAAGTAAAAAAAAACTTGGTTTAGGTATAAAAGAAGACCCATCGTTTCAGTATGTGGCTCAATACATATCAAAATGTAAAAAAATTATATTTAATGCTCAAAATATAAAAATGTGTATGGATGATTTTTTACATTTTGACTTTGAAACTACTGAAGAGACATTTACTACATTGGTAATAATGCATGAATGGGGACATATTTTAGATAAGGATTTAGATAATATTTTAATGCTTGAAGATGAAATACAAGATAAAAAAGATATAGTTAAATTTTTTGTTGCAACATTTATTATGGAATTAAATGCATGGAAAGTGGGTAGAAAATTATGTAGCAGTTTAAATATAAACAGTGGTTTATTTGATACTCACAATTCTATTAATCTTTATCAAAAATATACTCAGGATATTAAAAGTAAAGCTAGTCAGTGGAACAAAAAAGAAGAGTTATCAAAATTTTTGGAATCGACAGGGATAAAAACAAATTTTTCTGCATACTCGCATCAAGAATTAGAAACCCTTAGAAAAATACTTTTGAGAAGAAAAGGGAAACTCCTTTATTAATGAGAGAGTAAAACTATAGGAAGAATATTTTGATAAAGGAACATTTAGAGGAAATTAGGATTACAGAAATCGAGTATTTCATTATTTTAAAATGAAATATTCGATTTTCTTTGGATTTTTCTATTTTTAAAAGAAGAGTAAATTTACAAAACTTTAAAACAAGCACCTCTAATGATGATAAAAATTATTTTATTAAGGTTCATGCTTACTCATTAAAATAGAGCCGACTTGTGAAAAGTCAAAAGCTACAATTTCAGATATTAACGGAACGGTGTTTATGGAGTTGGAGAGGTAGGAACAAAAGGATATGAGCTATTGGGTAAATATAGATATACGAAAAAAGAAATGTACAATTCATAATTGTGAAGAGAAATATATTCGTAATACTGAATTTAAAGGTAGAAATGAACTAAAAAGAGATGGGGGATGGTTTAGTTTTGATGAATATAGAGAAGCAGTAGCTTATTGTAAAAAAACTTTTCCTAAATATAAAATAATAAATAATATAAAGCTTGAGTTTGTTACAGAAATGAATAATATTATTAAAAAAATGAAAGATAAAATTCGTGAGAAATTCATTGTGTTATTTGAAAGTGATAATTTTCCAAAAGGAAGTCTAAAGAGTAATGTCAAAACGATAAAAGTAACAAAATTAAAGTCGCATAATGATATAGAGAGCTTATTGTATGGAAATGGTTTTTACATAATAGTCACTAATTGTGAATTTGACAATAATCCTTGTAAATTGAGTTATAAAAATAAATATAAAGCCATATATAGAGGTCATGGTAGTAGAGTAAAAAAAAGAATAGAAAGTCATATGTTTAATAAGCGTTATAATCTAGATAGAGATGGTACGACTTATGACGTTTGTATGCAAATAGAAACAGGATTTTCTGGCATAAATATTGATGAACCTAGATACAGTCAATACGAATGGTATATAATCACTATCTCTATGCCTAACAGTAGTTTGTTAATAAGAGAACAAGCTGAGGTGGCATTTGATGAAGTGTTTGGTCGTCCATTAGCAAGTCGAGAGAAAGAAAAGAATTAAGATATAGACTTAATTAAACTGTGTACATGTGTACAAGAGGACTAGAACTCAATTGGAAATATGATGAAATAACCCCATTTTTATTTGGGGTTTCCGTATAAAAGGATTTTAGATTGAATTAGTTAATAGGTTCTTAATAATTATGTAATTATATAATTTGGAATATTTGGATTGGAGTGATAAAGATTAAATCTAGAATAGTCAAAAATATATATAGGTTATTTCTAAAAATGGACAAAATATTTAAAAGCAAACATCAACAGAAACGTATTAGCAAGAGTATAACAAGGGGTCGAATAAGTCCTACATCTAATGATTTTGAAGAACAGTTTGCAATTTTTTTGGAGAGATGTTTAAACGATAATTACGAGTTTATTGTAGACTACCCAATTTCATATAAAATGGCAAATCAGAGATTTAAACAAATTTATCCTGATATTATTGTGTTAAAAAAGGGAACACATATTATCGAAGGATTATTTGAAGTGAAAATTGATATTGCAAATGATGAACCAAGTAATCTTATTCCTAAAAAGAATGAGGGTCAAACTAGAAATGAACATTTTAAAAGCGTATATTTACCTTACTATTCAAAAGATAACTGGATTGTGAATGTTAGAGAAAAAGTAAAAACAATCTATCAAAATGATTTATGTCAATTACAATATACACCTTTCAACTATAAGAAGCCTGTACCTTTAGAGGTCTCAAAAGAATTTAAGTATGCCTACATTTTACTTTCATCAGTTCATGGAAAAGAAAAGTATGAGAGATTGCCTGTAGTCAATAATTTGTTTACTTTATTGGTAAATGTTCATTTAAATAATTTTTCAGGTTCAAAAAATGAGTTAAAAGATAAAAATAATCAAGAACAATGGTGTAAGCTAGCTGACTATTTGTTTGAAAATTATGGTCTAAGAGGATAACAATTTTAGATTGTATAGTCAGAGTCTCCATTACCGAATCTTTTGTTTGGTAGGGAGACTTTCCTAATTTAAAATATTTATTTTACTTTCCTTCCATATATTTCTGAAACAATATAAGGGAATCTGTATACAATTCGGTTTTTATCAAGTAATTTGACTACAGATTAAGGAATGAAATATTGATAAATCAATTTAATAACTATTTAATCCAGTACAAAGAACAACTAATTGTATTTTTGGTTCTTATTTTTACTTTAGATGAAGATAGAGAAAGGAAACCCGTTTTTTTTGTAGTGAGCTTTAACTATAGTTACTGCAAAAATCACTTCAATAAGGTTATCAATCTCCTCTAAAATATTTTCACTTTCAAGCTTTATATCTCCAATATAAACACACTTTATTTTATTACTATTTGGACTATCTTGTATCTTGTAGCTGAATTTATCAAGTTGCTTATATATTTCATCCCAATACTGTTTTGGTAATCCTCCAGCAGAGAACTTTAGTTCATAGAAAGGTAACAAAGCTCGGTTATCAACTCTTAAATACTTATGGAAACCATATTGTGTAGATGCTTTATTTTTAGAATTACCAATGTCTATTGCCATGAAACGTGACCTTCCATCAGCATAAGTTGGTTTATTCCCACGATAACCAGCTTGTCCTAAATAAAGTTCACATGGTATTCCTTTTGAATAATCTTCTGAATGAAGAATATAATCGAAGATGTAACCTTTCCAATCTCCCTTATTCTTCTCCACCCACCTTGGTTTAGTTTCTAATCTTTTTAACACGATTGCACCATTAAAAAGGGTTCTATGAAAAACAGATGATTGAATTAACTTAATAAATTCATCTGCTATAAGCTGATTCTTATGATTATCTTTGCTTAATTCAGGACTTGCATCTTGAGGGAGGAAAAATTGATAACTAGAATATGGAACACGTAATGGAGATGTTTCATCTAAATAGTCTTGAAAACTTAGCGTTTTAACTTTTTTCGCTTCCAAGTGTATTTTCTCTTTAATAAAGATATTATTATACATCTCTATATTATTCGTTGACAGATAGTCATAGAGTTGTTTATTTTTAATTTCTTTCCATTCGATATTAAATTTTCTACAAATTTCTTGTATCTCGAGTGGAACAGATTGTCCAATTAACATTCCTCGAACATTTAGGTGATTTAATGCTTTTAGTCGCCTAATGTACCCCATTATTTGATGTATATTTTCCTCTTCAATTCTGTCCCTTTTTAATTCTACTAATAATAAGTTATTTAATTTGTCTTTGAACATTAAATCGGTTCTTTTTTCTTGTAGTTGTCCTTGTCGTTTAATTAGTGTCAAGTTGTCTTCGATTAATTCGGGATGGAGGACTAAAATATCCTCAAATTCTTTTTCAGATAAAATGTGCAATTTCTCTCCCCCTTAGGATAGAGCTTTTTATTTTTAATAGTTATGCAAATAATATTAACATAAAATTCCGTTTTTTAGGTATTTGCTAGTTACTGAGAAATCTTAATAAACAATATTTTTAGTAGTATATGAAAGACCCAATCATGTTCAGTTTGCAACCGTGTGAAAAGACTAAAAATATTGTCTATTGACATACTTTTAACGTGTGTTTTTTAATTATTTCTATTTTCATCGCTTACTATATTAAAGGATTTAATGGTAAAATTTATATAATAAAAAGAAATAAATATAATTCAAGGGAGAATAGGGATAGCTTTACCGTTAGCTCAAGGGAGTAAAGAGTAAGGAGTTTAAACAACAATAATTTACATTTAGAAAGATATAGGGAGGATATTATGAGCTTTTGGGATGGTATTTCTATTTTAGCATTTCTTATCACATTGGTTTTACTAATTATTGGAATCGTGTTTCTTTTTATGAAAAACGGAAAAGCAAACAAGATTTTTAAATTATTAGGTATTGTTTTTGCAGTAGCCATTGGAAGCCTTATTTTATCTGGTGATAATGGCTTTTGGTATTCTACTTTTATTTTAGCGTTCCTTGCTACTGTTATTTTACTGATTGTTGGGATTGTTTATCTTTTTATGAAAAATGGAAAAGCCAAGAAAGTGTTTAAGACATCGGGTATTGTTTTTGCGGTAACTATTGTGAGTTTTATTCTTACAATCGCATTTGCTGACAATACTGCAACTCAAACAGCTTCAAACACTACTCAAAAGGAAGAGCCAAATCAAGATGTGAAAGCAGAAGAAGCTAAGAAAGAAGCGGAAGCGAAGAAGGCAGAAGAAGCTAAGAAAGAAGCGGAAGCGAAGAAGGCAGAAGAAGCTAAGAAAGAAGCGGAAGCGAAGAAGAAAGCAGAGGAAGCTAAGAAAGAAGCGGAAGCGAAGAAGGCAGAAGAAGCTAAGAAAGAAGCGGAAGCGAAGAAGAAAGCAGAGGAAGCTAAGAAAGAAGCGGAAGCGAAGAAGAAAGCAGAGGAAGCCAAGAAAGAAGCGGAAGCAAAGAAGAAAGCAGAGGAAGCTGAGAAAATAAGTGAAGTAACTGAAAAAAATCAAACTATATTTGATAATGATTGGGAAACATTTAAGAGTAATTGGTACAATTCAATGAATAGTGTAGACGGAAACATAAGTGTTATTAGAGATTTGGAAGAAGAGCAAAGTGGTTTTAATATTCGTCATGATGGACAGCTTAGGAAGTCTTTATTTATTAGTGCAAATACAGATGAGAATACTGATAAAATAGTGTACGCAGTAGTAATAGGAGCTATAGTAGAAAACAATACGGATATAAATGGGTTAGTTCTATTAGCTTCTACAAACTTAATAAAAATTACCGACCCCTCCCTTACTCTTGAAAAAAGAAAACAAATTGCTTTAGAGTATCTAGGACTTGGTGACGGAGTAATATTATACGAAAAAAGCCTTTCTTATTCTCATAATGGTATTACTTACTTAGCTGAATACGAACATGGTGAAGGCAGTGTAGGAACTTTACTTGTATCAGTTGAGAAAGAATAAGAAATGGTTATATAAACTTACCGAAACCTTACAAAACCTCATCCTTAAGGATAAGGTTTTAACTACTCTATTTTAGAAGTGTAGTAGCCACGTACAATAGTTAAAAATATGCTCCGTGTGAAGGAGATGAAAATCTTCTTAATAATTGGTATTGGTTAATAACTAAACACTCATTTAAGAGAATGGTTTATAAAGATATAATATTATAAGCGGTTTAGAAAGGGCGTTGTGCATTGATAGAAGATGAATTGAATTTATCAAATAGCCTTGTGTCTGTAATTAATATGAATAGTGTTAATGAAAGAATTAATCTTTATGAAGGTAAAGCAATTTTTCGTTTTGAAGATAGAGAAGTGAAAAGTCATTGTAAGATATATATTGAATGGTTACCGAGACCTTATATAAAGTTTGATGCAGTGTTCCAAGAGAGAACACGAATAAACTTTAATGAAAAGGTAAAATTCAAATTAAAAGATGATATAGAAGAGGAAGTATTGTTTACAAAAACAGATATTATGGCTATAGAGGTATCAGGGATATTTACAAGAGGTTTTTCTTTGAAAGATGACAAAAGAAAGATGAATGTTCTAGAATTTACTTTAATCAATGGTTTTGACAATTTTGGAGAATGGATAAAGTCAGAAACTCATAGGTATGCAGGTAGAATAAATTTTTCTTACATGGGTTATAGAATAATAATTGATAAGGTTCATAATTATAAAGAGATATTTGATGAACTAAAGCAAATAGGGGGTTATTCTATTACACACCATGCACAAATATTACGTAATGACGGATTGGATTTTAGTGAAGAAGATGGTATGAAATTAATTGAAGCTGTGGAATGGCTAATGTCTTTTGCGAATGGTCAACGTGTAGGTGTATGTTCATTGTGTGGTTACCAAGGAACAAAGAAAGTATTAGAAAAATATTTGAGACCTTGGGTTGACAGCAATAAATCTACTGTTGTTACTTGGTATCCTAAGAATTATCCTACAAATGATGCTTTAGAAGACGTATTCCCTAATCTGGTAGAAAAGTTAAATGATGAATTGTGGGGAGATGTATTACCTGTTGTCTTATCATGGTATTTAGATAGTAGGAGTTCCATAATAGTTGAAAATAAAATTGTGTCAATACAAATTGCCCTTGAGACGCTTGCTTGGACTTATATTGTGGAAGAAAAAGAAATAATGGATGGGAATATTTTTAATAATAAATTAAGAGCGTCGGATAAACTAAGAATGTTTTTATATGAACTCGAGATTCCAAGAAAAACACCTAATAATATTATGCAAGGATTGGACAAGAAATATGAGGATGGAACATACTTATTTACAGAGTGCAGAAATAATATAGTTCATCCGAAAAAGAAAAAGAATGATACATTTTTAAAAGATATTAACAAAATGGTTGGAGTATTGAATTTAGGTATAAATTATTTGGAACTAAGCATGTTAAGAATTATAGATTATAATGGTATATATACTAATTTGATAGCTGAAAATCCAAAGGAGAGGGATAGAAGAGTTCCTTGGTTCTATTGTTAAAATGGTTAATGTAAAAGCAAATATTTTCATCTTCAGCTAATGTTCTATACTGTAAAATTTGAGCTATAGAGTTAGTGAAGGGGGAGTTTTATGGAAGTGCATACTTTAGTAGAATTAGTTGAGATGAAAAATAAAACATAAATTTTTGTTTATAAAACAACCGTATAACAAAACAAAACCAAGAATATTTTTATTCAAAACCTTATTTAATTCGTGTTGAAGGGATGTTTAAAAATAAAGGACAAAAGGACTTTAACCATGCATACTTTACACTTGAGTTGTATATAGAAGATGGTATAGGTACATGGAGGTTACATTGTTCTGAGGATGACACATTTAACTTTTTTAAATTAAGTCCAAGTGAGAAGCCTTCTTGACGTGCAAAACTCCTTCACTACTGTTTAAAGAAAAAAGAAGTATTAGAACAGGTAGAAAAGAATTTTGGTCAGGGTTCAGCAATATTCAAGTGGATTATAGATGAATGTCCTATAACATTTGGTGATAGCAAATAGAAATTAAAATCCTGAATATGAGATGTTGAAAACAACAAATATCAATTGTTTAAAATAACATTCCCTATAATTAATAGAGAATGCTATTTATCTGTAGATTTACATAGAGTATTTAGAAATTGTAGAACAAAAGTGTTTGTATAGGTATGCTTCTGGGACTGTGAAAAAACAGTCCTTTTTTCCGTTTATTAAGGTAGATTGTTATGTATCTTTCATTAGATGTATCATTTGAGTGCACCTTATTGATACATTATAGGGTGATTGATAATCAAAATAAAGAAAATCCCGATATGCTTTTATCAATATTTAGGTTAATTAAGAATATTTTTGCTATCCTTTTATTTTGCAATTCTTGTATTTTCGTTTAGGACTTCAGAGATAAGTTATAAATAACAATCCAATATACCTATGTTATGGTAAAATTTACTTAGTATAGTTGAAGGGGGAATATATATGAACTGTAATTATCAAAGACAGCTTAGAATGGATAATCTTTTGAAAGGGTATAGAATAAATGAAGAAAAAAATTAAAATAATGAATGATAATTTAAATACAGATTTGTATGCATTACTAAAAAATTTACCAGATAATATTTTGTATCACCAAGAGCATGGTTTGCGTCATCCTTTAGGTATATACAATATTTCTTTTAATAGGGTAATGTCTGGTTTTAAAGGTGTATTTAATTCCATAGATACAAGGAAAGATTTCAATGATGAGATAAGAGAAAAAAATGATGATATTGAAAAACTACAGGGAAAATTACCGAGTGTAGTAAATGAAGAAAAACAGTTTGTTGAGAAAAGAATTGAAGAACTTAAAGAGGAACTTAAGCAAATATCAAAACAAAAAGCTACGGAAAACAAGAAAACATTAGATTCAGTTAAAGAATTACTTGATTCTTTGATGTCATTTATTGACGATACATACCATATTCTAAAATGTTTCTATCCTGCAAACTCAGTTAAAAAAGATATTCGTTTTGCTGATAAGTGGATGGAAAGCGTTGAGAAGAGATTAATTATTGATTACAAGAATAAATTAAAAGAATACAGAGATATACTTGCACCAATTGTAAATAAAATAAAACACAACCATGCTAGGTTGAATAGTATTTTGTTTAAAACTGAGCTTGGTCAAATAGGAGGTTATTATGTTGAAGGTGTGGATTCAAAAGGAAGTTTAGGACCAGATAGGGAAATACACAAGCAGTTCAGAAATCAAGAAACTGCCTTTTCGTTAAATAGAGATTTGAAGTTCCATTTGGTGAACTTTTACTTTATTTGTCATCATCTTAAGGTTCTAATCAATAGGATAATTAAAGATAAACATAATCTACAAATTGATACAAATAATGTTGCTTTTGAAAATTCAGAGGAAAATTTCGATATAATTAAGACGGTAAAGGCTCTACCTAATTTATTTTTCCCAGATGAAATTTATAAGCCACAACCAGAGATTCTGATTAATGAAAATGAAGCAGAAGTAATTTTCCCGTCGAATAACGTATCTTTATTATTGTATACAGACATTGAGATTAATTTCTTAGCTTCTGGAGATGGAGTATCAAAATCGTTTAGACTACCATACTACTGGAATCCGAGAAAATAAGCCTAAAAGTTCTACTTTTATGTACCTGTTTCTGCTTGGGAGCAAATAAAAAGGGGGGCGAATCCATCAAAAATATCAACCAGTACAATGAAGTGTGTAATAGCACTCTTGCTCCTGCAATCTAATTTGATTAATAAACTTTATTAACTCATTCTTGGTTATAATATAATTGAATTAATTCGTACATAGTTTAAAGTATTCATAATAGCTATGTACGAACTAAGCAATACACTTATATATAATAGGAAGAAAAAATGATAAACGTTGATTTAATCATGTTTTTGATGAAATTCTATGTCACGTACAGACCGTATCACTTAATACAACCACATGTTCTCAGCAATGAGGACTTGGCTATTTAGTATTTTCGATTTACCTGAAATCTTATAATGTGTTTGCACCATTCAATCTAGAATGGTGCTTTTTATGTTTGCCCTAGTTCTTGCGATTAAAATATAATCTTTTTTTGTTATAAAATACCTATTATTTTTAATAGGTAATTGTTACTATTTTAAATAAGGAGAAATCATTTAATATCCAGTTTTAAATGGAGGTATCAGCATGGCAACTGCCAATCAAAGACAGTTAGAAATTCAATTTCATAAGGATATGTTAAATATTTATGAGAACGCAAGAAAGATAGGTTATAATGCTTCAAGGTTTAAGCAAATGGTTGCTAATCAAGGTGGACTAAATGTTGCTAAGAAGTTCATTAGTAGCAACAGTCCCTCTGATGGATTTACAAGCTTATTGCTATTGGGGAGATTAGATTTAACAGTGGAAGCATTAGTTCTTGAGGAAGCATATCAATCACTTTTTAGTGAAGAAGAAAGACAGGCTGTATTAGATAGATTAAAAGAATATGGATTTGAAATTAAAAATGAAATAGTAGAAGAGGGTATGGTTACTACCTCTACAGCAACTGTGCCTGCTATTAGACTGCTACCAATGTCAGAAACTGACCCAGAGTTTGCAGAGCAAACTATAGAAAGTTTACAAGAATGGTTTGTAAATGAACTACCTAATAGAGAATATAATTTTAAAAAAGGAATGAATGCGGAGTCTGGAACACTAGTTTTATTTCAATATAAAGGGCATGTTATTGCTTCTGCTATTCTTGAAGAAAAGATAATGTATACAGAAGGTAATGAAGGGGGATACAGAGGAGCGTATTATTTTACTCCTTCATCTATAGCTGTTTTTAGCCCTATTACTCCTGAGGAAATGAGAAATATTTGGACTCAATTCAAAGGGTTTAATCAATCTTTACAAAAATTAGATGTAAAACAATATGAATTATTATATCAACTCTTATTAAGGAAAAATATTAGATATGTACTTGATGGGGATACAGATGAGGAATTTTTTCAAAAACAAATTGAGTATATAAATACGGATGGTTCAGAGAGAGTAGTGGATGAGCCTAAAGAAATAATAAAAGGCACCCAGGGAATAACACAAAAAAATAAATGGAAAAGAAATGCTCTTGTGTCTAAAAAGGCTATAGTGTTTGCCGAATATAAGTGTGAATATGATAATTCACATTTGTTTTTTAAATCATCCACAACAGGAGAAAATTATGTTGAAGCTCATCATTTAATTCCTATAGAGTTCCAAGAACGATTTGAGAATAGTTTAGATGTTGAAGCTAATATTATTTCATTATGTCCTCTTTGTCATAAAACAGTACATCATGCCACAACAAAAGAAATAGAGCCAATAATTCGAGAGTTATATTCAAAAAGAAGTGGCAGGTTAAACAAATGTAACATTAGTTTAGAGTTTGAACAGTTAATCGAAATGTACCATTAATTATATGATTCATTAAATAAAACTGCATTCTCAATTAGAGAAAGCAGTTTTATTTTAGTGGGCGTGGGCAAATAAAGATAAAGCATTTGCTCATGTCAACGCAAGTTTTTATGAGTTGTAGTAATAGGAATGGAAAAGAAATGTTTGCTAACAAAAGCTAGTGTAATTAGTGATACTTGGGGTTGGCAATAATCACAATGTTATAAAACATTTTGATATAATTGGTATAAAAGTATGATTTAGGAGGTTGGGTTTTGAATATTACGATGGATTTATCTGAAATTTTCTTGTACTTAGAACTAATGAAAAAAGAAAAGAAAAAAACTTCGCTAGATGAATTGAATCTGATGGTATACTTCCTTGAAGATTACGACCAAATAAAAGAGTTTAAAAATAAATTAGAAGAACTTAAGTTAAAAGTACCTAAAAAATTTTATACTGAGGTCTTAATACACTTTATCGAGGATTATGAAGATTGTGTTACCTTAAAGAACATGATTCTGCCCAATAGAGACAAAAGAAGAACAAGAAAAGAAGATATAGGTATTATATTCAGACATCAAATTATGCTGTGTAAATCCAAAGAGGAAGCAACAAACATACAGAATGAAGCAAAAGAATATGGTGTAGAAGTGTCGGAAAGGTGGGTTAATAGATTTGATTCTCTCGATAGTATAAAGATTGAACAGATAGAATGGAAAAAAACTAGAAGGTCTGATAAAGATAATCGATTTACTGAAATTTATGAACAATTTTGTAAAATGAAAATTCAATATTTTGAGAGTATCTCGTTAAAACAATTGAAGCAGACCTTGCTAGAACAGCAGGCGACAGGGAAGAATACTCGGAAGATAGCACAAATATCTGTTTTTAATAGGAGCGTATACATTAAAGAGTTTGCAAAACGGGTAGCAAATGGGGTTTGTCAGTTATGTGACAAAGAAGCACCATTTTTGGATAAACAGGGAAATCCATTTTTAGAAGTTCATCATATTCATTACTTATCCAAAGGTGGAAGTGATACTATTGATAATGTAGTGGCACTCTGTCCGAACTGCCACAGAAAAATTCATCAATTAGAGTTAGAAGAAGATATTAAAAAGCTTTCAAAAAAGCATTGGATAATATGAGTATTCAATTATAAAAACTTTAAAATATAGTAGAGTATTAAATGAGAGGAGAGGGAATATGGGTTTTTTTCAAAAACTAAAAGCTGTATTTACTTCTGATAGTAACAGCCACTCTGCAAGTAAAAATGGAGATATGATTAAAGTATCTACTCAAACTCCTACTATGAATAAACAAGTATTTAATCAAAACAAAATTAATCTTGAAGAGGGGATTTTACGGTTAGAGGAAGCTAAATGTCCTTATTGTCAGCATCAATTAGAAAAGCCTCCTTCTCGTAAAAGGAAATGCCTTTCATGTAAAAATGATATGTATGTTAGAACGTTACCTTATATTGATGAAAAGGATAAAATACGAGTTTTAGTAACAGAAGAAAAAGCTGATAAGATTGATATTACTTGGGCAAAGATTAATGGTACTTATAATGACATGATGAAAGAAAGAAAACAATACGAGCAGATGAAACAAGAACTGTATCGAGCTTGGGGAAACGAGCCAAGTGAAAGTGATATTAATTGGCATTTAATGATAAATAAAAGAATTGAACATTATAATAATCAACAATGGGGTTTATATAGAAATACTACTTTAAGTATGGCAGAACATTTATATAAGTTAAAAAAGTATGAATTAGCTTTTATAATGTATTTGGAAGTATTATACATTGATGTGAACGGTCCGAATAATGCTGGAAAAATAAATGGTCGATATGAATTTGAAGTAAGGGCTAATTTTATGCCGTTCAATCCTAAAGACAAAGGTAATACTTTTGTTGCACCTGCTATATTAAAGCGTGTTAATTTCATACGAACTAGCAAGCATCCCATAGATAGTGAAAAAATAAAAGAGTTATTTATGTATCAATGTGAACAAGTGCATCATTCCTTAAATCTTCCTATTACTCCACAAGAAGCATGGGATAAATTAAAGGATGAGATAACAGATAATAAAAATAACAATGAGATTCTATGAAAACCTTGCTGAGTTGATTAAAGCAAGGTTTTTATTATGGAAACGAATATTTTAGTAGAAAAGAAAAAAATAGATTTATATAGTATAATTTGACTAGACAGGAATCTTTTATGAAAGTGTAAAAGTGAAAATAGAGCTTTTAAAGGAGGTGATAATTATGAAAGGAGAAAAATTTGGCATTTGTGCTTTATGTAAAAAAGAAGCTGAATTGAAAGCGAGTCATATTATTCCTAAGTTTGTATCTAGGGCAGTTAAGAAGAAATCATACACTAAAAAATTACGTAATGCTTATGAGCCTGATAGAGCTGTACAAGATATTCATAAAGAATATATGCTTTGTGGTGAATGTGAGCAACGCTTTAGCAAGAGGGAAAATTTATTTAACCAAAAAATACTTTTACCGTATAGAAATTCAGAACGGGCATTAGATGATGTAGAGTATCAGGAATGGTTGTATTATTTCATTACCTCTGTTAGCTGGCGTTCCTTGTATGAAGATACAAAATCTAAAGAAGTATTTATTGGAAACGGATTTCCAGAGAGTAGTTTCCAGGCACTACTTGATGCAGAAAGTAATATGAGAAAATTTTTATTAGGAAAAGCTAAAAAAGCTGGAAACATTGAAAATCATATTTTCTTTTTGTGTGAATCTAATGATTTTAACGGTAGAAATATTCCTTATAATCTTTTCTCTAACTGTATCACAGGGCACTTAGTTGGTAGCAAAGACGGAGCATTACATGTTTTTCATATTCTAGATGGTATTCTTATAGTAACAATTATTAAGAATGCTGATAAAGGAAGATGGAAGAATACTAAAGTGAATTTAAAAGGTGGAAAAATTCACTCTACACAACTGATTAAAAATAGCCTCTTAGACGAAGATATAAACTTTACATTAAGAAAGTTTGAAGAGGGGCGTCAAAAGATGAGTCAATCTGAAAAAGATAAATTAATAGCAAAGATTCAGGAAAATCCTGAAGAGTTTATGAAGAGTTCATCTTATAAAGGTATGAAGATATAATAACTTAAGCTGGTGCTGTCCGAAAAGGGCAAATCCATTGAATTTCGAAAATTAAGAATGTTGATATAGCTACATTCTTAAACATGAAAAGGGGCATCCAATAGCTGGAAAATCAACTTATTGGACAGCCCCGATGAGTTTGTACTTATCATAGTTTTCTATAAACATTATATTAGAAATGTGTACTATTTTAGACTTTGCAAAAGAATAGAATAATTGTCTATACATAAAAGAGAGAAGGCATCTCTAATGCTATCAAAAATTCTTAAAAATTTTTTAAAAGAAAATTCAACGGAACAGGTCTCAGTTGCTTCGAATAATGAAATCATAAAGAAAAAATCTAATATCACTCCTGCAAGAATTGGTGAACTGGGTGAATATAAAATAAATATACAGCTTGACCAACTACCTAATAATATTAAATATCTTAGTGATGTATTAATTCCTAATACTCATGCTAAGTCTGGTTATTCCCAGATTGACCACGTCATCTTTACTCCTTATGCGATTTTTGTTGTGGAGACTAAAAATTACACTGGAACTATATATGGTGATAGAAGTAGAGCAAAGTGGAGCATTAATGGGAAATTTCCAATGATGAATCCATTTAATCAGAATTATGGTCACATACAAGCTTTGCAGTCAGTTCTTAAAACGGTTGAAATGTCACAATTTGTTTCAATGGTGTCTTTTACTAAAAGATGCACATTTAAAGTCAATGAGGAACTAAGAAAAATACAATCTAATGATTTGATTGTGTATGATACGGAATTATCGGAATACATAACAAGGAAGCTCAATGTCTTAAAGCTACAGAAGCAATCACTGACATTTTCAGATGATGATATTTTACATATGTATAATGCACTAGAGAAAAATAACATAACAGACGAAGGTATAAGGAAAAAACATGTTGAGTTATTAAAAGGGAAGATAAATATTGAAACCTCTAATGGAGGTCAAACTAAAGTAGCAACCTGTAGGATTTGTGGAAAAGTGGTATCAGAAAAGGTTAAGTTCTTCTGTTTATCAAATAAGGAGCAGTTTAAAGGAAATATCTATTGTTATGAACATCAGAAACTTCATCGCTAAAAATAGATGAGGTTTTTCTTTTAATTTGTGAATGTGTTTGGGATAGGCTTATGATTGTATCATTTGAGTACACTCTATTGATACGTTTTGAGATGATTGGTATACTTAGGTTATGGATGTATCGTATACATGTATCAAAAAATAAGGGTGGGATTGATATAAAATATGGTTATGGACGTGTTTCGTCAGCAGGTCAAAATTTAACTGCTCAAATTAAACAACTACAAGAAGCGGGGTGTGACACCATCTTTAAAGAGAAGGTCAGTGGAAGAAAGAAAGAAAACAGGGGGCAATTTAACTTACTCCTTGAAACAGTCCGTGAAGGTGATACCATTGTTGTTACGAAGTTAGACAGGTTTGCTAGAAGCACAAAGGATGCTCTAAACACCATTGAATATTTAAATAGTTTAGGTGTTTCCCTTATTGTCTTGAACATGGGTGGAGATAAGATTGATACAGGGACAGCGATTGGTAAGTTAATGATTACTGTCCTATCTGGTATAGCCGAATTTGAAGCAGACATGATTAAAGAAAGAAAATTGGAAGGTATTGAAGAAGCCAAACAAAGAGGTGTTTATAAAGGAAGACCTAAGAAGTACACAGAGAAGAATAAAGGATTACAACATGCAATGGAGTTATTTAATAATAGAAACACAAATAAGCTGACAGTTAATGAAATCGCAGATATAACTAGGATAAGCAGGGCTACTCTTTATAGGTCAGTCAAAGAAATGAGAAATATAGATTAATGAAATGGAAAAGTATAATAAATTATATCGGGAGTTATGGTAAATATGGAAGATAAAAATTACTATGTTTATGAATACTATGCCCTGCATGATGGAGTTACTCAGTTTAATGGAGAAAGCTTCGACATTAATAAGGGTGATGTTTATTATATTGGTAAAGGTATTGGTAAGAGGGTGTCAACAGGAATACGAAATATGAAGTGCGAACACTTTAAAAAGGTAGTAGGCTTTGGATATCGTATTGTTAAAGATGGATTATCAGAGGAAGAAGCTTTGCAATTTGAAAAAGAATTAATTAATAAATATAAAGAAGATGGTATGATTCTAACCAATAAGTTAAGCGGAAATATTGCAGGAGTTGATATTGAAGCGATTTCACAGATTAAATATCTAATCTTATTAGTTAACGCAGGATTAATAAAAATGTCCCAAGAAGCAATAGCACTTGAATCAGAAACATATCAAGTCTTGGTAAATAGTTTATTCAATTTAAATGAATCTGATACAAGTAATAAATATAATAAAGTATTAGCCAAATGTCCTGATAATATCGATTATATTCTTGAAGAGTATAATGCAGATAAATTATCAGATAGGGATATTAAATTTGGAAACATTAAGTACGTGTTGAATTTACTGGAGAAAAACGTGATAAAAACAAATCAACGAGAAATAGCAGATTTCTATGAAGAATCAACTGCTGTTGTTTCAGGGATAAAAAAAGATAAATATCAAAACATTAATCTCATAAAACCAACTAATTTAGCTGAGATTTTAAAGAGGTTTGATATAGGGAAACTGACTGATAATGAAATTAAAGAAGGGTCTATCAAATATATTATTGATAAATTAATAGAACCTAAGATTTTAAATATGACATTAATGGATTTGGCAAAGGAACTAGGTGAATCTCATGGAATCACATACAATTGGTTGCAAGATTTAAAAAGGAGAAGAATTAATGTTCGTTATGTAAAACCGTCTCCTGATGTATTAGCTAATTTATTTGATAAATATCATGAGATTGAGCTGTAATAAGGGGAAAGGTATTGGCTTTTCACCTAAAAAGAGTGGGGTTACATATAACCGTTTGTGTCAATTGTAAAAGTAAATAGAGTGTATGCACATCTGTTTCCGTATTCTAAGTTGGAAATTGGATTATTATAACAATTGTTATAAGGGTTATGATATAATTAAGTTACTTCATACAAAGCTTGAACTAATAATAATCGCAATGTATGAAGTAAGCAATACAACCACATTTATAATAGGAAGAAAAAATCAATAAATGTTGATTTAATCATGTTTTTATAAAAGTTCTATGTATCGTACAGACCGTATCGCTAAACATAGCTAGGTTTTTATCGATAATCCGAAATTAGTCTTTTTCATTTGGCATAAAATTTTATAAATTTGAACTCGTACCATTCACTATAGAATGGTGTTTTTGTTGTATAGAAACAAACTTCATTAAAAGGTTCGCATCCGCTATCCATATAAAAATATTTGCATAGATGATAGCGGATGAGTTAGAAAGTATCTGAAAATGACTATCTTTTTTTATTTATCAAATACATTAAATCATTTTTGAAGCGTTTTGATAATGTGCTCGGATTACTATTAGAAACTAGAAATAATTTTAGAAAGAATAATAGACGGAGATATTATAAAGACTTTTGCAACTCCTCTAAATCTATCCTCATTAAAGCTTTAACATGCTCCTCTGTTCGAAGTACGTCAAGTGCATAATCATCTATTATAGTATTGGACAATTTTTTAACTATGCCATAGAAATAAGATTGATTGTTGCTTTCTAAATCTGGTAAAGCTTCTGTAACTACTTCCATGGCTAATTCTTCGATTCTTTCTTTAGTCATTATAATGTCTCCTTTTTAAATACTTAGTTAATTTTATCATTTTTTTAAAAAAAGGAATATCCTTCATATTGAAATACTTTACCTAAGTATTTCTTTAATAGTCCTTTCTGAGTATTACACCTGGAGCATGCTTAGTATTATTGTTACAATCTTCTAAAATTAATATGAAATTGTTACAATAATATGATCATCTAATTTGGAGGAAATAATATGAATTACGCGGTAATAACTGAAAATGATGAATCAAAATGGGATGACCAAACAGGAATATTGTATCATTTTCCAGCTAGGTATAAAAATAAGCTGAAAACAGGCACAAAAGTAATATATTACAAAGGAACGATGACTGATAAAAAATATCTATCTAAGCGATTATCAAAAAAACCGCATTATTTTGGAATAGCTCAGATAGGTGATATTTTTCCAGATGAAGATAATAAAAATCAGTATTTTGCGGAAATAGAGGATTATATACCTTTTATAGGGCCTATAGAGTTTAAGGACAACAATAATAATTATCTTGAAGAAGTTACTAGAAGTAATCATTGGAGAGATGGCGTTAGAGAAATAACAGAAAATACATATATAAAAATAGTTCAACTAGCTAGCTTTGATATTAAGTGTTCATTTAATAAAGATGTTGAAGTGATTATTAATGAAGAGAGTTTACCGAACTTGGAGTCTGTAAATCCAGAACTAGCCCATAATTTATTAGAGGAAAAAGCAATAAATAATAAGGATGTAAATAATACACGCAAAAAAGATACAAAGGGTAACCGATACTCAAATAATGCTAAGAAAATAGGAGACAGAGCAGAGGAAGTAGTATTAAAATATCTAAGGAAAGAAAATATGAGTAACATTAGGTGGGTTGCAAGTGAAGGTGAAAAACCAGGTTATGATATATGTTGCCAGAATCATGAAGGGATAGAAATATATATTGAGGTAAAAGGAACAACTACTAGTAAGTTTAGTGAATTTATTATTACGAATAATGAGTTACAGACCTCAGAAAAATTAGGGGAAAGATTTTATATATATTTTGTCACTAATTGTTTAAGTAAAAACCCAAAAATCCAATTCATACAAAATCCATATAAAAAAATAAATTCAAATGATTGGGGAATCGTACCTATATCATATAAAGTATTTCTTAAATAAAGATGGTATAAAGAAAATATTATAGCATAAGGAAATTATTTAGATATTTTACAAAAGAATTTGGAGAAAAGAGTAAACATTATAGAAAACTTTTAATGAGAACTTTATTTTATAATGAATACTTAAATTTAAAACAAGGTATTGTATGTACTTACAAAGGGTGTCTTTCTTGTTTTAAAGAGTTGTACTTTAACAATTGACAAATTTATTTATTGGGGTATTTTTCTAATTAAAGGTGTTTAATAATTGTATGGACAACAACATATTTCATATTGATTATTATGTTTCAAAACATTGATATAATAAGGGTTTATGAACATTTAGGAATCGACACGACTCAAAATCATGTTCCTCAATAAATTTTAAAAGGAAATGCTTATATACGAGCGTTTCCTTTTTGAGTTTTAATATTTTTGTTTGTGTAGAACTTTAATATAGTCGCAATTTATTTATTGTTGATGAGTATTTGATACAATATATTTAAGGGACTTATTTTCTGTTAGGAAACTAGGAGGTTCTTAACAGTGAAAGGTAGTATCAAGAAAGATAAGAAAACAGGTAAGTATTTTTATGTAATCGATATGGGTATTGACCAATTAACAGGGAAACGAACACAAAAAAAGAAAAGAGGCTTCAATACTAAGAAGGAAGCGGAGCATGCTCTTAGTGAATTTCTAAATGATGTTAGGTTGGGGAATTATATTGAACCAGATAAAATTACATTAGGTGCTTTTATTCAAGACTGGTTAAAGGAAATGAAATTGAATGTAGCGGTTAGTACCTATCAAAACTATATTAGTTTTTTTAAGTGTCATATCAATCCAAGACTAGGTCATTTTAGAATACAAAAAATTGAGCCTTTGATAGTCCAAAGATTTATTTATGATTTGGTTGAAGAAACGGTTTTAAGTCCTAATACGATAAAGAAAATCATTGATATGTTAAAGGTGATTTTTAAAAAGACTGTGAGTTTAAAACTTGTAAAAGAAAATCCAGTTTTAAATGTTACATTGCCAAAGCGAAGCGATAATGAAATGACTGCTTGGGAGACGGAACAGGTCGAACATTTTATGCAACATTCAAAGAAACATCGATTTTATACAGTCTATCTAATCGCTCTATTAACAGGGATGAGGAAAGGTGAAATATTAGGTTTGCGTTGGAAGGATATTGATTTTGAACAAAAAATCATTTATATCAGACAAATATATGATATCAACGCAAAGCAGGTCAAAGTCGGTGCTAAAACAAGTGCTGGTGTCCGTTCAATTCATATCCCTGACGTGTTAATAGAACAACTGAAAAAGGAGAGAATCATTGTTGTAGGACATAAGTTGAAGCAAGGTCAAAACTTCAACGATTATGATTTAGTTGTTTGTACACGTTATGGTAATCCGCTCGACTCAGCTACTCTTTCCAAACGGCTTAAAGCTCAGGCTATAAAGCTAGGGTTACCTACAATCCGTTTTCATGATTTAAGACATACACATGTAACCATGTTAATCAAACAAAATGTGAATGTAAAGGTCATCTCGGAGCGGGTTGGACATACCTCAATCCAAATTACATTAGATAAATATAGCCACGTGCTTCCAAGTATGCAGAAGCACGTAGCTGATGAACTTGATAATTTGTTCAAAGCTAAAGAAATGTGACCATTTCTGTGACCACTCGAGGCTGTAGACGTTCCAAACGCCTCTATATCAACGTTTTAATTAAAACGCCCAATCTCCATTACGGAAGACAGGTTCAGCAGTTCCGTCAGCTAGAATGCCGTCGATGTTCATTTTGTCAGAGCCAATCATGAAGTCAACGTGAGTTAAGCTTTCGTTTAGGCCATGTTCAGCTAGCTGTTCCGGTGTCATATCTTTTCCACCTTCAAGACAGAAGGCATATGCACTGCCGATAGCTAAGTGATTGGATGCATTTTCGTCAAACAGTGTGTTAAAGAATAACACATTAGATTGTGAAATAGGGGAGTTGAATGGCACGAGTGCGACTTCTCCTAAGTAATGAGAGCCTTCGTCTGTCTCCACTAATTGTTTTAAAATTTCTTCGCCTTCTTCTGCTTGTACCTCGATAATGCGTCCATCTTTAAACGTAACAGAGAAGTTATTGATAATATTTCCGCCATAGCTAAGTGGTTTTGTGCTTTTTACTGTTCCGTTAACACCTGTTTTTAATGGGACCGTAAACACTTCTTCTGTCGGCATGTTGGCCATAAAATGATGTCCGTGCTGGTTGATGCTGCCGGCGCCGCACCATAGATGTTTTTCAGGAAGCTCAATTGTTAAGTCGGTTCCTGGAGCTGTGTAATGAAGTTTTTTGTAGTGCTTGTCATTCAAATAATCTACTTTTTCATGCAAGGTGTCATCGTGTGTTTTCCATGCTTCAACAGGGTTTTCTGTATCGACACGAACCGCTTTAAAGATAGCCTCCCATAGTTTATGTACACGGTTTTCAGCCGGTTCTTCAGGGAATACTTTGTCTGCCCAGCTTTGGGACGGAACGGCTACAATGGACCAGCTTACTTTATCGGATTGCATTGCTTGGCGCCACGGTTTTAAAGCGGTACCTGATGCTTTTTGGAAGTTTGCAATTCGCTTTGGATCTACGCCTTTTAATAAATCAGGACTGGAGGAAATCACCGATAGAAAGGCTGCCCCTTTTTCAGCTAGTTCAATGGTTTCTTTTGCACGCCATTCAGGGTATTCATGAAAGACTTCATCTGGTGCTAATTCATATTTTGTGCGATTCACAGTGTCGTCGTTCCAATTGACAATTACATTATATGCGCCAGCTTCATAAGCCTTTTTGACAATTAAACGTACGAGCTCTGCGCCTTCTAATGTCGTATTGACAACAAGCGTTTGTCCTTGTTGGATGTTAACACCGACTTTTACAGCTAGCTCTGCATATTTTTCTAAATTTGCTTGGAAATCACTCATTATGATTCCTCCTTTTCCAAAATCTACAACTTATATTGTACTAATAGAGAAAGAAAAAAGAAACTTATAGCATCCGTAAAAAATGAAAAACAACAAACTGGACCTGCAGTTTGTTGTTTTTCATTCTTATTTTAATACATCGTGATCAACATAACGTTCTCCGTTTATTTCGCTAATCAAGTTGATTGCGACTCTTGCACCGTCTCCAGCCGTCACAATCGTATGTGCGCTTGTTCCTGCACATGCTCCGGCAGCCCAAATGCCTTCTACGTTTGTTTTTCCAGAAGCATCTACATCAAACACTTTCTTTGATCTTGGCTCTGTACCAGCTTTTGTTGTGATACCTGCTTCTTCAGCTAAGCTTGTTAGCCCGCCTGTTGCTAAAATGATTTGTTTCGCTTCAACAGATCCGTTTTCTGTTTGGATTTGAAATCCTTCAGTCGTTTTATTAATTCCCGTTACTTTTGTTTCAATTAGCTCTGCACCAAATTTTTTCGCTTGGGCTAGACCTGTTGCTAATAAATCAGGTCCAGCAATTCCAGCTGTACCGTAATGGTTATCCAACCAAGCTCTTTTTGTGCCGCTTTGGCTGCTGTCTAGAATAACTGTTTGTTTTCCTGCTTTCGCGGTAAAGATGGCAGCACTGCCTCCAGCCGCTCCAGCTCCAATAATTGCTATTTCATACATAGGAAAAAACCTCCTTTTTTATACTCGTTTTTATTCTAACAAATGAGGGAGGAAGGACGCTAATGATTGAGACTGTATTGCATGAAAATAGTGAGTATTCAATATGAATTGGTTAAAGGAAAGGGGCTATTCGCACTTATGGAATAGCCCCCTTTCTTTGACATTACCTATTTAAATTAATCCAAACGCTCTTCACTTCTGTGTAGTTGTTTAGAGCATAGGAGCCCATTTCACGGCCGATACCGGATTGTTTGTATCCGCCAAATGGAGAAGCGGCATCAAATGCATTGTAGCAGTTGACCCAAACCGTACCAGCACGCAGCTTGTTAGCAATATAATGAGCATTGGCAATGTCGCTTGTCCAAACACCAGCAGCAAGGCCATATTCACTTGCATTTGCTCGTTTGATGACATCATCTAAGTCCTCATATGGTAAAGCTGAAATAACAGGACCGAAGATTTCCTCTTTCGCAATCGTCATGTTATCTTCGACGTTAGCAAAAATAGTAGGTGCAACAAAGTAACCTTCTTCGCTAGGAGGAGCTCCGCCAGCTAGCACTTCCGCACCTTCTGTAATCCCTTTAGCAATATAACCAAGTACGCGCTTTTGTTGTTCTTCGGAAACAAGCGGTCCAATTTGAGTATTTGGGTCAAGGCCTGCTCCTTGCTTAATGGATTTAGCATGACTTGCCATGTCAGCTACAACGTTATCGTAATGCTTCTTTTGAATAAAGACCCGAGAGCCGGCGCAACAAACTTGTCCTTGGTTAAACATAACACCGTTTAACGCGCCAGGAATCGCTTTAGAGAAATCAGCATCAGGCAGGATGATGTTTGGTGATTTTCCACCAAGTTCAAGCGTCACACGTTTTAGTGAATAGGAAGCAGAACGCATGATGCGTTTGCCGACTTCTGTTGAGCCAGTGAAGGCAATTTTATCTACTTCAGGGTGATCGACTAAAGATTGGCCTGCTGTTTCTCCAAAGCCAGGAATGATGTTGATAACCCCGTCTGGGAATCCTGCTTCAGAAATTAATTCAGCAAGGTAGAGAGCAGACAGAGGCGTTTGCTCTGCTGGTTTTAGAACAATTGTACAGCCGGTGGCAAGGGCGGCCCCAAGCTTCCACATGGCCATTAAGAGCGGGAAGTTCCATGGGATGATTTGCCCGACAACGCCAACGGCTTCATGTCTTGTATAGTTAAAATAGTTGCCGCTTACAGGGATAGTTTGTCCAACGATTTTCGTTGACCAGCCTGCATAATATCGAATATGTTCAATCGCTAATGGAATATCTGCATTAGTTGTTTCTCTAATTGGTTTACCGTTATCTAATGTTTCAAGTTGAGCAAGCTCTGTTTTGTTTTCTTCCATTAAGTCAGCGAGCTTGTACATTAAACGACTGCGCTCTGCTGCACTTAATCTTGACCATGGGCCTTCATCAAATGCTTTACGAGCTGCCTTGACGGCTAAATTGATATCCTCTTTATCACCTTCATATACTTCAACAAGTTTTTTACCTGTTGCTGGATTTGGAGTGGAAAATGTTTTCTTAGAGACACTTTCAACGAATTGTCCATTAATATACAGCTTTTTTGGTCCTTGTAAAAACTTTTGAAGCTTTTCACTAACTTGCAAAGTAAGATTTGACATAAATACCTCCTAAAATATACATAAAATGGTATTGTGCAAATCATGGTGAGGGATAAATAGGTGAGAGCATTTACGATACTCACTAATACATCTTAACAAATGTAATGATTATACTCAAATGTTAAATAGTGTTAATTTTAATATTTTTTTATAGGTGGAAATTTCTCTTTGAAAGGTGTGCCAAACTGCAGTTTGGCGCGAAAAAAGTCAAAAATCATCAGCATTCTAGGATAGATTTTAAAAAATGTCTATATTTTTGTCATGACAGTTGTATTTACTATAGTCGTGAACAAAAATAATAGATAAAATAGAAATGGGATAAAAATATATATAGTAGGAATTTTTTAAGTGTTACGGAAGTTCATCAGGAGGAATTATCATGGATAAAAAAACAAAACGGATAGCAGATCGCAAGCTGTTAGGGATTGCTGGGGCAGCCTGGATGTTTGATGCTCTCGATGTGGGGATGCTCTCCTTTATTATTGCGGCTTTGAAAATGGAAGAAGGATGGAACCTGACTGATGTGCAAGCTGGATGGATTGGAAGTACGCAATCGATTGGGATGGCTGTTGGGGCTTTACTGTTTGGAGCAATGGCGGATAAAGTAGGCCGTAAAAATATTTTAATTATTACGCTTTTACTTTTTTCTATCGGAAGCGGGTTATCAGCATTAGTAGGGACGATTAGTTTATTTTTAATTTTACGCTTTTTCATCGGCATGGGGCTGGGAGGAGAGCTTCCTGTCGCATCTACACTTGTAAGTGAAAGTGTAGCACCGAGCAAACGTGGACGAGTCGTTGTCTTATTAGAAAGTTTTTGGGCGTTAGGTTGGATTTTATCGGCTCTTATTTCTTATTTTATCATTCCGACATACGGCTGGAGAATTGCTTTAATCTTAAGTGCGTTACCAGCTTTTTATGCGGTATACCTACGTTTTAGTTTACCAGACTCACCGAAGTATGAAGAGTTGAAGCCGAAGGAAAAACAATCGATGCTTCAAAATATGAAAAAAGTGTGGGCGAAAGAGTATTCCAAACAAACTCTTATTTTATGGGTGCTTTGGTTCTGTGTTGTATTCTCTTACTACGGCATGTTTCTATGGTTACCAAGTGTGATGCTGATGAAAGGGTTCAGCTTAATTAAAAGCTTTGAATATGTGTTAATTATGACGCTTGCACAGCTTCCAGGTTATTTTACAGCTGCTTGGTTTATTGAAAAAATGGGTCGTAAATTTGTGTTAATTACTTATTTAATTGGTACAGCAGTGAGCGCTTATTTCTTTGGAACAGCTGAAGAGCTGCCGTTGTTAATTACATCAGGAATTCTTCTTTCTTTCTTTAACTTAGGTGCATGGGGGGCTTTATACGCTTATACTCCAGAGCAATACCCAACAGTGATTCGGGGAACAGGAGCAGGGATGGCAGCGGCTATTGGACGTATCGGAGGAATTTTAGGGCCGTTATTAGTCGGGTACTTAGTAGCTGCCAATACATCGATTAGCGCAATTTTTACGATTTTTACCGTTGCCATACTAATCGGTGCCATCGCGGTGGCTTTTGGTAAAGAAACAAAAAATACAGTATTAGAATAGAAATTTGAGAAAGGGGTGCACTTGCACTCTTTTTTCATTTAGGTTATGCTAGCATAGTTGAGCAAACGATTTCCTATGTTGATATTGACATTTATTTACTAATCATATAGTATTTATATACTTTCATATTACTTTTTAATTCTTATCCAGAGAGGTGGAGGGATTTGGCCCTTTGAAGCCTCGGCAACAGACCTGTTATAGGAACTGTGCCACATCCAACAAGCAGATGCTTGGAAGATAAGAAGAGTCGAATGAATACAGTAGCCTCTTCTTGGATAAGAAGAGGCTTTTTAAATATGCGCTGAATGTAGCTGGAATATGGAATGATATAAGAGGTTCAGGTATCACATAAACAGAATAGAAAGGGGTTATACATATGGAATTATTTAAAAAGATTGAAGAGAGAAAAGCGCTGTTAATTGATAAATTATTAGCAAAAGGTGTATACAAAACAAAAGACGAGCGGCATTTATATGATGTTCCATTAAAAGTATTAGAAGATGAATATAAGCTTGTTGTTAATAAACCCGATCAACACTCCTCTTCCTCATGGATGACATAGTGAAGATTGATTTGTTTACATAAACATGAAAATTGGAAGTTATGTTCGGATTGTCACAAAATATTCAAGAAATGTATTCATATTTGAGGATGTTTACAAATTTATCACAATTAGAAGGGATAAATTAGATTGATTTGGGACTAATTATCTATTATGATATTTTTGTAAATATATTGAAAAGTGGGAAATGGACGATGAAGAAACTATATGCTGAACTAATTAATGAAAAAATTGAGGAAAAAAGACAAGAAATGATTAGATTAGCTATAGATTTTGGTTTTACAAGTCAGCTGGCGGTTCAAGCAAGTCAAGAGCTCGATTCTCTTTTAAATGCGGCTGCAACTAGAGACAAATAGTTACACACTTCCTTTTCAAACAGATATTTGAAAAAATTCAAGAAAGCTATTGCTAAAAAATGAGCAATAGCTTTCTTTTATGTTGGCTATAATAAGCTTGTGAATCTAAAGCGATATTTAAGAAAGCCTTTAGGAGATGACTGCCGTTCATTCACAATTAGAATCCCTTAAGGGGGGGAGATTGAGTGATACTACAGGTCGACAAAAAGGGGTGTGTCATCATGGAAAAAACAAAAAAATGCCGGGACTCTCTAGTTGTTAAAACAAGTATCGTTCTTCCTCCAGACACGAATAATATTGGTACGATGTTTGGAGGGAAATTAATGGCGCAAATTGATGACATAGCAGCTATTTCAGCAATGCGCCATGCTCGGTCGCATGTTGTAACGGCTTCAACGGATTCGGTGGATTTTCTGCATCCAATTTCTGAAGGCAATGCGGTTTGTTTAGAAAGCTTTGTTACTTATACGGGCCGCACCTCCATGGAAGTGGTGGTAAAAGTAGTAGCTGAAGATTTGCAAAGCGGTGTTCAAAATTTATGCGCTCTTTCTTTTTTAACTTTTGTAGCGATTGATGAAAAGGGAAAACCTATTTCTGTTCCTCGTTTAATTTCAGAAACAGAAACGGAGAAAGCGCTATATGAATCAGCGAAAGAACGAGCACAAGCGAGAAAGAAGCGGAGAACAGATACACAATATATTGCCGATACTATTGGAAACGACCTTGTTTGGTCTTTATGAAAAATCGAGTAAATACTCGATTTTTTTGTTGTTCAAAAGGTATAAAAAAATAAAAATGATTAAAAATAACAGTAATTATTTGAGAAAATAACCAAAAAGTGTTAAAAGTTGAGTAATGTTATAAAAACGGTTAGGGGGATAGGCATGGAAAAGGAACTCCTGCGAGTAGAAAACCTAACAACCTCATTTTGTATTGATGATCAATATTATGCAGCTGTTGACGATTTATCTTTTACCGTTCATGAAAATGAAATTGTTGCCATTGTAGGAGAGTCCGGCTGCGGTAAGAGTGCACTTGCTTTGTCTATTATGCAATTGCACGATAAAAAGCGAACAAAATCAGAAGGTTCTATTATATATAAAGGGACAAACTTATTGAATGCAGCAGAATCGAAGTTAAATAAAGTTCGCGGTCGACATATTAGCATGATTTTTCAAGAGCCGTTAACGGCATTAAATCCCCTTATGACAGTTGGTAAACAAATAGAAGAAAGTCTTCATTATCATACAGATTTATCAAAGAAACAGCAAAAAGCTAAAACGTTTACTCTGCTTGAACAAGTCGGGATTCCGTATCCAAAACGCACCTATAAGCAATATCCTCATGAATTGTCAGGAGGAATGCGACAAAGAGTGATGATTGCAATTGCCGTAGCTTGTTCTCCTTCCCTTGTTATTGCCGATGAACCAACCACTGCACTAGATGTAACCATCCAAGCACAAATTCTAGATTTATTAAAAGACATTCAACAAAAAACAAAGATGGGTATTATTTTTATTACCCATGATTTAGGCGTTGTCGCAGAGATTGCCGATCAAGTGATTGTTATGTATGCGGGACAAATTGTTGAAAAAGGAAGTGTAAAAACAATATTGGAGAGGCCGCTTCATCCCTATACGAAGTCTTTGCTTTACTCTATCCCTACTGTGACGAAAGAAAAGAGTCGATTGCATGTCATTCAAGGGATGGTGCCGCCTATTGCGAAAATTAACAGAAGCGGCTGTCGGTTTAAAGAGAGGATTCCATGGATTTCTGTGCAATCGCATGCGCAATTTCCGAGGCTGCATGAAGTGGAACCAGGTCATTTTGTTCGCTGCACTTGTTATAAACAGTTTCACTTTCCGGAAGAAGGAGGTACAGCGATTCGATGACGTTGCTAAAAGTAGAAGATATCAAAGTTTATTTTCCAATTCGAGGCGGTTTATTTCATACAGTAGTAGACCATGTTCGGGCGGTGGATGGTGTTTCTTTTGAATTACAGCAAGGAGAAACGTACGGACTTGTTGGCGAGTCGGGAAGCGGCAAATCTACAACAGGAAAGGCTATTGTAAAGCTGCATCAGGTGACTGCTGGAACCATTACGTTTCAAGGCAAAGATCTTACGTATTTGAGCAGAGGAGAAATGAAGCCTTTTCGTAAAGATATTCAAATGATATTTCAAGATCCATATTCCTCTTTAAATCCGAAAAAGCGCGTGCTGGATATCATTGCGGAGCCGATTCGAAATTTTGAACGTGTATCGGCAACGGAAGAGAGAAAAATCGTGCAACAGTATTTAGAAAGAGTGGGGCTAAATCCAGATTCTATTTATAAATATCCACATGAATTTTCGGGTGGACAGCGTCAGCGGATTGGTATCGCTCGTTCTTTAACGTTGAAACCTAAATTGATTATTGCGGATGAACCTGTGTCAGCCTTGGATGTATCCGTCCAAGCACAAGTATTGAACTTTCTTCAAGATTTGCAAAAAGAATTTCAGTTAACTTATTTATTTGTAGGGCATGATCTTGGTGTCATTCGGCATATGTGTGACCGCATTGGTGTGATGTATCGCGGGCGGTTAGTGGAGGAAGGAACGAGTCAAGATATTTACAAAAATCCACAGCATATTTATACGAAACGGTTAATGGCCGCGATTCCCGATTTATCACCTGATGCTCGCGGGCAAAAAATAAGGCTTCGAAAACAGGTAGCTGAAGAATACAAGCAATTGTATTCTACCTTCTTCGATGAAAATGGACGAGCGTATGATTTAAAGCCGATTAGTGCCACACATAAAGTAGCATTGCCATAGGAGGTGAGAGGAAACCTATGTGGAAATTTATTGTACGCCGGTTATTGATGATGATTCCGCAGTTATTTATTTTAAGTGTTCTTGTATTTATGATGGCTAAAGCAATGCCGGGTGATGCTTTAGGAGGAAGAGAAATTGATCCGCGAGCTAATCCAGATGTGATTGAAGCACAGCGAGAAAAGATGGGATTAAATGATCCTTGGTATGAACAATATATTCGATGGGTGAGCAATGTTTCAAAGGGAGATTGGGGAGTATCGTACACACATAAAGTACAAGTAACGGATGTGATTGAAGACCGAATCTGGAATACAGTGAATTTGGCTCTCTTGACTTTAATTTTTACGTATTTAATCGCTATACCACTTGGGTTAATAAGTGGACGGTACAGCGATTCATGGATTGATAAAGTGATTACAGGTTATACGTATATAGGCTTTGCGACTCCTATGTTTATCTTTGCGATTATTATGCTCTTTGTATTCGGTTTTTCCCTTGATTTATTTCCGACGGGGGGAAGCGTTAATCCTACAGTGGAAGAAGGGACGTTTGCCTATGTACTAAGTAAAATTAATCATATGATTTTACCAGCGTTTAGTACGGCAATTGTTTCTACAACGGTTATCATTCAATATTTGAGGAATGAAGTCATTGATAATAAAATGAAGGATTTTGTTCGAACAGCAAAAGCGAAAGGCGTACCAGAAACAAATATTTATACTCATCATGTATTACGAAACTCTTTTTTACCGATTGCGGCTTTTTTAGGCTATGAAATTACGGGCTTAGTGGGTGGAGCGGTAATTATTGAGACGATTTTTAATTATCCAGGCATCGGTCAATTATTTCTGAGCTCTGTTCATGCCCGTGATTTTAGTGTTGTTACCGCAGTTGTCATGATGACTGGCTTTGCTACCCTATTGGGGACTCTTCTGTCCGATATTATTCTAAGTATAGTCGATCCGCGTATACGGATTGACTAAGGAGAGGTGAAGCGAGTAATGGAATTGAACGTAAATACAGAAAAACATGGACAATCTATACAAATAACTCCTTCTGGAAGACAGCTAATTTGGCAGCAAATGAAAAAAGACCGTCTAGCGATGGGTTCGTTCATTTTCTTAGTTTCCATCCTGCTCTTTGTGTACAGCGCAGCTTTTGTTATGGATGCAGAAGAAATTGCCCGAATTAACTTACGAGCTCTTCATCAACCTCCTTCTCTGGAGCATTGGTTAGGGACGGATTATGGAGGACGAGATGTATTTGGTCAATTAATTATTGGAACGCGTAATTCGTTTACGATTAGCTTTTGTATCACATTGTTAACCGCTTTGATTGGGTTAACAACGGGACTTGTGGCTGGTTATTTCGGCGGGGTGACTGACCATGTTGTCATGCGCATTATTGACTTTATCATCTCTTTACCGACGACGATGTTTATTATTGTGTTAGTGACGATTATTCCCGAATTTACAATATGGTCGTTTATTCTAGTGATGACTTTATTTTATTGGACAGGCAAGGCTCGATTGATTCGTTCCAAAGTGTTAGCGGAGCGAGAATTAGATTATGTTCAAGCTTCACAAACGTTAGGAACCCCGCATTGGAAGATTATGTTCTTTCAAATTTTTCCTAATGTAAGTTCGATTATCATCGTGAATTTTATTTTGAATTTAGCAGGGAATATTGGGCTTGAATCAGCTTTAACGTATTTAGGATTTGGGTTGCCAGAAAGTACACCGAGTCTTGGAACTCTCATTAGCTATGCAAGAAATCCGGATGTGTTAGAGCATAAATGGTGGGTATGGCTGCCAGCTTCCGTCATGATTCTTGTGATGATGTTAAGTATCAATTTTGTCGGTCAAGCGATTAAACGTGCGACGGACGCTAGACAAAGAAGATAACGAACAACAAGAGGAAGGTTTTTTATGAACGCTAAAGGCTATCAAGTATTATGTACATTCATAAGCTTCATATTAGTAGCAGCTTGTCAATCGGGACAAAAGATGGAGGAAGTCCATCAAGAAGTGGCAGGTGTTAGAACGAGTCAGACGTTTTTAACAAAAACAACGAACACAGCCAATGCACTTGAAGGTGGTCATTTGAATTATGGTTTAGTCGCAGACAGTCCGTTCGAAGGAATATTAAATGGAGTTTTTTTTGAAAATGCGTATGACGCGGAAATCTTGCAATTTTTTGATGAAGCGTTGCTCGCGACAGATGAGAATTCGCAATTTACTCAAGAGGGTGCCGCGACATATGAAATGTCTAAAGACTATAAAACGATGACGATTACGATTCGAGCCGGTGTTAAGTGGCATGATGGCAACCCTGTAACAGGGGAAGATTTAGAGTTTGCTTATTTAACAATTGGTCACCCTGATTATAACGGATCGCGCTATGATACAACTTTTCAAAATATTGTTGGAATGGATGACTATCACGCAGGAAAAGCAGAGCGTATCTCTGGTATTAAAGTGGCTGGAAATCGGGTTTCGTTAACCTTTAAAGAAGCCAATCCATCGATTTTAACAGGGGTGTGGACGTATCCGCTTCATAAAAAGTATCTAGGGGATATTCCAGTCGCACAAATGTCCGCTTCTGCGAAAATCCGTCAACATCCAATCGGTTTTGGACCATTTAAAGTAAAGAAAATTGTTCAGGGGGAAGCGATTGAGTTTGAAGCTTTTGATGATTATTGGAAAGGAAAGCCGAAGCTTGATCGTATTTCTCTATCTGTTGTGAACTCAACCACAGCCGTTAAAGCGTTGCAGGCTGGAAAAATTGATGTTGCTAAGATTTCGGCTGACTTGTATGAGGGAGCAAAGAAGTTAACGAATGTCAATCTTCTTGGACAAATGGAATCAACCTATACGTATATCGGTTTTAAGCTAGGTCATTATGATTTAGATAAGAAAGAAAATGTAATGGGCGGAACGAAGTTGTCAGATAAACGTGTTCGCCAGGCAATCGGTTATGCGATTAATAATGATGAAGTCGGACGATTTTTATATAAAGGACTTCGTTTTCAAGCGAATACGGTGATTCCGCCTACACAGCCTAATTATTATGATACAAGTCTTGCAGGGTATACGTATAATCCTGAAAAAGCAAAGAAGTTATTAGATGAAGCAGGTTATGTGGATCGAAATGGTGACGGCTTTCGGGAGGATCCAAAAGGAAAGGAATTTGTACTTAATTTTGCCTCAATGGCTGGTGGAGACGCAGCTGAGCCATTAGCTCGGTACTATATTCAGCAATGGCGGGATATGGGTCTACATGTCCAATTGTTAGAAGGAAGGCTTCATGAGTTTAACTCTTTTTATGATCGCTTGAAAAAAGATGATCAAAAGATTGATTTATATCAAGCCGCTTTTGGTGTTGGTTCGGATCCTGATCCATCCGGCCTGTGGGCAAGAGACGCCGCTTTCAATTATACCCGGTGGGTGAATGAAAAGAATGATGAGCTTTTGCAAAAAGGAGTTTCAGTAGAGGCGTTTAATAACGAGTATCGTGCAGAGGTTTATAAAGAATGGCAAGCATTGATTAAAGAAGAAGCACCGCTTATTCCTACTTTATTTCGCTATGGATTTTTAGGAGTAAACGAACGGGTGCGAGATTTGGAGCTTGAAGCAGGCAGTGTCCATGTAGATTGGTCGAAGGTAGCAGTAACAGCTGAAAAACCAATTAAATAATCAACAAAAAGCCGGTTCGTTTGCTGAATCGGCCATTTGCTATGGAGCGCTGCTTTTTCCTCTAAGTAAAAAACGGTATACTTAGTGTACGAAGAAAGGGAGTGTTGATCTTGGTTTCCATAATTGATGAAAACGAAATTGTTTCCTACATAAAAGAATTAGTTACTATTCCAAGTCCATCGGGGTATACAGAGGAGGCAATCGCTTATGTTGCTGCGTTTATGAAAAGAAATCATGTTTCGTATCAGCTAACGAATAAAGGGGCTTTGCTGGCGACGATACAAGGGAAGGACCAGAATAGACATCGTTTGTTGACGGCCCATGTGGATACATTAGGTGCGATGGTAAAAGAAATCAAACCGAATGGCCGCTTGAAATTAGCGATGATTGGAGGATTTCGCTGGAATTCCGTTGAAGGGGAATATTGTACAATCCACACCACAGAAGGGAAGGCGTATACAGGAACGATTTTAATTCATCAGACATCTGTTCATGTGTATAAAAATGCAGGAGAGGTGAAGCGTGATGAAGAAGCCATCGAGGTACGGATTGATGAAGTCGTGAAATCCCAAGCTGAAACAGAAGCCCTCGGTATTTCTGTTGGAGATTTTGTTTCATTTGAACCGCGTGTAGAAGTAACAGAGAGCGGTTTTATTAAATCTCGTCATTTAGATGACAAAGCAAGTGTCGGCATTTTGCTTCATATCATGGAGCGCATTCAAACGGGAGCCATTTCTTTATCACATACGACGCATTTTCTCATTTCAAATAATGAAGAGATTGGGTATGGAGGAAATTCGAATATTCCAGCTGAAGTCGTTGAATACATAGCGGTTGATATGGGAGCAATTGGAGACGGGCAAGCGACGGATGAGTATAGCGTCTCCATTTGTGCCAAAGATTCATCAGGACCGTATCATTATAAGCTGCGTCAACATCTTGTATCTTTAGCGAAGGCTCATGCGATTGATTATCGAGTCGATATTTACCCGTATTATGGTTCTGATGCGTCCGCAGCGATTCGAGCCGGACATGATATTGTACATGGATTAATTGGTCCTGGAATTGATGCGTCTCATGCATTTGAGCGGACACATACTTCTTCGTTAAAGCATACAGCCCATTTACTTGCGCATTATTTACAGTCGGATTTGGTTATTTAATTCGATATCTCGATTATTTTAAAGCAAATAGTTTTTTGTAACAGAAACGATATGTAGAAGGGAGTGACAGATATGTGTTTGATAAATTTCGCTTATAAAATGGATTCACGGTATGACTTAGTTGTTGCTGCCAATCGGGATGAATTTTATGAAAGACCGACCGCACAGGCGTCTTTTTGGGAAGATGCATCGCATGTGTTGGCAGGCAGGGATTTAGAAAAAATGGGAACATGGATGGGAGTCACTAAACAAGGTCGTTTTGCGGCCCTTACCAATTATCGTGACCCAGATAATGAAAGTGGCAATATGTGTTCTCGTGGAGAATTAGTTGGTCAATTCTTAATAGGGGACAATCAGCCTCAACAGTATTTGCAAATGATTCAACAGCATCGAAATCAATATCCTGGATTTAACCTAATAGTGGGGGATGGAAGTTCCCTTTACTATTATTCGAACATAGAAAATGAAATTCGCTTGTTAAAACCTGGACTGTATGGACTGAGCAATCATTTGTTGGATACGCCGTGGCCAAAAGTACGTAAAGGAAAAGAAGGCTTGGAAAGATGTTTGAAAGGTTCAACTGAAACATTGAAAGACTGCTTATTCTCGAGCTTGCAATATGCGGACCCTGCCCCAGATGAAGAATTGCCAAATACGGGTGTTTCTTTAGAATGGGAACGAAAGCTTTCTCCGCTATTTATTCAAACTCCGGATTATGGAACAAGGTCATCTACTGTTTTGTTTATGACTGATAAGAATGTTCGATTTGTAGAACGAATGTTTAAGGAGAGAGAATATAAGGAGAGGGAATTTATGTTTGAAATTGAACGGTAATTGCAACGAAATAGTTTAGCTTGTTGATTTTTGAACTACTCACCACTTAATTTTCTAACGAAAGTTTGAAGTGGGAGTCTTCTCGCTTAAAATGATAAAGTGAGAATTAATAAGTTATATAACTTATTACAACCATTATCAGTGAAATGTAAAAAAGATGACTCCATATAGGAATCATCTTTTTTACATTATTTAGCTTTTTTCCAATGTTGTTTCAGTCGATTGGTTTGCAGGCTGTTTTTTATAGATTCGATTGAACAACATAGATTGCCCAATTAAGAAAAGTCCGCCGACTGACCAGTATAGAGGGAGAGCGGCTGGAGCAGAGAATGAAATAAATAGAATCATAATGGGAGAAAGCAGTCCCATGAATTTCATTTGTTGCTGCTGTTCTGTAGGCATTTGATGTAAAGAAAATTTGAATTGCAAGTAATAAATAACCCCCGCAATAAGGGCCATAACAATATTAGCTTGACCAAGGTTAAACCAAAGAAAGCTATGTGTCGCGATTTCGTGAGAGCTTTTAATCGCGTAATAAACGCCCATTAGAATCGGCATTTGAATAAGCATCGGCAAGCATCCCATATTTAAAGGATTTACGCCGTGTTTTTGATAGAGCTGCATCATTTCTCGTTGTAGTTCTGCTTTTTTTGTCGCATCTGTTGTTGATTTTATCTTCTCTTGAAGCGTCGTCATCTCAGGTTTTAGGGCGTCCATCTTACTTTTCATCACCTGTTGTGTTTTATACTGTTTCGCGGTAAGCGGCATAATTAAGAGACGAATGATTACCGTCATGAGCACAATGCTCCACCCGTAGTTACCATGAAATAAAGTCGCGTTAAAATCTAAAAGAGATATGATTGGATTCACCAAGAATGTATGAAACATTCCGGCATCATTGTCAGTGAGTGAGCATCCTGAAAGCAGTGATGTAAAGATTACAGCTACCATAATTTTTTTCAATTGTTTTCCTCCTCAGATTGTTTTTTTTTATTAAACAATGTCAAGGAGGTTTGCTTTATCTGAATCATCCGGTGCACTTCTTTGCCGAACTTTTGTAAAAAAGCCTTGCAACATACGGTAGTCAAAATATCTATCAAAATTAATCGGGATTCGAGCATGTTTGGCTTGAATCAAAGCTTGATGTTTATGATTTAATTTTGTGCTCTGTGTATTTAAAAAATAAACAGCAGCAAGAGGAAAGACTAATGTCATAATATAGCCGGCCCATAAAGCCTGTTGAATCGTTTGATAATCAAATCCTATTAATAATTCCAGCATAGGAATCCCTCATTTTTCGATTACATGTTATAGAGGTACTATAACGAATTGTCTGGAAGTAGTCAAATGTATATAAATATCTAACTTTTGCTGATGAATGAATGAAGGCAGGCACTATATGTAGGGAAATACATATGGATAAAAGGAAGTTGAATAATGAGGTGAAAGAAATGTATCCATATAATCCATATTATGGGCAAGAGTTTTATATGTATCCATCAACATCGTATGAGTATAATCCATATAATCAACCTATAGCAGAGGATTCATTCCGTCCGCCAAACCCACCACCACGACCACCCCAAGGAGGATATGGTCCACCACCGCCACCATCAGGCCCTCCACCATACGGAGGCGGCCAATATGGTGGTCCTGCACAAGACGGCGGACCGCCAACAGCTCCTCCGCCTGCATTTGTGCCGCAGCTTTCACAAGTGTCAACGCAGGCTATAGATGCTCCTTCTATGCGTGGTTGTTTGTACCGATATACGTATGTCTGGCTGAGGAATAGACGCTCGTTCTGGTTTTATCCAACATATGTTGGCAGAAATTCTGTTGCAGGATATCGCTGGAGAGAAAGTAGTCAACGTTGGTCGTATTTCGGTATTGATGCCGATGAAATTCGTTCTTTTCAATGTTATTAAATTTAAAAAGCGATCTCCCCTAGATAAGGGGCAGATTGCTTTTTTGATGTTTAAGGATAGTTTTTTAACAGCTGTTTCCATAAAAGGAGGTTGATTTACTGGAAAAGGCTGTTTATAATCAAGGTGTACTATGTTAAGTAGTACACTTGGTACAGTGAGGAGGGGGATGATGTTTGAGTTAGATGTTCGCAGCAGAAAGCCAATTTACGAACAGTTGATGGATAAGTTAAAAGAGCTAATCATCACAGAAGTGCTGAAGGAAAATGAACGGTTGCCTTCAGTTAGAACGTTAGCTCAACAATTAACAATCAATCCCAATACGATTCAAAAGGCATTTAGACAGTTGGAAATGGAGGGGTTCATTTATACGCTTCCAGGGAAGGGGAGCTTTGTTTCACCAGCGAATAGGGTGAGAGATACAGCAAAGGAACAGAAGCTTAAGGCAGAGCTTGCTAAGATTGTGAGTGAGGCTCTTTATTTAGGTATCGATGTCGAAGAAATTTATCAAATTATTGAACAAACACGGGCTGGAATAAGGGGGGATCATCATGATTGAATGTAAACAAGTAACGAAGTTGTATGAAAAGAAGGAAGCGGTTCATGACTTAAATATAGCGATTGCAGCAGGGTCAATTTTTGGATTGCTTGGTTCAAACGGGGCTGGAAAAACAACGCTCTTAAAAATGCTAGCGGGTATTCTGGAGCAGGATGCAGGAGATATTCAGATTGATCAGCAGCCTGTGTTTGAAAACAAACGATTAAAGAATCGATGTGTGTTTATCCCTGATACACCTTATTTTCTTTCTAATTATACGATTTTACAGATGGCTCAATTTTATAGCCGGATGTACAGTAACTGGAACGAAGAGCGTTTTACTCAATTGCAAGAAGTGTTTCAACTTCCTATACATAGTAAAACCCATCGTCTGTCAAAAGGGATGCAAAGGCAAGTCGCTTTTTGGTTAGCGTTATCAACAATGCCGGATGTGTTAATTTTAGATGAACCATTTGATGGGTTAGATCCGGTTATGCGTCAAAATGTTAGACAGCTTTTGATTCAAGATGTAGCGGAACGTGAAATGACGATTATCATCTCTTCGCATAATTTACGTGAAATTGAAGATTTAGCGGACCATGTGGCGATTTTACATCAAGGGAGAATTATTCTTGAGAAAGAATTGGATGATTTGAAAGCCGATGTACATAAAGTTCAATTTGCTTTTAAAGATAAAATTCCAACCGGGTTGTATCGCGGCTTGCACATTTTACATAAAGAAAAACGAGGCAGCGTCGTGATTTGTATTATAAAAGGAAATGGAGAAGGAATTGCGGATCATTTTCATTTGTATCAGCCGGATATTTTCGATATGCTGCCGCTGACGTTAGAAGAAATCTTTATCTATGAAATGGGGGATGTTGGGTATGCCATCCAAAACGTCCTCGATTAATCAAGAACTGTGGAAGTATATGTTTAGAAGCTCCGGCTGGATTTCCATTCTATCTATACTAGGGTTACTGTTTGCTTTGCCGCTTGAGCTTTTTATCTCAATCGTAGAAGAAAGAACGGATTATTATGGACAAGTAAAAAATTTATTTGCTATTCATAGTACGATTCAATATGCGTTAATGATCGTTACTCCTGTGTTAGTTGCTGTCTTTTTGTTTCGCTTTTTACAAGTGAAACAAATGTCCGACTTTATTCATAGCTTGCCTGTATCAAGAAAGCAAATTTATGGTCATCATCTTGCTGCTGGTCTTGTTTTTCTACTCGTCCCGATTATAGTAACTGCATTTATTTTATTTGTTTTTTATTGGGCGATAGATGTAAGCGGGCTATTTACGTTAAAGGATATCGGAGTATGGGCAGCTGTCACTTTTTCGATTGAAGTGCTCATTTTTTCAGCCGCTGTTTTTATTGGGATGATTACGGGATTATCGGCTTTGCAGGCTGTATTAACGTATATTACGTTACTTCTTCCTGTTGGCTTAGTTATTCTCTTAGGTGCTAATATTCAATTTTTATTATTTGGATTTTCGGAAAGTTATTATACGAACTCGGTTGTTCGGCGATTATCACCGCTCGTTAAAGCGGCTGATTTAAGTAGGGAGAAGTTGCATTCAATCGATATTTATATATATATCCTTGTGGCTAGTATTTTGTTTTTTGTTTCACTGCTTTTATATCAAAAAAGAAAGCTTGAGTATGTGTCACATGCTTTTGTGTTTCCGATTATGAAACCGGTGTTTAAATATGGGCTAACAACATGTGCGATGCTATTAAGCAGTTTGTACTTTCATGGTACGACGGAACGTATAGGATGGCTTTTAGGTGGTTTGATAATCGGTGCGTTGACTGGCTATGTGGTGGCAGAAATGGTACTGCAGAAAACGTGGCGAATTCAACTCGCATTTAAAGGATTCGGATACTTTGCGGTAGCAGTATGTATAGGTGTCGGCTTAATCAAGCTTGATCCGCTGGGCTTTGAAACGAATATTCCTGATTTAGCACAGGTTGAAAAAGTCTATATCCGAAAGGAACTAGGGAGTTATAGTGATGAGATGAATAGTGCATACGTCGCCTTAAAAGAAGAGCGTAGTATGAAGGTGTTACGAAATTTACATGAGCAAATTCTCGAACATGGCAAGAGCGAAATGTTAGCACCGGATCGTCATTACCAATCTATTTCTTTAAAGTACGAGTTAACGAATGGAAAAAAAGTAGTGCGTGAATATTATTTACAAAATTATAATGCTTTCTCTTCTTATTTAAAAAACATCTATGAATCTGAGGAATACAAGAAAAAAGCTTATTCCTTATTAACGACATCTCCAAAGGATGTGTATCGAATTTCTATTTCGGCTAATAGCTATTTGAATAAATCAATTGAGCTGCGTGATTCAAAGGAAATTACAGAAGCGATTCAAGCGATACAAACGGATCTTTCCTATCAGAGCTATGAAGATATGTTAAATCCAACTGGTGAGTATGCAGATATTTCGATTGTGTTGGAAAAAAATCGCTTTATTCATCTATCATGGAAAGCTTCTATGCAACATTTTACGGAATGGATGAAGAAAACAGGGAAAGACAATGACGTACGGATTCTTCCAGAGGAAATCGATTATATGCTCGTGCAGCCATATGATTCGCATGTAGATTACTATAGCGAGAGGTTTGTACCAGATAAGAATGCATTAAAAATAACAAATGGCAATCAAAAGGAAGCAGTATTAAATACGCTAGTGTCCAATATAGGTGGAAGCTATATTGTTGCCGTTTATTATAAAGAAAGCAGTGAAATAGATATTAAGGGACTATCGAATGAATACGCACCTGCTTTTATTAAAGAGCATTTTAACCAATGAGGGGGAGAGAGAATGAGCAAGGGGAAAGTATCGGAGAAATGTAGTTTTACTTCCACCTACAAAAAGTTTTATAAGCGGCTCTATTACCTTGCTTTAGCGATTATTAAATGCCCTCATTTAGCTCATGATATTACGCAGGAGACGTTTATTAAGGCTTATTATAAAAAAGATACTATTGTCGATATGGATAAGGTTGGTGCTTGGTTATCGACGGTGGCGACAAGAACAGCGATTGATTTTTGCCGGAAACAAAAGCGGATTTGTCAGGTCTTTCAACAAGAATTAATCGAGGGAATGGGCTGCCATACCATTGTTGAATGTGAAATGGAATTAAGTTGTTTAAAGGAAGATTTATGCAGGCAAGTAATGAAATTGGCCGATAAGCAACGTGAAGTATTATTATTGAAGGTGAATGGCGGGTTGAAGGAAACCGAGATAGCGAACGTTTTGCATATGAAGCCGACGACGGTAAAAGTGAACTTATATCGAGCTCGAAAGCAGTTGAGACGAGCATTAACGGCATAAAGCAAGAAGAGGGATACGGCTCATATAGAGCTGTATCCCTCTTTAAGTGTTTGTTTCATATAATGTTTAATTTAAATTATAATTTTACAACGTTTTTAGCTTGAGGTCCGCGGTTGCCTTCTTCGATTTCGAATTCAACTTCTTGGCCTTCATCTAATGTTTTGAAGCCTTCACCTTGAATAGCAGAGAAGTGTACGAATACATCGTTTTCGCCTGGCACTTCGATAAATCCAAATCCTTTTTCGCTGTTAAACCATTTTACTTTACCTGATACTGTCATACGATAAATCCTCCTAAACATTAACAAAAGATTAATGGTGACACTTTTTTTCTTAATTGTAGAAAAATAGGCATTCACACATTAGCAAAAACCTTCACTCTTCTTTCGGAAGATGTTTGATAATATGTGAATTTTTTGATTAAATGGTAAAACCTATTATATTTGATTATAAACTAAAATATTCGAAATAACAACAAATAAACGATATAATATCTAGAAAATTCCATTTATTTTCAATTTAGTGAAAAGTAAGACTTTAATATATAAGTAGAAGAAATTTTTCTTTTATTGTATACAGGATTGAAAAATATGTGCTTGTCGATATTTGAAACTCTTTTTTTGGCAAAATGCATTTTAGGTGTACATCTTTTTTTCGCTCATGTTAAAATGGAAAGGTTGAACAGGCTATTGTGCATAGTCAAGATAAAAGTCTAAAAATCAATTGTTTATCCTGTGATTTTAAGGCTTTATTAGAGATAAAATGTAACATCATACTATACATGAAATGTAAAACTTTGATGAACGAAAGGAAAAAATTATGCCAACTTTACATGATCAGGTTCAATCAAGAAGAACCTTTGCTATTATTTCTCACCCGGATGCCGGGAAAACGACATTAACAGAAAAATTACTATTATTCGGTGGTGCGATTCGTGACGCTGGTACTGTTAAAGCACGAAAAACAGGAAAGTATGCGACAAGTGACTGGATGGAGATTGAAAAGCAGCGTGGAATTTCCGTTACATCGTCGGTTATGCAATTTGATTACAATGATTTTCGGGTGAACATCTTGGACACACCTGGTCACCAAGATTTCAGTGAAGATACGTACCGTACATTGATGGCTGTAGATAGTGCAGTCATGGTTGTCGATTCAGCAAAAGGGATTGAGGACCAAACGATGAAGCTATTTAAAGTTTGCCGAATGCGCGGAATTCCGATCTTTACCTTCATTAACAAAATGGACCGTCAAGGAAAGGAACCTCTGGAATTACTTGCAGAGCTAGAGGAAGTACTAGGCATTGAAACCTATCCAATGAATTGGCCGATTGGGATGGGGAAAGATTTTGTAGGTATCTACGATCGATTTAACAATCGGATTGAGCAATTTAAAAGTGAAGATGAAAATAATCGTTTCCTTTCTTTGAATAAAGAAGGCGAGTTAGAAATCGAACATGAATTACAGGAATCTCCTCTTTATGAACAAACATTAGAGGAAATTATGTTGTTAAGTGAAGCGGGAAATCAATTCTCAGAGGAGAAAATCGCCAATGGTACGTTGAGTCCTGTGTTCTTCGGAAGTGCGTTAACAACATTTGGTGTACAAACGTTTTTGGATGCGTATTTACAGTTCGCTCCAGCGCCGCAAGCGAGAACGTCAACGAGTGGGGAAGTGGATCCAGAAAGCCAAGATTTCTCGGGTTTTATCTTTAAAATTCAAGCGAATATGAATCCAAAGCACCGAGATCGAATTGCCTTTTTACGTATTTGCTCTGGGAAATTTGAGCGTGGCATGAGTGTAAACTTAAGTCGTACGGGTAAACCAATTAATCTGTCTTCTTCTACACAATTTTTAGCTGATGACCGAAATACGGTAAATGAAGCGGTTAGCGGAGATATTATCGGGCTGTATGATACAGGGAACTATCAAATTGGGGATACGATTACAACGAGCAAAGATATGTATCAGTTTGAACGTTTGCCTCAATTTACACCAGAGCTATTTGTTCGGGTTACGGCTAAAAATGTCATGAAGCAAAAGCATTTTCATAAAGGCATTCATCAGCTTGTTCAAGAAGGGGCTATTCAGTTGTTTAAGACCGTACGAATGGAAGAATATTTATTAGGTGCAGTCGGACAGCTTCAATTTGAAGTATTTGAGCATCGGATGAGAAATGAATATAACGTCGAAGTTTTGATGGAGCGAATCGGCAGTAAAGTGACTCGTTGGGTAGAGGCGGATAAAGTAGATGAAAATCTACATAGCTCACGAAGCATTCTTGTGAAGGATCGGTATGAGAAGTATGTGTTCCTGTTCGAAAATGAATTTGCCCTACGTTGGTTCAATGATAAAAATCCAGATATAGAACTGTATAATCCAATGGATATAAAGTGAAACTTCCATCAGTGTGGGTTTCTTCCTCCCCGTTAAGAGTGGGATAAAATAAGTGTTTAATCTAAAGCTCATGCATAGTAGTTTGCATGAGCTATTTTTTGTTGGCGTTGATTACAAATGCTATTGATTTTTCATTTATTTAGGTCTAAAATCATAGCTAGGGCCATATTATGGTTAATTATTTGTGAGAAAATAGTCATAAAGTCATGGTTTTGTGGTTTTTATACGCTTCTGCATGTACAATTAATAACAGATAGAGCAGTTATATACGGGGCCTTTATAATGGACAAGATGTGTTGTAGTTCATGTGACTTAATGTTTGTTTTTAGAGAGAGTGGATATCTATTTCTTCATGGGATGGATGACCTGGAAAGTATGTATCCAGAAGTTATTAAGGCAAATGGCGAATTGTATCTCCCTTATCGTTCTAAAGAAGAAGTGATGGAACAAGTACAAATAATCCTTTCAAAATTAGATAGATACGATCACATAGAAGGAAATTTAGTTCAAGCAATATGTCGGCCGTCTATTATGTACTCGCTTCATCAATTATTACAGAATATAAAAGAACATGACATGATTCAAATTATTCGTCAGACGGAATTTATCAGCTTCTTTCAGCCTATTGTTTCGTTGCACAGTAATGAAATCATTGCCTTTGAAGCTTTACTACGAGATCCTTTAGCTAGAGTTTCACCTGGTCGGTTGTTTGAAGCTGCCCAAGCTACAGGTTTGCATTATCTATTAGATATGAAAGCAAGGCAAACAGCCATCCAATCTCGAATGGGTGTTATACCTCATGGAATTAAAAGTTTTATCAATTTCTTACCTTCAACCATTTATGATCCAGCGTTCAGTGTAAAAAGTATTATCCAACATATTGAGCGCCATCATGTACGACCAGAGGATATCGTATTTGAGGTTGTTGAAACAGAGGAAATCGTAGATATAGATCATTTAAAAACAATTTTTAGTGTATATAAGCAGGAAGGGATTAAAGTAGCGCTGGATGATTTCGGAAGCGGTCATTCGACATTAGAAGTGCTGGTGCAGCTTGTTCCTGATTATGTGAAGATTGATCGAGCACATATTATGAATTGCGATCAAGACGTAACGAAACAAAAGGAATTGATTGAACTAGTTAATATTTCCAAAGAGCTTGGGGTTACATCGCTTGCTGAAGGGGTTGAGCGAAAAGAAGAGCTTGAATTTTGTCGTGCTATTGGTATTGAACTTGCTCAAGGCTATTATCTTGGAAAACCAGCAAAAAAACCGAAATTATTAGCGAGTGTATAATATAGTTATTTAGAGAACAATTCTTTTCTCGGTTGAAGCTACAGGTTGTGCTAGTAATCTGTCATAAAAAGTAACAGCCAGTAAGTGTTTACTGGCTGTTATGTATCTCCTCTATAATCTTTGGAGTGCTATTCTCTTTTTCTTCGAGTAGATTCATACGCATAATGATATTTTGAAAGATTCCCATTGAAATCATCATGAGCAGTAATGAAGTTCCTCCATAACTAATAAAGGGCAAAGTGATTCCTGTAATGGGAATTAAGCCTGTTACACCACCCACATTAATAAATACTTGAATACCAATCATCGAAGAAATTCCAATTAATAATAGACTTCCAAAAGGGTCCTTACATTTAGCGGACAATATAAATCCACGCAGCACGATAAATCCGAGAGTAAGCAATACAAATCCTACTCCAAAAACCCCTAATTCTTCAGAAATAATTGCCAAAATAAAATCGGTATGTGCTTCTGGAAGATATCCATATTTCTGCACACTATCGCCTAGCCCTACCCCTGTTAATCCTCCCGATCCAATGGCCAGAAGTGAGTTAACAAGCTGATATCCATCATCACCTGCTGTACCAAAAGGGTCCATAAACCCTGTGAAACGAGCCACCTTATTATCGGAAAATACACTCGATAAATTTCCTGTAAGAAGTACACCTAGAGCGAAAATCCCTGCAAGGCTTACGAAGATAATCAAAAGTTTACTTAAACTTTTTAACGTCATGCCAGAAGAGACAATGATCGTACAGGAGATGAGAAAGATAATGGCTGCTGATCCGTAATCGGGCTGAGTAGCAATTAAATAACAAATCCCGATGAGAAACAAAATCGGTGGGATGACTGCTTTATCAATATTGTTAATACGATCCTGTCTTTTTCCGTACATAGCGGCAAGATAAATAATCATCGCCAGCTTCGCGAATTCCGCTGGTTGAAACGAGCTAGATCCTATTTTAATCCAACTTTGAGCCCCGCTTGAAGCATGACCGAATAAATCGACGACGATTAATGAGCCTGCAATACCAAACATGATAAACATGAGAAACTTTTTATTTTGATAAGCTTTATAAGGAAAAATCATCGCCGCAATCATAGCTACAAAAGAGATGATTAGTGCTATCTTTTGTTTCTCATAAAAGTAATCCATTGGGTAGTTGTAACGTCCTACAGCTGTAATCATGCTAGAACTGTACACCATAACGAGTCCGAATAAGCAGAGTAGCACAATAGCGATAAAAATTGGATAGTCGTAGGCTTTAATTATTCTTTTCACCTGTGCGTTCACCTCTATTTTACATATGGGCGACCAAATCGCCCTTCTCTATAGTAACGGAAAACTGCCTGTAATGGAAAAAAAAATTCGTCTAAAATCATATTTTCGCCAAGAAGGGGCAAACTTCCTTTGGAAAATGAAATTTAAGCCTTTTTTCTTTGAAATAGCGTGATGGTGAAATGTTGTATACAATAAGCTCAGTAGCGGATATAGCTGATTTTTTAAATAATATGAACAACGTTATATAATGGAGCTAAAATGAATGATGACAGATGAGGATGAGGGATACATGGTGCAGCAACAAATGAAGTGGAATGTATATGCTCCAGCAACTGGTGAGAAGATTGCTGAGCTGGAGGAAACGTCGCTTGACTCCATTCCTAAGCTATATGAACAATCACATAAGGCCTTTGATATGTGGTCAGCACTTTCTATTTCGAAGAGAATCGAGTACATTCGGCAGCTAAGGCTTTTAATTGTGGACAAGATGGATAAGCTTGCTGACATCATCTCGAAAGATACAGGAAAGGTCAAAACAGAAGCGCTTGTGGCAGATTTAATGCCAACGCTTGATGCCATGCTGTATGTTGAAAAGCATGCTGAAAAGTTATTGAAACGACAAAAAATGAAAACACCTTTATTATTAATCGGGAAAACATCATATGTGGAGTATATGCCAAGGGGGACTGTACTTGTGATATCTCCATGGAACTATCCTTTTCAACTAGCGGTAACGCCTATAATTTCAGCCCTTGTTGGGGGGAATACAGTTATTGCGAAGCCTTCCGAAGTAACTCCTCTAGTTGGTAAAATGATAGAAGAATTATTTGTAGAAGCTGGTTTTCCAGAAGGAGTTGTTCAATTTGCTCATGGTGGAAAAGAGTTAGGAGCAGTACTTACTGAACAAAAGCCAGATTATATTTTCTTTACAGGTTCCGTGCGAACAGGAAAGATTATCGCAGAAGTGGCGGCAAAACAATTGATTCCGACAACACTTGAGCTAGGCGGGAAAGACCCGATGATTGTTTTTCAAGATGTTAACATAGAGAGGGCGGTAAATGCAGCTTTATGGGGAGCATTTACAAACAGCGGTCAAGTATGTATGAGCGTTGAACGACTTTATATAGAGCGTCCAATTTATGAACAATTTCTGACGCTATTGAAGAAGAAAGTAGCTTCCTTAAAACAGGGAGATTCGCTGCATGATGATGTTGGTTCGATGACATTCCCTGCTCAATTGGATATTGTAGCCGATCATATTCGGGATGCTCTTGATAAAGGAGCAACGCTTGAAATAGGGACCACACCTGACGAATGGGAGCAAGGTACGTGTTTTATCCAACCTTCACTTTTATCAAATGTGAATCATACAATGAAAGTGATTAATGAAGAATCTTTTGGTCCCCTGCTGCCTGTTATTCCTTTTGATACAGAAGCAGAGGCGGTTCAACTTGCAAATGATAGTGCATACGGTTTAAATTCAAGCGTTTGGACCTCTGATGAACATAGAGCAAAGCGGGTTGCAGCGCAATTAGTGACAGGGGCTGTTAATATTAATGATGTGCTTGTTTCAGTCGCTAATCCTCATTTACCGTTTGGCGGTGCGAAACAGAGTGGGATTGGCAGCTATCATGGTGAAGGTGGCCTTCGTATTTTTTGTCATGAAAAAGCAATTGTACATGATTCAGGGAAAAAGTCCGCTGAAATTCAATGGTACCCGTATGAAGGGAAATATACCCATTTTCTTTCGCTTTTTCAACAGTATTTCGCTAGGAAAATCAGTTGGGTTTCTTTTATAAAGAGCTATCGACAATTACTTAAATTATCGAATTTTAAGGATAAATAAGGAAAATTGCCCTATTTTTTCACAATCGTTTAAAAAATACTTGTGTTATAGAAAGGTATATCATATACTACTAATATATTAAATATGATTTTTCCTTAATCAAAGGGGAGTAGCGTTAGGGTTCGCCCTAAAACAAAGTCGTCATTACATGAATGGAGACATTCATCGGCTTTGTTGACATGACTTCATGTTCAGCAAGACCTTTGCCTATTACGGCAGAGGTCTTTTTGTTTTGCCGAATGCCGATAGGGGGAAAGACATACTAACTATTGGAGGGAAAAGTAAATGGATGCATCACTATTATTGGAATACGGCTGGGTTCTTCTCGTATTAATTGCCCTTGAAGGACTTCTTGCCGCAGACAATGCAGTTGTTATGGCCGTCATGGTTAAACACCTACCAAAAGATCAACAACGAAAAGCGTTATTCTATGGGTTATTTGGAGCGTTTGTATTCCGCTTTGCCAGCTTGTTTCTTATCACATATTTGGTTAATATATGGCAAATTCAAGCGATTGGTGCCTTATACTTACTATTTATTGCTTGTCATAATATTTATAAAAAGTATTATGGGAATGAGTTGGATGTTGCGCCGAAAGCGAAAGCCACTTCTGGCTTCTGGATGACTGTTTTAAAAGTAGAGCTCGCAGATATTGCCTTTGCGATTGACTCTATGCTTGCAGCTGTAGCATTAGCCGTAACCCTTCCTGAAACAGGATGGTTCAAAGTGGGCGGTATTGATGGCGGACAGTTTTCGGTGATGTTCTTAGGTGGAATCATTGGCTTAGTTATTATGCGATTTGCAGCTAATGCGTTCGTGAAAGTATTACATCAACGACCATCCCTTGAAACAGCAGCCTTTTTGATTGTAGGTTGGGTTGGCGTAAAGCTGGCCGTTCATACACTTGCTCATCCGTCATTAGGGGTCATTAATGAACACTTCCCAGAATCCATTGTATGGAAGTCAATTTTCTGGACTGTGTTACTTGGAATTGCAGTTGGAGCTTTTCTATTATCGGGAAAAAAAGACAAACAGGACAAAAAAGACAAACAAGACAAACAAGACAAACAAGACAAACAAATACAAGAAGTCTAAATAACAATTCAGGTGTCTGATATGGCGCCTGGATTTTTTTATGAATCGATTATCCCCATAAAAAAATCTTCTATCTCGTATTATTATAGGGAGTTCGGATAAAGAGGAAACACCCAATATGAAAAATGGGCATTCTTTCTTATGTTTCATAACGGAAATATGAATTTGTTTTGAAAATAGGACTTTTGAAACTGTGATTCACATCTGCTCCGCTTAAGATTAATATATTGACCTTATGTTTAATGGTCAAAAGGAGTGAGATGTACGCATGATAGGTTTTTTATTTACAGCATTGAAGAAAAAACGTTCATTAGAAGATTGCGTCATCAAAATTCAACAAGGTGACACGAAGCTTCGAAATGATACGATCCATTCTTATAAGCCTTTTATTGCTAAAACAGTTTCAAGCGTTTGTAATCGATATATTCATGAATCAGATGATGAATACAGTATTGGTCTGATTGCTTTCAATGAAGCAATTGATAAATATTCATGTAAAAAAGGAAAGTCTTTGCTTGCGTTTGCTGAGGTTATTATTAAGCGCCGAGTTATTGATTATTTAAGAAGTCAGTCAAGAAATAAGGAAGTGATTTTGGAGTCTGCTTGGAATGAAGAGGGGGGCGATGATTCATTTCTCGATGATCAAAATTCTATTCAGGCATTTGAACAGGAGCAAGAAACGTTAAAAAGAAGAGAGGAAATTCTTCTTTATAATCGTCGTTTACAGGAATTTGGCTTATCTTTTCAAGAATTAGTTCATCATTCACCAAAGCATATAGATGCTCGTTTAGGAGCAATTTCTATTGCGAAGACATTAATGGATGATGGGGAGCTAAGAGACCTTTTGTTCATGAAGAAACGGCTTCCGATTAAACAATTAGAGGAAAAAGTACGAGTGAGTAGAAAAACGATTGAACGACATCGTAAATATATTATTGCGATGTGTATCATTTTAAATGAAGAGTTTGTGTACTTATCGCATTACATAGAAGGGGTGACTCAGCAGTGAAAAAGGGTATAGTTCTATCAGTGACTAAACGACATATTACGTTGTTGACCCCAGAAGGTGAGTTTGTCAGAAGAAACCGGGATAACGGAGTGTATGAAATTGGTGATGAAGTAACGATTATCCCAGTAGAACGAACGTTTCCCATTTCTTCTAAGAAATAGCTGTTATTGGCACGTTTGCCTCTGCTTGTCTTCTATTTTTCTCAATTATTGCTGTTCAACCCTCCACTCATGTATCTGCTTACATGACGATTGATGTAAATCCTAGTGTTGAAATAGGTGTAGATGATGATTTAGATGTGATTGAACTAAAGGGATTGAATGATGAAGGAAAGCGTGTCGTGAAGGAATTGGGTGTATGGGAAAATAAAGAGCTTTCGACAGTGACTGAAAACATTGTTGCCAAGACAAAGGAACTAGGATATTTGAAGGGTTCTACACGGAAGATTGTCGTCTCCACAACCATGGTCGAAAAGAATAAGAAAGTCAATCAGCAGTTAAATAAAGAGCTGCAGCATATGTCCCAGCAATGGCCGGTAAATCGTACAAAAGTACAAGTTATTCAAGCGACAAAAGAAGAGCGTAATGAAGCTAAAAGACAGGGGCTCTCAACAGGGAAATATGTTGAACAAAAACGGGAGAGTCAGCGAAAGAAGATTCAAACGAATCAAGACAATCAATCACAAGAGAAAAGTCAAATAACGAATACTCCTGTTCAGAAGACTGAAGAGAAGAAGACAGCTCAGCCTTTACAAACGAATCAGGAAACAAAAAAAGCAACAAATGAGAAATCTTCTAGTCAGTCGGTGTTGAAGGATAATCAAAAGTCAGTAGAAACGAAGAAGTCTAACAAAGAAAAGCCATCTTCATCAAAAAAAGAACATGTAGTTAAAGAAAGAGAACAGCAACAAGAACAACGAAAGAAAGAGAAAGAACAGCAAAAAGCGCAACAAGAGAAAGAGAAAAAATGGAAAAAAACGCAACAAGAGAAAGAGAAAAAGTGGCAAAAAGTACAACGAGAGAGAGAGAAAGAATGGCAAAAAGCGCAACGAGAGAAAGAGAAGGAACAACGCAAAGAACAACTGTATAAACCAGTAAAGAAAGAAGAGAAACCTCATCCAGGTAATGCAGGTAATCATAAAAAAGAAAATAACGATAGAGAGAAGCAGCGTCAGGATGATTAATGAAAGAGCCCGGTCAAACACCGGGCTTTAGCCATGTTATTCTATTGTATTAAAATTTACCGCTAAGCTGAGACTGAGCTTGTTGCACTAATCGTTTTGTAATTTCTCCGCCTACAGATCCATTTGCACGTGCTGACGTATCAGATCCTAATTGAACGCCAAACTCAGAAGCGATTTCATATTTAATTTGTTCTAAAGCTTGTTCAATTCCAGGAACAAGTAATTTATTACTGCTATTATTATTAGCCATGTTATAATCTCCTTTAGTTTATATGTTATACAGTGGCATTTGCCGCTGTAGTCATAGTATAAGTAGATTAATTTTTTTTAGTTGCGTTGCGGTTGCTTTTCTATTGGCAAGAGCACCTTATAGTTGAAGGAATGGAATAAGTCGAGAAGGATTGGAAAATGGTTGAAAAACGGGTACACTAGGTTAAGAAATTATTTTAATTCAATAAGTTAATGGCGCGAAAGACTCATTGCTTGACAAGAATTGATAATTTCAATCCGCGCTCAGCATCCTATAAAGAGGATGCTAACTGAGTGGGGCTGTATTTTACATACGTTTGAAGAGAATTTCAACAGAACGAGAGGAACGGGAACGTGTAGATGACTATGTTTAAAAAAATATTGGCTAGGCTTTCTCCTGCTCAGCTTATTATTGGGTATTACTTTATTGCAGTTAGTATTTCTACAGGCTTGCTTAGCCTTCCAATTGCGATTCAGCCAGAAGTGGAATATAGCTTTAGTGATGCCTTATTTACGGCAGTGAGTGCCGTTAGTGTAACCGGATTATCGGTTGTTAACGTATCGGAAGTGCTTACGGTTCCGGGTTATTTTATTTTGATGTTTGTTCTCCAATTTGGTGGAATTGGGATTATGACGTTAGGAACCTTCTTCTGGCTTATCGTAGGCAAGAAAATCGGTTTAAAAGAACGTCAATTAATTATGGCCGATCAAAATCAGATGCAATTATCAGGTGCTGTTAAATTATTGAAACAAATTATTGAAATCTTTTTGGTGATTGAATTTATAGGCGCACTTATTCTTGGAATATGGTTTCTTAAATATGAGCCAGACTTAGGAAGCGCGATGCTAAATGGCTTGTTTATGTCTATTAGTGCAACGACAAATGCCGGTTTTGATATTACGGGCATTTCTATGGTTCCGTATCAACATGATTATTTTGTTCAAATAGTCGTCATGATTTTATTGATTCTAGGAGCGATTGGTTTTCCTGTTTTAATGGAATTAAGAGAATTTTTTACGTCAAGAAAACGCACATTTAAGTTTCGATTTTCTTTGTTTACAAAGTTAACTTCCATTACGTTTTTTGGACTAGTAGTCGCAGGTACTTTGTTTATTTTATTAATGGAATGGAATGGTTTCTTGCAAGATAAAAGTTGGCATGAGTCTTTATTTTATTCCTTATTTATGTCTACTACAACGAGAAGTGCAGGTCTTACTACGATGGATATCACAGCTTTTTCAGAGCCTACCTTATTGCTCCTCAGTTTACTGATGTTTATTGGGGCTTCTCCTAGTTCTGTTGGAGGCGGGATTCGGACGACGACTGTTGCTATTCTTCTTTTATTTGTGTGGAACTTTGCGCGAGGTCGACGTTCGATTAAAGTGTTTGAGAGAGAAATTCATCCTGATGATATTTTTAAAGCGATGGCTGTACTCATTGTTGGTTTACTTCTCAGCATCAGCAGCATTTTTATTTTAATGATTACGGAAGATTTTACGTTAACTGCGATTATTTTTGAAGTATGCTCTGCTTTTGGAACAGTCGGTTTGTCTTTAGGAATTACGCCTGAATTAAGTGAATTTGGGAAAGGCCTTCTGATGATTTTGATGTTTATTGGTAGAGTAGGGATTACGTCTTTATTATTCAGTGTGGGGCGTAAAGAAGTAACGGAAAATTATCATTATCCAAAAGAACGAGTGATTACAGGATAAGTAAGGAAACCCCTTTTCATCAGCCTGGATGAAAAGGGGTTTTGTTTATCATTTAGTTGTATATGAATAGATGGTGGAGCCTTTTCCGCTAGGATCAAAATAAGCAACCATAACAGAGGATTGGCGCACCATTTTACCTGTCCTTAAATACGTATTTAAATCAAATGGAAGTTCTTCAATCATTGTATGCTTACGCAAATCTTTTTCATTTAATTGCAGGGAAGCAAAGTGTTTACCCAACTTTGTTGAATCTGCTAGGATTTCTTCGTATATCCAGTTACGTTCTTGCTTTTGAGAAGGTTCCCACCAAGTTTTTCGCGGTTTATACTTCTGGCTGTTTAAATAGTCATATTTCATTAATCCGGTAACAAAATCTGTTTCAATCTCGTCTTTCGTCGCTAAAAATTGCTGTAAGCGACGGAATAAGTCTTCCAACTGATGTCCGATTCGAGACCATCCTTTTTCATCCCAATACGTCCCGAACTGTTGGAAGAAATCGAATGGAGAGGGGAATGCGTTCTGAATTAAATACTCAATCGTATAGTCCATCCGGTGATCATTCCAATATTTTTCTAATACATCTTCCACTTGTTTAATGCGTACAATATCATCAAACGATAGCACATTATTACCAAGAATTTCGTAAGGGGCATGGTCGCTGTATATATAATCGTGTTCGTTAGCGCGAATGCGCAGCCCTGTTCCACGCAGCATTTTTAAAAAGCCTAGTTGTAGTTCTTCTGGTCTTAGTGCAAATACGTCATCAAAGGTTTTTTGGAAAGAGTAATAATCCTCTTCAGGTAAACCAGCAATTAAATCGAGATGCTGATCAATCTTTTGTCCTTCCTTCACCATTGTCACGGTTCTTGTCAGCTTTTCGAAATTTTGTCTTCGTTGGACAAGATCATTTGTTTGATCATTGGTGGATTGTACACCAATTTCAAAGCGGAAAAGACCTGCTGGTGCATGGTCATTTAAAAACTGAATCACTTCCGGTCTCATAATATCAGCCGTGATTTCAAACTGAAAAACCGTTCCTGGTCGATGCTCGTCTATTAAGAATTGGAACATTTCCATTGCATAGCTTCGGCTAATATTAAAGGTTCTGTCGACAAACTTAATCGTTTTGGCACCGTGCTCCATTAAGTAGCGAATATCTGCTTTGATTTTTTCGCGATCAAAATAGCGGACGCCTACTTCAATAGAAGATAAACAGAATTGACAGTTAAACGGACAGCCGCGGCTCGTTTCAATATAGACGACACGTTTAGAAAGCGCCTCTCGATCTTCTTCAAAACGATACGGTGATGGTAACGTCTTTAAATCGATTTTTCCAATCTGTGGCTGTATGATTTTCTTTCCATCTTGACGGTAGGCAATTCCACCAATTCTTTTGAAGTTTCTTTCACCGCTTAGCTCTGTTAATAATTCCTTAAAGGTTACTTCTCCTTCACCAATAACGATGAAGTCTGCATCGGGAATGAGATCGAGCCATTCGCTAACATCGTACGTTACTTCAGGTCCACCGAGAACGATACATAAATTGGGATTGATTTTCTTCAACATCGCTACGACTTTCATCGTTTCTTCAATATTCCAAATATAGCAGCTGAAGCCAATGATATCTGGCTTCTTCGCATATAAGTCACCAACAATGTTCATGATAGGATCTTTAATCGTATATTCAGCTAATTGAACAGAAAAGTCGGGTGCTGCATAAGCTTTTAAATAGCGAATGGATAGAGATGTATGGATATATTTTGCATTTAATGTCGTAATAATTGTATTCATAATTACAATGCGTGTACACGCAATGCCTCCTTCGTAAACAATCACTTGTATAAATTAAGTCACTAATCATTTATTTTAACATAGTGACGCGAGATTGAAAAATGAATCTTGCATCGTACACTGGACAACGAATAGTTATGTGAAATTTTATGATTAGAATTTATTAAATAACGTTGTTTATTTTTGGATCCTTTAAGCGGAAAATCGAATCAATGTCTATTAACATAGCCTAGTATAAAAGCACCTCCGTAGAGATGCTTAATGCGTTGTTGATTCATGCTGTTTTGTTCGTCCAGCTTTGAGATTTTGCTTGAATTGTTTAAACCGAGATAGCTTTAATTCAATCATCGGTTGAGCAAATGATCCTACAAGGTTACTTGAAAGAATAGTCGTTAATACAAACGAAATGGCAACGAGTATGATGAAGTACTCCATGTTATTAAAGTAATTATGAAATTCACTTTCGCGGAAGAATTTAATAAAGAAACCGTGAAGCAAATATACATAGAGAGTTTGTTTTCCCCAGTTTGTGAAAAAGTATTGTCCACGCGGAATTAATGATAAGAAACTAAATACCATAATTAAACTTAAACCATAAAAACCAAGCCGCTTAAACATGGAAATAATCGTTGCTTCTTCAAGTTCTGAATAAGGCTTAGAACCGAGCAGCCATTTGTAATTAATATCAGGATATACATAGAAACCGATGAAAACAAGCAGCATGATGAAAAACGATGTCATTCGAATACTTGGTTTCGTTAGCTGCTTTAAGTTCTCTTTACTAATATGATAGCCAATTAAGAATAATGGGAAGAACACAAACGTTCTCGATAAACTTAAATAATTGGAAACCGAATCAATATACCCGACTAATAAGGCAATAATAATCGATAAACTAATGCCTATAAAAGGGGAAAGTTTTGCAAAACCGAGTAACATAATGTTCCAGCAAAATAAGCTGATTAAAAACCATAAAGACCATTGCGGGTCAAGTAAGTCAACCGATAATGATGAGCGCTGATATAAATAATAATAGTAAATCGTATAAATCACTTGAAAGATAATATAAGGTAGAATTAATTTTTTGGTGATTTTTAGGATATATCCTTTTTCATAAAAGCCTTTAGCAAATAATCCTGATACAAGGATGAAGGCCGGCATATGAAAAGAATAGATTGTTTTATATAAAGCTTGAATAATCTCGCTTTCATAAATATACGAATTAAGCAAATGTCCAAAAACAACAAAAGCTATCAAAATAAATTTTGCATTATCAAAATAAGTATCGCGATGTCGCATAGCCCCTCCTTAAAAGTGTAATAGAACCATATTGGTAATTATTGTATTTATAATCTAGTTTTTCATTAAATAATCATAGCTCTATCGATATGATGATGCAACTAGGAATTCTTTCATGTAGTGCTAGTATAAGAAAATCGGACATAATGATGGTAATCTGGCTTATATTACAGATTAAAGGGATTCTACTAATTGACAGAATCTAGTTTATTGGTTCCTTTTAATTTATATGAAAACCTGTAGAAAATGTCAAAAATTATTTCTTTCTTTGTTCGTTTGTACAGCATAAAATGAAAAGTTTTGTCTTATTTTGCGAATCTATTTACATATATTGTTTAATTTGTAATACTAGTTAATTATAAAGACTATAATTAATTAGGGGGATAAGGCCAATTACTATGAAGTTGAAAAAATTAAGGAGCCCGAGAGAAGTCTCGGCTGAAATAAATATAAAGAGAATAGAGATGATGGAATTAGCCCGAGTGTATGGAATGAATGGTGAGCCGACCGTTCGTTCAAGTCAAGAATTGGATTTATTAATTAATGAATATTTGATTTTACAGCATCATTTAGCTGTGAAAGTGAAAGTAAAAGTGAAAGAGAGTTTGGTTATTGGGCATGATTGTGGGTAAACTGACCTGTATACAAGGAGTATAACAGGTAGGCAAAATTAGAAATATCTTTTGGTTAATTTTTCTCAAAAAAGGTTGCATTGTTTGGTATAATAAAAAGCATCACGATGGAACAAAGGAAGATGGTATGGAGTTTATACAATTATTGAAGAATCAAGAAGTTACGCAAGCCGCTCTTTTCTCAGTTGAAGGGGAGCTAATGAATGTAATCATTAAGGATTCAAAAGAGTTTCATGCTGGAGATTCTGTTGCTTGTGTAGTTAATAATCAGAAGTTTGATACAAAAATTATAAAAAGACAACAACATAATTTATACTTATATATCCCTTGGTTTGATCAGTTAAATTTAAGGGAACGTAGAAAAGCCGTTCGTACCTGTTGTGAAATACGTGCTTATATACAATCAGAGCAAAAAGAAATACCTGTTACTGTTTTGGATGTAAGTATTACGGGACTAGGCTTTTTTTGTGCGCGTAAGCTTTCAGCGCATAGACCATATAAAATATCGTTTATGATGGAAGAGACTATGAATCATCTGGAAGTAATGATTCAACATGTGCAAGAAACCGAAGAGGGTTTTCGTTATGGATGTCAGTTTATTAATAGTAGGGAAGGGACTTTATTTCCGATTCGACGATATATTTTAAAACAGCAACTTACAAAGTTAGAAGACGTATAGACGCTGCTAAAGAAGGCTGACCCCTATAATCATTGAGTCAGCCATTTATTTTGTTTAGATTTCTAGTAGAAGAATCATAAAAAGTAATCCAATAATAAAGGAATATGTTGAGGATTGTTCATTCCCGTCACCGTGACTTTCAGGAATTAATTCTTTATAGATAATAAATAACATAGCTCCTGCTGCGAATGCTAAGCCGTATGGCACTAAAAAAGTAATGTAAGAGGTTAAATAATATCCTAATAAAGAAGTAACAATTTCAATCGATCCTGTTAAGGTTGCGATAATGAATGCTTTTAGCTTACTAATTTTTTGATTAAATAGAAATAAGGCAACTAATAAGCCTTCAGGGGCATTTTGTAAGCCAATTGCAAAAGCAATTAAATTCCCTGTTTCCGAAGCTGAATCCGAAGCATAGCTTACACCTACTGATAAACCTTCTGGGATGTTATGAAGGGTAATGGCTGTAACGATTAGCAATGCTTTCTCATCGAATTCAATTCCGCTCTTGTTATGATCTAGATCCATATGTGGAATGTTTTTTTCAAGTAATGTTAATGTTAGCACGCCAAGGAAAATGCCAATAACAAGCTGAATGTAGTTTCCATTTGCTAATGATTCAGGAATTAAACTCATAATGGAAGCAGCCATCATAATGCCCGCTGTAAAGGCAAGCAATGTATCCCGAAAGCGATGGCTGATTGTGTTTTTAAGAAATAGAATCGGTAAAGCGCCGACTCCGGTTGAAAGGGCAGATAAAATACTGCCTATTAATACTTCACTCATAACGTGCTCCTTACTCCATTTAGATAATCTATTGGAAGTATACAAAATGTTAGAAAAAGGTTATGCATACCATTTTTTTAATAGGTTATCTGAAGGAAGAATGATTGCTATAACACCTAAAATCGGCAGGAGACTAACGATTTTAATCATCGTAATAATCCCCACTACGTCTGCGATTGCTCCTAAAGCAACAGAGCCGACAGCGCCCATTCCAAAAGCAAATCCAACGGTTAGACCAGCCATTGTGCCAACTTTTCCAGGAAATAATTCTTGTGCGAAAATCACCGTTACAGAAAAACTTGTCATAATAATAAAGCCGATGATTAATAACAAGATAAAGGCTATAGTAGATGATACAAATGGTAATAGAATCGTTAATGGCGCGCTCAAAATAAAGGAATAAAGAATAACATTTTTTCGGCCGAAACGGTCAGCGAATGGTCCACCAAAAAACGTACCGATGGCTCCAGCTGCTAAAAAGGCAAAAAGAAAAAGCTGTGCTGTCTTAATAGGAAATCCATATTGCTCAATTAAATAAAAACTATAAAAGTTGGTCATACAAGAAATATACCAAGAACGAGCAAAAATGATAAATAATACGATACTTAATGCGATGGACACTTTTTTCGTTAATGCTTTGTTGCGCGTCTGTACTGCTTTTGTCTTCGGTTTAAATTCTACTAGTTTACGTGCATACCAATTCGCAATATACAGTAATAGCATGACAGCAAGAAAAGCAATAGGTGTAAACGAAAGAGCTCCTTTTTGTCCGAATGGAACAAGTATAAGGGCTGTAATAAGTGGAGCTAATGCTTGACCGCTGTTGCCTCCTACTTGATAAATGGACTGAGCAAGTCCGCGTCTTTGCCCCCCTGCCATAAAAGCAACGCGTGAGCCTTCTGGATGAAAAATAGCAGAGCCAAATCCCATTAGCAGTACCGCACATAAAATGATAGAATAAGTAGGTGCAATGGCTAGCAATGTAACCCCTATTAACGTACTTGTCAGTCCAATGGGAAGGGCATAAGGAATCGGTTTTTTATCTGTATAAAAACCGACGGCAGGTTGTAAGAGAGAAGACACGATGTTTAAAGTGAACGCAATCATACCTAGTTGGGTATAACTAAGAGACATCGTCTTTTCTAAAATCGGAAACATAGCTGGAACAACAGCTTGTAGTGAATCATTTAATAAATGGCATAAGCCAATGATGAGTAACACACGTAATGTCATTTCTTGACTTTGTTTGGTTGTTTTTTGACTAGTTGTCGCCGTGTTCATGATACTTCTAGCTCCTTCATTTATGTATTTTTCCTTCCTTTTAATAAAGGGAGATGGATGATATAAAGGCTTATGCTGAATCATGGGAAGCGCGTGAATATTTATTGGTATGAATTTACTGTGCTGTTTCTTAGTATATCAAACTGTATAAAGAAACAATAGCCTAGTGCTTAATAGGCAAATTTGACAAGAAAAGATAAATATATTACAATCATTTAAATTCGAGATATTTTAATTGAAAATATTTAAAGGTTGTGAAGTAATGGAGAAAGATAGTATTCAGCGTTCTTTAAAACTGTTTATTGTGTTATCGCGAGCGCATCGCTCTATCAATGATATCGTAAATAAACACATCGCTGAACATGGGCTAAATCCTACTGAATTTGCTGTGTTAGAATTGCTTTATCATAAAGGAGATCAACCGTTGCAGCAAATAGGAGGAAAGATTTTGCTTGCGAGCGGTAGTATCACATATGTTGTGGATAAATTAGAGCAAAAAGAATATTTAATCCGTGTGGCATGTAAAGATGATCGTCGTGTTACGTTTGCGCAAATTACGGAAAAAGGAAAATCCTTTATCGAGGGGATGTTCCCTGAACATGAAAAAAGAATTGATGATATTATGAGTGCGTTGACTCCAGAAGAGAAAGAAACAGCGATTGAATTAATTAAGAAGATTGGTTATGGCGTGCAATCATAATAAATAGATGGACTGAAGAACACCTTATAGATGAGGTGTTCTTTTTAATGGATTAAACATGTTTGTTGAACAAATCCTTTATCTTACATGGAGGATCTGCAATATTTTTTTGAATGATAGGAGAAAAGATTTCCAATGTCGGATAATATGCTATGCTTACAGGGAGGTTATACACTAGGGTTATACATTATGAAAGAAAAGGGAGTGCGAGCATGACATTTATGGAATATGAGTATACGCGTCCACAAATAGAGGAAGTGAAAGAGCTATTTTCTTCCACTATGGAGAGGTTTAAAGAAGCAAAGAATGCGGATGAACAAATGGAAGCCGTACAAGACATTAATCAAATGCGCAATTCTGTGAGCACAATGTTTAATATTGCTCACATTCGTCATTCCATTAATACACACGATGAATTTTACAAAGTGGAAAATGACTATTTAGATGAGTTCGCTCCAGAGATGGAAGAAGTAACATCGTTGTTTTATGAAGAGCTGGTACGTTCTCCATTTAGGGAAGAGCTTGAAGCTAAGTGGGGACCTCAGCTGTTTAAACTAGCAGAAGCTCAGTTAAAAACATTTTCACCAACGGTTATTCCGTTATTGCAAAAGGAAAATAAGCTGTCTAGTGAATATTCACAACTTATTGCTTCAGCGAAAATCGAATTTGAAGGAGAGGAGCGTACACTTGCTCAATTACAGCCATTTATGGAGTCGCCGAATCGCGAGCTACGGAAGAGCGCAAGTGATGCGTACTATCAGTTTTTGGCATCCAATGAAGCAAAGCTCGATCAAATTTTTGATGAGCTCGTAAAAGTACGTCATGAAATAGCGACGAAGCTTGGGTATAAGAACTTTGTGGAGCTTGGATATTACCGCATGGCCCGAACAGATTACAACGCGGAAATGGTTGCTAAGTTTCGGAAGCAAGTGGAGGAAGTTATCGTACCCCTTGTGAGCCGTTTAAAGAAACGTCAACAAGAGCGTATCGGTGTTGAGACTTTAAAGTTTTTTGATGAAAACTTTGAATTTAAAACAGGAAACGCAACGCCAAAGGGAAATGCTTATTGGATTATTGCGAACGGTAAAAAAATGTATAGTGAGCTTTCTGCAGAAACGAAAGAGTTTTTTGACTTTATGGTAGACAATGAGTTGATGGATTTAGTTGCGAAAAAAGGAAAAGAAAGCGGTGGGTATTGTACATTTATTGAAGATTACAAAGCTCCGTATATTTTCTCGAATTTCAATGGTACATCTGGGGATATCGATGTATTAACGCATGAAGCAGGGCATGCCTTCCAAGTCTATCGAAGTCGCTTGCAAGATATTCCTGAATATTATTGGCCTACTTATGAGGCATGTGAAATTCATTCAATGAGTATGGAATTTTTGACTTGGCCGTGGATGGAATTATTCTTTAAGGAAGATACCGATAAATATAAGTTTTCTCATTTAAGCTCTGCGTTAGTGTTTTTGCCATACGGTGTAGCTGTCGATGAGTTTCAGCATTTTGTATATGAGAACCCTGAGGCAACACCAGATGAAAGAAAGCAAGCATGGAGACAGATTGAGAAAAAATATTTGCCGCACCGTGATTATGATGGCAATCCTTTTTTAGAAAAGGGTGGCTTTTGGCAACGTCAAGCACATATTTATAATTCTCCTTTCTATTATATTGACTATACGCTGGCGCAAATTTGTGCGTTTCAATTTTGGAAACGAGCTATAGAAGGAGATCGTACGGCTTGGGACGATTATTTACATTTATGCGATTTAGGTGGCAGTCGCTCATTTCTCGGTCTTGTTGAGGCAGCTAACTTAAAATCACCGTTTGAAGATGGAACCGTTCAAGAGGTTGTTGCTACTATTGATGCTTGGTTAGCGACCGTTGACGATCAGGCTCTATAAGCAGGGAAAAGCTAATCTACGCGATTAGCTTTTTTTATTGATGGAAGTTTCACTTTATGCTAACCAACAGAGTTTGATAATAGAGTCTTAAATATATAATGATATCTGACCACTCCCATCTCTAAAGGGGGGCCAGCGCACCGTAATGGGCTTTCTTTTCGCAAAATCCGTAATAAGCTTGTCTAAAACGCCTTCTCTACACATATAGATGGGATAATAAGGAGGCGAAGGGATGTTGTCACGGTGGGCAGGAGTTTTTCAGATTGCGGCGGTTTATGTTGGAACCATTGTAGGTGCCGGTTTTGCAACTGGAAAGGAAATTGTTGAATTTTTTACCCAATACGGCCTATACGGCTTTTTAGGGATTTTAATAGCAGGTTATTTATTTATCTTTATAGGAACAAAAATGATGCTTATTTCTTCCCGAATTCATGCGGCTTCTTATGAGGAGTTTAATGAATATTTATTTGGTAAAAAGATTGCTTCTATTATTAATTTGCTATTTTTAGCGATGCTGGTAGGGGTTAGTGCCGTGATGCTTTCCGGAGCAGGAGCTGTCTTTGAGGAACAGTTAGGAATGTCTAAACATATTGGTGTTTGGTTAACGATTGTGCTCGCAATCGCAGTTCTAATATTTGGAACGCGGGGATTATTCGCGATTAATTCATTTGTTGTGCCAATCATGATTAGTTTTAGTGTACTTTTATGTGTGTTAACGATTGGAAACGGGGGTTTTTTGGAATCGTTATTACACATACCAGAAACAGGAATTACGGTAAAAGTGTTATTCTCTCCTTTTTCGTATACGGCTTTCAATTTAGCGCTGGCGCAAGCGGTACTTGTGCCGATTGCCTATGAAGTTCAAGATCAGGAAACCATTAAGCGCGGCGGCATGCTTGGAGGAATCTTTCTCACTATCATTTTGTTATCGGGTCATTTTGCCTTAATGACTTTGCCTAATATAGCAGATTATGAAATTCCTTCCGCTATTATTATGAAATCAGCAGGAGAGACTTTATATTGGGTATTTATTCTTGTAATCTATGGGGAAATCTTTACGTCAGTTATTGGGAATATATTTGGTTTAGAACGACAAATTAGTGGATTTTGGAAAGTGCCAAGTATTTGTATTATTCTCCTCTTGTTTATGATTGCCTTTTTTATTAGTGAGGTAGGCTATGGGAGATTAATTGGCTATTTATATCCATTGTTTGGGTACATCAGTTTACTTTTTTTAGTGCTTGTTTGGCGAAGTAAGGTTGAATGAATAGACAAGAGAAAGGAGCTATTTGCGCCTTTCTCTTGTCGTCGTTTTATTTTTTTGCAAGAATCGTTTTTGCCATTTCTAAAAAGGCACCTCGATAATCTGCTTCTTTTGTTGTAAACATTGTAAGAAGAACAGGAGCCTTTTCGTTTTTGAGTAAAACGGAGGTAACAACTTCATTGTCTGGTGTTACTACTTCATAACTGACACCATTTTCAATCTGGAGCTTCGGATCAGAAATCGATTCTGAAATACTGCTAAGGAACGTTTTCATATATTTTTCTGTTTCTACTAAATCTGTACCTTCTGGTAATAGCTCAATACGCATCGAAATGGCATCATTTTCAGATAAAAAAACGAGATCTTTGCCGGGTTCTTCAGCGCTTAATTCAAATTCCGGAAGTACGTACATATTAAATGGTTGGTTGTCGCTTGTTTTTAAGAAAGCTGTTTCTTCTTTGCTTTCTTTGTTTAACGTATACTTTAAATTTGTTTCCATGATGCGTACTTCGTTGGATTGTTCTTCATTTGTCTTCTTATTTTCTGAAGAGCCATTTTGGTTTTCATTCGTTTCTTCAGTTTGTGATGAATCATTTTGCTTTTCATTTACTTCTTCGTTTGTTGGTTCTTTTACTTCTTCTTTATCTGCTGTGCCGCATCCTGTTAATACTAATGTTGCCACAGCAACTCCTGATAAGATTGATGTCCATTTTGTCATACTGTTTTCCCTCAACTTTCTGAAATGTCTCTTGTGTTTATGAGCAAGAATATTTACGACAGGTCCCTTCTATTATAGCTGTTTCTTTTAGAAAGGAGTTATAGGAATGTGTAAATATAAGCACAAATGTCACAAATTAGGCATTTTTGTCTACAGAGTTGAGGGATGTACAACTGTTGTGTTGTATACTGGGAAATTATTTAATGATTGTGTAGTTTTTATGGTTGACAACTGTTTTTTGTTCAAGCTCTAAATCGCGATAATTGTCCATATAGGTCACATCGACAATGACAGAGTTTTCATTTACTTTCTCAACGATTCCTTGTAAACCTTCGCGAAATTCAATAATATTACCTACTTCTGCTTTTTTCATTGCGATCATCCTTTCATAGTTCAGATTAATGGACCAAAAAAGAGGGTTAAACTATGTATATGCTGTTTTGGTCTGTCGACTACAAAATTATTTAAGAGTCGATTGCGAGGTGGATTAAAAATACTATTCATTTGACGAAGATAAATAGTTTACTATACAGTTTGCACTATTTTTTACGGTTCGTAAAGAAAATAGTAGAAAAAATTACAAAAAATTCAAAAAAACTTTAGGAAGTGGACATGTGCTACAATGAGAAAGGTTTTTAGAACAATGTTATTGAACAGAACCTAGAAGAAAAGGATAAAGGAATGGTGGTATATACAATGAACGAACAAGACGTACAAACAATTCTTAATCAATTAGCGAATCGGGATATTCAGGAGTATAAAGTAACAAAGGAGCATTTTATGACGTTTCGACAACAGCTTGTGAAGCGAGAAGATTTTAAACATTTTCGTGGAGAAGCGAAGCATAATGGGGAAGTCGTGTATACATATTTAGATGAAGCGCGTAGTTAAGGTAAACGGCCGGCTTATAGAGAGCTGGCCGTTTATTTTGTTTTTTAGCTTCTGTTTTAGCGTTGTGATGGACGGAACCCAGAGGCTTTTGCTTCTTCTTCGGTACAAAACATTTCTTCTGCTTTTGTTACATCGTAGTGTGCACCGGAAGGAAGATGATAGATTTTATCTCCTTTTGAATTAATATTTCCTTTAATAGTTGGGTTTGCGCAAGTTTGTTCATTAACAGTAGGCTCTTTTTGCGTTTTGTCTTTTGTATCTGCAACTGAATCATTAAATCCTTTTGATGTTACATAATTTTCGATGGACCAAATGCCAATGGCTTTCTTTTGGGCTTCTTTCTGTACTGCTTCTAGTTCATCTAAATATTTTGTGTTGGGAGCATACACATAGGCTACTCGTGCAAGTCCTCTTTCAAGCAGCATTTTGTTGACCATTTTGCCATCTACATAAAAGTAGGCAAGCAAGCGTCCGTATTTATCTCGTTCGCTAATGCCGGTTTCGACTTCCACTTTAGAACCAGGAGGCATTAATTCTTTTGAAAATTGACTTGCTTCTGGTCCAAAGGGTTGAACACCTTTGGATGGATGAACGGTTTCCGGTGTATCGATAAGAAGTAAGCGGACCGTTTCTTCGTTGCCGTTTGGCAGCTTAATTTTCACGGTATCTCCATCGACGACTTTAACAATTTCTGCGGTGAAGGTGCTTCCTTTCTTTTCTTGAACGGTTTCTTCCTTATTAGTAGAGTTAGTTTGTTGTGCTGTTGCGTTCTCTGTTTTGTTTTCTATTGTTTCTGTTTCACTACAAGCGGTTAGTAAAAGGATACTCATACATGCAAGTAGGATATATTTTAAATAGGATTGTAGCATAAGGGACCTCCATTTATATTGGTTGTACATTTCCGATGATTGAATTAAGATACAGAAAGAAAACGTATATTTTTACTAAAGTTATAGTGTAGTTAAATGAAGGGGAAAAGTAAAGGGGCATATGGAGAGATGTTTGTTTTAGAAAAGGTCGTTTATAAAGGGATTATTAATCTCGATTATCTTGAAGTGAAGTCGGGCGTTGTCACTTGTCTTGTAGGAGAAAGCGGGGCAGGAAAAACGACGTTGCTACGACTGTTGAATCGTATGAAAGATATTGATAGCGGAAAAATCTTGTATCGTGATACACCAATTGAACAGTTTAATCCCATTGCCTATCGCAGAAAGGTAACGATGCTGTCACAAACAGCTTTGATTTTCCCAGGAACGATTGAGCATAATCTTCAAGTAGGGTTAGAGCTCACCGGAAGACCTGCTTGCTCATTGGCCGAATTAGAAGAAGTATTAGAGATTGTACAGTTACAGAAAGGGTTATCGGAAGATGCCGAAACACTTTCTGGTGGAGAAAAGCAAAGGGTGGCACTGGCAAGACTTCTTCTTTTACAACCTGAAGTGTATCTGCTGGATGAACCGACTGCTGCTTTAGATGAAGAAACGGAATTAAAGGTGATGACGCGCTTTCTTGCAAAGGTTAAGGAGGCGGGTGGGAGCGTTATTATGATTACGCATTCGAAAAAGTTGGTTGAGCAGTGTGCAGATCGAACGATTATGCTGAAAAAACAATAAGGGCGTGAAGAAAGTATGGAGAGTAACGGTATCATTGATATTCAATTTTGGCGCCTTTGTGCAGCATATGTGTTTGTGGTGATCTTACTAGTAATCGTGAAAAGGCGGGGGATTTCTCGTGAAAGGGAAATTATTATTGCGACTTTTCGTATGACTATTCAACTGTTTATAGCAGGATATGTGTTAACGTATATGTTCAATGATCCACATCCAGTTATTACAATTACCATGTTAGGAGCTATGTCCATCTTTTCCATTATGAATATTTTTAAACAAATGAAGTTTTCACTTAAGCGACAAATCAAGTGGTGTATTGCGTGCAGCATGATGACAGGGCCGATTATTACTTTATTATTCTTTAATGGCATCGTCATTCATTTTACACCATGGTACGAACCGCGCTATGTTATCCCAATCGCAGGGATGATTATAGGTAGTGCGATGACGGGATTAACGCTTGCTTTAAAAAATTTATATGAAGGAATGACTAGTAACCGGGATAAAATTGAGGCGATGCTTATGCTGGGGGCTGCTCCTACAAAAGCGGTTAAGAAATATGTCGATCAAGCCTTTGATTCTGCTGTGCTGCCGACGATTAATAATATGTTAGGGATGGGGATTGTTTTTTTACCCGGTATGATGACAGGCCAAATTCTTGCAGGAATTAGTCCCACAGTGGCCATTGAATATCAAATTGCAGTTATTTTAGGCGGGCTTGGCGGTGTCTCGTTAACCGTTATTATCTTTATTCTGCTTAGCTATAAAGTGTTTTTTACGAAGAATGCACAATTAGATTTATAAACAAATTATTTATAAACGAGATTTTTAAATGGATTTTAATAAGAATTTCTTGATTTTTTACTATTTGTTTGGATTTTCGTTTGTTTGTAACAAGTAGTAATGCTATTCTGAAGAATGAAGGATTGTTCCTTGTTCATTTAAAAGAAAAGGCTTTCCTAATTTGTTGATCATCTTAATAAAGGGGTTAGATTGATATGATAGAAAAAAAGTTTAAAGTAGTTGCGGAAACAGGCATTCATGCGCGTCCAGCAACGTTATTAGTACAGGCGGCTGGTAAATTCGATTCAGAAATTACATTGGAATATAAAGGGAGAACGGTGAACCTTAAGTCTATTATGGGTGTAATGTCTTTAGGTGTTGGTAAAAATGCGGATATCACGATTACAGCTACCGGCAGCGATGAAAATGATGCGATTAAAACGCTTACGGAGACACTGGATAAAGAAGGTTTAGCTCATTAATATGTCCACTCTATTAAGTGGAGTCGCCGCTTCTGCTGGAATAGCCATTGCAAAAGCGTATCGACTCGACGAACCTATATTGTTTGTCGAAAGAAGAACGATTGAAAACAGTGCTGCGGAAATTGTCCGTTTTCAAGAAATGATACATAAGTCACGAGCTGAGCTCAAGATGATACGGGCGAAAGCAGAACAGCATGTTGGTGATGATCACGCAGCCATCTTTGATGCTCATTTACTTATACTAGAAGATCCAGAATTTTTGCTTTCTATTCAACATAAAATTCAAACAGAACAAATCAATGCTGAGTTTGCGATGCAGGAAACGGTCGATATGTTTATGATGATGTTTGAGGAGAATGATAATCTATTGATTAGGGAACGCGCAATTGATCTTTATGATGTGAAAATGCGGTTGTTAGCTCATCTTCTTGGTGTTCATCTGCCTAATCCAAGTTTAATAGCGGAAGACGTCATCATTATTGCAAATGACTTGAAACCGTCAGATACTGCTCGATTAAATCCTCTCTATGTAAAAGGCTTCGCCACGGAACGCGGAGCCAGTTCATCGCATTCCGCTATCATTGCCCGCTCTCTTAATATTCCAGCGATTGTAGGAGTAAAAGAAGGGCTAGCTTCTATTAATCATGGTGATATGGTGATTATTGATGGATTTAGAGGGCAGGTCCATATTAATCCAACCTCTGAATTGATGAAGCGCTATGAGTCGGAACAAATTGCGGAACAAGCTATAACAAGCAAATGGGATCATTTTGTTCATCAACCAACTGTAACTAAAGACGGGCATCAAGTAACTTTAGCAGCGAACATCGTTTCAGAGAAAGAGGGAAGCAGCGTTCTCTTCAATGGTGCGGAAGGTGTAGGATTATTTCGTACGGAATTTTTATTTATGGGGAGAAATGAGTTACCGAGTGAAGAAAAACAGTTTCAAACGTATAAGGCGATTTTAGTAGGCATGCAAGGAAAACCAGTTGTCATTCGCACATTAGATGTTGGGGGGATAAAGACGTTCCGCACTTACATCTCCCTTATGAAAGTAATCCTTTTTTAGGATATAGAGCGATTCGTTACTCGTTAAAAGAGCCTGTTCAATTTGAGAGGCAATTACGGGCATTGCTTCGTGCGAGCGTCTTTGGTCATTTAAAAATTATGTTCCCAATGGTTACGACTTTAACAGAGCTACGTACAGCTAAAATGCTCTTGAATAAAGTGAAGCAAGAGCTGCTGGATGCCGGAACGCAGGTAAACGAGAACATTAAGATTGGGATGATGGTAGAGGTACCGGCGACGGCAATTATGGCGGATGTGTTTGCGAAGGAAGTTGATTTCTTTAGTATCGGTACAAATGACCTTATTCAGTATACGATGGCAGCGGATCGTCTAAATGAACGAGTAGCTTATTTATATCAACCATACAATCCAGCTATTTTTCGCTTAATTAAAATGGTGATTGATGCCGCTCATAATCAAGGTAAATGGGTAGGTTTATGTGGGGAGATGGCAGCAGATCCAATAGCAATCCCTATTTTATTAGGGCTGGGTGTAGAGGAGTTTTCCATGAATGCTGCTTCCATCTTACAAGTTCGTTCTTATATTCATCAGCTTTCACAAGCAGAAATGAGAAAGCTGGCAGAGACTATATTACATATGGAAACAGCGGAGGATGTCCAACAATTTATTCAGCAAGCACTGAATGATGTATGTTAGGGAATCTCTGCTATGATTTTGATGTCGAATGGACAAAGCCATTCGGCTATTTTTCATGTATATAAATGAAAAATTTGAGCGTTTATTTCTCTATTTTTCCTAATAGACAGCTATAATAGTAGTCATAGAAGTAAATTGATAACATTAGGAGGATGACAATGGATTTTCAATTAGAGAATAAAAATGCACTGATTTTAGCATCAAGTCAAGGGTTAGGGAAGGCGATTGCAGCAGAGCTTGTAAAAGAGGGAAGTAATGTGATGCTTGTTGGCCGTTATGAGGAGAAGCTTGTTAACGCTCAAGAAGAACTGCAAAAGCTAGGATTAGGGAAAGTTGTTTATACAGTAACAGATCTTTCGAAATTAGAAGATATCCAAGCCCTTGTCAAAAAGACGGTAGACGAGTTTGGAAGTATTGATATTTTAATCAATAATGCAGGAGGACCGCCTGCTGGGACGTTTGTGGATATGAGTGATGAGCATTGGCAGCAATCTTTTGAGCTGAATTTACTTAGTTATATTCGTACGATTCGTGAAAGCTTGCCTTATTTAAAGCAAAAGGGAGGAAGAATTGTGAATATTGCTTCTTCTTCGATTAAAGAACCGATTCAAGGGTTGATTTTATCCAATACGTTTCGAACAGCCATTGTTGGGTTAGCTAAAACATTGTCTGTTGAATTAGGTCCTGACAATATTTTAATTAATACAGTTGGACCAGGACGAATTGCAACGGAGCGTATTCAATATTTAGATGAAGTAACAGCTGAGAAAAAAGGAATTACACAGGAGCAATTATCTCAGCAATTACTGAAAAATATTCCTCTTGGCCGATATGGAGAACCTGAGGAGTTTGCTAAGTTTGTGACGTTCCTCGTTTCAGGAGCGAATACGTATCTAACAGGACAGTCTTATTTAGTAGATGGCGGTATGGTTAAATCAATTTAAACAAACGTGTTGGGAGTGAGGGGATTGGTACTAATGAAGGAGAATGCAATCATTGGTTTTATTGGTACAGGTGTTATGGGAAAAAGTATGGCCCATCATTTATTAAAAGCGGGATATGAGCTTTATGTGTATACGAGAACAAAGGAAAAAGCAGAAGAGCTGCTGATTCAAGGGGCAAAATGGGCGGATACACCGAAAGAACTAGCACAGCATGCGAATGTAATTATTACGATGATTGGCTATCCGAAAGATGTAGAGGATATTTATCTTGGTGAGCAAGGACTTATTGTAAACGGTAAACCTGGTACATATATGATTGATATGACAACGTCTACCCCCTCTTTAGCTGAGCGAATTGCGAGCGAGGCTAAGAAAAAAGGAATGGCAGCTCTTGATGCACCTGTGTCAGGAGGGGATATTGGAGCGCGAGATGCCAAGCTTGCGATTATGGTCGGCGGTGAAGAAGAAGATTTTAAGACGGTTCAACCGATTTTAGAAGTTATGGGAAATAATATTATTTACCAAGGGAAAGCAGGGGCTGGGCAACATACGAAAATGTGTAACCAAATTACGATTGCTTCAACGATGATTGGTGTAACAGAAGCGATTGTGTATGCGAAAAAAGCAGGATTAGATCCAGACCGTGTGCTGCAAAGTATTTCTACTGGAGCGGCTAGCAGCTGGTCGTTAACGAATCTTGTGCCACGGATGGTGAAAGAGGATTTTGAACCAGGGTTTTATATTAAACACTTTATTAAAGATATGACGATTGCGCTTGAAGAGGCCGATAAAATGGGGATGGATACACCAGGGCTTGCCTTAAGTAAATCATTGTATGTCCAACTTGCAGAAGCAGGTGAGGAAAACAGCGGTACACAAGCATTGTATAAATATTACAAGTGAAACGTAAATAAGCATGCAGTCTGTGATGGACTGCATACTTATTTCTTTCTCATTGGCTTTCTTATCGTAAAAATGCTTCGATTCGATCGAGTGCTTCTTTCAATGTTTCCATAGAGTAAGCATAAGAAATACGGAAATAGTCATCGCCGAGTGAAGAGAAAGCTTCACCAGGAACGACAGCGACCTTTGTTTGTTGAACAAGCTTCAGGCAAAAATCTAGAGAAGAGGTATATCCTTTTGGCAGTTTAACAAAAAAGTAGAATGCACCGTTTGGTTTAACGACGTCTAACTGCATTGCCTGAAGGCGATTATATACATAGTCTCTTCGTTTGGCATATTCCTCTTTCATTGGCAGTGCGTCATTAAATCCTGTAGTGAGCGCAGCTAGAGCTGCTCGCTGAGAAATCGATGAAGCGCACGTCACGTTGTATTGATGTACTTTTAAAATATGTTGACAAATATTTGCCGGGGCAAATAAAAAGCCAATTCTCCATCCTGTCATTGAATGAGATTTAGATAAGCCATTTAACACGATTGTTTGTTCTTTTAAGAAGCTAGCAATCGAAACATGTTCTTGGTCGTATACTAATTCACTATAAATTTCATCCGCTAAAATCATAATATCTTTGCCGCGAACAAGATCGGCGATAGCTTCTAATTCGGCGCTCGTTAATGTAACGCCTGTTGGATTAGATGGATAAGGTAATACAATACAACGAGTAGCTTCTGTTATGTAGGGCTCGATCACATCAGCTGTCATCCGAAAATTGTTTTGCGTTGTATCTGCATATACTGGAACCGCACCACACATTTTTATAATCGGTTCATAGCCAGGGTAAACAGGTCCAGGCAGAATGACTTCCGTGCAAGGCAATAGAATAGTTCTAAATGCGATATCAATGGCCTCACTTGCCCCAGTTGTCACGATAATTTCATCTTCTGCTCGATAGGAAAGAGCATATTTCTTCTTTACATATTCACGAGCTGCTTCTCTTAATTCTAAATAGCCAGCATTATGTGTATACACGGTATAATTTTCGTCAATTGCTTGTTTAGCTGCCTCTTTTATATGAAGTGGTGTCGGGAAATCTGGTTGTCCAATCGTTAACGAAATAGTCCCTTCAATATCGGCTACCATATTATAGAATTTGCGTATTCCCGATATTTCCACTGATTTAACAAGAGGATTAAGTATATGATCCATCTGATTTTATTCCTCCTTTGAATATGCATATATTTTATCATTTCATGACGGAATAAAGAAAATAAATCTTCATTATTTTTAATTGTTTTTCTATTAGCAAGATGGAAGAGTATAATAAAGGTTAATTGTTAAATTATTCAAAAGGGTTGGTTATGTGATACACATTTGTGCAATAACAAAGAATCATGAGTTTGTTTCTAATTTATCTTTAGAAGATGTTCATGAGCAACATATAGACTGGTATTGGGTTGATTTTTTTCAACCAAATGAAGAGGAACAGGAGGAGTTGGCTCGTTTTTTTCAATTTCATCCATTGGCCATTGAAGATTGTTTAGATGACTTCATTCAACGTCCTAAAATTGACTATTATGAAACGTATCAATTTATTATCCTGCATGTGCTAAAAAAAGCAGATTTGCGACCAGTTGAATTAGATTTGTTTGTTGGAAATCGATGGCTTGTTACGTTTCATAATGAAGAATTGGAGGAGATAACAGTTGTATGGGAGCGGTTAAAAAAAGATATCTCCATGAAAAAAGGTCCGTTTTTTCTTATGCATGGGTTGATTGATTATATTGTCGATGAATATTATCCGACGGTGTACAGCATAGAAAATCAGTTAAATCAGATCGAGGATAATACAGAAAATGAGACGATTGCAGAGTTAATTGATCAGCTATTTGATCTACGGTCTGACTTGTCAAAGTTACGGCGTACAATTATGCCGATGCGTGATTTATTGTATCGAATGACTTCCTCGGATCGGATTAGTTATTTACAAGAACAGCATTCCTATTTTAATGATGTATATGATCATTTATTGAAGTTAGCGGAAATGTTAGAAGCGTATCGTGATTTTTCTTCAGATATCCGTGATAATTATTTATCCGTTAACTCGAATAATATGAATAAAACGATGATGACATTAATGGTTATTACAACGATTTTTATGCCTCTTACTTTTATTGCTGGCGTATATGGTATGAACTTTTCTTTTATGCCGGAGCTAAATTGGCGCTATGGCTATTTTGTTGTACTAGCTATGATGGGAGGAATCGCGCTGCTTATGTTCTGGTATTTTGTGAAAAAAGGCTGGCTGAATAATAGCAAGCAAAAAAGAAAAAGAGAGCGAAAATCAAAAGTGCTGTAAACTTGGAAAACTCTCCTTTAAACCGTATATACATTTGAGGCTATGGTGCCAGACTTTCGGTTTAATATGCTGGGGGGAAGGCGCTCTAGCCTAAAACCACCCCTTCCTCTTAAACCAAAAGTACATGGATACTCCAATAACTCCCATTAATCCAAGAGAAAAGAAATAACCATATTTCCATGTTAATTCGGGCATATATTCAAAATTCATCCCGAAAATCCCTGCAATCAGTGTTAAAGGGGCAAATATAGAAGTTATAATAGTAAGAACTTTCATCACATTATTTGTTTGGTGAGAGTTTAATGAGAGATAACTATCTCTTATGTCTGCAGTTACTTCCCTATCCGTCATGACCATTTCTGATAATTTCAAAAGGTGGTCGTAAATATCAGAGAAGTATTCTTTTCTTTTTTTTACACCGCTCAAATGGTGAGAGTTTAGCATACGATAAAGTAAATCACGCATTGGATGAATGGTATGCAGTAGATTTAACAACATATATCTTGTATCAAACAGTTCATTCATTAAATGACTCATTGATTTATTTTGTATATTATCTTCAATTTTATTTAATTTTTCTTCTATTTTATAAATTAATGGGAAGTAATTATCCACGATTTTGTCTAAAATTTGATAAAACACATAGAAGGTGTCCCATTTCTCAACATTTTTTTGAGATAGTAATCTGTCCCATACTTGAGAAACTTCTATTGCTGGATTAAGGTGGAAAGTTACTATAAAGTTTTCTCCTACAAAAAAATCTAACTCCTCTTTTAAGATATCTCTTTCTTCTTCTCGAACGAGATGTGTAGTATAAAAAGTATAATCATAATAATAATCTAATTTTGGTCTTTGAAGTGTATGTATACAATCTTCAATAGCGAGTGGATGGAAGTGGAAAGTTTTCTCTAAATGTGTTAGCTCTTCTTTAGTAGGCTCATTAAAATCCACCCAAAACCATTTATATTTAGAGAAATTCAAATCATCTATAAACACATGTTTTTCTAACTTATTTTTATCAGTAATCCCGATAAAGCTTATCATATTAACACCTTCTAATCATTCCTTCAATAATGATTTATATGTTATGTTTTATAACTAATTTTCCCCTTTAGTTTAATGAATATGTTAACTGCTAACATTGATAATTAGTAAAATGATGAATAAGAGTCAATTACAAAAATATTTTGGCATTTACTATTAACGATTTAGTGTTGGAATCCGAATTATGTAGTATAAGGGAATTGTTAGAACAGGGGAGTGAACGGAAATAAGGAATCTATCTCCAATATGTGAAGTTTCTCTGTGTAAAATAGGTCATTTTCACTAAAGTGTCTGATTTGATAGCGACAAAACATGGTATATTAAATGTAGTAAATGGGAATTGAATAGGAAGGACGAGGGATATGAAAGAGAACAAAGGGATTTTGTTAGAAAGTGGGACAAATGAATTAGAAATTGTGGAATTTGGTATTGGAAAAAATAAATTTGGGATTAATGTCATTAAAGTGAAAGAAATTATTAATCCTGTTCCGATTACTATTGTGCCCCACGCACATCCTAATGTAGAAGGAATTATTGAATTGCGTGGTGAAGTTTTGCCTGTTGTGAATGTAGCAGACGCATTAGGTTTCCCCGCTTCAGAAAATCCAAAACAAGATAAGTTTATTGTGGCCGAGTTTAATCAACAAAAAGTCGTATTTCATGTTCATTCGGTTACACAAATACACCGTATTTCTTGGACGCAAATTGAAAAACCTTCTGATATGTACCAAGGCCTTGAAGGCCAAATTATTGGGGTCATTAAATTAAATGGTGACATGATTCTGCTTTTAGATTTTGAGAAAATTGTCGTTGAAATTAATCCAGAAACAGGAATTAGTATCCAGCAAGTGAAAAAGCTTGGGAAACGCTCGAATTCGCAAACAAGATTGGTTGTGGCTGAGGATTCCCCGCTATTGCGTAAATTACTTCATGATACGTTAACAGAAGCTGGTTTTGAGTACTTGGAGTTTTTTGAAAATGGACAAGATGCATTAGATTATTTAGAAAGCATAGTGGAATCAGGGAAAACGCTGGCGGATGAAGTGCATTTAGTTATTACAGATATTGAAATGCCGCAAATGGATGGACATCATTTAACGAAGAGAATTAAGCAGCATCCTGAATTATCCAAGCTGCCGGTTATCATCTTCTCTTCATTAATTACTGATAGTCTTCGCCATAAAGGACAAATTGTTGGGGCGGATGCTCAAATTAGTAAACCTGAGATTACTGCTTTAATTAAATTAATTGATGAATATAGTTTATAAAGTGAAACTTCCATCAGTGGCGGCTCTTTCATTCCCCACTGATGGTTAGTCACGTTCTACGGTCACTAAGATTTCAAGCTTCGCTTTCAATTAAGTGACCGTATGAACCTGATTGGTGAAACTTACCTTTGAAAACCACAAAGGTAGGTTTCACTGTATTTTACCAATCGGACCTTTACGGGCCCTCTCTTCTTTATTTCCTCATAAGCTTGAGGTGGGGGGCTTACTGCCCGTTAAGCGTGGAATAAATCTACATAAAAAAACGAGTTTGAGACGTGTAGTCTTAAACTCGTTTTTTTAGGATTGGCGATTGGGATTTATCGTGACCTTTAGCTCAGTTCAATGATGTTAAAGAAGTAAAAATTCATTAGATTTCCAACTAGTATTTCGATCCTTTACCTAAAAAAGATGAAGGAAAGGGGTTGTGGTATCGCTGGTTAGGTTGGTTCATTTTGTTCTGCTTTTTCTTCATATCTGGTTTAGATTGTAGATCCTTTGCTTGTCCAGTATAAGATTGTAGTATTTGTTTTGCTTTCGATAATGACATAACAGCTTTAGGGTTCCGAATGGATGCTGAGCGGTTACCGAGATGGGGTAAAATTTTTAAATCTTCCTTTGTAGGTGGAAGGTGAAAGACATATGCACCGCATGTAACGATTACGTCGGATTGTTGTGCAGCAAAACGAGGGTTATCAGAGAAATGGAGACCTATTTTCTTTGCTTTACCTTCTTTCAACAATTTATTTAAAGCGAGGCGTTTTAAGTCATACAAATACTTTGGCTCCAAAGCTGTTTTTGCATGCTTGTTGACAATAAATACTGCTTGCGCAAGGGAGTCGGTTGAGGTATCTGCCATTTCAGACTGTCCTTTCATATCTTTCATTACAGGAACTCCTTTTCTTCATGAGCTTTATGCTCTTTTTGATAGCATTGTTAGTTCGATAATCTATGTAGTTTGTAAGTCATTTACATATCTATGCATCATCATTATACCACTTTCCAATATTTAAGAAAGTCATTCTGAGATTTATAAAAGAAATGTTTTAGTTTTACGACCTTTTTCAAAAAATCATGAAAGTCCTCACTTCTAATCTAGAAGTGAGGTATGATTGAAAGATATAATGAGGTAGAGACATACCGTTTGTTACAGGCTAGGGGGTTCGATTATAAATATTTATAGTATCTGATGTTGCTGCTTGTGCAGTCACTTGCGGCGGATAGGCAGGAACTCCTTGCCCCCCGAATCCACCGTAATAACCACCAAATCCCGGGCCACCAAATCCTGGGGCACCAAATCCGCCATAATAACCAGGATAAGGCGGGTAGAATGGACGGTTCCAGAGAAGTGGAACAGCTAAACCTGCAATGAACGCAGCTGGTATGGCAAGGCCGAGCCCAAGAGGAAAAAACCTTTCGTCGCCATAGTGATGTTGTTCAGGGGCGTGTCGATCAATCGGGTAGGATGAATAAGTAGAATAAGGGTAAGGAAGATAAGAGTAGGAAGGGTAAGCGTATGGATATGTTTGCATATAAAAACCTCCTTTTTGAAAAACTATATAGTTTCGCACCTTGTAGAATGGCAGGAGCGAAGAGATAGGTTATCATTAATTGAAAGTTGCTAGAAAAGCCTATCAAATAATCTATCTACATGCTTATGCTTTTCTATATAGTGTATGGGATTTGCCCCGAAAAGAGCCTGTTTCACTCCATTCTGTTATAATGATGATATTTATCCCGCACTTAACAGGCAATAAGACCTCGCCTCAAGCTTAGAAAGAAGCAACGAAGGTGAGTGGGGATAACTGCTCTCATCTAGCCACTTGAAGTCATAAGATGAAAGGCTCTGTGGCAAACTGGACCAACGCCGTATTTTATCTTATGCTTATCGCGGGCCGAACAGCTGCCTCGCATTTGTAGTAAAGGTCTGATTAGCGAGATACAAGGAAACGTAACTTTGTGGTTTTCAAAGGTCAGCTTTCACCAATCAGGTTCGTACGGTCACTTGATTGAGGTGGAGATTTTAGTGACCGTAGAATGTGAATAAACATCTGTAGGCGTGGGGGGATGAAGGAAACCCCACACGGATGGAAGTTTCCCTTTATTGCGAAGTTTGAGGTGAGTATACATGTTAATTCGAATACTAGCTATTGGGATTGGTGGTGGATCTGGTGCTGTATTGCGCTATATGATTCAAGAAGTACTGCCGTCACCCATTTTTCCATGGAGCACCCTGTTGATTAATATTGCTGGTAGTTTTTTGCTAGGGGGAGTCACGAGTTATTTGATGAATCGAAATCGAGGAGAGATTCTTCAGTTAGCTTTAGGTACCGGTTTGTGCGGAGGGTTTACGACGATGTCGACGTTCTCTGCTGAAGCGGTGGCTTTAATGAGAGAGTCGATACTACTTAGCGGATTATATATCGAGTGTACGGTGTTAGGCGGACTGACCGCTTATTTCATTGGGCAACATGTATTTCTAGGTAGGAGAAGTGGAGAACGAGGATGAATGCTGTTCTTGTATGGATTGGCGGAATGATCGGAGCTATTGCAAGATATAGCGTGCAAACGTATTTGAAGAGGATTTTACCGGAAAGTACGATTCCACTAAGTATTTTGATTATTAATTTGGCGGGCTCTTTTGGATTAGGCATGTGTATTTCAGCGGGAAATGAGTTAAATCTATCGTGGCAATTGTTTAGTATGACAGGTTTTTTAGGAGCTTTCACAACGTTTTCAACATTTAGCTCAGAAAGCCTATTTTTGCTTGGGAAACAGCAGTATATGAAAGCCTTTTTATATATAACAGGTTCGATTATAGGCTGTATATTTGTATTTTTTATTGGCAATATTGTAGCGATGTCGTTATTATAAATAAGAAAATAAATTTGTAAAGCAACAGAAAAAATGACATGGATTATGTCATTTCTTCTACAGCATTTTTTTGGCTAGTACAGCATTTTGTCATTATTCATGCAGGAATCAGTTTAGATGTGTGGAGATTGTAATTCATACACTGTAATTTCTGGACGCGACAAAAAACGATAAGGAAGGCGGGTTGTACCGATTCCTCTATTCACATATAAAGTGAGGGAGTCGATGTTGTACAAGCCTTCCGGATATCTCTCGGCAAAAGGAGGAGTGACAAGTGCTCCAAAAAACGGAATTTGCACTTGTCCACCGTGACTATGGCCGCTTATTTGCAGGTGAATTGGATAATTCTTTGCCGTATCTGCTAAATCAGGTGCATGAGATAATAGAATGGTATACTTACTTTCAGGAATACCAGAAAGTGCTTCTGGAAAGTCTGGCTGACCGAGCATCGCGTCGTCAATACCTGTGAGATAAATAGATTCCTTTGATAAAAGAGAGAGCTCTATGTTTGCGTTTTGTAGAAGCGTAAATTCACACATTTCCATAATGGATTTGTATATTTCAGAACCATAACCACCGTGATCGTGGTTTCCATATACACAGAATTTCCCTAACGGAGCATGAAGCTTTTGTAACACAGGAATAATTTCTTTATAATTCCTATATTTATCCGGTTTGTCCATTAAATCTCCTGTAAAGATAATGACATCCGCTTGCAGGGCATTTATTTTTTGGATAAGTGTTTGTAAGTCTTTTAATTGAAACTGAAATCCTAAATGTGTGTCGCTAAACTGAACCATTTTTAACCCGTGAAATCCTTTTGGAATGAAGGAGTGACTGATTGGAATATGGTTGGTTTTTAACCAATGCGGTTCAATATTATGGATGTAGTATTTTCCGCCAATTCCTAAACCAGTGATGGTTAATAAAGAGGCAATACTTTTTTTTAGAAATGTTCTGCGTGAAATAGTTTTATTCATGTTAATCAACCTATCTAATAAATGATACTTCCTCATATTAGCAAATAAAAGGTAGAAAAAGAAGCGATATATTCTTTTGTTACACTATATTAAAGAAACGGAAACGGATAGGACATATTGTTTGTGCCTATACGGAGGTGCTTGATGACTCAGCCTTTGTTTATAACAGTTCTCATACTTGTATGTACAATCGCTTGTATTATATATGGAAAATTTAGAGCAGATTTGATTGCATTAGTTGGCTTAGTTGTACTGGGTTTAACTGGAATTTTATCTTTAGAGGAACTTTTAGCGGGATTTGCGAATCCGGTCGTCATCACGATTGCTGCCTTATTTATCGTAAGTGCAGGTATTTTTAATAGCGGGCTTGTTGACGAAGTTGGAAATTATTTATTGAAATTCGGTGTAGGTTCAGAATTAAAGCTGCTGCTTATTGTGATGATAACGGGTGGCTTACTTAGTGCTTTTTTTAGTGGAACGGGTATTGTCGTCATTTTAATTCCGATTGTCGTAAGCATGGCTTTGAAGAAAAAAATGAGCCCGTCCCGCTATTTATTACCGCTCGCTTATGCGAGTAGTTTAGGTGCCGTTCTTACCTTAATTGGGACAGCGCCGAATATCTTGATTAGTTATATTTTACAAAGCGAAGGCATCGTAAAGTTGAACTTTTTTGATTTTACACCTATCGGACTTGTGGCCTTTGCAGCAGGTGTAGTATTTATGCTGACACTAGGGCGAAAGCTGCTGCCCGAAGAACCATTAGCAGCGAGGAACAGCGTGAAGGAGTTATCGGCTAGGGAATTAGCCGGCATGTATAAAGTATATGATCGTCTGCATTATTTACACATACCGGGTAACTCGGATATTGTTGGAGAAAGACTAGCTAATTTACATCTTCCGTTTCAGTATGAAATTACGTTGATTGAAATTAAGCGTAAAGCGAAAGAGAAGCAATTGCCTTTGCTTTCAAAGCAATCGGTTATTTCCGCTAAAGCAGATGAAGTACTGCATCCAGATGATATTATTTTAGTGTTTGGGGAAGTCGAGAATGTAGAGCGGTTAGCCGTCGATTATGAATTAGAGTATAAACACTTTAATCCAGAACAAATTAAAAAGCACTTCGTGAGCAGTAAATTTGGTTTAACGGAAATCTTAATTATGCCTAACTCTAATTATGAAAATCAAACACTGATGGATATGCAGTTTCGTGAAAAATATCGTTGTAACGTATTAGCGATTAATCGTAATGGCGAATATATTCAAACAGAAGTTGGGACAGAAAGACTAAAGCAAGGTGATGCTCTTCTTATTCATGGAGAGTGGAAAAACATTGAGCGTATTTCAGCGGATCTTGAAGACATGATTGTCATTGGAAGCGCCTCTGAAGAAGTTGTCGAGCAACGGGAGCGTACTCAGTCGAAGGCGCCGATTATAGCTGCTGCCATTACAGCCTTGATGACTATTCTCTTATCCATTGGCGCGATACCATTTGTCTTATCTGTTGTAATCGCCGCACTGCTGATGGTAGTAACCGGTTGTGTACGTTCGATGGAGGAAGCTTATCAGAAGATTAATTGGGAACCTGTTTTATTAATTGCGGCGATGATGGGCATTGTGCGGGCGTTAGAGAATACAGGCGGTGTACGATTAATTAGTGATTGGTTTGCTATATTCTTTGATTATACAGGTCCGTATGGTTTGCTAGCTGGCTTTTATTTATTAACGATGCTCTTAAGTCCGTTTATTCCTTATGGGGTAACTGCGATTGTGATGGCTCCGATTGCCTTATTATGTTCTAATACATTAGGAATAAGTCCAATTCCAATATTAATGGGAATTGCTATTGCTGCAAGTGTTGCATTATCTTCACCTAAAGCTACGTCTAGCAATACCCTTGTAATGACCGCTGGTGAATATCAGTCAAAAGATTTCGTGTTAATGGGAATTTTATTGCAAATTTTTGTTGGAATTGTCTTAGTTTTAACAATCCCATTGTTCTTTCCATTTTAAAGATAATAGGTTACTTAATGGGTTTTAAGAAATTTCGTATTATCAAGAATAGAAACTAATGGTATAATTTGTGCATATTGATGTTTCGTGATTAGGGGGAATACATCATGGATGCAGATAACATATTGGCGAATCTTGACCGAGTTGTTCCGTTTTTTCAACCAATTTTTAGTGCGGATCAACATCAGGTTATTGGTTACGAAATATTAGGGCGTTTTGAAGAGAACTCTGAATATAAGAGTTTAGGACCTTTTTTTCAAGATGTGACCATTCCAGAAGAGTATAGAATTGAAGTAGATAATTATTTACTGGAAGTAGCACTAGAACGTATTAAGGATTACGGAGAAGAATTTCTTATTTTTATTAACCGTGACCCAAATTTACTGATGTTTGATCATGGCGAGCAATTTATGGAAACGTTGAAACAACATTTAGAATTAGACGAGCTTTCACGTGTTGTGCTGGAGCTATCTGACACTATTGATATCGATAATTTTGAGCCATTGCAGCACGTGCTTGCGTACTATAAAACGTACGGTATTAAGGTTGCTTTCGATCATTTAGGGGATCATAGCCAGCTTGATAAGATTGCACAACTGTCACCTAATATTCTAAAGGTTAATGTAGAACAAATGCGTATATCTGGCGGAGATGCTTATCAAGTCGTTTTATTTTCCCTTAGTATGTTAGCTAGAAAAATTGGAGCGAGCTTATTATTTGAAAATATCGAAACAGAATACCAGCTTCGATTTGCTTGGAAAAATGGAGGGCGCTATTATCAAGGATACTTTTTATCAAAGCCCGATTTGTTATTTATTGACAAACATAAATTACGTGAAAAGTTTCAGCAAGAATGTCAAAATTTTATCTCATATGAAACGAAGAAATTAGAAGCTGTTTATGAAAAAACGCAACGGTTCAATGAAGAGATAAACATGTTTTTGAAAGTACAGAAGCGTTATGAATCACATGAAGAAATGCTAAAAGTGCTAGCCGATAAATTAGAAAAAGTTTGTTTTCGATTGTATGTATGTGATGACCAAGGATATCAAACGTCACCCAATATTCTTTACAAAGATGGTGAATGGCTCATTCAAAAGAGTTATTTAAATAGCAATTGGAGCTGGAGACCGTATTTCCTAGAAAATATTATTAAAATGAGGAATGAAAAGACGGGGATTTTATCAGATTTGTATAGTGATATTGAAACAGGTGAAACAATTCGAACGTTCTCTTATCCGATTAATAATAAGGAATATGTTTTCCTTGATTTATCTTATAGTTATTTGTACGAAAATGATGCTTTATTATAAGAGTTGACAAAAAAAGTTGAGCTCTAAAGGTTGTTTATGAACAACTTTAGGCTCAATTTTTTTCGTTTATCCCACTCTTAACGGGCAGTAAGACCCCCACCTCAAGATTCAGAGTGAACAAGGAAGATAGATAGGGGACAACTGCCCTCATTTAGTTGCGGCTCCTAGCCCCCTCGAGGTCATAAGCTGTAATGCTCTGTGGCAAACTGCGCCACGCCACATTTCATCTTATGCTTGTCGGGGCTGAACAGTCGCCTCGCTTTTGTAGTAAAGGTCCGATTGGTAAAATACAGTGAAACTTACCTTTGTGGTTTTCAAAGGTAAGCTTTCACCAATCAGGTTCATACGGTCACTTGATTGAAAGCGAAGCTTGAAATCTTAGTGACCGTAGAACGTGATTAATCATCAGTGGGGGATGAAGAAAAACCCCCACTGATGGAAGTTTCACTTTATACGTATGGATTGCCTTGAATTTTGCTAATCTAATTGTAGTTCTTTTTTGATTTCTTCGAGTTCAAAGCCGATAATGGCTTTTCCATCTATGACAACAGTAGGTGTTGAATAAGATCCGTATTTTTTTGTTAACTCTTGAAGTGCAGTTTTATCTGTTTTGATATTTTTTTCCTTATAGGATATGTTGTTGTCGTTAAAAAACAATTTCATAATTTGACACGGAGGGCAGTCCGGTTGTGTATAAAGAGTTACGTCTTTCATTTTCTTCCTCCAATATGCAGTTCGATTTCGTATTCTTATTATAGAGAAAGTAACTATTCTTTTAAAGCGGTTTGCTTATCTTTTCTTCTTTTTGTTTTCTCATTAAATAATCGATGAGCCCCATTGAGCAGACCTCTAAATCGAGCGCTATAATCTCAAAAACGGGATGGTCAGCAGGAATTCCTTGTTTTGCTAGTAAATCACGTGTTTTGTCATACAGCGTTTTCTGAGTCATTGACACTTGTTCATCAAAACTTGAACATGAATGGAAGGCGCTCTCAGCTGCTTCTATATAAATAGGGAGCCATGTTTGGATTTGATGGTAGACTTCTTCAGGGTTGTCAGATACACCGTAATGACCAAAATAAATGCGTTCAACCCCGATGCTTCGATATAAATCAATGGCGGCTAACATCGCTGTTGGATTAAATTGATTCGGTGAAGTAGATGGCATGTACCATTCAATTCCTGCCTCATCTAGGTCGCGATAATAGACACCGATTGTATCTCCTGAGAACATTCCTTTAGAAGTGGAATCAAAGATGCTGAGATGATGGTTGGCATGTCCTGGCGTATCGTAAAAAGTGAGAGAAGCTTGATTAGTAAATTGAAGTGTGTCTTGATTGTGCTTAATGATGAGCCTGTCTTTCGGTATAGGTAAAATAGGGTTGAATAATTCATCGAATTTATTGCCATAGACAGCTTTGGCACCTGCAATTAAACGGGAAGGATCTTCGAGATGTCTAGCTCCTTTAGGATGAACAATAACTTTGGCATTCGGGCAATGTGATAAAAATAATCCAGTGCCGCCAGCGTGATCTAGATGAATGTGGGTTAAGATGATATAGGCGATATCTGCAGGATCAATATTTAATTCGGCTAACCCCTTTAAGAGATGAGGAATAGAAGGACTTGCTGATGTTTCTACAATTGTTAAAGGTGTATCGTGTATAACATATGTACCTGTCCGATGTTCGCGATTTAAATCGAATCCATCGATTAACGAAATTCGAAATCCAAGTTCAGAAATTGTGTCCATTTAGGCCGCCTCCATAATAATTTATTATGTACAAATGCTTGTCCTTATTTTATTCTGTTAATAGTGCCATGTAAAGAATGAATATTTAAGTATTCTGAATTTATTTGGTCGTGGTTATTGGATAGAAAAGTATGATATAGTGAAACCTATCGAAAAGGTTTTATATTAGAAAGGAGTGGTAGTATGTCTCAATTGCAGGGCATTCTTACCAGATTGAAAAATCTTCAAGAGCAAGCAAAGGAAACCGAGTCTGCTCAACGTTTTTTTGAAATAGATGGAGTGAAAATCTGCCAAGTTACATATTTCAGCAAAACGGACATGTTTGAGCTGGAAGTATACAGCGAAAAAGGGAAGTCTTCGAAATATCAATTTGATAATGTTGATATGATTACAATCGAAATCTTTGATTTACTTCAATCTTAATAGTACATGCTAAAAGAGCCAACCTGATTTAATTTTAGGGTTGGCTTTTTTCTATGAGGCTATGTGTATGTCGCTATTGCTTGTGAGAGTATTTTAGCTTTAGGCTCCGCCGGTTCAAAGGCAGTGCTTCTCTCCATTGTTTTAGCCTATTCATAAATCATTAAACATCGAGGAATGCTATACGTGGAGGGGTCATATGAATAAAATAATAGTAAGGTGTCCGAGTTGTTTAGATGAAAGGAATATCGAATCTGTGTTAACCGCTCAATCCAATCAAAATGTCATTTATGAGTGCCCGAATTGTCGATATGTCGCGAAAAATATACAAACAAGTAAGGGATGATGAATGCGTTTACATTTATTTGAAATCAAGGATATTTGGTGAAGCGATTTCTCCTTACCTATGTTACACTAGAAATAAGAGAGAATTTTAATAACATATGGTAAGGAGTTTTTACATGATTGGTACTCATGATGGGAATTTATTGGATTCAAGCGTGAAAGACTTGATGATATCTTCAGAACGGGTCGCCCACGTGCAAGTAGCCAACAATCTTGAACATGCGCTTTTAGTATTAACAAAAAGTGGTTATACGGCGATTCCGGTATTAGACCCAATGTATAAACTGCATGGATTAATTAGTACACCTGTGATTCTTGAATCCATATTGGGACTCGAACGGATTGAATTTGATAATCTTGAAAATAAAAAGGTTTCCGAAGTTATGATTCGAGATATCCCTCGCCTTCATGTAGAGGATTCAGTGATGAAGGGGTTAGAGTTATTAATTGACCATCCGTTTGTATGTGTTGAAACAGACGAAGGGGTTTTTGAAGGTATTATAACAAGGAAAGTATTATTACAGCATGTATATGAAGAAGAGCTGGACTCTTAAGGGATAATGAAAATTGGCCTCCGCAATGGAGGCTAGTTTTCTTTTTAGGCTCAAATAAGATGGTGAATCCATTTTATCCCACACTTAAAGGTAGTAAGACTCTCATCTCAAGCTTATGCGGAAACAAAGAAAATAGGTGGGGAGAAAACTGCCCTCATCTAGCTGTAGCTCCTAGCCCCTCGAGGTCAATAAGCTGTCATGCTCTGTGGTAAACTGCGCCACGCCGCATTTCACCTTATGCTTGTCGGGGCTAAACAGTCGCCTCGCTTTTATAGTAAAGGTCCGATTGGTGGCTAACCATCAGTGAAGGATGAAGGCCTTCCACTGATGCAAGTTTTACTTTAGAGCAGAGTTTTTTCTACATATTGTGTAGCGTAAGTAAAGCTGTACCGGAAAGGGTGTTGGTATGATTCGAGATGAACATACACTACAGAAAAATAAGTCATTAAAGCGACCGTTAATTCTTGCGGCTATTATGTTAGCAATGTTTTTAAATGCTATTGAAGGAACGATTGTATCGACGGCTATGCCGGCCATTGTGAATGAATTAGGCGGATTTGCCCAATACAGTTGGGTTTTCTCTGGCTACTTATTAATGAATGCAGTTACGGTATTGATTTATGGGAAATTGTCCGATTTATTTGGACGGAAACCGGTTTTTTTATTTGGTATGATTCTTTTTTTATTCGGTTCGATTTTATGCGGCTTCGCCAATACGATGACAGAGTTGATTATTTACAGGTTTATTCAAGGTTTTGGAGCTGGAGCTGTAGCACCTGTTGCGACTACGATTGTCGGCGACATTTATGATAAGCGAGAGCGCGCGCGGATTCAAGGGTACTTGTCTAGCGTATGGGGGATTTCTGCTGTAATGGGGCCGGCTCTCGGTGGTTTAATTGTTGAATCTCTCACATGGCGTTTAATATTTTGGATAAATGTGCCGTTAGGTATTTTATCAATTATAGGGATTTGGTTTTTCCTGCATGAGAATATTGAAAAGAAAAAGCATAATATTGACTATAAAGGTGCTGTTCTGCTCACACTTGGGATTTCTACATTTATGATTATTCTCGTTGAAGGCGGCGTAAGATGGACATGGATTTCATGGCCTATCCTTATACTTGCAATCACTGCTCTTAGTGCCTTTTTCTTTTTCGTACGAGAGGAGAAAAAAGCACCTGAGCCCATGATGCCGTTTAATATTTGGCAAGAGCGGGCGATTTTAATTGCTAATATTGTTTCTTTAACAACAGGCATTATGATGATTGGTTTGTCCAGCTTTCTCCCGACATTTGTTCAAGGAGTTATGGAGCGTTCACCGACAGTTGCTGGCTTTACATTAACAGCCATGTCGATTGGTTGGCCGATTGCGTCCGCATTTGCGGGACGGTTGATGCTGAGGATTGGCTTTAAGGAAACGTCGTTACTTGGCGGTGTATCCTTAATCGTCGGAAGTATTGTACTCGTTTTTATGAAGCCGGAATCAGGGCCTTTTGTCGCTGCAATGGGATCCTTTTTTATCGGAGTTGGAATGGGCTTAACCTCTACCTCATTTATTGTATTGATTCAAAATAAAGTAAGTTGGGAGCAGCGAGGGATTGCAACCGCCTCAAATATGTTTATGCGAAACGTTGGGAATACGGTTGGAGCTGCTTTGCTTGGTGGCGTTTTGAATAGCCGCTTTCAAGCTTATTTAACAGAGCATACGAAACCAGAAGAGAACGTGACTTTAGATACGGCTAATCAATTGCTCGATAGTGAGGCGCGCGCAAAGCTGCCAGAACACATTGTTGAGGTACTTCAGACTGGTTTGACCCTTTCTTTACATACGGTCTATATTATTGTCCTGCTGCTAAGTATCATTAGTTTTCTCTTGTTACTATTTGTACGAAAAAAGAAATAATAGAATGTACGGCCTTTTCTTGATTAGGAAAGGCTGTTTATGTTTTTTAAAGGTTAAGAACGTATCACATTTTCGACATGTTTTGGTGTATAGCTCTAAGCCAGCACTAATCGCTTCGAAAGGCAAAGAACGTATCTGCTAGCCGTTTATCTTATACTTACGCTTTTTGCTTGTATTATAAAGCGACTTTGTTGATAATGAAACGTGGGATAAATTTAAATAAAACCATAAGAGAAAATTATCAAGGTGGATGTTTAATGTCATTTTCTGAATTTCATTTATTATCTGTTCTAGCTGAGGAAATGAATATGCGGAAAGCTGCAGAACGATTATTTGTATCACAACCAGCACTGTCACAGCGACTGCAAACGATAGAGAAAGATTGGGGAACCAAATTATTTTTACGTTCACAAAAGGGACTGTCGCTAACACCTGCAGGCGAGGCCGTCATTCGATTTGCCAACGAAGTACGGGAGAAGGAAGAAAAGGTGCGCGAAAGTATTCAAGCGATGGATCATGAGGTTTATGGAACGTTGAAAATTGCCTGTGCAACGATTGTCGGGCAAAATTGGTTGCCTCAAGTGTTAAAGAAGTTTGTCCAAAAATATCCGCATGCAAAAATCTCCCTCATAACGGGTTGGAGCAGTGAGATTTTAAAATCGCTCTATGAAGGGCAAGTTCATGTGGGGATTATACGTGGAGCCCCTGATTGGAAAGGGGTTAAACAGCATTTATTTACAGATATGCTGTATTTAGTGGACACGGAAATGAAAGAGCTAGATCAAGTGCTTGAGACAGATCGACCGTTTATTCAGTTTAAGAGCGATTCGAATTATTATCAAGAAATTCAAGATTGGTGGCATAGACAATTTCAAACAACGCCTAAAAATACGATTGTCGTTGATCAAATTGAGACGTGTAAACAAATGGTGTTTAATGGGATTGGCTATGCGATTTTACCAGCCATTACACTTCATGATAAAGATACGAATATTTTTAAGATACCTCTTTTTGATAGTCAGAATCATTCGATTGAGCGTGATACGTGGCTATGCGGCTATGAATCGGCGTTTCAGCTTAAACAAGTGCAAGCTTTTACAGAAGTAGTCAAAGAGCATATTCTCGAGCAAGGGATGATATAAGAAAGATTAAGAGGGTCAAAATCGCTTTATTCGTTCGTTTTCTGTCAAATAAAGGGTTTTCTTGATGGATAAAATATGTAGGTTATGTTTTTCGAGAGATTCAGCTTGTTTTACGAGCGGTTGTCTGATAAATTAAAAACGAGTAAGGATACATAACTAGGGGGTTAAGCAAAATGGATGCACGCGAAATTATTTCATTTATTGCAAATAGCAAAAAATCAACACCTGTGAAGGTTTATGTTAAAGGTGATTTAGAAGGTGTAGATTTTGGAGCGGAATCTAAAACATTTATCACTGGAAACACAGGGGTTGTTTTCGGTGAGTGGACGGATATTGAAGCGGCTCTTACTGCTGCTGGAAGCAAAATTGAAGATTATGTAATTGAAAACGATCGTCGCAACTCAGCAATTCCTTTATTAGATTTAAAAGGAATCAAAGCTCGTATTGAGCCAGGTGTTACAATTCGCGATCAAGTGGAAATTGGCGACAATGCGGTTATTATGATGGGGGCGACAATCAATATTGGTGCTGTAATCGGTGAAGGTACAATGATCGATATGAACGCTACACTTGGTGGACGTGCAATCGTTGGGAAAAACGCTCACATTGGTGCTGGAAGCGTATTAGCAGGTGTAATTGAGCCGCCTTCTGCAAAACCAGTTGTTGTAGAAGATGATGTTATGATTGGGGCAAACGTTGTTGTACTAGAAGGTGTAACGATTGGTAAAGGTTCTGTTGTTGGAGCTGGTGCTGTCGTAACGAAAGATATCCCACCTTACTCTGTAGCAACAGGTGTACCTGCACGAGTTATTAAAGAAATCGATGAAAAAACAAAATCAAAAACAGAGATTTTGCAAGAGCTTCGTCAACTTTAATTTTTACGTACAATAAACAGGGGAGAGCGTGGATATTTTTTATCCGCGCTTTTCTTAATAGAAAGGGAGTAGAATCATGTCGCAGTTAAGTCCATTTGTTGCTATTCGTCGAGACTTGCATCAAATTCCAGAGATTGGCTTTCAAGAATTTAAAACACAAGCCTATTTATTAAACTATTTGCAAAGTATTCAAAATGATCGAATGGAAATTGAAACGTGGCGAACAGGCATTTTTGTGAGAATTGCTGGAACGAATCCACGAAAAACGATAGGATACCGAGCAGACATTGATGGTTTACCGATTAAAGAACAAACTGAATTAGCGTTTGCTTCTCAGCATGAAGATTATATGCATGCGTGTGGACACGATTTTCATATGAGTATTGGGCTAGGTGTACTGACTCATTTTGCTAAGCATGCTATTGAAGATAATTTGTTATTTATTTTTCAACCTGCTGAAGAAGGACCTGGCGGGGCAGAACCTATGATGAAATCAGAGACGATGCAGAAATGGAAGCCGGATATGATTGTTGCGCTGCATGTGGCTCCTGAATATCCAGTAGGAACTATTGCTGTAAAAGAAGGATTATTATTTGCGAATACATCTGAATTGTTCATCGATCTGAAAGGTAAAGGCGGACATGCCGCATACCCTCATGAAACAAATGATATGGTAATTGCTGCTTGTCAATTAGTTGGACAATTACAATCTATTGTATCTCGTAATGTGAATCCGCTTGATTCAGCTGTTATTACGATTGGGAAGATTACGGGAGGAACCGTTCAAAATATTATTGCCGAAGAAGCTCGTTTAGAAGGGACTATTCGAACGTTGAACGCAGAGTCAATGAACAAGGTGAAAGCTCGAATTGGAGCGCTTGTAGAGGGAATAAAAGCAGGCTTTGAATGTGAAGCGGAAATTGATTATGGTTCAATGTATTATCAAGTGGATAATGAGGAACAATTAACACGAGAGTTTATGAAATTTACTGATGAAGCAGCAGATGTAGATTTCTATCATTGTAAAGAGGCCATGACGGGGGAAGACTTTGGTTATATGTTAAAAGAGATTCCTGGTTTTATGTTTTGGTTAGGAGTCCAATCGGAGTATGGACTGCATCACGCAAAGCTGAATCCAAATGAACGAGCGATTGATTTAGCGATTACCCATCTAGTGAATTACTTTACATTTAAAGGTAATTCGTAATAATTATGAAATTATAATTGTTAAAAAGTGAAGCATATTCGACAAAATAAGCTAAATTCTTGACCTTGCCATCATTTGGTTCTACAATAGACTACAGTGGTAAAAAATAACTGAGAATATTAATTCACATTCTCAATTGAATACATATTGGAGGGAATTTAAATGGCAGAACGTTTTGTAGGAAAACAAGCACCACGCTTCGAAATGGAAGCAGTATTACCAAACAAAGAATTCGGAAAAGTAAGTCTTGAAGAAAACATTAAAAATGACAAATGGACAGTTTTATTCTTCTATCCAATGGACTTCACTTTTGTATGTCCAACAGAAATTACAGCATTATCTGATCGTTATGATGAGTTTGAAGATCTTGATGCACAAGTAATCGGTGTATCAACAGATACAATTCACACTCACTTAGCTTGGATTAACACAGATCGTACAGACAATGGTCTTGGTGAGTTAAAGTACCCGCTTGCTGCTGATACAAATCATGTTGTATCTCGTGAGTATGGTGTATTAATTGAAGAAGAAGGTGTTGCTCTTCGCGGTCTATTCATCATCAACCCAGAAGGCGAACTTCAATATCAAGTAGTAAATCATAACAATATTGGTCGCGATGTTGATGAAACATTACGTGTACTACAAGCACTTCAAACTGGTGGTCTTTGCCCAGCGAACTGGAGACCTGGTCAAAAAACACTTTAAGTTTCATTTACTGACTATTAATAGTAAGACCTAACTTATAAGTTAGGTCTTTTTTTAAAGATAGGTGTATCAAGTTCGAGTAACAAAAACGATGAACATATACGCTTTAAACAATAAATAATATGTATATGATGGAGGGGTTTACGATGAAATTACGTGATCAAATGCCAGAGTTAAATGGTGCGACAGAATGGTTAAATGGAGAAGTAACGAAAGCAGAATTGATTGGTGAAAAACCAACGTTAATTCATTTTTGGTCAATCAGTTGTCATCTTTGTAAGGAAGCTATGCCGCAAATTAATGAGTTTAGAGATAATTATAAAGATAAATTAAATGTAGTGGCTGTACATATGCCACGCTCTGAGAAAGATTTAAATTTAGATGAAATTAAACAAATTGCAGCAGAACATGATATTACTCAATCAATTTATGTAGACAGTGAATTGAAATTGAATGATGCTTTTGAGAATCAATATGTTCCAGCTTATTATGTATTTGATAAAGAAGGAAAGCTTCGCCATTTCCAAGCAGGTGGAAGTGGAATGAAAATGCTTGAGAAACGTGTAAACCGTGTTCTTGCTGAAAACGAACAAGCTGAATAAGCCCTTAGAAGTCCTTAGTCATGCTATAACAGTTCGTTTATACCTTTTAAGATGTAACATGGTAACATATGAATAAATGCGACTAAGGGATGTTTGGAGGGGTGGCAGTGAAAAAAGCGTTTGCGGTAATTGGTCTAGGTCGTTTTGGCGGCAGTATTGTTAGAACGCTTGCTCAAGAAGGGATGGAAGTTTTAGCAATCGATGCAGATGAGGATCGCGTAAATGAATTTGCTAAAATTGCTTCACATACCATCGTAGGGGATACGACAGATGAAAATGTACTTAAAAGTATTGGCATTAGTAATTTTGATCATGTCATCGTCGCAATCGGTGAAAATATCCAAGCTAGTATATTAACGACACTGATGTTAAAAGAATTAGGTGTAGACCATGTAACGGTGAAAGCGCAAAATGATTATCATGAGAAAGTTTTGCGTAAAATTGGGGCTGACACAGTTGTTCATCCAGAACGGGATATGGGGCGTAGAATTGCTTATAATATCGTTTCCAATAATATATTAGATTACTTGGAGCTTTCTGAGGATCATTCAATTGTCGAGATTGTTGCAAGTGAGAAAATGAATGGGAAGTCTATTTTTGATCTTGATATTCGAGCTCGTTATGGACTTAATATTGTGGCTATTAAAAGGGGAACTAACATTAATGTTTCTCCACAGGCTCACGATGCCATTAACGCAGGTGATATTCTCATTGTAGTCGGCGCAGATACAGATATTAGCCGTTTTGAAAGAAAAGTGTGTGGTGTCTAAAAGCATAAAAAAAGCAAGCTTATGAGTCGATGCTTGCTTTTTTTATGCTTTTCACGATATATATATAACGATTAGAATAACAAAAAACCAAAGCCTTTAGCTAAAATGTGCTAGAGGCTTTGGTTTTTATTACACTTCCATAATGATTGGTAAAATCATTGGACGGCGTTTTGTTTTTTCATATAGGAATGGAGCTAGTGTGTCAGTAATTTCATTTTTAATTTCTGACCATTGTGTTGTTTTACGCTCCATGACTTTGTTTAAGTGTTTAGAAATTAATGCTTGAGCATCGTTGATTAAGTCACCAGATTCTCTCATGTAAACAAATCCACGAGAAATAATGTCTGGTCCTGCTGAGATTTTAAACTCTTTCATATTAATGCTGACAACGACAACAACCAATCCTTCCTCTGAAAGGATGCGACGGTCACGTAGAACGATATTTCCGATGTCGCCAATTCCGTTTCCATCGATATAAACGGATCCAGAAGGGATTTTTCCAGCTACTTGCGCTGTGTTTTCGCTTAACGCAAGTACCTCGCCGTTATCCATGATAAAGCAGTTTTCTTCAGGTACACCACAATCGATAGCATGTTGAGCGTGCAATTTTTGCATGCGATATTCTCCGTGAATCGGCATAAAGAACTTCGGTTTAATTAGACGAAGCATTAGCTTTTGTTCTTGCTGACCGCCATGACCAGATGTGTGAATATCACTTAATGGTCCAGAGATGACATCTGCACCAGCTCGATATAACTGATTGATTGTTCTAGATACGCTGACCGTGTTCCCTGGAATAGGAGATGAAGAAAAGACAACGGTATCCCCAGGGATAATTTGAATTTGACGATGCGTTCCGTTCGCAATACGAGAAAGGGCGGCCATCGGTTCACCTTGGCTACCTGTACATAGAATTGTCACGCGGTTAGCTGGTATTCTATTGATGCTTTGTGCATCCATAAAAGTATCTTTTGGTGCAGTAATATAGCCTAGATCTTGTCCAATGGTAATAGCTGCTTCCATACTGCGTCCAAAGACAGCGATTTTACGTCCGTTTGCCACTGCTGCTTCGACAACTTGTTGAAGGCGGTGAATATTTGAAGCGAACGTAGCGAAAATAATTCGCCCATCTACTTTACGGAACACATCATGAATCGTATCGCCAACGCGACGTTCTGACATCGTGAAGTTAGGTACTTCACTGTTTGTACTATCTGACAATAAGCACAGTACGCCTTCTTTTCCAATCTCAGCCATCTTTGTTAAGTTAGCTGGCTCACCGACAGGAGTAAAGTCGAATTTAAAGTCTCCTGTATGGACGATTTGTCCAGGTGGTGTTTTGACAACGATTCCATATGAATCTGGAATACTGTGAGTTGTACGGAAGAAAGAAACAGATGTTTTTCGGAATTTAATAACTTCATCCTCTGTAATTTCAATTAATTTTGTCTGACGTAATAGACCGTGCTCTTCTAATTTATTACGAAGCAGTCCAAGTGCAAGTTTACCACCGTATACAGGAATGTTTACTTTTCGAAGAAGGTAAGGAATTCCGCCGATATGGTCTTCATGCCCGTGCGTAATAAATACTCCCTTAATTTTATCTACATTTTTTTCTAAGTAGCTGTAATCAGGAATGACATAATCGATACCAAGAAGTTCGTCTTCTGGAAATTTAATTCCGGCATCAATAATGACAATTTCGTCCTGAAATTGAACAGCATAAGTATTTTTACCGATTTCGCCTAGACCGCCCAATGCGAAAACGGCTGTTTGATCGTTTTTGACAAATTTCATAAATTATCCTAGCTCCAATACTTTATAATCTTCGTGCTGTTTTTCATAATCTAAATAAGCTCCTTCAACAACTTCCACGTATTCTACGTTAAAGGGTTTTTGTTTTAACTTGTGACGGACGTCGCGAACAGATTTTCCTTCTACATAAAGAATTTGCGTGTTTTCTCTAATTGGAACCTCTGCTATATTTACTTGATAGTATACCTTAAAAATCATAATAATCTCTCCTCGTTTAATTACATTGCTTGTTTCATTATATATAAAAACAACAAATTTTTCATGTTTTACAACATCATACCAATAGAAAGCTAATTGTACTGCGTGTTAAACATCATATTAGTCATATAAAACTTTATTTAAATAATGAGTGATATGATAGACTATTGTTAATTAAAGCTAATTAATCAATAAAACTGTACGTAAATAGTGTAACATATATGTATCGTTGGAAACGCTTATATATGTAATCCATCAGAAAGTACACTTAAATAAAACTTTACAATAAGGAAGAAGCCCTTCGCAAGTTTTAGAAGGACCGTTTTAAAAAAATATCGCAAATAGGTAATGTACCAGTAGACTAAGTTGACACAAATTCATAGAGGTACTTTAGGCGATGGATTTTTTTCTAAGAAGATCATTCCATTGTTTAAGCAGCTTTTTACGTAGCTTTTTTAACATGGTGATCACGCTCCCTTGATATTATTGTATAGCAATATTTAATAATGTAAATATTTCTTTGTAGTACTTGCCGTATTTTTCTAAAAAGCGGTAGCCGACATAGTAACCATTTGAAATATAAGATTGGTTTATTCATCATTATCATATGTCATTTTGGTAATAAATTACGTTGATAAATATGGGAATTTGAATGAAGTAGAAAAGAAATGGCAGCTTGACCGATAAATAGGGAAAATTATCCCACTCTTAACGGGCAGTAAGACCCCCACCTCAAGATTCAGGGTGAACAAGGAAGATAGGTGGGGGACAACTGTCCGTAAAGGTCCGATTGGTGAGATATAGTGAAACTTACCTTTGTGATTTTCAAAGGTAAGCTTTCACCAATCAGGTTCGTACGGTCACTTGATTGAAGCGAAGCGGAAATCTTAGTGACTGTAGAACGTGACTAACCATCAGTGGGGGATGGAGTAAAACCCCCACTGATGGAAGTTTCACTTTATTACATAATGAAAACAAAGGATAGGAAGTGAAGGTAGAATGAAAATTGTATTCTTTGATATAGATGGCACGTTGCTTGATCATGATAAGAAATTACCAATCTCGACGAAAAAGGCGATTAAACAATTGCAGGATAATGGGGTTTTTGTGGCCATTGCAACAGGGCGTTCGCCATTTATGTTCGAGTCGTTGCGAGAAGAATTAAATATTGATACATTTGTGAGCTTTAATGGGCAATATGTGGTGTTTGAAAAAGAAGTCGTCTATCGAAATCCATTAAAGATTAGTGAGCTGAAAAAGCTGCATGAAACGGCAGAGAAATATAATCATACTCCGATTGTTTTTATGGATGAAGCAACAATGAAATCTAGTGTGGCCAATCATGAACGAGTGGAAAAAGCATTAGGAAGTCTGCGATTCCCGTATCCTGATGTAGAAGTGGATTTCTATGAACAGAATGATATATATCAAGCGTTGTTATTTTGTACAGAAGAGGAAGAGGAGCGATTTAGCAATCACTGTGAATCCTTCCGTTTTATTCGTTGGCATCAATATTCTACAGATGTTCTGCCGAGTGATAGTTCAAAGGCAGAAGGAATTAAAATTCTTATGGAACATGTTGGGTTTCAGTTAGAAGATGTTTATGCATTTGGGGATGGACTAAATGATATTGAGATGTTAGAAGCCGTTGGTCATGGTATAGCGATGGGGAATGCTGCTTCAACTGTAAAGGAACATGCGGACTATGTAACAAAAGATGTGGGAGAAGAAGGAATTTATCATGGATTAAAGAAACTGCAGCTTATTTGAATATTTTGTACATAATATTGTGTGTAACACACATGAGCCAAAAATCAACAGTGTCATGTAAAAAGAGCCTCTCTTGCATAGCGCAAGGGAGGCTTCTCGGAGTTTACTAACCAGTCAAGTTCTTGAAGCTGAAGTTTCATTCTACCTTTCGATGGCGATTGAGTTGGGTGGAATACTAAAAGGGTCTTCTTTATTAATATGATCATAAAACATAATTCCGTTTAGATGGTCGATTTCATGTTGAAAGCAAATAGCGGCAAGTCCTTTTAGTCTAAGTTTGACTTCTTCCCCTTCAAGTGTCGTTCCAGTTACGGTAATTCTAGCATGTCGAGGAACATAACCAGGTACAACGCGATCCACAGAGAGGCAGCCTTCACCAGCTATTAAATAAGCCTTTTCCACAGAATGACTAATAATTTTTGGATTGAAGAGGGCGTAACTATATAATTTACCCTCGCCATCTGTTAAATGGACGGCAATCATTCGTTTTGATACATTAATTTGTGGAGCGGCGAGTCCGATTCCGGGACGTAGATTGTATTGTTGAACTAGTTCTGGATTTTGACTATTTTGCACATATTCCATTAGGCGGGCTAAAATTTGTTGATCTTCTTCTGACGGAGGAAGAGGAACTGCCTCAGCTACTTTTCTTAAGGTAGGTTCTCCTTCTTTAATAATATCTTTTGTTGTTAACATGTTTTGCACCCCAATTTTTTTATGTATGTTATCATTTTAACAAAATGAACAAGAAATTGTTAAATAGATACACAAAATAGGATAAAAATGAAGCGGGGAGCAAGAACTCCCCAATTTCACCATATAGTCATATTAAAAACATAGACAAGCGCCAACGATAATAAGCAAAATGAATAGGACAACGATTAACGCAAATCCTCCTACTGCACCGCAGCCGCCATGGCCACCACCGTAACCGTAGGCAGGAGCAACAGGATAACAACAAGCTTGATTGTAGCCTCCGTAGAACATATGTGATACCTCCATATATAATATTTTGAAACATGATCATTTTGGTTTCCCAAACGATTACTATAGCCTATGCATAACGAAGCAAATCGTGTAGGCGGGGGCCCTGTTCATAAATAAATTCATCAATAAAATTATGAAGGGGAGGTAAATGGTGGATGAATAAACATTGGAGTATACTAGCTATTATATTATGCTCGACTATTGTGTTATCAGGGTGTTGGGCCAGTGTCTCTCCAGAGGAAAAAGTGTATCGAATACTAGAAGAGTCAGTAAAGAAAGAATATGAATTTGAAGAACAGCACGAACGAATTACACAGCTAGAAAAGGAAGAAAAGAAAATATATCAAGACATTATTGAATTAGGTTGGCGGCAATCAGGTTCTATTAGAACTTTAGCGGAAGAGGCGTTGGACAATATTGGGGAAAGAGAAAAAATTCTTGCCACGGAACATAAAAAAATTCAAGCTTCTCAAAAAACATCCATGAAAATGGAAAATCAAATTGATAAAATCGAACGAGAAGAAATAAAGAAACAAGTCATAACTCTCCATAAAACGATGAACAAACGTTACGAAACGTATGAGAAGTTATATGAAGCATATAGGCAAAGTTTAGTTTATGATCGAGAATTATATGAAATGTTTACGAATGAAACTTTGAAAATGGATCAGCTGCAAGAACAAATTGAAAAAATAAATAAAAGTTATGAAAAAGTACTGCGTTATTATGAACAATTTAATGAATTAACGGAAACATTTATGCAACAAAAATCAGATTTTTATCGAAAAAACGAACTGGAAAATGATAGAGAATGAAAACTGGCTGATTGGCCAGTTTTTTTGTTCGGGAGAGGAACTGTACTATAAAAAATGGAAATGTAAGCGTTTGAATATTTTTGTGGAATAGTAATGGTGATATGGTAAATAGCTTCATGTATAGCATAATTCACGGTGATGTATCAATTCTCTAAAGAGAAACGTTATTTTAAATCAATAAGAGAGAGGGAGAGGGAAAATGATTTTGTAATACAGATTTCTTTTTATACTATAACAGACTCTTTTTTGATTATTACTATAAATAAATGAGTAATCCTAAAAATAAGTTGATTTAACGCTATTAAAGGGGTTGACTTTAGGGTGATTCATCTTGTAAACTGTGGATAAGAAAATAAGTTGTATTACTTTTTTTGAAGATTTTATTGATACAGCGGTAAAATGTGCAATGTAAATTATGTAATTAGGTTTGCAAACGAAAGCTTAAGGGAAACATAAATTGTTAGAGATGCGTTACAGTTTAAGATTTATACAATAATAATGAATAACCTTTTAATGAAAGGATGATACAGAATGGCTTCAAAAACGAAACAATTTCAATTGGATGTAGAGGAACAGTTTCGAGCGGTAGCAGGGCAGTTCCAGACTTTTCAAATATTGAATGAGGAAGGCGAAGTAGTAAATGAGGCAGCTATGCCGGATTTACGAGATGAAGAGTTGCAAGAATTAATGAGACGTATGGTATATACAAGAATTTTAGATCAACGTTCCATTTCTTTAAACCGTCAAGGCAGACTAGGTTTTTACGCTCCTACTGCTGGACAAGAGGCGTCGCAAATTGCTTCGCACTTTGCTTTAGAAAAAGAAGATTTTATTTTACCAGGATATCGTGATGTCCCACAAATTGTTTGGCACGGATTGCCGCTTTCACAAGCTTTCTTATTTTCCCGCGGACATTTCAAAGGAAATCAAATTCCGGAAGGCGTGAATGTAATTTCTCCACAAATTATTATTGGAGCTCAATATGTTCAAGCAGCTGGAGTAGCGCTCGGCATGAAGAAGCGTGGTAAAAAATCAGTAGCCATCACATATACCGGAGATGGTGGAACGTCTCAAGGTGATTTCTATGAAGGAATCAACTTTGCGGGTGCGTTTAAAGCCCCAGCTATTTTCGTCGTTCAAAATAACCACTTTGCGATTTCTACTCCTGTAGAGGCACAAACGGCTGCAGAAACTTTAGCGCAAAAAGCGGTAGCGGCAGGAATTCCTGGTATTCAAGTTGATGGAATGGATGCGTTAGCCGTTTATGTGGCAACGAAGGAAGCTCGTGAACGCGCTGTTAATGGAGAAGGCCCAACCTTAATTGAAACGTTAACATATCGTTATGGACCACATACGATGGCTGGTGATGACCCAACACGTTACCGTACAGAGGAATTGGATAATGAGTGGGAATTGAAAGATCCACTTGTTCGCTTCCGTAAGTTTTTAGAAAATAAAGGTTTGTGGAATGAAGAATTAGAAAATGAAACGATTGAACAAGCGAAAGAAGATATTAAAGAAGCTATTAAAGTAGCGGACGCAGAGCCGAAGCAAAAAGTAACAGATTTAATTTCAATTATGCATGATGAGATGCCATTTAACTTAAAAGAGCAATTTGAAATTTATAAAGAAAAGGAGTCGAAGTAAGCCATGGCTCAAATGACGATGATTCAAGCGATTACAGATGCATTACGTACAGAGTTACGTAATGATGAAAATGTATTGGTTTTTGGAGAGGATGTTGGAGTAAACGGTGGAGTTTTCCGTGCAACGGAAAATCTGCAAAAAGAATTTGGTGAAGAGCGTGTCTTTGATACACCACTTGCTGAATCTGGAATTGGTGGTTTAGCGGTAGGGTTATCTCTACAAGGTTTCCGTCCAGTTCCTGAAATTCAATTCTTTGGGTTTGTTTATGAAGTCATCGATTCAATTAGTGGTCAATTGGCACGGATGCGCTATCGTTCAGGCGGGCGCTATAACGCACCGGTAACGATTCGTTCACCATTTGGCGGCGGTGTGCATACACCGGAATTACATGCGGATAGTTTAGAGGGACTAATGGCGCAACAACCGGGATTAAAAGTCGTCATTCCTTCTACACCTTATGATGCAAAAGGGTTATTAATTTCAGCTATTCGTGATAATGATCCAGTTATTTTCCTTGAACATATGAAATTATATCGTTCGTTCCGCCAAGAAGTACCGGAAGAAGAGTATAGCATTCCTCTAGGAAAAGCGGACGTAAAACGTGAAGGTACTGATCTTTCCATTATTACGTATGGAGCGATGGTTCAGGAATCTATTAAAGCGGCCGAAGAATTAGCGAAAGAAGGTCATTCTGTTGAAGTGGTTGATTTACGTACCATTTCTCCATTAGATATTGAAACAATTATTGCTTCTGTTGAAAAAACAGGACGAGCAATTGTTGTTCAAGAAGCACAAAAACAAGCGGGAATCGCGGCTAATGTTGTATCAGAAATTACAGAACGTGCCATTTTAAGTTTAGATGCTCCTGTGTTACGTGTTGCTGCACCAGATACAGTATATCCGTTCTCACAAGCTGAACAAGTATGGTTACCGAATTATAAAGATATTATTGAAACGGCAACAAAAGTATTGAAATTTTAATCCTACTTTTTGAAGAAACGGTAAAGTGATTGTCAGATACTTTGACAAGGATAATCAGAAATTCGTGACAAATGACTTTATTCGTAGCACTAAGTATGATTTAATATAGGAGGTTGAATTCAGTGGCATTTCAATTTAGACTCCCTGATATCGGAGAAGGTATACATGAAGGTGAAATAGTAAAGTGGTTTGTAAAGCCAGGAGACAAAGTCCAGGAAGACGACGTCCTTTGTGAAGTTCAAAATGATAAAGCTGTCGTAGAAATTCCATCACCTGTTGAAGGAACGGTGGAAGACATTCTTGTAGAAGAAGGAACGGTTGCCGTTGTTGGTGATGTTCTTGTTACATTTGACGCTCCTGGGTATGAACATCTTAAGTTCAAAGGGGATCATGAAGAGGAAAAAACAGAAGACGTTAGTAAGACGGAAGCTGAAACTCAGACAACAACTGAGGTTGCTCAAGAGTCATCTCCTGCTCCAGCAGCGGATGTTGATTCAAGTCGTCGTATTATTGCGATGCCTTCTGTGAGAAAGTATGCACGAGAACAAGGGGTAAATATTCGCTTAGTTACAGGTTCGGGAGATAATGGGCGCATTATGAAGGAAGATATTATGGCTTACATAAATGGTCAAACAGCTCCACAAGAAGAAACTGGACAAGCTGAAGCTTCGCAACAACAAGAAACGGGAACAACAGTTGCTGAAACAGTTGTGATTCCTGAAGGGCAATATCTGGAAACGCGTGAGAAAGTAAGCCCAATGAGAAAAGCGATTGCCAAAGCAATGGTGAAATCTAAACAAACAGCTCCGCACGTTACGTTAATGGATGAAGTCGATGTTACGCAACTTGTTGCTCATCGTAAAAAGTTCAAAGAGATTGCTGCTGCTAAAGGAATTAAGTTAACTTTCTTGCCTTATGTTGTTAAAGCGTTAACAAGTGCATTACGTGAGTATCCTATACTTAATACATCCTTTGATGATGAGACGAGTGAAATTATCCATAAGCATTATTTTAATATTGGAATTGCTGCCGATACAGATAAAGGTTTACTCGTTCCCGTTGTAAAAGATGCAGATCGCAAATCGCCTTTTGCTATTTCAAAAGAGATTAATGAGTTAGCTGATAAAGCTCGTGAAGGTAAATTGACTCCTGGAGAAATGAAAGGGGCTTCCTGTACGATTACGAATATCGGTTCTGCAGGAGGTCAATGGTTTACTCCAATCATTAACCATCCAGAAGTTGCTATTCTCGGGATTGGGCGTATAGCTGAAAAAGCCATTGTTCGTGATGGAGAAATTATTGCAGCTCCAGTCTTGGCACTGTCTTTAAGCTTTGATCACCGTATCATTGATGGTGCGACAGGTCAAAATGCCTTAAATCATATTAAAAAGTTACTGAATGATCCAGAATTATTGTTAATGGAGGCGTAATCATCATGGTAGTAGGAGATTTTCCAATTGAAACAGATACTTTAGTCATCGGATCTGGCCCAGGAGGGTATGTAGCAGCAATTCGTGCAGCACAGCTTGGTCAAAAAGTAACAGTTGTTGAAAAAGGTGCAATTGGTGGGGTTTGCTTAAACGTAGGATGTATCCCATCTAAAGCATTAATTGAAGCAGGACATCGTTTCCATAATGCACAACATTCAGAAAACATCGGTATTACTGCAGAAAACGTAAAAATTGATTTTTCAAAAGTACAAGCATGGAAAGAATCGGTTGTTAATAAATTAACAGGCGGCGTAAGCGGTCTATTAAAAGGAAATAACATTGAAGTTGTTGCTGGTGAAGCATATTTTGTAGATGCTAACAATGTACGTGTGATGACTGAAAACTCAGCTCAAACTTATACATTTAAGCATGCGATTATCGCAACCGGATCTACACCGGTTGAAATCCCAGCTTTCAAATATTCTAAACGTGTTATTAACTCTACAGGAGCTCTTTCTCTTGAAGAAGTCCCATCTTCTTTAGTCGTAATCGGTGGAGGAGTTATCGGGGTTGAACTTGGTAGCGCTTATGCAAACATGGGTACGAAATTAACAATTCTTGAAGGATCAGATGATATCTTCTCAGGTGCTTACGAAAAACAAATGACAACTCTAGTGAAGAAAAACCTAAAAAGCAAAGGTGTAGAAGTTGTTACAAAAGCACTTGCGAAAGGTGTAGAGGAAACAGAAAACGGCGTTATTGTAACGTATGAAGTAAAAGGTGAAGAGAAGAAAATCGAAGCTGATTACTTACTTGTTACAGTTGGTCGTCGTCCAAATACTTCTGATATCGGTCTTGAGCAAGTTGGGGTTAACCTAACTGATAGAGGCTTAATTGAAACAGATCAACAAGGTCGCACAAATGTACCAAACATCTTTGCTATTGGTGACGTTGTTTCTGGTCCACAATTAGCACACAAAGCATCTTATGAAGGTAAAATTGCAGCTGAAGCAATTGCTGGACACCCTTCTGAAATCGATTATTTAGGAATCCCAGCTGTTGTATTCTCTGAGCCAGAATTAGCGACTGTAGGATTTACTGAAGCACAAGCGAAGGAAGCAGGAATTGAAGCAATCGGTTCTAAATTCCCATACGGTGCAAACGGCCGTGCGCTTTCTTTAAATGCGACAGACGGTTTTGTGAAACTTGTGACTCGTAAAGAAGATGGATTAGTAATCGGTGCGCAAATCGCTGGTGCAAATGCATCTGATATCATTGCTGAACTAGGACTTGCTATTGAAGCAGGTATGACAGCCGAAGATATTGCGATGACTATCCATGCACATCCATCATTAGGAGAAATTACAATGGAAGCTGCTGAAGTAGCTCTAGGTACTCCTATCCATATTATTAAATAATAACGTGATGTTTTTAGCACACTGCTTTTTAGCAGTGTGCTTTTTGTGCTATTCCGGCACTTAACGGGAGGTAAGACTCCTACCTCAGGCTTATGAGGAAACAAAGAGATAGGTGGGAACTACCCTCATCTAGTTGCGACTCCTAGCCTCGCTTTTGTAGTAAAAGTCCTATTGGTAAACTTTTACCAATCGGGTTCATACGGTCACTTGATTGAAGTGGCGGAGATGTTAGTGACCGTAGAACGTGACTAATCATCAGTGAGGGATGAAGGGAAACCCTCACTGATGGGAGTTTCACTTTATAAAGGAATGGTTTGTCTATAAAATTTTGATCAATGGAAATGGATAGCAGAAGCGTTACATAAGATGAAACTATAGAAGTTTTAATGGATGCCCATAGATTTAGAGATGAATGGAGTGACTAATGTGAAAAAATATTGTGTTTTTCTTTTTCAACTAATCATTTGGAGCAGCTATACGCTTGCGGAATGGTTGTCGATGAATGATCGCTTCTTCTATAAATCACTAATGTTTCTTCTGTTTTCCTATTTCGCTATCTATATTGGAAAGCTTATTTTACAATCGACTAAACAGACGCTGCTAGTAACGGTGATGAGTTTGTTTTGTTATGCGGTCTTGCAAATTTGTTTGGAAGTGATTATTCCTATTCATTAAAAGAATTTCTTTACTTACGAGGATAAAAGTACATGATACGCTTATTGAACAAGTGAAGTTCCCCTTTTAATTGTTTGGCGAGAAATTTACATAGTTCATTAGCTTTGCCTTTATCCCCAAACGTAGAATGTTCAGCGAGCGTTATCTGAATATACGTTTGGATACGTTCGTTTTCTTCCTCATGAATTTGTTCTTGATCCATTCCGATTAAGATAAGATGGTAACCGTCTGTTAGGGATTGAAGGTATATCATATTGTTTGTAGGAGGTGCCGGCTCTTTTATTTCATAAGGAAAGGCTGCTTCATGGTAATTCCAATTTACCTGCCTGCCTGTTTTTGAGGTTATGTTTTGATAGTCATATAATAATTCTTTAATCGTGTCAATCGTAACTGTCGTTTGTTCTGGATGTGGAACGAGTTTAATATATGCATGTTCAGTCATGTTCATCCTCCTTAACTCTAATTTACCTCATTATACTTTACCATTATTTGTATGATTGGTATTGTTAAAAAGAAGATAAATTTCGTTTATAACGCTATAAGAGAGTTTAAGTAAAAAAAATGATGAAAATACGAAATATATGTTATACTTTTTTGCTTGAAATTTTAAATGTGTTATATTATTATGAATGTAAAGCGGTTACAATTCGATTATATAACATCTAATATATTAGAAGGGAGTTGTCGGAATGGGAACGATCATTTGCCAAAGCTGTGATAGTACAATCGCTCATTTTGAAGATGAAAAAGTAAGTATTCTTTATTCACATAGTCAAAAGTGCCCTAGCTGTAATACAACTGCTGCTGAGGAAAATTAAAAAATAAATAATGATGTAGAAGTTCGGGTGCTTTTCGATTTGGGAGGTACCTTTTTTGTGTTTTAGGCTCTGTTTATAGGGGATTGTATGAACGATTATTTATCCCACACTTAACGGGCAGTAAGATCCTCACCTCAAGCTTATGAGAAAACAAAGAAGATAGGTGGGGGACAACTGCCCTCATCTAGTTGCGGCTCCTAGCCCCTCGAGGTCATAAGCTGTCATGCTCTGTGGCAAACTGCGCCACGCCGCATTCATCTTATGCTTGTCGGGGGCTGAACAGTCGCCTCGCTTTTGTAGTAAAGGTCCGATTGGTGAGATACAGTGAAACTTACCTTTGCGATTTTCAAAGGTAAGCTTTCACCAATCAGGTTCGTACGGTCACTTGATTGAAGCGAAGTGGAGATCTTAGTGACCGTAGAACGTGACTAACCATCAGTGGGGGGGAAGGAAAACCCCCACTGATGGAAGTTTCACTTTATTTTATCAATAGTGTACCTAGAAAAAGCTGACTCAAGTGAGCCAGCTTTTTCTAGGTTGTTGTTTCTTAATTACTCGTAAAAATTTAATTTCAGGATCTTCAGGTCCTTGTACAGGCAGTCCTGCTTCTATATTTTTTTGAATATATGTGATGTTTTCAACCGTAATCATTTCCCCTGGAATGAAGATTGGGATGCCAGGTGGATATACCATAATGAATTCAGCGCTAATGCGATTAATAGATTCTTCAATCGGTACAACTTCTGTTTCCGCATAGAAGGCGTCTCTAGGCGTGCAAGCAAGATTCGGTGTATTTGGCAGTATAACGCGAACGGGATCATTCTCGTTTGCTTCACCTTTAAATTGCTCAGCTAAGTCTTGTAAAGCAAAAATAAGGGAATCAGCGTCCGCTTTCGTATCTCCTGGTGTAACTAAACAAAGGATATTATATAAGTCCGATAATTCTACCTCGATGTTATGCTTTTCACGAAGCCACTTTTCAACATCATACCCTGTAATTCCTAAGTCCTTGATTGAAATAATCAATTTAGTTGGATCGTAATTGTATGTGGCTTTCTTGCCTAAAATTTCTTTTCCTACACAATATAAAAAAGAAATTTCATTAATGGCATCGCGTGTATAATTGGCTAGTTTAATCGTTTCATCAATCATTTCTCTTCCTCTTGTTGCCAATTGTTTTCTAGCAGTATCAAGGGAAGCTAGTAAAATATAAGATGTAGAGGTTGTTGTTAACATACTAAGAATAGACTGCACACGGTTAACGGGAATGAGCCCTTCTTTCACATTTAAAATCGAGCTTTGCGTCATAGAACCGCCGAGCTTATGAACGCTTGTTGCGGCCATATCTGCGCCTGCCTGCATCGCTGAGAGAGGTAATTCATCGTGAAAATGAATATGAACACCGTGTGCTTCGTCAACGAGGACAGGTACATTATAGGAATGAGCTGTCTCGACAATTCTCTTTAAATCCGCGGCAATGCCGAAATAGGTTGGGTTGATGACAAGTAACCCTTTTGCATCAGGATGCTCCTGTAATGTTTTTTCCACTTGATCTATTGTAATACCGTGAGAAATCCCTAAGTTTTTGTCAATTTCTGGATTTATGAAAATAGGTACAGCTCCAGAGAATACAATCGCTGACATAACCGATTTATGAACATTTCGAGGGACGATAATTTTATCTCCAGGTCCACAAACTGTCATAACCATTGTCATAATTGCACCGCTTGTTCCTTGAACTGAGAAAAATGTATGATCAGCTCCGAATGCTTCAGCTGCTAAATCCTGCGCTTGTTTAATAATGCCTTTAGGTCGATGAAGGTCATCTAGCGGAGCGATATTAATTAAATCGATAGATAATGCGTTTTCGCCAATAAATTCGCGAAATTCCGGATCCATTCCATTTCCTTTCTTATGTCCAGGAATATGAAATTGAATCGGATTTTTTTTTGCATGATCGATTAAGCCAGTATATAAAGGAGTTTCATATTGTGACAATTCTTTTTGACCCCATTTCTTAATCAATGTAAATTTCGCATAAAACAAAAGAAATTATAGCATGTATAAATGTCGTTGCATAGGAAAATTTCCGAAAAATAAGCTCGGAAAATTGAAGGGTTAGTAAATATTTGTAATAATATAAATAAATACCAGAATGGATGGTATCAGGGGAATCATGTAAATGATAGGCTATGTTCATTCAGGTAGTAATAACGTCATTTAACAACACAAATAAAAGGGGGAGACTTATAATGAAATGGAGTACGCGTGTTACAGAATTGTTAGGCATTAAATATCCAATTGTTCAAGGGGGGTTAGCCTATTTAGCATATGCTGATTTAGCTGCAGCGGTTTCCAATGCGGGCGGTCTTGGACAAGTAACAGCGATGTCTTTACGTACACCTGAAGAACTTCAAGAAGAAATTCGAAAAACAAAATCTTTGACGGACCAACCATTTGGTGTTAATTTTGCCATTGGTAATCATGGGCGTCCGTATGAGCATTTTCTTGAAGTAGCTTTGAAAGAAGAAGTGAAGGTTGTTTCTGTTACAGGAGGAAACCCGGCTCCTTTTTTAGATTTTGTCAAAGGTACGCCTGTTAAAAAACTTGTTCTTGTTGCAGCAAGACGACAAGCGATGAAAGCCGAGCAATTAGGTGCAGATGCGGTCATGGTTGTTGGACAAGAAGGAGGCGGTCATTTAGGACGTGATGATATCGGAACATCGGTATTAATTCCTCAAGTTATTGATTCTGTTAAGATTCCTGTTATTGCTTCAGGCGGCTTTGGGGATGGTCGAGGTTTAATGGCGGCATTAGCATTAGGCGCAGAAGGAATTGAGATGGGGACACGATTTATTGCAGTTAAGGAATGTGTTCATGCTCATGAACTGTATAAAAACGCTTTAGTAGCTGGGACGGAAAATGATACGGTTGTTATTAAACGTTCCATTGGAGCACCAGCCCGAGCGATTGCAAACAATTGGACAGATAAAATTTTAGAAATTGAGAAAGAAAGCGGTGGATACGAGCAATTGAAAGATTACATAAGCGGGCAAGCGAATCAACGCTATATTTACGATGGTGTTGAAGAGGAAGGGTTCGGCTGGGCTGGACAAGTGATGGGATTAATTCATGACGTTCCATCAACAGCTGAGCTATTTGATCGTATTATTGGTCAAGCAGAAGAAATTCGAAATAAATGGGCAAAATAAACGAAAGTGCCGAACAGCAAGAGAGAAACATATAATAAAGAGGTGCGAAACAATGGAATATCAATATCCAATGGACTATACGTGGTCAACAGAAGAAATTGTAGATGTAATTACTTTTTTTGAAGCAATTGCAAAAGCGTATGAAAGTAAAGTTTCAAAAGAAGAGCTGATGAAGGCGTATCGACGCTTCAAAGAAATTGTGCCAGGAAAAGCGGATGAGAAAAACTATACCGATGAATTTCAAGAAAGCAGTGGTTATTCCGCTTATCAAGTGATAAAAAAAGCAAAAGAAACAGCCGATGATGGCTGGATTCAAATGAAATGATTTTATCCCACACTTAACGGGCAGTAGGACCCCCGCTCCAAGCTTATGAGAAAACAAAGAAGATAGGTGGGGGACAACTGCCCGTAAAGGTCCGATTGGTTCAACTAACCATCAGTGGGGGATGAAGGAAAACCCCCACTGATGGAAGTTTCACTTTATTGTGAAAATTTTTAGAAAATTTATTGACTTTATTAAAGGATTGTTCTAACATAACAAGTATAAATTATATGAATATACAGGCGAAGACGAAGAGTAGTATCTTAAATAGTTGTTCTATAGAGAGCTGGTGGTTGGTGCAAACCAGTGAGCAAAGTTAAGAGAATGGACTTCCGAGCCCCAAACCGAAACAGTATGGAGTAGGCTTTGGCGATGTGTCTCATCGTTACTTGAGATAAGCATTCTAATAGAGAATGCTATAAAGTGAGCTTTTCGAAGCTAATAAAGGTGGTACCACGGGTTCCTCGTCCTTTGGATGAGGGCCCTTTTTGCATTTTTTTAAAAGGTAGAAATGATAAAATTTCCGATATGTTTTGGTGTCTGGCTCCAGACGCCTTACACTTTTCTCATATAACAAATCGATGAATAAGAGTAGTAATCTTTATAGAGGCGTTTACAGAGAGCCGGGGTTGGTGGAATCCGGTACGATATATAAAGATGAATGGACTTATGAGTGGTGTCTTGAACGATAGTAGAGGGACCCGGATTTCCACCGTTAACGGAATTGAGCAGGGAAAGAAAAAGAGTCCTTTCCAATTTGAGGTGGCACCGCGGTCTAAATCGTCCTCTACAAACGTACACATTACGTTTGTAGAGGACGATTTTTTATATGGAAAATACATAGCGCCTTGCGCTTTTCTAATAAGGGGGATAAGAAGATGAATAAGGTGAATCAACAAAGAAAAATCCGGTTTAAAGGAAAAACAATCGAAGGAGATATCCATACGCCAATTGCTATTTTTCAAAAGTTGCAGGGTGAGAAGAAATTTTTATTAGAAAGCTCTCATTCTCATCAAGATAATGGCCGCTATTCGTATATTGGTACGGACCCATATTTAGAAGTGAAATCAATCGAAAATAAAGTCGTTGTGACTGATCACGAAACGGGAGTAACGAGCGAAGAACAAATCAAAGTCGTCGAATTTTTAAAGCGTGAGCTACTTGTTGAGGTTGAAGCAGATGGTGTAGAATTGCCGCCTTTTAACGGGGGAGCGATGGGGTATATCGGGTATGATGTCATCCGTCAATATGAAAATATCGGTTACATTCCAGAAGACGAATTAGGTATGCCAGATGCTCATTTTCTGTTTTTTAAACAATTAATTGTGTTTGATCACTTATTACAAAAAATTCATCTATTAACAGGCGAAGAAGATTATGAAGCAAGTCTTGCTAATATGAAAAAGATGATTTTAGAGCCGAATGTTCCGAGTGAGGAATTGTTAGCAGAACCGCTGCAGTTCTCATCTAATTTTAGTCAAACGGAATTTGAACAAATGGTCGTGGACGCAAAAAAAGCGATTGTAGCTGGTGAGGTATTCCAAATTGTACTGTCGCAACGCTTTCAAGCACCTTTTAACGGGAAGCCATTTGATGCCTACCGCCGCTTACGATTAGCGAATCCATCACCGTATATGTTCTATTTAGAGTTTGGAGATTATACGGTACTAGGTTCTTCTCCAGAAAGTCTCATTAGTGTATCTGAAAAAACGGTAAATGTTAATCCCATTGCTGGTACACGCCCAAGAGGAAAGACGCTGGAAGAGGACAAAGGCTTAGAAGAAAGCTTACTCATTGATGAGAAAGAATTAGCAGAGCATCGTATGCTTGTTGATTTAGGAAGAAATGATTTAGGGCGTGTATGTGAGATTGGTTCGATTCATTTAACAGAAGAAATGAAAATTGAACGTTATCAGCATGTGATGCATCTTGCTTCCAAAATTACCGGGGAACTGCGTGATGGATTTACAAGTTTGGATGCGTTAACGGTTTGTCTGCCGGCTGGTACCGTTTCAGGAGCGCCTAAAATTCGCGCAATGGAATTAATTAATAAATTAGAGAATACTAAGCGCGGTGTGTATGCTGGCTCGATTGGTTATATTAGCTATGGTGGAAATTTAGATATGGCCTTAGCGATTCGAACGATGATCATTAAAAATCAGAAAGCATATGTGCAAGCAGGGGCGGGGATTGTATATGATTCTAACCCAACCAAAGAATATGAAGAAACACAAAATAAAGCTAGAGCCCTTATGGAGGTGCATAAAAAATGATTTTATTAATCGATAACTATGATTCTTTCACATATAACTTATATCAATATTTAGGCGAAGTGGAACAAGAAATTCTCGTCAAACGGAATGATGAGATTACGATTGCTGAAATTGAAGCACTACAACCGACAGCGATTGTGATTTCTCCAGGGCCGGGCCGACCAGAGGAAGCGGGCGTGAGCATTGACGTTATTCAAGCATTTTACAAAAAGATGCCGATTTTAGGGATTTGCCTTGGTCATCAAGCAATTGGTTCAGCATTTGGAGCAAATGTGATTGGCGCTAAAAATATTATGCATGGAAAAACGTCTGTGATTAAAAGTACGGGAACGGATTTATTTGCTAAACAAGAAGTAGAATTTCCGGTTATGCGCTATCACTCGTTAGTCGTTGAAAGAGAAAGTTTGCCAGAAGAGCTTGAAGTGACGGCAACATCTTTAGATGACGGAGAAATTATGGCGTTGAAACATCAGAGTTATCCGCTATACGGTTTGCAATTCCATCCAGAATCAATTGGGACCAAGATAGGAAAAGAGTTATTGCATGAATTTTATAAAATAGCCCTTCTTTATCAAATTGAAACATCTGTTTAAGTAAAGAAAGCGAATGGGGGAGTTAAGGATGAAACAATACTTAGAAAAGTTAGCAGAGCGTCAAAATTTGACGACAGAAGAGATGAGTAGAGCAACCCAAACGTTATTTAGTGAAGAGGTCACGGATAGTGAAATTGCGGCCTTTATGATTGGTTTAAAATCAAAGGGAGAGACAGCGGAAGAGATTGCAAGTTTAGCGAAAGTAATGCGTGAGCAAGCGAAAACGGTAGAGACAAACAGCATTAATGTGATGGATAACTGCGGAACAGGCGGAGATGGCTCACAAAGCTTTAATATTAGTACAACATCGGCCTTCGTGTTGGCTGGAGCAGGAGTAAAGGTTGCTAAGCATGGCAATCGAAGCATTTCGAGTAAAACAGGCAGTGCCGATGTGCTGGAGGCACTAGGCATTAATCTATATCTTGAAAAAGAAAAAATGGAATCTTTATTAGAGGAGATTGGGATTACGTTTTTGTTCGCACCATCTGTTCATCCGAAAACGGTTAGAATTATGAAAGTAAGAAAAGAATTGAAAATTCCAACAATTTTTAACCTTATCGGACCTTTAACAAATCCTGTGAAATTAAATACGCAGTTACTTGGGATCAATCGTCGTGATATGCTTGAGACAATCGCGAGCTCGTTAAATAAAATCGGCAGAGAGCGTGCTGTCGTTGTAAATGGCGCTGGTTTTATGGATGAAGCGAGTTTGCAAGGAGAAAACTTCCTTGCACTACTTGATCAAGGAAAGGTAACTTCTTTTACTCTTCACCCTCATGAAGTTGGTTTGCCAGTGTATGATAATAAGGCTATTAAAGGTGGAGATGCAAAAGAAAATGCGGATATTCTTTTGCGATTATTAAAAGGTGAAAAAGGAGCGTATCGCGATACCGTTCTTTTAAATGCAGGCTTAGGGTTATATGCTTACGGAAAAGCTGCAACAATTCAAGAGGGAATTACAATTGCGCAAGAAAGTATTGATAGTGGGGCCGCACTTGGGAAGCTTGAAGCGCTTATTACACATAGTACATCAAATAAGGTGGTGCAATAAATGGGGAATATTCTAACGAAAATCATTGACGAGAAAGAAATAGAAGTAGCAAGATTAAAGGAAACCGGATTAACGGGTGAGGCACTTCAAGTGAAGCGACCCTCGCTTGTTGAACAATTACGAACTGCCACATCCATGTCGGTCATTGCTGAAATTAAACGAGCTTCACCATCCAAAGGAGAAATTAATTTAGATGTAAATCCTGTAGAGCAAGCATTAACGTATGAACGAAATGGAGCGGCGGCTATTTCCGTTTTAACCGATGAAAAGTTTTTTAAAGGGCGTATTGAAGACTTGCAACAGGTGAGTCAAAATGTAGCAATTCCGAGATTATGCAAAGATTTTATGGTCGATGAAATTCAAATTGATCGCGCGTATGAATCAGGGGCCACGGTTATTTTATTAATTGTTGCCGCTCTATCGCAAGAGCGATTGCAAGCTCTTTATACGTATGCTAAACAAAAAGGATTAGATGTTTTGACAGAAGTACATGATGAAGAAGAATTAGAGAGAGCTTTAGCGATAGATGCAGAAATTATTGGCATTAATAATCGTAATTTGAAAACATTTGAAGTCGATTTAGCTGTGACGGAGAGACTAGCAAGTCGCTTGGATTCTAATCGTCATCTTATCATTAGCGAAAGTGGCATTAAAACGGTAGCGGATGTAGAACGTGTGAAGAAAGCGGGTGCAAGAGGCATTCTTGTTGGAGAAACATTGATGCAAGCCGCTGATTTACCGGAAACATTAAAGCAGTTTCAATTGACGTTATAAGGAGATCATCATGTTTGTAAAAATTTGTGGTGTTAAAACGGTAGAAGCAGCGCAAATAGCAGCGGACGCTGGGACGGATTTTATCGGTTTTATTTTTGCAGAGAGCAGTCGTAAAATTGAGCCAGAAGAGGCTTGTGCTATTGCAAAAGAATTACCGCAGCATATTAAAAAAGTGGGTGTATTCTCCAATCAAAGTGAAGCAGATATTATCCGTACAGCCGCTCTTGCAGGGTTAGATTATATCCAATTGCATGGTCAAGAATCAGCAGAGTTTGCAAGCCGCATGCCTCTTCCTGTAATTAAAGCATTCTCGATTGAGTCGAGCGCTGATTTTACGAAACTAGTAAACTATCCAGCTGATTATTATTTAGTTGATTTACCAAAGAATCCAAAATCCGCCGAGAGAGCTAAAACATTAGATTGGAACGCTCTTGCTGATGCATCTTTACCATTTGAAAAGATCATCTTAGCAGGCGGCCTTACAGCCGATAATGTAGCCGAAGCAATTCAGGTCGTAAAGCCGTTTGGTGTGGATGTAGCGAGCGGGGTAGAAACGGACGGCGTAAAGGATGAACAAAAAATTCGGGCTTTCGTTTTGCAGGCGAAGCAAAGCACGACAGAAACGAGGAATGAATAATGAGTAAATACGTACAACCAGATCAAACAGGGCATTTTGGGGTTTACGGTGGTCGTTTTGTTCCAGAAACACTAATGCATGCCATTACTGAATTAGAAGACGTATACGAACAAGCGAAACAAGACCCGGAATTTCAAAAACAATTAGACTATTATTTAGAAAAATATATCGGCCGCGAGACACCTCTTTATTTTGCTGAAAATTTAACGAAGCTAGCTGGCGGAGCAAAAATTTATTTAAAGCGTGAAGATTTAAATCACACAGGTGCTCACAAAATTAATAATACAATTGGTCAGGCGTTGTTAACGAAAAGAATGGGGAAGAAAAAAGTCATCGCCGAAACAGGAGCAGGGCAACATGGGGTGGCAACAGCTACGGTATGTGCACTTCTAAACTTAGAATGTATTATTTTCATGGGCAGTGAAGATATTCGACGTCAAAAATTAAATGTGTTTCGGATGGAGCTATTAGGCGCGAAAGTTGTGTCTGTTTCTCAAGGCAGCGGTACGCTGAAAGATGCTGTAAATGAAGCGCTTCGCTATTGGGTGGCTCATGTGGAAGATACACACTATATTATGGGATCTGTGTTAGGGCCGCATCCATTTCCAGTGATTGTAAGGGACTTCCAAAGTGTGATTGGAAAGGAAACGAGAAAGCAGTATCTTGAAGAAGAAGATCGTTTACCTCACGCTGTTGTTGCATGTATTGGCGGCGGCAGTAATGCGATGGGCATGTTTTATCCGTTTGTAGAAGACGAGTCTGTTCAAATGTACGGTGTAGAAGCAGCCGGGCATGGACTTGACACAGCACTTCATGCAGCAAGCTTAACAAAGGGAAAACCCGGTGTGCTTCATGGTGCTTATATGTATTTACTACAAGATGAAGATGGACAAATTCAAGAAGCTCATTCGATTTCAGCTGGACTGGATTATCCTGGAGTAGGCCCAGAGCATAGTTACTTAAAGGATATCAACCGGGTGACCTATACATCTGTTACGGATGAAGAGGCGTTAGAGGCTCTTCAGATGCTTTCGAAGGAAGAAGGGATCATTCCAGCCCTTGAAAGCTCCCATGCGGTTGCTTACGGTTTTAAATTAGCTAAGCAAATGAAACAAGAGGAAGGGATCGTCATCTGTCTTTCAGGACGTGGAGATAAAGATGTCGAAGCTGTTCAAGCGAGATTAGGGGGTAGTGAACATGAGTAATAATCGACTAGCTACGGCACTAAAAAGCTGTGAGCAGAATGGTGAAAAAGCATTCATTCCTTATATTATGGCGGGAGATGGCGAGCTTTCTAGTTTAAAAGAGCAGTTGTTATTTTTTGAACAGCAGGGAGCGACTGCTGTGGAGCTTGGGATTCCTTTTTCAGATCCAGTAGCAGATGGTCCAGTTATCCAGCGTGCAGGCATTCGCGCACTTAACAATGGCACGACATTAAAGAAAATTTTAGAGGAATTAGAGAATATCCGAGAAGATGTTTCGATTCCGCTTATTTTCATGGGGTATAGCAACTCGATTTTAGCCTATGGCATCGGGCAGTTTGTGACTGATTGCGTAAAAGCTGGGATTGCCGGCTGCATTATTCCGGATGTTCCTGTAGAAGAAGAAGGGTTATTCGCTCCGATTCAAGAGGCGGGAATCCATTTGATTCGTTTAGTTACCTTAACATCATCGAAAGAAAGAATGGCTGAAATTGCTGAGACTGCACAAGGATTTATTTATGCGGTAACGGTCACGGGTATTACAGGAGCACGTGAAGCATTCGGTAGTGAAGTAGGAGCTTATCTAGAACAAGTAAAAGAAATTAGTCCTGTTCCAGTCTTAGCAGGGTTTGGTATTTCTACTCCAGAACATGTTCGCAGTGCGACAAAATATTGTGATGGAGTCATCGTAGGCAGCAAAATTATCGAAAGCTTTGAGCAAAATCGTAAACAAGATATTATCGAGTTAATTCAAGCGAGTAAAAAGCAAGTGCAACAGTAGGATGTATTATTAATTTAAAATAAACTAAGCATCATTCGTTTCGATGATGCTTAGTTTGTCTTTATTACAATTTATATAGTGGTAATAACGTTTCAAATGTGTATTGGATTGTATCAATTAACTCTTTATCCGTTAACTGAACCGCTTCTTCACGTGGAATCTGAATACCGCAGAGAATCTCTGCTTTTTTAACGGTTTGAAGTCGTTTAAACATGGAAAGTAAATCTTCCGTATTCAATTCGTTATGAGGAATAACATCAGGTTTCATATGATCGATAGACCAGACGAAGCTTTCTGGGACGATGCTTTTTAATAAATCGGCATTTTCTTCAAGCTTTTTGCCAAATTCAGCTTTATTTGGAGCTTCGTAAATAACAGCAAACCAAACGAATAGATGGGTTTCCCATAATCCGATTTGGAAATGCGGCATCATTTTATAGCCGCGGCGGTTAGCCGCAAAAGCGACCCATGTATCCTTTGGTGGATTAATGGTTCTACGTGCATGCTTAGCGACATGCGGAAAGATTTCTTCTCCTGTCATAATGGATAATTGCTGGGCAAAGTAGTCACCAAGGTCCTGAAGCTTTGGGCGAATTCTTTCTTTTAAAGCGTCCATGCGTTCTTCGAGACCATCGATCGTAAATGTGTTGAAATCGCTTGTTGTAAAGTGTACTTGATTCATTAAACATCTCTCCTATTGAACTTTCTCAGCTTATCTTAGCATAGCCAATAAAAAAAAATAAAAAATTATTGATGAATTAGCGTATAAATTTGTTGCTATTTTTTGTCGGACATCATATGATAAGATAAATATATAAACAAATCTGAAAATTTCGTTAATTAAGGAAGGGAGAATGTTAATTATGAAACAAGTCGTGAACCAAGCGTTAAAGGCTAAAGAAGTTGAAAGACATAGAGCTGCAGTTTTACGAATGGAAATGGACTATGAATTAGCAACCCTTTTTGAAGCACTTGAAGAAAAAAATGAAAATAAAAAATCACAATGTAAGCAAAAACTAGAGCGCATTCGCTTAGAATTATTAAAACTAAAAGCATTGTAGCATACGAAGTGAACTGAATAAAGGAGAAATTGGTATTTGACATGAACGATGTTGCGTGCAAAACCTTATATAAAAGCTAGGCGGACACTTCGTACGTAAAGTAAAAGTGTCCGCCTTTCATTTTTATATTTTATAACCAGAAGGCTCTGTTAATCGACAACGTTCTATAACAGACAGCTATGCAAAAATTTGCACCATCATGTGATATGAAAATAAGCGCTTTGTCTATTGTTTTTCAACGCTGCTTATTTTTAGGGAAGTCTTGTAAAAAAGAGCGAGCCCAAGCGCTTGCGCTTTTCTGATAAGTTGTGGCAAAATTAAGAAATAAATTGTTAAAAAATTGAAGTGGTTTAATGTGAATAATCAATGTAAGAATAAAGAACTTATTAATAGAAGTAAGTTGCAGAAAACAAGGGTGGGGATTTAGGTGGCATCAATTAAAGAAATGGATCAATATGCAAAAAAATGGATTAAAGAAGCCGGAGCAAAGTTAAGAGAGTCCTTTGCAATGGAATTGGATATTGAAATAAAAACGAACCCGAATGATTTAGTAACCAATATGGATAAGGAAACAGAGCGGTTTTTTGTAAGTAAAATTAAAGAAACCTTTCCAGGGCATCGTATTTTCGGTGAAGAAGGAATGGGGCATGATATCAATGATTTAAAAGGAACTGTTTGGATTATTGATCCGATTGATGGGACACTGAATTTTATTCATCAACAACGCAATTTTGCCATTTCATTAGCCATTTATGAGGATGGGGTCGGAAAAGTAGGGATGGTGTATGACGTCGTTCATGATGAACTATACCATGCTATAAAAGGAGAAGGCGCCTATTTGAATCATCATCCATTATCTCCGCTATCCGAGGTAGGTGTAGGGGAAGCGATTTTGTCCATCAATGCGAGCTGGATTGTTACGAATAAACGAATTAATCCGGCTATCTTAGCTGCCTTAGTCAATGATGTTCGCGGCACTCGCTCATATGGATCAGCAGCTTTAGAGCTTGCCTTTGTTGCAGCGGGAAGAATTGATGCGTATATTACGATGCGTTTATCACCTTGGGACTTTGCGGCAGGTTCAATCCTTGTTGAAGAGGTAGGAGGAAAAGTAAGCGATTTGTTTGGAGAAAATTTAGATTACATAAAAGGCGGTTCACTGTTTGTGGCAAAACCCGGCTTTCACGAATCTGTTTTGGAAGAGTATATTTTAAACAGATAAACTTGAGGTACACCCATAAAAAAATCGCCGTATCATTCGGCGATTTTTTTAAAAGGATGTTGTTAATCTAATTTACCAGCTTCACGCCATTTCTTCTTTTGGGTAAAGCCAAATCCCATGATTCCACAAAGGATAATGATTGCTACTACAATTCCTAATATGCTTTTTTCGGCAATGGATATACCAATTGAACCAATACAGATTGTGGCTAATATTGCTAAAATTAAAAATGGCCATTTGATTTTCATAATTTTCACCCCTAATAGTTATATTGTACATAATTTCTGTATTTGTTTCTACTATGTTTGTGATATAATATGTAAGCTAATATTAAAGATACGAATACACCAACTTTTTAGGAGTGAATTTTTTGAAATTAAGAGAAGATATTCGAAATATAGCTATCATTGCCCACGTTGACCATGGGAAAACAACACTTGTGGATCAGCTGTTAAAGCAATCTGGTACATTTCGTGAAAATGAACATGTAGAAGAACGTGCAATGGATTCAAATGACATCGAAAGAGAACGTGGAATTACTATTCTTGCGAAAACTACAGCTGTTCAATATAAAGATACACGTATCAATATTCTTGATACACCAGGACACGCCGACTTCGGTGGTGAAGTAGAACGAATCATGAAAATGGTGGATGGTGTTATCCTTGTTGTCGATGCTTATGAAGGCTGTATGCCGCAAACACGCTTTGTGTTGAAAAAAGCATTAGAACAAAAGCTTGCACCAATCGTTGTTGTAAACAAAATCGATAAAGATTCAGCTCGTCCAGAAGAAGTTGTTGATGAGGTATTGGATTTATTTATCGAATTAGGTGCTGAGGAAGATCAATTAGAATTCCCAGTTATTTATGCTTCAGGTATTGCAGGTACGTCAAGTACTGACCCATCAAAACAAGAAGAAAACATGGTGCCATTATTTGAAACAATTGTTGAAACGGTTCCTGCTCCAGTCGATAACAGTGACGAACCGTTACAATTCCAAGTTGCGTTACTTGACTATAACGACTATGTAGGCCGTATCGGAATTGGTCGTGTATTCCGCGGGAAAATGCATGTTGGTCAACAAGTATCTCTTATGAAGCTTGATGGAACAGTGAAATCATTCCGTGTAACAAAAATCTTTGGTTTTATCGGTTTGAAAAGGGTAGAAATTGAAGAAGCTTTCCCTGGCGACTTAATTGCTGTTTCCGGTATGGAAGATATCAATGTAGGGGAAACAGTTTGTCCAACGGAACATCCGGAAGCACTGCCAGTTCTACGTATTGACGAACCAACTCTTCAAATGACATTCCTTGTGAATAATAGTCCATTTGCAGGTCGTGAAGGTAAATTTGTTACGGCTCGTAAAATTGAAGAGCGCCTTCGTACTCAATTACAAACAGATGTAAGCTTACGTGTTGAGAATACAGATTCACCAGATGTTTGGATTGTATCTGGACGAGGCGAGCTTCATTTATCTATTTTAATTGAAAATATGCGTCGTGAAGGGTATGAACTTCAAGTATCAAAGCCGGAAGTTATCGTACGTGAAATCGATGGTGTACGTTGTGAACCTGTAGAGCGTGTTCAAATTGATGTGCCAGAGGAGCATACGGGATCCATTATGGAATCGATTGGTGCTCGTAAAGGTGAAATGCTTGATATGATTAATAACGGTGGCGGCCAAGTTCGTTTACTTTTCAACGTACCGGCACGTGGATTAATTGGTTACTCAACTGAGTTTTTAACATTAACTCGTGGTTATGGAATTATGAACCATACATTTGATAGTTATCAACCAATGCAATCAGGTCAAGTTGGTGGACGTCGCCAAGGAGTTCTTGTTTCAATGGAAAATGGTAAAGCAACTCAATACGGAATTATGGGTGTTGAAGATCGCGGTGTCATTTTCGTTGAACCAGGTACAGAAGTATACGAAGGTATGATTGTTGGTGAACACAATCGCGAAAATGATTTGACTGTTAACGTTGTAAAAGCAAAGCAAATGACAAACATGCGTTCAGCGAATAAAGACCAAACAACTTCTATGAAAAAGCCAAGAATCATGTCTCTAGAAGAAGCGTTAGAGTACTTGGCTGATGATGAATACTTGGAAGTGACTCCAGAATCTATTCGTCTTCGTAAGAAAATTCTAGAGAAAAATGAACGTGAAAAAGCAGCGAAAAAGAAAAAATATGCGGAAACAAAGTAAGCGCTAGGAGGAATAAAGCATGGATATCCAAGAGCGATTATCGTTTTTTGCAGCACTATATCGGGTCGATGAAAATCCTGAAGCAGGAATGTGGTATTTATATTTAACGATTTTTGGATTATGTATCCTTGTATATCAGTTAGGTTTTGCCAAAAAATTGCCTTTGCTTAAAAATATAGTGATCTATACGGTAATGGCGTTTGGATGTACAATGCTTTGTTTTCTTGGAGTGTTTCTTCCGATGGCGGAAGGGCTCGTCATTGCAGCCATTGTGCTTGGTATTTATCGTATGCGTCTTAAACAATCAAAAAAAGAAGGGGCGTAAAGCTGTAGATGAAATCATTACAGGATGCACTTTATAATTGGCTCACGATTAAAGTAGTCTGTGATGCAAGACCGAATGACACAGCGGCTAAACAAACGGAACAGTTTTTTAGCCGTCTGTTAGAAGAGGATCATCAGCTTAGCCATCTTTCAGTAATAAAAGATTCACCATTTTATTTTATTACGTTTTGGAAAGATGGAAGCGAGCAGCAGAAGCGTTTTCCGATCGAGATGATTGATGTAATGTTAAATCAAATTGAATTAACACCAGATAAATATCGGAATGTTGATGAGTAAAAGCAAAAGCCGTGCAAATGTTGCACGGCTTTTTTTATAGGAAATAGGCGAGAATACCGCCTGCTTCAAGGAACGTGAAGAGCAACAGTCCAATGAATAGGTGAGGGAGTTCAAAGGAATTTGAAAGTGTTTTGAAGTTGTCGATAAAAAAGGTATAGCTATATTGAATGTAAACATCCGGCCCCTCTAGCAGCCGTATAAGTTTACCTTCTGGTATTATTTTTTACCACTCATCTTCTTGAACAGCTGTACGGTATAAGTGGAACTTTCCTGTTGCCATTCGTTCATTTGTCCGTTTCTCAATTCGTGCATAGCATGTTTGACACATAAAGGTATGTATAGGACGATTGCGCAGTTTTTTTGCCTCGGGAGCATCATCCGAAAGTGTTTCAATTTGATCGCATATAACGCATTTGACCTTCATTTTAGACCCTCGCTTTTAATGTCAGATATAAGTAGTATACCATGTTTACAATCGCTGGGCCAAAAATCATTTTATCAACAATATTATTTAACAGCCCCTATTAAATATTAAGAGGCTGCTCAGTTTAGAGCAGCCGTAAGCTTCCTTAGTCTAGATGACCATTCGATTGTTTATTTTGTTTGTCTTCCAACATTTTTTGTTCTTTCTCATTATCAATCGTTTGTTTTTGTTCATTCATCACCTTGTTTGGTGTTTGTTCTACGAGATCACCAGGAACTTCTGGGATAATTCGGCTTGTAATATCCGAAAGCTCATTTAATATACCTCGGATAGGCTGTCCATTTTCAATATCAGCAGCAACTTCCCTAATTCTTTCATTTAAATCAGGGTCAGCGACAATTGTTGCATAAGCACCATATGGATCCTGTTGCAAAGCTTCACCAACGGAATACTTAATAGTACCGACTTGTGATCGTTCGATATCTTGATCGATATCAATACCGACAATTGCATATTTTCCAAGGACTACGGCTGTTGCATCATTGACGTGAGGCACTTTAACAGCTAAATCGGTTAGTCTTTTGGCAGTTTCGGCTCCGGACTTCCGATCTGTCTCCTGTATATTCGTATTTTTCACTTCTGTGATGTTAGGTCGCTGATTGTCATTTATTTCTCTGCCTTGTTCGTTCTGAGAACATCCTCCAACAATGATGATAGCAAGAATCATCCAACAAAATTTTTGCATAATATACCCCCATTTACGACATTTTGTTTATAGTCTGTAAATGTTCTTCTATCTTTATGCAATGAAACATATATTTTATCAACAGTCTCGTCCGCTACATAAGATGCAGGAAGCAGTCAAAAGAGTACGACAATACTGACAAAAGTAGGCAGGGGGATTATCTTGGGGAAAATCTATGTATTAGATACAAATGTCCTGTTGCAGGACCCGTATTCAATTTTTTCTTTTGAAGCGAATGAAGTTGTTATCCCAGCAGTTGTTTTAGAGGAATTGGATTCAAAAAAACGCTACATGGATGAAATTGGTAGAAATGCAAGGCAAGTATCGAAATTAATTGACGGTTTTCGAGAAAAAGGAAAACTGCATGATGGGATTCCCCTTCACAATGGTGGGAAGTTAAGAATTGAACTGAATCATCGTTCATTTCATGAGCTTCAAGAAATTTTTGTGGAAAAAACGAATGATAATCGCATTTTAGCTGTAGCGAAAAATATTTCATTAGAGGAGGAAACGAAGCCGGACGGAAAAGCGGTTATTTTAGTTAGTAAAGACACGCTTGTTCGAGTAAAGGCTGATGCTATTGGCCTTGAATCGGAAGATTTCTTAAATGACCGTGTCGTTGAATTGGATCATATTTATCCTGGGTTTAAAGAAATCTATGTCACGGTAGATAAATTAAACCAATTTTATATGAAAGGGCATTTGTTGCTATCGGAATTAAGAAAAGAGACTTATTTTCCAAATCAATTTTTATTGATGAAGGATGAACTTGGTGGTTCTGCTTCAGCTATAGGCATGGTAGATGATCACAAAAAAATGGTAAAAAAACTACATTATGAAGGTGAACATATTTGGGGGATTAAGCCCCGGAATGTGCAGCAAACGATGGCGTTGGATATTTTACTTCGAAAGGATTTACCTCTTGTTACGTTAATTGGTAAAGCAGGAACGGGGAAAACGTTACTTGCTTTAGCGGCAGGACTGCTTCAAACAGAAGATCAAGGGATTTATAAGAAATTGCTTGTAGCCAGACCGATTGTACCAGTTGGCAAGGATATTGGATATTTACCAGGAGAAAAAGAGGAGAAGCTACGACCTTGGATGCAACCGATTTTTGATAATCTAGAATATTTATTTAATACAAAGAAACCAGGAGAACTGGATGCGATTCTTGCCGGTATGAGTTCAATTGAGGTAGAGGCATTAACGTATATCCGTGGAAGAAGTATCCCTGATCAATTTATTATCATTGATGAGGCTCAAAATTTAACGAAGCATGAGGTGAAAACCATTTTAACTCGTGTAGGTGATCGCAGTAAAATTGTGTTAATGGGTGATCCAGAGCAGATTGATCATCCTTACCTAGATGAGTATAACAATGGCTTGACATATGTAGTTGAAAAATTTAAACAAGAAAAGATTGCTGGACATGTAAAGTTAGTAAAAGGGGAGCGCTCAGGATTAGCACAATTAGCTGCCAATCTCTTATAACGAATAGAAAACGGCAAGATTGATTAGCTTGCCGTTTCTTGTGAAGCTCTTTTTCTCCGTGCTTAACGGGCAGTAAGACATCCACCTTAAGCTTAGGAGAACTTTTGTAGTATAGGTCCGCTTGGTGACTAACCATCAGTAGGGGTCAAGGAGAACCTCATTGATGAAAGTTTTACTTTACTGTAAACGATTTAACGTTTTTAATGGGATTATCTCGATTAGAGCCATCTCCCAAATAGATATGTAATGGTCCTCCATCTTCTTCCAAACGAAGCGGTTTACCTTCTTTAGAGAAACCGAGGAAAAATTCGTTTGCTACTTCGATAGGAAAGCTTAATTCTTTTCCATCAGCTGTCACGATGATTTCGGTTGCTCCTTCTTCAGGAACAGCATTTTGTAAAAATGGCTTAAAAGGAATGCCGAATGTGCCTGTCATAAGTTTGATTTTTTCAAATTTTCGTTCCGTTTTCAAAGTAGGAGGCACAATTGCTCCTTCACGGATTTCTTTTTGCCAGTGTTCAGCAGCTTTTTGTGTATAGTCTTCTAATTCATCCACTACCACATTATCTTTATCAAAATATGTATCAATTTCAATTTTGCGATCGTCGAAAATCCAAACACCTGGATCCAATGTAATCGGAAATTTCACCTTGCCGTTAATAAACACGATTGATTCCAAATTTCTCATTCCCTTCTGTTAATGACATTACTTAGTATAATCAAAAATAAAGAAAATGTCACACCTTGAGAACGAGTAGATGTCCTTGCTTTTTTAGTCAACTACAGGTAAAATTTAAAGATAAGATTTAATCGCTTCTTGAGCGGGGGGATTTCATATGGCATCTGAAATGCTTATCAATCATCGAGAAAAAGCTTATGCTTTATTAAAAGCAGATGCTGACAAGATACTTAAACTAATCAAAGTACAAATGGATAATCTTACCATGCCTCAGTGTCCTCTTTATGAAGAGGTGCTCGATACTCAAATGTTTGGCCTATCGCGTGAAATTGATTTTGCGGTCCGTTTAGGGTTAGTAGAGGAAGTAGAAGGTAAAGCACTATTAGAAGCATTGGAGAGAGAACTGTCCATTTTACATGATGCGTCTACAAAGAAATAAATATATGCTAAACTCAAACAAATCTCGATGATTGTTTGAGTTTTTTATTTTAGGTGTTGTTTAATACATTGTTGCCAAAATTAACTGCCTTTTTTAATAAAATGGCAGATAAGAGGGCCGTTTGTGCTCATTTTTGTGTACATGAATACTTGGATATCTTTGTACTTTTATTCAAAAAAATAGAATTTTTTGATTTTTTATCTTGAATTCATACCATATTAGTATTATTGTTAGAGTATTATGTAAGAAAAATAGATGAATGCCCTTTTAGGATTAGTTATTCAAAAGAATTCTTATTCTAAAATAGGCATGGAACCATATTCATTTTTATGCAGTAATATAGAAGAAAGCGCTTACTGCAATCGGTTTTTAAAAATGATATATTGACATAGTGGTTGGTGTTTTGCTTTTAGGCATTAGGTTTCCGGTAATATGATATTGACAAAGTAATTATAAGAATAAAAAGTTGAGAGTTCTCTCTCGTCTTTTTTTCTATAAAGCAAAAAATATTATAGAAGCAGGTGGAACAAATGGGGAGAAAAATAGAGAAAGTACTCGCAGCAAATAGGGGAGAAATTGCGATTAGAATTTTTAGGGCTTGTACGGAACTAAATATTCGTACAGTAGCTATTTATTCAAAAGAAGACTATGGCTCATACCACCGATATAAAGCGGATGAAGCTTATCTTGTGGGCGAAGGGAAAAAACCAATTGATGCTTATTTGGATATTGAGGGAATTATTGAAATCGCAAAAATGAGCGGTGTAGATGCCATTCATCCAGGTTATGGATTTTTGTCTGAAAATATTGAATTTGCAAAAAGATGTGAAGAAGAAGGCATTATTTTTATTGGACCAGAAACCCAGCATCTAGATATGTTTGGAGATAAGGTAAAGGCTAGAACACAAGCGGAATTAGCCGGTATTCCTGTCATTCCTGGTAGTGATGGACCTGTTGCAAATGTTGAAGAGGTTGTCGATTTTGGTAAGCAGTATGGTTTTCCGATTATCATTAAAGCGTCGCTTGGCGGCGGCGGTCGAGGCATGAGGATTGTTCATCAGGTAGACGAAGTAGAGGAAGCGTATACACGCGCAAAATCTGAAGCAAAAGCTGCATTCGGAAATGATGAAGTATATGTGGAACGATTTATTCAAAATCCAAAGCATATTGAAGTGCAAATTCTTGCTGATACGCAAGGAAATATTGTTCATTTATATGAGCGTGACTGCTCTGTACAAAGACGTCATCAAAAAGTGGTCGAAGTAGCTCCTTCTGTTTCACTATCAAAGGAATTAAGAGAACGCATTTGTGAAGCGGCCGTGAAAATATCGGAAAATGTAAACTATGTCAATGCTGGTACAGTAGAATTCCTTGTGGCTAACGATGAGTTTTATTTCATTGAAGTGAATCCTCGTGTTCAAGTAGAGCATACGATTACAGAAATGATTACTGGAATTGATATTGTTCAGTCACAAATTTTAATTGCAGAAGGACATAGCTTACATAGCGATGTCATTGGTATTCCAGCTCAATCAGAGATTACAACACATGGTTTTGCAATTCAGTCTCGTGTTACAACGGAAGATCCTTTAAACAACTTTATGCCGGATACAGGAAGAATTATGGTGTATCGTTCTGGTGGCGGTTTTGGTGCCCGCTTGGATGCAGGAAATGCCTTCCAAGGTGCGGTTATTACTCCTTACTACGACTCACTGCTTGTCAAACTATCAACTCATGCCATTTCTTTTGAAAAAGCAGCGTCGAAAATGGTTCGAAATTTAAGAGAATTTCGAATTCGAGGGATTAAGACAAACATTCCATTCCTTGAAAATGTTGTCCAACATGAAAAGTTTTTAACGGGTCAATATGATACATCGTTTATTGATGCAACGCCGGAACTTTTTGATTTTCCTGTTCGAAAAGACCGTGGTACAAAAATGCTTTCTTATATAGGAAATGTGACGGTAAATGGCTTCCCAGGTATTGAAAAACATAAAAAGCCGGTCTTTGATGAGCCGATTATTCCAGCTGTTCAGGATTTACCGACTATAGCAGGCACAAAGAATATTTTGAATGAACAAGGTGCAGAAGGACTTGTTAAGTGGATTAAAGAGAAAAAGGAAGTGTTGATTACCGATACAACGTTCCGTGATGCACATCAATCATTGCTTGCAACGAGAATTCGTTCGAAGGATATATTAGATATTGCTGAACCAACTTCGAAGTTATTGCCTGATTTGTTCTCTTTAGAAATGTGGGGAGGAGCGACGTTTGATGTAGCGTATCGCTTCTTGAAAGAAGATCCGTGGGATCGACTCGCAAATTTGAGACAGAAAGTGCCGAATACGATGTTCCAAATGTTACTTAGAGCATCGAATGCAGTAGGGTATAAAAATTACCCAGATAATGTTATTCGTGAATTTGTTCAACAATCGGCTGAAACAGGTATTGATGTATTCCGAATCTTCGATAGCTTAAACTGGGTGAAAAGCATGGAAGTTGCGATTGATGCTGTTCGTCAATCAGGAAAGATTGCTGAGGCGACTATCTGTTATACAGGTGACTTAAATGATCCGAGTCGAGCGAAATACAATATTGATTATTATAAAAATATGGCAAAAGAATTAGAACAAACGGGTGCTCATATTTTAGCTATTAAAGATATGGCTGGTTTATTGAGACCAGAGGCAGCATATCGTCTTATTTCGGAGTTGAAAGATAGCGTATCGCTTCCAATTCATTTGCATTCTCACGATACAAGCGGTAATGGGATTTTTATGTACTCTAAAGCGATTGAGGCAGGAGTAGATATTGTGGATACAGCAATTGGATCATTAGCAGGTTTAACATCACAGCCAAGTATCCAAACGCTGCATTACGCATTAGAGGGGACAGCACGACAACCGAAGCTTAATATTGATGCACTTGAACAATTATCACAATATTGGGAAGATGTTCGTAAGTATTACCGTGACTTTGAAAGCGGTATGAATGCACCGCATGCAGAAGTATATAAACATGAAATGCCTGGTGGTCAGTACAGCAATCTGCAACAACAAGCAAAAGCTGTTGGATTAGGTGACCGCTGGAATGAAGTGAAGGAAATGTACCAGCGTGTCAATATCATGTTCGGTGATATCGTAAAAGTAACCCCATCTTCTAAAGTTGTAGGTGACATGGCTCTCTTTATGGTCCAAAATAACTTATCAGAAGAAGATGTGTTAACGAAAGGAAAAACGATTGATTTTCCAGACTCTGTTATTGAATTATTTGAAGGCTATTTAGGCCAACCAGTTGGCGGATTCCCGAAAGAACTGCAAGAAGTGATTTTAAAAGGGAAGCAACCTATTACTGTACGTCCGGGTGAATTGCTAGAACCTGTAGATTTCGATGCGTTACAAGTAGAGTTGACGAAAGAAATCGGTCGTTCAGTGTCTAAGAAGGATGTCATTGCGTATGCTCTATATCCAAAGGTGTTTCTCGATTACGTAAAAACAATAGAGCAATTTGGTGATGTTTCAAACCTTGATACACCTACATTCCTGCACGGAATGCGATTAGGAGAAGAAATAGAAGTTGAGATTGAAACCGGGAAAACATTGATTGTGAAACTTGTTTCTTTAGGAGAACCATTAGCGGATGGTACACGTGTTGTTTATTTTGAATTAAATGGTCAATCACGTGAAGTCATTATAAAAGATGAAAACATTAAATCATCGGTTGTAGCTAAAGTAAAAGCTGATCCGAAAAATAAAAATCAAATTGGAGCAACAATGCCTGGAACTGTAATCAAAGTAGTGGTTGAAAAAGGAGATCAAGTAAAGCAAGGGGATCACTTAATCATTACAGAAGCAATGAAGATGGAAACGACTGTACAAGCACCATTCTCTGGGACGATTCAAGATATCTATGTAAAAGATGGTGAAGCAATTAGTACAGGTGATTTATTAATTGAACTGTCTAAGTAAGAGATAATAAATAGTCCATCATTCCATAGAATGGTGGACTATTATTTTTAATGTAATGAAATTGATGAAGAGGGTTCTTGATTGGAATTATGAATAAAAGAGCTTTCTTCTTGTAACAATAGAGCATTTTTAGTACTTCGAGAGGTTAGGAGTACTAAATAGCTCATAATACCGAAGAAGCAGGCGATAAACAGAGAGTGCGCCAATGCTATGTATAAGTTTTGTCTAGAAAAGATGACAAAGGCGCCAGCTGCTACCTGTAAAAACACGAGAAGGAAGGCAGAAATCCAACCGCCATAAATTACTTGTTGATGCTTATAATGCTTGATGGCTATAATCATTGCGTAGGTGACCCATAAAAAAATAATTCCAGCTATTGCCCGATGCCCCATTTGAATCCATTCATATAAATTTTCAGGAAGACCGATTTGGCTATTCACACAAAAAGGCCAATCTTTACAAACAAGGCTGGATTCTGTATGTCGAACAAGAGCCCCGGTGTATACGACAATGAAACAGAAGATAGTAATTCCTAGTATGTGGAATTTCATTCGACGATCCACGATGAGCTTCTCTGCTTCAAATTTTTTATCCACTTCGAATATGAGCAAGGTTAATAAGAAAACAGCAGCAAAGGAAATAAGAGAAATGCCAAAATGAAGCGCTAACACAAAATCAGATTGTGCCCATTTTACAGCTGCCGCCCCAATCAATCCTTGAATGACGAGAAAGCCGAAAGAAAGGATAGACAGGAATTTTGCCTCACGAACATGTCCGATTTTTCTCCAAGTCCAAATGGAAAGAATAAGTACCATTATGCCAACCCCGCCAGAAACAAGTCGATGGGCTAGCTCAATTAGGAGTTCAAGTGTAATTTCATTAGGAATCAGTTGGCCATTGCATAGGGGCCAAGAACGTCCGCATCCTAATCCTGCATCTTTTTTTGTGACCAATGCTCCTCCAAGTAGAATTAGAAGCATACCAATTGACGTTAAGACTGCAAACCATTTAAGAGATGCTTTCATGTATCTTTTCACCTTCTTTACTGGTTATATGGGTGATTTATCGCTGAAAACTCTATTAGGATTATTAATCTAAGTTTAATATGTTTAGATTTTTGGATGTTTAGAAGTTTCACTTATCTATGCTTGATATTACACAAAATGGTATCTTTTTACAAGTTTTTGTAATTTTTATATATTTATGTAATAATTCGAGTGTCTCGATTAGGGAATGAACTTGAAAACGATTTTAATTTTTAGATTTGTGGAGCAGACAGTACCTTTTAGAGTAGTTGAAAAAGGTATAAAATTATAGTTTTATGTAAGAAAGGTTAATCCTAAAATGGTTTTAACAACAATAGGATTGAATGTAGACAATCCTGTGAATTAATTTCGTACTATAGAGCATGAGGAAGTTATTTTAAATAGGTCCACATAGGAAATGTAAAGGGGCTTTTTTTGTAGAAATTAACAAATGGATTCCCTTTTTTGGCAGGGAATATGACTAAAAGAAGAGAACTAGGGAATGATGATTATAACTGGAGTGCGATAAATAGCATTCACAATAAAGTCATAAAAAAGACAAAATAAATTCACAAAAGATTTCATAGGTATGATTTAATATATTGAGGAAACGTATTTTAAGGTTATTTTCTGTAAATACGTATAAGAATAGAGAGAAAAACATTGTTTTAATATTGTATGCACACTTTTATTTTGGTAAAATTTAACTTTTTTGAAGGCTTCGATGGTTACAAAAATGCAAAAGTATGAAATAATGTCTAGTAAGTAGCTTATTATGTTTGCTCTAGGAATTATTAAGGAGGAAGAATCATGTCAAATCTAAGGGCTATGGCAGACACTGGGAACGGTGGGTCGCCAATTCATACAAATATAGAAGAAACATCAGCTTGGAAAGACTTTCTCGCTCTTATAAAAGTAGGAATCGTTAATTCTAATATGATTACTACATTTACCGGCCTTTGGTTAGCGTTACATTTTACTGGTATGAGCTTTTTAGGCAATCTAGATTTAGTGTTTTTTGCATTAGCAGGTTCTGTTTTTATTATTGCTGGTTCTTGCAGCTTTAATAACTATTACGATCGAGATATTGATCATTTGATGGAACGAACAAAAAATCGACCAACTGTTACTGGTAAAGTCAGTCCGTCGAAGGTGTTAACATTAAGTTTTCTGTTAATCGCCATCGGTCTTGGTTTATTAGCTTTTGCTAATCTAACAACAGCTGTCATTGGATTCGTTGGGGTTTTCGCTTATATTGTTTTGTATACAATGGTTTCGAAACGTAGATATGTATCGAATACGATTATAGGAAGTATTTCAGGAGCGGTTCCTCCTCTTATTGGATGGGCGGCAGTTGATCCTAATTTAGATTTATTAGCATGGGCTTTATTTGCCATTATGTTCTTATGGCAACCACCACATTTCTATGCATTGGCAATGAAGCGAGTGGAGGAGTATCGAGCTGCGAATGTTCCGATGCTTCCAGTTGTAAAAGGCTTTAAGCGAACAAAAGTATCCATCGTTCTATGGGTGACGGCTCTGCTGTTTGTTCCTTTTCTATTAACACCACTGGGAACTCCGCTGATCGTTTTAGCTGCATTGCTTGGAATAGGATGGTTTGTTTTAGGACTAAAAGGATTTACAATGAAGGATGACCTAAAATGGGCTCGCATTATGTTTGTTTATTCTTTAAACTATATGACCATTTTATTTGTAGCGATGGTCATTGTGACATTAATATAACGTGATATTTTTTGGACAGCCTGTTTTATAATTAAACAGGCTGTCGCTAAATATCATTAAGTTTACGTTAGCCGCTTATACATAATAAATGATGGATAATAGGGCTCTTTATAAAAGCGGTTGCACAAGTGTATTTATTTCTTATTTAATCATAGGAATTCTTTCTTTTTGATAGAAATTCATATATAGGGAGAATTTTCATAAGTAATGACAGATGAGGTTGTGAGAAATTTTTACGAAAGAGGGGTTTCTAATTGATGAAAAGAAAGCTGCACAAATGGCGCTTGCTACCTTTGTTAGGCATTTTGACGTTTGTCCTCTCAGGCTGTGGAATGGCTTCTTTATCCGCATTACGTCCGGCAGGTGAAGTTGCCCAAACTCAGTATAATTTAATGATGCTGAGTACCATCATTATGGTTTTGGTTGTTATCGTAGTTACTATTCTATTTCTTATTGTCATCTTTCGTTTTCGTCGTAAAAAAGGCGATGACACCATACCGAAGCAAGTAGAAGGAAGTCACAAACTTGAAGTAATTTGGACGGTTATCCCAATTATTCTTCTGATAATTCTGACTATTCCGACTGTTAAGGTGACATTTGACTTAGCAGATACAAAGGCAATGGATCAGAAAGATAAGGAAGGAAAAACGAAGGATGCTCTTGTTGTAAATGTTCGAGCAAATCTTTATTGGTGGGAGTTTGAATATCCTGATTTAGGGGTTATTACGAGTCAAGACTTAGTCGTTCCTACTAATGAAAAGGTGTACTTTAATTTGGTTGCATCCGATGTGAAACATTCATTCTGGGTTCCGGCTGCTGGCGGTAAGATGGACACAAATACGGATAATCCGAATCAGTTTTATTTAGAGTTTGATAGTCAAAAAGCAAATGAAGCAGACGACCTTTTCTATGGAAAGTGTGCAGAGCTGTGTGGACCTTCACATGCATTGATGGATTTTAAAGTTGTAGCTAAATCAAAAGATGACTTTAATACATGGGTGAAGGACATGAAAGCCGCTTCTGAACCAGTAGTGGAAGGTAGTCTGGCAAAACAAGGGGAAGAGATTTTTAATCAAAGCTGTATCGGCTGTCATGCTGTTACTCCAAATGATAGTAGACCTGAAACTGCCCGTCAGGCTCCTAATCTAGCTACTTTTGGTGAACGTGAAAGAATAGCAGGAGTCCTTGACCATACGGAAGAAAACTTAAAAAAATGGTTGGAAGACCCTGAAGTGTATAAGCCGGGTAACACGATGACAGGTACGTATGGGGAGCTTTCAGATGGACAAATCAATGCTCTTACAGCTTATTTAATGCAATTGAAAGTGGAAGAAAAATAGGACACAGTAATGAGGGGGTTAAATTGTGAGTACGTACGCTAAAAAACAAGGATTTGGCGCAACGCTATGGGATTACCTAACGACGGTAGATCATAAGAAAATCGCTATATTATACCTTATTGCCGGCGGATTATTTTTCGTCCTAGGCGGCTTAGAAGCGATGTTTATTCGAATTCAGCTGGCCATTCCAAATAACGACTTTGTCAGTGCAGGGTTTTATAATGAAATTTTAACAATGCATGGGACGACGATGATTTTCTTAGCAGCGATGCCATTGATTTTTGCAATGATGAATGCTGTTGTACCATTGCAGATTGGGGCACGTGATGTTGCTTTCCCATTTTTAAATTCATTAGGATTCTGGTTGTTTTTCTTTGGGGGACTCTTTTTAAATCTTTCTTGGTTTATGGGAGGAGCTCCTGATGCTGGATGGACATCGTATGCTTCCTTATCTCTCCACTCTCCAGGACATGGGGTCGACTTCTATATATTAGGTCTTCAAATATCAGGACTAGGAACATTAATAGCAGGTATTAACTTTCTCGTAACGATTATCAATATGCGTACACCAGGTATGACGTATATGAGGATGCCGCTGTTCAGCTGGTCAACCTTCGTTGTTTCTGCGCTAATTTTATTTGCTTTCCCGCCGCTTACAGTTGGCTTAGTTTTATTAATGTTTGACCGTATGTTCGGTTCTAACTTTTTTGATGTAGCAGCCGGGGGGAATACGATTATCTGGGAGCATTTATTCTGGATTTTCGGTCACCCGGAAGTATATATATTAATATTACCGGCTTTTGGTATTTTCTCAGAGATTTTGGCCACGTTTTCAAGAAAACGATTATTTGGGTACTCTTCGATGGTATTCGCGACGGTGTTAATTGGTTTCTTAGGATTTATGGTTTGGGCGCATCATATGTTTACAGTCGGTTTAGGTCCGATTGCAAATGCGATTTTTGCTGTTGCAACAATGGCAATTGCGGTACCAACGGGAATCAAAATTTTCAACTGGCTCTTGACGATGTGGGGAGGCAGTGTCAAATTTACCGTCCCAATGCTATATGCAGTTGCTTTTATTCCCTCATTTACGATGGGGGGAGTAACGGGAATTATGAATGCTGTAGCACCGGCAGATTATATTTTTCATGATACGTATTTTGTTGTTGCTCACTTTCATTATGTTATTGTAGGCGGTGTCGTATTCGGGCTTTTAGCTGGGATTACGTTTTATTGGCCAAAAATGTTTGGTACCATGCTTAATGAAACTTTAGGAAAAATATCGTTTTGGACGTTTTTAATTGGTTTCCATTTAACCTTCTTTATTCAACACTTCTTAGGTCTCATGGGGATGCCGCGTCGTATTTTTACATTCCTAGACAATCAAGGGTTAAATACAGGAAATATGATTAGTACAGTCGGTGCCTTCTTTATGGCATTTGCAGTCATTGTACTTGTCATTAATATTATTATTACATCTGTGAAAAACGTAAAAGTTGGGAATGACCCATGGGGAGACGGACGGACGCTTGAATGGGCTATTTCTTCTCCGCCGCCATATTATAACTTCAAGCAGCTGCCGCTTGTCCGCGGTTTAGATGCTTATTGGGTGGAAAAAATGGATGGGAAAACGGAAATGACCCCAGCGGAACCTCTAGGTGATATTCATATGCCTAATTCATCGATTTTGCCGTTAACCACTTCTTTCGGTTTGTTTGTTGCAGCGTTCGGCGCTCTTTACAATATGGATGACGATAAAACGTGGACAGTACCTGTCATCATTATCGGTCTGTTGATTACATTAGGATCAATGCTCATTCGTTCGATTAAAGACGATCATGGATATCATATTCATAAAGAAGAGTTAACAGATGATCACGATAAGGGGGTTAAGGCATAATGCAGATGAATCAAAAGTTCACTGATACAACATGGCCGGCAGCTCCTGAAAAAGCAACGTTAGAAGGGAAAAATAAATATTTAGGCTTCTGGCTTTTCCTTGGTGGAGAAACGGTACTTTTTGCTTCGTTATTCGCCACTTATCTTGCGCTAAAGGATAAAGTACCTAATGCAGATGCTGCTCTGGCAAAAGATATTTTTGACTTGCCGCTTACATTTGTAGCTACGATGCTCTTGTTAACGAGCTCGTTAACAAGTGTGTATGCGATGTATCATATGAAAAATCACGATTTCAAACGTATGCAAGCGTGGTTAGTAGTGACCGTTCTCTTAGGCGCCGGTTTCCTCGGTTTAGAAATTTATGAGTTTAACCATTACGTGCATGAATTCCATCATACCTTTACGAGCAGTGCATTTGGCTCAGCTTTTTATACGCTTGTTGGTTTTCATGGAGCACACGTTGCCTTTGGATTGTTATGGATTACCTCCTTAATGCTTCGCAACGCAGGACGTGGGCTAAATTTGTATAATGCACCTAAGTTTTATGTAGCAAGTCTTTACTGGCATTTCATTGATGTAGTGTGGGTATTTATCTTTACAGTCGTATATTTAATGGGAATGGTGGGATAGAAGAATGGTAAATGAACGATTAAATTCAGCTAACCCAAGTCTTGATTTGAAATATCGCCGTAAGAAAAATGCAGAAGAAATGAAGCACCAAGTAATCACTTTTGCAATGATGATTTTCTTTACGTTAATTGCTTTTGCTGCCATAGGATTTGATTTTAGTAAATGGTTTGTCAAACCTGTTATTCTTTTACTTGCGGTTGTTCAAGTGATTTTTCAACTGTATTATTTTATGCATATGAAACATAAAGGGCATAGTACGATTGCGTTATTTTTATTCTCAGGTTTAGCAGTCGGCTTGCTTACTGTTTTAACTTTTTTAACCATTGTCTGGTGGTAAAATGATGTAGAAATCGGCTACTTGTTAGCCGATTTTCTATTTATCCCACACGTAACGGACAGGCCCCACTGATCAAGTTTCACTTTACAAGGTTCTGTTAAATAAGGGTGTAGATTTTGGCTTATTTTAGTTTAGCAAAAGCTGTCTAAATGAGTTTATTTAATGGGTATAAATGGTAACTTTTGAAATATTTTACGTTTATAGCTATAATACAAGTAAAGAAAACCTACTCTTGGGGTGAGTGTATGTCTATTGATATTTTTGGTTTTCGTGCTTTATGGAGTCCATATTATTTGATGGTACTTATTTGTATAACCATTGGCTATTTTTTATTTGCGACGAAATATCGTCATCGTGTTGTAGGGAATACTGGACTCACAAATAGACAAGTGGTGTACTTTTTACTCGCGATGCTTTTGTTGTATGTTGTGAAAGGATCACCTGTTGATTTGATGAGTCATATTATGTTTAGCGCTCATATGACCCAAATGGCTGTACTTTATTTAGTAATTCCGCCGCTATTTATTATTGCCATACCAAATTGGATTTGGCGGATGTGGATTGATAGGAAAGTAAGCAAGGTGATTTTTTCTTTTTTCACTAATCCATTAATCGCTTTGCTAGTATTCAATAGTTTCTTTTCGTTATATCATCTGCCGCTTATATTTGATGTAGTTAAAACGAATATATGGTTACATGCAGCATATACTATGATTTTATTTATAACAGCTGTAATGATGTGGTTCCCGCTTGTAAATAAGCTTCCTGAGAGACAAAGCTTATCTGGCGTAAAGAAGATTGCTTATATTTTCGGCAGCGGGATTTTAATGACTCCGGCTTGTGCGTTAATTATTTTTGCTAATGCCCCGATGTATAGCACGTTTTCTAATCCTGAGTTATGGGCTAATGCAATGAGGCTGTGTGTTCCATCTTCTATGTTAGCTGGGTTAAATTTAAACGGCCCTGAAATGTTTAGCGGCTTACCAGCACTTCAGGATCAACAGCTTGGCGGGATTCTGATGAAGATTATTCAAGAAATTGTATTAGGTTATGTACTTGGTGTCATTTTCTTTGCTTGGGCTAAAAAAGAGAACGGTGGGGGAACTAAAATCGATCCACTTCCGTCTGATTATCGATAAAGCGAAACTTGTCCATAATTTTTTGGACAAGTTTTTTTAAAAAAAGCAAATGATAGTTTGTAATTAGAGGAAGAATAGAAGAGGAAAGTGAGCATTTTGTTAATAATGAAGGGATTATATTGTGTTTTACTAGGGCCTTTTATACAATGAACGTACAATACATATAGAGAGGACGTTATAGTTTTTATGTCTTTACCAATTCTTCCAACAATCAGTACCAGCTTTATTGTGCTAAGTGCTATTACTGTAGCTATTGGTTGGTATCAAATTAAACAGCGTAAAATCGAAACGCATCAAAAGACAATGATGTGGGCAGCTATATTTGCTGTAATATTCTTTACTATTTATCTTTCTCGTACCGTTTTTGTCGGGAACACCTCTTTTGGCGGTCCAGATGATATTAAGATTTACTATACAATCTTTTTAATCTTTCATATTATTTTAGCAACAACAGGAGCGGTTCTTGGGATTATCATGTTAGTAACAGGGTACAAGAAAAACTACCGTATTCATAAAAAAATTGGTCCAGCAACTAGTGTGATTTGGTTCTTTACAGCCATTACGGGTGTAGCTGTTTATTTCCTGCTATATGTCATCTATCATGGTGGACAAACAACGTCATTAATTAAAGCGATTTTAGGATCGTAAAATATAGAAAAGGCCTGATTCTCTTCAAGAGTCAGGTCTTTTCTATATTAAAAGTAATGTTATAGGATGATGCAACATTTTATGAACGAGCTTATTTATTATATAGAGACAAAATGGTTATAGCTAAAGATGATTTGCGAAGGGGTGGGTGAAGTCAAGCCGCAGGGGAGCGGTAGAAGAGTAAAATAGAAACAACGCATGTTTTAACATGCGTTGTGAGGTTGATTAAAGACCATTAAATTCTACTAATTCTTTATGAACGTCCGCTAAGATTTTTTCGCATTGTTTTACTAATGGAGCAGGAAAGTATTCTCCATCGCCATATTCCACTCCGTGTGGATAGTAATGTTTCCCTAATAGTGGTACGCGTAATTTAATAATCGCTTTATGACTGCCAACATCACCTTCAATAGCTTCGCCTAAAATTCTTAAATAATAAACGCCTTCTGTTAATTCGAATTTTCGATCGTAACTAACGCGTTCATAATCCCATTGTTCTGCACGGATTAGACCGTACTGGGGCATTAAATCATCAAGACGGTTTAAATCAGCTGTTATGTGGTGTAAGCCAGAGTTTTCAAGTCTCACAAATAGTACCTCCTAATCGTTACAATTAAAATTCGAGATAAAATCTTTTTGTGAATTCCATAAATATACAATCGGTGCTTATGTTTAATAATAGTATGAATTGATTGAAGTTGCAACGAACGACTGGTAAGTATTTTGTGAATTTAGAAAGTTCTCTTGCACGGCTTTCATAGTAGCTACTTATTTATTATAAGAAAACATGATATAATGGGCGTGAGCTGTAAAACGAAAAGAGAGGAAGTGATCCTCTGCGTAAACTTGCAAAAATTGTTGTACTAGTTATAATCTTTTTTGTTGTCGGTATTTTTCTGAATATTGACGAAGATGATAACTCTCATTCAATTTTAAATGGGAATAAAGGGATTAATTCAAATAAAGATATAAATGAGTCTACTACTTTGAGTAAAAAAGAAACGACTCGAGAAGCAGAGAGTGGATTAGCTGTTACAATAGGTGAGAAAGAAGCAGAGATTAAGAAGAAGTTTGGGCAACCAAATCGAGTAGACGTGTCCGCTTATGGTTATGATTGGTGGATTTATAATCAAAATGCAGATTCTTATTTTCAGTTGGCGATGGAAAATGGGAAAGTTGTATCAGCTTATGGCATTGGTGATAAAGTGAATATTTCCCCGTTTAAAGTAGGTCAGCCTATTGATGAAATCTATTCGAGTGTTTACGTGGAACCGTCCGTTGATATCGAAACGGATGGAAGCTCCTATCGCTTTGAATTATCGGAGGAAGATATGAATATGAGACCGATTGTTGAGATAGGAGATATTTATGCTCAATTGTATTTGGATAAAATGACAGGAACGCTTTCGAGTGTGCGTTTTTTAAATGAAGAGACTTTGCTTAAACAAAGACCATATGAATTAACCTATAGCGGTGAGCTTATGAAGGTGGACGAATTATCAGAAGCCGAATGGTCACAAGTCGAAGAAGGAAATGAACGACAAATTTTTGATATTTCAAATATTATGCGTAAACGTTTTAATGTTCCAGCATTACAATGGGATGAACAAACTGCAGAGGTTGCGTACCTTCATAGTTATGACATGTCAGATAGCGATTATTTTTCTCACGTTTCTAAAACAGAAGGCGACTTAGAGGACCGTTTAGAAAAAGGAAAGGTGACGTATCATTCAGCAGGTGAAAATATCGCAGCGGAGTATGTAGATGCCATTGCTGTTATGGAAGGGTGGCTTAATAGTAAAGGACATCGTGATACGCTATTAAATAAAGAGTTCACCCATTTAGGTGTTGGAGTTTATGAGAAATATTACACGCAAAATTTTATTAAACCGTGATGAACGAAAGTGAGAGCTAAAGATAATCAGCTTAAATAAAGTGAAACTTCCATCAGTGGGGATCTTACTGCCCGTTAAGTGTGGGATAAATAATGATTCGTAAAAACGAGTTCCGAATAGGGGCTCGTTTTTATATGGGCTCCTGCTCGTGTGAAACTAGGGTCTCACACGAGCAGGAGCCCAAAATAAACAGCGTGGTATTAAAGAATAGAAAAGGGTGCGCACCTTTTAGAGGGATTTGCATATTGTACAATAGGTAAATGTCTGAGTGAGGTGAGAATAATGGCCAAAAATAAACGCCAGTCGATTGAACAATTTCGTGAGTTTGTAAAGGGGCATCCTCATTTACGCAATGAAGTGAGGCGTAAGGAGACGACTTGGCAGGAACTCTTTGAAGAGTGGTATTTATTAGGGGCAGATCATCCACGCTGGAACGTTGAACAAGAAAGAGCGCAACAAGAAACTGTGCAAGGGCACCCAAAAGCAGTGGAGCAAAACGATAAGGAGCTTGTGCAAAATCAAGAATTTCTTACTATGCTGCTTGGAGCGTTGAAAAGTATGGATATTAATCAAATTCAACAATATATTAGAAGTGCCAACCAAGCAATTGGAACCATTCAAGGGTTGTTAGAAGTGTTTCAAGGAGATAGATCAACGAAAGAAGAGCCACCGAAGCAAGAAGTAGAGAAACGTGGCAACCCTTTTGTATTTAGAAAAGATTAAGGAAGGGATTATATTGCGCCAAAATATTTATGCCTTTATTGAAGAGAATGAGGATGTACGCAATTATTTACGGATTCAGCCGATTTGGTATAAAAAGCTTATGCGTAATCCACAGCATTTGGATCAATTAGAAACAGAAGCGAAATATTTTTTTAAAAAGTCTATCCCTCATCGGGTGTCTAAATTTTCGGATGGTGTTCAAGTAGCTTCGATGATGCTTCATATGTTTCAAGCGATGAATAATTCAGGTAGTTAGCGGTGAATTTTCATGAGTAATTTACTCCTTTTAGCCAACAATAATGGTGAAGGGAGGTTTTTTAGCATGAAGAAATTAGTTATTATATTTGTTTTATTGTTTATGATAAGTGGTTGTGGTCAGAAAATTCCTAAACCTAAAGATATAATCGAGAATGTTCATAGTCTTTTTGAAACTAGGGCAGAAGCATCTGCATGGAAGGCAATAAATGAGGACTTTTTTGTGAAAACAATAGTTAAAGAAGATAATGTGTATGTGGAGTGTTATGTAAAAGGGTATAGCTTTTCACAAACGAATTCTAAAAAGTTGGCAACGGTTACCGTTTCTATAGATGGAAAAAAGCATAGTGAGCGTACGACAGCGGCTTTTGTTGTAAGAGATGTACCGAATGGAAAACATAGGATGAAGCTTGAAGTTTTAAATGAAGATGGAGAAAAAACAGGACTAACAAAAGAAGTGGAGGTACATATTGAGTCAACTATCTAATAGCTCGCTTCTTGATTCGAAAAATGGTAAAATGGTGGTGGAGGTGAGCGATTAATGCTTGCTACTATGGAAACCATTGAAATCGTTCAAAAAGCTGAAGCATTGGCTAAATTAGTGATGCAATCTGAGATTGGTGAAAATTATTTTGCTCATTTATATAAACTAAAGAATGATCAACTCGCGCAACAAAAAATTAAAAAGTTTGTGGCGCTGAAAGATTTATACGAAGAAGTTCAACGTTTTGGAAAGTATCATCCGGAATATAAAAGGGTAAATACGGATATTCGCGACGCAAAACGAGATATGGATTTGCATCCGACGATTGTTGATTTTAAAAGAGCTGAAATGGATTTGCAAACGGTATTAGATGAAATCAGCATGAAAATTGGTCGAGCTGTTTCCCCTCAAATAAAAGTTCCAACAGGCAATCCTTTCTTTGATTCAGGATCGGGCTGCTCTGGAGGTTGTGGGACAGGCGGCAGCTGTGGCTGTTCTTAACGAAGCATTAAATTGGTGTAAGGATACTAAGTATCTCTACACCAATTTTTAGTTGAAAGCAAAGTTTTTCCTATGCTACACTGAATAAAAACCTTTAATATGAGGGAGATAAAAATATGATTGGAGCTAGGCAAGGAATTATTGTCTATTTACATACATTAAAACAAGCGAAAATGCTTAGAAAATTTGGAAATATTCATTATGTATCTAAAAAGCTAAAGTATGTCGTCCTGTATACGAATATGGATGAAGTAGAGGCGTTAGTAGAAAAGCTAAGAGGCTATTCTTTCGTGAAAAGAGTCGATCTTTCTCATAAACCTTTTCTCAAGGTAGAATACGAGAATTCCAAGCCAGATAAAGCGAAAGAATATGATTATAAGATGGGTATTTAAAAGGACTGTTCTCACAGCTGTGGGAACAGTTCTTTTATTACAATAAGTATTCAATCGTTTACTTAGCATTGAATGATTATCATACGGCTTTTTTAAAATCCTGTTTTCATCGGTGGTAAATATTTGTTCATACGCAAAATGCCGATTAAATGCTGGTAATACAAATCTAGTTCTGCAAACAGCGTAGACGGCTTAATCTCTAATTCGATAATGGACTTGTCGAGTTCCTTCGCCAATCCTTCAAAAAGCTCGTATCGCTTATTTGGAGTTATTTGTGGGTTAGGGATGCCTTCGCGACAAATATAAAGTGGCTGAAACTCCCCTTCAGTTGTCGGGTGCATCACAACAACAAGAGATGTTACTTGTTTATCGTTTGAGGTTGTGTGAAGGGCTAATAATCTAGCTACTCGATGTCTATTGTTTTTTCCGATTTCTAGTAATTCATATAAATCAGAATATCCTTGTCCAAGTTCAATAAAACGTTGAATCAATTCAATCTCTCCTTATGTGCATATTCCTTCATACTGTACCATTTTCCTGTTCAAAAGAGAAGTTATACAGCTGCATACGTGTCTAATAAAGTGAAACTTCCATCAGTGGGGGTTTTCCTTCATCCCCCACTGATGGTTAGTCACGTTCTACGGTCACTAAGATTTCCGCTTCGCTTCAATCAAGTGACCGTACGAACCTGATTGGTGAAAGCTTACCTTTGAAAACCGCAAAGGTAAGTTTCACTGTACCTCACCAATCGGACCTTTACTACAAAAGCGAGGCGACTGTTCAGCCCCGACAAGCATAAGATGAAATGCGGCGTGGCGCAGTTTGCCGCAGAGCATGACAGCTTATGACCTCGAGGGGCTAGGAGCCGCAACTAGATGAGGGCAGTTGTCCCCCACCTATCTTCTTTGATTCCTCATAAGCTTGAGGTAGGGGTCTTACTGCCCGTTAAGTGTGGGATAAATAAAAGATGCATGAATCTCTCTTTTTATCTAAAATGAACAGGGGTTCAATAGAACTATAAAAAGAAATTAAGGATAAGTTCATAGAATATTCCCGTGACTTTTCGAGTGTGTTTTGGTACTTTGGTATCATAGACGGAAAGGGGAATTGGTTTGTGAAGCGTTTATTTTTTACCATTCTTTTTTTATTGTTACTTATAACGGGCGGAGTGCTTTTTTGGCAATGGAATGTTTATTCAGAGAAGCAAAGTGCCCAATCTAAACATATTTCCTATCAGGTAAATGAAACGGTACATATGGAGGTAAAAGGTCGCTATATTGAAGTTGAACATGAATTTTTCGGCCTTCCGGCTGGGAATTATCAGTTAAACTTTCAAAAATCTATTAAACCAGTATGTCAAGAAGACGATAAAAGTTGTCAACAATCGGGTAATCAAAAGCAGAATCTAGAAACAAATGGGGGTACGCTTCGTTTTACGTACAAGCTAAAAAAATCAACATCACAAGCTTTTGTATTGAATAACTGGGCCGTTCAATTAGAACAAGTCAAGATAGGGAATACACGTGTGGAAATTACCGATTACTCTAAACGGTCGGGAATTTGGGCTGCTGGAGCTCGTTTAATCGGTGAAACAGAGAAAGAGAAAATAAGTTATTACGTGTTTGAAGGAAGAGAAGGGACATTCCCTTTATACTATCAACAAAAAAAGAGCAAGAAGTTTGAAGCGAGTGATGTACTGGTTTATGGTGTCTCTTCTGATCGATTAGTTCAAGCGGTTCAAAAATATGAAGCAACAGCACCTATTACATTGATTATTACAACAGCCGTCTCTCCTTTTTCCTCAGAACATTTGCTAATTGGCCCTAGTGTAGATAAGCTAGCCCAAGTGTTATCTAAGCGCTATTACCAAACCCATTACCCATTCTCAAATAAAAAAGAGCAATGGCTACAATCGGTTATTGGCGCTTATGTGCGGGATGAGAAGCCGAAAGGTAAAGCGAAACAACTATATGAAGAACTGGCTAAAGGGTTGACCAAAGAGCAACAAGCAGCATTCGTTTCTGTATTGAAAAAGAAGCGGGGACATGAATTTTCAGCTGAGTATTTAGATGAATTATTATCAAATGTTACAGGACTTGTAACCCATTACTTTGAATTAAATAAAGTGGAAAGTCATAAAGTTCGCCCGCTTATTTTTATCAATCATGCTAAATGGCTGAATCGAGATGGGGAGCATTCAGTTGTAAAATCTGTGACTGTTCGTTTGAAACGTTATTATTTATTAGAGCAGGTAACAGAAAAACTAGGATTTCATTCAGATTGGGTGAATCAGCACTTTTATTTAAATAATGGTTCAAAGACATTTCGTTTATACCCAGGAAAAACGGTATTTCTCTACAATGAAAAAGCGCATAGTGTAGAAGGGACATTATTAACACAATTTAATAATCAGTATTATATTAGCGAAGATTATATGTTAAAGGTATTTAACGTATTTGTTCGTGAACAAAACAATGAGTTGGAATTGGTGGATTTGAATACGTTACAGTAAGAAAAGCGGAGCCGGCTGGAAAACAACACATATCAAAGAGTTTTACGCTCTTATGGTATAAAAAAAGCCCTGCAGACTTCTGCAGGGTCCTTCTATGTCTGATTAAGGACTAGAAGGCAAAGGGAGAGGAGAAACCGGAGGAAGAACTTATGGGGAAACGTAAGCCTTCTCCGCGGTTGGCAACAACATCTACGATAGTGATGTTGTTATTCACATTATGACCAAAATTCTCCTTATTATTCATGAAACGAGTTGTATTGTTCTTATTTTTTTTATTGGCGAGATATTTCGAATGTGTTAGGATAATTGAGTAACAGAAATTTGTCAGAAAAATGTGGTGAGAACATGAGGGTCGTTTCTGGAACATGTAAAGGAAGACCATTGAAAGCTGTACCGGGTACAGGAACCCGTCCTACAACTGATAAAGTAAAAGAATCGATTTTTAATATGATTGGCCCGTATTTTGATGGCGGCCTTGTGCTGGATTTATTTGCAGGCAGCGGGGGACTTGGTATAGAAGCGTTAAGCCGAGGGGCGGATCAAGCTATTTTCGTTGATCGTGACTATACAGCTTTTCAAACAGTGAAAGCGAACTTAGAGCTATGTAAATTGACGGATCAAGCAGAGCTTTATAAAAATGATTCACAACGAGCATTGAAGGCGCTTATTAAGCGGGAGTTAACGTTTGATTTAATTATGCTCGACCCACCTTATAAGAAGCAAAAGCTTATCGAGTTGCTAGAGGAAATATCAAAGGCTAGACTGTTAAATGATAAGGGGTACATCGTTTGTGAACATAGCCATGATGTTACTTTACCGGAGCAAGTCGGTGATTTAGTTATAAAAAGAAAAGAAGTCTATGGAATTATCGCCGTTACTATTTATCAATGGGGGTATGTTCAAGACGAACAGGGGGAATAAATCATGTCAAAAATAGCGATTTGTCCAGGAAGTTTTGACCCGATTACATTTGGTCATGTTGATATTATTCAAAGGGGAGCCAATGTATTTGATGAAGTATACGTTGTCGTTTTAAATAATTCGGCTAAAAAGTCTTTATTTACAGTCGAAGAGCGGATGGATTTAATTCGTGGGGCGACGGCTCATATTCCGAATGTAAAAGTTGATTCATTTCAAGGTCTTACTGTTGACTATGCTGAAAGCGTTTCCGCTAATGCGATTATTAGAGGGCTTCGTGCCGTATCAGATTTTGAATACGAAATGCAAGGAACGTCGATGAACAGGCTTTTGAATAATCAAGTAGAAACATTCTTTATTATGACAAAAAATCAGTATTCCTTTTTAAGTTCAAGCATTGTGAAAGAAGTGGCTAAATATGGTGGAGATATTTCTTTGCTAGTACCTGAGGTTGTCATCCAGGCAATGAAAGAAAAATTCCATTTGATATGACTGAATATTCTACTAAAAGAGAGCGTGTCATTCGACGCGCTCTCTTTTAGTGGAATTAAAATCGAATTATTCTTTTGGCTATAATGCATGTATAAACACTTAAACTAATAATGGTGAACAGAGGTCCTAAGTGAAGCATTTGTTCATATAATGTTGTTGCCTCATCTCCAATAATCTGACTAACCGGAAAAGCGAGTGCGGCATGTCCATAGTCTGGAATCTCTACATAAAGTGAATTCCAAAGCAGATAAGCAAGTATCGCGGCAATAAAGCCATGCAGGACGCGGGCAAAGAAAAAGGGAACGAAACGGATATCTGTTTCGGCCAAAATACTTGCTACTTGCGCTTGGACGCTTAAGCCGCTAAACGCTAGAATAAAGCTTGCAATCATCGCTTGCTGTAATAAATCAGTGTTTGAAATAGAGCTTGTCATTTTTGCGCCAAGCGTCATTTCAAACAGTCCTGAAATAAAAGGAATGCTAAAGGAAGGTGACAGTGAAAATACTTGTAAACATCCAGCTACGGCTTTTGCAAGCAAGGCTGTTACATTCATTTGAGATAATAGCTGGTTGATGACTGAAAATAGAATGATAAACCCGCCAATCATTAATAATGTATGAATGGAAGAGGTTACCGAGTCACCGAGCATTTTTCCAAATGGACGAGTTTCCTTTAAACGTGTCCGATGCATCTGCTTGAGGGCCGCTTTTACAGATGGAAGTTTGATTGTTCTATTTGGAATGGCTTGCTCCTCTTTTTGTCCATAAAACCGCATGATGAAGCCAACAATCATATTTCCTCCATAATGAGCCGCTGCAAGAAGGATACCGAGCTTTGGGTTTTGAAAAAAGCCAACGGAAACGGCGACGAAAATAAATAATGGATTGGAGGAGTTTGTAAAGGAAACGAGACGTTCTCCTTCAATTCGAGTTAGTTGTTTTTCCAGTCGAAGTCTAGCGGTAAACTTTGCTCCAGCAGGAAAGCCGGAAGCTAGCCCCATTGCCCAGACAAAACCACCTACACCAGGAACGCGAAAAAATGGTCGCATTAATGGTTCAAACATGACTCCTAGAAAGCTAACAACACCAAAGCAAATTAATAGCTCAGAAATAATTAAAAACGGCAAAAGAGATGGGAAGACAATTTGCCACCACATATGTAAGCCGTTCTTAGAGGCATCAAAGGACTCCTGAGGAAAAACGACTAATGCAATGGCCATAATCGTAATGAATAGGGCTAAGGTGATTGATTTAAGTTTCGGTAACAACAAAGCTTGCTCCTCCTTAATCAGGAATCTGCTAGGCACTTTATGCATATGAGTGATAAAATAAAAGGAAGTTTTATACAAGTGGGAAAATTGAGATAAAAAATAATCTACTAAATCGAAGCTAATCATTTTATCCTGTTTAAACAATATGCTTGTATGAACCGCTTTAAGACAATAATTTTGAATGAGACAATTTGAGGAGGAATAGCATTGCGAGAACCGAAGATTGGATTAGCGCTTGGTTCGGGTGGTGCGCGAGGTTTTGCTCACCTAGGTGTGATTCGGGTATTACAAGAAGAGGGCATTCCTATTGACTTAATTGCAGGGAGCAGCATGGGAGCGATGGTTGGTGCTTTATTTGCAGCGGGTTCAGATATTGAGCGGCTTTATAAACTATCGCGTGTATTTAAAAGGAAGTATTATTTAGATTTTACGTTTCCGAAAATGGGTTTTGTTGCAGGGAAGCGAGTAAAAGAATTAATTCGTGTATTTACATATGGAAAGAAGTTGGAAGAATTAGATATCCCTGTTGCGGTTGTAGCAACTGACATTCGAACAGGAGAAAAGGTTGTTTTTCAGGAGGGGCCGATTGCTCCGGCTGTTCGCGCAAGTATTTCGATACCTGGTATTTTTGTTCCGGAGAAAATTAATAATCATTTATTAGTTGATGGAGGTGTCGTTGATCGGGTACCTGTCTCGGTTGCAAAGCAAATGGGAGCAGATATCGTTATTGGCGTAGATGTTTCGCATATTAATCAGGAGGTAGAGATTACGTCTATTTATGATGTGATTATGCAAAGTCTTGATATTTTACAAATGGAATTGGTCGAGAATAGAGAGTTTGCTTCCGATGTCATGATTCGTCCGCGAGTGGAAAAGTATAGTTCGAAATCATTTACAAATATATCTGAAATAATTAGTATTGGAGAAGAAGCAGCTAGACAGAAAGTCGATTATATTAAATCATGTGTTGCATCTTGGAAGGAGTCTTGCAAAAATGAGCCGTAAAGCGTATGTCAACACTACTTTAGTGGTTGCCTTGCTTCTTCTTGCCTCTGCATTTTATTATTTGCCGTATTATGTGACAAAGCCTGGTATGGCGAAAGAATTAGAACCGATTATTGAAGTTTCTGGCGGTGATCGAGCAGAAGGGAGTTTCATGCTCACAACGGTTAGAATGGGAAGAGCAAATATTTATTCATATTTGCTTGCTAAATGGAGTGACTATCAAGAAATTTATCCAGAGGCATCCGTTCGAGGCGAAGATGAAACGGATGAAGAATATAATGTAAGGCAGCTGCATTTAATGGATACTTCGAAAAATCATGCCGTTAAAGTGGCTTATGACCACGCTGAGAAAGAGTTTTCTTATCAGTATCTGGGTGTGTTTGTCTTAGATGTACACGAGGATATGCCAGCGGCTGGAGTTTTAAAAGCGGGTGATCAAATTATTCAAGTCGATCGCTTAAGTTTTGAGTCCTCGCAACAATTCATTGATTATATTGCTACGAAAAAAGCAGGGGATACCGTTGACATCGTTTATAAGCGAGAAGAAACGGAGAAACAAGCAGCAATCACCTTGCAAGCGTTTAAAGATAAACCGAATCAAGTAGGGTTAGGTATCTCTCTTGATGATGCTACGAGAGTCATAACCGTTCCAAAAGTGTCTATTGATTCTGAGCAAATCGGTGGACCATCGGCAGGATTAATGTTTTCTTTAGAAATTTATAATCAATTAACCAAAGGGGATTTAACGCAAGGTTATCAAATTGCAGGTACAGGTACGATTGATGAAGAAGGAAAAGTAGGGCCTATTGGAGGCATTCAACAGAAAATTGTCGCGGCTGATAAATCAGGTGCTGATATTTTCTTTGCACCTAATGAGGAAGGGGCTCCTCATTCCAATTATCGAGAGGCATTAGTGGCAGCGAAAGATATTAATACGAAGATGAAGATTATTCCAGTTGATCACTTTACAGATGCCCTGCATTATTTAGAAACATTAGAAGATAAAAAATAAGAGGCGGACTTTGACTTTCCGTCTCTTATTTTTTTTATTGTTCATCAATAGTGTTCTCTTACAATTGTTAAACTTTGAGTCGAATAGGTGCGGCGAATTCCCGCTTTATTAATTCGGTTTGATAAGGCTCTGGTAAGCCTTGGGCAAATACGTTTGTCGCACGTAAATCTGGTGTAATATCAGCATCGTTGTAGGCTGATATTTTCGAAATTAAAGGAAGAGGCAGCTCTTTTTTGACCGATTGCAAATACTGTTGGCCCTTTTCCGTCATTCCGAGTAAACGAAGGTATGATGGAAAGGACGAAGCCTCCATTTCGGCTTGCAAGCTATGCGTCAAAATATGAGTGCATATCCGTTGGATACGCGTCCATGTATAGCGTTTTGTTTTCACTTGTGTCACAAATTGTTGGAACGTACTAGAGTGTTTAGCTATATCTAATAATCGATGTTCAATGCCTTCCTCTACTTCATAGATGGACGCTAATTCAGCGGCAGAAGAAGTAAGAATTCGATATTTAAGAAGTGGCCAGTACAATTCCCAATGATGAAAGCTTTGATAATAAGTAATATATGTTTCTAGAATAGCAAGGGTTGAATGTGGTACATAGCTGGAAATCGTCTGCATGCTTTGTTTCTGTTCGATAATCGCTTTTCGAATGCCTGTAGCGCTTGCAATCGCTTTATCGTGAAGCGTTGTTTCGTGATAGCCTGCTGCTACCCGCTTGATTGTAAAAGGTTCTATTTTGTAGTTGTTTGATAAAGCAGCGTGCACATATTCTTTGCCAAGAATGTTGTTTGGCTGTGATAGATCTAGTCCCCTTTCATTGGATGAAAGGCTGCGAAAAGCAAGGGAAGCAGCTGCTGGATAACTCTTTCCTTCTTTTAAAAACGTTTTTAACATACTTTTGTATTCTGTTTCTTTTTCTTGAAGCAAATGATAGGTATCGAGAAACGGAGCAATCTTTCCGTCTTCACTGCCAAAGCAGAACGCATCACATTGCATAGCCTCAAGCAGACTAATGGAGCCGCGAGCAAATAATTCAGCGTTGGCTGTTGCGAAACGATAAGGAAGCTCGATAACAAGGTCTACGCCGCCGCGTAAGGCCATGTCTGTTCGTGCCCATTTATTAACGAGTGCAGGTTCACCACGTTGTAAAAATGAACCACTCATTACAGCGATGACTACATCAGCTTCAGTCTGTTTCTTACTTTCTTGAATATGTAAGGCATGTCCATTATGAAATGGATTGTATTCGACAACTACACCAACAGCCTTCATTAAAGGTCACCTCACTGAAAAAGTTTGTAATTTGGTTCTTACATGCTAAAATAGAAATTCAAGTATAGTTTGAAGTATTTATTCAACATCATAAGTATCATTCGTAAAGCTTCCAACATTCGTTAGAATGACTACATTATAGTGTAAAGAAAAAATATTGACAAACGAATAATTGAAAGCTATAATTATTTTTGTTGCCTTGAGGTGATTTCATTTGAAATGGACAATTAGTCAACTTCAAAAAATACGGGACAAACATTTGCAAATTGATGAAATAGTGGATGTTACAGACATTAAGGAGAGAGACCCGCAGATTCGCGACGTTTCACCGATGAAAGTAACAGGAAGAGCAGATATTGGTTCGACGAAAGTTACTTTCCACTTGCATCTATCGGGTAAATTTATTTTACCGTGTTCCCGAACGCTGGTAGATGTCAACTACCCAATTGATATTGAAACAACAGAAACTTTTCTATTCAAAACAGCAGGCATCGAGTATGATGGAGATGATGTGACAATTGTAGAAGGTGATGTTGTGGATCTTTTGCCAGTCATTAAAGAAAATTTATTGCTAGAAATACCGATGCAAGTTTTTTGTGAGGATGTTAACTCAGAAGAAGCTGCTCCTCAATCTGGAAATGACTGGACCGTTATTTCTGAAGAAGAAAACAAACAGAAAGTGGATCCTCGATTCGCAAAGCTTGCCGATTTTTTTGAAAACAATAAAGAATCTTAATTGAAAGTATAAAAGTCAGTTAATCTGATTTTTATGGATTTCTTATATTTTTTAAGGAGGTGGGAATAATGGCTGTACCTTTTAGAAGAACGTCTAAAACTGTAAAAAGAAAACGTCGTACACACTTCAAACTATCTGTACCTGGTATGGTAGAATGCCCAAGCTGCGGTGAAATGAAACTTTCACACCGTGTTTGTAAAGAATGTGGAACATACAACGGAAAAGAAGTTGTTAACAAATAATTTCTTTATATTACATCGAGCAATATGCTAATGAAAGCACAGGGATTATATCCTCTGTGCTTTTTTGCTTTTGCTATGTTTAATATAAAGTAGAATATAACTTTAAAATGGAAAAAGTTAAATAAAAATTCACAGAATGTTCAATGAATGGTGTAAAATAGAAGAGTGATTAATTAGTTAGGATGGTGAAGGTATGAGTCAGACGGTTTTAGTGGAAAAAAATGAACGCGGTTACATGAAAATTATTTTACATCGACCAGAAAAAAGAAATGCAGTTAGTTATCAATTGATGGAAGAATTTGAAGCTGCACTTGACCAAGCAGCCCAAGATAATGATGTAAAAGTAGTTGTGATAACAGGCTATGGTGATCGCGCTTTTTGTTCGGGTGGCGATTTAGCTGAATTCCATTCGCTTTATACAGAGGAAGAATCTTACGGAATGCTGTCTAAAATGGGAGCGATTTTATATAAATTAGCTGTATTCAAAAAGCCTACTATTGCTTTGCTGAATGGTAGTGCAGTTGGAGGGGGCTGTGAGATTGCCTCAGCATGTGATTTTCGTCTTGCTAAAAGCGGTGTGAAGTTAGGCTTTGTTCAAGCATCGTTAGGGATTACAACAGGATGGGGCGGCGCTTCGATTTTATTAGAGAAAATCCCTTATCAATCAGCTATGAAGCTACTATTGAATGGAACCATTTATACAGCAGAGGCAGCGAAAGAATTAGGATTTATTGATGAAGTGATTCAAGGAGATTTAGAAGAATGGGAGCGCTTTGTCGATACGATTCTGACTCGTGAGGTAGGCGTGTTGATGGCTTACAAAAATCTATTAATTAATAAATGGGAAGAGACGGATTTAAAAGGGCGTATGGAAATGGAAAGTAGACAATGTGCAAAGTTATGGGAAACAGATGCTCATCATCAAGCAGTTGACTCATTTTTAAATAAAACAAAATAATCTGACTTAGTTTACTCTTTTCCCTTCTATCTTTTCTAGTAAGTACATATATATGAAGAAAAAACTTGCTTTGGAGGTAGAGAGATGTCAATTGCGAGACAAGATGCATGGAGTCAAGATGAAGATTTATTGTTGGCTGAAGTTGTCTTAAGGTATATTAGAGAAGGCAGCACTCAACTTCGAGCATTTGAAGAAGTGGGTAAACAATTGTCGAGAACACCTGCAGCTTGTGGCTTTCGTTGGAATTCTTTTGTTCGTAAGCAATATAAATCGGGAATCGAGCTCGCAAAGAAGCAGAGAAAAGAGAATAAAGGTCAGAGGGATGCACGATTAGAAGAAAAGCTAGAACGAGAAGTGGAGAATATGCATGAATGTACTCAACAAGTAGAATTTGTTGAGGAGAATAAGATGAGTGATTCGGTTTCGTTTCAAGAAATTGTTTCCTATTTAAAGAAAATGGATGAAACGGTTCGACTATATGAGCAGGAAAAGCAGCAACGAGCTGAAGAGTTTGGGGACTTACAGCGAGAAAATCAGCAATTACGTGAGGAAATTAAAGTGTTACAAAGTCAACTTGTTGTTGTGGAAGAAGATTATCGAGCGCTTTTGCATATTATGGAGCGTGCTAGGAAACTCATTATTCATGAAGATGATCCGGCAAGTTCAAAAGTGAAGTTTCAAATGGATAAAAACGGGAACCTCGAGAGAGTAAATAAATAAACTCGTGGCTAAGGGGAGTTTTTGCAACCTCTTAGCCACGAGTTTTATTTTGCAGACGATTGCGCAATTATGGACGCCATACGAGTGGATTTTCACCAAGATCGCGATCCATATCATAAGTAATTGGTTCAAAGCCCATTTTTGTCCAAAAAGCTTGTGATTGAACTCTCGGGTTTGTTTTAATTGGCAGATGAAAGCTTTTAGCATAATCTACTAAAGCTTTTCCGTAGCCTTTCTTTTGATAATTCGGAAGTACTTCTAATTTCCATAGCACAAGAAAATCTTGTTTCTGGTCAAAGTAATGATCGAACTTCGCGCTTTTTTGATATAAGCTCATTCGGGCAACAAGTGTATCTCCGAAATAAATGCCGTAAAATGGTGATTCACTATCGTTTTCAATGATATTTGCTTCTAAATCATCGAGCATAGATAATTCTTGTATACCGTATTCTTTGAATTTCTTAAATTCTTCAAGCGTTTTGAAATTCACGAGTAAGCGTTCCACTTTGTATTCCATCTAAAGCTCCCCCTTATATCTTCCATAAACCCCATTTGTTATCTAGTTGTAAAGAATAAAGCGCTCTTTATTTATGTTTATATCAAGGCTATGTTCATGAATATGGTTGATTTATACAATTTTTGACCTATTCGGTGTGAAAACGTGGTTTCACATGCCTTTCAGCTCTGCTGAAAGTTAAATGAGTCACAAATCCACAACGTTATTCAACAAAACCTATATCTAAAAAGAAAACGCTTCACTAATAGTATAACATATTCTATTTTATCCTTCCTTATTTAAAGCATAGAATTAAAATAGGTTGCTTGTTGAGAGGGAATTCTCTTATTCTTACAAACCTATATCTTCTTCTGTACTATAAGTGATTAGGTTAAATGTGATAAAATAGGAATAATTATGGAGGTAATTTATGAAAATAGCGATTATTGGAGGCGGAGCAATAGGTTTATTGTTTGCCAATTATTTGAGTCAATTACATAGCGTAACCGTATATACAAGAACGGAAGAACAGGCTGCGCGTTTAAATCATGATGGATTAAATTTTATGAGGAACGGAGAGGTGCAAACGAAAACAATCACCGCGAAAAAATTAGCAAAAAATGTGGAAGATGCACAATTGGTGATTGTCACGGTTAAGCAATATCAGCTTTCCGACATTTACTCGTCGATTCAATATTGTCAGCAGCCCCTGTTATTTTTGCAAAATGGTTATGGACATATTGAATTTCTAAATAAGCTAGCTTCACCTTCTCTTTTTGTTGGGGTCGTTGAGCATGGAGCTTTAAAGCATGATTCACATACAGTTGAACATACAGGGGTAGGTAAAACAAAGCTTGCTATTTTTCGAGGGAATGAAAGTGAATTGCCGTTTAGACATGAATCGATAGAGCTCTTTCCATTTGAAGTGTATAAGGATTATCATTCTATGTTGCTTGAGAAGTTAATTGTCAATGCGGTTATTAATCCGTTGACGGCTATTTTAGGTGTGCCAAATGGAGAGCTTGTTACGAATGCAGCATATGCCAAGTTAATGGACACCTATTTTCAGGAACTAGCGTCGATTTTGCATATAGACAATCCGGGACAAACATTAGAGCATGTGAAGGCCGTATGTCGAGGAACATCAGAAAATCGTTCATCCATGCTGAAAGATTTAGAGCATGGACGTCAAACAGAGATTGAAGCCATTTTAGGATACGTTCTTTCACAAGCGAAACAAAATGGACAGGAACATCGTTTGATTGATTTTCTTTATACGATGATTAAAGGTAAAGAACGGAAGGAAGGCTGATAGTAGTGGAGTTTGTTGTATCCGCATTTGTGGCAACATTCGTAACATTACCGATTCTCGGATATATCGTTTTTTTTACTGTGGCAAAGCAAATGACAAAAAACCATCGCAGGTCTGTTCGTATTGCAATGGATTTAAGTACTATATTTTTTATTTTTGCTGTTAATTATTTGATTACGGTGATTTGGAATAAGCAGCTTTTTTGGGTGTTAATGTTGATTGTTTTAACGATCGCCTGTACAGTTGTCCTTGTTCACTATAAGGTAAAACAGGAAATTGTTTTTTCAAAGGTTCTGAAAGGGTTTTGGAGATTAAACTTTGCATGCTTTTTTTGTACGTATTGTGCCCTTGTCTTGTATGGGTTATTTACTAGAATTCTAGGGGTATTCATCTTCTAATGCTGCATAACCTGTTAGTACATACGACTTGAACTATGTTAAACAAAAGCTTAACGATGGATATTATCGAATGTTAAGTAAGGTTATGAGGGCAAGCAATGAATTCTTGGATAACCTAACCTAGTTGAATCATTTAGTGAAGCTTTCAGCAATGTTGCATAAAATTCGGCTGTTAGGCAACTTTTTTTATTTTTTTGACATAGCGTGCTATACTCAAAAGTACTGAAGATGCAGAGAGAGGGAGTAGTACATAAATGGAGATGAAAGATCTCGAGTTACCATCTTTAAATCGGTTTGCTTCGGATTATTTACAAGGGCATCTCGAAGTTGAAGATTATTTCCACTATGATTTGTCTAGTAAGGACATGTACCATAATCGATATAAAGAATTAATGAATCGAACGTTTCTGCGCCAAGAGGTGGCAGATTATATAGAGAACTATATGGCAAGATTGCCAAAAAGTGAAGCTGTGATGAAGAGTATTTCGGATTTGCGTAAGGAGGGGTCCGTTGTCGTAATAGGTGGACAACAAGCTGGTTTATTAACAGGTCCATTATATACGATTCATAAAGTAATCTCGATTATTAAATTGGCCAAAGAGCAAGAAGAAGTGCTTAAGAAAAGAGTTATTCCCGTCTTTTGGATTGCAGGGGAAGACCATGACGTAGCAGAAGTGAATCATGTCTATGTGATGAAAGAGGGGAAACCGACTAAGAAAACATATCCTTCCTATCAGCCGTTTAAAACGATGGTTTCTGATATTGAATTAGACGCACAGGTTATGCAACAGTGGTTTGACGAGATTATCGAAACGTACGGTGAGACAAATTATACAAGTGCGCTGCTTGCCAATATGAAGACTATTTTGTGTCGTTCGAAAACATTTGTTGATTTCTTTTCGGCACTTATCCATGAATGGTTTCATGAATATGGTTTATTGTTAATCGATGCAGCGGATCCGCGGTTACGACAATTAGAGGCGCAATTTTTCACGCAAATGGTAGAGCGTCATGAAGATATTACAGCAGCCGTATGTGCGCAACAAGCGTTCATTCAAGAGCAAGGATACCGACGAATGATTGAAATGGATGCGAACGCTGTTAATTTATTCTATTACAATCCAGAGAAGAAAGACCGTTGCTTGTTAGAGAGAAATAATGGGCAAATTATTGGGAAAAATGGTGAATTGCGTTTTACAAAACAAGAACTTTTACAGACGGCGAAAGATAGTCCGGAGCGGTTAAGCAACAATGTTGTTACACGCCCGTTAATGCAGGAGATGCTCTTTCCGGTACTAGCTTTTATTTCAGGTCCAGGCGAAATTGCTTATTGGGCTGAATTAAAGCGGGCTTTCGATTTATTCGAGATGAAAATGCCGCCGATTGTGCCAAGGCTTAATATTACGCTAGTAGAGCGCGGGATTGAAACAGACCTTCAGGAAGTTGACTTGGAGCTTGAAACGGTTTTAATAGAAGGAACAGACAAAGCAAAAGAAAGTTATTTGGAATCTGTTAAAGATCCGCTGCTTGAACAGTTGTATGACAAGATGAAGCGAGATTTACAAGTTAATCATCAACAGTTATCAGAGCATGCTGTTGAACTAGATAAAGGACTTCAATCTTTGTTGCACAAAAACCGCTTTTTTATTGAGCAGCAGTTAGACTTTATCTATGGAAAAATGGAAGCGAGCACGAAAGAAAAGAATGCCGTTGTCGTTCGTAAATACGATCGAATCGCTCAATCTTTGTATCCACTACATTCTCCTCAGGAACGAATTTGGAATATCTTTTATTATTTAAATAAATATGGGCCGGATTTTGTGCAGGATTTGATGGAGCTTTCGTATAGCTTTAATAATCAGCATAAACTTATATATGTATAGGAAGAGACAGGTTTTGAGCCTGTCTCTTTTTGCATGTCGGAGGATTGTTTAAGTATATAAGCGTAATTAGTAGTGCTTGTTTATCCTATAATAAACATTTAATGGAAAATGATAGGTCCAAAGTATTTAAATTTAAAACAAGTGGAGATAAGTGGAGAAATGTGGTACATTGATAGTAGAAAGTGGGGTATTGGGTATGTTTATGGGGGAATACCATCACACCATTGATGCCAAAGGGCGGTTGATTGTTCCTGCGAAATTTCGGGACAACCTAGGTGAACAATTTGTGTTGACACGAGGTCTTGATCAGTGCTTGTTTGGTTATCCCATGGCGGAGTGGAATCTTCTCACAGAAAAGTTAAAGGCGTTGCCATTAACGAAAAAAGATGCCCGTTCTTTTACTCGCTTTTTCTTCTCAGCTGCAACAGAATGCGACATAGATAAACAAGGCCGAATTAATATTCCAGCGCCGCTTATTTCATATGGCCAATTGGAAAAAGAATGTGTAATTCTTGGTGTGTCCAATCGAATTGAGATTTGGAGCAAGCCCCTTTGGGAAGACTATTTTGCAACATCAGAAGACTCTTTTGCTGAAATAGCAGAGAGTATGATCGGCTTTGATATTTAAGGCGACCCGAATGGGACTCAATTAATCGATTGGAAGGATGAAAAAAATGTTTCAACATACGACTGTGCTACTTAGAGAAACGGTTGATGGTTTGAATATAAAACCGGATGGAATTTACGTGGATTGTACACTTGGAGGAGCGGGACATAGTGAATACTTGCTTTCGCAGTTATCTAGTGAGGGAAAGCTATACTCCTTTGATCAAGATATTACCGCTATCCAAAATGCTAAAGAGAAATTACGTGCATATGACGATCGCGTCGTGCTCATCCAAAATAACTTTAAATATTTACAAGAAGAACTGCAGGCGCGTGGAGTGGACAAAGTAGATGGTATTTTATATGACTTAGGTGTCTCCTCGCCGCAATTAGATACACCAGAGCGAGGGTTTAGTTATCAGCATGATGCCCCACTTGATATGCGAATGGATCAAAATGCTTCTATTTCTGCTTATGATGTGGTGAATACATGGTCATATGAGGATTTAGTACGCATTTTCTTCCAATATGGAGAAGAGAAATTTTCTAAACAAATTGCAAGAAAGATTGAAGCTGCTCGTGCCAAACAACCAATTACGACTACATTTGAATTAGTTGACCTTATTAAAGAAGGGATTCCAGCCCCTGCAAGACGTAAAGGAGGACATCCAGCTAAGCGGGTGTTTCAAGCAATTCGAATCGCAGTAAATGATGAGTTAGGTGTTTTTGAAGATTCATTAGAACAAGCCATATCCATGTTAAACCCTCGTGGTAGAATCTCTGTTATTACCTTCCATTCATTAGAAGATCGTATTTGTAAAAAGGTATTTAAAGCTGCTAGCTCCCTACCTGACCTTCCACCTGGTTTGCCTATTGTTCCTGATGAGTTTAAGCCAACGTTGAAGTTGATTACGAGAAAGCCGATTTTACCTTCAGAAGCTGAATTAGAAGGAAATAATCGTTCGCGGTCAGCTAAGTTAAGAATTGCAGAAAAGCAGTAAACAAATGATACGCAATAGGAGTGAGTGGAATGAACTCGTTTGCTAAAAAAATTCAGGAGCAACAACCTGAACAGCAGCGACAAACTGTTCAGACAGTTGTCGTTCGGAAAAGCAAAATTTCAATTGGTGAACTATTTTTGCTATGTGCCCTTGCTGCAATGGTGGCATTTGTTAGTGTCAAAATGATTTCTAATCAGGCTGCTATTTATAAAGTAAATAAAGATATTCAGCAAGCAGAAGTTTCTATTGAAAAGCAAACAAAAGCGAATGAAGATTTAAAAATACAGGTTAAAGAATTAAGTGGTTATGAAAGATTATGGAAAAAGGCTGAAGAACTTGGCCTTAAACGTAATGATAATAACGTGAAGGTTGTGCAGGAATAATGCTCAAACAAAAAAATATGAAGCGAGGGGCAGCCGGGTTATTTTTCTTTTTCGGCCTGCTCTTTTTTGTCTTACTGATTCGTTTTATTTATATTCAGGCAACAGGTGTCGCTGGTGGAGAAGTGCTGGCATCCAAGCTGGATAAGAAATATGAAAGAGAACAAGTGCTTGAAGCAAAAAGAGGAAATATTTTAGATACAAATGGGGAAGTCATTGCAGAGGATACGTCGTCTTTCACCTTAATCGCGATATTGAGTGAAAAAGAGAAAGAGCATGTTAAGAATCCGAAAGAGACGGCAAAACAGCTAGCTAAGTTCATTGAAATGGATGAGTCGGATATTTATGAACGTCTGACTAAAAAAGGTCTATTTCAAGTGGAGTTTGGGAAGGCAGGACGTGATTTAACACACGAAACGAAACAGAAGATTGAAGAGCTGGAGATGCCTGGCATTACGTTCCAAAAGAAAAACCGACGCTTTTATCCAAATGGTGTGTTTGCCTCTCATTTAATTGGTTATGTGGAACAAGATGAAAAAACAGGAGATACCGTGGGGAAATTTGGAATCGAGCGGTATATGAACGATGATTTATTAGAGAAGAATGGGAAGATTACCTTTGATAGTGATTCATGGGGCATGTTATTGCCGGATAGTCAAGAAAAGGTGACGGCTCCCCAAAATGGAAAGAATGTTACGTTAACGATTGATAAGAAGGTACAAACTGTATTAGAGGACGCTTTAACAAAGGTTGAAGAAAAGTATAAACCTAGTCAAATCATTGCGATTGTTTCTAATCCAAAAACAGGTGAAATTGTTGCAATGGGACAACGACCAAGCTTTCATCCTGTTACGAAGGAAGGTTTGACAAATACTTGGCGAAATTTAGCCATTGAAGAAAGCTTCGAGCCAGGATCAACGATGAAAGTTTTTACATTGGCAGCCGCGGTGGAAGAGGGAGTATTTAATCCGAATGCGACGTATGTATCTGGGAACTACAATGTACCCGGGTCCAAATCACCTAGAGACCACAGTGGGATACCGGCAGGACAAACGATGACGTTTCTAGAAGGAGTTCAACGCTCTTCTAACGTTGCCTTTTCAACGCTTGCTATGGATAAAATCGGTGCCGATACGTTCCGTGAATATTTAACGAAATTTGGTTTTGATAACAAAACAGGTATTGACTTGCCAAATGAAATTATCGGAAAGATTCAATATAAATATAAAATTGAAAAAGTTACGACGGCATTTGGTCAAGGGTCAACAATCACACCAATTCAGCAAATTCAAGCTGCATCAGCAATTGCTAATAATGGCAAGATGATGAGACCATATGTCATTAAAAGTATTTCTGATCAAGACAATGGGAAAGTGCTGAAAACAACAAAGTCAAAAGTAGTTGGTCAGCCTATTTCGGCAAAATCGGCGAAAGAAGTTCGAGATTATTTAGAGACCGTTGTGACAGCTAAAAAAGGAACGGGTAAGCCATATGCTTTAGAAGGGTATGATGTGGCCGGGAAAACAGGAACTGCTGAAATTGCTGGAACAGATGGACGTTATATGGTTGGACGGAATAACTATGTGTTTTCCTTTTTAGGAATGGCACCAGCGGATGATCCGCAACTTGTTATGTATGTGGCTGTTAAGCAGCCGGACTTGGGTACTTCTTATGTAGGAGCGGATCCGGTATCAGAGATTTTTAAGCCAGTTATGCAAAATAGTTTGCAATATTTAAATATTGAACCAACGAATATAAAAAAACAAACAGCGACCGAGCTTGAAGATTTTACGAACCAATCGCTTCAAACTGCTACAAAAAAGCTTAAGCAATTAGGATATGAAGTAGTGACAATTGGCGATGGAAGCAAAGTCATCGATCAAGCTCCGAAAGCAGGGTCTACTTTACTGTCAGGTGAGAAAATTATTTTCCGAACGGAAGGGAAAATGAAGGCACCTAATATGCAAGGCTGGTCGCTGCGGGATGTTATGAAGGTTGCTAATATTAGCGGTGTACAATTAAATACAGCAGGTACTGGTTATGTGACAAAACAAAATATGAAAGCTGGTAAGACGATGAAAGAGGGCGATTATCTTATTGTTGAACTAACAAAACCGAATGAAATCGTCGAGAACAAGGAACCAGATAAAGAAGAAGTGCATGATTAACGCATGCGTACTCATATAGACAGCTATATAAACAAAAGTTTTAACGAAAAAGCATTGGCGTAAGCTGATGCTTTTTCGTTGTGATCCATTCGACTTTGCTTTTCTTAGTCTACCGTCTGTAAGACAAGCATATATTGTAGCAAGTGTGAATGGAGGTGTCTGTTTTTGCGAGTTTCTAATGTAACGGTGCGAAAACGGCTGGCGATTGCTTTAGCAGCAGGGATTATCATTTTTTTTATTATCGATATTCGCCTAGGAATTGTGCAATTTTTACGTGGCAACGAGTTAACGAGTTTAGCTGAAGATTTGTGGAGCCGGAATATTCCGTTCGAACCAAAGCGCGGTGAAATCTTGGATCGTAATGGAGTAGAGCTTGCGACTAATATTTCAGCTCCGACTGTATACGTCATTCCAAGGCAAATCGAAAACCCGGGCGAAGCGGCGGAACAACTTGCTTCTATATTAAATATGGACAAACAAAAAGCCTACGAATTAGTGACAAAGAAGACGATGAGTGTTCGTATTCCAGAAGGACGGAAGATTTCTCATGAAAAAGCGAAAAAAATAAAAGCATTAGGGTTAAAGGGAGTATATATTGCAGAAGACTCAAAGCGGCATTACCCATTTGGTTCCTATTTATCACATGTACTTGGATTTGCTGGTTCGGATAATCAAGGTTTAATGGGTATTGAATTGACGTATGATAAGGAATTAAGTGGTGAAAAAGGCTATGTGAAATTTTACTCAGATGCTAAAGGGAAAAGACTCGAAAATATGGCAGATGATTATAAAGCGCCTGTTGATGGCAATGATGTGAAGCTGACGATTGATAGCAAAATTCAAACGATTGTTGAACGGGAACTTGATAATGCAGAGGCAACCTATAATCCGGATGGCATCATTGCGATTGCGATGGACCCGAATTCAGGTGAAATTTTAGCGATGTCGAGTAGACCATCTTTTGATCCAGCTAACTTCCAAGAAGTTCCACCTGAAGTGTATAATCGAAATTTACCAGTATGGAGTTCCTACGAGCCAGGTTCGACATTTAAGATTATCACACTGGCAGCGGCTCTTGAAGAAGGCAAGGTCAATTTAGATAGAGATACGTTTTTTGACCCAGGACATGTCGAAGTAGCAGGCGCAACTTTACGTTGTTGGAAAAGGGGCGGGCATGGCTCACAAACCTATTTAGAAGTAGTTGAAAATTCGTGCAACCCCGGCTTCGTTCAATTAGGAGAACGGCTCGGAAAAGACAAGCTGTTTCAATATATTAAAGATTTTGGCTTTGGAGCAAAAACAGGTATTGATTTAGCTGGAGAGGGTACAGGGATTATGTTTAATATGGACCGAGTTGGCCCGGTCGAGCAGGCTACAACAGCGTTTGGGCAAGGGGTATCTGTGACTCCGATTCAACAGGTAACCGCTGTTTCTGCAGCGGTCAATGGCGGCATCCTGTATACACCTTATATTGCGAAGGAACTAATTGACTCAACAACAGGGGAAGTAGTGATGGAGAAAAAACCTAAAGCGAAGAGGCGCGTTATTTCCGAGGAAACATCGAAGGAAGTGCGCCGTGCCCTTGAATCGGTTGTAGCGAAAGGAAGCGGAGCCGGTGCTTTTGTAGAATCTTACCGAGTTGGCGGGAAAACAGGAACGGCTCAAAAAGCAGAAAACGGCCGCTATTTGGAAAATAATCATATCGTTTCCTTCATTGGATTTGCTCCGGCAGACAAGCCAGAAGTCGTTATTTATGTTGCTGTAGATAATCCAAAAGGGACTGTACAATTTGGTGGTGTAGTTGCCGCTCCGATCGTTGGGAAAATCATGGAAGACTCTCTTCATGCTCTTGATGTGAAGCCGCGAAAAAATCAAATTGAAAAAGAGCGGAAATGGAACGACCCTGTCATGATTGAAGTACCTAATGTTGTGGGAATGACGAAAAACGAATTACAAACGCAGCTGCTTGATTTAAAGCTCGATATTGCTGGACAAGGTGATTATGTTATTAAACAAGCACCGGAAGCAGGTGTGAAAATAAAAGAAGGGGCCACAATACGAATTTATCTTGGCGAAAATACAGAATAAGTATAAAATAAACATGGTTAGTGGAAGCGGCTGAAACATCAGCCGCTTTGTTTTACGATAACCTAAGCTGAATAATACAGTTTAGGGAGTGGAGGTTTTGTTTAGAAATAAAATGGTTAAAGGAAACAGTTAAGAAGGCTGAAGAGTCTACAATAGAAAAGCAATGATACATGCTTTTCTCGACAAGGTGTAATGATTCACCTATAATAAATCCTCAGATAAAGTTGAGAGGGATGGAGAAAAATGAAGCTACATACATTACTATCTTATTTGCACGCTTTAGTTAAATATGAAGGGGATAATCCAGACATTACCTCGATAGAGAATGATAACCGTAAAGTAAAGGACGGTAGTTTATTTGTTTGTATTCAAGGGTACACCGTTGATGGCCATGAGTTCGCGAAATCTGCTGTAGACAATGGAGCAAGTGCCATTCTTGCTGAGCGACCGCTTGATTTACCGGTACCCGTTATCGTTGTTCGAGATACAAAGCGGGCAATGGCGGTACTGGCCGATGCTTTTTACGGTCATCCAACACAAAAGCTATGCTTAATTGGCATTACTGGCACAAATGGTAAAACAACAACGAGCCATCTTTTAGAGAAAATCTTTGGTGACCAACAACAAACAACCGGGTTAATCGGCACGATGTATACGAAAATCGCTGATCAAACGTATGAAACGAAAAATACAACACCCGATAGTGTGACGTTGCAGCAAGCGTTTCATCAAATGATTGAAGCAAACGTAGATACCGCTATTATGGAAGTGTCGTCACATGCTTTAGAGCTTGGGCGGGTGCATGGCTGTGATTATGATATTGCAGTTTTTACCAATTTAACGCAAGACCATCTAGATTTTCATAAAACGATGGAACATTATAAACAAGCAAAATCTTTGCTTTTCTCTCAGCTTGGAAATACTTATATAGAGAACCGTCCTAAATATGCTGTGTTAAATGCCGATGATGAAGCAGCAGAAGATTTCATTAAGGCAACTGCAGCGACGGTTGTGACATATGGGATTGACAAACCAGCTGATGTCGTTGCTAAGGATATTCATATTTCGGCAAAAGGGACCGCATTTACGCTTGTATTTGCGAATGAAGAGCGACAAGTGCAACTGCAGCTTATGGGTAAGTTCAGTGTGTATAACGTACTAGCGGCAATTTCAGCAGCATTATGTGCCGGTGTAGATTTAGATGCAAGCATTCAATCAATCGAGGAAGTAAAAGGTGTTTCGGGTCGTTTTGAACTTGTTTCAGCAGGGCAAGCCTTTCCTGTTATTGTAGATTATGCTCACACACCGGACAGCTTAGAAAATGTGTTGAAAACAGTTCAAGAATTTGCGGAGAAAAAGATTTTTGTCGTTGTTGGATGCGGAGGCGACCGAGATAAAACAAAACGTCCACTGATGGCTAAAATTGCTTGTCAATTTGCGACGCTGCCAATTTTTACTTCCGATAACCCACGTAGCGAAAATCCAAGCCAAATTTTACGTGATATGGAAACAGGCGTTGCTGGCCAACTGTATAAAGTAATAGAGGATCGTCGTGAGGCAATCGCCTATGCAGTTTCACAAGCTGAAGCTGGTGATGTAATTCTCATTGCCGGAAAAGGACATGAAACGTATCAACTAATAGGAGATCAAGTGTTGCACTTTGATGACCGTGAAGAAGCAAAGAAAGCAATTTTAAACAAATAAATGATTTTATTGTATGAGGAATGAGGGAGTAAGGAATGTTGGAACAAGTGATTTTTTATACGATTTTGGTAGCTTTTTTAATTACCGTCCTGCTCTCCCCGATTTTTATTCCATTTTTAAGAAGGCTTAAATTTGGGCAAAGCATTCGGGAAGAAGGGCCAAAATCACATCAAAAGAAAACAGGAACACCAACGATGGGCGGCATCATGATTTTGCTTGCGGTTACGATTGCGACACTCGTGATGACATTTAAATTTTCAGAACCATCGTTTGAAACATATTTATTATTATTTGTTACATTAGGGTTTGGTTTATTAGGCTTTTTAGATGATTTTATTAAAGTAGTGATGAAGCGAAATCTCGGTTTAACATCGAAGCAAAAATTATTCGGTCAAATCGTTATTGCTGTTATTTTTTATTTAATTTATCGACGCGCCGATCATTTTGTTCCTTCTTTAACGATTCCAGGAACGGATGTTGCTATTGATTTTGGATGGTTTTATGTATTTATTGTTATCTTCTGGCTTGTTGGGTTCTCGAATGCCGTGAATTTAACAGATGGTTTAGATGGGCTTGTTTCCGGGACATCAGCCATTGCTTTTGGAGCATTTGCTGTACTTGCTTGGAATCAATCTCAATATGATGTCGCGATTTTCTCTGTAGCTGTTGTAGGTGCGGTACTAGGTTTTCTTGTCTTTAATGCTCATCCGGCTAAGGTATTTATGGGGGACACAGGCTCGCTCGCTTTAGGTGGAGCCATCGCTTCGATTGCGCTGTTAACAAATTTAGAATTAATGCTTGTTATTATTGGTGGAGTCTTTGTTATTGAAACATTGTCGGTTATTTTGCAAGTTGGTTCGTTTAAATTAAGAGGAAAAAGAATTTTTAAAATGAGCCCGCTGCACCATCATTATGAGCTTTCTGGCTGGTCAGAGTGGCGCGTTGTTGTGACGTTTTGGACGGTAGGATTACTTTGTGCAGTGCTCGGAATCTATTTAGAGGTGTGGGTGTAAAATGAAGGAAACAGCAAAATATTCACAAAAAAAAGTATTGGTATTAGGGTTAGCGAAAAGCGGGGTCACGGCTGCTTCCCTTCTTCATAAGCTAGGAGCATTTGTAACGGTGAATGATATGAAGCCGCTGTCTGAGAATCCTGAGGCACAAGGGCTGCTAGAGCAAGGTATTAAAGTGATATGCGGGAGTCATCCTATTGAGCTGTTAGATGAAGGCTTCGAGCTAATTGTCAAAAATCCAGGAATTCCTTATCGTAATCCGCTTATCAAAGGGGCTCTCGAAAAAGGGATTCCCGTTATTACGGAAGTAGAGCTTGCTTATCAAATTAGTGAGGCGCCGTTTGTTGGGATTACTGGAACAAATGGGAAAACAACGACGACCACATTAATTTTTGAAATGTTAAAGGCTGGGGACAAGTCGCCGTTAATTGCTGGAAATATTGGTACAGTTGCTTCCGGTGTGGCTAAAGAGGCAAAAGCAGAGGATACAATCGTCATTGAGCTATCATCGTTTCAGTTAATGGGGATTGAAGAGTTTCGCCCAGAAATCGCGCTTGTGACAAATTTATATGATGCTCATCTCGATTATCATAGCTCGAAGCAAGAATATGCAGAGGCGAAAGCAGCGATCACAAAAAACCAACAAAAGACAGATTTCTTTGTTTACAATGCAGACCAAGAAGAAGTAAGACGCATGGCTGCCGGCTCACAGGCGGAGTTAGTTCCATTTTCAGCGACGACAAAGCAGGAGCAAGGTGCCTATGTAGAAGCAGGTGTTGTTTATTTCCGCGGTGAAAAAGTGATGAATACAGCGGATATTGCTCTGCCAGGTAAACATAATTTAGAAAATGTTTTAGCCGCTATATCTGCTGTGAAATTAAAAGGTGTTTCAAATGAAGCGATTCAATCGGTACTGTCGTCGTTTCATGGGGTAGAACACCGTTTGCAATATGTAGCCACAATAGAGAATCGTAAATTTTATAATGATTCAAAAGCGACGAATATTTTGGCTGCTTCTAAGGCGCTTGCGTCTTTCTCAGAACCAACGATTTTACTAGCCGGCGGGCTGGATCGCGGCAATGAGTTTGACGAATTGAAGGTGAGTATGAAAAACGTGAAAGCTGTTGTGACATTTGGACAAACAGCAGAGAAAATTGAACGTGTAGCAAAAGAAATAGGAATAACGAATATTAAACGTGTCGATAATGTAGTAACGGCTGTTCCGGTTGCTTTCGAATTATCAAACGAAGGCGACTGCATTCTCCTTTCTCCAGCTTGTGCAAGCTGGGACCAATATAAAACATTTGAGCAAAGAGGGGACATGTTTATGGAGGCTGTGCATAAGCTGAAGTAAGAGCTTTTTATTGAAAGTATTTGGGCTTTACAGAAGAAAGCAGCATTGCTTTCACTTCGACATCTTAGAAAAAAGCGATAATGGTGGTTATCGCTTTTTTTTTGACTAAAGTATAGCCTGCCTATGTACAACTTCAGCTGGTGTTGCTCGCAAAAGGCTCTAAAATCTTCTTAGAGGTGGATTGTCTGTGCCATTAAAAAAATCTAATCCCGATTTAATTCTCATTATCGTGACACTAAGTCTTTTGGCCATCGGTTTAACTATGGTATACAGCGCCAGCGCTATTTGGGCAGATTATAAATTTGATGATTCTTTTTATTTTGCGAAGCGTCAGTTGTTGTTTGCCTGTTTAGGCGTTGTCGCTATGTTTTTTATTATGAATGTTGATTATTGGACGTGGCGCACATGGGCGAAACTGCTGGTTATTGTTTGCTTTATTTTACTATTAGCTGTTCTTGTGCCTGGAATTGGGATGGCACGTAATGGGTCGCGAAGCTGGATTGGCGTTGGAGCTTTTTCCGTTCAACCATCAGAATTTATGAAGCTGGCGATGATTGCTTTTTTAGCCAAGTTTCTTTCTGAACGGCAAAAGCTGATTACATCATTTAAAAAAGGGATGCTGCCATCTTTAAGCCTTGTCTTTTTAGCTTTTGGGCTAATTATGCTTCAGCCTGATTTAGGAACGGGCACAGTTATGGTTGGTACGTGTATGGTCATGATTTTTATTGCTGGAGCAAGAATTAGCCACTTTGTTGGGCTAGGTTTAATCGGGGTTGCAGGTTTCGTAGTCCTCGTATTATCGGCTCCGTATCGAATAAAGCGGATTACGTCTTTCTTGGATCCGTGGGAAGACCCTCTTGGAAGCGGATTCCAAATGATTCAATCTTTGTATGCAATTGGTCCAGGAGGTTTGTTTGGTCTTGGATTAGGGCAAAGTCGGCAAAAGTTCTTTTATCTTCCGGAGCCGCAAACGGATTTTATCTTTGCTATTTTATCGGAGGAATTAGGGTTTATTGGAGGCTCGCTCGTCCTCTTTTTATTTGCTCTAATGCTTTGGCGAGGAATTCGCATCGCCCTAGGTGCTCCAGACCTTTATGGCAGTCTTGTGGCTGTTGGGATTATTGGAATGGTAGCCATTCAAGTTATGATTAATATTGGCGTTGTAACCGGGTTGATGCCGGTTACCGGAATTACCTTGCCTCTTTTAAGTTACGGGGGATCTTCGTTAACGTTGATGCTTATGGCCATCGGTGTGTTGTTGAATATTAGTCGTTATTCCCGCTTTTAAGGAGAAGCTCTGTTCATATAGAGCTTCTTTTTTTTTATAAGCCGCTGTCTAAATCAATCATCATTGATTAACAGAGGTTCGGGAAAAATTACCAATATAGATTATGGAGAATTTGTATAGAATTATTGGCATTAATGCCCTGTTTAGACTATAGTATAAGAGGCTAAAACGATGTAAAATAGTGATACGTCTGTCATGGTGTTAAATCAAATTGTACGTCGGAATGTAGATGAAACATTTCGCTTTTAATACGTTAAAAACGTTTAATTACCCCAAAGAGTTAAAGGGGAAGAAAAGACATGGACTTTCTTTACTAGAGAGACAAGTGATGCTTTTCTAAAAGGAATATTGAGGAGGCTTACTTTTATGATAGAGGCAATTGTACAACAATTAAGAGATTTACAGGTTGGTAAAGTTCTTGTGAATGAACCGCTTGCAAATCATACAACGATGAAAATGGGAGGACCTGCGGATTTATTTATTGAACCTTCTTCGATTGAAAATTTGGAAAAAACGATGAAGATTATTAGAGAGAATAATGTGCCTTGGCGTGCAATCGGAAGAGGATCTAATTTGCTTGTAAGTGATGCTGGCATCGAAGGAGCCCTTATTAAATTGGGCAAAGGATTAGATCATTTGGAGATAAATGAGTCGGAAATCCGAGTTGGAGCAGGCTATTCGCTTGTTAGTCTTTCTGTGCAAATTAGTAAAAAAGGGTTAGCGGGTCTGGAGTTTGCCAGTGGCATTCCAGGGTCAGTTGGAGGCTCTGTGTATATGAATGCAGGGGCCCATGGTTCCGATATGAGCGAGATATTAGAGAAGGCTTATGTTTTATTTGCTGATGGAACGCTTGCGTGGCTCTCTAAAGAAGAGATGGAATTCTCTTATCGAACATCTATTTTACAAAAAAAACGCCCGGGAATTGTGTTAGAGGCTATCTTTCAGTTAACACCTGGTAATCGGGAAGAAATTGTAGCTAAAATGCAGAGCAATAAAAACTATCGGAAAGAGACACAGCCGTACAATCTTCCTTGTGCAGGCAGCATTTTTAGGAATCCGCTTCCTCATTATGCAGGGCAGCTTGTACAAGAGGCTGGTTTAAAAGGGTATTCCATTGGTGGTGCACAAATTTCACCGATGCATGGTAATTTCATTGTAAATACGGGAAATGGAAAGGCTGCAGATGTGTTAGCTTTAATTCAATATGTAAAAGACACCGTGTTTAAACAATATGGAATTATGATGGAGACAGAAGTTGAAATAATTGGTCGAAAATAATGGAACAATCTATAAACATACTTATGTACTGTGATATAATAAATTGCGGAAAATGAAGAATCGTCGAGTTTGAATAACTATTCTTGTAAATAAATGATGGTGTAGAGCTTAATTAAATTGAATAAGACGAAGTCGCTTTTCTGGTGTTTGATTTTACTTTTTAGGAAGAGGTGAAAGGGGTGGAGAAAGGGAAAGTCATTTCAATTGAGGATCGCATTCCAAAACTGAAAAAGATAAGAAAGAGAAAAACAAATCGTCGTTTAATATTCTTGCTCTCTCTTTTTTTTATTCTGGTTGGTTGCGTATTATACTTTCTATCACCATTAAGCCATGTAAAATCGGTTGAAGTAGAGGGAAATCGATATTTGTCTAAGGCGCAGATTGCAAAGCTGAGTAATATAAACAAAAATCAAAGTATATGGAAGGTCGACACAGCACAAATTGCGGCTAATATAAAGGAAAATCCTGAAATTAAGAGTGCTGAGGTCGTTCCTGTGTTTCCTAATTCGATTAAAATTACAGTATCAGAACATAATAAAATGGCTTATTTGCTTAAAGGAAAGCATTTTTATCCTATTCTTGAAAATGGAGAGATATTAGATGGTTTAGAGTCAGGAGAAATCCCTGTATTTGCTCCTGTGTTAATTGATTTCAAAGAAGGAAAAGCTTTGAATCGCTTGTTGGAGGAATTGGTAAAATTACCAGAAGAAATCCAGAATTTGGTTTCAGAAATTCATTATAAACCAACAAAAATGGATCCGTATCATATTATAATGTATATGAATGACGGGTTTGAAGTAAGCGCGACAAGCGAAACTCTCTCTGAAAAAATGGTGCACTATCCCTCAATTGCAAATCAGTTAGATCCTAAAGTAAAAGGGATTATTGATTTAGAGGTAGGTTCATTTTTCAAAGCCTATCAGCCTCCTGAACAAAAGGAAGGGAAAGAGGAAGACTAAGGAATAGAAGGATATCTTTCTAATATCAATGCAATCTAGGAAATTTCTAAATTATATATTAAAAAAGTAATAAGAGATTCCGAAATAAGATATAGCGATTATTATCGTTTGATCTTATATTGTATAATTTGTGTTGAAATTTCCTTTAAATGGTACCTATTAGAAGGAAATGAGGTAGGAAGATTCGTTCATACGGTGTCACATTCTGTTTATATATCAGAATATATACAGGTTTATTATAATCGTGTGTCAACCGTATGTTTATCTTTTCTAGACGTGAATCTTAGTGTAGACTTGTATTGAGTATAGGCTGTGTTTGACAAAAAAACTTTTTGAAATTTTACGTTCATGTTCGGATGAGTTGGATAAAATGGTTGACTTCTTATAAAAAAACGAAAAAATCGTTCGTTTTTAAAAGGGAAACAGCTATAAATGACGAATAGATTAAGGAAATATCTATTATTGCTAGAAAATGGATATCCTTTTGCCGGGGCAGAAAGTAAGGTTGTCAAATAAGTTAAGAACGAAAATACTTTGCTTATAATTAATTGCTCTTACTATATAAACGTTAACGTTGTAATTCCAAAAAAATATATAATACTGAAGGAGGTGCCATGGAATGAACAGCAATGAATTTTACGTTAGTCTCGACATCGGTACATCCAGTGTAAAAGTAATCATTGGGGAAATGGTTAATGATACATTAAACATTATTGGTGTGGGAAATGTCAAATCAATGGGACTTAAAAAGGGATCCATAGTCGATATAGATGAAACCGTTCAATCTATTCAAAAAGCTGTTGAACAAGCGGAAAGAATGATTGGAATGGAGATACGAAAAGTAGTTGTCGGCATTAGCGGTAACCATGTGGATCTTCAGCCTTGTCATGGGGTTGTAGCTGTTTCAAGCGAGAACAAAGAAATTACAGAACATGATGTGCTGCGTGTTAAAGAGGCAGCTGAGCTGATTACAATACCATCGGATCGTGAAATTATTGATACTGTGCCGATTCATTACAAAGTGGATGAATTAGACGAGATTAATGACCCAAGAGGTATGATTGGGGTTCGGCTTGAAATGCGTGGTATTTTAATTACAGGTCTACGCACGCTTTTACATAATTCGTTAAGATGTGTAGAGAAAGCAGGATTAGAAATTATAGATATCGCCCTTCAACCATTGGCAGCAGGCTCACTTGTGTTATCGAGGGATGAAAAGGATCTTGGCGTAGCCTTGGTAGATATTGGCGGGGGTTCTACGACATTAGCCATCTTTGAACAGGGTTACTTGAAATATACATTGGTCATCCCAATTGGTGGAGAAACGATTACGAAGGATCTTTCCATTGTGCTTCGAACGACGACAGAAGATGCAGAGAAGATTAAACTTAAGCATGGACATGCCTTTTATGATGATGCTTCTGAAGAGGAAGTATTTCAAATTCCGATTATTGGCAGCGACCAACAACAGCCTTGTAATCAATTAATGTTGGCAGATATAATTGAGGCAAGGATGACTGAAATATTTGAGTTGATCCAAGATGAATTAAATAGACTTGGATTCTCAGATGTACCAGGAGGGTTTGTACTAACTGGCGGTGGTGTGAAGATGCCTGGCGTGCTAGATTTAGCACAATACATTTTCCAAAATCGAGTCAGAACGGCTGAGCCGAATTATATTGGAGTTCGTGAACCACAATATACGACAGCTGTTGGTTTGATTAAACATGCATGTAAAAAAGAGAGAATGCAGAAAAACACTGCTACAAAGACACCTGATGTTGCTATGCCGACTCAAGAACAAAACGAGCCGCGTAAACCAAGGCAGACACAACAGCCGCAAGAGGCCCCTGCTAAAAAACAAGGTGAATCTAAATTCAAAAAAATTCTAGGATACTTTTTTGAATAAAACAAAGAAAAAGGGAATTTCGTCAAAATAGGAGGCTTGTCATGTTAGAGTTTGATTCTAATTTAGAACAATTAGCAATGATAAAAGTTATAGGTGTTGGCGGCGGCGGAAACAATGCTGTGAACCGTATGATTGAGCATGGAGTGCAAGGTGTAGAATTTATTGCTGTGAACACCGATGCTCAAGCTCTTAATCTATCTAAAGCAGAAGTAAAGATGCAAATCGGCGGTAAACTAACACGTGGATTAGGTGCCGGTGCGAATCCAGAGGTTGGGAAGAAAGCGGCCGAAGAAAGTAAAGAACAAATCGAAGAAGCTCTTCGTGGTGCAGATATGGTGTTTGTTACTGCTGGTATGGGCGGCGGAACAGGGACTGGTGCAGCTCCAGTTATTGCGCAAATTGCAAGAGATTTAGGAGCTCTAACGGTTGGAGTGGTTACTCGTCCATTTACATTCGAAGGACGCAAGCGTGCGACACAGGCCCAAGGCGGCATTTCAGCGATGAAGGAATCGGTAGACACGTTAATTGTTATTCCAAACGATCGTCTTTTGGAAATTGTTGATAAAAGTACACCGATGCTTGAAGCATTCCGTGAAGCGGATAATGTTCTTCGTCAAGGGGTACAAGGTATTTCAGATTTGATTGCTACACCAGGTTTGATTAACCTCGATTTTGCCGATGTGAAGACGATTATGTCAAACAAAGGCTCTGCTCTTATGGGAATTGGAATTGCCTCTGGAGAAAATCGTGCAACAGAAGCTGCGAAAAAAGCAATCTCCAGTCCATTGCTTGAAAAATCCATTGATGGTGCACAAGGTGTGCTTATGAATATTACAGGTGGTACGAATTTAAGTTTATTTGAAGTTCAGGAAGCAGCTGATATTGTAGCGACTGCATCTGATCAAGAGGTAAACATGATTTTTGGTTCGGTCATTAATGAGAATTTAAAAGATGAAATCGTTGTAACGGTTATTGCAACAGGCTTCAATGAGGTAGAGCAACCATTACGTCAGCCTACACGTCCTTCATTTGGACAACAGCAACCGAGAACACAACCACAACCACAATCTCAACAGCCATCACAGCCGACTATGAAGCGTGAAGTGAAAAGAGAAGAAACACATGAGCCACCGGTTCGCAGTGTAAATACTCAAGCGGAAGAAACATTAGATATTCCAACATTCCTTCGCAACCGTAATAAACGTCGTTAAGGAATAATAATGATTGAAAAAGATTCAAAGGTTACGATTTTATGTAGCCTTTGAATCTTTTTTTGTTTATCTACAAGTATTGTCGATTTTTCTCTAGTCCCTCATGCTTTAGTTTTAGACTTTTTTTGGGGCTATGCTTCTATTTGAAAAAAAGAATCAATACTTATAGTGTTTTTTCAACAAAAAGGTTGAAAAACTTTTACAATTTCAGCACAAAAAGTGACACACTTTCGCAAAGCAGGTACGTTATACTCTTTTCAAGAACGATAGACCATCAACAAGGGTGATCTACATGATTATGAAAAATGAAGTGGAAGAATAAAGGCGGCGTGAACGTAAGCATGCACCACTAAAAGCCCTAGGATACATCAAATGTTCCCCTAACTTGAAGGTGATGTAAAAAGATGCGGAGTTCCGCCCCTTTTCCTTCGAAAGGAGTGGACGGCTTGACAGTATACGTAGATATCATTTGGCTATTAAATTGGCTTTTTGACTGTCTTCTTTTGTATTGGACTGCGATTATCTTAAAGCGAAGAGTGCCGTTATGGCGGCTAGTAGCAGGTGGTTTAGTCGGTTCCTTCATTATCGCGTTGGCATTCACTTCATATTCTGCTTTGACTGATAACATCTATATGAAATTATTATTTTCCGTCTTTATGGTGTTGACTGTATTTGGCTTTATTCGTTTAAAACTTTTTTTGAAGACACTTATGACACTGTATTTTGTGACCTTTTTATCAGGAGGAATTTTACTTGGGCTCCATTATTTCTTCTCGTTTCAAGTGGCAGAAATGTCTACTAGTACACAAATGGGTATGAATCGCTTCGGTGATCCGATGAGCTGGCTGTTTGTAGCGCTTGGTTTTCCACTTGCGTGGCAGTTTTCGAAACGAATGCTTGATGGAATGGAAATGACGAAACTCAACTATGACCAGATAGTGACGGTAACGGTTGAGGTAGCAGACTTTAAAGCTGAATTTCAAGGTCTCATTGATAGCGGGAATCAGCTGTATGATCCGATTAGTCGCTCCCCGGTCATGATTGCGTCAATTGTTGGACAGGAGTCACATATCCCGGCTGATATGTTGGAGCTTTTTGAAAATCCTGATACTATGCTGCAAGAAGGTGAAATGACGAACTACACCTGGGCTGAACGAATTCGCGTGATTCCTTATAAAGTAGTTGGACAGAGTCATCAATTATTGACCGCTATTAAACCAGATTCTTTGCGCATTCAGTATGATGAAAAAGTATACGAAGTAGAACGTGGCCTTGTGTCGTTCACTTTGCAGCAGCTTTCGGCAGAGAATACGTATCAATGTATTGTGCATCCGAAAATGTTGACAGGCATTCCTGTTCCGAATGCTTCATAGGGCGGTAGTCTATGAGTCTCATTTTTATTACAAAAGATCGTTAATGGATGTGTCATGTAACAAAGTTGTTCATCCATCCACATATGGAATACACCATACTCGCGTTCAATAACAAAGTCTAAGTGTAGAAGGGAGAATTATTTTGAGGAAATTTATTCTTCGTATAACGTACTTGTGGTACAAATTATTATTTAAATTAGGGCTCAAAACAGATGAGGTTTTTTATATAGGCGGAAGTGAAGCGCTGCCACCGCCCCTATCAAAAGAAGAAGAAGAAATCTTGATTAATAAGTTACCAAAGGGAGATGAGGCGGCTCGTTCCATCTTAATTGAACGTAACTTAAGACTTGTGGTCTATATTGCTCGTAAATTTGAGAACACAGGCATTAATATTGAGGATCTTATCAGCATCGGAACGATTGGGTTAATTAAGGCGGTTAATACGTTTAACCCAGAGAAGAAAATTAAATTAGCCACCTATGCATCGAGATGTATTGAAAATGAAATTCTCATGTATTTACGAAGAAACAATAAAATTCGTTCGGAAGTATCGTTTGATGAACCATTAAATATTGATTGGGATGGGAATGAGCTTCTGCTGTCAGATGTATTAGGTACAGAGGAAGATATTATTACGAAAGATTTAGAAGCGAATGTTGATCGAAATTTATTAACGAAAGCATTAACCCAACTATCGGACCGTGAAAAGCAAATTATGGAGCTGCGCTTTGGACTAGCAGGTGAAGAGGAGAAGACTCAAAAGGATGTAGCAGATATGCTTGGTATTTCTCAATCTTATATCTCCCGTTTGGAAAAACGAATTATTAAGCGGCTTCGAAAAGAGTTTAATAAAATGGTGTAAAAATTTTTTCTAATGCTGATAAATAGTGATGTAATCAATATTCTTTAGCTAAACTGACATGTTTCGACGACAAACAAGTGCATATTTTTCCCTCCCGCGGAGATACTGATGTTTGTACAGCGCTCCTGTGAGGAGGGAATAAATTTGTCTCGTAATAAGGTTGAAATCTGCGGTGTTGATACATCGAAATTACCGGTTTTAAAGAATGATGAAATGAGAGTACTCTTTAAAGAAATGCAGGATGGCGATATTTCAGCAAGAGAGAAACTGGTAAATGGGAATCTTAGGCTCGTTTTGAGCGTCATTCAACGCTTTAATAATCGCGGGGAATATGTAGATGATCTATTTCAGGTAGGCTGTATAGGGTTAATGAAGTCCATTGATAACTTTGACCTCGGTCAAAATGTAAAATTTTCAACGTACGCTGTACCCATGATTATTGGTGAAATTAGACGTTACTTGCGTGATAATAATCCAATTCGTGTGTCTCGTTCGTTAAGGGATATCGCCTACAAAGCTTTGCAAGTAAAAGAAAAGCTCATAAGCCAAACGCTTCGTGAGCCAACAGCAGAAGAAATCGCAAAAGTGTTGGAGGTACCCCATGAGGAAATTGTCTTTGCTCTAGATGCGATCCAAGATCCTGTTTCTTTGTTTGAACCGATTTATAATGACGGCGGGGATCCAATTTATGTACTCGACCAGTTAAGTGACGAGAAAAACAAAGATAGTACGTGGATTGATGAAATTGCTGTGAACGAAGGCATGCGCCGCTTAAATGAACGCGAAAAAATGATTTTACGTAAACGATTCTTCCAGGGAAAAACGCAAATGGAGGTAGCTGAGGAAATCGGCATTTCACAGGCGCAAGTTTCTCGGTTAGAAAAAGCGGCCATTAAACAAATGAATAAAAATATCCAACATTAAGCGCGTTACAAGCTTGCCAAACTGGGTAAAGAAGCCCTTCTTTACCCTTTGCTCAGCAAGCTATGTAGCGGGCTTTTTATTTTGGTTCATTTATATATATGGGACCAGAGCGAATAGGAGTAAAAAATCACCAACCCTCACTTTATCTCACACTCAATGGGCAGTAAGACCCTACTGATGGAAGTTTCACTTTATATGACATGATTGAGTTGAATGAACCATATTATTGAACATATTCTTCTTTTTCATCGATTATGTTTCATGGGAGCCTTTGTCTTATCATATATATAAATCAACAGGTACATCAATGAAATGGAGCTGATGTTCGTTGACAAGAATTTCTGATTTTCAGATTAAAGATATTGTTAATATAGCAGACGGAAAAAAGCTAGGAAATATGACTGATTTAGAAATTAATACAACTACTGGTAAAATTGAAGCGATTGTTGTTTCTAACAGTAGCAGATGGATGGGAGTATTTGGGCGGGATCAGGAAATCGTCATTCCATGGCATAAAATTAAAAAAATTGGAACGGATGTTATTCTCGTTGAGCACCAGTTATTGTTTCAAACAGAAATACCCGATGATCAGTATTAACATGAGCGATTGCGTGATAAATGTGGTACACTAAATAAAAAATAATGAGGAATAATATATGCGAGAACCATTTACTTTAATCAAAGATCGATATTTGCTTATTGACTCATGGACTAAAAAAGATTCTAACCTTGTTGCAGGGTTTACGACGAAAAATGGCGGAGTGAGTCAAAAAGAGTATCAAACGCTAAATATTGGCTTTCACGTTGATGATCGTCTCGTAGATGTGCAGGCCAATCGCCGTCTTTTGGCAGAGGATCTTTCATTTTCATTGAATTGTTGGGTTGGTGCAGAGCAAACGCATGAAACCTGTATTCAACGAATCGGTCGTTCAGATGTAGGCAGAGGAGCGATCGAATATGAATCTAGCTTCAAAAGGACAGACGGTTTTTATACATCGGAGAAAAATATATTGCTGACTCTCTGTTATGCGGATTGTGTGCCATTATTGTTTTATGCACCGAAACAAGGCTTTATCGGAGCGGCACATGCTGGGTGGAAAGGGACGGTTGGTGAAATCGCCGGTAAAATGATTAAAGCCTGGCAAGGAGAGGGCATATCAGCAAACGAAATCTTTGTTGTGATGGGACCTTCGATTTGTTCAAATTGCTATATGGTAGATGATAAAGTTATCCACCGTGTGCAAAAATTGCTGGAAGAATATGACGAAAAGCCATATAATTTAATCAGTGAAGGACAGTATCAATTAGATTTGAAGCATTTAAACGCTATCATATTAGAAAAATCCGGAGTTCCAAAACATCAGATAGATATATCAACCTATTGTACAAGCTGTCATGATGATTTATTTTATTCACATCGACGTGATAAAGGACGTACAGGTCGTTTGATGAGCTTTATTGGTTGGAAGGAGGAGTAACGTAGTTGTGAAAGTTGCAGATAAATTAGTACACATCGAAGAACAAATACAAGAGGCATGCGCGCGTAGCAACAGGAAACGTGAGGAGGTTACGCTAATTGCTGTTACGAAATATGTAACAACAGAGCGGGCAAAGGAAGCTCTCGAAGCGGGAATTGAGGACTTAGGAGAAAACCGTGACGAAGGGCTTTTAACTAAATATGAAGTATTACAGGACAGGCCTAATTGGCACTATATAGGATCATTACAAACACGTAAAGTGAAGAGTGTTATTGATAAAATTGCCTATATTCATTCATTGGATAGAATTTCTTTAGCAGCAGAGATTCAAAAACGAGCAAATGAACCGATAAAATGTTTAGTACAGGTAAATGTTTCTGGTGAAGAATCTAAACATGGACTTAAACCGAGTGAAGTGCTCCCATTTATTCAAGAATTAGCGGAGTATGATCAAATCATTGTAGCCGGGTTGATGACAATGGCACCGCTAACAGATGATGAGCAAGTATTGCGAACATGCTTCCGAGGACTTAAAGAACTTCAAATGCAGATTCAGGGGGCTGAGATTGATTATGCACCGTGTACGGAGTTATCAATGGGAATGTCTAATGATTTTGTCATTGCGATTGAAGAGGGAGCAACGATGATTCGAATAGGTACTGCATTGGTAGGCGAAGAATCTTAAGGAGGTACGCGAATGTCGATTGTATCAAAATTCAAATCTTATTTTGCGTTAGATGATGAGTATGAGTATAAGGAAGAAGTGGTAGAGAAAGAGGTTGAAGAGCCAAAAGTGGTTAAGACCTCGAAGCCAGCTCCTGTTAATACATCGAATAATAATATCGTAAGTTTGCAAAGCGTACAAAAATCTTCTAAAGTAGTATTATTGGAACCTCGTGCTTATGCGGATGCACAGGAAGTAGCCGATCATTTAAATAATAAGCGAGCGGTTGTTGTGAATTTACAACGAATTCAGCGTGATCAAGGAAAGCGTATCGTTGATTTTCTAAGTGGTACCGTTTATGCAATTAATGGGGATATTCAAAAAATAGGAACAGATATTTTTTTATGTACTCCTGCTAACGTCGATGTTTCTGGAAACATTACTGGTTTCGGATTCGATGAGGAAGATGAGGAAACGAGGTGGTAGTATTTTATGGGGTTAATCTTAAGTTTATTTGTAACAATTATTGAAGTGTATTCTATCGCATTAATTATTTATATTTTAATGTCATGGTTCCCGAATGCTAGAGAGTCAGCTGTCGGTCAGTTTTTTGCTAAAGTTTGTGAGCCGTATTTAGAACAGTTCCGCAAATTTATTCCACCGCTAGGAATGATTGATATTTCTCCAATCGTGGCGATACTTGTTTTAAATCTTGCGAAATCAGGCGTGTTTCAACTTGCTAATTGGATTAGCTGACAAGTGATGTACTCTTTAGAGTAAACGTGCGTAGTCTGCAATAAACGCATACAATTTTTACATTGTCAATCATGAACATACATAGGGAGTTGTACATGAGTATTTATCAACATTTTAGACCGGAGGAAAAGGAGTTTATCGATGGAGCTGCGAGTTGGATTCAACAAGTGAAGAACTCTTATGCACCGAAGCTTACAGACTTTCTTGATCCGCGTCAGCAGCAAATTGTTCTTTCTTTGTTAGGACGTGATGAGGATGTTAATTTGCAATTTTATGGTGGTGCTGATACGGTAGAACGTCGACGAGCGTTATTATTTCCAGACTACTTTTCCCCGGAATTGAGCGACTTTCAACTCAGTCTCTATGAAATCTCTTATCCTAAAAAATTTATTACACTTGAACATCGTCATGTACTTGGAACGCTCATGTCGCTCGGATTAAAGCGCGAAAAATTTGGTGATATTCTCATAAAAGATGACGAGGTTCAGTTTGTTGCGGCCCAAGAAATCGATACGTATTTAATGGCTAATCTTGAAAAGGTCGGAAAAGCAACAATAACGATTAAGAAACGCCCATTTTCACACATTATTCAAGTAGATGAGAATTGGGTGGAGCACTATTTAACTGTTAGCTCTTTAAGGCTTGATACGGTACTTGCAACGGCTTTGAATCTATCACGACAAAAGGCTCAGGCATTGATTGCGGCCGGTAAAGTGAAATTGAATTTTAAGCAAACGGAAAAAACTTCCGAGGACTGCCAAGTTGGAGATGTGATTTCGGTTAGAGGATTTGGTCGATGTAAAATGATTTCAATTGATGGGAAAACAAAAAAAGACAAGTGGAAAGTGCTAATCGGTAAGAAGAAATAATCGTTTAGTGAAAGGGATTTTATAGATATTTGTCGAATCATAGAGAGAAGAATTTGTTGTGGAGGTGCCCTTAATGCCCTTAACTCCGATGGATATACATAATCAAGAGTTTAGTAAAGTGTTTCGTGGGTATGATGAAGATGAGGTAAATGAATTTCTTGATCAAATTATTAAAGATTATGAGCTCGTTTTACGAGAAAAGAAAGAAATTGAACAAAAATTAGAAGAAACATACGAACGCCTAGGGCATTTTACAAATATTGAAGGTACACTTAATAAATCGATTCTGGTTGCTCAAGAAGCAGCGGAAGAAGTGAAGCGTAATGCGCAAAAAGAAGCAAAATTGATTATTAAAGAAGCTGAAAAGAATGCGGATCGGATTGTCAACGATTCGTTACTTAAGGCGCGTAAAATAGCAGTTGAAATCGAAGAGCTCAAGAAGCAATCGAAAGTGTTCCGCATGCGCTTTAAAATGCTTGTCGAAGCACAGCTTGATTTATTAGATAATGAGGATTGGGATCACCTTCTTGAATATGAAGTAGATGCAACTGAAATTGAAATAAATGATGGAATGAAGGAAGAAAATTAAACGATTCCTTGACGAGTAGTACGTATTTCGCATATAATTTTTTAACAAAACCATTTAGATAATTAAGTAGACGATGACGGGGACAGTATATTTCTTCAAAATCTTATTTAAGCGATTCGGGGATGGTGAGAGCCCGGAAATAAGAGAAGAATAGAAGATCACCCTAGAGTTCCAAGTTGAACGCAATTTTGCTAGTAAACAAGGCGTTACATTCACGTTATGAATGCTCAAAGAGGATGGCTCTTGTTTTTTAGAAGAGTAATCTAACCAGGGTGGTACCGCGGGAATTCAAGCTTTCTCGTCCCTTTACTAGGGATGAGGAGGCTTTTTTATTTGCCCTGTCATTGTTTCAGAAAATTGTCTAAATACAGATGGAGGATATATACATGGATTATAAAGATACGTTATTGATGCCAAAAACAGAATTTCCGATGCGTGGGAATTTACCGAAGCGTGAACCGGAAATTCAAGCAAAATGGGAAGAAGTGAATATTTACAAACAAGTGCAACAGCATACAGAAGGGCGCCCGTTATTTATCTTGCATGATGGTCCTCCTTATGCAAATGGCGATATTCATATGGGGCATGCGTTGAATAAAATTTTAAAAGATTTTATCGTTCGCTTTAAATCGATGAACGGTTTTCATGCCCCTTATGTACCAGGGTGGGATACGCACGGTTTACCAATTGAAACGGCATTAACGAAAAAAGGTGTAAAACGTAAAGAAATGAGCGTAGCTGAATTCCGCAAGCTTTGTGAAGAGTACGCTTATGAGCAAATTAATAATCAACGTGAACAATTTAAGCGTTTAGGTGTTCGTGGGGATTGGGAAAACCCGTATATTACATTAAAGCCAGAATATGAAGCACAACAAATTAAAGTGTTCGGTGATATGGCGAAAAAAGGTTATATCTATAAGGGGAAAAAACCTGTTTATTGGTCTCCTTCAAGTGAATCAGCGCTTGCTGAAGCGGAGATTGAGTATCAAGATAAACGTTCGGCTTCTATCTATGTTGCATTTGAAGTACGTGATGGAAAAGGGGTTCTTGAAGAAGGGGTCAAAATTGTCATTTGGACGACAACGCCTTGGACAATGCCTGCTAACTTAGGAATTTCTGTTCATCCGCAATTGAAATATGTGGTTGTAGAAGCTGCGGGTGAGAAATATTTAGTTGCCGAAGCATTACTTGAAGCTGTAACGACAGCGATCGGTTGGGAAAACCCACAAGTCATTCAAACGGTAAAAGGTGCAGAGCTAGATCGTGTAGTAGCGAAACATCCACTATATGACCGCGATTCATTAGTCATGCTAGGTGAGCACGTTACAACAGATGCTGGTACAGGATGTGTTCATACGGCACCAGGACACGGGGAAGATGACTTTATCGTTGGTCAAAAGTATGGTTTAGATGTTCTTTGTCCAGTAGATGAAAAAGGTGTTATGACAGAAGAAGCTGGTGAATTTGCAGGATTATTCTATGATGAAGCAAATAAACCAATTACAGAAAAATTAAAAGAAGCAGGGGCGTTGTTAAACTTAAGCTTTATCACCCATTCTTATCCACATGATTGGCGCACAAAGAAACCGACAATTTTCCGTGCAACGGCTCAATGGTTTGCCTCAATTAAAGACTTCCGTGAAGACCTGTTAACAGCGATTGCTGAAACGAAATGGGTGCCAGCGTGGGGAGAAACGCGTCTGTATAATATGGTTCGTGATCGTGGCGATTGGTGTATTTCTCGTCAACGTGCATGGGGTGTTCCGATTCCGGTGTTTTATGCGGAAAATGGTGAACCGATTATCACAGACGAAACGATTAATCATGTATCAGAATTATTCCGTGAACATGGTTCAAACGTGTGGTTTGAGCGTGAAGCGAAAGACCTTCTTCCTGAAGGGTTTACGCATGAAGGCAGCCCAAATGGCGTGTTTACAAAAGAAACAGATATTATGGATGTTTGGTTTGACTCTGGTTCTTCCCATCAAGCCGTTTTAGAGGAGCGCGATGAGCTGCAACGTCCAGCAGATTTATATTTAGAAGGCTCTGACCAATATCGTGGTTGGTTTAACTCTTCTCTTTCTACAGGGGTTGCAGTGACAGGCAAAGCACCATATAAAGGCGTATTAAGTCATGGATTTGCTTTAGATGGTGAAGGCCGTAAAATGAGTAAATCCGTTGGAAATGTCGTTATCCCGGCAAAAGTTATGAATCAATTAGGTGCTGATATTTTACGTCTATGGGTAGCATCTGTAGATTATCAAGCAGATGTTCGTGTATCGGATGCTATTTTGAAACAAGTGGCGGAAGTATACCGTAAAATCCGTAATACATTCCGTTTCTTATTAGGAAACCTAGACGGTTTTAATCCAGAAACAGATAAAGTAGCGATCGCTGACTTACGTGAAGTCGATCAATACATGTTAGTGAAATTAAATAAATTAATTAAAAATACGAAACAAGCATATGACAACTATGAATTCGCGACAATTTATCATCTTATCAATAACTTCTGTACACAAGATTTAAGTTCATTCTATCTTGATTATGCGAAAGATATTTTATACTGTGAAGCACCGAATGGGCGAGATCGTTTAGCGATTCAAACGGTACTATACGAAGCGTTAGTAAGCTTAACGAAACTTGTTTCACCAATTCTTTCTCATACAGCGGATGAAGTATGGGCGTTTATTCCAGGTGTAACAGAAGCAAGCGTTCAATTGACGTTAATGCCTGAAGAGCTTTCAATCGATGGAGCAGAAGCGATTGAAGAAAAATGGAATATGTTTATGAACTTGCGTAATGATGTGTTAAAAGCATTGGAAGAAGCGCGTAATGAAAAAGTAATCGGTAAGTCGTTAAATGCGAAAGTATCAGTGTATGTGAAGGATGATGTGAAAAACCTGCTTGCCAGCATTGAAGAAAACATGGAGCAATTATTCATCGTTTCACAATTCGAAGTAGCAGGTGATGTATCTGAAGCTCCTCAAGAGGCAGTTACACTAGAATATGCGGCAATTGTTGTTTCAAAAGCGAACGGTGAAACATGTGAGCGTTGCTGGAATGTGTCTGAAGCGGTTGGTGAAGTGGAAGAGCATGCAACATTATGTCCACGCTGTGCAACAGTTGTAAAAGAACATTATGTCAATCAATAATTTTTTAGAGAACTAGACCTTCTATCGGGTCTAGTTCTTTTTTTTAGCTTTTATTAAACAATATTTTTGAACGTGCTCTATTCTTTTTTTTCTCCTTTTTACATACTTTGTTATAGACAGACTTCGAGGAGGCGAATACAGATGAAAATTTCAGCTATTAAGCAACAAGCGAGAGGTGCTTTACAAGGAAATTGGGGACTTTGTGTTCTTCTTTCTTTTCTTACATTCCTGATTTTTGCCATTGTTCCAAATGTTATATCCCTTCTATTTGGTGGAGGATGGGAGTTAAGTGAGGTAAGTGAGGGGTCAGCCGAGGTAGCATGGCAAGGAAGTATAGCAAATATTATTGTGTCCCTTCTTTTGATTCCATTATCGGTTGCGGTGTATTGGTTTTATCTTTCGATTGCTCGTCTAGAAGGAGCTAGGTTATCGCAAGTGTTTGCAATTTATGCTGATTGGAAAAAATCATTGAAATTAATCGGAACGTCGATTGTAGTGAGCATTTTTGTTTTTCTTTGGACCTTATTATTTATTATTCCAGGTATTATTAAACAATTTTCTTATTCCCAAACATTTTTCTTGTTAAAGGATCATCCGGAATATTCAATTTTAGAGGCCATTACGGAAAGTAAAGTGCGAATGAAAGGATATAAGTGGAAATATTTCTTGCTTCATTTAAGTTTTATCGGATGGGGGATTCTCTCTGTAATTACATTTGGAATCGGATTTTTATGGTTAATTCCTTATATTACAACATCAACAGCTACCTTTTATAATGAGTTGATTAAAACACAAGAGTCACAGTGACATAAAGTGAAACTTCCATCAGTGAGGGCCTTATTGCCTGTTAAGTGTGAAGTAGAGTAATACGGAAAGGCGTTGTAGAGGACATATCTGCAACGTCTTTTTGTTGGTGGATAGAAAGGATAAGCGATTTGAGGGACTGACTAGAGTGTCTTGAGCTTTTCTCATTCACATTCGCCATGAAATCGTTGTTTATGCTACAATGCATAAGTAAAGATTGAATTAGTTTGGGGGAAGTGTGATGCGGTATTACGTAATTGCCCTTTTTGTAATTGTAATGGATCAGCTGACAAAATGGATGATTGTGAAAAAGATGGAGTATGGTGACAGCATTGAAGTAATTGAAAATCTTTTGTATATTACTTCACATCGAAATCGCGGGGCTGCATGGGGAATACTAGAAGGACAAATGTGGTTGTTCTATATAATTACAGTTGGTGTTGTAATTGCTCTTGTTTATTACATACAGAAAATGGCGAAGCAAAGCGCCTTAATCGGTGTTTCATTAGCTTTTATGCTCGGCGGGGCCATTGGGAATTTTATCGACCGCGTATTTCGTCAAGAGGTGGTTGATTTTGTACATACGTATATTTTTACCTATAGCTTCCCAATCTTTAATGTAGCAGATGCCGCGTTAACGATTGGAGTCGGACTACTTATTATTTACATGATATTAGAAGAAAAACTCGCTAAGGAGAAAAAAAATGGATAAATTGCAATACAGCATAGATGAAACACTACAAGGAGTACGGATCGATAAAGCGTTATCGACGTTAAATCAAGAAGGGTCGCGCACGCAAATTCAGCAGTGGATTAAAGAGCAGCATGTGCTCGTAAATGGATCTGTTGTAAAAACTAATTATAAATGCAGTGCAGGAGACCTCGTTGAAATTACAATTCCAGAACTCGAGGAGCTAGATGTTGTTGCTGAACCGATGGATTTAGATATCTATTATGAAGATGCGGATGTACTAGTCGTTAATAAGCCAAGAGGGATGGTCGTGCATCCAGCGCCTGGACATCATTCTGGTACACTTGTAAATGGCTTAATGGCTCATTGTACAGACTTATCTGGTATTAATGGGGTGATGCGTCCTGGAATCGTTCATAGAATTGATAAAGATACATCCGGCTTACTTATGGTAGCCAAAAATGATGTAGCTCATGAAAGCCTTGTACAGCAATTAGTAGATAAAACGGTGACGCGTAAATATCAAGCGGTTGTTCACGGGGTTATTCCTCATGATTATGGAACAATTGACGCACCAATTGGTCGTGATAAAAAAGATCGCCAAAGTATGACCGTTACAGAGGAGAATTCGAAGCATGCCGTTACTCATTTCCGTGTAATCGAGCGTTTTAAAGCTCATACATTAGTAGAATGTCAGCTTGAAACAGGAAGAACGCATCAAATTCGTGTACATATGAAGTATATTGGTTTTCCGCTTGCGGGTGATCCAAAATATGGTCCGAAGAAAACGTTGAAATTCAATGGACAAGTGCTTCATGCAGGGTTACTTGGATTTGTGCATCCTCGTACACAAGAATATTTAGAATTCGAGGCACCACTTCCTCAAGATTTTGTTGAATTACTCGATTATTTACGAAAAAGTAATTGACAATACTACGTAAACGTTTTATTATAATAATAACTTAATGAACCTTTAACACAGTCCAGAGAGGCTGAGAAGGTAACGGAATAAGTAATGGAGCAGGAGTGCCCATTACGGATGTTACAAAATTCTCATGCCTTTTGAAGGTATGAGAATTTTTTTGTTAAAGTGTCCATCATATAACATGGATGGAGGTGGCTAGTTTGAATGAAAAGGCAATCGTCCTTGACGAACAAGCTATACGCAGAGCGCTAACGAGAATTGCTCACCAAATTATTGAGAAAAACAAAGGGATTGAAAACTGTGTGTTAATAGGCATTCGCACACGTGGAATTTATTTGGCTAACCGCCTTGCTGAACGAATTCAGCAGATTGAAGGCAAAGCCATCCAAATTGGCGAAATTGATATTACCATGTATCGAGATGATTTGTCGAAGAAGACAAATGATGGTGAGCCATTAGTAAAAGGTTCAAATATCGATATGAATATTACAGATAAAACCGTTGTTTTAGTAGATGATGTATTATTTACGGGTCGCACAGTGCGAGCGGCATTAGATGCTCTAGTTGATATTGGCAGACCTTCACAAATTCAACTCGCAGTTCTTGTTGATCGCGGTCATCGCGAATTGCCGATTCGCGCCGATTTTGTTGGGAAAAACGTACCGACATCTCAATCAGAGAAAATTTCTGTTACGTTAACAGAAATTGATGATATTGATCAAGTAAGTATACTAGAAAAATAAAATATTCCCTTTTAACAGGCAGTCCAGAGAGGCTGACAAAGGGGGTTAGAATGTGTACTCAGTGCATGCGATTGCGCGTTCTAGGTAACCCTCTTTGTAAATAAGCAAAGAGGGTTTTTTATGACATCAGAGATTGTTGCAGCATACTAGGAGGATTACATCATGAAAGAAACAAAAAGAGATGTCTTGTTAGATGTCGAGGATGTCCCGAAAGCAGGACAATGGATTACATTAAGTTTACAACATTTATTCGCGATGTTTGGAGCAACGGTTTTAGTGCCTGTCCTAGTAGGTCTTAGTCCAGCAGTCGCTTTAATATCAAGCGGTCTTGGAACATTAGCGTACTTATTAATTACAAGGGGACAAATCCCTGCTTATCTCGGATCTTCATTTGCTTTTATTACACCAATTCTTGCAGCGAAAGCATTAGGTGGACCAGAGGCAGCGATGATTGGCTGCTTTGTGGCCGGCCTATTGTATGGAGTTGTTGCTTTAATTATACAAAAAGTGGGTATTAGATGGTTAATGAACTTATTACCGCCGGTTGTTGTAGGACCCGTTATTATGGTCATCGGTTTAAGTTTAGCAGGTACAGCCGTAAAAATGGCGATGTACGAAGATTCAAGTGCCGAAGTACTTGTTTACAGTACAACTCATATTATGATTGCCCTTATTACTCTAATCACAATCATTTGTTGTAACGTATTTTTTAAAGGTTTTCTTAGCATCATTCCGATTTTGGTAGGGATTATTGTTGGATATGCTTGCTCTGTATATGCAGGAATCGTTGATTTTACTGGAATTAAAGAAGCGGAATGGATTGCAGCACCCGATCTTTTAATTCCATTTGTAACATACACACCGGTTTTCTCTTGGTCTGTAATTGCCATTATGATTCCAGTTGTCATCGTTACTTTATCCGAGCATATCGGACATCAAATGGTATTAAGTAAAGTAGTCGGTAGAAACTTCCTTGAAAAGCCAGGCTTACATCGTTCCATTTTAGGGGATGGTGCAGGGATTATGATCGGATCATTTATCGGAGGGCCTCCGCTTACATCTTACGGTGAAAACATCGGTGTGCTAACGATGACACGAGCATTTAGTGTGTATATCATCGGTGGTGCAGCTGTGACTGCTTTATTATTCGGCTTTGTTGGTAAAGTGTCAGCGGTTATTAGTTCAATTCCAGGAGCTGTTATGGGCGGAGTTTCAATCCTGTTATTTGGAATTATCGCTTCAAGTGGATTAAGAATGCTGATTGATCATAAAGTAGATTTTGACCAAAAACGTAACCTAATGATTGCTTCTGTCGTACTTGTTTTAGGAATCGGGGGCGCCTTCATTAACTTACCAGGTAATGTTCAATTATCGGGTATGGCTTTATCGGCTATTGTTGGAGTAGTCCTTAACCTTGTATTACCAGGTCGTGAAAAAAATAATGGTGACATGTTTGAACAATAATGTAATACTATAATAAGACGTAATAAAATAACTAACCACCTTTTAAAAGAAGTCCAGAGAGGCTTAAAAGGGTGTTCGCAGTAAAGACAGTAGGTAGATACTTTTTCTACCACGTCTTTCTAGCCCACACCCTGTCCTTAACTGGCGGGGTGTTTTTTGTATAAAACCCCCTGCCTCACAAAATTGTGGGAGGAGCAGGATCAATGAAAAGATTATTAACAATGAACGAGTTAACGATTTCTGAAATGGAGCATATTCTTGCAGAAGCCGAGCAGTTTGCCAACGGCGCAGTATGGAGACCACAGCAGCAAACGATGGTAGCTAATTTATTCTTTGAACCGAGCACACGTACAAAGTCAAGCTTTGAAATGGCTGAACGCAAACTAGGTTTAGAAGTGATTCCGTTTGATGCAGGTGCTTCAAGCGTGCTGAAAGGAGAAACACTCTATGATACAGCGAGAACATTAGAGTCTATCGGTGTTCAAGCTTTGGTGATTCGACATGAGCAAGATCATTATTTCGAGCAATTACTTGGGAAGCAGTTAAATATTCCAATTGTTAATGCAGGGGATGGCTGCGGACATCATCCAACTCAATCTTTGCTCGATTTATTAACCATTAAACAGGAATTTAATACATTCAAAGGATTGAACATTGCGATAATTGGTGATATAACGCATAGTCGAGTGGCACGATCTAATGCGATTGCGCTTACGCGTCTCGGAGCGAAGGTTGTTTTCTCAGGCCCACCAGAATGGTTTGATGAAAACAGCGGTCTTGGGGAGTATGAAGCGATTGATCAAGCGATTGCGACAAGCGATGTAGTGATGTTGCTTAGAATTCAACACGAAAGACATGATTCCAACGCAGAAATCACTGATTACTTAACGCAATATGGATTGACAAAAGAGCGCGAGCAAATGATGAAGCCGCACGCGATTATTATGCATCCAGCACCAATCAACCGAGGTGTAGAAATTGATAGTGAATTAGTAGAATGCAGCCGCTCAAGAATTTTTAAGCAAATGCAGAATGGTGTATTTGTAAGAATGGCCGTATTGAAAAATGTACTTGAACAATTTGAAGGGGGAACTTTACATGAAAACAGTCATCAAAAATGGAGTATTACTCAATAATAATGAATTCAAGCAAGTCGATATAGAAATAGAAGGTAAACGCATTACAAAAATCGGAGAAAACTTGTCAACGGAAGGTTCGGAGGTTATTGATGCAAAAGGCTTGTTAGTTGCTCCAGGATTTGTTGATCTGCATGTTCATTTACGTGAGCCGGGTGGCGAGCATAAAGAAACAATTGCTACAGGAACGTTAGCCGCAGCAAGAGGAGGCTTTACAACAATAGCCGCTATGCCGAATACGAAGCCAGTTCCGGATTCTGTTGAAACACTAGAAGCATTAAATACAAAGATTGAAGAAACAGGACATGTGCGCGTACTACCGTATACGGCTATCACCGTTAATCAAGCAGGAGAAAAGCTTACAGATTTCGCAAGCTTAAAACTAAGCGGAGCATTTGCTTTCACAGATGATGGTGTAGGTGTACAAGAAGCAGGCATGATGCTTGAAGCGATGAAGCAGGCAGCCGCGCTTGATATGGCAGTTGTTGCACACTGTGAAGATAATAGTTTAATTAATGGCGGCTCTGTTCATGAAGGAAAGTTCTCCGCACAACAAGGCATTAACGGCATTCCGTCTGTATGCGAAGCTGTACATATCGCTCGCGACGTGTTGCTTGCTGAAGCAGCCGGATGTCATTACCATGTTTGTCACATTAGTACGAAAGAATCTGTACGTACAGTACGCGATGCGAAACGTGCAGGCATTCGTGTGACAGCTGAAGTAACACCGCATCACTTATTATTATGTGAGGATGACATTCCAGGGCTAGATACAAATTATAAAATGAATCCTCCGTTAAGAGGCGCTGACGATCAAGCAGCACTGATTGAAGGATTATTAGATGGAACAATCGATTTTATTGCAACGGATCATGCACCGCATACAGCAGAAGAAAAAGCACAAGGTATGCAAAAAGCACCGTTTGGAATCGTTGGTTTAGAAACAGCATTCCCGCTCCTTTATACACATCTTGTGAAAAAAGGCGTACTTACATTACAACAGCTTGTAGATTTCTTAACAGTAAAACCAGCTGAGAACTTTGCACTTCCATACGGGCAATTAAAAGAAGGCGCACTAGCGGATATTGTGTTACTCGATTTAGAAACAGAGCAAGAAATTAACGCAGAGGAATTTGCATCAAAAGGAAAAAATACACCATTTAACGGCATGAAATGTTTTGGATGGCCGGTATTAACAATAGCTGAAGGTAAGACAGCATGGCAAAAAGGAAGTGGACAGTGATGAAAAGACAACTTATTTTAGAAGATGGTACAGTGTTTATTGGTGAAGCATTTGGAAGTGATATTGATAAAATTGGAGAAGTTGTATTTAATACAGGGATGACAGGATATCAAGAAATTTTAACGGATCCTTCTTATTGTGGACAAATTGTCACATTAACATATCCGCTAATCGGAAATTATGGAATCAATCGTGATGACTTTGAATCAGTTTCTCCAGCAGTTGCAGGTTTTGTCGTGAAAGAAGCAGCTGAATTTCCATCTAACTGGCGTAACCAATTATCATTAGATGAGTTTTTGAAAAATAAAAGTATTCCGGGAATCAGCGGAATCGATACGCGAAAACTAACAAGAATTATCCGTCAGCACGGTACGTTAAAAGGAGCGATTTGCAGCATTGAAAAAAATGCAGAAGAAATTATTTCGCAACTAAAAGCAACGGTACTACCTGCTGATCAAGTAAAACGTGTGTCAACAAAATCAGCTTATTTTAGCCCAGGTCGCGGACCGCGTGTTGTGCTTGTTGATTACGGCATGAAGCACGGAATTTTACGTGAATTAAATAACAGAAATTGCGATGTGGTTGTTGTACCTTATAATGTAACAGCTGAAGAAGTGTTAAGCTTCCATCCGGATGGCATTATGCTTTCTAATGGACCTGGAGATCCAAAAACGGTAACACAAACGCTTGAGATGATTCAAACAGTTCAAAAGGAAGTGCCACTATTCGGAATTTGTTTAGGCCATCAATTGTTTGCTCTTGCGAATGGTGCAGATACAGAGAAATTAAAATTCGGTCATCGTGGATCGAATCACCCAGTTAAAGACTTACGCACAGGGAAAGTAAGCTTAACATCTCAAAATCATGGTTACACAGTAGATACAGAATCTGTTGCGAAGACAGAGTTAGAAATTACACATGTTGCGTTAAATGATGGAACGGTTGAAGGGCTTCGTCATAAACAGTATCCTGCGTTTACCGTACAGTACCATCCAGAAGCATCACCAGGACCAGAAGATGCAAACTACTTATTCGATGAATTTATGCAGATGATTGAAGCATCTAAGAAAGTGGGGATTTAATATGCCGAAACGTAATGATATTAAAAGCATTTTAGTGATTGGATCTGGCCCGATTATCATTGGCCAGGCAGCGGAATTTGATTATGCAGGTACACAAGCGTGTATCGCTTTAAAAGAAGAAGGATACCGTGTTATTCTTATTAACTCGAACCCGGCAACGATTATGACAGACAGTGAAATTGCAGATGCTGTGTATATTGAACCGATTACACTTGAGTTTGTAAGCAAAATTATTCGTAAAGAACGTCCAGATGCTCTTCTTCCAACACTTGGCGGTCAAACAGGACTGAACATGGCGGTTGAACTAGCAAACGCAGGAATTTTAGAAGAATGCAACGTGCAAATTCTCGGCACAAAGCTTGATGCGATTGAGCAAGCAGAGGATCGTGACTTATTCCGTACATTAATGAATGATTTAGGTGAACCTGTACCAGATAGTGACATCATTCACTCTTTAGAAGAAGCGTACGCGTTTGTTGAACGCATTGGATACCCAGTTATTGTTCGCCCAGCTTTTACGCTAGGTGGAACTGGCGGCGGAATTTGTGAAAACGAAGAACAGTTAATTGAAATCGTAGAGGGCGGTTTGAAAAGCAGTCCTGTACACCAATGCTTACTTGAAAAAAGTATCGCAGGTTTTAAAGAAATTGAATATGAAGTAATGCGTGATGCAAACGATAACGCAATTGTTGTGTGTAACATGGAAAACTTCGACCCAGTTGGTGTTCATACAGGGGATTCCATTGTCGCTGCACCGAGTCAAACGTTAAGTGACCGTGAGTATCAAATGCTTCGAAATACTTCTTTGAAAATTATTCGTGCTTTGAAAATTGAAGGTGGATGTAATGTTCAGTTAGCGCTTGATCCAAATAGCTATCAATATTATGTCATCGAAGTAAACCCGCGAGTAAGTCGCTCATCTGCACTTGCTTCAAAAGCAACAGGGTATCCAATTGCAAAATTGGCAGCCAAAATCGCAGTCGGCTTAACACTTGATGAAATGATGAATCCAGTTACCGGTAAAACGTATGCAAGTTTTGAACCGGCGCTTGACTATGTCGTGACAAAAATTCCACGCTGGCCATTTGATAAGTTTGAAAGTGCAAACCGTACGCTTGGTACGCAAATGAAGGCAACGGGAGAAGTTATGGCGATTGGCCGTACATTTGAAGAATCGATTTTAAAAGCGGTTCGTTCACTTGAAGCAGGTCTATATCACTTAGGATTAAACGTAGAAGAGCTAGAAGACGGCTTAATCGAAAAGCGAATTCGTATTGCAGGTGATGAGCGTCTATTCTATATCGGTGAAGCACTTCGCCGTGGAGTAACGATTGAAACGATTCATGAGTGGAGTCAAATTGATTTATTCTTCCTTCATAAGCTGAACAAAATTATCAACTTCGAACAACAAGTGAAAGAAGATCCATTTAATCCAGACGTATTAAGAAAAGCAAAAGAGTTTGGTTTTTCTGATAAAACGATTGCTCAATTAGCAGATGTGACAGAGTTACATGTATATGAAACAAGAAAACAATTAGGCATTGTTCCTGTCTATAAAATGGTTGATACATGTGCAGCGGAATTCGAATCAGAAACGCCTTACTTCTATGGCACATATGAAGATGAAAATGAATCGATTGTCACAGACAAGAAAAGCGTTGTTGTTCTAGGATCAGGTCCGATCCGTATTGGTCAAGGTGTCGAGTTTGACTATGCTACGGTTCATTCCGTATGGGCAATTAAAGAAGCAGGTTATGAAGCGATTATCATTAATAACAATCCAGAGACCGTATCAACGGACTTCAGTATTTCAGATAAACTGTACTTTGAACCGCTAACAATTGAAGACGTAATGCATGTCATTGACCTTGAGCAACCAGAAGGCGTTGTCGTTCAATTCGGTGGCCAAACAGCGATTAACTTGGCAGATCAATTAGTGGAACGAGGCGTGAAAATTCTCGGTACATCATTAGAAGATATCGATCGAGCGGAAAACCGTGATAAGTTTGAACATGCTCTGCACGAACTTAATATTCCACAACCAAAAGGAAAAACAGCAACATCTGTAGAAGAGGCCGTTGTGATTGCAAAAGAAATTGGCTATCCAGTATTAGTTCGTCCTTCTTACGTATTAGGTGGTCGTGCGATGGAAATCGTTTACTACGAGGAAGAACTTTTACATTATATGAAAAATGCAGTAAAAATTAATCCAGAACATCCAGTTCTTATTGACCGTTATTTAACAGGAAAAGAGATTGAAGTAGATGCGATTAGCGATGGTAAAACGGTCGTAATTCCAGGGATTATGGAGCATATTGAACGTGCGGGTGTTCACTCTGGGGATTCCATTGCTGTCTACCCAACACAAAGCTTAACAGCTCAGCAAAAAGAAACGATTGTTGATTATACAATACGTTTAGCCAAAGGCTTAAACATCATTGGTTTACTAAATATTCAATATGTTATTAGCCAAGGTGAAGTGTACGTGATCGAAGTAAATCCACGTTCTAGCCGTACGGTACCATTCTTAAGTAAGATTACGAATGTCCCAATGGCAAACTTAGCGACAAAAGTTATTTTAGGACACTCATTAGAAAGCTTTGGCTATGAAAATGGCTTGGTAGCAGAAAAAGCGGGTGTATATGTAAAAGTTCCAGTCTTCTCTTTCGCGAAATTAAGAAGAGTAGATATTACGCTCGGACCAGAAATGAAGTCAACGGGTGAAGTAATGGGGAAAGATCGTACACTTGAAAAAGCATTATACAAAGGCCTTGTTGCTTCTGGTATAAAAATTCAAGGTCACGGCTCCGTACTTTTAACCGTTTCTAATAAAGATAAAGAAGAAGCTCTGCAATTAGCGCGACGCTTCCACAATATTGGCTTCAAATTAATTGCAACAAGCGGAACAGCAGCATCTATTACAGAAGCAGGTATTCCGGTTACAACGGTTGGTAAAATTGGTGAAGAAGGTAAAAATTTACTCGATGTAATTCGTAATGGGGAAGCTCAATTTGTGATCAACACGTTAACAAAAGGAAAACAACCAGAACGAGATGGCTTTAAAATTCGCCGTGAATCTGTTGAAAATGGTGTACCTTGCTTAACGTCACTTGATACGGCAGAAGCAATACTACGAGTAATTGAATCGATGACATTCTCTGCAGAAGCGATGGAGAAATCAGAAAAAAGTCGTGAGGTGAGCTTTTCATGATCGTAAAGGAAATGATGAAGGTCTTGTCACATAAAGAATTGGCGCCAGCCATCTTTGAGTTGACTTTACAAGGACAATTAGTCGAAGAAATGAAACAACCTGGTCAATTTGTCCATGTAAAAACGAGCGATGGTCTGGATCCGTTATTAAGACGCCCGATCTCCATCTGTTCCTTTAATCAACATGAACAGTCCTTTACGATGATTTATCGTGCAGGAGGGAAGGGTACGAAGCTGCTTTCTAAAAAAACAGAAGCTGAAACAGTGGATGTACTTGGACCATTAGGAAATGGCTTCCCAGTTGATGCAGTAGAAAGCGGTGAGACAGCGCTGTTAGTAGGCGGAGGAATTGGTGTTCCTCCTCTCTACCAGCTTTCGCAAATGCTTGTAGCTAAAGGTGTTCAAGTGATTCATGTGCTTGGCTTTGAAACAAAATCAGCCGTGTTTTATGAGCGTGAGTTTGCCGCTTTAGGGGAAACCTATATTGCTACAGTCGATGGATCACATGGTACAAAAGGGTTTGTAACGGATGTGATGAAAGATTTAGCTGATTCCTATAAAGCGATTTACTCTTGCGGTCCAACACCGATGTTAAAAGCGTTAGAAACGGGATATTCGGACAAGCCTCTCTATCTGTCATTAGAAGAAAGAATGGGCTGCGGAGTCGGTGCTTGCTTTGCTTGTGTTTGTCACAGTGGGGAAGGATCTTCTTATAAAAAAATATGTAGTGACGGACCGGTTTTCCGTGCTGGAGAGGTGATACTGTGAGCAAACTGTCAATTGAATTACCAGGTCTTTCATTAAAAAATCCAATTATGCCAGCATCAGGCTGCTTTGGTTTTGGCCGTGAATACAGCCAATTTTACGATTTAAGTAAGCTTGGTGCAATCATGATTAAGGCGACAACACCTGAGCCAAGATTCGGTAATCCAACGCCGCGGGTTGCGGAAACAGATGCTGGAATGTTGAATGCAATCGGTTTACAAAATCCTGGTCTGAAAAAAGTCATTTCAGAGGAATTAACATGGCTAAGTAACCATGATGTGCCGATTATTGCGAATATTGCTGGTTCACAGATAGAAGATTATGTGGAAGTAGCGCGTGAAATTAGTCAAGCATCTAATGTACATGCACTTGAATTAAATATTTCCTGCCCGAACGTAAAAGAAGGCGGGATTACCTTCGGAACGGATCCAGAAGTAGCAAAAAAAGTAACAAAAGCGGTGAAAGACGTTTCAAATGTTCCGGTGTACGTGAAGCTATCTCCAAATGTAACGAATATCGTTGAAATGGCGAAAGCAGTCGAGGCGGGCGGTGCTGATGGTTTAACGATGATTAATACATTAGTCGGCATGCGTCTGCACTTAAAAACAGGTAAACCGATTATTGCGAATAGAACAGGCGGCTTATCAGGCCCAGCTATTAAACCAGTTGCTCTTCGCATGATCTATGAAGTAAGTCAGCAAACCTCTCTACCGATTATTGGTATGGGCGGCATTACGAATGCTGAAGATGTGATTGAGTTTTTCTATGCGGGAGCAAGTGCAGTGGCAGTTGGTACAGCAAACTTTGTTGATCCATTTGTTTGTCCAACGATTATCGATGAGCTTCCAGCGCTCCTTGATGAGCTTGGCTTTGATCATATTTCACAATGTACGGGAAGGAGCTGGAAATAAGATGAATAACTCGCTGATTATTGCGCTTGACTTTCCTAATCTAGAAGAAACGAAAAAGTTCTTACAGCCTTTCGGTTCCGAAAAATTGTTCGTGAAAGTCGGTATGGAGCTTTTTTATCAAAATGGTCCAGCGATGGTTTCATATTTAAAAGAGCAAGGACATGATGTGTTTCTTGACTTGAAGCTTCATGATATTCCGAATACAGTGAAAATGGCGATGAAAGGTCTTGCTAGCTTAGGAGCGGACTTGGTCAATGTTCATGCCGCTGGCGGTCAAAAAATGATGGAAGCAGCACTAGAAGGTTTAGATGCTGGGACTACAGGTGGTCAAAAACGACCGCTATGTATTGCGGTTACGCAATTAACAAGTACAACAGAAGAGCAAATGAATAAAGAACAGAATATCCTTGGTTCACTTGAGGATGCTGTCCTGCATTATGCGTCTCTTACAAATGCAGCAGGACTGGATGGTGTGGTTTGTTCCACTCATGAAGTGAAACGAATCCATGAAGCGATTGGTTCACAATTTTTAACGGTAACGCCTGGTATTCGTAATGCAACAGGAGCTACGCACGATCAAGCGCGCGTTGCGACACCAGCACTAGCAAGAGAGCTCGGTTCAGATTTCATTGTTGTGGGTCGAGCGATTACGAAAGCTGATAACCCGTTACAATCCTATTTATCGATGAAGAATGCTTGGGAGGGAATTTCATGTTAAAACAAACTATTGCACAACATCTATTAGAAATTAAAGCGGTGTACTTACAGCCGAATGATCCTTTCACATGGTCTTCAGGAATGAAGGCACCGATTTATTGCGACAATCGCTTAACGCTTTCTTATCCAACTATTCGTCAAGATATCGCTCGCGGCTTGCAGCAATTAATTGAAGAGCATTTTCCTGGTACGGAATTAGTTGCCGGAACAGCAACAGCAGGAATTGCCCATGCAGCATGGGTGAGTGATTTAATGAATCTCCCAATGTGCTATGTTCGCTCGAAAGCAAAAGAGCACGGCAAAGGGAATCAAATTGAAGGCAGCGCAAAGCCAGGTCAAAAAGTTGTTGTTGTAGAAGATCTTATTTCGACAGGCGGCAGTGCGATTACAGCTGCACAAGCACTAAGGGAAGCTGGCTGTGATGTACTTGGTATTGTTTCGATCTTTACATATGAGCTCGAAAAAGGAAAAGAAAAACTAGCAGCTGAAGGGTTAGTTTCTCATTCGATCAGCGATTATTCGACACTTGTACAAGTAGCGAAAGAAAAAGGCTATATTAATGAAGGCGAACTGCAAAAGCTAACGAAATGGCGTGAAAATCCAGAAGATCCTTCTTGGATTGATGCTTAAAAGAAAAAGAATGTCCTACCGTATTGAAAACGGTAGGGCGTTTTTTTATTATTTTGGTTCTGTTAAAAATCGTATACATCAACACGTTAACATAGCCATCATTTTAAGAATCTTAACGAAATTTTTAATAAAATGAAATGCTAGCCTAACGTAAGAGAAAGAGAAGTAGTGTATAATAACGTAAGCGAATTTGTCTTAATTTGTAATAATGGTTAAGGAGGATTGGTATGGAACGGATAGCGGTCATTGATATAGGCTCGAACTCCTTTCATATGATTATTTGTGAAGTCAGTGGGAGCTATTTTAATCCCGTTAAGATCGTCAATGATAACGATTATAAGGCCTATGTTCGTTTGGGGGCTAATTTACAACAAGGGGATTACATAAAGCTAGAAAAGATTCAGGAAATTATGACGGTTTTAACTAGATTTCAGCATGTAGCGATTCGCAACAAAGTGGACAAAGTATTTTGTGTAGCAACAGAGGCTTTACGTCGTGCGGCTAATGGACAGGAAATTATTCAATTAATAAAAGAACAAATCGGAATTGAAGTGGAGTTGATTTCCGGTCAACAAGAAGCGTATCTAGGGTATTATAGCATTGTTAATGGTTTCGCACTTGATAATTATTTAATGGTTGATATTGGCGGGAGCAGTACAGAACTTGTGTATGTTAGTGATCGAGAAATGAAACAATCGATTAGCTTACCGGTTGGTTCATTAAATATTTGTGACCGATTCCAATCTACGAATACAATTGACGATCAGCTTGGTATGGAAATGACTCAATCTTTTAAAGCGATGCTGGACTGTGTTGAATGGCTAAAGGACATAGAAATTGATGCGGTCATTGGTGTTGGCGGAACGATGCGAACCATTGGAAAGTATGATCGTGCGAAAAAACATTATCCGTTGCCGATTCAGCATAATTATTCGTTAACCTTTGAACGCGTTCAAGCTATTTTTGGAGAGCTGCGAACGTTAACAGAACAGGAACGTTTAGAGGTAGAGGAGCTCCCTAAGAAGCGAGCAGCCATCTTTCCGAGTGCTTTATTATTCGTTGTAACGATTATGGATTATGTACAGAATAAACAACTTATTTTAAGTAAGCATGGGTTAAGAGAAGGCGTTGTGTGGGATTATCTATTACATGGAAAAGTATGTGAGAATATTTTAGAGCGTGATATTGAACAGCTTTTGAATGAGCATACTCTTTCCGAGTGCTATCAGCAACGTTTGACCGAGGTGTTTGCTGCGTGTCGGTCGATGTTAACTACTGAAGAGGTCGATGTGATAAAGCTTGCCACGCTCTTTAATTTGAAAAAACAGTACTCTGATGGAAAGCAGACTAAGAAATTTTTGAAATACTTATTCTCACGCGGCATATTCGGAGTGACTCATCAGCAAATGATGGTGGCGCTGTTAATTGCTGAGTATAACGTGGACGATAAGTATAAAAGGATTTTGACTGATAGGGACCATGCATTTGTTTTGCACATGAAGTCATTGAATTTGTTTAGAGAATAAAAGAATGTATAGGCTGTTTTACAACGTTTGAATGAGAAAGAACGTTGTAAACAGTCTATTGCTGTTAAAATATTTATGTACATTAATTAGAGAAATTCGTTATAGATAAAGGAGAGGACACATCTTGATTACTGTAGAAAATGTTTCATTTCGACGTAATAATAAGCATATTTTACATGATGTATCGTGGTCTGTACAACAAGGAGAGCATTGGTGTCTATTAGGGCTAAATGGTTCTGGGAAAACAACGCTTTTAAATATAATCAATGGCTATATTTGGCCGACAGAGGGGAAAGTTCACGTATTAGGACATACATTTGGTCAAACGAATTTACCTGAGCTGCGTAAAGAAATCGGCTGGGTGAGTTCATCACTGCAACAGCGCTTTCGAGAGCATGATACAGTGTTTCGGATTATCTTAAGCGGAAAATTTGCTTCGATTGGCTTATATGATGAAGTAGATGAACGTGATATTGAGCGTGCAAAAGAATTAATGAAGCTATTACAGTGTGAACATTTACAGAATCAAGCTTATGGCGTTTTATCACAAGGAGAGCGCCAACGAGTGCTTATTGCACGAGCGCTTATGCCATCGCCTAAGCTTCTTATTTTAGATGAGCCATGCACAGGACTAGATTTACTAGCAAGAGAACAGTTGCTTCAGTTTATCGAAAAGGTTGCGGCTGAGCCAAATGGTCTAACACTTATTTACGTAACGCATCATGTTGAAGAAATTTTACCATGCTTTACACATACTCTTTTGATGCGTGAGGGGGAAGTATTTGCTTCTGGACAAACGAATGAACAGTTAACAGAATCTATGCTTTCTGATTTTTTTAAGCAGCCGATTGCTGTTCAACACGAGCAAGATCGAACGTGGATTGCGCTTAAATGATTGGTTCGGTTAAACAACGTTCGTATAAATTAACGATATTCATTAACATAGCCAAATAATTAAATATAGTGAATTGGACAGGATTATTCCATTTCAAAGAAAAGAGGCTGTGTTGACAGCCTCTTACGTACTATTCATTATTTTTTAATTGAATGACAATTTCTTCGTCTGGTGTAACAAACAGGGTTTGCTGCTGTTCATAAATGACGAAGCCAGGTTTTGCGCCGCTTGGTTTTTTTACATGACGCACCTTCGTATAATCAACGGGTACAGAGCTTGATTGTCGGGCTTTACTATAATAAGCGGCTAAAATAGCGGCTTCTGTAATTGTTTGTTCACTCGGTACTTCGTTGCGAATGACAACATGTGAGCCAGGAATGTCTTTCGTATGAAGCCATATTTCATCACGACGGGCAAATTTATTCGTTAAGTAATCGTTTTGTTTATTGTTTTTTCCAACGAAAATAATATCCCCGTTTGTAGAGTGATATGTTTCAAGCTGCGGTTTGGCATTGGCAGGTTTTTTCATGCCTTTTTTTTGTTTTTGACGTAAGTAGCCTTCTTCTTGCAACTCTTCACGAATTTCTTCTACATCCTTTGGTGACGCGGATTGTAGCTGCTGCTGCAACGTTTCAAAGTAGTGTAATTCCTCTTTTGTTTTTTCAATTTGTTCTTGAACAATAGCGACTGCATTTTTCGCTTTTTGATATTTAGCAAAATAATGCTGGGCGTTTTCTGTCGGTGTTTTTTGTGGATTAAGTGGAATAACGACGGTACTTTCATTTTCATCATAATAATTGACGACTTCAATTTCCGTTAGTCCCTTTGTCATTTGATATAAGTTCACGGTCAATAATTCGCCATATAATTGATATTGCTCACTGCGTTCAGTTTCTTGTAACGTTCGTTCAAGCTTTCCAATTTTTTTTCGGTTTTTTTCCACTTCGTTTGTGATAAATCGTTCAAGGTCATGCCCTTGCTGCTTAACACGATCACGCTCAGCCTTACCAAAATAAAAACGATCCAGCATTTGGCTGAGCGATGAGAAAGATTTAGCCTCACCGGAAAGATGATGTAAAGGGAGCATATAAAACACGTCTTTTTTTCCATCCGATATCATAGTAGGTATGTACTCTTGCTTAGAAAGTGTATGGATTAATGCAAGAAAAGCTCCTGGCAATGTATCCGAATTAGCAAGTCCAGCGAGATGAACAGCTTCTTTAGCGAATAAAGGGGAGACCCCAGCGAATTGTTGCACAAGCTGACGATCTAATTTGCCTGCATTGAAATCTAGTTGTTTTACGATATCTTCTGTAGAAGCAGTAAATGGGTTTTGTTTGTGCTGTGCAGGAGGGAGCTTATACTCTTGACCTGGCAAAATGGCACGGTGACTATTTATTGCATAGGATACATGTTTAATACTATCGAGAATCATATTTCGTTCTTGATCGACTAAAATAATGTTGCTGTGACGACCCATAATCTCAATCATTAATTGTTTTTGAGATAAATCGCCGAGTTCGTTACGTCCTTTTACATCCAAAATAATGATTCGGTCTAATTCATGTTGACGAATATCCTCAATCGTAAATCCTTCAAGATGCTTTCTGAGCAGCATGCAAAACATGGGCGGTTCTTTAGGATTCTCATAATCTTCTTCTGTTATTTGAACTCTTGCATAGCTTGGATGAGCAGAGAGTAATAATTTAAAATTTTGCTTGCCTGCCCGAACAACTAAAATTAATTCGTTTTTATAAGGCTGATGCACTTTATTAATACGGCCGCCTTTTAGTAAAGAAGCGATTTCTTCTGTCATCGCCTTTGTAAATAATCCGTCAAATGACATATATTCTACATCCTTTTTCAAATATTGAGTGAAGTAACTACTATATGGTAAGCAATCGAGACTTGTACTGCTTTTCATAATCATTATAGCATTTTTTTGGACGAGTCTGAATATGTATGGGAGGAGAGATGGTTGGAGCTTGTCAAGGTTAGAGGAGGGGGAGTACTGCTTAGATCGTGCACATTATCTGTTTCTGTAAATAATCCCGCCGCCACTTTTCTACTATTATGCAGAGGATGTGTGATGCTCGATGAAGTTCCGGGAAATGAAGACGCAAGAAATAGAGAATGCTCTTCAAACAAGCATTAAGCTTGGATTGAGCGAAGATGAGGTGACGAAAAGGCAGCGTAAACATGGGTTTAATGAACTTCAAGAAGCCGAAAAACAGTCCGCGTTACTGTTATTTTTTGCCCAGTTTAAAGATTTCATGGTGCTCGTATTATTGGTCGCAACGCTTATCTCGGGGATACTAGGTGAATATGTAGATGCGATTGCTATCATTGCAATTGTGTTTTTAAACGGAATTCTTGGATTTTTTCAAGAACGAAAAGCAGAGAAGTCTTTAGATGCTTTAAAGGAGATGTCTGCTCCGCAAGTCTATGTGTTACGTGATAATAAATGGATAAAAGTACCCTCTAAGGAAGTCGTTGTTGGGGATGTTTTAAAATTTGCAAGCGGTGACCGAATCGGAGCAGACTTGCGAATTGTTGAATCATTCAGTTTAGAAATTGAAGAATCTGCTTTAACAGGTGAATCACAACCGGCTGTTAAAACATCTGAGCAGCTTTTATTTGATGCGGATGGTATTGGTGATGAAGAGAATAAAGCGTTTATGGGGACGATGGTAACGAGAGGAAGCGGTAAAGGGATTGTCATCGCCACTGGAATGGATACAGCGATGGGGAAAATTGCCCACTTGCTTCAAACGGCTGAAACGATGATTACACCGCTTCAACGTAGATTGGAGCAGCTTGGTAAAATTTTAATTGCGACGGCGCTCGTGTTAACCGTTATTGTAGTACTGACAGGTGTATTACAAGGACATGACGTGTATACGATGTTTTTAGCAGGGGTGTCGCTTGCGGTTGCAGCTATTCCTGAAGGCTTGCCGGCTATTGTGACGGTCGCCTTGTCGCTAGGTGTGCAACGTATGATTAAGCAGCGGGCGATTGTTCGTAAGCTTCCTGCTGTTGAAACGCTCGGTTGTGCATCGGTTATTTGTTCGGATAAAACAGGAACGATGACACAAAACAAAATGACAGTGACAAAGCTATGGAGCGGCGGAAAGACATGGGATGTTACAGGGACCGGCTACGCTCCTGAAGGAGAATTTCTAGACGGTGAACGAGCTGTTTCTTTACAAGGGGAAAAGTCATTGCTTCAATTGTTAACATTCGGTATGCTGTGCAATAAAGCTGATTTAGTGAGAAAAGGAGATCGGTTTACGTTAGACGGCGATCCAACGGAAGGAGCAATGTTTGTTGCCGCATTAAAAGCAGGGTTAACGAGGGAGCAATTGTTTGAGAAATTTACAATTGTGAAGGAATTTCCGTTTGATTCGACACGAAAAATGATGAGTGTCATCATAAAAGATGAAGCAGGAAAGCATTTTGTCGTGACGAAAGGAGCTCCAGATGTCCTGTTCGCTCGCTGTGAATCGATTTTGTGGGATGGGAAAACGGCTCCTTTGAATAAAGAATATCAAGCAAGTGTTCATCGAGAAATGGAAGGACTAGCTTCACTTGCTCTTCGGATGATTGCGGTAGGCTATAAGCCATTAGCGGCTGGACATGTCGTGTTACATGAAGAGGAAGCTGAAAAGAACTTAACGTTTATGGGGCTGCAAGGAATGATTGATCCTCCTCGTCCTGAAGTGAAGCAAGCTATTAAAGAATGTCGAGAAGCAGGCATTAAAACAGTGATGATTACGGGAGACCATGTGACGACCGCTAAAGCGATTGCTGCGCAGCTCGGTATTTTAAAGGGCAAGGAGAAGGTTGTTGAAGGGAAGCAGTTAAATGATTTGTCGTTTGAAGAGCTAGAAGAAATAGTGGAAGATGTTGCGGTGTTCGCTCGTGTGTCACCAGAGCACAAACTACAAATTGTAAAGGCTCTGCAAAATAAAGGGCATATCGTAGCGATGACCGGCGATGGAGTGAATGATGCCCCAGCTATTAAAACAGCGGATATTGGGGTAGCGATGGGGATTACAGGAACGGATGTGGCCAAAGAAGCCTCCTCTCTCATATTAGTGGATGATAATTTTGCGACGATTAAATCAGCGATTAAAGAGGGACGGAATATTTATGAAAACATTCGGAAGTTTATTCGTTATTTATTAGCTTCGAATGTAGGAGAAATTTTGGTGATGTTTTTTGCTATGCTCTGTGCCTTACCGTTGCCGATGGTGCCTATTCAAATCTTATTCGTCAATTTAGTGACAGATGGTTTACCCGCGATGGCTTTAGGTCTAGATGCGCCAGAAGATGATGTGATGAAGCAAAAGCCGCGTAGTCCAAACGAAGGCGTATTTGCAAGGGGACTTGGGTGGAAGATCATTTCTCGCGGTTTTTTGATTGGTCTTTCCACCTTGATTGCTTTTTATATTGTCTATCGTGCGAATCCGGACAATCTGGAATACGCTCAAACGGTCGCTTTTGCTACATTAGTGTTAACGCAGCTGATTCACGTATTTGATTGCCGAAGCGAACGTTCCATCTTTTCACGAAATCCTTTTGGAAATAAATATTTAGTTGGTGCCGTATTGTCTTCTTTACTGTTGATGATTGCGGTCATTTATTATCAGCCATTGCAAATGATTTTCCATACAGTTGCGATTCCTGCTCGTGATTGGCTGTTAATTATCGGAATGTCGTCGATTCCAACTTTTTTACTGGCTGGCAGCTTTTTAGCAAGAAAATCAAAATAATATATGATATAATCCATAAGGTAGTAGAGTGTTCTCTATTACCTTTTTATTTTTTTCCCAATACATATAATGACCGTACATTATGTTTGATAGGAAGTGAAACCATGGTTATTAGTATGACAGGCTATGGACGAGGTAAGGCAGAGAATGATCATGTAAGGGTAACTGTTGAAATTAAAACGGTGAATCATCGCTTTTGTGAATACAATATTCGAATGCCGCGACAGCTTTTATTCTTAGAAGATAAAGTAAAGAAGAAAGCAAATGAATATATTCGACGTGGACGAGGAGAAATTTTTATTACAGTCGAAGGGGAAGGTCTTGTTGCTAAGGAGCTGAAGTTCGATTGGGATATTGCGGATCAATTTGTTTCACTCATAGATACAGTACAAGAAAAGTATGAGTTAAAATCACAAGTCACGTTACAAGATTTACTGAGACTTGAAACGGTTTTTTCAGTAGAAGAAGTGCCCGCAGAAAATGATGAAGTGGAATGGCTCCTACTGCAAGCATTAACGAGCGCGTTAGAAGATGTAAAACGTATGCGCATTCAAGAAGGCCAAGAGCTAGCTTATGACTTAGAAACACATAAGGAAAAAGTAGCAGCTATTGCACAACATGTGAAACAATATGCTCCTTCGGTTGTTCGTACTTATAAAGACAGGCTAGCGATGAAGTTAAACGAGTTAACGGATGGGTTGATTGAAGAAAGTCGACTTGTTACAGAAGCAGCCATTTTTGCGGATAAGTGTGACATTAACGAAGAGTTAACTAGATTAGAAAGCCACTTATTGCAATTCGCAGAAACATTAAAGCAAAAAGATCCGATTGGTCGTAAGCTTGATTTTCTTGTACAAGAGATGAACCGAGAAGTCAACACGATTGGTTCAAAGGGAAACGACTCTCTTATTACAAAAGAAGTTGTCGAAATGAAAAGCTTATTAGAAAAGATGAAAGAACAAGTTCAAAATATTGAATAGGTTGTTTATGATTAAAGCTTCAAGGTGACAATAGAAAGGGATGGAGGACAATAATGTCGATCAAGCTCATAAATATCGGTTTTGGAAATATTGTTTCTGCAAATCGTATTGTCTCAATCGTGAGTCCGGAATCGGCTCCAATTAAAAGAATTATTCAGGATGCCCGCGATCGCGGTTCATTAATAGATGCTACATACGGAAGAAGAACAAGAGCTGTAATTATAACAGATAGTGATCACGTTATCTTATCAGCTGTTCAGCCGGAAACAGTTGCTGCACGTCTTCAAGATCGTGATGACAGCGTAGAAGAGGGGTAAAGGATATATTATGAAAGAAAAAGGGTTATTGATTGTATTATCTGGGCCATCTGGTGTTGGAAAGGGAACGGTTCGAAAGGCTATTTTCTCAGAGCCTGATAAATCGTTTGAGTATTCTATTTCGATGACGACTCGTCTTCCACGTGAAGGAGAAGTTGACGGGGTTGATTATTTCTTTAAAACGCGGGAAGAGTTTGAAGCGCTCATTGAGCAAGGGAAATTGCTCGAGCATGCTGAGTTTGTAGGCAACTACTATGGTACACCTGTTGATTATGTACGAGAGACAATTGAGGCAGGAAAGGATATTTTCCTAGAAATTGAAGTAGAAGGAGCAAAGCAAGTTCGGGAAAAATTCCCAGATGGCTTGTTTATTTTTCTGGCGCCGCCAAGTCTTTCAGAACTTGAGAACCGCATCGTGAATCGTGGAACGGACACGGAAGAGGTGATTCAACGCCGAATGAAAGTGGCAAAAGAGGAAATTGAACTTATGAGCTTATATGATTATGTCGTTGAAAATGATTCTGTAGAAAAAGCATGTGAAAAAGTAAACTGCATTATTGTTGCTGAACATTGTCGACGTGAAAGAGTAGAAGCTCGTTATAAAAAAATGCTGGAGGCTGAATAAATTATGTTATATCCACCAATTGATTCTTTATTACTTAAAATTGATTCTAAATACTCACTTGTTTCTGTTGCCGCTAAGCGTGCTCGTGAAATGCAAATTAAGGAAGATTGCCAAATTGAAAAGCCTGTTTCTCATAAATCTGTTGGTCGTGCGCTAGAGGAAATTTATTCTGGGAAATTAACTTATACGAATCAATATGAAGAAAAGTAAGTAATTGCATTTGCTTGACCTTTTCGGGTCTGACTCCGTAAAGCAATGAGGCTCGGTAGTTTATCTGCCGTATCTCGCTCTGCAAACGTTGTCAGACCTTTTCTTTTTGTGCAGGAGAAGGGGATGTCCGCATGATCTTATTCTATTGGAATAGATGTTTGAATGATAGTCGTTTCAAAAGGTAAAGTCATATTCGTTTTGTATCCATTTGGATTATAATAAAATAAACAATGTTCAAGCTAGGGGGAAATTCTATGCTTATCGATAAAAAGATTCTTCTTTGTGTAACAGGTGGGATTGCTGTATATAAGGCAGCGGCTTTAACAAGTAAATTGACACAAGCGGGAGCTTCGGTGAAGGTAATCATGAGTGATTCAGCTCGTCAATTTGTGACTCCGCTTACATTTCAAGCGCTATCACGACATGATGTCTATACCGATACGTTTGATGAGAAGGATTCAGCTGTTATTGCTCATATTGATTTAGCAGACTGGCCGGATCTTATTCTCCTTGCTCCAGCGACAGCAAATGTGATTGGGAAGCTTGCTAACGGTATTGCTGATGATATGATTACGACAACACTTTTAGCTACTGAAGCACCAGTTTGGGTTGCTCCAGCGATGAATGTACATATGTATGCCCATCCTGCTGTCCAAAAAAATATGGACACATTACGATCTTTCGGCTATCAGTTTATTGAACCAGGAGAAGGCTATTTAGCGTGTGGTTATGTTGGTAAAGGGCGCCTTGAAGAACCTGAGACGATTGTTCAGCATTTGCAGCGTTTTTTTGATGAGAAGAATCAACCATTACCGCTTCGTGGGAAGAAATGTTTAATTACGGCAGGACCAACGCGGGAAGCGATTGATCCCGTTCGCTTTTTAACGAATCATTCGAGTGGGAAAATGGGGTATGCTTTAGCAGAAGAAGCAATTAAACTAGGTGCGGAAGTGACGCTTATTTCAGGCCCAGTCCATTTAACACCACCTGCTAAAGCTCATGTTGTACAAGTTGAATCAGCAGCAGAGATGTATGATGCGGTCTGGCCATTTTATGACGATGCGGATATTGTTATTGGTACAGCTGCTGTAGCGGATTATAAGCCAAAAGTTTATCATACACATAAAATGAAAAAACAACCGGGAGACAATGTAATTGAGTTAGAACGAACAAAAGATATTCTTCAAGAGTTGGGAATGAAGAAAACTCATCAACTTATTATTGGGTTTGCTGCTGAAACGAACGCAGTAGAAGAATATGCACGTGGAAAGCTTGAGAAAAAGAATGCAGATATGATTGTAGCCAATAATGTAACGACAGCAGGAGCTGGCTTCGGAACAGATACGAATATTGTAACGATGTTTAAACGAGATGGCAGTGCTATCAACTTGCCAATGCTGACAAAAACAGAGACAGCAAAACGAATTTTAACCGAAGCAGCTTCGATGTTACAAAAGGATTGATGGAAAGTATGAACATTGCAACAGTTATTGTGGATGTTCCCGCAAAGCAAACCGACCGTGAATTTGATTATCGAATTCCCGAAAAATGGACAAACATCATTCAACCGGGCATGCGCGTAATTGTCCCGTTTGGCCCGAGAATGGTACAAGGATTTGTGGTCGGATTGAAAGAGCATAGTGAGTGGAATAAGTTGCGTAATATGAAAGAGCCAATGGATTTAGAACCGGTCTTAAATAAGGAATTGCTGCAGCTTGCCAATTGGATGACACGGGAAGCGATGTGTTTTAAAATCACCGCTTTACAAGCAATGCTCCCAGCAGCGATGAAAGCAAAATATGAAAAAGTCCTTAATATAATCGAAGAAAAAAAGGGTGAGTTGTCTCCTATTGTTCTTGCTGCAATGGGACATCGTTCTTCCATCACTTGGAAGGAAGTCATTGAAGGAGAACATGGGGCTCTTTTTCAAAAGGAAGTACAACAGGGGCATCTTGAGCTTGTTTATTATGTGAAGAATAAATTAAATAAAAAAACAATCAAAGTGATTCGCCCATTACATACAGGGGAAAAGCTTTCGGAAATTGCACTCACTTTTACCGGAAATGCGAAAAAGCAGCGTGAGGTTTTACAATATTTCTGTGCGCACCCTGAACCTATTTCGTTAAAAGAGTTGCTTGAAGTAACTCATGCATCGAACGGGACGGTCAAAGCATTAGTCAAGAAGCAGCTGCTCGCTGAAGAAAATCAGGAAGTATATCGTAATCCGTATGAAAATCGAATCTTTGAACGGTCAGAGCCGCTGTCGTTAACGACTGAGCAAGCTTTAGCACTGCACCCGATTCAAGAAAATATTAGGAACAAAGAACATGAGGTGTTTCTTCTATATGGAGTAACAGGAAGCGGGAAAACGGAGGTCTATCTTCAAGCCATTGCTTCTGTTATTGAAAAGGGTGAGGAAGCAATTATGCTTGTTCCAGAAATTTCATTAACACCGCAAACGGTCAAACGCTTTAAAGAACGATTTGGTGAGCAGGTCGCTGTGATGCATAGCGGCTTGTCAATCGGAGAGAAGTATGATGAATGGCGCAAAATTCATCGTAAAGAAGTGAAGGTTGTCGTTGGGGCACGATCGGCCATCTTTGCGCCCTTTGAACATCTTGGCTTAATTATTATCGATGAAGAACATGAAGCAAGCTATAAACAAGAAGAAACACCGCGCTATCATGCCCGTGATGTAGCGATTGAGCGAGCTAAATCACATCGCTGTCCGGTTATTCTTGGCAGTGCGACACCTACATTAGAATCGTTTGCCCGCGCTCAAAAAGGGGTATACAAGTTACTAACGATGAGTCGGCGTATGAATGAAAGTGCACTTCCAGCTGTTGAAATCATTGATATGCGCGAGGAACTTCGTAATGGAAATCGCTCGATGTTTTCAGAAATGCTGTTAACGAAATTAACAGACCGTCTTGAAAAAAGGGAACAGACTGTTTTAATGTTAAATAAACGAGGACACTCATCCTTTGTTATGTGCCGCAGCTGCGGCTATGTGATTCATTGTCCAAACTGTGATATTTCTCTCACCTATCATCGCTTTAATGATATAATGAAATGTCATTATTGCGGTCATGAAGAGGGCATGCCAAATGTTTGTTCAGAATGTGAAAGTGAACATATTCGCTTTTTTGGAACAGGAACGCAAAAAGTAGAGGAAGAACTAGCGAAGATACTCCCTGAAGCACGCGTTATTCGTATGGATGTGGATACGACAAGCAAGAAGGGCTCGCATGAACGATTGTTGAATGCTTTTGGAGAAGGCAAGGCTGATATTTTACTTGGTACGCAAATGATCGCAAAAGGTCTTGATTTTCCTAATATTACGCTTGTCGGAGTTTTATCAGCAGATACAATGTTGCATTTACCAGACTTTCGTTCTTCAGAGAAAACGTTTCAGCTTTTAACGCAAGTGAGCGGACGAGCTGGACGGCACGATCTTCCTGGAGAAGTAGTGATTCAAACATATACACCTGAGCATTATAGTATTGAGCTGGCTGCTCTTCAACATTATGATTCGTTTTATGAACGAGAGATGTTGATCCGGAGGCAAAGTCATTATCCGCCTTATTTCTATCTTGTTCTTATTACCGTATCACATGAAGATGTTATGAAAACGGTGGCGACGACAGAAAAGATTACACACTATTTAAGAATGCAGTTAAGTCCGCATTCTATTATTCTCGGCCCAGTTGCTTCACCGCTTAGTCGAATCAACAATAGATATCGCTATCAATGTCTGATAAAATACAAGCGGGAGCCGCAATTACATCATCATTTACATACGATTTTAGAGCATTATCAACAAGAATCTATACAACATCATTTGACCATTTCGATTGATTTAAATCCACAAATTATGATGTAGTCCAGTCGCGAGCTGCTAGTAGCGCTCGCGTTTTTAAATAAAATGATTGTAAAACGAGTAAGGGGATATCGCTTCGCGTGCCTTGCGCTTTTCTAAAAAGAATAAGACAGTATAAAATTTTCAATATGTTTTGGTGTCTAGCTCCAGGCGCCATCGGCTCGAGGCCATAAGCCAATCACTTCGAAAGGCAAAGAACGCCTTTTGTCAGCGCTTGTCTTATGCTTGTCGCCGATAAGCAGGCGCCTTGCGCTTTTCTAATAGGAGGTTTAATTTTTTGACGATTTTACCAATTGTAATGTTTCCGGAAAAAATTTTGAAACAAAAATGTGCAAAAGTCACAAGTTTTGATAAAAATTTGGCTAAGCTGTTAAATAATATGTATGAAACGATGGTCGAAGCAGATGGAGTAGGGCTCGCTGCTCCGCAAGTTGGTGTGAAAAAACAAATTGCTGTCGTGGAAATAGATGAGGAATCTGGTGTCATTGAAATGATCAATCCAGAAATTTTAGAAGCAGATGGAGAACAAACCGGGATTGAAGGGTGCTTAAGTTTTCCAGATGTATACGGCGAAGTAACACGTCCATATCGTGTAAAGATTCGGGCACAAAATCGACGTGGAGAATATTATGAGCTTGAAGCGGAAGATTTTTTAGCGCGCGCCATTCAACATGAAATTGATCATTTGCACGGCGTTTTATTTACAAGTAAAATTTCTCGCTATATAACAGCAGAAGAGCTAGAAGGGTTTGAGGAACAATGACAAAGATTATTTTTATGGGGACGCCGGATTTTTCGGTACCTGTTTTAAAGCGAATTATGGATGAAGGCTATGAAGTAATAGCGGTTGTAACGCAGCCAGATCGACCGGTTGGACGGAAGAAAGTATTAACGCCTCCACCTGTAAAAGTAGAGGCGGAGAAGTACGGTATCCCAGTATATCAACCAGAAAAAATTCGCAATGAAGCAGATTTAGCTGAGATTTTGGCTCTAAAACCTGACTTAGTTGTGACAGCGGCTTTTGGACAGATTTTGCCGAATGAACTGCTGGAAGCGCCAAAGTTTGGCTGTATTAATGTCCATGCTTCCCTTTTACCAGAGCTGCGCGGCGGGGCACCGATTCATTATTCAATTTTGCAAGGAAAAGAAAAAACAGGTATTACGATTATGTATATGGCTGAAAAGCTGGATGCGGGAGATATTTTAACACAGGCAGAGGTTGTCATTGAAGAAGAAGATAATGTTGGAACACTTCATGATAAGCTAAGTCAAGTGGGGTCAGATTTATTAGCGGAAACTTTGCCAAAACTAATAAACGGAGAACTTACTCCCATTAAGCAAGATGAAGCGAAAGCAACTTTTGCTTCGAATATTAAACGGTCCGATGAAAGAATTGATTGGACAAGAACAGGACAAGAAATTTATAACCATGTGCGCGGCTTAAATCCGTGGCCTGTAGCGTATACACTATTGGAAGGCAACGTCTTAAAAGTATGGCAAGCAAAAAAGCTTCCAGGCATGAAAGAATCCGCTCCGGGAACCATCATCGATGTTTGTGAAGAAGGGGTTGTTGTTGCAACAGGTAACGAAACCGCTATTCTCATTACCGAGCTTCAGCCTTCAGGTAAGAAAAAAATGCTGGCAAAAGATTATTTACGCGGTGCTGGGGCATTTATTAAAGCAGGTATGAAGGTAGGAGAAGAATAATGAAGCAAACGAAAAAGGGTGTGCGAGACATTGCCCTTGATATTCTCGAGTCAGTAGAGAAAAATCAAGCGTATAGCAACTTGATGTTAAATAATGTGATTAATAAATACCAGCTTTCCAGTGCAGATAGCGGGTTGTTAACGGAAATTAGTTACGGAACGATTCAACGAAAGATGACGTTAGATTATTTTCTTAAACCGTATATTAAAAACCCGAAAAAAACACAGTCTTGGGTAATCAATTTACTCCGCATGTCTGTTTATCAAATGGTTTACTTAGATAAAGTGCCGGATCATGCGATTTTGTTCGAGGCAGTAGAAATTGCAAAAAAACGCGGCCATAAAGGAACAACATCGATGGTCAATGGTGTACTTCGCAATATTCAACGAAATGGCGTTGCTTCTTTTGAGGAAATTGAAGATGAAAGCGAGCGTTTAGCGATTAGGACGAGTCACCCCATCTGGCTTGTGAAGCGTTGGATTGAGCAATTTGGCTTTGAAAAAACCGAGGATATGTGTGAAATCAATTTAACAGCGCCTTTGCAAACGGTACGGGTGAATGTAAAGAAAATTTCCCGCAGTGAGCTTGTGAGTATTTTAATTGAAGAAGGCTACGATGTTGAAGCGAGCGATATTTTGCCCGAAGCGATTATTTGTTATCGCGGGAACTTAGCTCATTCTGAAAGCTATAAATTAGGATACTTATCCATTCAAGATGAAAGCTCGATGCTCGTTGCTCATGCTTTAGGAGCAAGTGGAAATGATGCGGTTCTCGATTGCTGTGCAGCACCTGGAGGAAAAACAACACATATTGCCGAAGGGTTAACGACTGGACAAGTGTATGCTTTAGATTTGCATGAGCATAAAGTAAAGCTGATTAAAGATCAAGCAGAGCGTTTAGGGCTTCGAAATGTTAAAACACAAGCTGCAGATAGCCGGCATGTTCAAGACTTATTTAACAAAGAAGGATTTGATCGTATTCTTGTCGATGCACCATGTTCGGGCCTGGGCGTCATGCGCCGTAAACCGGATGTGAAGTATACGAAAACAAAAGATGATATAATAAAGCTCTCTTCTATTCAACAAAAGTTGTTAGACGCAGCGGCACCTTTAGTGAAGCAAGGTGGGCGCTTGATTTATAGTACATGTACGGTCGATCGCGAGGAGAATGATCGAGTGGCAGCTGCCTTTTTGGAGAGTCATCCGGAATTTGAAAGCGATCTAAGTTTAAAAGAAAGAATGCCTGAGGCGATTGTGCCTTATGTGGAGGGGCATAGACTTCAAGTATTCCCTCAATATTTTGAAAGCGATGGATTTTTTATTGCAAGCTTTAGAAAGAAGGTACAAGCATGACAGAGATTACAAAGTCAACAAGAGTGAAAGAAGATACGAAGCCAGAAAAGCCATCGATTTATTCGTTAGAAATTCAGCAGCTGAAAGAATGGGCTGTTGAGAACGGTGATAAAGCTTTTCGTGGTGAACAAATTTATGATTGGTTATACAAAAAGCGTGTAAAAGGGTTTGCTGAAATGACAAACCTATCAAAACAGCTGCGTGATAAATTAGAAGAACAGTTTACATTTACAACGCTGAATACATTAATTCAACAAACATCTAGTGATGGGACGATGAAGTTTTTATTTGAGCTTCATGATGGCTATTCGATTGAAACGGTACTAATGCGCCATGATTACGGAAATTCTATTTGTGTTACAACACAAGTGGGATGCCGAATCGGTTGTACGTTTTGCGCTTCTACACTTGGTGGGTTAAAGCGTAACTTAGAGGCGGGAGAAATTGTCGCTCAAGTTGTAAAAGTACAGCAAGCATTGGATGAAGTTGACGAGCGGGTGAGTTCCCTTGTCATTATGGGAATCGGGGAACCATTTGATAATTATGACAACATGATGTCCTTTTTACGAAACATTAATCATGAAAAAGGCTTGAATATTGGAGCACGTCATATTACGGTTTCAACAAGCGGCATTATCCCAAAAATTTATCAATTTGCTGAAGAACCTCTACAAATTAATTTTGCTGTTTCGCTTCATGCGCCAAATACGGAACTTCGCAGTAAATTAATGCCGATCAACCGTGCGTATAAACTGCCTGACTTAATTGAGGCTATTAAGTATTATACAGAAAAGACTGGGCGCCGTGTTAGCTTTGAATACGGTTTATTCGGTGGAGAAAACGATACAGTGGAGCATGCAGAAGAACTCGCTGCACTTATTAAAGGAATCAAGTGCCATGTAAACTTAATTCCTGTTAATTACGTACCAGAACGCAACTATGTGAGAACACCTCGTGAACAAATTTTTGCATTTGAAAAGACGTTGAAGAAACGTGGTATTAATGTAACAATTCGAAGAGAGCAAGGTCATGACATTGATGCGGCTTGTGGTCAGCTTCGGGCCAAGGAGCGAAAAGAAGAGACGAGGTGACTCGATATGCGGACAATTTATAGAACAGATCGCGGTAAAGTACGTCAACACAATGAAGATAATGGTGGAGTTTTTATCAATTCCACAGGGATTCGCCTTGCCATCGTAGCCGATGGCATGGGCGGTCATCGTGCTGGGGATGTGGCAAGCACGATGACCGTTGATTTGTTAAAGAAAAGCTGGGATGAAGCAGGAGCTATCGAGACAGCGAATGAAGCGGAAGAGTGGCTGAGAGAAAATATTACGAAGGTAAATGAAGTTCTTTTTCAACATGCTGCGGAGAATAACGAATGCCAAGGAATGGGAACAACTATTGTTGCAGCTATCTGTACAGACAAATTTGCATCGGTTGCCAATATCGGTGATAGTCGCTGTTATTTGCATAATGAAAGCGGGTTTAAACAAGTAACAGAAGATCATTCTCTCGTCAATGAACTCGTTCGTACTGGTCAAATTACGAAGGAAGATGCCGAACACCACCCACGGAAAAATGTTTTATTGCGGGCATTAGGTACGGAATTGAAAGTAGAAATGGATATTGTAACGGTCATGTTTGAAGAAGAAGATATTCTTCTGCTTTGTTCAGATGGTTTGTCTAATAAAGTAAGTGAACAAGAAATGTGCAATATTGTGAAAAATGAACATTCACTAGAAGAAAAAGCAACGGCCTTTATTGATTTAGCAAATCAGTATGGCGGCGAAGATAATATTACCCTCGTACTCGTTCAATTTTATGATGAAAGTGTAGTGAGGTGAGTCTGATGCTGGTTGGTAAAAGAATTAATGACCGCTATAAGCTGCTAAAAATGGTTGGCGGCGGCGGCATGGCAAATGTGTATTTGGCTCGGGACATGATTTTAGATCGCGATGTGGCGCTGAAAATCTTGCGCATGGATTTTAATAATGATGAAGAGTTCATTAAGCGCTTTAATCGTGAAGCACAATCGGCAACGAGTCTTGCTCATTCTAATATTGTCAGCATCTATGATGTCGGTGAAGAAGGCGATATCTATTATATCGTAATGGAATATGTCGAAGGAATGACATTGAAACAATACATACAAAAAAATTCTCCTATTCCTATTGAAACAGCTTTAGATATTATGAAGCAAATTACAGCTGCCATATCTCACGCGCATCATAACGGAATTATTCATCGTGATATTAAACCGCAAAACATTCTCATTGACCATGAAGGGACTGTTAAAATCACGGATTTCGGCATTGCGATGGCATTAAGTGCTACAAATATTACGCAAACAAATGCGGTGCTCGGTTCTGTTCATTACTTATCCCCTGAACAAGCACGAGGGGGGATGGCCAATAAGAAATCGGACATTTATTCGCTTGGCATTGTGATGTTTGAGTTGTTGACAGGAAGATTGCCATTCTCAGGAGAATCCGCTGTCTCTATCGCGCTGAAACATTTACAGTCTGAAACGCCGTCACCGAAGCGATGGAATGCCGACATTCCGCAAAGTGTAGAAAATATTATTTTAAAGGCAACAGCGAAAGACAGCTATTATCGTTATGAAAGTGTTGAAGCGATGGGGGAGGATATTCGTACAGCGCTTGATCCGGGCAGGGAGAATGAAGCTCCCTTTTTCATCCCGCAAGATGAAGAGGCTACAAAGGCGATTCCGATTATTACGAATGATTATCTAGACAGCATCGATGAGACAATTGTTAGAGGACCAGAGAAAAATAAGCCTGTTTCTGACCCTGATGAACCGACCATTGCCAGCGATAAAGCAAACCACAATAAGCCTGCTAAACAGCCTGAACAAGAAAAAATAAAGCGGAAAAAGGGGCCGGTTATTTTAGTGGCATCTTTTTTAACGCTATTATTTTTGACAATCTTGATTATTGTAGTGTTCCCATCTTTGCTAGGAACAAAGGAAGTAGCGATTCCCGACTTGCAAGGAAAAGAGTTAGAGGATGCGATTACGGAATTGCAGCATATAGGTTTAGTACCAGGCAAAATTATTGAGTTAGAAGATGCAGAAATTCCTGAAGATCATGTTATTAAAACGAATCCAAAGGAAGGTAAGAAAGTAAAAGAAGGCGCGAAAATTGACATTTATCAAAGTATCGGTCAAGAAACGATCGTTCTTTCTAATTATGAAGGGGAAAACATAGAAGACATAGAAAAACAATTAGAAAAAATGGAATTTAAAGATATCGTCGTGACAGAGGAGTACCATGCTGATATTGCTTCTGGAACGATTATTTCACAAAATCCAGTGGCCAATACGGAAGTTTTACCTGAGGATACAGTTATTGAATTTACTGTTAGTAAAGGAAGCGAACAAATTTTACTGAAAGATTTAACAGGCTATAGTGAGGCAGGTCTAAAAGACTATGCGCAAGATAGCGGTTTGATAATAGAAGTGGAGAAGGAAGAATATCATCAGTCTGTGCCGGAAGGACAAGTTATTTCGCAGTCCCCTGCTGCTCATTCTTCGATTGATAAAGGAAGCACAGTCAAAGTTGTATTATCAAAAGGAAAAGAAGAAGTACCGCCAAAAACAGTTACAAAAGAAATTACGATTGAATATAAGCCTGATGTTATGGGGAAGGCCCAGTATGTTCAAATTTATGTTGAAGATTTAACACGAACAATGAATGAACCATTCGACTCGTTTTATATGACAGAGAATAAGAAACGAACAATTGATTTAACGGTTTCAATCGATAAACCTGCTAGGTATAAAGTTATGCGGGATGATCAAGTAATTATAGATGAAGAGGTACAGTATTCCGATTAAGAAAGTTTAGCAGAAGGAGTGGAGCTATGCCCGAAGGAAAAATTATTAAAGCACTTAGCGGGTTTTATTATGTATTAGATGGTGAAGAAGTGATTCAATGTCGCGGCAGAGGCGTATTTCGCAAAAATAAAGTCACGCCCCTTGTCGGCGATTATGTCGTCTATCAAGCCGAAAATAAAACAGATGGCTACGTGTTAGAAGTAAAACCGCGAAAAAACGAATTGGTTCGCCCGCCGATTGCGAATGTGGATCAAGCGATTCTCGTTTTTTCGGCAGTGGAACCAGATTTTAGTCCAGCGCTGTTAGATCGCTTCCTTGTATTGATTGAGGATAATGAAATTGATCCGATTATTGTTGTGAGTAAAATTGACTTAGTTCCTCAAGAGAAGCGAGCTCAGTTGGATGAGTACGTAAGCAATTATAAAAAATTAGGGTATCCTGTGATGATTACGTCTTCTGTCACTGAAGTAGGAATCGAGGATCTCCTTCCATTTGTGGATGGAAAAACGAGTGTGTTTGCCGGGCAATCGGGTGTCGGTAAATCCTCAATATTAAATGCGATTAACCCTAAACTAGATTTAAAGACGAATGACATTTCATCTCACTTAGGTCGCGGCAAACATACAACTAGACATGTTGAGCTTATTCATATTGGCTCGGGTCTTGTTGCGGATACACCAGGGTTTAGTTCGCTCGATTTTATCGAAATGGAAGCTGAACGGCTTACGTATTGTTTTCCTGAGTTTTATGAGTTAAGTGAGAATTGCAAATTCCGAGGTTGCTTGCATGATAAGGAGCCTCGCTGTGCTGTGAAAGCAGCGGTCGAAGCAGGAGAAGTTCCTGTTTACCGTTATGAACATTATAAACAATTTTTAGAAGAAATTAGAGAGAGAAAGCCGAGGTATTGAACGATGGTTAAAATTGCTCCATCTATATTGTCAGCTAATTTTGCAAAATTAGGAGAAGAGGTTTTAGACGTAGAACGCGGTGGTGCGGATTATATTCATGTCGATGTTATGGACGGACATTTTGTTCCTAATATTACAATTGGTCCGTTGATTGTAGAGGCAATTCGACCAGTTACGAAGCTTCCGCTTGATGTGCATTTAATGATTGAAAATCCTGATCAGTATATTGAAGCATTTGCGAAAGCAGGTGCAGATTATATTACTGTTCACGTCGAAGCATGCCCGCATTTACATCGTACAATTCAATTAATTAAGTCTTTCGGTGTGAAAGCAGGCGTTGTGTTGAACCCGGCGACACCTGTTGTTCAGATTCAACATATTATTGAAGATGTAGACATGGTGCTGTTAATGACAGTAAATCCAGGCTTTGGGGGACAGAAGTTCATTCATTCTGTGTTACCAAAAATCGCTGAAGTAAAGGCATTAGCTGATCAATTCAATCCAGATTTGGAGATTGAAATTGATGGTGGTGTAAATGAAGAAACGGCCAAACTATGCATAGAACAAGGTGCTAATGTATTAGTGGCAGGCTCTGCTATTTATAACCAAGAAGACCGAGCTGAGGCAATCAGAAAAATTCGCGGTAATAATTAATTGTATGGAAGGAAGCCGACTCAATACTTGAGCGGCTTTTTTCTGTAGAGGTATGGAGGAGTTATATGAATATTTGTATTATGGCTGGAGGGCCAAGTCAGTATTGGCCCAACTTACAGATGTATAAACAAACAGCGAATCTGTGGGTCGGCGTTGATCGCGGAGTATTGGCGTTATTAGAGCGGGGGATCACTCCTCATCTTTCAGTAGGAGATTTTGATTCGGTGACGAAAGACGAGCTTCAAATGATGCAAGCTCAATTGCTAGAAGTATCGCTGTTTCCTTCGGAGAAAGATGAAACGGATCTTGAGCTTGCGCTTAACTGGGCCATTCGTCAAAAACCAAAGAATATTTATATTTTTGGGGCGACGGGAGGGCGAATTGACCATTTTCTTGGAAATATTCAACTGCTTCAACAAGAGACTGTTTTACAATGTTTAGATGAAACGGACATATACATCATTGATGAGAAAAACAGTGTTACTATAAAAAAGCCTGGGACATACGATATTCAATACGATTCAAAGAAGAAATATTTTTCTCTTTTGTCTGTGACGAAGGAAGTAACAGGTATTACGCTAACAGGATTTAAATATCCGCTACATCAAGCACGATTAACGAGAGGGTCCACGCTTTGTATTAGCAATGAACTAATTTCTGAATATGGGAATGTTTCATTTGAAAAAGGCATAATAATGATGGTAAGAAGCAATGATTAAAATTTATGCTGAAGACAGATTCAGAATTCACCTTCTGTGCATAATCTGTTAAAAAGCTTATCTCGTGATAGAACATTCCACGAAATAGGTGTGGAGATATAAGAGGAGGGGCATGATGAAATTTTATACGATTAAATTGCCTAAGGTCCTTGGTGGTTTAGTGAAGGCGATGCTTGGAGCACTTAAAAAAGGATAAACAACAAATAAATGATAACACCCAGTCAATTGGGTGTTGTTTTTTATATAACGAGCTGATCAAGCCGGTTTCGCTTTTCAAAATAAAAAGGCACCCTGGGGAGGATGCCGTTAACATTATACGCGTTCTACTTTGCCTGATTTAAGAGCTCTTGCAGAAACGTATACACGTTTAGGTTTACCGTCAACTAAAATACGTACTTTTTGAAGGTTAGCGCCCCATGTACGCTTGTTTGCGTTCATTGCGTGAGAGCGTTTGTTACCAGAACGAGTTTTTCTTCCAGTGATTACACATTGACGTGCCATGTTTAATTCCCTCCTAACTACTCTTGCTTAAGTTCAAAACTATCTTAAGTCTTTTGAAATACCTTAATAATTTATCATACATGCCGTGAGAATGCAATACTGTAGTTTATTACTTTCAAGAAAAATACCTTGACATATAGTTGAGAAGAATCATTTATAATAAAATAGGATGGCTATGACTTTTAAAACAAGGGCTATTATAGTAGAATGTTAAATAGTTAATGCGATTTTTTGGGAGGGTAAAGAAAATGTCTATCGAATTACAAACGAAATATGGACAAATTGATATCTCTATGGATGTAATTGCTACTGTAGCTGGCGGAGCGGCTGTTGATTGCTACGGAATTGTCGGGATGGCTTCCAAAAAACAATTTAAAGACGGTATTGCTGAAATTTTACGAAGAGAGAATTTCGCTAAAGGCGTTATCGTTCGTCAAGAAAACGAAGAAGTTCACATTGATATGTTTATTATTGTTAGTTATGGAACGAAAATTTCAGAAATTGCTCATAATGTGCAATCGAAGGTGAAATATACTCTGGATCAAACAGTTGGACTTGCTGTTGATTCTGTTAATATTTTTGTGCAAGGAGTTCGTGTAACGAACGCTTAAGTATAGGAGGAAATTTTGTGTCAATTACGAGTTTAGACGGAAAACGTTTTGCAGAAATGATCATTCAAGGGGCTAATCAGCTGGCAGCTCATGCTCAAATGGTCGATGCATTAAACGTTTTCCCTGTTCCAGATGGAGATACAGGAACGAATATGAATTTATCTATGACTTCTGGAGCGAAGGAAGTACAGAACAATGTGCAAGAGCATATTGGTAAAGTAGGAGCTGCGTTATCGAAAGGCTTGCTGATGGGAGCGCGTGGGAACTCCGGTGTTATTTTATCACAGTTATTCCGCGGCTTCTCAAAAGCGATTGAACATAAAGCAGCGATTACGAGCGAAGAATTTGCTCAAGCATTTGAAGCGGGTGTTCAAACGGCATACAAAGCGGTCATGAAACCTGTTGAAGGAACAATTTTAACGGTTGCTAAAGATGCAGCCAAGCAAGCGGTTGTTTCTGCTAAAAAGCATCGTGATATCGTTCTTGTGATGGAAGAAGTTGTGGCAGAAGCAAATGCATCGCTAAATCGTACGCCAGATTTATTACCGGTTTTAAAAGAAGTAGGTGTAGTAGATAGCGGCGGTCAAGGTTTAGTGTTTGTATATGAAGGCTTTCTTGCGGAGTTAAAGGGAGAAGCTCTTCCAACTCGTTCGGCCAATATTCCAAGTATGGATGAGCTGGTAAATGCGGAGCACCATATGAATGTACAAGGGCACATGAATACGGAGGATATCGTATTTGGTTACTGTACAGAATTTATGCTGCGATTAGAGGCGGGAAAAGTAGCCAATCATCCTTTTGACGAAGAGTCCTTTCGTCAAGATTTAAGTGAGTACGGAGATTCTTTACTTGTTATTTCTGATGAAGAAATTGTGAAAGTACATATTCATTCGGAACAACCGGGAACTTGCTTAAACTATGGTCAACAGTACGGCAGCTTAATAAAGGTGAAAATTGATAATATGCGTGAACAGCATACAGCGATTGTCAATGAAACGACAACGCCGTTACAAACAGCGCCAAAGGAAAAAGAACAATATGGTGTTGTATCGGTTGCGATGGGTGCCGGAATTAGTGAATTATTTAAAAGCATTGGTGCCAAGCAGGTTATTGAGGGCGGCCAAACAATGAATCCGAGCACAGAGGATATCGTTAAGGCGGTACAAGCTGTTCATGCAGAAACGATTATCATCTTGCCGAATAATAAAAATATTATTATGGCAGCTGAGCAAGCTGCGGCTGTGTTAGAGGAACAAGTTATTGTTATCCCATCTAAAACAGTCCCGCAAGGAATGGCGGCGTTACTTACGTTTAATCCAGCTCTTTCTGCAGAAGAGAATGAAGCGGTTATGAAAGAAGCCCTTTCTCATGTGAAGACAGGGCAGATTACCTATGCTGTTCGCGATACGCAAATCGATGGCTTAACGATTGAAAATGGCGACTTCATGGGTCTTGACGAAGGGAAAATTAAAGTCAAGGGAAAAGAAAAGCTTCAAGTTGCAAAAGATTTGTTAGCAGAGATGATTGATGAAGATTCGGAAATTTTAACGATTCTTCATGGAGAAGACGCGACAAATGAAGAAGTAGAAGCACTTGTTGCTTTTTGTGAAGAAACATTTGAAGACGTTGAAGTAGAAGTCCATAATGGACAGCAACCTTTATATGCGTTTATTTTCTCAATTGAATAAAAAGATCCAATTGAATGTATCGATTCGATTGGTCGTGTATAAGCTGTGAATCAGCAATAAACTGCATAAGTCATTAGGCTATGCAGTTTATTTTTCGAGGATGAAAGAAACAATCAAGCAATCGTTGTTGCGGAGAGGAGAAGTGAGAATGTTTCAGGAGGCTGCAAGTGAAGCGATGAACAATTTATTACAGCCTGTTACTGCGATAAAGGGAATAGGTACGGATACGGCCGCTTTGTTACATGAGATGGAGATTGATACCGTTATCGATCTATTAGAGCATTTACCTTATCGCTATGAAGATTATCGACTAAAGGATTTAGAAGCTGTTGAACATGATGAGCGGGTGACAATTGAGGGGACAATTCATAGCGCGCCGCTCGTTAGTTATTTTGGAAAGAAGAAGTCGCGTCTAACGCTTAAAGTGCTAACAGGCCGCTATTTAATTACGGTCATTTTTTTTAATCAGCCCTATTTAAAAAGCAAGTTAGAAATGGGTGTAACGGTAACGGTTACAGGTAAATGGGACCGTCATCGTCAAACGATTACAGGTTCAGAATGCCATATTGGTCCATATCAATTAGAGAAAGAATTTGAGCCTGTTTATTCTGTTCGAGGCAGTTTAACGGTAAAGGGAATGCGGCGTTTGATGAAGAATGCGTTTGCACAGTATGGTTCTTTTATTGAAGATAATTTACCTCCCCAATTATTAACTAGGTATAAATTGATGACGCGGAAAGAAGCTTTGCAAACGATGCATTTTCCGCCATCCGCAAATACTGTGAAGCAGGCACGCCGCCGCTTTGTTTATGAAGAGTTTTTATTTTTTCAATTGAAAATGCAAGCGCTCAGAAAAGTCCAGCGAGAGCAATCAAAAGGGATTGGACAAACCTATAATAAAGAGAGTGTAGAGGAGTTTACTCGGACTTTGCCGTTTCCATTAACAAATGCACAGCAGCGTGTCGTTTGCGAAATATTGGATGATATGAAGTCGCCGTTTCGGATGAATCGTTTGCTTCAAGGGGATGTTGGTTCAGGGAAGACGGTTGTTGCGGCTATTAGTTTGTTTGCCACGGTCTCTGCGGGCTTTCAAGGCGCTTTAATGGTGCCGACTGAAATATTGGCAGAACAGCATGCTCATTCTCTTTCACTCATGCTTGAACCTGTTGGAGTGAAACAGCTCTGTTGACGAGTTCTGTTAAAGGGAAGAAGCGTCGAGAGCTATTGCAGCTGCTTGCAGAAGGGGAAATCGATGTGTTAATCGGGACACATGCTCTCATTCAAGATGAAGTGAATTTTCGGAAGCTCGGTTTAGTGATTACGGATGAGCAGCATCGCTTCGGAGTGGAGCAACGTCGTATTTTACGGGAAAAAGGAGCGAATCCTGACGTTTTATTTATGACAGCTACACCGATTCCAAGAACGCTTGCGATTACGGTTTTTGGGGAAATGGATGTGTCGATCATTGATGAGCTTCCTGCCGGCCGAAAAACGATTGAAACCTATTGGGCTAAACATCAAATGGTGGATCGTATTCTTTTGTTTATTGAAAAAGAGCTGCGTAAAGGACGTCAAGCGTATGTTATTTGTCCATTAGTGGAGGAGTCAGAAAAATTAGATTCGCTGCAAAATGTGTTAGATGTTCATGCGATGCTTTCGCAGTACTATTCAGGCCGCTATAAGGTCGGCTTAATGCATGGACGCTTGCCTGCGGATGAAAAAGAAGAAGTCATGAGGCAATTTAGCATGAATGAGGCACAAATTCTAGTATCGACTACCGTTGTAGAGGTTGGGGTGAATGTGCCGAATGCAACGGTTATGGTCATTTATGATGCCGAGCGCTTCGGGCTTTCGCAGCTTCATCAGCTGAGAGGTCGAGTTGGACGAGGAAGCGATCAGTCTTATTGTATTTTGCTAGCAGATCCGAAAACAGAAGTAGGTAAAGAGCGGATGAAAATTATGACCGAAACAAATGATGGTTTCGTTCTTTCAGAAAAAGATTTAGAATTGCGCGGCCCTGGAGACTTTTTTGGCAAAAAACAAAGCGGGTTACCAGAATTTAAAGTAGCGGATATGGTTCATGATTATCGTACGCTCGAAGTGGCGCGCGATGATGCGGCAAAATTAATAGCTTCACAGAGCTTTTGGAACATGCCGGAATATTTGCCGCTGCGCACATATTTGGAACAAACAGGTGTGTTAGATGGGGAGAAGTTGGATTAATTTTAAAAAATAACTAGCAGATTACGAGTTTTCTTGCATTCTGCTAGTTTAACTTATATACTACTATTAGTACCTAGTCTTAATACTTTGGATGGTGACCTTCGATATGAGAAGAAACAAGAAGGAACGCCAGCAATTATTAGTCGAAACGATAGAAGGAAACCCTTTTATCACGGATGAAGAGCTGGCTAATCAGTTCTCTGTGAGCGTCCAAACGATACGGCTTGATCGTCTTGAATTATCAATTCCAGAGCTTCGTGAACGTATTAAAAACGTCGCTGAAAAAAGATTCACGGATGAAGTACGAGCGTTACCTTTGGATGAAGTCATTGGAGAAGTAATCGATATTAACTTAGATGAAAGCGCTATTTCGATATTAGACATTAAAAAAGAACATGTTTTTAGCCGAAATGGAATTGCAAGAGGGCATCATTTGTTTGCGCAAGCGAACTCGCTTGCTGTAGCAGTTATTAATGATGAACTAGCTCTGACAGCGAAAGCGTCTATTTCCTTTACACGTTCTGTAAAAGAACATGAACGTGTGATTGCAAAAGCAAGAGTGAAAACTTTTGAGCACGTTACTGACCACCGTACCGTTGTGGAAGTGCGTAGCTTCGTTGGAACAGAACTAGTGTTTAAAGGTGAATTTGAAATGTATCGCTCATAATGAGCGGGAGGATGAATAAATATGAAAATCGCGTTAGATGCAATGGGTGGAGATCATGCTCCAAAAGAACAGGTGCTAGGAGCGATGAAGGCGGTTGAAGCCTTTGCAGACGTTGAAATATTGTTAGTGGGAAATGAAGCAAAAATCAGACCATTTTTAACGAATGATCAGCGTATTACAGTCATACATACAGAAGAAGAGATTTTAAGCACGGATGAGCCAGTCCGAGCAGTGAGACGTAAAAAGACAGCTTCTATGGTACTTGCTGCACAGCAAGTAGCAGATGGAAAAGCGGATGCTTGTATTTCATCTGGAAATACAGGTGCGTTAATGGCTTCTGGGCTGTTTGTTGTAGGCCGAATTGATGGAATTGAACGCCCAGCTTTAACACCAACAATGCCAACGATTGATGGTAAAGGGTTTGTGTTTTTAGATGTTGGGGCTAATTCAGACGCTAAAGCAGAGCACTTATTACAATTTGCGATTATGGGTTCTGTTTATGCGCAAAAAGTACGTAATGTCGCAAAACCACGAGTGGGCTTATTGAATATCGGCACCGAAGAAAAAAAAGGAAATGAGCTAACGAAAGAAGCGTTTGCTTTATTACAGCAATCTGAAGATATTCATTTTATCGGTAACGTTGAATCGCGTGATTTACTCAATGGTGTAGCAGATGTCGTTGTCACAGATGGATTCACAGGAAACATGGTGCTGAAAGCGATTGAAGGCACGGCGATGAGTGTATTTAAAATGGTGAAGGCCGCGATGATGAGCAATCTGAAAAGTAAAATCGCCGCGGGACTTTTAAAGCCTCAATTAATGGGGATTAAAAGCCAAATGGATTATTCAGAGTATGGCGGAGCAGGGTTATTTGGGTTAAAAGCACCTGTTATTAAAGCGCACGGATCGTCGGATGCTAATGCTATTTATAATGCCATTCGTCAAACAAGAGACATGGTTGCACACGATGTGACAGAGACGGTTGCCAAAACAATCGAAAAAATTAACAGTAAGTAAGGAGTGTAGACAATGAGAAAAATCGCTTTTGTCTTTCCAGGTCAAGGTTCACAAACAGTAGGAATGGGACAAGATATCTATCAAGAAAATGAGCGAGCACAACAAACGTTTCAAACAGCGGATCAAAAGTTAGACGTTGCTTTATCAAATTTAATTTTTCATGGTCCCCAAGAAGAATTAACCATTACATATAATGCTCAGCCAGCTCTTTTAACGACAAGCTATGCATTTTTTACTGCGTTAACAGAAGCAGGCATTACGCCAGATTATACGGCTGGACATAGCTTAGGCGAATATACTGCCTTAGCAGCTGCTGGTGCAATGAGCTTTGAAGATGCGGTCTATACGGTTCGTAAACGCGGTGAATTTATGGAACAAGCTGTTCCGAATAAGCAAGGCTCTATGGCGGCAATTTTAGGAATGGATCGAGAGCTATTAGCAGACATTACAGCAGACATTACAGAAACGACTGGAGAAACGGTTCAATTAGCGAATATTAACTGTCCAGGTCAAATTGTTATTTCAGGTACGCGAAAAGGTGTCGAGACAGCAATGGTACAAGTGAAGGAAAAAGGAGCGAAGCGTGCTCTTCCATTAGATGTAAGCGGTCCTTTTCACTCTGCGCTTATGAAGCCTGCAGCAGAACAATTAAACGAAGTGTTAAATAAGATTAGTATTGTTCAAGCGGATATTCCTGTTATTTCGAATGTGACAGCGGAGCCGATTACAGAACCGGCTGACATTCAAGAAAAATTAATCGAACAGCTTTATTCTCCTGTCCTTTGGGAGGATAGCGTGAAGAAATTGCTAGATTTAGGTGTTGATACATTTGTTGAAGTGGGACCTGGTAAAGTATTGGGCGGTCTTATTAAGAAAATCGACCGTTCTGTAAATATTTATTCCGTCTCCAGCCTAGAAACGTTAGCGAAAACAATTGAAGCTTTAAAGGAGGAGCGTGCATGATGTTAGAAGGTAAAAAAGTTCTTGTAACTGGTGCTTCACGTGGAATTGGACGTGAAATTGCGTTAGAATTGGCGCGTCTTGGTGCCGATGTAGCAGTCAATTATGCGGGCAGTGAAGCAAAAGCAAATGAAGTAGTGGACGAAATTAAAGCGCTTGGACGAGAAGCGATGGCGATTCAGTGTGACGTAGCGAATAGTGAAAGTGTAGCTGAGATGGTTAAAGCAACGATTGAACAGTTTGGTCGTTTAGATATTTTAGTCAACAACGCAGGCATTACACGTGATAATTTGCTTATGCGTATGAAAGAGTCCGAGTGGGATGATGTTATCAATACGAATTTAAAAGGTGTATTCCTTTGTACAAAAGCTGTGACAAGACAAATGATGAAGCAGCGCAGCGGACGAATTATTAACATTGCTTCAATTGTTGGTGTGAGCGGAAATGCCGGGCAAGCAAACTATGTAGCGGCAAAGGCTGGTGTAATTGGATTAACAAAAACATCAGCAAAAGAATTGGCGCCGCGCGGCATTACGGTCAATGCAATTGCACCTGGCTTTATTTCAACAGATATGACAGACGAGTTAACAGAGGAGATTCAACAAGCTATGCTTCAGCAAATTCCTCTTGCTCGTTTCGGGGATCCAAAGGACATTGCTTCTGTAGCGGCTTTTCTTGCGTCGGATGCTAGTCGTTATATGACTGGACAAACACTTCATGTTGACGGTGGCATGGTCATGTAATACACTGTTACAGTTAGGCTTTGAGTTTTTACAGAAAATAAGGATGCAATCATTTTTGATGAGTACTAGTGTCTAGCTTTAAAAGCCGATAAATGGGTGCTTTTAGCTTGAGGGGAGGTGAATGCAGTGGCAGACGTATTAGAAAGAGTAACAAAAATCGTAGTAGATCGTTTGAATGTTGAAGAATCAGAAGTAAAACTTGAGGCTTCATTCAAAGAAGATCTTGGTGCAGATTCTCTAGATGTAGTAGAACTTGTAATGGAACTTGAAGACGAGTTTGATATGGAGATTTCTGACGATGATGCAGAAAAAATCGCTACAGTAGGAGATGCTGTAAATTACATACAGAGTGTATTGTAATGAAATGCTCTCAAATCAAAGCTCCGTTTTTTAAACGGAGCTTTCTCTTGTGACCAGAATTAGGTATGATGGTAGGGAGGGGCAATTATAAATTTCGGGGAAATAAGCTTTTTAACCGTTGTGGAGGGTTTTATTAAATGCGCAGGAACGGAAATAATCATCAACTATCAGTCAAGGAGCAAAAATTTAAACAACTTCAGGATCGCTTAGGCATCCAGTTTTCTCAGGTCAAATTATTAAAACAAGCATTTACCCATTCATCTTATGTGAATGAGCATCGCCGCAAGCTTTACGAAGATAATGAACGGCTTGAATTTTTAGGAGACGCTGTATTAGAACTGACGGTATCTAAATATTTATTTAAAAAATATCCAATGATGAGCGAAGGGGAGCTAACAAAGCTAAGAGCCGCTATTGTTTGTGAACCGTCACTTGTTATGTTTGCCAATCAATTAGGGTTTGGTGAATTTGTATTGCTCGGAAAAGGAGAAGAAATGACAGGCGGTAGAGAGCGTCCAGCGATGCTTGCCGATGTTTTTGAATCTTTCATTGGAGCATTGTATTTAGATAGTGGTTTAGAACAAGTCGTCGAGTTTTTAAGAAAAGTGGTTTTCCCGAAAATAGACGAGGGTGCTTTTTCTCATGTGATGGATTACAAGAGCCAGCTTCAAGAATTGATTCAACGTGATAGCAGCGGTACCATTCAGTATAAAATATTACAGGAAAAAGGACCGGCTCATAATCGTGAATTTGTTTCTATTGTTTTACTCAATGGAGAAAAACTAGGGTCCGGCTCTGGTAAATCGAAAAAAGAAGCAGAGCAGCATGCTGCCGAGCGTGCCTTAAACGTATTAAGACAAAAAAGATCATAATGATTGTGAAAGATAAGGGGGAGAGAGCATGTTCCTCAAACGCTTGGACGTTGTAGGATTTAAGTCTTTCGCAGAGAAAATTTCAATGGACTTTGTACCAGGTGTAACCGCAGTCGTAGGGCCGAACGGAAGTGGAAAAAGTAATATAACAGATGCGATTCGTTGGGTGCTTGGCGAACAGTCCGCCAAATCATTGCGCGGGGCGAAAATGGAGGATATTATCTTTTCCGGAAGCGATTCAAGAAAGCCTTTGAATTTTGCTGAGGTATCTTTAACCCTTGATAACGTAACAAATTCTTTACCCATTGATTTTCATGAAGTCAGTATTACAAGAAGAGTGTACAGATCGGGTGACAGTGAATTTTTAATTAATAATCAGCCCTGTCGTTTAAAGGATATCGTTGATTTATTTATGGATTCAGGCCTCGGCCGCGAAGCTTTTTCGATTATTAGCCAGGGGAAAGTAGAAGAAATATTAAGCAGTAAGGCGGAAGAAAGACGCGTTATTTTTGAAGAAGCAGCTGGTGTTTTAAAATATAAAACGCGTAAAAAGAAAGCCGAGCAAAAGCTTGCTGAAACACAGGAAAATTTAAATCGTGTTCAAGATATTCTTTATGAATTAGAAGGTCAGGTAGAGCCGTTAAAAATTCAATCGTCGCTTGCTAAAGAGTTTTTGGCGAAAAAGGAAGAGCTAGAGCAATTTGAAGTCAGCTTAACAGTTTATGAAATTGAAGAGCTTCACCGAAAATGGGAAAAGCTATCTCATGAGTTAGAAGAGCATACGCTAAGAAAAGAGCAAATGGCAAGCGAACTGCATCAAAAGGAAGCAGCCCTACAGGCGCTGCGCCAGAAAACAGCTAGTTTAGATGCAACGATGAATGATTTACAAGCGATTCTTTTAACATCAAGTGAAGATCTAGAAAAGTTAGAAGGTAGAAAAGAAGTATTAAAAGAACGGAAGAAAAATGCGACACAAAATAAAGTTCAACTTGAAAAGTCCATCGAAGAGGCTAAAGCGTTTATCGCCCGTTTAGAGGTGGATAAAGAAGCTCAAATCATTTTGGTTCGCGAATTAGAAAATGAAGTAAAAAACTTGCAGTCGCTCTTGCAAGAAAAGCAACAAACCTTAGGTTCCTTCCAAACGGATATTGAGGGGACGATTGAACTTCATAAAAGTGACTATATTGAATGGCTAAATAAGCAAGCGACAGCGAAAAACGAAAAGCAATATTTAGCTCAGCAGCTGGAGCAGCAGGCTTATAAAAATGAGAGGCTGGATAATGATAATGCAAAGTATTTAACGGAAAGAACGTCAATCGTGCAGCAAAAACAGCAGCATGAAGTGGAATTGCGCGAGATAACGCTCGAGTTAGAAAAGCATGTGGCTCGTTATCGTAGTCAGGAAAAGGAACAAGAAGCAACGAAGGACCGCTATCAAAAGCAAGAAACGACACTATATAAAGCGTATCAATTTTTACAGCAAGCGAAGGCGCGTAAAGAGTTGTTAGAGGAAATGGAAGAAGAGTATGCAGGGTTCTTCCAAGGTGTAAAAGAAATATTAAAAGCAAAAGCTTCTTTGCAAGGTATTGAAGGTGCCGTTGCGGAGTTGATTACAGTGCCAAAAAGCTATCAAACGGCGATTGAGATCGCGCTTGGCGCGGCGATGCAGCATGTTGTTGTTCGTGAAGAAGAACATGCCCGTCAGGCGATTAGCTTTTTAAAGAAAAATGGTTATGGCCGGGCTACTTTTTTACCACTCTCTGTCATAAAAGGTAGAGAAGTGCCCCAGTCTCAATTGAAACTGCTTCAAAATCATCCAGCTTTTATTGGTACTGCTGCCCAATTAATAGACTATGAAGCGAAATATGCAGAGATTGTGACGAACTTACTTGGAACGGTCGTTATTACACGTGATTTAAAAGGAGCAAATGAGCTGGCTAAATTAGTCGGTCATCGTTATCGTTTTGTAACGCTTGATGGGGATGTTGTAAATCCTGGTGGTTCGATGACAGGGGGAGCACTTAAGCAAAAGTCCTCATCCTTATTATCGCGAAAAGCGGAATTAGAGGAACTTAAAAATAAGCTTGTCGATATGGAAGCGAAAACAAATCAATTAGAACGTGAAGTTCGGGAGCTAAAAGCTGAAATCACACAGCAAGAAGAACGTTTAGCAGAAATGAAACAATCAGGTGAGTCATTGCGAGAAAAAGAGCAATTACTGAAAAATAAATTTCGAGAAATTGAATTACAAGAAAAGAATATTAATGACCGTCTTCATTTATATGATTTGGATAAAACACAACTCATAGAAGAAGAGCAGCAAAGAACGGCCCGTCTTGAAGAGTTGGAGAACATTATCGTATCGTGTGCAGAGGAGCTTAGTCGACTTGATGAAACGATTGCTCAATTGACGGAGCGAAAGGAAACACAGCAATCCTCAAAAGAAATCCTTCTAGAAGAGATGAGTGAGTTGAAAGTAACGCTTGCTTCCAAACGAGAACAGCTTCGTAACCAAAAGGAAAATATGGCTCGTCTTGAGGAAGATTGGCTTATGACACAAACGAAGCTTGCTGAATATGAGGATGACTGGTCGCTTTTAACGAATGAAATGAGTGATAGTTCAAGCGGGGAAGAACGATTAGAGGATGCCGCAAAAGAGCAGTTTGCACTGAAAAATGAAACGATTGAAAAGATTTCGGTTACACGTCAAGAAAAAGAGAGTTTGCAAACGGAGCTTGAGGATATGGAGCTCGATTTAAAAGAGCAAAATCGTCAATATAAAGGCATTGCAGAAAGCGTCAAAGATGAAGAAGTGAAGTTGAATCGACTTGATGTAGAGCTTGAAAATCGACTTTCTAAGCTACGAGAGGAATATCTTTTAAGCTATGAGGCTGCAAAAGAGAAGTATCCGTTAACATTGCCGGTTGAAGAAGCGAAGAAACGAGTCAAGCTCATTAAATTGGCGATTGACGAGTTAGGAAACGTTAACTTAGGGGCAATTGATGAGTATGAGCGTGTATCAGAACGCTATGAATTTTTACTTAATCAAAAGGATGACTTGCAGCAAGCGAAAGATACCCTTCTTCAAGTGATTTGTGAAATGGATGAAGAGATGACGCGGCGCTTTTCTGAGACATTTTATGCGATTCGTGATCAATTCGGACAAGTGTTTAAAGCGTTATTTGGCGGAGGCCGTGCTGAATTAAAGTTAACGGATTCGCTGAATTTGTTGCAAACAGGTGTCGAGATTGTCGCTCAGCCCCCTGGGAAGAAATTGCAAAATTTAAGTTTATTATCAGGTGGAGAACGAGCACTAACTGCGATTGCCTTGCTGTTTTCTATTTTAAAAGTACGTCCGGTGCCGTTTTGTGTGCTTGATGAAGTTGAAGCAGCGCTGGATGAAGCGAATATCACGCGTTTTAGTCAATTTTTGCGCAAGTTCAGCGAAGAAACGCAATTTATCGTCATTACGCATCGCAAAGGTACGATGGAAGGTGCGGATGTGTTATATGGCATTACGATGCAGGAATCAGGTGTTTCAAGGCTTGTTTCTGTACGAATGGAAGAGACAGAAGAAGTAGCAAGAGTATAACAGAAGGAAGTGACACAATGAGTTTTTTTAAGAAGCTGAAAGAGAAATTTGTAGGTGAGAAAAATGAAAATGTAACACCAGAACCTGCTGAACAACTGGAAGCGAATGAACAGTTGGAGTTGAACGAACAAGTAGCGTTGAACGAGCAGCCAGACGTGAAGGAAGAGATTGAAAAGAAGCAAGAGCAGATTTCGATTGGAGAGAAGTTTAAACAAGGTTTAGCGAAGACGCGTAATGCCTTCACAAGCCGAGTTAATGATTTAGTCGCACGCTATCGTAAAGTGGATGAAGAATTCTTCGAAGAGCTTGAAGAAATTTTAATTCAAGCAGATGTCGGCTTTGATACGGTGATGGAGCTTGTCGATGAACTAAAAATGGAAGTGAAGCGCCGCAATATTTCGGATACAAAAGAAGTGCAAGATGTTATTTCTGAGAAATTAGTCGACATTTACCAAGGCGGAGACGAAGAACAATCTGAGTTGAACATTCAAAAAGATGGCTTAACGGTTATTTTATTCGTTGGTGTGAATGGCGTTGGGAAAACGACAACAATCGGAAAAATGGCTCATAAGTTTAAAGAGGAAGGCAAGTCGGTCGTATTAGCAGCGGGTGATACGTTCCGTGCCGGTGCGATTGATCAATTAGAAGTATGGGGCGAGCGTGTTGGCGTCGATGTTATTAAACAAGGAGAGGGCTCTGATCCGGCGGCGGTTATGTTTGATGCGATTCAAGCAGCAAAAGCACGCGGTGCGGATATTTTGATTTGTGATACGGCAGGCCGTTTACAAAACAAAGTGAACTTGATGAAAGAGCTTGAAAAAGTAAAACGAGTGATTGAGCGTGAAGTACCTGGTGCACCGCATGAAGTATTATTAGTGTTAGATGCAACAACAGGACAAAATGCATTAATTCAAGCCAAAACCTTTAAAGAGGCAACAAATGTATCAGGCATTGTGCTAACAAAGCTTGATGGAACAGCAAAAGGGGGAATCGTGTTAGCGATTCGAAATGAATTAGCGATTCCGGTTAAGTTTGTTGGACTAGGTGAGAAAATGGATGATTTGCAAGAGTTCGATGCAGAGAAATATGTGTACGGATTGTTTGCAGACATTATTGAAAAAGCAGAATGATAATACGTGAACGAAAGTCAGAAGGGTTTTTCCTTTCTGGCTTTTTTCATATTCTAAAAAGTTTTTGTATACTTTTTTATTTTCTCGCTCGTCTATTTTATAGAGAGAAAAAAAAGGGGGAGTTCGTTTGTCCAATATAGCACGTCAAGTAGCAGCCGGTTTGTTGTTTTTAATGGTTTTTACAATTTTTCCATTGCTGGCTGCTGCTGAACAACCGAAGATTAGTATTTCAATTGAAGAAGGGCTAGGTGGATATGCGAAGCGTTCGGCGGCGCTGCCTGTCAAAGTTGAAATAGAGAATAAAGGAGAAGCGTTTAGTGGCACGTTGCTGCTTCAGTTTCAAGCAACCTATCAGTTAGGAGGCTCACAAGCCATCCAAGTTGAACTGCCAAAGGGAAGTGTAAAAACATATTCGGTTACCTTGCCCGCGTATACAGATGAGAATTATTCTTCGTCTGCAGTTCAACAAACGATTCATTTATATGAAGGAGATTGGAAGAAAGGAAAGGAAGTAGCGTTTAAAGGGACGAAAGTAATTGCACCTAAATTCGTCGATTCGGGGGAAGTACAGATTGGTATATTAAGTGAAAAGTATGATCGTCTAAAAGAATGGCGTGTACTGCCTTCCTCTCCAACGAATACATTCGATTTAACAAAGGGAGATTTACCAAATGAGGCGAGAGGATACGATGTGCTCACATATTTAATTATCGATGAATTTTCCATGGGCACACTCGATCATGAGCAACAGGAAGCCATTGCTGAATGGGTTCAAAACGGAGGGATTTTGATTGCTGGTGCAACACCGAATGCCAGTCAACAATACGATACACTTTATGATTTATTACCGATGAAGCCGACTAAAGAGGTAACGATTAGTAGTGCTTTTTTAGGAAGTGGTAAGCAAGCACCTTCTTTTAAGCAGATTCCTAGTTTTGTTGGGGAAGTTGAAAAAGAGGCAGGTATTATGGTGAAGAGTGATAATCATCCAGTTGTTGTAAAAAAAGAGTTTGGAAGCGGGATGATTATCCAAACAAGTTTTTCACTCGGAGATGAACCGCTAGCTTCTTGGAATAAGTACGGGGCTTGGGTTGAGGCGACTTTGCTTACATTAACAACGAATGATCCGTACAATCAAATGGATAATCTCTTGAATAATTTAGAGTGGGAATTGTCGGAACCGAATAAATGGTTTGATCATACAAATTTTTCAACTGGTCAATTAATTCTCTTATTAATTGTCTATTTACTTATTTTAATCCCGCTCTTATATGTGGTCCTTAAGAAATTAGATAAACGCGAGCATGCGTGGTGGAGCATTCCGGTTGTAGCGATTATTAGCTCAGTCGTCATTTTTGCGCTCGGAGCAAAAGATCGAATCGCTCAGCCTCAATTAAATCAGCTGGGTATTTATCAAGTGAATCATCAACATGTAACGGGCATTCAATCTAATGTGTTACTTTCGAATACAAGCGGAGACTATAAGCTATCTTTTGCAAAGGATGAAATGCTTGCTTTGCCATCTGCACCGGATTCTTTTTCAGGTAACCCGCTTCGTGCTCCAGTTGTCGAAGAAAAAGCGAAGGAAATAGCGATTGAATTTCCAGGCGTCGAATATTGGTCAACACGTTCGCTAGTGGGACGCATTTCGCAAAAACAAGCTGGTGAATTTAAGACCGATTTGAAAGTGGAAAATAAAAAACTAGCAGGAACCATTGTGAACAATTTGAACTACGATTTTGAGGAAATCATGATTGTGTCAGGTAACCAGAAATGGGACTTAGGGGCGTTAAAAAAGGGAGAAACGCTAACTGTTCACCAAAAGTTAAAAACGGATTTCTTAATGCGTCCTACGATGAGTTTTTCATCGAGCATGCATACGTGGAACCCTGGACAAAAAGTGGACTGGAATCAAGTTCGGAACGACCAATTATTATATCTTGCCGGTCAGTATTTCTTTAACGGACAAACAGCAGATAATGCACCTGTCATTATTGGTTTGACGAAAGATCAAGTGACGGGATTGAAATTAGAAAATGGAAAAATGAAAGAACATAATAATAACTTGATTTTCCAAACCTTTGAAGCAGACACGACTTTATCGGGAGAAGTGAGTTTGCCAAAAGAAATGTTTCCATGGAGACTTGAAACAATCAATGGTCATTATGAGGTAAATACGAGTATCGCACCTTCTTCTTATTGGCTGGAAGTTGGAGAGTATGAGGCATATGCTCAAATGCCAGCTATCATGAAAGATCCATCTTTTAAAGCTTCGAAACTGACGATTAAGTGGACGGATTCCAAGCTTCAGTATGCACTATACAATGTGAAAACAGGCAAATATGAACCGATTGCTGGAGATGAGCGGATTTTGACGCTTGAAGGAAGCAAGAAGATTAACGCTTATCTTTCTGCCGATGGTGAATTGAAAGTGAAGCTAATGAAGAAGCAAGATCCTAATGGTGCTGAAAATCGTTTACCGATTATTACTGTTGATGGGGAGGTTACACCGTGATTGAAATTATCGGATTGACAAAACAATATGGGAAATTTACGGCGCTTGATCACTTAGATTTGCATATTGATGAGGGGACCGTATTTGGTTTTGTAGGTCAAAATGGGGCGGGGAAGTCTACCACCTTCTCTATTTTAGCGACATTGCTTGCGCCGACTTCGGGAACAGCCTTTGTCAATGGCTATAATATTTTAAAAGAACCAAAAAAAGTCCGAGAGCAAATTGGCTATATGCCCGACTTCTTTGGCGTATACGATCAATTAAAGGCAGAAGAGTATCTCGATTTTTACGGGGCAAGCTATGGTATCTCTATCAATGAACGAAAGAAATTGATTCCCCAGCTTTTAGAGCTTGTGAATTTAACCGATAAACGAGATTCGTATGTTGATTTATTATCACGCGGGATGAAGCAGCGTCTTTGTTTAGCTCGCAGTTTAATTCATGATCCAGAAGTACTTATTTTAGATGAGCCGGCGTCTGGCTTAGATCCGCGCGCTCGTATTGAAATGCGGGAGATTTTAAAAGAATTAAAAGCTATGGGCAAAACGATTTTGATTTCGTCACATATTTTACCGGAGCTCGCAGAAATGTGTGATGTCATTGGCATTATTGATCAAGGGAAGTTAAAGGCACAAGGCTCTGTTGCGGAAATCCAAGAGAAATTGCAAGGTGCCAAGAGCATGATGGTGAAGGTGAATCGTAATATTGAACGTGCGCTGACCTTTTTTGAAGACAATCCAGATATTAGTGAAATCGAGCGTCATGAGGATGGAGCGAGCATTCAGTTTTTGTTTAAAGGCAATGCGGAGGCGCAGCAGCAATTATTAAAGGCTTGCATTATGCAAGAGCTCGACTTAGTTAGTTTCGCCGAAATCGAAACCGATTTAGAAGATGTGTTTATGGAAATTACGAATGGGGGGATGGAGTCATGAAAAGCTGGCTGATGAATCCCGTATTAAATAAAGAATTCAAGCTTCGCTTTCGTTCTTTAAAAAGTTTTCTTGGTGTTTTATTTTATGTGCTAGCAATCGGCATCGTCGTGATTGGGATGATTTTCGTACAGCAGTTGGGCAGTATGGGTGGGGTGAACCCAGAACAAAGCCGTGAGCTATTTATGATTTTAGCGGTGTTGCAGTTTGCGTTAATTATTTTTATTACACCAGGCTTAACGGCAGGTGTCATTAGCAGTGAGCGAGAGCGGCAAACGTTGAATATTTTATTAACGACATCGCAAAGCTCCAGCAGCATTATCATTGGAAAGCTCGTGTCATCAGTCGCTTTTTTATTATTGTTAATCATTGCAAGTTTGCCTTTATATAGCATTGTCTTTTTATATGGAGGTATTTCACCGCGTGAGCTGCTAACGGTGTTTGCTTTAAATGTTTTTACCGTTTTTGTCATTGGCAGTTTAGGTGTTATGTTTTCGACGTTTATTCGCAAAACGATTGCAGCAATGGTCACAACATATGGAGTGATGTTATTTCTTGTTGGAGGAACGGGCTTTTTGGCGCTAATTGCGACAAGCTTTACGCAAATGAGTCAGACAGGAACGCCAACTACGAATATACTCGTCTATCTTTTTTCGATGTTTAATGCACCGATTACACTGGTGAATCTGTTTGAACCGAGCATCGCTGAAGAAATCGCACGAATGTCGGGAGTGTCTTTTCCACTTTGGATTGCTCATCTTATTTCTTATACACTTATTTTTATTACGGCAATTGTACTTAGTGTTCGAAAGCTCCGTCCAAAAATGAAAGCGAAGAAATGAGGAACGAAGCGATGGAAGAAAAGAAGCAGTTTGAAAAGCTTGTGAAGCCTGTGCAACGTCAGCTTTTTTGGCTTTTACTTGGAAGAGAAGTACAATGGTTTCTTCTTGTAGCGAGCATTTGGGCGTTTCTCCTTTTTCTTATTACAAGAGTCATTGTTTTCCCCTTTATGCTGCGTTTTTTAGCAATTGGGTGGCTTGTGCTCGGAATTGTGTTGATCTATCACATTTGGAAGAAGAGGCCGTCGTTTAAGGCGGCTTCGCTTCTTTTTAATGAATATGTGCCAGATGATCGCGTGTTAACGGCTTTTTCTTTTTTAGATAAAGAAGGAGAACTAGAAAGATTACAGCTTCGTGATGCACTTCGTCAAATGAAAGTAAATGAAGCAAGCGTTTTGAAGCGAAAAAAGAAAATATGGTACCCAAAATGGTTGATGATAGCTTGCTTGTTCGCAGGAGTTGCGACCCTTTCAGCCTTGTTCCCCAATGAATGGATGAACGAAGCAAAAGAAGTGGAAAAAGTTGCAAAATTAATGAAAGAGGTTGAAAAGAAAGTAGAGGAAAAAGTGAAGGAAACAAAGGACCCGATTGCCAAAAAGGCGCTAGAAGAGGCAAAGAAGAAGCTAGCCGAAGTAAAAGAGCCGAATGAGGCACTAAAGGAATTAGAGAAGTTATCCAAACAACTTGACCTCCAAGTGATGAAGCGAAAAGAAACACAGAAACAGTTAGATAATTGGAAAAAGCAAGCCGATGATGCTGGTTTAAAGGACTTAGCTCAGTTTCTTGAACAAAAGGATTTGGAGCAGTTAGAAAAGGAGTTGAAAAAGTTGAATGAAAACTGGGAGCAGTTAACGAAAGAACAGCAAAAGGCATTAAGTGAAGTAACGAATCAAAACGAGAAGTTAACAGAAGAACAGCTTACAGCTCTCGCTGAACAATTAAAAGAAGCGCTTCAATCTGGACAGCTGTCTAAACAGTTAGCGAATGCTAGTCAGCAAGTCCAACAGGTCAGTCAAAACTTGCAGCAACAAATGAAAAATAGCGGAATGACACCAACGCAAATAGGAAGCGGCACCCCAGGAAATAATCAGAACTCTGCTTCATCTTCTTCCAATCATTCAGCGGGCAATCAAAAAAGCAATCAAAAAAGCAATCAAACTAGTAATAATCAAAACGGCAGTGGTTCTGGAAGCGGCAGCGGTGGTACGGGCTCAGGTACTGGTTCTGGTTCCGGTACGGGCTCAGGTTTAGGCTCAGGCTCAGGATCGGGCAGTGGTTCTGGAAGCGGCGCTGGACTTGGACAAGGATCACGGGAACTATTAACAATTCCTGAAGAAACAAAAGGAAAGCAAAATGTCGAATCTGATAGCGGGGAACTTGGGGAAGGAAGCGGTCAAGAGCAAAAGAGCGATGAAGGCCCTGTTTTAAAGGGGAATGTGCGTAATTATCAAGAGGTCTATGAGCAATATGGTGAGTCGTATCGAGAAAGTACGGAGCGCCTGAAGCTGCCTGCTGATTTAACGGATATTGTCAAAAATTATTATGACCAAATCGATCCAGAAAGGTAGTGAATATATGTCAGATAAAGAGATGCAGTTTATGAAAGCACAACAAATCGTGGAAGATGTTAAAAAAGAGATTGCTCGTTTTATTGTTGGACAGGAAGAGGTTGTCGAACAAGTACTTTGGAGTATTTTTGCAGGAGGGCATGTGCTATTAGAAGGGTTACCAGGCCTTGGAAAAACGATGCTCGTTCGGACCATTTCAGAAAGTATGGATTTAAGTTTTTCGCGCATTCAGTTTACCCCGGATTTAATGCCAGCAGATATTACAGGAACGATGCTGCTTCAGCCTGATGAGGATGGAAAACAGCACTTTACATTTCATAAAGGGCCTTTGTTTTCACATATTGTGCTAGCTGATGAAATTAACCGAGCTACACCGAAAACACAAAGTGCCCTGCTTGAAGCGATGGGAGAGCAAACGGTGACGGTGATGGGAGAAACGAAAAAGCTTGAGCGGCCGTTTTTTGTACTAGCGACGCAAAATCCGATTGATTTAGAAGGAACATACCCACTTCCTGAGGCGCAAATGGATCGTTTTATGTGTAAAATTCTCGTTGGATATCCTTCTAAGGAAGAACTAAGAGAAATTATGAAGCGTACGACTGGTACGGAGTCCATTTCTATTGAAAAGATTGCTTCGATTGAGGATGTATTATTTTTACAAAGTCTATCAAAAGAAGTGCTTGTATCGGAAGAAATGCTAGATTATGCAATTAATATTGTAGCGATGACGCATCCAGACGCGGAAGCAGTACCAGAAATTGTGCAGAAATATGTGCAGTATGGCAGCGGTCCCCGTGGCTTACAAAGCTTACTTAAAATGGCGAAAATAAGAGCGCTATTTGCGGGGCGGTATCATGTGTCAGCGGGAGATGTAAAGCAAACGGCAATTCCGGTGTTACGCCACCGCTTGCTATTGAATTTTGAAGCAGAAGCAAGCGGCATTCAGGCAGATCACGTTCTTGCTGAAATTGTGGAAGCGGCGTATACAGCAGGGAAAGGGTCTTCTATATCATGATAGCGTCTTCTTTTTTAGAAAGGCTGCAAAAGAAACGGCTGCTTGTGAAAACACGAAAGCGCGGTATGCATAAAGGTTCAAGGCAATCCAGCGCGTTTGGTTCATCGCTTGAGTTTTCCGATTTTCGAGTTTATCAGCCAGGGGATGATGTGCGTCAAATTGATTGGAATGTGTACGGCAGAACACAAAAGCATTATATTAAACGATTTTTGGATGAACAGGAAGTGGCGATTGCGATTTATCTTGATATGAGTTCATCGATGCGCACGTATAGCGAGAAGTGGGAGCTTGCTCGCTTATGTGCCGCCGCGCTTAGTCATATTGTACTATCTAGTGAAGATCGACTTTCTTTTATTCCAGTCACTTCAACAAATATGCAGCCGATTCGCCGTAAAGGAGCGGTATATCGGAAACAGGTTTTTCATGAGATTCAACGTTTAGAAGAGAGGGAGAGTACGACCGCTTTTTTTGCACAATTAAGTCAACAAATAATGAAGAATCAACAGTTAGCGATTCTTCTTACCGATGGATTAGAGCCGCTGGATGTCATAGAAGCAGCGTTAAAAAAGCTGCGCTCGGTGAAGCAGGAGATTTGGTTATTTCAGCTATTAGCTGAGGAAGAAATGAAACCGAGCTACAGTGGTGATGTGAAGCTGATTGATAGTGAATCAGCGGGAACGGTGAATGTCAGTATGAATCCTCTGTTAATTGAAAACTATCAAAGCCGTTTGAACGATCATAATCAGCAGCTCGAAGCGATTTGTCGTACACTCGGTTGTCGATACTTCCTTATGAACGGCGAGAAAGACATTCAAACGATTTTGTTTCATGATTTACCGAGACAAGGGTTTATGAATTGAGGTGAGAAGATGTCTGTTGCAAGTCCGTTCTTTTTTCTATTTAGTTTGTTCATTGCGGCCTTCATTTTATTGTATTTCTTTCGCAAGCAATATGAACAGGTACCTGTTTCATCGAATATGCTTTGGGAGCAAGTGTTAAATGAACGGCAAGCATCACCATGGCTGCAAAAGCTTCAGCATAATCTCCTTTTTTGGCTGCAGTTGCTCATTCTGTTGCTCATTATGCTGGCGTTGACCCGTCCATATTGGTATGGAAAAGTGCCTGCAGGTGATCACTTCATTTTGGTTGTTGATACATCAGCGACGATGAGTGCAAAGGAAGGAGAGAAAACTCGATTTGCGACAGCAAAAGAGGATATCTTTAAATTGCTTGATGAGATAGATCAACAAGAGGTGACGATTATTAGCACCGGGCAAAAGCCAAAGATTATTGCGAATCATGAACAAGATCAGCGTGCGCTTCGAAAAGCGATTCAAGAGCTCGAACTTTCGTATGAGTATGATGCAATGGATCAAGCGCTTGAGCTTGCCGAATCGTTAGTGACAACGAAGGATTCGGTTGTGCATTTGTTTTCAGACCATGTGGTCGAAGAGGATGTTGCTTCTTTTTCAGAGGATCAGTCGGTGTTTGTACATAATTATAATAGTCAACATGATAATCTTTCATTGCTTTCGTTTGGTACGGCACCAGAGGGAGAGAAAGTATCGGCTGTGGCTGTGATTGCGAATGAAACAGATGCCAATGAACAAGTGGATTTTCAAGTGATGAGTGGTGAAACGCTTCTTTTTTCCAAAAAAATGCATGTAGCAGCGAATCAGGAAGCGGTTGTTAATATGCCAACATTACCAGCACATCCATATTATCAAGCTGTAATCCGTACACCTGATGATTATGAAGCGGATAATGAACTAACCGCTATTTCAACGACATCCTATGATAAGGTGTATGCCGTTGGTGATGTGAATCCTTTTTATCTAGCAGGATTACAAACGCTTGGTCTTGAAGTGATTCAAGTCGATGATGTTGCTAAAATTGGTCGTGATGGCATGGTCATTGCAGAAGGAGTGAGTCTTACGCAGCTAGGCGAGTATCCGCTTCTTTTTATTCAAAGTGAAGCGAAGAAGAAACAGAAAGTAACTGAAACATTAACAGCAGCGGATGATCCATTATTCACGCATGTTGATAGCAAAAAGGTGTATATCGCTTCTGCCTTTCGTCCACTTAATCAGGAATGGCAAACGATTTTGGCAAGCGGAGACCAGCCGTTGATTCAAAAAGGAACCCATCATGGTTATCCGATTATTGCGCTCAATTTTGCACTAAGTGACACAGATTGGCCGCTGCAACCTGGGTTTCCGCTCTTTTTATATAACAGTTATCAATGGTTGACATATCAAACGAATTTTCTCGGATATTATCAGCCAGGAGAAGAAAAATGGTTGAACTTAGGGAATAAACAAATGGATTTAAGTATTTTTACAGAGGACGGAGACAATTTATACACAATCAATCTTGCCGAAGAAAGTTTTATTGCTCCAGTTAAACCAGGGGTATACGAAGGTATAGCCGACGAACAGTCGTATTATTTCTCTGTGTTATTGGATGAACGGGAAAAAAGCTTAGAAGCGGCTCCTTCCTTTGTAATGAATCCAAAAGAAGCTCAGTCAAGAGAGACGACAGAGAATATTCAGGATCATTTGTGGTTTTGGCTGGCTTGTATCGCATTACTCTTGTTGATGGCAGAGTGGGAGGTGTACCGTCGTGGGTATTGAACTAACGTATCCTTATTTGCTGTTGTTACTCCTTCCATGTGTGTTTCTTATGTATTCTTTTTGGAAAAACAGCCGCCTCACAATGAACCGTAGTGAAAAAGTAATTATAATAACGCTTCGTTCACTCGTCTTTTTTCTTCTTATTTTTGCATTAACAATTCCGCAGCTATTACTGCCGGTAAAAGGGACAACGGTCGTCTTTTTAGCGGATCAATCAGCGAGTGTAGATAATAAGGGAGAAGATATTCTTGCCTGGATTGAGGCGAGTGTTGATAAGAAAGCAGCTGATGATGCATTTGCTGTTGCTTCGTTTGGGGGCGATGTGGCCGCTGAGCAAGGGGTAACGAAGAAAGAGACTGTAATTTCACAGTTTAGTAGTGAAGTAGATGAAACCGAGACATCCATTGAAGCTGGTATTCGCTTTGCTTCCTCTTTTATTTCGAATGATGAAAACGGACGAATTGTGTTGTTTTCAGATGGAAATGAAACGATGGGGCATGCAGCAGAAACAGTGAAACTGCTCCATAATAAAGGGATTGAATTGGATGTTGTGCCGATTCAAGTACCAGTCAAAAAAGATGTTTCTTTAACGGATTTATCCGTTTCTCCTTCTCTGTATCAGGGAGAAAAGGCAGATATTTCGGTATCGATAGCAAGCGATATTGCTCAAGAGGCAACGATTCGCATTTCGTTAAATGATAAAGAAATCATCAAAAAATCTGTTGCTGTCAAGGAAGGGAATAACGTATTCGGCTTTTCGCATATTGTAACGGAAACAGGCATGCATGTGTATAAAGCAGAAATTGCAGGGAAAGAAGATGCTTATGCTGAAAATAACACGCTGCATGCGATTACAAATGTTAAAGGTACGCCAAAAGTGTTGATTGTTGAAGAAAACCGAAGTTTGTTATCGAGCATTTTATCGGGGAATGGGTTTGATGTAGCAACGATTGTACCAGAAAAATTGCCGACAATGTTATCGGGATTTTTACAGTATCAAAGTGTGGTGTTTAACAACGTATCAGCCACGTCTATTTCGCAAAACCAAATGCAACTAATTGAGCAATCTGTAAAGGAATTTGGCAATGGTTTTGTGATGACAGGAGGCGAAAATAGCTTTGGACTTGGCGGGTATTTTAAAACCCCCATTGAAAAGCTGCTCCCGGTCGATATGGATGTGAAAGGAAAAAAAGAAATGCCATCATTAGGCTTAGTCATTGTTATGGACCGTTCAGGCAGTATGAGCGGGAATAAATTATCTCTTGCGAAAGAAGCAGCTGCCAGGTCTGTGGAGTTATTAGAAGAAGGCGACACGTTTGGTTTTATCACCTTTGATGATCGACCGTGGCAAATTGTTGAAACAGAGCCGTTAAAGAATAAGGAAGCGGCGATGGACCAAATTCGTTCCGTTGCATCTGGGGGCGGCACCGAAATTTATCGTTCATTGGAGCTTGCCTATGAGCAGCTGAAGGATAAGAAACTGCAGAGAAAGCATATTATTTTATTAACGGATGGTCAGTCACCTGGAAATGATTATGAAGCGTTGATTGAGGAAGGAAAAGAACAAAATATTACGTTATCCACTGTGTCAATTGGAAATGATGCCGATAAGCTGCTTCTAGAAGAGTTAGCTCAATGGGGAGCTGGCCGTTATTACGACGTGGTCGATTCTTCTGTCATTCCAAGTATTCTCTCACGTGAAACGGTGATGGCGACGAAGACGTATATTGAAGACAATCCGTTTTATCCAACGATACAACAGGGAACTGGTTGGAACAGTCTTTTTGCAGATGGAGTGCCGCAAATGAATGCCTACATTGCAACAACAGCGAAAGAACGGGCAAAAGAGCCTCTTATTAGCGGTAAAGAGGACCCCGTGCTTGCCGAGTGGCAATATGGCATGGGAACGACGATTGCGTTTACTTCTGATGTAACGGGAAAATGGTCTGGTGATTGGCCGCGTTGGAACCAATGGGGGAACTTTTTAAATCAGATGATTACGACAACATTGCCGAAGTATGAGAGTGAGCCATACACGGTTACGATGGATCATAGCGGTGATGAGACCGTATTATCTATTCAAGCGGCAACGAATAATCTACACCCGTTATCTGCAAGTATTGTGTCTGAAAAAGGCGACCGGATTGACAGTCATCCGAAATTAGTTGCACCAGGGAAGTACGAAATGACGGTTCCAAATCAATCCGGCTTATACTTTTTAAGTGTACAGCAGGGTCATGAAACGGGGGCTTCAAACCTTTATCAAACAGGTTTTACGATTCCGTATTCAAAAGAGTATGCACAGCAAGGATTGAATCAACGATATATAGATGAACTGCTTGCGACGTCTGGTGGGCAAGAATTGAAAAAAGAGGCATCGGCATTTCGAGATCTTAAAGAGATGTCCCAGCACAAACAGAGTATAAGTGCATGGTTATTGTGTGCAGCTTTTTTGCTGTTCTTTGTCGAAATTGTCATTCGCCGTTTTGGTTGGCAAAGGTTGTGTTCTTTCTTTACGAGGAAAAAGCAAGCTATTGAACGTTCGAAAGCTGAAACGACTATGAAGCGTTTGAAACAGGCGAAACAAACGGTTGAAAGAGCTCCTAATAAATCAATGCAAGTAGAGGAACATAAGCAAGCAACCGGAAAATCACAGCTAAAGCAAATGGATAAAAAGCTGTCTTCGTCAGAACGTGAAGAGCGAATGAAACGACTGTTAGAGGCGAAGCGACGTAAACATTAGAAAGTGGTAAGGATTATTGCTTGACATTACTGTAGCCAATAGGTAAACTATAAACTTGTAAAGGGTTTTCACTTAACAGCAGGGAGTGACTAACATGCTTGAAAAAACAACGCGTATTAATTATTTGTATGATTTTTATCAATCGTTGTTAACCGAAAAGCAACAGAGCTACATGTCCCTCTACTATCTAGATGATTACTCTCTTGGGGAAATTGCTGAAGAATATGAAGTCAGTAGGCAAGCAGTATATGACAATATAAAAAGAACAGAAGCGATGCTTGAAGAATATGAAGCAAAGCTTTTGTTATTTCAAAAATTTCAACAGCGTAATAAGTGGATTGCTGAGTTTAAGGCTCTGATTGAGCACGAATCTGTGACAAAAGAGGAGCTGGCTCAGGCCATTGCAGCGCTTGAGAAGTTAGATTAGGAGGCGGCAATAATGGCATTTGAAGGATTGGCCGACCGACTGCAAAGCACGATGCAAAAAATTCGCGGCAAAGGGAAAGTAAACGAGGCGGATGTTAAGGAAATGATGCGCGAAGTGCGCTTAGCTCTTCTTGAAGCCGATGTTAACTTTAAAGTTGTTAAGGATTTTATTAAGCGAGTGAGTGAACGTGCGGTAGGTCAGGAAGTGCTAAAGAGCTTAACCCCCGGTCAACAGGTTATTAAAGTAGTGAAAGAAGAATTGACAGAGCTTATGGGCGGTGAACAAAGCAAGATTGCTGTTGCAACAAAACCCCCAACTGTCATTATGATGGTAGGTCTTCAAGGGGCAGGTAAAACGACGACAACCGGGAAGCTTGCTAATCTTCTTCGCAAAAAATATAACCGACAACCATTGCTTGTTGCGGCAGATATTTATCGTCCAGCAGCGATTAAGCAGCTTCAAACACTAGGTAAGCAATTAGATATGCCTGTTTTCTCATTAGGCGATCAAGTAAGCCCAGTGGAGATTGCGAAGCAGGCTATTGCTAAGGCAAAGGAAGAACATCATGATTATGTGCTACTTGATACGGCAGGTCGTCTTCATGTTGATGAAAAGCTAATGGACGAACTGAAGGATATTAAAGAGCTCACAAAGCCTGATGAAATTTTCCTTGTTGTTGATGCCATGACAGGGCAAGATGCTGTAAATGTGGCACAAAGCTTCAATGAACAGCTCGGTTTAACGGGCGTTGTGTTAACGAAGCTCGATGGTGATACACGAGGTGGAGCTGCGCTTTCCATTCGTTCTGTAACGAATACACCGATTAAGTTTGTCGGGATGGGCGAGAAAATGGATGCGCTTGAAACGTTTCACCCAGAAAGAATGGCTTCAAGAATTCTCGGCATGGGCGATGTGTTAACGTTAATTGAAAAAGCACAAGCAAATGTGGATGAAGAGAAGGCGAAAGAATTAGAGAAGAAGATGCGAACAGCTACTTTTACCTTTGATGATTTCCTTGATCAACTTGGCCAGGTACGCAATATGGGTCCTCTTGATGATTTATTGAAAATGATTCCAGGGGCCAATAAAATTAAAGGATTGGATAATGTTCAAGTGGACGATAAGCAAATTGGCCATGTCGAAGCAATTATCCGTTCTATGACAAAGCAAGAAAAAGAACAACCTGAAATCATTAATGCTTCACGTCGTAAACGAATTGCTAAAGGGAGCGGAAGATCAATTCAAGAAGTCAACCGTCTTCTAAAACAATTTGAAGATATGAAGAAAATGATGAAACAAATGACAAATATGCAAAAAGGGAAGAAAAAAGGATTTAAATTCCCATTTATGTAATGGTTTTTAGATAGAGAAAATGGGCGAAACGCTCTATATTACAATGTTTTTCTATCTGTTAAGAAAAAAACCTTTACAAACATACAAGGTGTTTGGTAACATATTATCTTGTGTGAAACTACTCGGAGGTGTTTATTTAAAATGGCAGTAAAAATTCGTTTAAAACGTATGGGAGCTAAAAAATCTCCTTTCTATCGTATCGTAGCAGCTGATTCTCGTTCACCACGTGATGGACGTTACATCGAAGTAATTGGAACATACAATCCAGTTGCAGAACCAGCTAAAGTAGAAATCAACGAAGAGTTAGCTCTTAAATGGTTACAAGACGGTGCTAAACCATCTGATACAGTTCGTAACCTTTTCTCTAACCAAGGCATCATGGAAAAATTCCATAATGCAAAATTCAGCAAGTAATCAACTAAGTTGATGAAAACTCTAATTGAAACGATTGTCTCAGCGCTTGTTGATCATCCTGATGCGGTTGTTGTAACGGTGAAGGAAGAGGCTGATCGAATCGTCTATGTTCTTTCGGTTCATAAGGAAGACATGGGCAAAGTGATTGGCAAGCAAGGGCGTGTTGCGAAAGCGATTCGGACTGTAGTTTATGCAGCAGGATCCTCACAGCAAAAGAAAATCTATTTGGAGATTTCCGAATAAGGAGGGCTAATACCCCTCCTTTTTTTGTACGATCATTTATTTTGCGATATACTTAACTATAGAATGAAATTTGATAATATTTGGAAGGATAAACGATTATAGTGTTAATGCTGCGACCACGAGATACATATATTCTTTTATACATATCATTGCTTAAGTATGAAAAAATCCTACATACTATAGGGGGGGCTGGAATGAAAATTCTTCAAAATGTTATCGTTACGCAAGTGTTGACAGAATCCAGCAAGAATGAGCTCCTTGATGCGTACAAATCGAAGCGCTTGCAGTTGCAAAAAGAAAGTGAGCAACTCCGCTTTGAATTGAAAAAACTAGAGAAAACGCGTCATACACAACCAGCAACTCTTAAGTCGCATTTTGAGAAAGAGATTAACAATCGCTTGGAGAAAATTAAATTGGTGGAATTTCAAATGGAGCAATTAGAAATTCTGCCGATTGGGAGCGAGTTAAAAGAACGCGAGGTTCAAAGTCTGGTTGATGTTCAAGTTGGAGCGAATTGGGAAGAACTAACTAAAACAAAAACAATCGTCATTAAAGATGGCATTGTGTCAGAAATTCGGTAGAGGTGACAGCATGGAAAGATGGTTTAACGTTGGAAAGATTGTCAATACGCATGGTATACGAGGTGAAGTTCGGGTTATTTCGAAAACGGATTTTGCAGACGAGCGTTATAAAGTCGGGAATACCCTTTACTTATTTAGGGAGAAGCATAAGGAGCCGTTAGAGCTGACAATTGCTTCACATCGCACACATAAAAATTTTAATTTACTAACATTTGAAGGCTATCATAATGTAAACGATGTCGAACCGTTTCGTGATGGAATTTTAAAGATTAATGAGTCTCAGTTAACGGATTTAGATGAAGGGGAATTTTACTTTCATGAAATTATCGGTTGTACCGTATATACCGATACCGGAGAAGAAGTCGGTGCCATTCGTGAAATTTTAACACCGGGTGCAAACGATGTTTGGGTTGTGAAAGGTCCTAAAGGGAAAGATGTATTAATTCCTTATATCGAGCACATTGTGAAAGAGGTCGATATTACAAATAAAAAGGTCATTATTACACCGATGGAAGGATTATTAGACTGATGAAGATTGATGTGCTCTCTCTTTTTCCGGAAATGTTTGAAGGGGTTTTAGGATCGTCGATTTTAAAAAAGGCGGCGGAGAAACAAGCAGCCAGCTATCGAGTGATTAATTTTCGCGACTATGCTGACAATAAGCATCATACGGTGGACGATTATCCATACGGTGGCGGTGCAGGGATGGTCTTGAAGCCTCAGCCTATATTTGATGCAGTGGAGGCTCTTCAAGGAGAGGCGACGGTGAAGCCGCGTGTAGTTCTGCTTTGCCCGCAAGGTGAACGATATACACAAAAGAAAGCGGAAGAGCTAGCCCGTGAAGAGCATCTTATTTTCGTTTGCGGACATTATGAAGGCTATGATGAACGAATTAGAGAACATGTTGTGACAGATGAAATATCGCTTGGAGATTATGTGTTGACAGGCGGTGAGCTAGGGGCCATGGTCATTATTGATAGCGTAGTCCGTCTTTTACCTGGTGTATTAGGGAATGAAGCCTCGCCTGTGCTTGATTCCTATTCATCGGGACTTCTTGAACATCCACATTATACAAGACCGGCTGATTTTCGCGGTATGAAGGTACCGGATGCATTATTATCAGGTAATCATAAAAAAATTGAAGAATGGAGAATGAAAGAATCGTTGCGTCGCACTTGGATGCGTCGCCCGGATTTACTTGATTCTTATTCTCTTTCAGAAGTTGAAAAAAAATTATTAGCTGAGATTCAGAAAGAACAATGAATCTATTGTATTCCGGTTCATCATATGGTACAATAATTTTTGTGACTTGGGCAATATGTCCAGTCTTATAACGATGTTCCGCTGTAGACATGCTAGGTTTGCAAGAGCATCCATGAGGAGATGAAATCAATGCAAAAACTTATTCAAGAAATTACACAAGAACAACTTCGCACTGATCTTCCTGCGTTCCGTCCTGGTGACACAGTACGTGTACACGTTAAAGTTGTTGAGGGAACTCGCGAACGTATTCAGTTATTTGAAGGTGTTGTAATCAAACGTCGTGGTGGCGGAGTGAGCGAAACTTTCACAGTTCGTAAAGTTTCTTACGGTGTTGGAGTTGAACGTACATTCCCTGTTCACACACCAAAAATCGCCAAATTAGAAGTAGTACGTCACGGTAAAGTACGTCGTGCGAAACTTTACTACTTACGTGAACTTCGTGGTAAAAAAGCACGTATTAAAGAAATTCGTCGCTAATTTATCGATTTCAGTAAGAGTGTACGCACTGCCGTTTTCAAAAGGCTATAACTTATATAGCATTATACAAAAAAGGAGCTTGATTATCAGGCTCCTTTTTTGTATAAGTGTTTATATATTGATTAGTGCCTAATGTATGTTCATGTTTCTAGTCACCAGCATTAGTGAACATCGTTGGGCTAAAGAAGAATGTGTTAATAAAAACAGATTCTTGGGTAACAGGAGTTACTCGCTATCAGATGAGTAAGATGGTAAAATGATGAATGGATGAACATGCTTGATTTAAAGAGGATGGTGACCATGGCTAAAGGGAAAAATGAACTAGTAGAGTGGATAAAAGCGATTATTGTCGCTGTTATTATCGCAACGGTCATTCGCCAATTCTTTTTTGCTCCGGTTGTTGTGGATGGTTACTCGATGATGCCGACTTTGAAGGATACAGATCGAGTCATTACGAATAAATTTTCTTATGTAATAGGCAAGCCGAAACGCTTCGATATTATTGTGTTTGAGGCACCAGAAGGCAAGGATTATATTAAACGTGTAATTGGCTTGCCAGGTGACAAAGTTGAGTATGATCATGATACGCTCTATATTAACGGCAAACCGTATCAAGAGCCTTATTTAGATAAATATAAAGCAAAGTTAGTAGATGGCGGCCCTCTAACAGAATCTTTTACATTAAAGGATATTAAAGAAATTAATCAAGAAACGGTACCAGAAGGTTATTTATTCGTTATGGGCGATAATCGTCGTTTAAGCAAGGATAGCCGTCATATAGGTGTCATCTCGTATGATAAAATACTAGGTAAGACAAATACGGTGTATTGGCCTATAAAAGATATAAGGAAAGTCGAATAGATTGTTGAAACATTAGAAATAGGAAGGTTGATTTTTAGTGACAATACAGTGGTTCCCTGGCCATATGGCCAAAGCAAGACGGGAAGTAACGGAAAAGTTAAAATTAATTGATATTATCTTTGAATTGGTAGATGCGAGAATTCCAGCATCTTCAAGAAATCCGATGATTGATGAGATTATTCAACATAAGCCAAGAATTATTTTATTGAATAAGGCAGATATGGCTGATCCAGTGAAAACAAAGCAGTGGCTCCAGTACTTTAAAGCACAAGGAAAAACAGCTATTGCGATTAACTCGCAAGCGGGTAATGGCTTGAATCAGATTACAGCAGCTGCTAAAGAGCTGTTAAAAGAAAAGCATGAGCGGATGAGAGCGAAAGGTATTAAGCAGCCACGAGCAATTCGGGCGATGATTGTCGGTATTCCAAACGCGGGGAAATCGACGCTGATCAATCGATTAGCGAAGAAAAATATTGCTAAAACGGGGAATACACCAGGTGTGACGAAAGCGCAGCAATGGATTAAAGTAGGCAAGGAAATGGAGCTGCTCGATACACCGGGAATTCTTTGGCCGAAATTTGAGGACCAAGAGGTAGGCTTGAAGCTAGCATTAACAGGAGCTATTAAAGATACTATTTTAAATTTACATGAGGTATCGCTCTACGGCCTTCGCTTTTTAGAAAGAGAATATCCAGAGCGGCTGCAATCGCGCTATAACTTAGATCAGATTCCAGAAGAAACCGTGGAGCTTTTCGATGCGGTTGGTCAATTCCGTGGCTGTTTAGCTGGCGGTGGTCTTGTCGATTATGATAAGACGGCTGAATTAGTTGTTCGAGAGATTCGTTCCGAAAAATTAGGGCCTCTTACATTTGAAGTACCTGGTGAAGAACGAGAAGATATAGAAGAATAATTAATGGATACGGAGCTGGATGTTTTCGCTCCGTATTTTTGTGCAATAAGACAGCATGCAATTTTTGATAAGTGTTGGTGTCTAATTTTATACCTGACCCCCTTAGCTAATAGCTATTCAAATTTAATATCTATCAATCAAGGGCCGGGCGGCGTTTTTTCTAATTAGATGCTGTAGAATGACAGTGGGATAGCCGATAATGAATATAACAGGTGAGAATATGGACACACGTATGAGTATTAAAGAAATAGCATTGAAATTACAAGAGATTACGAATCCGAATGATGATTTTTTCATTCAATGTCAGCATGATGAGCGCAAAGGTGTTATCAATTTAGTGAAGAAATGGGAGCGTTCGTTTGAAAAAGAGCTGCAATTAAAGCAGCATTTTATCACTATGTCTCAATATGAACGAGAGTTGCGAAAGCAAGGGTTTGCGCTTATTGCTGGAATTGACGAGGTAGGGAGAGGTCCGCTTGCAGGTCCTGTTGTGGCGAGCGCGGTTATGTTGCCAGAGACGTTTTATTTGCCGGGACTCAATGATTCTAAAAAAATACCCGAAATAAAGCGTGAATTGTTTTATGAAACGATTATGCAAGAAGCGATTGCGGTCGGAATAGGCATTGTTGATAATGAAGAAATTGATGCGATTAATATTTATCAAGCAACGAAGAAAGCGATGATTACCGCGATTTCTGAATTACGCGAGCAACCGAATCATCTTTTAATTGATGCAATGGAGCTTGAAGTGGACATTCCGCAGTATTCCATTATTAAAGGAGATGCTAAAAGTATTTCTATTTCTGCAGCATCGATTATTGCAAAAGTGACGCGGGATCGCATGATGAAGGAATATGCAAAGCAATATCCCGAATATGGTTTCGAACATAATATGGGGTACGGGACGAGTGTACATTTAGAGGCGCTATCCCGATATGGACTGACACCATGGCATAGAAAAAGCTTTTCGCCTATTAAAGAAATGATTCATCGTGGGTAATTGTATGGAAGGAGATGAGAAGTGTGCAATTTGTAACGATGGGGGCCCAAGTCCATACATCTACAAATGTAGATTCCGGTCTCGCATTTAAAGCTGGACAAATCTTTTTCGGGAAAGTAAATAAAATTTACCCGAATCAAATAGCCGAAGTGCGAATTGGCAATCAAAAACTTATCGCTACTTTAGAAGCTCCTTTGCAAGCAGGAGAACGCTATTGGCTGCAAGTTCAATCTAATGAGAGGAAGCCTGTGTTAAAGGTATTAGATACACCGCATGCCGCCCAGACGATGAATATGAAAGCAGCCGCTCAACAATTGATTGTGCACCTTGGGATAACTGCGAATGCGGAGGCAGCAGAACTTGCTGAGTTTCTTATGAGAAATCAGTTTCCCATTACTAAAGATTCGTTCCAAACGGCCCTGCAATGGCTGAAATTAACAGACTCTTCTCAATCTGGCTTAGCGACGATTAAAACGATGTATGTTCAACAATTGCCTTTTGTTGAGGATGTTTTTAAAGCTCTATTAGCCCAGTCTAAAGGAGAATCTCTACATAATATGCTTGGCGATTTGCTTGGCAAGCTCACTTCAGCATCTACTGGCACAGCGACAACACATCAATTAAAAGAAGTACTAGAGTCGCTTGTTATATCGAAACAAGGACATCTACAAGAAACAGGCTTATTGAAGCTTGTAAGTCAATGGGCAAGTCCAGATGCAGCTCCTGACCTTAAAGCAGGAGCATTTAGTTTACTTCAGAAAGTTGGTTTGATTTCTCCTTCGTTTTCGGAAGCAGAATTTTTAACGAAACTAGTTACAGATTCACAAATAAGCGATGTCCCTCAGGCTAAAACAGAGCTTGCTATGAAGTGGCAGCAAGGGATGCAGCTGCTTGCTGATTATAAAACAGCGCTACAAAATGGAGATCATCGTACTGTATATCTTCAAAATGTGACAAACTGGTTGGCTGAGCAACAAGGAGTGCCAAAAGCTCCATTAACAAGCTTGGTACAAGGACAACAGCTAGCGGCAACGAGTGTAAGCTCAGCCGATTTTGCTCAGCAGCCTGCCAATTCAGCTGCGCTTTTAAAGATAAATCCTCAGCAAACTGATTTACCAAAGTTGACGATGGACATAGTGGAAATGCTAGTTACTGAAAGTGAGAGCAAATCTGTTCTAACATCATTTTTAAATTTGTTGAATCCAAATCGTTCACAGGTAAATGGTGCGAAGGAGGCTTTAACGAACCAATTGTTATCATTTTCACAAAATCCCTCTGAGAGCTCAGTATTACCACATGAAAAAGCAGTTTTACAAGTACTAGCATCAGAGTTTCAAATGACAGATTTGACGACAGGAACAGCCGTATATTCTCACTTGAAGGACATCGTCAAAATATTAGGGCTACAATTCGAGCATGTACTGGCGCATGCACAAAATGCGAATCCGACTGCTTTAGAAGAAGAGCTTGTGACGTTAAAGCCGCTGCTGCTTAAGTTGCTTCAGGAACAGCAGCATCCAGCTGTTATTAAAGAGCTGGCGGAACAGATTGTGAATCGTTTAACCGCTCAGCAAATTATGTCACAAGAAAATGGGCCGCTTCAAAATGTTTTGCTGACGTTACCATTAAATATAGGGAAATATGAAACCGATGTTACTTTACAATGGAGCGGCCGTCGAACACAAGAAGGTGGTATTGATCCAAATTATTGTAGAATTTTATTTTACTTAGATCTTGAACAATTAAAGGAAACGGTTATTGATATGCAAGTTCAAAATCGAGTGATTAAAGTCGCTGTCATGAATGAACAGAGTGAGACATTAGAAAACATGGCAAGTCCTTATATCGGTCTCTTACGAAGCAGTCTTGAACAATTAAATTATAAATTATCTGGTGTATTATTTGAAAATACGCTTATGAAACATGGGAAGGAAAAAAGGAACCAGTCGACTTCGTATCCAGTGGCTGGTTCCTACAATGGAGTGGATGTTCGAATATGATAGAGGATAAACGAGCAGAAGCTATTGCTTTGAAGTACGATTCTGAAAAAGACTTGGCTCCCAAAGTATTGGCTAAAGGAAAAGGGAAGGTAGCAGAGAACATTTTAGAAAAGGCAAAAGAGCTAAATATTCCTGTCCAAAAGGATCCGTCACTAACTGAGCTTCTAGGGAAATTGGATATTAATGAAACCATACCAGATGAATTGTACCGCGCGGTGGCTGAGGTATTTGCCTTTATTTATAAAATGGATCGAGATGCAGAATCGCGTAATAGATAAAACTATTTTAATATAATGTTGATTTAGTAAAAACATAGCTTAGGCTATGTTTTTTTCTTTATTTTAGTTAATTATCTGGTCCAAATAAGAGAATATAGTAGACAATATTTTTAACATTTTATACAATAAATTGGAAGTATATGATAAAAGTGCTATTAAATCCCTTGTTTTATAAAGGAAATACATTAGCCTATTTATATACTGATATAGAAGCTGTGCGAGAAGAACTTGTTGGAGAATATTTTCTCGAAATAAGGGGGATGGAAACATGAATATCCATGAGTATCAAGGCAAAGAGATTTTAAAGAAATATGGGGTGTCTGTACCGAACGGACGAGTTGCGTATACGGTTGAGGAAGCGGTTGATGCAGCAAAAGAACTAGGGACAGATGTCGTTGTTGTCAAGGCTCAAATCCATGCCGGGGGACGTGGAAAAGCCGGTGGTGTGAAGGTAGCAAAAGATCTTAAAGAAGTGCGTACATATGCCGAAGAACTTCTTGGGAAAACACTTGTAACGCATCAAACCGGACCATCTGGCAAAGAAGTAAAACGATTGCTTATTGAAGAGGGATGCGATATTCAAAAGGAATATTATATCGGTTTTGTTTTGGATCGTGATTCCGATTGTATCGTACTTATGGCTTCTGAAGAAGGGGGCACAGACATCGAAGAAGTAGCAGAAAAGAATCCAGAGAAGATTTTTAAAGAATATATCGATCCAGTTGTTGGATTAGTACCTTATCAGGCGCGAAAGATTGCTTTTCAAATAAATATACCAGATCAAGTGATTAATAAAGCTGTAACGTTCATGCTTGGATTATATAGAGTGTTTATTGAAAAAGACTGTTCAATTGTAGAAATTAATCCGTTAGTTGTAACGGGAGATAATCAGGTTTTAGCGTTAGATGCCAAGTTTAATTTTGATGACAATGCTTTATATCGTCAAAAAGAGGTTATGGCTTATCGGGATTTAGATGAAGAAGATGCAAAAGAAATTGAAGCCTCTAAATATCAGTTAAGTTACATTTCATTAGAAGGAAATATCGGTTGCATGGTCAATGGTGCAGGACTTGCGATGGCAACGATGGACATTATTAAACATTATAATGGTGACCCGGCTAACTTCCTTGATGTAGGGGGCGGTGCGACGGAAGAAAAGGTAAAAGAAGCATTCAAAATTATTTTATCAGATAGTCAGGTTAGAGGAATTTTCGTTAATATTTTTGGAGGAATTATGAAGTGTGACATTATTGCTGCGGGAGTAGTAGCAGCAGCGAAGGAATTGGGTCTCGATGTGCCGCTTGTTGTTCGTTTAGAAGGTACAAATGTTGAATTAGGTAAACAAATTTTACGAGAATCCGGCTTGAATATTACAGCCGCAGAGTCGATGGCAGATGGTGCGCAAAAAATTGTCTCATTAGTTGGTTAATGAATGGAGGAGGGAATGTTATGGCGATTTTTGTTAATAAAGACACAAAGGTTATTGTTCAAGGGATTACAGGCTCAACAGCCGCGTTTCATACGAGTCAGATGCTTGATTATGGTACAAAAATTGTAGCGGGTGTAACACCGGGGAAAGGCGGCACAGAAATCGAAGGGGTTCCTGTTTATAATACAGTTGCAGAAGCTGTGCGCAAAACGAATGCAACCGCTTCTGTTATCTATGTTCCAGCTCCGTTTGCGGCAGATGCGATCCTAGAAGCAGTTGATGCTGAGCTAGACTTAGTGATTTGTATAACTGAGCATATTCCGGTGTTAGATATGGTAAAAGTAAAACGATATTTACAAGGCAAAAAGACGAGATTAATAGGACCGAACTGTCCAGGTGTCATTACAGCGGATGAATGTAAAATCGGCATTATGCCGGGCTATATTCATACAAAAGGGCATATAGGCGTTGTCTCTCGCTCAGGTACATTAACCTATGAAGCCGTGCATCAATTAACGAATGCAGGCATTGGACAAAGTACGGCTGTTGGGATTGGCGGTGACCCGGTCAATGGTACAGATTTTATTGATGTATTAAAGGCCTTCAATGAAGATCCGGATACACATGCTGTTATTATGATTGGTGAAATCGGCGGAACAGCTGAAGAGGAAGCGGCACGCTGGGTGAAGGCTAATATGAAGAAGCCTGTTGTTGGCTTTATCGGTGGTCGTACTGCACCTCCGGGAAAACGCATGGGGCATGCAGGTGCAATTATTGCTGGTGGAAAAGGAACGGCGGATGAAAAAATTCGTGTAATGAATGAATGCGGGATTCGAGTGGCAGCTACACCGTCTGTCATTGGAGAAACTTTGATTTCCGTTTTAAAAGAGAACGATCTTTATGAAGCTAGTAAAGTGCGTTAAATAATTAGGAAAACCGCCTTTGGCTTATTTTAAGTCAGAGGCGTTGTTGTATTAAGGTATAAATCGTAAGTGTACTAAAAAGTCAACTTGGCAAAGTACTGCATGCTTTTGCCGTCGACTTTTCTTCAAAAATCCCCCGTAAGGAGTGTCCTCATTTGAATCCAAAAGACAAGCTTATCCATCTTCATCATTGTCGCGGCGCTGGTTGGAAAACGATTCAAGCTATTGTTCAAGTCGATCCATTACTATCTTCTCTTTTTACAAAGTCATATGCTGAATGGAAGGATATCGTGCCGTTGCCTTCAAATAAGCTGCAAATGTTCTTTCGTGATTTACATTCGCTTTCTATTATGGAGAAACTAAGGAGATACGAAGAGTGCCATATTCAGTGTTTAACGATGTTTGACGAAGAATATCCTTATTTGCTTCAACAAATCTTTGACCCCCCTTGGGTGCTTTATATGAAAGGGAGAAAAGAATTATTAAAGGAACAGAACACATTAGCTATCGTCGGGACGAGAACGCCGACAACATACGGCCTAGGGGCATTAAAGACTATTCTTCCCAAGTTAGTTGAGAAGAACTTTACTATTATTAGTGGAGTCGCTGCAGGCATTGATGCTGCTGCTCATATGGTTACCCTTAATGAAGGAGGAAAAACCATCGGTGTTTTAGGAGGGGGGCTGCTGCACATTTATCCGAAAAGGAATGTACAATTGGCAGAGACAATGATGAAACAAGGTCTCTTGTTGTCAGAAATACCTCCGATGAGACGGGCAGAACCATGGATGTTTCCCGTGCGCAATCGAATTATTAGCGGTTTATCAAGAGGAGTGCTTGTTATAGAGGCGAGAAAAAGAAGTGGTACACTTATTACAGCACAGGCTGCTCTTGAGCAAGGAAGAGATGTCTATGCCTTGCCTGGGAATATTTTAAGTCCTCAGTCTACAGGTACTAATCAATTAATTCAGGATGGAGCCAAGCTTGTGCTAGCCGCTTCAGATATCGAGGAAGAGTATGCAAATCTTTTTTAAACGACTTTGTTAAACAATAGGGCGGTTCATAATATCTTGTAATCCAGCCTTTTATATAGGGGGAATTTTAGGGGGAATGTGCAAAAGTAATACAATTTATACAGGGAATTTTTATAAAAAGGGTTGAAATTTTTGTAAAATTGTTATAAATTTTGCAAAACCCCTTTTTGTCTAGATAGAGGTTAACAATGGAAAGAGATATTGACAAATGAATTTTGAATGATTAATAATAGTGAAGATTTATATTACCTCTTTGAGGAGGACTTGTTGAATGTCAGATTACTTAGTGATAGTAGAATCGCCGGCGAAGGCGAAGACGATAGAGCGTTACTTAGGAAAAAAATATAAAGTTAAAGCTTCAATGGGACATGTTCGCGATTTACCTAAAAGTCAAATGGGGGTAGATGTTGAGCAGGACTATGAGCCTAAATATATAACAATTCGCGGAAAAGGTCCTGTATTAAAGGAATTAAAGACCGCTGCTAAAAAAGCAAAGAAAATTTACCTCGCAGCTGACCCCGATAGAGAAGGGGAGGCGATTGCTTGGCATTTAGCTCATAGTTTAAATGTAGATATTCATTCAGATTGCCGTGTGGTATTTAATGAAATTACAAAGGATGCCATTAAAGAATCGTTTAAATCACCTAGACCAATTAATATGAGTCTAGTCGATGCTCAACAAGCGAGACGTGTTCTAGACCGCTTAGTAGGCTATAACATTAGTCCTTTGCTTTGGAAAAAAGTAAAAAAAGGACTAAGTGCAGGACGCGTTCAATCTGTGGCCGTTCGAATGATTATTGATCGCGAAAAAGAAATAAAAGATTTTGTTCCGGAAGAATATTGGAGCATTAGAGCGGATTTTGTTAAAGGAAAGGAACAATTCGAAGGTGCTTTTTTCAGCTTAAATGGTGAGCGAACGGAATTAAAAAGTGAAGAAGATGTGAAAAAAGTACTAGCTAACTTAGAGGGCAGTGAGTTTAAGATTGCAGGTGTAACTAAAAAAGAACGTAAGCGTAATCCCGCAGCGCCTTTCACAACGTCTTCTTTACAGCAAGAAGCGGCGCGGAAATTAAATTTTCGTGCTAAAAAAACGATGATGCTCGCTCAACAATTATATGAAGGAATTGAGCTTGGCAAAGAAGGAACCATCGGGTTAATTACTTATATGAGAACGGATTCTACACGAGTTTCGGACGTGGCTAAGCAAGAAGTGCATACATATATTGAAAGCACATACGGGCAAGAATATATGCAAGCAGAGCAGAGGAAAGAAAAGAAACAAACCAATGCGCAAGATGCTCATGAAGCTGTGCGACCAACGAGTACATTACGTGAACCGAGTTCGGTAAAAGAATTTCTTTCTCGTGATCAATTCCGTTTATATAAATTGATTTGGGAACGTTTTGTAGCTAGTCAGATGGCTGCAGCGGTTATGGATACGATGAGCGTTGATCTTCAAAATGGTCCTGTTTTATTCCGTGCTAATGGCTCGAAAATTAAGTTTCCAGGTTTTATGAAAGTGTACGTGGAAGGAACTGATGATTCCGTTGAGGAGAAAAATAATTTACTGCCAGATGTAGTGGAAGACGACATCTATTTTTCGAAAGATGTAGAGCCGAAGCAGCATTTTACGCAGCCGCCTCCACGCTATACAGAGGCAAGGCTTGTCCGTACATTAGAGGAGCTTGGAATAGGTCGACCATCAACGTATGCGCCAACCCTGGATACGATTCAGAAACGAGGATACGTAACGCTCGATAACAAACGTTTTGTGCCAACGGAGCTTGGAGAAATTGTGTTAGAGCTTATTCGTGAGTTTTTCCCAGATATTTTAGATGTTGAATTTACAGCCAAAATGGAGCAGCAATTTGATGGTGTCGAAGAAGGCCAGATAGAATGGATTAAAGTAATTGATGAATTTTATCAAGACTTTGCCATTGATTTAGCAAAAGCTGAAGCTGAAATGGAGAAAATCGAAATCAAAGATGAACCAGCAGGCGAAGATTGCGAAGAATGTGGTCATGAGATGGTCTTTAAAATGGGACGTTATGGAAAGTTTATGGCTTGCAGCAATTTCCCAGACTGTCGCAATACGAAGCCAATCGTAAAGAAAATTGGTGTGAAGTGTCCGAAGTGTAAGGAAGGCGACATCATTGAACGAAAAAGTAAAAAACGTCGTCTCTTTTACGGTTGTGATACATATCCAAGCTGTGATTTTATTTCCTGGGATAAGCCATTACCAAGAAGCTGTCCAAAATGCGAAGGCATATTAGTGGAGAAGAAGTTGAAAAAAGGAATGCAAGTTCAATGTATAGAGTGTGATTACAAAGAAGAGCCACAAAGTTAAATGGTTAGAAAAGGTGAGCCCAGGCTCACCTTTTCTTTGTGTAGGTCGGATAGATAAAAGAGGATGGAAGAAGGGCAATCATGTAAGCTTGCGGCCTTTTATTGTCTAAAAAAAGAGAGGTGTCTAATGAGTGTATATTAGTTTGATAATGGAGAAGGCACTCGCTTTTTTAGGGAAATTATAAAGGGATTCTTTTGGTTGGGGACTATGTGCATGAACTTGTTATTTCGTACGATTTTTGGTTTAAAGGAATCAAAAACCAACAAGGTTATGTAACAGAGCATTGTTGGAGGAAATACGGTGATAGATCGAAAAACTTTTTTATTTAGCGAAGGTGATGTACAATGCAGTGGACAATTCCTTTTGTTTAACGATATAATGTTTAATTGCGGTCTAGGAATAAAAAAGGATGTCGCGCATCTAAGCACATAGAGGTCACTATTTCCCGTAAAATAATGAATGAAAATTTGTGAGTGAATATATGAGAAGGTAGATCAAAATCATAATTTTATTTGAACTATAAAATGAACATGACCTGTCTAGAAGAGAGGCACTCGCTGTGTTTTTTAAAGGCAGGCTGTACTAAATCATAGTGTTAATCAAACGGTTTTTTGCGTCCAGTTTCCTCGTGTATTGGGAATTAACTAAGGCGCCTTGTGCTTTTCTTATCATATCTTTATATGGAGGTTCGTAAAATGAAAGAAGCAAAAGTTAATGTGATTGGAGCAGGTCTTGCAGGAAGTGAAGCTGCGTGGCAACTGGCTAATCGAGGAATTCAAGTTCGTTTGTATGAAATGCGTCCAGTGAAGCAAACACCAGCTCATCATACTGATAAGTTCGCAGAGCTTGTATGCTCTAACTCTTTGCGTGGCAACGCGTTAACGAATGCGGTAGGCGTTTTGAAAGAAGAAATGCGCATGCTCAATTCAGTTATTATCGCAGCAGCCGATGCGTGTGCAGTTCCTGCTGGCGGAGCTCTTGCAGTAGATCGACATGAATTTGCAGCACGTGTGACAGATTTAGTGAAAAATCATCCTAATGTAACCGTTGTAAATGAAGAGGTAACAACGATTCCTGAAGGCCCAACGGTCATTGCGACGGGACCTCTTACAAGCCAAGCATTATCGAATAGTTTGAAGGAGATTATGGAGGAAGAGTATTTATATTTTTATGATGCTGCTGCACCAATCGTTGAAAAAGATAGCATTGATATGAATAAAGTGTACTTAAAATCCCGTTATGATAAAGGAGAAGCCGCTTACTTAAACTGTCCGATGACGGAAGAGGAATTTGATCGTTTCCATGAAGCGTTAATCACAGCGGAAACTGTTCCATTAAAAGAGTTTGAGAAAGAAATCTTCTTTGAAGGATGTATGCCAATTGAAGTAATGGCGGCACGCGGGAAGAAGACTATGCTGTTTGGGCCGATGAAACCAGTTGGACTAGAAGATCCGAAAACAGGTAAAAGACCTTTTGCTGTTGTTCAATTACGCCAAGATGATGCAGCAGGTACGTTATATAACTTAGTAGGCTTTCAAACGCATTTGAAATGGGGGCCACAGAAGGAAGTCCTTCGATTAATTCCAGGTCTTGAAAATGTGGAAATTGTTCGATACGGGGTTATGCATCGCAATACGTTTATTAATTCACCAAAAGTATTGAAATCAACGTATCAATTTAAAAATCGTGATGATCTTTTCTTTGCAGGTCAAATGACGGGTGTAGAAGGGTATGTGGAATCGGCTGCTTCAGGATTAGTTGCAGGAATGAATGCGGCTCGAATGATGATGGATCAAGAGCCAATTGTATTCCCACAAGAAACAGCGATTGGAAGTATGGCTCACTATATTACGTCAACAAATGCAAAAACATTCCAACCGATGAATGCTAATTTTGGATTATTCCCAGACCTTGGTGTTAGAATTAAGTCGAAGAAAGAACGATATGAAATGCATGCTAATCGCGCTTTACAAACAATTCAGAACTTTATGAAAAGTTTGTGAAATATTTGCTTGCAGTCAGTAAGTGTGATACGATTTAGTAGCCTTTGAGAGGTGTATGTATGGTGGATACGAAAAAAGCGTTACAATTGTTTATAGAATATTTACAAATTGAGAAGAACTGTTCACCTTATACAATTGATAATTACAAACGAGATCTTGGCGAATTTTTTTTGTTCTTAGAGACACAGAACATTCAGCAATTAGCGTTGGTTGAATATTTTGATGCTCGTCTATTTTTAACAACTTTATATGAACGAGATTTATCTAAACGGACAGTTGCAAGGAAGATATCTTGCTTACGAACCTTTTATAAATTTTTAGTACGAGAAGGGACGGTGGGGGAAAATCCATTTTCCCTCTTAGCTCTACCTAAAAAAGAACAAAAGCTGCCTCGTTTTCTTTATGAGGAAGAGATCAATCAGCTGTTTTCTGCTTTAAATAAAGACACACCGATGGGCTTGCGGGATGCTGCTTTATTAGAGGTCCTTTATGCAACAGGGACTCGAATTAGTGAATGCTGCAACATTCAATTACAAGATATTGACTTCTCTCTTGAAACGATTTTAGTGCATGGGAAAGGGAAAAAAGATCGATATGTACCATTTGGTCAATGTGCTAAAGAGGCTCTACAGACTTACATAAATATAGCACGTACCGAGACGATGTCTTCTTATCGAACATCTCATTCCTATTTGTTTATTAATTATCGTGGAGAGCCATTAACTGTTAGAGGAGCTCATTATGTGTTAAATGAATGCATTAAAAAAGCTGCGGCAAATGGGAAGCTGCATCCTCATATGTTAAGGCATTCGTTTGCCACGCATTTATTAAATAATGGAGCGGATTTAAGAACGGTTCAAGAGCTTTTAGGGCATTCCAAAATTTCATCTACTCAAATTTATACGCATGTAACAAAAGAGCAGCTTAGAAAAGTATATAATTCAACACATCCAAGGGCTTAATACGCTTTTCGAAAGGGGTATTCTTATGACAACCATTTTTGCTGTTCATCATAATGGACAATGTGCGATGTCTGGCGACGGTCAAGTGACATTAGGAAACTCAGTCGTGATGAAGCATACAGCGAGAAAAGTGAGAAAGATTTTTAACGGTAATGTGCTGGCGGGATTTGCTGGATCTGTAGCGGATGCTTTTACTTTATTTGAAATGTTTGAGGCGAAGCTTGAAGAATATAATGGTAATCTTCAGCGGGCGGCTGTCGAAATGGCAAAGCAATGGCGCAGTGATAATATTTTGCGCAAGCTTGAAGCGATGTTAGTCGTAATGGATCGGAAACATTTGTTACTTGTCTCAGGTACAGGGGAAGTGATTGAGCCAGATGATGGAATTTTAGCGATTGGTTCTGGCGGTAATTACGCTCTAGCTGCAGGGCGAGCTTTAAAGCGGTTTTCCGCTGAGCAGTTATCGGCGAGAGACATTGCAGAGTCTGCATTAAACATTGCAGCTGAAATCTGTGTGTTTACGAATTCAAATATTATTGTAGAAGAGCTGTAAGGGAGGAGCGCAAAAATGGCAAAGAAAGCTGCTTTAACACCGAGACAAATTGTTGAGAAATTGGATCAATATATTGTAGGTCAAAAAGAGGCAAAGCGTGCTGTAGCTGTTGCCCTTCGCAATCGTTATCGTAGAAGTCTTTTATCCGATCAGTTACGTGATGAAGTCGTTCCGAAAAATATTTTAATGATTGGACCGACTGGTGTTGGAAAAACAGAAATTGCTCGCCGAATGGCGAAGCTTGTTGGAGCTCCTTTTATTAAAATTGAGGCTACGAAATTTACAGAAGTCGGTTATGTCGGCCGCGATGTGGAGTCAATGGTTCGAGATTTAGTGGAGACATCAGTCCGTCTTGTGAAAGAAGAAAAGATGGTGAGCGTTAAAGAACGAGCAGAAGAACAAGCCAATCGCCGTTTAATTGAATTGCTTGTTCCATCAACAAAAAAGCAAAACAATTTTAAAAATCCATTAGAAGCATTGTTTGGTGGAAGCCAAGTGCAAGAAGAAACGGTTGAATCATATTCTGAGGATGTAAGCTTGCAGCAAAAGCGCAAACTGATTGCGGACCGCTTAGCCAAAGGTGAACTAGAAAACGAAATTATTACGGTAGAGGTTGAAGAACAACAAGCATCGATGTTTGATTTATTACAAGGTTCGGGCATGGAACAGATGGGTATGAATATGCAAGATGTTCTAGGCGGACTAATGCCGAAGAAGAAGAAAAAGCGTAAGCTGAAGGTAAGTGAGGCGCGCGGTGTTTTAGTGAATGAAGAAGCGGCGAAGCTTATCGATATGGACGAAGTGACACAAGATGCTGTGAGGCGCGCGGAGCAAACCGGAATTATTTTTATTGATGAAATTGATAAAATTGCAAGCAAACAGTCCGGTTCGTCTTCAGCTGATGTTTCTCGTGAAGGGGTTCAACGGGATATTTTACCGATTGTAGAAGGATCAACCGTTGTAACAAAATATGGATCTGTTAAGACAGATCATGTGTTATTTATTGCAGCTGGGGCGTTTCATATGGCTAAACCTTCTGATTTAATTCCGGAATTACAAGGAAGATTTCCAATTCGTGTTGAGTTACAGAAACTAACGGTTGATGATTTTGTACGGATTTTACATGAGCCAGATAATGCTTTATTAAAACAGTATATAGCATTATTGGAAACAGAAGGTATACAAATTGAATTTTCTGACGATGCTATTGGTAAGATTGCGGAAGTAGCGTTTGAAGTCAACCAAAATACGGATAATATCGGGGCAAGACGTCTTCATACAATCATGGAACGTTTATTAGAAGATTTGTCGTTTGAAGCACCGGAGATTACCCTTGAGAAGATTACAATAACACCGCAATATGTAGAAGAGAAGTTAGGCTCTATTGCGCGTAATAAAGACTTAAGTCAATTTATTTTATAATTAATGATTGAGATGGATAGGCACTATTGGGAGGAACAATAAAGATGAACTTATTAAGTAAAACAAGAAAAATTAATGCAATGCTCCAAAAAGCAGCCGGTAAACCTGTGAATTTTAAAGAAATGGCCGACAGTTTAAGTGAAGTGATTGACGCGAATGTATTCGTTGTAAGTCGTCGAGGAAAATTATTAGGTATTTCTATTAGTCAAAAAATTGAAAATGAACGCTTAATAAAAATGTATGAAGAGAGACAATTCCCTGAACAATATACGAAGAATTTATTTAATATACAAGAAACTTCTCCTAATTTGACTATGGATAGTGAGTATACAGTTTTCCCGATTGAAAATAAAGATCTCTTCGCTAATGGATTAACAACGATTGTACCAATTATCGGTGGTGGTGAGCGTTTAGGTACATTAGTTCTGGCTCGTTTAGAAGAAAAATTTGAAGATGATGATTTAATTTTAGCGGAATATGGTGCAACGGTAGTAGGAATGGAAATCTTGCGTGAAAAAGCAGAAGAAATTGAAGAAGAGGCTCGCAGTAAAGCTGTTGTACAAATGGCAATCTCTTCATTATCCTATAGTGAATTAGAAGCAATTGAGCATATTTTTGAAGAATTAAAAGGGAATGAAGGGCTGTTAGTAGCATCTAAAATTGCTGACCGTGTCGGCATTACACGTTCCGTTATTGTAAATGCTCTTCGTAAGTTAGAAAGCGCTGGGGTTATTGAATCTCGCTCTTTAGGTATGAAGGGGACATATATTAAAGTATTGAATGATAAATTTTTACTTGAATTAGAGAAATTAAAAAATAGTTAATAGAAGAACAGCAAGAGAATAGGGTCTTGTAATGTCCTAAGTAAAAGGATATTACAAGGCTCTTTTTGATGTTATATTTCCTACGAAAGCGGCGGTCTAGCTTTGACAGCTTATATGACCCCGAGAGGCTAGAAGATTATAGCTGCAGTAGAGTATCTATCCCTTGTCTATATTCCTTATTTCCTCATAAGTTTGAGGCCGGAGTCTTGATTTTTCGTTAAGTGTTGGGTGAAAAGTTATAATGGAGAACATTTTTTGTTACATTAGTGTGAAGTTTTTTGGGAAAATAGAGAAGAAAGTCACATAAGTGTGATTTTTATCATTTTAATTATATTGTTATAACTACTACAATAGTAGAAATGCTTTATATAGTGCGCGGGATATGTAAGATTGAAGCAGACGGTCGATGGTCATGGTAAATGTATATATTTGTCGATTTTTATCAAAAATAGGTGAATATTTCTAGTGGGTATAGGTATCAATGTTTAAAAAGTATGAAAAATCTTAATAATTTCTGACTCCAATATACGGTATAATTGTTAATAGTTATAGATTTTTAACTATTTTTTTAAAAAGAGGTTATTTTGAAATGAGTTGAAAGGGAACAAATAATTATTCTTATACGAAAAAAATAGTTCTAAAGTAACAGGCGCGTAGAGTGATTTTCTTCTATTATTAGAGATGTGTTTTCGGAATAACTGGATTATTTGTCGAAATATGTAATAAAAAATAATTTTTTTGGTATTTTAGTTAAAAAATATCGACAAAATAGTACTTTAGTTTTGTGAAAATTCGATGATTTATTTACGGATTAGTCTTACAATGATTACTGAGAAGATGGTCGATATAGTACAAAAATAAAATACAATTGCCATAAGAAAGAGGTGAGGAATAGTATGGAATTATTTTCAAATACCTTTAGGGATCTTGAGAATTCTTTAGATTATTCAAGTATGAAGCAGAAAGTTATTTCGCAAAACATTGCTAATGTAGATACACCTAACTATAAGGCGAAGAATGTGACGACCAGTTCTTTTAAAGAAGCGTTGCAGGCCTCTATGGACAACTACCGTACGGATCAAAGGCATTTTGAGTTTAGTACAAAAAACAATGGATCAGCGATTGTGACACAGCAAAATGTAACGTATAACAATAATGGTAACAGTGTTGATATTGATAAAGAAATGACTGCCTTAGCGACAAATCAAATTTATTATAATGCAGTAACAGACCGACTAAGCGGGAAATTTAGTTCATTACAAAATGTAATCAGAGGTGGTAAATAATGAGTATGTTTCACAGCATAAACACAACAGCCTCTGCTCTTACTAGTCAGCGCTTGAGAATGGATGTCATTTCTTCTAATATGGCGAATGCTGAAACGACTAGATCGCAGTATGTTGATGGTGAATGGCAACCATATAGTAGAAAAGCGGTAGTTCTTCAAAGTAAAGAGAATGAAAGCTTCTCAAACTTTTTACATACAGCTATGGGACAATCGAAAGGTGTGGGGGCTGGTGTACAGGTAACTAAAATTGTTGAGGATGAGACAACGCCTTTTAAACTTGTATATAACCCAGAGCACCCGGATGCAAATGCAGAAGGATATGTTGAAATGCCAAACGTAGACCCTCTTAGGGAAATGGTAGATTTAATGAGTGCTACACGCTCGTATGAGGCGAATGTAACAGTGTTGAACGCCTCAAAAGGGATGATGATGAAAGCACTAGAAATAGGGAAATAAATAGAATAGGGGGATGAGACAATGGCAGGACTTACTCTTTCTGCTGCCAATAACGTGGCCAATTTGCAAGAAATGACTAATACAAAGAAAACAACACCATTTGAAGCACAGCAATCTTTTGGAGCAGCGTTGAAGGAATCAATCAATCAAGTGAATGAAGCACAACTTTATTCTGATTCGTTAACGAATAAAATGGCGAATGGAGAAAACGTAGACTTACATAGCGTAATGATTGCATCACAAAAAGCAAGCATTTCATTATCAGCAACATTAGAGATTCGTAATAAAGTCGTTGAAGCATATCAGGAAATTATGAGAATGAATATTTAACGTTCATTTTAAAACCTCATTTTAAAATATAGTGCTAGGAGGAATGAAAATGTAAACCTCCTTTCATAAATTTATTAGACTAACCGGGGGATTAAAATGAATGATTCATTAGTGAGAATAAAAGAGAAAATAACGGGATACTGGAGTACTCGCACAAAAAAACAAAAAATTATTGGTATTAGTGCAGCAGTTTTGCTAGTTATCCTCATCGTCGTTGCTTCGATTTTAGCTACACGCACTACTCTTGTTCCTTTATATTCTAATTTGACTCCTTCAGAGACGGGTTCAATTAAAGAGAACTTAGATAGCAAAGGTATTGAAAATGCAATTTCGAACGATGGAACAACGATTAGTGTTCCAGAAGAAAGTGTAGATACCTTAAAAGTAGAATTAGCTGCTGAAGGCATTCCAAGTTCAGGGAATATTGATTATTCTTTTTTTGGTGAAAATGCTGGGATTGGAATGACAGAAAATGAGTTTAATGTTGTAAAGCTAGATGCGATGCAATCAGAAATTGCTGGTCTTATTAAGAAAATCGATGGTGTTCAAGATGCTAGCGTAATGATTACGTTGCCCGAACAAGGCGTTTTTGTTAGTGATACGAATGAAGAGGCATCTGCATCTGTTGTGTTAACAACAAAACCAGGGTATAAATTTGAAGAAAATCAAATTAATGCTCTCTACCATTTAGTGTCAAAAAGTGTTCCAAACCTTCCTACTAATAATATCGTCATTATGAACCAAAACTTTGAGTATTTTGACCTGGAAGATGAAAATAATTCTGTAGGAACTAAATTTGCTTCACAACAAGAAATCAAAAAAGAAATTGAACGAGATGTACAAAGACAAGTGCAAAATATGCTTGGAACATTAATGGGAAGAGATAAAGTAGTCGTATCAGTTTCCACGGATATTGATTTTACTCAAGAAAATCGTGAAGAAAACTTAGTTGCTCCTGTTGATGAGGAAAATATGGAAGGGATTGCAATCTCTGCCCAGAGAATCAATGAAACCTATACGGGTGATGCAGCTTCAGCAACAGGTGGAATTCCTCAAGGTGAAGATACAGCGGATTCATTAGGCGCTTATGTGCAAGGTGGAACAAGCGGGAATGGAGATTATGAGAAAGTAGAGGAAACGATTAATAATGAAGTGAACCGGATTAAAAAGGAAATAGTAGAAAGCCCGTATAAAGTACAGGACCTAGGCATTCAAGTGATGGTAGAGCCGCCTACACCCGATGATCCAACCTCTCTTTCACAAGATAGCATCGATGATATTACAAAAATTCTTGGAACGATTATTCGTACAACGGTAGCTAAAGATGAGAATGGAGAAGCGTTAACAGATGCAGAAATTGAAGAGAAAATTGCCATTTCTGTTCAACCGTTTAATGGAAAAGTGGGCGTAACGAATACTCAAGAAAGTTCAGCGTTACCATTATGGGCTTATATTGTTGGAACAGTGTTATTGCTTGCTATTATCGTTCTGCTTGTTTTATATATTCGTTCAAGAAAACAACAGGCAGCAGAGGAAGAAGAAGAATTGTTGGAAGAAGCAGTTTATGAAATACCAGATTTACCTGAAGAACAAGATTCCGAAGCTTCTATCAAACGCAAGCAGCTGGAGAAAATGGCAAAAGAAAAACCAGAGGATTTTGCAAAATTATTAAGAAGCTGGATAGAGGAAGACTAGGAGGCGATGCAGGTGATAGGGAAAAAGAAAAAAGGTGAATTAACGGGGAGACAAAAAGCAGCCATCCTCCTGATTTCCTTAGGTCCGGATGTTTCTGCATCGGTCTATAAACATCTTTCTGAAGAGGAAATTGAAAGGCTGACTCTTGAAATCTCTAGTGTAAGAAAAGTAGATTCAAAGGAAAAAGAAGAAGTATTAGAAGAGTTTCATAATATTGCGCTGGCGCAAGATTATATTTCTCAAGGTGGAATTGGTTATGCGAAACAAGTGCTTGAGAAAGCGTTAGGGGAAGATCAAGCAGCAGCAATTATTAATCGTCTTACTTCTTCACTGCAGGTACGTCCGTTTGATTTTGCTCGAAAAGCTGAACCTGGGCAAATTTTAAACTTTATTCAAAACGAGCATCCACAAACAATTGCTTTGATTTTATCGTATTTGGAAGCGACACAAGCGGGGCAAATCTTATCGGAGCTGCCACAAGAGATGCAAGCAGATGTTGCTAGACGAATCGCTTTAATGGATAGTACATCACCAGAGGTTATTAATGAAGTAGAGCAAATTCTGGAGAGAAAACTATCAGCTACTGTGACGCAAGATTATACGCAAACAGGTGGTGTTGAAGCGGTTGTAGATGTCTTAAACGGTGTGGACCGCTCTACGGAACGAACGATTCTCGATGCACTTGAAATTCAAGATCCTGAATTGGCTGAGGAAATTAAAAAACGCATGTTTGTTTTCGAAGATATTGTTACGTTGGATGGAAGAGCGATTCAACGTGTTATTCGTGAATCAGATAATGAAGATTTAAAGCTTGCTCTTAAAGTGGCGAGTGAAGAAGTAAAAGAAATTGTATTCCGTAATATGTCTAAACGAATGGTGGAAACGTTCCAGGAAGAAATGGAGTATATGGGACCTGTAAGATTACGTGATGTCGAAGAAGCACAATCCCGTATTGTTGCTGTTATCCGCCGCCTGGAAGAAGCAGGTGAGGTCGTCATCGCTCGCGGCGGAGGGGATGATATTATTGTCTAGGATTATTAAATCATCTCAAGCGAAAGAACAAGTTGGAAAACCGATTAAAATCCGCCCGTTTCCCGTCATTCATTCAGAACATGAAGAACAGGCGGCGGTAATCGATGAGACAACGCTGCATGAATTGTTAGAACAAGCTGAGCGACAGGCTGAATGGTTAGTTCAACAAGCAAACGAACAAGCAGCAACGATTAAAAACGAGATAGAGCAGGCAAGGGTTTATTGGGAACAAGAAGAAAGACCGATGTACATGGAGCAAGCTCAAAAAGAGGGCTATCAGCAAGGAATAGAGGACGGGGTGCAAAAAGGATATAGGGAGACGGCTGAAGCAATCGCTTATGCCAAGGGAATTGTGGAGCTGTCTAAACAAGAATACAGCAAACAAATTGAAGCAGCCGAGCCTGTTATTTTAGAACTTGCGATGAAAGTGGCCGGTAAAATTATTGGATATGAATTAAAGGAGAATGAAGAGGCTTTTTTCTCGATGGTGAAACGGGCAATTAAAGAGGCGAGGGAGAATCGCGAAGTACAACTTCATATACATCCGAGTCAGTATCCGTTCATTCTTTCTCATAAAGAGGAGCTTGAAGCAATCTTTCCGAAGAATACAGATTTATACGTCTATCCGAATGATGAATTGGCAGAAAGCAGCTGTATCATTGAATCTGAAAGTGGAAGAATCGATGCAAGTGTCGATAGTCAACTTCGAGAAATGAAAGATAAACTGATGGAATTATTAGCAGGTGAATCATGATGAAAGCGATTGACCTGATACCGATAATTGATGAACTTGATACTTTTAAGCACTATGGCCGTGTAAAACGGGTTGTAGGGTTAATGATTGAATCTCAAGGTCCTGAAAGTTCGATTGGGGATATTTGCTACATTCATACCGATGTTCGTCAACATAAAAAAAGAATTTTAGCAGAAGTTGTCGGTTTCCGTGATGAAATGGTCATTCTTATGCCGTTTACAGCCGTCAATGATATTTCTCCAGGAGCAATTGTAGAAGGATGTGGCCGTACATTAGAAATTAAAGTGGGCAGCGGTCTAATCGGGAAAGTTGTGGATCCGCTTGGACAGCCAATTGATAGCTCCATTCTTTCGAAAGGATTGGCTTCTATAGCGATTGATCAAGATCCACCGAACCCGATGAAGCGTCCACCTATCTCTGAGCCAATCGATGTAGGGGTTCGTATGATTGATAGTCTGCTAACCGTTGGGAAAGGGCAGCGTGTAGGAATCTTTGCAGGGAGCGGTGTTGGGAAAAGTACGCTTCTTGGGATGGTAGCGAGAAACACCACCGCTGATTTAAATGTCATTGCGTTAATTGGAGAGCGTGGTCGAGAGGTGCGTGAGTTTATCGAAAAAGACTTAGGCCCAGAAGGCTTAGCGCGGTCTATCATTGTTGTAGCAACAAGTGATCAACCCGCATTAATGCGTATTAAGGGGGCACTTGCTGCAACAGCGATTGCGGAGTATTTCCGCGATAAAGGCTTGGATGTCATGTTAATGATGGACTCTGTTACTCGGGTGGCAATGGCTCAGCGTGAGATTGGCTTAGCCGTGGGCGAACCGCCGACAACAAAGGGATATACGCCATCTGTCTTTGCGATACTGCCGCGTCTTTTAGAGAGAACGGGTACGAATCAACTTGGAACGATTACTGCTTTTTATACGGTGCTTGTTGATGGGGATGACATGAATGAGCCGATTGCGGATGCCGTGCGCGGGATACTTGATGGGCACTTTGTATTGGACAGACAGCTAGCAAACAAAGGTCAGTTTCCAGCGCTTAACGTATTGAAGAGTGTGAGTCGCGTTATGAATAATATCGTTGGTATCGAACATAAGAAGGCAGCTGAGCAATTACGAGCGACTTTAGCAACGTATTTAGAATCAGAAGATTTAATTAATATTGGAGCCTATAAACGAGGTTCTTCGAAGACAATTGATGATTCGATTAAACGCTATCCTGCTATTTTATCTTTTTTAAAGCAAGGGACGCATGAAAAAGCGACAAAGGAAGAAAGTATTGGCAACCTTATACAGTTGATGGGAAAAGGTGAATGAAAATGATCTACCAATATAAATTTGAAAAGATATTAACCATCAAAGAAAAGGAAAAAAGCGATGCGCGTGCGGCATATAATGAAGCACTGAAAAACTTTGAACAGGTGGCTGAGAAGCTTTATAAATTGTTGAAGAAAAAAGAAGAACTGCTTGATTATCAGCAAGTAAAGTTGACTTCAGGTCTTTCTGTCCAAGAAATTCGTCACAACCAGCTTTTTATGGGGAATTTAGAGAAGTTGATTGAGCAATGTCAAAAAGATGTTATTGAAGCACGCTATAGGATGAATCTTCAACAAGAAAGATTGAAGGAAAAAAACATCGAAGTGAAAAAATATGAAAAAATAAAAGAAAAAGATTTTCAAAAATTCCTAGAAGTTGTAAAGGAAGCTGAAAATAAACAGATGGATGAGATTTCTATCCAGCAGTTTTTAAGCAAGGGATAGGGGGGGACTAAAATGGCTCGAAAAGCTAAACAAAACAATGAAGACGTTGCAATAGAAGAACAGAAATCGGGGAAAATTCAATGGTTTTTATTTGCTATCGTCATTCCTGTCATCTTTGCCATTTTGGTTACAATCATCGTCATGACTTACTATGGTGTAAATGTGTTTGAAAAAACGAAGGAGATTTCAGATAAGATTTCCATGCAAGTTTTTCAAACTGATGAAAAACAAAAAGAAGAAACAACTACAGACTATAATCAAAAAATTGTTGACCTTGAAGCAGAGATTAAAGACAAAGAGGCAGAAATTCAGTCTCTAGAGAGCATCATTGATAGTCGGGATAAAAATCTTCAAAAGGCGGAAGCTGAACAAGAACAACTTCAAAAAGAAATTAATGAATTAAAGCAAGCTCAAATGACGAGTAATGTAGAGATTAAAGAAATTGTAAAAACGTATGAAATGATGTCAGCTAAAAAGGCAGCACCGATTATTACACAAATGAGTGATGATGATGCGGTTGGAATTCTAGCTAATTTGAAACCAGTTACGTTAGCTAAAGTACTAGAACAAATGGCTCCTAAAGATGCTGCCCGCCTAACAAAAAAATTACAATCACAGTCTTAATCAAAGGAGGTGAAACAGGAAATGAACCCAGCTATGTTCGCGATGCTGCCAATTGTCAGTCCTTCAACTTCAACGCTAGTAGCTTCTCAAGCGTCTACATCTAGTGAAGCAGGAAAGTTTGGTGCTGTTTTAGATAGTGCAATGTTAATGGAAGGGGTAGTGAAGGAACCTCAGCTTAAACAACAACAAGTATTTTCGGAGGCTCAAATATCTGTTATCGAAGATGTAGTTCAGTTTTTAGAGATTGGTAGTTTAGCGGAAGTAGAGGGCGGCAGTATAGTAGCAGAAGAACTGTTATTGAATGAAAGTTTCACTGAACAGGATGCGTTATTGCAATTGTTGTTAAAGTTGAATGGTGAAGATGAAATGGCGGTAGCAGAATTTTTTGCGAGTATTGTACAGGTTAGTATGCCGCCAAGCGAAGAGGAAAACGACAGATTACTATTCACCGGCATTTCTAAGGAATTACAATCACTAGAAAGACAAAGTGATTCAGTAGAAAATCAAGGTATCCATCAACTGTTTTCAAACAATTCGATTGAACGTTTGAAAGAAGTCGAGAGTAGTGAATTAGAGCTAGAAGACTTTGTAGAGGTATTGAATGTCATTTCACCTGAGCTATATACGGCATTAAAACAATTGGAAGCTTTGGATATGAAAGAGTGGTCGAAGCTTGATTTAACAGGGACAGTGAATGTATTACACATAACCAAACTTCAAGAATTACTAACCGGAAAGCAAGATGTAACAGAAGATCAAGTTGTGGTGCATAAAGAAATCAAAAGTCTGCTAGAATCTATTGCTGAAAAACTGCGAAAAGGGTTAAATAAGGAGTCACGAAGAGCAGTGGCAGAAACCTCCCTTGCAAACGATAGACCGTTATTCACCAGTATTTCCACTGAATGGTCTAAGAGTTCACAAGAAGTATTGAATAATAGTCAAGTGGCGCCTCGGGAAAGTACTCCAATGTTTCTGAATAGTGCTGTGGACTTTTCGAAAGAAATTCCGAGCAGCCAAATAGAGCTTAAAGCGATTACAGAGATACTTCGCAATCTATCACCCGAGCTATATACGGCATTAAAACAATTGGAAGCCTTAGATGTGAAAGAGTGGGCAAAGCTTGATTTAACAGATACAGCGAATGTGTTAAAGCTTGCTAAAATTCAAGAGGTACTCCCTGTACAGCAAGGTGAAACAGAAGATGAAGCTATGCTGCAAAAAGAAATCAACAATCTGTTAGAATCGATTGCCGAAAAGCTGCAAAAAGGGGTAAATACAGATTCACGAAAGGCAGCGGTGGAAACCTCTTCTGCATCCTTATTAGAAAAAAACGGCGGACCGTTATTTAGAAGTATTTCTAACCATTCACAAGAAGCGTTTAATGGTCAAGTGGTAGTTCAGGAAAGGACTCAAACGTTTCCGCACAGTACTGTTGACTTTTCAAAAGAAGTTCAGAGCAGCGAAGCAAAGATTGAAGTGGTGAAAGAGGTACTGGATAACATATCGCCTAAGCTATATATGACATTAAAACAATTGGAAGCTTTTGATGTGAAAAAGCAGTTGGGGTTAGATTTAACGGATACGGCGAATGAGTTGCAGCTGGTCAAACTGCAAGAGTTACTAACCGCGCAGCAAGGTGTAACAGAAGATGAAAATGAAGCTATGTTGCAAAAAGAAATCAATAATTTGCTAGAATCGATTGCCGAAAAGCTGCAAAAAGGAGTAAATACAGATTCACGAAAAGCGGCGACAGAAACCTCCTTTGCGCCCTTATTAGAAAACGATAGACCGTTGTTTACACGTATTTCTACTGAATCGTATAACCATTCACAAGAAGTGTTTAATGGTCAAATGGCACCTCAGGAAAGGAATCAAACGCTTTTGAATAGTGCTGTGGACTTGTCGAAAGAAATTCTGAGTAACGAAGCAGAGCTTGAAGCTGTGAAAGAGGTACTTAACAATCTATCACCTGAGCTATATACGGCATTAAAACAATTGGAAGCTTTCGATGTGAAAGAGTGGTCGAAGCGGGATTTAACGAGTACAGCGAATGAGCTGCAACTGGCTAAACTGCAAGAGTTACTAACCGCGCGGCAAGGTGAAACAGAAGATGAAGCTATACTGCAAAAAGAAATCAAAAACCTGCTAGAGTTCATTGTTGGAAAACCGCAAAAAGGATTGAATAATAAGGATGCACTAAAAGTAGTGACAGAAACCTTAGTTGCTGCTTTATTAGAAAATGATAGAAATAAGTCTTTAGAGGTTGTAAAACAGGCCTATGCCCGATTCGTGATTTCTAATAGTGATAGCTCTGAAGAAACGACTAGCGATGTAACGTTAAAAACAGCAGAGCTAAACATACAAAGCTCTTCGTTACCATTTCAAATGACGAAGCTTGAACAATTTGTGTTAAATACGGGTAAAAATGATCAGACTGTCGATGCTAAGCAATTTGTTAAATCGTTTGAAACTATTTTAAGTAAAGCGAATTTCTCAAAAGCAAATGGCGTCCAAAAATTGCTCATTCGCTTAAACCCAGAGCATTTAGGTTCACTTCGAATTGAGTTGATTCAAAAAGAAGGTGCGATGGTAGCCAAAATTTTAGCAACGACTGCACAAGCAAAAGAACTGCTTGAACATCAGTTGCAAAGTTTAAAGCAAGCCTTTACTAACCAAAACATTCAAGTGGAGAAAATTGAAATTTCTCAGCAAATTAGCACGTTTAACTCTGAGCGCTTCGCACAGCGTGATAACGATGCGAATGAACAACGACAGCAACAAGCACAGCAAAATGAAAGCGAAGCTGATTCAGAAACGGATTTTACTGAGAGTTTTGCAGAAGCTTTATTAAATATAGAAGTATAGGTGAAGAATGATGACGACAATTGATACATCGCTTTTACTGTCTAATAATGTGCAAGAAAGAAAAGTAGGAGATGCCTTAGGAAAAGACGATTTCCTAAAGCTATTTATTACTCAACTGCAAAATCAAGATCCAAGCAGTCCGATGGATAACGGTGAATTTATTGCACAAATGGCCACCTTCTCGACTATGGAGCAAATGATTAATATCGGTTCCAAAATTGATACACTCATTCAAAATAATAAACAAAATGATTTGCTTAATTATAGTACATTTGTTGGTAAGGAAATCAAATGGCACTCGGTTGAAGAAAGTGGAGATAGTGAAGAAGCAATAATTAAGGAAGGAACAGGTGTAATCCAATCTGTGCAGTATAAAGGAGACAACGTATACTTTTTGCTTGAAGATGGCACGAAATTAGAGCCAGGGAATATTTCAGAAGTACATAGCATGCCTTCTAATAGCCTTGTGACAGGCAGTGAATTAATTGGAAAACAAGTAACCTGGCAGGATGAAGGTGGAAATGAATTGTCAGGGTTAATTCGTTCTGTCTTAATGAGCAATAATAAGCTTCTCTACGAAATAGATGATGAAAAAGGGACAAAGCTTACGAGTGATCAATTGATTAAAATTGCGAGTAAATAAAGAGGTGGGACAAGCAAGGTTTTAAGCAAGCACTACATAATCTCTACCAATATTACGAGTGAGATTTTGTTAGATAAATAGGCCGAATCTTTTAAGAGAGAGCCATGATTGCGGTAGAAGCAGTCAATAATCAAAAGGGGAAATGAAAAGATGCTTCGTTCAATGTACTCTGGTATTAGTGGATTAAAAAATATGCAAACAAAACTGGATGTAATCGGGAATAATATTGCCAATGTCAATACATATGGGTTCAAAAAAAGCCGTGTTACGTTTAGTGATACAATGAATCAAACGATTGCAGGAGCTAGCGCAGCGACAGAAAATAGAGGAGGAACAAACGCTAAACAAATAGGTTTAGGCTCTGCAATTGCATCAATTGATACACTTCATACGCAATCAAGTTTACAAAACACGAGTCGTGATCAAGATCTCGCTATTTCAGGAGATGGCTATTTTCTTGTCAAAAATGGTGAAGCGGAGTTCTACACACGTGCAGGAAACTTCTATTTAGATGATAAGGGAACCCTTGTTACTTCGGATGGATTAAAGGTACAAGCATTTAAAGTGGATGCAGATGGAGATGTCACAAACAATTATGGTGATGTATCGGTGAATGTGAACGCACTTATGCCGGCTGTAGCTACAGATAAAATCACGTTTAAAGATAATCTATCAGCTGATTCAACGTCGGGTGCGGCATCAGTTTTTACGCAACAAATTAAAGTAACGAATGACCAAGGAGAATATGAGAACTTAACAGTTTACTTTATGAAAAGTGCTACCGCCGCTAATACTTGGGGGGTTTACTTAAATGATCCTAGTAAATCTTCGGATGCTGTAACTGGCGGTCCAAGCGCAGCGAATTACAAGATTAAAGATATTACTTTTCAAGCAGATGGTACGATCAATTCAACAGCCGCATCTGGGACATTAACTGTTAGACGTTGGTCTGATGGAGTCGTAAGTACAACTACAACATATCCGACCACACCGGCACCAACACCAGCGCCAACAATTATATCAACATCACGAGCAATCAATCTAGACTTTACTAATTTAACCCAAAAAGCGGGCGTGACAACGGCACTAGTCAATCCAAACGGGAGCACTCAAGGGAAACTAGAAAGTTTTAACTTTGGTTCTTCTGGGGAAATCAATGGAGTGTATTCAAATGGTTTAGTTGTAACTTTAGGTCAACTAGCGATTGCTAAATTCAGTAATCCATCTGGGTTATTGAAAACAGCAGGAAATACGTTCCAAGAGTCGATTAATTCGGGTACAGCGGATATTAGTATTGCTGGAGATGGACGCGGGACGATTCGTTCTGGTTCTCTTGAAATGTCGAACGTCGATTTATCAGAAGAATTCACAGAAATGATCGTAACGCAGCGTGCGTTCCAATCAAACACAAAAGTTATCACAACATCTGATGAAATCCTACAAGAGCTTGTTAATTTAAAACGATAGGTTAAGGGAGGGATGAGGTTGGCTGATGGGTCAACCTCAATCATCATTATTAAAGTAACCCGATTGAATGGTAAAAGTTTTACGGTAAACGCTTTATATATAGAAGCAATTGAATCGTTGCCAGATACGACGATTACGTTTACGACGGGGAAGAAGATTGTTGTACGCGAGAAGGAAGAAGAAATCACACAAGCTATTATTCAATTTTACCGTGCTGTGAATGTTCTCGGATTTCGTCATGACGTGGAGGGATAGGTTATGAAGAATAAAGTGTTAACGATTATGCTGATTATGCTTGTTGCTATTTCGCTGTTAGGTATATTGGTAGTTGTGGTGATTAATAAGATGAATGATACGGGTGTCGCAAATGGAGAACCATCCATTGATGAAATTGTGGAGGCGTCTGTTGAAATTCCAGAGATTACTACAAATCTTGCTGGCAATGACTATATTAAAATTTCGTTTACCATTCAAACCGATGGAAAAAAAGCAAAAGAAGAGTTAGAAAAGCGAAATTTCCAAGCGAAGAATATTATTATTACGGAATTGTCAGAAGTAAAGACAAGTGAACTAGCTGGGAAAGCAGGGAAAGAAAAGCTACAGGAAGTCATTAAGAAGGAGTTAAATGAATTAATGCAAGAAGGACAAGTTGAACAGGTGTATATCACCTCCTCAATCCTTCAATAAGAAATCTTTTGGGCAAACGCTCAAGTGAGCAGTTTTGGAGGTGATGGCGATTGTCTGGTGAAATATTATCACAAAGTGAAATTGATGCTTTGCTTTCAGCGCTTTCTACAGGAGAAATGGATGCTGAGGAGCTGAAAAAAGAAGAAGTTGAGAAAAGAGTGAAAGCGTACGACTTTAAACGAGCGCTTCGCTTCTCAAAAGACCAAATTCGAAGTTTAACGCGAATTCATGAAAATTTCGCGCGATTACTGACGACGTACTTTTCAGCACAGCTTCGAACGTATATTCATATAGCAGTGGCGTCTGTTGACCAACTCCCTTATGAAGAATTTGTTCGTTCGATTCCGAAAATGACGATTTTAAATGTCTATGAAGTGCCGCCGTTAGACGGGCATATTATTCTGGAAGTCAACCCGAATATTGCTTATGCGATGATGGATCGCGTGCTTGGCGGGCGAGGCGAAAGCGTGAATAAGGTCGACAATTTAACGGAAATTGAAACGAAAATTATGACGAGTTTATTTGAAAAGGCATTTGAGAATTTGCAGGAAGCATGGTCTACAATCGTTGATATTGATCCGATCATGACAGACTTTGAAGTGAATCCTCAGTTTTTACAACTTGTCTCACCTAATGATACAGTGATTGTTATTTCGTTAAATATTCAAGTAGGGGATACAACGGGCATGATTAATATGTGTATTCCGCATGTTGTATTAGAGCCGATTATACCGAATTTATCGGCGCATTATTGGATGCAGACTTCACAAAAAGAACGAAGTCCAGAAGAAATGGCGATGCTTGAAAAAAGAATTACGCATTCGGAGATGATTGTTGCTGCGGAATTAGGAGAAACGAGCATTACCATTCATGATTTTCTACAACTAGATGTTGGCGATGTGATTGAGTTAAATCAACTAATTGAGGCACCTTTAACTGTGAAGATCGGGGATGTTCCGAAATTCTACGGACAACCAGGTAAGGTAGGCAAAAAGCTAGCCATTCAGATTCTTGATATTTTGAAGGGGGGAGACGAAGATGGTAAGTGATGAGATGCTTTCTCAAGATGAGATTGACGCTCTGTTAAGAGGTGATACAGAGGATGACGTAAGTGAGGTGAGATCTCCCCTTAACGTAGAAGATTATTTATCGCCGATGGAACAGGATACACTGGGTGAAATTGGGAATATTTCTTTTGGAAGTTCAGCAACCGCTCTATCTACTTTATTAAATCAAAAGGTGGATATCACAACACCCACTGTTGCATTAATTGAAAAAAGTAAATTAGCGGCTGAGTTTCCACATCCATATGTGACGATTCAAGTGGAGTATACGGAAGGATTTGCTGGGGTTAATGTTCTAGTCATTAAACAAAGTGATGCTGCAATTATTGCAGATTTAATGCTGGGTGGTAATGGATTAAACCCAAGTGGTGATCTTGGAGAAATTCAATTAAGTGCTGTACAAGAGGCGATGAACCAAATGATGGGCTCAGCAGCTACTTCGATGTCGACCATTTTTAGTAAGAGAGTCGATATTTCACCGCCAAGCATTGACTTACTTGATATGGTCAATGGGGAAGGAGAAAAGTCGATTCCGAACACAGATCCACTCGTCAAAATTTCGTTCCGATTACGTGTCGGTGAGCTAATTGATTCTAATATTATGCAGCTTTTACCGCTACCTTTTGCAAAAGGGCTAGTCGATGAACTGATGGGGGGACAGGTTTAGACGCTGATCTGCCAGTACCGGCTCAAGTTGAGCCGCCGCAAGTTCAAGCCGCTCAGGCGGCTGAACAAGCAGCAGCAGTGCAACAGCCAGTATATGAACAACCAATTCAACAGGTTCAGCAAGCTCAACCAGTTTATCAAATGCAGCAACCAGTACAAATGGCGAATTCCCCGCAGTATTTTGGTGCGGGTATAGCGGTGCCAAGTCAACCAGTGAATGTTCAACCGGCGAACTTTACAAGCTTTCAGCCCTATCAGCTTCAAGAGGCAGAAGCGAAAAATTTAAATATGTTAATGGATATTCCGCTTCAAGTAACCGTTGAATTAGGTCGAACTAAACAATCGGTTAAAGACATTTTGGAATTAGTATCTGGTTCAATTATTGAGCTGGATAAATTAGCCGGGGAACCGGTTGATATTCTTGTGAACAGCCGCCTAATTGCGAAAGGTGAAGTGGTTGTTATTGATGAAAACTTTGGTGTTCGTGTGACAGACATTGTCAGTCAAAACGATCGACTACAAGAACTAAGATAATTTCAGGGGGTATACAGGGTATGGCACATAAAATTTTAATTGTTGATGATGCAGCATTTATGAGAATGATGATTAAGGATATTCTTGTGAAAAATGGATTTGAAATTGTTGGGGAAGCAGCTGATGGAGCACAAGCGGTACAACTGTTTCAAGACACACAGCCAGATTTAGTAACAATGGATATTACAATGCCAGAAATGGATGGTATTACAGCGCTTAAAGAAATTAAAAAAGTTAATCCGCAAGCCAAAGTAATCATGTGTTCGGCAATGGGACAGCAAGCGATGGTTATTGATGCGATTCAAGCGGGGGCAAAAGATTTTATCGTCAAGCCATTTCAGGCAGATCGCGTGTTAGAAGCCATTAATAAAGCATTAAGCTAATAAAGTAAGAGGGTGTCATTCACTTGTTTTCTGTAAAAAAATTATGTCAAGTTTTGTTCGCCCTTGGCATTGTTTGTTTTTTTCAAACAATGCCCGTTCATGCAGAAAACCTTGATCAATCAGTGAAGGATATGTATGAGCAGCCTGAATCATCCAAAGCAAAAAATGCTGTGAAAGATGATTCAACAACCGAAGAGAAAGCTGCATCCTCTAGCGGTGTCGGGCTTTCTTTCTCGGACTTTTTCCGGATGATATTTGCGATGCTTTTTGTTGTAGCTTTGCTTTATATTGTTCTTCGGTTCATTAGTAAAAAGTCAAAGACGTATCAACAAGCCAATTTTATCGAAAATCTAGGTGGAACAAACTTAGGCAATAATCGCTCTATTCAAATTGTGAAAGTGGGAGAGCGCGTGCTCCTTGTCGGAGTCGGCGAAAATATTCAACTGTTAACAGAAATTGAAGATGAAGAAGAACGTCGACAATTACTAGAAGCCTATAATCAAAAATATGAACAAATGATGCAGCCCACTGATTTTGTAATGAAGTTAAAAAAGAAATGGACAAAATCAGCGGTGAGCCGGGAGTCATTTTCAAGTGAATTAAAAAATCAGTTAGATGAAATGAAACAAAGTCGAAAGCAGCTAATGGATAAGCTTGATCAGAAAGGAAGAGACGATAAATGAGTGAGTTTATGGAGTTTTTCAATACTAGTAATCCCGCTAATGTCTCTACTTCTGTCAAGCTCCTTTTAATGCTGACGGTTTTATCTCTTGCTCCGAGTATTTTAATTTTAATGACTTGTTTTACAAGAATTATTATTGTGCTGGGATTTGTGCGAACGTCTCTTGCAACACAGCAAATGCCGCCAACTCAAGTGTTGATTGGTCTTGCCATGTTTATGTCTTTCTTTATTATGGCTCCGACATTTCAAGAGGTGAATAAACAAGCACTTACCCCTCTATTTGAAGAAAAGATTACGTTAGAGGAAGCGTATGAGAAAGCGTCAATCCCATTTAAAGAATTTATGAGCGAGCATACGAGACAAAAGGACCTTGCACTTTTTCTTGATTACGCACAAATGGACCCGCCAAAATCTATTCAAGATATTCCATTGACAGCACTAGTACCCGCTTTTGCGATTAGTGAAATGAAGACGGCTTTTCAAATTGGATTTATGATTTTTATACCATTTCTTGTAATCGATATGATTATTGCCAGTGTTTTAATGTCGATGGGGATGATGATGTTACCGCCGGTCATGATTTCATTACCATTTAAGATTCTTCTCTTTGTGCTAGTAGATGGATGGTACTTAGTAGTCAAATCTTTATTACAAAGTTTTTAAGCAGGTGAAGAACGTTGAGTGCAGATTTTGTTATTGATGTAGCGGAACGAGGAATTTATACGATCTTGATTGTATCGGGGCCATTGTTATTAATTGCGCTAGGCGTTGGTTTAGCGATCAGTATTTTTCAGGCGACGACGCAAATTCAAGAACAAACACTTGCCTTTGTTCCAAAGATTGTTGCCGTTCTTGTCGGCATTGTTTTTTTAGCACCGTGGATGATTAGCCATTTAATTTCATATACTGCGGAAATACTTGGAAACTTGAATCGTTTTGTAGGTTAGGGCATGGCAGAAATTCTACCCTATTTTCCAGCCTTTTTATTAATTTTTGTTCGTGTAACTACCTTTTTTGTTGTCCTGCCAATCTTCTCGCATCGATCGCTTCCGATGATGCATCGAATCGGATTTGGTTTTTTCCTTGCTTGGATTATGTATTACACGATTGAAGCTCCTGTATTGGAGATAGATTTGACTTATTACTTTTTGATTTTGAAAGAAGTGCTCGTCGGGTTGTTTATTGGCTTTGTCGCGTATATGATGATGTCAGCGATTCAAATTGCTGGGGGATTTATTGACTTTCAAATGGGGTTTGCGATGGCAAATGTTATTGACCCGCAAACAGGAGCACAAAGTCCACTAATGGGACAATATTTATATACCATTGCTTTATTGTTTTTATTAAGTACGAATGGTCATCATTTGTTGCTTGACGGTATTTTTTACAGCTATCAATTTATTCCGATTGATCAAGTATATGTACCATTTGGAAATGAATCCATTATTGAATATTTAGCAAAGGCGTTTAGCCAATCCTTTGTTATTGCTTTGCAAATGTCGATTCCTGTTGTAGGAAGTGTTTTTTTAGTGGATGTGGCACTTGGAATTTTGGCACGTACAGTTCCACAGCTTAATGTATTTGTTGTCGGGATTCCAGTCAAAATTGTGGCGGGTTTTGTCGTACTTTTTGTTGTCATTGGAGCGATGATGCATGTTGTCACTAATTTATTTGAACTGATACTTGTTGCCATGCGAAATTTGATGGAACTGATCGGAGGCAGATAAGGTGAACGAACTTCGGTTAGACTTGCAATTTTTCGCAGGAGAAAAAACAGAAAAAGCAACACCGAAAAAAAGGCAGGATTCTAGAAAAAAAGGGCAAGTTGCTAAAAGTCAAGATATAAATACCGCCATAAATTTACTCGCGGTGTTTGGAGTGCTTGTTATTACGGGGCCATTCATGTATGAACAGATTTTCGGCCTTATGCGAGAGTTTCTGCAAAATATGATGTTAGAAAGCGTGACAGAAGAAAATATTCAGGTGATGGTGTACGAAATATTGAAGATGATGGTCTTGACCCTTGCGCCTGTTTTTGTTACCGCTATGATTGCCGGGATGCTCGCGAATATCATGCAAGTTGGGTTTATGTTCTCAACAGAAACGATTCAATTTAAACTAGAAAAATTAGATCCGATTAAAGGATTTAAACGAATCGTCTCTATGCGAGCCATGGTGGAGTTATTAAAATCTATCTTAAAAATTTCGATTATCGGCTTTATCGCTTTTTTTGTGTTATGGAACCGTATGGATGAAGTGATGGTGCTTTCGCATATTCCCGTTAGTGATGCGCTTGTTTTGTTAGCGGATATTACGATTAAAATGGGATTATACGCCGCGGTTGCCTTGTTTTGTATTGCAATTCTTGATTATTTATATCAGAAATATGACTTTGAAAAAAACATTAGAATGTCCAAGCAGGATATTAAAGATGAACATAAAAATTCTGAAGGGGACCCGCTCATCAAGTCTAAAATTAAGCAAAAGCAACGGCAAATGGCGATGCAGCGTATGATGCAAGAAGTACCAAATGCTGATGTGGTTATTACGAACCCCACGCATTTTGCGATTGCTTTAAAATATGATGAACAAAAATCAGATGCTCCTCTTGTTGTAGCAAAGGGTGTCGATTTTGTCGCTCAGAAGATTAAATATATTGCAAAAGAAAATGATGTCATAATGGTTGAAAATCGCCCGTTAGCGCGAGCCTTATATGATCAAACAGAAGTCGGACAAGCGATACCGGAAGAGTTTTTTAAAGCAATAGCAGAAATACTTGCCTTCGTTTATAAAACGAAGGGGAAAATATAATGCCTCAAAGTAGCTAGTTAGGAGAGAAGAAAATGAAAGCGCGAGATTTAGTTGTTCTTATATCGGTTATCATGATTGTAGTCATGTTAATTATTCCTTTACCAACATGGTTGTTAAGTATTTTATTATTAATAAATATTTCTCTTGCGTTGTCGGTTCTTCTTATTACGATGAATATTAAAGAACCGCTAGAGTTTTCCGTTTTTCCGACTCTACTTTTATTGTTGACGTTGTTTCGATTAGGACTGAATGTTTCTACAACTCGTGCAATTTTAACGCATGGTGATGCAGGTGGGGTTGTAGAAACATTTGGATCGTTCGTTGTGGGTGGAAATGTGCTTGTCGGTTTAGTCGTCTTTATTATTTTAGTCATCATTAACTTTATCGTTATTACAAAAGGTTCGGAGCGTGTTTCAGAAGTAGCTGCTCGCTTTACATTGGATGCAATGCCTGGTAAGCAAATGTCAATTGATGCAGATTTAAATGCTGGAATGATTTCAGAAGCAGAAGCACGTGTAAGACGTGAAAAAATTAGTAGTGAAGCAGACTTTTATGGTTCCATGGACGGTGCGAGTAAATTCGTTAAAGGAGATGCCATTGCTGGAATTATTATCGTCATTATCAACTTAATCTTTGGGATTATGATTGGGATGTTGCAGTTAGGGTATTCGTTTGGCGATGCAGCGGCACATTTTTCAATGTTAACGATCGGGGACGGAATTGTTAGCCAAGTTCCGGCTTTATTAATTTCAACAGCAACGGGGATTGTTGTGACACGGGCTGCGTCTAATGGTAATTTAAGTACCGATATCACATCACAGTTGTTTCAATATCCGAAAATGTTGTATGTCACAGCTGGTACTATGTTTTGTTTAGGTTTATTTACACCTATTTCGAATCTGTTTACGATTCCAATTGCTGCTGCGCTAGCAATTGGAGCTTATATGATGGCAAAGGCGCCGAAACAAGATAAAGAGGATTTACAAGAGCTTGAAGAAGAAATAGAAACCGATGAAATGAAAAGTCCAGAGAGCGTTGTCAATTTATTAAGCGTCGATCCAATCGAATTTGAATTTGGATATGGATTAATCCCGCTCGCCGATACAAATCAAGGTGGGGATTTATTAGATCGAGTCGTGATGATTCGTCGGCAGCTTGCCATTGAAATGGGACTTGTCATTCCTGTTGTGCGGATTCGCGATAATATTCAATTAAACCCAAATGAATATCGCTTGAAAATTAAAGGAAATGAGATGGCAAGGGGCGAGCTTCTGTTAAATCATTACTTAGCGATGAGCCCGGGGATTGAAGATGATTCGATTGAAGGGATTGATACAGTGGAACCTTCCTTTGGGTTGCCGGCTAAATGGATCGCGGAAGACATGAAAGAACATGCGGAAATGATGGGGTATACCGTTGTTGATCCACCGAGCGTTGTATCCACTCATTTAACAGAAATTATTAAAGCTAATGCTCATGAGTTACTTGGCCGTCAAGAGACGAAACAGTTAATTGAGCATTTGCGTGAAACGGCACCAATCCTCGTCGAAGAAGTGACACCAAGTCCGCTGGCGATTGGTGAGGTTCAGAAAGTGTTAGCTAAATTATTAAAAGAAAAAGTATCTATTCGAAATTTACCTATTATCTTTGAAACACTTGCGGATTATGGGAAAATGTCGTCTGATACGGACCTGCTCACCGAATATGTACGTCAAAACTTAGCAAGACAGATTACGAATACGTTAGTTGGGGGAGAACAGCGCCTTCAGGTTATTACTGTATCTGGAAAGGTAGAGAAAATCATTGCCGATGCTGTTCAACAAACGGAGCATGGAAACTATTTATCGTTAGACCCAAATAACTCTCAACTTATTTTAGAAACGCTTGCAGCTAAACTAGAAGAGTTAGCTTTAATGGAGCAGCAACCTATTGTACTTTGTTCACCAGCTGTTCGGATGTATGTGCGCCAATTAACAGAGCGTTATTTCCCGAATGTGCCGATTATTTCCTATAATGAGTTGGAAGCTAGCGTTGAAGTACAAAGTGTAGGGGTGGTGGATGTAGCGTGAAGGTAAAGAAGTATACAGCGGAATCGGTAACGGAAGCGATGAAATTTGTTCGTGAAGAATTAGGTACAGATGCGGTTATTTTAAGCTCGAAACCGATATATATTGGCGGATTTTTAGGTTTGTTTAAAAAACGGCGTATTGAAGTTGTAGCGGCTATCGATTCAACAGCAGAATCCAATCAGATGGTTGTCAAGCAAAAACCAAAGAAAGTAAAGCCGTCATCTGTACTTGAGCAATTGCCGAAGCCAGTTTCAAGTGAACCTATAAAGAAAGACCTAGAAACACCGACCTCTGATTTGTTAAAAGAAATTGCTGATTTAAAAGGAATGATTGAGGGATTACGTTCTACAGGAATGGCGGATACTCATTATCCAGAGTTGTTAGAGTCGGCTCATGCTGTTTTAGTGAAGCAAGAAATTGCTGCATCGATTCGTACACAAGTAATGGATGTTTTAGTTGCGAAGTGGCGTGCGGTGAAACATGAGGTCACACAAGAAGAAGTGCGGGATTGGCTAAAATCCGCTTTGGCTGAGCAAATTGAATGGATTTCCAAAGAAGAGCTAGCTTTTCAAAAGAAATATATTAATGTTGTCGGTCCAACCGGAGTAGGTAAGACGACAACGCTTGCTAAAGTTGCCGCTCAAACGGTATTAAAAGAGCGTAAGAAGGTGGCCTTTATTACGACGGACACCTACCGAATTGCGGCGATTGATCAATTGAAAACTTATGCAAAAATTTTAAATGTGCCGATAGAGGTGGCTTATAATTTAGACGATTTTAAACGAGCAGCCGAGCGTTTTGCACACTATGATTTAGTATTTATTGATACGGCAGGAAGGAATTTTCGAAATGCTCAATATGTAAAGGATTTAGGGGACATTATTGATTTTACAGAGGAGATGGAAACGTATCTTGTGCTCAGCTTAACGTCTAAGCAAAGAGATATGGAAGATATTTATCGTCAATTTTCTACAATCCCATTGAAACATATTATTTTTACGAAAGCGGATGAAACAGCGACATATGGAGCAATGATTAATATGATGCAACAATGTCAATTAGCGCCTGCGTATATTACAAATGGGCAAAATGTACCGGATGATTTGATGAAGGCCACCCCTGTTAATATATTGAACTTACTATTTGGAGTTAAAGATGATGAAAGATCAAGCTGAAAATTTACGTCAGCAATTAGAGGATTATCAAAAGAAATCTATGGCGAAGACGCTAGCAGTCATTAGTGGAAAAGGCGGAGTAGGGAAGTCGAATTTTTCGTTAAATTTCGCCATCGCTTTAGCGAAAAAGGGAAAAAGAGTTCTTCTGTTTGATATGGACATTGGTATGGGGAATATTGATATTTTAATTGGCAGGCATTCGACATACAGCATTGTTGATTTTTTTGATCGAGGCCTTTCACTAGTCGATATTATGACAGCGGGACCGGAACAAATCTCAATTATTACAGGCGGTACAGGCTTAACGAATTTATTTTCACTTAGTGAAGTAAATTTTTCAAGGTTTATGGAAGAATTTAATGAATTATTGAATCAGTATGATTACATTTTGTTTGATATGGGTGCTGGAATTACGGAGGACTCAGTTAAGTTTCTTTTATGTGTGGATGAGTTAATCGTCATTTGTACACCAGAGCCGACAGCGGTTATGGATGCATACTCCGTTATGAAGTATTTACATTCTGTTAACCCAGAACTGCCATTTCTGCTCGTTTGCAATCGCGTATTGACGATAAAAGAGGGACAGGAGACGATTACGCGTATTCAAAATGCACTGCGAAAGTTTTTGCGAAAAGAAGCAATTGTGTTAGGATGTCTCCCAGAGAATCGGACGGTATCAAATGCTGTATCAAGGCAAGTCCCTTTTATCGAGTACGATTCAGGATCCGATGTTTCAAAAGCTTTAATGAATCTTGTCTTCAGATATAACAATCATTCTTTTAACGAAGAGTGGACGTTGCCCAAAAGTAACTTTCTTCAAAATATGAAGCGATATTTTCTTGGAAGGTAGGCGGCTGATATGAAAAAAATAAAGGTTTTGGTTGTAGATGATTCAGCATTCATGCGGAAGTTAATTGTGGAGTTTCTAACGGAAGATAGCAGGTTGGAAGTAGTCGGAAGTGCAAGGAATGGACAGGATGCTATTAGTAAAATTCAATCGTTAAGACCTGATGTTGTAACGTTGGATGTAGAAATGCCTATTATGAATGGGCTGGAAGCTTTAGAGAAAATTATGAAGGATTTTCCAACTCCTGTTGTCATGTTGTCGAGTACAACGAAAGAAGGAGCGGAAAATACACTCATGGCCATGCAAAATGGAGCGTTTGATTTTATCGCTAAGCCGTCAGGGGCAATTTCACTAGACTTATATAAGGTGAAGCAGGAAATCATAGATAAAGTAGTTGCTGCGAGCTGGGCAAATGTTCACAAATTACAAAAAAATGCAGGAGAAATACAAAGAAATCTATCTGGATGTAAGAAATATAGTAAAATAGAATCAGTGGTATCTTTTGTTTCGAGTTATGCTGTGACAGATAGGGACTATAGGAGTAAAAAAATTGTTTTAATTGGTACTTCTACTGGAGGACCGAGAGCGTTACAAACCGTATTGACTAATCTTCCACAGTCCATTAATGCACCGATTTTAGTTGTTCAGCATATGCCGCCGGGGTTTACGAGATCTTTAGCAGAACGTTTAGATTCACTTTGTCATATTCATGTGAAAGAAGCGGAAGATGGTGAGTTGATTCAAAAAGGAACCGCGTATATTGCTCCAGGTGGGTTCCATTTGAAAGTGCGAAAGATTGGTACAGGTTTAGCGATTATATTAGAACAATCTGAACCTCGTAACGGTCATCGTCCTTCTGTAGATGTTATGTTTGAGTCAGTGGCGAATGAGTTAATAGATTTTACGAAAACAACTGTCATTATGACCGGCATGGGAAGTGATGGGGCAAATGGTTTAATTGAATTGAAGAGAAAAGGGCAAGTGAAAGCTATTGCAGAGTCCCAAGAAACATCTATTGTATTCGGCATGCCAAAGGCAGCTATAGCCACTCATTTAATAGACACTGTAGAGAATGTAGAGAATATCGCCAAAACAATTGTAAAGTATTGCGAGTCTTAGGAGGTGCAGAGTTTATGGATATGAATCAGTATTTAGAAGTATTTATTGAGGAAAGTAAAGAACATCTTCAAATGTGTAGTGAGCAGTTATTAGAGCTTGAAAAAAATCCAGATGATTTATCCATTGTAAATGATATTTTCCGTGCAGCTCATACATTAAAAGGGATGTCTGCAACAATGGGGTATGAAGACTTAGCTAATTTGACACATAAGATGGAAAATGTGTTAGATGCTATTCGCAATGAGCAGATTACATTACAGCCTGAAACGTTTGATACGTTATTTCTAGCCGTTGATGATTTAGAAGCGATGGTCTATTCCATTGCAGAAGGTGGAGAAGGGAAGCGAGATGTGAAGGATGTTGTGGAAAAACTCCTTCTTATCGAAAAAGGCGAATCTCTTATTCTGACAGCAGTTAGTGAAGTTGCGGCAGCAAGTGCTTTACTTGAGCCGGAAATTGTAAATAGTGAATACGATGAATTTGAAATAACGGTTTTGCAGCAGTCTCAGGATCAAGGCTTTAATAGCTATGAATTAAAGATTAGTTTACGAGAAGATTGTTTATTAAAAGCAGCGCGTGTGTTTATGGTGTTTGAAGTATTAGAGAAAATTGGTGAGGTTATTAAATCAAATCCACCGGTTGAGCAGCTAGAGGAAGAACAATTCGATCACAGTTTTTCTGTCACAATTGTAACGAAGGAATCTGTTGAGGATGTTCAGAAGAAAGTAATGAAAGTTTCTGAAGTAGATAGGGTTCAAGTACATACGATTGATTTCGAGCATTTGCGAACGCCGGTTCCTGTAGAGGAACAAGAGTCAGTTGTGACAACAGTTGCAACAGAACAAACGAAAAAAGAAGAGAAAAAGCAAGCGCCTGTTAAATCCAATTCAAGTAAAACGATTCGGGTAAATATTGAACGCTTAGATATTTTAATGAATTTATTTGAAGAATTAGTCATTGACCGAGGCAGATTAGACCAAATCTCCCGTGATTTAGATAATCAAGAGCTTCATGAAACTGTAGAAAGAATGTCACGTGTGACAAGTGACTTGCAAACCATTGTGTTAAATATGCGAATGGTTCCAGTTGAAACGGTTTTTAACCGGTTTCCAAAAATGGTTCGTCAGTTAGCACGTGATTTAAATAAACAAGTAGATTTACAGATTGTTGGTGCTGAAACAGAGTTGGATCGTACGGTCATTGATGAAATTGGTGATCCGCTCGTGCATTTATTGAGAAATGCGATGGATCATGGAATTGAAAGACCTGAAGTGCGTTTAGCAAATGGGAAGCCGGAGGAAGGGAAGATTCTTCTGAAAGCGTACCATAGTGGAAACCATGTTTTCATCGAAATTGAAGATGATGGAGCAGGAATTAATAGAGAGCGTGTATTGAATAAAGCTATTGCAAACGGAATTCTTTCAAAAGAAGCAGCAGCCACTCTTACAGATAAGCAAGTGTATGAATTAATTTTAGCTTCAGGTTTCTCCACTGCTGAAAAAATTTCTGATGTATCTGGACGCGGTGTTGGTTTAGATGTAGTGAAAAATACGATTGAGTCTCTTGGTGGAAATGTGACGATTGATTCTACAGAAGGGGCAGGTTCTGTTTTTTTAATTCAGCTTCCGCTCACACTTTCCATTATTTCGGTCATGCTTGTTGAGATTCAAAAAGAAAAATATGCGATTCCACTTTCTTCTATTATAGAGACAGCCATTATTAAAAAAGAAGATATTATGAATGCGCACAATCAGCAAGTTATTGATTTTAGAGGGAAAGTTCTTCCACTTCTATTCTTGAAGGATATTTTTGAAGTACCTGAGTTCGGTAAAGAGGACGAGTTCTTATCGGTTGTTATTGTTAGAAAAGGCGATAAGATGGCTGGTTTAGTCGTAGATTCATTCATTGGCCAACTTGAGGTTGTCTTAAAATCGTTAGGAGATTATTTAAACACGGCTTTTGCGATTTCAGGAGCAACGATTTTAGGGGATGGACAAGTTGCGTTAATTATTGATTGTAATGCGCTTATTAATTAACGCCTAAAGGTTTCTCTCACACTTAACGGGCAGTAAGACCTCAACTTTAAGCTGTATGAGGGAACAAAGAAGATGGGGGATAACTGTCCGTAAAGGTCCGAGTAGTTGAACTTTATTTCCTGCGATGGAGTGTTGTTCAAACATACATAAGTTTAGAAGAAAAGGAGGAGAAGAGCATGACAGCAGTGTCCACGGAGCAAGAGGTGAAGATTATTGTATTCCAAATTAAAGACAAAGAATATGCCTTGCCAGTTGAGCGTGTAAGAGGGATTGAAAAGCTTCTACATATTACAAGAGTACCTAAAACATTGCCATTTATTAAAGGTGTCATTAATTTACGAGGTGTAATTACGCCAATCATTGATTTAAGAATTCGTTTTGGTTTTGATGAAGTTGTTTATAACGAATCTACAAGAATTATCATTGTAGTGATTGAGGGGATGGAAGTGGGATTAATCGTGGATTCAGCTAATGATGTAATGGATATTCCTGTTGCTAGTATTGAACCTCAGCCTGAAGTGGTTGGCCATCGTATAGATGAGTATATTAGTGGTGTTGCTAAAATTGATAAACGGTTATTAATCCTGGTGAACTTAGAGAAGACCCTTTCATTAGATGCCCTTCAAGAATCTATGAGAAAAGAAGGCTAAAACATGTCTTTTATTGAGAAAATTAATAGTTTGCATCTTGATGTATTGAAAGAGATTGGGAATATTGGAGCAGCTCATGCAGCAACCGCCCTTTCTAGAATCTTGAATCAAAAAATTGAGATGAGCGTTCCTAATGTACGGATTGTTTCTTTCAATCAAATGATGGAATTGGCAGGCGGTCCGGAAAATGTAGTTGCGAGCGTATTTTTAAGGCTTGAGGGGGATGTGACTGGAAGCATGTTCTTTATTCTATCCCTGCCAGCTGCTACTTATTTTATTCAACGGATGATTGCGAATGATTCATTCGTTTTTGAATCAGAGTCCCCCCACTCAGAAATGTCATTGTCTTGTTTGCAGGAGTTAGGAAATATTTTATCTGGTTCTTATTTATCTTCGCTGTCTGACTTTACTAATTTACATCTCTATCCATCTGTACCATCGCTTACGATTGACATGGTTGGTGCAACGATTAGCTTTGGGTTATTGGAGCTTTCGCAAGTAAGTGATTATGCGATTGTGATTGATACGGTTCTTGAGAAGGAAGGGGATGAATCAGGTGCGATGAATGGACATTTCTTTTTATTACCTAATCCAGATTCTTTTGAAGTTATTTTTAACTCATTAGGAGTGGCGACAGATGGTTGAGCTGAGAGATCCCCATATTGTCAAAGTTGGAATAGCGGATATGAATATTGTTAAATCTCCATCATTGATACGAACATCAGGTTTAGGTTCATGTGTAGGCGTTATTGTTTATGATGAAAAGAAAGAACTAGCTGGACTAGCCCATGTGATGCTGCCAGATTCATCTCTTGCTAAATCTGGCAGCATCAATACGGCTAAGTTTGCTGACACAGCGATTAAAGAGTTAGTTAATCGACTTGTAATCCAGGGTGCGAGAGCTTCGGTATTAAAAGCAAAAATGGCTGGCGGTGCACAAATGTTTCAATTCTTCTCCGGTGGAGATATGATGCGAATTGGGCCTAGAAATGTAGAGGCTGTTCGAAGGGGATTAGCTAATTTAAATATTCCAATTATAGCGGAAGATGTTGGGGGGAATAGCGGACGAACGATTGAATTTAATCCCAAAACTTGTGTACTTACTATTCGCACCGTTAATAAAGGTATGAGAAATATATAATGATAGATTAAATCACTTTTCAGTGGATTAGGTAAAGGGCTAGTTGAAAAAAGCTTCAAAAAGTAACTTTCTCTGGCCTTATATTAAAAAGATGTTAGGAGGAATCCCATGTCTCAGCTGACTATCGGAGAAGAGCAGTTATGTTGGAAAAATTGGATTGACTGTCGCGATCCACAAGCGGGAAATACATTAGTGGAAAAATATCTTCCGCTTGTTTCTTATCATGTGCAGCGCATCTCTGTTAATCTGCCAAAAAATGTTAGTCGTGATGATATAAGAAGTTTAGGGATGATGGGGTTGTTTGATGCGTTAGAACGTTTTGACCCAGAGCGAGACTTTAAATTTGATACATATGCTTCTTTTCGCGTTCGAGGGGCTATTCTTGATGGTTTAAGAAAAGAAGACTGGCTTCCGCGCAGTGCAAGGGAAAAATCAAAAAAAATTGAAGCGACTATCGAAAAACTAGAGCAAAAACTAATGAGGAATGTTACGCCAGCAGAAGTTGCTGCAGAGCTGAATATTTCAGAAAATGATGTATATGCCGCATTAAATGAAAATTTCTTTGCTAATGTGTTGTCTATAGATGAGCATCCACAGGATCAAGAAGAAAAAGAAAGTGCTAGTTTTCATATAAAAGATGAGCATGCAAGGCTTCCTGAAGAATATTTGTTACAAGAAGAATTGTATGTAGAATTATCTAGGATGATTGAAACATTAAATGCGAAGGAGCAGCTTGTTCTACAACTTTTTTATAAAGAAGAACTCACTTTAACCGAAATCGGCCAAGTAATGGGGTTATCCACCTCAAGAATTTCACAAATTCATTCAAGGTCCATTTATAAATTGCGCAATGTGATGCAAGGTGTAAAGCACGAGTAATAGGACCGTTTTTAAAGCAAAATAAAAAGAAAAAGAGAAAAAACTACCGGACAAAGTCGGCCTTATCCTTACCAAGGGCAAGCGATGGACGATTCTGGTTAAGAGGGATTCTATGTCAGTATTATTCATGTTTATACTCTTTCTTTTGAATGTTTTTACGATATTTGCCATTATTGTTTTATTTGTACGTCAAAATCGTTTTTATCAAGCGGAAAAAAATCAAAAGGCTGTTATTGCAGAAATGGAAGAGTTAATGACAGGTTATATTATAGAAATGAAAGAAGAAAACGAAGCTTTGCTAGAGAAGCTTATGCAAAAGGGATTGACAGAAGCTAAAGGAAACAAAGAACAACCAATAGAGTTGTCTCATGCGGCACCTGCCGTTGTCATTGAAAAGTCTGAGGAGGCAGCGGTACATACGATAAAGCATAAAGCAGTAGCTGCTTATACAAATCCATCACTTAAACAAGAGGATAGAGAATTCGATTTGCCGATTCCTAAGAATGATCGTTTAGAGCTATCAACTGAATCGAAAGAGAAGGAGATGGATAAGCGGAACGAAAGTATGCATCCAAGCTTTTCTGATACGTTACAAACGTCGCTAAATGGGCAGGCTCTCCCCTTAGAACCAACTCTTCATGAACAGGCGCTTGTGCTTTTAGAACAAGGTTTATCAGTTGAAGAAATTGCAAAATCCTTAAAGCGAGGAACAACTGAAATTGAACTTTTACTAAAGTTTCAACTTAAATGAATAGATAGTACTTGATTGTGTTTTACATGTATGCTATATTATGAAATGGTGTTAATACACACGCTTTGCGATTCAAACAGATGGTGCTGTTCATAACAGTTTCTGTAGGAAAATGACCGAAGCGGAGGAAAAACAAAACCATTTAGGAGGAAATTATAATGTCAGTTATTTCAATGAAACAATTGCTTGAAGCTGGTGTACACTTCGGGCACCAAACACGCCGTTGGAACCCAAAAATGAAGAAATATATCTTCACGGAGCGTAACGGAATTTACATCATCGACTTACAAAAAACAGTGAAAAAGGTTGAAGAAGCTTACAACTTCGTTAAAGAAATCGCAGCTAACGGAGGAACTGTTCTTTTCGTAGGTACGAAAAAACAAGCTCAAGAATCAGTTAAAGAAGAAGCGATTCGTTCAGGTCAATTCTATGTAAACCAACGCTGGTTAGGTGGAACTTTAACAAACTTTGAAACAATTCAAAAGCGTATTAAACGTCTTAAAGACATCGAAAAAATGGAAGCAGATGGCGTTTTCGACGTACTTCCTAAAAAAGAAGTTATTCAACTTAAAAAAGAGTGGGATCGCTTAGAAAAATTCTTAGGCGGTATTAAAGAAATGAAATCTATTCCAGACGCAATCTTTGTTATCGACCCACGTAAAGAGCGTATTGCTGTAGCTGAAGCACATAAATTAAACATTCCACTTGTTGGTATTGTTGATACAAACTGTGATCCAGACGAAATCGATGTAGTTATTCCTGCGAATGACGATGCGATTCGCGCTGTTAAGTTATTAACAGGTAAAATGGCAGATGCTATTTTAGAAGCTAAGCAAGGCGAAGAGACAGCAATTGAAACAGAAACAGAAACTACAACTGCTTAATTGAGCCACAAAAAAGGTGATAAGAGGATAATGCCTTTTATCCCTTTTTTTTGCAAAATTATCACCTACATAAAATTATGTAGTTTTTGGCAAAATAATAACAAATTGAATAAAATGTATCCGTACTGAGGAGGAGTAATAATATGGCAATCACTGCACAGTTAGTTAAAGAATTGCGCGAAAAAACAGGCGCTGGTATGATGGACTGCAAAAAGGCACTTGTAGAAACAGATGGAGATATGGAAAAAGCGATTGATTTCCTACGCGAAAAAGGAATTGCGAAAGCAGCGAAAAAAGGTGATCGTATTGCAGCGGAAGGATTAACTTCTATCCTTGTTGAAGGAAACAAAGCAGTAATCCTTGAAGTAAACTCTGAAACAGACTTCGTTGCGAAAAACGAAGGGTTCCAAACGCTTGTAAAAGAGCTTGCAAATCACATTCTTGTTAATAATCCTGAATCTGTTGAAGCAGCACTTGAGCAAACAATGGAAAATGGTGCAAAAGTTGCAGATCATATCAATGCTGCAATTGCTACAATCGGAGAAAAATTATCTTTACGTCGTTTCGAAGTAGTAACAAAAACAGATAGCGATGCTTTTGGTGCATACCTTCACATGGGTGGACGTATCTCTGTACTTTCTGTTCTTGAAGGAACAACTGATGAAGAAGCAGCGAAAGACGTGTCTATGCACATTGCAGCAATCAATCCTAAATATGTTTCTCGCGACCAAGTGGATTCTAGCGAATTAGAACGTGAGCGTGAAGTTTTAACACAACAAGCGCTTAACGAAGGTAAACCAGAAAAAATCGTTGCTAAAATGGTAGAAGGTCGTATTAACAAGTTCTACGAAGAAATCTGTGTAAATGAACAAGCGTTTGTTAAAAACCCAGATGTTAAAGTAGGTCAATTTGTTGAATCAAAAGGCGGAAAAATTCAATCATTCATTCGTTTCGAAGTAGGCGAAGGGATTGAAAAACGCGAAGATAACTTCGCTGAAGAAGTAATGGCGCAAGTGAAAAAAGACTAATTGTAACAAAAATGATTGAATAGGGGACACTATGGTGTTCCCTATTTTTGAACTGTCATGATTAAGCTGATTATGCTTTCGTGATGTTAGGCGTAAACGGCTGGTTTTAATCGGGCCGGTTGTGCTTTTCAAAAGAAGATTACATAGTTGGAGGTTCTTATGAGTAACGCGAAATATGAACGTGTCGTTTTAAAGTTAAGTGGTGAAGCATTAGCCGGTGAAGATGGCTTTGGTATTAATCCTAAAGTGATTAAGTCTATTGCTGAGCAAGTAAAAGAAGTAGCGGATTTAGACGTAGAAGTAGCCGTTGTTGTTGGAGGCGGTAATATTTGGCGTGGAAAAATCGGAAGTGAAATGGGCATGGACCGTGCGAATGCCGACTATATGGGGATGCTGGCAACGGTTATGAATTCGTTAGCTTTACAAGACAGTTTAGAGCAGCTTGGAATTGAGACGCGCGTCCAAACGTCTATTGAAATGAGACAAGTAGCCGAGCCTTATATTCGCAGAAAAGCGATTCGTCATCTGGAAAAGAAAAGAGTTGTTATTTTTGCAGCAGGTACAGGAAATCCGTACTTCTCTACTGATACAACGGCAGCACTTAGAGCAGCTGAAATTGAAGCAGATGTTATTTTAATGGCGAAGAATAACGTAGATGGTGTTTACAATGCTGACCCAGTGAAAAATGCAAATGCTGTGAAATATGATGAACTTTCTTATTTAGATGTGCTAAAAGAAGGTTTAGAAGTTATGGATTCAACGGCATCATCGCTTTGTATGGATAACGACATTCCATTAATTGTCTTCTCAATCATGGAAAAAGGTAATATTAAACGCGCTGTATTAGGTGAAACTTTAGGAACAATCGTAAGGGGGAAATAAGATGCCAAAACAAGTCATTTCAAATGCAAAAACGAAAATGGAAAAAGCGATTAGTGCATATACAAGAGAATTAGCTACAATTCGTGCGGGCCGTGCTAATGCTTCTTTACTTGACAAAGTTTTCGTTGATTATTATGGTGCACCGACACCAATTAACCAATTGGCGGGTATTTCAGTTCCAGAAGCAAGGCTTTTAGTTATTCAACCGTATGATAAAACTATTTTGGGTGAAATTGAAAAAGCGATTTTAAAATCAGATTTAGGATTAAATCCTACAAATGATGGTTCATTAATTCGGATTGCTATTCCTGCCTTAACAGAGGAGCGCCGTAAAGAGCTTGTAAAAGTTGTGAAGAAAGAAGCGGAAGAAGCGAAAATTGCTATTCGTAACATTCGTCGCGATGGAAATGATGACCTGAAAAAGCTTGAGAAAAACGGTGAAATTACGGAAGACGATTTACGTGGGTATGCAGATGATATCCAAAAAATGACGGATCAACATATTAGCAAAATTGATGATATTACGAAAGATAAAGAACAAGAAATTTTAGCTGTATAATTGAGCTAGATGCTTATTTTTAGATAAGTGTATTGAGAAAAAGAGCCTAATCCATAAAACATGTTATGCAATAACAGCGGTTGAGAACCTTTTTTATGATCTTGCGAAATGTTGCTGCATACATGAGGGTGGAGAAGGCTCTTTTTTATTTGCAGGAGCTACATACTTCGAGTGAAAAGAATAGAGGTAATGGGCCTATTTTTTAATCAGGAAACGAGTCTTTTTTTGTGATAATAATAGGAGTTCTTTGCTTTTTTTGATATGATTAAGTAAATTCTTTTGCTTTTTAAAAAGAATGTTTTTCGCATACTAACGTTTTGTTTAGTATAATAATCTAGATGTTGCTGTTATAAAGCGTATTTATTGGGGGACTAGAATATGTATTCAATATGGAAGCGTTTCGTTAAGAAGGATGCTTCTTCCGATTTAACAGATCGAATTCAGCGTATAAGAGAGTTTGGAGTTCCTCAGCATATTGCAATTATTATGGATGGGAACGGACGTTGGGCCAAAAAAAGAGCACTTCCTCGTGTGGCCGGTCATCATGAAGGAATGAAAGTTGTTCGTAAGATTACGAGAATGGCTAATCAATTGGGGGTTAGTGCGTTAACCGTTTATGCTTTTTCTACAGAGAATTGGAAACGACCAAAGACCGAAGTAGAGTACTTGATGAAATTGCCTGAAGAATTTCTAGGTTCGTTTTTGCCGGAGTTAATTCGAGAAAATGTAAGAGTGGAAATGATTGGTGACTTCACTACTCTTCCGGCCCATACTCAGCGTGCGGTTCAAAGGGCAATCGATGATACGAAAGATAACGATGGCTTAGTTTTAAATTTTGCCTTAAATTATGGCAGTCGCGCTGAAATTGTAAAGGGCGTGAATAATGTCTTAAAAGATGCACAAAAGGGTATATTAAAGGGTGACATTTCAGAGGATGTCTTTTCTCGTTATTTAATGACAGGCACTTTGCCAGATCCGGATTTATTAATTCGGACAAGTGGTGAAATTCGTTTGAGTAATTTTATGTTATGGCAGTTGGCTTATACGGAACTATGGTTTACTGAAGTATTATGGCCGGATTTTAATGAAACACATTTGCTTGAAGCGATTGAAGTGTATCAAAAGCGTGCGCGGAGATACGGTGGCGTGTAATCTAGAAGGTGAGGATTAATAGAGGTATGAAGCAACGAATAATTACAGCAATCATTGCAGCGGCCATTTTTGTTCCGCTTGTGATTGTTGGGAAGTTGCCATTTTTGCTGTTAGTGTATGCAATGGCTACAATTGGATTATATGAATTATTAAGAATGAAGAACTTGCACAAACTTTCCTTTGTGTCAGTTATCTCGTATGTATTATTGTGGATTATATTATTGCCGCAAGAGTATACAAATTTTTTAACAAACAATGACTATGATAAAACTCAAATCATGCTAATCGGTGGGCTATTATTTTTAATTTTTTCTGTTGTGTCGAAAAATCGCTTTACATTTGATGAGGCTGGATTTTTATTATTAGCGATCGTATACGTGGGCATCGGTTTTTATTTTATGTATGTGACGCGTGAAGCTAAGTTAGTATACATCTTCTATGCGTTGTTCACGATTTGGGCAACAGACTCAGGTGCTTACTTTGTCGGTAAAGCGATTGGTAAGAGGAAGTTGTGGCCGGAAATCAGTCCGAATAAGACGATTGAAGGATTTTTCGGCGGTTTGGTGTTCGGTCTCATTATTGGGATAGGCTTTTATTTATTTACATCTTTTGAGGACTCATTAGTTAAAGTGTTGTTAATGAGTCTCATGATATCTGTATTTGGTCAATTAGGCGATCTTGTTCAATCCGCTTATAAGCGCCATTATGGTGTAAAGGATGCAGGGAAGCTGCTGCCAGGACATGGTGGAATTTTAGACCGAATGGATAGTTTAATATTTATTTTGCCAATTCTACATTTATTTCATATTTGGTAATAAAGATATAAATAAGTGTGTGTCTAGTAGTCGTTAGGAGTGGAATGGGAATTGAAGTATATTAGTTTGTTAGGGGCAACAGGATCGATTGGACAACAAACAATCGATGTTGTACGAAATCATCCCGAACAATTTAGTTTAGTTGCGTTATCAGCGGGAAGAAACATAGATTTAGTAAGAACATACATAAACGAATTTAAGCCAGAGCTTGTATCTGTACACACAAAAGAAGACTGTGATACGTTAAAGAGTGAATTTGGTCATGAACACATGACTTTCATGTATGGAGAAGAAGGACTTGTCGCCGTAGCAATTTATGAGAAGGCTTCTATTTTGGTGAATGCTGTAATTGGCAGCGTAGGCCTTGGTCCAACACTTCAAGCGATTGAGGCGGGTAAAGACATTGCTCTCGCTAATAAAGAAACACTGGTGACAGCAGGGCATCTTGTTATGAATGCTGTCAGACAAGCCGGCGTACAGCTGCTTCCGGTAGATAGCGAGCATTCAGCTATTTTTCAAGCATTGCAAGGAGAGCAGGAGAAGAATATTGAGCGTCTTGTCATTACAGCCTCTGGCGGCAGCTTTCGCGATCGGACGCGTGAACAGTTAGTTGGGGTAACAGTAGAAGAAGCGCTGAATCATCCGAATTGGTCAATGGGAGCCAAGATTACAATCGATTCGGCATCGATGATGAATAAAGGGCTAGAAGTCATTGAAGCGCATTGGCTATTTAATCTACCATATGAACAAATTGATGTACTATTGCACCGGGAAAGTGTGATTCATTCGATGGTTGAATTTCATGATTCAAGTGTCATGGCACAGCTCGGTACACCAGATATGCGTGTTCCAATTCAATATGCGCTTACATACCCAGATCGATTGCCACTTGTTGGAAGGAAGCGATTAAATTTAGCCGATTTCAGTAAGCTGAATTTTGCGGAAATGGACTTTGATCGATATCCTTGTTTGCGATATGCCTATGACGCCGGTAAAATGGGCGGCACAATGCCAACGGTGTTAAATGCAGCCAATGAAGCCGCTGTAGCTGTTTTTCTAGCTGGACAGATATCCTTTTTAGATATTGAGATGTTGATTGAACAAGCGATGAATCGTCATCAAGTTATTGCTCATCCGGATTTAACAACGATTCAAGAAGTCGATCAAGAAACAAGACAGTTGATTCATACATTATTATTGAAAAAGAGGTGATGGACTTTGCAAACAGTAGAAACTCTTTTGGCGTTTATCGTTATCTTTGGAGCGCTTGTTTTTTTTCATGAGTTAGGGCATTTAGTGTTTGCTAAACGTGCTGGTATTTTATGTCGTGAATTTGCCATTGGAATGGGTCCAAAGGTGTTTACGTATAAAAAGAATGAAACGCAATATACTATTCGTTTATTGCCGCTTGGTGGCTATGTTCGAATGGCTGGTGAAGATGCGGATAACGTGGACCTTAAGCCGGGTTATCGTGTTGGATTAGTAATGGATGAAGAAGAAAATGTTATAAAAATTATTTTAAATAATAAAGATAAATACCCAGATATTCGTTTAGTGGAAGTAGAACGAGTGGATCTTGACCATAAACTGTTTTTAACGGGATTTGAGGAAGGAGATGAAGAGACACTTAAATCATTTTCGATTCATCCTCAGGCTGTTATCGTAGAAAATGGAGTAGAAAATCAAATTGCACCATATGATCGTCAATTTCCTTCTAAATCACTTGGCCACCGTGCTATGACGATTTTTGCTGGGCCGATGATGAACTTTGTGTTGGCATTTTTTATCTTCCTTATTATTGGCTTGTTTCAAGGGGTGGAAGTGGATGAAGCTAAGCTTGGTAAGTTAACGGAAGATGGACCGGCCCTTACATCAGGCTTGCAAACAGGAGATCGCGTTGAATCAGTGAATGGGGCGGAGGTTTCATCATGGACAGATGTGCAAGAAAATATTCAAAGTAATCCTGGGAAAGAAATTGAATTTGTTGTCGTTCGTGATGGTGAAACATTAACTGTTCCGGTTGTACCTAAAGAAATCGAAAGAGAAGGTAAAACGATTGGTATTATTGGTGTGTATCCGCCGGTTGAAAAAGATATTTTAAAATCAATTCAATATGGCTTTACACAAACATATTTTTGGACAAAGCAAATTTTTATCATTCTTGGTGACCTTGTAACAGGCGGCTTTACGATTGATAGTTTGTCTGGTCCAGTTGGCATTTATAAATCGACAGAAGAAGTGGCGCAACAAGGAATATTTGTTTTAATGAAATGGGCAGCACTTCTTAGTATTAACCTTGGAATTATGAATCTTCTTCCATTGCCGGCTTTAGATGGTGGACGACTTTTATTTTTCTTAGTAGAGTTTTTACGAGGAAAACCAGTTGATCGTCAAAAAGAAGGGCTTGTACATGTTATCGGTTTTGCTTTATTGATGCTGTTAATGATTGTTGTAACATGGAATGACATTCAGCGCTTTTTCCTTTAATGAAAAAGATCAGCAGAAGATTTTCTGCTGATTTTTTTGTATTGTAATGACTAGGCTGAAAGATTTCTGAAACCTTGATTTCAAGCAAAATGGGCCCTGAATTGTTTTATCAAAAAATAGTTTACTACAGTTATTTCGCCTTCATCAGCAGGGGGAGGCGTATCGTGAAGTAGGAGAGAAAGTTTAATTTCTTAAAAGAAGTAAAGCATAAGGAATGGATATCGGCTTTTCCATTAGGAGCGACAAGTCGTATTTTTCTAAAAATAGTTTGTTTTCCTCCTAAATCGTACGGTATAATCTTATTTGATGATAAGAACTGTTTTCTTTTCAGCGCTCGATTTTAAGAAGCGCTTTGTTTGGTTGAAGGAAAAAGGGTGGAGCTGCGCTAAACTTAATAAGTGCTGCAATCTTATTGGGTGAGTGGAAATATGCTTCTACTATATATTCCTTCATAAATAAATGGTGGCTTTAAAACGCCATATTCGTTTTGTATAAATGTGTATTTGAAGAGGTGCGAAGATGAAGCAAAGTATGACATTAATTCCTACATTGAGAGAAGTTCCTGCTGATGCCGAAATTAAGAGCCATCAGTTGTTACTGCGTGCAGGATATATGAGACAAAATTCAAGTGGTGTGTACAGCTTTATGCCGCTTGGGAAAAAAGTATTACAAAAAGTAGAAGCGATTGTTCGTGAAGAAATGGATAATGCGGGTGCAGTTGAACTATTAATGCCAGCCCTTCAACAAGCTGAGTTTTGGCAAGAGTCTGGTCGTTGGTATACATACGGGCCAGAGCTAATGCGTTTAAAAGATCGAAATAATCGTGAGTTTGCATTAGGAGCGACACATGAAGAAGTCATTACGAGCTTAATTCGTGATGAAGTAAAATCATATAAACGTTTGCCATTGACTTTATATCAAATTCAAACGAAATTCCGTGATGAAAAACGTCCTCGTTTTGGATTATTGCGTGGCCGTGAATTTATTATGAAAGATGCGTATTCTTTCCATGCAAGTCAAGAAAGCTTGGATGAAGTATATAGCCGATTATATCAAGCGTATTCGAATGTATTCGCTCGCTGCGGATTAAATTTCCGTGCAGTTATTGCGGATTCAGGCGCGATGGGAGGAAAAGACACTCATGAATTCATGGTTCTTTCCGACATTGGAGAAGACACGATTGCTTATTCAGATAGCTCTGATTATGCGGCCAATGTAGAAATGGCGCCGGTTATTACGAGATATGAAAAATCTGAAGAAGCAGAAGCAGCGCTTGAGAAAGTGCATACACCTGGACAAAAATCCATTGAAGAAGTATCGGCATTTTTAGATACTGACGCAGCGAAATGCATTAAAACATTACTGTTCCAAGTCGATGATAAACAGGTTGTTGTGTTAGTTCGCGGCGATCATGAAGTCAATGATATTAAATTAAAAAATTACTATAATGCTTCTGTTGTGGAGCTTGCTGAGCCAGAGGCTACGAAAGAAATTCTCGGCTGTGCAATTGGTTCACTTGGTCCAATCGGTGTAAGCGATGGTGTAGAGGTTATTGCGGATGCAGCTGTGGAGACAATTGTTAATGGAGTCACAGGTGCGAACGAAGAGGATTATCACTATATTAATGTGAATCCAGGCCGTGATTTTACTGTAACGGCTTATGTGGACCTTCGTTTTATTCAAGAAGGAGATCTTTCTCCAGACGGAAACGGTACCATTCAATTTGCCAAAGGAATTGAGGTTGGTCATGTTTTTAAACTTGGTACGCGATACTCTGAAGCAATGAATGCTGTATATCTTGATGAAAATGGACGTACACAACCAATGATTATGGGTTGTTACGGGATTGGAGTATCTCGAACGGTTGCCGCGATTGCGGAACAATTTAACGACGAGAAAGGCTTAGTTTGGCCGGGGAATATTGCTCCGTATCAAGTTCATTTAATTCCAGTGAATATGAAAGATGAAACACAAGCGACTGTTGGAGAAGAGTTATATAGCGAACTAAAAGCTGCAGGTTTTGATGTATTAATGGACGACCGTCAAGAACGTGCTGGTGTAAAATTTGCTGACTCTGATTTAATTGGACTTCCAATTCGCGTAACGGTTGGTAAAAAAGCAGCAGAAGGTATTTTGGAAGTGAAAATTCGTAAGTCAGGCGAAGTAGTAGAAGTTACTCGTTCTGAATTAGCGGCGAAAATTAGAGAGCTATTAGGTTAATGTAATCATATAGACACGAAAGACATCATTCATATGAATGGTGTTTTTTGTTTGTCTGTTTCTAATCCATACAATGTGTTCGAGTATGGTATAATAACCTCTGTTCAAAAAGGATTTCTAAGAAAAATTTAAGATAAGGAGAGAGAGAATGGATCAAAATAGCGGTCGAGAAAGATTTCAACTCTTGCTCCAGCAACTAGGTTTAACGGACGATGCGTTCGTTCAATTTTTTAATGGGGCTGAAATTGAAAAGTTATCGATTGAGCGACAATCGAAAACGTGGCATTTTCTGTTTAAGCTTCAACAACTAATACCATCTAGCGTGCATATGCGCCTTCGAACACAGTTAACGAGTACTTTTGCCCAGATTGCCAATGTATCCTTTTCACTTAACGTTGTAAATCCACAGATGAGTGAAGAATTAGTTAAGGACTACTGGAGGCAGTGTTTAGGGGAGCTTGAGGGCATGTCTCCTGCATTATTATCTCTTTTACAGGGACAGGAGCCAAAGGTTGTTGGTCATCGTCTTATGGTGAATGCCCGCAATGCGGCAGAAGCGGGACAATTGAAGCAAAAATATTCGCGTTTTATTTCAGATATTTATCAATCTTACGGTTTTCCGACGCTATCACTGGATGCAGAAGTTCTGCCTGAAGAGAGCGGAGAAGATTATCAACAGTTTCTTGAAGAGAAGCAAAAAGAAGATGAAGCCAAAGCATTTGCTGCACTCGTTGAAATGCAGAAGAAAGCATCAGAACAAGCAGTGGATGACAGTGTGTATGAAGGACCTGTTAAAATCGGTTATACGATTAAGGAAGATGCAGATTTCCGTCGCATTGAGGAAATTATTGACGAAGAACGCCGAATTGCAATTGAAGGATTTGTGTTTGATGCTGAAGTGAAGGAGCTTCGCAGTGGTCGTAGTTTGTTGACGTTTAAAGTGACGGACTATACAAGTTCTATCCTTGTTAAAGTGTTTTCGCGCGATAAAGAAGATGCGGTTATGCTTTCTCGTGTAAAAAAGGGAATGTGGGTACGTGCTCAAGGAAGCATTCAGAACGATACATTCGTTCGTGACCTCGTAATGATTGCCAATGATATTAATGAAATTTCGAAAATAGGTCGTCAAGATACAGCTCCAGAAGGAGAAAAACGAGTAGAGCTTCATTTGCACACACCGATGAGTCAAATGGATGCCGTTACTCCGACTTCCGCACTCGTTGCTCAAGCAGCAAAGTGGGGCCATAAGGCGGTGGCTATTACGGACCATGCAGTTGCTCAGTCCTTCCCAGAAGCGTATAGTGCTGGCAAAAAGAATGGGATAAAAATTTTATACGGTGTTGAAGCAAATCTGGTTGATGATGGTGTGCCAATTGCCTATAACGAAGCCAATCGAGTGTTAGCTGATGATACGTATGTCGTGTTTGACGTAGAGACGACGGGGCTTTCCGCTGTTTATGATACGATTATCGAACTTGCAGCAGTGAAAATTAAAGAAGGAGAAATTATTGATCGATTTGAATCCTTTGCAAACCCGCATCACCCGTTATCAGCAACGACAATTGAATTAACGGGGATTACCGATGATTTAGTCGAAAATGCTCCTGACGTTCCAGAGGTGTTAGAAAAGTTTCGTGAGTGGACAGGCGATAGTATTTTAGTTGCGCACAATGCCTCCTTTGATATGGGCTTTTTAAATATCGGTTACAAACAAATGGGACATCCGAAGGCGAGTAACCCAGTTATTGATACGCTGGAACTTGGTCGCTTTTTATATCCTGAATTTAAAAATCATCGTTTGAATACGTTATGTAAAAAGTTTGATATCGAATTAACCCAGCATCATCGTGCGATTTATGATGCTGAGGCAACAGGGTATTTATTGTTAAAAATGCTCAAAGATGCGGCTGAAAAAGGAATTACTCATCATCAGCAGTTCAACGATAATATGGGACAAGGAAATGCTTATCAACGTTCACGCCCATATCATTGTACATTGTTTGCTCAAACACAAGATGGTTTGAAAAACTTATTTAAGCTGATTTCCCTTTCGCATGTAAATTATTTTTATCGTGTGCCGCGTATTCCTCGTTCGCAGTTACGAAAGTATCGCGAAGGTATTTTAGTCGGATCCGGCTGTGATAAAGGTGAAGTATTTGAAGGGATGATGCAAAAAGGTTTTGAGGAAGTTGAGGAGCTCGCCGAGTTTTACGATTATTTGGAAGTACATCCTAAGGAAGTATATCAGCATTTACTAGAGATGGAGTATGTACGTGATGAAAAATCACTTGAGGCGATTATTTCTAATATTGTGAAGCTAGGAGAAAAACTAAATAAGCCTGTTGTTGCAACGGGAAATGTTCATTACTTAAATCCAAATGATAAAATTTATCGCAAAATATTAATTGGTTCACAAGGTGGAGCAAATCCATTGAATCGCCATAAACTTCCAGACGTTCATTTTCGTACGACAGATGAAATGCTTAAAGCATTTCAGTTTTTAGGTAAAGAGAAGGCAAAAGAAATTGTTGTGACCAATACGAATCAAATTGCTGATATGATTGAAGAAGTAAAGCCGATTAAAGATGATTTGTATACGCCAAAGATTGAAGGCGCTGATGAAGAAATGCGCGAGATGAGTTATGGCATGGCGAAGAAAATTTATGGTGAAGATTTGCCTGAAATCGTAGAGGCACGACTTGAAAAAGAATTGAAAAGTATTATCGGACACGGCTTTGCGGTTATTTATTTAATTTCGCATAAGTTGGTGAAAAAATCACTCGATGATGGATACTTAGTTGGTTCGCGTGGTTCCGTTGGTTCATCGTTTGTTGCGACGATGACAGAAATTACAGAAGTGAATCCATTGCCGCCGCATTATGTATGTCCAAATTGTAAAAAATCAGAGTTCTTTGATGATGGTTCAGTCGGTTCAGGCTTTGACTTACCAGATAAAGATTGCCCAACATGCGGCACGCGATATAAAAAAGATGGACATGATATTCCGTTTGAGACATTCCTTGGTTTTAAAGGGGATAAGGTTCCCGATATTGATTTGAATTTCAGCGGTGAATATCAGCCGCGTGCTCATAACTATACGAAAGTACTGTTCGGTGAGGAGTATGTGTATCGTGCCGGAACGATTGGTACGGTAGCAGAGAAAACGGCTTATGGGTATGTGAAAGGATATGCGGCGGATCATAATCTCCATTATCGAGGTGCGGAAGTAGATCGTCTCGTTTCCGGCTGTACCGGTGTAAAAAGAACAACAGGTCAGCATCCAGGAGGCATCATCGTTGTACCGGACTATATGGATGTTTACGATTTTACACCGATTCAATTTCCGGCGGATGATCGCAATTCTGAGTGGAAAACGACGCATTTTGATTTCCACTCAATTCATGACAATATTTTAAAGCTTGATATACTAGGACACGATGACCCAACTGTCATTCGGATGCTGCAAGATTTAAGCGGTATTGATCCAAAAACCATTCCAACGGATGACCCGGTTGTAATGAAAATTTTTAGTAGTCCAGAGTCATTAGGCGTGACAGAAGAACAGATTATGTGTAAAACAGGAACGCTCGGTATCCCAGAATTTGGAACAAGGTTCGTGCGTCAAATGTTAGAAGATACGAAGCCGACGACTTTCTCAGAACTTGTACAAATCTCTGGATTGTCGCACGGTACAGACGTATATCTTGGCAACGCGCAAGACTTGATTCATAATAAAACGTGTACGCTAAGCGAAGTAATTGGTTGTCGTGATGATATTATGGTGTATTTAATTTATCAAGGCTTAGACCCATCGCTTGCGTTTAAAATTATGGAATCAGTAAGGAAAGGGAAAGGGCTATCAGAGGAATTTGAAGCCGAAATGCGTAAGAACGAAGTCCCGGAATGGTATATTGATTCTTGTAAAAAAATCAAGTATATGTTCCCTAAAGCCCATGCTGCGGCGTATGTATTAATGGCGGTCCGGATTGCTTATTTTAAAGTCCATTTGCCGCTGCTTTATTATGCTGCGTATTTCACGGTTCGGGCTGAGGATTTTGAAATTGAAGCGATGACACGTGGTTCGCAAGCCATTCGTTCAAAAATTGAAGAAATTAACGACAAAGGGCTGGATGCATCCACAAAAGAAAAAAATACGTTGACGGTGTTAGAATTAGCACTCGAAATGTGTGAGCGTGGTTTTTCATTTGCTAAAGTAGATTTATATAAATCGAGTGCGGATGAATTTATTATTGAAGGCAATTCATTAATTCCGCCATTCAACTCGATTCCAGGTCTTGGAACGAATGCGGCAATCAATATTGTGCGTGCTCGTGAAGAAGGGGAATTCCTTTCAAAAGAAGATTTACAACAACGAGGGAAAGTTTCAAAAACGATTCTTGAATATCTAGATAAACAAGGTTGTTTAGAATCGCTGCCTGACCAAAATCAGTTATCATTGTTTTGATACAGCTTGGTAAGAGGCTTTAAAAAACTTGTTAATTTGCATAAATTACTGAATTGTGGTATATTTTTAGTGGAAATACTAAGAGGAACCAATGGAAAGAGTGGGGAAACCCACTCTTTCGTGTTTGTATTGACCCATTATTGGAATAATCCATTACCAAGCGCGTAAGCCACATGTTTGGAGGAAACAAATTGAGTAAAAAGGTAACCGAAGTAGTAGAAGAACTTGTCACACCAATTCTTGAGGATTTACAACTTGAATTAGTCGAAGTAGAGTATGTTAAGGAAGGAAGCTGGTTCCTTCGTGTCTACATTGATAAAGAAACAGGCGTAGATATTGAGGATTGTGGAACTGTCAGTGAAAAATTAAGTGAAAAGCTTGATGAGGTTGATCCTATTCCACAAAATTATTTTCTCGAAGTTTCATCACCGGGCGCAGAAAGACCTTTAAAGAAAGATAAAGACTTTCAAAAAGCAATCGGGAAAAATGTGTACATAAAAACATATGAGCCTATTTTAAATGAAAAAGAATTTGAAGGCACTCTTATGGCGTTTGACGGTCAGGAAGTTACGTTAGAAGTCAAGATTAAGACAAGAAAGAAAACGGTTGTCATTTCATATGACAAAGTAGCTAAAGCAAGATTAGCCATTAGCTTCTCTTAATATGTATATTTTATTATTAAAAATCCGTAAGGGGGACCAACCATGAGCAGTGAGTTACTGGATGCTCTCTATATTTTAGAAAAAGAAAAAGGCATCTCAAGAGAGGTATTACTTGAAGCTATTGAGGCAGCGCTAATTTCAGCATATCGTCGCAATTTCAATCAGGCACAAAATGTGCGAATTGATTTAAATCTTGGAAAAGGAACAATGCGTGTGTTTGCGCGTAAAGACGTAGTGGATGAAGTATTTGATTCACGTCTTGAAATTTCCTTAGAAGAAGCAAAAAAAATCAATCCAAATTACCAACTTGAAGATGTAGTAGAGATGGAAGTCACACCGAAAGACTTCGGACGTATTGCGGCTCAAACAGCGAAGCAGGTTGTAACACAAAGAGTACGTGAAGCAGAACGTGGCATCATCTATTCAGAATTTATTGATAGAGAAGAAGATATTATGACGGGAATTGTACAGCGTCAAGATTCTCGTTTTATTTATGTGAGTCTTGGGAAGATTGAGGCATTGCTTCCGGTCAATGAGCAAATGCCAAACGAACAATACAAGCCGCATGATCGTATTAAAGTATTTATTACAAAAGTAGAAAAAACATCAAAAGGACCGCAAATCTTTGTATCACGTTCACATCCAGGTCTGTTAAAGCGCTTGTTTGAAATCGAAGTTCCTGAAATCTTTGACGGAACAGTAGAAATTAAATCAGTGGCTCGTGAAGCGGGGGATCGTTCGAAAATCTCTGTGCATGCTGATAATGAAGAAGTTGATCCAGTTGGTTCATGTGTTGGTCAAAAGGGACAACGCGTTCAAGCGATTGTCAATGAACTAAAAGGTGAAAAAATTGATATTGTTAAATGGTCAGAAGATCCGGTTGTTTTCGTTGCCAATGCGTTAAGTCCTTCTAAAGTACTTGAGGTTATTGTCAATGAAGAAGAGAAAGCGACAACTGTTATTGTACCAGACTATCAATTATCGCTTGCGATTGGTAAACGCGGTCAAAATGCTCGTTTAGCAGCAAAGCTAACAGGCTGGAAAATTGATATTAAGAGTGAAACAGAAGCGCGCGAAGCTGGCATTTATCCGGTTGAGGAGCAAGAATTTTTGTTAAACCGAGATAGCTATGTGGAAGATGAAGAAGATTTTATTGAGGATAATGAGTAAGTAAGGGGTGAGCGAATTTGAAAGCCCGAAAAAAAATTCCTATGCGTAAATGTGTGGCAACTGGCGAAATGAAGCCGAAAAAAGAGCTTATTCGAATCGTTCGCTCAAAAGAAGGAGAAGTAAGTATTGATTTGACTGGTAAGCAATCAGGTCGTGGTGCTTATTTAACACTTGATCGTGATGTTATTGAGTTAGCTAAGAAGAAGAACGTCTTAGCTAACCAATTCAGCGTTCAAATTGATCCTTCTTTATATGAACAATTGCTTGAACTAGTGGATAAGGAGAAACACTAACCATCATGACTCAACAACAATGGATGTCTCTATTAGGTTTGGCCAATCGAGCGCGTAAACTAATTTCTGGTGAGGAATTAGTCGTCAAAGAGGTTAGAAGCGGAAAAGCAAAGCTTGTCCTTTTGGCAAGTGATGCTTCTAAAAATACAGAAAAAAAAATATCTGATAAGTGCGCATATTATCAGGTTCCTTTAAAAAGAGTCGAGAACAGGTCTTTGCTTGGTCAAGCGATTGGCAAAGAAGCGAGAGTTGTCGTCGCGGTACTGGATGAAGGTTTTGCACAAAAACTCCGAACGCTGCTCGATTAAATTTTACGGGGGTGAACGTATGACTAAATTGCGTGTACATGAATATGCAAAGCAAAAAAATGTTTCAAGTAAAGATATCATTGAAAAACTTAAAGAAATGAATATAGAGGTAACAAATCATATGACAGCATTAGACGATTCTACTGTAAAAAAATTAAATGAATCATTACAATCAAAACAAGAACAAGAAGCACCAAAAGCAAGCTCAACTGTTGAACAGTATGAAGCAGAAGCTGATGCGAAAAGCACAGTGAATAAAGAAAAAGTAAAGAAAAAACCTGTTGCTGGGCCTGGAGCAAAAAAACCTGGTCAAGGACAGTTTAATAATAAAGGGAAAAACAATCGAAACAAAAATAAACAAAGACCGCAACAAACACAACAGGCGCCGGCTCCAAAGCGTAAGGAAAAAGAGCTTCCATCTAAAATTACGTTTTATGAGTCATTGACGGTACAGGAGCTTGCGAAAAAACTTCATCGCGAACCATCTGAAATTATTAAAAAATTATTTATGCTTGGCGTTATGGCAACAATCAACCAAACATTAGATAAAGATGCAATCGAATTAATTGCAGCGGAATACGGTGTTGAAGTAGAAGAAGAAATTCGTGTGGATTTAACAGATCTTGAGTCACTAGTAACAGAGGATGAGGAAGCAGATTTACAAGAGCGTCCAGCGGTTGTTACAATCATGGGACATGTTGATCACGGTAAAACAACATTGCTTGATTCGATTCGTAAAACAAAAGTAACGGAAGGCGAAGCGGGTGGAATTACTCAGCATATCGGTGCTTATCAAGTGAAAGTAAACGATAAGAAAATCACGTTCCTTGATACACCTGGTCACGCAGCCTTCACAACAATGCGTGCACGTGGTGCTCAAGTAACCGATATTACAATTATTGTTGTAGCAGCGGATGATGGTGTAATGCCACAAACAGTTGAGGCGATTAGCCATGCTAAAGCAGCAGAAGTACCAATTATTGTAGCTGTGAATAAAATGGATAAACCAGCTGCAAATCCTGATCGTGTTATGCAAGAATTAACCGAGCACGGTTTAGTGCCTGAAGATTGGGGCGGCGATACGATTTTCGTACCAATTTCTGCGAAACAAGGCGATGGAATTGACAGTTTGCTTGAAATGATTCTTTTAGTAAGTGAAGTAGAAGAATATAAAGCAAATCCAACACGTAGAGCAAACGGAACAGTTATCGAGGCGCAACTTGATAAAGGTCGCGGATCTGTAGCTACTCTTCTTGTTCAAAATGGAACATTAAAAATCGGAGATCCAATCGTTGTTGGGAATACATTCGGTCGTGTTCGTGCGATGGTAAATGATCTTGGTCGACGTGTAAAAGAAGCAGGTCCATCAACACCTGTTGAAATTACAGGGTTAAACGAAGTACCGCAAGCTGGTGATCGTTTTATCGTCTTTGAAGATGAAAAAACAGCTCGTCAAGTTGGGGAAACTCGTGCGCAAAGACAGCTTGTTTCACAACGTAATGAAGGATCTCGCGTAACGCTAGACACATTATTTGAACAAATGAAACAAGGCGACATTAAGGAATTAAATATTATTTTGAAAGCAGACGTGCAAGGTTCTGCAGAAGCATTAGCAGCATCTCTTCAAAAAATTGAAGTAGAGGGCGCAAAAGTGAAAATCATTCACTCTGGTGTTGGAGCAATTACGGAATCTGATATTATTTTAGCGACAGCTTCAAATGCTATCGTAATTGGTTTTAACGTACGTCCGGATGTAAATGCAAAACGTGCAGCAGAATCAGAAAATGTAGATGTTCGTCTGCACCGTATTATTTATAAAGTAATCGAAGAAATCGAATCAGCGATGAAAGGGATGCTTGATCCTGAATTTGAAGAAAAAATTATCGGTCAAGCGGAGGTACGTACGACATTTAAAGTATCGAAAATTGGTACAATCGCTGGTTCGTACGTTATCGAAGGAAAAATTACTCGCGATAGCGGTGTGCGCTTAATTCGTGAAGGTGTTGTTGTCTTCGAAGGCGAAATCGATGCGCTAAAACGTTTTAAAGACGATGTTAAAGAAGTCGCAACAAACTATGAATGTGGAATCACGATTAAAAACTACAATGACATTAAAGAAGGCGATATCATTGAAGCGTACGTGATGGAAGAGATTGAACGTAAATGATCGTTGGTGCAGTCCTTTGTGAATGCATAATTTACGACGCCCATTCTTTGAAAGAAAAGCGAGCCGTGCTTCAACGTGTGATGTCACGGCTGAAACAAAAATATAATATTTCCGTTTCAGAAACGGATTATCAAGATTTATGGCAACGAACGAAGCTAGCAATTGTTACCGTATCGTCTTCTAGAAAGGCGACGGAACGAGAATTGCAAAATGCGCTTCACTTTCTTGATTCATTTCCTGAAATCGAGCGCACAATAACAGATATAGAATGGCTTTAAGCTAGCGAGGTGAATAGAATGAGTCTTCGTTCAAATCGTATCGGTGAACAAATGAAGAAAGAGCTAAGTGATATTATCGGTCGCAAATTGAAAGACCCAAGAGTTGGTTTTGTCACAGTGACTGATGTAGCTGTTACAGGCGATCTTCAACAAGCAACGGTGTATATTTCCGTGTTAGGTGATGCAAAGCAAAGGGAAGATACGCTTAAAGGCTTGGAAAAAGCAAAAGGATTTATGCGTTCCGAAGTAGGTCAAAGAATTCGTTTACGCAAAACACCGGAGTTGTTCTTTGAATTCGATGAATCCATTGATTATGGAAATCGAATTGAAACATTGATTTCACAAATCAATGCCGAGAATAAACCCGCTGTAAGGGATGAGGAATAATCAAGTGTTGAAATCGAGGCCGACTCATGCATGATGGAGTCGGCCTTTTTTTAATAACAGTGTTACTGAAAAACAATAACAAAATGGTTCAACATAGATTGCGGAAAAAAGAGGTGACAGAAAAGATGGATGGGATTTTGCCATTGTTCAAGCCAAAAGGGCTGACTTCTCATGATTGTGTATTTAAACTAAGAAAAATTTTGAAAACGAAGAAGGTTGGGCATACCGGAACACTCGACCCAGATGTAACAGGAGTACTCCCAATTTGTATTGGTCGTGCGACGAAGGTGGCTGAGTACTTAACGGAAGCGGGCAAGGCCTATGAGGGAGAAGTTACGTTAGGCTTTTCAACAACAACTGAAGATGCGAGCGGAGACCGAGTTACTGAAAAAACAGTGACGGAAACTTTTACTCGCGAGCAAATTTTGGAGGTGTTACAATCTTTAACCGGAGTGATCCAACAAACGCCGCCAATGTTTTCTGCTGTAAAAGTAAACGGCAAAAAACTTTATGAATATGCGCGAGCTGGTATTGAAGTAGAACGTCCAACAAGAAATGTAACGATTTATGAGTTGGAGCTTTTAGACGATCGAAAAGAATTTATCGGTGAGACAATTTCTTTTCGTTTCCGAGTAAGGTGCTCTAAAGGGACGTATATTCGTACACTTGCTGTCATGATTGGAGAGAGATTAGGGTATCCGGCCCATATGTCGGATTTAATCAGAATTGAGTCAGCAGGCTTTACACTTGAAGAGTGCAAGACGTTAGAGCAAATTCAAGAATTGATGGAATTGGGGCAATCAGCTGCGTTTTTACGACCACTTGAACAAGGTTTGTTTCATTTGCCGAAATTTCAGATTAATGATAAAGTATCAAAGAAAGTATTAAATGGAGCTGTGTTAGCTCAGCCAGAAGAATTAGCTATAGAAAAGGGTGAACCTTTTGTCATGATGGATCAAAATGGAAGGGCACTAGCTATTTATCAGGTTCATCCAACAAAAGAAAACCTCATTAAACCTATTAAAGTTTTGGCACTAGAATTATAGACCGTTCTGCCGTTGGAAAGAGGAGATTGAAAGGTGAAAGTGATTGCGATAACGCACCCTCATCAGTTTACCCAGGATCATTTTCCTGAGCTTGTGATGGCACTCGGATTTTTTGATGGGGTACATAAAGGTCATCAAATTGTGATTAAGAATGCAAAAGAAATAGCGGACAGCACACACCGTAAATCGGCGGTGATGACATTCGATCCTCATCCGTCCGCGGTGTTAGGAACTACAACCGATACAATTCGTTATATTACGCCTTTAGAGGATAAAATAGCGATTATTGAATCGTTAGGGATTGATTATTTATTTATTGTTCATTTTAGTAAAGAATTTGCCGCTGTGTCGCCTGAACAGTTTGTTGATCAATATTTAGTTGGTTTACATGTTGGGCATGTAGTGGCAGGATTTGATTATTCTTATGGTCATTTTGGTAAAGGCAATATGGAAACATTACCTCTTTATGCGAAAGGCCGTTTTACTCAAACAGTTGTTGAAAAACAAACGCTTGAAGATGAGAAAGTAAGTTCATCAAGAATTCGCACAATGTTAGCTGAAGGAAATTTTACAGAATTTTATCATCTTGTTCGTCGTCATTATGTAACAAAGGGTTATGTTATTCATGGTGAAAAGCGCGGTCGTAAGCTTGGGTTTCCAACAGCTAATATTGAAGTAAGCGATGTGTATATATTCCCAGCTACAGGCGTATATGCAGTGCGAATTCAAATTGAAGGCAAGTGGTATAAAGGTGTTTGTAATGTAGGCTATAAACCAACTTTTCATGACCAACAGCCAAAGTTTCCATCTGTTGAGGTGCATGTGCTGGGCTTTGACCGAAACATTTATGGGTCTGCAGTGGTTGTAGAATGGCATAAGAGATTGCGCAGTGAGCAAAAGTTTTCAGGGCTTGAAGAATTGGTAAGCCAAATTGAAATCGATAAACAACAGGCTGAAAAATATTTTCAAAGTATGAATAATTAAATTTCCTGACTTGCATTTCAGTTGAAAAAGCGGTATTCTATTAAATGTATGAAAAATAACCATTGCTTGGCTAGGCGACACTCCGACGCTAGACTAGGTAATTGGTGATTCTACAGAATTTAGGAGGAAAAAAACATGGCTATTACACAAGAACGTAAAAACGAACTAATCGCTGAGTTCAGAACTCACGACACTGACACTGGATCTCCAGAGGTTCAAATCGCAGTACTTACAGAGGAAATCAACAACTTGAATGACCACTTACGTACTCACAAGAAAGATCACCACTCACGTCGCGGTCTTTTAAAAATGGTAGGTAGACGTCGTAACCTTTTAACTTACCTTCGTAATAAAGACGTTACTCGTTACCGTACTCTAATTAACAAATTAGGTTTACGTCGATAATTGTTTGTAAGAAAGCGGGAAATTTCCCGCTTTTTTGGTGTAAATCAATCGGAATAATCGGTATGATTTCAGACGTCTATTTTGATTTTTTTTTAATTTATACATATATTACTTGCAATGTTTTTAATATTTCGTTGATTTTGCTGTTAATGCTTGTTTTTTTCGTGCATAATAGGAATAGTTTGGTTCTAATATGATTTATGAAATTTTAACATATATGATGTGTTTTATACAGGTTTGGTAGGTGTACTAGACCTCTAAGTGAAGAGTTAGAGAGGGGTTTAATTTAAGATGGGACAGGAAAAACATACGTATTCATTTGACTGGGCCGGTCGCAATTTAACGGTTGAAATCGGTCAGTTAGCTAAACAAGCAAACGGAGCTGTTTTAGTCCGTTATGGCGATACAGCAGTATTAAGTACAGTAACTGCTTCTAAAGAACCAAAAAATGTCGACTTTTTTCCGTTGACTGTAAACTATGAAGAGAAATTGTATGCTGTTGGGAAAATTCCCGGTGGCTTTATTAAACGTGAAGGACGTCCAAGTGAGAGAGCGATTTTAGCTAGCCGCCTTATTGACCGTCCAATCCGTCCGATGTTTCCAGATGGATTCCGTAATGATGTTCAATGTATTAGTATGGTTATGAGTGTAGAGCAAGATTGTTCTTCAGAAATGGCTGCGATGTTCGGTTCATCACTTGCACTTTCAGTATCAGACATTCCGTTTAACGGTCCTATTGCTGGTGTTGTTGTTGGCCGCATTGATGGACAATTCGTTGTGAATCCAACCGTTGCCCAAATGGAACAAAGCGATATCGATTTAACGGTAGCAGGTAATAAAGATGCCATTAACATGGTGGAAGCTGGTGCTAAAGAAGTACCAGAAGAAACAATGTTAGAAGCGATTATGTTTGGTCATGAGGAAATTAAGAAATTAATTGCCTTCCAAGAAAAAATTGCTGCTGAAATTGGTAAAGAAAAGATGGAAGTAACGCTGTATCAAGTGAATGAGGAGCTTGAAGCAGAAATAAAAACAATGTGCTTAGCGGATTTAAATAAAGCTGTTCAAGTACAAGAAAAGCATGCTCGTGAAGATGCAATTACTGAAGTGAAAAATCATGTTCTTGCGCAGTATGAAGAGCAAGAAGCAGATGAAGAGAAAGTGAAGCAAGTAAAAGAAATTTTAAATAAATTAGTAAAAGCAGAAGTACGTCGTTTAATTACAGAAGAAAAAGTGCGTCCTGACGGCCGTAACCCAGATGAGATTCGACCACTTTCTTCAGAAGTTGGCTTATTAGCGCGTACACATGGATCCGGTCTCTTTACACGCGGACAAACTCAAGCGCTTTCTATTTGTACACTAGGTGCGCTTGGAGATGTGCAAATTTTAGATGGTCTTGGGACAGAAGAATCAAAACGTTTTATGCATCATTATAACTTCCCTCATTTCAGCGTAGGGGAAACAGGACCAATTCGTGCTCCTGGTCGTCGTGAAATCGGTCACGGTGCACTTGGTGAACGAGCACTTGAGCCAATTATCCCAAGTGAAAAAGATTTCCCATACACAGTTCGTCTTGTATCAGAAGTACTTGAATCCAATGGTTCAACGTCACAAGCAAGTATTTGTGCAAGTACGTTAGCGATGATGGATGCAGGTGTGCCAATTAAAGCACCGGTAGCTGGTATCGCTATGGGTCTTGTTAAATCTGGTGAGTACTATACGATTTTAACAGACATTCAAGGGATGGAAGATCATCTAGGAGACATGGACTTTAAAGTAGCAGGAACAGCGAAGGGTGTTACCGCACTTCAAATGGATATTAAAATTGATGGTTTATCTCGTGAGATTTTAGAAGAAGCCTTGCAACAAGCAAAACGAGGCCGCATGCATATTCTTGATTCAATGCTAGCAACACTGAGTGAACCGCGCGTTGAGCTTTCACGCTATGCACCAAAAATCTTAACAATGTCTATTAATCCAGATAAAATTCGCGATGTCATTGGACCAAGCGGAAAACAAATCAATAAAATTATCGAAGAAACAGGCGTGAAGATTGATATTGAGCAAGATGGTACAGTATTCATTTCCTCTACAGAGCAAGAAATGAATTCAAAAGCGAAGAAAATTATTGAAGATATTGTTCGTGAAGTGGCTGTCGGTGAACAATACCTAGGAAAAGTAAAGCGTATTGAGAAATTTGGTGCGTTTGTTGAAATCTTTAATGGAAAAGATGGTTTAGTTCACATTTCAGAGCTTGCTGAAGAACGAGTAGGCAAAGTAGAAGATGTGGTGAAAATTGGCGATGAAATTTTAGTGAAAGTTACTGAAATTGATAAGCAAGGCCGCGTAAATCTTTCTCGAAAAGCGGTTTTAAAAGAGCAAAAAGAAGCGGCGAATCCAGCTCAATCTTAAGCGAGAACGAAGGCATGTGGTTTCGGTTGGAACGCACATGCCTTTTTTCCGTCTATGGCTATATTAATCAACAATGACATTTAACAACACTCTATGTATAAAGGATGTTTACTTCAAGAGTAATTTCCCTGCTTTCTTAGCAGACGGATTAAGGTATCTACGCTTTTCGGTATTGTCTAGCTTAGATGCCTAGCTCGCTGTGAAAAAGATGATTGCCCTTGCATAGGCAAAGAGCGCCTTCCATGTCACTCCCTATTTTCTTCACGAGCTGACCAAGGCATCTAACGCTTTTCGGTATACCTTGTCTTCTTTTTTCATACATTTTTGTATGAAGGGGGCAAAAAAATGAATAATAAGTGGAAGCAGATAGTTGCGATAAGTGCCATTGCAGGTATATCATGGTTATTAGTGCAAAATCCATATACAAATGATTATTTTACTCGATTAACAGATAAGTCGATTGCAACGAGTATGCAGGAAGATGAGCTTTTGTTTGCGATTAAATCGTCGGTTAAAAAGTACGAGATTGAGCCACAAGATGCACGAATCGATTCGGTTTGGAAAGCTGTACCAGGATATAATGGGGTGAAAATTGATGTACAAGCATCCTATGAAGCCATGAAGAAAAAGGGAAGCTTTGATGAACGTAAACTTGTTTATAGACAAGTAGCCCCAAAGAAGCATTTACATGAACTTAAGCCATCACCGCTTTATAGAGCTCATCCAGATAAACCGGTTGTTTCATTCTTAATTAATGTGGCTTGGGGAAATGAATATTTACAGGATATGCTTTCTGTTTTAAAAGAGCATCATGTCAAGGCTACTTTCTTTCTAGAAGGAAGATGGACAAAAAACAATCCTGAACTCGCGAAGATGATCAAAGAGGGTGGACATGAAATAGGAAATCATTCGTATACACATCCCAATATGCAAACTCTGTCTACTCAAGCAACGCGTGAAGAGATTCGAAAAACGAGTGAAGTGATTGAAGCTGTGACAGGAGTGCGAAGTACATGGTTTGCGCCACCAAGTGGAAGCTTTCGCGATGAAACGGTTAGCCTCGCGGCAGATTTAGGCATGGGAACAGTTATGTGGAGCGTCGATACGATTGATTGGCAGAAGCCTAGCCCGGAAGTCCTGCAGCAAAGGGTGTTATCCAAGGTTCATCCTGGTGCCTTTATTTTAATGCATCCAACAGAGTCAACAGCGAAATCATTGGAAACATTAATTGTGAATATTCAAAAGAAAGATTTACATGTTGTGACTGTTTCAGAAGCGGTCGATGAAAAACGAATCCTTCCTTATAAGTGATTCGTATGGGCAGCATAGATTAGGAGGAATGTTTGTTGATAAAGAAATATACTTGTCAAAATGGTGTAAGAATTATTGTAGAGCAAATACCAACAGTTCGTTCAGCGGCCATTGGTGTTTGGGTGAAAACAGGATCCCGTAATGAAACAAAGGAACTGAATGGAATTTCGCATTTTCTTGAGCATATGTTTTTTAAAGGAACTACGACGAGAAGTGCACGTGAAATTGCCGAATCATTTGACAGCATCGGCGGGCAAGTGAATGCATTTACGTCAAAAGAATATACATGCTACTATGCTAAGGTACTTGATAATCATGCAAGCCATGCTCTTGAAGTACTTTCTGACATGTTCTTTAACTCTACATTTGATTCTGAAGAGTTAGAGAAAGAGAAAAATGTTGTGTACGAAGAAATTAAAATGTATGAAGATGCACCAGATGATATTGTACATGATCTATTAAGTCAAGCGGTATATGAAAAGCATTCATTAGGCTTTCCAATTCTAGGTACGGAAGAAACGCTTTCTACTTTTACAAGTGAAACGCTTAAACAATATGTGCATGATATGTATACACCAAATAAAGTTGTAATTTCTATTGCGGGGAATGTAGATGAAACGTTTATTAAGGAAGTAGAGAGCTATTTTGGTTCTTTTGAACGAGGACAAGAGCATTCAGCAATCGTGAAGCCGCATTTTCATCAAAACCAATTGATTCGTAAAAAAGAAACAGAACAAGCGCATTTATGTCTCGGGTTTAACGGGTTGAAAATTGGTGATGAAGATATGTATAACCTGACTATTTTAAATAATATTCTGGGCGGTAGCATGAGCAGCCGTTTATTCCAAGACGTACGTGAAGAGCGCGGTTTAGCTTATTCTGTTTACTCTTATCACTCTAGCTATCAAGATAGCGGAATTGTGACGATTTATGGCGGTACGGGAGCGAATCAGTTAGATAGTTTGTATGAAACGATTCAACAAACGCTCGCTACATTAAAACGCGATGGAATTACAGATAAAGAATTAAACAATAGTAAAGAACAGTTAAAGGGAAGCTTAATGTTAAGTTTAGAGAGCACGAACAGTCGAATGAGCCGCAATGGTAAAAATGAATTGATGTTAGGAAAACATCGTTCGTTAGATGATATTATTGTTAAAATTGATGAAGTAACAAAAGAACGTGTCTTTGAATTAGCTAACAGTATTTTTACAGAGCATTCGCTATCTTTAGTAAGTCCATTAGAAAATTGGAAAAATTAATCTTACTCTGCCTTTCTTCCATAGAAAGGCAGTTTTTTTAGGAAGACTATGTTATTTAACAGGACTGTAGGAAAGAAAAGCGCTTCTAATGATTGGATAAGCAGGATATATATGAATATACGCGTCAAAAAGGGGGAGTAGCATGAGGTTAAGTGAGTTAGGGGGAAAAGAAATTGTTGATGTGAATCGGGCTGAACGATTAGGCGTTCTTGGACAAACGGATTTAGAATTTGATGAAAGTGGACAAATAACGGCTTTGATTATCCCTTCCGTTAAATGGTTTGGGCTGATGAAAAGCGGACAGGAGATTCGCGTTCCATGGTCTGATATTAAAAAGGTTGGAGCGGATATGGTTATTATTGATTTTCAAGAAAATATGCCTGAGCATTAGTTATGATGAAAAACCGCGTAAAATCGCGGTTTTTTTGCTGTGTAGGAAAGAGCCTATTTTACTTTTCGAAAATCATTCACCGTTTTAGGCAGAGGTACATAAGATGGGAGAGTATTAAACGTATTTTGATAAATAACTCAGCCGGGTAGCTCGCTAGTTGGCAAGTTTTGAACAAAAGAAGGTGACGGTTGAATGCTCACAGGTATGCAGATTGCTGTGATTGGTGGGGATGCGCGTCAGCTTGAAGTTGTACGAAAACTGACAGAGCTTGATGCAAAGTTATTATTGGTAGGATTTGAACAGCTAGATCACGCATTCACAGGTGCAGTAAAAGAAAAAATGGAAGATGTAAATTTTGGAGAAATAGATTCGGTCATTCTACCAGTACGTGGAACAGATGGAGACGGAAAAGTAGAGACGATTTTCTCTAACGAAGACGTGGTTTTAACGGAAGCAATCATAAAAAGGACCCCCCCGCATTGCACATTTTATACAGGGATTAGTAACGCTTATTTAGATAGAATTTTGCAGGCAGCCAATCGTAAGCAAGTATCTTTATTTGAAAGAGATGATGTAGCAATCTATAATTCCATTCCCACAGTTGAAGGTACGATTATGATGGCGATTCAACATACGGATTTTACGATTCATGGGTCTTCCGTTGCAGTACTTGGTCTTGGGCGTGTTGGTATGAGCGTAGCGAGAGCCTTTCAGGCACTTGGGGCTAAAGTGATGGTTGGTGCGAGAAAAAGTGAGGATCTTGCGAGAATTACAGAAATGGCATTAAAGCCGTTTCAATTAAGCAAGCTTGCTGAGGAAATAAAAACAGCGGATATCGTCATTAATACGATCCCATTCCCTATTCTTACAGCTAACGTCCTTGCGAATATGCCCGTGCATACGTTAATTATTGATCTTGCCTCTAAGCCAGGAGGAACTGATTTTCGTTTTGCTGAAAAACGAGGTATAAAAGCATTGCTCGCTCCTAGCTTACCAGGTATTGTTGCACCGAAAACGGCAGGACAAATATTGGCAAATGCACTTGGTCAATTAATTCAAGAAGATTTGAAAGAACGAAAGGGGAAGAAATAGATGAGTCTCCAAGGAAAGAGAATCGGTTTTGGTTTAACTGGTTCGCATTGTACCTATGATAGTGTATTTCCGGAAATTGAAAAATTAGTCAATGAGGGAGTGGAAGTGATTCCGATTGTTACATCGACTGTGAAACAGACGGAAACTCGCTTCGGCCGTGGAGAAGATTGGGTGGAAAGAATAGAAAAATTGACGGGACATCATGTTGTTGATACAATCGTCAAAGCGGAGCCGCTAGGACCAAAATTGCCACTCGATTGTATGGTGATTGCTCCGCTTACCGGGAATTCGATGAGTAAGCTTGCTAATGCTTTAACCGATTCACCGGTATTAATGGCAGCGAAAGCAACAATGCGCAATCATCGTCCAGTTGTCGTTGGAATTTCAACGAACGATGCGTTAGGATTAAATGGGGTTAATTTAATGAGATTGATGGCGGCGAAAGATTTGTATTTTGTTCCATATGGTCAAGATGATCCATACAAGAAGCCTAATTCGATGGTCGCTCGAATGAGTATGATTCGAGATACAATTATTGCTGCCCTAAAGGGTGAGCAACTGCAGCCTGTGATTGTCGAAAGATTTAAAGACTTAACGTAAAAAAAATCACCCCTCTTGACAGAATATTTTGTAAAAGTTTGTTTCTTTGGAATGTTCATATGTTAAAATAGATGATATTCTAAAATAGAAGTAATTAAAAAACTAACAATCATTTTTAATGGATTTGAAAAGGGGTATTAATAAATGACTGAGACACAAGGATTGCATATTGCAGTTGTAGGAGCGACTGGAGCTGTAGGTCAGCAAATGATTTCAACATTAGAAAAAAGAAACTTGCCGATTAAGAAGATTATTTTCTTATCATCAGCTCGTTCTGCTGGTGCAAAACTATCATTTAAAGGCGAGGAAGTCATCGTTCAAGAAGCAAAACCAGAAAGTTTTGAAGGTATCGATATCGCTTTATTTAGCGCGGGCGGTAGCGTGTCTAAGGAACTTGCTCCAGAAGCTGTTAAACGCGGTGCAATTGTCGTTGACAACACGAGTGCTTTTCGAATGGATGAGAATGTGCCACTAGTCGTACCTGAAGTTAATGAAGAAGACTTAAAGAAACACAATGGGATTATTGCGAATCCGAACTGTTCGACAATTCAAATGGTCGTAGCACTTGAGCCAATTCGTCAAGCATATGGCTTATCTAAAGTTCTTGTATCGACATATCAAGCAGTGTCTGGTGCAGGTGCAGCTGCGATTGCGGAAATGAAAGATCAAGCTCGCGATTTGTTAGATAATAAAGAAATCGAACCGAAAATTTTACCGGTTGGTGGAGATAAAAAGCATTATCAAATTGCTTTCAACGTTATTCCACAAATTGATAAATTCCAAGATAATGGTTTTACATTTGAAGAAATGAAAATGATCAATGAAACGAAGAAAATTATGCATATGCCAGAGTTAGCTGTAGCGGCTACATGCGTACGTCTTCCAGTTGAAACAGGTCATTCTGAATCTGTTTATATTGAAGTAGATCAAGCCGGTGTAACAGTTGATCAAATTAAGGATTCATTGAGCTCAGCACCAGGTGTTGTATTAGAAGATAACCCAAGTGAACAAATTTACCCAATGCCAGCAGCTGCTGTAGGTAAAAATGACGTCTTTGTTGGTCGTATCCGCAAAGATTTGGATGAAGATAAGGGCTTCCATTTATGGGTTGTTTCCGATAACCTATTAAAGGGTGCCGCTTGGAACTCTGTTCAAATTGCTGAAAGTCTTTTAAAATTAGGTCTAGTAACAGTTAAATAATAGGTACTCGATGTTATAAGAGTTTTAGTCAGCTTTCCGATTAGGAAAGCTGGCTTATATTTGAGGTGTGTAGATATGAAAATCATCGTACAGAAATTCGGTGGAACTTCTGTTCGGAACGAAGAAAGTCGATTACAAGCGAAGCGTCATATTGAGCAATCGCTGCAAGCAGGCTACAAAGTGGTTGTTGTAGTATCTGCAATGGGAAGAAAAGGCGAACCGTATGCTACGGATACTTTGTTATCACTTGTCAATGGTATAAATAGTTCTCTGTCAAAGAGAGAGCAAGATTTACTTATGTCAGTAGGGGAAACGATTTCATCTGTCGTTTTTACCAATATGCTATTAGAAAGTGGAATTAAAGCAATTGCTTATACGGGGGCTCAGGCAGGCTTTATAACAAATAATGACCACTCTAATGCGAAGATTATAGAGATGAAATGTGAGAGGCTGTTGAAAGAGCTAGAGTTTAATGATGTTGTCGTTGTTGCTGGTTTTCAAGGTGCAGCTAAAAATGGAGATATAACAACAATTGGGCGTGGTGGAAGTGATACGTCAGCAGCAGCGCTTGGTGCGGCCTTACAAGCCGATTTCATTGATATTTTTACTGATGTTGAAGGGATTATGACAGCAGATCCTCGTATTGCAGAAAGTGCCCGTCCGTTATCGGTCGTATCGTATACAGAAGTATGCAATATGGCGTATCAAGGTGCTAAAGTTATTCATCCACGTGCAGTGGAAATTGCTATGCAGGCCAAGGTACCAATCCGTATTCGTTCCACATATAGCGAGGGACTTGGAACGCTTGTGACAAGTGTAAACAAAGGAAACGAGGGAAGCGATATTCGCGAGAGACTTGTTACAGGAATTGCTCATGTTGCGAAGATTAGCCAAATTAAAGTTCAAGCCAAAAAGGATCAATACAATCTGCAGGCCGAAGTTTTTAAGGCAATGGCAAATGCGTCAATTTCTGTTGATTTTATTAACATCTCACCAAACGGTGTCGTTTATACAATTACAGAAGATACAACAAATCATGCTGTTTCTATTTTAAAAGAATTAGGGTATGAGCCAATTGTGGAAAGAAATTGTGCTAAAGTATCAGTTGTTGGTGCTGGGATTAATGGTGTACCGGGAGTCGCTGCGAAAATTGTTACAGCCTTATCTAGTAAAGAGATTGGAATTCTTCAATCAGCAGATAGCCACACAACAATCTGGGTATTGGTTAAAGAAGAGGATTTAGTTGAAGCGGTTAACGCTCTCCATGATGCATTTCAATTGCATCTAGATGGAATTGAATCAATATAAGATAAAAGTGTGGATAAACGGAGAGGTGTTAGTAGATGGTATTTGGTAAAGTAGTAACAGCAATGGTCACCCCTTTTGATATTAAAGGAAATGTTGATTTTCAAAAAACAACTACGTTGGTTAATTACTTACTTAATAATGGTACAGATGCGCTCGTTCTTTCAGGGACTACAGGTGAGTCGCCAACGCTTTCTTCTGAAGAGAAAATTGCATTGTTACGTCATGTTGTAAAAGTCGCTGATAAGCGTGTACCAATTATTATAGGAACAGGGAGCAATAATACGTATGCATCGATTGAACTGACCAAAAAAGCAGAACAAAATGGTGCAGATGCGATTATGCTTGTAGCACCCTACTATAATAAAACAAATCAAGAAGGGCTATATCAGCATTTTAAAGCAATTGCTGAGAGTACAAAACTTCCAGTGATGCTATATAATATTCCGGGAAGATCGGCTGTCAATATTGCTCCAGAAACGATTATTCGTCTATCGGAAATTCCAAACATTGTAGCTGTTAAAGAAGCGAGCGGTGATTTAAATGCTATGACGCAAATTATTGCGGAAACAGCTGAGGATTTTGCGTTGTACAGCGGAGATGACGGATTAACGTTGCCGGTTCTTTCAATTGGAGGAGTGGGAGTTGTTTCCGTTGCCGCTCATGTAATTGGTAAGGAGATGAAGCAAATGGTTGATGCTTTCTTAACAGGTAATCTGCAAGAGGCAGCAAAGCTGCATCAAAAGCTTCTTCCAATTATTAAAGGCTTATTCTCTGCACCTAGCCCAGCTCCGGTTAAAACAGCTTTACAACTAGTAGGAATAGATGTTGGTTCAGTCCGTCTTCCAATTGTTCCTCTAACAGAACAAGAACGAAGTGTATTGGCGAATCTTTTAGGTAAATAAGTATATCTTCTATTCTTAGTATGTAATAAGCGAGCTAATTACGCTATTCTAAAAAACAAGTCAATCTATAGATTGGCTTGTTTTTTATTTATGGTTATGTTACATGATATTGTTGATTCAGGCAGTTATATCACATAATCATTTTGAAAATTTTTTTTAAAAAGGTGAATAATTCCTTTCCTGAATATAAAATAACGATTATACTTGAACATATGTGTTTATTCAAAGGTATTATTAGATTCTCGTATCTATAAGTTTGTTTCCTACATAATAGAAGATTTAATAAAGAATCATAATCGTTAAAATAAAGTGAAACTTCTGGGGAGAGATTGCCATCTCTTGTCTCCGATTCTTTTGACTGATTTATTTTTTAGGCTCTACAATGAAATAGCTGTGGATAACTATTATTTCATTCATTTATGTGTCTAATATTTTGTATGGCTGTTTGTTAATGAATATTGTTGATTTATCCGATTTAAAAAAATATTTTTTAGTAAGGGATTTTACTGTCCAGGTATGCGGGCTGCATAAGACATAGCACAAGCTTTTACAAAGGAATATGTTTGAGAAAATGATATGTGTTGTTAAGCTTTTTGGACATCAGGTATAATGGAAGGTAATAGATTTATGAACGGTGCAACGCTAAGGAGGTACTCTGTTGGGTAAAGATTATAAAGGAATTAAAATCATTTCTCTTGGTGGACAAGGGGAATTAGGTAAAAATATGTACGTAATTGAAGTAAATGAGGACTTGTATATTCTAGATGCAGGATTAATGCTGCCTGAAGATGAAATGCTTGGGATTGACGCGGTTATTCCAGATATCTCTTATTTACAAGAGAACAAAGAAAGGATTCAAGGTATATTTATTAGCCATGGTCATGAAGATCATATTGGGGCTCTTTCCTATGTATTAAAATACATACGTGTTCCCGTTTATGGAACGAAACTGACGCTTGCGTTAGTTAAATTGAAGCTGAAGGAAGATGGATTTAACGGTAGAGCAGAGTTGATAGAAATTGATTCTGATTCGGTGCTAAGTTTCCCAGAAACAGCGATTTCGTTTTTCCGTACAAATCATAGTATTCCTGATTCACTTGGTATTGTCGTTCATACTCGTGAAGGGGCTATCGTGTATACAGGGGACTTTAAGTTTGATCAAGCTGCAAAGGGCTTTTATCAACCGGAAATCGGCAAAATGGTCAGCCTGGGTGAAGAAGGTGTCTTATGTTTATTATCTGATAGTACGGGGGCAGAGAAACCTGGTTATACGACATCAGAAGCAATTGTAGCAAGAGATATGACAGAAGCATTTCTCACAGCAGAAGGCAGAATTATTGCGGCTTGCTTCGCTTCTAATATTAATCGTATTCAACATGTGCTTAATGCAGCTGCTGCAAGCGGGCGAAAAGTAGCGCTTGTTGGAAAAAGCCTACAAAAGGTATACGACATTGCTTTGAACCTTGGGTATTTACAAGTGGATGAAGAAATGATTATTTCTGTCAATGATGTTCAAAATTTTGAAGAGCGTGAAGTTGTTATACTTGTGACAGGTCATCAAGGAGAACCGATTACAGCTATACAAAAAATGGCGAAGCAAACACATAAGCAAGTCATGATTAAAGAAGGAGATACTGTGTTAATCGCAGCTTCCCCGCTTAAAGGCGGAGAACTTATTTTGGCGAAAACGATTGATTTACTATATCGTGTTGGTGCGCGTGTCGTATCCAATCGCTATCAAGTGCATGTCACAGGTCACGGTGCTCAAGAAGAGTTAAAAATGATGATTAACTTCATACAGCCAAAATATCTCATTCCGGTTCACGGTGAGTTTCGTCACTTATATGCCCATGAGAAAATTGGTCGTGCAGCAGGTATGGAAGCAGAGCAGATCATGATTGCCGAGAAAGGTGATGTCATAGAAGTAACAGCTGATAAGATTCGTCTATCTGGCAAGGTTTCAGCAGGGAATATTTTAATTGATGGAAGCGGCGTTGGGGATGTCGGTAATATCGTGCTGCGTGATCGTCGCTTGTTATCACAAGATGGAATCTTAATTGTCGTTGTTACGCTCAATCGTCAAGACAAAAGTATCGCAGCAGGTCCGGAGATTATTTCTAGAGGATTTGTTTATGTACGAGAATCGGAGAAGCTAATGGAAGAAGCAACGGCCATTGTACGTGATATTGTTCAAAAAAATGGAGTACGCCAGCCTTTCGATTGGTCCACGCTTAAGCAGGAAATGCGTGATTCTTTAAATCAATATCTTTATGAAAAAACGAAAAGACGTCCGATGATTTTACCAATTATTATGGAAATTTAATTTATGCTCCCCTTGACTTGTAGTTAAGGGGAGTTTTGTGTGTTAAAAGATGACGAAATAAATGGATATTTTAAGAACTGCGCACCTCTTTTTGAATGAAGTTTTACTTCTGAGACATACTACATGTATACGTTTTTTGAAGAAAGGGGTAGGGAAAAGTGGATAATCCATCGTTACCGAATGAAGGAGAAGAACGTGAGGAAGGGAAGAACTCGACCTTAATGGAAAAAATCCAGCAGTTAGGTACAACAAATGTGCCTCAAATGTCGCAGGATTCCCAAATTCACTGTTTAACCATTATTGGACAAATCGAAGGGCATATGCAACTGTCACCTCAAAATAAAACAACCAAATATGAGCATGTCATTCCACAAATTGTGGCTATTGAACAAAATCCGAATATTGAAGGTTTGCTTGTCATTTTAAATACGGTAGGCGGAGATGTAGAGGCAGGATTAGCGATTGCTGAGATGCTTGCATCATTATCTAAGCCAACCGTCTCGATTGTGTTAGGCGGCGGGCATTCTATTGGTGTTCCAATTGCTGTATCGTGTGACTACTCGTATATTGCGGAAACGGCTACGATGACGATTCATCCGATTCGCTTAACGGGGCTTGTTATTGGTGTACCACAAACCTTTGAATATTTGGACAAAATGCAAGAGCGTGTCATTAATTTTGTTACGAAGCATTCAAAAGTGACAGAAGAGAGCTTTAAAGAATTAATGTTTGCCAAAGGAAATTTAACGCGAGATATTGGGACAAATGTTATCGGTAATGAAGCTGTAAATATTGGGATGATTAATGAGGTCGGCGGTGTTGGTCAAGCGATGAGAAAACTAAACGAATTGATTAGCGCAAACAAACATGAATCAGGTGGAGAGGAAGGACTCTTACAATGACGCTTTATACGATTATGCCTCATGAGCACGTTCATCCTCATCAGCATGAGGCATTGACTGCCTATTTCGAAATCATGTACAATGGCATTCCCGTGATGGTGGAGCATGATGGAGGAACAATGCTTCGAATTGATCGAATTTTAAGTACAGATCCTGCTCATTTTTTACAAGAAAGTGTTCAACCAGGTCAGTCTATCCCTCTTTTTGAAATGCTAAACAATTAGAAATAATGACCAACAAAGCGAAATTATGATATACTAAAAGTAAACAAGAAACTGAGCAGCCAAGTAGGCTGCTCTATTTTTTCAAGGAGCTATCTGTTAGGAAAAATAGGTGATATTATGGCAAAGAAAAAAACCAGAAATAAGAAGACGACAGAGAAATTAAAAACAACGATGAAATATGAATTGATTGGTTTGATTATACTTGGTCTCTCTGCGATTGCAATTGCTAAGCTTGGAGCAGTAGGCCACGCTATCGTATCATTTGTTCGTTTTTTCATGGGTGAGTGGTATATCCTATTGCTGATTGGAAGTATTATTATTGGGTTTTATTTGATGATTAAACGAGAAATTCCTTATTTTTTCAAACGACAACTTGTTGGTTTATACTTTATTATTGCAAGTATTTTACTATTAAGTCATGTGACATTATTTCAATTATTGGCAGAAGGCGGGCCATTTAAAAAGCCAAGTGTTATTTTGAATACCTGGGAGTTATTTTGGATGGAAGTGTCAAAGGCATCGAGTACAGAGGAACTTGGCGGTGGTATGATTGGTGCTTTATTATTTGCGACTTCTTATTTTCTTTTTGATGCTGCAGGTTCTAAAATTATTTCCTTTATCTTTATCGTAATTGGAATGATTTTGCTAACGGGAAAAACTTTAGGAGATACACTCGGGACTTTTTTTACGGCCGTTACAAGTTTTTTAGTGAAACAATGGAAGGCTTTTACGGAGGATTTAAAAGCGTGGGGAAATGAAAGAAAAGAAAAGAAAAAGAAGACACCACCAAAACAGAAAAAGGAAAAAGAAGTGGAACCTGAAGTAGAGTCACCGTTAGTTGTTGAGTCTGTACAACCAGTTGAACCGATTATTTCAAGCTTTACAGATACAGCATACGAACGAGAAGAGGCCATTTCAGTGGAGGTAGCACAGAAAACCGAGCAGGTTGAAGAAGAAACGGAGCCGGATGATGATGTTCCACCTATAAACTTTACTGAAGTAGAGAATAAAGAATATGTATTACCACCGCTTTCTTTATTGAAGCAACCGAAAAAGACGGATCAAAGCGGTGAGTATCAATTAATTCATGAAAATGCAGCGAAGCTAGAGCGAACATTTGATAGTTTTGGTGTGAAAGCCCGGGTAACACAAGTGTATTTAGGGCCGGCTGTAACGAAATATGAAGTACATCCAGATGTCGGTGTAAAAGTAAGTAAAATTGTGAGTTTATCGGATGATTTGGCGCTTGCATTAGCAGCCAAAGATATTCGAATTGAAGCGCCTATTCCAGGAAAGTCGGCGATTGGGATTGAAGTGCCTAATTCAGAAATTGCAATGGTGTCTCTTCGCGAAGTATTAGAAGCAAAGGAAGTTGATAAACCTGACTCTAAGCTGCAAATTGGGTTAGGACGTAATATTTCCGGCGAAGCTGTGAAAGCCGAATTAAATAAAATGCCGCATTTGCTTGTGGCCGGGGCAACAGGAAGCGGAAAATCGGTTTGTATTAACGGAATTATTACGAGCATTTTGATGCGTGCTAAACCACATGAAGTAAAAATGATGATGATTGACCCGAAAATGGTGGAGCTAAACGTTTATAATGGCATTCCGCATTTATTAGCACCTGTCGTGACGAATCCAAAAAAAGCCGCGCAGGCATTGCAAAAAGTCGTGAGTGAAATGGAACGGCGTTATGAGCTATTTTCGCATACAGGAACGCGTAATATTGAAGGATATAATGATTATGTTAATCGCTATAATATCGAGGAAGAAGACAAGCAGCCGCTGCTTCCATTTATCGTCGTCATTGTCGATGAGCTTGCAGACTTAATGATGGTAGCGTCTAATGATGTCGAGGATGCGATTACACGTCTCGCTCAAATGGCTCGTGCAGCGGGGATTCATTTAATTATTGCGACACAGCGCCCTTCTGTAGATGTCATAACGGGTGTTATTAAAGCAAATATTCCATCGCGTATTGCTTTTAGTGTATCTTCAGCAACCGACTCGCGTACGATTTTAGATATGGGGGGGGCAGAAAAGCTATTAGGTCGCGGTGATATGCTCTTTTTACCAGTGGGGGCATCAAAGCCCGTTCGTGTTCAAGGGGCGTTCCTTTCTGATCAAGAGGTGGAAGATACGGTTAACTACGTAATTGCTCAGCAAAAAGCACAATATAACGAAGAAATGATTCCAGATGACCTCCCTGAACGGAGTGCTGGCGACGTTGCCGATGATTTATATGACGAAGCAGTTTCTTTAATTATAGAAATGCAAACAGCCTCTGTATCGATGTTACAGCGCCGTTTTCGCATTGGTTATACACGGGCAGCACGCCTTATTGATGAGATGGAAGCGAGAGGAATTGTTGGTCCATATGAAGGCAGTAAACCTCGAGTTGTTCTTATTGGCAAAGACGATCATGAAGCACACTCATCATAAAACGAAAAGACCGGGCATTTTGCCCGGTCTTTTCGTTTTATTCTGCTTCTTCCATATGTTCCTTACAGAAGGTGAGTAACATATGAAGTTCCTCTTCTTCTAAATCAAAATCAAGAACTTCTTCATTTGCTTTTGCGATGATGTTGTATTGTTTAATCGTTTGTTCTTCTCCATCTACAACATAAATTAAGCGGATTGATAAACCGCCCTCTGTATAGAGTTCATCATCTTCTGGTACTTCAATATCCAAGACATATTCAAAGCGTTCTCCTGTTAAGATGCCAAATGGATCTTTTAATTTTTCGACACTATATTCTGTAATGGTAATCATATATTTATCCCTCCAAAATAGATACGTATTATTATACCGTAAAACTAAGAATTGAAAAGAAAGTAACGTATAAAGTAAAAGGCTATTTATTTATTTTGAGAAAAATGGTATATTATTATCCAATAATAGGACTAATTTACATTATATGTATACTACTCCTGTCCTTACTTTTGAAGAGCGGGTGTGAGTAATTAGTCACTTTAAGAGAAAAATGAAATGTTTGTATGATATGACTTCAGTTTACATAATGTGTGATGTGTACAACTTTTCATTTCTTCAATACCGCACTAATTTTACCCTATGGAAAACAGGAGCATCATCGAACATTCCTATTAAAAACTTATAGAAATATAGGAGGGGGAAAGTTTGAAAAAGCGTAAATTTGGTTTAGCTCTTTCACTAATTTTAGCAGCGGGAACAATGTTAGGTGCATGTGGCAATGCAGAAAAAGATGATGCAAAAGACGGTGGAGCGGATAAAAAAGAAAACTTTACTGTAGCGATGGTTACCGATATTGGTGGTGTGGATGACAAATCATTTAATCAATCAGCATGGGAAGGTCTCCAAAGTTTTGGTGAAGAAAATGGTTTGGAAAAAGGCAAAGACGGATATAACTATCTTCAATCAAAATCAGATGCTGACTATACAACGAATCTAAATACACTTGTTCGTGAAGATTATAATGTTATTTTTGCGATTGGTTATGCTTTAGCGGAATCAGTTGCAGATGTAGCTGATCAACGCCCAGAAGCTCAATTTGCTATTGTTGATTCAGTTGTCGAGAAAGATAATGTAGCAAGTATTACGTTTAAAGAGCACCAAGGCTCATTTTTAGTAGGTGTGATTGCAGGCTTACAAACGAAAACAAATAAAGTTGGTTTCGTCGGTGGTGTGGAAGGTGAATTAATTAAGAAGTTTGAAGTAGGTTTCATTGCAGGCGTTAAATCTGTTAATCCTAAAGCGGAAGTTGTTTCTAAATATGCAGGTAGCTTCGGTGACGCTGCAAAAGGTAAATCAATCGCAAGCAGCATGTATGCTTCTGGCGCTGATATTATTTATCATGCTGCGGGCGGGACAGGAAACGGTGTATTTGCAGAAGCAAAGGATTTAAAGCAAAAAGACCCGTCAAAAGAAATTTATGTAATTGGTGTCGATCGTGATCAACATGAGGAAGGTGCTGTAACAGTTGATGGAAAAGAATACAATGTAACCTTAACTTCTATGGTTAAGCGTGTTGACGTAGCCGTGAAAGACCTTGCAACAAAAGCTAAAGCTGGTGAATTCCCAGGAGGTCAAATTATCGAGTATGGTATGGAAGAAGACGGTATTAAAATTTCTGACTCTAAAGAGAATATAAGCGAAGAAACTCTTAAAGAAGTTGAAAAGTGGACAGAGAAAATCAAGTCTGGTGAACAAAAAGTTCCGACAACGGATGAAGAATTAAAAGCAATGAAGTTTTAATAGAGAGAGAAGGTGAGAAGGCAATTATCTGCCTTCTCTTTCCTTCTTTCTTTAAAAGATAGGTTATGTTATAGAACGCTGTGGATTTTTGGCTTATTTTAAGCTCTGACTCTATGAAATGAACTACCTATATCAACAAGGTTGTCTAACACAGCGACAAGATAAGAGGGTATAACTTTTTCGACCTGCTTTAGTGTTTAGCTTCAGGCGCCTTGCACTTTTCTTCATTAGTATTTTATACATAAATGGAAAACCTGAATGAAAGGCTATAATCAAGCTTTAAATACTATCAAATACTATTGAGAATGGTAGAGGATTATAGTTTTCCATTTGGTTCTTTCGACCAATAAAAGGGTTACTATGGGGACGATTAGGAGAGGAGCAACAATCGCTTAATCGGAGAATTGTATCTCATTTTTTAATAGGAGTGAATGTACATGGAATATGTAATTGAGATGCTTAATATCCGGAAAGAATTCCCTGGAATTGTAGCAAATGATAATGTCACCCTGCAATTAAAAAAAGGGGAAATTCATGCCTTATTAGGTGAAAATGGTGCGGGAAAGTCAACATTAATGAACGTACTGTTTGGCTTATATCAGCCTGAGCAAGGAGAAATTCGGGTCAAAGGAAAACCTGTTCATATTACAAGTCCAAATGTCGCTAACGATTTAGGAATCGGGATGGTTCATCAGCATTTTATGTTGGTCGATCCTTTTACTGTAACGGAAAATATTATTCTCGGTAAGGAACCAGCAAACGCGGGAAAAATTAATTTAAAGGATGCTAGTAAAAAGGTGCGTGAACTTTCAGTAAAGTATCATTTAAGCGTCGACCCTGATGCGAAAATTGCTGATATTTCCGTAGGGATGCAACAACGGGTCGAGATTTTGAAAACACTATATCGTGGTGCCGATATTTTAATTTTTGATGAACCAACTGCTGTATTAACTCCGCAAGAGATCAAAGAATTAATCGCTATTATGAAAGCACTAATTAAAGAGGGAAAATCTATTATTTTAATTACACATAAACTTAAAGAAATTATGGAAGTTTGTGATCGTGTAACGGTTATTCGAAAAGGACGAGGAATCGATACGTTGGATGTAAGGGATACCAATCCGAATGAACTGGCGAGCCTTATGGTGGGGCGTGATGTCGTTTTCAAAACAGAAAAAATAGAGGCGAAACCAACAGATATTGTTTTAGAAGTAAAGAACATTGAAGTGAAAGATTCTCGTGGCATTTCAGCGGTTAAGAATTTAAGTCTTTCCGTTCGAGCAGGCGAGATTATTGGAATTGCAGGGGTCGATGGTAATGGCCAGTCAGAGTTAATTGAAGCGTTAACAGGCTTGAAGAAGATAAGCGCTGGTACGATTAAGCTAAACGGAAAAGAGATTCAAAATCAAAGGCCGCGTAAGGTAACTGAAGCAGGTGTTGGGCATATCCCAGAAGATCGTCATAAGCACGGATTAGTGCTGGACTATAGTATCGGGGAAAATATCGTTTTGCAAACTTATTATCAAGAGCCTTACTCTAAAAAAGGCGTATTAAACTCGAAGAAAATTTTTGAAAAAGCACGAAAAATTATTAAAGAATATGATGTGCGGACCCCGAGTGAATATACGCCAGCTCGCTCTCTTTCTGGTGGAAATCAGCAAAAAGCAATTATCGGTCGTGAAGTCGATCGTAATCCGGATTTACTTATAGCGGCTCAACCAACCCGTGGACTAGATGTTGGTGCGATTGAATTCATTCATAAGCGTCTTATTGAACAGCGTGATACTGGTAAAGCAATCCTCTTAATTTCATTTGAAATAGATGAGATTATGAATGTTAGTGACAAGATTGCAGTCATTTACGAAGGAGAAATCGTGGCCATCGTTGACCCTAAAAAAGCGACAGAGCAAGAACTAGGGTTATTAATGGCTGGAAGTAAACGTGCGGAAGCAGGTGACAAATCGAATGTCTAAATATTTGTCCAAATTAACCATTCCACTACTTGCAGTCGTGCTAGGATTAATTGCTGGTTCCATCATCATGCTTATTAGCGGTTATGACCCAATCGCAGGCTACGGGGTGATGCTCGATGGTATTATTGGCGAGCAATACTATATCGGTGAATCGTTACGAACGATTATTACGTATGCTTTAGCCGGTCTAGCGGTAGCATTTGCCTTTCGAACGGGACTATTTAATATCGGAGTAGAAGGGCAATTAATTGTCGGTTGGCTCGCCGCTGTTTGGGTCGGAGTTGCTTTTGAATTACCTAAGTTCATTCATTTGCCGCTAGCAATTGTAGCCGGTGCGTTAGCAGGAGCACTTTGGGCGTTTATTCCAGGGTATTTAAAAGCAAAATTTAGAGTACATGAAGTTATCGTGTCCATTATGTTAAATTATACTGCACTTTATGTGACCAACTATTTAATTAACGATATTTTGACTGATAAAAAGGATAGAACAGAAAGAATTGCGGATTCCGCTTCACTTAGTTCTCCGTTCTTACAATCGCTTACAGACTATTCACGATTGCACTGGGGGATTGTTATTGCTATCATTTGCATCATCATTATGTGGTTTATTCTTGAAAAAACAAAAATGGGTTTTGAATTAAAGGCGGTTGGCTTCAACCAACATGCTTCTGAATATGCTGGGATGAGCGTAAATAAGAATATTATTCTTTCTATGGTGATTTCTGGTGTATTTGCAGGTCTTGCAGGTGTCATGGAAGGATTGGGTACATTTGGTTATGCAGCGATTAAAGGTGGTTTTACAGGCATGGGCTTTGATGGAATTGCGGTTGCACTACTTGGCGCAAATACAGCGATTGGTGTTGCTTTAGCAGCGATACTATTTGGCGGCTTGAAAGCGGGAGCGTTAAATATGCCGTTGCAAATCGGGATTCCAAGTGAGATTGTGGATATTATTATTGCGTTAATTATTTTCTTCGTGGCGGCTAGCTATTTCATTCGATGGCTTGCTCAACGCTTTAACAAGAAAGGAGTGAAATAAGTGGACTTTTATCAAGTGTTATTAATCATTATCCCATCAATGATTGCCTACGCTGCCCCGCTTATTTTCACTGCACTTGGTGGGGTATTCTCGGAGCGCTCTGGTGTTATTAATATTGGTTTAGAAGGTTTAATGGTTATCGGAGCATTTACAGGCATTGTGTTTAACTTAACATATGCAGATGTATTTGGAAACTGGACACCTTGGATTTCTGTTCTTGTTGCGATGGTGGCAGGAGTGTTATTTTCACTGCTCCTTGCTGTAGCTACCATTACATTCCGGGCTGATCAAACGGTTAGCGGGGTGGCATTAAACTTGTTATCTGTCGGTTTAACGATATTTCTTGTGAAAAAGATTTATGATAAAGGACAAACAGATTTTATTTCTGAAACATTTGCCCGAATTGATATCCCATTATTAAGTGATATTCCATTTATTGGACCGGTTTTCTTCTCTAATAGTTATTATATTGCGTATATTGCGATTTTAGTTTCGTTTATCGTTTGGTATATTTTATACAAAACTCCATTTGGTCTACGCATACGTGCAGTTGGTGAACATCCAATGGCTGCTGATACGATGGGCGTTAATGTATTCAAAATTCGTTACGCAGGAGTGTTAATTTCTGGTGCTTTTGCTGGAGTTGGCGGTGCTATTCATGCGACGATTTTTGCAAATGATTTTAGCCATGCGACAATTAACGGTCAAGGTTTCATGGCAATTGCTGCGATGATTTTTGGAAAGTGGCATCCTGTTGGGGCAATGGGTGCAGCTTTATTTTTTGGGTTGGCACAAAGCTTAAGCATTGTCGGGTCAAGCCTACCGCTTTTTAAAGATATTCCATCTGTATATTTATTAATTGCTCCTTACGTGCTTACCATTATTGCTCTGACAGGATTCATTGGTCGTGCCGATGCGCCTAAAGCAGCTGGGCAACCGTATATTAAAGGGGAACGCTAACAGATAACAAGAAACCGGCCGAGCTGTGTGAGCTAGCTGGTTTCTTTGCTATTGGCGCCGTTAAACAACAGTGTCTTATTACAAAGCCTTAAAAAAGTAGTTGGAACTTGCATGATTTTTCTTTTCGCATGTATATTTTAATGTAGAAGTAAATGTTTAAAAGGCTTATAACATACAAACAATAAGTATATCGGTTTTATACATATTAAGGAGGATGATCATGGCGATTGCTTCTGAAACAATCAAGCACAAAAGCGGTTACAAGCTCCATATTGTTCGTACTACTAAATATAAAACGAATACACTGGTATTCAAAATGAAAGCGCCACTAACGAAAGAAACGGTGACATATCGGGCGCTATTTCCGCATGTTTTACAAAGTAATACAAGTAAATATCCGACAACACCTGAGCTTCGATCTTATTTAGATGATTTGTACGGAGCTGGACTTTATGTGGATGTGACAAAAAAAGGAGAATACCACATTATTAGTTTCACCATTGATATTGTAAATGAGAAGTTTTTAAGCGATACTACGCCGCTTTTAGAGAAGGCTTTTTCGCTTTTGTCTGAGGTTCTTTTTCAGCCAAAAGTTGAAGAGATGGCTTTTGATTCAGCAACTGTAACAAATGAAAAACGAGCATTAAAGCAACGAATTCAATCCATTTTTGATGATAAAATGCGCTACTCGTCGAAGCGTCTTGTCGAAGAAATGTGTGCCAATGAACCTTATGCGCTAGAAGCAAATGGCCGTTTGGAAGAATTGGAGCAAATTACGCCAATGTCTCTTTACGATTATTATCAAAAAGCGCTGAATGAAGATGAAATTGACTTATATGTAATAGGTGATCTTTCAGAGGACGAAGTAGATGGATTAGCGAGTCAGTATATCTCGCTTTCTGACCGTAAACCAGTTGTGTTGTCGAGACAGGCTAATGCTTCGATTGAGGATGAAAAGGAAGTAATTGAAAAAATCGATGTAAAGCAAGGAAAATTAAATATCGGTTATCGGACGAATATTTTATATGGAGACCCTCAGTATTTTGCCTTGCAGCTATTTAACGGTCTTTTTGGTGGTTTTTCTCACTCCAAATTATTTATCAATGTGCGCGAAAAGGCCAGTCTCGCTTATTATGCAGCGTCTAGGGTAGAAAGTCATAAAGGCTTATTAATGGTCATGTCAGGAATTGAAAATGAGAACTATAAGCAGGCTGTTGACATTATTAAAGAACAGTTTGAGGCGATGGAGCAAGGGGATTTTACAGAAGAAGAACTATTGCAAACGAAGGCAGTTGTGAAAAACCAAGTATTAGAAACGGTGGATGTTGCACGAGGTTTGGTCGAGCTTTTATATCATAATGTGCTGGCGAATCAGTCTATTGCTCTCGATGAATGGATAGAAAAGACGGAACAAGTTACAAAAGAGGAAGTTATTAAAGTTGCTAACCAGATGAAGTTAGATACGATTTATTTCTTAACGGGAACGGAGGTGCAACGCTGATGGAGAAGATTCTTTTTGATCAATTACAAGAAGAGTTGTATTATGAAAAATTAACGAATGGCTTAGATGTGTATATTTTACCGAAACAGGGGTTTAATAAATCGTTTGCGACGTTTACGACAAAGTATGGCTCAGTTGATAACCATTTTAAATCTTTACAGAAACAGGAATTTGTTCAAGTGCCTGATGGCATTGCTCATTTTTTAGAGCACAAGCTATTTGAGAAGGAAGATGGAGATGTTTTTCAACAATTTAGTAAGCAGGGAGCTTCGGCCAATGCGTTTACCTCTTTTACTAGAACGGCTTATCTTTTCTCAAGCACAGATGAATTTCAATCGAATTTAACGACCTTGATTGATTTTGTTCAAGATCCCTATTTTTCTGAGAAAACGGTTGAAAAAGAAAAAGGAATTATTGGTCAAGAAATTAATATGTATGATGATAATCCAGATTGGCGACTATATTTCGGTACAATTGCAAATATGTACCACCATCATCCAGTTAAAATTGATATTGCCGGTACGGTTGAATCGATTGCGAAAATTGATAAAGATATGTTATATGAGTGTTATCATACTTTTTATCATCCAAGCAATATGCTATTGTTTATTGTTGGTCCTGTTGAAGTGGAATCGATTATGGAGCAAATTCGTCAAAATCAGAACAGTAAGAAGTACGAGGCTGGAGCAGAAATTGAACGAAATTTTGAGTCGGAGCCGGATTCCGTTGCTAAGAAGATGGAACGTTTGAGCATGAATGTACAAACACCAAAAGTGATGCTTGGCATTAAAGCTGCAAATGTACAGCAAAGCGGGAAGGAACTTTTGAAGCGAGAGCTCGCAACGAATATTTATTTAGAAATGTTATTTGGGAAAAGTTCTCCCCTTCATGAAAATTTGTACACAAAAGGGTATATCGATCAAAGTTTTTCATATGATTATACACAAGAACAAGGCTTTGGCTTTGCTTTAATTGGCGGTGATAGTGCGAAGCCGGACGAATTAGCTGAGCAGCTGCTTCGTATCTTACAGCAATCGAAGACAGGAACAGGGTTAACAGAGGAGAGCTTGCAGCGAACGGTTAAGAAAAAAATTGGCTCTTTTCTACGTTCACTGAATTCCCCGGAGTACATTGCCAACCAATTTACAAGGTATGCGTTTAATGACATGAATTTGTTTGATGTTGTAAGTGAATTAGAGCAGCTAACTTTCACAGACATTAAACATATCGCTAATGAATTAGTGACAGATGATCGAATTACGGTATGTCAAGTCATTCCTAAATAAAGTGAAACTTCCATCAGTGGGGGTTTTTCTTCATCCCTCACTGATGGTTAGTCACGTTCTACGGTCACTAAGATTGCCGCTTCGCTTCAATCAAATGACCGTATGAACCTGATTGGTTCAACTATACCTTTGAAAATCGCAAAGGTAACTTTCACTGTATCTCACCAATCGGACCTTTACGGGCAGTTGTCCCCCATCTATCTTCCTTGTTCACTCTGAATCTTGAGGTGGGGGTCTTACTGCCCATTAAGGGTGGGATAAAAAGTTAGGTTAGTAATTCATCGATTAGGGCTCGTTTTGTGCGAAACTTTAGGCTTGGAATGAGCTCCTAATCGACCACGTCAAAAAGGCGAACTGATGTAAAAAGAAATAAAAAGGGGGCGCAAGTTGTGGAGAAACGCTTTGCCCTTATTACGGGAGCGAGCGGCGGAATTGGCAGTCAAATTGCTTTAAAACTCGCCGAGGAGAACTATTCACTTTATTTACATTACAATGCAAATGAAGAAGCGATTCAAAACTTGATGGGACAACTTCAACCATTTAATATTGAGGTAATTCCGATTCAAGCAGATCTCTCAACAAAGGAAGGCTATAAACAGCTTGTTCGAAATATTTTTGCTCTTCATGCTATTGTATTAAATAGTGGAAACAGCTATTATGGACTGATTTCTGATATGGACGAGCAAGTGGTTAGTGAGATGGTTCAATTGCATGTGACAAGTCCGTTTCAATTAACGAAAGAATTATTGCCAAAACTCATGTATCAAGAAAAAGCTGCAATTGTTGCAGTGACGTCGATTTGGGGACAAACAGGGGCTTCCTGTGAAGTGTTATATTCGATGCTAAAAGGCGGGCAAAATGCGTTTATTAAAGCGCTTAGTAAAGAGGTTGCATTAAATGATATTCGCGTTAACGCGGTAGCTCCTGGTGCGGTTTCAACAGCCATGTTGCAATCTTTTAGTGCCGAAGATCTTGAATTAATTAAAGGGGATATTCCGATGGGGCGTATGGGGAACCCAGAAGAAATTGCTGAAGCCGTAGCGTTTCTGTTGTCGGATAAAGCGGCTTATATTACCGGTCAAGTTCTAGGAGTAAATGGCGGTTGGTATACTTGATCACTCCCATGGCTAAAGCCGCTGGGGTTCTTTCTCACAAATATCCCACTTACCACCTTCCATAAGAAGAGGCAGAGGCGAGACTTGGGTGAGCAACACTTGAGAGAAAAACAGTCTTTCAAGAGGGCAAAATCGGTGCCAACTACGCCGTTCAACCGGCGATACTTGTCTAGGATTACGATACCGCACTCTTTCTAGGAAGAGTGTTGGTCGGCAGAACGTTGAACATTTTACGTGACAGACGTTTTTCCTGTCACAACCACCTATGTTCAGTTTTCAAAGAACATCACATATACCAAATTATACCATTCTGAACGCATGGTGTACAGAACATATTTTCGATAGTTTATCTGCACACCGTATTTGAGCGAACATTCACCCGATCCCTAAAGGGAGTGCGAGCGCACCGTAATGGGCTTTCTTTTCGCAGAAATCTGTAATAATTTTTCGTAAATGATGTATAAACCCTTCGTCTTTGTTGCAAAATATCATTGTACTATTACGAAGGAGGGTGACTTTCAATGTCTGTTTTAGATAATTGGGATCAATGGAAAAACTTCTTGGGGGACCGATTACATCAAGGACAAAGTCAAGGTTTAGAACAGGGTGCAATTTCGAATTTAGCTTACGAAATTGGAGATTACTTAGCGACACAAGTAGATCCAAAAAATGAGCAAGAAAGAGTGTTATCAGATCTTTGGTCTGTAGCTAGTGAAGAAGAAAGACATGCCATTGCAAGTGTAATGGTTAAACTCGTTGAAAACAACGGTACATCAAAATAAAACATATAGAAAAAACCCTGTTTATGTAGCAGGGTTTTTTCTATTTTTATAAACGTGTGCTAAATAAAAAGTGCATGCTTTAATGAAGGATAGTTAGATTCAGAAAATACGTTGACTTTTGCAAGGTTTTCCCTTTCAACTTCTATTGAAATGCTATATCATAGAAGGTATACAAAGAGGATGGTGTTCGTTGGAAAAAGTTTTAAATAAATAGAAGTGCGCATATAAGTGGTGAAAAAAGAAAGGTAAAGATTAAATATTTTTTACGCTCTGTTAAATAATGTTGTTGATTTTTGATGTGTGAAACAACACTATTGATTAACATAGCTTTTTTTAACAGGACAACAATGATTATTCAAAAGTGTACGGAAACCTTTGATACAAATAGATTTGTTAAAAGAGTTTTATTAGTTAACATCAACAGCGTCATATACCATATTCATAAAAATAAAAAGCAAAAAGCGAGGTGAAGCCTGCTATAGGAGTATGGATGAATAACACTTCCGGACATTCAGGAGGAAATCTGCTTAGCAATGTCTCAGCTTAAGTAAGCGAAGAGAGTTTATCTATTCTTTTAGTAGCAGTGTATCGTGGAAACAACTGAATGGTACTTTGAATACGAAATCCAAAAAAACCGCCCAGGGTTATTAGGAGATATTTCGTCGTTATTAGGTATGCTTTCGATTAACATTATTACAATAAATGGCGTTGATGAAGGCAAACGTGGTATGTTACTTGTAGCGAAGGAGCGCAGAAATATAGAGAGGTTTGAATCAATCCTTCAGACGATGGATACGATAAAGTTGATTAAGTTAAGAGAACCTAAATTGCGTGATCGACTCGCTGTACGCCATGGAAGATATATTCAACGTGATGCGGATGAGAAGAACACCTTTCGTTTTGTTCGTGATGAGTTAGGGTTGCTTGTCGATTTTATGGCAGAATTATTTAAAAAAGAAGGTCATAAACTGATAGGAATTCGAGGGATGCCGCGTGTAGGGAAAACTGAATCCATTGTGGCTGCGAGCGTTTGTGCCAATAAACGGTGGTTATTTGTGTCATCGACGCTTTTAAAACAAACCATTCGGAGTCAATTAATTGAAGATGAATACCACAATGACAACTTATTTATTTTAGATGGAATTGTATCTACTCGCCGAGCGAATGAACGTCATTGGCAGCTCGTACGTGAAATTATGAGATTGGATGCGGTTAAAGTGATTGAGCATCCAGATGTTTTTGTCCAAAATACAGAGTATACGCTCGAAGATTTTGACTACATTATTGAACTGCGAAATAATCCTGAAGAAGAAATTAAATATGATGTAGTTGACCAAAACGACCATTTTTCGACATCGGAATTTGGCGGTTTTGATTTTTAAAATGGAAGGTGTTTTAGTTGACAGAACTAGGTAATAGATTGAAGGAAGCGAGAGAAGCTAAAGGGCTCAGCTTAGATGACTTGCAAGAAGTAACGAAGATTCAAAAGCGCTATCTCGTTGGAATAGAAGAAGGCAATTATGAAATGATGCCCGGCAAGTTCTATGTGCGCGCTTTTATTAAACAATATTGTGAAGCGGTCGGCTTAGATTCAGAAGAAATTTTCGAACAATACAAAAGTAATGTTCCCGTTACACACCAAGAGGAATTACCTGAGCTTTCGAGAGTTCAAACACGAAAAACGGTTTCAGCAAGCCAGTCTAAAATCATCGATATGATTCCAAAGATTTTGGTCGGTGTAGTAGTGATTGGAGTCGCTGTGCTTATTTATGTATGGATGTCTAATGCTATGGGCGATTCCAAAAATGAACAAGCGGAGGATACTAAGCAATCGGAAAACGTTGGTTTTAATGAAAGTGAAGAATTCTCTAAAGAAAAAGAACCAAAAGAGACAGATACGAATAAAGAAGCTGCAAAACCGAATGAAGAAGAGAAAGATGAGCCTATAGCAGAGGAAGTAGAGCAAGAATTAAATGTTATTAACTCTAGCGGTAAAAATAGCACATATGAATTAAAGAATACAGAAGCATTTACGGTTAAGCTTGTTTCCTCAGGTGAACCTTGGGTCGGTATAACAAACGGTAATGGAGGTTATTTATATCAAGGAACACTGAAAGTAGATGAAGAGAAAGAATTAGATGTGAAGGATGAGTCTGTTGTTATCCTGAACTTAGGAAGAGCACAAGATGTTGAAATTTATGTGAATAACGAGAAACTAGAATATGCTATTTCTCCAACAGAAGTGCTCAGTCAAAAGATTACGATTCAATTTACGAAAGCTGATTCGTCATCTACTCAATAACGAGCACTATAAAAGAACAACTGTAGGAAAGCGCATATTTTGGAGGTTTGACATTGAATTTACCTAATAAGATTACACTATCTCGTATTTTTTTAATTCCTATTTTTTTAATTATTATGCTTGTTCCTTTTTCTTGGGGAGATCTTTCATTTGGAGATTATTCTTTGCCTGTTACTCATTTTGTTGGGGCGTTATTGTTTATTATTGCTTCGACAACAGATTGGATTGATGGGTACTATGCGCGGAAATATAATATGGTTACCAATTTAGGAAAGTTTTTGGATCCACTTGCGGATAAGCTATTAGTTTCGGCTGCTTTAATTGTGTTAGTTGATTTAGATTTAATGTATGGTCAGGCTTGGATTGCCATCGTTATTATTAGTCGCGAATTTGCGGTCACTGGACTGCGTCTCGTGCTGGCAGGAACAGGTGAAGTTGTAGCAGCTAATCAGCTTGGGAAAATTAAAACGTGGGCACAGATTGTGGCTATTTCCGCATTATTACTTCATAATTTGCCTTTTGCTATGATATCCCTTCCATTTGCTAATATTGCGCTATGGATTGCTTTAATTTTCACAATTTGGTCAGGTTATGATTATTTTGCTAAAAATAAAGATGTATTTGTAAACTCTAAGTAATAAGAGTGGGGAGAGGATATTGGAATGGATGCAGAAATTATTGCTGTTGGTTCCGAGCTATTACTAGGGCAAATTGTGAATACAAATGGTCGTTTTTTATCACAGCAGTTTGCTGAAATGGGGATTAATGTTTTTTATCATACGGTCGTTGGCGATAATGATCGTCGCTTGCAGCAAGCTATTGAATTAGCTGAGTCCCGTGCTGATTTAATTGTATTTACAGGTGGGCTTGGTCCGACGAAAGATGATTTAACGAAAGAAACAATCGCCCGTCATTTAGGGAAACAGCTCGTGTTTGATGAAGAAGCTCTTCGTTCTATTGAAGATTATTTCAGTAAAAAGGGTCGGATAATGACAGAAAATAATAAAAAGCAAGCCCTTGTTTTAGAAGGCTGTCATGTCCTAAGAAATGATCATGGAATGGCTCCAGGAATGGTGTTAACTCAAGCGGGCATTACATACATGTTATTACCTGGTCCTCCAAAAGAGATGGAACCGATGTTTTTAAGCTACGGCTATCAACAATTACAAAATAGACTTCAAAGTAAGGAGCGAATTGAATCAAAGGTTCTTCGCTTTTACGGCATAGGAGAAGCGTTATTAGAAACAGAAATTGAGGACTTGCTAGAGAATCAAACAAATCCAACGATTGCACCGTTAGCGGCAGACGGTGAAGTAACATTACGGATTACTGCTAAAGGTGAATCAAAGGAAAAATGCGAAGCGCTTATTTCACAAGTAGAAGCTGAAATTCTCCGCCGTGTTGGTCAATTTTATTATGGCAGCAATCAAACGTCGCTTATTCAAGAATTAGTAAAAGAGTTAACAAAGCGTGATATGACCATTGCTGTTGCCGAAAGCTTAACAGGTGGGATGTTTCAAGAACAATTAACGACCATTCCTGGTGTTAGCGCAATATTTAAAGGCGGCGTTGTTAGCTATGCAACTGCAGTAAAAGCAAAAATGCTTCATGTAAGTGAAGCGACGATTGCAAACTATGGTGTTGTTAGCGAACAATGTGCCCTTGAAATGGCAGCTAATATACGTACGGAGCTGGAGAGCGATGTCGGAATTAGCTTCACTGGTGTAGCAGGGCCAGAGGAACAGGAGGGTAAACCAGCAGGTACAGTTTTCATTGGTATCTCGTATCGAGATGGTCGTTCTCATGTTCAATCTTTAAACCTTTCTGGAAGTAGGGCACAAAATAGGATTCGGACTGTCAAATATGGCTGTCATTATTTATTAAGAGATATACAGCAAATGTAGTTGAAACAGGGCTTCTTTTGAAGCTCTGTTTTTCTATGCAGGCCAAGGTTCATTATGTGAAGCTTTTTTGAACATTCTTTTTAGATGAAATTTGATTTTTACATGTATTTATGCTTTAAATAGAGATTTACGAGATGGATTTGATGTTTTTATTGGAAAAATGGCCAAGTAAAAAAACGAATAAACGTTCGTCTTTTTACTTGGCAAATGATCGAAAACAGTATATAGTAGAGATAGGTTTTGAGACAAGTTTCATACCGTTTTATGTTACCGTTTAGAATAATGATAATCATAGATTGATTAATTTGAATATATAAGGAGGCAATACAATGAGTGATCGTCAAGCGGCGTTAGAAATGGCGTTAAAGCAGATTGAAAAACAATTCGGAAAAGGTTCTATTATGAAGATGGGAGAACAAACAGACCGAAAGATTTCTACTATTTCAAGTGGTTCTCTTGCTTTGGATGTAGCCCTTGGAGTAGGTGGGTATCCCCGTGGAAGAATTATTGAAATTTATGGACCAGAAAGTTCAGGTAAAACAACAGTGGCTCTTCATGCTATTGCAGAGGTACAAGCTAATGGAGGCACAGCTGCGTTTATTGATGCCGAACATGCGCTCGATCCAGACTATTCACAGAAGCTTGGTGTAAATATTGATGAATTGCTGTTATCTCAACCAGATACAGGGGAGCAAGGACTTGAAATCGCGGAAGCATTAGTACGAAGTGGTGCAGTCGATATTATTGTTATTGATTCGGTTGCTGCATTGGTGCCAAAAGCAGAAATCGAAGGGGAAATGGGTGACTCTCACGTAGGTCTTCAAGCGCGTCTGATGTCGCAAGCGCTTAGAAAATTATCTGGGGCGATTAATAAATCGAATACGATTGCGATCTTTATTAACCAAATCCGTGAAAAAGTCGGTATTATGTTCGGAAACCCCGAAACAACTCCAGGAGGCCGTGCGCTTAAGTTTTACTCAACTGTCCGTCTGGAAGTACGTCGTGCTGAGCAATTAAAACAAGGGAATGACGTAGTCGGAAATAAAACAAAAGTAAAAGTTGTGAAAAATAAAGTAGCTCCTCCATTCCGTCAAGCGGAAGTTGACATTATGTATGGAGAAGGGATTTCACGTGAAGGTGAAATTATCGATATGGGATCTGACTTGGATATCGTGCAAAAAAGTGGCTCATGGTATTCTTATAATGATGAGCGTCTTGGACAAGGCCGTGAAAACGCGAAGCTTTTCTTAAAAGAAAATAAAGATGTTGCAAAAGAAATTGCTCAAAAAATTCGCGATCATTACAATTTAGACGGAGAACATGTACTGCCAGAAGGAGCAGACGATGAGGAGCTGCTACCTGAACTTCTTGATTAATCAATGAACCGAAAAACAGATCTTAGCCCCTGGGCTAAGGTCTGTTTTAGTTAATCCATAAGGTATAGGTGTATGAATGTTTTATTTAGTGGATTTTTGAAGAATAATCCGTTCGCATAAGGGTACGGTACTTGACAATAAAAATCCACAACTATACAATTAATATGTATATTTTACATTTTTTCAAACTAAAATTTTGAAAATTAAGCGCTGTATATTGAACGTATGTACAATGTATTTGCCGACAGTTCAACTTTATTAGGAAAAAAGTTCGTAGCAAGGGGAGGTGAAATGATGGAACCCATGACAATCATCTTCACTTTGCTTGGCCTAGTCGTCGGTGCAGTTGTTGGCTATTTTGTTCATAAGTCAAAATTTGATAACAAAATAGCAGGGGCAAGGGGCTCTGCTGAACAGATTGTAGAGGATGCAAAACGGGAAGCAGAGGCTCTGAAGAAAGAAGCCTTATTGGAAGCAAAAGATGAAATTCATAAAATTCGTACTGATTCTGATCGTGAAGTACGTGAAAGAAGAAACGAATTACAAAAACAAGAAAATCGATTATTGCAAAAAGAAGAGAATTTAGATCGTAAAGACGAAGCGTTAGATAAACGTGAAGTTCTTTTAGAGAAGAAAGAAGATTCTCTTAGCCAAAGACAACAGCATATTGAAGAGATGGAAAGCAAAGTGGACGAGATGGTTCGTAAGCAGCAAACAGAGATTGAACGCATTTCAAGCTTAACTCGTGAGGAAGCAAGAACGATTATTATTGATCGTATGGAGCAGGAGCTCGCTCACGATATTGCGCTTATGGTTAAAGAGAGTGAAACCCGAGCTAAAGAAGAAGCAGACAAGAAAGCGAAAGATATTTTATCTTTAGCAATCCAACGTTGTGCAGCTGACCATGTTGCTGAAACAACGGTGTCTGTTGTTACTCTTCCAAATGATGAAATGAAGGGACGGATTATCGGACGTGAAGGCCGAAATATCCGAACACTTGAAACGCTAACTGGAATTGATCTTATTATTGATGATACCCCAGAGGCAGTTATTTTATCAGGGTTCGATCCAATTAGACGAGAAACAGCTCGCCTAGCTTTAGAGAAATTAGTCCAAGATGGGCGAATTCATCCGGCTCGAATTGAGGAAATGGTGGATAAAGCAAGACGTGAGGTGGATGAACACATTCGCGAAATTGGTGAACAAACTACTTTTGAAGTAGGCGTTCACGGGCTCCATCCAGACCTTATTAAAATTCTAGGTCGTTTGAAATTCCGTACTAGTTATGGACAAAACGTGTTAAAACATTCGATTGAAGTTGCACAACTTTCAGGTTTACTTGCCGCAGAGCTAGGGGAAGATGAGGTGCTTGCTCGCCGTGCTGGATTGCTTCATGATATTGGTAAAGCTATTGATCATGAAGTAGAAGGTAGTCATGTCGAAATTGGTGTCGAATTAGGGACGAAGTATAAAGAACATCCAGTCGTCATTAATAGCATCGCTTCTCATCATGGAGATACAGAGCCGACTTCAGTTATTGCTGTACTTGTGGCTGCAGCGGATGCTTTATCTGCAGCAAGACCGGGTGCTCGCAGTGAAACACTTGAAAATTATATTCGTCGTCTGGAGAAATTAGAAGAAATTTCTGAATCCTATGATGGTGTTGAGAAATCTTTTGCGATTCAAGCTGGACGCGAAGTGCGTATTCTTGTGAAACCTGAACAGATTGATGATTTAGCTGCTCATCGACTTGCACGTGATATTCGCAAGCGAATTGAAGAAGAACTCGATTATCCTGGACATATTAAAGTAACAGTTATTCGAGAAACAAGAGCTGTTGAATATGCTAAATAAAACGAAGTGGTTTTATACCGCTTCGTTTTTATTTTCGGCTATGTTACAATATTGTCTGAAGAAATGATAATGATGATGCGTTAAGTAGAAAGGATTTTTGTATGAAATTGCTGTTTATTGGAGATGTTGTTGGCTCCCCAGGGAGAGATATGGTCAAGGAATACTTGCCAAAGTTAAAAGAGAAGCATCGTCCACATATTACAATTATTAATGGTGAAAATGCGGCTGGTGGACGTGGAATAACAGAGAAAATATACCGTGAATTTCTTGAATGGGGTGCACAAGCTGTTACAATGGGCAACCATACATGGGATAACCGTGATATTTTTGAATTTATTGATGAAGCTAAATATCTTGTACGACCTGCAAACTTTCCTAAAGGTACGCCAGGAGAAGGTTTAAAGTTTTTAAAATTAAATGAGCTCGAAATTGCGGTCATTAATCTTCAGGCCCGCACCTTTATGCCAGCGCTAGATTGTCCGTTTCAAAAAGCGGAAGAGCTTATTTTAGAAGCGCAAAAAAGAACACCGATAATTTTCGTTGATTTTCACGGAGAAGCGACAAGCGAAAAACAAGCAATGGGCTGGTATTTAGATGGAAAAGTGTCGGCAGTTGTTGGAACTCATACACACGTTCAGACAGCTGACAATCGAATTTTGCCAAATGGAACAGCTTACATATCGGATGTAGGGATGACAGGTCCATATGATGGAATTCTTGGTATGGAACGAAGCGCTGTCATTCATCGATTTTTAACAAGCTTACCTGTTCGTTTTGAAGTACCGAAAGAAGGGCGTACTTTATTAAGTGCTGTTTTAATTGATATTGATGAAAAAAGTGGAAAAACAAAGAAGATTGATCGCATTTTAATTAATGAAGATCATCCGTTTTTTCATTAAGTTCTGTTACATAAAGTTATTGAATTGTGGCTTTAGAGTAAACGAGCTGTCTCCTTATTTCTTGTCATACAAGTTTGTTCCCTTGAATATAGTAGCAGTGGAAAGAGTCATACCAGTTGAACCATGCTTCAATCGGTAAGGGAAAACGAGGAGGACTAGGAATGGAAATATTAAAGGTTTCAGCAAAATCTAATCCTAATTCTGTAGCTGGCGCACTAGCTGGAGTTCTGCGAGAACGAGGGGCTGCCGAAATTCAAGCAATTGGAGCAGGTGCGTTAAACCAAGCCGTCAAGGCAGTAGCAATTGCAAGAGGGTTTGTTGCCCCTAGTGGAGTCGATTTAATTTGTATTCCTGCTTTTACAGATATTCAAATTGATGGTGAGGAAAGAACGGCCATTAAGTTAATTATTGAACCGAGATAGCTTTATACGCAAATGTCCTGTTTGTCAACTGGCAAGCAGGTTCTTTTTGTTGAATCCGTTATGCTAAATAAGCACGTAATTCCTTATCATATGAATAAGTTTAAATAAAGGAGAGGTTCGCTTGCCCATTTTTGATGCTCATTGTGATGTGTTAATGAAAATGTTTATTAATCCAGAGATTTCTTTTAACGATAGTCATCTATTGCATGTAACGAAGCGAGCATTAATCGAAGCGAATGGAAAGGTACAATGTTTTGCAATCTATATTCCGGAAAGCGTGCCTCCGAACAGAAGATTTACTGCTGCTCTTAGTATGGTTGATATTTTTTATGAAAAAATTTTAGCGGAACCTGAAATGAAGCTCGTGTGTTCAAAAGCAGATATTAATGCCTTAAAGGAAGGGGAAATTGGTGCGCTCCTTACGTTAGAAGGATGCGATTGCATTGGGCAAGATATATTAAAGTTAAAGACATTGCTCCGTTTAGGTGTTACTTCAGTTGGTTTAACATGGAATTATGCTAATTTCGTGGCGGATGGAGTGTTAGAGAAGAGAGGGGCAGGTTTATCCAGCTTTGGGGAAGAGGTTATTGCTTTATTGAATGAACAATCTGTTTGGTGTGATGTATCTCACTTATCAGAAGCAGCTTTTTGGGATACGATTCAACGAGCTGCATATCCCATTGCGTCTCATTCAAATGTGTATCATTTATGTGCACATCCGCGTAATTTAAAGGACGATCAAATTCGGGCTTTATTACAGAAACAAGCGGTCATTGGGGTGACGTTTGTACCACAATTTTTAACGAGTCAGATCTCTGCGACGATTGCTGATGTTTTACGGCATATTGATTATATTGCAAGCTTAGGGGGAGAGCGTCAAATTGGGCTAGGTTCTGATTTCGATGGAATCGATGAAACCGTCATAGGATTATCAACCTATGGACAATATAATGATTTATGTAATGAGTTAGTGAAACGGTATTCAGCTGATTTTGTTAATGGTCTATTATTTACCAATTTTGTAAATAATTATCCATGTTAATTAGCTTTTATGGCGGCGGAATGGCTAAACAAGACTTATACAATGAATTGTTATTTTAATTTTCAAAAAATATAAAAAAATGGAAGCAAAAAATTTGCAATTTAGTAGATAAAAACGCTAGAATTGAAACGTTTAATACATGTTTCCTGTTATAATAATAAATGATTCTCCAATGTATTAGATAAATGTTGAGGGTTACAGTCAAATTTCGTTAAGTTGTAATTATTTGAACGTATTCAAAGGAGTGTAAGTCATGATCAATCAACTTTCATGGAAAGTTGGCGGGCAGCAAGGTGAGGGTATTGAAAGTACAGGCGAAATTTTCTGTATTGCTCTTAACCGTTTAGGTTATTACTTGTATGGTTACCGTCATTTCTCATCCCGGATTAAGGGAGGACATACGAATAATAAAATTCGTGTAAGTACAAAAGAGACACGCGCTATCTCGGATGATTTAGATATCCTAGTTGCGTTTGACCAAGAAACGATTGATGTCAATTACCGTGAAATGCATGACGGTAGTATTATTATCGCCGATGCAAAATTTAAACCAGTGAAGCCAGATGACACGGAAGCATCTCTATACGTTGTTCCATTTACAGAGATAGCGACAGACTTGGGCACATCATTAATGAAAAATATGGTGGCTATTGGTGCAACATGTGCCATTCTCGGTATGGAGATTTCTGTATTTAGTGAAGTTGTAGAAGAGATTTTTGGTCGTAAAGGCGAAGAAATCGTGAAAAAGAATATGGACGCGATTGCTGCTGGATATGAATATATGAAAGACGAGCTTGGTGAACAACTTGGTGCTATGAAGCTTGAAGAAGCGGATGGCCAAAAGCGTTTATTTATGATTGGCAACGATGCGATTGCGCTTGGAGCGATTGCAGGTGGATGCCGTTTTATGGCTGCGTATCCAATTACTCCAGCTTCTGAAATTATGGAGTATTTAATTAAAAAATTACCTGCATTAGGTGGTACTGTTATTCAAACCGAAGATGAAATCGCCGCAGCTACAATGGCTATTGGTGCAAACTACGGTGGCGTGCGTACGCTTACAGCATCAGCTGGTCCGGGTCTTTCTTTGAAAATGGAAGCAATTGGCCTAGCTGGTATCACAGAAACACCGATTGTTATTGTCGATACACAACGTGGCGGTCCGTCTACAGGTTTGCCAACGAAACAAGAACAATCGGATTTAATGGCGATGATTTACGGGACACATGGTGAAATTCCAAAGATTGTAATGGCACCAAGTACAGTAGAAGAAGCATTCTACGATACGGCAGAAGCTTTCAATCTAGCAGAGGAATATCAGTGCCCGGTTATTGTTTTATCAGATTTACAGCTTTCTTTAGGAAAACAAACGGTACAACCGCTTGATTATAGCAAGGTGGAAATTCGTCGTGGTAAATTAGTAGATTATGATATTCCTGATACGGAAGGTCATGCATACTTCAAGCGTTATGAAGTAACAGCGGATGGTGTTTCTCCTCGTGTTATTCCAGGAATGAAAAATGGAGTTCACCATGTAACAGGTGTTGAACATGATGAAACAGGTAAACCGTCTGAATCTCCATTAAACCGAAAAGCCCAAATGGATAAACGTATGCGTAAAATCGAAAATATCCGCTTTAATACACCAGTCTATAAAAATGTACCGCATGCTGAAAGCGATTTGTTAATTGTTGGTTTTAATTCAACACGTGGAGCTATTGAAGAGGCGATTGAACGGTTAGAAGCGGATGGAATAAAAGTGAATCATGCTCAAATTCGTCTGATTCATCCATTCCCAACAGATGAAGTGCTTCCCTTAGTACAAACAGCGAAAAAAGTAGTCGTGATTGAAAATAATGCGACAGGACAATTGGCAAATATTTTGAAAATGAATGTTGGCCATGTAAATAAAATTTCAAGTATCTTGAAATATGATGGTAATCCATTCCTACCGCATGAAATTCATACACAGTGCAAGGAGTTGTTCTAATATGGCAACATTTAAAGACTTTCGAAATAATGTAAAACCGAATTGGTGTCCAGGATGCGGTGATTTTTCTGTTCAAGCAGCGATTCAACGTGCTTCAGCAAACGTTGGTCTCGAACCAGATAATTTGGCCGTTATTTCAGGAATTGGTTGTTCTGGTCGAATTTCCGGTTATATTAAATCGTATGGATTTCATGGGATTCATGGACGTTCACTGCCAATTGCTCAAGGAGTTAAAATGGCAAACCGTGATTTAACCGTAATTGCTTCAGGCGGAGATGGAGATGGTTTTGCAATCGGAATGGGTCATACCATTCATGCGATTCGTCGTAATATTAATATTACGTATATTGTTATGGATAACCAAATCTATGGTTTAACGAAGGGACAAACTTCTCCGCGTTCAGCCACTGGATTTAAAACAAAATCAACGCCTGAAGGTTCGATTGAACAAGCTGTATCACCAATGGAACTAGCGCTATCTGCTGGTGCGACATTCGTTGCTCAAAGCTTTTCAACGGATTTGAAAGATTTAACAGCGATGATTGAAGCAGGTCTGAATCATAAAGGATTTTCATTTATTAACGTATTTAGTCCATGCGTCACATATAATAAAATCAATACGTATGATTGGTTTAAAGAGCATTTAACAAAACTAAATACAATTGAAGGCTATGATTCTTCTAATAAAGAATTAGCGATGCAAACGTTAATGCAGCACGATAGCTTAGTAACAGGAATTATTTATCAAGATACATCACGCCCTTCATACCAAGAGCTTGTTCCTGGCTATGCAGAAGAACCATTAACGAAGGCAGATCTAACATTAGATCAAGCTCATTTTGATAAATTAGTAGCAGAATTTATGTAAAAAAGAAAAGTGTTGGAATTTCTTCGGATTAGGTATTCCTTGTCTTTTTCGGCAGGCAGACCTCTACTTAAGGTGCCGTACTGCTTGCGCTTGATTAGTCGAAAAGAAGTTATATTCTTATATTACCAAAAAGGTTCACTCATATTTTTTGAGTGAACCTTTGTTGTTGGTAACTATTTATGGTTGAAGATTAGTATAGCGTTTGGCAATCACAGTTGTTATGGTGTAAATAGTCTGTTACCAACAATTACGTCTTCTGTTATGATGACGATCACGATCACGGCGGTTACAACGGCGTACAGCACGACAAAAATCATCTTGGTCAACGAAAGTTCTTATGCCAAATACATCATCTCTGTCTCTGTCTCTATCTCTGTCTCTATCGCGATCACGATCACGATCACGATCACGGCGGTTACAACGGCGTACAGCACGACAAAAATCATCTTGGTCAACGAAAGTTCTTATGCCAAATACATCATCTCTATCTTTATCTCTGTCTCTATCTCCTCTTCTATGGTCGTCACAATCGTGGTGACGATGTCTGTTACACCCGCAGAAAAAATTACTAAAACACATACTAGCCAACTCCTTAAAATTTTGTATTTTGTTTGTTGTACACCTTATCATATGCAGGGCTGGACAAAATGTATGGGAAGCAGACTATTTTGGGATAAAATGGATAAAACACCTAATAAAGCACGATTTAGGGAAGTTTGTGGATTTCTCTTTTTACATGTCTATACAAAGTGCGAGCTATTGTGTCTTATAGATAAAAGCTTTATACTAGGGTAATGTGTATATTTCACACATCATACGTTCAAAAACCTTGATAAAATCAAGAAAATATATGAAACTAAAAATAGGGAAATATAGTTAGTCAGAGGAGTCTAACTTTAATGAAAGGGGATTACTATGAACGAGAAACAACGATTAGAATCACAACAAGTACAGGCTGAAACACCAGCGGACAAAAAATCCGAAAAGGACTACAGCAAGTACTTTCAAGCCGTTTACATTCCACCTTCCTTGAAAGATGCTAAAAAGCGCGGAAAAGAAGAAGTGAAGTACCATGATGATTTTAAGATTTCAGAACAATTCCGTGGTATGGGAGAAGGAAAGAAATTCTACATCCGAACATACGGCTGTCAAATGAATGAGCACGATACAGAAGTGATGGCAGGGATTTTTATGGCTTTAGGCTATGAGGCGACGAACTCTGTAGAGGATGCCAATGTCATTTTGTTAAACACATGCGCCATTCGTGAAAATGCTGAAAACAAGGTGTTCGGTGAACTTGGACATTTGAAAGCATTAAAACTTGAAAAACCAGATTTATTGCTCGGTGTTTGTGGCTGTATGTCTCAAGAAGAATCTGTCGTAAAGCGAATTTTAGAAAAGCATCATTTTGTGGATATGATTTTCGGTACGCATAATATTCACCGCCTTCCAGAAATTTTGAATGAAGCGTATCTTTCAAAGGAAATGGTCATTGAGGTATGGTCTAAAGAAGGCGACGTCATCGAAAATCTTCCGAAAGTGCGTAAAGGGAAAATTAAGGCATGGGTTAATATTATGTACGGCTGCGATAAGTTCTGTACGTATTGCATCGTGCCGTATACTCGCGGTAAAGAGCGCAGTCGTCGTCCTGAGGACATTATTCAAGAAGTACGTCATTTAGCGGCGCAAGGTTATCAAGAGATTACACTGCTTGGTCAAAATGTAAATGCGTATGGAAAAGACTTTACAGATATCGACTATCGCTTCGGTGATTTAATGGATGAAATTCGCAAAATTGATATTCCACGTATTCGCTTTACAACGAGTCATCCACGTGATTTTGATGATCATTTAATCGAAGTGCTTGCAAAAGGCGGAAACTTGGTGGATCATATTCATTTACCTGTTCAATCAGGCAGTGATGAAGTGTTAAAAATTATGGCTCGTAAATATACACGTGAGCACTATTTAGAGCTTGTGAAAAAAATTAAAGAAGCGATTCCGACTGCGTCTTTAACGACAGACTTAATCGTTGGCTACCCAAATGAAACAGAAGAGCAGTTTGAAGAAACGTTATCTCTTTATCGTGAAGTTGGCTTCGATGCTGCTTACACATACATTTATTCACCGCGAGAAGGTACTCCAGCTGCGAAAATGACGGATAATGTATCGCTGGAAGTGAAGAAGGACCGACTACAACGATTAAACGCAGTTGTGAAGGAATTTTCAGCAGAGAAAATGCATGCATATAAAGGCGAGGTCGTAGAAGTGCTTGTGGAAGGGGAAAGCAAGAATAACCCTGATGTTTTAGCTGGTTATACAACTAAAAATAAGCTGGTGAACTTCAGAGGACCGAAATCTATTGTCGGCCAAATTGTGAAGGTGAAAATCACTGAAACGAGAACATGGTCATTAAATGGAGAGTTGGTTGAAGAAGGAGCAGCAATTGAGGTGAAGTAAAATGACGAAATATACAAAAGACGACATTTTAACAAAAGCAGCTGAACTAGCAGAGATGATTGCTAAGACAGAAGAAGTGGATTTCTTTAAGCAGGCTGAGGAAAAAATTAATGAAAATCAGAAGGTTCGTGAAATGATTGCAAGCATTAAAAGCTTGCAGAAACAAGCAGTGAATTTTCAGCATTATGGAAAAGAAAAAGCCTATAGCCAAGTGCAAGCGAAAATTGAAGAGTTAGAAAAGCAATTGGATGAGCTACCGATTGTCCAACAATTTAAACAATCTCAAGTCGATGTGAACGATTTACTGCAAATGGTTGCATCTCAAGTATCGAATAAAGTGACGGATTTGATTATTGAGTCAACAAACGGGGATGTCTTACGGGGTGAAACAGGTTCACAAGTTCAAGCCGGCGGTGGAAGTTGTTCTTAATGAGTCATTAATCTTTACTTCAAAAATAAAAGAGCGTATGGGTTTTTCATAAAAACCTATGCGCTTTTTTTATTGGGTAGATAACAAGTAGCTAACTGACCACTCCCATGGCTAAAGCCGCTGGGGTTCTTTCTCACAAATATCCCACTTACCACCTTCCATAAGAAGAGGCAGAGGTCAGACTTGGGTGAGCAACACTTGAAAGAAAAACAGTTCTTCAAGAGGGCAAGGTCGGTGCCAACTACGCCGTCCAACCGGCGATACTTGTCTAGGATTACGATACCGCACTCTTTCTATGAAGAGTGTTGGTCGGCAGAACGTTGAACATTTTACGTGACAGACGTTTTTCCTGTCACAACTACCTATGTTCAGTTTTCAAAGAACATCCTATATACCAAATGATACCATTTTAAATGCATGGTGTACAGAACGTATTTTCGGTGTTTTATCTGCACACCGCATTTGAGCGAACATTCATCCCATCCCTAAAGGGGGTGTGAGCGCATCGTAATGGGCTTTCTTTTTGCAGAAATCTGTAACTTTTTTCCAGATAGGCAAGCTTCTGCTTTGAAACAGGGAGACGCTCTCTCCGCCTTTGTGTTATGCTTCAGCTTTTTCAAGCACTCCTCATCCGCCCATTCGTGACACATATCCCATACGGCTATCATAAAATAACCTAGATTTACAAAATAAACGCAGTTTTCCATGTTATAAATTAATTTGCACACTAGACTTTTACCACGCATACGATGAATGGAAACTGTATGAGGAGGGTTCGCTAGCATGTCACAATATAGAGAGATTATTACAAAAGCGGTGGTGGCAAAGGGACGTAAATTTACAAAGTCCTCTCACACCATTAGCCCGGCTCATCATCCTACTAGCATTCTAGGTTGTTGGATCATTAATCATAAATATGAAGCAAGAAAAGTCGGCAAGAAAGTAGAAATTCATGGCAGCTATGAAATTAATGTTTGGTATTCTCACAATCAAAATACGAAAACAGAAGTTGTTACAGAAAAAGTACGTTATACCGACGTTGTTTCTATCAGATACCGCGATCCAGATTGCTACGGTGACCAAGACATTGTTGCAACAGCGGTTCAACAGCCGAACTGTTTAGAAGCGTCGATTGCTCCAGGTGGACAAAAAATTATTGTTCACGTGGAACGGGAATTTTTCGTGGAAGTGATCGGTGAAACAAAGATTTGTGTCGCTGTAAGCCCGAATGGCCGCTGTGAGGATGAGTGGGACATCGATGATGACGATGATTTTGAAGACTTAGATCCAGATTTTCTTGATGAGTTCGAAGACGAATAAGATATTCTTTACCCGGATGGACATTCTTTTCATCCGGTTTGTTTTATATGGCCGGAAAGTAAGAGAATCGAAGGGGTTTTGGAATATTCATTGTTTTAGAGCAATCATGCGAACCGGTAAACCTTTCATGTCGCTAGATGCCTGAATCTAAATGGAGATGTGTTATAATGATGATACGTATGTACGATTTTACTACAGTTTGGAAAGGTTTTGAAACAATGGCTGGATATACGCCGATGGTACAACAATATTTAACAATTAAGGCAGAGTATCAAGATGCCTTTTTATTTTTTCGATTAGGCGATTTTTACGAAATGTTTTTCGACGATGCTATTAAAGCGTCTCAGGAATTAGAAATTACGTTAACGAGCCGTGATGGCGGAAGTACCGATCGCATTCCGATGTGCGGGATTCCTCATCATTCTGCGGCTAATTATATTGATATATTAGTAGAGCGTGGCTATAAAGTAGCCATTTGTGAGCAAACGGAGGATCCGAAGCAAGCGAAAGGAGTCGTTCGTCGTGAAGTTGTTCAGCTTATTACACCTGGAACAAAAATGGATGGAAAAGGCTTGAATGAGAAAGAAAACAACTTTATTGCGACGGTGACAGACTTTGCGGATGGAACATTTGGCTTTGCCTATACGGATCTTTCAACTGGAGAAAATAAGGTCACCCTTATAGAAGGCAGCTTTGATGAAGTGCTAAACGAATTTGCGATTCTTGGTGCGAACGAAGTTGTGATGGCAAGTGATTTTCCGGAAGATTGGAAGAAAAAGTTGCAAGATCGTGGTGCAAAGGCAATTTCGCTTGAAGACTATACAGAACAAACGGAGCAGTTTACGTCGTTATTGCGTGATTTAAAGCAGGAAAAACAAAAGTTGGCTGTAACAAGATTATTCAATTACTTATATCGCACACAAAAACGTTCCCTCGATCATTTGCAGTCTGTACAAGCTTATGAAACGTCGCAGTATATGAAAATAGATTATTATTCAAAGCGGAATTTAGAGTTAACAGAAACAATCCGATCGACAGGGAAGAAAGGCTCTTTACTTTGGTTATTAGATGAAACAAAGACAGCGATGGGCGGGCGTTTATTGAAGCAATGGATTGACCGACCGCTCATTAATCAAAAGCAAATTGAACGCCGTCAACATATCGTGGAAACTTTAAAAAATCAATACTTTGAACGCCAAGATTTACGTGAACGCTTTAAAGAAGTATACGACTTGGAACGTTTAGCTGGTCGAGTAGCCTTTGGAAATGTGAATGCGCGTGACTTGATGCAATTAAAGCGTTCGCTTCAGCAGTTGCCTATCATTCGTGAAATTGTTCGTTCATTGGGAGATTCTCCTGAAATTTCAACACTAGCTGAACGAATCGATCCGTGTGAGGAAGTGACTGATTTACTAGAAATGTCGATTGTTGAAAATCCACCGCTGTCAATCAAAGAAGGCAATATTATTCAAGATGGCTATAATGCGGAGCTTGATATGTATCGCGATGCTAGTCGCAACGGGAAAACATGGATTGCGAATTTAGAGCGTGAGGAACGAGAACGTACAAGCATTAAATCATTAAAAATTGGCTATAATCGTGTGTTTGGATATTATATTGAAGTAACGCGTGCGAACTTGCACTTGCTTGAGGAAGGTCGTTATGAGCGGAAGCAGACGCTGACAAATGCTGAACGCTTTATTACACCAGAATTGAAGGAAAAAGAAGCATTAATTCTGCAAGCAGAGGAAAAAATTATTGGACTTGAATATGAACTGTTCTTACACATTCGTGAACAAGTGAAAGAGTATATTCCTCGCTTACAAGCGTTAGCTAAAGCGGTCAGTGAGTTAGATGTGCTTCAATGCTTTGCGACAATCAGTGAAGAACGTCATTATGTGAAGCCTGTTTTTTCAAATGATCGTACGATCCATTTGCAAGAGGGGCGTCACCCTGTCGTAGAAAAAGTATTACAAGCCCAAGAATATGTGCCGAATGATTGTTATATGAACGGTGAACGAGAGCTCCTCCTTATTACGGGACCGAACATGTCCGGGAAAAGTACGTATATGCGGCAAGTTGCTTTAACCGCCATATTAGCGCAAATCGGCTGTTTTGTATCGGCAAGTGAGGCAGTGCTTCCGATTTTTGATAAAGTGTTTACTCGAATTGGTGCTGCCGATGATTTGATTTCTGGACAAAGTACGTTTATGGTCGAAATGTTAGAAGCGCGGAATGCTATTATGAATGCAACCGAAAACAGTTTAATTTTATTCGATGAAATTGGGCGTGGAACATCTACGTATGATGGGATGGCGCTTGCCCAAGCAATTATTGAATATATTCATGAGAAAATCGGAGCAAAGACGTTATTTTCGACTCACTATCACGAATTAACGGTATTAGCGGAAGAGCTGCCACGACTACAAAATATTCATGTAAGTGCGATTGAACAAAATGGAAATGTAGTCTTTTTGCATAAAATTAAGGAAGGCGCAGCGGACAAAAGTTACGGGATTCATGTGGCGAAGCTGGCTGAGCTCCCACAGCCGCTCATTGACCGTGCTTCCGCGATTTTGTCGCAACTCGAAAGCGAAGGAAGTCAAACCGCCGTCGTAAAAGAAGCACCATCCGTTGTGATGGAGGCTGATATTGCTCAACTTTCTTTTTTTGGAGAAGAATCGGCACCTTCCGAGAAAAAAGTTCCTTCTACGAAAGAAAAGAAAGTGCTTGAACAATTACAACAACTTGAGATTCTTGATATGACACCACTTGAAGCGTTAAATGTTTTATATAAATTGCAAAAGAAATTAAAGTAAAAGAAACGAGGCGAAATGTATGGGGAAAATCGTTCAGCTTGATGAGGCACTTTCGAATAAAATTGCAGCAGGAGAAGTTGTAGAACGCCCAGCCTCGGTTGTCAAGGAATTGCTTGAAAATGCCATCGATGCAAACAGCACCATTGTCGAAATCGAAGTAAAAGAGGCCGGGCTTGAATCGATTCGTCTTATTGATAATGGAGATGGCATTCTTCCTGAAGATGTAGAAAATGCGTTTAAGAGACATGCTACAAGTAAAATTAAAGATGAAAATGATTTATTTCGAATTCGCACGCTCGGTTTTCGTGGTGAGGCGATGCCGAGTATTGCCTCCGTTTCGCAATTTACGTTAAAAACGAGTACGGGCGATGGGGCAGGGACAAAGATTGTCTTAGAAGGTGGCGTAGTGAAGCAGCTTGAAGTGACCTCTAGCCGTAAAGGAACGGATATTACCGTTTCAGATCTTTTTTTCAACACACCAGCTCGCCTGAAATATATGAAAACGGTTCACACGGAGCTTGGGAATATTACTGATGTTGTGAACCGTCTGGCATTGGCGCATCCTGAAGTGTCGATTCGTTTATCACATAACGAGAAAAAAATTCTGCATACAAACGGGAATGGTGATGTACGTCAAGTGCTGGCTGCCATTTATGGAATGAATATCGCTAAAAAAATGATTCCGATTGAAGCAAAGACACTCGATTATAAAGTGACAGGCTACATCGCTTTACCGGAAATTACGCGCGCTTCAAGGAATTATATTTCCACGATGATTAATGGACGTTTTATCAAAAACTATGGTTTAGTGAAGGCGATTTTAGAAGGGTATCATACGTTGCTGCCAATTGGCCGATTCCCAATTGCGCTGTTGTCGGTTGAGATGGATCCGATTTTAGTCGATGTAAATGTTCACCCTTCGAAAATGGAAGTTCGCTTAAGTAAAGAACAGGAATTATTTACGGTTGTTTCAGAGACCATTAAAGCAGCTTTTACAAGTTTATCGCTTATTCCAAGCGGCTTTACACCACAGGTGAAACAGCAGCCAAAAAGTGAACAAACCATCCTTGATTTGGATCATATCGTGGAAACAAAGCACCCTGTACCTGTCATGGAAGCAAAACCAGAACCGGTGCTTATAAAAGATTTATTAGCGAAAAAAGAAGCTCCGAGTATGAACATGAATTTCGAACCAATCCAAACCTTTGTACCTGCATTTGAACGCACCGAGCCTCAAGAAGTTCGCGAAAGTACATTGGACATGTCAGAGTCTATCGAGGAGATTTTGATTGAAACAGGGGAAGAGCCGGCCTATGTTCAATCGGAGCAACCGCGCGTACCACCGATGTATCCGATTGGGCAAATGCATGGTACGTATATTTTTGCGCAAAACGATAAAGGGTTGTATATTATTGACCAACATGCCGCTCAAGAGCGGATTAAATATGAATATTTTAAAGAAAAAGTTGGTCGCGTTGAAAAAGAATTGCAAGAGATGCTTGTTCCAATCACACTAGAATTCTCAACAGACGAATATATCCGAATTAATGAATATAAAGATGAACTTGAAAAAGTCGGTGTCTTTCTTGAAGAATTCGGCCATAATGCCTTTATTGTTCGTTCTCATCCGCAATGGTTCCCTAAAGGTATTGAACAAGAAATTTTGGAAGAAATGATTGAGCAATTGCTTCATATGAAAAAAGTCGATATTAAAAAATTACGTGAAGAAGCGGCGATTTTAATGAGCTGTAAGGCATCGATTAAAGCGAACCGCCATTTGCGCAATGATGAGATCCAAGCCTTATTAGATGAATTACGGCATACGACCGACCCGTTTACATGCCCGCATGGTCGTCCGATTATTATTCACTATTCGTCATATGACATGGAGAAGATGTTTAAACGGGTGATGTAATCTCTAGCACTGAATAATCCTTGCTATATAAGGATTATTCAGTGCTTTTTGGTAGATTGACCACATTTCTTACTTAGAGATTTCTTTTTGAAGTGCTTTTGAAAAATTTCTCTCTTACGACTCTTATGGAGTAGGGGAACGTTGCGCAAGATTGAGTATGTAGCAGGTTTTGAGGTCTATAACTTGGATGAATCTATGGAAGTCATCGACATAAAGGGAGCTCCACCGATAGCAGAATTTAAGTGGAAACATAGACCGGAGATTTGCGGGTGGAGATTTTATCCAATTAGTGAATGGAGAGTTACTATAAAGGGTAGAAAGCCCCCTCACTTACTTAACACTAAAGAAGGTTGAATAAAAAATAAAGGTAAATGCTGTTATTATCCCCATTACGAATAATGTGTTAAATAAAATTTCCATAGACGCATTCCTCCTCAAAATATTTTGAGATATACATGGAGTCGTTATAATAGAAAATTTTGAGCAGAATTACCTGATAAGAAATGCCCCTCCTATTAAAGGGAGTGTAATAGAAGTTTACTACTGATATATGAAGTGGGTATTAAGGAATTGTAAATATAGCAAAATAAATATGTACACAAAGGAGAAGCATTACTTTCTTACATAATTCATTTACGTACCCCAATAAAACTCCCTGTTGGCAAACGACGGTCGTTACATAAATTATTCTTAATGCTGTATCATTTACCTAATCCATATATTTAGAGCTGCACGTCGGTAATAGTATGTGCAGCTCTAAATATATGGATTTAATAGGGTGACCATATAAACTCCTTTTAAAACATGCTCAAACTATAGTTCTTTGATAACAGCTCCAATAATTTTATTCCTGCAATACTGTTTCCTTTTTCATCTAAAGCAGGTCCGAAAATTCCAATGCCAAACCTTCCTGGAACAGCGCCCATTATTCCGCCGGATACACCACTTTTCGAAGGAATCCCAATTTTGATGGCAAATTCTCCAGAAGCATTATACATTCCGCATGTGACCATAAATGTTTTACAAATACGAGCTACATCTGTAGGCATGATTTGTTTACCGCTTAGAGGATGGACTCCATCCATCGCAAACACCACTCCGATTCGGGCCAAATCCAAACAGTTCATTTCAATGGCACATTGCTTCGTATATAAATCCATTAGTTGTTCTACATCTTCATCCAGAATGTTATGCTGTTTTAAAAAATAACATAACGCTCGGTTTAAATGAGCCGTTTCGAATTCGGAACGTGCAACTTCCTCACAATAACTCATTGTTGAATCATTTGTCATTTCTTGAATAAAGGATAAGAGTCGCTGGAATCTCTCTGTAACAGTATTCCCTTTAATCATATGGGTCACGACAAGTGCTCCCGCATTGATCATAGGATTTAACGGTTTTCCGGGAGCCATTGTTTCTAATTTAGCAATCGAATTGAAAGGGTCTCCAGTCGGCTCCATTCCAACACGTTCAAACACATAGTTCGATCCCCTGTCCATCAAAACGAGGGCCAAGCTAATCACTTTTGAGATACTTTGGAGGGTAATCCTTTTTTCGATATCTCCTGCTGAGATACATCGCCCGTCAGGATAGTGAATGGCAATGGATAAATCGTTTGGATTTGCTTTTCCAAGAGCAGGAATATAATCTGCAACCTTACCGTTTTTTGTACATGTCTTCGCCTCTGTTACTAAGGCTTTTAATTCATCATTTGATTGACATAACATATTTATCACCATTAGTAGTATGAGTCAAATGCTTTGTTTATATTAAAGGGTGTGTTAAATAATATTGTGGATAAAAAATAATTGAAGATTTCTTACTTTATAAGGGTCTTTCGGTGTTTTTTGATGAATGGGCTAACACTGATAAACTAGCCGTATAGGTTTTGATTAGTTAAATAGACATGACAAGAATCAGGAATAAAATGGTGATTGCTGCTCATTACAATTACAAATGTTCTAATAATATCCAGTTGGTGATGACCATTTACATAAATGAAGTGTATGAGATTCATCATTACATAACTAGAATGTGCAGCAAGTTTAATAGTAGGCATTATGGTTTAAAAACCGTCAAGCCTCTACAAATAAGTCTTTTTGCTCGTTTATTTTAAATCCCAAAAAATTAATATTGTAGGTAATTGTTGTTGATGATTCCTTTTGAAGGAGGCTATACAACAAAAAGGAAACGCTGTAGAAATTTAATTGAACAGAATTAAAGCGACTATAGTGTTAACACATAGGAGGAAGAGATTATGAAAATAAAATGGTCTTCAAAGGTTTTAGCAAGCGCATTAGTTGTCTCTCTAGCTTTTAGCACAGCTTCATTTGCAAATGCACAGAGTTCAGACAGCAAAAAAACAGAGCAAACAAATAAAGTTCAGAAAGAAAATCAGTCTTCTAAGAAAAAGGAAAAACAGCAAAAGATTGTTGTGAAATCTAAAGTTGGTAAAACAGTTGAAAAGCGTCTAACTAGTGTAGAGTCTTCCATTACAAACATCACTAAATCTATTAATTTATATTTTGGTGTTACTGAAGATGCCATAGTTGATAAAAAATTGAGCAAAAAAGCAGCATCTAAAAAGTACAATAGTTATAAAGGGAAACTAAAAGCAGACATTAATAAACTTCGTGCTATTGATAAACAGTTAGCTTCTTATAAGAAAAAATATAAGGGAAATACTGCTGAGTTCGATGCATTAGCAGCAAAGTCTAAAGAACTTCAAAATTTAGCTAAGGCTGAAATCCAACGAGTAAAAGATTTAGCCGAACAGGCTTCTACTCCAAAAGAAGAAAATAAAAAAACAAACACTACAGGTAATACAACAACTAAATAATTAGCAGTTTAATTAAGTATTATTTATTGAAGTGTATAGTTCTAAAACGTTAAAAAGCCAATATTCTTAATATTGGCTTTTTAACGTTTTAGATTAGGATGATTGATTTCAATGGTTTTGTTATATAACACGTTTGATTAATAATATTATTTAACGGAGCCATTGAAATAATAGCAGAATTGAAAGAAATATAAATGAGTAGAACATGTAGATAATCTAGTTATTGTTAAGCTTGACTATTTTTTCTTCTAGGAATCTGGTAAATGTCATAAAATAATAAAAATTTGTTTTATGGGAGGAGCTAATATGGTAGAAGGTAAGGTTGTGTTTATTACTGGAGCAGCAAGTGGTATTGGGAATGAAATCGGCGCAGCATTTGCAAAAAGCGGCGCGAAAGTGGTATTTACCGATTTAGATGAGAAAAAGGTAAAGCAAAGTATAGCAGCGTTAGTAGATGAAGGATATGATTGTTTAGGATTAAAATGTGATGTGACAAAGGAAACGGAATTACAGCAAGCCATTCATCAAACAATTGAGACGTATGGACAGTTGGATGTATTAATCAATAATGCTGGATTACAACATATTGATTTAATTGAAGAATTCCCTACTGAAAAATTTGAATTGCTCGTTCAAGTGATGCTGACGGCTCCTTTTATCGCAATGAAGTACGCATTTCCCATTATGAAACAACAGAAATCAGGAAGAATTATTAATATGGCATCGATTAATGGACTTGTCGGATTTGCTGGGAAAGCAGCCTATAATAGTGCTAAGCATGGGGTAATTGGATTAACGAAAGTTGCAGCGCTAGAAGTGGCGAATTACGGTATTACTGTTAACGCTTTATGTCCTGGTTATGTGGATACACCGCTCGTTCGAAATCAGTTGACAGATTTAGCTCATAATCGCAATGTCTCATTAGAGAAAGCTATTGAAGAGGTTTTATATCCACTGATTCCTCAAAAACGGTTGCTATCGGTTCAGGAGATAGCAGATTATGCCATGTTTTTAGCAAGTGATAAGGCGAAGGGGGTTACGGGTCAAGCGGTTGTACTAGATGGAGGATATACAGCACAATAATGATTAAGCGAAAATGTAATCGGATTCATGGACAATAAATGAATATGAAAGAAAGCTAATTAGATAGGAAGCACCTTTTCTTTTGCAGAGAAGGTGCTTTTTAATATGTGCTATAAATCATGATTAATCTCTACATTTATTGATTTAGAGTTGTTAATGAATTATTTTCGGAAAATTCATTTAAATAAAAATTCATATGACGAGTGTAAATTTGTGGTATGATACCATTTGTCTTAAAAATAGAGAAGTAATTGTAAGAAGGTGACAGCTTATGGGTAACTCCATAGACGCAAAAAAAGAGGAACAAACCTCTAAAGAATATCATTTGTTTTTCCTTACATGGCCTATCTTTTTAGAACTCTTTCTATTTATGTTAATGGGAATTGTCGATACGTTCATGTTGAGTGCGATATCAGATAATGCGGTGTCTGGGGTCGGTGCAGCTAATCAATATTTGCATATTGCTATTTTAATTTTAGAAGTGATTGGGAATGGGGCTGCGATTGTTGTTGCTCAGTATATCGGTTCGCGTAGAATGCTGGAAGTTGCCAAGATTTCTGCTTTAGCTATTGTGCTTAATCTACTTGTTGGTTTATGTTTGAGTGCTGTATTTATTTTTTTCAGCGGCAGGATGATGCGTGCATTGCATTTGTCTGGTGACATTTTGTATTATGCGGAAAGTTACTTAACGATTGTTGGCGGAGCGATTTTCCTTCAAGCAATAATTAATTCCTTAGCTTCTATTATTCGGGTGCATGGTTTTACAAAACAAGCGATGTTTGTATCGCTTGGTATGAATATTTTTCATATTATCGGTAATTACGTACTGATATTTGGGAAATTTGGTTTTCCTGAATGGGGCGTTCAGGGAGCGGCGATTTCTTCTGTCGTGAGTCGTTTTCTTGCTATATTTGTGTTTTTCTGGCTTTTGTATCGCGTAATGGAAGTACCTGTAAAGCTTGCTTATTATGTTTCATTATCCTGGGAGTATATTCGAAAAATCTTAAAAATCGGTGTACCTTCTGCCTTTGAACAAATTATGTATCAGAGCTGTCAAGTTGTGTTTTTATATTATGTAACGTATTTAGGAGCTAGTTCCTTAGCGGCTAGACAGTATGCGATGAACATATCGATGTTTATCTATTTATTTGCTTTAGCTATTGGCATGGGAACGGCGATTATTGTCGGTCATTTAGTTGGTGGAAATCGGCAGAATGAAGCGTACATTAGAGTATGGAAAAGTGCAAAATGGGCAAGTGGGGTAACTCTTGTCATGGTAGTCATCGTTATTGTGTTTCGTGAACAATTTATGCGTTTATTTTCAGACGATCCTGAGATTATTCGTATGGGAGCGAGTGTTTTAATTCTCAGCATTTTGTTAGAAACAGGACGGACTCTTAATATTGTCATTATTAATTCGCTAAGAGCAGCTGGAGATGCAAAATATCCTGTATATATTGGTTTAATCTCAATGGTCGGCATGAGTCTGCCATTAGGGTATTTTCTTGTGTTTCAGTTGAATCTTGGATTAGTAGGAATTTGGCTAGCAATTGCAGCGGATGAATGGACGCGGGCTATTATTATGTCTTTTCGCTGGAAGAGCCGCGCTTGGGAAAAGCATGCTCTTGTAAAGCCTGAAAGTTCGGAAGCGGCATAAAGATGTAAAAAGCGATGACTCAAGGGGTGTATTCCTTTTGAGTCATTTTTATTGTACGAAAAAATAAAAATGGAAAACACTTGAAATTTTTTACGTATCTATTGTACAATAAACCTATAACATACCAACCGGTTAGTTAGTTAATGAAAGCGGATTCAAATAGAATAGGAGGGAAAATGGATGAGTCATAAAATCATCGATACAAAGCCAGTACGAAAGGGCGAAGAATTAAATGCTCATGTACTGGAAACCTTCTTGAGAAAACATCTAGATAAACTGCCGGATGAAACTTTAATAATTGAACAGTTTGGAACAGGACTATCGAATCTTACATACTGTTTAAAAATAGGAGAGTGGGAAGCCGTTTTACGTCGGCCGCCTAAAGGTCCAGTTGCTCCGAAGGCCCATGATATGGGGAGAGAATTTCGAATTTTGTCTGAAATTCATCCGATTTATTCATTAGCTCCAAAACCTTACCTCTTTTCTGTAGATGATTCAATTGTCGGCAGCCCATTTTTTATTATGGAACGAAAAAAAGGCATTGTAATTGATTCACAATTTCCGTCACATATTCAGCCTACTCCCAAACTACGTCAATCGCTATCCAAGATGATGGTAGATCAACTAGTTACCCTTCACAATATTGATTACACAACAACACACCTTATTGAAATTAGCCGACCTAATGGGTTTATGGAACGACAAGTACATGGCTGGATTGCTCGATATGAACGAGCTAAAACTCATGATATTAAAGGAGTTGAACAGCTTCAAAAATGGCTTGTTAAAGAAATTCCAACCCCTTCTACTGCTACGATTATTCATTACGATTATAAATTTAATAATGCGATGTTTTCCGAAGATTTAACTTCGATGATTGGTTTGTTTGATTGGGAAATGTCCACAGTTGGTGATCCTTTAGCGGATCTCAGTGCAGCGATGAGCTATTGGACACAGGCAGATGATCCGGATTTATTAATTCAAGGATTGGGAAAAACGCCGATTACGGTTCAAGATGGTTTTCTCACTCGTCATGAATTTATCGAATTATATGCGAAGAAGAGTGGACGAGATGTAAGCAATATTCATTTTTACTTAACATTTGCGTATTTCAAATTAGCCGTCATTTGTCAGCAGATTTTTTATCGCTACTATAAAGGACAAACGAATGACCCGAGATTTGAGCATCTTCATCGAACTGTGAACAGTATTATTCAACATGCCATTAATATTTCTACTGAAGAATAAGGGGGTGCACGTTTGACAAAAATTCACTTATTAATGAAAAAAGAAGAAATTGATTATGCGAAAATGGCTGACAATAAAATTGCTGTTGTATTTGATGTACTGCTAGCTACATCAACGATTACATCAGCCCTCTACCATGGAGCAAAAGAAGTGATTCCGGTATTAAATGCGGAACAGGCGCTATTTGAAGCAAATAAACGAAAAGATGATAGCTGCATTTTAGCAGGGGAATATGAAGGGAAAGTGATTGACGGTTTTCTAGGTCCACATCCTCTGCAGCTGCAATCGTCACTTTTTCAAAAGTCGCTGATCCTATCAACAACAAATGGAACCGTTGCTATTCGAAAAAGTTCATCAGCAAAAAAGGTGTACATTTGTTCTTTGTTAAATGGGCAAGCCGTCGCCAATAGACTTGCTGCTGCGTTACATGATGAAACAATTATTGTCGTCTGCTCTGGCTCATCAAATGAATTTTGTTTAGAAGATTTTTATGGAGCTGGTTATTTTCTATATGAGCTCCTTCAACAAAAACAAATGAAGTGGGAGCTTTCCGATGCTGCACAGGCTGCCTTAGCTTTTTATACACATTCACCGAAGAATGGGGGCTCATTGTTGAATCAATCTCGAGTAGGAAAACTGTTGAAACAATACGGGCTGCAAGATGAAATGAACTTTGTGGCAAGCGAGGGAATAATCCCTACTGTTCCGGTTCTTACCAATAATTTTAGAGTCATCGCAGAAGAACAACATATTGTGAAGTAAGCCTATCTCTTGACAAAAATAAAAAATAGGAGCTGATCATATGTATTTACGTTTATCAGATGAACAAAAGATGGTTCAAAAGACGATTCGAAAATTTGTTGAAAAGGAGCTTATTCCATTAGAAAATGATGTACTTCGAAATGAAAGAGAAGGGAAACCTTCCTTAGCTCCTGAGAAATTAAAAGAGCTTCAATTAAAGGCGAAAGAAGCTGGTTTTTGGGGAATTAATACACCCGAGGAATATGGCGGGGCGGATCTTGGACAAATGATGATGGCGCTTGTTTATATGGAAGTATCGAAAACATTTGTCCCTTTCACATTTGGAGGTTCGGCGGATAATATTTTATATTATGCCAACGAGGAACAAAAGGAAAAGTATTTACTTCCAACGATTAATGGAAAGAAAAAATCATGCTTTGCGATGACAGAACCAGATGCAGGATCCGATACAAGAGGGATTAAGATGACGGCTGTTAAAGATGGAAATGAGTGGGTGTTGAACGGAGAAAAAACGTTTATCACAGGTGGGAATGAAGCGGATTTTGTTATGGTTATTGCGATTACAGATAAAGAAAAACATGCGAAAACAGGACGCGATGGAGTAACCTGCTTTATTGTAGATCGCGATATGGGCTGGAAATCGGAATATATTCATACGATGGGAGATTGGGGGCCTGCTGGTTTAGTATTTGATAATGTACGAGTACCGGAGGAAAATATTTTAGGTGAATTGCATGGGGGCTACAATTTAGGTCTAGAGTGGATTGGTTTTGCCCGCTGGATTGTAGGGGCTCGTGCGGTTGGAACAGCAGAAAGACTGTTACAAATGGCTATTGATTATTCACAAGAAAGATATACATTCGGTAAACCAATTGCTGATCGACAAGCAATTCAATGGAAAATTGCTGATTCGGCAGTTGAGATTGAAGCGGCTAAATGGTTAGTTTTAAATGCAGCGTTTACGTTGGATCAAGGAGAGGATAATCGTCATTTAGCTTCGATGGCCAAATTATATGGGGCGAATATGGGAAATCGAGTCGTCGACCGCGTACTGCAAATTCATGGAGGCATGGGGTATACAAAGGAATTGCCAATTGAACGTTGGTACCGTGAAGCGAGATTGTGGAGAATATATGACGGAACAGATGAAATTCAACGTCTTGTTATTTCAAGAAATTTATTAAAAGGTCATGTGAAAGTAGGTCAGTACGTCTAAAACAAAGGGGGAGAGTTCAGATGAGTAAACGTTTTGAAGGGAAGGTCGCTTTTATTACAGGAGGCAGCAGGGGAATTGGGAAAGCAGTGCTTGAGCAATTTGCTGAAGAAGGAGCAATTGTAGCTGTCATTGATGTGAATGAAGAGGCGTTAATGTCCACTGCGAATGAGTTTAAAGAAAAAGGCTATACGATTTATGCGAAGGTTGCGAATGTCGTAGATTCAGAGCAAGTGAAAGCGGCTGTCAAAGAAGTATATGACTTGTATGGTTCGGTGGATATTTTAGTGAATAATGCGGGTGTTATTCGCGACAATCTATTATTTAAAATGACTGATTCTGATTGGCAAACCGTTATGGATGTTCATTTAAAAGGCGCATTTAATGCGACCCAAGCTGTTCAAGAGTATATGGTTCAAAATAAATATGGCCGAATTATTAATATCTCTTCTACTTCTGCACTTGGTAACCGTGGACAAGCAAACTATGCAACGGCAAAAGCGGGTTTACAAGGATTTACGAAAACGTTAGCAATCGAATTAGGTAAATTCGGGATTACAGCTAATGCTGTTGCACCTGGTTTCATTGAGTCAGATATGACAAAAGAAACCGCAAGCCGGATTGGTATTTCCTTTGATGAACTCGTTTCAGCAAGTGTGGCTAATATTCCGGTTGGTCGAAGTGGCCGACCAGCTGATATTGCTAACGCTGTCGCTTTCTTTGCAGATGAAAAATCCTCTTTTGTAAATGGCCAAGTGATTTATGTAGCTGGGGGACCAAAAACATAAGGGAGGGATATAGATGTTTCAATCATTTATTGGTGCATGCTCGGATAAAGTGAAAAATCGAGTTGAAAGAGGAGCGGTAAAGAAGTTCGCTGCTGCGATTGGAGATCTTCATCCTATTTATATAGATGAGGAAACAGGAAGAAAATCTCGGTACAAACAAAATATTGCCCCGCCCACTTTTTCACGAGTGTTCGACTATGGAACGATTGATGGATTGAACCTTCCAGCCAAAGGATTAATTCATGGTGAACAAATATATACGTTCAAACGCCCGTTATTAGTAGAGGAAGAAGTATATTGCTATACAGAGATTATGGATTATTACGAGAAATCTGGAAAAAACGGAAAAATGGGCTTTTTAGTGTTACACAATACCGGTGAAGACCGTAATGGTGAATTTCTCTTTAAAGCTAAGCAAGTGGTTATTATTACAGAAACGGTTCGAAAGGAGATTTCTGTATGATGTTACTTCAACAATTAGAGGTCGGGGAAACGTTAGCCGATATCCAATTAGAGCCTGTATCACGGTTAGATTTAATTAAATATGCAGGAGCTTCTGGAGATTACAATCCGATTCATACGATTGATGAAGAAGCGAAAGCGACGGGGTTACCAGGGGTCATTGCTCACGGTATGTGGACCATGGGCAATTTATCCAAGTTATTCACCTCATATTATGAGGAAGGATTTATTGAAACCTTCTCCATTCGATTTAAAGGTATGGTATTTCTACATGATGTGATTCGCATACAGGCTACGTTAGCTGAAAAATCATCACAAGCATTGCGGTTTCAAGTTAGAGCTGTCAATCAACGTGGAGAAGATGTGATAGCGGGAGAAGTGATGTATGCTCTTTATGAATTGTAAACAGATACAAAAGTGATGGTTCTCTAACAAAGAGCCATCACAGTTACATAATAGATTATAGACAGATAGATAAGCATAAGACTAGTCAATTGAAATAAAACATGAACTAACATACTGACTAGTTAGTATTAATTAAAAATCATAAAAGGGTGTGTTTATGATGAATTTTGCATATTCAGATAAGGTGAAGCAATACGAACAAAAACTATTGCGTTTTATGGACGATTATGTGTATCCCAATGAACGATTATATAAGGAACAATTAGATCCGCATAATCGTTTTGCTAAAACGCCCCCGATTTTGGAAGAGCTAAAACAAAAAGCGAAAGATCAAGACTTATGGAATTTATTTTTACCTGACAGTGAATATGGGGCAGGATTAACGAATTTGGAATATGCCCCTCTTTGTGAAATAATGGGTCGCTCTAGCATTGGGCCTGAAGTGTTTAACTGTGCGGCTCCTGATACAGGAAATATGGAAGTGCTCGTCCGCTATGGGACAGAAGAACAGAAGCAACAATGGCTCCAGCCCTTATTAAATGGGGAAATTCGTTCTTGTTTTTCGATGACAGAGCCTGATGTCGCTTCTTCAGATGCGACGAATATTCGTACGAGTATTGTTCGTGAGGGTGATGAATATGTCATTAACGGAACAAAATGGTGGTCATCAGGTGCAGGAGATTCGCGCTGCAAAATTGCGATTGTTATGGGAAAAAGTGATACGAAAGCGAATAAATATGAGCAGCAGTCAATGATTCTTGTCCCTTTAGATGCAGAAGGGGTAACGATTAAACGAATGTTACCTGTTTTCGGTTATGATCATGCTCCACATGGTCATGCAGAAATCGAGTATAAAAATGTAAGGGTGCCTGCCTCCAATATAATCTGGGATGAGGGGAAAGGATTTGCCATTGCTCAAGGTCGATTAGGACCTGGCCGGATTCATCATTGTATGCGAACAATTGGTGCCGCGGAAAGAGCGTTAGAAGAACTATGTAAACGAGTAGAAAATCGACAGGCTTTCGGTAAGAAACTAGCTGAGCAAGGTGTTATTCAAGAGTGGATTGCCGAATCCAGGATTGAAATTGAACAAGCGAGACTTCTTACATTAAAAGCGGCTTATATGATGGATACAGTTGGAAATAAAGAGGCCAAGGCGGAAATTGCAATGATTAAAGTCGTTGCTCCCAATATGGCTTTAAAGGTAATTGATCGTGCGATTCAAGCACTAGGTGGTGCTGGTGTAAGCGATGATTTCACTTTAGCAGCAAGCTATGCCAATATTCGAACATTACGATTAGCAGATGGTCCAGATGAAGTTCACCGTAGAGCGATAGCTAAATATGAACTGCAAAAATACCGTTAAATAAAGGAGGAACGAAAAATGCATGTAAAAGAATTGTTTGATTTAACAGGACAAGTAGCCGTCGTAACTGGTGGTGGTCGCGGACTCGGAAAGCAAATAGCAGAAGGTTTTGCTGAGGCAGGAGCAAATGTCGTTGTTTGTTCACGAAAAGAAGCGGCCTGTATGGAAGTAAGTGAACAATTGAAAAAAATGGGGGTAGAATCACTGGCGTTGAAATGTGATATTACGAATCCTGAAGACATTGAAAATCTTGTTGCAAAAACGCTTGAGAAGTTTGGACGAATTGACATTTTAGTCAATAATAGCGGGGCAACGTGGGGAGCTCCTGTGGAAGAAATGCCGCTTTCTGCTTGGCAAAAAGTAATAAATACAAATGTTACCGGAACATTCTTAATGTCACAAGCTGTTGGAAAAGTGATGTTAGAGCAGCAATATGGAAAGATTATTAATATCGCTTCTGTAGCTGGACTAAAAGGAAGCAATCCAAAGTTGATGGATACGATTGGCTATAATTCTAGTAAAGGTGCCGTCGTTACATTTACGAAAGATTTAGCAGTGAAATGGGGAACGCGCGGGATTTATGTAAATGCTATTGCCCCAGGATTTTTTCCAACGCAAATGTCTAAAGTAACGATGGAAAAGGGCTCCGAACAATTTTTAGAAGGAACACCACTTCGAAAATTTGGTACAGAAAATGATTTAAAAGGAGCCGCTGTATTTCTAGCTTCTAAAGCTTCTGACTTTATTACAGGTGAAATTCTTGTCGTAGATGGCGGTACAAACGCTACATAAAAGGAGGAGAAAAAAATGAAGAGAGATGCAGTTATTGTGTCAGCTGTCCGTACAGCTATTGGTCGTCAAGGAAGTGCGCTTGCAACAGTTCCAGCTCATGTTTTTGGAGCAGAAGTAATCAAGGAAGCAATTAAACGAGCGAATATTACACCAGACATGATTGAGGATGTTATTTTTGGGAATGTATTGAGCGGTGGAGGGAATATTGCACGACTAACGGCTTTGCAAGCTGGGCTTTCGCTTGAACTACCAGGTATTACAGTTGATCGTCAGTGTGGTTCCGGTCTTAATGCCATCAATTTGGCAGCGCAAGCGATTCGCGCAGGAGATGGAGATATTTATATCGCTGGTGGTACAGAAAGCATGAGTCAAGCTCCATACTTGATGAATCGGCCAACAAAGGCCTATAGTGCTGCTCCGCCTGCTTTTCGTAAATCGCAGCTTTCGCCGAAAGAGATAGGAGATCCGCCTATGGGCATTACAGCTGAAAATCTTGTGAAGAAATACGAGATTACGAGAGAAGAACAAGACGCCTTTTCTCTTCGTAGTCAGCAACGAATGTCAGCAGCTATGCAGGAAGGACGCTTTGATGAGCAAATTGTGGCCATTGAGATTCCGAATAGGAAGGGAGAGCTGACTATTTTTAATCGTGATGAACATCCAAGACCGCAAACGACACTAGACGCTTTAGCAAAACTTCCTCCCGCTTTTCTTGAAGGTGGTTCGGTCACAGCCGGAAGTAGTTCGGGTTTAAATGATGCGGCTTCAGCACTTGTTATCATGTCTCGAGAAAAAGCTGAACAGTTAGGTCTTAACCCGCTTGCAACGATTCGTGAATATGCTGTAGCAGGCGTGGATCCGAATATTATGGGAATTGGTCCTGTTCCGGCTACACAAAAGGTACTTGAAAAATCAAAATTAGCACTAGATGATATCGATTTAATCGAAATTAATGAGGCGTTTGCAGCGCAAGTTATTGCCTGCGATCGAGAGCTTCAGATGAACCCGGAGAAAGTCAATGTCAATGGAGGAGCGATTGCTCACGGTCATCCACTAGGAGCAACAGGAGCTATTCTAGCAACTAAGGCTATCTATGAATTAAGGAGAAGCCGAGGAAAATATGCATTAATTGCAGCATGTATTGGCGGCGGTCAGGGGATTGCGACGATTATTGAAAGAGAATAGCGTGAGTTCGTACGTTATTTAGTAGAAAGTAGAGCCTTATATTTGTATGTTATAATGGTAAAAAATTCTGCTAAATGAGAGGACAAATACGTATGAAAGATAAAATACTTCAAACAAGCCTCACTCTTTTTGACCAAAAAGGATATCGAGAAACTTCTATTCAAGATATCGTTGATTCACTTGGTGTAACGAAGGGAACATTCTATTATTATTATTCCAGCAAAGAAGAATTATTAAAAGCTATTTGCTTAGCTTATATTGAAAATCTTGTGCAGCATCAAGAAGAAATTATTCATCATCCAACGAAAACAAATACAGAGAAATTACATGATATTATCTATATGCTTCTCGACCGAATTGAAAGAGAACGAAATGAAGCGCGAATCTTTTTTCGAGAAATGAGAAATATCAAAGAAGAGCATATAGAAGAAATCAAACAAATACGCACTCAATTTCGCCTGAATTATCAAAAAGTTTTAGAGGATGGCATCAAAAATGGAGAATTTAAAGCGAATGCACATCCAAACATACTCGCTCTAGGTATTTTAGGAATTACGAATTGGAGTTATTATTGGTATAGTTCCGAAGGTGAAATGTCTGTTGAGGAATTGACTAGGCTATATTTAGATTTCATTTTACATGGCATTAAATCGTGAATATCGATTCGTTTAGTAAAGAGGTGAGATTTTCGTGGATCAACATATCATTGATATTCATATTCGCATGTCCGAGACGAATGCTTCTGGACATGTGAGTAATACGAGTTATTATATTTACCTAGATGATGCAAGGTCACAGTTTTTTCATGCGGTAGGTTTTGGCAGTAAAGAACAGAATATGAGCTTTGTTTTAGCCTCTTGTTATTGTGATTTTTTACAAGAGGTATTCTTTGGTCAAACATTACAGATTGAGACAACTGTCAGTAAAATTGGGACGAAAAGCTATACACTGCAGCATCAAATGATTGATCGAGCGACCCGAAGTCTCGTTGCGAAGGCACAATCAGTTGTTGTCTGTTTTAATCATCAAAATAAACAATCTGTAGCCATACCCGATGCGTTATATGAGGGACTTAAACGATATGAATCCAATAATCAGTTTATTAATCCGAGCACGTAACAATATGGAATAGACTATATAGAGATTCTTTTTTTAGATTTGCTGCATCATTTCATGAAAAGGGAGCGATGAAGATGCTTACTAATCATTACAAATTTTGGCCAAGAATTCCGACCTCATTAACTCTGCCACAAACTTCTCTGTACGATAACCTCTCTGTTACTACTAAAAGATATCCAGATAAAACGGCGTTAATTTTTTATGGAACCACCATAACCTATAAAACATTGCATGATGAAGTAATTGCTCTAGCGGGTTTTTTGCAACAAGCATTTGAAGTGCAAAAGGGTGAGAAAGTATTGCTATTTATGCAAAATTCTCCTCAGTTTATTGCTGCGTACTATGCTATTAATCGTGCAGATGCCGTTGTTGTTCCGATTAACCCTATGTTAACGGCTTCAGAGCTTGAATTTTATATAAAAGATTGTGAGATTCAAACGGCCATCATCGGTCAAGAACTCTATGATCAAGTAGCTCCTTTATTACAATCTACAACATTAAACAATCTTGTTATTGCAGCTTATTCAGATTATCTTACGGCTAACGAAGTGATTCATTTGCCAAAAGAAGTAGCAGAGCCGCGAAAAAGTTTTGAGGGAAATCAGCATGTTTACTGGCAGGATGCCATTGCAGCTAATTATGTACCAACTGCTCATACAGTAGATGCGAATAGTTTAGCGGTAATCCCTTATACGTCTGGCACCACAGGTTTGCCAAAAGGGTGTATGCATCCGAATAAAACGGTTCAAGCCAATATTCTCGGTTCATTTCATTTTTCCAGACCAACACCCAATACAATTCATTTAATGACGCTTCCTCTCTTTCACGTCACAGGAATGGTTCAAAGTATGCATACGCCTATTTATACGGGAAGTACGATTGTCATTATGACGAGATGGGATCGTGAGCATGCGCTTGAATTCATTCGATTGTATAAATGTACGCATTGGGTGACGATTAGTACGATGTTAGTCGATTTTTTATCGAATCCAAATTTGGGGGCCGAAGATGTAGCTTCTTTCCTCTCCATTTCAGGCGGCGGTGCAACTTTACCAGAAGCGATAGGTCAAAAATTGTTGGAGTTAACGGGTATTCGATTTGTAGAAGGGTATGGACTATCTGAAACGATTGCCCAGACACATGTTAATCCGCCAGATCGACCAAAGCTCCAATGTTTAGGTGTGCCAACTTTCGATGTGGATTCAAGAATTATCGATCCTGCGACGGGGAAAGAGCTTGGTGCAAATGAAGTAGGAGAAATCGTTACACATGGACCACAAATTATGACTGGCTATTATAACCGTGAAGAAGAAAATAAACACGCTTTTATTGAGCTGGATGGCAAGTCCTTTTTTAGAACAGGGGATATCGGTCGTTATGATGAGGAAGGGTACTTTTTCATTGTTGATCGTGTAAAACGAATGATTAATGCGTCCGGCTATAAAGTATGGCCGACCGAAATTGAATCGTTTCTTTATAAACATCCAGCTGTTAAACAAGCATGTGTTGTCGGTGTCCCGGATGCAAGAAGAGGAGAAACGGTGAAGGCTTTCGTCATCTTACAAGATGAATATGTTGGTAGAATTAGTGAGGGTGAAATTAAACAATGGGCAAAAGAGCATATGGCTGCGTATAAATATCCTCGAATTATTGAGTTCAAGCAAAGTTTTCCGACTACAAGCAGCGGCAAAATTCTTTGGAGAAAGCTTCAAGAAGATGAGTTGTCCAAATTAGAAAACGCCTAATGAGATGATGGGTGGAAAAGGAGGAGAACAAGTGGATATTCTTATACAACAGTTATTTAATGGGCTAACCATTGGAAGCGTTTACAGTTTGGTCGCATTAGGCTTAACGTTAGTATATGGTATTTTGCACATTCCTAATTTTGCACATGGGGCCTTATATATGATGGGCGGGTATATGACCTTTACGATGATGACGAAGTTCGGCTTTCATTATTGGCTAGCGATTCTCATTGCTGTTGTGGCTGTAGGTCTGCTTGGTGTGTTAATGGAGCGGTTTGTGTTTCATCCACTAAGAAACGCTCCTCCATTACATGATAAAATCGCTGCAATTGGAATTCTCTTGTTTCTTGAATCCTTTGCCCAATTAGTATGGGGTGGGGATTATTTAACGATGCCTACACCATATAACCAAGTGGTTTCGATTTTCGGCTTAACCTTTACAATGCAACGTTTGTTAATTATTGTCGCTGCAATCGTTATTATGATTGCTCTAAATTTGTTCTTAAAAAAGACGTTCACAGGGGCAACGATTATTGCAATGTCGCAAAATCGAGAAGGAGCGAATTTAGTTGGGATCAATACAACAAAAGTGGCGATGCTGACATTTCTTATCTCAGGTGGGCTGGCAGCACTTGCTTCCTCACTGGCCTCACCAATTAATCTTGTTTTTCCAGGTATGGGGCACTTAGTAATCCTAAAGGCTTTTGTCATTATCATTTTGGGTGGGATGGGCAGTATTCCTGGAGCCATTCTAGGTGGTTATATTTTAGGATTTAGCGAAAGCTTAGGTGCAACCTATATTTCGAATGATTATAAAGATATTATTGCCTTCATACTTCTCGTGCTGATTTTAACAATCAAACCAACGGGATTATTTGTTAAGGGGGGACATACATGACTTCAATCTTCAATAAAAGAAACAGTATCATTTTCTTTGTCCTTCTTTCTCTTATCTTTCCAACTGTTGTTCCAAACGACTATTTTCTATATTTAATGACAACGGCTTTTATATGGGTTATTGCCGTATCTGGTTTAAATATACTTGCTGGCTATACAGGCTATTTATCGTTAGCACATGCTGGTTTCTTTGCTATCGGAGCTTATTCTCTAGGTCTGCTGACCGTTAAGGCTGAAATGAATTATTGGATCGCCTTTGTTTTAACATTAGGGATTACTTCGCTGATTGGATTATTTGTTGGCTTAATTGCTTTACGAACAAAGGAACATTTTTTCGCTATTTACACATTATGTGTCGGTTATATTATTTATTTGGTCATTGATAAGTGGGAAGGGCTAACAGGGGGAGTTCGTGGCTTAATTGGCATCCCTACACCAGCGAATATAGGACCGATTGCTTTTGATAGTGTACATTCCCAATATTATTTAGTGTTGTTTTTCATGCTTCTTTCTCTGTTGATTATTTATCGAATTGTTCATTCTTTAACGGGAAGAACATTTATTGCTATTCGAAATAGTGAGCAGTTAGCGACAACAATTGGGGTTTCAACGATGAAAAATAAATTGCTTGCGTTTGTATTGTCTACTTTTTTTGCAGGGATGTCTGGGGCCTTGTATGCCTCAGTGATTCGGTTTATTGGTCCGGAAATTGCTTATACGTCTGTAATGTTTGATTTGCTTATGTATCTTTTAGTAGGTGGGATTGGTACCATTTCCGGACCGGCTGTTGGAGCGATTGTCATTGTTTGGGTTTCACAACAGCTACAATTTTTACAAGAATATCGCATGCTTATATTCGGTCCTCTTTTAACGCTCATTATTATTTTTTATCCACGGGGCATTGTGGGGGCTTTCATCAGTCTAAAGACTAGAGCGCAAGCAAAAAAGAGGAAAGTTCCCATCGTTAATGAGTCATTGACACCAACGAAAAAACAAATAGAGGAGGGATGAGCTATGTATTTAGAAACAAAACAGTTAACGAAGAGATTTGGTGGGTTAGTAGCGGTGAATCATGTTGATTTTTCGATTGAAAAAGGGAAAATCAATGCGATTATTGGTCCGAATGGAGCCGGGAAATCGACTTTCTTTAACTTGATTAGTAGTTTTCATCCTCCGACATCTGGACAAGTAATATTTAAGGGGACTGATATTACGACACTGCCAGCTAATCAAATTGCTAAATTAGGGATATCACGAACGTTTCAAACAACGAATCTTTTTGAACAAGCAACTGTTTTAGATAACGTTATGGTTGGTCATCGCTTACGAACAGAGTCGAATTTGTTTGATGCCATTTTTAGAACAAAGCGCTTGAAGCGCGAAGAGAAGCAATGCAGGGAAAAAGCGATGGAGGTGCTCACCTTTGTTGGGTTACAAAATATTACACATAAAATGATTACCAATATCTCGCAAGAAGAGAAAAAAAGAGTGGCCTTTGCTTTAGCTCTCGCAACAGACCCGGAAATTATCTTTCTGGATGAACCGGCAGCGGGAGTGAATCCGGATGAAACAGAGGGACTAGCCGAGTTAATGCAGAAGATGGTCGATTATGGTTTAACTGTTTGTCTGATTGAACATAAAATGCAAATGGTGATGAAATTAGCTCAGAAGATTATGGTATTGAATTATGGTGAAAAAATTGCAGAAGGAACGCCAGATGAGATTAAAAATAATGAAGCGGTCATCAAAGCGTATCTAGGAGGGAGTGCGATTGCTTAGACTACAAGATGTTTCGATTAAACATGGCGAATTCACAGCGATTTCAAATGTGAATATCGAGGTGAAGTCCGGTGAGATTGTTGTTTTGCTAGGAGCGAATGGAGCTGGAAAAAGTACGTCATTTCGGGCGATAAGCGGCTTAAGTAAACCGCATCAAGGAGATATTCTTTTTCAAGGCTGTTCTATCCTGAAACTTTCTGCTGATAAAATTGTACAAGCTGGTATCGTTCAATGCTCGGAAGGAAGGAATTTATTTTCTGCGATGAGTGTACAAGAAAACTTGCAAATGGGTGCCTATATTCATCGGAGAAAAAAACAACAAATTAAACAGTCGCTGGAACATGTATATGAATTATTTCCGATCCTTCATGAAAAGCGCCATGATGCAGCGGGATCATTAAGTGGGGGCCAGCAACAAATGCTCGCAATTGGACGTGCATTAATGTCTAAGCCAAAGCTAATGATGCTGGATGAACCTTCTGTTGGATTAGCGCCGCTTATTGTTGAGCAAATGTTTGCTGTTATTCAGCAAATCAATCAGGAAGGCATGACGATTTTACTTGCGGAACAAAATGCGAATGCGGCTTTAAAAATCGCTTCAAAAGGTTATGTATTTGAAAATGGTTCGATTGTAACAGAGGGAACGCGAGAACAGCTGCTTGCGAATGATCGTATACGTAAAGCTTACATCGGTGCTTAATAAGGTGGAGTTTCTATCAGTAGGGAATGTTTATCTCTGTTGGTCCGCAATCAACTAATCGTTATGGAGGGAGAAGCTTATGAAACGATTTAAAGGTTTGTTTTTACTCAGTGTAATTGTTATGTTAGTATTTGTAACCGCGTGCAGTGACTCAACAACAGGTGGTTCATCTGGAAAAGACGGTGAAAAAGGGGTCGTCAATATTGGGTATAGTGGTCCGCTTAGCGGGGCTGCCGCTTTTTATGGAGAACGAACATTAAATGGTTTAAAAATGGCTGCTGAAGAAATTAACGATGAAGGCGGATTTGAAGTGAATGGGAAGACATATACGATTAATCTTGTGCCATTAGATGATAAATATCTCCCTAATGAAACGGCTTCCAATGCAAAACGATTAGTTCAAGAGCATAAGACACCGATTATTTTTACACCACATAGCGGTGGAGTATTAGCCCTGCAAGTATTTAATGAAGTCGATAACTTTATTATTGGTGCTTATACATCTGAACCAAGTGTAACAGAAGAAGGCAACAAATTAACGGTACAAATTCCCCCTAAATATGATGGATATGTAGAGCCGTTTACAAACTATGCGATGGAGCGATTTGGTAACAAAATCGCGGCATTGCCAACTAGTTCACAGTACGGAAAAGATTGGACAGAAACCTTATTACCTTATTGGAAGAAACAAGGTGGAGAGGTTGTCTATGAGTCTTCGATTAACTTTGCGAAAGATACAGATTTCTTTACAGTGATTACGAATGCGCTGAAGAAGAAACCAGATGTTCTTTTTATCGGTGGTGCGTCCGAGCCAACGGCCAAAGTAGCTAAACAAGCACGAGAACTTGGCTTTAAAGGTGGATTCATCGTCATGGATCAAGCAAAACTAGATGAAATGAAAAAAATAACGGGTTCCTATGAAGTACTAGAAGGTGCAGTAGGCGTATTGCCTCTTATTTATTCAAAAGCACCCGGGGTTCCAAGTTTTAAAGAAAAATATAATGCTAAATATAAAGAAAATCCAGGATCAGAAGCAGGTATTCATTATATAGGTTTACATGCATTTGTTGAAGCAATGAAAGCAGCAGGAACTGTAGATGATTCGAAAAAAATATATGAACATGTCCAAGATGGATTGGATGCCATTCCAGAAGAAAGAAAAACATACCTTGTTCCGAAGATTACAGAAGCAGGTTCATTTGATTATGAATTACACTTTGGTGTCGTTGAAGATGGAGAAATCAAGGAGATGGAAGCTGAATAAAGGCTAAAAAAGCAAGAGATGTAAAAGTAATGAGGTTCCATTACTTTTGCATCTCTTTTTTTGATTTCCGATTACTGATACTGCTCCAGCATGGAGAAGAATTTTTTGACAAACTCATAAAATACTTTTTCGGTTGGTGCTAGTTCTCTATGTTTAGAAGTAATGATTCCAACAGTTCGTTTTACTTGCGGTGTATCGATTTTTATTTTTACTGTAGAGGGAGGAGTTGTATTATAAAGCGTTCCATCAGGTAAAAGGCTAACGCCGATGCCGGCTGAAACGAGCCCTTTTATCGCATCCATATCCTCTCCCTCCGCCGTAATATGCGGTATAAAGCCTGCTTGTTCACATGCATTAAAGGCAATCTGGTGAAGAACATAACCTTTTGGGAATAATACGAAGTCATCATTTCGTAAATCGCTAAGCACTAGGCTTTCTCTTTCAGCCAAAGGATGGCTAGAAGGAACTAAAGCGGAAATACCCTCTGAGAATAAAATATGCGTTTCCAAATCAATTTCGTTTGTTGGGACAGGTCCAAGAAGTGCTAAACCAATATCGCCATTTTTAACAGAATCAATTAAAAAGGCATAAGAACCTTGTCGCAAATGGTAAGAAACGTTTGGTTGTTTTGCTTTGAAAGCGGAAATAACGGTTGGCAGCAAGTGATTAGCAAGGCTTGTTGGATAGCCGATTTTAATGGTTCCGCTTTCTGGAGATAAGTATTCATCAATTTTTTCTTTAGCATAATCGATCGCTTTAATCGCTGATTTCGCATGCGTTAAAAAAATCTTTCCGATTTCCGTTAATTTAATATTTCTTCCAACTCGTTCAAACAATGTTACACCGAGTTCTGCTTCGAGCTTCGTAATCTGAAGACTGATGGCTGATTGAGCTACATGCAGATGTTCTGCAGCGGATGTAACATGCTCTCGTTCAGCAACTTCTATAAAATAACGTAATTGTCGTAGTTCCATATTATTTTCCTCACTTTTCCTTTATATCTATATAAGATATAAACAATCTCATTAGTGGATCGTTTATATCAATATCGCATTCTAAAATGGATAAAGAGGGATAAAAACCCTTTATTTCAACTAATTAGAGTATGGAAACGATAAGATATATACATATTTTTGCTAATTCATTCACAAAATAGATGGTTTCTATCTAAATGATATATTGTTTATATCGTTTTGAAAACTTAAAATATTAATTAAGATCAGAAAATGAAACGGGGGAGATAAATCATGACTTATAATCAAATACCAAAAGCGCAAGGTCTCTACCGTCCTGAATTTGAACATGATGCATGTGGAATCGGCTTATACGCTCATTTAAAAGGACAAGCAACACATGAAATTGTGAAAAAAGGACTGAATATGCTTTGCCAATTAGATCATCGAGGTGGACAAGGAAGTGATCCACTTACAGGGGATGGAGCTGGATTAATGGTACAAATTCCAGACCATTATTTCCGACAAGTATGTCTAGAAATGAACCTGCCTGAAAAAGGACGTTACGGGGTTGGAATGCTATTTTTCTCGAACGATGAGGGTGAACAAAAAGAAATTGAAAATCAAGTGAATCAATTAATTGAACAAGAAGGACAAACGGTTCTTGGATGGAGAACGGTGCCTGTTGATCCTAAACATCTTGGAGAAGGTGGAAAAGCAACTTGTCCGACTATTCGTCAAATATTTATTGGTGCAAGCAAAGACATTGAAGAGGAATTAGCATTCGAACGTAAATTATATATCATTCGTAAACAAGCAGAACATTGGGCGGAAGAACGTGAACTACGTTTTTACTTTGCAAGTCTTTCCACTAGAACAATTGTTTATAAAGGACTACTAACACCAGAGCAAGTCGATGCGTTTTATCTAGATTTACAAGATGAGTCTTTTGTTTCAGCATTTGCTTTAGTACATTCTCGTTTTAGTACAAATACATTCCCAAGCTGGGAAAGAGCACATCCAAATCGCTATCTAATTCATAATGGAGAAATCAACACGCTTCGAGGCAATATTAACTGGATGAAAGCACGTGAGCAGCAGTTTGTGTCAGAAGTTTTTGGTGAGGATTTAGCGAAAGTACTTCCGATTTTAAATAAAGATGGAAGTGATTCTTCTATTCTAGATAATGCTTTAGAATTTTTTGTCCTAGCTGGTCGAAAACCTGCACATGCCGCTATGATGTTAATTCCAGAGCCTTGGTCAGAAAACCCTCATATGCCAAAAGAAAAGAAAGCTTTTTATGAGTATCATAGCTGTCTGATGGAGCCTTGGGATGGTCCAACAGCGATTTCCTTTACAGATGGGAAACAAATTGGGGCGATTTTAGATCGAAATGGTCTACGTCCAGCTCGTTATTATGTAACAAAAGATGATTATATTATTTTCTCTTCAGAAGTCGGTGTAATCGACGTTGAGCCTGAGAATGTACTATATAAAGAGCGTTTAAGTCCAGGGAAAATGCTATTAATTGATTTAGACGAAGGACGCATTATTTCAGATGAAGAGATTAAAAACGAAATGGCAGCGGCTTATCCTTATCAACAATGGTTAGATGAACAACTTGTACAACTGGACAATGAAGTGGGCGAAGAAGAGCCGATGGAAGATTTGGTTGCTCGTCAAAAAGCATTTGGCTACACATATGAAGATGTTCAAAAATATTTGCTTCCTTTTATAACAGAAGGAAAAGACCCGCTGGGATCAATGGGGAACGATACGCCACTTGCTGTTTTATCAGATCGTCCGCAATCTCTGTTTAATTACTTTAAACAGTCATTTGCTCAAGTAACGAATCCTCCAATTGACTCGATTCGTGAACAAATTGTGACATCTACTATGACATTCTTAGGAGCGGAAGGGAATTTACTTCACCCGACTGAGGAAAACTGTCATCGAATTCAACTTGAAACGCCTATTTTAACAAATGGTCAGTTAACACAATTAAAAGAGAATGCTTATCCAGAATTTAAAAGTATCATCATCGATACATTATTTTCGGAAGATTTGGAATTTTCTTTAAACAATATGTTCCAAAAAGCTAAACAAGCGATTGAAGAAGAAGTAAGTTTATTAATTCTTTCTGACCGTAATACGAATAAACAAGAAGCGGCTATTCCAGCTTTACTTGCTGTGAGCGCACTGCATCAAGAGTTAATTCGTCAAGGAAATCGCAGTAAAGCGAGCATCATTATCGAAACAGGGGAAGCAAGAGAAGTTCATCATTTTGCGGCACTGATTGGTTATGGGGTGGATGCGATTGTTCCATACCTTGCTTATGCGACATATAAACAAGCTGCTTTAGATGGAAGCTTAACGGTTAGCTATGAAGAAGCAGTTGAGAAATATGTTTACGGCGTGACTGAAGGCGTTGTAAAAGTAATGTCTAAAATGGGGATTTCGACAGTACAAAGTTATCGTGGAGCTCAAATTTTTGAAGCAGTTGGAATTGGCTCTAATGTCATTGAGCGCTATTTCACTGGAACAGCTTCACAAATCGATGGAATTGGATTAGAAACAATTGCTGAAGAAGCATTAATTCGTCATAACGCAGCTTATGCTGATTCATACGATGATACGTTAGAAACTGGAAGTGAATTTCAGTGGAGAAAGCATGGTGAGCATCATGCGTTTAATCCAGAAACGATTCATACGCTTCAATGGGCAAGCCGCAATAATGATTATGCGTTATATAAAAAATATTCTCATGCTGCGAATGAAGAAAGAATTGGATTCTTACGTAATCTATTCTCATTTGATTCAACGCGTCCGAAATTAGCGCTTGAAGAAGTGGAGTCTGTGGATTCAATTGTTCGCCGCTTTAAATCTGGTGCCATGTCATTTGGGTCACTAAGCCAGGAAGCACATGAAACATTAGCGATTGCGATGAATCGTTTAGGTGCAAGAAGCAACTGCGGTGAGGGCGGAGAAGATCCAAAACGTTACGCTTTAGATAAGAATGGAGACAATCGTCGAAGTGCAATTAAGCAAATTGCTTCAGGCCGTTTTGGTGTAAAAAGCCACTATTTAGTAAATGCGGATGAGCTGCAAATTAAAATGGCACAAGGTGCAAAACCAGGGGAAGGCGGACAGCTTCCAGGACAAAAAGTATATCCATGGGTAGCGGAAGTACGTGGATCGACACCAGGTGTTGGATTGATTTCTCCACCGCCGCATCACGATATTTATTCGATTGAAGATTTAGCACAATTAATTCATGATTTGAAAAATGCGAATCGTGATGCACGAATTAGCGTTAAGCTTGTATCAAAAGCAGGTGTAGGAACGATTGCAGCGGGTGTTGCAAAAGGTGCTGCAGATGTAATTGTTATTAGTGGATATGACGGTGGTACAGGAGCATCGCCAAAAACAAGTATTAAGCATACAGGGTTACCTTGGGAGCTTGGACTTGCAGAAGCTCATCAAACATTGATGTTAAATGGCTTGCGTGACCGTGTTGTATTAGAAACGGACGGAAAGCTGATGACAGGTAAAGATGTTGTTATGGCTGCTATTCTTGGAGCGGAAGAATTTGGTTTTGCGACAGCGCCGCTTGTTGTTTTAGGCTGTGTAATGATGCGTGTATGTCATAAAGATACATGTCCTGTTGGGGTGGCAACACAAAATCCTGAGCTTCGTGCGAAATTCACAGGAAATGCAGATCATGTTGTTAACTATATGCGCTTCGTTGCAGAAGAAGTACGTGAGTTAATGGCGGAACTAGGATTTAGAACAGTAGAGGAAATGGTTGGACGTACAGATGTTTTACAAGTAAGTGAACGTGCTAAAGCACATTGGAAAGCGAAGCATCTAGATTTGTCTACTCTTTTATATCAACCGGAAGGGGCTCGTACATTCCAAACGCCTCAAAATCATAAAATTGATGAATCATTAGATATGAAAGAAATTTTGCCAGCAGTACAGCCGGCTTTAGATAATCAAATCCCAGTTGATATTACGTTGCCGATTACGAATGTAAATCGTGTTGTAGGAACAATTGTTGGTAGTGAAATTTCTAAACGCTACGGGGAAGAAGGTTTACCTGAAGAAACAATTACCCTTCGTTTTACGGGTTCAGCTGGTCAAAGCTTTGGTGCTTTTATCCCGAATGGTATGTCGCTTCATTTAACAGGTGATGTGAATGACTATCTTGGAAAAGGATTATCTGGTGGAAAGTTAATTGTTAAGGCACCAGCTGAATCTTCATTTGAAGCGTCTGATAATGTTATTGCCGGAAATGTTGCTTTAATTGGGGCAACAAGTGGTGAAGCTTATATTAATGGGCGTGCGGGTGAGCGTTTTGCTGTTCGAAACAGCGGTGTAAATGTTGTTGTTGAAGGAATTGGAGATCATGGTCTAGAGTATATGACTGGTGGACGTGTCGTTATTTTAGGAGAAGTAGGGAAAAACTTTGGAGCAGGTATGTCTGGTGGAATTGCTTACGTTCTAGCTGATGATCGTGAGGCATTTAAAGCTTTATGTAATACAGAAATGATTGAATTTGAGTCACTTGAAACAGAGAATGATATTGGTGAAGTATGGGAAATGGTACTAAGTCATTATATTTACACAGGCAGTGCAAAAGCAGCTTATGTTCTTGAAAATTGGGAAGAGCTTGCAGAGAAGTTTGTCAAAATTATCCCGAAAGACTATAAGCGCATGATGAAAAGTATTGAAGAACAAAAGCAAGCAGGCTTAACAGATGAACAAGCGGTTATGAGTGCGTTTCAAGCGAATGTTGCACAAGAGAAAAAAGCACCTGTTAAAAAATTAGAAGCAGTTATGCAATAGGAAAGGAGAGAGGAACATGGGAAAAGCAACAGGATTTATGGAATATACTCGTCAAAAACCAAAAGAGCGAAATCCTCTCACACGGTTAAATGATTGGAAAGAATATTCAAATTGTTTTTCGGATGATATGTTAAGTCAGCAAGGAGCGCGGTGCATGGACTGCGCCACTCCTTTCTGCCATATGGGAACAGAAATCAATCGGGTGACAACGGGTTGTCCTATTCATAATTTAATTCCTGAATGGAACGACTTAGTGTATCGTGGAAGATGGAAGGAAGCGTTAGATCGTCTTCTAAAAACGAATAATTTTCCTGAATTTACAGGTCGTGTTTGTCCAGCTCCATGTGAAGGCTCTTGTACAGTTGGTATTTCAGATCCAGCGGTTACGATTAAAAGCATTGAGCGAACAATTATTGATAAAGGATTCGAAAATGGTTGGATTACCCCGCGTATTCCAACAAAACGAACAGGGAAAAAAATCGCGATTATCGGTTCAGGTCCTGCAGGGCTTGCAAGTGCTGATCAATTAAATCAAGCCGGACATACAGTAACAGTATATGAGCGTTCAGATCGCGCTGGCGGGCTATTAACATATGGTATTCCAAACATGAAGTTAGAAAAAGAAGTGGTTGAACGTAGAGTTCGTTTATTAAATCAAGAAGGTATCGACTTTATTACAAACACAGAAGTTGGAAAAGACATCACAGCTAAAGAGCTTCAAGATCAGTATGATGCCGTAATTCTTTGTACTGGTGCTCAAAAGCAGCGTGATTTGGTAATAGAAGGTAGAGAAGCAAAAGGTGTTCATTTAGCAATGGATTACTTAACAACAACAACGAAGAGTTTACTAGATTCTAACTTTGCAGATGGCCAATTTATTGATACAAAAGGTCAAGATGTTATTGTAATTGGAGGAGGGGATACAGGAGCTGACTGTGTAGCTACTGCTCTCCGTCAAGAATGCCGCAGTGTGGTTCAATTTGGTAAACATCCTAAATTGCCAACAGCACGTACATCTGACAATATGTGGCCTGCTTATCCAAATGTTTTTACGCTTGAATATGCATATGAAGAGGCAGAAGCGAAGTTTGGAAATGATCCACGTGAATATTCGATTCAAACGAAGAAAATTGTTGCAGATGACAATGGAAACGTGAAAGAGCTTCATACGATTCAAATGGAAAAAGTAAAAGGCGAAAACGGCGGATATATTTTCAAGGAAATTCCGGGAACTGAAAAAGTATGGCCAGCACAATTTGTTTTCATTGCTATCGGTTTTGAAGGAACGGAACAACCACTTCTTATGCAGTTTGGTGTGGAAACGACCAATCAAAAAATTGCCGCTGCTTATGGTGAGTATAGAACAAACGTTGATGGTGTTTTTGCTGCAGGTGATGCAAGACGAGGTCAAAGCTTAATCGTTTGGGCAATCAATGAAGGTCGTGAAGTAGCACGTGAAGTAGATCGTTATTTGATGGGAAGTTCAGTTTTACCCTAAATATAAAGTTATAACAAAAAACTCAAAGCACCTTAATTTCAAATAGCGAAATTAAGGTGCTTTTTCTATTATTGTTAAGCGGTGAAACTGTAAAAAAACGAAGCCCCTAGCTCAAGAGAAGAGCGTGAGAAGCTTCGTTGATAAGAAAATTTTATAGATTATTATTTTGTTGCCCAATTTCCTTTTCAGCCAAAATTAAGTTTCCTGTTTCTACTGTACGATGCTCTTTAACAGAATCTCCAGGCTCTAAATTGTTTAAATTCGCACGAATCGTTAATTCTGCTTCATTTACAACAGGCTTTTTCTTTTTCTCCATATTTGCCACTCCATTCTTTCATCGATAACTTAAGCAAGACACGTTTACTTAAGTTAGTCTTTACGATTTCAAGAACTTCATACGATAAAAAATCAATGAGCATTCAAATGCTACAAAAGAGACATGCGTGGAGAAATGAACTGAACTAGAAATATGTAGCTAACATTTCTGTTTTACGAGTGATTTACATGTCGGACAAGTGATTTCTTGATCTTGTTTAAACCTAATTTTTCTAAGGTCGATTCTTGTGAACATGAAAAAACCATTATATTTTGCGCCGCATACACAATAGTTTTTGTCCTTCACAATGTGTCTTTCATTTGTTTCGTTAATTAATATAGTTGGATAAAACATAACTCTCTCCTTAGTTTGCTAAATTTAGGCAAATTTAAAAGGAGCCAAAAACTCTTAATCTTCAGTTTAATCAAGAATATATCTTGGCAACTCGGCTGCCATGACAACTATTTGTTGCTTTAGGCCCGTGGCTTTGCGTCTTTTACTTTCGTAAAATTTGCCCTTATAGGTATAATAACACATAAAAACAACGCTCAAACAAATAAATGTGACAAAAATACTAATTTTAAGAATAGGAGAAGAGAAAATGGTTAAAGCATCTAAGAGGGATACTATTCTAATTTATTATTTCTTTTCGCAGTAAATCGATTAATTTCTGTCACGATAAATAGGATTGAAAAAATAGCTAGAACAGGGAGGAATAGAGGTTGATTGCTATCGATTAGCTTAACGTCAAACGTAAGTTCCAGTAGAGTAATAATTCCTAAAAGAACAAAAAAGATATATGTTATACATTCAAAAAACTTGTACATATTCAACAGCCCTTTCGAAAGTATATACATATAAATAATTCGATGATTTTTATAATTATCCTTTATTCAATAGGGGAAGAGTAACATTATTGTACAGTTTAATGAGAGTGCGCAACTAAGTTCCTATGATTATTTACATATCGACAAAAAACGACAAACTCTTTATAGTATAGATAGGAAGCAATCGTGTTGCGATGATTGTTTTCTTTTTACTCATTTAGACGATCAATTCCCTTCAAAAGAAATTGATCGTCTTTTTTTATTGCAGATTAAAGTTTTGATTAGTGAAAGACAGAAACTAGTTTAAAACATAATTAAACCCTGCCTGTTTTTCTACATAACGGGCAGGGTTTCTATTTGACTTCTATGTGGAGATCCGTAGTCATCACGTCCTTTTTAATTAGTAAGCTTTCTTATTGTATTCATTTAGTTGTTCTGTTGTTAAATGCTTAACAAAGTGGTGAAAATTCACCGATTCCATTCCATAGTTTTCACAAGCCATTTTATAATATTCATATGCTTCGCGATACATTTCCATTTTGTTCTCCTCCTTTGTTATATAACAATCAATATTTATTTGTTAATAATATATAACAGATTTGAAATTCTGTCAATATTATATGTTTTCGTTTTTTATTAAAAAAATAAACAAAAGAGAAACGACAATTGCTGTCGTTTCTCTTTTGTTTACTGTACTGTTCTGGTAGCTGGTTTACTTTTGTTTCCTGCTTTATCAGTTGCTGTTGCGGTTACTGTTGTTCCGGATTTTTGCGGTGTGATTTTGATTGTATATTTCCCCGACTTATCCGCTTTCCGGCTTCCGATGACTTTCTGTTTTACTTTTAACTGAATTGTTGCATACGCTTCAGTTTTGCCTGTGACGGTTTTCGTTGTTTTTTTGATTGTACTAATCGTTGGCGTTGCAGGTGGTGTTTTATCCACTACTGTGACGGTCTTTGCAGGACTTGTTGCATTAAATTCATTCTTGAACGTTACGGTCAAGCTTGTACCAGCCTTTTGAACACCAATTTTGACTTTGAAGTTTCCGTTGGCATTAGCTTTTGTGCTCTTAAACTTTTTATTATTTCGTTTTATCTCTATGATGGCATTGGCCGCTGCTTTACCAGAAAGATATGTGTCATTATCATCAATCGTATTGACAGAAGGTTTATCTATCTTTTTTGTAATGTAAGCAGATGGAATATACCCGGTTAATTTTTTGTCTGCAGTCTGAACAGGATACCAGACAAATTGGTTTTGACTAGTTGCGGACAAATCATATTTGAAAGTACCGTTAATGATTAAGGTGGTATTTTCCTTTAGTTTTGTTTGTGAATTCGCGAGAGTACTAGGTTTTAACCGAAAGTTAGCATTGTTCTTTGTTACGACAACTTTATCTCCCTTTTTAAAAAAGTAGGCAGAAGGATGGATTTGATCAGTGAGGCTGTATTTCATTGTTCTGAAAGCAATATTTTTATTGCTAGTAGGGTCATATTCAAAGTCAGCCGTTTTAAAAGGGAATTTTCCTAATGATGTATTCTCTAAGAAACTGTCGTTTTCGATGTGATGGAATACTTTTTCTTGATACGCATTCTTGTTTTTTGCCCCAGTAAGCTGCACAAGCGGACTGTTTACAGGTTTGCTTCCGTTGTAAGCCATAACAGGGAAATACCAATTTTCAATAACTTGTTTGTCTGCTCCTTTTATTTTAGGAAGATCTGTACGCTTATACATACCATTCAAGATTTCAATGCCCGCTTCGATATTGTACGATATGTCATTTTGCAGCTTCTGTTGATCATATTGCGGCTGATTCGTGATTTGCATAAGACCGATTCCGTCATCATCAGAAATGATAGGTTTGCCATTCGCATCAAATTGTTTCCATCCTCCATTTTCTTGTGTAGTGACAGCTTTTACAACTTCGGGAGGAATATTGGCTTCTAAAGCTGCGTTCGTCAGCAAACAATTGACATGTTGAAAAGAGGGGTTTTGATTTGGTTGGATTTCCCCGTACGCTTCACACTTAGACGCTAGCGTAGATTCCGCAGAGGCTTCTTCATAAAATAAGCCGAGCGTTAAGCAAGTAAGTACTCCTGCTTTTAATAAATATCGTTTCATTATTCTCCGATTCTCCAATCTACTTAATCTTTATTACTCATAAACTATATTCTACCATAATAGGATATTATTTTTATGTGAAATAGTATGTATAAGGATTAAAGTATAAAATTTGCAAAGAGATATAAAATCAGCATACTAATGATAATGGTCACATTTGTGAGCGTACCAATAAAACGTGTGGTGCTATATTTAAATTCAAGGGCAAATGGTAAAATGGATGCCCCAATAGGTAATAGAAGACCGATTAGAATAGTATATTTAAACATTTCATTGAATGGAAGCAGAAAATAGAGAATAAGCCCAAAAAGCAGACCTGTACCATACCGGAAAAGTAGGAATTTTATCATAGGTTTGATGTATAGCTTTTCAAACTTGAAATTTAAATAAAGTCCTAGCAATAAGAAAGACAAAGGCATATTCGCTTTAGATAGAATAGTAGCAAAATCAATGACTGCAGATGGTAGATGCAGGTGGCAGTAGTTTAAAATACTAACGATGAAATAAGTCATTAGTGGAATCGATGTACCAAACTTTTTAAGGATGATCCTTGGCTTAAGCGTTAGCCCCTCTTTTGAATAATAACTTGCGATAATGTAAACGATTCCGAACAGGATGAATGCATTTCCAGCATCGAACATCCCAAAATAGGCTAATCCTTCTGCTCCCCAAATGGTTTGAACAAGTGGAAAGGCAAAAATTCCAACATTATAGCCAGGAGCAAGCATCAATAGAGTCCCTTTTAGTTCCTTTGCCTCTTTTCTGAAGACAAACCAGGCGAGACAAAGTGAGATTATTCCATAAATTAATACAATGACTGTTAGTAGCAGCAAGGAAGGCTCAATCTTCACCGTATCAAAAGTAACAATAATGAGAGCAGGGAGAGTGATGTTAAAAATAATCCTGCCCATTGCTTCTCCATCTTTCTCTTTTAAAAGATTTAATCGCTTGAAAACATAGCCAACCATGATTAATAGCAGTAAAAATAGAAATTCCTGATTCATACAGTATGACACCTCTAATTATAGAAAAATAGTATACAATTAAAAATACTACTATATCGAGAATAAACCAATCCATATTGTAACTATTTTCTAAAATTAAGGGTGAAAAGAAACTTCTAATAACCAATTAGACTGTATTAAATAGGCATTAAGAAATTCCGTATCTGATACTATGGTACATCAAGAATTATTATAGTGATTGTTAGGTAAATTCCCCAGATTTAATGAATAATTGAGGCGCAATGAGTAGTAATTTAGTTAAGAATGACTGTTTAGGGGGAATGGAAGTGCAGAGATACAGACGAAGGAATACAACAGCTTTTACAGTATTGGCTTATTTCACTTTTTTTGCAGGGGTCTTTTTATTCAGTATCGGCCTTTATAATGAAGACAGTTTGCAGTTGAATGAAAAAGGATATTATATTGCTGTGATGATATTAGTGGCAGTAGGTGCAATCTTGACACAAAAAGTCACGAGGGATAATGCTGAAGATAACGAGATAATGGCAGAACAGGAAAGAAGGCAAAATCAATCGATGAAGTTAGACGATTAGTGATATAAATGGAGGAATATAAAAGCAAAAATGAAATACCGCAGCCTCAGTGAGCTGTGGTATTTCATTTTATTGAAAATCATAGAACAGCGATGTCCTAGATAATAGACTGATTGAAGCTTTGAGCTTGTTAACTTGCGCCGATTTGACGCTGGATATCATGAAGGATATGCTCTAAAGAAGTAACGACTCCTTTATCATCTTTATACATAATATGTTTTGGCTGAAAATGAACAGGTGAATCTAAACCAGCGGCTGCTGAAATACGGAATAGTCCTTTTCTTAATGTAACAAGAAAATTGACTACACGATACTTCTTCTCATCAATAACAAGAGCTTTTTGCAAATCTGGATCAGTCGTTGCTACTCCAACAGGACAGGCATTGGATTGACATTTTAATGTTTGAATACAGCCAACAGCAATCATAAAACCGCGAGCAATATTTACTAGGTCTGCTCCCATCGCTAAAGCAATAGCGATTCGATCAGGAGTAAATAGCTTACCAGAGGCGATAATTTTTACACGATCACGTACACCGTATTTTTCGAGAGTAGATACAACGATAGGGAGAGCAGATTTAATTGGCAATCCTACACTATCAATTAGTTCTTGATAAGAAGCGCCTGTGCCGCCCTCACCGCCATCAATTGTAATAAAGTCAGGTCCTTTACCGGTTTCCTTCATATACTTTGCTAGTTCTTCCACACTATCATTTCCGCCGACAACAATCTTTATGCCAACAGGCTTTCCTGTATGTTCCCGGATTTTTTCAACGAAATCCAGTAAGGAGGCTATATTTCCGAATTGAGGAAAGCGATTTGGGCTATCAACTGATTTATACGGCTCCACTTTACGAATCTCAGCAATTTCTGGTGTTACTTTTTCAGCATCGATATGCCCGCCGCGTGTTTTAGCACCTTGGGCTAGTTTAAGTTCAAATGCTTTTATTTGTGGAATTTCACTTTTTCTTTTTAATTCATCCCAATCTATGTTCCCGTTTTTATCACGTATACCAAACATAGCGGGACCAATCTGCATGATGATATCCACTCCACCTTTTAAATGGTAGGGCGAGAGTCCGCCTTCTCCTGTATTCATCCATGTTCCTTTTGCTAGCCCTAAACCTTCTGATAAGGCAGTGATTGCATGATGTCCTAATGAACCGTAACTCATTGCAGACATACCAATGAGACCCTTTAAAATAAATGGATGTCTTGTATTTGGCCCAATGACGATTGCGTCATCGTCGTGCAATAACTGAGCAGATGACTCCTCATCTTCCCATTTTTCTTCCCGTTGTGAAAGAAGTGGATCTTTTAATAAAATATATCGTTTCGTTAAAACTCTTGTTTCCTTATCCATTTTTATTTCTTCCGATAATTTTGGAAACATATCATTTCGAACAAAAAACCCTTCTTCGTCAAAGTCTCGTTTTGAACCAAAACCGATAACATCGCGATTATATTTGGCGCTTTTGACAATATGTTCGTAGTCATCTCGTGAAAATGGTCTGCCTTCCGTATCACTGTTGAACCAATATTGTCGCATTTCTGGGCCAATCTTTTCAAAAAAATAGCGGACCCGGCCAAGTGCAGGATAATTCCTTAAAATAGCGTGTCGTTTTTGGTTGCGGTCAAATAAGATTAAATAAACTAGAAAAATAACAAGCACTAGAAAAATAAGTGCAATTAATGCAAATCCGATGATAATGAGCAGGCTTGCGAGATTCATCATATTTTTCCTCCTGAACTGGCTAAATCTATTTGGTGTTAATATGCTCCAAAATGAGTGTAATTATTCAGTGGGAGCTCTTTAAAGAACCAATTATTTTTTAACGAGTTTTTTATGCGTAATTAAAGAAGATTGTTGAACTCTCACATTTTAGCTACATAATTTTTTAGTTGAATAGCCACCATAAAAGGAGATATTTCGAATTTATAATGGAGGAATGATTTTGAAAGCTTCGGATTTATTTGTACGCTGTTTAGAAAATGAAGAAGTTCAATATATTTTTGGTATTCCTGGAGAGGAAAATACGGATCTTGTTGATTCTCTTATTGGCTCTGAAATTGAATTTATTTTAGTTCATCATGAACAAGCAGCAGCTTTTATGGCTGACGTGTATGGTCGTTTGACTGGAAAACCGGGTGTCTGTTTGGCTACACTTGGGCCGGGTGCAACCAATTTATTAACAGGAGTAGGCAATGCTTATTTAGATTACTCACCTGTTGTCGCCATTACAGGTCAGGCAGGTCTTGAACGTATTCATAAGCAATCTCATCAATATGTGGATATTATTGGTGTTTTTGAAGAAACAACGAAATGGAGTCAACAAATTCACGTGCCGCACACAATACCAGAAATTATTCGTAAAGCGTTTAAAACAGCCCTTCTTGATAAACCAGGCGCTGTTCATATTGAGCTTCCGGAAGATGTGGCGATGATGGATACAGAAGGAGAACCAATTCCTGTTACACGACTACCCATCTCCCGTCCAGCTGAGGAAGAGCTCAAAAAGGCAGCAGAATTGATTAACCGTGCTAAAAGACCGATTATTTTAGCTGGAAATGGGGTTATTCGTGATGGAGCAACAGACGCATTACGCCAGTTTGCCGAAGCGAAAAATATTCCGGTGGTTAATACGTTTATGGCAAAAGGTGTGCTGCCTTCCGAGCATCCATTGACCCTATATACAGTTGGCATGCAAGCAAGGGATTATGTGCTTTGTGGCTTTGATCTTGCTGATGTCATTATTACGATAGGCTATGACATTGTCGAATATTTGCCGAAATATTGGAATGATGAAGCGATGAACCCGATTGTTCATATTGATAGTTTGCCTGCTGAAGTCGATGCGTATTATCCGCTCCAAGCCGAATTAGTCGGTGATGTTAAAGAAACGATTCAAGCTTTAAACAGCTATGTTGAAGAAAAAGAACTTTGGTCAGAGGCAATAAGGCTAAAGAATCAGTTGGTTGAGAAACTGCATGAGTCTGATGAGGTATCCGGCAGTCCTATTATTCCACAAAGAATTCTTGCTGACTTAAAAAAGGCGGAAAAGGGAGAAGCGATTGTCATTTCGGATGTGGGCGCTCATAAACTATGGATTGCTCGTATGTATCAGCCTGAAAAGCCGAATCATGTCATTATTTCCAATGGATTTGCCTCAATGGGGATTGCTGTTCCCGGCGCCATTGCTGCAAAATTAGCACAGCCGGATAAACCCGTCATTGCGATTACCGGTGATGGCGGCTTTCTAATGAATGGTGTTGAACTTGCCACAGCGAAACGTTTAGGTGTTGCGATTGTCATTATTATTTTTCATGACTCTAAATTTGGTCTAATCGAGTGGAAACAACTGAATAAATTTAATCGATCCAATGCTATTCAATTTGAAGATCCGAATTTTATTGAGTTCGCTGAAAGTTTCGGTGCGAAAGGAATTAAGGTGAAGCATTCGGATGACTTGCTTCCTGCATTAGAAGAGGCCATTCAGAGCCAAGATATTGTTCTAATCGATGTGGATGTCGATTATTCCCAAAATGTTAAATTATCCAAAACACTTGGCGATTATATTTGTAAATTATAAGAATGAGGTGTGATGAAAGATGAGGCAAAAATGGCAATTATGGATTGGTGGAAAATGGCGCGAGGCGAAAACTTATGAGCCTTTATATAATCCACATACGAATGAACAATTAACTGAAATTGGACAGGCTGAACCTGCGGATGCCGTAGAAGCGATTGTTGAAGCGCATACAGCTTTTCAGAAATTCCGGGAGTATCCGGCACATCGCCGTGCTAAGATTTTAGCAAGAGCGGCCACGATTATGGAAGAACGTAGTGAAGAATATGCTAAAATCATTTCTTTAGAATCGGCCAAAACGATTCGCAATGCCCGTGAGGAAATTAATCGCACCGTTCAAACGTATCGTTTCGCAGCAGAAGCGGCTAAAAGTAATTATGGAACACAAATTCCAATGGATGCTGCAGAAGGCGGGGAAAAACGTTTTGGTTTTACAACTCGGACCCCAATCGGTGTGGTGACAGCGATTACTCCGTTTAATTTTCCATTCAATCTCGTAGCGCACAAAGTGGGGCCAGCTATTGCGGCCGGAAATTCAATTGTGTTAAAACCAGCTGAGCAAACACCGATTAGTTCACTCGTCCTTGCTGAGATTTTTAAAGAGGCGGGGCTTCCAGAAGGGGTATTGAATGTTATTCCTGGGAAAGGCGATGTTTTGAGTGAAGCATTAACGACTCATCCGCATGTGAAAAAAGTGACGTTTACAGGCAGTGTAGAGGTGGGGCATCTGATTCAGCAGCAAGCAGGTTTTCGTAAATTGACACTTGAACTCGGCTCCAATTCCCCTTTTATTATTGATGAAGGGGTAAACATTGATAAAGTCATTGAACGGAGTGTATTAGGTTCTTTTTCCAATAATGGCCAATTGTGTATTTCCATTCAACGAATTTATGTTCATCAATCGCTTTATCAACAATTTTTAGAACGGTTTGTTAGCCGGACGAAGCAACTTGTTGTCGGTTCACCGCTTGATGAGGATACGAATATTACGGCGGTCATTTCGAAAAGATCATTGGACCGTCTGCAAAGTTGGCTGCATGAGGCCGTACAAGAAGGGGCTACAATTGAATGCGGCGGGAATGTAGAAGGAAATGTATTATATCCAACCGTATTAACGAATGTAAACCGAGACTCCAAAGTGTTTCGTTTTGAAGTATTTGGCCCTATTGTTTGTGTTTTTCCGTTTGCTACGTTAGATGAGGCGATTAAGGATGCGAATGATTCTCGCTACGGATTAAACTCGGGGGTGATGACGCCAAGTATTGAACGAGCATTTTATGCAGCGGAACGGCTTGAAACGGGTGGAGTTGTCGTCAATGATATTCCAACATATCGAATTGATAATATGCCTTATGGCGGCTGGAAGGATAGCGGCGTTGGTAGAGAAGGGGTTAAATATGCAATGGAGGAAATGATGGAGCAAAAATTTATCAGCTTTAAAATTGGTGATGAATGAATGTAGTAGCTCGTAATGTGTACTTGAAAAGGCACTTAAAATGGCCTCGAATAGTGGGTTCTTTGAAAAAGACCCATTAATCGAGGCTTCTCTATAGGAAATGTTTCATGAGCGTTGAATGACAGAAGAAGAAAAGCTTTTAATTAATTGCTGTAAGTTTCTGTGTCCTTCTCGTAGTTTAATCGTTTCTTCGAGAATTTTGTGAAAGCTTTCTAAATCTTTATCCGATGCATTTAATACGGCTTTTGGAATTGTTTCGGCAATTTGTTGTATAGTCAAATCCGGGCTCATAAACAACGACCACCTTCCCACTGATTTGTTGGACATTGTTTTGTCCTTTTTAATACTTTATAGAAAGAACCTGTATTTTCCTGCAAAATGTCCCCCTAAATTAATCTACATGTATCGGCAAATTTTTTAAATCAAGTCCTTTTCTTCAGGTTTTGTTAAATTCGATGCACTTTTATCAGTAATAGGTTGTATTGCTGCTATCTTTGTTTATTATCGATTTGGAAAGTTAAAGTTGACCAAGAAAGGCGTTGAAAAGGAAAAACGGGAGATCGTTTACATGCGTAAAAAATGATTACTATTTTGAAAGAGAATGTACCAGAATAGACTTGGTACATTCTTTTTTTTCGTTCTCTCTTATGAAGACGAACATGAGCTGCAAGACGAACAGCTCGATGTATCTGATCCGCTGTCGTTATGGTTATGGCTAGAAGCGGAATCGCTGGAACTCCCAGAGTCTGTAGAGTCGCTGCCAAAAATGTCTTTAAATTCATGCTTCGCATCTTCATCAGCCTCGACATAAGCAAAGTAAGCTGGACTCGCGTTGTCGGTCTGTTCATATTGTTTCTTCCAGTGAAGATTTCCCTCTTTTTGAGCGTCTTTTAATCTTGCTGCGAAAAATTCAAAGGTTTGTTCCGCTTCTTGGCTCGTGTTCGTGCGCATATAGGTTTGCTTTAAACTTGTTAGTTCACGAGATGTAAATTCATTCAAGAAAGAAATGCCTTTATCTTCTTTAAAAAATTTCCGCCAAATTTTAAGCGAAATCATGTCTACGGTAAATAGCTGTACATAATAAAAATCAAATAAAGTGCGTTCTGTCGGTTTCCATGTTGGCTGTTTGTGCGGGATATGCTCGATTTTGTATCCGATAAACGTTTGGCAGAACTGATTGTATTTGTTTGGATCCTCTAACATGAGATGCCAAAGCTCATCGACTTTATCATGAAACATCTCTACTTGTTTAAAAATAGCGGCTAATACGAAATACCTCTTTAACTCTCGCCAAAGCTCATTTACTTGTCGTTGCGAATAGCGCGGAAATTTCAAGCGAAACGCCGTATTGACCTCTTCCATATATTCTGGATTTAAAGCGACATGTAAGTGTTTAATCAAATTTACATGGACTGTTTCTAATTCATGAATCGCTAATGTATCTTCAAAGTTTTGGCGGAATTCTTCTTGATAGCGTTCTCGTTTATTCTGTTTCCATCGCTTTTTGATTGCAGAGAACCAACTCATTGTCCTCCCCCTTTTATTGGAGCTTTTAGTGAATTATACCATTGATTGCAGAGGGCTGAACAATTATCATAATCGTTTGTTCGCGACCAATTATGGTATTGATGAACGAGGAGGCCGGCCAATTGCCCACTCACTGGATGAGCTTCCTATCATTCAATCTGGAATAGTAACCTGGATTTTCCTGTCCCATCGTTTAAAGAGAAATACACTGAGTTCAATCCAGATCCAACTATACAACAATGAAAAAAGGGCGAGTGGAAGAAAGAATAATAGGCTTATAGAGGGCTGAATCGATGGCCCTAACACTGGAAACTGAAAGACGAATAATAGAAGAAGAATTCCGCTAAGCAAGAAGATTGCACTTGCTATTATGATACTAAGACGCTTTTTCCATAAGTGGAAGGCAAAACTGATACCAATGCCTAGAAACCCAGTGGTAAAAGCAAAGATGATTATTTCACTCGGTTGAATGAGAAATAGTAGAAATATAGTTAACAAATAGCCAAGAAAACCGTATCGAGCGGATAAAATCGTACTAAGAATCATGGGTGCTGTTGCAAAGGGACTAATAAATAAACCAACTACAGGAATAAATCCACCGGCTGATTGGAGAATGGCTGACAATGTACATAATAATGCAGTGGTTGTGATTTTCTTTGACCTAGAGGCTGTTCTATGAAACGTATCGGAAATGTTTTGCGCATGCTTCGTAATCGGTTGAAGTAAAAACATGTAATCCTCCCTCAATCGTTCGTTACGCATACTATATTCGGCTTATCCTTTCGTCAGTTTGAACTACCCCCACCTACTCCACTACGTTTCGTTGAGGAGGGGGATTCCTACGTACAAGATTCTATCGAACCTTAATGGAGTAGGCGATCCCTGTCGCACCGACAGTTAGCAGTACAAACGACTAACCTAGCAAGTCTCCTGCAAAAAAAGAATCTAGTTAGACAGCTAACGCTAATTCTTTTATATTTTTAGATGCGTTCACATCCGCGTTGTCTGTGTGACCGCATTTTTGACACACAAATTCAGCTTGCGATGGACGATTGGCTTTTTCTGTATGGCCGCAAGCATGACAACGCTGTGAGGTACGGGTAGGATGGACAGCGATGACGGTTTTCCCATACCATTCCGCTTTATATTCGAGCATGGTACGGAATTGTGACCAAGATGCTTCACTGATCGCTTTTGCCAGATTGTGATTCTTCCTCATATTCGCTACCTTTAAATCTTCTATTCCGATCACATCGTGGTTTTTGATGATTTCGGTAGATATTTTTTGAAGGTAGTCTGTTCGTGCATTCACGATTTTTTCGTGAATACGCGCCACTTTTTTTCGTTGTTTTTGATAATTTTTTGCTTCATTTAGTGGTTTCTTTTGTTGAAGCGCTCTTTCTTGTCTTCTCGATAAGATCCGTTGTGCTTTCACCAATTTTCCCTCTAGAGAACGGAAAAACTTTGGGTTTGAATAGATGGTTCCATCTGACAGAATCGCAAAATCTTTTAGGCCGACATCGATGCCAACAGCCGAATTTGTTTTTGGTAATTCTGTTCCTTCTACTTCGGTCGTTAGAGAAACAAAATATTTCCCCGATGGATTCCGTCTAATCGTCGCACTCAAAATACGACCGTGTACTTCACGACTTTTGGCAAAACGAACAAGACCTAGCTTTGGCAACTTGATATGGTCATCTATAACAGCGATATTTCCATTCGTATGCTTCGTAACGTAAGACTGGACAGGATTCTTTTTGGATTTAAAACGTGGTAGCTTATTCTGTTTTTTGTAATATCGACTATAAGCATCCGCTAAATTTTCAACCGATTTTTGCAAAGCGATACTATCCACTTCTTTCAAAAAGGAATACTGTTTCTTTAATTCTGGAAGTTCTTTGATTGTTTCATATTTATTCAAATAGTCCCCTTTCCAATTATTTGAGGAAAGTTGACCATTCTGCTTCATTTCTTCTGTGATAGACCAGTAAGCGTCTTTTTCTTTCTGTTTACCAAGAAAGAGATTAAAGACAAATCTTGAACAACCGATTGTCTTATGGATGAGTTCCATTTGTTTCTGATTAGGGTATAAGCGGAACTTAAAGGCTTTGTGGATGAACATGGTTGGGCACCCCCTTCACTTTTTACCTTATTATACCATATATAAACCCGAGAATAAAAACATAAGTTCCCCTTTTGTGAAATAGTCACTAATCAGAAGGCGATTCATCCCCTCCCTACTCATTGGGCTATCACCCTTCACATTCCTTGAGGAAGGGGTATTCTCGCCTATTTTTTTGATGAAAAAATGCCCGTTGATCAAAACGGGCAAACGAATCATGAGTACATTTAGTGAGAGTTTTTCAACCGTTCACTCAGCCGAAAATTTTCTTCATAATCGACCGGACATTCAATAAGAACCGGTCCTTTTTCTAAAAGTGCTTGTTGCAAAATTCCCGATAATTCAGTCGCTTGTGTTACTTTATACCCTTTCGCACCATATGATTTTGCCAGGGCAACAAAATCAGGGTTATCGAATTCGATATTGGAGGAATGGCTTAACTTGTTTTCTTGCTCCCACTCAATCATTCCATATCTGCCATCACGCCAAATCATAATAACAATCGGTAATTTTAATTGGACTGCTGTTGCAAATTCTGCTGCAGACATGACAAATGCTCCGTCTCCACATACAGCGATGACTTTTTTGTCTGGACAGGCAAGTTTTGCACCGATTGCTCCAGGCAATGCAATTCCCATTGATGCAAGCCCGTTTGAAATGATACATGTATTGGGCTTTAATGCCTCATATTGTCGACCGATCCATAGCTTATGAGCTCCGACATCTGATAGTACAATATCATCGCTTGATAGAACTGCCTGAATTTCTTGAATGATACGTTGAGGGCTCAGCGGACATGCGTCACTTGTTGTGTTAATCAGTTTATCATTCGTTATTGTTTCTTTTATATTACGATAAAATGGATCCATCTCATTTCTTTGGTGAATTTGAACCGTTAAACTCTGAAGATTTGCGGATAAATCACCAACAAGAGAGGCTTTTACGGGATAAAAGCTGTCTGTCTCAGCTCCATTTACATCAATATGAATAATCGGTGCCAGTAATTTATTCCACTTTTGTGGTCCGTATTCGATAGGGTCGTACCCGATGGTAATGACTAAATCAGCACGGGAAAAAGCTTGATTAACAAAATCCCCTTCAGGCAACCCAATTGTTTGTAAATGAAGAGGGTGATTTTCAGGAACAACGCCCTTTGCCATAAACGTTTCCGTAAAGGGGGATTGAAGCTTTTCGATAAACGTTATAATTTCGGTAGGAACATCTTCGCCTATCGCATTATTTCCTATTAGAACAAGCGGGAATTTTGCTTCATTAATGGCCATGGCGACATCAGATAAGGATTGGTTAGACGCGATGACTTTTTGGCTATCCAGTTCGTTTTGTAAAGGTTGCCCTTGTACGAGAGTGGAGGCAATATTATTTGGGAGTTCTATATGAATGGCTCCAGGTAAATTACTTGTCGCTAATGTAAATGCCTTAGCGACAACTTCGGGAATAACGGAACCATCGTGAATAGATGTATTCCATTTCGAAATCGGACGGTATAACTCGATAAGATTTAAATATTGGTGAGAACTTTTATGTTGCATCGTGAGGTCGGTCTGTGCTGTAATGGCGACTAACGGCATTCTATCCAAGGTAGCACAGGCAACACCTGTCACCATATTGGTAGCTCCAGGTCCAAGCGTTGACAGGCAAACGCCTGGTTTTCCTGTCAATTTGCCCATCATCCCAGCGATTAACGCTGCCCCTGTTTCATGTCTGCAAACGATAAACTTGATGGATGACTGATTTAGTGCATCTACTAAATCAATATTTTCTTCTCCAGGCACTCCAAATATGTATTCCACATTTTGTTTCTCTAAACATTTTACAAAAAGCTCAGCTGCTTTCAAAAAAACACCCCTTTCTACTTTAAATAATATTCACTTGTTAAAGTTCCACAAATATTCTGCTTTTATTTCAGGTTCTGTTAAAAATCGTATACATCAACAATATTCATTAACATAGCTTTATTTAAAGCTGCATACTGCTTATTTTCCGGGTAGCTATTCCTTAAAATTAAGCAAGTATTTACGAATACGTATATAATAGAAATAAGAGAAAAAGCCGGACATCTTGAGGGAAGGAGTGGCTATGGTGAATTATATAAACATTGAACCTGTATTATTTACATTGACAGAGGAGTGGTTAAAAGTATTTTTCGCTTCGGTGAAAGAAAGACCTTCCTATCTAATTAACGATTCAACTTATGGATTTCAACGAGTGGGCATTCGTGTATTGGGTACACCTCTGGATCAAGATGAGTATTATAATGCCTTATTCGAGATGAATCAAGAGAGTTCTCCCGTTCATGTGTTGAGCGAGGAGTTGGATAAGACGATTGATAATCAGATGATGAAATCGATTCAAGATATATTGGACGTGCATCAGCAAGAACCAAAAGGCCTTTCTATCAATCGGTTAATTGCTTTTATGTATGGAAAGCAATTAATCCCAAAGCATCATGATCCATCGCTTAATCGGCATATTCAATTATCTGTTATAAAAGTGATAGAGCATTTTCAGCAGCACCATTCTGCGGGCTTATTAACGCAAGAGTTTAGGCGCTTTCTTATTGACGTGGTGAAATGGTTAAAAAACCATTGGGCGAAGTGGGCTGAAACTGTCACGATAGGTGAGGATTTTCCGAAAGTCGTTTGGTATGGTGACATGAATGGCAGTCAAAAATATTTCCTAATGTTATTGATGGAGTTTGGCTGTGATGTGTTACTTTTTCATCCTGAAGGAAAGGATCTATTTGCGGAAATCGATCCAAATAATACACTCTCTATTCCTTATCAATATCGTCATACAGCAAAGTTAGAGCCCTTCCCGACACATCAAAGAGAACGCCAAACAACCGTTGCCTATCGAGCTAATAAACAACTAGAAATTATGATGCATGACCATGGCTCGGGCATTTATAAGCCATGGCAATTTAGAGATTATATCCCGTCCTCCATTACTTTACGTATGACATATGATGATGTGTTTATTTATGCGAGGGAAAAGGCGATGATTCGTCCAGAATTTAAGCTAGAAAATAATCGGGTACATATTCCTGTGATTTTTGCCAAAATTCAAGGGGTCTCGAAAGATCGGAAACAATATTGGGAACGTATGAGGGAGCTTATCGATGATTCATTAGCTTTGTGCATTCGCGAGTTTCCTTTTTCTCAAGCGACAAAAGCGAATTATCATTTTCATTATCAAAAGTCTTTAGAACAAGGGACGCTTTCTCCAGAAAAGATGGTCAACAGCAATTGGTGGCGCTATAAACATTTGCCGAATGGACTTCAAAACGCAATTGCTCATACGATTAAAGCGTACTGCGAACATCCTAAATTAAATAAAATAGCAGGAGAATCCGATTATGATCTTCAGTTATTTCTATTTAAACAGGCTAATATGATGCCGGAAGTAGTTCTCCAATTGCTGCAACAGTTTGATTATGCTCAAGAAATTCCCCGTCTGGTTCTTTATAATATGGAGAAGAATGGAGAGCCTTCTAGGGAAGATGCTGCCCTTCTTTTGTTTTTAAATGAATTTGGCTGTGATGTAATTTGGTATAATCCAGCCGGACATAACGATATTGAACAGTTTATTAATCCATCATTTTATGATGTTCATTGGTTAGAAGAAGTGGAATTTCAACAGGAGTTTCAAGAAAAAGAAGAATCGATTATTAAGAAGATTATTAAAAAAATATTTTAAGTATAGGAGTGGGATACCATGACAGCTGATTTACAACTTCAAAAACAAGAGTTAAATCCAAATACAGCGCAGCAATTACGTGCTCAATTACGCCAAGAACCACAAGTGTTGCAGTTAGTTCAATCGCTCGATATTAAAGATCAGCATCAATTATTAACGCTTGGAAAAGAACCAGCTGATAGTTTATCTCGTTTTGCAGATCGAATCTTACATTCGATGACGGTAACAAATATTGAGAAATCGAGCGACTTACTTAACCAATTAGAAAAATTAATGAAGCGCTTTGATCGAAATGAAATTATGAAAGAGCCTGGGTTTCTTGATAAATTATTCAAGCGTGCGAAAAAGACAATTGAAGATGTGTTTAAAAAATATCAAACGTTAGGCGGTGAACTAGATAAAATTAATGCCCAATTTGCGATTATGGAAGACGAACTAAAGCGTGCAAACAATGATTTAGAAGGACTGTATGAAGAAGATATTCAATACTACTTTGAATTAGAGAAATATGTCGTAGCAGCTGAAATGAAGCTGGAAGAGGTAAGAGATACACTGATTCCGCAGTATGAGGAACGTGTGAATACAGGAGATCAATTAGCGCGCATTGAATTAGAAGGATTACGAACAGTTCAAGAATTATTAGAACGGAAGATTGATGATTTAGAGAAAGCAAGAATGGTTGCTGTTGTTGCTGCGCCACAAATTAAGACAATGCAGCGTGGGAATAATGATTTAATGGCGAAAATCAATAGTAACTTTGTAACGGTGATTCCGATTTTTAAAATGGGGATTATTAATACGGTGTATGCGAAGCGTCAAAAATTACATTCTGATTCATTAAATGCTTTTGAAGAAAGAGCGAATCAAATGTTAACGGAAGTAACTTCAGATATCATGAATCAAAGTGTTGAAATTGCTCAGCGAACAGGCAGCTCCAGCATAAAAATGGAAACGATTGAGACGATGTGGACGACAATCGAAAAAGGAATTGTAGAGTATAAGAGAGTAAAAGAAGAGCAGTCGCTGCAGCGAGTGGAAGATAAGAAACGATTAGAAGCTCTTCAAGAAGAGGCGAAAAGGGTGCTATCGCAAGGGTAAAAAACGCTTGCATTACTTGCAGTTTCGCTATACTATAAGTGAGGAATTAAAATAATCTGCTAATGTGCAGAAGAGGTTCTAGCTACCCTCTTTAAAAAACTAAGAAGAAACAGTACTCTGTCTTAGGGTGCTGTTTTTTCGTTATAAAGGAGTTTTTTAGGAATGAAAAAGGAAAAAGCAGTGGTTGTATTTAGTGGTGGTCAGGATAGTACGACATGTTTGTTCTGGGCATTAGAAAGATTTGCTGAAGTTGAGGCGGTCACATTTGATTATAATCAGCGTCATCGACTGGAAATTGAGTGTGCACAAAATATTGCAAATGAGCTTGGTATCAAGCATCATATTTTAGATATGTCTTTGTTAAATCAACTCGCTCCAAATGCGTTGACTCGTGATGATATTGAGGTAAAGGATGGTGAAGATGGTGAATTACCTTCGACGTTCGTGCCAGGACGTAATTTACTATTTCTTTCGTTTGCCGGTGTGATTGCGAGCCAAATCGGTGCGAAACATATTGTCACTGGTGTATGTGAAACAGATTTCAGCGGCTATCCAGATTGTCGCGATGTGTTTATTAAATCGTTAAATGTGACATTGAATTTATCAATGGACAATTCGTTTGTCATTGATACACCGTTAATGTGGTTGAATAAAGAAGAAACTTGGGAGCTTGCCGATCAGTTAGGCGCATTTGAATTTGTTCGTGAAAAAACATTAACGTGTTATAACGGAATCATTGCGGATGGATGTGGGGAATGCCCGGCTTGTAAGCTTAGACAAAAAGGCCTTGTAGACTATTTAAGTAAACGGAAGGAGTCTTAAAGGCATGTATGGATTTCGAATTGTTGATAAGCTCCAGAAACTAGATCAAGATATACAAAGAAATCAATTAAACTATCATAAGAAGCGCGTTCTTGTAAGTAAAGAATTCACATTTGATGCCGCTCACCATCTTCATTGTTATGAAGGAAAATGTAAAAACTTGCATGGTCATACGTATCGAGTTGTCTTTGGCTTAAGCGGATTTACTGATGCCCGCGGTTTGATGATGGATTTCGGTGATATTAAACAGATATGGAAAGATAAAATTGAAATTTATTTAGATCACCGCTATTTAAATGAAACGCTGCCATTGATGAATACAACGGCAGAGAATATGGTCGTTTGGATATATGAAAAAATGGCGGATGCCCTGCGTGAAGAGCCTCAATATAAAGGAGCTCGGGTAGAATTTGTTCGACTATTTGAAACGCCAACGAGCTATGCGGAAGCAAGACGGGAGTGGATGGAAGATGAGTAAAATTCCCGTTATGGAGATTTTTGGACCTACCATACAAGGGGAAGGTTCTATGATTGGACAAAAAACGATGTTTGTACGTACAGCTGGCTGTGATTATTCTTGTTCCTGGTGTGATTCAGCTTTTACATGGGATGGAAGTGGGAAAGAATACATTACTCAGATGACCGCGGAAGAAATCTGGGATGAACTGAAAAGAATCGGTGGAGATGGTTTTTCCTTTGTTACGATTTCGGGCGGCAATCCAGCTTTACTGAAAAATCTAGGCAGTTTAGTTGCGCTCTTAAAAGAACAGGGGATAAAAATGGGCGTGGAAACACAGGGAAGCAGATGGCAGGATTGGTTTTATGAAATCAATGAGCTGACGATTTCTCCTAAGCCGCCTAGCTCGGGAATGAAAACAGATTTCGGGATACTTGATGAAATCTTCACTAAGTTGCAAAACAATCAACACCATGTTTCGCTTAAGGTTGTGATTTTTAATGATGAAGATTATGAGTATGGAAAAGCGATGCATCATCGCTACCCGGACATTCCGTTCTTTTTTCAGGTTGGAAATGATGATAGTACGACGACGGACGATTCTAGATTGATTAGTAGACTTCTACAAAAATATGATTGGTTAATTGATAAAGTTGTGCAAGATCAGACTGTTACAAATGTGAAGGTGCTCCCGCAGTTGCATACGTATATTTGGGGCAATAAACGAGGAGTATAAAGATATGAGAATATTATTCTATTTACTATCGATTGTGACTGCGAACGTGGTAACGGCGGCTTTTGCACCGCTCCAATTTGGTGTATTTATCGTACCGATGGGAACCTTGTTAATTGGAGCAACATTTATCTTTCGGGATCTTGTTCAAAATAAATATGGTCGAGCGAAGACATATGGATTCATTGTGACAGCGCTCATTTTATCAGCAGCTGTATCGTTTACATTAGGGGATACATTATTAATTGTTGCAGCCTCCGCACTTTCATTTATCGTTGCGGAATCTGCGGATACAGAAATTTACTCGCGTTTGAAGTTACCGATGAGCTGGCGCGTATTCTATAGCGGAATTGTTGGCGGGTTTCTCGATTCGGTAATTTTCGTTGTGATTGGTTTAAGCCCATTTGGTGCAAACATTTTACCTTGGGAAGCTGTACCTGCTGCTATTGTAGGGCAAATTATTGTCAAAACAATTGTTCAAATGATTGGTGCGTTCATCTTGAATCAGGTATATGTTCGTTTAGAGAAGAAAACTGTCGTTAATTAATATAGTGAAGAGGCTCAGTCTTATGACTGAGCCTTTTCTCATTCACCCTAATCGCCTGTCCGTTCTTTATGAAGAAAATCACTAGTACAGTGGAGAATCAGGAAATTTCTTAATGGTTTTGTATAAATTACCCTTAATGAAGAACTATAGAAAAAGAGAGCTTATAGTCACCTGCAAAAAAATGGGGGAAGCAACTTGATTCGAAATATAAATAAACTTTTAAGGAAACCCAAGCCCAAAAAGAATAATTTACAAAACGAACAGGAACAGCAGAATTCTAAGCCAGAAGATTTCCTTTCTGATAATTTCGATAAAAATATCGAAACTTTTCGTTTAGTTTATGATCGTTGTTCAGATGTTGTTTTCCGTACGTTTTTACTTTTTGGAAAAACGAGAGCGACCATTATTTATATAGAGGGTATTACGAACGTCGAAGGGATGGAGGAGTTCGTTCTATCGCCGCTCATTAAGGAAACAGCAAGCGAAACTCAGCCCTTAAATGAACTTTTTGAAAATAAATTGCCTATTTCTAAAGTAAAAAGAATGCATACAGTTGCCGAGTGTATCGAATCCATTTCATCTGGAAATCCTATCCTTCTCTATGAAGGGGAAAGTGCTGGTTTTTCTTTAGGATTAGCCAAATGGGAAAAGCGCGGGATTGAAGAACCTGTGGCAGAGGTAGGAATCAGGGGGCCGCGAGAGGGATTCAATGAATCTTTAGAGGTAAGTACATCTCAATTACGCCGCATTATTAAAAGTCCTGCTCTTAAAATACAATCGATGAAAATCGGAAGTTATACACAGACGACTGTTGCCATTGCCTATATTGATGGACTTGTAGATCAAACACTGATTGAAGAAATAACGAATCGATTGAAGCGAATTGAGATAGACGGTATTTTAGAAAGCGAGTACATCGAGGAAATGATTGAGGACAACCCGTACTCCCCTTTTCCTCAAATACTATCAACAGAACGACCCGATACAGCTTGTTCTAGTTTATTAGAGGGACGAGCCGTCATTTTAGTAGAAGGAACACCATTTAGTTTAATTGCTCCAATTTCCTTCTTTTCTTTGCTTCAATCACATGAGGATTATTATCAACGCTTTATGGTTAGCACACTTATCCGTTGGTTACGTTATAGTTTTCTTAGTATCTCACTCTTGCTGCCTTCCTTTTATGTCGCTATTTTGACGTTTCATCAGGAGGCGATACCAACAGCACTGCTGTTGAGTGTGTCAGCGTCCCGGGAAGCGGTCCCATTTCCTGCTGTAGTAGAGGCGCTACTTATGGAAATTATGTTCGAAGCGCTGAGGGAGGCAGGGGTTCGATTGCCAAAGCAGATTGGCTCTGCTGTTAGTATTGTTGGAGCGCTAGTAATTGGTCAAGCTGCCGTTCAAGCAGGATTGGTTTCCGCGCCAATGGTCATTGTGGTGGCGATTACGGGAATCTCTTCTTTTATGATCCCTCGTTATATTGCTGGAATTGCTCTCCGGATGTTGCGTTTTCCTATCATGCTGCTTGCCGGTACCTTAGGACTGCTCGGCATTATGATGGGAATCATCGCCATAGTCATTCATTTGTGCGGCTTGCGCTCCGTCGGTGTCCCTTACTTACAGCCACTGGCACCGCTAAAAGGACGTGAGCTAAAGGATGTGCTGTGGAGATCGCCTGTGTGGAAGATGGATACACGGCCACGTCTTACAGGGGAGTTTAACCAATATCGCCAGTCTCCAAATCAGGCGCCGAATTCGAAAAAGGGGGGTGACACGCAGTGAAAAACATTCTCCGTATACTATGTATTTTCGGGTCTATTCTTCTTTTAAGCGGCTGTTGGGATCGGGTGGAAATCAATGATTTGGCTATTGTCACAGCAGCAGCTATCGATATAAAGGATGACGATCAAATTGAATTATCCCTCCAAGTGTTTATCCCTAAATCATTAGGGAGCGGGGGCGGTCAAACAGGAATTGCTGGCGGCGGAGGATCTGTGACATTGGTGAGATCCCAAATAGGATCCAATATTTCAGATGCGCTTTCCAAGCTACAAAGCAAGATTCCGCGCAAAGTTTTTTGGGGACAATGTAAAGTATTTATATTCGGCGAAAAGTTAGCAAAGCAAGGAATACAAGAGCAGATGGATTTCTTACTTCGCCATCCGCAGCCAAGAGAGAGAGCTTATTTGTATGTTAGCAAAGGGAACCCGAAGGATGCCCTTGAATCACTTCCTCCTCTAGAACGCTATTCGGGGGAAGTGATTCGGGAACTATCTGATTTACATATTGGGATGCAGGTTACCATGCAGGATGTACAGGAAGGGTTAATAGGTGTAGCTCAGGCTGGCGCACTTCCATTTATTAAAATTTTACCACCAGGTAAAGGGGAAAAGAAATTACAGGGAATTCCGTACATTGTCGGAACTGCGGTGTTTAAAAAAGATAAAATGGTTGGAACGATGTCAGAAAAGGCAACAAGAGGAGTCTTGTGGTTAAGAAATGAAATGGAAGCCTACACAGTTACCGTAAAACCTGAAGGCGTTAAAGGGGAAGTATCTTTAAATCCAGTGTCGGCACGTATCAAGCTGATTCCACAAATACGAAATGATAAATGGAAAATGCTCGTGAAAATTAATACAGAGGGGGCTGTTATCCAAAATGGAACGAATTTGGCTTTTACAAGTCCAAAATCACTACGGACTGTAGAAAAAGCGTATCAAGAAGATATCCAAAAGCGTATCGAGCTAGCTATCCAGCAAGCGCAGCATAAGGTGAAAGCGGACATTGTAAAATTTGGTGAAGAATTCTATCGGAAATATCCTGAAGAATGGAAAAAAAATGAAAATCGCTGGGGCGAGGTGTTCCCGGAGGTGGAAGTGGAAGTCAACGTTGAGGCCCATATTCGCAGACAGGGCTATATAAATAAACCGGGAGGATTGCCTGAGAAAGAGGTGAAGGAGCAGTGAGGTGGGGAGCTTTTTTTAGTGTTGTGGTAATCGTGGCTTTGGTCATTTTGTATGAATGGCCGAAAATGAAACAAAACCCGAAAAAGGATAAGGTGGCTTTTTTTACTTTACTCCTCATCGGCTTAGTGTTGTCCATGTTCGATCTCCCGCATATGGGGGGGCCCACTGCATGGGTTCAAACTCTTTTCAGGCCGTTTGGACGGTTTATGGAAAAATAAATGACTCAGGGGCGCGATTTTGTTTTTCCATATTACCATAGAAAGGAGAGAGATGATGGAGAAAGGTCGAATTTCATCCATTCAGATGGCAATCATGCTGTATCCTGCGATTGTGGCTACCGCTATTCTTGGGGTTCCAAGTATTACAGCGAAATATGCCAAAACGGATTTATGGCTATCGCCCATTTTGGCATCCTTCATCGGATATGTGACGGTGTATATCGCTTATAAACTGCACAAACATTATCCGAAAGAAACAGTTATTCAATTTAGTGAACACATCATGGGTCGGTTCGCTGGAAAAATTCTCGGTTTTCTATTCTTGTTTTTTTACATCCAGGTCGCGGGACTCATCGTTAGACAGTACGCGGAATTTGTGGTCGACTCTTTTCTGGTCAATACCCCAATTAGTGTGATTATGGCATCGATGGTATTCCTCTGTGCCTTAACCGTACACGGAGGTTTAGAAGTATTAGGGAGAGCTGCCGAATTGTTTTTCCCTATTTTTATATTGGCCATCCTCTTCTTTCTCATCTTTTTGGGCCCTGATTTTGAATGGAAGAATATATTCCCGATATTGGGGGATGGGATGATGCCTCCAATTAAGGGTGCGATGGTGCCTGGTGGATGGTTCACAGAAATTTTTCTTATATCTTTTCTCCTGCCTTTTTTAGTGGATCAGAAAAAAGGGATGAAATACGGAATGATGACTGTTTTTGTCGTGACGATGACGTTAGTTTTGATCAATCTTATCGTTCTTTTTGTGCTAGGGCCAGCGACATCCTTTAAGGTTTATCCACTGATGAGTGTAGCTCGATACATCAGTCTCGCCGACTTTTTTGAACATTTGGAGTCCTTCATCATGGCTGTTTGGATCGTAGGGGCGTTTATCAAATTGTCTGTGTTTTATTATGCGGCTGCTTTAGGTACCGCGCAGTGGCTGAATCTTTCAGATTATCGACCTGTTGTATGGCCGGTAGGGATTCTGATACTAGAATTCAGCTTTTGGTCACTTCCTAATACAATGGGATTGGAACGTTATCTGGTTGGGACCTTTCCGGTATTTGCCCTATTGATACAAACGATTATCCCTTTGTTTTTGTTGATGATTGCAGTTATAAGGAAAAGAAAACGCCAAGCTAGCGAATAGATAGGATATGTAGATAAACGATTCTTTCTAATTCTAGAGGATCTGAATCAATTGGAAATTCTTCTGGAAAGAACTCTAATTACTAATATACAAGGAGAAAAATATGGAGAAAGGCAAAATCTCATCCCTGCAAATGGCCATCATGATGTATCCTGCGGTTGTGGCTACTGCTATTCTTTCGGTTCCAAGTATTACAGCGAAATATGCCAAAACAGATTTATGGCTGTCCCCCATTTTGGCGTCCCTCATCGGGTATATGACAGTGTATATCGCTTATAAACTGCACCAATTGTATCCGAAACAAACAGTTATTCAATTCAGTGAACAGATTATAGGTCGGTTTGCGGGTAAAATTATCGGTTTCTTATTCTTGTTTTTTTATATCCAGATTACGGGACATATGCTTAGACAGTACGCAGAATTTATTGTCGACTCTTTTCTAGTCAATACCCCTATTAGCTTGATTATGGCATTGATGGCATTACTCTGTTCTTTTATTGTACGAGGAGGTTTAGAAGTATTAGGGAGAGCTGCCCAATTGTTTTTCCCCATTTTTACACTTCCACTCCTCCTCTTAATTATTTTAGTGTTCTCTGATTTTGAATTTAAGAACATATTCCCGATATTGAGAGAGGGGATGATGCCTCCAATCAAGGGTGCGATTGTGCCTGGTGGATGGTTCACAGAATTTTTTCTGATTACTTTTCTCCTGCCTTTTTTAGCGGATCAGAAAAAAGGAATGAAATACGGAATGATGACTGTTTTTGTCGTGATGATGACATTAGTTGTGGTGAATCTTATCGTTCTTTTTATACTAGGGCCAGCGACACCCACTAAGTTTTATCCACTGATGAGTGTAGCCCGATATATCAGTCTCGCCGGATTTTTTGAACATTTAGAGTCCGCAGTCATGGCCATTTGGGTAGTAGGGGCGTTTATCAAAATTTCTGTGTTTTATTATGGGATTGCTTTAGGCACTGCACAGTGGCTGAATCTTTCGGACTACCGGCCCATCGTATGGCCGTTTGGGATTCTACTCGTTATATTCAGCTTTTGGTCATTGCCTAGCACAGTGGAATTACACAAGTATAGTTTCGGGACCTTTCCCCTTTTGGGACTATTAATCCAAATGATTATTCCGCTGTTTTTGTTGGGGATTGCAGTTATAAGGAAAAGAAAGCACCAAGGTAGCGAATAGGCATGATATTTGGATAAACGATTCTTTCTAATTTTAGAGAATTTGAATCAATTGGAAATTCTTCTAGAAAGAACTCTAATTACTAATATACAAGGAGAAAAAATATGGAGAAAGGCAAAATCTCATCTCTACAGATGGCCATCATGATGTATCCTGCGATTGTGGCTACGGCTATTCTTGGGGTTCCGAGCATTACGGCGAAATATGCCAAAGCTGATTTATGGCTGTCACCGATTTTAGCGTCTTTCATCGGGTTTGTGACGGTGTATATCACTTATAAACTACATAAACTATATCCGGAACAAACGGTTATCCAATTCAGTGAACACATCATTGGTCGGTTTGCGGGAAAAGTTCTCGGTTTTTTATTCCTATTTTTCTACATTCAGATTACTGGGGAACTTATTAGAAGCTACGCAGGATTTATTGTCAACTCTTTTCTAGTTAATACCCCAATTAGTGTGATTATGGCATCGATGGCATTCCTCTGTGCCTTAACGGTACATGGAGGTTTAGAAACAATGGGGAGAGTTGCCCAAATATTTTTTCCTGTTTTTATCGTTCCATTCCTTACTTCAATCATCTTATTGAGCCCTGATATGGAATTTAAGAATATATTTCCAATATTAGGGGATGGGATGATGCCCTCAATGAAGGGGGCAATTGTGCCGGGTGGGTGGTTCACAGAATTTTTTCTCATTATTTTTTTCCTGCCTTTTTTAAAAGATAAGCAAAAAGGAATGAAATATGGAATGATAAGTGTATTTGCTGTGATGATGACGTTAGTTGCGGTGAATCTTATTGTTCTTTTTGTACTCGGACCAGCGACATCCTCTAAGGAATATCCCCTTATGAGCGTAGCTCGATATGTCAGTATCGCTGAATTCTTTGAACATTTGGAATCTGCTGTAATGGCTGTTTGGATAGTAGGAGCGTTTGTCAAAATTTCTGTATTTTATTATGCGACTGCTTTAGGTACCGCACAATGGCTGAATCTTTCAGACTACCGGCCCATTGTATGGCCGTTAGGGATTCTGATGCTAGAATTCGGCTTTTGGTCATTTCCTAACACAATGGAAATTGGACGTTTTGATGTCGAGACTTTCCCCTTATATGGACTACTAATCCAAACGATTACTCCACTGTTTCTGTTGATGATTGCTATTGCAAGGAAAAGAAAACGCTTAGGAAGCAAAAAGAATGATTGAAAAACTAGAATAGTGTCTTCTTAATATTCCAAATCAGTGAATCTACACCTTTAGAGAAATGAGAAATTGGTTTTGTTTTAGTAAGGTCTACATTGAAAGGAGAAAAAAGCGTATTCATACATATGTCTGACTCTGCATGTTGTAAAGGCCAAGGACGATGATGTATTTCCCCGCAATAGATGTTTCCTCTGTTATTGGCACTAAAAAAGCAATATCGTTCTGTGAGCCAATGATCTAACGTTCCTTCTTTAGGAAAATAAACTTCCGATAAGGGAGCATATTTTCCTTTGAATGTTATCGGAGGATTTGTTTTTCCTTTACGAATACTTTGGCAATTAAAAGTTTGTCCTTCTTGTTGAATCGAAATTTCAGCAGGATGATAAGGTAAACGTAACCATCTCTTTGCGATTGTATAGGAAAGCCAATCATTGACGTCAAGAGACATGAAATACACACCGAGTTTACCATTACATTGAACATATGTCCTTACATTAACTTCTGGAAATTTTGGAGAAAGTGATATGGAGGACATTCCTCGAGGATATATGCCCTCCATAACGAATGAAACAATTCCCAACCAAGCGTGTCGATCAAAGGTGTCAATTTGTAAGGAAGGAGGAATATATGGTCGCAGTGTTTCAGATGGAATAGGCCAATGAACAAATAATAGATTGCTCCAAGTTTGTCGCATAATCCACTTTTTCGAAGGGAATGGCCAAGGGCGGTGAATGCTATCGTTCATTAAGTCCATGAAAGTGATCTCCTTTGGTTTTCTATCTATTCAGTCTAGGGTAGGGAAGTACATAAGTTGTATCTTTAATGTTTTTTATATTTTATAACATATTTTCCTTTTTTATGTAAAAGGTAAAGGTAGAGAACTAGGTAATTTCATTATGAGGTAGTGGAGAAGTGACTATGCCTAATATTTTATACTATGTAACTTTTATGATGATAACCATACTGTTCATTCTTTTCTTACTCATACTTATTGGCTGGCGTTGGTTTCTGAAACGAATGGTGAAGCAAATGGGGAAAATTATTTTTACTGATAGTTACCAAGAAAATATTATAGAAATGATACCAGGGTTCAGGCATATGGGCATTCAAAATGTGCTTGAAAATAGTTTGCGTGCCGAAACAGGTGATGTTCTTCATCGTCCGCTTGGTTCTTCAAAAAAGTGGCCTCATCTCGATCCGATTACATTTATCCCTGCACAGACGTCACCGTTCCCGATTGATGGTGAAGAAGAAGTGGATGTTCAAGTAACTATTGGACCAAAAGCGAAAAAACCAATGAAAATAAAGATTCCGCTTATGATCAGTGGAATGGCTTATGGAATTGCGCTTAGTGAAGAAGTAAGATTCGCTCTGGCCCAAGCAGCTAAAAATACAGGAACAGCGATTAATTCTGGGGAGGGCGCCGTCTTACCTGAAGAATTAGACCAGGCTGGAAAGTATATTTTGCAGTTTTCCAAAACAGAGTGGTCAAAAGAAGAAGACCTTATTAAGCGAGCTGACATGATTGAAATTAAGTTTGGCCAAGGCGCATTAATGGGGATGGGCGGGAAAATTTCTCCAAAAAATTTAACAGGTCGTGCTCGCGAAATGATGGGGCTTAAAGAAAATGAGGAGGCTGTGATTTTTGAACATTTTTTTGAAAATCAAACATTAAAAGATATTAAGGAACTTTTGGAGGAACTTCGGAATATAACAGGCGGTGTTCCAATTGGTGTGAAAATGGGAGCTGGCGGAAAGATTGAAGAAGACATGGATCGTTTAATCGACCTCGGTGTTGATTTTATTACGATTGATGGCGGACAAGCAGCGACACATGGTGCACCTCCCATTTTAGCCGATGACTTTGGAATCCCAACCTTGCATGCAGTAGTCCGGGCGGCTAATCATTTAGAAAAGAGGAATATGAAAGGACAAATTAGTTTAATTGTTTCAGGTGGACTTTTTACACCTGGACACTTTTTGAAAGTACTTGCACTTGGTGCTGATGCTGTTTATTTAGGATCTGTTATGTTGTTTACTGTCTCACACAATCAAATATTAAATGCACTTCCATTTGAACCGCCTACACAAGTTGTTTGGAATCAAGGGAAATTTAAGGATAAGTTTAAAGTCGAAGACGGAGTACAAGCAGCAGAGAAATTCTTAACAGCCAGTACAGAAGAAATGAAAATGGCATTAAGAGCAATGGGGAAACGTTCTTTACAAGAGTTGTCGAAAAAAGATTTAGTGTCTTATGACGAATTGACCGCACGAATGATTGGCATTCCGTTTACATTTAAATCTTGGGAAGACAAACAAGAAGAGAAATAAGTGTCAACCAGTTGGATTAGGGGAGCGGGCAGTAAAGCAATTTTATGTGATAGTGGAGAAGTGAATAGGATGAACATTTTATACTATTTAAGTTTTGCAATGATTGCAACTTTATTTGCTCTTTCTGTATTCATACTTGTTGGCTGGCGTTGGTTAATGAAACGAATAGTTAAGCAAATGGGAAAAATTATTTTTACTGATAGTTACCAAGAAAATATTATCGAAATGATACCAGGATTCAGGCATATGGGCATTCAAAATGTGCTTGAAAATAGCTTGCGTGCAGAAAAAGGCGACGTCCTTTATCGCCCACTTGGCGGCTCTTCAAAAAAATGGCCGCATTTTGACCAAATTACATTTATCCCTGCACAAACGACACCGTTTCCTATTGATGGTGAAGAAGAAGTAGATGTTACCGTTACCATTGGACCAAAAGCGAAAAAACCAATGAAAATAAAAATTCCGCTGATGATCAGCGGGATGGCCTACGGGATCGCACTTAGTGAACAAGTGAGGCTTTCTTTGGCGGAAGCAGCTAAAAATGTAGGTACTGCAATTAACTCTGGTGAAGGCGGAATTTTACCCGAAGAATTAAACACGGCAGGAAAGTATATATTACAGTTTTCCAAAACAGAATGGTCAAAGGAAGAAGACGTTTTGAAGCGTGCTGACATGATTGAAATTAAGTTGGGGCAAGGTGCTATATTCGGGATGGGAAAAAAAATCCCCCCAAAAGACTTAACCGGTCGTGCCCGTGAAGTAATGGGGCTTAAAGAAAATGAAAATGCAGTGATTTTTGAACATTTTTTTGAAGATCAAACATTAGGGGATCTTAAAGAACTTGTCGAAGAACTTCGGGTTCTAACAGGTGGAGTTCCAATTGGGGTCAAAATTGGGGCGAGTGGGAAAATTGAAGAAGATATTGATCATTTAATTGAAATGGGTGTTGATTATATTGCGATTGATGGAGGACAAGCAGCCATGCACGAAGCACCACCCATTTTATATGATGACTTTGGGATTCCGACCTTACATGCAGTAGTTCGGGCGGCTAATCATTTAGAAAAGAGGAATATGAAAGGACAAATTAGTTTAATTGTTTCAGGTGGACTTTTGGTGCCCGGGCACTTTTTAAAAGTACTTGCACTCGGTGCTGATGCTGTATATTTAGGCTCTGCTATGTTGTTTACTGTCGCACATAATCAAATATTGAATGCCGTTCCATTTGAACCACCTACACAAGTTGTTTGGAATGAGGGAAAGTTTAAGGAACAATTTAAGATCAAAGATGGAGTTCAAGCAGCAGAGAAATTTTTAACAGCAAGTACAGAAGAAATGAAAATGGCTTTAAGAGCGATGGGGAAACGCTCCTTAAAAGAGTTATCAAAAAAAGATTTAGTGTCTTATGATGATTTGACTGCACAAATGATTGGTATTCCATTTTCATTTAAACCTTGGGAGGAGAACTAATACATCCGTACATGGTATAAATAAGTATCTGCTTCTTGATTTGTATAATGAGACCTATGAAAAAGTGAGGAATGAGAGAATAAATGGTTTCATATTATTATTATTATTATTATTATTATTATTATTATTATTATTATTATTATTATTATTATTATTATTATGAGGCTAAATTTGCTCATATGATGGAGGGGGAAATATGGCCTTTGTAAAGGCTACTTCGGGCAGAGGCGGAAGGAGAAGGAGTCCAAGGCATGATGCTTGTAGGGAATGTAGGCATCAATCGATTACGAGCTAATTGTTCAGATTTTAAAGGGCTTCGTACCATTCCCCAAATGATTTATTCCACACTTAACGGGCAGTAAGACCTCCACCTCAAGCTTATGAGAAAACAAAGAAGATAGGTGGGGGACAACTGCCCGTAAAGGTCCGATTGGTGAGATATAGTGAAACTTACCTTTGCGGTTTTCAAAGGTAAGCTTTCACCAATCAGGTTCGTACGGTCACTTGATTGAAGCGAAGCGAAAATCTTAGTGACCGTAGAACGTGACTAACCATCAGTGGGGATGAAGGAAAACCCCCACTGATGGAAGTTTCACTTTATCAACCCCATGCTTTTGAAGCTACTCAGAAAGGATATTTTATCAAAGAGCGAGAGAAAGTGAAAAACGTTTAGCACGTCGGGCAATAAACGGCCAGAGAGTCTGGCCTGCTAAGTATAGTTTATGGTAAAACCTCCAGGGGATTGTCCTTCTACATGGTACAATCAACCTCTTGTAGGTCGTTATAAGCGTCATTGTTTTTATCAGCCTGAAACATGTGAAAATATTTATAATACCTTTTAATAGAAAAATAATATATGAGATTCAATGATTAACAGGGTTATAACATATACAACTGATGCCTGCGATTTATGTCGTATATCGGGGTATTTTTAATTTGTAAGGGAGGGATTAAGATGCAATTGGATCCAGCACTTCAACAAATTCTAGAAAGTTATCCTAAATTGCCTGAAACATTAACACCAGATTTAATTGTCAAAATCCGTGAAGCTAGACTTCAAACGATTCTAGATATAGAGGAGCGTCCGTTCGTTCATGCAGTGGAGAATCGTCTGATTCCTGGTCCGAATGGTGATATACCCATTCGAATATACACACCAAAAAGTGTGGAAGAGCGTCTTCCTACTATCGTGTTTTTCCATGGTGGCGGCTGGACGCTAGGGAATCTTGAAAGCCATGATGTAGCTTGTAGACAACTTGCAAATGCTTCGAGGTGTAAAGTCATTGCTGTCGATTATCGATTAGCACCGGAGAATCGTTTTCCAAAAGGTCTAAAAGATTGTAGTGCAGCGGTACAATGGGTGTTTAATCATGCAGGGGAATTACAGGTAGATGTGAATCGGATTGCTGTTGGGGGAGATAGTGCAGGAGGAAACTTAAGTGCAGCGGTTACCTTATTGTTTAAAAACTGCGGAGGACCATCGATTTGGCGGCAAATATTAATATACCCTGCAACAGATGCTTTACGCTCTATTGAACACTCTCCTTATGAGTCAATTCGAGAACATGCACACGCTCCTATATTGACTAGCAGCGTGACAAAAAGTTTTTGGGATCACTATATTGAAACGGAAGAGGATGCAAGTAATATATATGCTTCTCCTATACGAGCACAAGATTTAAGTGGTTTACCAAAAACTTTTGTGATTACAGCGCAATACGATCCTATCCGAGATGAAGGGGAGGCTTATGCTACTCGACTCCAGGAAAGTGGAGTTCCCGTACAGCTTACCCGATACAGTGGACTTGTTCATGGTTTTCTAACATTGCCGATTCCGATTAATGAACAAGTTTTTCAGTCCATTGCAAAATTTCTGAATGAATGAGAATCTGTTTTATGAAAGTAAAACTAAGCCTCTGGCTAAACAGCAATCCAGAGGCGTGGTTTTCTAGTCTTACTTATGAGAAATTTATTTTTCAGGCAAGTATTTTGTTGTAAAGATTTCATTCGCTTCGAATGGCTTTTCCAATAAGTCTAAATCATGCAGCTGTTGAATAAGTGTAGCCCATCTTTCTTCTGTCATATAGCCGACACCGTGTTCAGACGCATCTTTGCCGTACACAAATTCTTCTTGAGATTCGGTTTCAAAGGCTAAAGCATCTAAGGCGATGTCTGGATTATCATTCTGAATGACTTTATTAATAGACTCAGAAGACGTTTTATAAGAATTCCATCCTTTTACAAATGAAGTAACAAAGTTTTGAACCGTTTCTTCATTCTTCTCTAAATATTCTTTTGTTACAAATAATACAACATTATAAGGATCGTAACCCGCGTCAGCAATTAGCTTTGTTTCTGTTTCGATTCCTTCTTTTTCTAAAAAGAAAGGCTCGGATGTGGCAAATGCTTGGGTAACAGAATCTTTTTCATTTACAAAGTTCGTATGCTGCCCGTTGTACGCTAACTCTTCTACTTTACTTAAATCGTATTTAGATTTTAAAAAGTCCCAATATGTAATTCCAGGTTGAACATATACTTTTCTTCCATTCAAGTCTGTGAAGTCTTTAATTCCATGCCCTTTATGGAACATAAATACTTGTGGACTTCCCTGCATTGCAGCTGCTACAGCGACTAAATCAATTCCTTGATTTTTAGCAATAACTAATTGATCCGCGTGTGCAAGACCAAATTCCGCGCTGCCTGATGCAATCATTTGAACAGAAGATACTTGAGGACCACCTGGCTCAATGGTTACATTCAATCCATTTTCTTTAAAAATCCCGTCTTCCTGTGCGGCATATACACCGCCATGCTGTGCCTTTGGAAACCAGTTTAATACTAATTTAACATGTTCAACAGCTTTATCATCCGTTTTGTTCTCTTCCTCACTAGTACTAGCTTCCTCACCGCTGCAGGCAGTCAGGAAAACTAGAAAGATAATTCCTAAAAATAGTAGATTGAATTTTTTCACCTTTTCTTCCTCCTTTAATTCGTAATGAATTTCGCTTTATTTTTCAACCTTCATCGCTGACTCATGCCAAGATCGCAACATTAAGTGAGCTATTAGGCTAACGAGAAGGTAAAAACCAATCCCTAATAATGCCGCGGCTATTCCGCAGGCAAACAAATATGGAGTTTTTAATTGGATGGCGGCTACTGTAATGGCATAGCCTAAACCACCTTTACCTCCACCGATTCCTGCTACATATTCTCCAACAATAGCTCCGACAATCGATAACGTACAAGATACTTTTAATCCTGCCATAATATAAGGCATTGCAAATGGAATGCGGAGTTTCCACATTTTCTTCCATTTTGATGCATTATATAGTGTAAAGAGTTCTCTCATATTTTTATCGACTGAATTCAGCCCCATTAATGTATTCGAAATAACTGGGAAAAAACCAATTAAAAACGAAATGATTACAATGGCATTGAAGCCGGCGCCAAACCAAATAACAATAATCGGTGCAACGGCAACAACAGGAATGGTTTGCAAAATAATGGCGTATGGATAGATGCTAATTTCTAACACTTTCGAGCTTGCTAATAAAATAGAAACGAAAATACCGATAGTCGCACTGAGTAAAAATCCAATAATCGATTCAATAACTGTAATTTGAATGGCTGGCCATAATAAGTGCCAATCCGTTAGTGCAGCGTGTAAGACATCTGTAGGTTTCGGAAGAATAAATGGTTTGATCCCCAATAAAGAAGGGATCAATTGCCATAAAGAGAGGAAGGCAATTAAAGCAATGATTGGACCGAGATAAACACCTTTAACTTTAGTCCAAATTTTCCCTGTATTACTTTGAGGGAAATGCGAAACCATTTTTGGCTTTTTCGTTGCTACTGATTGTGTGGACATCTTATCCTAACTCCCTTCTTACTGAGCTATTTTCGAGACTGTGGGCAGCTATATCTACATAGTTTGTGAATGTTTTGTCTGTTCTTACTTGGAGTGTTCTTGGAAAGGGGAGATTGACGTTAATAATGGATGATAATTTCCCGGGACGAGAAGACATGACTGCGATTCGTGAGGATAAAAATACAGCTTCATACACGTTGTGGGTAACAAATAGAATAGTAGTTTTTTCTTTTTTCCATATATTAAGGAGATCAATCTGCAATGTTTGACGTGTGATTTCATCGAGAGCGGCAAAAGGTTCATCCATTAATAACATTTTTGGTTTTGCTGCTAAAGCACGGGCGATTGAAACTCTCATTTTCATCCCGCCTGATAGTTCTCTAGGATAGGCATCTAAGTAATCTTTTAAACCGACCATCTCTAATACCTCTATTGCGTACTCCTTATGGCTTTTCTTAGTAGATCCTCTTAATTCAAGCGGCAATAATACATTATCAAGCACAGTTCGCCAAGGAAGTAAATTTGCATCTTGAAAAACGAAGGCGATATCGTTTGTTTTTTGAATAATCTCCTTAGGTATTTTACCGAAAACTTGGACATGGCCGCTAGTGGCTCCACTCAACCCAGCTACCATCCTTAGCGCAGTGGACTTGCCGCAACCCGATGGACCTAAAAAACTAATAAACTCGCCTTCTGTAATCGTTAAGTCAAATTGACTTAATGCAATGGTGCCCGTATTGTACACTTTACTAACACCTTGGAATGAAACGACTTCGTTTGGATTTGTGCTCAATATTTTCCCCTCCTGAAAAATCACATTATTTGTTTATGTTTATAAATGTTATATTATATTACATTGTATGTGATATAATACTTATTTTATTGTGTTGTAGTTCATTTGTCATTAGCAAAAACAAACAAATCGAAGTGAATATTTTAGTTACTATCACTAATTGCATGTTATAAAATATTACATTTCGGGTTTTTGGAAAGTGAAAAATCTATCATTTTCACTGAAAGAGTACCCCTTCCTCAAGGAGTGTGAAGGGCGGTGAATTTCAGTTTGCAAAGTAAAAGGTGGATAGGAACTTTTACGAAGCAGATGTTAATCCTTTTTGAATTAATTCGTACACAGCTCCCACAAAGGAAGAAATAAGACTCTTTTGTTGATAGGCTTTGATTTGTTTAATTAGGTCAACTGGAAATTCGGTTAATTTAAGTTTGTTTTCCAAATAATAGAACGTTCGTAATGGTGTATACTGTAAATATATCATTTGTAAACATATACTAAATATATATAGGAAGGAGGGGATAACAATGGAACACACGCCATATAAAACGTATCAAATATGGATTAAAAAAGGACATCGTTTATTTTCGTATTTTCAAATGATGTGTGAACATGCAAAAAACTTATATAATACGAGTAATTTTTACTATCGGCAAGTATATACCGCTCTTACCAGCAATAAACCTCTTCATCCTTTACAAGAAGAAGTGTTACAGGTTATTCATACACATATAGGTCGAATGAATGATATTCAACTTCAAGCTTACCAAAAGCGAGTAGCGAAAGAACAAATGAAACCAGTGGACGAACGAAAAGAAGTGAAAGCGAATTTGTTTACGAAACCGACAAACGAACATCCGTATATCAACTATGCATTTTTAGATTGTTTATTTAAGGTTAGTAAACAATCCGATTATCTTTCATTACCGATTCAAAGTAGTCAACACGTCATGAAGACTATGTTTCAAAACTGGAAATCGTTTTTTGCTTCTTTATCCGATTATCGAAAAAATCCTCATAAATATAAAGGGAAACCACGTATTCCTAATTACAGTTCCTCTAAAGTGAAAGAAGTATTTTTCACTAATCAAGATTGTGTGATAAAGAATGACCGTTATTTAAAATTTCCTAAAACAAAAGAACAACTCAATATTGGAAAAATGGCTAGAATAAAAGGGAAACTTAAACAAGTTCGTGTCCTTCCCAAGTACGGTCAGTTTGTGGTAGAAGTTGTATGGGAGTGTTCTTTGCCTGAACCAACAGAAAAAGAGCCAACTCATTTCATGGGAATTGATCTAGGAATTGATAATCTAGCGACTGTAGTGGCTAATACAGGAATGAAGCCAGTTTTAATTAAAGGAAAACGTATCAAATCCATGAATCAGTATTACAACAAGCAAAAAGCCTATTATACGAGTATCCTTTGTCACGGAAAGTCATCCAATCAAGGGCAACATACGTCAAAAAAATTAGAACGATTGCATTTGAACCGTCACAAGCAAATCAAAGATTTATTCCACAAAGCGAGTCGTCATATTGTGAATCTTGCCTTACAAGAACAGGTAGACATAATTGTGATTGGACAGAACAAACAGTGGAAACAAGAATCGAATATAGGAAAACGAAATAATCAACAGTTTTGTTTTATTCCACATCGTTTATTGATTCAAATGATTGAATATAAAGCGATAGAGCATGGGATTCAAGTAGTTATTACGGAAGAATCCTATACATCTAAGGCTAGTTTTTTAGACCTTGATTTTCTGCCCACTTATGAGAAAGAAAAGACCTACTCATTCAGTGGAAAACGAATCAAACGTGGGCTATATAAGAGTGCAAAAGGAATTTTGATGAATGCTGATGTAAATGGGGCTTATAACATGATTCGAAAAGTAGTTCCAAATGCGTTTGCAAATGGAATAGAGGGGTTGAACGGTAGCCAATCCGTTAATGTGTCAACTCCCCTTGTGTTAAGCGTTCAGTAAGTAGGTTCGACACACAAGAAACCCCCACTTCAAGGAAGCTCGGTAGAGTGAGTAAGTGGGGGAGTATTCATAAGGTGAATGCTCTCAAATGTTCTTTACAACTTAATTTTGAAGGAGTAATATTACTTTCATGTAAAACCATATTTCTTTATTCGCTGAATCCTTTATGGAACGGGGGAACCAATTTTGTGGCGGTGTTTTCGTCGCTTGGGGTGAATCCTTTATGAAGAAGGTAGGGCTACTCTCATGGTCCGAATCCGACAGCTAACTCCGGAAGCGTGAAGAGAGAGGAAGTGATACTGGTGATCGAAAAAAATGATTCGGCCACGGGGTAATCCTCTGTGGTCTTTTTGGTGCGTTCTATATAAAGAGATTGTAATAGAAGGGGAAAAATGAGATGAAAAAACAGTTTGTCGTGTTTGGGTTAGGTAGATTTGGAGGGAGCTTAGTTAAGGAATTCCATTCAATTGGAGTGGAAGTGATGGCGATTGATAAAGATGAAAGTAAAATAGATGAATATGCAGCCTTTGCTACTTATGCTGTCGTAGCTAATGGCATAGACGAGATGAGTTTAAAATCTTTAGGTGTGAGAAATTTTGATGTCGCTTTCGTCTCTTTAGGTGATGATATTGAAGCTAGTATTTTAACGTGCTTACTTTTGAAGGAAATGGGGGTTCCTCAAGTTTGGGCAAAAGCTCAAAATATGTATCATCATAAAGTGTTAGAAAAGGTTGGAGTCGATCGAGTGATTCATCCTGAAAGAGATATGGCGCAGCGAATTGCTCATCATATCGCATCCGAAAAAATTATTGATTATATTCAATTATCGGAGGAGTATAGTATTGTCGAAATCGTGGCGTCGCATAAAATTGATAAAAAGTCATTGATGGATTTAGATATTCGCGCAAAATACCGCTGCAATATTATCGGGATTCAACGTGGAAAAGACATTAATGTGGCTCCGCTTGCTGAAGAACAAATTTGCCAAGGAGACACATTAATTGTGATTGGACATAACAAAGATATTGCAAAATTAGAGGCGCAAGGCGTGTAACAAGCACTATACATTTGAAATGAATGCTTACTGAAACGCTTGTATTAAACCGTTTTATCCCACACCTAATGGGAAGTAAGCTCCCCACCTCAAGCTTGCGAGAAGAAAAAAGAGAGATGAGGGAATTCCCTCATTAATAGCTGCGGTTCTTAGCTCCTCGAGGTCATAAGCGGTCATGCTCTATGGCAAACTGCGTCATGCTGCCTTTCATCTGCTTGTCGGGGCTGAACAGTCGTCTTTCAGCTTTTGGCATAGTAGACCTGTCTATAGGAATAATTGCTGACTTCTCTATTGTTGAAAAATGAATCATTGTAGGAGTTAGGGGATTTGGTAAAGTAGGTCCGCTTACCCTCGTCTATTTGCTGATAACAACAAAAAAGTGAGTATCAAATATCCTAGTAAAGATATATAGACCGTATGAAAAAATATACAAATAGAAACAAGCAGTGAATGTTTTCGCTGCTTGTTTCTATTTGTATGGGAATGTTCGGAAGATTAATATATGAAAATCAGTGTATGGAAGATATAGGGTGAGCTAAATCAAAAGTTCTATTATTTTTATAATAATTAATAAAAATAAGAAAATGGTACGTTATAGCGCTTATGTAAGTATATTCAAAAACTAGTAAAAATGAATTATTTTCCTTTATTTATATAATAAACCAGAAAAAAATATTTGCTATCTATTCCTTGTATATCAAGGCCTTGAATCATTAAGCCTAGCTCAATAGGTTTATTTTTCCTTTTTATTAGGGATAAATATCCTGTTTTGGAAGGGGGGATTTAGGTAGATTTAATATGAGAGAAGAAATGATACATATTATAGTCTAGTTTAGGAAGGGGTTCTTTTTTTGAAAAAATGGGTATTATTCTCCGTTGTATCAGTATTTATTTTCCTTTTATCTGCATGTTCAGATTCGGGTGAAAAGGCTTCAACTGAAAAGAGTAAAGGGTTGGAGGCTTCTATTGAAAGCGCTAGTTATATTGTTTCAGAGAGTGATGATGGGGTTTCTGAAAATGAGAACTTAGCTATAATGGCTATTCATTTAAAAGTTAAAAATTTATCAGATTCTCCAATGCGATTATCAGGGTATGATGGGATTAAGTTATATGATGGTGAGCAGCAAATCAATATTAATCCAGAACTTTATAATCGCGATATAGGCTTGGATATTGATACAGGCGGGAGTATTGGTGCAGGAAAGTCAAAAACTGTATTAGCGATATTTGAAGTAACAAAGGATAAAGAGTATGAAATTGGCTTAAATCCACTATTTGATAATCCGGAAGAGGAGTCAGAAGAGTTAGTATTAAAGCTTGATACGAAGAAGTATGCCGCTAGCTATGAAACGCTGCAAGATCCAGCGAAAGCATTGAAGGCTTACGTGGATCAAATCTATTACAATAAGGAAAATCCAGATTATGAGCAACTTGTATCGGCTGATAAACCAGTATTGCAAGAATCAGCACAAGAAGCATTTGAAACGGAAATAAACAAGGTGTTTGATAAGAAATTAGATGACACAGACATTGAAAAGCTATATGCAACATACCGTGATATCTTAGCGGAAAAGGCTGAAGTGAATGCTACTATTATTGCAAATGCTAATGATAAGGCAATCGTTGAAGTAGAGGTTTCTACACCGTCATTAAAAACATTATATGAAGATGTTTATGAGTATGAGCGTGAATTTAGAGAGAATACAGGAAGTTATGATTCACAAGAAATTGATAAATATGTACTTTCAAAATTGCCTAAAATTTTAAATGCTCTTGAGGTAAACGAACTTAGCGACCCAGTGGAAGTGTCCTTAACGAAAAAGGATGGAAAATGGACGATTGAAGCAGTTGATAAGTATGGTGAAAGTTTAGACACTGTATTTGTAAAAGGATCAAGTTATTAAGGAGCCGTGAATAATGTGAAGAAAATATGGTTACTTGCTATACCAGCGGTGGTTGTGCTCACCATTATTACGGTTGTGTTGATCCAGCAGAATAATCGACCTAAACAAGTTGTCGAAGCGTTTGAGCAGGCGGTTGATCAAAAGAAGCCGGAACAGCTGAAGGATATACTCTTAGTAGATAATAAGAAGGCAGAAATAGATGAGTCATCGCTTAAAGCATTCGTTACTTATCTAAATGCTAATTATAATAGTTATCAAGTAATTAAGGATAGCTTAGAGGAGCAATTGGAGAAGCAAGAGTACAGCATGACAAATCAGCAGATTAGTTTAGTGGAAGACGGAAAACGCTTCGGAGTATTTACTGACTACAAACTGAAGGTAAAAACGGGATATATAAAGGTAACTGGACTAAGTGAAGAAGATCAAGTTACTCTTTCCGTCGATAAAACGAAAAACTCTCTTATGAAGAGTGAAGAAGAATTGTACGGTCCACTTCTTCCAGGTACGTATGATGTACGATTAACTGTAAAAAATACACTTGGCACTTTTTTAGAGAAAAGAAAAGTAGAAGTGTGGGGCGGCAGCAAGCAGGTCAGCCTGCTTGTAGACGATAGTGATTTGGCTCAAAAGGATAAAGGCGTTCAACAAAATGTGTTAGCCGCACTAGATGTATTTAATAATGACTTAATCGTTTTTCAGACAAACAACTATGAAACGAAACATTTTACAAATGTCACAGATGAAGTAAGAGAGGTTACGGCATTTGCCAAATATGATTTTGAATTTTATAAAGAGTATGTTGATGAAATTCAGATGCAATATTTAGGAGCGGTTGTGAACCTTGATGATTTAGATATTAATCGTTTTAATGATGAGTGGCTTGCAGAAGTTACAGCACTTGTTTCCTACAAAAATAAAATGAAAGTTCGAGACATGAAAGGTTTTGAAGATATTTCTTATAAAACTATTCGAACATATAAGATGAAGTATGATGAAAAGAGTAAAAAATGGTTAATAGCTGACTTGGAGGAAGTAAAAGCGGATGGCTCAGAAAGTGACGATTGGGAAAATAAAACTGAGCTGAAAAATGAAGACTCGCCAGTCATGAAGTGGACTCGTAAGAAGGATGAAAGTAATATGTTTTAAGAATAATTAACCATTTCTTGCATTTTAATAAAGATGAGGAAATGGATGAAACAGAATAAAGGGTAAATGAAAAACGCTGCTTGATTGAGAGACAGCGTTTTTCTGTGTGCGCTCGGCCATACGGTAATCGCCTCCTCCTAGTCGAGCTGGATTCGGGAGTGGTGGATTGACGGCACCATTTCATGTATTAATCCATACAATAAATTACCATAATTAGAAAGGGAATACCCGCTATGGACGTACAAAGTAACTCTCATATTTCACCCCCGCCATTAAGCAGTCTATCTCTTTTTCCTCGTAAATCAAATCTTCCAGAGCCACAATTAGTAGCAGATGAAATAGGTGGTGTTATTGTACAAAATTGCGATGGGAAATATGTAGAGTATTGGAGAGCTATTGGAATGGCTTCTCTGCCATCAGGATCATTAACTGTAAAAAATAATTGTGGCTGTATTATGAAGGTAAGAGCGGATACAGATGGTGATGGAAAGGCGGATACGACATTATTTACATTGACTGAAATAAATCAAACGAAATCTGTTACTTTGAAGACTATTTCAAACCTGGAAATTTCTTGTCGAGGAGGATCGGGCCAAAAGGCCAATGGTCATTATAGTATGAAGGTTCGTTATGTGACTTAATATTGTTTATGTAGAGGCTCTGTTATAGGAGGCTGCTCAGTTTTATGAACAATATGATTTAACAAAGGCTATGTAAAAATGATGCTAACGTAGAGCATCATTTTTTTGTTTCAACATAGATAGAACTACGTTAAAACTTATAGTTTAAGGAGAAAGAAATCTTGATTTTGGCAGTGCCTGTTCCTGATGCAACGATACTAATAGAACGCAAATCATTTACCGTAATAGACCGACATTCACCTGGTGCGACCACAAATCCACGAATTGCAGCTCCATTCACATGAAGAGCAGCTTTTGGTGAAACACCGGTCGTTCCAGTATTTTCAACTACAATGGTTCCGTTTATAACAAAAGGAGTATCATCTTGCCAAATAGTTGTAGCTGCCCCATTAGTATCTCCTAATTCAATCGTACAAGACACTGAATCACTGATAACGTTTAATGGGTTATTGCTAAACCCCCCCAAATTAGCCAAGAACTCACCTCCTCAATAGATAGGTTCTTACTATTTTATGTTTAATCGACTAACTTTGTTTAACTATTCAAACGTTGGAGTGAAAAGTGATGAATATTTTTTTACTAAACACGTTTCCTTTTCGCTGCCCAATAAATGACCAATATAATGAATGAAACAATAAACAAAATCCCTTTCCCTTGTTTCTCCCACATCAATACTTCGTTAACGGAGTATGCTTCTAGAAGCATAGCAGGGATTTTTCCAATAGCGCTTGCCCATGTAAAATGAAGTAAGCTGATTTTGCTTAAGGCTGCACCGAGGTTAATCAATCCGGACGGGATAAAAGGTACTAGTCGAAAGGCTAGAACGAATATAAACGCCTCTTTTCCTGTTGAAGCTGTAAGTTTATTTAAATATTTTGATTGGGCAGGTAGGGACTGTTCCACGTGTCGAATCCCTTTTCTATATAAGAGAAAGCTGACTGCAGCGCCTGCACATTCTCCGATATAAGAAATAAACATGCCCGCTTCAAATCCAAAAAAAGTGATATTAAGAGCGGTCAAAAAAACGCTAGGTATGACACCGAATATACTTATTACAATATTAATGAAAATACTAATAATAATTGAAAAGGGTCCTGCTTGAGAAAACCAATTTAAAATGAATTCTTTCATGTTTTAATCCTTCTTACATTATAATTACCTCCAGTATAACCGATAATGAATAGAAACTAGATATTAAACATTTCTCCTTTTATTCTTATAAAAAAATCGATATCATTATAGCTATATGAATGGAATAGGGGTAAAGCGATGAAAGAACGGTACTATGATGAATTGCTGAACATTAAAACGGGAGGAGAACAGAAGGTTTTCAATAATTCCTTGCATTATCATCGCTATGAGCCAACGCCCTATAGCGCGCTCGAACAATTATTTAAGCAATATGAATTAACGAGTAGTGACCGAGTCGTAGATTTTGGCTGCGGAAAAGGAAGATTAATTTTTTATATCAATTATTTATTTAATGCTTCTGTTATCGGAATTGAGATGAATAAAACCTTTTATCAGGAAGCTATAGATAATCAAGATAGTTATGTGAAGAAAATGAAAAAGAGCGGTCACCGTATTCAATTCCACTGTTGTTTAGCGGAGAAGTATAAGATTGATTCATTAGACAACCGATTTTATTTTTTTAATCCATTTTCCGTACAAATTTTCATGAAAATTATTCAGAATATATTGCGTTCAGTGGAACAATTTCCGAGAGATATTGAGTTAGTTTTATATTATGGCTCCAAGGATTATATCTTTTTTCTAGAAAATCAAACTGCCTTTCAATTTAAAAAAGAAATCTTGCTGCAAGGTTTATCTGAGCGTAATCCTTATGAGAGATTTTTGATTTACCGCTTAGCCTATTAATTGGTAATACTAAGCTTAAACGCAAAAACAAAGGAGAGTTACAATGAATAATTTATTGAGTCATTTGGCGCAAAAAGCACAAACGAAAATTAATCAGGCTGTTGAGTATGTAAAAGACAAAGTGACAACGATTATGGCAACGAATGTCGTAACTGTTCAGCAAATAGCGGATTATATTGCTAATCATGTTGAGACAGCACAAGAGACAAAGGAGTTATTAGGACTGAAGTTTTCGTTTTACCGCTTAGAAAAAGAGGGCGTTCACTATTATGTAGAAATGAAGGGCTCTCATATTTTACAATTGGATATACATATAGCAGGTAACCCTAGTGTCTCTTATCGATCTTATCGCGATTCTTCTATCCTACAGTCTCCATTGGAATTACCTGAAGCGTTTTATTTAAAAAATCATATTCGTCATTTACTGGAGCATGAAAAGATTTAAGGGCAATCTTTATCGGATTTAGCCAGAAGAACCTGATTGAATATGAAATAATGAGGATTGGACGAATGTTTTTTGGTGAAAAAAGCAATATAATAGGATGTAATATAGAACTCTATAGTAGTGAACGATGCATATTCATTTCGAATCTACTCAAATACAGTTAATAGAGCTTAAGAAAGAGTAGATTTAGCCTAAAGAGAATACCTGAACATCATGTAGACACTCAGTTTGAAGAATTTACTGTTAAGGGGGCCCTTCTTATGAAAGCAAAATACTGCAAAGAATCACGAGTAATTAGAATGAGTCGAATTTTTCCAAATGATGTAAATAATCATAACACCTTGTTTGGCGGTCGAATGATGAGTGATATAGACCAAGTAGCTTCTATTTCTGCCGCGCGTCATAGCCGAACGGAATGTGTGACGGCCTCAACAGATTCTGTCGACTTCTTGCATCCAGTTCGACCGACCGATTCAGTGAGTTTTGAATCGTATGTTTCATGGACAGGCGTATCTTCGATGGAGATTTTCGTGAAGGTTATTGCGGAGGATTTAAAAAGCGGAGAGTGCAAAATAGCGGCAACAGCTCTATTAACATTCGTTGCCCTTGATAAGAATCAACGTCCTACCGCTGTTCCAAAAGTGATTCCCGAAACAGAGGAAGAAAAGAAATTGCATGAAACAGGCGAAGAACGAGCAAAAATGCGACGTGAAAGAAAACAAAAAAGTAAAGAGTTAGCGGCATATTTAACAACAAAAACAATTATGTAGTTATTGAACATGATAATAGTAGAAATACAAAAAGCAGCGAGCGGTGATAGACACTGTTCGCTGCTTTTTGTATTTGGCACTTAAGCAATGTTATAACTAGTAGTATGATGCAAACAATAAAGTTATACTTGTTGTTGAATATATAAGTACATTGTTATATATTAATATTTGAATGGGAGGAGGAGATGTTTGCATGCAAGAATTAACAGTTGAAATCGAAAAAGCTGCAACGATTTTAAAGCTATTAGGTGATAAAACAAGACTAGCTATGATGAAAATGTTAGAGACACATGATTATTGTGTTTGTGAATTTGTTCAAATTTTTAAAATGAGTCAGCCTGCTATTAGTCAACATGTTCGAAAGTTGAAAGATGCTGGATTGGTACAAGAAACAAGAAGAGGACAATGGATTATTTATTCACTCAATAAAGATAACGACTATTATCCTTTAGTTGACAGTTTGCTTCAACATCTTCCAAGTCAAGATTTTAAACTACAAGAACTAGAAGAACAGGGATTACGCATCTCTTGTGACTAATGGAGGTTTGTACATTGATAACTGCAATATTAGCATCTGGCATTTTTTTAGTGACACTCATCTTCGTCATATGGCAGCCTAAAGGTTTGAACATCGGCTGGTCTGCCTGCGGTGGAGCAATCTTAGCTCTCTTAGTAGGAGTAGTTGGATTAAATGATGTTGTAGAGGTAATAGGAATTACATGGAATGCCACATTATCGTTTGTAGCGATTATCCTCATTTCATTAATATTGGATGAGATTGGGTTATTTGAATGGGCTGCATTACATATGGCAAGGGCGGCTAAAGGCAATGGAATCAAAATGTTCATTTATGTGAGCATTTTAGGGGCAATTGTCGCTGCACTATTTGCTAATGATGGGGCTGCCTTAATATTGACACCAATCGTATTAGCAATGGTTCGTAATTTGAATTTCAAAGAAAAGATGATCTTTCCCTTTATTATGGCGAGTGGGTTTATTGCGGATACCACTTCATTACCATTCGTCGTGAGTAACTTGGTTAACATTGTATCTGCCGATTTCTTTGACATTGGATTCGTAGAATATGCTTCGAGAATGATTATTCCGAATCTTTTTTCATTGATTGCAACCATCACGGTATTATTGATTTATTTTAGAAAAAGCATTCCACAAACGTATGATTTATCTAAATTAAAGAACCCAGTAGATGCGATTAAGGACCAAAAAATGTTTCGTCTTTCATGGTATGTTCTTGGGATCTTACTGGTTGGTTACTTTGCTAGTGAATTCATTAAAATTCCTGTTTCGATTGTTGCAGGAATAATAGCCATTTTCTTTCTATTGATGGCAAGAAGAAGTAACGTCGTTAATACGAAAGCCGTTGTTAAAGGAGCACCGTGGAGTGTCGTATTTTTCTCAATTGGCATGTACGTTGTCGTATATGGGTTAGGGAATGCATGGCTCACTCATTCGTTAGCGAGTGTCATCCAAGCAACGGCTGAACAAGGTTTATTTGTTGCCACCATAGGAATGGGCTTTATTGCAGCTTTCTTATCATCCTTGATGAATAATATGCCGACCGTAATGATTGATGCATTAGCTATTGCCGAAACCAATACTTCTGGCACGATTCGAGAAGCTCTTATTTATGCCAATGTCATTGGGTCTGACTTAGGTCCGAAAATTACACCAATTGGATCATTGGCAACCTTAGTGTGGCTCCATGTTTTATCTCAAAAAGGGGTTAAAATCTCATGGGGAACCTATTTTAAAACAGGTATTGTGTTAACAATCCCAATTCTATTTATTACGTTATTAGGTCTATACGTATCATTATTAATGAACTAAAAGGAGAAATACGTCATGTCTAAAAAATCAATTTACTTCTTATGTACAGGAAATTCTTGCAGAAGCCAAATGGCAGAAGGATGGGCAAAAAAATATTTAGGTGAAGAGTGGGAAGTTCGCAGCGCAGGTATTGAGGCACATGGATTGAATCCAAATGCAGTAAAAGCAATGAATGAAGCGGGTATGGATATTTCCAATCAAACTTCTGACATTATTGATCCTGAAATTTTAAATAGTGCGGATTTAGTCGTTACATTATGCGGAGACGCAGCTGATAAATGTCCAATGACACCACCACATGTTAAACGTGAACACTGGGGATTTGATGATCCAGCAAAAGCGGAAGGAACAGACGAAGAAAAATGGGCGTTCTTCCAGCGTGTTCGTGATGAAATTGGTGACAGAATTAAACGTTTTAGCGAAACAGGAGAATAATACAATCAAATAACCAAGAGTTTATTCTCTTGGTTATTTCTTAAAGATAAAAATAAGCAAATGCTTATTTAATAATATATTGGAGGTTGTAGCATGAATAAAGTTGAGATTTTTGATCCTGCAATGTGTTGTTCCACTGGAGTATGCGGTCCTAGTGTGGATTCAGAGTTAACGAGAGTAGCATCTGCTGTTTATTCATTAGAGAAAAAAGGCTTTAATATTACACGATACCAATTAACAAATGACCCTGATAAATTTGCAAAAAACAAGGAAATACATCGTATTCTTATGGAAAAAGGTCCCGATGCCTTACCCGTTGTTTTAGTTAATGACCAAGTTGTCAAAGTAGGAAGTTACCCAGCCAATGAAGAATTTGCAGAATGGTTTGAAGTAAAAGCTGAAGAGTTAAATGAAAAACCAAAATCTGGACTTTCTATTAATTTAAATCAACTATAAATATTTGGAAAGAAGGAAGAGGCATGTATCCATCATTCAGTCCAAATCACGTTCAGACGCAATTTTTATTTTTAACAGGAAAAGGTGGCGTAGGAAAAACATCAACAGCTTGTGCAACAGCAGTCGCATTAGCCGACAGTGGAAAAAAAGTGCTGTTAATTAGTACAGATCCTGCCTCCAATCTACAAGATGTATTTGGCATCGAGTTAACTAGCACACCGAGAGCAGTTCCGACGGTTGCCAATTTATATGTGAGTAATATAGATCCTGAAGCATCAGCAAAAGCCTATCGGGAGAGTGTTATTGGTCCATATCGAGATATATTTCCAGAAGCAGTAGTCGCTACAATGGAAGAGCAGTTATCAGGTGCGTGTACAGTCGAGATTGCTGCATTTGATGAATTTACAGGTTTTCTTACAAATAGGGAAATCGGAAATCTTTACGACCATATTATCTTTGATACTGCCCCAACAGGGCATACATTACGACTTTTACAGCTTCCAACGGCTTGGAATGGATTTTTAGAGGAAAGTACGCACGGTGCATCATGTTTAGGTCCTTTATCTGGGTTAGTGGATAAAAAAAAGCTTTATTCAAGCGCGGTAGCTGCTCTTGCTGATTTAACTAAAACGACTTTAATACTCGTAACACGACCAGATGTTTCAGCCATTTTGGAAGCAGACCGTGCTTCAAAGGAGCTTAAAGAGATTGGAATCAAAAATCAAATGCTCATTATAAATGGTCTTCTTCAACATCACAATGAAGAGGATGAAGTATCATCGGCTTTTTATCATAGACAACGCGATGCATTAAAGCAAATGCCAGAAAATCTAAAAGAGACTACCATATACTCGTTACCGTATGTTTCTTATTCTTTAACAGGTGTGGAAAATCTCCGAAATCTGTTTAAGCTATACGATGCAGTTCCGATACCTGATTTAACCCTGGAAAATCAATCAATGAATCTTCCAGGATTAAAAGAGGTTATTGATGATTTTTTAGATAACAGAACCAAGCTGATTTTCACAATGGGGAAAGGTGGCGTAGGAAAAACAACCGTTGCATCTGCTATTGCAGTGGGTCTAGTTGAAAAAGGGCATCGAGTCCATTTAACAACAACCGATCCTGCTGCTCACCTAGACTATCAATTCCAAAGTAATCATCTAAATCAAAATTTAACAATTAGCAGCATTAATCCAAAAGTAGAAGTCGAAAAATATAAAGCTGAAGTCCTAGCTAAATCAAGTGAAAATTTAGATGAAGCTGGTCTTGCTTACTTAAAAGAGGATTTAGAATCACCATGTACAGAAGAAATTGCTGTTTTTCAAGCATTTGCTGAAGTAGTGGCTAAATCTGAAAATGAAATTGTCGTCATTGATACAGCACCGACAGGACATACATTACTATTATTAGATGCATCCGAGTCTTATAGTAAGGAAATTGAAAGGTCAACAGGTGAAGTATCAGAAAGTGCAAAAAAATTACTGCCTCAAATTCGAAATCCAAAAGAAACAGCAGTAGTTATTGTTACACTTGCGGAAGCAACACCTGTTTTAGAGGCATCTAGATTACAGGACGATCTAAGACGGGCTAGTATTAATCCGCAGTGGTGGGTCATTAACCAAAGTTTATCTGCCACTAATACGAACGATCCTATTTTAAAAGGTAAAGCGATAGCAGAAAAGGAATGGATTCAAGAAGTAAAGGATAATAAGGCAGAGAAATGTGCACTTATTCCTTGGCTACATGAAGAAAAAGTTGGCTATGACAAGCTAAAAGATTATATTAAGTAGGGAATAACAATTTGATAGTTCATTTAAGGAGGAGACATAAATGAAAATTACAGATGGAGCTAAACACTTGTTAGAAAATTTTTTAAATGAAAAGGGCGCAGAAGGAATTCGGCTAACTTCTGTTGCTGGCTGTTGCGGGCCGCAATTTGCGATTTCTTTAGATGCACCAATAGAAACAGATACAATTGAAATAATCAACGGAATTAAAGTAGCGTTCGATTCACAAATTGCAGGAACGGATGAATTAACATTAGATAAAGAAGAAAATGAAGAGGGGGCAGGATTAGTTTTATTAGGTGCTAGTAGCTGTTGTTAAAGGCAAGAAACAAAAAAGGAGTAGTTAGTTCACTTAGAGAGCTAACTACTCCTTTTTTATCGTTTAGGAAATTATAAAGTTCTTGAATTGTAGATAAGTATTTTAATTGACTTATTCCTTAGGCAGCATCTGTAAAATCCAAATCGCAAGCTGTAATGTCATAGCATCGTGTATATTTTGTGGATCGTATCCAGTTTTTTCTTTTACCTTTTTAATTCTATAGATAAGAGAATTACGGTGAATGTACATTTCCTTTGCGCATTCTCCTATATTTAGGTTGCAAGCAAAAAAATGTTCTAACGTATCAATTAGTTTGTCTGGTAAGTTGCTTAAAATTCTTTTAGAAAATTGCTGTTTAGCTCGTTCATCTAGTTGATCTAAAAGGGCTTTCGTTTCAATTTCATTATAAGTAATAAAAGTTTGTTCGAGATTACCGAATTTTAAAGCGCTTAAAGCTTCTTCAAAAGAGTGACGAATATGAGCTTGGACAAATACGGTAGAGCCTGTTCCCACCCGCAGTGATATACCTTTCGACTTTAAGAGGTTTATAACGTTTAGCATTTTTTGTTTTAACCGCTCCTCAGGTAGATGGGAGGTAAGAACAAATAACCGATTTACATTTAAAAAACCGATAAGCGTTTGTTGTTTATTGAAAGAATCTCTAAATATTTGAAGCAGCTCATTCTTTTTTAAATGGTGGGATCCTAATTCTATTACACCTACTTGATAGGGTGCTTCTAATGTTACTCCAATTAGATTTAGTCTTTGTTTAATTGATTCATATTGTGATAAATCTGTAAGCAAGTCTTCAAATACTAATTCAATTAATCGTTGTTTCCATTCAATCTGTTCGGTGAGGAAGGATTGTTGAATCATCATTTCGGTAATCATTTTGACTAACTCTCCAAACTCCATAATCTCTTCTGGGTTTCCGGTAATTCCGATGACACCGATAATGTCGTTTTGGAATTGAATAGGGAGATTAATGCCTGGAAGGGCTCCATCCCATTGCTGTAAATCATCTTTCAAAATAATGAGAGGTTTACCCGTTCGAAGAACTTCTTTAGCTCCAAAATGAGCTTGATTAATTCGCTTTACATTTCCAGAGGCAATAATGGTTCCTTGTTCATCCATTATATTGATATTTCTATTTAATCGTATCATTGTTTGAGCAACAATTTCTTTTGCTATTTCTTGTGTTAACATGTAGGTCATCCTTGTTTGTTTATAATTTTTGTTTATTATAGACAAAAAACTGCGAAAAGTCATACTATTTTTTGTTTGTGCAGTACGATGAATAAAATAATTATGAATATTATAATAATAGACAAGAGAGTTGTTGTATAACAATGTGCTTGCTTTTTATACAGTCTTATATAAGGTTCATAAAATATTGTTTAATCTATTGAAGATTAAGAATTTAGTAAGGTGGTACATAATATGAAAATTGTTATTGCGCCCGACTCATTCAAAGGGAGTTTGACGGCAGTAGAAGCCGCACAGGCAATTGAAAGAGGGGTAAAAAAGGTATCACAGAGCATAAAAACCATTTTAGTGCCTGTTGCTGATGGCGGAGAGGGGACAATGGATAGTTTAGTAGCTGCTACTAATGGACGAACGATTGAAGTGTCTGTGAAAGGACCTCTGCTTGATTCCGTTCAGGCAGCCTATGGAGTTCTAGGAGATGGACAAACTTGTGTTATTGAAATGGCTAGTGCTTCCGGTTTATGTCTCATCGATGCTACTAAGCGGAATCCATTGTTGACTACAACATTTGGTACAGGACAATTAATCAAAAAAGCATTAGATGACGGCTGCCGGAAATTTATCTTAGCGATTGGTGGAAGCGCTACCAATGATGGCGGTGTCGGCATGTTGCAAGCGTTAGGTATGCAGTTGTTGGATTCAGACGGGGAGTCCGTTGGCTACGGTGGCGGTGAGCTTTCTCGCATTGTTCAAATCGATGATCAAGATTTTGACTCTCGGATTGCTGGTTGTGAATTTTTAATTGCATCAGATGTGCAAAATCCATTGCTTGGCAGGGAGGGGGCCTCGTATGTATTTGGGCCGCAAAAAGGTGCTACTCCTCAAATGGTAGAAATACTAGACCAGAATTTATCACATTGGGCAGATTTAGTAGAAAAGAAAACAGGCATTCGCTTACATGATAAACCAGGTGCTGGTGCAGCGGGTGGAATCGGTGGAGCTTTCCAAGCTTTTTTTCCTTCCAAAACAAAAAGGGGAATCGACATCGTTATTGAATATACGGGTTTGGCCGACAAATTAACGAATGCGGATTGTGCCTTTACTGGGGAAGGACAAATAGATTTTCAAACAGCTTCTGGAAAGACGCCGATGGGTGTTGCAGAGGAAGCAAAGAAGAAGGGAATTCCTGTATTTGTTCTTGCTGGTTCGATTGGTAAAGACATTGACGTATTATACGAACATGGCATTACTAGCGTTCATAGTATTGTAAACGCTCCTATGACGCTGCAGGAGGCGATTACAAGAGGAGCGGTATTGCTAGAAGATACCGCAGAGCAAGTGATGCGTACGTACTTAGCATTATTGAAGAAATAGGGGGGAGAAAGGTATGTTATTTGTTGTCTTACTTATTGGTGTTTTATTAATTGTTGTGGCTACTACAAAGTTTAAAGTGCATCCGTTTTTATCATTATTATTAGGTACATTATTTGTTGGATTTGCTTCTGGCATGCCTCTCGCTAAAATCGTAGAAAATATAAATAGTGGTTTTGGTGGCTTAATGGGTGGTATTGGTCTTGTTATCGTCTTCGGAACAATTATCGGGACCATATTGGAAAAGGCTGGAGCGGCTCTACGTATGGCTGAAGTGGTTTTACGTATTGTTGGGCCGAAAAGACCGCAGTTTGCGATGAGTTTAATCGGTTATATTGTTTCGATTCCTGTATTTTGTGATTCTGGTTTTGTTATTTTGAACAGCTTACGAAAAGCATTGGCTAAGCGGGCGAAAGTGGCTCTTGCTTCGATGTCTGTGGCGTTGGCAACTGGATTATATGCAACACATACCCTTGTGCCGCCAACGCCAGGTCCAATTGCAGCGGCTGGAAATATTGGAGCAGATGGTTTCTTAGGTACAATTATTTTAATTGGATTAATTACAGCTATTCCTGCGGTTGTTGTCGGTTATTTATGGGCAACAAAAGTGGCAAGTAAAATCGAGGTTGAAGATGATGGTGAGGAACTAGATTATGAGGAAATCGTTCGTTCATTTGGAAAAATGCCATCTACGTTTCAAGCGTTTTTACCAATTGTGTTACCAATCGTATTAATCGGAGCAGGATCCATTGTATCTGTTGCTGGAATAGAAGGAAATGCAGCAGCGTTTCTTAATTTCTTAGGCCAGCCTGTTATTGCTTTACTTGCTGGTGTAGTTGCGGCACTTACATTATTGCCAAAATATGATGAAGAAACATTAACAAACTGGATTGGTGAAGCATTGTTAGATGCAGCCCCAATTTTATTAATTACAGGAGCTGGCGGTGCTTTTGGTACAGTCATCAAGAACACAGGGATTGCTGAAATGATTCAAGGCTGGAATCTTGGGGATATGTTTAGTGGTGCTTTATTCTTACTTGTTCCTTTCCTTATTGCCGCTGCTTTAAAGACAGCACAAGGTTCATCAACTGCAGCTCTTGTTATTACATCTTCACTTATTGCCCCAATGTTACCAACGCTTGGCATAGAAGGAGCTGTACCTTTAGCGTTAGTCGTTATGGCTGTTGGGGCAGGTGCGATGACAGTGAGCCATGTGAATGATAGTTTCTTCTGGGTAGTTACTCAATTTAGTGGAATGAAAGTGACCGATGCTTATAAAGCACAGACGATGGCTACGTTAATGCAAGGCCTTGTGACAATTGTGGTGAGTATGATTTTGTGGGTGATTTTAGTTTAAGTGAATGATAGTAAAAGACAGAGAGTGTTAGTCGCTCTCTGTCTTTTTTGTATGGTTTATAAGAGGGAATAATATGTACGTTTTTCCTCTTTGCAGTGATTGATATATTCCAACGGGTTTGGTAAAGCGAAGATACGTAATCAGTAAATTTAAGTGTTTAAACTTTTTGTTTCTCTAGACATGCTCGCATTCATAGTTCATTTGTATACCAACAATGTAGATTGTATACTTATTTATACATTATCCACATAAATACAATTAAGATAAAAATTTATATATATGGGAGTGGTTGTGTTGAAAAAAGGGTTGTTAGGTACAATAATTGCTATTCTCGCAGTTATAGTCGTTTTTGTCATCTTGTTGATGAGTAGCTATAATGGCTTTGTCAATAAGGAGGAGGATGTGAATCAGTCCTATGCACAAATTGAAAATCAGCTGCAACGAAGACTTGATTTAATACCAAACCTTGTGAATACAGTAAAGGGATATGCTTCACATGAAAAAGAAGTGATTGCATCAGTCTCAGATGCACGGGCCAAATTAGCTGGGGCAAAAACTCCTGCAGAACAAGCAACAGCTAATGAACAATTATCAGGTGCGTTAAGTCGCTTGCTTGTAGTTGTTGAGAACTATCCTAACTTAAAAGCCGATCAGCAGTTTACTCAATTAATGGATGAACTTGCAGGCACGGAAAATCGAATTGCCGTAGCTCGCAAAGATTACAATGAACAAGTTGCAGTCTATAACAAAAAGGTAAAAAGAATGCCAGGAGCAATTGTAGCAAGAATAGCTGGATTTGATGAAAAAGAATATTTTAAAGCGGATCCTAATGCAACTAAAGCTCCTAATGTTGACTTTGGAGGCAATGGTCAATGATTAGAAAGCGGGTTCCGCATTTTCTTTTGGTGTTACTCGCTTCTTTTGTTTTAGCAGGTCAAGTATTTGCAAAGGATACTGATATTCCAAATTCAGTTGGTGACATTTACGTACAAGATTTTGCCGATATTTTAACAGAAAATGAAGAAAATCAACTAAAAAGTATAGGGCGCAGTCTTGAAAATCAAACAACGGCACAAGTGTCTGTTCTTACTGTTGAAACAACTGAAGGCACACCGATTGCAGAATATGCGAATGAAGCTTTCAGGCAATATGGAATTGGTAGTGAAGTGGAAGACAATGGCGTTTTACTCGTTCTTGCTATGGATGATCACAAAGTTCAAATTGAAGTGGGATATGGGTTAGAAGGTCGACTTCCAGATGGAAAGATAGGAAGGATTTTGGACGAACATGCGATTCCCTATTTGAATGATAATGAGCCAAACAAAGCTGTGATTGAAACGTACGAAGTATTGGCACAAGAAGTGGCGACTGAATATGGCGTAGAAGGTGGTCAACAAACTACAGAGAAGCAAGCAACTGAAGAAGAAGGGATAGGAATACCCACGTGGTTAATCATTCTTTTTATTGTAGCTTCTGTGTTTATTGATTTTAAGTTTTTTGGAGGAACGCTTACTTCAATCATCCTGTCCATTTTGTCCCGTGGAGGTGGCAGAGGTGGTGGAGACGGTGGTTCACGCGGAGGTGGCGGCGGTTCCTCTGGCGGCGGTGGAGCAGGTAGAGGATGGTAAGGTCTATTTGTAAAGCAGCTACGAAAATCAGGAGTTTGTTTCCGGAATATCCATATTATTATAGGGAATGCTCACACGAAGATTTCGCGACATCTCGACAAGAATAGGTTTTCGTGCGTTGTTTTTATTGTGATTGTCTATGTGGAAAAACGAGGCTACCTAAAGTTTTGGGCAGCCTCGTTTTTTTATTCAACGAGCCAAAAGTACCACCACCTCAAGGAGTGGTAGCGAGTAGGTGGTAGTACTTTTGGCAAAAAAGAATAAAAACAGATTTTTTCATTTGTATGATGGGTTTGGTTTATATTCCCTTAATATGGTAAAATAAAAGGGGGATTACTCATTTTTGGAGGTGAAAATATGGAGCATCGAACACAGCAAATTCTAATTAAAAATGGTCATCGTATGTTTGGTTATTGTCAAATGATGTGTCAGAATTCAAAGAATATGCAAAATACGACCAATTTTTATATTCGTCAAGTGTATACGTCTTTAACGCAGGACAAAAAGTTGCAACCATTGCAAGAAGAAGTGTTGGGGAATATTAATCAATATTTCGAGGCTATGAATAATAACCAACTTTTAGCCTATGAAAAAAATGTAGTGAAAGAAATGGCAAAGGAAAAGCAAAAAGAAGTTAAATGCAATTTATTTGAAAAACCATGCAAAGAACATCCGCATGTAGATTACAATTTTCTTGATTCGCTATTTAAACTCATGAATCAACATGATTATCGATCATTACCCGTGCAATCCAGTCAATCTGCGATGAAACAAGTATTTGATAATTGGAAATCATTTTTTGAATCAAATAAAGATTATAAAGTACATCCTGAAAAGTACAAAGGTAAGCCAAGAATTCCTGGTTATTGTCGTGCCAAGGAGAAAGAAGTAAAAATCACCAATCAAGATTGTGTGATTAAGGAAGGGAAATATTTAAAATTCCCTAAAACAAAGGAACGATTAAATATTGGAAAATTAGGTTGCTTAGATGGAAAACTTCAAGAAGTTCGAATTATTCCTCGTTATGGTCATTACGTTATTGAACTTGTGATGAAAACCAAAAATGAAGTAGAAATCACAAAAAAGACCGAAAAGTTGATGTCGATTGATATGGGGATTGATAACTTAGCGGCGATTACAACCAATACAGGAATGGAACCCCTTATTATCAAAGGCACACCTGTTAAATCGATTAATCAATACTACAATAAAGAAAAAGCTCACTATTTAGGGATTCTTCGTCAAGGAATGAATCCAAAAGAAGGGCAATTTACAAGTAAACGTTTAGAAAAACTTCATGAAAAACGTTTTTTAATGATTAAAGATTACTTCCACAAAGCAAGTTATCATATTGAAGTATTAGCTTTACAGGAAAAAGTAGATGTCATTGTGATCGGTCAAAACAAAGATTGGAAAAAAGAGATGAATATGGGAAAACGAAACAATCAATCTTTTGCTCATATTCCACACAGTATGTTTATTGAGATGATCAAATACAAAGCAGAACAGCATGGTATTAAAGTATTGGTTGTGGAAGAGTCCTACACCTCGAAAGCAAGTTTTGTAGATGGTGACTTTATTCCTACCTATGAAAAAGGTTCAAATGGAAAACACCACTTTAACGGAAAACGTATTAAACGAGGTTTGTACAAAACAAAACATGGATTTTTAGTCAATGCAGACGTAAACGGCAGTGCCAATATATTAAAGAAAACGTATCTGAAATTAAATGAAACAGATGATTTCAATATCGAAGCCGTTCGTGTTTGGAATCCAAAAAGCATTATTGCTTAAAAATAAGAAATCCCAACGGCAAGACCAATGGGAAAGAGGGGCTGGGTGTGAATAGACCGCCGATGTGACAGCCCCACTGCTCGTTAATCGTTCAGGTTTACTTAGAATCTTTAATTAAATACATCGATACGGCAGAAACCCCCATCTTCAAAGCCGACAGGCTTAAGTGGGGGAGCATTCATTTCAAGTCTTCAATTGAATCAATATCCATATACTCAGGTACTACTAGTCCATTCTTCGTTCCCGTAAGATTTGGTCCAAGATCAATGAAATCATTTTTATAGGTATTATAATAATCAAGATGTGTACTTGGCAGCCATGCACCTACCATTGCATCAGCACTGCCATTGGCAATACCTGCAAACATTGGGCCAACCTCAACTTGACTCAGAGTCACGTTGTAGCCGTGCTGCTCAAGAACTTTACCAATAACATTGGTACTAGCTATTTCAGTATCCCAGGCAACATACACAAGATTGATACTTTCACCATTTCCTGCTTGAGCTCCTTTTGTCCATTTAGCTGTTTTGTCCGGATTTGCTTGAATCCATTTTTCAGCAGCTTTAGCTGGATCCACTCCGTTAGCAATGTCAACCATTACATCTTCCATATCACTTGGTTTCCAGAAGAATTGATCAAGGATAGTGTAAGCACCAGGAGCATCTTCTTCAAGTCCTTTTCGGACGATTGTATTAATATCTTCAGCTCCACCAAAGGTATTATTCGGGTCATCGAGATATTTTAAATCAAACGAAGAGAACATCCAATGGGGTGACCATCCTGTTACAACAATTGGTTCTTTATTTTCATAGGCTTTCTTCAATTCAGCAACCATCGCTGCCGATGAACCTTCAACAAGTGTCCAATTAGTTAACTCGTAATCTTTTAAGGCTTTATTAGCCTGCTTCATGAGTCCTGCTCCAGGTTCAATCCCAATAACTTCATAATCGGTTTGGGCTCCAATCCCAGTAGCATTCTCTTTTACTGTATTTTCTTTTGCAAACACTAAAACTAGTGCAGAAACTACTATAAGCGCAGCTGCAATCGAAAGGATAATTTTCCGGCTAATAAGATGCTCGTACGCTGGCTTGCGTATATTTTGCGTAATACGGTCGAGGATGATTGCGATAATTACAATCGACAATCCAGCTTCAAAGCCTTGTCCCACGTTAATTTGACTGACAGCTCGGTAAACATCTGCTCCAAGTCCTGGTGCGCCAACTAATGAAGCCGTAACAACCATAGAAAGAGCAAGCATGATACTTTGGTTTATCCCTGCCAAAATCGTTGGAGTGGCCAATGGCAATTGGACTTTGAATAATTTTTGGCTAGCCGTTGAACCGAATGCGTCTGACGCTTCAATGAGTTCTTTAGGCACTTCTTGAATTCCAAGATTAGTCATACGAATTGTTGGCGCAATCGCGAAAATAAACGAAGCAACAATCCCAGGCACGACACCAATTCCGAAAAATAAAATGGAGGGAATTAAATAAACAAATGCGGGCATTGTTTGCATAAAATCTAAAATAGGGGTAACGATTTTTTGTACGGTTTTGCTTTGAGCACACCAAATCCCAATTGGAATCCCGATTAGTATCGTAAAAAATCCGGATACTAAAACAATAGCAAGCGTTTGAATAGTTGATTCCCAATAACCAAGATTATCAATCAATAGTAAACTAAGCAATGTAAAGATGCCTAATGGCCATCTGCTAGTATAGGTAACTAACAGGGCTAAAACAATGATTAGTAGAATGGGAGGTCCTACACTCAATACTTCAACAATAAAATTTAATAGCCCATCGATTACATTTGTAAAAAATGAAAATAATCCAGCAAATGCAACGGTAATCCAGTCAACGAAAGAATCTACCCAATTTCCTAATGGAATTTTTGATATATTCATTTAATCACTCACTCTCCAAATCGTTTAAAGAATCTTTATTCCCTGCTAAAGCACCAATTACGGCTCCGCGAATAACAATTCCTTTGATTCTTTTCTCTTCATCTATAACCGATATTGGCAGATTTGAGGTTGCGATAGCATCCATAAGATCGACAAGCAGCGCGTCCTCTGCGACAGTTGGGATATCGGTTGTCATCACTTCAGAAATAGATTGGTTTTGATCAATGGCCAGACGTGCTTGTTCAGCTGTCAGTGCCCCTAATAGCTTTTGCTTACGGTCCACCACAAATATACTGGAATATCCTTGTTTCCGCATAATTTCGAGCGCAACCCTCGGACCACGGTCTGCACCGATTTTCTCTGGTCGTTTCATTACGTGTGATGCCGTTAATATTTTAGATAAATCGACATCTTCAACGAATTTCTCAACAAACTCGTTTGCGGGCTTCATCATAATTTGTTCCGGTGTTCCAAGTTGAATAATACTGCCATCCTTCATCAAAGCAATTCGATCACCGATGCGCAGTGCCTCATCTAAATCATGGGTGATGAAAATAATTGTTTTCTTGAAATTTTCCTGAATTTCTAGTAATTCATCCTGCATATCTTTACGAATCAGTGGATCAAGTGCACTAAACGCTTCGTCCATTAACAGGATATCCGTGTCGCTAGCAAGTGCACGGGCGAGTCCTACCCTTTGCTGCATACCACCGCTCAATTGGGATGGAAATTGATTCTCATAACCTTTTAGTCCAACGACAGCTAATGCGCTCATTGCCTTTTCACGCCGTTCTTCAACAAAGGTCTTTTGGATTTCAAGTCCAAATTCGGTATTTTCTAAAATTGTTTTATGGGGAAAAAGAGCAAAGTTTTGAAACACCATGCTTATTTTCTTTTGTCTTACTTCCCTTAGGCGAGCGGGACCCATTTTTACAATATCTTCATTGTCAATTAAAATTTCACCAACCGTAGGGGCGATCAGTCTGTTAAACATCCGAATTAACGTTGATTTCCCGCTCCCAGACAACCCCATAATTACAAAGATTTCTCCAGGGTAGATGTTGAAGTCCACTTTATTGACACCAACTGTTTGTCCTGTTTCTTTCAAAATTTCTTTCTTAGAACGACCTTGTTCTAAAAGCTCCAGTGCCGCTTTTGGAGACTTACCAAAAATTTTTGATACGTTTCTTACTTCTACAAATGGATTCATTTAAACACCTCGTTCTTAAATTTTCTTCTGAAAAACTGATATAGTAGAGCAAACATTTTTCAGGAATATAAGCCTCCTCAAAAATGATAAAGCGGATATTGTTCAATCATTCACTTACTTGCTCTTTAGATTCTTATCCCACCTACTTTAATTCTAAATGTCATAAAAAATTGGGAATTAAAAGTGAGATGTTTGCTCGTTTGACTTTGATTCTTTTATGAAGAGGATGTAGCCAAAAAGGGGAAAAACAACATCAAATATAGAGTTTTTTAAAGGGCTAAATCGTGTGTTTACTTTTTAACTATATCGTTTTCTAGTATTCATATCAAATGACGTACACGCAGAATGAATAAGATTTTAGTAGAGTTTTGACTATAACTATCGCTTTTTTAATCTGCTGAAAATGTTGATATAGCAGGGGGTTGACAGTTTTTTTAGGTTGGGATGATTGAATAGAATTATCGTGGATTAATTTTTGTGAAAATGAGTCTTTTATCCTATTGAAATTATTCAAAAAAAACATTTTAAAAAAATCAATTTAAAAAAGAGAAATCACCGTGGTGGAATTCAAATTAGAAGATGAAAATTACTTGAATTAGAGCGTTAAATTTATCCTTTTCTGGATAGTCTATTAACAATCATTTATCAAAGGTAAGAGGTGCTTCTTTTGGAGGTGAGACTTCAACTTAGAGTATGGACGAAAGTGTCAGTAGAATTCCTTAAATAATTTTAATTGAGAGTTCAGTAAGTGTATGGGATTTAACGTCTGGCATACCCTATAACTTTCCGTACTTTCCAATCATCCAATAACTGTATTTCAGATTTTCACAGTTTCGATTGTTATCTTTGTTTTTTTATACTATGATGATACGTAATATCATATACAGATTGTTCCAAAGGAGAAAGATTAGTGGATTATAGGGATTGGGTTATGTTACAAGTGTTAAATGAATATAAAAATATCACAAAAACGGCGGAGAAATTGTTTATTTCCCAGCCAGCTTTATCAAATCGTCTCAAACAAATAGAAAAAGAGTTTGGTACTAAGATCGTTGTTAGGGGAAGAAATGGGATTCAATTCACACCTGAAGGTGAGTATTTGGCTAAAAATGCGGATAAAGTAATATCTTTGCATAAAAATATCAAAGAAAACATTATGAATATGAACCAAAATGTAACGGGTACTTTAAGAATAGCTAGTTCTAATGTTTTTACAAGATACAAACTGCCTGCTGTTCTGAAACGTTTTCAAGAAATATTTCCTAATATTGAATTTCAGATTACTACAGGATTGAGCAAGGATATCTTTCAATTAATTTATAATCATGAGGTACATATCGGCTTTGTCCGAGGGGATTATAATTGGAGTGATGAAAAGGATTTATTATTTCAAGAAACATTATGTGTAGCCTCCAAAGAAGCGTTTACACTTAAAGATCTACCAATCCTGCCAAGAGTGGATTATACGACAGATATTCTTTTGAAAATCGCGATTGATAATTGGTGGAGAAATACATTTCATAAGCCGCCTTTAATAAAAATGGAAGTAGATCAAGTGGATATAGCGAAGGATATGGTGATAAGCGGGTTAGGCTATGCCGTGTTACCTTCCATGATTTTAAATGGAATAGATAATCTTCATAAGGCAAATATAACGGATGAGAATGGATTGCCTATTATAAGAGAAACATGGATGTATTATAGCGCGGAATCTTTAGAATTAAATACGGTTAAAGCATTTGTAGAATTTGTAAGAGAGTTTGATTTTGGAGAAAATAATGTTTAAAACGCAGTATCGCGATATATCGCGATACTGCGTTTTATGTAGAGTTAAAATGGATTTGAAAAAATAAAGAACGGTGCTTTTCTACTCTTATCACTGAAGATATAAGGGATATTCAAATTATTTATATCTAGCGATTCATTTTATGTATTGTTCTTTTGATGAACTTACTCTTAAAATCAATTCCATAGGTAAGCTTAATAAATTATATTTTTTAGTATTTTCTTAGTAGAAAAGGGTTCCGCTAAGAAGTGAAATAGTAAAACGTGATGTAAATATTTTAGTACCAGAACTTATTTTTAGGGAGATGTCCTCATGTCAGCGAAATATTGTAAGGAATCAAGAGTAATTAGAACAAGTCGTATCTTTCCGAATGATGTAAATAATCATAACACCTTGTTTGGTGGTCGAATGATGAGTGATATAGATCAAGTAGCCTCTATTTCTGCCGCGCGTCATAGCCGAACGGAATGTGTCACAGCTTCAACCGATTCTGTCGACTTCTTACACCCTGTTCGACCAACTGATTCAGTAAGCTTTGAGTCGTATGTGTCATGGACAGGTGTATCTTCGATGGAAATTTTCGTGAAAGTTATTGCGGAAGATTTAAAAAGCGGGGAGTGTAGAATAGCGGCAACGGCACTATTAACATTCGTTGCCCTTGATAAGTTTCACCGTCCTACCGCTGTTCCGAAAGTAATTCCTGAAACAGAAGAAGAAAGGAAATTACATGAAACAGGCGAAGCACGCGCAAGAATGCGACGTGAAAGAAAGCAACAAAGTAAAGAATTAGCTGCTTATTTAACAACAAAAACAGTTATTGCCGTGTGTTAAATATTACGTTATAGGTATTAACATACATAACTGTGTCTGAGAGGTCGACTTCATGGTCGGCCTCTTTTTATTATGGGTAAAGAATCACTAAAGTAACAAAATAAGAAAAACCCTTGATATTATAAGGGTTTTCTAAAAAATAGAGTAGAGGAGTTCGGTTTCTTGATTTCTGGATGGAAAGAACTTTGACATTTTCACCTGTTAATCTATTAGTTTTTCAAAGTCTAGCTTATAAACTTTTTTAGGACGGCCTCTAAGTTTTTCTTGTTTTCTGTATGAAATATGGGCAGCTCCTTTTTCCTCTAGGGTATTTAAAATTCAGTTGGCTTGACGTAACGTCAACCCTAAATGATAAGCTAAATCTTCTGCCGTCAGTTCATTTGTTTGTAATTTAGAAATCACAGCCATTATTTTTTGGATACGAAGGCTAGAAATACCTAACGTTTCACTTAGTTGTTCTAATTGAGGGTCAACTGTATTGGTAAAGTGAAGACAAGTCTCTTCTCCTAGTGGACCAATTACTTCTTCGTTGGCAGTAATGACATAAGAACATGGAAAGTTGTTTGATTCAGCTTGCTTGTTTGCCGTTTGGGCCGATGTTTTAGCCGCATAGAGTGTAGTTCCAATTCCCCATCCTATATGTACATGAAAGGGGAGCGTTTGATTCAAATACCGAAGGAGGGAACACTCCGTAAATTCATTCGTTAAATTCTTGAGCTCAGCATACGACGTAATCACTTCAAAATTTGCATGCTTCTTCTGAATAACAGATAATGGTTTCTCTTTTTCATTGAATTCCAAAAGTGCTTTATGAAGCAGGATTTGTTTAAAATCCAAATCAGATATGTTGTCCTGGTTTTCAATCGTAATGATCCCGATTGTCCATTGATTTTCTAATAAATTAGAAATTTGCAATTCATTAATGATTTGCTGGATTTGCTCTAAAATGGATGCCTTAGAAGGAAATATAAAAATGTTTGGAATGCCAGCTTGATTCAGAAGCTCCACAATATTGCTCACACGAGTAATTGATAAATCAATCTTTCCCTGTTGCCATAATGATAGATGCTGTTGGAATGTTTTTTCATAAATGGATTCCGAATATTCTATCTCATTTGAAAAGGGGAATTCGTCTTTCTTTAATACTTCTTTAAGCCCCATATAATTGTTCTCTTTAGAAATGGAATCAATATATACTCGAGAAAAATTTAAATGTTTATTGGCATTGCTGATAGCAAATAAGCGTTTATAAAAATCCCCTTCTGGAATATGTAGGTAGTACGTTGGGGTTTGAAAGACCGTACCTTCTTGCTGCCAAATTTTATAGCCTAACTCCCCACTAAAAAGAATGCCATCATAAAACAGGTGATGACTATTATAAAGCTCTTTAATCTCACTCAGTTGACGATAAGGGATAAAGCTTAATTCACATTGATCTTGGATAAGTGGTTCAATTTGTTTGATCTCCTCGATAGAATGAGGAGCAGTGATGACACCGATTTTAATCATAATATTTCGTCCTTCCCCGATCGTAAGTTTGCCATTTTATTATACTAACTATCACCGTATATTACCAATTGAATTCATCTTTAATATTCGTTTCTAATGATTTCCGGTCCGAATTTTCTTGCAATTTTAAAAAATAGTTGCTAAAATTCATTTTAAGAAATGTCCTAAATAAGTCTAAAAATAAAACTTCTGTTATAGATTATTGCTGCGAAAACAACAATGTCATAAACAAGGTCCAAATAAAAAGGCTCATTTAGTAGATATTTATAAATAAAGAATGAAAGGGGAACTTGTATGCAAGAAAACGTATACAACAATAAAACAAAAACGACTGTTTTAACGCTGCTTTTTTTAACATGGGTCGTTAATTATCTAGACAAAAACTCTATGAGCGTAGCAGTCATTACCATTTCCAAAGAATTCAGCCTAACTCCTACTCAAGGTGGGATGGTTATTAGTAGCTTCTTCCTTGCTTACGCAATTATGCAATTAATTGGTGGATGGCTGACTGATAAATACGGAGCGAAAAAAGTTATTCTTATTTCATTGTTTGTTTGGTCCGTCTTTACGATTTTTACTGGATTTGCTTGGTCATTTATTTCATTGATTATTATTCGCTTTTTATTTGGACTTGGAGAAGGAAGTTTTCCGTCGGCTAGTTCTGTAGCCTTGGCAGAAAATTTTCCTAAAGAACAGCGTGGGCGAGCAAAGGGATTGTTATCAGCCTCTACTCAAATTGGTTCAATCATCTCCGTCTTGCTAGCTGCTGTACTAATTGAAAGTGTAGGCTGGAATACGATGTTCTTCATTTTTGGGGCGCTCGGATTTGTTTTTCTTCTTTTACTTTGGAAGTACTTGCCGGAAAGAGCGCAGCAAAAGGGAACTACTCAAACACAAAAAGTGTCTTATAGAAATGTTCTGAAAAATCCAACGGCTTGGCTGCTGATGTTGATTTATTTTGGGATGAGCATGGTAAATTGGGGACTAAACTCATGGTTACCTTCTTATTGGGTAAACGTTCGTGGGCTCGAGTTGGTCAAAACAGGGTTTATTTCTATGCTTCCAGTAGCATGTTCTCTCCTCGGAATCATACTCAGCTCATGGGCATTAGATAAACTGGCTGCAGGAAAAGAAAAGTTTATCATTATTACAGGTGCAGTTATTGGAATTATCGCACTGTACTTCACAATGAATGCATCAACAGTAACATTGGCGCTTACATTCCTTTGTTTTGCCTATTTTGGAGTAGGACTTCTTTCTGTTGTTCTTGCTATTCCGTTGAAATATTTCCCGCAAAATTCAATGGGTTCGACAGTTGGTATTATGTATTTTGGAGGGCAAATGGCTGGTACAATTGCACCAACTTTAATGGGATATACAATTACATTATTTAATGGTTCCTATAACGGGGCTTTCACATTATTAATAGGATCCCTTTTCATCCCAATTATAGCGAGTCTTTTCTTGAAATTAAATTCAACGAAACAAGAAATAGGAAGTGAAGTAGCGTGAGTGACATTCAAAAAATTATAGAGCTTATTGAACAAAAAAAAGATAAATGGGTCAGCGTTAGCAATCAAATTTGGGAATTTGCAGAAACGCGTTTTGAAGAGTTTCGCTCCGCTGAGCTCATCTGTCAAACCCTTGAATCGGAAGGGTTTTCGGTCGAAAAAGATATTGCAGGAATCCCTACCGCTTTTGTTGGCAGCTTTGGAACTGGGAATCCGGTTGTGGCCATTCTTGGTGAATATGATGCGCTTTCCGGGCTAAGCCAAAAAGGAGGTATTTCCGTTGCAGAGCCAGTTGAATTGGGTGGGAACGGACATGGCTGTGGTCATAACCTGTTAGGTACAGGTTCGCTTGCTGCTGCGGTCGCTCTTAAAGATATGATGGAGCAGGAAGGACTGCAAGGAACAATCAAGTATTACGGTTGCCCAGCAGAAGAAGGCGGTTCAGGTAAAGCGTATATGGCACGAGCCGGTTGTTTTAATGAGGTTGACTTTGCTTTATGCTGGCATCCGTGGACAACAAATACAATCTTGCCAGGGAATTCACTAGCCAACTACCAAGTTTATTACAAATTTAAAGGGAAAAGTGCACATGCAGCTGTTCAGCCACATTTGGGCAGAAGCGCGCTTGATGCTGTGGAGCTAATGAACGTGGGCGTCAACTACTTACGTGAACATATCATTTCCGAAGCAAGAGTTCATTACGCCATTACGAACACAGGAGGGTTTTCGCCAAATGTCGTTCAAGCAGAAGGGGAAGTGCTTTATTTAATTCGTGCTCCTAAAACGCCTGAAGTTCAGGGAATTTATGAAAGAATTTGCGATATCGCAAGAGGGGCCGCACTTATGACAGGTACGGAAGTTGAAATTGTTTTTGATAAAGCTTGTTCTAATTTGGTTCCTAATGTAACGCTGAATGCTACAATGGCTGAAGTGTTTAGTGAGATTGGTACTCCGACTTATAATGAAGAAGAAATTCATTTTGCAGAACAGTTGCATGCCACATTAGCTGTAGAAGATAAGGTTAATGAAATCAACAAATTACCGAAAGCAGTAGCGAGCGATCTAAAGGACAAAGTAATTTGCGATATTATTTATCCGTACGCTGATGATATAGCTGATGCACCCCTCGGAGGCTCGACAGATGTTGGGGATGTCAGTTGGATCGTACCGACTGCCCAGGTAGGTACTGCATGCTGGGTATTGGGGACACCTGCACACACCTGGCAAGTTGTGACCATCGGTTCTACATCCATTGGTCATAAAGGAATGCTTCAAGCAGGAAAAGTTTTAGCGGGGACCGCATTGGAAGTAATAAAAAATCCAAAACTATTAGAAAAAGCTAAACAGGAACTAAAAGAACGATTAAACGGTGAGGTTTATAAATGTCCAATCCCTGAAGAAGTTATGCCCGCGAGTAAAAGAAAATGATGATTGTGTTTTCAATTTGAAATAGGTACAATGTACATCCATTAGTTGATTTAATTGAATAATAGATATGAAAAATAATTTAATTACAGATTAGCAGATGGAATTAGCAGCGAAGTTCAGAGCTGATTTTGGAGATAGTCTATAAGAATACTCTTTGCATGCAAGCCCTTTTCTTAGGAAAAGGGTGTTTTTATAATCTATTTCCTAAAAGTTTCAATTTAGCATGACCCTTAATAAATGATATGATAGGGAGAAACGGAGAATAAAGATGTAGTTTCCTTATTCAGTAAATTTTTCTTTGGAATTAGGTATGAAAGGATCTGTTATGAGTAAAATTCATCATTCTATCAGAAGTATAATAGATAGTAATATTCCTTTTGAGATTGGAAGATTTAAACAACATTCTCCCATTGATATCTACCTTAAATATTATGGACTAGAAATTGGTACCATTGATTATAGATATGGTTTTGTGAATTGTTGTGAAGAGAAAATCTTTATTCAATCATTTAAACCTACAAACCCTCGTGCGATTGTTTTAGTTCTTCATGGTTATTTGGATCATACAGGTTCGATGAGTAATTTAATTAATTTTTTAATAAAAAATAATTACCATGTGATTAGTTATGATTTGCAAGGACACGGGCTATCTAGTGGAAAAAGGGCATTTATTGAAAGTTTTGATCAGTATGCGGATGTCTTTACGGAAGTCTGTGAAACTTACATCAAACCATATACTACACTTCCAAAGTACTTAATTGCTCATAGTACAGGTGCAGCAATTTCAGTTGAATATTTGCTGAGATCTTCTTCAATTTTTCATCATGTCATTTTGTTAGCTCCACTTATTCGTTCCTATGCATGGAATCTATCAAAAATTGGTTTAAGTATTATGTCCCCATTTGTTAAGGAGTTACAAAGAGTATTTAAAGTAAACTCATCCAATTCAGAATATTTAAGGTTTGTTAAAAGTGATCCATTACAGCATAATAAAATTTCAGTAAAGTGGATAAAGGCCTTGTCTGCATGGAATGAAAAAATAATAAATTATCCAAAATTAGAAGATAGTCTTTTGGTCATTCAAGGTGATCGAGATAAAACGGTAGATTGGAAATATAATCTTAATTTTATAAGACATAAGTTCCCGAAAAGTCAAATTCGTATCATTAAACATGGTAATCATCAATTAATAAATGAAAACAATAGGTTAGTAGTTAGTGTATTGGATTGCATTTCAAAACAATTTCTACAGATAGATCATGCTCAGTCTTAGGACTGAGCTATTGTGTTGATATACTGTTTTAGGAAGTATTGTTCTTGCAATCTTGTGTAAAAAACCTCGATAATTTTTAGAATTATCGAGGTTTTGGTGATGTCTATTAATTTTTTCTAGCAAACTGGATGTCGTGTAATGCTTGTTGCAAATCTGATCTTGTTTTGAGTTCATTGTCAATTTCAATACCGAGTTCAATCATGGTGTCAGCAATTTCTGGGCTGATTCCTGTTAAGATGGTAGAACATCCTAATAATTTAATACCTTTGACAATTTTAAATAAATGGTTAACAACGGCTGTATCGACAAATGGAACACCTGAGATATCAATAATTAATTGTTCCGCTTTTAGCTCTTTCACACGAACGAGTGTTTTTTCACGGATTTTTCGTGCTCGGAATGTATCGACATTCCCCACAATTGGGAGTATGCATACTTTATCAGCGATTGGAATAATCGGAACGGATAATTCATCAACCGTTTCACGATGGCTTTTTAGTAATTCTTCTTTATAGCTGACGAAATATGCTGTATAAGAATCGATATATAAATCAATAATATCGTTTACACGACGCTCTAAAGCAAAAAATTGGTCCATATCAAGCGTCTTTTCAGATTCATTATAGAAAGCTCGGATAGAGTTCCAAATGATGCCGCGAGATGATTGGAAAAGCTCCCAAGCTAAGTGCATTGGAAATTCAGTTTTAGCACTGCGGACGCCTCTTTCCTTAGCAACATCCATAATTTGTTCGGTTTTTAATTCACTAATATTTTGAGCCACAAGCAGCATAATTGGATTACCGAATTTTTTGTAATTTTCCGTCTCTCCATTTTCATTTAAAAGAGATATTAAATAGCTTTTAGTTGCTTGTAAGTATTGCATCCATTCACTTGTGTAAAAATGGATATTGTTACTTAGAAATTCTGCTAAACTATGTTTCGTGTCAATGGTTTGTACCATAGAATCTCCCCCTGTAAATGGAACTGAATGTTTAAGTGTTTTTTTGAATGATAGAAAGAAAGTGGTTCCTTGTCCTTCCTCGCTTGTTACCCGTATTTTGGCATGATTATTTTGAATCGCATTAAAAACTTGTGCAAGCCCCATTCCTTTTCCATCTTGTTTCATTGTAAAGAACGGAGTACCGAGTAAACGCAATTTATCTTTTGGAATACCAACACCAGAATCTGAGATGCTAAGATGAATATTTTCATAGTCCTCAGTTTGTTCAATAACGAGCGTTCCGCCTTTAGGCATCGCTTCAATCGCATTTTTAATTAAATTGAACAAAGCTTTTTTGAGTTGATCTTTTTGACCAATAATTCTGATATTTTCATTATCAAATTGTTTAATGACATGGATTGAATATAGCTGGTTTTGAAATAAAAGCAAAATGGATTCTATTTCAGTGCATATATTAAAATCTATTAATTCCTCTTGCGTAAATTCAGGCTTAGAGACGCTCATTAAATCATTTAAAATATGAATTGCTCGTTCTAACTCACTTAAAGCAATTTGCGAATATTCACTTTGATCAGTTTGACTAATTAATTGAAGAAATCCTTTTACGGCTGTTAAAGGATTGCGAACTTCGTGGGCAATTCCTGCTGCCATTTCTCCAATTGACGATAGTAAATGATTATTCAAATTTGTATGATCATGATGCTGCTGCAGGTAATGAAGGTTAAATATGTAAAGATAAATATTCTGTCCCTTTTGATCTTCCGGCGTTTTATGGAATAAAAAAAAGTAAGGCTGTGAATCGATTGTTGCCATAAATTCATTATGTTTACCCATGAAACATTCATGAAGCTTTGCTTTCACTTCTTTGTTTTTAATTTGATGAAACAAATAGTTTGTGTCACTTTCATCTGATAATAACAGCCTTTTTGCTTTATCATTAACACTTTGAATTGTACCATCAGGGTGAAGTTCAATTAGACCATATGAAATTTCATGAGCGGCGAGTGATGTGGTCAAAGTATCTAACCGTCCTTTCATTTAGCCATTTTACGGCCCTAACTTTTGTACCTATATTGACCGTGCTAGTAATATCAAATTCATCCATTAAGCGTTTCACTCCTGATAAACCTAAGCCTAATCCTTTTTTGGAAGGAACTACATTATTTAAAGCATCATCAATATTCGCTATTCCGGGACCTCGATCAATAGCAATAATTTCAATTTCATAAGGAGGCATCGGATTAATAAAGATTTCTCCTTTATCAGCATAAAAAACAATATTGCGAGCTAATTCCATAATAGATACAACTAATTTGGTTTGATCGCTTTTATTTAGTCCGCAATTCTCTGCAACTTTTTTCCCGATTGTACTAGCCATGTACACATCATCTTCTCGATCAATAATGATTTTATACAAACCTCTATCAAATCCTTTTCTGTAATAAAACAGGTAGATTTATTTTAACAACATTTTAGCATATTTAGATAAGTCTTGGATAATGCTTTCGATAATACTGTAAAAAATTATGTACATCCTACATGAATGGTTGGTAAATAATGTAAAAAAGTGTATCTGCTTATTGGCGTTTTAAAAAGTCGTATCGAAAAAATGGTTTCATGATACAATTATTAGGATGGTACATACAAATATTTTGATATAAGGGGAGAGTTAGTAGTGAATTTATTATTTCCGTTGCTAGCTTTGCTTGGCGGAGCAGCTGTAGCAATTCAGAGTCAGATTAACGGGGGGCTAGGAAAAAAAGTAGGTGTGTTAGAAGCTTCATTAATCTCCTTTGGAGTGGGAACAATTGCTTTATTATTTATTGTTTTATTCTGGGGAAAGGGAAATCTATTGTCTGTTACAGATGTTCCAAAGTGGCAATTGATTGGCGGCTTACTTGGAGCATTTTTTGTTATTGTAACCGTTTTAGTTGTCCCGAAAATAGGTGTCGCTCCTGCTCTTATTGGAATTGTTGCCGGACAAATCATTATTGGAGCAATTGTCGATCATTTTGGTCTATTTGGCGGGCAGCGTATCCCAATTAATATACAAAAAGTGGCTGCGATTGCTTTGTTATTTGCTTCATTATACTTGTTTAATCATAAGTAGGTGTGCTCTAGATAGGTCCCTCTTTTGAATTCTTTTGGATTTGGCACAATTCTTGCATATATAATCAATGACACAAAAGCTGAATATAATCAGTAAGTAGTGTTGTTAAATGAAGAAAGAATGGTTGCTGCATGTGATTTGAAAGAATGAAAAAGAGGGAGGAGAAACACATGAGAGAAGTAGTTATTGTTGGAGCTGCAAGAACACCGATTGGTACGTTTGGAGGTAGTCTAGCCGGAGTATCAGCAGTCGAATTAGGCGTTGTGGCTGCGAAGGAAGCTATTAAACGTGCGAATATACAAGCTGATATGATTGATGAAGTCTTGATAGGTAATATTTTATCAGCTGGTTTAGGACAAAATGTAGCACGGCAGGTGGCGATTCACGCTGGAATTCCGGAAACGACTCCTGCTTTAACTGTTAACAAACTATGTGGCTCAGGCCTTCGAACCGTGATTATGGGAGCGCAGTTTATTTCACTCGGTGATGCAGATGTGATTCTTGCGGGGGGGATTGAGAGCATGAGCAATGCCCCGTATATTCTTCCTAATTATCGCTGGGGTCAGAGAGCAGGACATGCAGAAGCGGTTGATTCTATGATTTACGATGGCTTAACAGACGTTTTTAATCAATATCATATGGGGATAACAGCTGAGAATATTGCTGAAAAGTGGGAAATTAGCCGTGAAAGACAGGATGAATTTGCTTTACTTAGTCAACAAAAAGCGGAAAAGGCCCAGATTGCTGGTCGGTTTGATGCGGAAATTGCTGCTGTTGAAATCAAAAAGAAGGGTAAAACGATTGTGGTTAACCAAGATGAATATCCACGACATGGTTTGACAATAGAGCAGCTTGCTAAATTGCGCCCAGCTTTTAAAGAAAATGGAACTGTTACAGCAGGGAATGCATCTGGTATTAATGATGGCGGGGCAATGCTTGTGCTGATGGCAAAAGAAAAAGCTGAGCAGTTAGGGCTTAATATTTTGGCAACCATCACATCTTATGCGAATGCGGCTCTTGATCCGGCTATTATGGGGTATGCACCAGTACCGGCAGTGAAAAAAGCATTAACAAAAGCAGGATTAACAGTGAACGATATTGATGTAGTTGAATTGAATGAAGCATTTGCTGCCCAATCGCTTGCTGTACTTCAAGACCTGGAGTTAGATCCACGTAAAGTGAATGTTAATGGTGGGGCTATTGCTTTAGGTCATCCAATCGGTGCATCTGGCGCTCGAATTTTAGTTACATTGCTGTATGAAATGAAGCGCAGTCAAGCGAAAAGAGGGCTTGCATCTTTATGTATTGGCGGCGGGCAAGGATCAGCTCTAGTGATAGAACGACATTAATTGTCTAATATGGTCAAATTTTCTTGTTTCATGTTATAATTTGTAAGGTGACATGGGGTAAGGAGAGTGAAGATGACCATTAGTAAAAATCAGAAAGTTTCGTTAATTGCGTGGGAAGATATTTTAGAGTACGCTTACGACGGTTTCGTTATGGTTGATTCAGAGGGATATATTCAAATACTAACTCAAGCGTATGCTGATTTTCTTGGCGTTAGTCGGGAAAACGCAGTAGGAAAGCATGTAACAGAAGTTATTGAAAATACTCGAATGCATGTAGTAGCTAAAACAGGGAAGCAAGAGAGAGCCGCATTACAAAGAATTAAAGAAAATTATATTATTGCAACTAGATTACCAATATTGAAGAAAGGAAAAAGTGTAGGGGCTGTCGGGAAAATTTTATTTAAAAATGTAGGAGAATTCACAGCTTTGTCCAAACGAATCCAATCTCTTGAAAAGGAACTGAAAAAGTATAAAGGAGCGTTTCGTGAAGGCAATACAGCTTCTTATACATTTGAGGGGTTGATTGGTGAAAGCGAGGTGTTTTTGGCAGTAAAACAGCAGGCGAAACGAGTAGCAAAAAGTGATTCAAATGTATTGCTCCTAGGGGAAAGTGGTACAGGAAAGGAGCTGTTTGCCCACTCTATTCATAATGAAAGCCTGCGTTCTATGGGGTTTTTTGTGAAAGTGAATTGTGCTGCTATCCCGACAGATCTTATAGAATCAGAGCTGTTTGGCTATGAAGACGGTTCGTTTACCGGTGCTAAAAAAGGTGGAAAAGCAGGGAAATTCGAAGCTGCAGATGGTGGGACTATTTTTCTTGATGAGATCGGTGAGTTACCGATGCATATGCAGGTGAAATTACTACGGGTTTTACAAGAAAAGGAGATTGAGCGTATTGGATCTCCAAGTAGTATCTCGGTTGATGTAAGGGTCATTGCTGCGACTAATCGAAATTTAGCCGAAATGGTTGAAAAAGGTGAATTTCGACTTGATTTGTATTATCGGCTAAAGGTAATGGAACTGACCATACCTTCGTTAAAAGAGCGAAAAGAGGATATTAATATTTTAGTAAGATACTTTGTTGAAAAATACCAATGTATCATGAACAAATCTATTCAAGGTATAGATGATGACACGCTCCGCTTGCTTTCTTCCTATTATTGGCCAGGAAACATACGGGAGTTAGAAAACGTGATTGAACGTGCGTTAAATATTGTAGAAGAGGAGGAAATGATTACAGTTGAACATTTACCTGAAGAAATAACGGGGGTTCAAAATATCATTACGATTCATCCGCTGGCTCAAGTGATGGAAGAAACGGAGCGAATGACGATTATCGCCTGCTTACGACTTACACAAGGAAATAAATCGGAAGCAGCCAAACAATTGGGGATTAGCCGCACAACGCTGTATGAAAAAATGAATAAATATGGCTTGCTGCCTTAGAAAAGGTTTCCTCTTGAGTAAGAGGGAACTTTTTTATTGGCTATTTATCAAGAGAATATCACCGGTAAGGCATAGTTTATAAGTGAAAAGAAAGATGTGTTAGATATTTCGTACAATGGAAGTAAAGTAGCGTATTTTGTGTAAGGAAATCTGTACAGTATGGAAGAAGTTTAGAGAATATTGTCTTAAAAATGAACAACTTTAGAAAATTTTCAAGTTACCAGCTAGAATCATTTGACAAAAATATCATAATTTTTGCATAATTATATATAAGAGGAATAATATAGTAGGTTTCTGTAAAAATTCTGCAAAAAGGTAGATAAACATATGTATTTTTTCAGAATATGCAAAAACCTCGTATAAGTTTAGAAGTTTTACATACAATTGCTTCGATGGTGTATGGCCATATAATTTTGGTTGCTGTTAGAGATTTGCTACATACACACTATTTTTAGTTTCAATTGATCCAAAGATTAATAGTATAAGAGGAGATGGAAAAATGGGGAAAGTTATATCATCATTAGACGATGCAATTAAACAGATTCAGGATGGAGCAACGATTGTTGTTGGCGGCTTTGGGTTATGTGGAATTCCGGAAAAGCTGATTCTTAGTTTACGTGATCAAGGGGTTAAAGACTTAACAATCGTTAGTAACAACTGTGGGATCGACGATTGCGGTTTAGGTTTATTATTAGAAAATAAACAAATTAAAAAAATGATGGCTTCGTATGTGGGAGAAAACAAATTGTTTGAACAGCAATTTTTAAGTGGTGAACTTGAGGTCGAGTTAATTCCACAAGGTACATTGGCGGAGCGTTTAAGAGCAGGGGGAGCAGGGATTCCGGCTTTTTATACAGCAACAGGGGTTGGGACTGAAGTAGCAAAGGGAAAAGAGCATAAGGAGTTTGATGGAAAGACCTATATCATGGAACAAGGAATCGTAGGTGATTTCGCATTTGTTAAAGCATGGAAGGCAGATCCTTTTGGCAATCTTGTCTTTCGAAAAACAGCACGAAATTTTAATCCAGTCGTAGCGACAGCTGGAAAGATTACAATTGCTGAAGTAGAAGAGTTAGTTGGAATAGGTGAACTTGATCCAGATGAAATTCATACACCGGGCGTGTACGTTCAAAAAGTTTTTGTAGGGGAAAATTATGAAAAACGAATCGAAAAGCTTACGACAGCTAATGCATAAAGGAGAGAAGCGATAATGACAAATCGAAATGCAATTTTAAAACGTGCGGTTAAAGAAATACAAGATGGAATGTGCGTTAACCTAGGAATTGGTATGCCAACTTTAATTGCCAATATGATACCGGATGATTTCAATGTTATGCTTCAATCGGAAAATGGATTACTTGGTATCGGTGCATATCCGAAAGAGTCAGAAGTTGATCCAGATCTAATTAATGCAGGGAAAGAAACAGTAACAGCAAGAGTAGGTGCTTCATTTTTTGATAGTGCTGAATCCTTTGCGATGATTCGAGGCGGACATATTGATTTGGCCATTCTTGGTGGAATGGAAGTTTCACAAAATGGTGATTTAGCAAACTGGATGATTCCAGGGAAGTTAGTAAAAGGAATGGGAGGCGCGATGGATTTAGTACAAGGAGCTAAACGAATCGTTGTCATTATGGACCATGTCAATAAACACGGTGAATCCAAGGTCAAGAAAACGTGTACGCTTCCTTTAACAGGTCAAGGCGTTGTGCAATGTTTAATTACGGAACTTGCTGTTTTCCAATTTACTAACGGCAAGATGGAATTAGTGGAATTACAAGAAGGCGTTACATTAGAAGAAGTAAAAGAAAAAACGGAAGCTGATTTTATTGTAAGTGAGTCATTGAAGATTAACAGTTAATTTTCATTATTGTAAAAGGGGAAGCCGCGATATGTGGTTTCTCTTTTTTTGTTCTTGTTAAACGAATAATGGCTACATATAAGAAACAAACTATGGATATTTGTAAATAGTAAAGTGGTGGTGATGTTTTTTGAAGCAAGTGGATTGTGTGATAATCGGTGGTGGAATTGCAGGTTTGCAGGCGGCGATTCAGTTAGGAAGGTATAAACATGATGTCCTAGTGATTGATTCGAATCAAGGCAGATCAACAATATGCAGGTGTTACCATAATATTTTAGGGTGGCCGGACGGTGTAAGTGGACAAGAAATCAGGAAGCTAGGTAAGTTGCATGCAGAGAAATATGGCGTTCATTTTCTACATGATGTAGTAACCACGTTAAAAAAAGAAAGCAATCATTTTTATTTAGAAACAGAGCAGCATGCCAAATTCGAAGCAAAAACAATTTTTTTGGCAACAGGTCTTGTCGACCACCTTCCCAAATTAGAAAATTTAGTAACCTGTCTTGGTACTGATATATATGTATGTCCCGATTGCGATGGGTATGAAGTTTCAGGCAAAAAAACGGTAGTATTAGGTGCTGGGAATACAGGAGCTGATATGGCGGTTACATTAGCTTACTGGTCAAATAATATTATTTATATTAATCATAATCAGTCGGCGGTTGACGTAACTAAGCTAGATGAGTTAGAAAAGCATCGTATCAAAATTGTTTATGAACAAATTGAAAAAATTATATTGGATGAAAAACAGCATTTTGCTGGGATCTTACTAAAAAATGGTGAAGTGATGGAGGCGGAACGTGGTTTTGTCGCGTTTGGTGGAAATAAAATCAACTATGAACTGGCCGAGACAGTAGGCGTTGAGTTGACCGAAAATAAACATGTATTAGTTAACCCACGTACAAAAGAAACGAATATAAAGGGTGTGTGGGCAGGCGGAGATTTAGCAGCACACTCTGAGCAAGTAACCATTGCAATGGGCGATGGCTCTCAAGCAGCAATTTGGATTCATAAAAGATTGCTGGAACAGTAATGCAAGAAAAAATCCCTAGGATGCGCTTCCTTAGGGATTTTTCTTATCATGAGCCGATTAGTATAATGAATGACTCTACTTATATTTTAAATTTATTAACGATTTCTTGTAATTCTACAGCAAGCTTAGATAAAGAATTAGCAGAATGCGTAACTTCTTGCATAGCGGCCAACTGTTCTTCCGTCGTTGCAGCTACTTGCTGAGATTGGTAAGATGCTTCTTTCATTGTATGGGTATTATTTGTAACAGTGGCTGAAACTTCTTGGGCACCAGCCGACATTTGCTGTACGGTTGCAGCCATATCGGTTAATTGCTTTTTCATCTGTTCCATCGCAGTAACAATCTCTTGGAAGCTTACTTCTGTTTTGCCGACGATTTCTAGTCCGTCTTGAACTTCAACTTTTACTTGGTTCATCGATTCTGTTGAACGAGCCATATTCAGTTGAATATCCTTAATTAAATCAGAAATTTGATGTGAAGAATTTTGCGATTGTTCAGCGAGTTTACGTACTTCCTCTGCGACAACAGCAAACCCTTTTCCGTGTTCGCCAGCACGTGCAGCTTCGATAGCAGCATTTAATGCTAATAGATTTGTTTGATCAGCAATATCAGTAATGACTTTAGAAATTTCACCGATTTCATTCGAACTTGAATCGAGCAATTGCAGCACTTGGCCACTTTCGTTTACTTTGTTGTTGATCGAGTTGATTTGTTTTACCGTTTGTTCAACATAGACATTTCCTTGCTGTGCTTTCTCAGCAATCATTGTTCCTGCTTCCGAAATAGTAGCAGAGTTTTCAGCTAAATTTTGAATACCGATCGTCACTTCATCTAAAGATTGTGAGCTTTCTTGTAAGCTATTCGTGCTATCTTCCGCACCCGTTGCAATCAGTTGAATCGCATGTGTAATTTCTTCTGTTGCTTTGCTTGTTTCTTCTGCACTCGCAGACAATTGTTCCGAAGAGGCCGCAACGTGCTCCGTGGAATTGTTAACATGGGCCAGTAGTACTTTTGTGTTCGCTCTCATTTTATTAAAATCTTCTGTTAAGGCACCCATTTCATCTTTTGTCGTTACTTTTATATCTTCACCTGAAAAATCACCTTCAGCTGCACGATTTAATTCACCGCTAATTTGAATAATAGGTTTCGTAAAACGTACAGAAAAATAGTAAGCGACAATACTACCGAGAACAATTGCGAGTGCTGCCACAATTAAGACAATGTTAGCAATTTCAGAAGCGCTGCTATTAAATTCTGAAAGATAGGCGCTTGAAGCAATCGTCCATCCCCAGTAGGGGTCGCGTTCTACATATGCAACTTTTTCTTCGTTTTTATTCGTGGATTTGTTCAACCATTTATAGTAAAGAAAACCGCCCTCTTTCCCTATTGAAACGATTTCTTGACCTACCATGACGCCATCTTCTGATTTCGAATCATAAATGTTCTGACCTTCTGTAAATGGGTGCATGACAAGTGTAGCCTCGTTATCGGCTGCATAGATATAGCCTTCTGCTCCGAATGTATAATTTTCTTTTAGTGTGCGTGTATTATCGGCGCCTTTTTCACCGTATAATTCCACACGAAGTTTTTCTTGCGCTTCTTCTAATGTCATGTTTTTAGCCTGAACTTCTTGATTTAATAGGCTAATCATTCCGAGAACCATTTGGGTACTTCTTTTCAGTCGATCTTGTCCAGCTTCATTTAGTTGGTTTTTTGAACTGGAGTAAGTACTTATACCTAGAATGGTGGTTGGGACAATTAAAATGATTACGCATAACATAATTAATTTTGTCCGAATAGATGTGGATTTTTTCCTCATAATACGTGCTCCTTCGTGAAGTTTTAAATAAAAAAGTTCTTTATTTAATATCGGTAATTTTCGACAGTTATTAATACAAATATCGTAAAATTATTCGAATTTTTTAAATAAATCTTAAAGATATAAATATAGGAATTGAGAAGAGTGGTTCCATGTCGCGTTTTAGAACTAGGTATTTTCGAATAGTCCGAAATGCTTGTTTCGAGGAGAGAACAATAGAAGGGAAAGTGGACGTTTAGAAAAGAAAAATATCCCACAATTAGTTGTAGGCTATTTTCGTAGCAATTATTTCGTACTGAGATGCGGCAACTCGATTTTTATCACTTTCTTATTTTCTATATTCATCTTATATAGAATGAAATGCTCGAAGGCTCACCTGGATTCACCTTAAACAATCCTTAATGTTAGGCGAAAAGTTCTAACAATAATTAAATTTTCAGAATTATTATTGTATTCCCTGAATTGTTGTGTTATCGTTAATAAGCAGTTTTGAAGTATAAACTTCACGCTTGTTTGAAAGTAGTGTTAAAACTTCATATATGCTTGATAGTTAGGAGGAATATATGAATCTAAAAGCATTGATTCAAGAGAAGTACAATGAGCTTTCTAACGGTCAAAAGAAAGTAGCGGCTCATTTATTGGAAAATTCGAAAGACTTTGCGGTAAATTCTGCAAGTGAGATTGGTGTTACGGTTGGAGTAAGTGAAACAACTGTTATTAGGTTCTGCTATTCAATCGGTTTATCAGGTTTTTCGGAGTTGCAAAAAATGGTTCGAGAACAACTGCTGTTTAATGAAAGTAGTCTTGGTAACTATGTTTCTGGAAAACTGAAATTAGCTGAACAACCGAATTTCTTTGCGCAAGCGATGGAGCAGGATCGTCAGTGTATTCAAGAAACGATTAATCATATGAGTGAAAAAGATTTTGATATAGCTGTCCAAAAGCTCGTTGATGCAAAGCGAATATATATATCGGGTTTACGAGGTTCGTTTTCAGCAGCGAATTGGCTTACATTCACACTGGGGTTAGTGAGAAAAAATGTGGAGATTCTACGGCCGGAAACGAATGATTTACTTTATACATTAAGTGAAATGGACCATCAATCTATTTTAATATCAATTTCTTTTCACCGTTACTTAAAAGAAACGATTAAGATTGCTGAGTTAGCGAAGAAGCAAGGGGCTTTTATCATTGGTATTTCTGATTCCCCGCTTGCACCTATTCGTGATTATTCAGATCTTCTTTTTCAAATTTATTCAAACGGGAAGTCGACGATTGATGCGGGGCCAGCTTTGTTTTCATTTTTAAATGCGTTAGTTGCAGGTGTATCTGTTAAAGATCGGGAGCGATTTGAAAAACGAAAAGCAGAATATGAAAAATTAAATGGAGATTATTATTTCAGTTAATAGAAATGACTCTAGCTTCACTTTTATAAGTAAAGGAGAAGGAAAAGATTGAAGTTGTTTATTGAACAATTAAAGCCAACGATTCAGACTGTATTTGAACATTTACATCAGCACCCTGAAGTGAGTTGGAAAGAATATCAGACAACAGCGTATATTAAGCAGTTACTTGAAGAAGAAGGGTTTAACGTACAAACTTTTGATGATTGTACAGGTTTGGTTGTTGAGATTGGCAGCGGTAACTTTTGTATAGGTTTACGTACAGATATCGATGCACTTTGGCAAGAAGTGGATGGGCAATTTAAAGCCAATCATTCTTGTGGACACGATTCACATATGACAATGACGATTGGCGCTATGCTTCTTTTAAAAAAACTGAATCCTCAGATAAATGGCAGAATTAAGTTCGTTTTTCAGCCTGCAGAAGAGAAAGGGACAGGAGCTTTAAAGCTAATCGAAAAGCATGTAGTAGATGATGTCGATTTTCTTTATGGTGTTCACTTAAGACCGATACAAGAGCTGCGCGATGGAGAAGCTGCAGGTGCGATTTATCATGGAGCCGCTAAATTTTTAGAAGGAGAAATTATTGGGGAAGATGCTCACGGTGCACGTCCACATCTTGGACAAAATGCGATTGAAATTGGTGCTTCACTTATCCAAGAAATGAAAAGTATTCATTTAGATCCAATGGTTCCTCACACGGTAAAAATGACGAAGTTCCTTGCAGGTGGTGATACGGGAAACCTTATTCCCGGAAAAGCTTCTTTCAGCATCGATTTACGCGCGCAAACGAATGAGGTTATGGATAAGCTGACGGAAAAGGTCGAAAAAATAGCCGATGCTCTTGCAAACCTATATGGAGTGGACATTCGCTTAGAAACGAAGGCAAATGTCGCAGCAGCACAGGTTAATGAGGAAGCGCTAAGCTATATGGAAAAAGCGATTATTGAGTCGATTGGAGCAGAACAATTAAGAAAGCCTATTGTTTCTTCAGGAGGAGAGGATTTTCATTTTTATACGTTGAAAAATCCTCATCTTAAGGCAACGATGCTCGGATTAGGTTGCGATTTACAACCAGGTCTTCATCATCCACAGATGACATTTAATCATGATGCTATCTATGCAGGTATTGAAATATTAGCAAGAACGCTGCTACATACATTTGCAGCGTATGAAAGAGGAGAATGAAGGTGAATGCAACTATGATAACGAGAAGATTAATGACAAATAGTGAAATGAAGCTAGTTCAACAACTTGAACAAAATGTTTGGAATATGGAGCCAATTCCTCTCCATCAAACGCTTACGGCGAGTCAAAATGGTGGGCTAGTATTAGGTGCTTTTTTTAATGAGGAGCTAGTTGGCTTTAGTTATGGATTTGCTGGTTTTAATCAAGGAAAAGCTTACTTATGCTCCCATATGCTGGGGATTGACCCAGGATATCGGGGAAAAGGAATTGGAGCAAGCTTAAAGCATGAGCAGAAAGCGCTTGCTCGTGAAATGGGTTATGATTTGATTGTTTGGACGTTTGACCCATTAGAAACACGTAACGGCTATTTGAATTTATCTAAATTACATGCGATCTGCTCGACCTATGTGGAGGACTGCTACGGAGAAATGGATGATAACTTCAACAGCGGTATGCCATCCGATCGTTTTAAAGTAGAATGGTGGATTAATAGTTCACATATCGAAAAAGAACTATCTGTGAATGAGGAGCAGGCACAGTCCATATTTTCTTATGAATTGACAGAAACAGGTTTACCAAAATTAATCAATAGTGAAATGATTCTTCAAGGAATTCAAGATAACGAACAACCTATCCTTGTACCAGTACCTGCTCATTTTCAAGAGTTGAAAAGTCAAAACTATGAATTAGCACTAGATTGGCGTTATAAAACAAGAGAAATCTTTCAAACGTTATTTGCAAAAGGGTATGCCGTTGTTTCAATTGTGAAAAGTGACGATAAACCTGTCCATCAGTATTTATTAGTGCAAAAACATACATTAGAAGTCTAATAAACGTAGAGAGGAATATGATGATGATTGTAAAAGAAATTATATTAAGACAATTGAAGATGAGTATGCTAAATCCGTTTACAACAAGCTTTGGTACGTTTCAAGACAAGGACTTTTTATTATTGGAAGTGAAGGACGAGCATGGAAATAGTGGCTGGGGAGAATCAGTTGCCTTTCATTCACCTTGGTATAATGAAGAAACAGTGAAAACAAACTGGCATATACTTGAGGACTTTTTAATCCCAGGTATTTTACATAAAGAAATTTCTCATCCGGATGAAGTGTCTGAAATGTTCGCCTATATTCGCAAAAATAATATGGCAAAGGCTGCCCTTGAAGGAGCGGTTTGGGATTTATATGCGAAGCAGAATGGAGTAACATTGGCAAAAGCGTTAGGGGGAGAAAGAAAAGAAATCGAAGTTGGCATTAGTATCGGTATTCAGAAATCGATCGATGATTTACTTGGACTAATCGATGAATATGTAAAAGAAGGCTATAAAAGAATTAAAGTCAAAATTAAACCAGGCTGGGATGTTGAGGTCATGCGTGAGATACGTAAACATTTCCCAACTGTTCCGCTTATGGCTGATGCGAATTCCGCGTATCGTTTAGAAGATATAGAGTTATTAAAGCAACTAGATGAATTCAACTTAATGATGATTGAACAGCCGCTCGCATCCGATGATATTATTGATCACGCGACATTACAAAAAGAACTGAAAACACCGATTTGTCTGGATGAAAGTATTCATTCATATGAGGATGCTCGGAAAGCTGTTGAGCTTGGCAGCTGTAAAATCATCAATATTAAAGTAGGACGTGTTGGAGGATTAACTGAGTCAAAGCGCATTCATGATTATTGTCAGCAGCACAATATCCCGGTTTGGTGTGGTGGTATGTTAGAATCAGGAATTGGAAGAGCCCATAATGTGGCATTGACTACCTTATCAAACTTTGTAATGCCTGGTGATACAGCTGCTTCTTCTCGTTATTGGAATCAAGATGTAATTGAGCCAGAAGTGATGGTTCATGATGGCATGATTACTGTTCCTGAAAAAGCAGGAATAGGCTATGAGCCAAACCTTGAAACGATTGAAAAATTTACAACGATAGTAAAAAAGTATAATTAATAGAAGAAAGAGAGAGAGGATGATTGGATCCTAGTCTTTCTTACGTTAAATTATCTAAAAATTCTAATTAATAGGAGGAGTTATGAAAAAGAGTATTCAAATTGCAGGTGCATATATTGGTGTTATTGTTGGAGCAGGTTTTGCTTCAGGACAGGAAATTCTTCAGTTTTTTGCCAGTTTTGGTTGGATCAGTGTAATAGGCGCGGTTATAGCAGCATTCTTTTTTGCCTTTTTAGGCATGAGCTTAACGCAGTTAGGTAGCCGCTTGCAAACCATTTCTCATAAACAAGTTGTTTATCATTTATGTGGGCGATATGTCGGGGTATTTGTTGACTTGATTATCACGTTTTTCTTATTCGGTGTTGCGGTAGTCATGATTGCTGGGACAGGATCTATCTTTGAACAACAGTTTGGATTACCAAGTATTGTCGGAAATGTTGTAATGGCTGTATTAACGATTGCAACCGTATGTCTTAATATTCAAAAAGTCCTTTCATTAATGGGAATGATTACACCGTTTTTACTGTTGATTGTCGTAATTATTGCGATTTATTCATATTTGACGATGGATTTAAATGCAGTGGAGATTCAAAAAATTGCTGAAACACAAAATAGTGCTGTATCAAATTGGGCATTAGGTGCGCTGCTCTATGTTTCTTATAATATTGCAGCAGGGGCTGCGATGCTTGCGGTTATGGGCGGTACGATTACGGATGAAAAGACAGCAGGTAGGGGCGGTATCCTTGGTGGAATTGGGTTAGGGCTACTGATTCTTCTAATCATTCTGGCGATGTTGACAAAAGTCAATGTCATTGATGGTGTGGACATGCCAATGCTATCTTTAGCCAGTGAAATGTCGCCAGCGATTGGTTGGATTATGTCTATTATTCTATTAGGTATGATTTATAATACAGCTGTAGGCATGCTTTATGCATTTACAGCACGCCTGATTAATCCAGAACAACCTACTAAATTTAAAGGATTTGCAATCAGTTTCGGCATTGTAGCCTTCATAGCAAGCTTTGTTGGTTTTACAACGTTGGTTGGAACTTTATATCCAGTGATGGGTTACTTAGGATTTATTATAATGATTGCGATTATCGTTGCTTGGTTTAGAAGAAAACGTGAAGTAAAAGAAGTTGCTTTTAAACAAGCAAATTAAGTGAAGAAGAAACCAAAAGAAGATATGTTATTTAAAGAACCGAGGCTCTAAACTTGGGTTCTTTTTTTATGAGTCCAAAGTCAACAACGTCAAAGTCTCAAATAAAGAAACCTATCTATATTTGTCTCTAAAGTTATTCGAGTTCCTTTATTGGATGTTTTGGATATTATGTGAATGTTTGTTAATAATAGGTGTAAATATAATAGGGAAAGGTGACATCATGATTTATATTTATGATGATTTTGCGGGGACACATAGCACGGCTCTAGCAGCAGCTTATCATTTAAAAAAGTTGCCTACGGATCGAAAACTTACAAAAGAAGAGATTTTGCATGTTGATTATTTTAATCAATTAACACCCGCTGATATGGGAAGGCTTATTTTTCATGGAATAGATGACGAGGGACATTCTGTTTATACAATAGGAAGAAAAAATTCAAAGCTTGTTGTTCCGGCTTTAAAAAATTTAAGTGTCATGCTGCAAAATCATTTTCGGGAGGAAGAAAAAATTATTTTCTCAAACACTTCCCCGACTGTTCCATTCGCTATGACAATGGGAGGGCTATTCTCTAGACGCTTAAAAATTGATTTCATCGGTGTTCCTTTATTAGTGCTAGGGGCCAAACAATGCTGTCATGATATCCTTCGCCTAGTCCAATATACAAAAGAAGTAGGAGCATCTACACATACAAAGGTGACAGTATTAGAGAATAAAAGCTTTACATAAAATATCTTTTTATGAAGTGAATAGGATTCATTGTTGTATAATTTCTTCATAAGGGGGGAGAGGAATGGAACAGTATATTCTTTCACTAGATCAAGGAACAACCAGTTCGCGAGCGATTTTGTTTAATCGTGCTGGCGATATTGTTCATATGTTCCAAAGAGAGTTTACGCAGTATTTTCCAAAGCCAGGCTGGGTTGAACATAATGCTAGTGAAATTTGGGGTAGTGTATTAGCAGTTATTGCAAGCGCTTTAGCGGAGTCTGGCATTACTCCCGCGCAAATTGCTGGAATTGGAATTACGAATCAGCGTGAAACGACGGTCGTTTGGGATAAACAGACAGGAATGCCTGTTTATCATGCGATTGTTTGGCAGTCACGGCAAACGCAGGATATCTGTCAACAATTAAAAGATCAGGGATATGAGAAGGTCATTCGAGATAAAACAGGTTTACTGATTGATGCGTATTTTTCTGGAACGAAAGTGAAATGGATTTTGGATCATGTGGAGGGGGCTAGAGAGAAAGCTGAGAAGGGTGAGCTATTATTTGGAACAATTGATACATGGCTCATTTGGAAGCTATCTGGCGGGAGAGCTCATGTAACCGATTATTCAAATGCATCACGAACATTGATGTACAATATTTATGATTTGGAATGGGACGATGAATTGCTTAAGATTTTAACCATTCCGGCTTCCATGCTTCCTGAAGTGAGGCCATCTTCAGAAGTGTATGCTCATACGGTCAGCCATCATTTCTTTGGGCATAATATTCCGATTGCGGGGGCGGCTGGTGATCAGCAAGCTGCTCTTTTCGGTCAGGCATGTTTCGAGGATGGAATGGCGAAAAACACATATGGTACGGGTTGCTTTATGTTAATGAACACTGGTGAGAGAGCGGTAAAATCTCAACATGGCTTGTTAACGACGATTGCTTGGGGAATTAATGGAAAAGTTGAATATGCGTTAGAAGGCAGTATTTTTGTAGCGGGCTCTGCGATTCAGTGGCTTCGTGACGGATTAAGGATGCTCAAAGAAGCCAAAGATAGTGAAGCGTATGCAAAGAAAGTACAATCGACTGATGGTGTATATGTTGTTCCTGCTTTTGTTGGATTAGGTACACCTTATTGGGATAGTGATGTGCGCGGTGCTGTATTCGGTTTAACTCGCGGAACGTCAAAGGAGCATTTTATTCGAGCGACTTTAGAATCTCTAGCCTATCAAACGAAAGATGTATTAAGTGCGATGGAAGCGGATTCTGGTATTTCTTTGAAAAAGCTTCGAGTAGATGGAGGAGCGGTAAAGAACGATTTCTTAATGGGCTTTCAAAGCGATTTATTAGGTGTTCCTGTTGATAGACCAGTAATTAATGAAACGACAGCATTAGGTGCAGCTTACTTAGCGGGAATGGCGATAGGGTTTTGGGAAAGTCAAGATGACATTGGGGAGAAATGGAGACTAGATCGGGAATTTAGCGCAACTATGGATGAAGAACAGCGAAAGCAACTGTATGAAGGATGGAAAAAAGCGGTCCATGCTGCGATGATGTTTAAATAATAGGTTTATAGAACATCGTTAATTTGAAGTTGAAAATCAGATAAAATCATTGGATGACTTACATTGTTTCATAAATATATATAATAAAATTTAACATTTATTGTGTATAATGGTATGATGATTTCGATTCATCATGCTGTTTAAGGGAGGGCCACATAGACACTTATTGAGTGATCTGGTGGTCTTTTTCATAATTGGAGGGAAAATCATGGCCCAAACATATATGAACCGATCGCAATTGTTACAGAAAATGAGTGAAAAACAATATGATCTATTAATCATTGGAGGGGGTATTACGGGTGCAGGCATTGCCTTGGATGCTGTGACCCGAGGGATGGAAGTTGGTCTTTTTGAGATGCAAGATTTTGCTGCTGGTACTTCTAGTCGTTCCTCCAAACTCATTCATGGCGGTTTACGCTATTTAAAGCAAGGGGAGGTTAAGTTGGTGGCGGAAGTGGGCAAAGAACGAGCAATTGTTTACGAAAATGGTCCGCACGTCACGAAACCAGAATGGATGTTGCTTCCAGTGTATACGGATGGGGAGCTTGGACCGCGTAGTATTTCCATTGGGTTAAAGGTCTATGATTTTCTTGCTGCTGTTAAGAAACAGGAGCGAAGAAGGATGTTATCTAAGGAACAGGTGGTAAAGCAAGAGCCTCTACTTAAAAGGCAAGGCTTGCAAGGGGGAGGTTATTATGTTGAATATCGGACGGATGATGCACGGTTAACAATTGAAGTTATTAAACGAGCCGCTGAATTTGGTGCAGATTTGCTAAATTATACGAAAGTCATCGATTTTCTATATGAAGATAGGAAGGTGGCAGGGGTTGTTGTTGAAGATGTTCAGACAGGAAATTGCTATGATATTCGGGCAAAAAAAGTAGTCAATGCAACTGGAGCATGGGTCGATTCATTAAGAGAAAAAGATAGATCAAACGAAGGAAAAACATTGAAATTGACAAAAGGAGTCCATGTGGTTATTGATCAATCACGTTTTCCTTTAAAGCAAGCGATTTATTTTGATACAGAAGATAGTAGAATGGTATTTGCGATTCCGAGAGAAGGAAAAGTATATGTGGGAACAACTGATACTTTTTATGATAAAGACCCGATTCGGCCGCTTATTACTGAGGAGGATCGGATGTATATATTAAAGGCGATTCATTTCATATTTCCAAAACTAACCTTAAGTGTCCAAGATATTGAATCAAGTTGGGCTGGTGTTCGCCCGCTCATTCATGAAGAAGGAAAAGGTCCTTCGGAAATTTCACGAAAAGATGAAATTTGGGTTTCAAAATCTGGCCTTATTACGATTGCTGGTGGAAAATTAACAGGATATCGCAAAATGGCAGAAACGATTGTCAATCTGCTTGCGAGACAATTCAAAGATGAACAATACAAATTATTTGGTAAGTGTGTCACGAGAAAGCTTCCTATATCGGGAGGGGACGTAGGCGGCTCTCATTATTTTGAAGCCTACATTTCTAAGTATACAAAAGAAGGGATAAAGCTAGGTTTAACAGAATGTGAAGCAAGATACCTCACAAGATTATATGGGTCTAATATCTCGAAGATTTATCAAATTATTAGAGATGGCAAAAACGATATAGAAAAATATCAGTTCACTCCTGAAGTATTCGCTAAATTAGTTTACGGGATACAAGAAGAATATGTTGTAACACCCGTTGATTTCTTTGTACGACGAACAAGTGCCCTTTTGTTTCAGATAGATTGGGTACATAGGTGGAAGGAAGCAGTTAGTCGATATATGTGTGATGTGTTCGGTTGGAGTGAAAGAGAAACATTGAAGTATAAGGCGGAATTGGAGCGAGAAATATGGAATGCAACCAATGTAAGTGATGTGTGACTGAAAGAACAAAAGTGCCAGCACTTTCATTCATCGTTGATAAGTGCCGACTCTAGAAGTGGCCGCATTCCTTTTTAGTTCCGTTATCTAACAGAGCTGTAATAAAAAAGTCAACAATACTGACTCTGGCTGGTCAGTATTGTTGACTTTTTTAAATGACTTTAGAATTAGTATCTGATTCATTTATATCTGAATCTTCGGTTTTTTCTGTATAATCATACGCGTGTTTCACAGGGATGAAGAAGAAAGCGATAGAAGCGATGACACCAGGTATAGCAAAGGCAAGGAAATTAATTTGAATCGGTAAATTCATCGTAAGTAAGATTCCGCCAATAGTTGGTCCGAGAATGGCCCCTATTCTTCCTACACCGGAAGCAACCCCTAAGGCAGTTGAACGTAAAAATGGTGGATAATATTGAGAAACATAGGCATTGGCGATATTTTGTGCGCCTACTGTACAAGCTCCAGTAATAGCGACAAGAAGACAAATCACCCATAGGTCGCTTTTAAAGCTCATCAGAAATAAGCAAATCGCACCGATTGTGTACATTGGAACAAGCATTTTTTTAGAACCATATCGATCAGCAAGTTTAGCAATTATAAGTGTCCCAACAATTGTTCCGGCGTGCATAATGATTAAGAACGAAAGACTTGAATTTAAGCCATAGCCTGCTTGCATCATTAATTTTGGGAGCCAGGTGCTTAATCCATAAACGACTAATAAGCACATGAAGTACGCAATCCAAAACATACTTGTACTAAGAGCACGGTTATTTTTAAATAGTTGAATAACAGGAATACCTGCTTCTTGTTTTATATCTATTTTTTCAAAATGATCCTCTTCCGTATAATTACCGGCAGGGTTGATTTTATTCATAATCTGGCGTAATTCTTCTGTACGTCCCTTTGCAGCTAAGAAAACGGTTGCATCAGGAAGATGTTTCCAAATGAAAGGCAAAAGTAAAAGAGGTGCAGCAGTAATCATATAGACGATTTCCCATCCGTAGCTTGGGATGAGATAGATTGAAAGTGCAGGAGCTAGCATTCCCCCAACGGAATAGCCGCAAAGTATAATCGATACAGTTAAACTACGCATCGATTTAGGGGAGTAGTCTGTCATTAAAGCAATTACGTTTGGCATAATTCCACCAAGCCCGAGTCCTGCAATAAATCGATAGGTAGAAAAAGCAGTAGGTGAATCAGCTAGACCACATAGTCCAGTGAATAGACTAAATAGGACAAAACAAATAAGGATAACATTCTTTCTACCAACTCGGTCAGCGAGGGGACCGAAGAAAAAAGCCCCAATCATAACACCGATTAATCCATAACTTCCCATGGCACCAGCTTCAACATTCGATAATCCCCAATCTTCAATCAGAACTGGCAGTACGGCTCCATAAACGGCAAGATCATAACCATCTAAAATGATAATGAATGTCCCCCAAAAGAGTATCATAGTGTGAAAGCGGTTAAATTTACTATTTTCAATGATACGGTTCGTGTTTAAACTAGACAAATATTTTCCCCCTTTTGTGTTGTAGCATCAATAAAGCGCTTTCAAAGTTGTGAAAATAGGTTTCTAGAAGAAAATTATTTCACTTATAGAAAACTATGTTGCTTTATAGTGATTATATAGGCGGTTTTTTAATTTTTCAACTCGAAATTCACAAAATTGTAAAAAAGTAAAAGATTGTGAAATAGGAAACTTGTAAAAAGTGTATTATAACAATGTTGCTATTAAAAGTATCATGAAAATTCACAAAAAAAAGAAGCATGCCATTTTTTAAATGGATGCTTCTAAATTACATCATTTATATCCAAATATACCAGATGCTTCCTTTGAAATATTGAGTAAATATTGACCGTATTCATCTTCAGATGTTTGAGGGACAATCTGTGAAAATCCAACAAGTGTCAAACAACCTAGTAAATCATTATTATAGTTAAATAATGGAACAGATGCTGAAGATATATAAGGAACGAGTGGCTCTTTAGCAAAAGAAATTTGCCTTTTTTAATAACTTCTGTTTCTTCCTCGAATAATTGTTTGTCTTCTACAGACCAGTTTTGCATTTCAGTATTTTTCCATTCCTCAATGAGTAAAGGTTCATGAAAAGCAGAAAAAACTTTTCCTGACGACGATAAGATAGGGAGGTGCGTCCCAATTTGTGCACCGATGTTCAAGCCGTTATTAGCGTTCCAAATGTTGGCGATTACAGGACCGCTATGTGTCCATACAGCTAATAGAGCCGTTAAAGAAGTAAATCTACTTATTTCTTGTAGGAAAGGAGTCACTTTGGTAACGAGATCTTGTTGACCGATAGCAGCCATTCCATAGGAAATAATTTTAGAACCCAGTGTATAGGTACCGTGTTGTTTGTCTCTATATAGTAACTCTAAGTGTGTAAGAGTATTCAAATATTTATATAGATTACTTTTTGTGATGTTGGATTTTTCCTGAATTTCAGTAAATTTCATAGGGTGTTCTTGGGAAGCAATGATATCAACTATTCCCAAACCTATTTGAAGCGAACCAATCATAGCTGGATTTTTTTCTTTCTCCATTTTAATTTCTCCTATTATTTTTTATTAGTATAACAGAAACACTTCTTTATTTACAAAGTGTTCTTAGAACAAACTGTGAAGCTTTGTACAAAGATTTCATATATAGAATCCAAAAAAATATTTTGAAGTAGGTAAATTTTCAGAAAAAATATTATTGACATTTGCTACAGAATAGATTAAATTTTATTTATAAATAGTGAACGAAGTTAACTCAAAGTGAAAAAGATATCCACTTTCTTTTATAACTTGTATTACGGGTTAGCTTATTCACATCAATAAAAAGAAGTACAAAGATCCTGTTGATAAGCAGTTTTGAAGATATAGGTGCTTATATTATTCAAGCGAAATATCTTCTAAGAAGTGATTGAAATGAATCCGCTTACAGGAATGAAAAACTCAAAATAAAATTGTATAGACAAAGGAGAATATGTATGAAACTTATAACATTTAACCGTGAAGGTATTACAACAATTGGAGCTATCGTGAGTGAGGAAGTTGTTGATTTACATCTTGCTTATAAAAAATCTTTAGAAGCAGAGGGGAAAATACGTGCACAAGAAATTGCAAATGCATTCATTCCATCTGAGATGACAGGATTTTTACAAGGTGGAAAAGAAAGCATGGAGCTTGCGAAAGGAGCAATCGACTTTGCTTTAACGAATAGAGTAGTGGATGGTTCAAAACTAGTTCATGCTCTAAGTGAAGTAAAAGTGGAAGCTCCTGTTCCAAAACCAGGAAAAATCTTTGCTGTAGGTCATAACTATCGTGAACATATTCTTGAAATGGGACGTGAAATTCCAAAATATCCTGTTGTATTCGCTAAATTTGCGAACACACTTGTTGGGCCACAAGATGATATTCCATTTCATCCAATTTCAGAACAATTAGACTATGAAGCGGAATTTGCGTTTGTCATCGGTAAACGTGCAAAAAATGTTTCAGAAGAAGAAGCGCTTGATTATGTAGCAGGTTATGCAGTAGCAAACGATGTAACATATCGCGATTTCCAACGTCGTACTCTTCAATGGCTGCAAGGTAAAACAGTAGATGGCAGCTTACCAATGGGACCTTGGATGGTTACTTCAGATGAGCTACGAGATCCACAAACACTAGAAATGGTTTTAACTGTAAACGGTGAAGAGCGTCAACGTACCAATACTGCGAACCAAGTATTCTCTGTTAAACATCTAGTATCATTCTTATCTACAATTGCTACATTAGAGCCTGGTGATATCGTTATTACAGGAACTCCTGGTGGTGTTATTCAAGCAATGGAACCGCAAGTATGGTTGAAAGATGGAGATGTCGTTCGTGTCGAAATCGAAAAAGTGGGTGTATTAGAAAATACAGTACGTGCTGTAAAAGGAGAGTAATAGAATGACAGTGACACAAAATGCAGTTACATCTGTTAATGAATCGATTGATCGTATTATCGAAACGGTGAAAGGGTTATCGGAAGAAACGATTCGTTGGTATCCAACAGAGGAAGAATGGTCTATTATGCAAATTGTCGCTCATATCGTCGAAGCATTACCGTATTGGGTAGAAGAGATTGAACAGCTTGTTCAATCTCCTGGTCAAGAATGGGGAAGAAATCATTTACATGAAGGGCGACTGCAAGCGGTAAGTTCTACAACGGTGGATGCGATAAGTGTTGCGGAGCTGTTACAAGCGCTAGAAGAGGTTAAACAAAAAGTAGAATCAGGTATTGGGAACTTGACAGCGGAGCAGCTTGCTGCTGAGGCACCAAGCAGAAATCCTAATTTTGGTACGAAACCACTTTCATTTATTATTGATCATTTAATTGATCAGCACGTGAACAAACATGAAGGTCAAATTCAACGCAATTTATCAAAATTAAATTAATAATCTAGTAGGAGGTTCGGAACATGGCAGAAGTAACTGAGTTTATGAAGAGTAAAATTGTACAAGATTTTACGGCTGATATTCGTCAATATAATCTTGGACCATTATGGGAAGCAATTCCAGCGTTAATGCATAAATCTCCAGAGCCTCATGCACAAGCTTATCTTTGGAAAGGCAGCCTGCTTGAGAAAAAATTACTAGAAGCCGCTCAAATTTTCACACCGGATCGCGGGGGAGAACGACGGGCAATTTATTTGCAAAATCCAGGTCTTGATTATCGTCAACCTTGGGGATGGGCTTCTACGACACAAACGCTGTATGCAGCCGTTCAATTGTTACAACCAGGAGAAGTAGCTCCTTCTCATCGTCACTCTCAAAATGCCCTTCGCTTTATTACGAAAGGGGAAGGCGCATACAGTATCGTCCAAGGGGAAAGAATTTTCATGGAAGAAGGAGACTTCCTCATTACGCCAAAAAATTTATGGCATGGTCATGGTCATGAAGGCACAAAACCGATGATTTGGACAGATATTTTAGACATTCCAACGATTTATGCATTGGGTGGTACATTCTTTGAGAATTACCCAGAAAGAATTGAACAGCCGAAAGTACCGGATAACTTTGGTTCACAACGTTATGCAGCAGGTATGCTACGTCCTGTTTCTGATCGTAATCCTTCCATAGCTCCACTAGGTTCGTATAAATGGGAGCATACGTATAAGGCGATTGAATCATTAAGTCAGTTTGAGCCGGATCCATTTGAAGGATATGCGGTAGAATTTATTAACCCTTCTACAGGTAAAACAGCGAACCCAACGATTGCTGCTTGGATTCAGAAATTTCCGAAAGGTTTCCGCACAAAAGCGCAGCGTCATACGAGTGCTTCGATTCATCAAGTGTATAAAGGTTCGGGCTACAGTATTATTAACGGCGTTCGCTTCGATTGGGAAGAAGGAGATTTCTTCTGCGTTCCAAACTGGGCTTGGGTAGAACATGTTGCAGCAGAAGATACGTATTTCTTCACAACAAATGATCTTCCAATTATGGAAAAATTCGATATTGAAAAACAAGAAGTGTATGAGCGAAACAATGGTCAGCAAGAAGTGACTTCTGAGTTTAAACCAATATTACCGTAAAAGTAAAAAAAGATTATCGCAGTAATAAGCAGCTTAAGAGATAGGTACATTATATGCTTCTTAGGCTGCCCTTAGTTAATCACTTATTACTTCTTTAAAACTAAATTAAGAGAAACTAGGAGGAATTTCTATGACAAACACAGAGAACAGAGTCTTAATCGCTGGTGGCGGAATTGGTGGATTAGCAACAGCTCTTGCTGCAGCACAAGCTGGTCACGCTTCATCCGTTTTTGAACAAGCACCACAATTCGGGGAAGTTGGTGCAGGAATTCAAATGGCTCCAAATGCAATGGCTGTTTTAACTCGCCTTGGAGTAGCAGATCGTATTGCTGAATTTGCCGTATTTCCAAAACGACTTGTGTTAAAAGATGCTTTTACGGGAGAAGAACTAACGGCTTTAGACCTAGGAGATGAGTTTAAAGAGAGATATGGATTCCCATATATGGTATTGCACCGTTCTGATTTACACAGATCGCTGTTAGAAGCATGTGAAAGCAATCCTTTAATCTCTCTTCATACGAATACGACAATTACTGCTGCAGAAGAAAATGAAGATGGCGTATTCCTTATAAACCAACATAATGAGAAAATCAAAGGTAAGGCAGTTATTGGGGCAGATGGAATTAAATCAAATGTACGTAAATTATTCGCTCAAGATGATATGGTAAACTCTGCATATGTTGCTTATCGTGGTACGATTCCAATTGAAGAAATTTCTGAAGATGCTGAAATGGACGATGTAATTATGTGGATTGGTCCAAATCTTCATGTAGTTCAATACCCAGTACGCCGTGGAGAATTATATAATCAAGTTGTTGTATTCAAAAGCCCAACGTATACATCTGAATCTGTTGAATGGGGAACTCCAGAAGAAATGGCACAAGTATTTGAAGGCTGTCATTCAAAAGTTGAGAAAGCTCTTTCATTTATTAATAAACAAATCCGTTGGCCAATGTATGATCGCCTGCCAATTGATAACTGGACAAAAGGGAATATAACACTTATGGGAGACGCTGCTCACCCAATGTTACAATACTTAGCTCAAGGTGGCGTTCAAGCATTAGAAGATGCTGCAAAATTAGCTGATGTATTAGCAACTCATGGTGATAATTTTGAAGCCGCTTTCAAAGAGTTCCAAGAAGAACGTATTCCTCGTACTGCACGTGTTCAAACAACGGCACGTCAATGGGGAGAAATCATTCATGCTGTAGATCCAATTACAATTGCACTTCGTAACGATATTTTTACAAAACGTCCAGCAAATGATTTTAGCTATACGGATTGGTTATATGGTCATAAAAGAAGTCTAGTAACACAATAATAGATTCGTGGAAAAAGCCCTTACAATACATGAGGGCTTTTTCCATCGTTTCATGGAGAAAGAACAAGTAGGAGCCCCCAATCGTTCCACCAACTAGATGGGATGCTGTTGGAAAATTAATTTGGGTGTATATATATGGCGTATAAAACATGAACTTATTTTCGGAGAAAGTGATTTCTTGGCTGGACCAATTAAGTTAAGGTATAAAACACACCATTTGTTCCTACAACTGCATAAGAAACTTGTTCAATGCTGATATTTTTCTTTTAATATCTTTCCGTCTATGATTAATTCGACCGGTCGTTTCATATTTAGCTGATCTATGTATTGTTTGGTTGCAGGCTTGTATTGTTCTTTTAGTTGAATAGAAAGTTTACCGCTTACCTCAAGATAGGCCGTTTCAATTTCTTCTATTTGGAATACTCCGTTTTCTCTTAATTGTTGGTGTAAATCGTACAGGCAGTACTTTGCTTTTTTCATATTGACCTCATTTATTTTTCCCTTTTCGATAATAGCAGTGGGTTGTCCGGATAAGTATTTGTACAAGAATTTATTTTGATAAGATAAATAAGAAGAAAGATAGAAAACAAACGTTAAGATAAAAAAGGAAGTAAGTATTGGCCAAAATTTAAGATTGGTATCAAATCCCATATTGGCGATGAATGAACCGATTGTAATAGCGACAGCAAAGCTATGGTAATTTAATTGTGAATTCATTCTTTTTCCGAATAAGTAAGTAACAAAAAGCAATATTATATAGGAAATAACTGTTCTCAGCATGGGGTGTAATAATTCTTCCATTTGATCTTTCCTCCTCTTTTTTCTAGAAATTAGTTTTGGTTGTCGAAATCACTTTCATTCGCCCTTTTAAATGTATTTATTTTTCTATTTTTATCTGAATAAAAATGTAGAGAGATACCTATACTGTTTAGATGTTTAACAGCTTCCGCTGAAATTATGGTAAGATAGGAAAAAATCATATAAGGCAGTGAAGAATGTTGGAACAACAAAAAGGAAAGTTACTTGTTATTATTGGCCCAACGGCTGTGGGCAAGACGAAGTTAAGTATTGAATTAGCAAAACGATTTAATGGTGAGATTATAAGTGGTGATTCCATGCAAGTATATAAAGGAATGGATATTGGCACAGCGAAAATAAAGGAGGAAGAAAAAGAAGGTATTCCACATTATTTGCTCGATATTAAAGAGCCGAATGAGCCGTTTAGTGCAGCTGAATTTCAACAAAGAGCAAATGTAATGATTGACGATATTCAAAGTCGAGGAAAGCTTCCAATTATAGTGGGGGGAACGGGATTATACATACAGTCTGTAATTTATGATTATCAATTCTCTGAAGCTCCATCCGACCCGCTATATCGAGCGGAGTTAGAACAACGCGTGAAAGAGGCGGGAATAGAGGCTGTTTTTGCGGAACTACAGAGGATTGATCCCGAAAGTGCGGAGCGTATCCATCCGAATAATGTGAGGCGTGTGATTCGTGCGCTTGAAATTTATCATTGCACAGGACATACAATGAGTGAGCAGTTAAATGAACAGCCGACTGAAATGAAATATGATACATGTATTATCGGGTTAACGATGGAGCGCGATTTATTATATGCGCGTATTAACAATCGAGTGGATATGATGGTGGAAGAGGGGCTTGTTTCGGAAGTGCAAGGTTTTTTTGAACAAGGCTTAAAACATTGTCAATCAATTCAAGCGATTGGTTATAAGGAACTGTATGATTATCTGGAAGGGCGAATGAGTGAAAAAGAGGCAATTGAGGCTTTAAAACAAAACTCTCGCCGTTATGCCAAACGTCAACTTACGTGGTTTCGCAATAAAATGGATGTTTCTTGGTTTGATATGACTGATATTGCCGAATTTTCAAAAAAAATCAACGAAATATCGGAATTTATTGCAGGAAAGCTCATGATAAAGGCGAATAAGTACAAGTAGAGAGAAAAGAGGAGGACGAAGTGATGAAACAATCGGTAAATATTCAAGACCAATTTTTAAACCAACTGAGAAAAGACAATACTTATGTGACAGTATTTTTATTAAACGGTTTTCAAATTCGTGGGCAAATTAAAGGCTTTGACAATTTTACCGTGCTATTTGAATCTGAAGGGAAGCAACAATTAGTATTTAAACATGCGATTTCTACTTTTGCTCCACAACGAAATGTTCAAATTGAATATGAAGTGAAAGAATAAATAGATGAGAGAAAAACAGGCGCTTATGGAGCCTGTTTTTTTTATTGTATAAGCTCTGTTTTATGATGTTGTTGATTTTGGGCACTGGGCTGTGTTAAGTGCTAGCATTCCTGCTCATTGATTTGTAGGTTGCCTCGCAGAGTAAAGGTAGGGTGACTTCCGCCTTTTGTTTTTTAGCACTTACACTTTTGTTCGGAATCCTTTTCGAATGGTCAAAGAATGATTTCCTGCTTTTCTGAATATAGATGAATAATAGATAGGTGGATTATTTCTTGGGAAAGCGCAGAAACTGACATTTTCTTAAAAGAAATGACGAAAAACATAGTTAATATGTTGAAGTGTCTTTTTTTAGTAAAATAATTGTCTGATTCCGTCGTATTTTTCGACGGAAGGCTAGCTGAGAAGAGTTAATTTCCTAATAAATTATAGGAATAAGGGGTCGGGAATGGCGAGGTGATGATGTGGAGCAACCAATCCGAATGAAAAATAATGGGCAAATTAATATTGTCTTTAATGGAGAAAAAAGAAACGTGATACAAAAGGATGTGCCTATTAGGGAATTATATGATCGAGACCTTTCTGAACAGCATATTGCTTTGAAAGAAATCGAGGCGGAGCTTGAAACATTAGTTGGCATGGAAGAGATGAAAAAGTTAATTAAAGAAATTTATGCATGGATCTATGTCAATAAGAAGCGTGAGGAACGTGGTTTGAAGGCTGGGCGACAAGCGTTGCATATGATGTTTAAAGGGAATCCTGGCACTGGGAAAACGACGGTTGCACGCTTAATCGGTAAATTATTTCATAAGATGAATGTGTTAACAAAAGGACATTTAATAGAAGCGGAGCGTGCGGATTTAGTTGGTGAATATATTGGTCATACAGCTCAAAAAACACGAGATTTAGTGAAGAAAGCAATCGGGGGAATTTTGTTTATTGATGAAGCGTATTCGTTAGGACGCGGAGGAGAAAAAGACTTTGGGAAAGAAGCGATTGATACGCTTGTGAAGCATATGGAGGATAAGCAGCATGAGTTTATTTTGATTCTAGCGGGTTATTCACGTGAAATGGATTATTTTCTTAGCTTAAATCCTGGTTTATTGTCACGATTTCCGCTTGTTATTGAATTTCCTGATTATACAACCGATCAATTAATGGAGATAGCGGATCTGATGCTAGAAGAGCGGGAGTATATCATTAGTCGTGATGCAGAGCGAAAGCTGCGCGAACATCTAGTTGTACTTCGCTCATTGCAAAGTCCTGTTTCCTTTTCGAACGGTCGCTATATTCGTAATGTCATTGAAAAAGCGATTCGAACACAAGCGATGCGCTTATTGCATGAAGATAGTTATGACAAGGCAGATTTAATGACATTACGAAGTCAAGATTTTATTTTTAATGAACAGAATGAATAAGGGAACAAAAAAAACGGCTTTAGGCCGTTTTTACATGTTTTGAGGCAATTTTTTATTTGGCAGCTCCCAGTTGCGTGTGTAGGAAAGGACACGCAATGCTGTAATAATAATGAAGAGAGCATATAATTCCCATGTATCTGAGGCAAGTTCTAAGCCTAAGATTATCCCTGCTACAATTGCCCAAACTGCATAGATTTCTTTACGGAATAAGAGCGGTTTACGTCCTGCGAGAACATCGCGGACAATTCCGCCTCCGCAGCCAGTTAAAACAGCTGCTACAATAACCGCGCTTACTGGAAGATTGAGCTCAATTGCATATAGTGCTCCTTGAATAGCAAAAGCAGCTAATCCGATTGCATCGGTGAAATTTCCCCATTTGTCCCAATGCTTTAATGAATTGTTTGGAAAGAAGAACACGATAGTAATCGATATTAAAGCAATTGTAAAGAACGTACCTTGGTCCCATAGTGTTGAAGGAGGGACACCAATTAATAAATTTCTGATTGCTCCACCGCCAAATGCGGTTACGATGCCTAAAATATATACACCCAATAAATCATATTCTTCTTCCATAGCAATGATTGCCCCACTAATCGCAAAAGCAATTGTTCCAATTATGCTTAAAAATTCCCAGGTCATATGGATTCCCTCTATCAGTTAAATTTTATTTGAAATGTATAAACAGTGAGGATTTTTCATTAATCTTGTCGCAAACTAAAATTGATTCTATCATGTTCTTTTCTTTTTGGAAATGCTCTATTTTAGTTTGTGAAAGTTTTAATCTTATTTATTTTTTTGGTATGATGAGTTGAATGATTTTGGATAAGGATGGTGCCCTATTTGCAAAATGCTGAAAAAGAAACGGCGATTTTAATTGGATGTCAAACAGTGGAAGATGATGCCCGCTTTCATTATTCATTAGAGGAACTTGCATCATTAACTCATACAGCAAATGGTGAAGTGTTGCTGACGGTTACTCAAAAACGGGAGCGTGTCCATCCGGCCACATACATAGGAAAAGGAAAGATTGAAGAACTTCAAAATTTAGAAGCAGAATTAGAGCCGGATTTAATTATTTTTAATGATGAATTATCTCCAAGTCAGATTCGTAATCTTTCGAACCAGTTGGAAGCGCGAATCATTGATCGAACGCAATTGATTTTAGATATTTTCGCTCAGCGTGCTCGTTCAAGAGAAGGTCAGCTGCAGGTTGAGCTTGCTCAGCTGCAATATATGCTTCCTCGTCTAGTTGGCCAAGGAACGGCTTTATCTAGGCTTGGTGGTGGAATCGGAACGAGAGGACCTGGGGAAACGAAGCTTGAAAGCGATCGTCGTCATATTCGAGGTAAAATTGATGAAATTAAGAGTCAGTTGCGAGTAATCGCTGATCATCGTGACCGGTACCGAGAGCGGCGTAAGCGAAATAAGGCGTTTCAAATAGCGCTTGTAGGGTATACAAATGCAGGAAAGTCAACATTGTTTAACCGATTAACGGAAGCAGCTGCATTTGAAGAGAATTTGCTATTTGCTACGCTGGATCCTCTTACTCGTAAAGCTGTATTGCCAAGCGGCTTTACGGTGTTAATGACAGATACGGTTGGATTTATTCAAGATTTACCTACTTCTCTTATTGCGGCTTTCCGCTCAACCTTAGAGGAAGTGAAGGAAGCTGACTTACTGTTACACGTCGTCGATTCATCGAATCCTGATTACTTTAATCATCAAACGACGGTAGAAAATTTATTGCAAGACTTAGAAGCTACTTCCATTCCGATGCTTACGTTGTATAATAAGAGGGATTGCAAGCATGCCGAATTTTTGCCGACATCAAAAGACCAATCTTTACTGATTAGTGCCTATGATCAAGGAGATGTGGAAACAATTTTAGAGACAATTGAGCAAAGTATGATAAGTGAGATGGCAAGCTACCACGTTTCACTGCCTTCTACGGAAGGAAGATTACTTGCGCAGTTGAAGAATGAAACAATATTGCGGACGCTCGCTTTTAATGAAGAAAGTGAGTGTTATGAATGCAGGGGTTTTTGTTTAACCAATCACCCAATTAGAGGCTTACTAGAGAAATTTACAATATAAAGGGGAAACAACATGTATCAATATTTAACAAATGGGGAAATTTTGCAACCGATTGTAAGAGAAATAGAGGCAATGATTGCTCCATTACATAAGAAAATAGAAGAGCGAATTGAAGAAAATCAATTTCGTTTGCTTCGCAGCTTTCAAGCACATCGGGTCAGTGATTCTCATTTTATCCCGTCAACAGGGTATGGGTATGATGATGTCGGAAGAGATACGCTGGAATTAATCTATGCAGATGTATTTGGAGGAGAAGCGGGTCTTGTTCGCCCGCAAATTATTTCTGGTACACATGCTATTTCAACGGCATTGTTTGGCATTCTTCGTCCAGGTGATGAACTGCTTTATATTACGGGAAAACCGTATGATACACTTGAAGAAATTGTTGGAATTCGCGGTACAGGGGTAGGTTCTTTACGAGATTTCCATATTGACTATAATATGGTTTCGTTAACCGCTGAAGGAGCTATTGATTTCGAGGCGGTTAAACAGTCCATTAAACCGAATACAAAAATGATTGGAATTCAGCGTTCAAAAGGATATGCAACGCGTCCATCTTTTACGATTGAGGAAATCGAAGCAGCTATTGCTTTTGTGAAAGAGATTAATCCGAATATTGTTGTGTTCGTTGACAATTGTTACGGTGAATTTGTAGAAACGAAGGAGCCATGCCACGTAGGAGCCGACTTAATGGCGGGGTCACTCATTAAAAACCCGGGCGGTGGTATAGTGAAAACAGGCGGCTATATCGTCGGTAAAAAAGAGCTGGTAGAAGCTTGTGCATATCGATTAACATCACCTGGTATTGGAGCAGAAGCAGGGGCGTCCCTTTATAGCTTACAAGAAATGTACCAAGGGTTTTTCCTTGCTCCGCATGTTGTAGGACAAGCATTAAAGGGAGCGGTGTTTACCGCAGCCTTTTTAGAGAGACTTGGAATGAATACATCGCCTAAATGGAATGCTAAACGCACCGATCTTATTCAATCTGTTCAATTTGATGATAAAGATAAGATGGTTGCTTTTTGTCAAGCAATTCAGTTTGCATCTCCAATCAATTCACATGTGACTCCGTATCCTGCTTATATGCCGGGCTATGAGGATGATGTTATTATGGCAGCAGGAACATTTATTCAAGGAGCGAGCATTGAATTGACAGCAGATGGTCCAACTCGCGCTCCTTTTATTGCCTATGTTCAAGGGGGCTTAACGTATGCTCATGTGAAGATGGCAGTTTTAACAGCCGTAGATAATTTATTATCTAAGAAGCTTATTACATTATAAATAGTATGATAGAATAACTAGAGTGGCCAACTTCCTATTGGCTCTCTATTTTGAATTAACTTGCAATTCAGCAAAGTAAAAAATTTTTATGTTATAAAATATAACATTGCATTGACAAATAAAATTACATAGCATAAAATAAAACTATGATAAACAAAAGGAGGATGCTTAATGAGCGGCAACAACATTCGGCGTTCGATGCCTCTTTTTTCTATAGGAATCGTGATGCAATTGACAGAGTTGTCTGCGCGCCAGATTCGTTATTATGAAGAGCATCAATTAATTACTCCGATGAGAACGGAAGGCAATCGTCGTCTATTCTCATTAAATGATATCGATCGATTGCTCGAAATTAAGGATTTAATCGAGCAAGGAGTGAACCTAGCCGGTATTAAAAAAATTTTTACCGTGAAAAATGAGGGGGCTCTTCAAGAACAAGACAGCGAGCAAGCGGAAAAGATTAGACAAGACCTAAGTGAAGTGGAGTTGCGAAAAATTCTTCGAACGGAATTATTGCAAGGCGGTAAGTACCGTACATCTTTACGACAAGGTGATATGTCTCGCTTTTTCCATTAAAAATAATTAGTTTTATATATTTGGGGAGGAATAGATCATGGCAAAGTATACACGTGAAGATATTACTCGTTTAGCAAAAGAAGAAAATGTTAAATACATTCGTCTTCAATTTACAGATATTTTAGGAACTATTAAAAACGTAGAAATTCCAGTAAGTCAATTAGGGAAAGCATTAGATAATAAAATGATGTTTGACGGTTCTTCTATCGAAGGGTTTGTACGTATCGAGGAATCTGATATGTATTTATATCCAGATTTAGATACTTGGGTAGTGTTCCCTTGGACAGCTGAAAAAGGAAAAGTAGCTCGTTTAATCTGTGATATTTACAAGACAGACGGAACACCATTCGAAGGTGACCCACGTAATAATTTAAAACGCGTTTTAGCTGAAGCAAGAGAAATGGGCTTCACAAACTTCAATCTTGGACCAGAGCCAGAATTCTTCTTATTCAAATTAGATGAGAAAGGTGAGCCAACTCTAGAATTGAATGATAAAGGCGGGTACTTTGACCTTGCACCAACAGATTTAGGGGAAAACTGCCGTCGTGATATCGTACTTGAGCTAGAGGAAATGGGCTTTGAAATCGAAGCATCTCACCATGAAGTAGCTCCTGGTCAACACGAAATCGATTTTAAATATGCAGATGCTATTACAGCATGTGATCACATTCAAACATTTAAATTAGTAGTTAAAACAATTGCTCGTAAGCATGGTCTTCATGCAACATTCATGCCAAAGCCATTATTCGGTGTAAATGGTTCAGGTATGCACTGTAACGTTTCTTTATTCAAAGGAAATGAAAATGCATTCTATGATACAAAAGGTAAGTTAGAACTTAGTGAAACAGCTGAACAATTCATTGCTGGTGTAATCAAGCATGCTCCAGGTTTCACAGCTGTGACAAATCCAACAGTTAACTCTTACAAACGTCTAGTACCTGGTTATGAAGCACCTTGTTACGTAGCATGGTCTGCTCAAAACCGCAGCCCGCTAATCCGTATTCCAGCTTCACGTGGTCTAGGAACTCGTGTTGAAGTACGTAGCGTTGACCCAGCGGCTAACCCATACTTGGCACTAGCTGTTATCCTTAAAGCAGGTCTTGATGGTATTAAAAATAACCTAACTCCTCCGGCTCCAGTTGATCGTAACATCTATGTTATGACAAAAGAAGAGCGTGAAGAAGTAGGTATTGTTGACCTGCCAGCTACATTAGCAGCTGCATTACAAGTATTACAATCTGACGAAGTTATTAAAGACGCGTTAGGTGCACATCTTTTAGAACACTTCGTTGAAGCGAAAGAAATCGAGTGGGATATGTTCCGTACGCAAGTACACCCATGGGAACGCGATCAATACATGACAATGTATTGATCAACTGAAAGCCTTGATACTACTAGTATCGGGGCTTTTTTTATTACCTTTGTAGGTTTCATATCTCCAAATATTTTACTTGTATTTTGGCTGGCTTCTTGAAAATCTAGTGACTTATTTAATAGTTTGCTTCTTTAATCAGTAACCAGTCTCCTTATCTATAAGGACAAGAAGACCAGTTATGTAGTGATTACTTTAAAAAAGAGTCGAATGATATGAATCCGTATATGGAAACACAAACAACAACCGAGCAAATCACCCGCATAATTCCTTTATTTCTAAAAACAGCAAGTGCAGTATCCAAAAGGATGCCCTCCTTATCAAGTAGGTTAGTTTCAGTATATGTCATTCGTTCATATATTGATTGCTGGATAAAAAGTGCTAGTGTTTATGAATGCTTGCTTGAAGTTTGAAAGCGGAGAGTAGACCAAAACTACGCAGCAAAGGAGCAAGGTTAACCGATTTATTTATGAATGGAAACCCCAGTACCAATTGGAACTCTAGATGATAAGTCTAGAACATCATGATTAAACATTCTAATACATCCATGTGAGACATTCTTACCGATTGAAGCTGGATTATTTGTTCCGTGTATACCGTAGTGGGGCCTTGATAATCCCATCCAAAGCACTCCAAATGGTCCGCCAGGGTTAGGCTGTTTATTGATAATCGTGTATGTCCCGGAAGGTGTTGGTGATAATATTTTTCCAACTGCAATTGGGTAAGTTTTTATAAGTCTGTTTCCATCAAAAAGTTTTAATTGATGTCGTGATGTTGATACGTCAATCCATCTCGCCATGAAGTTCAACCCCGTTTTTTAAATAATGTATGAAGTAACTAAGGCATTTGTTAATGAACAGGGATTGAGTAAGCAGTTAATGAGAAAATAAAGAAAGCAACTTAATGAACAGTATGAAGAGAATGCACAACAAAAGAGCAAGGCTCACTGGTGTTGATCTTGATGACTAAACGCCTTGCTCTGTATTACTGTATGTATTTTGGATTCACTTGATACAGGGGAATTTAAGAGGTCGTAAAGCACTTTTAAAAGTGCTATCAGTTTGATTTAATTTTCTGGTATTCATTCAATAAAATATCTAACTTTTGACTGTACTTAATCGTATCAGAATGCGTAAGTCCTTTTGATATTCCAATAGTAATCATATGAGTTCTCAAATAACAAATGGAGGTTTCCAGATGTTTAAGAGATAAAGTTTTTGTATTCATGACTTACCTCCTGCTGATTTGTGACTAAAAACCAAAATTAAATAAATATTTAACATTATAAACTAATTATTACAAAAATGTAATGATACGATGAAAAATTTTTAGAGTGTTTAGCCTATGGGAGTGACTGTTATTAACAATATTTAACAAAAAAAGAGAAGAAGTTGAACGTATCCAGTGTGTCTTGTGTGTGAAAGTAGACAGAGAAGAATATGGTTCGGCACAGAAAAGCCGTGAAAGCTTATCAGGAGAGTAAGGGACTTGTTGTGGATGGCATTGTCGGTATCAAGACTTGGGACATGCTGTTCTAAATAATTGTATAAAAACTGTTCAAGTTGTTATAATAGTGAAGCTTCTTTCTAGCGACGGATGCGACCCCTTCTCCATAATAGGAGAGGGGATTTTTAGTTTTTTATAAGAGGTACCATAATAATTTTTTATTTGTCTTTTTCGTAAAAATTGTTGCTTTTAAAATATTAAGGTTAATGGTGAAGCTGATGAACCAGCATTTTCAGTTAGGCAGGGTAGACACTATGATGTTTACTTTTTTGATAATCCCACTAATTTAAATGTGAAGAAGTACAAAATGTTAGCCACTCATAAGAAAACCAAAGAGACTGTTCAACTTTATGAATGGGAGATTGACAATAACAAAAGTGGTGCGAAATTCTCCTTAGATAAACCAGGACTTTGGAAGATTGATGTTTCTGTTGATGAAGAGCTATTAACCAGTTTTATTGTAAAGGCAGAAAATTAGAGAATTAACGAAATGAACCCATTCACCTTCGGAATTATGTTTGTGGGAGCGGAAGTAAAATAAATTGTGTCATTAACCTATATGGAACATAGAATAAATTAACCCATTTAAGTACCTCCTTAAAACAAATAAGGAGTGATCGTATGTCTGGTGTTCGTAGAGACGATTGTTGTGATGGATTTGACAGAGGCTGTGGATTTGGTGGTGGATTTGCCTTTTTAGTTGTATTGTTTATTCTCTTAATTATCGTAGGAGCTAGTTTCTGCGGTGGATTTGGTGGCGGATATGCTGCCCCAGCCCATGGATATGGTGCATACTGTTAAACATGAAAAGCTGCCCTTTTGGGCGGTCTTTTTATTTTTAAAGTCTTATTTTAGTTTGATAAAAAACATCGACAAAAACAGAAGAAAAAGGTAGACAAAGTTGCTGCCTTTTATGCTCATTTTTATACGAGTGATGTATAGGATAAGCAAGAATCTTTTATTAGTTGTGCACTAAAGGTATGAGATTATATTGATGCGCTTGAACTGAGTTATAGCATAGAAACAGCTATTATGAGTACGATAATGAAAGAGCATTTTAAGTAATAAATAATAATTATTGGAGGCTTTTGTTTTATGACACAACTAAATCAACAGTTGTTATTGCCAGAAGTGGCTCAATCTGTTCAACAAGCTGTGAAACAAGCGCAATCTAGCACAAGCGAACAGCAAATGCAACAAGCACAACAAGCTGTCCAACAAGCGCATCAACAATTACAAAGTATTCAACCTTCTACTCTTCAGGAACAACAACAATTGGAACAATTGCAGCAAGATGTTCAAAAGGCTTATCAAAAGTTACAACTAGAAAGTCAGCAATTACTTCAAGCGCAGCAATTGGTACAAACTGAAAATCAGCACTTACAGCAAGCACAGCAACAACTTAAAAAAGAACAACAAGATGTTCAACAGGCACAACAAGAATTTCAACAGGCGCAAGCTATTGCAACGGCATATCAAAATAGCCATCAACCGTAAAATGAATGTTTTGAGGGATGAAAAGAGTGAACATTTAATTTATTAAGTGCTCGCTCTTTTGTTTTGCCTATTAAGTAAAAGAGTATGTACAGAAAATCAAACATAGGATTGTCGTGATAAGGAAGAAGGATGGCGAATAAAGGCAGATTTGTTAAATGATATTGCTGACAGCAGGCCAATTTTGGACTTATTTGCTTGGCTCTATAAAATGAGAGAGAAAGCACAGAGGGAATATTAGGACTAGCTAAGAAAAGAGGTTAACTTTTTGTACTAAGGCTCACACGTGTCTTTTAAGTATTGTGAAATTATTGATATTATGACGTAATTTACTTGTCGCAAAAATCGATAAAAAATTTATAATAAGTAGAGTAATAATGTTATTACTTTAATTGCTTTCTTTTTTTTCATAAACGGTCAGTTTCTTTTTAGTACTGGCCGTCTTTTTTTAGGAAATATCCTCAAGGAGTTTTTTATATGGAACAAATAGACATTGATAAATTATTGGAGGATACAGGTAATGCAGTCGGTGAGACTTGTTTTGTAAATCAAGAAAGAGTAGATATTGATCAACTGCTTGAGCAAACAACAGATTTGTAAGAGGCTTAGAAGTCTGTCAATAATTAGATTCAATGACGAAAAACACCTAAATGAGGTGTCTTTTTTTATACTTTTTTAAATTTGTATGGAATGATGATAATCTTCATTACCAATTATATGTTTGTAAATGATTCGTGTTATGTTAATGGGGGTTATCGATGTATTTCTACATAGAGGCCTGTATTATTCGAACTGTTGAAGCTTTAAGCGTTAGCGTTTCTTTATCTTTTATCAAATATATTGACATATGCTCTTCAATAGATTTTGATGTAATTATGTATTAAATGGAGGAGTGTATACACAATGTCTGAAAAACGTCAGCATGTTTTACATATAGTAGATTTTGTCACAACGGGATTTAACACTACTTTTGTGAAAATAAAGGGTTATGATGCCATTTTAGAGAGAGAATTTGAAGGAGAAGTTAAATTTTTGGATGATAAGCCTTTTGGAGACATCATTCATCCTGAAAGGTCTTTATTATCTCCTGAATGCAGGCAATATGTTAAAGAGCGCTTATTGAACAAATATCATGTAGGGGAATTTAATTAAAGCAGAATAACAATGCGTAACAGCTCAACATCATCGAGCGATAGATAAGTTGGGCAATACAGATGTAGTTAATAAGAAAGGGGTCTGCTTTAGAAAGGCTATATTATATGGAGCGTCTCGTTAATTCTTTTATTTAAGGGCTTTGTTAATGAATATTGTTGATTTATACGATTTTAACAAAGCCTATTTAATAATAACCTTAGCTAAAGCCGTGTTAGTAAACTATAAGTAATTAATTGTTGTTAATTTCCCTCAAAGCTTGTAATACGCTTATTGCATATACTAAGGAGATTGCTAAAGGTACAAGGGTAAACGCGTGATTAATAAAGAATCCTCCAATGATAAAAGAAGACAGACAAACACCTAAAGTAACGAATAAATAAGCTTTACTTTTATAAATCCATACGATTAGAACTTTGTGGTCTGTTTTTCTATAGTGCATTTCTGGAGAACCTAGTGCTGAGAAGGTGTGTTTGCGTGAGTATCCTAATATATCTTCAACTTGCTAAGTAGATATAAGAATGTTTCTCTGTTGATTTTTGGCTTCGAATAGATGGGATCATGTCAGAAAATCCATTCGGGTTTATATAATTATAGAGAGATGATGGAAAATAGTGCTAGGGATTGTATCACCTTTCTTCCATAATGTGCATAAAATAATGATGCAGAAGAGGTGAGTTGATGACGTACTTTAAAAATGGACAAGTATGATATCATTGCTAATCTGACATCGCTTATTTAAGGGGAGAATGTAATGGTTAAAGACCTCTTAACGTTACTGGCCGGTTTTTTATCAGCTTTATTATTTTTCCTAAGTACGATTGGAATTAAATTGGACTGGTTTACTGAGGACAGTATTAGTGCATTTATTTGGCTGCTATCAGCATTTATCACATTGGTTGTTAATATGTATGCGGTATATAAAAACACATATGTGTTGACGAAAAAAGCAAGAATTCAAAAGGAAGAATTAGAGAAAAAAGGGTTAAAATAAAAAAAAGCGCGAGTTGCGCTTTTATTGAATATGACGATATAATCCAATGACTTTTCCGAGAATAGTTACATCATGTAAAAGAATTGGTTCCATAGTGGAATTCTCAGGTTGCAATCGGATGTAGCTTTCCTCTTTAAAAAATCGCTTTACCGTAGCTTCATTTTCCTCTGTCATGGCTACGACAATATCCCCATTATTAGCTGTTTTTTGCTGTTTAACAATCACATAATCTCCGTCAAGAATACCTGCTTCAATCATGCTTTCACCCATAATTTCTAACATAAATACTTGTTCATCATGAGGAGCCATATTCGCTGGCAGAGGAAAATATTCTTCAATATTTTCGATTGCGGTAATAGGCAGGCCAGCTGTAACCTTTCCAAGAAGTGGAACATTAATAACGTTGCTTTGTGGGATTTGACTGTCTTTATCTAGATCAAGGATTTCAATAGCTCGTGGTTTTGTAGCATCACGTCTAATTAATCCTTTACTTTCTAAGCGTGATAAATGTCCGTGCACGGTTGAACTAGAAGCAAGACCAACTGCTTCGCCGATTTCTCTTACAGATGGTGGATATCCCTTTTTTTGGACTTCTTCTTTTATAAAATTAAGAATATCTTGTTGACGTTTGGATAGCTTTGTCATTTGAAACACCTCTTCTCCTCATCTTTTTTCTATAGTATACCATGATGTGTTATAGGGTACAAACATAAGTTCTAGATTAAATATTGACAGGAATGTTTGTTCGCTTTATAATTCGAATTAACAGAACAAACATTCGTGGCGGAGGGGTTTTCATTGAAGGCTTTTTATAAAAAGTATTTTTATACTATCGTGGTAGCAGGTGCTGTGTTTCTTTTATCAATCTTATTCTCACTTACAATTCAGGAAGACTCTTCAGCACATTTCCAGTCCATTCTCATAGAGGAAGGCGATACATTATGGAGCATTGCTAATCGGTATGAAGAAAGTCATTTGACAAAAGCGGAATTCATTGATTGGATAGAAGAATATAATGAAGTACGTGCAGATGCTTTGCAGCCAGGTGAAACAATCATCATCCCTGTTACTCAGGATGAGCATATTCAAAGTATGGCAAGTGCTGAATAAAGGTAGGTAAGTTATGAAAGCAGTCATTTATTGTCGAGTCAGTACGGAAAAAGAATCTCAAACAACCTCTTTAACTAGACAAGAAGAAGAGCTTATCAAGTTAGCCAACAAACTAAATATAGAAGTTGTTCATATTGTGAAAGAGCAAGCTAGTGGATATGAGCTGAATCGTGATGGCATTTTTCAAATGCTAGAATGGTTTAAAAACCAAGAAGCAGATACTTTACTTATTCAAGATGAGACAAGATTAGGCAGAGGAAATGCAAAAATCGCTCTTTTTCATCTGATTTTAAAGGAAGGTATTAAGATTTATACGTTAACACATGATGGTGAAATGGAATTGTCAGATGCAGATGCTATGGTCATTCAAATCGTAAGCATTGTAGAAGAGTATCAAAGAAAACTACATAATTTAAAAATTAAGCGTGGTATGATTCGAGCGGTGGAGAATGGGTATCGTCCGCAAAAAAACCTTTCAAATCGAGGGCAGGCTGGTGGAAGAGATCGTAAAGAAGTGCCGATTGAAGAGATTGTTCGATTGCGGGTCAATGGACTTACTTTTGCTGATATTGCTGCAACATTAAGAGGATTTGGCTATAACGTGTCAAAAGCAACCGTTCATCGGCGTTTTCTTGAATACGCGCAAACAAGTGAGGACAATGAATCAGAGAACTTGTAATTTTGCTTCTTTTTTAATACGATGTGAGTATCTGTTATATATAGAAGGAGCGAGAGCATGCTATCAAAAGAAAAATTAGCTCGTATTAATGAGTTATCTAAAAAATCTAAAGAAGTCGGCTTAACAATGGAAGAGGCAAAGGAGCAAACGAAGCTCCGGAGCGAATATTTAGAGACGTTTCGACAATCTATGTCTAATACGTTGGAGCATATGACTGTTATTGATCCAGAAGGAAAAGACGTAACTCCACAAAAAATTAAAGATATTAAAGCAAAAAGAAGGTTACATTAAGTGAAAGAGAAAAAAGAATACATACTAGTTGTATTCTTTTTTTATGTAAAGTTCTCATGATTTTAGTTGTTATATTGGGAATGTCACTATAATATAAAGAAGTACATATAAGGAAAGGAAGTTTTAAAAATGTCAGAAAAAATCGATGCATTAGCCATCAATACGATTCGAACATTGTCGATTGATGCAATTGAAAAAGCTAATTCAGGTCATCCTGGTATGCCAATGGGAGCAGCGCCAATGGCGTATACATTATGGACTCAATTTATGAACCATAACCCAAAAAATCCAAACTGGTTTAACAGAGACCGCTTTGTACTTTCAGCAGGTCATGGTTCTATGCTTTTATATAGCTTACTTCATTTATCTGGATATGATTTATCATTAGATGATTTAAAGAATTTCCGTCAATGGGGAAGTAAAACACCAGGACATCCAGAATACGGTCATACAGCTGGAGTAGATGCGACAACAGGTCCACTTGGACAAGGGATTGCGATGGCAGTTGGGATGGCAATGGCAGAACGTCATTTAGCTGAAACGTATAACCAAGATGGCTATAATGTAGTTGACCATTTTACATATAGTATTTGCGGCGATGGTGATTTAATGGAAGGTGTTTCAGCAGAAGCGGCTTCACTAGCTGGTCACTTAAAATTAGGTCGCTTAGTCGTGTTATATGATTCAAACGATATTTCATTAGATGGTGATTTAGATAAATCATTTAGTGAAAGTGTAGCGAAGCGTTTCGATGCATATGGTTGGCAGTATTTACGTGTCGAAGATGGCAATGATTTAGGTGAAATTGCGAAAGCGATTGAAGAAGCGAAAGCGGATGAGAATCGTCCGACATTAATTGAAGTGAAAACAGTCATTGGATATGGTTCACCAAACCGTTCTGGTAAATCATCTGTTCATGGTGCTCCACTAGGTGCAGATGAATTAAAATTAACAAAAGATGCTTACAAATGGACGTTTGAAAAAGATTTCCACGTTCCTGATGAGGTGTACAGCCACTTTACAGAAGCATGTGTACAAGCAGGAAGTCAAAAAGAGCAAGCGTGGACAGACTTATTTGCAAATTATAAAGAAGCATACCCAGAACTTGCTAGTCAATTAGAAGTTGCTATTAAAGGTGAGCTGCCTACAGGTTGGGATCAAAACATTCCTGTATATGAGGAAGGTAAATCATTAGCAACACGTGCATCAAGTGGTGAAGTGTTGAATGCAATTGCGAAAAACGTGCCAAGCTTTATCGGCGGTTCAGCTGACTTGGCTGGTTCTAACAACACGACGATTAAAGGAGAAGCAGATCTTGTCCCTGGTGAATATAGCGGTCGTAATATCTGGTTCGGTGTCCGTGAATTCGCAATGGGTGCTGCTTTAAATGGAATGGCGTTACATGGCGGTGTGAAAGTATTTGGAGGAACATTCTTCGTATTCTCGGATTACTTACGTCCAGCAATTCGTCTAGCTGCTTTAATGAAGCTTCCAGTCACATACGTGTTTACTCACGATAGTATTGCAGTAGGAGAAGATGGTCCTACTCATGAACCAATCGAACAATTAGCTTCTTTACGTGCGATGCCAAACCTAGGTGTGATTCGTCCAGCTGATGGAAATGAAACAGCGGCAGCATGGAAGCTAGCTCTTGAATCAGAAGATAAACCGACAGCTCTTGTATTAACTCGTCAAGGTCTGCCAACGTTGAAAAATACAGCTGAACTAGCTTTAGAAGGTGTATCTAAAGGGGCTTACATCGTGTCTCCAGCGACAAAACAAGAAGCTGATGCATTATTACTTGCAACTGGTTCAGAAGTGAGCTTAGCTGTGGAAGCACAACAAGCTTTAGCATCAGAAGGTATTGATGTTGCCGTTGTCAGCATGCCATCTTGGGATCGTTTTGAAGCTCAAACGAAAGAATACAAACAAAGTGTTTTAAATCCTTCTATTAAAAAGCGTCTAGCGTTAGAAGTAGCTTCACCGTTTGGTTGGGACCGCTATACAGGCGATGAAGGTGATATTTTAGCAATTAATCACTTCGGAGCATCTGCACCAGGCGGAAGAATTATGAAGGAATTTGGTTTTACAGTTGAAAATATCGTTTCTCGAGTTAAAACGTTAATTCAACAATAATAGAAGTCAAACTGACATCGCATTTTGTGATGTCAGTTTTTTTTTATAGTCAAAAAGTATGAAAGTAAGTGAAGTTTTAGAATGCTTTTTGGATTAACTAGATTTCTTTCGACAAAAGTTCTGATTTTTTTTTTCAATAAACAACATATCTTTTTAGGTGTATCCTATATAATGGAAGTGAATTTTAATATGGTAAATAAATCTATTTTTAGATGGATATAAAAATATGATTTTTCTATGATGTGTTATTAAAAATTAAGTGTGAGGAGGCGTTGGCTGAATGAGAACCTATCGAGTCTATTTAATAGAAGAGGAAGTTGCTCAGCTTTATTTTGGAAGAGAAAGGTCACTTTTCAATTTATTTTTGGAATATGTTCAGACAACGGGATCTTTACGAGATATTTTACACAAGCAAATTGAATATGTAACGAAAATAATTCCAAATGAGCAAGTGAAGAAAGTGATTGAACAGCAAAAGAAGCAGAATTTTTGCTATCAAAATGGGGGATATTACTTAGAAAAGAATAATGGCAGGAGTTGTGCAACATTATGGATTCATCGAGATTTTGTGGAGATTCAATCGAGCGGAGATTATGTAGCAGAAACGGCCTTTTTTGAATGCATTCGTAAATGTGGGCCTAGCTTCTTGGCTATTGATTTCGATCATGAGCGTTTTGGCTGGCTCAAGCCGATTAAGGAAAGAAAATTTGTCTAAATAGAGGACTTTTCGGCAGGGAATATTGTATAATAACCTTTGGTCTAGTACACTGATGTTAGACAACAAGAAGGAGGAAATAGTATGTGGTTATACATTCTAGTTGGCTTTCTAGCATTGCTTGCTGGTATTGCTCTAGGATTTTTCATCGCTCGTAAGTACATGATGGACTATTTGAAGAAAAATCCGCCAATTAATGAACAAATGTTAAAAATGATGATGATGCAAATGGGACAAAAACCATCGCAAAAGAAAATTAATCAAATGATGCAAGCAATGAATAAACAACAAGGTAAATAAAACCTTGCTACATAAGGTTTTTAGCATTCTTTAATTGATAAAATAGGATGAACAGTTCGTGAAAAAGGACAAAGACTGAATCCATCATCATGAATCTTGTTTATTTTTGCTTTATCTTTCATTTATTAATTCGAAACCACTTTTTCTATTGGAAACTAAACCAAAGAAGAGTGGTTTTTTCATGTTGCTAGAGGGTGTTGTAGATGAATATTTATACCATTACCAAGCGAAAAACTTTATAGACAAGATGATGATAAATAGACGTTAAAAGTTGAAGCAATTAAAAATTTTTACAAAGAAAAGAAAAGAAAAGGTATTACTTGATCAAGCGGTTGCTTCAAGTCCATTGATCAATTTAAAAAGAAGTAATATGGTAAGTACGAGGCGGGGAACAACACTTGTATCCCGCTTTTTGTTGTCTTAAAAGGCTTTCAACATGTTCTAGTTAGCTTCTAATAGTGTGGTAACAGATTTTTTGAATTAGCCTTCCTTGAATTATATTAAGGTTGATTTGTGAATAAATGCAGCGATACTTCCTAGGTTTATAGCTGCTTTAGTAAGAGACTGCTAGATTTTATAGGAGAGTTGAGAAGGAAGATGATTCGGCTTAGATGATGGATTTTTAAATTGTTTTATGTGAAAATATGGTAAAGATAGTTCTTATGTATTAGTATAAATATAGTGTATAGTTCGTCATAACAAATGTAGGGGGAAGAATATGCGCAATAGAGGTATTTTGTCATTAGTAGCTATAGGTGTATTAGCTTTATCATTATCGGTAGGCACTGTTAAGGCAGAAGGAAATGAGTTCGAGTTGGCAAGGAAAGCTATTGAACGCCAAGTAGAAAAGCCACTTCCAAAAGGTTTAGTGGATTCGGCTACATTGAATCAACTCCAAGTAGAAATAAAAGGCTCTGCAAAAAGTTCCAATAAAATAGGTACTGTGAGTCGTGCTTCCAGTGATGATAATTATACTATTGAAGAAGAGTATAATGACGATTTTGATTCAGCAAATAGAATATCATTTGAAAAAACAACGTTCGGTCAATTACTTCCTTTTGGTGATATAGATGTTTATAAAGTTGTCATGCCTAGGAGTGGACTTTTACTAGTAGGAGGAGTAACTGACTCATATGCTATTAATCTAGGATTTCTTGCAACGCAAAAAGATTTTGTTGAGAATAGTAAGCTGGAATATTTAGGAAATGAGTATGAGGATGGTGTTGAAGTACGAGCTTATCAAGCTAAAGCAGGTACATACTATGTGGGTGTTTTCGATCTAGATAACGAGTATTATATTGACGATAATACAGAAGAGGACTTATATGCGATCGGAACTATATTTATAGACAATGTTAAGCCATCTAAGCCAACTGTTAAAAAAGTTGATGATAATGATAAAGTTGTAAAAGGTAAAGCAGAAGCATCATCAACTGTGACTGTAAAAGTAGGAAGTAAGAAACTTGGGTCTGCCAAGGCTAGTTCAAACGGAAATTACTCTGTTAAGATAAAAGCACAGAAAAAGGGAACTATACTTTCTATTACTGCAAAGGATAAGGCGGGGAATACTAGTTCAAAGGCAACTACTACAGTTGTAAAACATTAAATTCAAATGGGTTTTATATGTAAAAGCCTCCCTTTAGGAAACATGTTCTAAAGGGAGGCTAATCTATTATCCGTTCTATAAACTTCACTTTTTATTGCACTGCTTACCTTCGGATTATTGAGCAGATGTATATGGTTTTACTTCCTCTTTATCTTTTACTTTATCAATTTTATCTACAAACATTTGAAACACTTTTTTCTTTTCTTCCAGGTCTCTTATTTCTTCTTTCAACTGGTTAAATCTTTGTTCAAACGGTTTATGATAAAGTTCACGGATATTGCGGATAATCTCATCATTGACTGTAGATTGTACAACCTGTTTAGTAATGCTGAATTTATAGGAATAAACCTGAAGCTCACGTTTTACTTCTTCATACTCTTTATCTATTCCATGTAATAACTCACAAATTTCTGTTTTCCACTCTTCTAAAGACTTCTTTACATGCGCCTCCATGGTTCATCTCCCTTTAGTCAACTTCATTATGTATACTAAGCAACAAGCTTTTCTTATAAGTCTATCAATTTATCTTTGCATTTTCCTTTCTATATAGTTACATAACAACTTATTTTTATTAAAAGAAGATAACAGGACTGCGTCAAAGTATGAAAGAGAGAAAAAGTAAATCAATTTTGATGGGTTGTCAGGGAAGCGGGAGCTTTTCACAGAGAAAGGCGGTGTTAAGAAGGGGAGATAAACAGGGAATTTTCATTAGAATTTTCATTATTCTTAAAAGTTAAAAATAGGTCAAGCGTGGCAGGATTCGAACCTGCAAAATACATTATTCACTATCGCATAAAGTGAACAAGTCGCTCTAGCCAGTTGAGCTACACGCTTGCAGATAATAAAGCAATAATGTAATCATTGCTCGATGTTTCTTATTATGTACTTAATCAGCGTTTTTACTCATACAATTTTTTATTTCTTTACTACATGATTCCCTTTAATTTCACGAAGGTTGGAGTATTCGTACAACAAATCAAAGATAAGCCGAGTTTCTTCCTTATTATAGATGCCTCATCATATTTCGTAAGAGTATAATTGGAAACCAATAAATGTATTTTTATGAAATGCTTTGTTACAATGGACATATACTTTTTATCTAGGGGTGAAAGTATTGGATGATTTGAATATCTTTTTAGCTTTTGGAGCAGGGGTACTGAGTTTTATTTCACCATGTTGTTTACCATTATATCCAGCTTTTCTTTCTTATATAACAGGGATGAGTGTAGGAGATATTAAAGCAGAACCGGTTATGCTCCAAAGAAGAAGTTTCTTACATACGCTTTTCTTTTTATTAGGCTTTTCTCTTGTATTTATTGCCCTTGGTTTTAGTACCTCTTTTTTAGGGACCTTTTTTTATGATTATTCTGATTTGATTCGTCAAATTGGGGCCATTCTTATTATCCTTTTTGGTTTAATTATTTTAGGAGTGTTTCAGCCACAATTTTTAATGAAAGATAAGAGGATTGAATTTAAAAATCGACCTACTGGTTATTTTGGTTCTATGATTATTGGTCTCGCGTTTGCAGCAGGATGGACACCTTGCACAGGACCTATTCTTGGTGCCGTTATATCTATGGGGATATCTCAACCGACTTCTGCGATGTATTATATGATTGCTTATATTTTAGGCTTTGCGATTCCGTTTTTCATGCTATCCTTCTTTATTGGAAAATTGTCCTGGATTAAAAAGTATAGTTCTAGCATGATAAAAGCCGGTGGATACTTAATGATTGTAATGGGAGTGGTGTTATTTTTTGATTGGATGACCAAGATTATTAGTGTTTTATCTAGTCTATTTGGAGGATTTACAGGGTTTTAATGGGAATTTTAAACAAATTGTAACATAATATATCTTGATTAAAGGACTTAAGTCTTATATTCTAAAGATACTTTCTAGTTTTTGTATAGATATAGAATAAGATAGTGCTTCGTTGTATGAAATGAGGAGGAATAATCATGGCAAAAATATTAGTAGTAGATGATGCAAAGTTTATGAGGATGACCCTTTCTAACATATTGAAAAAAGCTAATCATCAAGTAGTTGGTGAAGCTGAAAATGGACAGGAAGCGATTGAGCTATATCGAGACTTAAATCCAGACCTTGTAACAATGGATATTACCATGCCGGTTATGAGCGGGTTAGATGCGGTAAAAGGAATTAAACAGGAATTTCCTACAGCTAAAGTGATCATGTGTTCTGCAATGGGGCAACAGAAAATGGTCGTCGAAGCGATTGAAGCAGGTGCCAAGGATTTTATTGTGAAACCTTTTGATGAGGGGCGAGTGATTGAGGCTATAAACCGTACTCTCAGTTAAGGTGTGTCTTCTTGCTTATCTGAATTAGGTAATATATACTTTTATTCGTAATATAATGTTACCTAATTTAGTTAAAGGAATGATCGATGGTGATTTATATATCCGCGGTAATTGCTATTATTATGGGGATTACTGTATATAAGTTCAGGATGACTGAAACCGAAAGACCCGTGAATGTGAAGAAGATTATTTTGCCGCCTCTATTTATGAGTACGGGGGCTTTAATGTTTATTTTTCCGATGTTTCGCATAACCAGTTATGAATTTATAGAAGCATTTACAGTAGGGCTGTTATTTTCGATTTTATTAATTAAAACATCCAAGTTTGAAGTGAGAGACAATCAAATTTATATGCAGAGATCGAAAGCGTTTGTATTTATTTTGGTTGCTCTTTTATTAATCCGCTTAGTTGCTAAAATTATATTAGGAAATACACTAGAATTTGGTGTATTAGCTGGCATGTTTTATATTCTCGCGTTAGGAATGATTGTTCCTTGGCGAATTGCAATGTATTTCCAATATCAAAAAGTAAAAGAGTCGCAGTTAGGTAACGGAAAAATGGCTTGATTAATCATATTGCTTAGTATAGTTAATAAAGAGGTGAGACTACACAATAGTAGCTCGCTTTTTTTGTTGCTTATGAATCGGAAAGGAGCAATTTCGTTTTCAGGTTGCATGTAGCAATTATTTATATATAGAGTAATATTAATAATTCATTAATAGTTGGTTAAGGTTTTGTTAACAAAAATGTAAGATTTATGATCAAGGTTTATAGTTCTTTTGTTTTATAATGTGATTAACTTAAATATATTATTATGGAGAATGAGGGAACAAATATGATGCAAGTGTACTGTTGTGAATCATGTCAAAAGAGCTATGAGAATTATCAAGATCTTCAACATATTGATTCCATTATAGAGCAGGGAATATGCTGTGTATGTCGAAACGATGCCGCTTATTGTACGCAATGTAATATGTATTATTTTTATGAGGAAGCTCATGCAATAATAGAAAATGAAAGTAATTTATGTACAGAGCATTATCAGAATTTTTTTGATAAAGAGTACAGTGCTACATTAGTGTTAAAATAAACAAAAAACACAATCGACTAAGAAGTTGAATTGTGTTTTTTGTTTTTTAAACAGAAATATGACATCTTTGAAATAAAGTTGTAAAAAAAAGGAACGTTATCTATAATATAAATTAAGAGAATCTTGTACATATGAGGTGAAGATTCATGCTTGAAGGTTGGTTTCTATGGTTTATTCTGTTTTGGGTCCTTACGTTAGTGCTGCTAATGGGAATTGGTGGTTTCTTTATGTTTCGAAAGTTTTTAAAACGGTTACCAAAGCAGGATGGAAAATCCGATATGGATTGGGAAGAATATTACGTGAAACAAACAAAGGAATTGTGGTCACACGATCAAAAAGTGTTATTAGACGATTTAGTTGACCCTGTTCCAGAATTATTTCGAGATGTTGCTCGTCAGAAAATTGCCGGTAAAATTGGTGAATTAGCATTGAAAGAGAAAGCGAACGAAATTACTGAGGATTTAATCATTCGTGGATATATTATTGCAACACCGAAGCGTGATCATAAGTTTTTAAAGAAAAAACTTCTTGAACGGGAAGTGAATATGAGCCTATATGAGCATTTGTTTGAATCATAACAACAAAATGGACAGGTTCTTTAAGAGCTTGTCTTTTATTACACAATAAAAAAGAACGTGTGTACGCTTTTAAATTTAATATGGATATTTTGCTATAATAATAGAAAAAGAAAGGACGTGAGAGGGATGAAGTTTATTCATACCGCTGATTGGCATTTAGGAAAGGTTGTACATGGTGTTCATATGACGGAAGACCAACGATTTGCGCTGCAGCAGTTTATAGAAGTAGTAGAAGAGGAAAAGCCGGATGCTGTTGTCATTGCCGGTGATTTATATGACCGCTCCGTTCCACCAACCGAAGCAGTGGAGCTTTTAGATCAAACATTATATAAAATCAATGTAGAAATGAAAACACCGATTGTGGCCATCTCAGGTAATCATGATTCGGCGGAACGACTATCTTTTGGTTCGACTTGGTATCGTCAAAGCCAGCTTTATTTAGAGGGGAGAATCGTCAATAGTTTTGAGCCTGCTCGGATTAATGGTGTGAATTTTTATAGTGTTCCTTATGCTGAACCTGGTGTTGTGCGTCAAATTATCGGAGATCCTCATATTCAATCGCATCAAGAGGCAATGAAAGCAATTACAGATCGGATTTCTGAAACGTTGAATCCAAATGAAGCGAATGTGTTAGTCGGTCATGCTTTCGTATTAGGAGGTAAGGAAAGTGATTCAGAGCGTGTACTATCAGTTGGCGGGACGGGGTGTGTGCACGTTGATGTTTTTGATGCCTTTGATTATACAGCGTTAGGACATTTACATAGTCCTGATGCAATCCGCCATCCGAAGGTTTACTATTCAGGCTCACTATTAAAATATTCTTTTTCAGAAGCGACTCAGAAGAAGTCGTTGTCAATTATTGAAATGAAGGAGAATGGTGATTTTGATTTACGCTATCGTTCGTTAACACCGAAGCGGGATGTACGTGAAATCGCAGGGTATATGGAAGAATTATTAGACCCTAGCTTCTATCAACATCAACAAATAGAAGATTACTTGAAAATTACGCTATTAGACGAAGGGTCCTTGATAGATCCGATTAATAGACTGCGTCAAGTGTATCCTAATGTGCTTCACCTGGAGCGGAAATGGGATGTTATGGATTTGCGAAGAAAGCAATCCTTTTCTTCTATTAAAGATGAACGGAAATCGGAACTAGATTTATTTGAAACATTTTATAATGAAATGACCAATCGTGAATTCGATCAAAAGAAACGAGATGTCATGATTGCTGTGATTGATTCGGTGAAGCAAGAGGAGGGAGAAAAATGAAACCGCTGAAATTAACGATGCAGGCATTTGGTCCATATGCCAATTGTGAAACGATTGATTTTACTGAACTTGCTAATCGCACGATGTTTGTTATTTCTGGAAAAACCGGTGCTGGAAAAACGACCATTTTTGATGGGATTAGTTTTGCGATTTACGGAAAGGCGAGTGGTGAAGATCGAAATAGTGCAGATTTAAGAAGTCAATTTGCAGAAGAGCATATGATAACAAGTGTGTCACTGGAATTTAGGCTACGTGGAAAAACTTATTTTATCCAACGCTCGCCGCAACAAGAACGAAAGAAGAAATCAGGAGAGGGCACAACGACTATTGGGGCGAAAGCAGAGCTCTATGAATTATCTGTAGATGGTGATAAGAAATTACTTGGAGCGAATGTGCGTGAAGTAGATGAAAACATTAAACACATTATCGGAATTGATGCTAATCAATTTCGTCAAATCTTAATGATTCCACAAGGGGAATTTCGAAAGCTATTAACGTCTGAGAGTAAAGAGAAAGAACAAATTCTTCAGAAGTTATTTCATACAGAACAATATAAACGAATTGAAGAGAAACTGAAAGAAGAAGCCTTATCTTTAAAAAGAGAATGTGAAAAAAATTTGCAAGCGCGTATGGATTTGTTAAAAAGTATTATCGTTTCTGATAATGAAGAATTGCAAACAGCGATAGCGGCGGCTGAACCGAATGAACAGCTCATCCTTCCTTTATTAGCAGACGAGATTACAGCCTCCATCCAACAGCGGGATGCATATAACCGTCAACTAAAAGAGAAACAAGAATCTCGGGATTTATTACATCAAGAGATTACAAAGGCTGAACAAGTACTGCAACTATTTGCTGAAAAGGAAAAGCGACATCATGAGAAAGAAGAGTTAGCAGCTAAGCGAACTCAAATAGAAGAATGGAAAGAAAGTTTGAAAAGAGCTCAGAAAGCTTCGCTGCTTGAGAAGCAGGAACAGTATTATTTGCGTGTCGGTAGAGAAAAACAAAATAATGAAGAAGAACTAAAGAAGTTAGCTGTGCAAGCAGATCATCTAGCTGTTCAACATCAACAACTAGCACAAGTATATGAATCAGAGCTTTCAAAAGCAGGGGAACGGGAAGAAGCGATGCGTGCCGTTCATCAGCTGCAGCAACTAAAAGAGTCTGTTTTTTCATTTGTTCAACTTCAGACAGACGTTCAACAAAGTGAAGAGAAGTGGAAGCAAAGTATTGTAAAACGAGAAGCAGCAGAGCAAACTTTAGCGGAAAAAGAACGATTAGTTGAACAAATTTTACAAACGAAAGCTGATGCTGAACAAGCTACATTGCTTTATGCTGAGAAAGAACGGGAAGCGGAAAAGAATGAAGCATTGTTAACAAAGTTAAATAAGCTCTCGGACAGCCTAATTGCACTGGAAAATGCAGAACAACAAAAAAATGAACAACTACAGCAATTAAGGAATAAAATGGAGCTGCATGCTCAAGAGCAGCAGCGTTTTGCGGAGCTTGAAGAAAAATGGAGAGCAAGTCAGGCTGGTTTATTAGCAAGAACATTGCAAACAGGGCATGCTTGTCCAGTTTGTGGTGCAGAGGATCATCCGAACCCAGCCCATTTGCTTGAAGAAATGCCGTCAGAAGCAGATATGAAGCAGCAAAAGCAACGTTTAACAGAAAGGGAAGAGCAAAAACGCAAAAAAGAGAGTGAATTTTTTCAAGCAGAGTCCCAATTTAATTCGTTGCAAAAGCGGGTTCAGGAACAAGAAGAAGAACTAATCGAAATTGTTTCAACTTTTGAGCGTAATAAATTGTCCTCTTATCAACATGATTATCATGAACAAGCTGCTAGACTTCGTTTAGAGTTAACTCAATTGCTTCAAAAGAAGCAAGCGCTAAAACATTTAGAAGCACAACTCTTACAAGTAAAAGAAGAGGTACAGGAGCTAAAAGCAAGTCTTACACAATGGAAAGAAATAGAGGATCAGGCTAAAACGGCTTATATCGAACAGAAAACGAAGCTTACAGGATTAACAGAATCGCTTCCAGAACAAATTCGTACAAAACAAGCTTATTTACTTACCTTGAATGAAGCGATAGCCACACAAAAGAAATTGCAAGAAGCATTTGAGCATGCGCAAATGGCTTTACAAAAAGCGAAGGAACAGGAGTCTGCTATTCGTACGAAAAAAGAAATAGTAGAGAAAAAGGTGACCTCCTTACAGCGAGAATTAGATGAGGAACGAACAAAATTTAGTGCAGATATGACAAAGCAAGGATTTGCCACCTACAAAGAGTATGGTGCTGCGAAACGAACTGAAAGTGAAATAGAGTGGATGGAAAAAGAAATTCAACAGTACGAACAGCAATGGCAAACGATTACGAGTTTGTATCATGATGTTGAATTGAAACTTATGGGAGTTACTCGCCCTGATTTAATTAGTCTTCAAGCCACTTTTAAACGACTTAATGAGGAACTTGAATTGCTTCGCCATCAACAAAACGAAGTAACCATAGCGCAGCAAAAAAACGAACAGATTCAAGCAACATTAATGGAAATGAAAGAGCAACAACAAGAAATGGAAGAAAGGTATAGTATCGTCGGGCATTTATATGAAATGGCAAGAGGACAAAACCCATTTAGAATCACGTTTGAGCGCTATGTACTCGCAGCTTTTTTAGATGATATTTTAAAAGAGGCCAATACACGTTTATTGAAAATGACGAGCGGACGTTATCAATTGTTACGTAAATTAGATCCGGCACGTAGAAATATTCAAAGTGGGTTAGAACTATCCGTATATGATCAATATACAAGTCAAGAACGTCATGTGAAAACATTGTCAGGTGGCGAAAGCTTTAAAGCAGCACTTGCTCTTGCATTAGGGCTTGCAGATGTTGTTCAAAATCATGCAGGCGGAATCTCATTAGAAACGATGTTTATTGATGAAGGATTTGGGACATTAGATCCGGAATCTTTAGATCAGGCCATTGAGGCACTAATGGATATTCAAAGCAGCGGCCGCTTAGTCGGAATTATTTCGCATGTGCCAGAATTAAAGGAGAGAATTGATGCGCAGCTTGAAGTAATGGCTACTCAAAAAGGCAGTCGAACGGCATTTTGCTTCTCAAGTTAGAAGCTATTCAATTTTAATAGTTGTTTGTATAGGGCAAGTATGAAATTTATGAATGCGAATAGTTAATAGTGAATAAGCATACTCAGCACGTATTTGATGATGATAAAGTGAAAAGGGGAAATGAATCACCCGTTCTATTATGTTTGGGTGTCCTTGTTTGGCTGAGCTAGACTTATCGTGCACGGAAATGGTAAGTGCATCATGTTGAAGTCTCACACTAAGATCTTCTGTTTTATAGTTTTCTAAAGCTGCTTCAATAAAATATTCGTCATCACTTTCATAAATATCAATAAAAAATGTTTCGGCATCTAAAATTTGAGTATGAGGATCAAGAAAAAATTTCTTCACCCATTCGTCAAATAATTGGGCCTCTGTCTGTTGTTTCTTGCTGTCTGGTTCTTGCATATTCATTCCCCCGTAACACCTTTTAAACCCTTTAACTTTATTGTATGTCATGAGTTTGTAGAAAGGTTACGGGATAAAAACTTATTTTTGAAAAGTTAAGTGAAGGAATATTTTTGAGTCACAAATGAACAAACGTTATTTAGAAGCACCTTTTGAAAAATGAATGAAATTGCAGTGGCTGTTGTAGCCACCGCAATTTTTCATTGTACTACATATCATGATGACTATTATGTTTTTGACGGCTATGGTTTCGATTTTTTACTTTATGGGAGCCGCTTAGTGGTGCGGGTTGTCCAGAATTATTTCTTCGCGCTGATTGTTTATTACTATTATTTTGCTCATCTTTTTTAGTCATTCGTAATCCCTCCTGTTTTTAGGCTAAGTGAATGAATAGTATGGATTCATACGATTTTTCGTATGAAACTGTGGCTTAACAGTGCCTTTTTTTAAGATAAGCAGTGTTTACAAAATTATTCTGTACATATTCTGTCCAAAAGCGTAACAAGCTATGGAGGCAGACTAAAGTGAGGAGTTGAAAGTGAAGTGCAAGATAAATATGATAAGCGACGTGCTTTTCAAGAAGCACAAAATCAGTACAAACAAGCAATAGATACGTTTCAAGGCATGGAGCCTAACAGTCCAGGGTATGGAAGTGAGCTAAAGCATGTTAAGCAAGAGGTGAATGAAGCCTATCAACAAATTCAAACCGCTTTGACAACAGCTTCTGAACACCAACGTGTGCAATTAGAACAATTTGAAAAAGATTTACAAGGCATTATCCAAGCCGTTAATGAAGAACAATAATAAAGATCTTTCTTATGCTGTTCATGCATAAGAAAGATCTTTATCTAAAATAGATTATTGATTCTTCTTCCGTTTCTTATTATTTTGCTTTTGAGCTTCTGTAAGAGGCTCGTTGACAGGAAGTTCTGCATTAAAAGCAGCTCCTTTTTGAGCATCTGTTCCGTTCATCCCAGGATGACCAGCTTTTTGTTTCGACATAAAAATCACCTCCAATAATAGATTTCCATATTAAGTATTTTTTATGTAAAAAAAGTGTTTAAAGTATGCGGTGATTTCCTAGTATAATATTATGGGATGTAAGTAAGGGGAGTTGTTGAAAATGATTCTCAACACAGAGCTATTCTTTCTGAAAATCTAAGAGTAAATACATTTTTTTATAAGAAAAACTTATCAAAAACAATAACTTTCTTGTTATTTACTTATACTATTTTTTATATTAAAATTGAAACGAAGGAAAAGTTAGGATGGGAGAAAAAACCAGAGTTTTCGATAAAACTAGCTTTTTTACTTATATGTAGTGTAGACATGGTTTTAATAAAAACCACGTTTTGCTTCTTTGTGCAGAATTTCTGCGAGTTTTAATAGGGGGTAATATTCTGATGACAAAAAATGATGTTTATCAAGCACGTAAGTCCTTTGAAGTAGAAGGAAAACAGTACAACTACTACAGCCTTGCTGCTGTTGAGCAAGCAGGTGCAGGACAAGTTTCAAAATTACCTTATTCAATCAAGGTACTTCTTGAAGCAGTTCTTCGCCAAGTAGATGGCCGAGTAATTACTAAAGAGCACGTTGAAAACCTTGCAAAATGGGGAACTAGCGAACAAAAAGAAATCGACGTTCCTTTCAAACCATCACGTGTAATCCTACAAGATTTCACTGGTGTACCAGCAGTAGTTGACCTTGCATCTCTTCGTGGAGCAATGGCTGCTGTAGGTGGAGACCCACAAAAAATCAACCCAGAAATTCCAGTTGATCTTGTAATTGACCACTCTGTACAAGTTGATAAAGCTGGTACAGCGGACTCTCTTGCAGCTAACATGGATCTTGAATTCGAACGTAACACTGAGCGTTACCAATTCTTAAGCTGGGCTCAAAAATCATTCAATAACTACCGTGCGGTTCCACCAGCAACTGGTATCGTTCACCAAGTTAACCTTGAGTACCTTGCTAATGTTGTTCACGCGAACGAAAATGTTGATGGTACATTTGAAGCATTCCCAGATTCAGTATTCGGTACAGACTCTCATACAACAATGATCAATGGTATCGGTGTTCTTGGATGGGGTGTAGGTGGTATCGAAGCGGAAGCAGGTATGCTTGGACAACCTTCATATTTCCCAGTTCCAGAAGTAATCGGTGTTAAATTAACTGGTCGTCTTCCACAAGGAACAACTGCAACTGACCTTGCACTAAAAGTAACTCAAGTTCTTCGTGCAGAAGGCGTTGTAGGTAAATTCGTTGAGTTCTTCGGTCCTGGTGTAGGTTTACTACCACTTGCTGACCGTGCAACAATTGCAAACATGGCTCCTGAATACGGTGCAACTTGCGGATTCTTCCCAATCGACGATGAAGCACTTGATTACCTACGTTTAACTGGCCGTGATGAAACACAAATTAAAGTTGTTGAAGCATATTGCAAAAACAACGAATTATTCTACACAGCTGATAAAGAAGATCCAACATACACTAAAGTTGTTGAAATCAACCTTGCTGACATTGAACCAAACCTTTCTGGTCCAAAACGTCCACAAGATTTGATTCCACTTTCTCAAATGAAACAATCTTTCCATGATGCAATCAATGCACCAATGGGTAACCAAGGTTTCGGTTTAAGCGAGAAAGAATTGGATAAAGAAATCACTGTTAAATTTGCTGATGGTACAGAAACAAACATGAAAACTGGTGCTATTGCAATCGCTGCGATCACTAGCTGTACAAATACATCTAACCCATACGTAATGCTTGGAGCAGGTCTTATTGCGAAAAAAGCAGTTGAAAAAGGCCTAACTGTTCCTGATTATGTAAAAACTTCTTTAGCACCAGGTTCTAAAGTTGTTACAGGTTACCTTCGTGATGCAGGTCTACAACCATACCTTGATCAATTAGGATTCAACGTAGTTGGTTACGGATGTACAACATGTATCGGTAACTCAGGTCCATTAGCGGACGAAATCGAATCAGCTGTTGCAGAAGCAGATCTATTAATCACATCTGTACTTTCTGGTAACCGTAACTTTGAAGGACGTATTCACCCACTAGTAAAAGGTAACTACCTAGCTTCTCCAACTCTAGTTGTAGCTTACGCTCTTGCTGGTACTGTAGATATCGACCTACAAAAAGATTCTTTAGGTAAAGACAAAGATGGTAACGATGTATACTTAAATGACATCTGGCCATCAATCGAGGAAGTTAACGAAGTTGTTAAAGCAACAGTTACTCCTGAATTATTCCGTAAAGAATATGAAACAGTATTCACGGATAACCAACGTTGGAACGAAATCGAAACTAGCAACGACGAAATCTATACTTTCGATACAAAATCAACGTACATTCAAAACCCACCATTCTTCGAAGGAATGTCAGCTGAACCAGGAACAGTTAACCCACTTAGCGGTCTTCGCGTAGTTGGTAAATTCGGTGACTCAGTAACAACTGACCACATTTCTCCTGCAGGTTCAATCGGTAAAGATACACCAGCTGGTATCTACCTACGTGAAAATGGTGTTGCAATTCGCGACTTCAACTCTTACGGATCTCGTCGTGGTAACCACGAAGTAATGATGCGCGGAACATTCGCTAACATCCGTATCCGTAACCAAATCGCTCCAGGTACAGAAGGTGGATTCACTACTTACTGGCCAACAGGCGATGTAATGGCTATCTATGATGCTTGTATGAAATACAAAGCTGACGGAACTGGCCTTGCTATCTTAGCTGGTAAAGACTACGGTATGGGATCTTCTCGTGACTGGGCTGCTAAAGGTACAAACCTTCTTGGCATTAAAACAGTTATCGCAGAAAGCTTCGAGCGTATCCACCGTTCTAACCTTGTGTTAATGGGTGTTCTTCCGCTTCAATTCAAAGCTGGAGAAAATGCTGAAACACTTGGCTTAACTGGTGAAGAAGCAATCGCTGTTCAAGTTGATGAAACAGTTAAACCACGTGATCTAGTAAAAGTTACAGCTACTGCTAAAGATGGTTCTGTAAAAGAATTCGAAGTACTAGTACGTTTCGACTCTGAAGTTGAAATCGACTACTACCGTCACGGTGGTATTCTTCCAATGGTATTACGCGGAAAATTACAAGCGTAATTATAGTTGGGAAAACGGCAAACCTACATTTTAGGTTTGCCGTTTTTTTATTGGAGAAATACTTTCCATGTGTCGTCATTATTGATACTATTTAAAGAAGAAATGTAAAATTGTACTAATTAATGAGTGTGATTAATAGGGTAAACGAGAATGCCAACATAGGGAGGCTGTTTTATGATTAAAAAAGTTATCGCTTCAATTTTTTTACTTTCTCTGATCACTTTCTCTATTGTACAAGCAATGGATCAGCAAAAAGAAAAGAAAACAGAAGAGTTAGATCAATTAGGCGGATTAACGATTGGTGGGGAGGCCCCAGATTTTACGTTAAAAACGCTAGAAGGGAAAGAAGTTTCTTTATCGGATTATAAGGGGAAAAAAGTGATGTTAAACTTTTGGGCGACCTGGTGTCCGCCATGTAAAAAAGAAATGCCAGCTATGCAGCAATTTTCTGAAGAAGCAGGAGAGGATATAGTTGTTTTGGCTGTGAATATGGATCCAGAAAATGATGTAGAAGGATTTGCGTTAAATTATGAATTAACCTTTCCAATTGTTCTAGATCAGCCAGAGTCAGGAAGTCTTATCAGTGAACAGTATAAAATCATGAGTATTCCTACGACTTTTTTTATTGATCGTGATGGCATTATTCAACATAAGTTCTTTGGTGAGATGCAGTTGAAAGATATGGAACGAAATATGAATAGTATGGAATAAGGAGCTAAAAGAGGCTCCTTTTTTATATTTTTTGTAAATTTGGAAATAATAAAAAATACAAACTTTTACGATTAGTAAATCAAGGGACCTGTGCACATAGTTATCCGTTCCTTGAAGCTTAACTGATTCTTCTTGTTTTTGAACTGGAAATCTGGATTTGCTATAAAAAATGGAAGTAGGTGATAAAATGAAAAGACACAAAAAAACATTTGAACAATTAATACAGGATAATAAAAGAGAGCTGCTGGAAGATTATAAAATGCTTGAAATCATTGAAGAAAGAATTGAGAAACGACATATGCAAAAAGCCGAGTAAAAACTGGTAGCTATATTTCCTGCTATTTGATGCAAATTAATAGTAGGAGGCGATATTGATGAGTAACCCAAAAAAAGATTCCAAACACTTTAATCCTAATCACGTTGGGACAAAACAGAGAGCATTTGGTGGAAACAAAGGAAAGCAAATGCAAGATCAAACAAGTCCAACTCCTCAAGTGATTCAAACAAAAGGGGAATAGCTGTTACATCTATATTCATAATAAGTATCTTATAATTATGTTATGTAAACAAAAAAGTTGGTAGGGGGAAAAATGATGACTAAACCAAATCCAGATAATCGTGCCGATAACGTAGAAAAGCTGCAAACAGCTATTGAAAATACACGAGAGAATATACAGGCTGCAAATGAAGCAATCGAATGTTCATCATCAGCTGACACGGAAGCAATTCAGGCTAAAAATGAGCGAAGAATGGAAAGTATAAACTCGATGGAAGCTGAAATTGAAGATGAGCAAGCAGCTCGAAAAAACGGATATAAGAGCAGTAATCAGTTTCAATAAATAATGCAAAAAGGCTATCCAAAGTTTTTTATTTGGATAGTCTTTTTTAACTATTAGCAATGGGTACAGTAATTATTTTGACGTGAAGGCAACTCGAATATTCAGTTTTCCAATCGAAATTATGGTAAGATGATGATGAGACACGTTAGTAAAAGGAGAGAGAGACTTATGCATATTGCTGAACATCAAATAGAAGTGCGTTACGCAGAAACCGATCAAATGGGCGTAGTCTATCATGCTAATTATTTAGTATGGATGGAACTGGGACGCACGCAGCTAATACGTGAATTAGGCTTTGAGTATGCTCAAATGGAGGCTGATGGTATCCTATCACCTGTGATTGATATTCAGGTTTCTTATAAAACGCCAGTCCGTTATGGACAAGTGGCAATAATTAAGACATGGATTGAAAGCTATGATGGAATTCGAGTCGTTTATGGGTATGAGATTTTCAACGGAAATCAAGACTTAGCTGTAACGGGTCAGTCCTCACATGTATGTGTAAAAAAAGAAAGTTTTCGTCCTATTTCTATTAAACGGCTTTTTCCTGAGTGGCACGAGGCCTATGAGAAGAATAAGAAGCTAGTTTAAAACGATAATTTACATAAGTTGAGGTGAAAAAAGCCTTGGCCTTCGGGATTAAGCGTAAAGATCTAGAAGAATGGAAGTACCGAATTGATGCAGGGGAAATTGCTTTTTTAACACATTATTGGTTGGATGATCGATTTCCAGGCTGTAAAACGGTGACCAAAGTCGGCTGCAAAGATTTAGATCGTTTAGCCAAATGGGGACAACAGTATGGTTTAAAGAGAGAATGGATTGATCTTAGAAAAGATGGCTACTCTCATTTTGATTTACTGGGGGAAAAGCAAAAACAAATTTTAGCAGCAGAAGGAATTCACGAAAAGCTGATAAAATAACAACAGCGGCACTTAGCCGCTGTTGTTATTTTGCATACGAAAATTCTGGTTCACCTAGTTTTTTATTAAAGCGAATAATTAGGTCATGACCATCGAAAAACCAAAGGTCATTTTCTTCGATAAAGAAGGTTACTCCATCTTGCTCTGTTAATACAATCGGGTGAACCGGACGTTCCTGAGAAATACCTAAAGAAAAGCCAGCTTGAATACTGCTGTGGCCGCCATACCTTACAAAAAAACGAATATATGCACCTGAAGATAAAGCTAGTTCCTCTTTATACCAATCTACTGCTTCATTAGAAATTTTAATATTCACTATGTCTCCTCCTTCTGTCGAACCCTCGATTTTGTATAGAGCAAAAGTTACATAAGTTGTAAAAAAGCAGAATATTATTTCTGCATATATAAATCATTTTCTAAAAGTGTCTAAAAAGTTCACAAATATAGGTGATATTTATAAAATATAACATGTTTATTTGTGGTATTATAGGACTATAAATAGGTTTTAATACCTATTTTTTGTTTTCGTCTAATTCTGCTAGTTTTTTTAGAAGAATAGGCATGGGCATATGCATTACTTGTTCTAGTGGAACATTCAACGCTTTTGCTAGTTTGATGGCTGTTTCAGGTGAAATTTGTAATGGTTTCATAGTAGAAGCTCCTTATTTTTCAAGATTTTATAGATGAAGAATACATGTATTACGAAAACAAGTGAAACTTTACCCAGCAGGTTATTGCCCCTTTCCTCATATCGTTCCTCGCTTTTTCTCCATCTTGTACTAGGTATTAACACCTATTTATGTAAGATTTATTGAAAGCTATATCAAGAAAAAATAAAAGTTCGCTTTAATCATTCCAACTAAATCTAAATAGAATCAGTAAAGCTTAAGATAAAAGAAAAAGATTGAAGCAAGCCATTCTTATAACGATTATTACTGAATCTGCGCCAGTAGTTTTGGTAATAAGGATAAGCTAACCGCTTGGCTATAAAACTCCTTGTATTGTAGCATGAATGTGGACAAAAAGCATGCTTGAGAAGTAGGTGAAACATATGAATTTATACATAATACTTGTTTTTTTAGAGAAAGAAAAGGTCTTTGAATTCATTTTTCGGGTATGTAGTGAACGGCGCAGACAGACTAACATATATAGGCGACAGGTACAGCCGTTTTTTGAATGCTTTATATTTTTTCGCTAGGCATGTAACAGTGATTCTTTCACGGGAGGGAAGTAGATGAAGGTACTATCCAAATTGAAGAAACGAATGAACAAAGTTTTGACAGTAAATCCGGCAGCAGGGGAGATAAAGGTAAGCGATTCAGAAATAAAAAAACAGCTAAAAATGATTGATTTAACAGAGAATGACCTCCGTATCATTTTTGCGTTCGGAGAAGTCATTTATGCCCAAATTGATGAACTTTTGGATGGCTTTTATCAAGCGTTATTGGAAGTTCCAGGGTTAAAGTCAATTATTACGAAGCATAGCACAATAGAACGCCTGCGTTCTACATTATATACACATATTGTTACATTATTTGAAGGTGTTATTGATGATTCTTTTGTCGAAGCCCGTCTGCAAGTAGCTAAGAGCCACTATCGGATTGGTTTGGCATCGCGTTGGTATTTGTCCGCGTTCCAAAGCTTACAAAATTCAATGTTATCATTAATCTATACATACGTACATAATGAAGAAGAGCAACGCGCTGTAATCTTTGCTATTACGAAAATACTAAGCTTTGAACGGCAATTAGTTATTCAGGCTTATGAAATGGAAAATCTGAAAGCACGTGAAATAGAATATGAAAAAGTCAAAAAAGATGTACAACGTCATATTTTAGGGATAAGTGAGGAATTACTCATATTAAGTGAAGAAACACATACTTCAATTAAGACGCTAGGGTTTAACGGTCAGGAGTTAGAGGACATTGTTAGGATTCAAACGGAACAGTCGACTTATTCTAGAATGAGTGCCGAAGAAGGGCAGAGGTGCATGCTTCAACTAAAAACCAAATTATATGAACTGGTTGTATTTATGAATCATGTAGATCAAAATATTCACTCGTTGAATTCGTCCTTGCAGCAAATTACGGAGTTTGTTCAAATTGTTCAATCTATTGCGAATCAAACGAATTTACTATCATTGAATTCAGCTATTGAAGCAGCTCGTGCAGGTGAACATGGAAAAGGGTTTGCCGTTGTAGCAAATGAGGTAAGAAAATTAGCGGATCAAACGAAAGAATCTATTGCGCAAATAGATGCTATTGTTCAGACATCAAACGGTTATATGCAAAGTGTGCTTCAATCTGTTGTAGAAGTGAAAGAAGTGATGGAATTGGGAGAAAGAGAATCTACTGTAACGGTCGAATCTTTCGATAAGATTCTTGAATCGGTGGAGAAAGATGTTGTTGGAATGAATAAAATTAAGCAAAATATTCATTCATTTGTGATGGTTATTGATGAAATTAAAGGTGTAACAGAAAAGGTGGCATCTCAGGCGGAAACATTGAATCAGACAGCCGCAGAGTTATAAAAAAAAAGCCCCATTCAAAGGGCTTTTTTATTCTATATCAAATAATAATTCATGATAAGTGCACATATTATTTCGGCATAGCCGTTAATTTTAGGGGAAACGTGCCTATCCCCATCTAGCTATATACTTGCTCATTATAACCATTTAATTTTTGGTTCAGTTTTATTCATAATTCGTTTAATATTGGCTCGATGGCGATAAAAAATAAAAATTGTAAGGACTGCGATGACCAAAATTAGTGGCCAATCGTCCAAATGGAAGATAAAGCAATACGTTAAGGAAGCCACAGCTGCAATCATGGATGATAACGAAACATATTTTGATATGTATAAAGCAATGAAAAAGACTACGAGTAAAAATAAAAATAAGAATGGCTCATATCCGAGTACGACACCTGCAGATGTAGCAACCGCTTTACCGCCTTTAAAACTAGCAAATATCGGAAACATATGTCCAATGGCTGCTAACACACCGGCTAATAGCAGGTGAATATCGGCTCCAAGTAATCCAGGAATAAGGGTCGCTGCCGTACCTTTTAAAATATCCATCAATGTAACAGCAATGCCAGGTTTAATTCCAAGTGTTCGAAATGCATTCGTTGCTCCAAGGTTTTTACTACCATGTTCACGAATATCTACTTTATAAAAGGTTTTACCAATAATTAATCCAGATGGAATGGATCCAATTAAGTAGGCAAGTAATAAAGAAAGTATAATAATTAACATCGAATGGCCCTTTCTAATAAAAAATTCTTGTTTTTTTCTTTAATAAATGGCTATGTTAAACAATATTCTTGCTACAATTAAGTTTGGTTTGTTTTAGCCTCACTCCATGAAACAAAGGAAAAGCGTGTTTTCTGCAAGAGGTCCCGCACAAAAGAAGCCAAAAACAACAGCATCATATAACAAAATTTAATAAATGGCAAGTTAAATAAACGAATGGCTACTTTATTGTACCACTTTCTCGTTAAAAAGGACGGCCAAGTGATAAATTTCCTGAGAAAAAATCTTCTCTATATTATGATTAGAACATCATATTTCTAAAACGAAACGGAAAAGCTGATAAACGAAAAAGATCTGAATATATTTTATCGTATATAAAGTATTAGAATATTGTACCGGAGTGAAGTATAGAAAAGATTCCCTTGCTAATGGAAATCGAGGAAGATTCTTTGTAAAATGGTTGGTAAGATTTAAAAGTATACTATCTTTTGAAAAGGAATGATAAACATGACAATTATAAATCCAAGCAGAGAAGAAATCGGAAAAATATTAAAAAAAGCAAAACGAATTGCTGTTATTGGTTTGTCTAATAATCCAGATCGAACTTCGTATATGGTGACAGAAGCGATGCAAAACTGTGGCTATGAAATTATTCCGGTTAACCCAACGGTAAAAGAGGTACTTGGGGTGAAAGCTGTTGCTTCATTAAAAGATATAGAGGGGCATGTTGATATTGTCAATGTATTCCGACGTTCCGAATTTTTACCGGAAATCGCCAAAGAATTTGTTGAAATAGATGCGGATGTTTTCTGGGCTCAATTAGGAGTAGCGAATCAAGAGGCATATGATTATTTAACAGAGAAAGGCTATACCGTTATTATGGATCGTTGTATTAAAGTTGAACATGCCATGACAAAATAATAGATAAAATGAAGCTGCCATCAGTGAGAATGCTCATTGATGGTTAGTTAAATATATTGCTTATTTAAAACGGATTTGCTAAATAAACAAATACCATCTACAATTAATAGTTGGTATGCATCAAAATGAATAGTTAAGGTGCTAAATCAAGGGACGACAAAAATAGAACACTTGTTCCTTTTTGGAGAATGTATTATACTTAATTTATTCACAGGAGCTTTAACTAGACTAGATTGTTAAAGCTTAGAGTCATTTCATGGTAGTATGATTTGGCCCGGAAATTGGTTTTGTTTAGAAAGGGGAATTTCTGTGGCAAAGAACAGCAAAACAATTGAGTATAACGATGATGCAATTCAAGTACTGGAAGGATTAGAGGCGGTTAGAAAACGTCCTGGTATGTATATCGGCAGTACAGATGTAAGAGGACTTCATCATTTAGTATACGAGATTGTGGATAACTCCGTAGATGAGGCGTTAGCAGGTTTCGGAGATCACATAATAGTCAAAATACATAAAGATAACAGCATCAGTGTGACAGATAAAGGACGCGGTATGCCTACAGGAATGCACAAGCTTGGTAAACCTACCCCAGAAGTTATTTTAACGATTCTCCATGCTGGTGGAAAATTTGGTCAAGGTGGGTATAAAACGAGCGGTGGCCTGCATGGTGTAGGTGCTTCAGTTGTCAATGCTTTGTCAGAATGGCTTGTCGTTACAATCAAGCGAGATGGCTATGTTTATGAGCAGCGTTTCGTAGATGGCGGGAAACCAGAGACGACGTTAGAGAAAATTGGGAAAACGAATCAAACAGGGACAAAAATACATTTCAAACCTGATGCTTCGATTTTTTCAGTTACAACTTTTAACTATCAAACATTAAGCGAACGACTTCGAGAATCTGCTTTTCTATTAAAAGGAATGAAGATTGAGCTTATTGATGAACGACATGGTCAGCAAGAGCTGTTTCATTACGAAAATGGCATCGAAGCGTTTGTAACTTATCTAAATGAAGAAAAAGATTCGCTGCATACGGTTGTTAGTTTTGATGGTAAGCAACATGATATAGAATTAGATTTTGCTTTTCAGTTTAATGATGGGTATTCTGAAAATATTTTAAGCTTTGTAAACAATGTTCGAACAAAAGATGGCGGTACACATGAAATCGGTGTCAAAACTGCGATAACTCGTGCTTTTAATGACTATGCGCGTAAGGCAGGCCTATTAAAAGAAAAAGATAAAAATCTAGAAGGTACAGATATTCGAGAAGGTTTATCAGCGATTATTTCCGTTCGGATTCCCGAGGAGCTGCTGCAATTTGAAGGACAAACGAAGAGTAAGCTTGGTACAAGTGAGGCTCGTTCAGCTGTAGATGCGATTGTGTCTGAACATTTAGCGTACTTTTTTGAAGAGGATCCGACTACAAGCACCTTGCTCATTAAAAAAGCGATTAAAGCGTTTCAAGCTCGTGAAGCAGCGCGAAAGGCACGGGAAGATGCTCGAAGCGGAAAGAAACGAAAGAAATCAGATGCGATTTTATCTGGTAAATTAACGCCAGCTCAATCGAAAAACCCAGATAAAAATGAATTATATCTTGTCGAGGGGGATTCAGCTGGAGGTTCAGCGAAGCAAGGTCGGGATCGTCGTTTTCAAGCTGTATTACCGCTTAGAGGAAAAGTGATTAATACCGAAAAGGCGAAACTTGCGGATGTGTTTAAAAATGAAGAAATTAATACGATTATTCATGCGATTGGCGCAGGAGTCGGGCCAGAATTTAATGTGAGCGATACGAATTACGATAAAGTAGTTATCATGACGGATGCCGATACAGATGGAGCACATATTCAAGTGTTGCTATTAACTTTTTTCTACCGGTATATGAAACCGCTTATTGAAGCGGGAAAAGTATTTATTGCCTTGCCGCCCCTTTATAAGGTGAGCAAAGGGAGCGGGAAAAAGGAAATCCTCGAATATGCGTGGAGCGACGAAGAATTGCAAGCCGCTATCCAAAAAGTAGGAAAAGGCTATACGATTCAACGCTACAAAGGTCTCGGTGAAATGAATGCCGACCAACTATGGGATACGACGATGAATCCAGAAACGAGAACGTTAATCCGAGTGAAAATTGATGATGGTGCACGGGCGGAAAGACGTGTGACGACGTTAATGGGTGATAAAGTAGAACCGCGCCGAAAATGGATCGAGTCGAATGTTGCTTTTGGTCTCGAAGAAGAATCGAATATATTAGATAACGAAAATATGTCGATTGCAGAGGAGGCTGAATAAAGATGGCATCAGAAGAGAGATTTCGTGATTTACCGTTAGAAGAAGTGATTGGTGACCGCTTCGGACGGTACAGCAAATATATTATTCAAGATCGAGCGCTTCCAGATGCACGCGATGGTTTAAAGCCAGTACAGCGCCGGATTTTATATGCAATGCATGTAGAAGGAAATGTACATGATAAGGCGTATCGTAAAGCAGCTAAAACAGTCGGAAATGTAATCGGGAATTATCATCCGCACGGTGATAGCTCGGTTTATGAAGCGATGGTAAGAATGAGTCAAGACTGGAAGCTGCGTAATGTAATGGTACAAATGCATGGAAATAACGGAAGTATTGACGGGGACCCGCCAGCTGCGATGCGTTATACGGAAGCAAGATTATCTGCGATAGCTTCTGAGCTGCTCCGTGATATTGAAAAGCGGACCGTTGATTTTGTTCCAAATTTCGATGATACATCAGAAGAGCCTGTCGTTCTACCGGCGATGTTTCCAAATTTGCTTGTAAATGGTTCGACTGGAATCTCTGCTGGATATGCAACGGAAATTCCACCGCATCAACTAGGTGAGGTTATTGATGCAACGATTATGAGAATTGATCATCCAGAAGCAACGGTTTCTGAATTAATGACGGTGCTGAAAGGACCAGATTTTCCAACCGGTGGTATTATTCAAGGGATTGATGGCATTAAAAAAGCATATGAAACTGGTAAAGGAAAAATCATAATTCGCTGTAAAGCCGAAATCGAAAGCATTCGAGGAGGCAAAGAGCAAATTGTCATAACGGAAATACCTTATGATGTGAATAAAGCCAATCTTGTGAAGAAAATCGATGAATTTCGTTTAGATCGAAAAGTGGAAGGAATTGCGGAAGTTCGTGATGAAACCGACCGTACAGGACTTCGTATCGTAATCGAGTTAAAAAAAGAAGCCGATGCACACGGTGTGCTTAATTATTTATATAAGAACTCTGACTTACAAATTGCTTATAACTTTAATATGGTAGCGATTTATAAAAAAAGACCAACTTTAATGAGTCTGCCTAAGCTGCTTGATGCTTATATTGAGCATCGACGGGAAGTAATTATTAATCGTTCTCGCTATGAATTGCAAAAAGCATATGATCGAGCTCATATTGTCGAAGGCCTTATGAAAGCTTTATCTATTTTAGATGAAGTAATCGCAACCATCCGTGCATCTAAAGATAAACGTGATGCAAAAGATAATCTCATTGCGAAATTTGCTTTTACTGAAGCGCAAGCGGAAGCTATTGTTTCCCTGCAACTATACCGATTAACGAATACTGATATTACAGCACTTGAAAAAGAGGCGGCCGAGCTTAACGCAAAAATTGCTGAGCTTACAAAAATTCTTGAGAGCGAAAAAGCGCTTATGCAAGTGATGAAAAAAGAACTGAAAGCAATTAAAAAAGATTATAACGATACACGCCTATCGAAAATTGAAGAAGAGATTGAAGAAATTAAAATTAATCTTGAAGTGTTAATAGCTAGTGAAGATGTCGTTGTGACTATTACAAAAGAAGGGTATGTAAAGCGAACTTCTCTACGGTCATATGCGGCATCAGGTGGACAAGACTTTGGCATGAAAGATTCAGATCGCTTGCTGCAAAAGCTGGAAATGAATACGACAGACGTTGTTCTGTTGTTTACGAATAAAGGAAATTATCTGTATTGCCCGGTTCATCAACTACCTGATATAAGGTGGAAGGAAACAGGACAGCATGTAGCGAATATTATCCCGATTGATCGTGATGAACATGTAATTAAAGCGATACCAGTTAAAGATTTTGAAGAGCCACGTTTTTTATTACTTGCGACTCGAAACGGTATGGTGAAGAGAACAGAGCTCGCTTCCTTTAAAGCGCAGCGTTACTCTAAACCGTTAGTAGCGATGAATGTAAAAGGAGAAGACGAGCTTGTCGATGTCCATCTAACGGATGGAAGTTTGGATGTATTCTTCATGACTCATCATGGATTAGCGCTATGGTATGATGAAGAAGAAGTGAGCATTGTTGGTCCGCGAGCTGCAGGAGTAAAAGGGATTAACTTGAAAGAAGAGGATTTTGTTGTCGGTATGAAAGTGTTAGGAAAGGATACGGAAGAAGCCGTTGCTATCGTCACACAACGTGGATCAGTGAAGCAGATGAAGCTGTCTGAGTTTGAAAAAACATCGCGAGCAAAGCGAGGCGTTGTTGTATTAAGAGAGTTAAAGGCTCATCCGCATCGGGTTATCGGCTTTGAAATGGTGACAAAATCAGATTGCCTTTCGATTCTTTCTGAGAAAGGAAAGCTTGAAACGGTCCAAGTAGCTTCATTAAAATATTCCGATCGTTATACAAATGGTTCATTTATTTTAGACGAAAGTGAAAGTGGACAAGCGAAGGAAATGTGGAAAAACTTAACCGAGGAAGTAGATAAAAGTATACATTAAACGAGAAAAATCCGTTCATCATAAGTGAACGGATTTTTCTCGTTTATAAAAACGGTAGTATAGTAATCTCTACATGTAAAGGAATTCTAGGAGGGCGTTATTGGTATGAGTATAGGTCATTGGAGTCAAGTTTGATGTTATTTTATAAACAGATTCGATTGGATTTTCTTTAATATACGTCTGCTTTGTGCATAATCCTGTTCGCGTGCTTCCTCAACTTTCAAGCGCTCATCAAGCTTTCGGCTATATTCAGCATAGCCAATTCCATGAGCTTGAAACATAGCCTTTTCCATTTCTGCCGTGTACAGTAAAGCGAGAGTTTTGATAAAGAATCAATCCTTTCTGAAATAATTTCCCTATTAATCGTATCATTGATTAAGAAAGGTCACAAAGTGGTTCTCGTTCTCTATTAGAGGAGATTAGCGCTTCTATACGTCTGTATAACACTCATTGCTCACAGACGCCAAATTCCTGCCATTTCCTTTGTTTTCCTTTCCTTTCCGTACATTTAGTATTTTAAGAACGAACTCGCTAGCATATAAATTTAAAAATCTTAGATGCAGAACGGCATTTATGTATTTAAAAATCAACCTCGTCAGAATATTTTTAATTAAACCTTAATTAAAAATAGTTAGTAATATAAATTATCCAATTATTGGTGTAAATTCTCTTGGCAGCTCATTAAATATTTTCCTTTTCTCGGGAAATACTATGAAGGATTTAAAACGGAAAGGGCGAGATAAATAGAATGGATTATGTATAAATTGCTGGGGCAATGTTCAGAACGAATATGGCTGTTCAGATTATTTTCGCGACCATTGGGTTTGGGCCTTTACCTCATTTGCATTAATTTCGAATGTTTATGCTTTTGAAGGTACACCAGTTGTTTTTCATTTTGAAAATGCCCCATGGGCGGCTTTTTTTATCCAATCTTTTTAGTAACAGCGGGACATACGGCATTAACAGCATATGCGACAGGTACTTTTGTTATTGCAGCTTTTAAAATGTTGAAAAATCCATTACTTCTTTTCGAGCAGTATGTATGTCGGCTTTGCGATTTTAGTGCCGGGTTTCTATTATTTCTGGTCTATCTTTATGAAGGATCAATGAAAAAAATAAAAAAGAAACACATCTCACAATCGTAAGGAGCGGTTGAGAATGAAAGGTCATTTTTTACATGTATTAAAATATGCTGTATTGGTCATTTCTGTTTGTTTAAGCTATCAAGCTGTTGAAGCACATGATAAAGGGTTTAAGTCAAATGAGTTTTATGAGGCAATGAAGCGCGATGTTACCGGTGATAAAAAAATTGATACTATTGAGTTAAGAGGTACACCAAGCGAGAAAAATCGTCACCTTTTAACGAAAATGGAACTCGTAGTGGAAAGCAACTGCAAGAGGACGTCCATTCCCCTTGAAGCAGGATATAAACCGAAGCTCGCTCTTGCTGATTTTAATAAAGATGGTGTACAGGACGTCTTTGTTTCCTTTCAAAAACAGAATAAATCTGAATTATTTCATCAAATTTATTCCTTTGACAAAGGACAAGTAGCAAATATAGAGGTACCGCCTTCTGTTCCTGTTACAGCTCAATTTCAAGACTATTATATGGCAGACATTACCGTCGAGGGGCAAAAGCCAGTTCGGGTGGATATTAGTAGTCATAGACAGGTGTATGAAGAGTTAGGGATTTATCAAAATGGAAAATTAAATGAAGCTACGGAGTTAATTATTCATCCTTATTTCGAATTAACAGTACGCTCTCAATTTGGACGTGGAAAGGGCTTGACTGGAAAACAATTAGTAAAAGGAATTGAGGGAGAAGAGGCTATTGCGACAATTTCTTCAGTGTGGTCATTTCAGGATGGGGCTTGGAAACTCATTAAAGCAAATGTTAAACCGTTAAAGAAAATAAAGAATCGATGAAAGCTCGTCTATTTGATGAGTTTTTTGTTTGTGCTAAGTTAACCTTATTAGTGGTTAAGCGATTTCTTAGCTAAAATAAGCCAAAAATCAACAATGTTATATAAAATAAATAAATTTCCAAATTTTTATATAGAAAAATATTGCAACATTTTTACATAATATGTTAAAATCATATTTAAGTTCAGTTATTACTATAAATAATTGAATGCTAGAAAATTCAAAAGGAGTGGTTGCTTTACGGAGTTAAAGGACCGAATTATCGAAACGTCGTTAAGACTCTTTGAACGATATGGCTTTCATGGTGTCTCAGTTCAAGAGATTGTGAAGAAAAGCGGTTCGAGCAAAGGCGGTTTCTATCATCATTTTCAATCAAAAGAGGAACTTCTTTTTGTGATTCACGATTATTTTGTTTCCTATGTGTTGACGAAAGCGCAGGAAGCGATGTCATCAAGTATACGCCCCACAGACAAAATGCAAAGAATTATCCGATCCTTTGTGAAAGCATTTGACCTTTATAAGCCACATATTTCTGTTTTTTATCAAGAAAGTATTTATTTAAAACCACCCTATGATCAAGCAATTAAGGAAAAAAGAAATCAATATAAAGAAGCGATGTTTTTTATCATTCAAGAAGGAATTGATAAAGGAGAATTTCGCTCAGAACTGCCTGTTCAAATCACCAGTATGTCGATTTTAGGTATGGTGAACTGGTCTTACAAGTGGTATAAACGGGACGGAGAAAAAACAATTGATGAAATTGCCGATATTTATGTCGATTTGATTCTTCATTCGTTATTAACCGATCAAGCAAAACAAGATGCAGCTTTTCAATCTTATTTTTTAAATGATCCGCTAGATTCGTATTCTAATTGAATGTGCTTTTATGCGGGGTGACAAGACCAACTAGTCGGTCTTATATAAATTACGGGAGGTTTTTGACTATGGATTTTGATTTAACACAAGAACAAGCCATGATACGTAAGTTAATTCGTGATTTTGCGGAAGCCGAGGTTGCTCCAGGTGCAGATCAAAGGGATCGTACTGGTGAATTTCCAAAGGAAATATTCAATCAATTAGCGAAGCTAGGGATGATGGGTCTTCCTTTTCCTGAGGAATATGGTGGTGGTGGTGGTGATACAATCAGCTTTGCCATTGCTGTAGAAGAGTTAAGTCGAGTATGTGGCTCTACAGGTATTACCTATTCTGCACATATTTCACTAGGGGGAGCTCCTATCCATTTATTTGGCACCCATGAGCAAAAGGAGAAATATTTAACACCACTTTGTACAGGGGAGTACTTGGGTGCTTTTGGTTTGACTGAACCTAATGCTGGTTCTGATGCAGGTGGAACTCAATCAACAGCGATTCTTAATGATGGTCAGTGGGTGCTTTCTGGTTCTAAATGTTTTATTACGAATGCAAGCTACGCCAAAAACCTTGCAATTACTGCAGTAACAGATCGATCAAAAGGAATTAATGGAATTAGTGCGTTTATTGTACCTACTGATGCGCCGGGATTTACTGTAATTAGTAATTATGAAAAGATGGGACTTCATTCTTCAAATACAACTGAGTTAGTTTTTGAAAATGTAAGCGTTGCTAGAGAGAATCTCCTTGGTGAAGAAGGCAATGGGTTTAAGCAGTTTTTAGCTACTCTTGATGGAGGAAGAATTGGAATCGGGGCGATGGCCGTTGGAATTGCACAAGGAGCTTATGAAAAATCGCTTCAGTATGCAAAAGAAAGAAAACAATTCGGTAACAGCTTATCTTCATTTCAAGCCATTCAATTCAAGCTGGCTGACATGGCTATGAATATTGAATTAGCTCGTAACATGGTTTATAAAGCAGCATGGTTGAAAGATCAAGGAAGAGCATTTAAGAAGGAAGCAGCCATGGCTAAATTGTATGCTTCGGAAATATGCATGAAAGTATGTGATCAAGCGGTACAAATCCATGGAGGTTATGGTTATATGAAGGAGTATCAAGTTGAGCGATTCTTCCGTGACGCGAAGCTTTTAGAGATTGGGGAAGGAACCTCTGAAGTACAACGAATGGTTATTGCTAAACAGCTAGGTTGTTAATCTTTCCAATAAGATAATTTAAATATAACTTGATGAGGAGGACTTTAATGACTGAATTGTTGCATGTCACGATTGGTCAGTTGCTAGAGCAAACAGCTCGTGTTTCAGGTGATAAAGAGGCAGTTGTATACCATGATTTAGGTCTTCGCTATACGTATCGGGAGTTTGAGAAATTATGTCGAGAAGTAGCTCGCGGGTTTATGTCGCTTGGAATTGAACAAGGGGATCACATGGCTATTTGGGCTACAAATAAACCAGAATGGCTTATCTCCCAATTCTCAACAGCGAAAATGGGAGGCGTACTTGTAACAGTAAATACGAATTATCGCAGAAGTGAGTTAGAATATTTGCTACAACAGTCGGATGCGACAACGATTATTTTAATGGAAGAGTATCGCGGTCATTCCTTCATCGAGACGTTATATGAAGTTGTTCCTGAATTACGAGAATCTAAACCAGGGCAGTTACAATCAAAAAGGTTGCCAAAATTAAAAAATGTCATTGTTCTTGGTGAAAATCGATATCCGGGCACGTATTCTTGGGATGATGTGTTGAAAGGAAAAGCTGATGTAACTGAGGAAATGTTAGATGAACGTATGAGTAATCAAAGTCCATCTGATGTGATTAACATGCAATATACATCAGGAACAACTGGCTTCCCTAAAGGTGTGATGTTGACTCATTCTAATCTTGTTAATAATGGTCTAAATATTGCAGGTTGTATGAAGCTGACAAACGAGGATCGCTTATGTATTCCTGTGCCGTTCTTCCATTGCTTCGGTTGTGTACTAGGGACAATGGCTTGTGTTTCTGTCGGAGCGACAATGGTTCCGATTGAAGAATTTAATCCAAGCGATGTATTGAGAACAGTCGCTGCAGAAAAATGTACAGGTCTTCATGGTGTACCAACGATGTTTATTGCTGAACTGAATTTAGATGATTTCGATAGCTATGATGTAAGCACGCTTCGAACAGGAATTATGGCAGGATCGAATTGTCCAATTGAAGTGATGAAGAATGTTGTAGAAAAGCTTGGAATGTCGGAAATTACGATTACATATGGACAAACGGAATCGTCACCTGGCATTACGATGACTCGAACAGACGATCCAATTGAGTTACGAGTCTCATCAGTAGGAAGAGCACTGCCTAATGTTGAAGTGAAAATCGTCGATCCAACTACGGGTGAAGAAGTGCCGTCGGGTACACAAGGCGAGTTATGTACGCGTGGCTACCACGTGATGAAAGGCTATTACAAAAATCCAGAAGCAACACAAGAAGCGATTGACCATGAGGGTTGGCTTCATACGGGAGACCTCGCGGTTATGGATGGAAATGGATATTGTAAAATTACAGGACGTTTAAAAGATATGATTATTCGCGGAGGAGAAAATGTATATCCTCGTGAAGTCGAAGAATTCCTTTATCAGCATCCAGCAATTCTTGATGTACAAGTCATTGGCGTTCCGGATAAAAAATACGGAGAAGTGGTCATGGCATGGATTATTCTTAAAGAAGGCGAAACTTTGACAGAGGAAGAAGTAAAGGAATATTGTAAAGGTCAAATTTCTCACTTTAAAATTCCTCGCTATGTCCAGTTTACGAAGGAGTACCCGATGACGGCGTCTGGAAAAATTCAGAAATTCAAACTGAAAGAACAATCAATAGATGTAATCTCAGAATCTACGAAATAAGGAGGGCATATGATGATCCAAAAAATATTGATTGCTAATCGAGGGGAAATTGCGCGAAGAATTATTCGTACTTGTAAAAAGTTAAACATTCAAACGGTAGCTATTTATTCTGAAGCAGATGCGGATGCACCGTTTGTTTCTGAAGCGGATGAAGCCTATCTATTAGGTGCTCCACAAGTACAGCAAAGCTATCTTAATGTCCAAAAGATTTTAGAGATTGCAAGTCTTGCAAAGGTAGATGCTGTTCATCCTGGCTACGGCTTCTTAAGTGAAAATGCAGATTTTGCTCGTTCATGTCAAAGCGCTGGTCTGATTTTTATTGGACCAAGTCCTGATGTGATGCAACAAATGGGTAGCAAAGTTGAAGCCCGAAAAACGATGGAGCAAGCTGGTTTACCACTTGTTCCTGGATTATCCCGCCCGCTTATTGATGCGGATGAAGCTGTTCAAGTGGCGAAGCAAATAGGCTATCCAATTATGCTGAAAGCTTCTGCCGGCGGCGGTGGCATTGGGATGCAATCGGTGGATAATGAAGCGGAGCTAATTAAAGCATTTGAAGGAAATCAAAAGCGAGCACAAATGTTTTTTGGGAACGGCGATATGTTCATCGAAAAACGCATTTTACAGCCGCGACATATCGAGATTCAAATATTAGCAGATACATTTGGCAACGCGGTGTATTTATGGGAACGAGAATGCTCTGTGCAACGTCGTCATCAAAAGGTCGTCGAAGAAGCACCGTCTTCATTCTTAAGTGAAGAAACGAGACGTAAGATGGGTGAGGCAGCCGTAAAAGCTGTGCAGGCAATTGGCTATTATAATGCTGGTACACTTGAGTTTTTAGTAGATCATGAGCAAAACTTCTACTTCTTAGAAATGAATACACGCTTGCAAGTGGAGCACCCTGTTACCGAAGAAATTACAGGCTTAGATTTAGTAGAACAGCAAATTCGTATTGCATGTGGCGAGAAGCTTTCCTTTACGCAAAACGATGTAAAGCTAGAAGGGCATGCCATTGAAGTACGAGTGTATGCTGAAGATCCAAAAACGTTTTATCCAGCTCCAGGAAAAATTACGGATTTACAGTTGCCAAATGGAGAAGGGATTCGTCATGAGCTAGCTGTTCATAATCAATCCGTTGTTTCTCATTTTTATGATCCAATGATTGCAAAATTAGTCGTTAAGGGAGAAACGAGAAACGAAGCGATTGAGAGGTTAAAAGAGGCGCTGGCTCACTATAAAGTACAAGGAATTAAATCAAATATTCCATTGCTGGAAGAAATCGCTGCTCACGAAGCATTTAAAAATGGAGATACAACAACAGACTTTATTGATAAATATATTAAAAAAATTACAGTTTAAGGGAGGGATTTTAAATGGCAGAATTAAAAGCGAGTATGGCTGGTAACGTATGGAAGGTGGTTGTAGGAGAAGGGGAAACGGTAACAGACGGACAAGATATCGTGATTTTAGAATCGATGAAAATGGAGATTCCTATTGCGGCAGAGCAATCGGGTTCTGTGAAGGAACTAAAAGTGAATGAAGGGGATTTTGTAAATGAAGGTGACGTGTTAGCAATCATTGAATAAAGTTCATTTAGTAGATTTTCTTTTAGGGAAGAGATACTGAGTGTTGGTTGAAGTCTCCCGCTTCTCTTAATGGTGAAGTGGGGGCTTACTATCTGCTCATTTGCGATAAAATGGAGGCGATGTAATTGAAATGGCCGGAGAAAATCATTATTAAGGAAGTAGGCCCACGAGACGGTCTTCAAAATGAAAAGCGGATTGTTCCAACAGACGTTAAAATAGACTGGATTAATGCTTTATCTAACACAGGGCTTTCTTACATTGAAGCGACCTCTTTCGTTAATCCTAAATGGATCCCGCAGCTCGGTGATGCAATGGAGGTAGTGAAGGGCATTAAGAGAAATCCGGATGTAACGTATGCGGCGCTTGTTCCAAATAAGAGAGGCTTAGAAGCTGCATTAGAAGCTAATATTGACGAGGTTTCTGTTTTTATGTCGGCCAGTGAATCGCATAATCAGAATAATATTAATAAATCAATAGCGGATACGTATCCTGTTTTGCGTGAAGTTATTGAGGAGGCGATTCGAAACGGAAAGACGGTAAGAGGATATGTATCAACCGTTTTTGGCTGTCCATATGAAGGAGATGTGCCAGTCGAGCAAGCGTTGCGTGTTTGTGATCAGTTATTTGATTACGGCATTCACGAACTTTCTCTCGGTGATACGATTGGTGTAGCTTCTCCTATGCAAGTGGAGCAGTTTCTTGAAGTAGCTCTTAAGCGATATGACAAAAGCAAGGTCGCACTTCATTTCCATGATACGAGAGGAATGGCGCTTGCGAATATTGTGAAATCGCTAGAGTACGGGATTGTTACTTTCGATGCTTCATTAGGTGGGTTAGGAGGCTGTCCGTACGCTCCAGGTGCAAGTGGAAATGTTGCGACAGATGATCTTGTTCATATGCTAGATAAGATGGGAATTGAGACGGGAATTGATGCTGAGAAACTTATGCAGGCGAGTTTGCTTATTCAAAATAGTTTGCAAACGCCGCTGCCAAGTCATCAGATGGCCGTATTTAATGCTAGTAAGTGAGGAGTGAAGCTATGAAGCTGATAGAAATGAACCGTGAAACAAAAGGTGTTGCGATTATTACGTTAAATCGTTCTGAAGCAGCTAATGCTTTATCAAAAGCATTGCTTCTTGAGTTAAATGAAGCAATCGCTGAACTACAAACTGACTCTCAGTTACGAGCTGTCATTGTAACGGGAGCAGGAGAGAAGGCATTTTGTGCGGGTGCTGATTTGAAGGAACGTGCTGGTATGGAAGAAGCCGAGGTAAAAGAGACAGTCAAACTGATTGGAAGCACAATTACAAAACTAGCAAACTTTCCGGTTCCTGTGATTGCCGCTATTAATGGTGCTGCATTTGGAGGAGGGCTGGAGCTCGCTTTAGCTTGTGATCTGCGCTTAGCTTCAGAAACAGCGAAAATGGGCTTAACGGAAACGGCGCTGGGCATTATCCCTGGCGCAGGTGGAACACAGCGCTTGCCACGTGTTATCGGGGTTGCTGCGGCAAAAGAATTAATCTATACAGCGCGTAGAATTGATGCACATACGGCCAATTCGCTTGGAATCGTTAGTCGAGTGGTGGCGCAAGGTAAGCTAATAGAAGAAGCGAAAAGACTCGCTCAGGAAATTGCTGAAAATGCTCCGCTTTCTTTACGCGCAGCTAAAGCGGCTATTAATGAAGGACTAGATGTTTCATTAGAAGCAGGATTAGCTATTGAAAAAATTCAATACAATACGACGATTCGTTCTAACGACCGATTAGAGGGTCTGGCCGCGTTTAAAGAAAAGCGAAAGCCAGTCTTTACAGGGAATTAAGAAAAGCGTAAGGCGTCTGCAATCGTTGACAGATACATAAGTTGTCTTTCGAAGAAGTTAGCTTATGACTTTGAGTCGGTAACGCTTGAATCTAGACACCAAATTGAAAGTTTTATATTTTCCTATCTTTTAAAAAAGCGGAGGGATTAGCATGTCACAATCAACGAAAACTACACTGAATGATATTGTGGAAACAATTAAAAAAGGTGGTTCTACTAAATATCATGAAAAAAATGCAGAAAAAGGTAAACTATTTGTTCGTGAACGCTTGGAGTTATTATTTGACGAAGGAATTGAAATAGAGGATGCCTTTTTTGCTAATTGTACAAGTGAAGGGCTGCCAGCTGATGGTGTTGTAACAGGCATCGGGAAAATTAACGGCCAAACGGTTTGTGTAATGGCTAATGATTCTACTGTAAAAGCAGGATCATGGGGAGCTAAAACGGTTGAAAAAATCATTCGTATTCAGGAAACAGCGGAAAAATTACAAGTTCCTCTTTTATATTTAGTTGATTCTGCTGGAGCACGTATTACGGATCAAATCGAAATGTTCCCAGGTCGCCGTGGTGCTGGAAGAATTTTTTATAACCAAGTGAAGCTATCTGGAAAAGTACCGCAAATTTGCTTATTGTTCGGTCCTTCCGCTGCTGGTGGTGCGTATATCCCTGCTTTTTGTGATATCGTTGTCATGGTCGATGGCAATGCATCCATGTATTTAGGTTCTCCGCGAATGGCTGAAATGGTTATTGGTGAAAAGGTAACGGAAGAAGAAATGGGCGGAGCGAAAATGCATTGCTCAGTTTCTGGATGTGGAGATGTGCTTGCTAAATCAGAAGAAGAAGCAATTGCATTTGCTCGCCGCTATTTAAGCTATTTCCCAACGAATTATCAACAAAAACCGACACCAGTAGAAGCCAAAGCACCTGCTTCTTTTGAAAAAACATTAGCAGACATTATTCCAGCTAATCAGAATGCTCCATTTAATATGCACGATCTAATCAATCGCATTGTCGATGAAGATTCAGTCTGCGAAATTAAGAAATTGTTTGCGCCTGAATTGATTACGACGTTAGCCCGTATTGATGGGCAGCCGGTCGGGATTATTGCTAACCAACCTCGTGTAAAGGGTGGCGTGTTATTCCATGATTCAGCGGATAAAGCCGCTAAATTTATTACGCTATGCGATGCTTTCCATATTCCGCTTCTATTCTTAGCTGATATTCCAGGATTTATGATTGGAACAAAGGTTGAACAAGCAGGTATTATTCGTCATGGTGCAAAAATGATTTCAGCGATGAGCGAAGCGACTGTACCGAAAATTTCCGTCGTCGTACGAAAAGCATATGGTGCTGGATTATATGCGATGGCCGGCCCTGCTTTTGAACCAGATTGCTGTCTTGCGTTACCATCTGCTTTTATTGCAGTAATGGGAGCTGAAGCTGCAGTGAATGCAGTATATGCGAATAAAATAAACGCTTTAGAACCGAATGAACGCGGTGCTTTTATTGCGCAAAAACGAGAAGAATATAATCAAGATATCGATATCTACCGTTTAGCATCTGAAATGATTGTCGATGCAATTGTTGCGCCAAATGATTTACGTGCAGAATTAACAAGTCGATTTGCAGCTTATAATAGCAAACAGTTAACATTTACTGATCGAAAACATGGAGTATATCCAGTTTAAATTATGAATCTATAAAAAACCTACCAGTTTTGGTAGGTTTTTTATATGGAAAAGGATAAGAATTCAATTAAACTTTTTTGGTTTCTTGTATTATAAGAAGCAAATATAGTAAGATAGTGTGTAATTACATATTTATACTTATAGTTTATTTTTGAATGCAATCACGGATGGTAACTACGATTGCTCAATCGTTTCTAATAAAGTGTTACTAATGAAAAGAAATAAGCTTGAAATCATTCATGTTTATAAACATTACTTGAAGAAAGTTCACAATTCGCATTTTATAGAAGGTATATGAAACTGATAAAAATAATACGAATGTTCATTATAGGACATTAGAACATTTTAAAGGCACGTTTGGAGCAACGATTTTATTTCACACTTAATGGGCAGTAGTTCCCACTTCAAGATTTTGAGAGAATAAAGAAGGAAAGTGGGAGACAATTGCTGGTAAAGGTCTGATTGGTTCAATAACCATCAGTGGAGGCTAAATGCCTCCTTACTGATGGAAGTTTCAGTTTATAAACATAGCAACATGAAAAAAGAGGAGCGGCTTGCATTTCTTTTGGGAGGAACTATCAAATGGCAACGAAATATACCGATGACAGCTATACATTACACACTGATCTTTATCAGATTAATATGGTTCAATCTTACTGGGAAGATAACATTCATAATCGAAAGGCCGTATTTGAAGTTTATTTTCGAAAATTACCTTTTAAGAGTGGCTATGCTATTTTTGCAGGGCTGGAGAAAATCGTTCATTTTTTAGAACATTTCAGTTTTACAGAAAGTGATATCGATTATTTACGAACATTGGAGTACGATGAAGCATTTCTTACGTACTTAAGCGGGCTGCGTTTTTCAGGAAACTTACGTTGTATGAAAGAAGGAGAACTTGTTTTTGCGAATGAGCCGATGTTACGAGTGGAGGCACCGCTTGGAGAAGCTCAGCTTATTGAGACTGCTCTGCTTAATATTGTGAATTATCACACACTTATTGCAACGAAGGCATCACGTATTAAGCAAGTGCTTGGGGATGAGCCAGCGCTTGAATTTGGTTCACGTCGCGCTCAAGAAATGGATGCGGCTATTTGGGGAGCACGAGCGGCATATATTGCTGGATTTGATTCAACAAGCAATGTTCGTGCAGGTAAGTTATTTGGAATTCCTGTTTCAGGGACACATGCTCATTCAATGATTCAAGCGTATAAAGATGAATATATAGCCTTTCATAAATACGCGAAAACACATAGAGATTGTGTGTTCTTAGTCGATACATACGACACCCTTCGTTCGGGTATTCCAAATGCGATTCGAGTCGCTAAGGAATTAGGCGATCAAATTAACTTTATTGGCATTCGTTTAGATAGCGGCGACCTTGCTTATTTATCAAAAGAAGCACGTAAAATGTTAGACGAAGCTGGTTTTCCTGAAGCAAAGATTGTCGCTTCTAATGATTTGGATGAATATACTATTATCAATTTAAAACAGCAGGGTGCATGTATTGATGTTTGGGGAATCGGAACGAAGCTTATTACAGCTTATGACCAACCAGCGCTAGGAGCGGTTTATAAAATGGTGGCGATGGAAGAAGAACATGGTGAACTGGTGGATACGATGAAAATTTCATCTAATCCAGAAAAGGTCTCTACACCAGGGCTGAAGCGCATCTATCGAATTATTAATAAAATTAACCACCATGCTGAAGGTGATTACTTGACGATGGAGGATGAAAAGCCGCAAGAAGAAGAGAAATTAAAGATGTTTCATCCAGTGCATACATTCCTTAGTAAATTTGTGACTGATTTTGATGCGGTCGATTTGCATGAAGATATTTATGAGGATGGTATATTAGTTTATGAATTGCCAGCCATTGAGGACATTAAAGCTTTTTGTAAGCAGAATTTACAAGTACTTTGGCCAGAATACTTACGCGCGTTAAATCCGGAAGAGTATCCAGTCGATTTAAGTCAGAAATGTTGGGATAATAAAATGAGAAACATCGCAGAAGTACAAGCCAAAATGGTATCTAAATAATGCAGAAAGAGGGTAAGTAGATGCGTCCTTTACAGTCAGAAATTATTAAAAAACTGTTAGTTCAGCCTACAATCGATCCTAAAGTAGAATTCAGAAAAAGTGTGGATTTGCTGAAAGATTATGCAAAGAAATATTCATTTATCAAAAGTTTTGTACTTGGTATTTCTGGAGGACAGGATTCCACTTTATGTGGTTATATCGCTCAAACAGCAGTGAATGAATTAAATGAAGAAAAGAATACAAATGAATATCAATTTATTGCAGTGAGTCTGCCTTATGGTGTACAAGCAGATGAAGATGATCGTCAGGTGGCTTTACAATTTATTAAGCCAAGTGTGAATGTGACGGTAAATATTAAAGCGGCTGTTGACGCTTCAATACAAGCGGTTGAAACAGCTTCTGGCCAGAAATTATCAAACTTTTTAAAAGGTAATACAAAAGCACGTGAGCGAATGAAAGTACAATTCGATTTAGCAGGTATTTATAAAGGCGTTGTACTGGGGACCGATCATGCCGCAGAAGCAGTAACTGGATTTTTTACGAAGTTTGGTGACGGAGCAGCTGATTTAGTTCCACTTTACCGTTTAAATAAACGACAAGGTAGAGAAATTTTGAAATATTTACAAGCTCCTGAACGTTTATATTTAAAAGTACCAACAGCGGATCTTGAGGATGACAAACCGTTAGTACCAGATGAAGCGGCATTAGGTGTTTCCTATGAGGAAATCGATGATTATTTAGAAGGCAAAGACATTCGCATAGAAGCAGCGGAAATTATTGAAAACTGGTACACAAAGACGGAACATAAACGAAATGAACCGATTCATGTATATGATACGTGGTGGAGATAAGAAGAAATTATCAAACTGACCTGGCTTATATAAGCAGGTCAGTTTTTTGAATTAGCAGACCATTTCACTTCTTACTTATGCGGTTTTAAGCATCCTGTTCTTTTTCTTTTATCTATGTTTTAAATCAATGTTGAAATTTGATATAATTTCGTGAAATTAACATAGCAACAAGTTTCTTTTAGATAGAGGCATAAAATTTTTGACTGCATAAGAGTATTTTTTGGTACAGGCTCTGTTGAAAGTTTTAAAGGTACAAAACCTTCTAAAAGGCTAAGAAAATCTCGTAAAAGAGGTAAGCAGGTTAAAAAGAGAGGTATAATGAATAGGTTTAATGGTGTTATAACTGTAACTATATGTACTGATTCAAATGACTTGAACTGTTTGAAAATGATAAAGAAGCAATAAAGGTAAAGAACTTTATGGTTCAATGTAATGTAGCCTATGCTTATACAAAAACAGCAGATTTTAAAGAAAGAGAGCTAATATTTGTAAAGGAGATTGAGGTATGACAGAATTTTGGGAATCAAGCTTTATAGAAAATCAAATGATGTGGGGATTTGAGCCTTCAGACTCCGCAATCTTGACAAAGGACTTTTTCCTTGAAAAGAAAGTTAAGGATATATTGATTCCTGGTATTGGATACGGTAGAAATGCAAAGGTTTTTATTGACAACGGAATACATGTAACAGGTATTGAGATTTCAAAAACAGCAATTGAATTGGCAAGGCAAAATGGACTTAATATTAGTATTTTTCATGGTTCAGTAACCGATATGCCTTTTGATAACAAACTTTATGATGGTATATTTTGTTATGCACTTCTTCACTTATTGAATAATCGTGAGAGAGATAAGTTTATTAAAGATTGCTATGATCAATTAAAGCCAAACGGATATATGGTTTTTACTACTATTTCTAAAGAAGCCCCAATGTTTGGAAAGGGAAAACAACTGGATAAAGACTATTTCGAGATAATGGAAGGGGTAAAAATGTTTTTTTATGATTCTGACTCGATAAAACAAGAATTTGGAAAATATGGACTGATAGAATTTTCGGAAGTTGTTGAGCCACATAAGAATATGGAAAATAAACCTCCATTTAAATTTATAATGGTAAAATGTCAAAAAGAACTATAATTACAATTGCATAAAAATCAGAAATAGTGAATGGTTAATTGATACGGCTTATGTGTAACCATTCATTAAGGCCTTTAAGTGCTTATGCATTATTATTAAAGGGCGAATTAAGGGAAGTCAAAGGGCTTTCCTTAAAATCGCTTAATTTTCAACAATATTTTAAAACATAGCCTTTCTTTTAAAACCGAAAAGAGGACGAAATGATTGAAACTCTATAAACTTGGTGTAAGATATATAGATATGAATACTTTTGATAAAGGATGAAGACAACTTGAATAAACTTGGCTGGATTATATCGGGGCTTGGTGCTTTACTGATTTTTAGTAGTTTGCTTTACCCGCTAGACGTTATTGAAAAAAACACATTTTTAGTTCTTTTATTAGGTGGGGCAGGTATTATGTTTGTAGGAACAATGATACGTGCTTTTTTAGGAAATAAGAAGTGAATAAAAATAGCTTCTAGGTCATGCCTAGAGGCTATTTTTATTTAAACATTTGGTGTCCAATATAAAGGAGCCGCGTGCAAATCGTGTTTATAGGTGTACGCTATAAGTAATACTACAAATAAAAACAAATATTTTTAGTTTCTACATTTCTTGTTTTTAATATTGTTTAAATTGTCGAGACTAAAGGAAAAAGATATTGACAGGTAATGATGGGATGTAGTATTTTACATTGGGTTATCAAAAAATATATCGAAATAATATCTTGGGAAATGATAAAAAAGAAGTAATTTAGCAGTCGTCTGCTTTTATCGAATATGCAAAATGGGTAAGAAGAAAGGACGTTTATATATGAAAGTTGTTACACCTAAGTCATTTATGTATAAGGGCGGAGAAAGAGCCGTTCTTTTATTGCATGGTTTTACTGGAAATACAGTGGATGTGAAGAGGCTAGGGAAATATTTAAATGATCGAGGATATACATGCTATGCTCCACTTTATAAGGGACACGGTCTTACTCCAGAAGAGCTCATTGAGACAAATGTTGAAGATTGGTGGCAAAGTGTAGTAGAAGGGTATCAGTTTTTAAAAAGTCAAGGATATGAGCAAATAGCTGCAGTTGGTTTATCTTTAGGTGGCGTGTTTTCATTAAAGTTAGCTTATAATTTCTCAGTAAGTGGAGTTGTTACGATGTGCTCTCCTATGTATCAGAAAAAAGACGAAGCGATGCAAAAGCGTGTGATTGATTACGCCTCTAATTATAAAAAGTTTGAAGGGAAAAGTGAGGAAACTATTGAGGCTGAAATGGCGGAGTTTCAAAAGGTTCCTATGAATAATATTTTAACAATTAGAGATTTTATTTTGGATGTGCAAGAAAACTTAGATCAAGTGTTTGCTCCTTTATTTGTAGCTCAAGGACGTCTAGATCATACTATTAATTTAGAGAGTGTAAACAATATATATAACGGTGTTAATTCATATGAAAAAGAGCTGAAGTGGTACGAAGAATCTGGCCATATTATAACGCTAGGCCCAGAACGTGAACAATTATATGAGGATATTTATGAATTTCTTGAATTGCTGTGACATGTCCTAATTGTATAGATGTAAGAAGGTGCAAATCTCGGGTTTGCACCTTTTTTATGCATGGATAAACTTTACTTAGTACTTGAATTATCTGTTGCATAAGAGCTTCTTCATATTTTTAGGCAATAGCTTTATTTATTAATAAAATGGATTCCTATTATGAAAGCCTTTAAATCGTCAGTGGAAAAATAGAAATATTTCGCTTCATCAAATGAACCCTGTTAGTACTTAAATAATATAGAATTAGAATTTAATTATTTAAGAAAATAAATAAAATGGGTAAAAAGTCATGAAAAATTAGCTTCTGATAAGGTTTATAAAGTAATAAATAAGGTTTATACTCTGAAAAGAGTAAAGAAATAAGAATATACACTTAGTTAGCATAGATTTTATATAGAGTATAAATTGCCTTTTATTTTTTTCTATATATTATACATAAATAGTTAAATGAAGAGGGGTTTTAGGTGATTTATAGCAAATTCAACAAGTTAAAACTTAAAAAGGGGGGGAAGGTTTTTTATGTACAAACTTGTAAAGAGTCAAAAGGAGCGAGACCTATTTCATCAAATCAAGAAATCTGTTTGGGATGAAAAAGGGTTTGATATGGAATATGGGAAAGAAAGCTCAGACCTTTATCTTATTTATGCAGAAGATGGTGTACCGGGTGGAACATTCGAGTTTACTTCATATTCAAGATTCACCGCACCTATTATGAAGGAATTATTTAATGATGTTATTCAAAAAGATATGAGAGTTATGGAAATAGATAGTTTTGCCGTGTTACCCCAATATCGCGGGAAACTTGGGCGTCAAATTATGTGTTTAGTGATTGATTACGCTCAAAAAAATGGATATACACATGCTATTGGTATTAGTGATCCGGCTGTTTTTCGTTCTTTTAACAATACATATCAAATTAGAACGATTCAAGTAAAAGAGAAAATATGGTACAAAGGTGCAGAGGTTATTCCAGCACTATTACATCTTAAAGAGGCTTATGACAATATAGAAGATGAAAAATTTTCATGGTTTACAAGACCAAATGAAATGAGAAAAGGTGTATTTATATGAGCAAATCTGAGTTATTACAAAAAAGAAATAATTGGGTAGTTTTGGTCTTTGGAGGGACAATAGCTGTTCTTCAGTTATTGAATTTTAGCTTAGGAATACCTTTAAGTTTTGTCATGTCTGTAATTGGAATTTTAGGAGGGATACTGGCCCCTGTTACTTTTATAGCGAATAAGACAAAATTTAAAGAGCAATTGGCTGTCCCAATGAAATATTTTAACCTTATTATTATCGGGGTATTTTGGTTTACGATTCTTTCATTAGACCCTCACATGATTAATATTATGTTTATGTTTTTCTTTATAGCAGTTATGGGGATTTATCAAGATAAACTGATAAATATTCTTACTCTTGTTTTTACATTAGGCATTTTAATCTATTATTTTGTTACACAGGGTGAGGTCATATTTCACTCAACTAATTATCAAGACTTACTGTATTATATTCTTACTTTCTGTTTTATATCTATCGCTTCTTTTATGCATTCTATGTTTAATAATAAAATGCAGGAAGAGATAGAATTCCAAAGAGAAGAAGCGGTTCAAGCCAAAGAATTTACGGAAAATATTTTAAATAAAATTAGTAGTTCATTAGATTCCGTGAAATCTTATCAAGACGATTTAAACAAAACAACAGAACAAGCAAGTTTACAATCAACGGAGATTATAGAATCTATTAAAACAATTGTTCAGTCATTTGATGTTCAAACAGCACAATCGAATGAATTAGTAGCTGGAACTAATTCAACAAACTTGCAAGTAGAAGATATGACGAAATCTATTAGTGAAATGAATGATTATCTTGATTCCACACAAGAAGCAACAAAAGAGAGTGAAAAAAGAATCGATAATCTTGGAAGTGACCTGGAAAATTTTAATGGAAGCATTCAAAAAACGATTCACTTTATGCAGGAGTTACACTTAGAAACGGAAAATATCGAAAAAATTATTCAAACCATTTTTGATATTTCCGCTCAAACGAATCTATTAGCTTTAAATGCATCCATTGAAGCGGCGAGAGCTGGTGATGCAGGAAAAGGTTTTGCTGTAGTGGCTAATGAAGTTAGAAAACTTGCTGAATCTTCAAAAGAATCTTCTGAATCCATTTCACAACTTCTTTTGTCCATCAAGGAAAGAGTCTCTTTAGCATCCAATACGATTGCTGAATCTCAAAAATCTATTGATAAAAATAGAGAAGGTATGGAAGAAGTTAGATCTATTTTTAATAATGTGGATGTATACATGAATAATTTGATAGAAAAAACAGAAAATCTTCAAGACTTTATTTTGACTGTACAAGGAATGATGCAGGAGGTAGAAGCTAAAGCTAAAGAAAGTGTAAGTATGACAGAAACAAACAAGCAAAGCCTTCACGATGTACTAGAACTAGTTTCAAACCAAGATGAAGAAATTTCTTATTTATCAGATGGGGCTAAAAATATCGAGCATAAATTACAAGAATTACATCGATGAATCACTGTAATAGTTTTTAAGTGAATAAATCGATAAAAAAGGTGCAAACCTAGGATTTGCACCTTTTTTATATGCCTTATTTATAAACTGTACTTGGTACGTGAATAACTGGATTGCCTACTGCGTAAGGGGCTACTTCATATTCTTGGAAAATTAAAGCAATCCCTTTATCTGTATAATAAAATTGGGTGTTTTTATCGACTTTAAAATCATCTAATATATAGCTCTCAAAAAAGATGTCTGGATGTTTCGACATATAACTCTTTACATATTTTGTGACTTTTGTATACTTTGCCTTGGATGTAAGAGTATCACTCAGTGTATAGTGCTTTCCTGTTTTTAAATTGAAATTATAGCTTGTGACTAAACCGGAACCGTGTGCACCGCCTGCGTACATCCAGTCAAAGATAAGAATACTGACTTTTCCGTTTTTATTATATTTCACTTTATAGCTTGTTGTGTAATCATATTGACAAGCATACGGGTACTCTTTACATAGCGGATCTCCTTGAAGTTCTTCCATATCCTTTTTTAGTTGATTATAGCTTTTATAGGACCCTTGAATATGCTTTAAAAGAACACTGTTAATTTTCTTTTGAGCGGAGGTGCTCTTTAATCCAGAGACTTGAGGGTATTTTAAAAACTGTTTACTCTTATATGTTTTCGTTATCACCTTAGCCTTTGTAGAGGACGCAGCATAAGCGTCATTAGAGGGCAGGGAAAAAGAAACGAACAACGCAAACATCATCAGCCAACAAATAATAAGCCTACTCCATTTGATGTTTTTCATAAAAACCTCCAAGTTAATGATTTACTAATTTGTATTATAAAGGAAAATATATCCTCTGTCACAGCACATGATAAGTTATCGATATTTTGTCTGTAAATAAAATATGCTTCTAAAAGGATTATGTTCTTTTAGAAGCTAGATAAATGGTTTGGAAGAAACAAATTTATTTTTCAGCTCTTCCTCGGTAATGGTCATTTTCCCTTGCAATCCTTCAGCTTGAAGAACAAAATTTTTGATACCTAAAAATTCTGATTCCGCGATTATGAAAAATGTTGTTCCTTTGATAAAGTTTGTTCCTGGTAAGTCTCTAATTAATTGTACCTGTTTTATTTGTGCTCACTCCTCGTGTGATTTAGACTATAATGTTATCATAATTGTCTTCTCGAGAACATTATACGAAGCGGTATTTTAGTGCTAGTAATTATCGAAGGGCCTATTGTTAGTTAATGAAGGGGCTAGATGAATGCTTATATTTGAAAAGTTGATGGATTTGTATACGAAAAATTCTAATGTTGAATAGGCTAAGTGGAGAACATTATCCTTACGCTTTGGAATGTAACTGAACGAAAATCTCAATATACAGCAATAGAGGCATTAAAGCATATTCAATGAACTAACGTGGTTGACTTTTAAGTTGGACAAGTTAATCATTTTTATTATTATTTTATCTGAATTTAAAATGGGGAACACTTGTCTTACTATTTGAATAATATATATAAGACGTAAGGAAGCACCTTGCGTCACCTTAGACTGACTATAAAAAGTCAGTCTCTTTTTTTGAACTTAACTTACTAAAATTTCATAGTTATTTTTGAGGAGGGTCTTGCTGAAAGGTGTGTGAGACCAAGGTTTCACACGAGTAGGACCAAAAATCAACAACGTCCTATAACCGAGCTTTTTGGAAAAGGAACAAAGAATAAGCTATCAAGATTTTAAATTATACTCAATATGAGTTTAACGAAGTAAAATAGAATCAAGCCTTTTTTCATTGATTTGTGATACTGTATTTGAAGAAGACGAACTAATGTTTATTCAATATAAGTTTGACAAATCAAGCAAAAGAAAAATTGATTTATTTTTATAGTGAATAGTATCAAACAGCACTGAAAAAATTATATAATTATATTGAACTGGTAATCATTTAGATATTGCGTCTTAGGAGAAATGTTACAACTTGACTCATGGATTACAATGTAAGTGAAAACTACTTACCGAAAAAGGTAATTTTATAAAAAAAACAGAGAAGCAATGCCGTACGTCTAAGTTAAATCGTTATAAGGATAGAGGTTCGCTGACCACTCCCATGGCTAAAGCCGCTGGGGTTCTTTCTCACAAATATCCCACTTACCATCTTCCATAAGAAGAGACAGAGGCGAGACTTGGGTGAGCAACACTTGAGAGAAAAACAGTCCTTCAAGAGGGCAAGGTCGGTGCCAACTACGCCGTTCAATCGGCGATACTTGTCTAGGATTACGATACCGCACTCTTTCTATGAAGAGTGTTGGTCGGCAGAACGTTGAACATTTTACATGACAGACGTTTTTCCTGTCACAACCACCTATGTTCAGTTTTCAAAGAATATCCTATATACCAAATTATACCATTTTTAACGTATGGTGTACAGAACGTATTTTCGATATTTTATCTGCACACCGCATTTGAGCGAGCATTCATCCCATCCTTAAAAAAGGGGGTGCCAGCGCACCGTAATGGGCTTTCTTTTCGCAAAATCTGTAATTTGAGGTGCTACAATGCTGGAATCAAAAAATACCAATCAAATATGTATGTTAGAAACTGATCTTAGGACTGCACTTGAAAAGAAAGAGTTTAGTCTCTGTTATCAACCAAGACTCCATTTGGATTCAGGGAAAATTAATGGAGTAGAAGCCTTGATTCGCTGGGAACATCCAGAAAAAGGGGTAATCTTACCAGTAGACTTTATTCCTCTTGCTGAAGAAACAGGATTGATTATACCAATAGGTGAATGGGTATTGCGCACAGCTTGTGAGCAAAACAAAGCGTGGCAGGAAGCCGGTATATCCCCTATGGTGATGGCTGTTAACTTGTCCGTTCGTCAGCTTTATCAACCGAATTTAGTTGAGAGAGTACGGCTTATTTTAGAAGAAACGGGACTTGCTCCTGAATATTTGGAACTTGAAATTACAGAAAATATAATGATGAATGTTCAGGATGTTCTTCCTGTCGTAAAGGAATTAAAACGTCTCGGTATCCGGCTTAGTTTGGATGATTTTGGAACAGGCTATAGTCCTCTACATTATTTAAAAGAATTTCCTATTGATAGTATCAAAATAGACCAATCTTTTATTTGTAATTGTAGAGTAGATCAGAAGGATGCCACAATTGTAAAAGCTATTATTGCAATGGCTCACCAATTAAAGCTGGAAGTGATTGCTGAAGAGATTGAAACGAAAGAACATTTAATTTTCCTTCAACAGAATCTTTGTAATATGGGGCAAGGCTATCTATTTAGTGAACCTTTACCTCCTGATCAATTGATACAGCAGTTTTATCAAATAGAACAGATTGTTCATCGAGAAGGGATTTCACAAGAATTCAGTAGACAAAAATGGTTAGAGGAAGAGTTAGAACAAGCACGTCAAGAATTGCGGGATACCTTAAGGCAGCAACAAGGGATGATGTTTAAATTTATTGAATATAATAAAAAATTTATTCATACCTTATGTGATGGGGAATTGCTGTACCGAATGAATTTCACACCTGAACAAATCTTAGGAAAGGGACTACGAGATTTTCTACCTGATGATTTAGCAGAAAGAAAAGCTCATTATTATCGAAGAGCTTGGGAAAACAAGGAGAATGTTACCTACGAAGAGGAAGTCAATGGCGTTTGGTATCTTGCCTCTTTGCGTCCTGTCCAAAGAGGTGGAGAAGTAGTTGAAGTTATTGGTTCCTGTATTGATATTACCGAAAGAAAAGAAAGTGAAGAGCGATATCAAAAAGTAGTTGAATATTCTCCTAAAGGGATTGTCATTCATCGGGATGGAAAATTTCTTTATGCGAATCCCTGCGCTTTGAAAACGATAAAGGAAGAGGACGTAGTAGGGAAAGAAATCTCCATCTGTCTTCACCCAGATTCTTATGAACTTTCTAAAAAGAGGCTAGCTCAAACTGAAGTGGGAGAAGAACTGCCGATAACAGAAATGAAGCTGATAGCACAAGATGGAGAAGTGATTGATGTCGAAATCGGCAGTGTGTCTATCCCTTATGGTGGAAGTTCGGCCATTCTAACTATGTATAGTGACATCACCGATAGAAAAAAGGCGGCACGAGACCTTGAAGAAAGTAAAGAACGGTATAGAAGGTTAGTAAATCTATCTCCAGAACCGATTGTCGTACACAGTCAGGGGATTATTAAATATATGAACAAAGCAGGAGTGAAAATTTTAGGGTTTACCCATCCTAAAGAATTACTTGGGAAGCCTATTTTAGATTTTGTTCATCCGGATGATCGAAAGATGGGGTTTGAACGGATACAATGTTTAGCACAAGAAAACGAGAGTGAAGTCGAACTTTGGGAATATAGAATGATTCGTCCTGATGGAACAATCTTTTATGTGGAAGGTATAGCAACTGGAATTATGTATGATGGAGAGCCGGCTATTCAAGGAATGTTCCGGGACATTACAGCAAGAAAAGAAGTAGAGGAAGCTCTCCGTCAAAGCGAAGAAAAATATCGCCTCATTGCAGAAAATATGCAAGATTTAATTGGCGTGTTGGATACAAAGTGTATAGTTCGCTACGCATCGCCCTCTCATGAGACTATATTAGGATTTCCAACTGATGTATATGAAGGGAATAGAGCTTTTGATTTAGTCCATCCTGATGATATTTCTTATGTGCAAACTCAGTATGAAAACTCAATTTCATCGAAGACACCTTGCTATATTGAATTCCGATGTAAACATGTTAGTGGAGGTTGGGTCTATGTAGAGGCTTGGGGAACTCCTGTACTGGATGGAAATAATGAAGTTGAACATCTTGTCATAGTAGCTCGTGATATTTCCGAACGAAAAAAGGCAGATCAACTAATACGCAAATCAGAAAAACTTTCCGTTGCAGGACAATTGGCTGCGGGAGTAGCACATGAAATAAGGAATCCACTGACTTCGATAAAGGGATTTATTCAGCTATTACAAAAGGAAACAAATAACCCCTTGTATACGGATGTTATCTTGTCTGAAATTGATAGATTAGAAGATATCGTTCAGGGTTTTTTATCACTTGCCAAGCCTCAAGCACCGCAAATGAAAGAAATAGATGGAAGGCTTCTTTTACAACAAGTGGTACTTTTATTTGAGACACAAGCTTTATTGAAAAATGTTCAAATTGTGCAAGAGTATAGTGAAAATTTACCGCTTATCTATTGTGACGGAAACCAAATGAAACAGGTGTATATGAACATTCTTCAAAATGCAGTAGAAGCTATGCCGAACGGAGGAGTCATTAAAATTCAGGTTCTTTGGCACAGTGCTGACTCTATTTTGTTTAGATTTATTGATCAGGGCCAGGGGATATCTAAAGAACGGATTAAAAATATTGGCGAACCTTTTTTCAGTACAAAAGAAAAAGGGACAGGACTGGGGCTAATGGTTAGCCAAAAAATTGTCCAAGAACATGGAGGGACAATGGGTATAGACAGTACCGTTAATCAAGGAACTACGGTAGATGTTATTTTGCCGATTAAGCCTTCTTTTGTACGTGAATAGATTTCTATTCATAATCCTGTGTGTCGATTTAGATGGATGATAAAGTAATCTCGCAGCACTGTAATACGGTTCAAGAAAATCCATCGGTTCACTGAGGAGATAACGTTCCAACTCAGTTAATGTAAAAAAACAAATAGTGGTGATTAAAAGAATCAGTCAATGGCTGATTCTTTTTTCATCCATTTTCGATGCAGGTATTTCTTGAAGTCTTGTTTTTTATGTCTTTCTTAATGTCTCGACTTGACAACATATTTTATCCATTAATCGGGAACTCTAGTTTTAAATTGCTAACGTGTATAAAAAGGGAATTTTAGAGGAGGGAAATAATTGAAGTATTTTTCTAAAGTTTTAATGACTATTTCTTTATCATTTTTTCTTATGTCTGTCTTTGGTTGCAGTAATAATGAAGAAAATAATAACACTAATGAAAATCAAACTACAGAGGAGACAAAGAAGGATGAAGAAACTACTAAGAGTAAATATCCATTTCCAAATGACACAACCGCTAAAGGGAATGGGAAAATTATGTTAAGTACTGCTGCTGGTACATCTGAAAATGGAAATACTCCAGTTTTATTTGTTTCTGAAGAGGATATCCTTATTCAAATTGGCATGGATGCTGAAAACTTTGATGGAAGCAAACAATCGTTTGTGTATGTGGATAAGCTGTTTTCTAATACAGAACAGTTTGGAGAACTAACACAAACATCAGTGAATTTGCAGGAAAGTATGTTAAAGCCAGGAATACACACAGTATCAGTCGTTCAATTTAATAACGATGATCCCAATAATGGTTCTGTCACAGGTTATACAGAGGCGAAATACGAAGTAAAAGAGAAGAAATAATTAACGTTAGTCTAGAGAAAAAATTATGGATTTCATATTGAGTTGTTAGGATTTAAAGATTCTATATAACTGGATTTACTTTTGTTTTTAAAGATGAGTTTGTGCTATACTAATTTTAATAATATTCGAAGGGATGATGGGTGGACGATGATTAACTAATCTTATTTTTAAAATTTGAAATCGCATATTTCAAATCATAACAAATAGGATTAGTCTGCCCATTTTCTATAAATTGTAGAGCTATTAATGAAAATAGCTTATTTGATTATGCAAAGGTACGGCTAATCCTTCCAAATGAATGGGGAGGATTTTTTTTATTCTCCCTTTAAAGAGAGGGATAGATTATATGAAAGAACTATTGAAATTATCTAATATTAGCTATACAGTTATGGATCTTAACGTTTTTGAAGATCTAAATGCTAGTGTTCAGCAAGGAGATATCATCGGTGTTATTGGCAAGAATGGTGCAGGTAAATCTACATTATTGCAATTAATTAACGATGACTTAGTGCCGGAACAAGGACATATACAATGGCTGCAACAAGACTTAAAAATGGTTATGGTTGAACAAGAAACCGAGTCGTATTCTTCTGAAGACAAGACTCCTTTTGAAGTTAAATTACTAGAGAAGTGGCATGTACCAACCCATGATTTTTCACAATTGAGCGGTGGAGAAAAACTAAAAGCACGCCTTGCAAAAGGTTTTTCAAAAGATGCAGATGTTTTACTATTAGATGAACCGACGAATCACCTCGATGAGCAAGGTGTAGAAATGCTTAATAGACAAATGAAGAATTATAAAGGTACGATTATTTTTGTTTCGCATGATCGTTATTTTTTAGATGCCGTTGCAACAAAAATATGGTCGATTGAAGGAAAAAAGCTGATTGAACATAAGGGGAATTATTCTAGTTATATGGAGGTTCGTAAACAGAAAAGACTTACCCAGCAGCGTGAATATGAAAAACAGCAAAAGATGGTTGAACGGATTGAAGGACAAATGAATGAACTGACTTCTTGGTCGAAAAAAGCTCATGCACAATCGACGAAAAAGGAAGGAGTTAAAGAATACTATCGCGTAAAAGCAAAGCGTATGGATGCACAAGTCAAATCCAAACAAAAGCGTCTTGAAAAAGAGCTTGAAAAAGCAAAAGCTGAACCTGTTGAGTCAGAATATACGGTACGTTTTTCAATGAAAGCAAACAACAAAGTAGGAAAACGATTTTTAGAAGTTAAGAAGTTAACAAAGTCCTTTGACGGACGAACATTATTTAAAAACGTCAATTTTACGATTCAGCATGGTGAGAAGGTTGCAGTAATAGGTCCAAATGGTAGTGGCAAGACGACATTATTGAAAGTAATTACTGGACAGGAAGCTTTTGCGGGCGATGTATGGATTTCACCATCTGCAAAAGTTGGTTATTTAACGCAAGAAGTGTTTGACTTACCGCTTGAACAAACACCTGAGCAGCTTTTTTTTCAAGAAACATTCGAGGCAAGAGGGAAAGTCCAAACTTTAATGAAGCATTTAGGATTTATGACATCTCATTGGACAGAACCGATTAGGAATATGAGTATGGGTGAGCGTGTAAAGTGTAAGTTGATGGCATATATACTAGAAGAAAAAGATGTGCTTATCTTAGATGAGCCGACGAATCATCTTGACTTACCTTCACGTGAACAACTTGAAGATACGTTAGCGCAGTATAACGGAACACTAATCGTCGTTTCGCATGATCGATATTTTCTCGAAACAACGACAAGCAGCAAACTCGTTATTTCGAATAACAGCATACAAAAGCAATTGAATGAAGTGTCTCCAAAAAGAGATAACCTCGATGAATTGCGTTTAAAGCTTGAAACAGAAAGACAAGAAGTTTTAGGAAAGCTTAGCTTTATGACTCCAAAGGATAAAGCGTACGCAGAACTCGATAAGAAATTTAAAGAGCTTACGAAACAAATAAATAAACTTTTGTAATGATTTACATCTTAAATCTCATCCCAAACAACACTATATTTTGCACAAAAAACGCTTGGAAACAAGCGTTTTCTTTTAGATTTCTTTTAACTTTTTATTAAAGTGGAGGATTTTCGACACCTAAATTTACCCAATCTTCCTTTGGAGGTCCGTAAACCCCGAAAGGTTTTAACCCAGCTTGACGGATAAGAATAGTTAATTGCCCTCGATGATGAACGATGTGTTTGATTAGTCCCATTAAAATCTGAGCATTTGTTTCCTCTCTGCCAAACGCCTTTTGTATTTGGCTCAAAGAGTTATCGGTCCACTGTTGTTCAATAGTTTGAGATGCTTCAGCACTTACCTTTTTAAAGGTTTCCGCAATTTCTTTTGCTGAGGATGGGACATTCTGTGCATTATCAACTTTTTTCATTTCCAATCCGAAATTAGTTAAATAATCTGGAATGTTTGTTGTGAAATGCCAAGCGATTCGCCCTAAAGTTCGTCCTTCTGGATAAACCTGTTGTTTTAAAGAGTCATCTGTCAAACCATCCAAAACCTCTTGAGTTAGCATTGCCTCTCTATTCCATTCTTTAATAAAATCTGAAATTGTTACATACATATGAATTTCCTCCATAATTAATTCAATTGATCTGTTATTTTATAGGTATATTATAAAACGTTTGTTCGTGTTTTTCTAATTACCTTATAACAGATTGTTTTGCATTTGATTTAGCTACAAATTTAACACATCCATTTTATAGCGGACAACAATTATTGTCCTTGTAAAAAACAGTTAATATTATGGTTATTTTCAATGTCAATTCGTTATAAGTGTGGATATAACAATAAAAGACAGCCAAATTGCTATGCAATTTGGCTGCTAATTTATACACTAATTGTACATTTCCTCTCCCTCATCGGAATCCGTTAATCCATTTTTGTATGTTTTTGCTCTTTTGTGAAACAAATTATTTTGATTAAAATTATGTCCCCTATATGTAATTTTAGTGACAATTAGCCTCATATCCAAAAGTAATTTACAATTTATGTTAATATATGGTGGATAGGAGGTTGTTAGATGAAATATATCATGCAAAATATAAACGCATACTCAGGTCAAGTATTAAGAGAAACTGAATTTAAAGATCAAACGAAGATTGACACATTTATTAAGCATTATGAACGACTTGATTCTAAACTTAATCAAGAAATGATGCTTGTTCTAGTTGACAAGGATAGAGAAGCTTGGAATGCAGGTTATTTAGGATATGTAGTTGATAATACTAAAGAAGACGCAGGGATTATTTCGTATAAATTTGTGTTTAAAGTGAAAAAGAGTAATTATAGAGTTAGAATTAAATAGAACAGGATTAAACTTAGCATCCAAATAGGCTGTTATTTTTTATGTACGTAACTGAAATCAAAACTCTATTTTTAATTTTAGTTATCAAAATTTTTTAACAAGGGATAACTCTATATAACCATCTTTACTGGGGTCTTAGACCAAAGGAGATGGAAGCACTAGTGTGCAGAATCTTTGAATTTAGCTAGCGGCGAGCTCTGAAGTTTTATGGGAATAAAACAAGAAAACAACTTTTATTTTTAAGAATAAAGGTTGTTTTCTTTGAATTTCATTACATAGTGAGAAGAGCTTTACTAAGCATTATAGAATGCAGAATTCCAACAATGTTAATGATGATGACTATGTTCCGATGAATCAATTTTATCGGTCGTCCCCTTCGTATCGATGGTTTGCAGAATGGGTAGAAAACAGATTAAACAAACATTTATAAGGAAGAACACATAAAAGGACGCCGGTTTACTTTTTAAAATAGGTTTCTTTTTCTCCAACTGACGATTTGCCAATCCGAGTAGGATTGAAAAAACACTGATAAGAAAAATAAGATCTATGGCGATAATCATAATGTTTACTTCATTTGTCTCCAGCATGACGCCTAGCATCGCTCCCATCATGGCCCCCATTAAACTTGAAGATTGTGCTTCGATAAATCCATTTGTTCCAAACTTTTTTCCTATGAAACTACCAAGGATGCTGCTTAAAACGATTGATAGAATAGTTGTGACCGCAAGTCGATCCGGCATCCAGGTACCAATTACTAAACCGACTGTCAAACTGCTTGTCATTCCGAGAATCATCGGAATGCATTTGACCCATGAGTGATTCTCTTTGCAGTTTGTTAGATAGCTGGAGAACGAAAAATATAGGCTATATCCAATTACCATCAGCAAACTAACTGAAGTAAGCATGTTATACCCTCCTCAAAATGGATTTCAATCGATTTCTTTTTTAGATGGGAATAGCTACTGAAACATATCCTCTTTCGATTGGTGCTTATAATTTAAGAGTGGCTGACTGACTTATATGTATTAATATATTGTTTGGGCGTTAGATTCATATATTTTTTGAAGCCTTTGTAAAAATGAGATTTATCATAGAAACTAAAATCATCGATGACTGTATTTAATAGTTGATTACGGTGAAGCAGTTCTTGAATAGTGTATTGCAATCGAATAATCTGACACAATTGTTTGGGTGAGAAGCCGATATATTCTTCGAATTTCCTTTGTAGGTATCTACTTGAATATCCGGTGTCGGATGCCAATTGATTTATATGGATGATACCATTCGTGGCATAAATACTGTTTAGGCAATATTTGATGAGGTTTTGATCGTAGTTGGTCTCTTGCTGTTTTTGTTGAAAAAAGGAGATAAACCATTTGATTCGTTCTGGAAAACTTTGAAGTCGTACCATGTTTTCGAGTAGAGATGAATCAAATTGTACCATTTCAAATAAAGGGATTTGCTGATGCTGAATCAATTCTTTAATCGAACATGGAAGAGTAAGAAGTGTTTGTTCTGGGAAAAGTCTGACACCGAAATAAACACAATTCGGTTTAAAGTGGTAGAGACAACGATATTCAGGACTGGTAGCAAGGATAGCAAAGGGTTGAGAGGGATTGCAACAAAAAAGTAGGTCTAAACATCCGTCTGGAATAACTGGGAGGTGAGCCGATGTATGTTCACCTGTCGTTAATTGATAAAATAAGATTACTTCATTTTTTAAAAGACCTTTTGGCTGGTTCTCGAGATATAGCTGAGAATTGGACATCATTTCCGGTTGAATTGGATAGAAAGAAAAATCTCTGTCCCCCATTATTTCACTTCCCCCTTTTACATAATTTATTTTAATTTCACAAGGCTTAAGATTATTAAGTTGATTATAGTATAAAAACGAATAGATGGTAGTATGTAGAACTAATTTATCGCATAAAAAGTAAGTTTAGTTCCGATTTTTACAATGAATTCCTAAAAATTTAGAGGTATATTGAGTACACTTACAATGTTAGGAGGAATCGTTTATGCGAGTACATGAAACCATTAGTAGTGCCGTGAAGCATCCGTTGGAACCACTAACAGGTCAAGAAATCAAAAAGGCTGTTGAAATCATACGGACGGAGAAAAATCTAAGTCAATACGTACGATTTGTCACAGTGACACTAAAAGAGCCAGCGAAGGATACTGTACTTAATTATGAAGCTGGAGATACAATTACACGCGAAGCATTTATGATTCTTTTAGATAATAAAACAGAAAAAACATATGAGGCTATTGTTTCTATTACAAAAGGAAAAGTAACATCCTGGGAGTATATCCCAAATGTTCAACCAGGAGTTATGTTAGATGAATTCGAGGAGTGCGAGCAAGTTGTCAAAAATAGCCCTGAGTTTCAGGAAGCTTTATTAAAACGCGGCATTACGGATTCTAATTTAGTTATGGTCGATCCTTGGTCAGCCGGCTATTTTGGCATAAAAGAAAATGAAGGAAAAAGATTGGCCCGCGCAATTTGTTGGGTACGAAAATTTCCAAATGATAATGGGTATGCCTATCCGTTAACGGGGATTGTCGTATTTGTTGATTTAAATAAAATGGAGGTATTAAGAGTAGAAGACCATGGTGTAAGACAGATGCCTCCATTAGATGGTAACTATTCTCCTGAAACATCTGGTAGCATTACACTTCGCACTGATTTAAAACCTCTTGAAATTATTCAACCGGAAGGGCCGAGTTTTGAAATAGATGGCCATCTGATCAAATGGCAAAAATGGAATATTCGATTCGGATTTACACCGAGAGAAGGATTAGTTCTACATACAGTCGGATATGAAGACAAAGGTAAGGTTCGTCCGATTTTGTATCGTGCTGCCTTGTCAGAGATGGTAGTTCCTTATGGTGATGCTAGTTTTGCCCATAATAGTCAAAATGCCTTCGATGCCGGTGAATACGGATTGGGACAATTAGCGAATTCTTTAGAATTAGGATGCGATTGTCTAGGTGAAATTCGTTATTTTGACGCGGTGATGACGGATAGCAGAGGAAATGTACGAACAATTCCCAATGCCATCTGTTTACATGAAGAAGATTACGGTGTGGCATGGAAGCATACCGATTGGCGAACAGAACAAGTGGAGGTGCGCCGCTCACGTCGATTGGTTCTTTCGTTCTTCTGTACGGTCGGTAATTATGATTACGGTTTTTATTGGAGCTTCTATCAAGATGGAACGCTGGAAATGGAAGTGAAATTAACCGGTATGTTGAATACGGGTACATTCGATGATAGCGGTAAGTCTAAATATGGAACAGAGGTTGCCCCAAAATTGAATGCGGTTTATCACCAACATTTCTTTAATTTCCGCTTGGATACGATGCTGGATGGTCCGAAGAATTCTGTAGTGGAAATTAACACGCTTCCAGAAGAAGAGGGACCGAATAATCCGTATAGTAATGCGTTTTATATTGATTCAAAAACATTTAAAACAGAAGAAGAGGCCAAGCGTAATCTAGATATGGCTACTCAACGTACATGGAAAATCATTAATCCGAATTCTTTGAATGCGGTTGGCACACCGGTTGGCTATAAAATTATGCCAGGTGAAAACTGTCTTCCATTTGCAAGTGATAATTCGAGTGTAATGAAACGTGCTGGTTTTCTGAAGAATCAGTTACACGTTACGCCATATGATCCAAATGAGATGTATGCAACAGGAAAATATCCGAACCAACATAAAGGCGGCGATGGCTTACCAAAGTACACGGCAGCAAATCGGAATATTGAAAATGAAGACGTAGTTGTGTGGTATACAATGGGACATCATCATATCACAAGACCAGAAGATTGGCCGGTTATGCCGACAGCGTACATTAATTTTCAATTAAAACCGGTTGGATTCTTCGACCGTAATCCAGCGCTCGATTTACCTCGTCCAAAGCCAAAAACAGCATGCAATTCAAAAAATGGATCAAATTGCCATTGATTCTTAGATAATCAATCTTGAGTGATTCTATATAACAAAATCCTAGTAGGGGAGTTCAACGATGGAATAAAAGGAGCATGTGCTTTTCCTTTTATTCCATCTTCCTCTATGGGTTTAAATGTTTCGAACAAGCCAAACTGATTATCTGTGGAATGAAGGTGATGCATACGCTGAAAAAAGGACAACTTCAACAAAAGGTGAAGTCTGTCCAAAGCGAGATTGAATTCATACATAAATTATTTCAGTATTATCATTTATAGATGAAAGGGATATTGAGATTCTATGTTTCTAATAACACCAGAACGCTAAAAGTATGGACGAATTAAATGACCTTCGTTTTAAGTGAGTACAAGGGGCATCCCTGATATTATTTCTTCTCCACTTTTACTAATCCTTTACCTAAATTATTCTTTTCAAAATAGCATATTACCTCATCATGAACTTGTATTTTATCCTCTGAAAGGATGTTTTTATCAGAAAAACGAATCTCGGTCCCGTCATCACCTTTTCCATAGTATTGATTACCATTAATATTGGTAATCTTGTATTCCACCGTAGTATATTCAGAGGAACCATTGCTTTTAGGATTTGTATTGTTAACAGGAGCAGCTGTATGAGTTCTAACCAATACTAATACTAATAATATTGATGAGAGCATCACGAGGATGATTGCTTTTTTGTACATGTTACTCTACCTCCTTCTATGTATTTTAAAAGATAAAAGAGGAAAGTAAATCCTTCTATTTTCCCTACCTTTAGTCTTTTTAACCAGGAAGACTCCCATCTTCAATCCGTAGCAATGCGATAGTGAGCGAAGTGGAAGGTGGATTGGCTTCTTTTTTGTTGCTGCAAGCATTTTAAATTGGAAAATTTAACAGTGGAAGGTAAAATGTTCAGATAAAAAAGAACTGACATTCTCTTTGACGGTGAAAAGGGGTGAAAGCAGCTTATTTTTCAAAACGGATTCTATAAAGGAAGACCTAAGAAATACATAGATAACAATAGAAGTTCACTTTACAAAAATCCTAACGATTTATGTGTAAAATAATTTTCCATTTGTCTTTTCATATCCTCTTTATTTTCCCGAAATTGTCTGTGCCGATGACCATTACTTCCTGAAGGATGAGGGAATCCCTTTAAAATAGGTTTATTTTTGTAAAAATAGTCGAGAACTTTGCTTACATTCACTCCTAAAGGAATAATAAATGGATTTTCCATTGTCGAGATATCTTTAATAAAATAATTTTTTACATATTCTAATAGCATTTCGGTTTTTAAAATATTGGGCCGTGAACCGTTAAAATTTTGATGATTGAAAAATACAGCATATGGGAGGATGGAAGTATTGTAAACAAGGTGACTGGCTGTACCAAAAAGTTCGCTTGAAGATGAAATGCCGAGATGTCTCGGTAATTCAAGTTCATCTAGCATGGCTGTGAGATTTTTTCTCATTGTTCCCTCAAAACTAGCACTTTTTTTCACCTGATGAAGGAGTTCCTCATCACTTAAATGTCTATTCTCAATAACTGCTGTATAAGCTTTTTTCATCTGGTGGAGTCCAGGTATAATGCCGACTATAACCACTTTGGCATTCTCATTTATGTAATCAAAAGGGGTGTAATAAACCTCTAGTTTTTTCTTTTCATCCCTTTGCAATAAGAAAGTTGAATTTAAAAGGTCATTACCGCATAAGGGCAATTCTAGAGAAAATATTTTTTCTTTAAATAAATGAAATTTTGCTTCAGTAACAATTCCCATTCATTTTCCTCCAATTCTTTTACAAAGATGAACTCATGAGGACGAGATTTTCTAATTTAAACAATGTTGATAACCAAAAGTCATTTAAAGATATGTGTAAATGGATGAAAGAAAGGGTAAGGTAAAAGACCTTACTGTAAATACTGCCCAAGTTATCGATAAAATAAAAAAAGAAGTTACGGATAACAGAACTCAAACTGCCCATACTTGGATTTATTATTCGATGATAAAGATACATATACGTACGTTCGTTATAACGATATTGTTGTTATTCAAAGTTGTGTATTAAGTAAGATAAAATAAACATTTTATTCGAGATATGAGTTAGAAAAGCCAGTATTTACAAGGATTTCAGCAGGATTGTTTTTAAATGGTAAGCGGGAAAACGTATGATAATTTCTAAGGGTCCAATCTTAGACAGAAACTTCGTAAACCCTATTGGGGTCAACGCGGTCTCAAAAGTTTATATCAAAAGTATGAACAACTGCGTCATAATTGAACTGCCGTATACCGAGCGATAAGTAAGGAGAGTGAGAGGTCGAAGACTAATCGCTCACGCTTGCTTTATTTGTATGAATAGTAAAAAATTTAAAAATAAAAATTGACATTTTTTTGAAATTTATTTATATTTTTAAATATAAGGAACTTTATTCACTATTAGTGAAAAGTTGCGCTGCGATTATGACAATAATCAAAAAAGTGAAAAGTAAAATTCACTTTTAAATTAAACATAAGGAGAGGAATTGTATGGGGAATTTACGTGAAGAAGCACTAAAAATGCATAAGGAAAATGGAGGAAAGCTTGGTGTTCATTCAAAAGTTCCCGTACGCAATGCAAAGGATTTAAGCCTCGCGTATTCTCCAGGTGTAGCGGAGCCATGTATAGAAATTTATAAGGATGAAAGCAAAGTGTACGATTATACCATGAAGAAGAATCTTGTTGCAGTTGTTACAAACGGAACAGCCGTACTTGGTCTGGGGAATATCGGTCCAAAGGCTGCTATGCCGGTCATGGAAGGAAAAGCCTTATTATTTAAAGCGTTTGCAGACATAGATGCCTTCCCTATTTGCTTAGATATAACAGATTCCGAAAAGATGGTTGAGGTTGTTAAATTATTGGAACCGACTTTCGGAGGAGTGAACTTAGAAGATATTGCAGCACCACAATGCTTTGAAATTGAGGACAGGCTGCGAAAGGTTTGTGATATTCCAATTTTCCATGATGATCAGCATGGTACAGCGATTGTAACCGCCGCGGGGTTAATTAATGCATTAAAACTCGTTGCCAAAAATATAGAGGATATTCGCGTTGTTATAAATGGTGCTGGTGCTGCCGGAGTTGCAATCGTTAAGCTGCTCCTTCGTATGGGTGTTAAGGATGTCATTTTATGTGATACAAAAGGGATCATTTATAAAGGCCGTCCAATCGGGATGAACCCTTTTAAGGAGGAAATGGCATCTATCACTAATAAAGAACAGAAAAAAGGTACACTTGCAGATGCACTTGTAGGGGCAGATGTGTTTGTTGGAGTATCGGCCGCAGGTGCCGTCACGAAAGAGATGGTACATTCTATGAATCGTGATGCGATTATTTTTGCCATGGCAAATCCGGTGCCAGAAATCATGCCAGAGGAGGCAAAGGAAGCTGGAGCACTCGTAGTAGGGACAGGACGCTCTGACTTTCCCAATCAGGTTAATAATGTACTTGCATTCCCTGGTGTATTTCGTGGTGCTTTGGACGTATCTGCAAAAGAAATCAACGAAGAAATGAAACTTGCAGCCGTTTATGCGATTGCCGGATTAATTACTGATGAAGAGCTTAACCCGGATTATGTGATTCCAGATCCATTTGACCCTAGAGTGGTGGCACATGTAGCAGAAGCCGTGGCTGAGGCTGCAATGGAAACAGGAGTTGCTCAAATCAATAAATTAAGGAGTTAAAGGGCATTTTTGGCGAATAGATTAGTGAAAGGTCATCTACATAATCCAAAATGGGAATGAAATCAACAGCTTGTGAGTAGGTGGGAGTAGTTCTATTAATATTGAAACAGATCAATAAAGATAGTAGTATCTTCAAATGCTTGAAGTACCACAAATCTTATGATTTTATATGGTACTTCGCATTTGAACCTCACTATCATCCGAGCTCTAGAGGGTACTATGGCATTGTAATGGGCTTGTTCATTGGTGAAATCTGTAAAATAAAATGAATGAGTTGATGTACATATCACAAAAATCATTCATTAGGCTATTTAGAAAGCTGGTCCACAGTTCCTTCTGTATAATCATCTCCGACTTGTTCATGTGTAATGGCCAAACCTTGTTCTAGTTGAGACGTTCCGTCGTAATCAGAAGGATCAAAAGTCTTTCCAGCAATCAGTAGATCTTCTTTATTTACTATCCGCTTTTTCTTGTTCATACTTTTCCCACTCCTTTCTATTTTAGTATGCTTGATTTACTTCAGTTTTATAGATATAGACCAGTAATTGAATACATAAGAATCTTCTCGTTGGATACGTTAAAAAGGAAGAGCGCTGTTTGTATTTTCATAATTACTTCGAATGTGACATGCGATCATTTCATACATATCATCTAAAGGGGACTTAAGTTTAAGTACTTCATAACGATAATAAATACCAACTTTAGAAAACAAAGAAAGTCAGCATTCACCGGTACAACGCACCTGCTGTGAAATTCTAAGAAATTGAGGAGAGATGCATGAATAAAACAGGAGGGGCTAAGTATGAAATTTACGATAGAGTATATACCACTGAACAAAATCAAACCTGGTTTATCGCTGAAAATTACGGAGCACATGAAGAAACTTCAGAGATTAATGTGGGACTGCATGTTTAATCTTTTGGTTGTCAAAAAAAATCGAAAGGATGACAGCTACATCATTGTTAGCGGGCAAGATAGATTCGAATCTCTTAAAAAACACACCAAAAATACTTATGCGCCATGTATAGTCGATAAAAGTGATTCCACCGGAATGATATCGTGGTTTTATCGTTTACGGAACAAACAACCCCTAGATGACTTTCCTTTAGTACCAACGAGCTGGTTAATCGTTCGTTCTTTTTTGAAACAAGAGCCTCGTTTTAAAAATCTATCCCGATCCGAACAAATAAGAGTGCTGCGTATAGCGGCACGTTACAAGAAAACTGTGATTTATACCATGAAAACTACAGTGGATGATATTCTGAGAAGTAACGAATAATTCATTCCTCTATAACAAAAACAAAAGCTATAATAAGAATTAAATTTTAGCTACACACATTCCCAAGAGTGATTAAAATACACTTAAAGGGTTCCATTCTATGGATGCTAATTAATAAAATGACAAGATATGACGTGTAAATTTCACACGTTATTTTTTTATTTAATTAGTTTTTTCTATGTAATTAGCATTCGTTCAGGGCAACCTTATTCTTAGTTAACTAACATTAAAAGCCCTTCTCTAATGAGACGGGCTTTTCTATTAATGATTTGCAAAATGCAATTAAATTTGAAAGACAATCATTACTTTCGTTAGTTTATTTTAATTTTCCCAGTTTAGGTAACAAGGGGTGTAAAACAGGTGATTCTCATATTCATGTGATTTCCTATCCATTTATAAGGATTGGATGTTGTTGTCCATCATGTAAAACACCTATTGAAGAAATTAAAAATTACTGCAAAAGATTGTATCAGGACAGACAATTCATAGAGAACAGCCTTCGCTATTCATTCAGTAATGGTTTATTGGAAGGACAAGTCAATCGATTAAAAACAATCAAACGAATGATGTATGGAAGGGCGGGTGTTGCGTTACTGCGTATAAGGATGCTTTTTCAATTTACATAACTATATTAAAAAAGTAATGCAAGAACCAAATGGCTACCTACAGTATCTTTCACCAAAGTTGCGTAAGACCCTAAAAAATGCATTAAACGGCAATTAAGGATATTCATTTTCATGAATAGATTCTCAGCCTCTAGTCGTTTGACATGGAGACTCTACGGATATAATTTCTCGCAAAGGCAAACGAGCCTAGTCATATCCGTCACTCCATGTAAAGCGGTGAATATGCGCTAAACACTGCATACTCTTAAATGCTTTCATTTCTACAAATAAATTTTTCAATATATGGGATAAAAATGAAAGTATTGAGGAAAATACTTCTATACAAATTTCAAAATAGGAGTGTAGAGTTTATGACACAAACATTGTACGAAAAAGTTGGTGGAGAGGAAGCTATTGCAAAGGTTGTGGATTATTTTTACTCTGAATTGGTTTTAAAGGATGAAACCGTTAATGGATTCTTTAAAAATACAGATATGGAAAAACAACAACGTCATCAAACAAAATTTATAAGTTTTGCTTTAGGTGGCCCTAATCAATATTCAGGAAAGTCAATGGCAAAAGCACATGAAGGGATGAATATACAGCCAGTTCATTTTGATGCTATTGCAAAACATCTTCATGACGCTCTTGCACACTATGGAGTTGAAGAAGCTGATATAGATACAGCTTTAACGAAAGTCGCTTCACTTAGAGATGATATACTATATAAATAAAAGTAGAAAGAGCATGTTTTGGAAAAGATTAATCAAAACATGCTCTTTCTATTTGTTTGAAAAAATCTTATGTCAAAGTGACGGAGCGAATCTTCTTTTTTCCAATGTAGAAGAATGTTAGTCGGATGAGTACTTAAAGGTTGAATAAAGGGAACTAATGTTCTATAATAATGAGGGAATCTAAAATTAGGAGAATTAATGAATTGAACGGTACAGCACATATGATAGTAGGTGCGTCAACGGGATTTGCTGTAGCATATGCTATGCAAGCAGATCCGACGACAACCATTATGTTTGTAGGACTTGGGGGAGTAACAGCTTTAATACCGGATATGGATACGGACGGGAAGCTTAGTAATAAGATTACGTTTTCTTATAAGTTTGCCCGAGCGACATTGCAACTAATGGGCGTCCTTATCTTATTATATAGCTTTTTAGAGCATGCTAATGTAATGAGGTGGATTGGGGCGGGACTTGGTGTAGGTGTGATTATTTTAGCTTCTTTCTTAACTCAGAGAATGATGCTTACACTTACGGGAATCGGAGTTGTAGCAGCCGGTATATACATAGAAGAAAATTGGATTTTATTATTAGGTGTTTATATGATTTTAGCTTCTTTTGTTGCGCATCGTAGTTATACCCATTCTATTATTGGGGTTCTTTTTTTTGGAATCATCGCTTATCAATTTGAAGCATCTGTTGGAATTGAGGGGATGTTTCTTACTTGCATGCTCGGTTATATCAGTCATTTAATTACGGATATGAAAGTGTTTCCCTTTAATAAAAGGGGAGTAAGATGGTTTTTACCTTTTTCCAAGAAGGAATTTTAATAACATAATTTAAAAGGCACTATCCATTTTTTCGGATAGTGCTTTTTAAGTTTCACAAGGCCGTGCTCACATCATAAAGACTTAAATCAATTTCGACTTCTAGGCCTAAAGAAAGCTGAGCAAGCTGTTCTCCGATATAGGGGCCCATAGTCAAACCTGATGATCCTAGACCATTGGCCACAATTATACCTTCCCAGCCTGGCAGCGCTCCTATTACAGGAAGAAAGCCTGGTGTGAAGGGGCGAAAGCCGACTCTTGCTTCAAGAAATGTACTATCTGCTAGACCAGGAGCGGTGTGCAGTGCTTTGTTAAATACTTCTTGTAAACCAGCTGCTGTCATTCGATAATCAAATTCTTCTATATTTTCATGGGTAGCCCCGGCTACGATTCGATGATTATCGAATGCAAGAAGATATTGATCACTTGGCGGCATAACGACAGGCCATTCATTTGTGTTTAGGTCAGGTAAGGAAAGGTGAATAATTTGTGCCCGTTGAAAGCTTACTTTAAAGTCTACTCCTAATGGCTGTAATAACTGTTTTGCCCAAGCACCTGCACAGACGATCACTTCATCGCTATGAATAAATGTATCGTTTACTGTTATGCCTGTAATCCGCTTTTCTTCATATTGAAGAACGGCATCTCCATGAATAAGCGTTGCTCCATGCTTCTGCGCGGCGCGTAATAGCGCGGTACAAAGGGCACGGCCATCTACTCTTGCGGCTCCGCTTATATGTACGGACGCATATTCTTCAGCGAGCGGGGGAAATAAGACATTCGTTGCTCCAGTATCAAGCTTTGTAATATTACCAATTTCAGGTGCATCCTCTCTTCGTTTTGTCGCTCGTTCCTCCATTCCTGCTAACTTTTTTTCCTCTGTATGTAAGCTAATCGCACCAACTTGGGCATACCCTGTGTCCGTTTCTCCGTCCAATTCAAGCTCTTTGATTAAATGAGGGTAAAAGCGAGCTCCATTTTTGGCAAGTTGATACCAAGCTTTATTTCTTCTCTGTGAAATCCATGGACAGACAATACCGGCTGCTGCTGCCGTTGCTTGTCCTTGATCTTTTCGGTCTACAATAATTACTTCTACATCTTTTTTTGCCAGTTGATAGGCCGTCGAAGCTCCTAAAATTCCGGCACCAATTATAATGATTTTTTTCATGGTAAACATCCTTTATATTCTTGTTTTACTTAGGAAACACTAATAGCTTGAAACGTATATCTTAATACTACTGTTATAGGCATTATTTTTCTACTTATCACGGCTTTTTTAGTAAACATGTCACAAAGTATTTGTTTTTTATGAAGACGTTTATTTACGATATAAAATACATTCTACGATTAGGTGGTTTCTATGAATAAGAAGTTTTCCCACTTCGCCTTTGCAGCTTATATCATGCTTTTATTATTATTTACGTCTATTCCTGTAGAAGCGAAGAAGCTAAGTGGAAGCCAGAGAAATCCAACTCTTTTTATTACAGAACTAGCAGTGGATACAACTAACCGTACAACACAAGATGAATATGAGTTTATTGAGCTTTACAATAATAGCGATAAACCTGTTTCTCTTAGCCATTTTAAGCTAGTTGTCGAAGGTGTTGAATGGACATTTACGGAGAACAAAACGATTCCTTCACAAAAAACGATGGTCATATGGATTAAAAATGAAAAAAATCAATCTTTAACGCTGAACGATTTTAATAAACATTATGAAACGAGTGTATCTAGTAAGCAGCTGGCAACCGTTAAAACAAAGGGTTTATCGAATCAATCGAAACAAACACTTATGCTGACCGATTTGGAAGGGAAGGCTCTATCAATGGCAACGTATCATCCAAAGCATGTAAACAAGAATAATGGCATTCACTTTCAAATTTCAATCAATAAAAAAAAGATGAAAGTGATGCAAGCTGAGAAACTAGCTACACCAGGAGTCTTACTGACAAACCAAGTACCGAAAGAACCTGTATATTTTATTGATAGAGAAGCACCCGTTATTAAGCATCAACCAGTGAAATTAATTGCAGCAAAAGAAGACCTTTCTATTCAAGCAAAAGTGACCGATGAAACCAATCTAAAAAATGTGCAGCTTCAATATAGAACGAATAAAAATGATGTTTGGATTGAAAGCCCAATGAAAAAAACAGGTTCTAGTGTATATACAGCGATCATTCCACAGGAAACATATAGCGGGAAGCATGTATATTACCGCATTTTAGCTCGCGACGGTACAAATACAAAGAAAACAAAGCAATATGCTGTTAAAGTATACGACTCACAAAAAGTACCAGAATTATTAGTGACAGAACTAATGCCGCATTCAACGAATACGGGGAACTTTGATGCCTATCAATTCATTGAAATTTACAACAATACGACAAAAGCGATTAATTTAAAGGATTATCATATTCGGTACCGTTTTTCCCTCGAAGGGTATAATGCTGACCTTATTTGGAAGCCCCAGAAGGAAAATCTTATGCTTCCTTCTGGAGAAACGATGGTTTTTTGGATTATGAATGCTGGTAATCAAGATTTAACGATTGCAGATTTTAATCATCATTACGGTGTGAACTTAACTGAAAATGTTAACATCGTTCAAATACATTCTGTAGGGATGGCATATAGAGATCTTCGCGGGATTGTTCTTGCAACGAATACAGGCAAAGAAGTTTCAATTGCTTTTTATAATCAAGGGAACAAGAAAGACGTGAAAAAAAACAAAGCCATTCTCTACTCTTTTCCAAAAAAACCTGGGGATCTCTTAATGAAAAAATATAGCAGCAGGAAAAAGCTGGGGACACCGGGGGGAGTATCTAAAAGACAAGTGCCATCTCAAAAGGTAATCCCAGTTGAGGATACACTCAATCCAGTCATTGAAGATCTTTCCAGCCATGAAGCACCGCTTTCTGAAATGAAGGACCTGTCATTAAAATTTGATATAAAAGATAATCATGTTGTAAAAACAGCGAGATTATTTTATAAAAATAACAGTGAAAAAGAGTTTCATGCGGTCGATTTAACAGAAAGCTTTGATGATTCTTTGTTTCATTATACAATTGACTCCACGAATTTAATCGGAAAGCATTCACTTGATTATTATGTAGTAGCTTCGGATGGAGAAAATGAAACAAAAACGGAAACAAAATCAATTGCCATTCAACAAGAAGAGCCCCAACCAGGTGTTCGATTAAATATAAAAAACAATCAAATATTACACGACAAAGTATTAATTAAAGCGTATGATATCGACAACTTCTCACAAACTAGGTTGCTGATTGATGAACAAGATGTAACAGACGCTGCATCGTATACGTTAGTAGAGCCTGCTTATTTTGCTTTTGATGTTAAAAATGTAAATCTTTATTTTAAAAATGCCGTGACGATTGGGAAGGAAACATTGTATACGCTTGACAATATTATCAATAAATATAAAGCAGTAACGATTCCTATTGATACAAAGTTTTTTCAAAGGGGAGAAAAGACGGTCATTTCCATTCGCTCAGGTACAAAAGTGTCTCCATTCGATCGACACTCTGAACAAAATCGGGATGACTTTTATATTAAAAATATTCGTCTTGTTTTAAAAGATGGAACTGTTATTTATGATCCTAAATACGCGGATCCAACAAAGGAACTGTTTATTGGTGACAGCAAACAAGCGAGACCAGTCGTTAATTTTGCGTTCTCTATCCCTAAAAATAAATATAAAGCGAAAATGTACAGCTGGGATACAACAAAAGTGGGGGAAGGCACTCATACAATCGAAGCAATCAATAATGGAAAATCAAAAAAATCAACCGTTATTGTCGATAATAGTGCACCTGTTATTATACCGTCTATTGAAGAAAGAGAAATATATAAAGGTGATATTAGGCTACATGCTAAAACGAAAGATGCACTGTCTGGTGTTGAAACAATGACAGCGAAGCTCGATGGAAAGGATATTACATTGCCTTATCAAATATCATCAGCCGCACTTACACCAGGGCAGCATTCCTTTCAAGTTATAGCAGCGGATCGAGCAGGTAATAAAGCTTCTAAGACTGTACATTTTCAAGTTGTTGAGGAAAAGCCGGATAAACCTAAAGTTGTAAGTCCATTAGATGGTGCAAATCATATATCATTAGCTCCAAAGCTTGGGGTGAGAGTATCCGACCCCACTAAGGATTCCCTCGATGTTTCTTTTATGAAGGGGTATCAATACAAAGCAAACGAACAGGATAAAGTTGTCGTTTATCAAAATTCTGTGGATCATGAGCCGCCAAAAGAGATGATTCCTGAAGGAGAGAAAAAAGTTACAGCGTTACATGCTCTTACGGATGCTGATTCAAAATATGTGACAACAAAATCAACGAATCAATTTCCGTATCAGCGTTTTGAAATTACCCTTGATCAAAAAGTGAATCAGAACGACGAAGTAGAATTACGTTGGGAAGGTAAGTCATTGATTGGTCGAAAAGTATCCATGTATGTTTGGAACTATGAAAAGTCGAAATGGGAACGCAAAAGTTGGAAAATCGCAGAAAACGAAGAGAACTTTAAGCTTCAGAGTATTGTAAAAGGTTCTCACTATGTAAAGGAACAAAAAGTGCAAGTTATGATTCAAGATGAAATTGCAGCCACTAATCAATTTGATTATTCGTTTATTTGGATGTCGGATACACAATACTATAGCGCTAGCTACCCTCATATTTATAAAAATATGACAGAATGGATTGTTGCTCAAAGAAAGGCGCTAAATATTCAATATGTGTTTCATACAGGAGATCTTGTAGATCGAGCAAGTGAGTCCAAGCAATGGGCTTATGCAGATGAATATATGCGCTATTTAGAACATACAAAAATCCCTTATGGTGTTTTAGCTGGTAATCACGATGTTGGCCATAAAACAGGTGACTATCATCAATTTAGTAAATATTTTGGAGCGAATCGTTTTAAAAACAAAAATTATTATGGTGAATCATATCAAAACAACCGAGGTCATTATGATTTAATTAGTGTAAAGGGCAATGATTTTATTATGCTTTATATGGGGTGGGGAGTAAGTAATAAGGATATAGCTTGGATTAATAAAGTTCTTGCGAAATATCCTGAAAGAAAAGCCATTTTAAGCTTTCATGAATATTTGCTTGTCACAGGAGAGCGCAGCCCGATTGGAGAGAAAATTTATAACGATGTTGTCTTACCGAATAAAAATGTCATTGCCGTATTATCTGGCCATTACCATGATAGTGAAACATTAATTAATGAAATAGACGATAATCAAGATGGTGTCATTGACCGAAAAGTATATCAAATGCTTGCGGACTATCAAGGCGGGCCAGAAGGTGGACAAGGATTTTTGCGCATGATGCAGGTTGATCCTGTAGAGAATAAAATCTATATGAAAACGTATTCTCCATATCTTAATCGATATAACTACTACAATCGGAAAAACTATCCTGGCAAAGATGAATTTGTCATGGAGACAGATTTAACACCGAAAGAAAAAGTGGTCTCCACCGATTTATTTGAAGTGAATATATACACTGATGAAAAAATTGGCGAAGTAAAGGATGTAGCGAATCAACAAATGGCAGAAATGGTATGGACAGGTCTTGAGAAAGACCGAGAATATGGCTGGTATGTAAAGGTGTCTGACAAGTATAACGGCCAGACTCGTTCAAAGGTTTGGACATTCCGGACAAACAATCCATAATGTAAGAGGGGCTGTGTTTTTTATATAAAACGTTCGTTCATCGAAAAGGCCTTACTGTTTATAAAGTGAAACTTCCATCGGTGGGGATTTTTCTTCATCCTCACTGATGGAAGTTGAACTAATCCGGCTTTACGAGCAGTTGTCCCCGCTCAGCCGCCACCATTTCTACACTTTCTCGATTGGTTCGGATCTTTCTAGAGAAACTTCTGACAAAGGACTCTTTTTTTCTCGTATACTAACGATAGCAATAGCTGCAATAACTCCTGGGATAGCGAAAACCATAAAATTTAGGTGTAAAGGCAATTGAGCGCTTAGAAGAACTCCTCCCAGTATCGGACCTACAATACCGCCTATTCGACCAACCCCGGAAGCCCATCCGAGTCCTGTTGAACGGATTTGGATTGGATAATATTGAGAAACGTATGAATATAGAATAATTTGTGTTCCGATTGTGGTAGCCCCTGCAATTGCAACAAGAGTATAGAGAACAAATGTATTTGGGTGAGTTCCGAGTAAAGTTAAAGCGATTCCACCCAGAATAAAGTAGCAAATCACAACTTTTTTCGTATTCCAACGGTCTGCTGCCCATCCGCCAATAGCCGATCCTAATATGGCTCCAGCATTTAACACTAATAAGAACATTAAACTAGAACCTAGGGCATAGCCTGCTTGAGCCATTAACTTCGGCAGCCATGTATTTAATCCATAGACCATTAGTAAACACATGAAAAACGATACCCAAAATAAGAGGGTGCTTAAGGCTCGGCCATCTCCAAATAATTTTGCTACTGTAATACCAGTTTTTTTAGGAATAACACTTTCGTAACGATCATTTTTCTCAGGTGTGTAGGATGGATCGATTTTTGATAACAATCGACCAATCTCCTTATGTTTATTTCTAGCTAAAAGAAATTCTAGAGACTCTGGGAGCAATTTGATAATAATAGGTAAGGTGAGTAAAGGGAGAGCGCCTACGAAAAAGACAGACTCCCAACCAAATTTAGGAATGAGGAAGATTGCTAGCCCTGCTGCTATAATTCCACCTAGAGAATAACCGCACATCATAATAGTAACTAATCGGTTTCTGAGAGGTTTCGGGGCATATTCCGTCATTAACGCTACTGTAATTGGTAGAACACCTCCTAATCCTAAACCTGATATCAAACGATAGATGCCGAATTCAGTAGGGTTTTTGGCCAAACCGATTAAACCAGTAAATAGACTAAATAGTAACACACATACAATAATAACTTTTTTGCGCCCAATCTTATCCGCAAGTGGTGCAAAAATAAAAGCACCGCACATCATACCTATAAGAGCATAGCTCCCTAAAGTGCCTGCTTGAACTGCTGTTAATTGCCACTCTTCCATCAGTACAGATACGACAGATCCATAAATCACCAGATCAAACCCATCACAGACAATGATAAAGGCACACAAGAACAAAACGAGACCATGAAAGCGGTTAAATTTTGACTCATCAACGGTACGACTGATATTAATTGAACGCATATTTCTCCTCCTACTTTTTATTTAGAATGCATAAACAAGCTCTTAAAAATCTATTTAAAATAAAAATGCATTCTTACAGAAATGGGAGATGAGAGATAGCTGTTAGGTGCATTTTTATGAATATGCAGTAGAATTACTTGGACAATAATTTAATGGTTAGTCCTCTTACTTTTCCAAGCAATTTATGTGCCGATTTTACTAGTTATTTATAAGGGAAGATTGAATAAAATTTTCGCAATTTTGATATTTTTCGCATGATTAATACTTAGAATTGCGAATTACTTTTTACGTAAACTATCTGAAGGACTAGAGCAATAACCCCGTGCCTAAACTAGATTGGACACTGAGCGATGAATGATTCATACTAGAAGAGATTGATACCATCAGGAGGAATAAAAATATGCTAAAACCCAAAATTGAACAACATATTAAGACATTCAAGGGTGACCAGGTTGCCTTACATAAAGAAGAGAAAGAATATGTAGAAAAGCATCAATTGCTTGAAGGAGGCATGACAATCGTAGAAAAGGATGCAGAGGCGCGCTTTACCGATGCTTATATTGAGCGTTCCGATAAAGAATTTGAAAATCTTATCGCTGTAGAAACATCCGAATTTTTACACCAACCATTAACTTTTCTAAAAACAAACAAAAAAGAATTTATTTACCTAGAATCGAAGTGGTTCGAACTTATTGGAGTCGATGCCGTTTCATTAGAAGTCGATGATTTATTTGGTACATATGAAGCGTTATTAGGGTTAAAGTTGCAGAAGAAGTATGATAAAGTAATTCGAAGCTATTTACAAGCTGAACTACAAGGAGAAAATGCAAAATTTGCGTTAATATTTAGCGCAGAGGATGGTCTATGGAACTTTAATTTTTCCTTAAATGATGTAAAAGGATTTACAGAAGATATGACCATTGGTGAAGCATATCAGTTCATTTATCAATTTTTATTTAAGTTGATGGAGGAGATAGAAGAGAAGTAATAAGGATTCGTATGAACTTTACTGACGGTGAGTCATTAATATTTGAAGAAACACGGGTAAAAGTGATTGAGACTGCCGATGTGCTGCAGAACTATCAAAATGTGATCTGCCAATAAATATGAAAACCCTTGATATATGACAAGGGTTTTCTTGTTTTATCTGAACATAGCGGGAGATTTCCTTCGTGCAAAAGATTAAATTATCCAAGCTACTAAATGGTCATTTAGTATGCAGCATTAGCAAATTTTGAATTGTATTTTATATGGTTGTTCAATTTAATTCAACATCGTGTTCTTTTGCTAAGTCTTCTATTCCTTTGTTATAGTCCCTCAACATCTTCCTAGCTTCCGCAAGTTTTGCGTTTGCCTCACTCATTTTTTCATGACTCTGATTCTCAAGGGCTGTTAGAATGAGGCTAAATGCACCTTGTTGTATATTAGCAGCTTCAATATATTGCTCATGTAATTTTCTTACTTCTTCTGTTTCTGCTTTAACATCTTCTAATTCCATAATAAAATCTCGATAAGTTGGGATAACGGTAAGGGAGATAACGTCGTACATGGTTTGATCATCCTTGTAATTTTGTCCTGTAACGCTGTCGTAGGCATCGAGTGCTATGTTCTCTAATTCTCCAGCTTGTTTTAGTTCTTTGTTCACATAATTCAATAAATCTTCTTGTACAGGGTCACTTCCACACCCAACCAAACACACACTTATGAGTAAAAAAAAGTATCTAAATGAAATTTTTCTCATTAGGCATCCCCTCTCTGGTTCAGTTTATTGAAGAAAGAGGTTGACACATTACCTTGTTTTTTATTTTAGGTAAATATATTTATCTAAAATAAAAAACCGAGTTAATAACTGGTTGGTAAGTGAGATTTAAATAAATATCCATATTTTAAACAAAAAAATATCTTTCCTGTTAATCATTCAACAGAAAAAGTGGTTCATTAATGAGTGGGAGAAAGATGAAGCAATGACTGTGCAATTGAAGATGAAGGATTAATCCACCTATACTTTTTTGGGGGGATGGACATATATGGGAAGTAAAACGAGAAGCTCGCTAGAATATTTTTGTTCTCTATGAATCGAAATGGGATTTGTATATGCCGGATTAAAGCATGTAGGAGAGCGTTATGAAATTATTAATTTTAAAAGGAATTAATGATGATTACATGAGTCAATGGAGTGTTGACGCTTTTTTATTTTATCAACGGCAAGCGAAGAGTATAGAAGTTTAAATTAAATAACCCTTCTTTATGAAAATATAGTAGAATTGTATTATCTTAACAGTAAAGGAGGACTATAGTTGTGAAAAGGTTATTTAAGATATTGATTATGCTTATTTTAGTATTATCGTTTTTCTCTTTTAATTCATCGAATACGGAAGCCGCTACTACTAAAATAGCGCACGTGAATATTAAGAGTGGTACTCTTACCATTCGAAGCGGTGCAGGAACAAAATATAAGAAAGTTGGATCATTGAAAAAGGATGCAGGAGTGTACGTTTATTCCCAAACTAAAAGTGGTTGGTCAGAAATTCGTTATAAAAACAAGAAAGCCTATGTAGCAACAAAGTATTTGAAGTTTGCTAATTCTTATTTAATGGATAAAAAGAAGATATATACATACATAGACATGAAAACTGGGGAAAAATCCAAACATACATATACAGGTATATATGCTCCTGACTTAAAAAAATGGGATATATGGAAAAGTGAAGATGGCAGTTATATCGTTGATGAAGATAAAAATGGATTATACTCGGGTTGGATGGAATCTGAATATGTTGTTGATATAAAATATCCTGTTAAAGTGGGTCAATCATGGGATAATGGTTTTGGCGAACCTAACTATACTCGTATTACTTCTATTTCTAAAACAGTTAAGACACCTGCAGGAACATTTAAAAACTGTATTGAAGTGACAGATCAGTTTGGGTATAAAAGGTATTATGCGAAAAATGTAGGACATGTTAAATTAGTTTATAAAGGGAAGACACTTAGCCAACTTGTTAGTTTGAAAAAGAGATAAAGATAATTTAGAAGAGTGGGTTCGCTTCAGTGCTGACTCTTTTTTTATTTATGAAGCAGAAGTGGAGAGCGTTGAAAAAAACGTGATTTTGAAATGCGATTTTAAAAAGGTTAAAATATTTATTAGGAATTACATAACGTCCGACGGAAGAGGGGTATGATGAAACTATCAGGGAATACAGTACTTATTACGGGCGGGGCAGCAGGAATCGGGTTTGCGTTTGCCGAGAGATTTATGAAAGCAGGCAATAAAGTCATTGTCTGCGGCAGACGGGAAGCAAAGCTCCAGAAAGCAAAGGAAAAATATCCTGAACTGATTATACGCGTTTGTGATGTTACCAAAGAATCTGATCGGATTGCTTTGTTTGACTGGGTAACGAGCGAGCACCCCGATGTGAACGTGCTTGTAAACAACGCAGGCATTCAGCAACGCTACCATGTTCTTAAAACGAACGCGAAGGAAGATTGGAAATATTACAGTCAAGAAATAGCCTCCAACATCGAGGCGCCATTTCATTTTGCTATGCTATTTGCGCCGTACTTTGCCAATAAAGACTATGCGGCTATCCTTAATGTATCATCTGGTTTAGCTTTCACCCCAATGGCGATTGCGCCGATTTATTCAGCTACGAAAGCGGCGGTTCATTCATTTACGATGAGCTTACGGCATCAGCTTGAAGATACGGCCATTGAGGTGATTGAAGTTGCGCCGCCGGCAGTTAATACCGATTTAGGCGGAGTAGGCCTGCATACCTTTGGCACCCCTGTAGATGAATTTGCCGATGCGATATTTAAAGGCCTTGAAGCAGGAAAAAACGAAATTGGTTACGCACGTGCTGAAAAGGCGATGAAGATGTCCCGAGATGAAATTGATGAGACAGTAAAGGTAATATACACCAATATGAAAAACACAATTCTATAATGACTAAAGGAGCTATCCGTGTGGGTAGCTCCTTATTGTTGAATGAACGAATCATTTTATTGGTCGTAAAACTAAACTTGTTGAGGGCGGAGAAGAAGTAAGACGGAACGCAATTATTAAAGCATATCAAGAAGGCACTAGCATAGCAGACATACGCAAAACTTATAAAGTAGGTACTGGAACAATATACAGATTGCTTGAACATGAAGGAATCGAACCATAATGGGGTAGTCATTCCAGCTATCCTTTTTATTTATGACAAAAGATTTTTCAATTAATATATAATCCCAATAATAGTGCGGTACAATTCAACTATGACAATAGAAGGGGAAGAATTATGAAAAAACTCATTATTACATGCATGACTGTTGTTTTGTGTTTTATTGGATTCTTGATTAGCACAAATGAGGCTTCTGCTGATATGAAGCTTTACTTTCCATCTTAACAAGTGAATACTTTCGTCAATTGTTAAGGTAGAAGTTTAAGTGATTTAAGAAAGTTGATTGCAGTTTATGTAAATTATCATTATATGAAAGATTATTAATGGTCATAAAATACTGGTATAAAAGTAACAAAATGCCGATATCCTTAAAAATTTTTACATAATTTATACATCATCCACAATAAAAGTACTATAATGAGTTTGGAATGGCAAAGAGAATCGGAGGCACTATGAAAAATTTATGGAAAAGAAATAAACCTACTGTCGATAGAGAATATTTTTTAACATATAAAAATGATGTTCGAATTGATTTACATAAATACTCAAAGTTATTAACGCAAATTGAGATGATTCATTTAACACAAGAAGATTTATGCAGGATTCGTTCTATACAAGATACGGTTAATGATCATTTATCGGAGTTAGTGAGTCGTTTCTATGAAAATCTGGCAAAAGAACCTTCGCTAATGGAGATTATCGATAACAATAGTTCAGTTAGTCGATTACGACAATCACTTCAAAAACATATAGGCGAGATGTTTTTAGGTGTTCTTGATGATCAGTTTGTAGAACAGCGCTATACTATTGCTCATGTCCATGTTCGAATCGGCTTAGACCCTAAATGGTATATGAGTGCCTTTCAGGATCTGCTACAGTCTATATTAACGATTATTATGCCGACTTGTCATAGTGTACAGCACTATCATGAAATGGCGTTAAGTATTACGAAAATCATTAATTTAGAGCAGCAAATTGTATTAGAAGCATATGAACTAGAAAATAAGCGTATTCGTCATCAAAATGATAAAGAGAAAAAAGCGCTTCGTGTACAGGTGAATAACAACGCCGCGCAATTGGCTGCTATTAGTGAAGAAACGAGCGCAACGAGTGTTCAAATTGTTAATAAAGTGTCTGAGATTCATCAAATTACGGAAACAGGTTCAGAGATTGCGATTAAAACGGAAGAAAAGTCGAAAGAAGGTCTTCGACGTTTGAAAGCGCTGGAAGAATTAATGAATCAAGCACAGGATAATATGAAGTATATCGCTGCAGAAATGGAGCAATTAACTTCAACGTCTAAGGAAATTGAGCGGATTGTTACGATGGTAACATCGATTGCTGAACAAACGAACTTATTAGCATTAAATGCAGCGATTGAAGCGGCACGAGCTGGAGAAAATGGAAGAGGCTTTGCCGTTGTCGCAGGTGAGGTAAGGAAATTAGCGGAACATACAAAAACCTCTGTATCGGAGGTTTCAAAGCTTGTCGAGGGAATTCGTCGGTATACAAGCACTATGAATACGTCGATTTCTGTTGTAAATGAAGATATTAGGAAGAGTACACAAGAAGGGAAAGAGACGAGCCTCTTTTTTGATCAAATTGTTGAATCAATGAATAATGTTAAAGAACAAAATATCAATATTGCTTCAGAAATGACAGAGTTAAGTAATATTTTTGAAGGAATGAACCAAGCATTTGAACAGGTTGCCCATTCTTCTGATGAATTAACACAAATGACGATGGTGCTATAAGAGAAAAATTACTTGTGTTCTCCTTTTCAATATGCTATATTAATAAAGCGATGAGCTAATTTGTGTAAGTCGAAGAATATGCTTTATGCTAAACGTTGGGATGTGGCCCAACGGTTCTCGCCACAAACGCATCAAAGACACCGGCATTTAGTCGGTGTCTTTCTCTTTATTTGGGAGACTTTCTTTGGCCGTTCGAATTTCTTCTTTTACTTGTTCTTGTATTTCATTAGGGATATCTTTTGTTGCTTCTTTAAATTCTTTTAATGCTAACCCAATAGCTCGTCCGATTTGCGGGAGCTTGCTTGGGCCGAATACGATAAGAGCTAAAGTAAGAATTAATAGTAATCCGGGGAAGCCGATATTAGAAAGCACGGGCGCATTACCTCCTGAATAATTTATATATCTAGTATTATATCCGATTTTTTTAATTTATCGCAGTCAATTCCTTTAATGGAGTTGCCCCAAACAATAATCAGAGATTAAGATATTTGGTTGTTAAATTATTACATTGATTTTATTGAAGCTTTTCGATACAATACTTTTATAAGCTGCGTTGTACGTAATGATAATTAAGTTTTAACCTTTAAGCTGTAATAGGGAGTTTTATATTAAAACAGGAATGTTAAGCCTAGTCACTGACCTGGACAACAGGAATGTTTTTGCAAACACCCACTTTGAGGAGTGGTGGTTTAAAACTTTCTTACTTGAACTACGGCAATTGCGGCTTTTTAATTGTAATTAAGAAACAGTACAGTTCCATGTTGGGGCTGTTTTTTTATATGTAAAGAATCATTTTTCTATTAAAAAGGATTAGGGTAGTCTCATAGAAACAAACTAACAAAAATATTACGGAATTATCTGTACTTAAGAGGTATACATATGTTTGCTGTCGGTTTAATAAGTGGTTTAATAATTGGAATTATTGTGACAAGCTTATATCATAAAGAGAAAGTAAGAGCATGTATGCTACAAAGCTCACTTCAAAAGGAATTACTCTATAATACTTCGCATGATTATATGACGAAGATTTACAATCGTGCGTATTTCGAACAGGAAGTTAGTAAGTACAACCAAGATGTAGACGTACCCGTTGGTATGATTCTCTGTGACTTAGATGAACTGAAATATATAAATGATCAGATGGGGCATGAGGCAGGAGATGAATTAATTAAGAGTGCTGCCCAGTTTTTAAATCAGTATTCTAATGAACATATTATTGTATCCCGAATTGGCGGAGATGAATTTACGATTTTGATGATTAATGTAGAGGAAAGTAACGTTATTCAACTTATGAAACAAATCGATTATGAATTAATGAAATATAATTTAGAAGATAATACACTTACTTTAAAAATTTCCAAAGGCTATGCGTATACGGATTGTTCATTAGGTAATATGAGACAGTTACGCATTACTGCTGATAAAGCAATGTATCAAAATAAACGGTTAAGAAAAAGTAATTTGGCTACATTATTTATACGAGATAGAGAAGAGCGAAAAGTTAGTTCAAGATAATGCGGATATCTTTTACAAATTTGATTAACGTGCTCACAGCCTTTACATAATACTCTATTGTTTTTCCCTCTTTAGGAAGAATATATGCATTGGATGAACAATCCGTTTATTAAACGACAACCGAATCATTTTTGTATCAAAATAACTTTTCGAGTAGTATGTATGAAATGATTTATTTTTGGACAAACTACAGACGCAAGGCGAAATTGTAGTTTGATTTACATATTTAGGAGGTTGCATTAAATGGAACGCGGTAAAGTAAAATGGTTCAACAGTGAAAAAGGATTTGGCTTCATTGAGCGAGAAGGTGGCGATGATGTATTTGTTCACTTTTCGGCTATTCAAGGTGAAGGTTACAAAACATTAGAAGAAGGCCAAGAGGTTACATTTGAGCTAGAAGAAGGCCAACGTGGACCGCAAGCAACAAACGTAAATAAAGCTTAATATATCTAATGCAGAGAGACTGTTCCAACTTTGGTTCAGTCTCTTTTATTTGCAGTGGAAGACTCCCTCTATATAGAGAAGGGGGGAACGATTTAAAAATAAATCGTTGATTTTCAAATTTCCTTTTCGGTATAATAAGAGGACTGAACGTTCATTCCGTTTTTAGAAGGAGGAATATATGATTACAAATAAACGCGATGATGTATTAGACGCAGCTTTAATTTTATTCGCTGAACGAGGATTCGATGGGACAACGATACCGATGATTGCCGATAAAGCAAAAGTAGGAGCGGGTACAATCTATCGCTATTTTGAAAATAAAGAAGCGCTTTTTAATTGGTTATTTCAATATTGGGTTACTCGATTATCCGAAATAGTCAAGGATAATTTCCCGAACGATCTAACAAATATTCGTTTACATCATCGTCATATATTTTTTCAAATTATTCAATTTGTGAATCATAATGAACATGCCCTGCATTTTATCGATTCTCATTGCAGCGCTCATTACTTAGATGAGAAGAGCCAAAAGCTGTTTGCTGATTTTCTTGAATTTCTTCGATCAATTTTAGAGAGAGGCAAAAAACAAGGCGATATTTGTTCAATGCCTGCTGATGCTTTAATAGCGATCGTATATGGTGCTATTGTTCAATTATTTAAACTAATGCGCATGAATATACTTGAAGAGACACCAGAACTATTAGTTAATATTGAAGAATGTTGTTGGAATGCTATCAAAGCTCATTGACTTGGATAGCGTTGAAATATGCGGAATGAATATTCATTCCTAAAAAGGGAAAGGAGAGCTACAATGAAGAAAGTAAAGAATTGGAGGACATTATCTTTATTTATATGGATTGTACTGACGATTATAACAGTTCTTACAATGCCTGATATGAATCAATTAGTAAGAGACAAAGGACAATTGACAATTCCTGAAAATGCACAAAGTGAAGTTGCGCAATCAATGATTAAAGAGATGGATGAAAATGGAGATGAAGCCTATCAGATTATTGCTGTTTTCAATAGTGGAAATGATCATGAATTAACGAAAGAACAAAAAGAACAGATTGAATCAGTTATTCATCAATTGAAAGCTAAGAAAGAACAGTTAGGAATTAAAGATATTGTTTCTCATCTGGATAGTAAAGAAGTTGAAAAACAACTATTTTCTGAAGATCAAACAACTATTCTAACGCAAATATCTGTGGAGAGAGAGACCGGAACGATAAGTGAGGTAACTAATCGACTTTATAAAGGGATAGAGATAAAAGGGATAAACACTTATCTAACAGGAAGTGAAGTAGTTGGAGAAGACTTTGTTCAATCCTCTCAAGAAGGCATTAAGACAACAGAAAAAATCGCTGTTATTTTTATTTTAGCTGTATTAATTCTTATCTTTAGATCGCCAATTGTTCCAGTCATTTCTCTGTTAACAGTTGGAGTATCTTATATTGTTTCGTTAGGAATTATCGCTCATTTAGTTGACCAGTTTAATTATCCATTTTCCAACTTTACACAAGTTTTTTTAGTGGTGATTTTGTTTGGAATTGGGACCGACTATAATATTTTATTGTATACCCGATTTAAAGAAGAACTTAGTAAGCAAGAGGATGTACTTTCTGCGATTAAAATAACTTATAAATCAGCAGGAAAAACGGTCTTATATAGTGGCGTTGCTGTTTTTATTGGCTTTATGGCGCTTATTTTGGCGGAGTTTAAGCTCTATCAAGCAAGTTCTCCTGTAGCCATTGGAGTGGCAATTCTGCTTCTAGTTTTAATTACTCTAAATCCATTTTTTATGGCTGTACTTGGAAAAAGAATGTTCTGGCCGATTAAACGGTTTGAGGGGCATACAGATAGTCGTATCTGGGCATTCCTTGCAAGCAAATCGGTGTTACGACCAATTATATCTATCATAGTAGTAGCGATATTATGTACGCCATTTTTATTAAAGTATAGTAGCATACTTAGTTATAATGACCTTTTAGAAGTGGATGATGTCTATGCATCTAAGCAAGGTATTCAGATTATTGATGACCATTTTCCACCAGGTTTTTCGTCACCAACTACTCTAGTTATTCAATCAAATCAGAAGTTAGATAACCAAGAGTCACTACAAGTTTTGGATGAATTATCCAATAAGTTGTTGAAGATTGATGGTGTATCAAATGTCTATACGCCCACACGTCCAGCTGGTGAAAAAATAGAAGATTTATATATTGATAATCAAACAAACACCCTTTATAAGGGAATCGGTGACGCTAATGAAGGAATTGGGAAAATAAGCGAAGGTTTTTCTTCTACTGGAGATCAGCTAGCAAGTAATACGAATGGACAAGACAGTGTACAGCAGTTAATCGATGGTACGAGTGCATTACAAAATGGCGTTTCAGCCATGGGAGAGGCCATGAATCAAGTAACGGCAGGAATGAATGATGGGTCCAAAGGAGCAGAGCAATTAGCAACGGGGCTTGCTTCATTAAAAGAAACAGTCGGGACATTATCAAATGGGACTGCTGAATTATCCAAAAGCTATAATCAACTGCAAGTAGGATTAAGTGCTGTCGGTAATCAATTTTCTAGTATCGAACAAGCAATAACGGGTGCTAAGGCTGGTTATGAACAAATTGAAACTTTAATGACAAGTTATATTCAAGCTAACCCAGAAGCAGCCAATGATTCAAATGTACAGAAAACAATTGGGATTGCCAAATCAGGAAAAGAACAATTAGGAAAATTTGCTGAAGAGTTAAGTAAAGTGACACCTCAATATAACGCAGCGATATCTTCCTTTAAAGAGGCAAATACAGCACTGGCACAAGTGAACAAGGGCCTATCACAAATGGAGACGGGAGTAGGTAAGTTACAATCAGGAGCGGTAAGTTTACAAAGTGGTTTACGAGACGGTGCAGCGGGTTCTAGCCAAATTGCCAATAAAACGACAGATTTACAATCAGGCTTACAACAAATTAATGCAGGACAAAAACAACTGCAAACTGGACTAAATGATTTAGAAAAGAAAATGAAAAAACTACAGTCAGGCCTTTCAAAAAGTTCAGAAGGATTGGATGAAGTAAGTAATGGGCTGGATGATGCTAGGGGCTATTTAAGTGGACTTAGTGAGTCAGAGGCATCTGATCAATTGTATATTCCTAAAGAGGTAATGAAAAGTGAGGATTTCCAAAAGGCATTAGATATGTATATGTCTAGTAATCGTCAAACGGTTCGAATGAATATTATTTTAGATGTGAATCCTTATTCAGCAGAAGCGATGTTAGTTGTTAGAAATATTGAAAAACAAGTAGAAGCTTCGTTAAAAGGAAGCGAATTATCAAAAGCGCAAGTAGCGATTGGTGGAAAAACATCGCAAAATGCAGATTTACAGGATATTGCTAGTGGGGATTTTAGCCGCACTGCAACAATTATGTTAATTGGTATAGGGTTTGTTCTTATTATCATCACTCGCTCATTTTGGCAGCCTATTTTCATTATCGGTTCTTTAATACTAGCATATAGTACATCTATTGGAATTGCCGAAATGATTTGTACAAAAATTTTAGATGTGGATTATTTAAGCTGGAATGTTCCGTTCTTTAGTTTTATTATGGTCATTGCATTAGGAGTCGATTATAGTATTTTCTTAATGATGCGCTACCGTGAAATAGAAGAAGGTGTATTTCAGGTGACAGCTATTATAGAAGCGGCGCGTCATATTGGTGGAGTTGTTATTTCAGCTGCGATTATTTTGGGAGGAACGTTTGCTGCTCTATATCCTTCAGGAGTTGTTACACTCATCGAAATAGCAACGGCTGTTATTATTGCGTTAATTCTACTAAGTTTTGTTATGCTGCCGATTTTTATACCAGCGTTAATGGCATTGATGACTAAATTAAACAGCTTTAGTCGTGGTACAAAAGAAATTTAAGAAAAGTAATCCCCTGATTTTCTTTCACCATATCAGGGGTGTTTTTCTAATCTTTTCTTTTTTAGTGCTATTTTCTAATAATTGAATCATTCGTTGAGTTGATGCTTTCTGTATAAAAAGCACTAACGATATTAATGAGGTAGGTGTATAAGATAAACCATATATTAGTTTACTATGTTTTTGGAATATTTAATGGTGTTGGATAAGTAAAATAGGCGAACACTCACGTTTATAGCACATAAAATGGATTACCTAGGTCTAGGTAAGGAGGAGTTAGTTTATGTATCCGCACAGAAATTCACATCCGAATTATCCGGTTCAAAGTATGCCGGAGTTTGTAGATTCACAACAAATCACCCAAAGAATGACTATGCTTGAAAATCAATTAGGCAGGCTTATTCAATTGATGGAACAGAATAATAAATTATTACGAAAGATGGAGCAACAGCAAAATCGTGTTGTAACGTCAGGCGGAGGATCGGTTATTGTGAGAATGTAAATTCAAGTCCCCTTCAATATCATCGAAGGGGACTTGAATGTATGGATAAGTGCTAGGTGTAAGCCTTATCTTTCTTATTTTTGTGCTTTTAATAAATCACGAATTTCCGTTAATAATTCTTCTTCACGCGTAGGCTTTGCTGGTTCTGCAATCTCTTCTTTATCTTTCTTTCTTTGTAAACGATTGAATACTCGAATGAATATAAAAATAGAAAAGGCCACAATGAAAAAGTCAACAATCGTTTGAATGAAATTTCCGTATTTTACAACAGCATCTCCTAGTGTAAATTGCAAGTTTGCAAAACTGATGCCCCCAAGAAGTAAACCAATCAGTGGCATAATAACATCTTCTACTAGAGATGAGACAATTTTACCGAAGGCGGCTCCAATAATAACCCCAACCGCTAGATCGACAACATTTCCTTTTAAAGCAAATTTTTTAAAATCATTTAACATATATGCCATCCTTTCGAGTTCTGTAGCAATAAGAACTGTTCAATATGTTATAGCACATTTTCATCGGTAATAAAAGCTAATGACGTTTAAAAATAGAAAGCAGTATCAAACAGGAACGGTAATGAGAAAAGTGGTTCCTTGTCCAACTTCACTTTCTACCTCAATTTTCCCGTTCACTTTGTTGATTGTACTGTATACCATAAGCATACCCAGTCCTGTACCTTCTTTTTTCGTAGAATAATAGGGTTTCCCTAAATGTGAAATTTCTTCACTTGTCATTCCCGTTCCAGTATCTCTAATTTGGATGAAGATCTTTTTCTTTCGTTCTGAAACATCGATATATAGAGTACCGCCGTCTTTTTTCATTGCTTCGATTCCATTTTTGTACAAATTAATTAAACATTGCTGAATTTGATTTATATCAAATGTTTTATATAAGGAGTTATTAAAATTTACTTGTATAGCAACATGATGCATATTTGCATAGGGCGTCATGACGTTTGTTACATATTCTATTTCTGCTTTAAAATTAGAGTAAACCATATTGTTCGATTGCGGTTTAGCGAAAACTAAAAAATCACTCACGATTTTTTCGGCACGTTCTAATTCAAGTAAGGAATATTCAATGTACTTCTTTTCCTCCATACTTATCGTTTTGGATGTATTTAATAATTGGAGAAAGCCGTTTGTAACAGTCAGTGGATTTCTTATTTCATGAGCTACACTAGCTGATAATTCACTCACGATATTTAACTTCTCTGAATGAATAAACGTTTCTCTTTCTTTCATATTAGCGATAATTTTTTCTATTAAAGTAGTAATAATCATTATTGCAATACTGTAAGTAATGATAGCGTAGAATGTTAATTCCCAAAATTCTTGATTGATTGGCACTTGAAAACTTAAGGTAAGAAGGTACAGGAACATAGTAAAAAAAGCTGCTACTGTTGCATATAAGACCCTGTTTTTTGAATGTAGTTGAATGAATTTTCCTTTGAATAAAGGAATTACTATAAAAATAACAGAAGAGAACAAGAACGACTGTATAACACCTTCTCCGCCAATAAAGAATCGATAAATATTAAGTACTACATAAAGTGGGAACACCATTTTGTATCCATTGTAAAGTGCGAGAATGAGAAAAGGGACGAAGCGTAAATCAAAAATAAATCCTACTTCTAGTTTAATAGGGTAGGCCATACATAAAAACATGGAAGCAGTTGAAAGTAAAATATAAATGAATTTATGATGCCTAGCCGGTAATGTATTTTCAAAAAAAATAAGAAATGTTAAAACGGGAAGAAGTAAAAAAAGAAAGTTTAAAAGTAAAATTTCAATCAAAGCAAGCTTCCTTTCATAGGGACTTAAATACATGTCATACAATAATATTCGCTTTCTATCATACTATAATTTTATTAAGATAGTATCGATAAATGTAAAAAGGTAAGTATCTATCTTTTATAATAGACACTTACCTCATTATTATAAAGTCTTTATAATGAATAACATTGAATGATTCGATTATATACGACTCGTGCTCTTTTCGAATCATGTGTGCCGTGAATAATCGCACGACCATCTTTAAATATAACGATTCGATAGTCTTCAAATGTACATGATAGTAAATAAGGGTTGACCGTCACTTGAGTAACAAACGATTGTAAGCTTTCTTTCAAGCGATCTAGTGAGAGCGTAAGGGAGATACCTGGGCGAATTTGCACGGCATCTCGACCACATAAAACATCTGTTTTTGTTTGGTTTTCAAATGATAGATATGGATAGGTCGCTTTCTCACCGCATGTCGGGCAATGTTTATTTTTCATATTAGCGATTGTAATGTCCGCTTTTTCACTTTTCCAAATATCGATTGATTGAAGCATTGGTACAAGCTCGTGACCAGTGAGTAACTTTAAAGCTTGTGTCACTTGAAACGATGCGATGATTTGAACGATTGGATCAATAACGCCAACTGTATCACACGTCATGCCATCAAGGGGCAAGTGGCTCATTAAACAATGTAAACAGGGGGTCTTACCTGGAATGATAGAAAAAGTTAGACCATAACTAGCTACACAGGCACCGAATATAAAGGGGACGCCTTGTTTAACAGCGGCATCATTTACAACCATTCTTGTTTCAAAGTTGTCCGTTGCATCAATAATAATCGATTGACCTTGGACAAATGCTTCAATATTAGAGGCATTGATATCGACAATATGACTGTTAATAGTAATCTCGCTGTTTATTTGCTGCAGACGATTTTGGGCTGCCACTGCTTTTGGTAGCTTATTCATCGCATCTGCTTCTGTATAAAGATGTTGTCGGTGTAAATTACTATATTCGACATAATCACGGTCCACAATCGTAATGGTCCCGGCACCTGCTCGTGCAAGCATTTCTGCATTAGCTGATCCTAGTGCACCTGCTCCTATAATGAGTACATGTGCTTGTTGTAATTGTTCTTGTTCATTATTACCTAAAAATAATGCTTGTTTTTGATAGCGATTAATCAAGAAGTCACCATCCCCGTTGTAGGGCTGCTTGCTTCACCGAAGTTTTTCTCTGCTATTCTTCCGGCTTCATAGCCAAGGTGTCCGGCTTCAATCGCTAGTTTCATAGCCAGTGCCATCTTGACAGGGTCTTTTGCGCCTGAAACAGCTGTATTAAGTAAAACGCCATTTGCTCCTAGCTCCATCGCATACGCAGCGTCTTTTGGAGAACCAATACCGGCATCAACAATGACAGGGACGGAAGACTGTTCGATAATAAATTGAAGATTTAACGGATTGATGAGTCCTTTTCCAGAGCCGATTGGCGATGCGCCAGGCATAATTGCATGAACTCCAAGTTGTTCAAGCCTTTTAGCTAATACAACATCATCAGACGTATAAGGCAGGACAATAAACCCTTCTGCTAACAGCATTTCGCAAGCCTTTAGTGTTTCAACAGGGTCCGGTAATAAAGATTTGTCACAACCAATTACTTCAACTTTAATCATATCGCATAAGCCCGAAGCTTTTGCTAGTTTAGCAATTCTAACAGCTTCTTCAGCTGTTTTGGCACCAGCTGTATTTGGAAGCAGTTTATATTTAGTTAAATCTAATTGTTCAAGAAAGTTTGGTTGAGATTCTTCAAAAATATTCATTCTGCGAACCGCAAACGTTAAAATCTCGGTTCCAGAAACTTCAACGGCTTGCTTCTGAACCTCAAAGGAAGGGAATTTCCCTGTTCCTAGTAAAAGTTTTGATTGAAATGTGTGATGAGCTATTTTTAACATGATTATCATCCTCCTCCTACAAAATGAACAATTTCTACTGTATCTCGATCTGATAATGCTTGTGCTGTGTATTGCTCTTTATAAATAATTTCTTTATTTACTTCTACGACAACAATGCGGTTTTCCAGTTTATATAATTCAAGTAAATCCTGAATACAGTGTACGGTTTCTGGCAGTTCAATAGTTTTTCCGTTTAATTGAATCGACTTCATGATTTCACCTCTTTTGGCGATTGATTTTAAAGGCTTCCATCCAATCTTTTCTTATTTCTTTTTTCATAATAAAATCTCGAATCATTTGTCCTGTGGCAGGAGCGAGCAAAATGCCATTTCGATAATGCCCTGTGGCGAATAAAATGCCGTCATCATCAGGATGATGACCGATAAATGGCTTTTGATCAAACGTTTGTGGACGAAGCCCTGCCCAAAAGGACTCGATTTTCATATCGATGATGGACGGGAGCATCGTTTTTGCTTTAGCAATGAGCTTCTCGATGCCGCCAAGACTTGCTTGTTCATTCCAATCATTTTCGACCATGCTGGCTCCAAGTACAAGTCTGCCGTTGTTTCGAGGTACAATATAGCAGTGTTCATGAAACAATGTATGCTTTAAAAGCGGCTTTTCACTTGAAACTGATACACATTCGCCTTTGACGGGAGTAAGCGTATTGGTTAAACCAAGCTGATGGAAAAAATTAGAGCTCCATACACCATTTGCGACAACGACATATTTAGCTTGGAAATTTCCTTTGTTCGTTTTAATCGTATAGGAACTGTCTTGTTTTTCAATCGAGAAAACCGATGTATGTTCAAAAACCGATGCCCCTAATACTTGAGCACTCTTTCCAAATGCTTGACAAACAGAACTAGGTAAGACATTCACATCATCTTCAATAAAAGCGGCTCCGATAATATTCGTTGAAACAGAAGATTCTTCATGGCGTACATTATCTCTGTCATACCATCTGACGGTAGGGAGGGAGATGGTAGAGTTTAGCTCACTTTTTTCAGCCTCTGAATAAGCGAGCTGAAAAATGCCGCCTTTTCTTAACTCAATATCGATACCGCTTAGCTCTTTTAGCTCATCTTGAAGCTGAAAATAGGCTAGTTGACTCTTTCTTGCAAAAGGATAGAAAATCTCAAGGTCATTGCATTCTGAATGAGCACCTAGCATACCAGCCGCTGCACTTGTCGATTTACTAGCTAGTTGCTTTTCCTCAAATACAGCAACATCAATCTGTTCTTTCGCTAAATAATAGGCAATTGAGCAGCCGATAATTCCACCGCCTATAATAGCTACTTCATAATTTGTTTTCACATGAATTCTCCTTACATAATTTTGAAAAATCTAATGCGGATGCATAGGGATTTGGTGAAGAAAAAATGCCCGACATAACCGCAATGCCATCTGTTTTTAGTTGTTGAAGAGCATGTACTCGATTTGGCGTAATTCCACCTATGGCATATACAGGGATTTTTAGTGCTTGTTTCATGTTGCTAATAGTATGTATGCCATTTGGCGTTAGTCCCTTCTTACAATCTGTTTCAAAACAATGTCCATATAACACATAATCCGCTCCATCTGTTTCCGCTTGTTTTGCTTCTTCTACAGAATGAATCGAACGACCAATCCGTAAGTGCGGAAAGTTTTCTCTCACTTTTTGGATAGGGAGGCTATGTGATGGAAGATGGATATTTGACATTTGTGTGAGTAACGCGATATCTAAGCGATCATGAATGACGAGTTTTTCTTTGTTTACATCTGCTTGTTCTAAAAGCTGAATGAGTGACAGAACTTCATGAGCCGTTTTTGATTTTTCACGAATATGGACATAATCAACAATATTTTGAATAGAAGAAATAATACTTGTCAGCGCGTCAACCGTATGTGAATCATCTGTTACGGCAATCAGTTTCATATTCGTTTACTCCTTTTTACTAGTAAGTAGTGCACGCAAAAAAACCACTAACCTTAAATAGGAAAGTGGTTTTGTTATTTGTACACAAATAAGCACAAAGAATAACGAACACTTCCCTACGCAGGTGCGAACCTGTTCAGGTTATGAGGGTTTAAAAGTAACTACTTTATTCTCAGCCCTTATCAAGGGATCCCCTAGTGAATTAACTAAATAGTTTTAAAATTTATATTTAAAATATCATAAATCTAGAAGGTGTACAACAAAAATTTTAAAAAAATTTATTGATAAATAGGGAGCTTGATAGAAAAGCAAGTTCCTATTCCTTGTTCACTTACGACTGTAATCTGACCATTCATTTGATTAATAATACTATAAGAAACCATCATTCCAAGCCCTGTGCCTTTTTCTTTGGTTGTAAAATAGGGCTCCCCAAGGCGATTGATTTGTTCTTGTGTCATACCTGATCCTTCATCTCGAATATCGATTTGAATCGTATCCTGATTATTGGTTTGGATGACGTGCAATTTTCCGTTAACCTCCATAGATTCTATACCGTTTTTTAACATATTAATTAGACATTGTTGAAACTTTTTACGCTCGCCCTTAACGACATATTGGTCATCTTCTAATAAAGATAGTTTAATTTGTATGCTGTTCATATTAGCTAAAGGAGTAATGATATTGATGACATGCTGAATCTCCTCTGCAACATGGATCTTTTCCTCCTTTTCAAGTGCGGGCTTAGCAAATGTTAAATAATCATTGATTACTTCTGTGGCTCGATCTAATTCTTGTAATGCAATTTCTGTATATTGTTTTCTTTTTTGGTCAGAGGTTTCTTCAGATAGCATTTGGATAAATCCTCTACTTGTGGTGAGGGGATTACGAACTTCATGAGAAATACTAGCTGCTAGATGACTCACCATTTGTAATTTCTCAGCTTTCACTAACTTTTGTAATACTTGAAAATTTGCTTGGATGACTTCCCACAGTAAGTTCGTAAACACCATTGCAATGATTTGAATGGAAATATATTGTGTCCATAGATTTGCTCCTCTGTTTATGTTAAATAGTTGCTCAGATACCAACAGGGAGATCATTAAGCCGATAAAAGTTAGCGAACTGCTTATTATCACTTTATATTTCACGGAAAATTGCGAAAAATATTTGGATATAAAGAATAGTACAATAGAAAAAGAAAAGAAAGTAATACAGGCTATATAAAAGCCGTTATCGCCATTTAGCCAAAAGCGAATGGATAACATTAAGAATAATAAAGGAATTCCTAATTTATATCCGCCATATAACCAACCAAGGATAAAGGGAATCCAACGAAGGTCCCATACATAATAAGGCCCTGTAGCAACAGGGAATATCATGCAAAGAATAAGGGAGACGATAGGAAAAATGGCAAATGTCCTTCTTTTGAAGTTTTCAAATCTATAAGAATATTTGGCAAAATAAATCATTTGTACTAAAAATAACGGAAGAATAGTAAATAAGAAGTTAATTAACAAATCTTTTGTTATTAAAGACATAGTTGCACCGAACTTTCAATAATTTATAACTTTAAATATTCGCTATTATTAGGTGAAATTCCTTTCGTTATTTTAAAAAAATGGTAGAAAAATACACCTTAGTTTTCTGCTCCTATAAATGATAAAGACTTTAAAGAAGCGGAAATTGGAATTGTACTCGGTATGCCTATCGTTGTGTTACCCATCGTGATTTCATTTATCGTGTTTGTCGCAGTTGACTTTGTTAACGCGAAAATACATAGTGTTGCAAAAAACCTTAGCCATTAATAAGGGGAAATAAATAATAAAAGACTGATCACTAGCATTCTGTGATCAGTCTTTTTCCAGATTGTAGAATGAGTTGTATTAATTGGTTCCAAAAAATGTCATGCTATCAAAGCTGTTAAAATCTCTATACACTAATTCTAATTTTTTACCTGGCGATACTTGATAAGTCAAATATCCACTTAAAGTTTTGCCTTTAGCAAGCTCCACAATGGTATCTAATTCATTGTATTTAGCCGAATAAAACTGTAAATCTAGGGCATTGTTGAATTTATCATTAATATATAGGTCTGGGAAGAATCCAGGAATCTGTGTCGATCCATAATTTTTAATGACAACATAAAGTGAGATATAAGATAACAAACAATGAAACTATAAGTTTTCCAGATGAAGCGATAGTAACACATTTTAAAAATGTACATTCGAATATAATCTTAATTCACGTTAGATCTAAACGCTATCAGTAATTTATGGTAATTAAAAAGAGGGATAATGGTAAAAATCGATCGATAAATTTGTTATATAACAGGTTTTTATTTTTCGGAAATGTATTGACACAGTAGTGATTCTGTTATATATTTTATATAACTTAAATAAATTGTTATACAACAGGAGGGGACGAAGATGGAAACGTATCGTGAAGCATATGAAAGCTATAAAAGAGCATGTGAAAATTACGGAATGGAGTCGATGACTTTTTATCATTTTGTAACACACTTAACGAAAGAACAATTGAATGAATATGATAATCAAGCTAGTTAATGAAAAAGGACGTGATGACTACGGATCTCGCAGTTGAAGCCAAATAGAAACCCTGCCCGTTTATATATAAAAACAGGCAGGGTTTAATTATGTTTGTCGAAGAAAGTTTTTTGTTCATGTTTAAAGGACTTGCGGAATATCTTTGATAAAGAAGGCGTTAACAATATGTAAATACTGTAATTAAGGGGGACAAGCATATGAGAGCTGCTCAAATTATTGAACAAAGAAAACCGTTAAGAATAGGTCATGTACCTGACCCAACTCCAGGTCCGCATGATGTCATTGTGAAAGTCGAAGCAAGCGGAGTGTGCCGTAGTGATTGGCATGCTTGGATGGGAGATTGGGAGTGGATTGGCTTAAGTCCTATTCTTCCGATTATTCCAGGTCATGAATTAGGCGGCATTGTTGAAGCGGTAGGAAAAGAAGTGAAAAACTTTCGTCCAGGAGATCGAGTAACGACTCCTTTCCACGAAGGCTGTTCACATTGTTTAAACTGTTTGAGTGGTCAATCAAATCGCTGTGATTCTTTACAAATTTTTGGATTTAGTTATGATGGAGCGTATGCAGAATATGTGAAAGTACCAAACGGGGATTTTAACTTAGTTGCTCTTCCTGATGAAGTGGACACGCTTACAGCTGCAGCTATTGGTTGTCGCTATATGACTGGCTATCATGGTGTCATGCGCAGCAATATTAAGCCAGGGAATTGGCTTGTTGTTCATGGTGCAGGAGGTGTTGGGCTATCTGCTGTTCAAGTTGCCAATGCGATAGGCGCTCAAGTCATTGCAGTTGATGTAGATGAGGCTAAATTGGACAAGGCTAAGAAAGAAGGTGCCGTTGTTGGTGTGAACGCTCGCCAAGAAAATGTTGTGGAAGCCATTCGAGAAATAACGAAGGGTGGGGCACATGCATCCATCGAAGCGCTTGGAATTCAAGAAACAATTTTAAATTCGGTCACTTCTTTACGCAAAGGAGGCCGACATGTTCAAATCGGTTTAACTACAAAAAATGAAGGGGGCTTAGTTGGTCTTCCGATTGATGCGATTACGGCGATGGAGTTAGAAGTGGTCGGAAGCCTAGGTAACCCTCGCTCGGAGTATAATGGTTTACTAGCATTGATTGCTCAAGGAAAGTTAAATCCAAAGTCACTCGTTTCACGTGAGATTGCCTTAGATGATGTATCTGAGGTGCTTCATGATATGACAAGCTATAAAACATATGGGTTTAATGTAATTACACAATTTAAATAGAAGAGAGATGACTTTGACACAGGCTTCTGGTTTGTGCCTATTTTTTTGAGTTTGAAATATTTTCTAAGCTACCAAACTTGGTAGCTTAGAAAATATTTGATTCAATAAATGTAAGTAATGTACCGCCAATGGCTCCGCAAACAACAATAATCCAAGGAGGGAGCTTCCAAAACATAAGCATACTAAATAAGATGGCAGCTAAGGTAAAGTCAATGGAGGTTAGAATGGAGCTAGTCCAAATAGGATGGTAAAATGCTGAAATTAAAATTCCTACTACTGCAGCATTTATACCCATAAACGCCCCTTTAATTTTAGGATTACGACGTAAAGTATCCCAAAATGGTAACATACCAAGGATTAGAAGGAAGGCGGGTAAGAATATAGCGATAGTTGCGACTAAGCCGCCCTGCCACCCATACATAATAGCACCTAAATAAGCGGCAAATGTAAATAAGGGGCCGGGTACTGCTTGGGTCACACCATAGCCAGCTAAGAAAGCTTCTTCGCTAATCCATCCAGTGGGAACCAATTCTCTTTCTAGTAAAGGGAGAACAACGTGACCGCCGCCAAACACTAAGGAACCAGATCGATAGAAGCTATCAAACATGGCTACCCAGTGAGATGCAGTTATCTCCTTTAAAATAGGCAATAGAATTAATAATCCAAAGAATACTGTTAAACATACGATTCCCACTTTTCTTGTAATGGGGAACTGGATACTTTCTTCGTCACTTTTAGTATGTTGTTTATATAGAAGATAACCAAGAAGGGCAGAAATGCAAATAACAACTACTTGAGTAAGAATGGATTGCCATAAAAGTGTTCCTACTAATGCGAATAATGCAATGGTTTTTCTCTTTAAATCAGGAGTTAAATTTTTTGCCATCCCTAAAATAGCATGTGCAACTACGGCTACTGCCACTATTTTTAATCCGTGTATCCAGCCAGCTTCTCCTGTATCCAGCCCTTGAAGGAGTATAGCAAATAGTATGAGAGCAATTACGGAAGGAAGTGTAAATCCGATAAAAGCTACGATTCCACCTAGAATTCCTGCGCGCATAACTCCTATCCCGATTCCTACTTGGCTACTAGCTGGACCGGGTAAGAATTGAGAGAGTGCTACTAAGTCCGCATAACTTTTTTCATCCATCCATTTTCTTCTTCGAATATATACCTCGTGGAAATATCCTAAATGAGCAACGGGACCGCCAAACGATGTTAATCCAAGTTTAGTCGAAACGAAGAGTATTTCTAGTAATGATTTAAATCTACTGTTCATATCGAGGTTCTCCATTCTTTTAATCTTGCAACGGTAAAATCAAATTTTCATAAAATGTAACATAGTGCATGGTTCGTTTTCAATTTGATTAATAGAAAATTTACATAGTTTTAATATAAAAAAAGCTTGTAGACAGACCCTGATATGGAGGCGTTGTCTACAAGCTTTTATGAAGCTGTGTAAGATATTAATCAAACTGTAACTTATAATCTTCTGCTTTAATCATTTTTAATTTTTTAGAGAATAGGTAGATTAGAACAAGGTTCAATCCAATCGGAATAATGAAGAATGTACTTAGCATGATGGTCATATTTTTAGTAGTCCAGCCACCGTCAGCTAAATTTATATAATTGAGCGGTCCGACTAATCCTGATAACCCGAAGCCAGCACTATAAGGTGTTCCTTGAATATTTAATACACCGGCCAGAGCTCCAAGAACTGCTGCTGTGATTAACATTGGAAAAGCGATTTTTGGCTTCATGAAAAAGTTTCGCATTTGAATTTTAGGAGAACCTAACACATGCGCTAATGCTGTTCCAAGTGAGTTTGCTTTATAGCTAGCAATGGCTAGACCGACACCCGCAGCTACAATACCTAAATTCGCTGCACCGGATCCGATACCAGAAAGCATAATAACCGTTGCAACTCCTACTGTTGAAATAGGTGACAATATAATGATACAGAAAATAACAGAAATAAGTGCTCCCATTAAAACAGGTTGTAATGATGTCAAATTGGCAACAGCAACGCCTAGTAAACCAGTAGAATGTTTGACAAATGGTAGAATGGAATAACCAATCATGCCTGGGATTAAAATACTTAACGTCGGCATTAAAAGAATGGAGTACTCTTTTAATCGATTGCCAAGAAATTGAACAAATAACACCGTTAAAGCAGCTGTAATTCCGGTATTAATTACGATTCCAATTCCATTAAGCGTAAAGGCCCCTTCTGCTGTTTTTTGCACAACACCGCTGCCAACCATCGCTGCAATCCCAATGCTTGCTGTTTGAATGGCTGTTAACTTAAACGTAACCCCTACCATTACCCCAATCATAACTGGCAAGAAGCTCATGACAATCACTGTAATGTCTAAAATAGATTGTAAAGCAGGGAAATGTGGAATTAATAGTTTAAGAATTTCCCCTAATAGGGCATTTGGAATTAACGAAACAACGATTCCGATGCTCATTCCAGTTAACAACTTGCTGAAAAAATCTTTCATGTTACTAATCTCCCATCTATTTGTATCTCTTCGATAGATAATGGAAACAATTGTAGGGAATATTCTGATAATAGTCAATGGGATTTTTAGTGCGTTAACTCCTTGATAATCTCTCTGCTTTTTTTATTGAATTATAAATGATATTATATACATTGGTTTTACATACATAATTTAAGGAGATGAACAGAATGGCTAAAAAGGGATACATTGTAATGGAAAATGGAGAAAAGATTGAGCTTGAATTTTATCCTAATGAAGCTCCTAACACAGTAGCTAACTTTGAAAAACTAGCTAATGAAGGCTTTTATGATGGAGTAGTTTTCCATAGAGTAATTCCAGGGTTTGTAAGCCAAGGTGGAGACCCTACAGGTACAGGAATGGGTGGAAGTGGTACTACTATTAAATGTGAGACTGAGGGAAATCCTCATAAACATGAAGCAGGCAGCTTATCTATGGCTCATGCTGGTAGAGATACAGGCTCTAGTCAGTTTTTCATTGTTCATGAGCCGCAACCTCACCTAAATGGAGTCCACACTGTCTTTGGTAAAGTGACATCAGGTCTTGAAACTGCAAGAGCTATGAAAAATGGTGACACAATGAAAGAAGTAAGAGTATTTGATGCGGAGTAATTAAATCATGTAAATGAGAGTAGGGCTGTTAATTAGCTCTGCTCTTTTTTGTTTCTTAATTTATTTATAGCCTATTACGGTTTTTGAATGCCCCTAAGGATATCCCTGAGAAATCAGGGGAGAGGATAAAGATGGGATTATATATAATGTTTTATCAGGATCTAAATCAAATAAATAAAAGGATATAACATATTTTATATAACAAATATGCCATGTCCTTTTTCCAATTTATTTTATTCCGAATTTTGTACGCTAGGAGAACTTCAACCTAAAGATCCTTAACAGTTAGAAAAATTGACTGGTATCCATCCTAGTGGAACTTCTTCCCTTCACCTGCTTTAACGTCGCTACTATGAGAAAGCTAACAATCACCAATAAGAGCCATGAACTTACCTTTCCTAGATGAACGAGACTCCATGCTTCGGTTTGGTTTGGATATTTCCACGCTCCAAAGAACGTTGCGATATTTTCAGCTATCCATATAAAGAACCCGATGAGTACAAAAGAAAGTGCGAGTGGCATACGATAACGAGTTCCATCAACCTCGTATGTAACCCATGATTGCCAAAAGACGAGCATTACAAGTCCAGATAACCACCAACGAACGTCAATCCAATAATGGTGGGTGAAAAAATTCAAATAAATCGCAGCTGCAAGAGGTACAACTACCAAAAATGGTGGCCACCTAACCAGTTCAACCTTCAACCGCCTCCATGCCTGGCAAAGATAACTCGCTACACTTGCGTACATGAATCCACTATACAAAGGCACTCCAAAAATTTTGAAATATCCTTCCTCTGGATAAGACCAGGAGCCCATATGTACCTTGAAAAGTTCAAGAGTAAGTCCAATAAGGTGGAACAATGTGATAACCTTTAGTTCATCCCGTGTTTCAAGCCCAGAACGCACCATGTACCACTGCATCAGAAGGCAGATGATGAGCAGCCAGTCATACCGTGGCAGGAAGGGAAGTGGCATGATTTGTGTAAAAGCCAAAGCAGCAAAAATAATGACAGGAAACAAACACGATAGGGCCTGCTCCCAACCAAAACGAACGAGTTGTTTTAGTGTTCTCATGATTGGTGCCTCCGAAAGTTTTTTCTGAATATGTGTAAGTTCTGCTTATTGGGTGTCTTCATCACTTTTGTATTCTAAAATATCTCCAGGCTGACATTCTAAAGCCTTACAAATCGCCTCTAAAGTGGATAATCGAATCGCTTTTGCCTTTCCATTCTTCAATATAGAAAGGTTAGCCATTGTTATGCCAACTCTCTCGGATAGTTCTGTCACGCTCATTTTCCTTTTCGCCAACATCACATCAATATTGATTATAATTGCCATTGTTTTCACCTCAGACCGTTAAGTCATTTTCTGATTTTATATCAATCGCTTCTTTTAACAGTTTTTGAAGAACAGCAGCAAAGACTGCAATCACCATTGAAGCAAAAGGAACGACCAATCCGATAAAGATGACACCTGGGGCGTCGTCTTTATCCGCAAATAGATAGAAGAGCGGCAAGACTAGCACATGTAAGCTACTGATTGTGATGGCACAGTATTTGATTTTCTTTAAAGCTTTTACAGATAATTCGGAGAAAGCTTTGTTCTTGTCAATATATCTTAAAAGTTTAAATGCCTGATACAGAGCAAAGTAAAAAGGTATCGCCGATGCATAAAAAACGATGGAAACGAGATATTTTATATAAGCAAACTCTGGCAGCAATTGTGCTGTAATATTTCCTATCTCAGGCACCAAAAAGATACACAAAGCAAGAACTGGGATTCCAATAAAAATAACAGCTATTTTTAAAAATAGTGTTGTAACTTGTTTCATAAAAAGCACCTCACTTATTTATTTTCAATTTGAATTTAACATACGGTTTATCGTTTTAAAATAAAAAATTATTTATTTTAATAATATTTTTATTGTTATTTAATTATCCCTTTAATTTTAGATAAAATAAAAAGCATTCCTCATTATTTATAGAGAAATGCTTTTTATTTGATTCCTATTTCGATTGTATGACATTTTTTGTAGAAAGAAGATTCATCTCTTTTCCGATTTTCACAAAGGTATGTAAAGCGTATTCCAACTGTTCCTGCTGATGAGTGGCCATTATGGTTAGGCGAATACGGCTCATGCCTTTAGGTACTGTAGGTGGGCGAATAGCTGGAGCAAAAATTCCTTCTTCTTCTAATCTTTTGGAAAAACGCACAGCATCTTGTGCGGAACCAATTAAAACCGCAAGAATCGGAGTAGAGCCATCTACAAGTGTAAAACCTGATTTTTTCAATCCGTTCCGTAAAAATTCCGCATTTTCAAGCAGTCGTACGCTTCTTTCTCTTTCTTCACGAATGATACGAATTCCTTCTATACTAGCAGCGACAACACTAGGAGATAAAGCCGTTTGGAAAATAAAAGAACGAGCTTTATTGCGCAAATATTGAATGAGGGATTGAGATGCCGCGACATATCCACCCTCTGCGCCAATTGATTTACTAAGCGTTCCCATTAATAAATCGATCTGCTGCGTCAATCCAAAATATTCGGCTGTACCAGCACCTGTTTTACCCAGAATTCCCGTAGAGTGTGCATCATCGACCATTACCATAGCTCCGTATTTTTTTGCAAGTAAGACGATAGCAGGAAGTGGAGCAATATTTCCGTCCATGCTGAACACACCGTCTGTAACAATTAGCTTTCGTTGATAAGAGGTTACACTTTGTAATTTTTTCTCTAAATCGTTCATATCAACGTGATTGTAAATAACCGTATCAGCTTTACTTAAGCGGCAGCCATCAATGATGCTAGCGTGGTTTAGAGAATCGCTTAAAATAACATCACCCTGCTTCATCAAAGTAGAAATAATGCCGACATTTGCTAGGAATCCGCTGCTAAATACAAGGCTAGCTTCCTTTCCTTTAAAAGAGGCAATGTCACGTTCTAACTGTTCATGCAAAGAAAGATTTCCCGTCGTTAAACGAGAGCCGCCGCTTCCTGTACCAAATTGTTTGATTGCTTCAATGGCTTTTTCTTTCATACGTGAATCATTGGCTAAACCTAGATAATTATTAGAAGAAAATAGAAGAATCTTTTTTCCTTCTAGCACTGTTTCTGTATCACTTGCTGCATCTATCCTCCGCAGTGTTCGAAATAATCCTTGTTCTCGAATTTGCTGTAATTCCTGGTTAAGATAATCTGTCATGAGCTTGCCCTCCTTCTATGCTCGGTTTCGTTTTCATATGTAATACAGACAGGTGTTGTTTCTAAATAAGAAATATAGTCATCTAGAGGACAATGTTGTTTAACAAAAAAGATGCGTCCTCCACAATCTTCTCCAATATTTTTTAAGTGAGTAATCCGTTTATAACCAGTAGCAGAACTTGCCACATAGCCAGTTATATAATCTGGATCATCAGACCAGCATAATTCAGCTATTGTATAAGGAGAAGCTGTGACCTTTGAAGCGAGAGCGAGTGCCTCTCTAATACGAGAAGAGGTAAAAGGTTGGTGAAATGCAGACCAGTTACTCCAACTTTGTGTATGCCAATCCATTCGGGATACCCGTACACCTTTCAGTTCTTGATGATCTAGCCGTTTTCCGGTTTGGCTGTCTACAATAATGGCACCTCTTTGATGTGTTGATTGTTTGAGAAAGTTCAGCCCTTGTGTAATCGCTTCATCTGAGATTTCAAGGAATGAAAGAAGAGACACAGCTTTTTTTCGTCCTTCCGTCACGTTTTGTACATGTTCAGTGGAAACAGGAAGAGGGCTAATTGTCTTGATTTCTTGATTTTGGAGTTTTTCAATTACTAACTGAATGAAATCACAATCACCACGGGAATGATTAAGCGATTTAGTAAGCAGTTCTGTTGCCAATTTATATAGTTCTTCTTTTTGTCCGAGGCGCTCTCCGCCCGATATATGCCGACCACCTTGTTCATGGGCTCCTCCTTCGGCTGCTCTCATTCTAATGCTATAAAGCTCGTTTAACATGATGATGTCTCCTTTGTTTTTCACTAATTTTTTTGAACACTTCTTTTAATGGCCATACTGTTAAAGCGGTAAAAATCATTCCTGGAATAGCCGCTAAAAGCAACGGACCAGAAGGAATGCCAAGAGTGAAGGCAAGTACGAAGCGAGCAACCACAGTCCCGATTGGTCCAGCTAGTATTAAAACAGGAAGAGAAGTTCCGAATAAAGCTACTATTCCACCAGCGACGATTCGAAAAGTCATCGCTATTTCGATGTTTAATAGATTATGAATACCAAGCAGAAATAGAATCAGACTAGCAAGGATACCTGCAAGAAGGTAGCGTTTGAATCCAAATACAGCAGCAATTGCTACAGCAATGGGAGCAGAAAGCTGGAATTCTGAGCCTGGAATGCCGATAGGAATCTTAATTGCTCCTGTAATCGCTATAAAACTAGCAAGCAAAGCAATCAGCGCAAGATCGTAAGTTGTCCATTTTTTCATAAGAACCTCCTAATGATGTTAACTTAAATTAAAATAAGTTGACAATTGAGAATATTAAAACATAATACATCGATATCGTCAATATAGGAAAAATTGAATTTCTTAATGATCTTGTATTGGAGCTAAAACGTTATTTAGTCTTCTTTAAGTATTTGGGTAGGATGTTCTAGGAGGATAATTATGTTTCAATCTTTAGACAAGTTGGACATCTGAAAAAATGGCACAGATAACTGAAGTCCCTGTAGAGCTTATTTATCAAGCTGCATATTAGCTAGAAAAGCATCTACACTATAAAACACTACAAGGGCTTTTCAAAGTTCCGATGCAGTAAATACAGGTGTTGCAATCAAGAATTTGTATTTGGTTCAGGAGATAGTTGGAAAGCTGAGAAGTGGACCTTTACACATGGTAGGACAATCTTAGCTTTTCAGCCAGGTTATAAAATAAAAAGGGTAGTTAACAATAACAAATACGTACATTTAGTTATTCAATTAAATTTGCTAAGGGAATGGCTAAAATAGAACGAATGTTTTTGTTTTTGCTCCTGGTTGATATAATATGGATATTAAAGAAAGAAGTGTCATACAATGAAAGTCCATAAAGGCTATTAGTTTCAAATCTAACTAATTGAACAACACTGCATAACTATATATTGTGACACGTAAAAGGGGATTATGATGGGAAAATTAGAAGAGATATATCCGCTCGCAATTGAGCAAACGAAACAAAAGGTTATCCAGGATATTGAGCGCTATTTAGAGACACAAGATACGCTTCCTGCCTGGCAAACATATATTTCTGACAGACAGTCTTATATTGAGCAGATTTGGATTAATGTTTGGCTAAATAAAGCTTCAAATGATGTACCGAGAAAAGAAAAAAAGGCCTTTTTGAATGAAAAGGGATATGTTACCGAAGGGACAGATAAAAAGCTAATTAATAAATTATTCCGTAACGAATTAAGAAATTATTATCCCTTTGATGTGCTGCCTTGGCTGAAACAAACTTTATCTGAAAATGAGCAAGACTGGGAGCAAAGATATGTCAATGCAAGACAAACTTTCTTTAAGAGACAAGAAGAGAAAAGGCAGGCTGAACAGCGATGGCATATTCGAGAAAAACTACAAAAGGCTGCTTATGACTTTTTGGATAAGAATGCTTTTCTTTCATATTTGCATGTCCGTTATCACGTAGCTCGAATGTTGTCTGATGATATTCAAAATAAGAAAAAGTATCATTATACAGAGCCCTACTTACTTGAAGAACCATTGAGGGTGCAGGGGGAGTTTAACGCGACAGATTATGTAATGCTTACTGATTTCTTTGAAGAATTGACAGGTGATATTCACTCGCTATTTGTTTGGGGAAGAAGCGACTTTGAATATGAAACCTATTTCTATCGCTATGAAAGAATTGTGTCGGAATTCATTTTAGACTTTGCTCCGAAAACAGTTATGGAACATTTACCCGAGAAGTTAATGGAGGATTATACGGAAATTTATGGTGACCCCCTGACTATAGGAGCTTTAAAAGGGGTGTTGCGAGATGAATTGGCAGATTTATCTGAGGCTTGTTTTGATGAGCTTCAGGAGGAATACCTTTCTGATTTGTTAAGACTGGCAGGGGTTCCTTTTGACGAAACTTTGCATCAGGAGATCTTTGAGAAAGATGAAGCGACTAGAGAACGAAGACTGGCCGAAGAGTTGGCAGAGCAGGAACGCCGGAAAGCAGAAGAGGAAAGAATCCTTGACGATATTTTTGGTAAGGCGTATAGCGCGGTCTTAGGAAAAGAAACGAGATACGTGCTCCATATTGGAGAGACGAATACAGGGAAGACTTATCAAGCGCTGCAAAAAATGAAGAGCGCTCAAAGTGGTTTATATCTTGCTCCCCTTCGGCTTCTTGCACTTGAAGTTTATGACAAGCTGAATGCAGAGGGTGTCCCGTGCTCTTTAAAGACTGGTGAAGAAGAAAAGCTGATGGAGGATGCCAACCATATTTCCTCTACAGTCGAGATGTTTCATGAGAAGGACTATTATGAAGTGATGGTCATTGACGAGGCACAAATGATTGCTGATAAAGATCGTGGTTTCTCATGGTATCGAGCCATCACGAAGGCAAATGCAAAAGAAGTACATATCATTGGAAGCCAAAATACTAAAATGATGCTTCTTAATCTCCTAGATGGGGCTGATATTGAACTGCATGAATATAGCCGTGAAATCCCCTTGGAGGTAGAGAATGGAGAGTTCAGTTTGAAAAACACGCAAAAAGGGGATGCTCTTGTTTGTTTTTCAAGGAGACGGGTTCTTGAAACAGCTTCCAGTTTACGACGGAACGGACATAACGTCAGTATGATATATGGCAGCATGCCTCCAGAAACAAGAAAAAGGCAAATTGAGCTTTTTAATCGTGGTGAAACCTCCGTTGTTGTCGCAACAGACGCAATAGGAATGGGGTTAAACCTGCCAATTCGTCGTATTGTCATCTTAGAAAACGAGAAGTTCGATGGAACGAGCAGGAGAAGATTGACCTCCCAGGAAGTTAAGCAAATTGCTGGGCGAGCTGGGCGGAAAGGCATTTATAACACCGGTAAAGTTGCATTTACGTCTGACATTAAAATGATGCGTAAACTGCTGGAGCAGGCAGATGAGCCGATTAAAACTTTTGCCATTGCTCCTACATCAGCTGTATTTGAACGATTTCAGAAATATTATCGAAACTTAGGGATATTTTTTGAACTGTGGGATCGATTTGACCCACCAAAAGGAACAAAAAAAGCCTCTCTTTCAGAAGAACGAGAGCTATATGAACTTATTTGTGATACGGAAATCGAAGCGCGCTTTCCCTTGATGGATTTATATGGATTTCTTCATCTCCCGTTTTCAACAAAAGAACCAAGACTCGTCAATCAGTGGTTGGATACCATATTCGCGATTGCTGAGAATCGGGAGTTTCCAGAACCAGTCATCAAAAGGGGAAATCTAGAGGAGCTTGAGCTTTCGTATAAAGCTATTGGTCTTCATCTATTATTTTTATATCGTATTGATAGGAGGAGTGAAGCGATATATTGGGAAAGGGTCCGAGAAGAGATTAGTAACGGTGTGCATGATCAATTAAAAGATGAAGTAATCAATTACCAGAAAAAATGTAAACAATGTGGGAAGAAGCTGCCGGATGAATCACGTTTTCCAATTTGTGACTCTTGTTATCATAGTAGATATCGAAGAAGGTATCGATCAAGTCAACATTAGGCTAGCTTATTATGATGGAGATGTTTTATATGAAGTGGAAAGCTCATCAGCCGTATTATAGAATTCTTAGAGAAGTCACCTATAATGAACAAAGAACAGTCATTTCCGATCGTGATATGTATTTATACGAAAATAAAATTACTACAAAATATCGTGAATTTCCTATTCATACCGTTCATGATATATCTTTTCGGAAAATGGGAGGTGAGGAAGGAATATTGTACCTTCATACAAGTGCGGGTGTATACCCTTTTACTGTTAAGGATGATCCTGGGACGTTTATTCAAGTGTTTAAAGAGAGTAAAGGTCTTAGGGGATAACCAATAGTTGGTCAAAAGTGCTTCTGGAGCATGTTTTCATCTTAGGTGGGAAAGCTAATAATGCTTGTTTAAAAGCGGTTTTTATCACAAATGAATGAGTGGTAAGACCTCACACCTGATGGAAGTTTCAAACAGTTCAACATACAAGATGAGACCTAACCATCATCAAAATTTAAAACATATAGATAGGGGAGTTCAATAATGGGTAAAAAACATCGTAATCGCATCAATTCTCCAAAAAAGAATAACCATGTTCCAGAAGAAGCTGTTATTGCAGAACAAGAGGCACATGGTAAAGAGTTTTCTGCGCAAAAGCGAAAGAAATAGTCTCGGACTCAATCATTAAAGTTTAATGGGAGTATGCCCTTTTAAAAAGCAATCTGTCTATATAGTCAAATACCGCTCATTCCATTATAAGGTGAGCGGTATTTTGCGTTCTTACATCAATATCTTTGTGTGATTTCATTCATAGTCATCTCAATAAAATGTGTAATAAGTCGATTTAAATCATTAGCTGATTTTGTAGGGATTTGATGCTTTACATGATTAATGACTTGTAATTCATTATATGGCAAGTTTTTATGTAATAACTCAGCATAATAATGGAATGGTTTATCTTTTTCACCATAAACAAGTAAAACGGGTAGGGTAATGTTCTTTAGCTGATTAGTACAATTATAATGCAAACTATAACGGTAATACTGTTCGATATTTATTGCATCTCCTGTTAGGGCCTCATTAAACATCTTATTGAATAACTCTTGCTTATTTGAATTGCCCCACGAAATGGCTAGTGCAAGAAGTGGAACTGCTTTTTTATTGGCAAGCGATATTCCTAAAGAAATCTTTTGCTTTAACTCCCTATCTTTCACTTCAGACATACCGCTTATTACAATGCCTCCCAGAGCTCTATCAGGGGCATTTAATAAATATTCTAGTGCAATAGAGCCACCGGTTGAATAGCCGCATATGAATGCTTTTTGAATGTTTAAATGATCTAATAAACGTTTGATATCTTTTACAATTAGTGAATAGATAATTGGCGTGTCTGAATATTGACTTCTGCCATGGCCTCTAATATCAAAAGTAATAACTTTAAAATTCCGAGATAATCCTTCTACTTGGTATTTAAAGTTTGAACTGGTAAGCACAGGGGGATGAATAAAAACGATAGGAATCCCGTTTCCTTTAACAGTGTAATATAAGTTTGCACCATCTATATCTAACATTGGCATGTATATAACCACCTCAATCAATCTGAAATCATTTCTAAAATCTTTAAGCATTATTCTTTATTCAGAATGGTTAATATGTATTGCTGTACTCATATATTAAACCTAACAAAGAAATCATTATTTTACCTTAATAACAAGGGATTTGAATATAGAGATATACGTGCTGAAAAGGGTATGCATAAAATGAAATTTCTAGTAGAAGAATACTTGCGTAATTACGGCCTGTTGTTCTTTGTAATCTATCCCTTTGAAATTTTTTTATATTTTATTTTTCCTTGCAACTATTTTTTTATTACTAATTGTTTTGGTGTCTACTTTATTAATCATACCGATTGTTATAGTTGAGCGAAGCTTAGGCTTGAAACAAGTAAAAAGAGTGGGAGAAACTAGTTAGACCTAAGTTAAACAGTGAAGTAACATAATCAATATTGCGTTGTAGATGTATGAAAGTTTTAAAAAAGTTTACTCATAACTTTATACATATGAGGAAAGATAAACATTGTTATATCGATGCTTATCCTTTTTTATTTTAAAAAAATATGAAGGGAGTTTCATCCTTAGCGTATGTTTTCCACAGTTTGTTACTAATTACTTCATCTATAAATTAAGGAGATAATTGTTATGAACTACAAAGTATTTCAGTCAGTCAATCCGCTGTCTAGACGTTGTTCTCCAATTGACTTGCTCATGATATTGATATCAAATAAGATTCGTTATGTATTTATTTTTGTTTTGATTTTTATGTGGTTTAGAAATGATTTTTACAAAAAAGTGTCTTGCAATGCGGTGATATCTGTAGGGTTAACTTTGTTTATTAACACTTTGATTAAATTGTTTTATTTTAAACCACGTCCATTTGTAAAACGTCGGGTTGGTATACTTATTCCTTCAAAAAAAGATTCTTCTTTTCCAAGTAAACATACTCTGCTTGTATTTGCTATATCTACTTCTATCTTTCTTTATGACCGTGTCCTTGGTTCAATCATGTGGATATTATCTGTGTTGACTGGCTTTTCACGTATTTGGGTAGGTCATCATTATCCATCTGATATTATCGGAAGTGCCTTTATTGGCACTATGATCAGCATCACATTAGATAAAGTGTCCAGATTCGCAAATTATTTTGCACGTCAATAGCAACTATATTTTAGACGATATCATGTGTAATTATTATTTGTTCTTTAGCCAGAGAATAAATTGTTTCGGATTTTACTAATTTCAATTTCATTCACATAAAAATACCCACATTAAAGTGGGCATTTTTATGTGAATGAAATTCATTTTTTTGTCGAAGGATTTTTATCGAGTCCTAATTCCTTTGAAAACTCTGTTAGAGCAGCTTTTAGCATTGGATTAGCTGTTTGCGTTCGACTCCTGTTCGTTACATGTTCAACAGGATTCTGCATATTTCTGTTTCGATTTTTACCTAATCCATAAGCGACTGCACTAACTCCTAGACCTAATAAAGACGTCCACATCATCCCTCTATTGTTTCTTTTTCTGCCAAACATTTTAAACATGTTTTTTCGCATCCCTATATTTAAAAGCGCAGATATCCAGTTATTCAATGTCAAACACTCCTCAATCAATCATTTGGAAAGCAAAATTGATGGCCTTCCATCATCTAATATTTGCTTTTTGGTGTTTGATAATGCTGGAAATGTTTTGATAGGGACTTAAATGTCAATAACCCTTCGATAAAATTGTTACTTAACAGATAACATTCTCATATGTCTAAAAAAATTTTTCGTTCATTTCCCATGATTCAACCGTTTTATAAGCGGTTTGCGGGTCATACCCTTTTCCGAGCAAATAGGCGATTGCTGCGACTTCTGTAAGTGCATGAGAATATGATGTAAAAGTTGCTTCTAGTAAACCATAATCCACAAAAGGTTTTACAGCCTGCAGTGTTTCACTTTTTAAATCTCTGTAAGGCATATAAAGCGTGTTATTTAAAGGTGGATAATAATACATTAGTGTTCCTCATCCTTCCTCGATATACTTCAAACGTGATGTTATTTTATGGTGAGGTTAGATATTGGTTTTTTGTCCTAATGAAAATTCCACATTTACCTAAAATTAAAAGTCCCATATAACATATCTAATTTTAAAAAACTAAATTTGTAAATGTTTTTTTCTTGACTACACCCTTGAATTTGTTGCCCGGGGAATTTGTCCATTCGTGGTTGTGTCGGAGTATACTTTCATCTCAATACTCTATTTCATCATAGTCTTTTGGTTGAGGTACTGGTTGCGTATTTTCTTTGTTAGAAAAATCATTTACGGTTTGTAATTCTTCTTGTTTTTCCGCGTTTATTTTTGCATGTTGTTTACCTTCTTTTTTCATGGTGAGAAACTCCTTCCACTTGTTCTAAATTTGATAGGCCTTATTTTAAAGCATGTACTATATAGGTGAAAAAATACATTGGAACAGAAACTTAAACCTCTACGACAAGTACAGTATTATAAGAACCGATTTCTAATTTCAGGAGAAGGTAATAAACAACTATCTTTTTTGCCAAACCATTTGTATCTATTTTTGGCGATTATTTCATAAAAGAAATCTCTAATAGGTCTTGGAATGATTAAAAGAAAATAGGGGATTTTCCAAAGGCCCTTTAAATTTTTGCAAACTTGAAGAGCTGCCGAGGATTTAAAATAACATTTGTTATGATCTATCAGAAAGAAACTATCCATATCTTCTGGAGCATTAAATTGTTTTAACAATTGTTTACCAATATCACTTTGCAGGGAGGCAAACTTATAGTAGCCTATAGGGTCTCTTTTGATGATGAATTGAACACTTTGGTCACAAAAATTGCACTCTCCATCAAATAAAATCACTCTGTTCATTTTCATTCCCCTTTTTAATAAGTATTCTATCAATATATGACTAAAAGTAAAAAGGAACCATTCCAACAAGCTATGTAATGGCTAATCAAGGTCTAATTGGGGAGAAAATTATTGTTACAGTGAATCGAGAGATCATAAAAGAACTAGTGAAAAGTATAAAAAGAAGTAAATATTTTATCATTTTAGTGTTATATATAAGAAGAGTTTAACAACGAAAATAACATCTATTTTAGTAAGTGAGTGATTGTTTATGAAGGAAAATCGAACAAAAAAATTAGAAAGCAGCTCTCCAACTGTTGATTCTACATATATTCAGCAGCATCTAGCTAATGAACGTACATTTTTAGCTTGGATTCGTACAGCAATTGCTATTATTGGAGTAGGGTTTCTTGTTACAAATGTCCATTTTACAATGAAATCAAGCCTTTCCCCAATAGGTGACTTATTAGCTAATATTATTGGGATATCTTCGGTTGGATTAGGTATTTTGACTATTATTATGGCTACCGCTGTATATATGAAAAAAATTACTGCTATTAATAATCAAACATTTCGTGCACCTAAAAAGACTGTGGTAATACTTAGTATCTTTATTATTATCATTTCATTAGTTTTTTGTATATACTTTTTAATTGCTTAATCTTATTATTTGTCAATCTTTATGGGGAAAATATTTTAAGAGCATGGTTGTAGCCGGGAATAAAAGGGGGCGACCCATTTGAGTCGCCTGAACATATTATTCATCAAAAAATTCTTTGAATTCTTTCTTGTTAGGGCTATTTTTTTGTTCATATGGATTTTGTTCTGTTGCATTTTGATCCAAATTTGTAGTGATAACAAGTTTTGGACTTTCTGAGGGCTCAGCGTAAATTCTTGGAGTATGTTGGGTTTGTTTTTCTGTCGTCATAGCTTCAGCCTCGCTTCAATGGTTTGGTTAACATATGAAAGAAAATAGGGTTAATCACGTTTTTGTTTTTTATTTGATGAAGGAACTTCTATAGAACCTGTTTCTTGTGTAGTTGTGCCTTGACCTTCGACTTGTGAAGAACCAAGGACTGACTTGGAACGGTCTTCTTTAATTTTTTTACTCATTTCGTTCACCTCCAATGTTACTTTTTGCTTAGAGGTAAGAAACTATGCAGGAGAAGATTATCCGTTAAAAAACAAAATAGTGTACAATTTTATAAATGGTTGCAGCGGGATTTACTTTATAAGAAGTGAGTGTCGCAACTATGTTGGTATATACATAAAAGGAGAGATATTTTTGGAAGATTTTCAAAGGGAAATGAATGAAAATAGAGATAAGTCAAGAAGAACGAAATGGGAGGGTCATCGTAACCAAGTAAGTGGCTTATTTCATGATGTTTTTTCAAAAAAAGCGTCCGTTGATAAAATAGCCATCTTTGGAGCGGGTAATTGTGATGATTTAGAGTTGAATTATTTGGCATCCAACTGTAACTCGATTTATTTATTTGATCTCGATGTAGAAAGTATGAAAAGAGGGGCTCAGTATCTCTTAGCAAGTACTCGTAACAAAATCAAACTCGTTGAGCTGGACGTGACAGGATTAAAGAACATCGATTTTGAAAATCATTTGTCTTCTTTATTGAAATGTGGTGAGAAGGTTGAGAGCATTCTACAGTATGTGAGGGATCTAGAGAAGTATGTGGTTGAAAGCTCAAAGGATGAATGGGCAGATTTTCTTGATAGCTTTGACATTGTCGCATCATCAGCTATTTATACGCAATTGTTTTATAACTGGGCTTTGGATACGTTATCTCAATATGAAACCCAATATAATAAGGAAGAATTAGAACAAATCAAAGAAGGGTTTTTGGATTTAAGAGATAGCATCATTCTTGCTTACCACGATTCCATTTTTAAATGCTGCAAGACAACAGGCTTCGTTATTACATGGACGGATATTTTAAAGATGGAACCGGAGTACATAGACACGATTAAGCAAGGACCAAATGCCATTTTTGCTTTAGCTTCGAATATAGGATATGGAGCTGCACTCATTGCTATAAAAGATTTTATTGAGAATGCAAATAAAGCAGATTTTTCACTAAAATATTGGCCGTGGGATTTTAATGAAGAGAAGCAGTATTTGACGATGGGGCTTTTAGGAAAGTTGAATCGTTAGTTGATTGAAATCAAGGTGGATAGAGTTCTTGTGTGGCACAAATGAGTTGTAATAAAGAAAAAAGGGCTTGTGACAGCCCGGCGCATATTATTTATTACGACAATTTTTACATACTTGAATCAATTGGTTTGTCTCTGTTCTATGGGGATATAATAGCTTGATTCTTGTTTTTTTACATAATGGACATTCTCCACGTCCGTTTGACGGTAGCTTTTTTAACGTTTTTCCTCTATATTTTTTAGCCATTTTCATCAATCCTTACTTTAATAATATTCTTTCTTTATTTAATGATGAAAAGGTCTAAATATTGATAGGCATTTAATGGTTTTCTGTTAAGGTATTTAACTCTTAGCTATGTGAAAATAATCCGTTTTGAAAATAGCTCGAAAAATGGCTCCGGATTTGTAATTCCGGAGCTTGTTTTTATCTATTCTTTTTTATTTAGCTGTGTGATAGAACGTTGTTGATTTTGGCTCTTACTCCCTTGTTTCATGGGGCTAGAGCAACCTTTCAGCAGAGCTGGAAGGTGTGTGAGACCACTGTCTCACACACATGAGCCAAAAATCGTATTATCCATAATCCGGTTTCCTCAATCCTTATTTAATTACGCGTTTTGCCCCAATGTAGCGCTCTTTCCAATACTTATCACTCATTTTAACGATTTTTACTCCTTTTGAAGTAGTACCGATAAATGTGCCATTACCATTGTAAATTCCTACATAGGATACTTTTCCTTTTTTACCTGTGGCATAAAATACTAAATCACCTTGCTTTAATGCGTTCTTTTTAACAGCTTTCCCGATTTTATATTGAGCGGCACTCGTTCTTGGAATCGTTAATTCTGTTGCCGCATGCTTATAAACATATTGAGTAAAACCGCTTGCGTCAAAGCCTTTTGGTGTAGTTCCTCCATATTTATAAGGTGTACCAATATATAACTCCGCTGTTGCTGCTACTTCTTCTCCATAGTTAATAGATGCTGAAGCGTTAGAAGTAGAACTAAAGATGAAGGCCGTTGCTAAAGCGAAAATCGATACAATAACTGCAATCCATCTTGGAAACTGTACACTCATACTCATTTTTTCTCCCCCTAAAATTGAATTCCAAGTTAACACACAATGCTAATTTTATGAGCACTTTTTCCGTTTATTCCAAAAATATTTTTGGGCAGTATTCTGTTAAGAAGTGATAAATGCGTATTCAATTATCATGGTCCCTTTCTTTATGTTACAATTATTTTTACTTTAAAGGGTAACTTTGTATTTTTATGAGATGCTCATTCAATAAAACAGATAATGGATGTGTAATCCATGGCGAGCTGAAATTCTAGGGAGGATTTAAATGAATAATCAACGTTGGTTATCTTTAAATTTTTATACTTTTTTCTTTACGTGGGGTATTTTTTTGCCATACTGGACCGGTTGGCTTATTGCAGAAAAAAATCTTTCAGTTTCCGCTGCAAGTATGATTATGGGGACGGGGATGATTGTACGTGCCTGTTCAACCTTATTCCTATTTCCGCTGTTCACTAGGCTATATTCTTTAAGTGTTGTAATGAAGTGCTTGGCTGTCGGGTCCTTAGGAGTAGTACTGTTATACATACCATTCGATACATATAGTTCATTATTCATCATTACAGTGTTATTTAGTGCTGTTTATCCAAATCTTTTACCTGCTATGGAAAGCAGTGCCTCAGTCTTGGTGAGTACTGGAAAAATCCATTATGGAAGAAGTCGGTCATGGGGCTCGCTTGGCTATACAATTGCTCTTTTAATCGTAGGTGCAGGAACTGCGGTATTTCAAGAGGCAGCGATTTTATGGCTAATGATTATAGGTCTAATTGCCATCGTTTTTTCGCAATTTCAAGCTTCTCCAGTTGTATTACATGTAAAAACTAAGCCGATTAATCAAGTGGATGAAAAAGGGAGTTTGAATAAATTATTTGCATCAGAAGGATTTGTTATCGTTCTTCTTATTTCTATCTTAGTGCAAGGGTCTCACGCTTCTTATTACAATTATGGATTTGTTTATTTACAAGATTTAGGGGTAGGCAGCTTCTATATCGGGTTAATTTTAAATGTTGCTATAGTATGTGAAATCGTATTTTTTACAAAGGTGGATCAGTTTTTTTCAAAAATGAAAGTATCTACGATGTATAGTATTGCTGCGCTTGGTTCTACTCTGCGATGGGTTATGATTTATTTATTTCCAAACGTTGTTGTATTTATATTTTCTCAAGTTTTACATGTTTTATCATTTGGTGTTGCACACTATGCATTCATTCAATATATTTCACAAAAATTAAAGCCCAATCAAATTCCAACGGCTCAAGGTATGTATGCTGCTTTTGCGATGGGTTTAAGTATAGCACTCCTTACGTTTTTAGGAGGCTTCTTATACGAAATATCCCCGAAGCTATCGTTTTTAGGTATGACTTTATCTTCGGTCCCCGCCTTATTACTCACTTTATTTACAATGAGAAAATACAACTATTAAAAATATGATGTCTTTTTTTGAATACCGTTGCTCAAAGTTGAAGCTAAAATATACTCTTACATATAAATTCGTACTTTATTATGATAATCCCTTCTAGAATAAGGGGTTATTTTTTTACAAATTACCACTAAAAAATACATAATATTCAATTTTTATAGTACTATGTATGTATATATTTAGTTAATTAAGGTATAATGTGCATGTGTTTTGGGAAAGGTAGGGGGTCGTCAAGTATGGATAATAGAGATATGGGGCGAATGAGAAAACGGAGGCGGTTAAAAAGGTCGGTACGACGTATATTAACGGCGGGAGTGCTTTTAATTATCGCACTGCTTATTTTTAATAACATCATGACGAAAGACCAGCCAGTTACAAGTGGTGTGACAGAGGAAGAGAAAAAAGGGAAAACGCAATCCGGGGAGGAAAAGGCACCAGCTGAACCCGTTATTGAAACGATTAAAATCAGTGCAGCCGGGGATTTCACACTCGGAACGGATGAAAGTTTTACATATGCAGGTTCATTTCCGGACGAAGCTTCTAAAAATGGACTGCCTTACTTTATCGAAAAATTGGATCATATTTTCGAAGAAGATGATTTAACAACCGTTAATTTAGAAACTACATTAACAAATACTACTGAAAAAGCAATCAAAAAGTTTCGCTTTAAGGGAGATCCTTCTTATGCTCAAATTTTAGAACTTGGTGGAATCGAAGCGGTCAATCTAGCAAACAATCATACTATGGATTATTTACAACAAGGGTATGATGATACAATTGCAACACTAGAGAAGCAAAAAATTGGTTATTTCGGATACGAACATCACTATGTTACGACGATTAAAGGCGTGAAAGTAGGAGCTCTTGGATATGAGGGCTGGGAAGATACACCAGAAACGCGTGCTATTGTTGATGCGAATATAAAGCGCTTAAGAGAACAAGGTGTCCAGATTATTTTAATCCATTTTCATTGGGGAATTGAAAGAAGCTATGTTCCAACTGAATCCCAACAATCACTGGCTCGTTATGCAATCGATAGCGGAGCGGATTTGATTCTAGGACATCACCCTCATGTTGTTCAAGGAATTGAGGAGTATAAGGGCAAGTTTATTGTCTATAGTTTAGGAAACTTTATGTTTGGCGGGAACCGAAATCCGGCAGATAAGGATACATATGTGTTTCAGCAAACGTTTCACCTGAAGGATGGGGAACTGACAGATCAAAAAGAAATAAAAGTTGTACCGTTCTCAATTTCTTCTGTTACGTCTAGAAATAATTATCAACCATTGTTATTAGAAGGAGCAGAAGCAGAGCGAGTGAAAAATAAAATCATTGACGTCTCTAATCAAATTAATGGGTCAGACTGGCTTCAATATGAAACTGAATAAATGTATGAGGATAGTAGTATGGAAGGAAGAACACTAAAATAGGGTGTTCTTCCTCTTTATTTTGCTATAATAATATTATTCAAGATTCAAAAAATAAGGAAAATTGGATATAAATTTTAAAAGGGGAATGTTACATGCAATTTACAGCGTCAGAAAAAGTGGCACAGTTAACAACAGGAGTTTTTATGGAAGTAGCAGGTCGGAAACAAGAGGCATTGCAAAAAGGGAAGGATGTAATCGATTTAAGTGTAGGAAGCCCGGATTTACCACCTCCTTCCTTTGTCATTGATACGCTAATTGAATATGCACAAGATACAAGCAAATATGGTTATACGTTAAAAGGGATAACGGAATTTCATGATGCAGTTTGTTATTTTTATAGAAATCGTTACGGGGTTGAGCTGGATGCAGAAAAAGAAGTGCTGCAACTTATGGGTTCACAAGATGGGCTTGCCCATTTAGCGACGGCTATTATTAATCCAGGAGACTATGTATTAGTTCCAGATCCTGGTTATCCAATCTATGAAGCTAGTGTATCACTTGCTGAAGGAACCATTTATCCAATGCCTTTAACGGCAGAAAATCAATTTTTGCCGCAGCTTAATCAAATTCCAGAAGATGTATTGAAAAAAACAAAAATGATGATTATTAGTTACCCGGGAAATCCGGTCACAGCTTTAGCAAATGAAGAGTTTTTTAAAGAGGTCATTGAGTTTGCGAAAAAGCATCACATTTTAGTTGTTCATGATTTTGCTTATTCTGAATTAATTTTCGATCATCATCCGCAAATTAGCTTTATGTCTATTCCGGGAGCGAAAGAGGTAGGAATTGAGTTCAATTCTTTATCGAAAACCTTTAATATGGCAGGTTGCCGCATTGGTTATGTAGTTGGAAATACAGAAGCGCTAAATATTTTAGCCACATTAAAATCTCATATTGATTACGGCATTTTTTATCCCATTCAAAAAGCAGCTGAAAAAGCACTTATGGCAGATCCAGCTATTCTTTCTGAACAAGTGAAAGAGTATGAGGCACGCCGAGATGCTCTGCTATCTGGACTAGCTAAAGCTGGCTGGGAAGTACCTAAATCAGCTGCGACGATGTTTGTTTGGGCAAAAATTCCTGCTGGGTGGAAGTCACGTGAATTTGCTTATGAGTTGATTGATAAAGCCGGCGTTGCAGTCGTTCCTGGAGATGCTTTTGGAAAGGAAGGGGAAGGATATGTTCGCATGGCTTTAGTGCAACCGGCTGAAAGACTGAGAGAAGCAGCGAAGCGAATTCAAGAATTTTTACAGAAATAAATGAATGAGAAACAGGAGGGGACGTTCAGTAGCCCTTCCTTTTTTTTGAGTTAGGAGTTACATGGATAGATAAATGGCCGCATACATTAGGGATAGGATCTTGGGGTAAGGGGGTTACTATGCTTATTCATGTTGTAACACCGGGAGAAACATTGTGGCAGATTGCGAGTCGTTATGGTATAGATTTTGCACGGCTTGTGGCGGTGAATAAACTTCCAGATGCAGGTCGATTAGTGATTGGTCAAGCGCTTATCATTCCTAGCTCTGCTCGTCAACATACTGTCGAATCTGGGGAAACATTATGGAAAATTGCCCAACAATACGGAGCTTCAGTAGATAGCATTATGCAAGCTAATCAATTAACTGATTCTTCGGTCATTAATCCAGGAAAAGTTTTATATATTCCCGCTCGTACACATACGGTTCGGCCTGGAGAAAGTTTGGGACAAATTGCTCAAAACTATGGAACAACAGTGCAGGACATTATTGAAGCGAATTCTATTCAAAATCTTAATCAGGTTTATTCAGGAACCAGATTAATTATTCCTTTTTCAAAAGCTATCATTGATGTTTATACTTACGTCATTAACATGGGAGAAAAAGGAGCGGATGAAGTGAGGGAGGCAGGGGATTCTTTAACTTGTATGTCTCCTTTTTCTTACGTTGTGAGAAGCGATGGGGAATTACAGCCATTAGATGATCAGGCTATTATCCAGGCTGCTCGTTTTAAAGGAGTTCTTCCGGTTATGTGCATCACTAATTTTACGTATGGGAATCTGGGATCGGACGCTGCCCAAACCATTTTGGCAAGCACAGAGCTGCAAGATAAATTATTAGAAAATATTGTAGCGACGATTGAGCAAAAGAGATATCGTGGATTAAATATCAATTTTGAAAACTTATATCCAACGGACCGTGAGAATTATAATCAGTTTTTGCAACGTGCTGTTAATCGTTTGCATGAAGATGGTTATTTTGTTTCGACTGCCGTTGCTCCAAAAACAAGTGCTGAACAAACAGGATTTCTTTATGAAGCACATGATTATGCTGCCCATGGTCGAATCGTTGACATTGTTTTTTTAATGACGTATGAGTGGGGCTATCGATTAGGGCCGCCTCAGGCTATTTCGCCGCTGAATCAAATGAGAAGTGTACTTGAGTACGCTGTAACAGTTATCCCAAGGAATAAAATATTAATGAGTTTTCAGCTGTACGCTCGCGATTGGCTTCTCCCGCACGTGCAGGGCCAAGAAGCTGAAACGTTTGATATGCAGGAAGCAGTGCAAAGGGCAGTGAAGTATAAGACAACAATTCAATATGATGAAATGGCTCAATCTCCGTTTTATCAATATGTAGATGAACAAGGGAAAAGGCATGAAGTGTGGTTTGAAGATGCTAGAAGTGCTCAAGCCAAATTTAACCTAGTAAAGGAATATGGTATACGTGGAATTGGGTATTGGGTACTCGGTTATCCGTTCCCGCAAAATTGGGTATTACTAAACGATCAGTTTAGAGTGAGAAAGCGAAGTTAGTGGCAACTTTTAAAGATAAGGTTCTGTTAAATAATATTGTTGAATTTTGGCGTATTTCGGTCGGGAATTAGTTAATAAACAATACGGTTTAGCAGAGCTTTATTTCGATATATACGCATTGTCTTTTGAATAGCAAGTTACTTCACTATGTGTATGTGTAATATTTACGCTAAACAGAATGTGTCGAAACTTGTTGTATGAAAATTATTGGAAAATGTAAGCGTTTTCTTTATAATTGTAGATAGGTGGATGGCATGCGTGGCCATCATGGTATTAGGCGTAGGTGGGGCCTGTACAACATAATTTCTTGTGAATGGTTTCAAAAATGGTTTTGTGAGGAGCTTTACTGGATATTTACAAAAACTTAAAAAGGGACGTCTAAAACAATAATAGCCAAGGGATTATAATAAAAGAAAACATAATGGAGAGAGGGAGAAGCGATGTCTACAGAAAATAAATTACGACTATCTGATTTTGTTCAAGAAGATCGATTTGAATTAAATTCGTATTTAACATATTTATTTCATCAATTTTATAGAGATGCCTCGGGTCAATTAGATGAGGAAAAAGTGCGAATATCATGAAGATAAAAGTATAAGCGATCGTGTTAGTAGTATTAAATAACACGATCGCTTTTTTTGTTGACCAATATTAAATGATGTACGATCTTGATCGAGGGTGACTATATTTACACCTTCTGTTTTTCTTTTGTAGAAGTCATTCCCCCGGATAGAATAAATTTCATTGCTTCTTCCGGCTTTACATCAATCACTTCTACCTGATCTTTTGGAATTAATAAGGTTACACCAGCTACTTGAAAGGTTTGTTGAATATAAACAGCAACATAGTCTTTTAACGGATCATAAAAACTTTCTAAATCTTCTGTTGTAATGAACCCCATGCTTTTGATTTCTGTGCCAGGTATCGTAACTAAGGCTACTTTCGAAAAAGATTTCTTCTCACCAAGAAATGAATGAATGGTGTCTTTAATTACAGAGTAGATTGTTTTAACAATTGGGATATGTTCAAGAAGCTTATCAATCAACCCAATCATTGTTCCTGTGAGAAACTTCGTAGACAACCAGCCTAAAAGTGTGATGAGAGCAATCGTTGCTAATAAACCAATTCCAGGGATGTAGTCTTCCTTTAAATAAGGTTTTAATACATTACCGAGAATGCTATCTAAAAAGATAAATGTTTTAAAAACAACATATACAACTAGAATAATGGGTACAATCGTTAAAATACCCTTAATAAAATTTTGTACAATAATCTTCACTTTTTAAATCTCCTAAATTTTTCTACATGTATGAACATAACTCACTATTCATCATATGTGGCGAGTAACCTGCACTTATTGTCCATCATGATAAGGAGGTTGGGTGCATTCTTCAAGGGTATATCTTCCTATTTTGTTAAAAAATTCTCTGTGTAATATGGTTTGTATTCCGAATTGAAGGCTACGCCTACTCCTAATGATTCAAAGTCATTATGCAAAATATTTTCACGATGTCCAAGTGAGTTCATAAGACCTTCATGAGCAAAGATGCTGCTTAATTGGCCGGCAGCAAGGTTTTCACCGGCCACTCTAAAGCGAATATTATCTTCTTTCATTCGATCAAAGGGGGATTGCCCTTTCAAATTTGTATGATCGAAATAATTATTTGCAGCCATATCTGAACTGTGATTGCGAGCTGTTTCTTTTACAGTATTATCCCAAGAAAGAGCAGGAAGATCGTGCTCAACTCTAGCGGCATTTGTTAAATCAAACAGTTGAAATTCAAAACCTTCCTTTAATTGTGGACTTGCTTCGACATAAAAGTCTTTCTTTTGTTCTTCGACTTCTTCGCTTATGATTTGTACAGCTGTTACGGTATTGCCCTCATGTTTATCATAAAAGATGGTCACATAACTATCATCTAATTGAAATAAATGATATTCATCGTTGTTTTGCAGTTGATAAAAGACAAAACCTTTTCGAATCTTTGTAATCGGTTCACCGAATTGCTTAAGAACCGTATCTTTTGAACTTCCTAATTCGATCCCTTGTTTTGCCGAAATTAAATCTTGATTTGTATATAAACCGACTACTTTTTCGTTTTCATCATAAGCGGCCATGAAAAAGTTGTGATAGTTTTTATGGTAAGCATACCATTTCACACCGTATTCATTATAAGAAGAGCGCTTGGCTGTCCCTGCTTGTTTTTCAACGTCTTCTTTCGAATCACCAAGCTCAATATTATAAACAGAGAGGGATTGTTTGTCAGGTGTTTTTAAATCAGGTTGCTCCACTTGATCTTGGGTTTGTTGTTTGTCTTCACTTGGGATACGATCTATCAGTTGGTTCAGTTCACCAATTAGATGATTGACACCATCTTGCAGTGTATCAAGTGAAGCCGAAACGTTAGGGTGATTAATGACAGAGCGAATATCCGATTGTACATCTTCATATGCTGCCTCATAGTTAGAATCTGCAAGATTCTCTTCGTATTTATACCAAATAAAGCCGACTAGGCATAGAAAAATAAGAAGTTTGGTAAGCCCTCTCAATGTAATACCTCCTCGTTTAAACGATATGCAGTAAAATTATTGTATAATGATTAATCATTAAAAGAAAAGGTAATGGTTTTGTAAAAAGTGGAATTTAATAAAAATAAATCACAGGCAAACCTTAAAAAGCTTTACCTGTGATTTGTTCTGTATTCATGGCCGGAATGCTATCACTAGAAATCACTTCAATGTTTTTAGTGACTTTAGTTGTATAAGTGAAGTCTCCATAGCAGTAAGGATAGCGAAAATTGTCTTTATCTCCGCCGCAATTATAGAGCTTTGGATTCTTTTTCACTTGAATCATTGAAAATTTCTTTGCTAGCTCTTCGCTATGTGTGCCGCCGTTTTTTGCGATGTAATGAATATAGCCTATCCCCATATTGTATGATTGAATAATCGTTGGAAAATCAACATCTTTTTTCTTTCCATATTGAAGGACACGACGAAAGTGCTTTACGCCCTGTTTAATACTTTCTTTAGGATCTGTGATTGTATTAGGGGCAAGGCCTGCCGATTCAGAAGACTGCATTGGATCTCCGCCTTTTCCTCGACTTTCCTGCTGCATTAAGGATACAAGAACGACTGTGTAGTCCTCAAGTTGATATTTTTTTAATTCATCTTCAAGGAGCGGGATATATTTTTTTACATCTGCAAAAGCATCTACTTCGGTTACTGTTGTCGCTTCTTTTGTTGTGTTCGTTGAGTTTAAAAACTGCTCGATTGTATGGAATAGAAGAGTCATCGTACAGATAAAAAATAAGATAGCTATTCCAAAGGTAATATTAAATAGTGTTCGTGTTCGTTTTCTTTTCATCATCTACTCTCCAATTATTTTTACAAGTCTCTTATAAAGATAGTTTAACAAAAATATGAGTTTATCACTATTTTAGTATTATAAAAGTGATTGAAAGGAGAGAGATTGATACACAAAGAAATTGAGTGAATTATCGGAATTGTAGGTATACTAGGACTCTCATTGACTTACATTCTATTTTCCCTTAGAATTTTTTTATGCTTTTATGCGCAAAAGCGTTTATGTATAAAAATATATCAACTAGAAACAGTGACATTATTAAAGTGGGGAAATGGTTATGAAATTAGAAAATGCAAAGCTTAAGCTTCCATGCATAGAAGCAACGATTGTACTTGCTTGCTTATTTATCATTATTGGAACAGGGATTATTTATTTTGAAATGATTCCGCATATGCCAATATTAGGGGGAGTTCTCTTCCTACTATTGTATGGTCGAATAAAGGGGGTTTCTTTTTCCATTATGGAAAGAGCGATGATGCAAGGAGCATCATCTGGTTTAGGAGCCATCTATATTTTCTTTTTTATTGGCATGTTGATTTCAAGTTGGATGGCAAGCGGTACGATCCCGACGATTATGTTTTATGGTTTTGAATTTATTTCGGGGCAAGCTTTTTATGCGGTCGTCTTTTTGATTACCTCTTTAATCGGTTTATGTATTGGTAGTTCATTAACAACGGCAGCAACCATTGGTGTTGCTTTTATCGGAATGGCAAGCTCACTGGATTTCTCATTAGCGATTACTGCGGGTGCCATCATTTCTGGGGCCTTTCTTGGTGATAAAATGTCACCATTATCTGATTCAACGAATCTTGCCTCTGGAACGGTCGGTGTTCCATTATTTGAGCATATTAAAAATATGTTATGGACAACGATTCCTGGATTTGTGGTAACGCTTGTACTGTTTTTCTTTCTCTCACCAAAATCTAGTGGAAGTAATGTACAAGAAATTGAAGACATGCTCTCAGCTTTAAGTACACATACGACAATTAGTCTTTGGAGTTTATTACCATTTATAGTCGTCGGAGGAATGGCTTTGAAAAAAGTATCAGCTATTCCGACGTTAGCTGCGGGTATTGTATCTGCGATAGCGATTACATTTATAGAAACGCCAACACAGACAGTTAAAGAAATGGCGAATGTATTATACTCTGGATTTGTTTTAAATAGCGGGGTGGAGCAGCTCGATACGATTCTATCTCGCGGTGGAATTGAAAGCATGTATTTTTCTATTTCTCTTGTGTTACTCGCTCTCGCAATGGGTGGACTACTATTTGAACTTGGTATTATTCCGTCAATTTTGAATGCGATTCAAGGGTTGCTGATTAATGTAGGTCGCTTAATTTCGGCAACCGTTTTCACAGGGATTGGCGTGAACTTCCTAGCGGGAGAGCAATATTTATCTGTTCTATTACCAGGGAAGGCTTTTCAAAACAAATATAGTGAATTAGGTTTGGAAGGGAAATCTTTAACCCGGGTATTGGAGGACGCAGGAACAGTCGTTAATCCACTTGTCCCATGGGGGGTATGTGGTGTATTCCTTACGCAAGTGCTCGGTGTCACGACTCTCGAATATGCACCATTTGCATTCTTCTGCATCGTTTGTCCAATATTAAGTTTAGTGAGTGGATGGACGAAAATTGGTTTGCATTTTAAGAAATAGACAAACGTTTTCATTCTTTCTTAGTTTAGTAAAAACGCTGCTGATATTTTCAGCAGCGTTATTTTATTTTTTTAGTTCTTGCCAAAGAGCAAAAGGATTTTTTCTTTGGAGGTCTTTATCTAAATTCTTCAACTTGATATCTCGTTCCTCTTTTGGAAGCGCTATTTGATCGTAAACATATTTTGTACCTAATCCAGCTTCTTCTTCCTCTTCTGCAGTGTAGGCATAATAAACATGTTTTAAATTTGCCCAATAAATAGCGCTTAAACACATAGGGCAAGGTTCGCCGCTTGCGTAAAGTTCACAATCAGAAAGGTTAGAAGTGCCTAGGATACGGCAAGCTTCACGGATAGCTTGAAGTTCAGCATGCGCAGTTGGATCATGCGTTTCGAGAACATCATTTACGCCTTTTGCAATAATCTTTCCGTCTTTGACGATAAGAGCGCCAAATGGTTTTCCTTTTTTCTTCTTGGTATTTTCATAAGCTAACTCGATTGCTTGTTGCATAAATTCATTGTGACTCATATTTATTACACTCCTTTTTAAAAATTAAGATTTGTAACATAAATGGTGATTTTTAAATGCGACAATCATGTACTCTTATTGTTCGTTTTCCATAGTTGTTCTAGCAGGATTACAATTATAGTACCGACAAGCAGTCCATTACTACAGATATATTGTAGAATGGAAGGAAGATCCTGAAATATACCAGTAGGAAGAAACATTAATCCAATGCTGATTATCAATGTGATTCCTAATATGGTCAATCTGCGCTGATCTAGTTCTTCTTTTAGAATAGCCTGAAAGGCAATTCCTATCATTTGGACAAATGAGGCTAGAAGTGCAGCGCTAGCAATAGGTCCTGGAAGCAAAGCTAAAAAATGGACGATTGCAGGAATGAACGCTACACCCGCTAAAGCTAAGCTAGCTATAAGGAATGGCTTTATTCTTTTTTGCTCCGTTAATCGGATAAAACCGGCCGATACTGGTAAGGGGACGACTCTAATTGTTGAAAAAAGAGCAGATATAAAATGTGAAATTCCACCAACCCAACTACCACGATTAATCGTTTGTTTTTCGTTTTCCTCAGATTTTGGAACTACTTGTTTGACAGCTGTAACGGCTGCAATCGTGTTTGAGACTAAAATAAACGTAAAAAGAATAGATGTTATAGCAATTCCTGTATTTAGTTTCGGAACACCTCAAGCAAACATTTCCGGTAATTTAATCAAGGAAGTCGATTCGGCAAAAGTATTGGAAGATTTGCCGAATAGGGTAGATAATAGCCATCCTAATAAAATCCCGATTAACACGGCGTAACTTTTCATCCATCCTTTTCCTTTACTTGATAGTATAATAACAAGTAAAAATACACCGAATGAAATGGCTGCTATTCCATAATCAGGGCGGGGTGATTCTCCTTGTAATCCCATCATTCCTTCTAAAAAAACACCGCTAAGTTGAAGGGCTAAAATCAAAAGAAAGGAACCGGTAACTAAAGGGGGGAATAAAAATAGTAGCCGATGAACTAAACCGGTCATACCGAGAATGAAGAGTAAAGAACCTGCAACGATTAATCCTCCTTCTAAAATTTGTAAGGTTTCCTTCGTATTTTGTCCCTGCTGAATAGCCACATCTGCTAATATCACAAACACACTAACCCATGATCCTGCAGGTCCGTCAGCAATCGAATATCGATGCCCCAGCCATCCTTGTATAAAAGAACTAATTCCCACAACGAAAAACGTTCGCTGCATTAATGAGGAAATCTCCTCAATTGACAAATGAAATATGCCACCGATTACAATCGGTAATGCGATGGAATTGGCTAGTAGAAAAACTAACCATTGAAATGTGCTTAAGCTACCGTAAAAACGTTGTCTCTCCATGTTGTTTCACCTTTAGAAATATGTATTTAAAGCATGTAGCCTTATTTTACCTTCAATTATATAGTACAGTTAAAATCTTAAAATTCTCTAAACTAGTGCTAAAAAGTTTCTTAAATAATTGACTCATCAGTGAAAGTCTGATGTATTTAGATGGAAGTTTTACTTTATCTCATGTTAAAAGAGACGGATGTTTAGGAATTTTTTATATATATTTTAGAAAGTTTTAAGGTTTATGTGTTACGGTTTTTATTATTAGGGTAGAGTGGTTTGCAAATGGTATTTCTGTACTTTAAGAATAAACTAATTATAGGGTATTCCATACAGTGAACGTAGTATTCTATAGTCTAAAACACCGGAGTGATTAATCATGTCGATTAAAACGAGATTTCTATTGTCGTACGTTGGAGTAATCCTTATTGCTATTACTTTATTGTTAGTAGCTGGCTTTTTAATCATCTTTTCGATAACGGGCGATATAAAATCTATGGAGCATTTTTACAAAAAGTCTTATGTTCAAAGGCCATTGACTACAGCGGAAGAAAATGCGTTTCTGGATTTAAAACTGTTGGCTAAAAATAACCCGAACCAGCTTCTAAACGAAGAGCAGCTGCAGAAGATTGAACAGAAGGATCTTGCGATTGTGGTTAGAAAAGATACACATGTCGAGTACGCTTCTTCAACTCTTGACAAGCAGGTATTAGTTAAGTCTCTTCCTAGATTTGAAGCGACGAACATTAATACACGAGATACGATTAAAATCGATGACTTTTTTTTCACGTATGTGAAGTTTGATTTTTATTTTTTAGATAAAAGCGAAGGAAGTATTTTTGTTTTGAGAAAGGCAAGTTCCTATGCTGAGTTGACTCGAGAGTTGTTTCCGATCTTATTTGGTTTATTACTATTGCTGTTTATTATGATTATTGGGCTTTTGAACTATTTGGTTTCACGAAGTATCATCAAGCCTATTTCGATTCTTAAAGAAGGTGCAGAACGAATCAAATCAGGCGATTTAAATTTTGAAATTAAAACTACTTCGAATGATGAAATCGGACAATTAAATAGAACGTTTGAGGAAATGAGAATAAAATTAAAAGAGTCCATACAGCTTCAGCTTCAGTACGAGGAAAATCGAAAAGAACTTCTGTCTAATATTTCGCATGATTTGAAGACACCGATTACTTCGATTATTGGGTATGTTGAGGGGATTAAAGACGGTGTGGCAAATACTCCACAGAAAATGGACAAGTATTTATCAACGGTGTATTTAAAAGCAAAAGATATAGATGCATTAATAGATGAACTGTTTTTATTTTCAAAGTTAGATTTAAAAAAAGAACCCTTTACTTTTGAAACTGTGGAACTAGATAGCTATATGAGAGACTTCATTGAAGAACTTTATCTCGATTTAATTCAACAAGGAATTCAGATTGACCTTCAACTGATTAACCAATCTATATATGTGATAGCAGATAGAGAGAAATTAAAACGTGTATTGACGAATCTAATCAGCAACTGTGTGAAGTATATGAATAAAGAACAGAAGAAGATTGTTGTGTCTTTGCATGAAGGAGAGGATGATGTCATCGTACAAGTAGCTGATAATGGAGCGGGGATAGAAGCCTCTGCATTACCATACATTTTTAATCGTTTTTACCGTGCGGAGCAATCTCGAAATTCTCAGACGGGTGGGAGTGGTTTGGGACTTGCCATTACAAAACAAATTATTGAAGAGCACGGAGGGAATATTTGGGCGACTAGTGAAATAGGAAAAGGTACAAGTATTTTCTTTTCTTTAAGGAAAGGTGAACAAGGTGAAAAGAATATTATTGATTGAAGACGAAGTTAGCATCGCAGAATTGCAACGAGATTATTTAGAAATCCATGATTTTTATGTTGATATGCAACATACGGGTGATGAGGGACTTAGGCAGGCTCTTCAAGGAGATTATAACTTAATTATTTTAGATATCATGCTTCCAGGTTTAAATGGATTTGAGATCTGTAAACAAATACGAGCTGCTAAAGATATTCCAATCTTGCTTGTATCTGCTAAAAAGGAAGATATTGATAAAGTCCGGGGGCTGGGTTTAGGTGCAGATGATTATATTACGAAGCCGTTTAGTCCAAGTGAATTGGTTGCAAGAGTGAAGGCGCATTTAGCACGTTATGAACGTTTAGCAGGGAGTCCGGTTCAAACAAATACCATTTTCGTTCAGGGAATTTCTATTGATAAGTCTGCGCGTAAAGTTCATATTAACGGTGAAGAAAAGCCGTTTACGACAAAGGAATTCGATTTGTTAGCGTTTCTTGTGATGCATCCGAATCAAGTATTAAGCAAAGAGCAGCTTTATGAAAGGATTTGGGGGTTAGAGTCAGCGGCAGATGTTTCAACTGTAACCGTCCATATCAGAAAATTACGTGAAAAAATCGAAAGAGATCCTGCCCATCCGAAATTTTTGGAAACCGTTTGGGGAGCGGGATATCGTTTTAATGTATAGGGTTTGTTATAGGATGCTGTTGATTTTGGGCTCATTTGATCAATAATATTATTTAACAGAGTTGAAATAGTATATTTTATGATCCGTCACAAAAGTGGCGGTTTTTTTTATAAACATTAAAAAATTTTATGAATAAGTTTATCTTTTTTTAAGAAATTGTTTAGAGGGAGTTTAAGGTTAAGGACTAACATAATGTAAGACGGAATATCAAAGTCTAACTAAAAATTTATAAGGGGGAAAAATCATCATAAAGAATAATAGAATGATATATTTCGTGTGGAAGTGGTTGATAATAGCCACTGGATGCTTTTTTATACTTCAGGGCTGTGTCATAGATAGTGAAGGAGAGTTAAATAAACAAGAAAAAGAGACAGAGGAAGATGTGAATGAACAACTGATTCAAGCTGTAGAACATAAAGAAACGGAAATGGTAAGCAGGTTGATTAAGGAAGGTGTCGATATTAATATACAGGACTCAGAAGGGCGAACTGCCACTATGATTGCTACTTATAACAATGACGCTACGACCGCAAAGATCCTGATTGACGCGGGTGCGGACGTTAATATTCAGGATGATATGAAAAACACTCCTTTCCTGTTTGCGGGTGCAGAAGGATATCTTGATATCTTAAAACTTACGATAGATGCTGGTGCGGATGCCACGATTACTAACCGGTATGGAGGAACTGCTTTGATCCCTACTTCCGAACATGGATATGTGAATGTGGTTAAAGAACTTCTTACTCATACAGATGTTGATGTAAATCACGTCAATAACCTAGGTTGGACGGCTTTATTAGAAGCAATCCTATTGAATGATGGGGATGAAAAACTGCAGCAAACTATTCAATTACTGATAGATTATGGGGCAGATGTGAACCTTCCAGACGAAAATAATATGACTCCTTTACAACATGCACGAGAAAAAGGTTTTAAAGAGATTGAGCAAATTTTGTTAAAAGCAGGAGCGCGATAACCAGATTCAAAGAATAAAAATATGCAAAATTAGGAGATGGCATGATGTACAAAAAAGTAAAGATAGTATCACCTGTTCTTCTAGGATTAACATTAGCTATAACAGGGTGTAATACGGACATACAAGACAACCAAAGTGAACCGAAGCAAGAACAAATACAAAAAGAAGCACAAATTACGAGATTACAATCTTTAAATGCTATGACAATACAAATGACGTTCTCTGAGCCTTTATCGGAAGAAGAAGTCAATATCGATAATTTAGAAAAGATTAAAAAGAATTTTGAATTTAATAACGACATGAGCATCGTCAATGTTCCACGATTAAAGATTGGTGCGAAAAGTACGTATATTGTGCCCGTTACAATCCAGAAACCAGGAACAACGTATACAGTTAGTTATAAAGATGGAGAAAAACAGTCTTTTGAAGCAAGTGATGAAAAAATTAATATTCGTCAAACTAGACAAGTCACAAACGATACATTTGAAATTGAATCCTTTATAGAAGATGGTGTAACAGATTACGCAAATATTATTGAAGCGTATCGGGCAGGGCGTGGTAATTTGGCTTTTCAAGTAGATGACGAAAATAAAGATGAAAATGGAAAACAGTATCAAGTAATTTCATCTTTACGAGATCGTGTAGTCACAATTACCACAGATAAGGGTGAAGAAATCAAAGCAAATTATGTTCCGTTTACCCAAGCTGCAGATGGTAGACAAGCACCAAAATTTCGTTTACCTGACGGTCAAACATTAAATCCTGGTACGAAATATACTGTGACGTCTGATTGGGCAATAATCAAGAATTCATCTTTCACTGCTAAAGAGTTTACTCCACTTACAATCGAGTCAGCAGAAGCAATCGATAACAAATCGTTCCAAATAACATTAGATAAAGATCCGGGTATGGAGTTATTTGCTGGTCGTAAAGTGGAATTAAGAGGTGATGATGGCAGCAATATAGAAGCCCAATACCGCTTCTCTTCTCGCAAAGGACCTGTTGGAATCTTTGATGTGCTAAACGAAAAAACATTGCAATCAGGCGTTAAATATGCGGTCGTACCGATGGGCAACTGGGCAACACCGGATACAGTCACTTTAACAACAAAATAAGAAGAGTTTCTAGAAGAACTTACAAAACATTTCAAGCTGAAAAGAATAGTCTTATTCACATCCAGAGGTTCCTTTTTTATGTAGTTTTCACGATAAAAGAAATTTTAAAATTTTATACTTTTTTAAGAATTTTTTTATAGCCAGTTTAGATGTTACTTGTATGATAAATTTTGTAATTAACAATACAAAATAAGGAGAATGTGAAAAATGCACTTTAAAAAACGTATTATACCAGCAGTATTAGCTGTATCTGTATTATCATCTGGAATAGTTACTGTTCATCCAACAGTAGAAGTAGAGGCAGCGAGTAAACACATAACAGCACAAGAGAAGAAGCAACAAGAAGCAAGAATTAATAAAATAAATGTATTGAATACAATGACACTACAAATTACATTCAATAAACCATTAGCGGCAGAAGATGTCGATCCGAATAACTTGGAGAATATTAAAAAACAATTCAAATTTAATCATGGTATGAGCATTGTCAATGTACCTCGTTTAAAAACAGGAGCAAAAAGCACATATATTGTACCAGTTACGATTCAAAAGGATGGCGTTAAATATAAATTAAGTTACAAGGGACAACGAGTAAAATCCTTCGAAGGCACAGATCAAAAGATTGATTTCCGTAAAACTCAACAAGTAACAAATGATACATTTGAGATAGAATCATTTTTAGAAGATGGAGTAACAGACTACGCAAATATTATTGAAGCCTACCGTGCAGGGCGTGGTGATTTAGCATTTGAATTAAATAATAGAAACAGAGATGAAAACGGAAAGCATTTTGATATTATTTCGTCTTTACGTGATCGTGTTGTAACGATTACTGGAAATAACGGAGAACAGTTTGTAGCCAATTACGTTCCATTCACTCAGGCTGCTGATGGAAGACAAGCACCAAAATTCCGACTACCAGCAGGACAAACATTAAAACCAGGTGTAACATATAAGGTGACATCTAAGTGGGCTGACATTGGAAATAGAACATTTACGGCACAATATATCGCACCGCTTACACTTCAATCGGCAGAAGCAATTGATAATAAGACATTCCAAATTGTATTGGATAAAGACCCAGGCATGGAGTTATTTGCAGGTCGAAGTGTGCAATTAAAAGGGGAAGACGGTAGCGTTTTACAAGCTCAATATCGCAATTCTTCTCGTAAAGGGGCAGTTGGAATTTTCGATATGACAAACAGCACATTGAAACCTAACGTTAAATATATAGTAGTGCCATTGAACAATTGGGCAACTGCAGATTCTGTATTTTTAATAGGGAAGTAAGGTGTAATTGGGGCTAAAAATAAAAAGCATAAAAGGAAACTCTTATTAAAATAATTAGTTCCGTTATTGTGGAGAAAACCTCAAATAACAACCTAAATTGCATAAGAAATAGCCAAGTGACAATAACTATTGTCATCTTGTTAATTGATATGCTATTTCGGTTGTCAATTCATCATAAAAGAGCGATAAATCCTTATATAACAACAAAAAAACGAGTATAAAAACCTTGGCGATTTTATACTCGTTTTTGTATGCTATTTCTATTGTTTCTCCACGTTATCGGATTTGATGGATGGACACATTTTAGTTAAGTCTTTACAATGATTTCTGAAAGGGTGTGTCTGTTTTAGAATGTAAGAGTGCAGGTGAAGAATCTACTATTTTTGTCTTCTCATCCATTGTGTGGCAACCCATTTTTCGCCAGTTATAACTGGCGCTCCACCATGTAAAGTTAGTTCGTTTATGTTTTTGTCGTTATAGAAATATTCGAAATACACGGCCATTCCTTTTCCGGGGGATATTGAAAAATTTAGTTTAGGAAAAAAAGTTTCTCCTCCATGCTCCACATCATTTAAGTACATGACGATCGTGCTGATTCTATTATTTTTTGTTGCTTTACTTGCAGAGGTAAAAAAATCAAAATGAGCTTTGTACTCTTGACCAGGAGTATATTTAAGAATTTGAATACCCTCTCCATGTTCAACGGGTATATTCATAATCGATGATATTCTTTTTTCAATTTTGGCAATGATGTCATTTTCATTTTCTTGAAAAAACATACTGCTGCTTGTTCTGATCTCATTTACTTCGCGGGTAACTCCAATTTTAGAACGATGCATTTTGTCTTGTGACAATCTAATTAGTTCGTCACATTCTTCTTCACTCAAAACATTTCCTAAAATTACTATTAGTGGTTCTTCTAATCTAGCAATTATATTAATTTCTCTATCTTCTGTTTTGATTTTATTTCCGATGTGATTAAAAATAGTTTGTTCTTTTACCAACTTTCATCGCCCTCTCAAGAGATTTAATTTTTAGAATGATGGTTTTATTTTGTTTCTCAAATGGTTATTTATGATAATTATACCATGAACTTTCTGTTATTTACCTGTTCCTTATTCAACAAGAAATAAAATAAGGGTCGTACATATTAGACATATCTAATATGTACGACCCTTTTATCTTCATAAGTTTGCCTATTCAACTTAAATATAACAAAATAAGGGGTTCCTTTTATGTTTGCTTATTCTTATTTTACTATTTTCAATACTTCATCAGAAACATAGAAGTCTTTTCCGTTATAAATATTAATGGTCTTTACTTCTTGTTTTGTTTGACCTTTTTTCGTTTTTTGAATCACAATATTTTTGTTGACAGGAATCTCTATCGTTTGATCCCGTTTTGTAGCGACAAAAACAAGATTGTTTTTGTCTGTTTGGTCGATACGAGTAGAATAGCCTTTTTTCTTAAACGCTTGATCTGCATTTAAATACATAGAGTCGGTTACCTTATTTAAATTGAAGTTCATAAATTTTGCCATGCTCTTCGCTAAATCTGTATTTTCTACTAACCCAGTTGGTTTAGATGGACCATAAGAATAGAGGAATACATCTTCACCAGTATGTCCTGTTGTTGTAAAACCGATATTTGCACGGTTAGCGAGCATTTTCACCATATCTGCAGCTATGTTTTTAGAAGCGGTTAAAGTAGCCAGTTCTTCAGAAGTAAGGTCGTCTAACCCATATAAGGCAGCGACTTCTTTTAGATTAGATTTGTCTGATTTTAGTTGACTTAATGCACCTTCTACCGTCATTTTCGCTTTTTTAAGCGGGTCGATGTAGGCAGAAACAGGCACACTTGGATAAGTTGAACTTGTATTAGCATTTCCGATTGTAATACCGCTGTTTCCGTGATCCGTCACAGCGATGACCATTGTATTTCCATCTTTTTTCGCAAACTCTACTGCTTTTTTTACTGCGTCATCAAAAGCTAAAATATCGCTAATCATGCCGATTGAATCATTCGCATGAGCAGCCCAATCTACTTTACTTCCTTCTACAAATAGGAAGAATCCATCTTTGTCTTTATTTAATGTTTTAATCGCTTTATCAGTCATTTCTGCTAATGTAGGTTCGCTTGGCTTAGTTGTCGCACGATCCATGTCATAAGCAAGAGCACTTGGAGCAAAGCTTCCCCAAATTTTCTTTGATTTACTATTTAATAAATCATCGCGATTTTCAACGATATCATAGTTCTTCTCTTTTAGTACATCAGTCAGATTTTCGCCATCTTTACGAGCATTCTTCGTTGAACCAGGGGAGAGGGACTCTTTTCCACCGCCTAATACAACATCAATATTTTGATAGACTTGTTGTTCTGCAATATCTTCATAGTTACTTCGATGTGTCACATGGGCAGAAAAACCTGCTGGTGTAGCATGTTGAATTTCTGAAGTTGAAATCAGACCGGTTGCTTTTCCTTGTTGCTTCGCTCCTTCTAGAACATTGGCTACTGGTCTTTGAGCATCTTCTGACTTCACTTGTGAAAGTCCAGGAGAATTAACAATAGAAGGGAGGACACCGACAAATTTGTCATTTGACTTATGAGCTGTGGCAAGGGCCGTTGCTGCTGGTGCAGAATCGGTAATGGCAGATTCTGCTGAGTACGTTCTGACACCGCCAGATAGAATTCCATCCATAGCAAGATTACTTCCTTTATACCATCTTGATAAAGTGACCGCATCATCACTAGCCCCGTCCATTACCATCATAATGACATTCGTCGGCTCTTTTTTCTTTGTTTTTGCTTCTGCTTCCGTCACTCCATGATTTGCGGCAATAAATCCGATTGATGAAACAGCGACTGCTCCAGCAAGCGTCAGTCCAGCAACTTTTCTACTGATTTTTCTCATATATTCTCCTCCAGTATGTAACATTTCTTCCAACAATTCCATAATAGAAGAAGATTGTTAATAAAAGGTGGAAATGATGTAAAAAGAGAGCTTCAATTGTTAAGGTTTCATGAAGGGGTAAAAGGGAGTATAATGATTTTGAAAGAATACAGGATTTAACATAGTCTAAAAGAGAAGGAGGATAGTTGTCCTAAAAAAGGGATATCTATTTATTTATGAATATCATCAGAATTATTGTACAAATTGCAATATTATTCGGTTTTTCATTTCTTGGTGATCTAGTGCATACTTACCTACACATTCCATTACCAGGAAGTATTATAGGATTATTATTACTTTTTCTTGTATTATCTTTAAATGTTTGCTCTGTTAAATGGATTGAACAGGGAGCAGGGTTTTTATTAGCTTTTTTACCATTGTTATTTGTTCCAACGCTAGTAGGCATTATTAAGTATCCGGAGCTTTTTACTGGTAAAGGAATCTTGGTCCTTTTAGTTGTTGTTATCAGTACAGTTATTACAATGATCGCAGCAGGGAAAGCAAGTGAAGTTGCTGAAAGCAAAACGAAAGAAAGGAAGCAGAAGAAAAAGTGGCACAAACACTCATCGCAATCATTATAATTACGTTGACAGTCATTATTTATTTAGCTATGAATCGGTTATATATACGTTTCTCTTCTCCGCTGCTATCACCGATTTTAACAACAGTGCTAATTATTATAGGGTTTCTTGTTTGTTTTCATATTCCTTATAATACGTATTTAATCGGCGGAAAATGGATTAATTTCTTGCTAGGGCCAGCTGTTGTCGCTTTAGCTTATCCTTTATATAATCAAAGAAAAATGTTAATGAAGCATTTAGCACCTATTATTACAGGTGTATGTATTGGGTTGTTTGTAGGAATAATCAGTGGTTCTATATTGGCATTTGTATTTGGACTACATAAAGATATGATTCTCTCACTTTTACCAAAATCGCTTACAACCCCTATAGCAATGGAAGTTTCTGATCAATTAGGTGGTATCCCAGCTATTACCGTTGTATTTGTGGTGATTGCAGGTTTTGTTGGAGCTGTATTAGGACCTTCTTTTTTGAAATGGAGCCGTATTAACAGTGATATGGGGAAAGGGATTGCTCTTGGTAGCGCATCACACGCACTAGGAACGTCGAAGGCTTCTGAATATGGAGAACTGAGTTTCTCAATGAGTTCGATTTCAATGGCGTTAACGGCTATTTTAGGTGCGATTATTGGCTCCTTTATTCCATTCTTTTTTCATATATAGTACAAAAAATCCTTTGCCTATTTCAGCAAAGGATTTTTTGTGTACGGATGAAGAGGCAGTACTCCACATTGGGTTACTGGAAGTTTTACTTTATTTCGATATAACTAATAAATGGTGCTAAACGATTCGATTGCTTCTATATTAAGGGTCAGAATGCTAATTGCTGTTACATGTGTTGAATGAATGATATCCTTAAAATGGAGAAAATATTACTTTGAAAAAGTGTATGCTAGATTAATATACCTGTTAATGATTATGAATAGTACACGTATACGAACTTATTTTGTTTTATGTCAGTTGGGAGGATTATAATGAAAAAAGAAAAAATTGGACTCGTTTTAGAGGGTGGAGGTATGCGCGGATTGTATACAATCGGCGTCCTTGACTCGTTTATTGATCAACAGATTATGACAGATTATGTGATTGGTGTATCGGCAGGAGCTTGTAATGGTGTATCTTATGTTTCTCAACAACATGGTCGCAATTATCGCGTGAACACAAACTATATTGAAGACAAAAGATATGTAAGCCTGTCAAACTTTATGAAAACAAAATCGCTATTTGGGATGGATTTTCTTTTTGATGAAATTCCGCATCAATTAGAAATTTTTGATTATGATGCTTTTCTAGCCTCTTCTTGTGAGTTTGTAACAGGTGTAACGGATGTGATAACAGGAAAGCCTGTTTATTTTGGAAAAGAACATATGAATTATGATTCGACTGTTCTTCGTGCTTCTTCATCGATTCCGGTATTTTCGCCTATGGTCGACTATAAAGGTGGAAAATATTTAGATGGTGGAACATCTGATCCAATTCCTGTACGGAAAGCGATTGCGGATGGATGTGACAAAGTAATTGTCGTTTTAACACGTGATCGCAATTATGTGAAAACACCTGAGAAATTCCGAATCATCTATAAACGTCTATTTAAGAAATATCCGGAAATGATTCGTTTATTAGATCAACGTCATGAAATCTATAATGAAACTCTTCATTATGTGACGAAGCTTGAACGTGAGGGAAGAGCACTTGTTATTGCGCCAAGTTCTCCGATTACGATTAGTCGTTTTGAAAAAAATAAGGAAAAGCTTAAGAAGCTTTATCAGTTAGGAATACAGGACGCACAAGCAACGATGAATTTGATCGTCGAAATGGTACATGGGACAGCGGCTAGTTATTCTAAATAGAAAGAATAGGGTTTATTGTAGTAAGCAGATGAAAGACGTTGATTTAGGGAGTTATGCTTTTGGATAACTTTCCCTTTTTGTTTTTATCGTGTAATATCAAAATGAAAGCGCTTATATAATAGTGAATCTGGATAACTATGAAAAAAGGATGAAGCTTATGAAACCACTTGCTGTGATTAGTACTAAGCTAAAGCCTCCAATGATTCGCGAACCAAAGATTAGGCGTGCTGGGTTATACCGGAAATTGAAACAGATCAATCAGTATCCTTTGACAATCATCCATGCCGGTGCTGGTTATGGAAAAAGTACAGCTTTAGCTCTTTTTGTCCAAGATGTGAAAGAAAAAGTATGTTGGTACGATGTTTCTTCGCAAGATGATGATTTTTTTCAATTTTATCAGTATATGATTCATAGTATTCAACAACTCTATCCTTCTTTCGGACAAGTTTTACTAGAAAGGGCTTACGCAAGTACCCCGTTTTCTAAAACAGATGAGCTGGTAGAATGGAGTATTTTATTTATTAATGAACTGGCTGCCTTATCTGAAGAAGTGATTGTAATTATCGACAATTTTCATCATGTAGAAAAATCTATGTCTATTCAATTGTTTATGGAATACCTTATCAACTATTATCCTTCGAACCTGCACCTTGTTGTATCTAGCCGAAATAAACCGCAGTGGAACTGGATTCCTCGTTTAAAGATGAATGGCCATATGCTTGAAATAACTCAAGATTATTTAGCGCTAACAAAGGAAGAGGCTGAGCTTCTTTTCATCGACTTTTACCATCTGACGTTATGTGACGAAGAGTTAGCACGTATTTTTCAGTTAACGGAAGGATGGGCTATTGCTCTAGAAGTTGTTGCTCAACAATTGATGGAGGGAATACATCTTCATAAAATCATCACCAATCGTTCTTCCTATTTAGAGGATTTTTTTCAATATATCACGTTGGAAGTATTACGCAATCAATCTTCAACAGTTCAATCCTTTTTGGAACAAACAAGTATATTAGAAGAATTGTCTCCCGAAGCATGTGATTATATTCTGGATATCGAGAATGCTGAGGAAATGCTGCAATATTTGAATCTTCAAAACTTGTTTATTATACCAACTGGTCATCAACAATACCGTTATCATCCCTTATTCCAAGAGCTATTGGAGAACCGATGTAAAGACATGCAATCAGACCGTTTTTTTCAATTAAATAAGAGAGCCGCCCACTATTATGAAAATAGAGGTTTGTTTGAAATGAGTCTTTATCATTTGGAGAAACTTGTTGATTTCGGTGGGATGGCTAGAATTTTGCATATGCACGGGATGAGTATGTTGAAAAAAGGAAAGATTCATTATTTATTGGAGAAAGTAACCGCTCTTCCTGAAATAAAAAAAGATGAACATTATTTGCTATGGTTGATTGAAGCGGAAGTGATGCGGCTTTGTTCTCAATATGAAAGAGCAGAATTTTGTTATAATCGATTGATTTTTTTTAGCAGGCAATATGATGATAAACAAATAATGAGTCGTGCCCACGAGGGGAAAGCGAGGATATATTTAGACACGCTCCAGCCTGGTAAAGCTGAACGGCATTTACAAGCAGCCATTCAATTAAGAGAGAATAGCTATGGTGTCGATGAAGAGGAAATCGCAGAGCTGCATCAATTGTTAGTTGAAAACTTAATTAATTCTGGAAAAACGAATCAAGCAGAACAATGGTTAACACGTATTAAGCAAATCAACACAAGTAAAAATGGAAATTTGCTAGCTCGTTTATACTTGCGAACAGGCAGATTAATGATGGCAAAAGAAATTTTACAAGAAAGACAGAAGGAGTACTCTTTTAATCAAGAAACGCATATTCCTCAATTTCATCGAGAAACGGAACTTATTTTATCCTTAGTAGAGACCTATATTGGTAATGCTGAAGAGAGCAAACGTTTAGCTCAAGCCGCGATTGGACATGGAATTCAACTAAAATCATCTTATATAGAAGCTTGTGGCTGGATTAGAATGGGGCATGCCATTCAACTGCTTTCAGCCTATGATCCTGCTTTATCGATACAGTGTTATGAAACGGCATTAACGATTATGGGAGATATAAAAAATTCAAGAGGAAAAGCAGAACCGTATTTAGGCTTATGTTTGTACTATGCAGGAAGAAAAGATGATAAACAAGCGGTTGAATACGGACGATTGGCTATGGAGGAAACAGAAAAGGTACATGACCAATGGCTGACAGCTTACATTCGTTTAAGTATCGCCATTGCTTATGTTTATACGGAAAGTTGGACGATAGCTGAGCAAGAATTGGATGAAGCGGAGCAGCTATTTTGGCAATGCGGCGATGCTTACGGGCTTACTCTTGTTACGCTATGGAAAGTTCAGCTTGCTTATTCCGCAAGTTCCTGGCATGTATTTGAGCAGGAATGTATAAATTTATTTCAAAAAATTCAACTTGGACAGTATGAATATTTACTTTTAAAACGAACACTGTATGGTCCGGTGGATGTCCAGCAGTTCGTCCCCATTCTGCTCGAAGCTCAAAAACGGAATATTGGGCAACCGTTTGTTTCTAAAATGTTAAAGGAACTAGGATATCATGATCTTTTGACACATCCTGGTTATACACTAAAGATTTCAACGCTCGGACAATTCAAAGTCCTTTTAGGCAATCAGGAAGTAAAGGATAAAGGCTGGCAAAGAGGCAAAGCAAAAGAATTGTTTCAACTATTTCTTACAAAAAGAAATAAACTGCTGCAAAAGAGAGAAATTATAGAGATACTATGGCCTGAACAAGATGAGAAAACAGCAGACCGAGATTTTAAAGTAGCTTTAAATGCTCTTAATAGTGTACTAGAGCCGGAACGGAAAGCAAGGTCACAATCTTTTTTTATTAAAAGAGTGGGCAGTAGTTACGGAATAAATGACCAGTCAGCTTATATGCTGGATACTACCATGTTTGAACAATGGATGTTAAGCGGCTTAGAAGAACGTAATCAAAAGCAGGCGAAAGAATATTTAAAAAGAGGATTGACACTTTATAAAGGAGATTATTTACCTGAACGCAAATTTCATGATTGGTGTTTAAATGAACGAGAACGATTATTGGTGCTGTTTCTGAGAGGAGCGGAGAGGTATGCTCAATTAAGTATTGTCACAGAAGCGTACCATGAGGCCATTTACTGGTGTGAAAAAATTCTAGAAAAAGATCGCACTTGGGAGGAAGCATATCGTCTCTTAATGTATTGTTATTATATGCATAACAATCGTCCGCAAAGTTTAAAATGGTACAAAAAGTGCTGTGATGTGTTGCAAGAAGAAATCGGTGTCGAACCACTTGCTGCTACAAAAGAAATGTATAAGATGATTATGGAAGCAACAGATATCACCTTATCCGAAAATGACTCAATCTAAGCTGAATGAGGGAAGCCTCGATTCAGCTTTTTTATTCGCTCCCGATTTTGTAACTCCTTTGTAACTTCCTTTTTTTAAGATGATATCAAGCAGTAATGGATTTCATTTTTTAAAATAGGAGGAAAACGAATGAGGAAAATGAAAGGTGCTTTGTTTGTAGTTTTACTTATGATGGTCTTTACATCAGCTTGTAGCTCTGGCTCTTCATCCTCTGAGCAATCATCTAAAGAAGGAACAATCAAAATTGGTGTGCTTGCTTCCATGACAGGGGCACTTGAATCATATGGTAAGCAAACAACAAGAGGGTTTGAGCTAGGGCTTGATTATGCAACGGATGGAACGCGAGAAATCGATGGGCGAAAAATTGAATTCATTATAGAAGATACAGAAACGAAAGCAGAAGTAGCTGTACAAAAAGCAACGAAACTACTTGAAGAGGATCAAGTAGATTTTCTAGTGGGGTCATCTAGTTCTGTTGATACGCTAGCTGTTGTACCGCTTGCAGAAGAATATAAAAAAATCTTTGTTGTAGAACCAGCTGTTGCAGATAGTATTACTGGCTCAGAGTTCAATAAATACGTGTTTAGAACAGCGCGAAACTCCTCACAAGATGCTGTAGCAGGAGCAGCAGCGATTGCTAAAAAAGGAGTGAAAATTGCTACGTTTGCACCAGATAACAGCTTTGGGCATGATGGAATAACTGCATTTAAGGAAGCGGCAGAAAAATTGGGAGCAACCATCACTCATGAAGAATTTGCCGATCCGGCTGGAACAGATTTTACTTCCAATATCCAAAAAATTATCAATGCTAAACCAGACTATTTATTTGTTGTGTGGGCAGGTGCTAATTCTCCTTGGAATCAAATCGCTGATATGAAAGTACAAGACAAAGGAATTACCATTTCGACTGGTGCTCCAGATATTGCCGCGTTAAAAACAATGAAGCCATTAGTAGGAATGGAAGGATTTAGCGTATATTATCATGATCTGCCCAACAATGAAGTCAATGATTGGTTAGTAAAGGAGCATAAAGATCGTTTTAATGGTGAGCTTCCTGATTTGTTTACACCAGGTGGGATGAGTGCAGCTATTTCAATTGTCGAAGCTTTGAAGAAAACAGAGAATAGTACGGATTCTGATAAGCTGATTGAGGCTATGGAAGGAATGAGTTTTGAAACACCGAAAGGAACGATGACTTTCCGTAAAGAAGATCATCAAGCCCTTCAAACTCTTTATTCTATTAAACTAGAGAATAAGAAGGGTGTGGATTATCCAGTGCCTGTTTTAATTAGAGAATTAAGCCCTGAAGAAACAGCGCCGCCGATCCGGAATAAGTAAATGTAGTTGTACTCCCCTTATGCCTTTGGACCAGACTGTGAAGGTGTAGGGGAGTTTTTAAATAGAACATCTTAAAAGGATGGTGAGTGAGTGGTGGCGATTCTTGAAACGAAAAATCTAGGCATTACATTTGGAGCACACCAAGCTGTACAGGATGTTAGCTTTTCGGTTGAGAAAAATGAATTTAAATCGATTATTGGTCCAAATGGAGCGGGGAAAACGACCTTGTTCAATCTCTTAAGTGGACAATTGAAGCCAACAAAAGGAGAAATATATCTGAAGGGACAACAAATCACGAAGCGCTCTGTCGTTGAACGAACACGCTTAGGGATAGGGCGTTCTTTTCAGATTACTAATGTTTTCTCTAATTTAACTGTATTAGAAAATGTAAGATTGGCTGTCCAGTCACAAGCTAAATTGCGCTATCAAGCTTTTACGCATTATCGCAGCTATCAAAAATTTGAAGAAAAAGCGTTACATTGGCTGCATGTAGCTCTACTAGATCATAAAGAAAACACATTAGCCATTAATCTTGCTCATGGAGAGAAACGAAAGCTAGAAATGGCCATGTTGCTTGCACTTGAACCAGAGTTACTCTTATTAGATGAACCGACAGCAGGAATGTCGTTGGAAGATGTACCAGCTATTCTACAAGTGATTAAAAAAATTAAAGAAGAAGGAGATAAAACGATTTTATTGATTGAACACAAAATGGATATGATTATGGATTTGTCTGATCGAATTATGGTGTTATTTAATGGGAAACTTCTCGCGGAAGGAACACCGAGGGAAATTATGGACAATGAAATGGTGCAGTCCGCTTATTTAGGAGGTTTGTACGATGAATTCACTTCTCAGTCTTAAAAATGTTGAAACGTATATTGACCAATATCATATTCTTCAAGATATTTCATTTGAAGTACCAGCTGGAGAAGTAACGGTGCTATTAGGTAGAAATGGAGCGGGCAAGACGACAACTTTACGAACGATTATGGGCTTAAATCCACCGACAAAGGGAGAGGTAGCCTTTAAAGGAGCAATCATGAACGGGTTGCCTCCACATGACATTGCCAATAGAGGGATTGGGTATGTGCCAGAAGACCAAGGAATCTTTGGAGAGTTAACAGTTGAAGAAAATATGAAAGTAGCGATTAAAAAAGAAAGTGATGATGTGATGGAGAGAATGGAATGGATTCTTAATCTTTTTCCAGACTTAAAAACATTTTGGAAAAAGCCAGGCGGACTGCTAAGCGGCGGGCAAAAGCAAATGCTTTCTATTGCCAGAGCTTATGTCAATGAAACCGAATTGTTGCTGATTGACGAACCAAGTAAAGGCTTAGCACCGATTGTTGTGGAGAAAGTTATGCATTCTATTCAAGAAATGAAGCAAAAAACAACGATTATTCTAGTTGAACAAAACTTTTTGATGGCCAGTCAAATAGGAGACTCTTTTTATATTATTGACGACGGTAGAACGGTATTTAATGGACGGATGCAGCTTCTTCGTGAAGATGAAAGTCTTCGTCGGAAATATTTAGGAATCGCTTAGGGGGCATAATATGGAGCTATTCATTAATTTAACGATTAATGGTCTTGCAACAGGAATGTTAATTTTCCTTCTAGCTGCAGGTTTAACATTAATTTTCGGTTTAATGAGTGTTTTGAATTTTGCTCATGGGGGCCTTTTTGCTTGGGGAGCATATGCCGGTGTCTGGCTGTATCTATTAACAAATAGTTTTATAGCAGGAATAATAGGAGCTATTTTCATGGGTATCATTCTTGGTTTTATAACGGAAAAGTGGATTATTCAGCCTGTGTATGGAAATCATGTTCAGCAAATATTGATTACACTCGGTTTTATGATTGTTCTCTCGGAATTTTTGAAAGTAATCTGGGGACCTAATCAAATTGCTGTTACACCTCCAGCCTATTTAACAGGAAGCTGGGAAATCGGGAATATTTTAATTATTAAATATCGAGCTTTTATTATTGTGGTCGGCTTCCTCATGTACGCCTTGATTTATTATATGTTAAAACATACGAAGATTGGGCTGATTGTACGTGCAGGAGTGATTAATAAAGAAATGGTTCAGTCATTAGGTATTAATATTAAGCGGATTTTTTTATATGTGTTTATGGCTGGAGCGGCTATGGCAGCATTAAGCGGCATGTTGATTGCTCCATATGCGGGAGTGATTCATGGAAATATGGGGATGGAATATGCGATTCTCGCTTTTATCGTCGTTGTCATTGGCGGGATGGGTAATATTACAGGTTCCATCTTAGCAGCTACGCTTGTTGGACTTATTGGTTCCTTTATGGCTTATTATGTTCCTGAGCTTTCGCTAGCCGTTAATATGCTGATTATGGCTGTTGTTTTACTAGTTAGGCCGCAAGGATTGTTTGCGCTAAAGGGGTGATGAGGTGAGAAGGAATAGATTTACTGATAAAGAGTCTCTGCTATTTTTGATTATAGGTCTCGCTTTATTCGTATTTCCATTTATTTATGAAGATCGAAGCATGTTAATCCTTTTTACACAAATTTTTATCTTTGCGATTTTTGCGATGAGCTATGATATTTTACTTGGTTTTACCGGCATTGTTTCTTTTGGGCATGCAATGTTTTTTGGCATTGGAGCTTACTGTGTCAGTGTTATGTTAAAGCATTATGAACCAACGATGCTTCTTGTTACTGGGGCGATTATTTTGGGTGTTTTGTTTTCTCTAATTATCAGTTTTGTTGTAGGGTTGATGACGCTTCGTTTAAAAAGTCATTATTATGCGATGTTGACGCTGGCTCTTGCTGGTCTATTTCTTGTCGCTGCAGAAAAATGGAGGACCCTTACGTACGGAAATGATGGATTTACGTTTCGAGTTCCTGAGTTTTTCCATAGTCGACTTCACTTTTATCTTGTTTGTCTTGTGCTGATGATCATTGTCTATTTTGGATTAAAACGATTTATTCAGTCTCCATTAGGAAGAATATTGCTAGCTATTAAGGATAATGAACAACGGGCAGAATCACTTGGCTATCAAGTTTTGCATTATAAAATCATTGCGAGTATCGTAGCTGGCGGAATTGCGAGTTTAAGTGGTTCTTTATATGCTTTATCGCTGCGTTTTGTCAATACGAGTGTATTTACGATGGACATTACGCTTGATGCTTTATTAATGACGATTATTGGTGGAGTGGGTACATTAATTGGTCCTGTTTTAGGAGCAGCTATTATTGAATTGGCTCACCATTGGTTGACAGGACTTGCAAAAGTGCATTGGATTTTTGAGCGTTGGCTTATTTTGTTTGGCATTGTGTATATCCTTGCAGTAATGTTTTTTCCAAATGGTATTGTCGGTAGTGTCCGAAAACTTGTTGCAAAAAAAGGAAAGAAGGAAGATGTATCGACTTCAGAGAATATAGTGAAGGAGGGGTGAGATGAGCGGGCAAACAATCGTTTCATTTATCTTTCGCTTCCATCTCGCAAACACGGAAACATTGACAGAAGAGAAGCAGTGGAGGATTAAAGTGACTCATATTCAAGACGATGATGAAATGACCTTCGAAAATCTAGATGATGCCGTAAATTTTGTAAGACAATCGCTTACGAAACGATAAAGAAAAGAAATCGAGGGGTGTATTTAGCAAATAGTAGATGAGGAGATGAAGTGAATGAATAAAGTGGGAGTGGAACTGAAAAGAACGACTTTAGCAAATGGAGAAACATTAGGATACCGTGAAAGAGCAGGCGGAGATAAAGTGTTACTTCTTGTTCATGGAAATATGACCTCTTCTAAGCATTGGGATCTTTTAATCGATGTTATTCCTTCCTCTTATAAAATATTAGCTGTGGATTTACGAGGTTTCGGTCATTCGACGTATATACGTCCGGTTGAAAGCATCAAAGATTTTTCAGATGATCTCAAACTTTTTGTTGATCAGTTACAGCTGTCCGAGTTCAGTATGATTGGTTGGTCGACTGGCGGTGCGGTTGCAATGCAGTTTTGTGCGGATTATCCAGGGCTATGCGAGCAATTAATTTTATTAGCCTCTGTTTCAACGAGGGGATATCCAACGTTTGGCAGCCCGGACTTGACGAAACGACTGCAAACACAGGAAGAAGTCAGAAATGATGCTAAGACAATGGCTGTACAACAAGCATATGATATGAATAATCGAGACTTTTTGAAGTCTGTGTGGAATACTTTAATTTATACAAAGAAGCAGCCTGATGACAAGAAGTATGAGGAATATGTGGACGATATGCTTACACAGCGCAATCTTGCCGAAGTCTATCATACTTTAAATATTTTTAATATAAGTGATCAACATAATGGGTTGCTTCAAGGTAGAAATCAAGTGAAGGATATTCAAATACCTGTCCTTATATTACGAGGAAGTGATGATTTAGTGATTTCTAAACAAATGGCCGATGAAATCATGGAGGATTTTCATGGCCGAGCGGTTTTTAAAGAATTGGCGGCTTGTGGTCATTCTCTATTAATGGATAATCTGGATTTGTTATGTAATGAAATTGTTCAGTTTTTAGACAATAAGGTTCAATAGACAAAATTTCCAATATTCTCTTTACATGTCTATGAATTTATTCTATAGTAGTAGTAGAAAAGTTAATATTTTCGTACTAGGGGTGTCCAATAAGTTGGGCTGAGAGAGAAACACGATGAAGTTTCTTAACCCTCAGGACCTGATCTGGCTCATACCAGCGTGGGGAAGTTGTTATCTGCTTTTTTTATGGCTTTGTGCCGTTTAAAAAACTGACTACTACCGGGTTCTGTTTATACAGATCCCGGTTTTTTCATGCCGTTTGGGAATCAGATTTCGTCCTATAACTAAAGGAGGAATGGATGATGAGTGAACAAAAGAACGTCGTAATGACAAGTTTTCCAGCTAGTAAAAAAGTATTTGTAGAAGGATCCCAACCAAGTATAAGAGTTCCTTTTCGTGAGATTGAACAGTCTCCAACTGTGACAGCGCGAGGGGAAGAAGTAAATCTGCCCATCCGTGTCTATGATACGAGTGGTCCCTATACAGATCCACAAGTGAAGATTGATATTGAAAAAGGTCTATCATCTGTACGGAGCGAATGGATTCGTAATCGTGAGGATACCGAGGAATATATCGGGCGTGAAATAAAGCCTGAGGACAATGGCTATAAAAATATCAATCAAGGAAAAGAATTTGTCTTTCCTGGATTAAAAAGAAAGCCGCTTCGTGCAAAAAAAGGGAAAAATGTAACGCAAATGCATTATGCCCGTCAAGGAATCATTACACCTGAAATGGAATATATCGCATTGCGAGAAAATATGGACCCAGAATTTGTTCGTAAAGAAGTAGCGGAAGGGCGAGCGATTATTCCAGCTAATATTAATCATCCAGAAAGTGAACCAATGATTATTGGACGTAATTTTTTAGTGAAAATTAATGCTAATATCGGTAATTCTGCAGTAACTTCGTCAATCGATGAAGAAGTGGAAAAAATGACGTGGGCTATTCGTTGGGGAGCAGACACGATGATGGATCTTTCTACAGGGAAAAACATTCATACAACGCGAGAGTGGATTATTCGCAATTGTCCGGTTCCAGTTGGGACGGTTCCGATTTATCAAGCGCTTGAAAAAGTGAATGGTATTGCCGAAGATTTAACATGGGAAGTGTTCCGGGATACGTTAATTGAACAAGCGGAACAAGGGGTGGATTACTTTACGATTCATGCGGGAGTACGTCTGCCATATATCCCACTAACAGCAAAGAGAACAACAGGCATTGTATCTCGCGGGGGATCGATTATGGCCCAATGGTGTTTAGCGCATCATCAAGAAAACTTCCTATACACACATTTTGAAGAAATATGTGAAATTATGAAAGCGTACGATGTTTCCTTTTCATTAGGAGATGGGCTTCGTCCAGGTTCGATTGCCGATGCGAATGATGATGCTCAATTTGCGGAGCTTGAAACGCTTGGTGAATTAACGAAAATTGCTTGGAAACATGATGTACAAGTGATGATTGAAGGACCAGGTCATGTACCGATGCATAAAATTAAAGAAAATATGGATAAGCAATTAGATATTTGTATGGAAGCGCCGTTCTATACGCTTGGACCATTAACGACTGATATTGCACCAGGCTATGACCATATTACGTCAGCCATTGGCGCAGCGATGATTGCTTCATACGGAACAGCCATGCTTTGCTATGTAACACCGAAAGAACATTTAGGCTTGCCAAATAAAGACGATGTGCGCGATGGGGTAATTACGTATAAAATTGCCGCTCATGCAGCGGATCTTGCCAAAGGACATCCTGGAGCAGAACTTCGTGATAACGCTCTTTCAAAAGCACGATTTGAATTCCGTTGGCGTGATCAATTTAACTTATCACTTGATCCGGAGCGAGCAATGGAATACCATGATGAAACGCTGCCAGCAGAAGGAGCTAAAACCGCTCATTTCTGTTCAATGTGCGGCCCAAAATTTTGCAGCATGAAGATTTCTCATAATATTCGTGATATGGAAATGGATAAAGCGCTAGAAGAGAAAGCGGAGGAATTCCGTCAGAGTGGTTCAAAGATTTATCAATAATAGCATCAGCAAGCTTCTTTCTTTTGAAGGAAGCTTGTTTTTATAATGAATAGTTTCATAGATTTGGAGCACTTTGTCGATTCTATAAAAAATCAGCTTGGTTCTTTCTTCCTGTGAAATGTTTTTACTCTAACAGGGAATATGGCTCATTTTTGGCATATCCTTCATCAATAGCATTGAGACTTCTAAATTTTTTATGATTTAATAGATTGGTGAGAAACATTAATTATAGGATTCAATGGGTGAGGTGCTTAATGTCGTGTTCGATTCTTCGCTTTCCTCTTTATATAGTAAACTTGCTAAAAAGCAGGATGAGCTTCGACGATTACAGGAAATCATTCCAGAGCTAGAACAGCTTTATAATGATTTCGCCATAAATGCATTGGCTTGTCTAGAGCCGAGTTTAGCTGCTGATGCTTGGAAAGGGGACATAGCCAGTGATTTTGATGAATTTCGTAATAGAGAAGTGTATGATTCTTATAAACAAATTTTAGATGAGCAATTTCCACAACTTTTCTTGATCATTCAGTCAAAAATCGAGAGCTTATTGGAGGAAATTCAAGCTTTACATAAAGCAATTGCTGCAGCAGAGGCAGCAGCTCGGGAAGAAAAAGAAGCTAAGGCTTTACAAGGGAAGTGATGCAAGTGAGTAAGGAAATCAAAATTCGTTATGATGAAGTGGAAAAAGCACTGAATAAGGTACAAACATCGACTGGACTTATTCAGTTTACAGTACCATCTATTGAAGGCAGCAATGAATTAAATGCTGTAATAAAGATAACCGACATCAATAAAGATCTGGCAACGTTGGCTCAAAGCTATCAAGCTCTTTTACTGACAAATATCAAAGCTACTCAATCGTCTGTGGAAGCGATGAAAGAAACGGATGAGGTTATTTCAGCGAGTATCAAAAGGAGTCAAGTTTGATGAAAATATTAGACGTGGAGCCATTGGTTAGCGGAATAGAGGAAACAGTCAAAGGGATAGATGATCAGCAAGAAAAAATTACGCAATTATCTAAAGATGTGAATGACGTGATTAACTTAGGTGAGGCTTTTGAGGGAAAGGGTGCTGAAGCGATTAAATCCTTTTATCAAGATTGTCATGTTCCTTTTTTACTCTATTACAGCGAGTTTCTTAAAAAATATCGCCGTGTCCTGAAAGAAGCGGATAATGCATATCCGACAGTAGAGCCAAATAAAAAAGGATTCGTTCGAGAAAGCTTTTTGGAAGGTGAATTGAAGCAGGGCCTACGAAAAGTTAAAAATACGACCATTGATTTGGTAGATGAAGTCAATACACTAACAGCGAGAGTAGATGATATTGTAAACCTGCCTAAACTCCGCGATGATCACGTTATTATAGGAGTAGAGGATTCACAAAAGAAAATAGAAAAAACGATTGAGAACTTGAATATATTTGATGAAGAACAAACAAAAGCGCTGAAAGAAGTAGAAGAAGAACTGAAGCTTCTCATTGCATATGTAAAAGAACTAGAATCGAAGTTTAAGAGCGGAAAAGTCTCCATAGACAGCTTTAATAGCAAGCAATTAGAAAAAATGGACAGTTATCGTGATATGAAGAAAGAAATGGAAAAGGTGAACTGGACAGCTTTATCTACACCTTTTGGGAAACATGTCGTATTTGATGCCACAGCACCTTTTGCTTCCAAAGGGGCTACATTTGGAACGGTTTCAGAAATCAGTGCATTAACGGAAACCGTTTATAAGGTCAAAAAACATGGAGTGAGCATCGAAAAATATGATAGTGGTTTTAAAGTTATAAATGGCAAGTATCTAGATATGTCCGGTAAAGATTATAAAAATAGCTATATTGATTCTCAGGTTAAATTAGGGAATGGTCATAAATTAAAAATTGCTGAGCATGTGAGACCTTCAGCTGCTGTGAAAAGTGCCTTTATGAGTAAGCTAGGAATCGCAGGAATTACCTTATCAACGGGAGAGAATATTGTGAAAAATGTTCAGTCGAATGCTTCTGCCGAGAAAATTGTTGGAGATGCAGTTGTGGATGCAGGTATTGGGGCTGCGACATTAGCTGCCGGTGCTGTAGTTGTTTCAGCAGTTGTCGCAGGCGGTGTTCCTTTACTTGGAGCAGCTGTAATAGGATTTGGATTTTCTATAGCTAGTACCTATGTGTTGGACGGAATTAAGATTGGAAAAGATGAAAAGAACATTTCTGATAGTCTGAAAGATGGGGTTCAAAAGGGAATCAAAACGGTTGCAGGGTGGCTGAAGTAATAGAATGGAAAATAGGTGATTTAGTACATGTTAACAATCAGCAAAGATATAAAACGAAGAGATTTACCTGATCATATTCAGGAAGGATTAACCCCTTTTTCTACAGTGCAAATTAAAGGAATGATTTTTGCTTATACCTTCCTTCTTCTTGATTTTCTTATTATCATGCCACTCCTTTTTCCGGTTATCAAACCGATTCTTTATGTAACATTTCCTTTAATGGCCATGATTAATATTTGGGCAATCGCGCTTCTGATTAGAAAACCAGAAAAAACCGAAATGGAATCCCTTTTATTTATAGGTGGTTTAGGCATCATCGGATCATTTTGTTACTTTATGTTAATTCTTAAGTATTCGTATATGTTAGGATTTACATCACCAATTTATTATGTAATCTGGTTTATGATTTATGCAGCGTTGATTTATTTTTTTGTGCGTCAACAAATAAAAAAATATTCGTCTTTGGAAAAACAATCAGAGAAGAAAACACCGGCTTGGCAGTATACCTTGGTAAGTATATCAGTACCAGCAGGATATATTGTGGCACAATATGTAATGAGCTTTTCTCAATCAATCCTCCTTTCGATTATGATGTTGGTCTATTGGATTTTTTGCATCTTTTTTATTTTTATAATGGCTAGGTCGTTTCATAAATATTTTTTTATTAAGAAAAACATGCATGTAGCGTACTTTGCCAATAAAGAACTGTATCGGAAAGTAAGAGGATTGGATTGAGAGAACGGGCAGAAATGTAGGTTGAAAAATGTGAATAAAAAAGTGAGGATATAACATGAAGCAGAAATTAGTACCTAATGGTTCGATTGTAGTACTAGAAGGCGGGAATATAAAGTTAATGATTTACGGAAGAAAACAAATTCTGATGACGGAAGACAATCAACAGGGAACGATGTATGATTACTTAGCTGTCCCTTATCCAGAAGGCTATATATCACCGGAGTATACGTATGTGTTTAATCATGCTAATATCGCTAAAGTCATCTTTGAAGGATTTGCTAATGAAGAAGAGGAAGAGTTCCAAACTGTATTGGAGCAGGTTAAACAATAGGCTTCATTCGATATAAAAGGAAAAGGTGAGACACGACTCGCCTTTTTTATTTTGATAATACTTTAAAAATTAGGTGGTTCATACATGTTGAAAATACCACAACATAAAAGACTTAATCAATTACCAGGACATATTCAAGACCAGCTACAGCCTTTACCTGTTTATCAGATTAAATTTGTTATTGCAGGTGGTACATTTTTATTGCTGGATGCTTTTGTTCTTATCCCTTTGCTTTTTCCGCATATGAAGGCTTTTCTGTATGTCATTTTACCTTTATTAGCAGGAATAAGTGTATGGGCGATCTGGCTTTTGTGTAAGAAAGTTGAAGATATAGAATTGGATTCTGTATTATATATTGGGTGTTTAGGTGTAGTTGGTGCAATCTGTTATTTTCTCATGGCGCTAAAGTATTCTTTTATAGGCGGAATCCAATCACCAATCTATTATATTGTGATGTGTGTATTATTTCTCGCGACAGTCTATTTTTCTATACTTCAGCAATATAAAAAATATGATTCGATTGAAAAACGGCCAAAGAAGAACACACCAGCTTGGCAATATACATTGGTCCGTGTTTCCGTTCCTGGAGGGTATATTATTGCTCATTACCTAATAGGACTTTCTCCAACCATTGTTCCTGTTGTGATGACCATTGTTTGGTATAGTTTTTCTTATGTTTTTATTTGGCTGCTAGCGAACTATCTTCATAAATACTTTTTTATGAAAGAAAATATTCAGTTTGTTTATTTTTCTAATAAGGAATTGAATCGAAAAGTAAGAGGATTGAATTGAGAGAACGAGCGAAAATGTAGGGTGAAAAAGATAAATGAAACAACAAGAATCCCCCTCCTCAAGCGCGAACGCGATAGGTGGGGGAGGTTCATCAAATAATCCAGTTCATATCTTGTATATTCCAATCTGTTGGCATTGGGACATTCGTAATCAAATGGTCAATCTCTTTCAGTGATTCTATTTTGTAAGTTGCTTTTACATTAAGTTTGGTATGATCAGCAAGGACGAATGTTTCACTAGCATTGTGAATAAAAATCTTGGATAAAAGGCATTTCTCTAAATCAAAGCTTGTGATGCCTGTTTCAGGATGAACGCCATCAATGGCAATAAAAGCTTTATTCACGTAGAAATCTTTAGCCATTTTTTCAGCTAGTGAGCCAGATGCACGAAAATGTTTACTGTTCACATGACCACCGAGAAAAATTATATCTCCTGTAAAAAGTCCTTTGCTTTCATATTTCATAAGCATCGTCACGAGAGGAAAGGAGTTCGTAATGATGGTTACATCCAGCAAGTCAGTAAGAGAGGAGGCCATCTGTAAAGTCGTACTGCCTTCATCAATAAAGATGACATCACCTTTTTGAATGAGAGAAGCGGCTTTTTGGCCAATTTGTTTTTTCTCATCAATTCTTAGGATCTCACGTTCAAACATAGATGGCTCTTCTTCCGAATCTACTTTTATAGCACCGCCGTATACTTTTTTTAACTTATTTTCACTTTCTAAATCTTCCAAATAACGGCGTATCGTTTCTGTAGATACTTCGAAGTCTTTAGCTAAGTCATTTACTTTTACTTGTCCTTGACTTTCTATCATCTCAATAATTTGCTTTTTTCGTTCTTCTGCTAATAAAGACATCCACGTTACTCCTTGCGTTTTAAGCTAAAATGATTTCATCTTCTAAAGATTGTAATTCTTTTACTTCTTCTTGTACAAATATACCACGTTTTTCTAACTCCATAAAAATAGCTTGCGGGTTAAGAAAAGCTTCTTCTGGAATAATGACCCCTTTTTGAGCGATGCTTCCTTTGGCAATTAATTCAGTAGCAATCGCCATAGGAATGCCTACATTTCTTGTATAAGCGCGTAATCCTTCCCAGCCTTCAACAGAACCATCGGAAGCAGGGTGAGTATGTGTTAATGTGTGCTGATAGAACTTTCCATCTTTTGTACCGGTTACTTCTACATGAAGCGCATACCCGTACAATTTAGTCGTATTTCCTTTTTCTGATTGATATAAGTATTCACTGATACAATCCATAATTCCTACTTGTTGATCATGGATTGTAATTGTTTCGTTTTTTAAGAAACCGTAGTTATAAAGAGCACGTACAAGCTCCATATTTTCTTGCGGCCATGTTCCGCGTACTTCGATAAGTTGTACATCTTTGTTCTTCAGTGCTTTTGCAAGCGTCTTTGTTTCCGAATGAGGAATGATATATTGAACGGCTGTTCCATATGGCTCAGGCAGCTGAATTTCCCTCGGGCGGGCGAAAGGAGGGACTTGAATGAATTCACCGTTTTCATATACGACTCGCGTTGGCAAATTAGGATCATATTCATATGTTGTTGTTTCGGCAATGGATTTTGAAAACGCAATTGGACGATAAGAACCATGGCTTACACGTACTGAATGTACCGAATCTAATTGGTTGGCAGCATGCATCGCCATCATTTGTGTTAAGCCTGGTGTCATCCCGAATCCTGGTAAGCATGTTTTTCCTTGTGCTAAAAAAATCTCGTGTGAGTGATCTTCCTCACCAAAACCGTTTAAATTAATAGCATGACATCCAGCTTCAGCAATACAAGCGGTTGATAGTCCATTTAATTTAATGGTTGTTCCATCCATAACAATATCGTATCCGCGCATTTTCTCGACTGTTTCTTCATGGTCAAATACATTGACCTTCACAAAATCAACGCGAGAGTCATTCAGCCATTCGACAACCTTGCGGCCTTCTTCTTCATTAAAATCAGCGACTGTTATTTTTTTAAATGAAGAATATTGAACCAAATCTAATATCGCTTCTCGACATATTTTACCTGCTCCACCTAAACAAAATACTTTCATCGTACAACCGCTCCTTTTGCTTGTGTATTATTTATAACAGTTAATAAACGTTGGATATCGTGTATATGTACATCGCCAATATTTCCGATTCGGAATGTTGCCACTCGTGATACTTTACCTGGATAGATGACAAAACCTTGATCCTTCAATAATTGATAGAACGCAGCGAAGGAAAATGCCTCTTCTGGATAGAGAAAAGAGGTGATAATAGGTGATTGGTACTCCTCTTTTATCAATGCTTGAAAGCCTAGTTTCTTCATTCCTTGAACTAATAATTTTTGATTTTGCTGATAGCGTTCGTAGCGAGCTTGAATTCCACCTTCTGCTTCAAGCTCTACTAAAGCTTGATAGAAGGCTCGTACTACATGGGTAGGGGAGGTAAATCTCCATTTCCCATTATACTTTTCCATCGTTTCATGTTGATCATATAAATCTAGTGATAGAGAACGAGCATGACCTTTGCATTTGGCTAATTCATCTTGTTTAGCAATAACAAATCCAAACCCTGGAACGCCTTGGATACATTTATTAGAACTACTAATAAGAAAATCAATTTGTAGTTCGGACACATCTAATGGAATACCTCCAAAGCTGCTCATTGCATCTACAATTGTGATTTTGTTATATTGCTTCGCAAGCTGACATGCTTCTTCAAGTGGATTTAGAATTCCTGTCGTCGTTTCACAATGAACCATCATCACATGAGTGATATCTTGGTGTGATTGAAGAAGCTGCTCCATCGTGTCTAATGCAATCGGCTCTTGTTCATTTGCTTCGGCAATCACTGTTTTAATTCCTAAATAATCACATATTTGAGCGATACGGTTACCGTATACACCGTTTGTAGCAATTAATAATTTACCGTTTGATTTGGGTAGAACGGTTCCAATTGTAGCTTCTACCGAAAATGTGCCGCTTCCTTGCATAAGAATTGCTGTGTATTGCTTTGGATTTTTCGTTGCAAGTGTAACCAGCCGATGACGCACTTTCTGTACAAGTTCATTGTACTCATCATCCCATGTACACCAATCTCGCATCATTGCTTCACGAACAGAATCTGTTGTTGAAAGGGGGCCAGGTGTTAAAAGTAAGTACGGATTTTTCATTATGAATCTCTCCATTTCTTTTTTCGTTTATTGTTCTAATTGTTCAATGATTTGATCTAAATCTGAAATACAATCAATAACAAAATCAGCTCCTGCGCCAAATAGGCGCTTACGAACGGTTTCCATTCTTTGTTGTAATTCTGTTTCAGTCATTTGCTTAACTTCGTCTTCTGAAAGGGCAAGCTCGCTGCTTCCTAGTACAACACCTACTGTCCACATGCCAGCGTTTTTTCCTTCTTTCATATCTGTTGTCGTATCTCCAACCTTGATCATACGGTTCATTGGATACACATTTAATTCCGTTGCATTGGCATAACACATCCAAGGAAATGGGCGACCAGCTTTCACATCATCAGCTGTGAAATAGCAGTCAGGCGCATATCCATTTTGCTTAGCTCTTGGAGCAACAATCTCCATCATGGCTTTCGTATACCCGGTAGTTGAACCAATTTTGATGCCTTTTTCTCTTAAGCGTTCTACTAATTCGATTGCACCTGGAATAGGGGAGGTGAAGTCTGGCAGCAAGCTAAATAAGATTGATTCAAAATCATCATTCATTTCAATAATGTCTTTTTCAGTAGGCTCTGTGCCGTGAACACGAATCCACTCAGTGCGAATACGTGGCATAGCGCAAAGGGAACGTATGTGTTCGATTTTCAACATTCCCATCGGTTCTCTTGCTTCATCGACCGTAATGGTGACTTGACGTTTACGGAAAATTTCTAGAAATGCTTCAAGTGGGGCAAAGCACCCGTAATCAATCATTGTGCCTGCCCAGTCAAATACAACTGCTTCGATTTTATTCATGTTCATCTTCATCTTTCCTTTCATCTCATCATTTATTTTGCCATTTGTTATTTTTCTTGCGGAGGATCTTCGTTACGCTTTCATACAGAACTCTTACAATAATATTTGTTGCGATAATTAAAACACTCATGGCAGCAGCTGAGGCTAAATTCCCCGCGTCATCCATATTTACAATCGAGATGGCGGCCAGTTTGAAGTCGGCTGTATATAAGAAAATAACAGCAGATACAGTTACCATCGCATTAACAAAGAAATACATAGTCATTTCCAGCACAGCCGGTAAACACATCGGCAGTGTAATTTTGAAGAACGTTTTATAAAAAGGAACACCCATTGACTCTGATACAAGTTCAAATTCACGGTCTAGCTTTTTTAATGCAGTTGTAGCTGTCACATAAGCAACCGAGTAAAAGTGAAGAATGTTGGCGATCACAACAATCGCAATTGTTCCGTATAAAAAGTTAAGAGGGTTCGAAATAGTGAAACCTAATACGTTTATTTCAGGTTGGCTAAAAAAGAACACATAACTTAATCCAATTACAAGACCTGGAATTGCAAGTGGAACGATTGAAAGAAAGTGTCCAAGCTTTCTCAAGCCCATCATTTTTCGGATTTTTTCAATAGCATAAGCTGATATAAACGTAAAGATCGTTCCAAATACAGCAGTTAATGCAGCAGCTATTAAACTGTTTTTATAAGCAGTAAGTCCATCTCCTGTATAGCTTTTAAGTTCAAAATGCTTCCATGTCAGACTCATATCATACGGCCATACTTTGACGCTTGCAGCTAATGCAACGGCTGCAAAAATTGCCATAATACAAGCTGAAACAAGGAAACAAAACATCAATGAAAGCATGTCTCTTTTACGATTTTCACTAATCTGATAGGGAGCAGACTTGGAAGAAATATAGCTTCCTTGTTTGCGTTGCGTCATCTGATCGACGAGAAAAGCAACTAGAGCTGGTAAGATCAAAATGATTCCTACCGTTGCCCCCATTTCCATTTTTTGCTGACCGATGACTTGCTTGTACACATCCGTTGCAAGTACGTTATATTGGCCTCCAACGACTTTAGGTGCACCATAATCGGTAAAACTAAGTGAGAAAACAACAAAGATCGCACTAATTAAACCGTATTTCACACTAGATAGAGTGATGGTCATAAATTGTTTTATTTTATGAACACCCAACGTATTAGCTGCTTCATATAATCTGTAATCTGAGCCATTTAACGCCACAAGCATGATTAAAAAGGCTTGTGGAAACGTATAAATAACTTCCGCCATAATGATTCCGATTGGTCCATATAAATCAATGTTGAACCCGGGAATGGCTCCGAAGAAACCCGTTGTAATCAAACCTTGGTTTCCGAATAAATACATAAGTGCAATTCCATGCATCATGGTTGGAGCAAATAGAGGCAAGAGAGCTGCAAAATGAAAGAACGCTTTTCCTTTTATATTTGTTCTTATTAAGCAATACGCATAAACGAATGCCAATGAAACAGAAATGACAGTTGTCATTGATGCAATAAAGAGTGTGTTTTGCAAAGATTGAACTAAAGATGGCGTTGAAAAGTAATGAATAAAATTATCCAAACCAACAAAAGTTCCATCTTCATGTTGAAATGCTTTTGTAAATAGTGTTGCTAATGGTAAGACTAATACACCAAGAAAAATGAGAATAATAGAGAGAAGGAGGGAGCGTTGTATCCAATCATCCTTATGTATTCTGTTCCTTGATTCGATGCTATTTGTCTTACGAATGACATCCATATTAAACAACCACCTGTCCTTTATAAGTAAGGATTCTTTCCGCTGGCAATGAAATATGGGTGTTCACGCCTTTTGAAAGGTTAAATGTATGCACATCATGAGTAGAAACATCTACTTTAATAGATCTGCCATACAAGTAAGAAGAAGAATCTATAACTTTAAATTGAACGCGATAGATTGGCCCGCGAAACTCAATTTCTTCTACTTTTGAAAGAATGCCTTCTTTATTGGATAAGCGGATATGCTCAGGTCGAATGGCAAATGTATTTTCAACATCTCGAGTAGGTTCGGCATTCTCCCAGAAGTTAATTGAACCAATGAAATCGGCAATGAATGGATTAGCAGGTGTTTGATACACTTCTTGCGGTGTTCCGATTTGCATGACTTCTGCATTATTCATAACGACGATTTTATCTGCCATCGATAATGCTTCATCTTGATCATGTGTCACCATAATGGTTGTAATTTGAAGCTTTTCTTGAATCGAACGAATTTCTCTACGCAGCTTTTCGCGCACTTTGGCATCAAGAGCAGAGAGAGGCTCATCAAGAAGCAAGAAATCCGGTGATAAAGCAATGGCACGTGCTAATGCAATCCGTTGTTGCTGACCGCCTGACATTTGAGCAGGATATTTATCTTTTTGCTTTAGCAAATCTACGAGGGCGAGTGATTCTAGAGCTTTTTCTCTTGCCTCTTTTTTATTGATTTTTCTTGCTTTTAATCCAAATTCAATATTTTGCAAAGCTGTTAGGTTAGGGAAGAGGGCATAAGACTGGAATACAATGCCGAAATTCCGCCTAGCAGGCGGCAGCGTCGAAATATCCTGACCATTCATAAAAATACTTCCAGTAGTCGCTTCTTCTAAGCCGGCAATAATTCGAAGCAGCGTTGTTTTCCCACATCCACTTGGCCCTAGTAAGCAAACAAACTCTTTTTTGTTAATATCGATAGAAATATCATTTAAAGCTGTAAATGAACCAAATTGTTTATGAATTTGATCGATTTTTAAATAGGGATTAGTCAAGGTTACAACTCCTTTTTATTCTTTCGGTTCGGCTTTTTGGCCATATTGTTGTTCCCATTTTTCTAGGATCGTGCTTCGGAATTCTGCAGCCCATTTTAAATTATTGTCTGCATACATTTTCTCTTCGACACCCTCTGGAAATGCTTCGAGCTGTTCAAAATTATTTTTCATCGTAGAGAAGCCATTCGCTTCATAGTATTTTTTCATTACTTCATCAGAAATTGCCCAGTCAAGGAATGCTTTCGCTAATGTGTCGCTTTCTTTGTCTTCTTTTTTAATTAGGGCGTTGGCTTCCACTTCCCATCCAAGACCTTCTTCAGGCAAGATGATTTCTACCGGAGCACCTTCTTGTTTTTGCTTCACACCGCTGTATACTAATGAAACGCCAATTGGATATTCGCCAGAGGCTGCAAGTTTGGCTGGTTTAGAACCAGAGTGTGTATAAGTTCCAATATTGTTATGTAATTTTGTCATGTAGTTCCAGCCTTTTTCGTCTCCCATCATTTGTAGCCAAGCAGAGACAGTCAAAAATCCAGTGCCGGAAGAAGCGGGGTGAGGCATTACAATTACTCCTTTATATTCTGGTTTTAATAAGTCTTCATACGATTTCGGAATAGCTAATCCTCTTTTTTTCAACTCTTGTGTGTTCACGACAATTCCTGTCATGAAGGTCGTGTTTCCAACCCATTTTTCTGGCTGTAAATTATCTTTATATTGCGGAAGAATTTTATTACTGTCTTTTGGTGTATACCCTTCAATCATGTCTTTCTCATCTAATTCTAGTAAACTAGATGCCGCCGTTCCCCAGACTACATCAGCTTCTGTATTTTTCCCTTCTGCAAGCAATTTAGCGGTAATGATTCCTGTAGAATCTCGCACAATATTCAAGTCAATCTCTGGATATGTTTCCTCAAATGTCTCTAAATACTGTGGAATCAATTCTTCTTCTATTGCTGTGTAGACGGTTAATTCTCCTGATAAATTGCTTGATTTTCCATCTTTTGTTGATGTGGTATTACTAGTTTCTTGTCCGCATGCTGTTAACATAAATGCACTTGATAAGACCAAGCATGTTTTAAAAATATTGTTTTTCATTGTTTTTACTCCTTTTTATGTATTTATTCCTATGAATACAATATAAAACCACATTATTAAGGTGGTATTAATTTAAAGTAAATGAATATTAAGAATATGGCGGAATATTGTTTTTATATGAAAAAGAGGTAATGAGAGATTTTGAATAAGACAGGTTATGAACTAATAGAATAGGAGGTTGGAGGAATAAGTAGTAGTGAAGAATCCTATCAATTGAATGTTGATAAATTTGTTTTAAGAAAACATTAACTTTGAAGAAACTCCTCTTTTTCTAGTAAAATAAGAAAAACCAAATTTTTCTAGAGGTGTATATGATGAGATGGAAAAAAACAATGCTAACGTTTGGAATTTGTTCTACCTTATTACTTGGAGCTTGTTCTAGTAAAGAAGAAAGTCATGATAATCATCCAATTCATACGGAACATACAGATTCAGGTGATATTCGTGAAGAGACAAGCGGGGTAGAACAAATGCCTGAATTTCTAGCAGATAAATCAGAAGATATGCAGACAATCTATGTAGCTGCTGCTAAACATCAAAAGCTATTAGAGCAAATCCCCTGTTACTGTGGATGTGGGGAATCGGCCAATCACAAAAACAATTATGACTGCTTTGTGTTTGAAAACAAAGAAAGCGGAGCTGTTGTCTGGGATGATCATGGGACTAAATGTGGTGTCTGTTTAGAAATTGCCGCTCAGGCAGTAGTTGATTTTAACAACGGAAAAACGGTAAAAGAAATACGAGAAGCGATTGATCAACAATATGAAGAAGGATATGCAAAGCCAACGGATACGCCGGAAGTGTAAAATTATTATTAATTTAGTAAAAAATGCATTGAAAAAAATAGGGAAAAACTGTAATATAAGTACATCATAAATCGAAAGGGTGACCGTAGGACGATGATTAACTAATCCTGTTTTGAAGAATAGATTCGTTATATAATACGAAGTTATTTTTGAATGGGATTAGTCTGTACTTTAAAAAAATCATTGAAGTTGTAGTACATGGTGTACTACGTCTTTTTCCATGGTTTTAGACGACCTTCTATCCAAAAATAACGGATGGGAGGTTTTTTGTTGTCTCCCATAATCATTAATAGAAAAGGGGACTGTTATGTCACAATTATTGAAAAATCGATTTGTTCAAGCGATTTTCCTATCCGCTTTGTTTCTTCAAATAGGCATTTGGGTGAGGAATTTTGCGATTTTGTTATTTATTATGGAAAAAACAAATGGAAATGCTTTTGCTGTTTCCATGATCTCTGTTGCTGAATTTGCTCCGATTTTTATTTTTTCTTTTATTGGCGGGACATTTGCTGATCGTTGGCGGCCAAAAAGAACGATGGTATGGTGTGATATATTAAGTGCTATTTCGGTTTTTGCGGTAGTTCTCACACTAGTGTTTGGTTCTTGGCATATTGTCTTTTTTGCTACATTGATTTCGTCGATTTTATCGCAGTTTTCTCAGCCGTCGGGGATGAAACTATTTAAGATGCATTTAAGCCCGGAATTGCTGCAGTCAGCGATGTCGATTTACCAAACGATTTTTGCTGTCTTTATGGTGCTTGGGCCTGTTCTTGGTACGATGATTTTCCAACAATTTGGAATCGTTGTGTCGATGGTTGTTACAGGAATAGCCTTTCTTCTTTCTGCAGTGATGCTTCTATTCATTCCAGCTGACCATAAAACAGAGGATGAACAAAAAGCTACAACGTTACTTGAAGATATGAAAAGCGGAATTCGTTATGTTCTTGCTAAAAAGGAATTGAAGCTACTTGGAATTTGTTTTATGGCTGCAGGACTTGCAATCGGACTTATTCAACCTTTAGCCGTTTTTCTTGTAACAGAACGATTAGAGTTAGCAAAAGAAAATTTACAATGGCTGTTAATGGTGAATGGAATTGGAATGATATTGGGGGGAGCGGCTTCTGTTATATTCTCTAAATCTCTTCTTCCGCAAAAGCTTTTAGTAATCGGGATGCTAGCCAATGCAATTGGGATGAGTGTGATTGGCTTTTCAACAGACCTTACATTAACTCTTGTCGCTGAATTTGTGAACGGATTTTTCCTCCCATGTATTCAAGTCGGCATTAATACGATGATTTTACAAAACACAAAATCAGAATTTATTGGAAGAGTGAACGGTACGTTAAGTCCGCTTTTCTCTGGAGCGATGGTGTTAACAATGAGTACTGCTGGTATTTTAAAAGAAATGTTTTCAATTATTATGATCTTTGAAGTAGCAGCGATTCTATTTATTATCGGGCTTTTGTTTATTCTACCAATCTATAACATGCAAGCATCAGAGAATGTTGAAGGAATGTTATCAAAAGAGTAAAATCTTGACTTATTATATGAGTCATGGTAATTTAGTTTCGGATAACAATAGTATTAGACATATTATCTAAACGCCATATTGGTGCTTCCATGTGGAAGAGAATAGGGAAATCGGTAAAACGATGCGGAGCCCGCCACTGTAGTTGAGGAGTCGCTGTCATAGCCACCGGATTATTTCCGGGAAGGGACAGACTGACGTTGAATCAGAGCCAGGAGACCTGCCAGTATTGGATGTTCTGAGATTTGGCAAATTCTCAGCCTATTTAGGCTGGGAATTTTTTTATTGTCTAAAAATTGGAGGGATTAGTATGAATAAGTTAAGTGAAGAAGAAAAAAGTGGAGTCTATAAAGCGATTTTTAATCGAAGAGATATTCGGACCTTTTTACAAACACCAATTCCGGATGAAACATTATATAAACTATTAGAAGCGGCTCACAGTGGCCCATCAGTTGGATTTATGCAGCCATGGAATTTTATCATTATTAAAGATGACGAAACAAAGAAAAAGCTAGCTGCGATCGTTGAAAAAGAACGACGCGCACTCGCCATTCATTATGAAGGAACGGACCGCGAGTTAACCTTTTTAGATTTGAAAATTGCCGGAATTCTTGAAGCACCTGTCACAATTTGTGTAACATGTAACCCATTCAGTGCCGGTGACCATGTACTAGGAAGAAACTCGATTCCAGAAACGGATTTAATGTCCACAAGCTGTGCCATCCAAAACATGTGGCTTGCTGCCTATGCAGAAGGACTAGCAATGGGCTGGGTGAGCTTTTATAAAAAAGCTGATGTCAGAACGATTTTGAATATTCCCTATCATGTGGACCCAATCGCCTTACTTTCCGTTGGTTATACGGAAAATTATCCAGATCGACCTTTGCTAGAGATCTACAATTGGGAAAAGCGGCAACAATTGGATGGATTGATTTTTGAGGGGGAGTGGGGAGGTCGCTCTAAATAAGTCAATGACTATGTATTTTGTAAATAGATAAGTGTATTTATAATGATATTCGTTGAAAGTTTAAGAGGGGAATCCTGTTGACTTTGAATAACTATTGCTTTTAAAAAAATTGCGAACCTCCATCAATGTAGTGTATACAGGGGGGTTCGCGAATATCTTTCTTTATAAAACAACCATACCAACTTATCCCCACTACGGCATAGTATCCTCCTTAGTTAGAAGATGAGGATTGAAACTGATAAGTCTGTACAAAAATCCCGTCTCCCTCCAACCATTCAGCGATAAAAACATCTTTATAATCTGAAATATTTTGTGATGAGAGTTGCACCTTTAACCAATGTTCATCAAATCCTAAATCTTTTAGTTCATCCCACAGTACTTCCCCATCACGAATGAGCGTAACAGGAACGTAAACAGGTGTCCCTGAAAGATTGAAATCCTGCAATGTTGTTTTCTTTCTGATACTGTGGTTTTTTTAAAATGCTAATAGAACCGTTCGCCTCTAAATAACAAAAGGCGACTTCTCGAATCGAAAAGGTTTCACTTTGCCGAAGTAAGCTTTGTAACTGATTAATATTCATCCGATTTTTCCTCAACTCTTCTCGGTCAACCACTCTATTTTTAATAAGAGCAGATGGTTTTCCTTCAAAAAGGCCACGAAACCATAAAGATTTTTGTCCAAGATATTCGACTATAAAGAGCAAAATTCCCCATAATACCATGGAGTATATAACATAAAGAATCCCAATTTGATGATCGTATAAGGCGTTGCCTAGTAATTCTCCTAATACTATAGCGGAAATAAAAGTGAAAGGTGTAATTTGATTAATAATTTTCTTGCCAACGAATTTGATGATTATAAAAAGCAGAAAAAATCCCGCAATCAGTTCTATTGTTAAATGCATGATTTTCATGCTATACATACTCCAATCTTTAAACATGATGATAACATTCCTATTTATCTCCAAATCGTAGCTGTTATAATACGAACTTTTTGTAAAAAAAACCATAAAAAGGGTATTGATATATGAATTTTCGAAATAGTCATGCTAATATAAAAGTATATTTCAAATATTTGGGAGAGGGGTACTCGTATGAACATTCAAGATTCAATTGCCATTGTAACGGGTGGAGCTTCTGGTCTTGGGAAGGCGACGGTACAACATATTGTGGAAAATGGCGGAAAGGCCGTCATTCTTGATCTTTTTGAAGAGAATGGTGCGCAACTTGCTAAGCAGTATGGTGAGTCCGTTTTGTTTGTGAAAACCGATGTAACGAAGGAAGAGGACGTTCAAAGAGCTGTCGACCAAGCCGTTCAGCGATTTGGGCAGATTAATACTGTTGTCAATTGTGCGGGGATTGCTATTGCAAAAAAGGTTTTAAGTCGTCGAGGGATTCATGAATTGGAAGCGTTCTCAAAAGTGATTTCTGTTAATTTAATTGGCACGTTTAATGTGATTCGTTTGGCTGCAGAGAAAATGGCTCAAAATGAAGCAAATGAATCAGGAGAAAGAGGGGTTATTATTAACACCGCTTCAGTTGCTGCTTTTGAGGGCCAAATTGGACAAGTTGCATACAGTGCTTCAAAAGGTGGAGTCGCTGGGATGACGCTTCCGCTTGCCCGTGAATTTGCTTCAAATGGCATTCGTGTCGTATCGATTGCGCCAGGCTTATTCCACACACCGATGGTTGACGCGTTACCGGAAGAAGCGATGATTGCTTTAGGAAAAACGGTACCATTCCCATCTCGTCTTGGTTATCCAGAAGAATATGCGAAATTAGCAGAAAGCATTATAACGAATCCGATGCTGAATGGGGAAACGATTCGTTTAGATGGCGCGATTCGCATGCAGCCGTAGACAAAATGATGATGTTGCCTAGAGGAGGACTGACAGTTGAAGCATCCATATTTAACAGATGATCATGTTATTTTTCGACAATCATTGCGTAAGTTTTTAGAAAAAGAGGCTGTTCCTTTTTATGAACAATGGGAAGAAGATCGAATCATTCCACGTTCATTTTGGAAAAAGCTTGGGGAACAAGGATTTTTAGCTCCAGATTTACCAGAAGAGTATGGTGGTTCAGATGTGGATTGGGGCTTTTCTGTTGTGGTCAATGAAGAGCTTGAACGAGTTGGTTCGAGTTTAATTGGCGTAGGTTTGCATAACGATATCGTCGTTCCGTATATTTCTGCTTATGGAACTAGAGCACAAAAATCGCGTTGGCTGCCAAAATGTACGACAGGAGAATGTATTACTGCGATTGCGATGACGGAACCGGGAGCAGGATCGGATCTTGCTAGTATTAAAACAACAGCTGTCTTAGATGGCAATCATTATATTGTGAACGGGCAAAAAACATTTATTACAAATGGAATTCATGCAGATTTAGTGATTGTCGCTTGTAAAACCGATCCAAACGCAGTTCCTAAGCATAAAGGGGTTAGCTTATTAGCGATTGAAAGGGATACGCCAGGTTTTTCAAGAGGCAGAAAATTAAACAAAGTTGGTCTACATAGTCAAGATACAGCAGAGTTGATCTTCGAAGATTGTCGTGTGCCAAAAGAAAATTTAATTGGTGTAGAAGGCAAAGGTTTTACTTATTTAATGGAGAAATTGCAACAAGAGCGGCTTGTTGTTGCAATTTGTGCGCAAGCAGCATCAGAGGATATGCTTCAAGAGACGATTGAATATGTGAAAAGTCGCGAAGCGTTTGGAAAGTCCATTAGCAAGTTTCAAAATACCCAATTTAAAATTGCTGAAATGGCAACAGAAATTAAAATGGGAAGAGCCTTTCTCGACCAATTAATCGCAAAGCATATCGCTGGTGAACATGTAGTAACCGAGGTATCTATGGCTAAATGGAAATTAACAGAGATGGCTCGAAACATTTCAACTGCCTGTATGCAGCTTCACGGTGGATATGGATATATGGAAGAATACAAGATTGCTAGACGCTATCGAGATATTCCTGTAGCCAGTATCTATGCCGGTACAAATGAAATTATGAAAACAATCATTGCCAAAAATCTAGGGTTGTAACCGTTTAGAGGGGGAAGTAGGATGCGCGAAGTGGTCATTGTTGAAGGAGTACGTACACCAGTTGGAAGAAGAAATGGGGTTTTTAGAGATATTCGTCCAGATGATTTAGCTGCAGAAGTGTTGAAGAAGTTAGTGGAGAAGACAGGCATTGATGCAGCGATAATCGATGATGTCATTCTCGGTTGTGTCTCACAAGCAGGAGAGCAAGCGGGTGATATTGCGCGCGTTGCTTCGTTAATTGCGGGATATCCGATTGAAGTTCCAGGTGTAACGCTGGACCGCCAATGTGGATCTAGTCAACAAGCTGTTCACTTTGCCGCTCAAGCGATTCTTGCCGGCGATATGGATGTAATAGTTGCAGGCGGAGTAGAAAATATGTCGCGCGTACCAATCGGTTCGAACTACCAAGGTACTAAAACAAGTCAAAAATATTTAGACAAGTATGAAGTGATTCATCAAGGGCTTTCTGCGGAGCGGATTGCTGAGAAATGGGGAATCACTCGTGAAGAATGTGACCAATTATCTGTAGAAAGTCATGAGCGCGCTCTTCGTGCACAACGTGAAGGATATTTTGAACGAGAAATCATCCCGATTGTTGGAAGTGATAAAGAAGGAAATCTAACCGAAGTGAGGGAAGATTCCGGTCCACGACCAGGAACGACGCTTGAAGTGTTAGCCGGGTTAAAAACGGTGTTTAAAGAAGATGGTGTTATTCATGCGGGAAATTCAAGCCAAATTAGTGATGGTGCAGCTGCGTTACTTTTAATGGAACGAAAGAAAGCAGAGGAGCTTGGCCTAAAGCCTCGTTTTAAAGTACACACTCGCGTTGTTGTTGGTTCAGATCCAACCCTGATGTTAACGGGTCCGATTCCAGCAACTCAGAAAGTATTAGAGAAATCAGGACTTTCCATAGACGATATCGATGTGTTTGAAGTGAATGAAGCATTTGCGCCCGTTGTGTTAGCTTGGTTAAAAGAAACAGGAGCTGATCCGAAAAAAGTGAATCCAAATGGTGGGGCGATTGCGCTCGGTCATCCGCTTGGAGGCAGCGGTGCTCGTTTAATGGTGACGCTTATGCATGAACTAGAACGTACAGGTGGAAGATATGGGCTGCAAACAATGTGTGAAGGCCACGGTATGGCAAATGCAACGATTATTGAAAGACTAGATTGATCATTTATTTATATTGAAGGAGGGAAAAAGGATATGTCCAAAACGATTAGCGAGATTTTCGAAAAGACAGTAAACACATTCCCTAACAAAGAAGCACTATACGATGTCAGAAGAAATAGACGCTTCACCTTCAAAGAATGGAACAATCAAGTAGATGCCTTGGCCAGAGCTTTAAAGAAGGAAGGAGTTAAAAAGGGAGATCGGGTGTCAACGTATCTTTATAATAATGAAGAGTTAGCAACCGCTTTCTTTGCTTGTGCTAAAATTGGAGCGGTATTTAATCCAATTAATTTTCGTCTAATGGCTGAGGAAGTTGCTTGCATTCTACAAGATGCCGAGCCAAAAGTAGTCTTATTTGAACAATCGTTAGAATCGGTTGTTTCTGCATTAGAAGAGCGTTTTCCAACAATAGCATTTTGGTATATTGACGAAGATACTCCATCTTATGCAGCCAATTATCATGAAAAATTATCATCAGCCCCTAATCTAGTGCTAGATGAAACAGTAACAGAAGACGATTGGTATGCGATTATGTATACGAGTGGAACGACCGGAAGGTCAAAAGGAGTTGTTCATCTTCATAAAGAGATGGTTATCCAAAGCGATATTTTATCAAAGGCACAAAAGTTAGACAGTGATGATGTAGGCTTAATTACAGCTCCAATGTTTCATTGTGCTGAGCTGCATTGTGCTTTTTTGCCGAGAATTCGGGCCGGCGCTAAAAATGTCATTTTACATCAATTTAAGCCAAACACGGTATTAGAACTGGTTGAAAAAGAAAAAATTTCAAAGCTTTTTGCCGCTCCAACGATGTGGAATATGCTGCTGCAGGAAGAGTTATCAAAGTATGATTTACGCAGCTTAAAAATAGGTTTATATGGTGCAGCTCCGATGGCACCAACGCTTGTACTCGCTTGCCAAGAAAAGTTAGGTATCCAGCTTGTTCAAGCATATGGAATGACCGAAATGGGACCGGCCATTACATTGCTGCTCGAAGATGACCAAGTAAGAAAGGCGGGGGCAGCAGGTCAAGTCTGTTCTGAGCATGAACTGATTATTGTGCGTCCAAATGAAGATGGTCCTTCGGATCCTGATGACCGACTCCCTCCAGGAGAAACCGGCGAAATTCTAGTGAAGGGTCCTTGTATGATGAAGGCATATTTTCAACGAGAAGAAGCAACCGAAAAAGCGCTTTATAAAGGGTGGTATCATTCCGGTGATATTGGCTATTTAGATGAAGAAGGTTTCTTATATGTCAAAGACCGCGTGGACGATATGATTATTTCAGGCGGCGAAAATGTTTATCCGCGTGAAGTAGAAGATACACTATATGAACATAGCGATGTCCTTGATTGTGCGGTCATTGGACTACCTGATGAGCACTATGGAGAAACGGTTGTGGCCTTTGTTGTGGCTAAAAATTCATCTTTAACCGATAGTGAATTAGAAAATTGGTGTAAAAATAGCGATACGTTAGCTAATTATAAGCGACCACGCAAATATATTTTCTGTAATGCTCTACCGCGTAATGCGAGTGGGAAAATTCAAAAGTTTGTGTTGCGGAAGCAATTAGATGAACTGTTTGCTGAATAAAATCATAATTAGTTAACTAGACGAGGGGGGCTCAATAGGTCGTTACATAACGACGTTTTTGAGTCGCTCTTGTCTCTGCTTTCCATCCGATTTAACGGGAGCGTTTTGCAGAAAACCAATTAGTAATCGAAGATGCGATTTACTAAGCGTTGACTATAGGTTCATAAAGGTAAAAGGGAGGGGCACATAATTTGAAGAGATTATCAGGGGGAGAAGCAGTCGTTCGCGTGATGGTAAAAGAGGGGACAAAGAAAGCTTTTTGTGTTCCTGGAGAGAGCTATTTAGGTGTAATCAACGCATTATATGATCATTCTGATATTCAACTTATTGCTGCACGTCATGAAGGAGGAGCATCCTTTATGGCTGAGGCATATGCCAAAACGTCAGGTGATGTAGGCGTTTGTATGGCTACAAGAGGACCGGGAGCTTCCAACTTGGCTATTGGACTCCATACAGCGATGCAGGACTCTACGCCTTTAGTTGCCCTGATTGGTCAAGTTGAACGTCCTTTTAAAGAGAAAGAGGCATTTCAGGAAGTGAATTTTTCAGGGATGTTTAGCCATTTATGTAAGTGGGCTGTAGAAATTGATCGAGTCGAGCGAATTCCAGAGCTATTACACCGTGCTTTTCATATTGCTCGTTCAGGGCGGCCAGGGCCTGTTGTCGTTTCTTTACCTCACGATATGTTGGAGGATACAACTGAATTCGTCGAACAAAAACCTTATTATGTAGGAGCACCAAGTCCAGATGAGAAGTCTGTTGACGAAGCACTCAAAGAAATCGCACAAGCAAAGCGACCGGTGCTTATTGCTGGTGGCGGGGTTACAAGCTCGAAATCTACTTCATTGTTAATAAAGTTTGCTGAAGCGATGCATATTCCGGTTGTAACAGCTTTTAGACGCTTTTCTGCTTTTCCTAATACTCATCCATGCTACGCTGGTTGGCTTGGATTCGGTACTCCTTCAAGCTTATTGAACTATATAAAAAATGCCGATTTAGTGATTGCGCTTGGAACGCGCTTCTCTCAAGTAACAACACAGGATTATAGCTTGTTGGCAGATGATGCAAGACTTATTCATATTGATATTTCTCCTGATACAATCGGAAAAGTATATGCTCCAACGCTCCCGATTGTAACGGATGTGAAGCAATTTTTAATAAAAGCACTTGAAAGAATTCCGGACATGAGCGATGTGGAAAGAAAAAAACTGATAACAGAACTTCATAAACGATACAGGGAGTTTTCTTCTATAAAAGCTGATTATTCCCTAGATTATGTAGACTTGGATGGCATGATGTACGATTTGGTTAATAAACTTCCGAAGGATGCTATTATAACAAGTGATGCCGGGAACTTTTTTGGCTGGCTATCTCGTTATTATCGCTTTGAACAGGAGAATTCTTATATAGGGCCTACATCCGGAGCGATGGGATATGGTCTGCCTGCTGCAATCGGTGCTAAAGTAGCGCGACCAGAAAAAACAGTTGTTTCTTTCTCCGGAGATGGGGGCTTTATGATGACAATGCAAGAACTTGAAACAGCTGTTCGAGAGAAGATTCCGGTCATTTCAATCGTTGTAAACAATAACATGTACGGAACCATTCGTGCCCATCAAGAGAAGCATTTTCCTAATCGTGTAATTGCTACAGAATTAACGAATCCTAATTTTGCTGAATTAGCGAGATTATTTGGGGCACATGGGGAACGAGTGGGGAAAAATGAGGATTTCATACCTGCATTGGAAAGAGCGCTGTTTAGTGGTAGTCCTGCTGTAATTGAAGTAATGACAAATCCTGCAATTCTATCAGTGAGTCAGCCAAAGGAAATAGCTGAAAGATTATAAATGATTATGGCTTGATTTTAAAACGAGCAGACTTTTACTAAGTTTGCTCGTTTTAGTTAGGCTGTGTTAAAGCTTGGCTACTAGGAGGACTATGAATCATTCTATCATTTTTAAATGTTTTCAATGAAGAATAGTGAGAGAAGATAAGTGAGCTGAAAATGGTAAATAGTACTATGATATAATGGATATATTCTACAAATATAGAAGGTGAAAAATAATGAAGTTTATAACAGCTCGAAAAAATGGACAAGCTTTTGTAGGTGTTTTAGATGCTTCAGAAGCATTGGTGTTACCATTGACAAAGAAAGAAAATGGATTTGCTTTTCCTCAAAGCATGATTGAATGTATTGAATTAGGAGATGAATTTGTCAAGCAAGCAGAGAGAGTATTACAACAAGCGAGTCAATCTGATTTTCTTGAGCTTGATGCAGTTGAGCTGTTAGCTCCCATCCCTCGTCCTCGAAAAAACATCTTTTGTGTCGGAAAAAATTATCGAGAACATGTAATTGAAATGGGAAGTAAGGATGATATTCCTGAACATGTGATGGTGTTTACAAAAGCGCCAACTACTGTAATTGCTTCTGGAGCACCGATTTTATCTCATCAAGAAGTAACCGAACAGCTTGATTACGAAGGAGAGCTAGCCGTTATTATTGGCAAAGAAGGGAAAGCGATTACGAAAGAAGAAGCGTTAGATTATATATTTGGTTATACAATCTTAAATGATGTCACAGCGCGAGATTTGCAGTCGCGTCATAAACAATTTTTTATCGGAAAAAGTTTGGATACTACTTGCCCTTTAGGTCCATGCATTGTTCACAAATCAGTCATTACAGATCCGAGTGCTTTGCAGATTGAAACAAAAGTAAATGGAGAAGTTCGGCAATCTTCGGAAAAAGAAAAAATGATTTTTTCGATTTCTGAGATTATTTCTGTGCTATCACAAGGAATGACCCTTGAACCGGGAGATATTATCGCAACAGGCACACCATCAGGGGTAGGAAAAGGATTCAATCCACCGCGCTTTTTACGAGCCGGCGATGAAATTGAAATTACCATTGATCAAATTGGTGTCTTAAAGAACACGGTTAGCAATTAAGAGTATATACATAAGAGAAAAGAGGGGAGCCTTGAGGGCCTCCTTTTTTTACATACGATTCATTTATGAGTAATATTACTGAAATCGTCTAAGACTAGGAAGTAAAAAAGGATAATGAGATAGATGAATAAGGTCATAACTCCAATTATTGTACGTTCACTCCTTTATATCACCATCTTTCTATTTATATCCGTACCTTCTAGTACTTTTGCTCAATCAACTAACCAAAATGAACTTCCTTTAGGCATTTCTGGACTTCCTGAAACTCGCTTTGTTCAACAACTAACATCAGGAGTCACTTATACTTCTATAAAAAGAGGGATACCGTCATTTGAAGAGTACTATTCCGTAGATATGGGATTTTTTTCAGATTTAAAAAAAGCAAAAGTAACGAAACAAACGTTAAAAAAATACGGGTTCGATTCGTTTATACTGCCGATTTATAACGAACGATATAATGATTTATATAAAGATGTGCTAGGCTATGTCATTAAATCGGGGAAATTTAAGACACAATCCGAAGCTATTCAGTGTAAAAAAGAATTAGTTGAAAAGGGATTTTCAAACGTAAAAGTCTCATATAGTGGATGGGAAAGAAGAAATATAACAGGCCCCTGGTCTATCCATATTATTGAAATCGGCCGAAACCTTATCCATCACATGACTGCATCTTTAGCATTAAACACAGTACAAGGTAGAGAAACAGTCTCAAGTATCGCTAAGCGGATGAATTCACTTGTAACCATTAACGGTGGATATTTCATTATGCACAAACATGCTGGAACTCCTGGAGATTTAATAGGTATTTCTGTTGTTGGTGGAGAGCTAAATAGTGAAGCCATTAATAACCGTTCTGCCTTTGTACTAGGCGGAAAATATACAGCCATTGCCCCAGTGTCTACTTCTTTATACATTCAATCTTCAAAAGGTGCTGTAAGAACTATAGATGGTCTGAATCGTATGATTGGAAAAATAAGAGGGTGCGGAGGGCGTTTTGATCAACAACTTAGGCATAATATTACTTGTACCAATCATAATGAATTAGTTCAGTATCGGCCTATTTATGGAACGAGAACCCCTGCTGGTAAAGGAACAGAAGTAGTATTAGACAGCAAAGGGACGGTTATTAAAATAAGAAATTCTCGTGGACAGGCTATTCCCGCTAAAGGGTCTATTATTGCTGGAATAGGCGAAGCAGCAGAGTGGTTAAAGAAGCACGCTGTAATTGGGGAAAAACTTATGATTTCAACAAAAGTGATGAGTAATCAAATTCCGATTTCCCTTACTAAAGAAACCCACATTGTAAATGGGGGTCCGCTTTTATTGAAAAATCAGCAGTATATGATTACAGCCAAAAAAGAAGGATTTGCGCATAGTGATAAGTTTTTTTATAAATTTGGTATTAAGCGAAATCCACGTACGTTAGTGGGCATTAAACCGAATGGGAATATCCTGCTTGTTGTAGTAGACGGTCGAAATGAGCAAGTTAGTGTAGGACTTAGTTTTGGAGAAAGTGCGATGTTAATGAAAGCATTAGGCGCACAAGATGCTCTAAATTTAGATGGCGGAGGTTCTACAACGATGGCGATTAACGGAAAAGTAGTAAACCATCCATCCGATGCAGCAGGAGAGAGGGCTGTTGGCGATGCGCTTTCGTTGGTTGTGAGTGAGTAAATTAAATGATAAAGATCCGAATGAAACAATGTAAAGAGCTGTCACTAATGATACTGAGAATTAAATCAGGAGAAATTTTTCTTCTAACTGAACATATTTAAGAATAGAGTTACTGAAATCTTGAGAACAGTGGTTAGTACTTTTTAAGATTTAGCTATGTTAAATCATCTTGTTGATTAAACGATTTTTGGTGCCATATAACAAAACCATTTTTTTAGTAATGAAAAAATAATAAAAAAGGAAGTGTAAGATATGACACTAACAAACGAACAAGTAATGGATAACACCAAACAGTATAGTTAATGATAAAAGAGGGTTCCTTGAAGCATTTTAATTGATAAGAAAGCAAGTTCCTCAAATATTCACAAATGGGATTTTTAAAAATTCCCAAAGGAAAATTCTTGCTTTTAGGGGATTGTAAAATAGGAGTAAGAGTTTCCATAGTATAAATATCATGTTCAAACTATCCAAAGAAAAAATACTAATTTGTTCTTTGGTGTTACCAGAAAATCACTAAAAGAAGGTGCAATAATGAATTTTCGCCTCATTTCAATTATCATTCCCTCTTTTAATGAAGCAAGTAATATCGAACTAATATATGAAGCTTTGGTTAAGGAATTTGTAGGGGTTAATTATGATTATGAAATTCTTTTTATTAATGATGGAAGCACGGATGATACGTTACTTCGTATTAAAAAGCTGGTGTTAAGGACCCAAAAAGTAAAATATATTTCGTTCACAAGAAATTTTGGAAAAGAATTAGCACTTTTAGCAGGTTTTCAACATGTTAAAGGTGAAGCGGTGATTGTTATGGACGCAGATTTACAGCATCCTTGTGCGTTAATACACTCTTTTATTAACGGATTCGAAGAAGGGTATCACCAGGTAATTGCCCAACGTAATCGTAAAGGAGATAGTCGGTTTCGTTCGTTCATTTCATCTCTTTACTATTGCATCATTAATAAAGTCGTTGATGTGGAATTAAGAGATGGCTGTGGTGATTTTAGACTTTTAAGCCGCAAAGCTGTTGATGCGCTATTAATGTTAAATGAAGGAAATCGTTTTTCGAAAGGGTTATTTTCTTGGATTGGTTTTAATCAAAAAATTATTTATTATGAAAATGTTCCACGACAAAACGGAAAGACAAAATGGTCGTTTACAAAATTATTGAATTATGGAATTGATGGGGTTGTATCTTTTAACAATAGACCGCTTAGAATCTGTTTTTATACAGGTGCCTTTATTTTATTACTGTCTCTTGTTTATATTTTTATTAATTTATTTCTAATTATAAGAAATGGTATCGCTGAACCTGGGTACTTTACAACGATTTCCTCAATTCTTTTCCTAGGAGGTATTCAACTGCTTTGTCTTGGTGTCATTGGTGAATATATTGGAAGGATTTATTACGAAACTAAAAATCGCCCTCATTATCTAATAGAAGAAACAAATATAAAAAGTGGAGAATGTTATGAAGGTAATCGGCCGAGAGTTTATAAAATTCATCGTAGTGGGGATTATTAATACTTTCAATTATTACATTGTGTATTTATTTTTACACGCTATTTTAGAAACAGATTATATGATGGCTCATATAGTTGGTTTTATAACAAGTTTAGTGATTTCATTTTTTTTAAATTCTTATTTTACATTTAAAGTGAAACCAACGTTAGATAAGTTTTTGAAATTTCCATTAACGCAGCTCGTTAATATAGCACTATCTTCTTTGTTTTTGTACGTGTTTGTCAAGCATATCCGTATTAATAGTACGATTGCACCGGTTCTGTCCATCTTCATTACAGTTCCTCTCACTTTTGTTATAACGAGGAAAATACTGAAAAAGTAACGGGGATTTTACATGCAAAAAAAGCGTAACCTTTCTATTTTAGTTTGCAGCATTGTTCTTGCAATTCTTGCTCACTTGTTTTTTTTACATGAGTGGACACAGGATAGATACATGGTTGGGCCTAATGATGGTTTACAACAGATCGTAACTTTTAAAAAGCTCATGTACGAGCAATATACAAGTAAGAACTTTTTTTACTCTTATCGATATGGTTTAGGTGGGGGAATATACAGTCAATTAGCTTATTATTTCTCGACTTCGTTTGTTTTTATTCTAACTGTAGCTATCGTTTTCTTCTTTCAAACTGTTCGTTTAATTGAGGAGCCAGATATTATCTTTTGGGCAAATGCTGCTGTTTTTATAAGTGTATGCCGGTTAGCGCTCATTATTTTTATGACGACACAAGTTTTTAGATATATGAAGAGTAATTGGCTAGCTGCATTAACAGGGGCTGCTGTTTATGGCCTATCAATCATATATTTCCGTCATGTAGCTTATTGGGAATTTTTTGCGGATGCGATGCTTTGGATTCCGTTGCTTGTCTTTGGCGTAGAAAAAATTGTTCGTGAAGCACGATTCGGATGGTTTACTGTCGCGGTAGCGATGACGCTTTTTAATAATTTTTACTTTGCTTATATCAATCTAATCTTCATTATGATTTATATCGCCTTTCGATTGGTTATTCGAATAGAGGATACCGAAACAAATAGGTGGAAGCAATTTAAATTATATGTTAGCAGCGGGTTCATCGGTTTTGGGATGAGCGCGATGTCGTTTATACCCGCCGTTTACGGTTTTTTGAATAATCATCGACCACCATATAACAAACCAATTGGGATTGTTGATTTTACTGATAATATATTATTTACAAGCCCTGTTATTATAGTACCTACCCTTTTTTTACTTTTTCTTTTTACGTATTCATTATATAAAATTCCGACCTTTCGGTTGTTTGCCTTGATTAGTATTGTTTTTCTTCTTCTTCATTTTAGTCCACTCGCGGCGAGTGTATTTAATGGCTTCTCCGCGCCTCAATATCGCTGGGAATACTTGTTGTCATTTACGATGGGGGGAGCAACAGCCACAGGTTTACATCATTTATACAAGTTAAGTAAAAAGGAAATTGTGATATCAAGTCTTTGTGTTATCACTACATATTTTGTCTTCTATTTCTCTGACCGGACATTGGGTATCTATTCTTTACCATGTATCGTAATGTTAATGGTGATGATTTTAACCCTTATTTTAATCTTTGGTTTCATTTGGAAACGTAACAAGTCATGGCATCTTTTATTGCAGTTAGGGGTTTTACTAACCCTTATACTAATTGTTAATGTTTGTCAATATGCAATTTCAGTAGTGGGTGACCTTAATCAAGTGTCAAAAAATTATTTAGTCAGTAATGAGTACAATGGGGAAGAACAACGTAAATTGATTCAGCAAGTTAAAAATAGAGAATCTGATCCATTTTATCGCATTGATTGGAAAGTCAGGTCCTTGAATAATACACCAATTGTTCAAGATTTTAACGGTCTGAGTGTTTATTCGAGTATCCTAAATAAAGATCTACTCTTTTTGTATTTATATGATTTAAACATTGATACGGGACGGGAAAGTGTAAGTCGTTATGCAACGCTTGGAAATCGGGCTAACTTATATAGCATGTTTCAAGGTAAATATATGATCACAAAAAAAAACAAAAAAGCTCATATTCCATATGGATTTAAGAAAATAGAAGAGTCAAAGCACTATGTCCTATATCAGAATACAAATGTATTACCATTCGTGCGCACGACAAATCAACTTTTTTCCGAAGTGGATTTGAAGAATTCCTCAGTTCTAGAAAGAGAACATGCCATGTTAGAAGGGGTCATCGTACCAACTGTAAATACAGTGAACACTCAAATACCTAATGTACCGAGTGTATTGAATGACACTACCATTGAAACGGTTGGTTCCTCATTTAATAACAATAAATTATCTGTCACAAAGACTAAAGGTGGGCTTGATTTAGTCATCCACCAACCAGGTTTAGATATAAAGGATTATTACGTTAGCTTTCATCTTGAAAGTTTAGCCCCAAATCAAGGATTCACTCTTAAAGTCAATGACTATAAAACAACACGCAAGTCCAATCAATCCATCTACAAAACTGGTGTTGATGATTTCACAATTCGCGTTCCAAAATCAAAGAAAATTAAAATTCGACTGCCAAAAGGCAATTACATTCTTAAAGATTTGGCGTTATATGAGGAGAATTATCACACATTAGAAACGGCGCAAAAGCAAGATTATAAAACAGCTCATATTAAGTGGGTTCGGAATAAATTAACAATTACATATAACAACCAAAGCAGTGATCGTTATATGATGTTGCCGATTCCTTTTGAAAAAGGCTGGGAAGTTATGATTAATAATGAAAAGCAACCATTCGAAAAAGTAAATTATGCTTTTTTGGGATTTCCCATAAAAGACGGGATCAATCATATTACATTAGTTTACTATCCGCCGTTTTTTAGGATTTCTTTAGTTTTAACAATCGTAAGTACCATACTTGCCCTTTTTATTCTCTCGTATGACTTTAAAAGGTAAGCAACCTATTAGATTAGACGTAAAAAATAGGTTGCTTACCTTATTCACTAAATTTAAAATTTCACCACGTTATTCTTTCTCTTTTTCTTTCTCCTCCTTTTGTTTTTGAAGGGCAATCAAGGCATCTTGCTCGTCGACTTTCCCATCTCCGTTTAAATCAGGAATGAAATTTTCAGTGGTAGTTGTCGGAGCAGTGTTTGCAATTGCCACAGGCTTTGGTTTTAGAACAAAAGTAAACACCATTAACAGGATAATCAGTAATCCAGCTACACCATCGATAATATAGAATATCGTTTTATAGTCGGACCAGAGAATTTTACTGTCATCGATTTTTTTCTCGGAATTAGCAATGTACTGCTTGACTTCAGAGTGATTTGGGAAGATTCTTTCGACAGCTTCAAACTTTTCTAATGCATTTTTGTAGTAACCGCCCCAATATAGTGTCAAGCCTTCTTTATAGAGCTGATCTGTACGGCTTCTTGTATTTTTTGCTCCAGCCTGATTAACAAATTCTTTAACGGTATCGACAGGTACGGCAAAATTGAAGCCTTGAACCTCTTGACCATTCACGGTATCTCCTCTAAATGTTAACAATCCAATAATTTGACCTTTTTCATTGATTACCGGTCCGCCGCTATTTCCGTGTGTTGCTGCTGCATCTAATTGAATAACGGGACTGCCTTGTTCTGTCTTTTTGGAAGTAGCGGTAATTTGTCCTGCGTTCATGGAAGATTCTAAAGAGGAATCAGGGGATAACAAATCTGAATCTGCTGCTGCAGGGTACCCAATGACCCAAATATTATTTTGATCCTCTATGGTTTCTGAATTTCCAAGTGGTAAAGTAGGAAGGTTTTTTCCTTCAATTTTAAGAACGGCTACGTCTTTTCCTTGGTTCACAGGGGCCCCATAGCTTTTTACTTCACCGTCAAGAATATCTCCACCAGGTAAAATCACCTTTAATACTCGAGTGATTTTCGTGTACTTCGTGTAGCTAAGCATATAATTATAGGTCCATTCATAATCCTCTTGGAAGTAGTCAGCAATTCCAGCGACTAATTGTTGGAAGGCTGCGTTAGCGAGATCCTCATCTTCCATCTCAGAGCTTTCGACAACATGAGCATTGGTCACGACATAGCCATTAGGGCTAATAATGGCACCTGAACCAGATCCACCGATAAGGGTCTGATACTCTATTTCTTGCAGATATGCATCAACTAGAGGTCCAGCTTGGGTCAAATAATCATTAAATTGCCATTCAACAATCGCATAGTCGATAATGCGTACGACTGCGGGTTTTGAATATTCAGACAATTTTTCAGCTTGTTTAATGTTTGACGTGTCAGGCTTGATGCTTAATAAGAAGAACGACGTCACAATCATGGCAATAAGTAAAATACTAATCGGCACAGTAAAAAGGGCTCTCTTTTTCAGTACAACCACCTCTTGGTATGAGAATAGGAATTTCAAATCACATACAATATATTCATAGACAAAGTCCGATAAATTTTGTACCAAAAAATAAAATAAGCAGTAAGACTCCGCAATTAGTGGGTGTTAAATTCCATTAAAATAAACAGGAAGAAAACGAGCTAAGCAGGGACTAGTAAGATAAGAAATAGTAACCGAATAGAATAAAAGAAGTTATTGATTATAATTATTTTATGTTAACTAACTATTTTATAAAGGAAAAATTAATGGATCGAATGTTTTTCTATATAAACGGAAATCTTTGCAGAATCAAAAATTATATATATATTTCATGATTTATCTCGATAGAATATATAAAATTACTTTAAATCCCTAAATATATTAAAAATTATATTTTATTTTTATTAGAAATCTGTATTTGACTCATTTTCTCTCTAATTGTAAGGTAATTCCTTTTTTTTGAAAATATAAAGTGATATGATTAACTTATTCCTATCATTTTTGCATCGACGCTAGTAGGAGAGAGAATATATTGGGTGGAAATTAGAAGTGAATCTATCAAGGGCGGCAAATGAACATTGAAATGGCCATCCTGACTATACAGTCGATGAAAAGGTGTTCTACATAAAAAAAGACTAATAGGGGGATGGTTCATGAACATGCTTATTAAGGATATGGTCATGAAAACGTCAATACGAGTCAAGGAAAACCAATATCTAAAAGAAGTATTAACATATTTTGAACAAACTAACGTCGATAGTTTACCGGTATTTAATATTTGTAATCAATTAATAGGTATTTTAACTAAAGATACTGTAATGATTGGAATTCAGAATCATGAAAATGTAGTGTCAAACTTACACTTGGATCAGGACTATATGATTGTTTCAGAGAATGATCATATTCAGGGTATTATAAAAAAACAGAAAAAGTTTTATTTAGTGCAAAACAAATATAAATCTATTATTGGGATTATTAGCCACAATGATCTTAACTATATGCATATAAGTATACTAGAGCGACGTTTAAAAGAATTAGAAGCTGTATTTGAACATGCCCATAACGGAATTGTAGCTATTGATAAAAATGGTATCATTACTTCATTTAATCCTGCCACGGAAAAGATAAGTGGGGTAAATAGAGAGGGTGCGTTAGGTAGGTTTTTAAATGATGTCTTTATTCCGAGTGGTATGCTTGAAGTTCTTCGTACTGGAGAACCACAATATGGAACGAAATATCAAGTTGGGAATCGAAAATATATTTCGAATCGAACACCCATTATAGAAAATGGTGAAGTGACGGGTGTTGTAGCAGTTTTTCAGGATATTTCCGAAATTGAAAAAATTTCAGGAGAGCTGCAATCTGTTCGTGAATTAAATCAACAATTAGAAGCTATCATAGCTGCTTCATATGATGGGATTGTGATTGCAGATTCAACAGGACAAATCATCAGATACAATCAAGCATTTCTCACATTCATTCAAGGTGACACCAATGATAATCTTAATGGGAAGTTTATTTTTGAAGTTTTTCCGTCTTTCAAAATTGAAAATATAAAACAAATGTTAGAAGGGAAACAATCTATAGCTTTATTGAAAAAAACTGAAGCCAATGTAACCTTAATTATTACGGTCAATCCTGTTCTTAATAAAAATGAACATATAGACTTTGTTGTGATTAATATTCAGAATATTACGAAGTTTATTCAATTGCAAGAAGAAGTTGAAAATAATAGGAGATTAACAGAACGTTATAAAGAAGAATTAGAACAATATCGAGTAGAACTCAAATCTCGTGCTAATTTTATTGCAGACTCCCCAATCATGAAAAAAGTAGTCCATATTGCTAAAAAGGTATCGGCCTTCGATTCTACGGTCATGATTTTTGGGGAATCAGGAACGGGAAAAGAAGAGCTTGCAAGGATTATTCAATTAAACAGTGTACGGAGCGAAGGTCCTTTTATTACAATTAATTGTGGAGCCATACCAGAAACCTTACTTGAATCTGAATTATTCGGTTATGAAGCGGGGGCATTTACAGGTGCGGGAAAGAGTGGAAAGCCTGGTATGTTTGAGCTAGCTCATAATGGAATAATTTTTTTGGATGAAATTGGGGAATGTCCTCTTTCTATACAGATAAAGCTACTGAGGGTGATTCAAGAAAAAGTAGTAACTCGCTTGGGTGGTACTAAATCTATTAAGATAGATGTTCGAATCTTGGCAGCTACGCATCGCAATTTGGAGGAACAAGTTAAAAAAGGGGAATTTCGCGAAGATTTGTTTTTTCGTTTAAATGTAATTCCTATCACATTACCGCCGCTTCGAGAAAGAACAGAAGATTTACTGCCTTTGATTGAAATGTATTTAAATGAGTTTAACCAAACATATGGGATGTCTAAACAGATAGCATCGGATGCCTTTGAAATACTTTTTCGCTATAAGTGGCCAGGAAATATTCGAGAATTACGAAATGCTATTGAACGTTCTTTTGTGCTGTCTGAAGGAGAATACATTAATGTAAAAGACTTTAGTTTTTTACAAAGTGAAATGATTGAACAAGATACGGAAATAGATGATGAAGAAATTCTTCCGTTAAAGGAAGCAGTTATGAATTTTGAAAATAAGCTCATTAACAGAGCGTTGAAGAAGTATGGAAGCACATATAAAGCTGCTAATATTTTAAATGTGGATCAATCAACTATTGTTCGTAAGTTACAGAAAATGAAAACATAAACAAAATCAGAAGGAATAAGGAGTAACAAAACAGCCTACAAAAATATGAATGAAGCCGTTCAAACTAGCTATTCATATAATCGGAAAATTTCTAATAGGATTTTTGATAGAATTTGAATTAAAAAGACAATGAATAAATGGAGGAAAGGAGCTGTGTCACAAGTCGATTTTTGGCTTGAACACGCTCCTTTTGAATAACAGGAATGTTGATAACCAGCATTCCTGATTTTTAATTTCCAGAGAATTTCTCCGTTTGTGGCCCTCTTATATATCTTTTGATTTTGAAGCTACATGCGGGCAGAGAGAGTAATCTTACTTTCAAGGATAAAAGGAATGATGTATGACTAATGTATTATTACATTAGATGATGAAAGCATACATTGTTTTTTAGAGGAAATGTTTGAAAACCTCCGTATATCAAGTGTTGAGAAATGGCATGATTCTTGCAAATGATTAAATAAAGACATTAAAAATTCTCAAGAATAAAAGGTGGTGATCATCTGGTTGTTCAAAAAGTATCTAACTTGTCATACTTGCTTACTTCACGTTCGATTGCAGTCATAAGTGAAACTTTCAATCCTCATCAGGTTGGGGGAAGAGTATTATTAAACTTACAGAAATCTAAATATCAAGGTAGAGTTTATCCTGTTACTTCTGAGTTTGAAGAAATTTTCGGAATGAAAACGTTCCCAAACTTGAGTAGCATACCTGAAGAAGTAATTACAGTAGTTATTACGTTACCTCCCAAGTCTGTTTTACCTATCCTTGAAGAGTGTGTAGAAAAGAAAGTGAAGTTTATTATGATTCCCAGTACAGATGTTATTGAGAGTGAAGATGAGAAGTTTGCTTTTGAGCAATTATTGAAAACGTTTACTGAGGAAACGGATATTCGGATTCTAGGTCCGGATTGTTCAGGAGTATTTAATATTGTTAAATCTATTGGTATTTCTGGTGTTGCAGATTATGAACCAAACTGGTTACAAAACGGCAAGATTTCACTTATTACGCAGGGGGAAGGGTTAGGGCGAGCCGTTTTAGATGCAAACCACTTAGGAATTGGGTTTAATTATTGGATTTCTACGGGGAATGAAGTTGATTTAGAAACAGCTGATTTTATCCAGTATTTTTCCCATGATGTTTCCACTCAAGTTATTTTAGTGATAATAGAAAGATTAAAAGACAAATGGAAATTTCAAAAAGCTGCAGAGACAGCAAGAAGGTTCGGAAAGCCTCTTATTGTGCTAAATATAGGACAGGTAGAAGAGGAGATTTCCACTAAAGAAGAATTAAACAATAATAAGCAAGTTCATTCTGATTTTTTTAAAGAACTGGATATAATCCAGGTTTATGATCTTGATGAACTTCTTAATGTAAGTTGGTTATTCTATAAATATGGACATCCGCAAGGAAATCGGATTGGTATATTTTCTTACTCTAATGGAGTATCAGCATTATTAGCTGAGAAGTGTAGACAAGCTAATCTGCCTGTTCCGGATATTACAGATGAAACGAAATCAATAATTCAAGATTTTTTTCCGAATCTAGAGACTCCTGCCAATCCAATAAATATGAAAATATATGTCTATCAAGATATGAGTGATGTTAGTGAATGTCTAGAGCAGTTTACGAATGATCCCAATATAGATATAGTGTTTGTTCTTTATTCGTATAAATTAGGAATTTATACAGAAATGTTAGTGAGGCACACTATAAAAATGGCACAGCGGGTGAATAAACTCATTATTCCATTATGGTTATCTTTATCAGGTGAATTAGAGATAAGTTATGAAATTCTGAAAGAAAGTGGACTTCCATTTTATTCGTCCGCTAATGCTGGTGTCAGTGCTATCAAACATTTTACAGACTATCATATGAAAATGAGTCGATTAAACACCCTTATGTGAAGGATTTAAAAATACCAGGATTCTCAGTTGAATTATCGGATATACCATCTAGCGTTCAGCGATATCCGCCGTTGCTTGGAGAACATACTGATGAAGTATTAAATGAACTTGACTACTCTTATACACAAATTAAAGAGTTAAAGAGAGCGAAGGTATTTTGACTTAGAATGATTCATCAAAAGCAAGCGATTGCATACGTGATACTACGCAATAAAAAAGGGGGACAGATGATGGAAAAAAGCCAATCAAATCGAAATTGGATTATTGTATTCGTCGCTTGTTTTTTAGGTCTTATGGTAGATGGAATGGATTTGCAAATGCTATCGTTAACAATTCCTGCTTTAATGGAAGAGTTCCAAATTACAAAAACACAAGCAGGGATTATTAGCACATGGTCTTTAGTAGGTATGGCCGTCGGTGGCATTATAGGTGGTTGGCTATCTGATCGATTTGGTCGGGTACGGATGGCAACCTATATGATGATCGTTTTCTCTGTAGGAACTGCTTTACTTGGTTTAGTGCAAACATACGAGCAATTTATCGTCGTTCGATTTCTTTCTGCTATCGGGATTGGAGCGGAATATTCTATAGTCACAATGCTTATGGCTGAATATGTACCAACGAAAAAACGGACAACTATTTTAGGTTCATTACAAGCAGCTTATTCAGTTGGTTACTTAGTAGCGGCCTTATTGGCAGGTGCAATCTTACCGATTTATGGATGGCGGCCTCTTTACCTTATTTCTATTTTACCTGTAGCTTTAGCTATTTATATCAGATTTAAGATACCAGAACCTCAAGGTTGGTTAGAAGCAAAACAACAACCGAAACAATTCAAGAAAAATGAATGGCTCACAATCTTCAAAGAACCGAAAACAAGAGCAATTTTCCTGTTCTGGATTATTACTTCAACCTTTTTACAGTTTGGCTATTATGGTGTAGGGACTTGGTTGCCGACTTATATTATCGAGGATTTAGGTTTCAATTTTAAGACGATGACAAGTTATCTTGTTGGAAGCTATACAGCCATGATTTTAGGTAAAATTCTTGCAGGTTGGTTAGCAGATAGATATGGCCGTCGTAATGTATATATTCTAAGTGGTTTATTGACAGCTATTTCTTTACCGGTCATTTATTTGTATAACACACCAGGCAATATCATTATCTTACTTACAATCCTTGGATTTTTATATGGTGCACAATATGGAATTAATTCAACGTATATGAGCGAAAGCTTCCCGACACACATTCGGGGTACAGCTGTAGGCGGTGCCTATAATATCGGACGATTTGGGGCAGCGATAGCACCTATTATCATCGGTATTATTGCCGAAGCTCAATCCATTGGGTTCGGCCTGGCTACGCTAGGTATAGCCTATGCATTATCCGGAATTATTCCAGCCTTATTTATTCGAGAAAAAATGTATGATCCATTTAAAAATAAAGAAAACAGTTTAGGTAATGAAAATGAAAACGTTTCCGAAGATCGTGTTATGTGATGTAAACGTTGAGCAGATTAAATAGAATGTGAGTGTTAGATTTATCCTATTTAATTATACTAGTTTAAGAATTTAAAAAGAGAGTGAAAAATGATGTGAGAGGATGTGTTTAATAGTCAGGTTCACTCATGAGAACGCGATTAGTATATGAGCCTATATTAATCTTTTAAAAGCCTTGGTATGACTGAATTTTTCAGTTGCCAAGGCTTTTCTTTTTATTTTCAATTTGGAAGATGAATTCTATTCAAAAATTGATAAATAGAACTTCAGTTCAATCTAATAGTTTGTGAAGAAATGTTCTTAAACTAAAGGGTAGCATTACTGCAACAATAGTAATGCTTTTCTTCTTTAAGTAAAGGGCAGCATTAGTTGTGCGACTTTTTTTAAGAAAATTAGTTCACTATTCAAAATTTAAGTAGTTTGAATTTATATACTTAAAGTAATCTTGCCTAAGTTAAAAAAGACGAAATAATAGCATTTATAGTGTAGTGTAATATTTGTATTCGTAAAAAGGAGGATTTTACTTTTGAATGTTTTAATTTTAGGTGCAACTGGACGAGTTGGAAGTCAAATAGTGACTTATGCCCTTCATGACAGACATCATGTTACTGTATTAGTTCGCAATCCAGAGAAGTTTCAAATAAATAATGAAAATTTAACCATTATTCAAGGGAATGTTTTAAATAAAGATGATATAGTACGTGCAATGCATGGGATTGATGTAGTTATTAGTGCACTGAATACTGATGGCACAACCACTCTATCAGAAAGTATGCCACTTATTATCGAAGCAATGGAAAACGAAGGTATGAAACGAATAATAACAATAGGAACTGCGGGTATTCTGCAAAGTAGAACCACGCCAAATTCTCTGCGTTATCAATCAAGTGAATCAAAGCAGAAGTCAACCCGTGCAGCGAAAGAACATCATAAGGTGTATGATCTGCTTAAACAATCAACAATTGAATGGACCATTGTATGTCCAACGTATTTACCTGATGGAGAAAGATTAGGTGAATACCGTGTGGAACGTGATTTTTTGCCAGTGGATGGAGTTAAAATAAATGTATCGGATACAGCAGAATTTACATATAAGCAGATTGAAAGTAACAATTATATAAAATCACGTGTAGGTATCGCCTACTAATAATATTCTCTTACATTATTACTTGCTGTCACAAGGTAAAATTTATTGTTTGTGAAAAATTGTACTTAAACTAAAGGGGAGCGATTGTTGAATACAACTTAGATTTTTAAACGACTTTATTGTCACTTAACATAAGGAAGGTAAAATAGTTAAATTAATGGCAGGTTCTATAACAAACGGAGTCTGGGAACAACAGATTTATACTTTTAAAAAGTAAGAAGAAAATCGTACCTTGTTCTTTAACTAAAGGATACATTAGTTGAAGAAGGAAAAGTTAGTTCATAAAATAAAGACTTATCCAAATGGCGTATCTAAATCACATCCAGCTTATTAAGCTAAAATGGATCGTGATAAAGATGGATATGCTTGTGAAAGATAAAAACGTTATTGAATAGTGATTGGAAGCCAAAAAAAGCCCTTCTCATTCGAGAGGGGCTTTAAATGTTAGTTACATACAGACAGCAGCTAAGACCTTTTGAACATCATAAATGTTATTATCCTTTTTAAATTGCTTCGATATAGCTGGTGCTTGGGCTCCTGAAATCCATATCTTTAATTCTGCATCTAAATCAAAGTGTCCAGCAGTTTCTACACTAAAATGAGAAATACTTTTAAAAGGAATTGAATGGTATTCGATTTTTTTACCAGTAATCCCTTGCTTATCCACTAATATAAGACGCTTGTCTGTAAATACGATTAAATCTCGTACTAACTTAAATGCAACGTCTACTTCTTCACCATTGATTAAAAGTTGTTCTAGTTCTTTTTTTGCCTCATCTTTACTTATTGTGGATGCATTTCCTAGTAATCCATCTAAGAATCCCATTGTTTTCCTCCTAATAATTCAATATGTAAATAGTACCAGTTTTGGATAATGGTTGTAAATAAAGAGTGTTGAAAGTTTTATGTTAAATTCGTGAAGTTGAAGGGTTTAATCTCTCCGGTACTGAATTCTTGCAGAATACTTAGGGGCGAATTTATATATAAAGGACATGGTCAAAAGGTACACTATCACTACCTTGCCTTTCGTGTTAAAAGCAAATAATCCCTTACTTGTTTAAATAGGGGTCTATTTATTTTACATAATCAACCATATTGTTTATGATATAGGTAAAGTTCTTATGTCCCCCATGACATAACGTTCCGAAAAGCCCTTACTCGATGAGTAGGGGCTTGATTGTTGTTAAAATGAATATTCTACTTGCTGTTCTTCTGTAATGTTTTCGTAAGAGTCTGTATCGTATGTGCTACCCCAGACAAATTTGATTTTTGAAATATCAGCATCTTTAACAACAAAACCATCTGTATATTCTTTCGTGACTTTTCCTAAGAATTCCGAACTACCATCAGAGTCTGTATAAATCATATCGTTCATATCTACATCGATTTGCTGCCCTTTATCTGTGACAGCGTTCAACAATGAGTTCCATCCTATATTTTTCTCTTCTAAATTCTCAGCATCATATGAAACTTGAACATAGATTAATTCATCGCCAATTGCCTTACCGTCATTATACATTTTATAAGCTTCTTTTGTTGCTTCGTCCATGTCAGTCTTTTTGAATAATTTAATTTCTTTAACTGTGACTTTTAAAGGCGAAATATCGATAGTTTCGTTTACATTTTTAATCTTTAATAACTCTAGTGTTCCTCCATCAACTTCCCCTTTTTGTCCAGCTTTCGTAAATACGATATCGCCATTCTCTGTTTTTTCAGGTTTATTAGAAACCTCTTTTTGTTCAGCTGGTTTCGGATCTTCCTTTGGCTCTGTGCTACTCTGTGTATTTTCCTCTCCACAAGCAGCTAGGCCTAATGCTAGTAAAGCAGTCATGCCCATTAGTAAAAATTTCTTCAAAATTATTGCCCCCTTAAATAATACTGGTTCAAACAACCTGTATTAAAGGTTACTAGTTTTGGAGAATTCTTGTAAATAGACCTTTCATTTTTAAAATTGGTTGATCCTCCCGCCAATACAGATCATCGACTTTTACTTCTAAATAATCTAGCTAATTTAAAAAGATGTACTGCTGATTCTGTTGTTACAAAAGATGTCCCTACTAATACGAAGAAGCAGAATAGTTTAAGTAGACATAGAAACGAGATTTTTAATCTATTGTGAGATATGAGCAATGACACTTCCTGCGCTTATATTACTATTTTTCTTTCGATTCTAAAAAAGCATCGACGGATTCATCCAATAATCTTTCTCGATTCGGGTCTTCATTGACATCTGTATCTACTTCTATTGCTTGTTTAAGTATGCCGTATGTATCATCTTCTTTATTTAATCGATTAACTTGATTTTTATGTGGGACTGGATTATGGCGATTATTTTTTTGATTTGGCATATAATCTCCTTCTGTAACAGGTATTTTATAATTAGTATGAACAATTAATCCAAAATAAAATTCAATACTACGTTTAGATTGATTATTATTTCAGTTTCTTTCACGAACTGGGGCCTGTAATTGATTAATGAGGAGCTTTCTTATCTATTTTCACAACTTTCATTCTTTAACTATCGGGTGCTGAGCTTCAAATAAGTAGTAAGGATTTTTTTATTGTACTAAAAAGTTACGTTAGATTAATTAATGGGTTTGGAAGGAGAGAAATAAAGAAAAGAGTCACTTAAAAACATGCTCTTTCCTTTTTTATTTATCAAGGTTATTAGAATCAATCCCTTCTTTTTTATGGTGTCTCTAAATCTCCACGACCCAAATAGGTAGATTCCTTGTCGGCGAACTCCTTCTTATTGTCTTGTTTTTCTTGCGTTTTATCGACATTAGGAGATTCAATCTCAACCATTTGATTTGTTGGATATTGTGAAAACACTTCTTTGCTTTCTTCATTGTTCATGTGTAACACCTCCCCTTATATTGTGTCCAATCATGAGGTTTTTTATGAAAAGGGTAATTATAGGAATGGTTACATACTGTTATAGAGGCAGCTTTTTTTGTTTCACTAACAAAGCAGTTTAGTTGAAGAGGGTTGTTTAATTTTGTACAACAAACGGGCCATTTAATGGAATAACACTTTAAAGAAAACTTGCTTTACGGGACAAGTCTATCCACAATCAAGTGAAATTCATTCATCAACTATTTGGAATGTCTGCATAAGAACAGATTCCATTAGGAGTCTATATACCTCTTTCAAATAAATGCAATCTTTGCACCAGAACCATAATAAATTGATATGACACCGAATTATGGGGAACTGTGATTAAATTTAAAAAGGAAGGACCAATCACAATTCCTACAATCATAAACAATGCTACATCTGGAATTTTAATACGTTCTGCTAATTTCATCGTTAATAGCCCTAAGAGAAAGACCATGGTAATCATATATAATTCGTGTTGAACGATATCCATGACAGTGGCTTCCATAAATTAATTCTCCTTTCAATTCTATAAGGTTAGAATGTTCTTGTCGTATTGAAGATATTTAAAATAAATCTTACTAATTTGTTAAATCGGCCATTAATGATTGAGGAAGAAGTGCTCATCCACAAATCGCTTAAATAAAATTGTTAATGTATTCTATAATTTCTAAAAACTGTATATCTTATTACTAATAAGGGGAGGGAAGATAAATAAATTTTTAAAGGATGGGTATTAATTATGAAAACCCAAGAAAAGCTGTTAATCTTGCTTAATGTAATCCTAATAATTATGGCTGTGTCATATTTGGAGACAAAAACTAATTTGGCCACTTCAGAAAACGTTCCTTTAAATGTTCCCGTTGATGGACAAGTTAAGACTTTAGTTAATGATGTAAATGGGAATATATACACTTTAGAAACTAAATTGGTAGGGCAAAAGAAAGAGAATGGATATCTAGTGGAGATATATAGGGAATATGAGATCTATAAAGATAATAATGGTAAAATCATTAAGAGTATTCCTACATCTCATTTTGAGTATCTACGTTACGCTGAGTGAGAAGAATACTTCAATACCATTAGAATAACATTTCCATCTTTTCTGAGTTCTGTTTGTACAATACTCCTAGAATGTTCATCTAATATTGCTGTTGTTAGGTCATTCATGAGAAGAAGATAAAAGTGAAAAAGGCAATACACTTTGATATGTAGTGTATTGCCTTTTTTATTTAGAAGATTTCATACTTTAATTAATTTTGAAATTGTTTATATACATATTCGTCACTTGGTTTTTGAATGGTTTCCCATGATTGTACCTTAACGATTGGAATGGTCTTTTTAAATGGCTGATAGTACAAGGAACTTACTTTGCCCTTGACACGAATCCACTCATCATTATGAAAATGAATATTTTGAGGAAAATCAACTAACAAGCCATATACACCAGAGTCAGCTACACAGTGAATAATACCGAAGCGAAAAAGAAATACTTGGTTCTTTTGCAGGTCATTATTATTAAAAGTAAAACCTTCAAGTTCAATTTCTTTATCCATGAAATTTCCAGGATAGTTGTAGATGAGCTCCATACTTTCTAAATAGTTCTTATCATTAATAGTTAGACTAGTTTTATCTCTATATTGGCTCATTAAGTGATTCATGATATCCGTATAATCTTCACTGCCATAATAATAGCTTGTATCAGGTGCAAGAATTTGATGAATGCTTGATGGATCATTGTCCTGAAGTATTGGAAAATTGAATCCTTTCGCTTCAATCATTGTTGAATTTAAGGTTGCTGCTGGAATTAATAACACAGCTACGATTGGAAAAATCAGCAGGGTAGAACTCCATAGCTTTTTATACCACTTGTCATCCTCGTGATGACAATCACAATTTATATGATCGTGATGATGACCCTCATTAATATTTTTCTCTTCTTTACAATACCGATACATTTGGTATATGGTTAGCCCCCATAATACAAAAATCGTTATAAATGAAATATAAGAATATTTCATATTAATATACTTAGTGATATTTCCTGTTGCATGTAAGTGCATAAAGATAAATGTAAAACTTAATAGAATCAGAATCTTGCCCATGAATCTACCTTCCCTTTCAAAGAAATAAAGCTCCTATGGATGTTAATACAATAGTATAAATGAATAAGAAAAACACAAATTTTTTCTTGAAAGTACCTGTCATCATCAGCAAGTTCTTAATATCAAAGATCGCCCCAAAAACAAGAAAGGCAACAATGGAGCCTGTTCCGAACGTGCTTCTAAATGACGAAGCGATGAAGGCATCAGCTGATGAACATATTGAAAGAATAAAAGCCAGTGCCATCATCAAAAGAATAGCGCTATATGTTCCATGTCCAATGGAAACTAATGTTGAAGTTTTAATATATGTTTGCATGGCAGAAGCAATTAACGCTCCCATGATTAAGTATTTTCCAACAGAAAAAAATTCATCTATTGTGTGTCTAATCATCCCATCTAATTTTGATGTAAAACCGATCTTATGAGTAACTTCAGGAATGAATGCCTGCTTTAATTGGCTGTCCTTAAATTGAAAGGATAATATGATACTAGAAATAAAGGAAACAAAAAAGGATAAACCGCAACGATACAAAACCATTCGCCAACTATTTCCAAAAGCGGCATAGGTGCTCATTACAACAATAGGATTTATGACGGGAGCTGTTTGCATAAAGCCGACTCCTGCATGGAGCGGAACGCCTTTCGCAATTAATCGTTTTGTTATTGGAATAATCCCACACTCACATGCAGGAAATAAGGCTCCTAATAAGGTTGTTACTAAAACAGACAAATACCGATTTTTCGGAATGATTTTGGCCAACATCTCTTCTGTAACAAATATTTGTATGATTCCAGATAATATAACTGCCAATAAAATAAATGGTAATGACTCAATAAGAATACTAATAAAAACTGTATTCATTTGTAAGAATGACTGACTCATCTAATGTTTTCATCTCCGACTACAAATTTTACTTTTTTTGATGTAAACAAAAACTCTTAATGTATGAAAATTTTTAAAAAATGAGTTTTTTATTCGCTTAAGTATAGTCACTTTTTGATTGAAAATAAAATATAAATAACTATCTCGATTACCAAAATTTTTATATTAGAGATGATTCTTATTACTTGATTCTGTCATTCCTGTTGTTGTGAAACTAGTTAATTTGAACACCGACATCATACACGTATGGATTTTCCGGTACAGGTATTTTTGAAAGTTTCTTTATTTTGATAATAGGGACGGTTAATCCATCATATTTTACTTGATCTATCTTACCAGTCACTTGTATCCATTGATCTTTTGGTAAATGTGCTACATTTCCTTTTGCCATAATGCCGTAGACAGAGGAATCAGCAACACAGCATACTATTGAAAATCGAGCGATGACAATTTCATCCTGAAAGAAATTTTGTTCTCTATAAACAAACCCTTTCGTTGTAATCGTTTTACCAATCATATTTGAAAGATCTTCACTTAGGATGTTGATGATAGGAACATAATACTCATCATTCATTTTAATATGGTTAGTTGCTTCCAATTGATTCTGCAGTGAGGAATATTCTTTTTCGGATAAAGGTTCTTGTTGAGCGGAAGAGGGATTACTGTTATCGGAAATGGACTTGGCTTGATTTGCATTTCTATCAGAAACTGTAATTGTATCAGTGCTATTTTGAGCAGCTCTGATTGTATTATTGTTTTGTGATGGGCTTACTAAAGTGATGGGTCTATTCATTGCCACAGAACTGTCAAGAACATTGTCCGAAAATAGGAATCCCGTTGTAATAGGAAGGATAAATAACCCATAAAGCATAATACTTTTAAAACTAGATGTAGGGTAGGTATGCTCTCCGTCGCAATGACATGAATAATGGTTTTTTTCAGAAGTACCTCGCAAGATTAATATAATACTTAAAATAAGTAAAACAATAAAGGAAAAATAGATGAAACGGACCATCTGTGGGGCAATGAAGAAAGCAATATGGTTTGTAACAAGTAATTTAAATACAAGAAGGGCTAATCCAATCAGTACAATCCCCCTTATTAAATGATGATACGAAACATTCCCCTGATTACTCCTTTTCATACGTAACCTCCTAATAAAGCCATTGATAAATAGCAATAGTTATATACACTATTACTGTGGTAATAGCCATCAATGAAAATACAAATTTCTTTTTAAAATAGGCAAATAACATTAATGTGTTTTTAATATCAAGCATGGGTCCAAATACTAGAAAAGCGAGAATACCTCCTGTTGTAAAGCTTGATCCAAACGAAGAAGCAACAAAGGCGTCAGCTTCAGAACAAACAGAAAGTACATAAGCAAAGCCCATCATAATAGCTGGTGAGAGTGTAGTGCTTGTCCCAATGGATAACAATAGATTTCGATCCAAAAACGTTTGAAAAAGGCTCGCACAAAAGGCTCCGATAAATAGGTATTTACCTGTATCAAATAATTCATCACTAGCATGATACATCGTTTCTAAAAACTTATTTCCATGGGTATGGTGATGCTTGTGATGGTGATGGTGATGATTTTTTTCTTTTAAAATAGTTTGCCCTTTGAATGTATGATATAAAATTAAACCAATGATGATAGCTGTAGTAAAACCAATGATCATTCTTGCATTTGCGATATAGGGTGTACTTTTAAAAGCAAAATACGTAGATGCATAAACGACAGGATTAAGAATAGGGGCACTAAGCATAAATACTACTCCAACATGAGCAGGCATTCCTTTCTTAATTAACCTTCGAACGACTGGAATAATCGCACATTCGCATATAGGAAAAATGATTCCTAATAGGGCGGCAGGAATAAGGGCTAAATAAGCATTTCGTGGTACTAATTTTTGAATCGTTTGTTCAGAGACAAAGGATTGAATGATAGCCGATACAAAAACACCCAACAAAATAAAAGGAATAGCTTCTAGAATAATACTTAGAAATATCGTATTGACATTAACAAAAGAATTGGGGATTGTAGTAAAAAACGAGAAGTTTTTCACTTGTTCAGAAAAGAAAAATAACAACAGAAATAGACAAAATAAAAGAAAAACTAGACTATCTTTCATGAATTTATACAAGTAAGGCACTTATTTTCCCTCCTTTTCATTCAATTCTAAAATAAGGATATGCGTCCTCACACAGAATTAATAACCAACAAAAAGATTGACATTTGCAAATAAATCTTTTATGATTCAATTCGTAATCATTTCGATTTGATGTATTTTTATTCATTATAAATCGTAATGATTCCAATTTGTTAGGGAGGAAGATGAAAAAAGTGAAAAGACTCTTATGTGCAATCATTGGTTGTTTCATTATTTTAAGTGGTTGCTCCAATGGAAAACAGGTGAGTAATGAAAAAGGAAAGGAAGATCCAGAAAAGCTACAAATTATCACTACTTTTTATCCTATGTATTACTTTACAAAACAAATTACCGGGAATTTGGCAAATGTTGAAATATTAATACCTAATGGTGTGGAACCACATGATTGGGAACCCACCTCAAAAGATATGATAAACATGCAAGAAGCAGATGTATTTATATATAATAGTCGTTACTTTGAAACATGGACGGAAAAAGTGCTAGATAGTATTGATTCATCCAATCTGAATGTAGTAGAGGCATCAAATGGGATTGGACTCATGGATTCAAACATTGAGGAAGAACAACATGATCATGATGAGGATAGTGAAGCTACGAAAGATCCTCACGTGTGGCTTTCTCCGGTTTTAGCTCAAAAAGAGGTTGACAATATTGCTGAGGTTTTAGAAAAGGCTGATCCTAAAAATAAAGAACAATATGAAAAAAATGCAGATGCCTTTAAAGCAGAGCTAACAGATTTAGACAAATTATACAAAGAAACAATCGATAAAGCACCACGAAAAGAGTTTGTTACACAACATGCTGCATTCGGATATCTAGCTAAACAGTATAGATTGACACAAATTCCTATAGGTGGACTTTCTCCTGATGTTGAACCAACACTGGCTAAATTAGCGGAATTAACAGACATGATGAAGGAAAAGAAAATTAAGGTAGTCTACTTTGAAGAGCTTACATCCCCAAAGGTAGCAAAAACGTTGGCTAATGAAACGGGCGCAAAAACAGAAGTGTTAAATCCATTAGAGGGATTAACAAAGGACGAACAAGAGCAAGGTTTAGACTATATTGGAGTTATGGAGAAAAATTTAGAAGCTTTAAAAGTGGCACTATATAACTCTAAATAAATAGCTAAGTATGTAAGACCGGCGAAGACTCATTAAGTAAATAAAAAGGAAAGTTATTCAAGCTGACATGAATCTTGAATGGCTTTCTTTTTCTCCCCCTAATGAGATGTGCTAAATTCGAATTATGAATCTAAATTTTTCTTTTTTTTTAAATAAGCTTGCATGATAGATCAGAACATAGTAATTTAAAATACAAATCGAAATAATTACGATTTAATATAGGAGGGTCTCATGTTTGATTGGATAATTATAGGTGGAGGCATTCAAGGGATGACGATGGCAACCTTTTTGCTTAAGGCAGGGAAAACAACAGTCGATCATCTAGCTATCGTAGATATGAATGACGAGCCACTAGCCCGATGGAAAAAATGTACAGAAGTCATTTCAATGCCCTATTTACGATCTCCATCCGTTCACCATCTGGATGTTAAACCGTTCAGTTTGCAAACCTATGTGAAAAAAAATGCTCTCCATTGGAATACTGCCTTTTACGGAAGATATAAACGCCCATCTTTGGCTGCTTTTAATGAACATTGTGAGCATCTTATTGAGGATTTATCTTTGAAGCAGGCTTGGATACAGGGGAAAGTAATAGCTGTTGCTAAAACAGAAACCGGATGGACTGTTCATTTGAGTAACGGTGGGGAACTGATTGGTCAAAAACTTGTTCTTGCTATGGGAATTGGGGAACAGCCTTACTGGCCGATATGGGCTGAGGAATTGAAACAAAATCATGAATCTTCTGTTTTTCATATTTTTGATGGGAAATTACCTGCGATTGAACAATTACAAGGACCAATCACCATTATTGGAGGCGGTATATCATCCGTTCATTTGGCGTTAAAGCTAAGTGGAAGTCATCCGAATGAGGTTACGTTATTAAAAAGACATCCATTTCGGGTTTACGATTTTGATAGTGACCCAGCTTGGTTAGGACCAAAAAACCAACTCTCTTTTCGTAAGTTGAAGAGCTTCCAAAAGAGGCGTGAGCAAATTATTCAGGCTAGGCATAAAGGATCGATTCCACCTGATTTACATATGAAACTGTTGAACCGGGTGAAGCAAGGAACATTATGTTTGTTAGATGGAGAAGTTGAACAGGCTGAATATCGAAATGGGAAAATAAATCTCCATGACAAGAATGGGAATTTAATTGAACAAACGGGAACGGTGTTATTAGCGACCGGTTTTAAGCCTTCACTTCCGGGAAAAGAATGGCTATCTCCAGTCATAGACACCTACCAATTGTGTTGTTCTGAATGTGGCTATCCCATCGTATCGAGGTCGTTACAATGGGGTCCTGATTTATATGTAATAGGAGCGCTAGCTGAGCTTGAAATTGGACCAATAGCCCGTAATATTTCTGGAGCGCGCTATGCAGCAGGCCGAATTGTTGATAGTTTATAAAAATATTTATTCTTTTAAGTTTTAAATCGTAATGATTTTGATTTGTGCATTAGGAGGGATAAAGTGGAAAGAGGAAAGATACCTGTTACCGTTTTAAGTGGTTATTTAGGTTCAGGGAAAACGACGTTATTAAATCATATTTTACAAAACCGAGACGAGAAAAAGATAGCTGTTATCGTCAATGATATGAGTGAAGTAAATATAGATGCTTCCCTTATTAAACAGGGGGGATTTTCACGTACAGAAGAAAAGTTAGTGGAATTACAAAATGGCTGCATTTGCTGCACGCTTCGGGAAGATTTAATTCTTGAAGTAGAGAAGCTTGCTACCAAGGGTGATATTGATTATATTGTCATCGAATCAACGGGAATTAGTGAGCCGATACCAGTTGCTCAAACATTTACATATGTAGATGAAAGCCTTGGCATCGATTTATCAAAATTTTGCCGCCTAGACACAATGGTAACTGTTATCGACGCAAATCGATTTTGGCAGGATTTTGCTTCAGGCGAAACGTTACTCGACCGAAAGCAGGCTGCAAATGATGATGATGAAAGAGAGGTAGCTGACCTCCTCATTGACCAAATAGAATTTGCCAATGTCCTTGTTTTGAATAAAACGGATTTAGTCGTAAAAGATCGGCTAGCTGAGTTAAAGGCTGTCCTTCAAGCATTAAATCCCGATGCAAATATCATTGAAACCGTTCATTCACAGCTTTCATTGGATCAAGTACTTGACACCCAGTTATTTGATTTTGAAACATCAAGCCAAAGTGCTGGATGGATGAAAGAACTGAATGAAGAACATGTTCCTGAAACAGAAGAGTACGGGATTGCATCATTTGTTTTTAGAAGGAAAAAGCCATTTCATCCAGGACGTCTTATGGACTGGATTGAAAATTGGCCAGTTGAAGTGGTCCGTGCTAAAGGATTTCTTTGGCTTGCAACACGAAACAATGTGGCTGCCTTGCTTTCTCAAGCTGGTCCGTCATTAACTTTAGAGAAAGCAGGGGAGTGGATTGCGGCTTATTCAGAAGAAGAACAGCAGCAAGTTCTCAAAGAAGAACCTGAGCTTTTAGAACGCTGGGATGCAATATATGGAGACAGAATGACTGAATTAGTTCTAATTGGGATTGGAATGGATCAAAAGCAAATCACTGATTCATTAGATAGCTGCCTACTAACGGATGATGAAATGAATCAAGATTGGGCCAATTTTTATGATCCACTGCCAGTTTTTCAAAACTAAGTTAATCACATTGAGGAGAAATTTATCATGAGAGTAAAAATTACGTTAGCATGTACAGAGACGGGAGACCGTAATTACATCACAACCAAAAATAAACGGAACAATCCAGATCGAATTGAATTTAAAAAATATTGCCCGCGATTAAAAAGAGTCACTTTGCATCGAGAAACAAAATAAATGAATATTTTTATGATTTAAATCGTAATCATTACAATTAATGCTAAGGAGGAAAGGAATATGGCTAAAAAATCAAAAGTGGCTAAAGCCATCAAACAACAAAAATTGGTTGAACAATATGCGGAAATTCGCAAAGAATTAAAGGAAAAAGGTGATTTTGCAGCGTTAAATAAATTACCTCGTGATTCTTCACCAACACGATTGCATAATAGGTGTGCGGTAACGGGCAGACCAAGAGGATATTTACGTAAATTCAACATGTCTCGTATCGTTTTTCGTGAGCTTGCACATAAAGGGCAACTACCAGGAGTGAAAAAAGCCAGTTGGTAAGCAGACGAAGGTTGACTCAAAAGCAGAGGGTTCAAACCCTTTGTGAGCGAGTCACGATTGTATGTTGAGGAAAATCTATTCAAATCAGAGAAAGTCAAACTTATACTACCATTCATATACTCGAGGTAAAGAAAATGAATGATAAATTAATGGAGTTTTTGTTAAGGGATGAGGTAAGCAAGCTTACTGATGAGAAAAGGAAAGTTTACCAATTCATTGTAAAAGAAGAAGATTTGTTGGCTGAAAAAGCAGAAACAGCTGATCAACTACTCCAATTATTAACGAAGCACCCTCCCTATCGACTTGCAGCTCGTCACTTCAATATGTCAGTCGAAGAGATTACTCGTTTCATGCAAGAAATTGAGGCAGAAATCAGTGAAAGAATGGAAGTAAGATATAAAAAGGTGAAATGGATTGACTATACGAAAAAAGTGAAACAATCTAATGCTAAGGATAGTAAGAAACATCTATATCTGTTCATTAATTAATCAATTATTATACCTGATAAATCGTAATTATTATGATTCACTGTGAAAGGATGATAAAAATGGCTACATGGAATCTAAGTAACACGAAGCATCATGTTCTTATTTGTAATGGCAGCAGCTGCAATCGAGAGGGAGCGGAGGAACTTACTCAAGCCATTCGCAAAGAAATCTCAGATCGAGAATTAGATGATACGATTCACACCACCCGTACTCGTTGTAATGGACGCTGCCATGATAAATGTGTGGTCATTGCTTATCCAAATGGAACCTGGTATAAGGATATGAAGCCCGAGGATTCTCCTTTATTAATTGATTCCCTTTTGAGTAATAAAGATTGTACAGGGAAAATAAGCCATACATTTAATGGTGAAGAATTTGAACGTTCAGAGGGGGCTGTAGCAGGCGTTCGTAAAAATAAAGCAAAAGTAAATAAAGTATCCAAAATACTATAAATGGAGGATTAAAATCCATGGTTATGATCAATCCAAATAAAATTCCTGTGACCATCCTAACTGGTTATTTGGGGGCTGGAAAAACAACGCTTTTAAATCGAATCTTGACAGAAAAGCATAATCAAAAAATCGCTGTTATTGTCAATGAATATGGTGAAGTTGGTATAGATAATCAATTGGTTGTAAACTCTGATGAAGAAATTTTGGAAATGAACAATGGTTGCATTTGTTGTACTGTTCGTGGGGATTTGATACGTATTTTGCGAACTCTTCTGTTTTCAATGAAAGAAGGGAAGGTGAAATTTGATCGGGTCCTAATTGAAACAACAGGGCTTGCAGATCCCGCACCTGTTGCTCAGACCTTTTTTATGGATGAACTACTATCTGAGACATTTGAAGTAGATAGTATTATTACTGTAGTAGATTGCAAGCATGTCACAAAGCATTTGGATTATCATGATGAAGCACAAGAGCAAATTGCCTTCGCTGATGTGATTATTTTAAATAAAACAGATTTAATATCTGAGGAAAATTTACAAGAGCTTGAAGGAAGAATCATACAGATGAATCCTACTGCTAAACGATTATATGGGCAAAATTGTAATGTAGAGCTTAAAGATATACTAGGGATCCATACATTTGATATAAACCATAAACTTGAAGTGGATCCACATTTTTTGGAGGATCATCATCACCATGAGCACGATGACAAGGTATCGTCCGTTGCTTTTCGGGAAAATAGACCCCTTAATCTTGAAAAAGTGAATCAGTGGATGAGTCAGCTTATTCAAGAAAAAGGAGAAGACTTATTACGATATAAGGGAATTCTTTATATTGAAGGGATAGAAAACCGCTTGGTATTTCAGGGTCTGCACATGCTCTTCTCAGGAAGACCCGATCGAAAATGGAAAGAGAATGAAACGAAGGTAAGTGAATTAGTGTTTATCGGTAAAGATTTAAATAAGAAAGAACTCGAACAGCAATTTAAAAATTGTATAGAAATTGAGGAGATTGGGGGATTGAAAAAGAGGAAACCGAAGTTCAAGGAATTTGATTAACTTCTCTGTTTAATTCAATGATTCAAATAAAATTGGGAGCTTGTCCATTCAAAATGATAGAAAGAAAAGAGAGAAGATGATGAGTACAGAGCAACATAAGAAAGAAGCACTTAAAAAGGTAAATTGCAAAGTGATTACAGTCAGTGATACACATACAAAAGAGACAGATAAAAGTGGGAGTTTGATGATAAAAATGTTAAAAGAAAGCTCCCATTCTATACATGATTATGAAATTGTGACCGATGATTATGAGGTAATCAAGGCAGCCATAAAAAAGGGATGTCTGGATAAAGAGATTGATGTTGTGTTACTAAATGGTGGAACAGGTATTGCAAGCCGTGATGTTACAGTGGAAGTGGTTCAAGAGTTATTGGAAAAAGAACTAACAGGATTCGGTGAGATTTTTCGTATGCTTAGTTATTTAGAGGATATTGGTTCTGCAGCAATTTTAAGCAGAGCGATTGCCGGTGTCGCTTATGGGACAGCCATTTTTTCTACGCCGGGGTCTAGTGGGGCGGTCAAACTAGCTATGGAAAAGCTCATTATTCCAGAAATAACCCATGTAGTAAGAGAAATACGAAAAGATCTTAATTAGAGGTAGAGGATTTTAAATTTAACTAATTATTTTCAGAGACATGAAAATCGGTAACCCCTCTAAATCTGTAGCTTGAGATGAAGCTCCATTTCTAAAATTGACCCTAAAGTTACGGTCAACATGGATAGCAGTTCCCTTGTGAAGAAGAAAATGGCCTAACTCATGTGCTATTGTAAAGCGTTGTCTCTGACGTGAATGATTTTTGTTAACACTGATACAAATTAAGGATTTTTCAGATATCTTTTCGAAGAATAATCGTCCTGTTCAACAACTAAACGAACATCAAGTGATCACTAACTAATTATGAGTTTTCTCACTTAGATCAATAATCTTATGCATCAGGAACAACTATACATACCGATACTGGCTACATAAGCCGTTAGTGAATATAGAAATTAATTTAAAAGTGAGAAGGAAGCCCTCAATCTGTGGATTGAGGGCTTTTCATAATAGCAATAGATAAGTAGTTCTACACATCAGATTATGAAGATTTTTACTATTTTCTTACTTGACTATTTCGAAAAATCCCCAAAAAAAGTGAACAAAAACACTCATTATTTTTTTATGGTCTAATAAACTCTAATATTTAATATTAATGTGCATTCATTTCTTCTGCAATTTCTTCTCCACTTAGATTAGAAAAATAATAAGTTGGCCAATTGATTTAATACAGTCAGGAGATCACTTAAAGCCTTCTAGTTTAGGACATAGGGTTCGTTGTGTTAAATCACTATTTAGATGGTCACATGAAGAGGGATATATTCTAAAAAATCCTGCTGCTAAATTGAAAGAGCCGAAATTAGGTAAAAGAATTCCTAAGTTTCTCACAGAATTAGAGATTGAACATCTAAGGGAAGCTTGCCAAACAACGATGGAAAATGCACTATTTGAGTTTATGTATTCAACCGGCTGCCGTATTGGTGAAGTTGTAAAGTTAAATCGCGAAGATATTGATTTTCAATCGAATTCAGTCATTGTACAAGGGAAAGGTGATAAAGAAAGGGAAGTTTACTTTAATACCCGCTGCTCCATTTGGTTAAAAAGATATTTAGATGAACAGGAGGATGAGGATTCTTGTTTGTTTATTACGGACAGAAGACCGAAAAGACGTATGAGCATCGATAATCTAAGATATATTATCAAACGCATATCAAACCGAGCTGGAATAAAAAAGAGTATACATCCCCATCAACTGCGCCATAGCTATGCAACGCATATGATTAATAACGGTGCGCCAATTGATGTCATCCAAAGTTTACTTGGGCATGAAAAGAGTGAGACTACAAAGATATATGCTCAGCTAAGCGGAAAACTAAGACAGGATTATTACAGTAAATACTTTTGAAATTAAAAAACTGTTAGTGATTTAAGACACCCATGTAAAAGTGCGTGTCTTTCTGTTATAGGGCCAGATTGTTGAACAAAACCTTTAAAGAAAATTGGATATCCATACTAAAATATAGATGAAAATGTGAAGGCTTGTACTTAAACTAAATGGCAGTTTAAGTAGAAAATGAGCTTTTAACATTTATTTTACATTCTAAAAAACCTTGAATGTTTGTTATTACCTAGTTTCCGAAAACTATCTACATAATTGCCAGAAGGTGTGCTAGAAAGTTACCCATATGATTACGCTAAACCATTTTGATGGCATCGCTGAAAGTAAATATTATGAGCAGCTAAAATGGCTACTTTTATCTGAACAAATCACAAGCTTTAAATTGCAGCCACGATATTTGCTTCAAGATTCATTTAAAAAGAATGGTGTTACTTTTCGGAAGATTGAGTACATAGCAGATTTTGAAGTTCATAGATTAGATGGTTCTATTGAAGTCATTGACATAAAGGGAGCTCCACCAACAGCCGAATTCAAGTTAAAACATAAGCTTTTTGAAAGGTTGTATCTGCAAAGTCGTACTGTTCTTTTTTATAAGCCTGAATACGGTGGCTTTATAACGTGGGAAAGGTTGAAAGAAATTGAAAAGAAGGTGAAGCCAAGTACGAAAAAGAAACCTCGTGTGGGTTCTGTTGTATCGAAAAGAGCGTGGGACAGACTTTTACCTTTATGATCGGTTGCGTCAGAAGCAAGTTGCTACCATGTTGAAGCACGGGTGGGAGATTTGTGGGTAGGAGGTTTTAGATGATTAGTAAATTGAGGATTACTATAAAGGGTAAGAAAACCCTTCACTTATTTAGCACTACTAAAGAAGGTTGAATAAAAAATAAAGGTAAATGCTGTTATTACTCCCATTACGAATAGTGTGTTAAGTAAAAGTTCCATACACGTATTCCTCCTCAGAATATTTTGAACAGAATTACCTTATAAGAAAAGTGCACCTCCTATTAATGTGAGTATAATAGAAATTTACCACTGATATATGAAGCTGATATTAAGGAATTGTAAATATAGAAAAGTAAATATTGGGTTTTGTATCAGTTCCATGCCGTATAGTACGAAGATACTGCACATCTGACAAAACCATGAAACAAGAAAGGTTTTTATTATGTCAAAAATAACAGAGATATATGCACAGTATAAAGCAGGGAAAAAGTTTAAAACTGTTTCAGAATTAGTTGAAGAATCATTACACATTAAGAACCCATCCGATTTAGTGGGTAGTAATAAAGCAATGTAAGAATTGGCTAAAAAACACTCTAAATACTTTAAATGATTTTAACACACAGCTCGAAGAAACTCGAAAGGAGCAAGGCTCACTGGTGTGGAGATCTCGATGACTAAACGCCTTGCTCTGTATTACTGTATGCTTTTTAAAAATGATTGATACATGGGGAAAATCATTAAAGTGTATAAGTTAAATCAAGTTAGGAAAGGAAAAGATAAGATAACAATCCATTCGAAAGGGGTGATTCTATGTTTGTTATAAGAGGTAAATCAGGCTATAAGTTCTTCTCGACAGAACCGGATACATACGGTCAAGAAGTGCAGCATGAAACAAGAAGGAGGGCTGAGTCTATGTTAAAGGTAGCGAAAGATACTTTGCCTTTTGAAGAGTTTGAGATCGTGGAGGTCTAACAAAAAAAGTGGACGGCAAACAAGGTTAGTTTACCATCCTCTCGGCTTTCTTTTTTTAAGTGCTGCAAGAAAGAAGAAGGGTCTTATATAAATAAAAAATTCCCCGTCTGACAACGGGGAGCAATTAGAGATTTCTCTTTGATTAGACACTATTAGTATACAAGGTTGCTCCTAATTTTTTAGGGAAAATTAAAGAATTAACCAAGTTAAGGGAGTTGTTATTAATTATTATTGATTATATAGATGAACCAGATATGGAGAATGAGACGTGTAATAAAGAGGATATAAAAGGGAAATAATATTAAGTTCTACCAGCCCCCTGGAGGACACTGAATGACGCGTTAAGTGTTGTTTGGTGTCCTTTTTTGTTTTTTTATTTTAGTCTCTGGAATTAAAATGTTCAATTTTAATTTTTGTGGCAACCGAGGAGGATATTATTTGAAAACTACAACAAAATTAAAAAAAGAAACTTTCTAGTATATGGAATCTGAGTTATGTAGCTATCATGATACATTAAAAGAAATCCAGTTTTTAAGAAATAATATTATGTTCACGAAAGAGAATTACGATGAGAATGTTGGGGGCGGAAGAAGTTCGTTGCTTTCTTCTCCTACAGAACAAATAGGGGTAAGGTTAGCGACTCACAAAAAGTTGAATAACCTGGAAGAAATCGCAGAAGCTATTGAGAAAGTATATAACGTTGTAAATGACGATTATAAAAAGCTTATTCGACTGAAGTATTGGACAAAGCCACAAACGAAAACGTGGGAAGGGATTGCTGCGGAGTTACATATCAGCAGAAGGAAAGCCTTTAATTGGCGAGATCAAATTATTCAAGCTGTTGCAGAAGTGTTGGGATGGAGATAAATGGTGCCAGAAAATGCGCGATAAATATATTTAGAAAGGGTGTAGACTTTGAAAGAAGTTAGTCACGAAATTACCGAAAGAGCGAAGTATGACCCCGTTATTCATAATTACTTAATGCTTCATGAACAAGGGAGCATAACGTATCAACAATTACTTGAAAATGTTGATCTCTATCTTAGTGAAGATAAGCAATCATGAGCTAGTTAGTGAAAAAGCAAAAAGAACTTTAAAAACATTGCACTTTCGGCCTTATAAAACGTAGTAAGATGATAGTATCAAAATAAACAAGTACAAGCGTACTAAGTACCTAAAGCCTTGGATAAGGTCAAACTAGATGAAAGGGATTTAGGCGATTGTTTATTGATTATAACACTATCAAAGCCCATTTTCTCTATACTCTTTTTACTAGCGAGGGGCAGCCGTTCATACTGCCCCACCTTTATATTCTTTGTAAAGCAGACATAAACAGAATCCCGTTTTATTAAAGCGGAATAAAACTATGTACAGATTCTTGGCCTCTCTTGCTTTGTGTCTGCTTTAGAAAGTATATCCCCCTATTCGCATCCTTTACGGGTGCGTTTTTTTATGGATGGAAATGAAGCACCCTCCGGGGTGCTTTTTTTTGTTGAGGTGAAAGCCATGAAGAAATGCGAATCATGCATATGGGTGAACAAAGTAAATGAAATGACGTGGGTGTGCAAGTTCCCAAGATGCTTAAAGATGCAGGGGTTTAAGGTGGATAACGAATTAAAGAATACACCTCGTCAAAATATGTAACAAGTGTATATAGTTTTGAATAGAGTGATGTGTCGTGAATAATTTGAGCTATTCGCAGGAAGTCATCTCCCTTTGTAGAATTAAGCAGACGAAAGTGTGGTGATATAAAATGGATACGGAAAAATTAGAACTTATCCAGAGCAGGGCTATCGAAATAGCTAACGAACAAATAGAAAAATATGTACGAGGTTTAGGTGATGATAAAATAGAAAAACTAGCCGAAACTATTATTATTATTAATGCAGCAGTAACAGCTCGACTTCTCGTTGAATACGACAACAATAAAGAAGCGGGTAATATTTAAAAAGCGTCCTTTCGAGGATGCTTTTGTTTGTGTGCCAGGCATGGCAACTATCTAGGTGGTGAAAGTCCACTGTGGGGGTACACATCGACCAACCACTAAGGAAGCGCAAGGTACTTATCGTGAGGTAAGGGCTGGAGGAAGCGTGGAATAAAATCTTGGCTCGACGAACAGAAATCTGATACTAAGGCTCTATAAAGGGATGAGACTCCAAAGCAAGTCAAAGTCCAAAAGGTGTGCGTAACTTTGTAGAGTAAATCAGGCGAGTAAAAGAGGAAAGATAGTTGTCTTACCCTGGGAGGTCTTGCGGATGTACAGGAGTACAGTCGAAAAAGGTTAGCCGCAAGAAGTCAGCAGAAGCCATAGTAATGAAACCATTCATGAAGGGCTGAACAATTTATAGTGTTTCAACGCCACGAATGCGTAAGTGACGTACTCCGAATGTGTTAATGGTGAAAGTATGAGCGTATCTCAAAGAATAACCAAAATGGGGCTATCACTTACTACGTGAGAAGGAAGGAGAAACGAGTGTGGAACTTTTAGAACAGATTCTAAGTAATCAAAACATGAATGAAGCTTACTTGCGTGTTTATAAAAATAAGGGTGCAAGTGGTGTCGATGGAGTAACAGTTGATGAACTAAAGCAATATCTGAAAGAGAACAAGGATGAACTGCGCCAGCGCATCAGAACAAGAAAATACCAACCACAAGCTGCCTTACGAGTGGAGATCCCAAAAGAAAATGGAAAGATGCGCAAATTGGGAATACCAACAGTAGTGGATAGGGTCGTTCAACAAGCCATTCATCAAGTACTCAGTCCGATATTTGAAAAGCAATTCAGTGAATTCAGTTACGGCTTTAGACCGAAAAGAAGTTGTGAGATGGCTATTATAAAAAGTTTGGAATTTCTGAACGATGGACATGACTGGGTTGTGGACATTGACCTGGAAAGATTCTTCGATACAGTCCACCACGATAAGCTCATGCGAATCATATCTAATACAATTGATGATGGAGATGTCATTTCTCTAATAAGGAAATACTTAGTCGGTGGAGTTATGGTGAATGGAAAATATGAAGAAACACCAATTGGAACTCCGCAAGGAGGAAACCTCAGTCCGTTATTGAGCAATATTATGTTAAATGAACTCGATAAGGAACTTGAGAATAGAGGACTTCGATTCGTAAGATACGCAGATGACGCTCTCATCTTTGTGAAAAGTGAGAAAGCGGCCAATAGAGTGATGGAATCAATCGTGGGATTTATAGAAAAGAAATTAGGGTTGATAGTCAATGTAGAAAAGAGTAAAATCTCCCGTCCAAAAGATTTGAAATTCTTAGGATTTGGATTTTATTACGATTTTAAGAATGAGAAATATCAAGTAAAACCCCATCTCACATCCATACAAAAACTTCAAAGGAAGCTTCGAAAATTAACAAAGCGAAATTGGAGTGTTCCGCTGGACTACCGAATTCTAAAACTAAAACAAGTCATACTTGGGTGGGTTAATTACTTTAGAATCTCGAATATGAAAAAAGCGATGACTGAGATAGATAAGAAGCTTCGCTCCAGAATTAGAGTGATCATCTGGAAGCAATGGAAGGTAGCGAAGAAACAAATCAAATCGCTTGTCCAATTAGGGATTCCAGAGGAAGAGGCGAAAGGATTAACTTTCTGTCGAAAAGGTTATCGGTACATCGGACTATCAAAAGTTGTTCAAAGAGCAATCTCAAACAAAAGACTAAAGCAGAGGGGGCTTCCCTCTGCTTTAGAACATTATCTAAAAGTACACACTGTAATATAAATTGAACCGCCGTATACGGAACCGTACGTACGGTGGTGTGAGAGGGGCGAAAATAGTTAAATTAATTTCCCTCTACTCGATTTCAAATAAATGCAGTCTTTGCACTAGAACCTTAGTTTTTAATAGTTTAATAAAACGAGGCAATTACCACCTCGTTTATTCAAACATTATTAATGATTAAAAAGGACCCCAAAGACTGGGATGCCCACAATGAGAAAAATGCTGAACACTTTACTTTCATACCTACAGTCTTTGTTACAAAATACATACATGTATTTTGTCTTTTAAAGGGTAACGCTCGAGAGAGGCTCCTTTTTTATGTCAAATTCGTGAAGTCAAAGAATTTACTTACTCCAATGATGAATTAATCAGAAAAGGAGAGGTGGTATATATGAAAAGACTAGCCGAAATTCATTGTTGAGATTGTTGCCTGAGACTGGAACCAGACGATGTAGTTAACATGGATGAAATTCTAGAACGTTAACACACGACTTTTGCAACTCTATGGGGTTTAAGATTGAAGATACCGGGACGTATGAGGAGATAGCGAAAAGACGCCTGTACTATTATAAAAAAAGGTAAAGGCTATTCCCGATTAAGAAGAGTGTTTACTTTATGAATTAAATTGGTCAAAAATTGTATTTGTAGATTTTTTAATAATTAAGAAGACTAATCTCATACTATTTAAATTTGGGGATACTTATCTAATCTAAGACGTAATCAGTTAAATAAAATGGGAAGTGGGTTTCTTTTTATATTTATTTAAAGGTTGTTTTATTTTAGTTTCGGTAATATAATATGTCGGTGTAGAAAATTCGGAAAAATTTAATTACTTAAAGTGAACGTGTGGGGGACAACTATGTCGGGGAAATTTCCAACTTCTTATATTATTGTTATCGGTTTAATGCTGTTTGCATTATTTTTTGGGGCAGGTAACCTCATTTTTCCTGCTATGCTTGGTCAATCTGCCGGGGAAAATATCTGGGTCGCCAATGCTGGATTTCTAGTTACGGGTGTCGGTTTACCATTGATTGGTATTCTGGCTTTTGGATTTTCGGGTAAAGATAATTTACAGTCGTTAGCTAGTCGTGTTCATCCGATATATGGTATTGTTTTTACAATAATTTTATATTTATCTATTGGTCCCTTTTTTGCAATTCCTAGGGCTGGGACTGTATCATTTGAAATTGGCGTTAAACCATTCTTATCACAAAATGGGGATTCTGTACCTTTATTAATTTTTACCGTTATTTTCTTTGGATTAACGTGTATTTTGTCTTTGAATCCATCTAAAATTGTTGATATTGTTGGAAAATTCTTAACGCCAATCAAATTAACTTTTATAGGTATCCTAGTAATAATTGCTTTTATTTTTCCTATCGCTCATTTTCAAGCACCTATACCTGATTATCAAGTTTATCCATTTTTTAAAGGATTTCAACAAGGATATTTGACAATGGATACCTTAGCTTCTTTTGTTTTTGGTATTATTATAATTAATGCGATTAAAGAGAAAGGTGCTACGACCAAGAAACAAATTATGAGTGTTTGTATTAAAGCGACAGGAATCGCTGCAATCATACTCGTTCTTTTTTATACAGCTATTGCTTATATGGGAGCATCAAGCGTAGGAGAACTTGGATATTTAGATAATGGGGGAGAAGTTCTAGCGGGTGTTTCCCACTATTACTTTGGTTCATATGGTAATGTACTTTTAGGCCTTCTTATAACAGTGGCTTGTTTAACAACAAGCGTTGGCCTAGTGACAGCTTGTTCGTCATTCTTTCATAGTCTATTTCCTAAAATCTCTTATAAAGTCATTACGATTGTTTTATCAATTTTTAGTGCGATGGTTGCTAATATTGGTTTAACACAGCTTATCACTATTTCAGAGCCTGTCTTAACGGTGATTTATCCACTTGCTATCGTGCTGATTGCCTTAACCTTCTTACACTCATTATTTAATGGTCAGCGGGAGGTCTATCAAATCAGTTTGCTATTCACATTTATTATTAGTCTATTTGACGGACTTACTGTAGCTGGTTTTCAATTTCAGAGTGTCGATGATTTCTTTCATCAATTTGTGCCGTTATACAGTATCGGTCTAGGTTGGGTACTACCAGCTATCATTGGAGGCCTATTAGGATATTTTATTAGTAAATTAAAACATAAAAAGTATACAGTATTAGAAGATATTAAACAGAAATAACCATATTTGAATATTCTCAAAGAAGAGGCGTTCATAAAAGTATAATACTTTATGAGCGCCTTTATTTTTAAGTTCTAAATCATTAAATAATACATCAATGCTAATGACTGCTGAATCATCATCAGTTGGACCATGGATTATTAATCAGCATCTCAAAGTCTAAGTAATCGTGCTCATTATGCAACTGGAGGTGTTTTAACCAAGAGAGAGGGATGTCTACAAGTTCAACCATTATGGTAAATATAATAATTGAATGAATAATTAAAATGGAAAATTAATAATATTAAAAAACAAATTAATATTATTAATTTTTTAATCGGTAAAATTTAAATTTTATTATTTATATTTTTTATTTCTTGTTATATAATCGAATCAACTAAAAGGAAGGAATTTCATTATGGCTTATAAAGTAATCACAAGTTGTCCTGTCTGCAGTAAAACATTGAAAATTACAAAGTTGCAGTGCTCTCATTGTCACACTACGATTGAAAACGAGTTTGAATTATCTAAGTTGGCATCATTATCAAAGGATCAACTTCATTTTGTGGAAGTATTTTTAACATGCAGAGGGAATATCAAAGAAGTTGAAAAGGAACTGGGGATTTCGTATCCAACGGTTCGAGGCAAGCTAACAGACATCATTTCATCCCTTGGATATGTGCAGAAGAAGAAAAATGAAGTAGACGAGAAAAAAGTTGTCACCATGTTGGAGAATGGCGAAATCACACCAGAAGAAGCCATTAAGCTCTTAAAAGAGGAATAGGGAGGAATTTATCATGAAAGAGGAAATTACAAGAGTGTTAACAATGGTTCAAGAAGGGAAGATTGATGCAGATAAGGGGTCAGAACTGATTCAAGTATTAAGAGAGAAAGAAGAGACAGGTAATAAGCTTTTTGAAAAACCGACTAAATATTTAGATAAAACATTAAAAATTCGTGTTGTATCAGCCGAAAACGATAACGTCACGGTCAATTTGCCTATAAAACTTGTCAAGGTAGTATTAATGGCTGGACACAGCATCGCAGCGAGTATTCCTCAATCGGAAAAATACGTTAAAGATATAGATATAAACCTTATTATTGAAGCAATCGAAAATGAATTAGATGGCCAAATTGTTGATATTAAATCGGCAAACGGAGATACCGTTTCGGTCATCATTGATTAGTGATTTGCTTATGATGCATGTAAAAGTGAAAGCAAAAGATGTTCGGTTTACCATCCCGATTCCATATGCTATTTTAAACATTGTTATTTCCGTTTTGTCTTCAAAATTTTTTCAGCAAAATGCAAACAAATGGACAAAAGAGCACTTCGAAAGAAAAAAACTGGACTTCACCTTTCCACTAATAGACAAAAAAACGCTAAAGCCTATCGTCAAGGAACTGAAAAATTATAAGGGGATCGTGCTAGTAGATGTCAAAGCTAAGGACGGTACTGAGGTTAAAGTTAGATTATAATTTATTATAGAATACACCGACCACTGACTGGCCCTTTGAAGAAAAAGCCTAATTTCTCAATTTTAATGCTGAGAAATTAGGCTTTTAATATTGGAATTTCCTCAACTTTGTAAATCCGCCGCTACTCCTTATTATTTGTTCGTTTATAAGCTTTAAGAGCTTTAAAATAATCAAATTTTATTTGAAAAAGGATGTAAAATTCAAATTATTCAAAAAATAAATTGACAATTACAACGGGAAAAATATAATAAAATGGAATGAACACTCATACTTTCTTCTATGTCACATCCTGATTGTAAATTTTCTCCCTCTATAGATTTAAACTTCAAAAGCTTATCATAGTATCGTCCCATTTCACGTTGAAATCATAACCAATTTAGGAGGAATGTTGATGCGTCATTATGTGTCTACTAGTCAAAAAGGAATTAATCGGGACTCACTGCCATTTAAACTATATGAGAAGGCTAAAAAATTTGGAACTTGGGATCCTAACAACATTGATTTTAGTAAAGATAAAGCTGATTGGGAATCATTAAATACGGACCAGCAAGATACACTTCTTCAACTAATTTCCTTTTTTTACGGTGCTGAGGAGGCCGTAACCCATGATATTCTTCCACTTATTTATGCAATTTCAAAAACAGGACAATATGAGGAAGAAATGTATTTAACAACCTTTTTATTCGAGGAAGCGAAACATGCAGACTTTTTTAGTCTTCTGTTACAAAACATCGGTATTAAACGAGATTTAAATTCTTTTCTTTCACCTGTCTATAGAAAGGTATTTGATGAAATATTGCCAGAAACGATGGGCCGCCTATTACATGACCAATCTCCTGAAGCCATTGCGGATGCCTCCGTTGTTTATAATATGTTTGCAGAAGGAGTACTTGCTGAAACCGGGTATTGGGATTTTTATGAGAGTTTAGCTAAAATTAAAAAAATGCCTGGCCTCCTAGAAGGGATTACCCATATTAAAAGAGACGAGTCAAGGCACATTGGATTTGGAACCTTCCTATTACAACGTCTTATTTCTGAGAATCCACATTTATTAGACCGTATTTTAAATAAACTCCAAGGATTAATGCCAATTGCAATCAAATTGAGTGAAACGATGCGCTTTGAAGAAGTAAGTCCATTTGGTGTAAAAAAATCAGATAGTCAAGCTTTTATGGCCAAACAAATGAATGCAAGGATAGAAGTGTTGAAGCGAGCTCGAGGTAAAAGCTTAGACGAGATTTACCGTACGGAAATTATTTTTGAATAATTAAAAGTCAAGGTGGAAAAGTCACTCCAAAACAGTTTCTTTGGATATATAATATTATTAATCTAGCGCAAGAATTGAATAACGATGGACTGTTTCAGCAGTCCATTTTTCTTGTTCTTTAATCAACTAAAGGGGCAGCAGTTTAATACACAAGAGATCAAAATTAATACGGTATAATTTTCCTGATAGCGTTTTGGAAAGAGATGTAATATGATTAGGGCAATCTTGGAATTATTCTATATCACATCTATTATTTTTATTCTGGGTAGTTTAATGAGAGCCTTAGTTAAGCATAGTCTATGCAAGTATAGAAATAAACGTAGATAATACTACTGGTGGATGGTTTGTTGGTATAACAATTTTACTATTACTTTTGTATTGTATAGAAATCGTCTTCAATTTCCAGAATTTTATAATGAGGAAGGAAATAAAAAACTCCCAAAGAAAATTAGTGTATCTTTGATTTGTTTTTCAATTTTTATGATAATCGCTGCGCCTTTATTTCGCTAACTGGGAACATTAGTTTAAGAAGGATTTATTGATTTTAGGACTGAGATCTTATTTTAGTTATTCCAGAAAAGGGCGCGTTAATGCAATAAGCTTATACTCTAAATAAGGCATTATATACAAGATTGTATGCATAACTTGTATATAATGCCTTGTTTTCCATGTGAAAAAGCATACTGCCATAAACGATACTTTTGTATGCTCGACCAAAATATGACCAAAAACGGTCCATATTTATATATTTCTTATTGCTAGTTCAATATGAAGAAGTGCTTGAAACCCCTATCATATAAGAGTTTCGCATTCTGCTACATTGCTCATTTCCAACATCATATATGTCTAATAGACAAGTTCATCTATGGGAACTTGACCAATATATGCGTCTATATTAATCAAACGAAAGCCTTGATACTGCTAGTATAGGGGCTTTTTTTATTAACGGGCAATATAATAGTTTTCCGCCTATTTTAACGACTGCCCGATATTTGCCCCATTTTGCTTTAACGGAATCTCCTTTAGTTTTAGATGGTAATGACTTGTACATGGAGTATCCAGAGAATATCTATCCAGAACTTGAAGAGTTAGCGAAGAATTATTAATCTCGTATCGTTGCTTATTTGAAAGGTGAGTATTCAGGCAATAATCACAATGTAAAACAAACTGTGGACAAGATTATTAATTTCTATGTGGGCATCGACCAAGATATAAACGGAAAAATAAACGATTGGCTTAACCATGACGGTGAGGCCACCAAGATGGTTATGGAATTGACTATTGAACTTTCATATAACGGATGGAATAAAGTATCGGAGCCAATTTGCAATTATGAGAATAAAGTAATAGATAAATTATCTAAAGAAATTTTTGAACGAGCGATGGTTTATTTCAAGAAAGGAGTAGTGATGGGATGAAAGAATTTATAGAAGTATTAGAAAAACGTTATAACTCTTCACGTTTAATAAATGTAAATAAAATCATATCTGTTTTAGATGATCAAATCTTTGTTGAATATCCAACAGGTGTAGAAATAATTAGACATGAAGGAACTTATGAGGAAATTAAACAAAAAATTCAAGAAGCTATGGGGTCCTAATATGAACGCTATCCATTACAGATGCTCAGACACAGAATTAAAAACAATCCTGGACACATTAGAAATTATTGTGGATACCAGGGAGCAAAATAATCAGCATGTGCTTGATTATTTTCGAAAAAAGAAAGTACCATTCAAGATTCGAACTATGAAAACATGTGATTATTCGGTTATGAATCCTAAAAATATTGAAATGGGAATTACACGTGATATTTACTTAACAGCTGGATTGGAAAGGAAAAATGAAGTCGATGAGCTTGTGGAAAGTATCAAAGATCGTACTCGTTTTGAAAATGAATTAATACGGGCTTTTAAGAACCCATTCGTCTTGATTGTGGAGGAATTAGAAGGATAGCAAAAAATATTAAACGGCATGTATCGCAGCAAGTATGATCCGAAAGCTTTGCTTGGCAGTTTAAAAACATTTGAGGTTCGGTATAACTTTTCAACTGTATTTCTTTCAGCTAGTACAACAGGGAACTATATCTATCATCCTTTTTTCTATATGGCTCGTGAGCTATTGAAAAGAGGTTCTATATGATTAGTTCGGTTCCTGTTAAACGGTTAAACAAAGCTATCGTAATTCAGAAAGATTTTTTCAAAGCAGAACTTTTGAATATGGGTTATTTTAAAACGCCTGATGGTCGGCAATTGTACGAACTTTCATTACGCGATCTTGAGCACATCTATCAAAAAGAGAAAGCGAGGTTGAGATATGACGAATAAAAAGAAACGTCACTTACGTAACTCTTTGGCCAAGCGTGAGAAAGCAATTGAGGAGATTAAGACAGATAGAGCTTTTAAAAATTATTTTATTAAAAAGGGGATATTTCTGAAAACAAAGTCGAATTAACGATAACTAATCCTGAATACGATTGAGGGTGAAAATATATAAACTCTTACTTACTAACTAGTTTCCTTGTGTATAAAGGCAAGAAGACCAGTTATGTAGCGATTACTTTAATAAATTGTGTCATCACTTCTTTGACAGGTATCCCCGCTAATCTCATTTCAATGGCCTTTAATTTTACTTCCGCTGGATAGCTTACTCTTGTACCCATAGAAAAAACACCTCCAAGTTGTTTCTGGATATACCATTACCCAGTTTTCAACTTAAAAGGTGTTTTTATTTGTCTTACTCTATGGAGTCAGTCCCATATAAGATACAAAGATAAAATTGAGGTTTATTTTTTACTAATGCATCCTTTCGTTCAATGAGGGATTTTCTTTTAAATAGAATGATTAGTCGTGGGAACAAATTGTTGTTCGGTTTCTTCCTTCTAATTTTGATTGATACAAGGCTTCATCTGCATATTTAAACAACTCATCTAACGAATTAGAATGTAATGGAAATTCTGATATTCCTAGAGAAATTGTAATTGGCTTTCCAACAGGGCTGATTTCATTCTCTATTGTCCTTCTAATTATCTCTGCAATATCGTAGGTTTCTGAAGCTTTGGTATTAGGGAGTAATAAAACAAATTCTTCTCCTCCGTAACGGAAAAACATATCTGTCTTCCTGATCACTGATTGAACAGTTTTAGCCAAATACTTTAAAACTTCATCACCAGCTTGATGTCCGTAGGTATCGTTAACTGATTTAAAATAATCGATATCTATTGCGATTAAGGAAAATAATTGTCTATCATTTGCCCAAATAGCCATTACTTCATTAAGCTTTCTGCGATTCGGTAATTCTGTAAGTGTGTCGGTCATTGCAGCCTGAGTAAGTTTATTATTATTTTTTTGGACCGACTCTATGGTAATACACACACTCTTAGTCAAAAGATCTGCTTCTCGGTTCCAATGTGATTGAGTCTTAGGAGTTAAAACCTGTTCTCCGGAACCAAGTTGATTTATAAGATCTGCTAAATAAATAAATGGTTTAGCAAGCATTCGAGCAACTAATATGGATAAGAACAATAATATGAGAAACGGTGGGAGTATATATAATATAAGCTTTTGGACATGTTTTTTTAGCAGTTCCTGAACATAGGAAACAGGCGTTTGCTGTATGACTCCCCAACCCGTTTCAGGAATAACATTATAAGCTGCAAGCATCCGAATATCTTTAGTATTTGTCACGAGTTGTGTTCCACTTTCCCCCTGTAAGAGCTTCATAACCAATGGATTTGCACTTACATCATCTCCAATACGATTAATGTCAGGATGAAATAGTAATTTTCCATCCGGTCCAACTACATAATAATAGGAACCAGTATCATCAATTATATCGTTACCAAGAATTTCATTGAGAACGTTTTTTTCTTGTAGGTATATCGTTCCGCCGATTATTCCTCTGTATTTTCCGTGACTATCATAAAAAGGTTCACTCATTAATACGATAAGTCGCCCTGAAGGTGCGATATATGGTGTTGTTAGAGTGGGCTTTTTTAAATTAAGGACTTCTTTTGTCACTCCAGTCATAATGTGCCCTTTTAGTCCAACGCTAATAGGTGCTATGTTTCGAACCACCCCTTTTTCATCTATCCAAGATAGCGAATTAAAATATCTGCTGTTTTTCCTCAAAAGCTCTAGCTGTTCTTGAATATCTTCATCAGTAATTCCTTCATTTTCTTTAAGGAAATTAGCAGTTTCTTTCAAACTCACTCTCATGGATTGAAATAAGGAATTAACCGATTTACTGATTTTATCTGACTTAGAATCATTAAGGGATAAATATGTTTTAACCAATGACTCTTTTTCTGATTGATAAGATGCAAACAATAGAATCAAAATAGTAAATATTACGGAAACTGATACAAGACTAGTTAATAAAGTAGTAAGTTTAAATTTTTGATTATATAATATTTTTTTCATAGTTACCAAACCTCAATAAACAAAAATATCCAATTTTTTAAGCCTATTGTATTATATGTTAAATAAAATAGGGAGTATAGTCTTTTCTATGAAGAATCACTATTCTTAAAAAACTGATACTAATTAAATTACCTATAAAATATAAGTCAAACAATTAAGGTTAAAGCTTACCAATTTTGTATAAGAGCTGTAAATAGCATTATTAAAACAATCCCATTCCGTTATATTCTTCTATGTACATTTTTGTATACATCATTCAAGTCCTTTCCACTCAACTACTTCTATAGTTCTAAAGTATTATTAAACACTTAATAATGATGTTTATAATAAAAAATTACTAATCATCGATGGATGACTGTTTTCTAAACGTAATCAATAATGTATTATTATGTAGAAATGCCTTTAAAGGTAAGTGTGAAAGCGTATAAAAATAAAGAGTCTATTAAAAAGAGGTTTTGTAAAATTGAAAGAGGCTATAATATTTTTGCATGGAATAGTGGGAAATAAAAATGCGTTTAAGGCGGAAATAGATACATTGAAGGATGAATATAATTGTATAGCTTACGACTTTTATGATTCTGAAAACCTAGGAGAAGATCATCCTTTTTCTCTGGACTTATTACTTCAACAGCTTTATGATCAGTACAAAAAAAATGGAATTCAAAAGGCTCATTTATGCACATTAAGTTTTGGGTGTATAGTTGCTATGGCTTTTAATAAAAAATATCCTGAAATGGTAATGAGTTTGACTTTTGTAGGCGGATATTTTTGTAATGCTCTCTCAAAATTAAACACAATCCAAATTCAATTGTTAAATGAAAAACCACAATATGATTATAAAGCATGGCTGAAACGATATGCAGCCGCTATGAATCCAAACAAAAAGCAAATACAAGAAAACTCAGAGGCTATTTTTGTAAAGAATGCTCTTTTACTTCATCCGAATGTTTTTGAAAAAGCCGTTAGGGTACAATTTGAATATGATTCGAGAATGGATTTAATGAATGCAAAAAGTCCGATTTTATGGGTAATGGGCGAATATGATGAATTGTATAAAGAAACATTAGCGGACTTAGAACAATATGTCCCGCATGTTGAATATCATGAGCTGCAAAATGCTGGACATGTAGCCCATATTCACCAGCCTGACCAATTCATGTCTATATTCCAACCTTTTCTAAAAAAAGTGAGCAATCAAAGAAGCTTAGCTTTAGAACTTATAGAGATATAAATAACAACAATGTAGTGTCATCTACCTATCTTTAAATTAGGCTTTGTTAAGTTAAAGATACGTTTTGGTGAGCTGCTTTTAATACTGTGATTAAAACTGTCTTTTTGTCTCGTCGTGTAATGATCTTCTTACAGAAGAGAGTTTTTGCTAAAAAATTATCTTGATTTTTAACTATGCTACTCACAATACCCCATGAACTAAACGATAATCAACGGTTAAATGTCAGCAGGAGGTAGATCGATAGTGTCCATCAAGAAGAAACTTCCATTAATTTTCACCTTGTTGGTATTATGTATTTTAATAGCGAATAATGCTTTACATTATTTACGATCTAAACAGCAATTAATAAATTTTAATGAGAAAGAAATAGCATTAATTACTCAGGAAGTATTGTATCAGGTGGAAAGTGCAAAAGAAGGGTCTTTATTTGTAGAAAATATTCTTGGGAGAGAATTAAGAACGGCTTCTATTGCTATACAAAACTCGTTACCTTCTAAATATGAAGAGGTCACAAATGAACAGTTAAAAGCTTTGGCTGATGAGTTGATGATTTCACATATTACTTTATTAGCTCAAAAGGAAAACGATATTATCGGTGTAAAATCATCTGATTCACATGAAGTTAACATGTCAACAAAAGAGTGGGAATACTGGTATGATGCCTTTCAACAGCTTTTCTCTTTATCACCGGTTACTGTAAAAGAAGGGGTAGCCCTGCCGAATTACTGGACAGGGCCAACTGAGATTGCTTCTAGCAATCCTAATCATATAGATAAATGGGGCTATTTTTATGATGGCTCTACTAATTTTATTATTAACCCCTATTTTCGTGACAATCAAGTATTAGAGTATGAAAAGCGGTTTGGTCCAAGTAATGTTATGGAACGCTTTACGAAGGAACTTGATGGTGTTGTGGAACTGACCGTTTTTAATCCGGAGAATTTTGGTCAGAAAGACCAAATCATTAATAAAAATGGATACAATTATATTCGAATTGCTGATCAACCGATTTGGTATGGTACGTATAAATACAGTAACCAACAATTAGATGCAGAGATGATTCAAAAAGCTATAAAGACAGGAGAGACACAGCACTACACTGAAACGATAAACGAAAAAAACGTTAGGAAGACGTTTGTTCCTATTAATACCGATGTAGAGGCACCATATGTAATTGGTGTAACATATGACTATGGGTTAATTGAGAAAGAACTAAACCGTGAATTGTTGAATCATATTTTATTATTGATTCCGTTTATACTTATTGTGTTAATTACAAGTTTTGTGTTCTCTCGCTCGATTACAAAACCGATTGGTTATATAGTTGGACAAGTCAACGAGATTGCCCAAGGGAAATTCGGGAAAAATTTGATTTTAAAACGAAAAGATGAGTTAGGGCTTCTTACACAAAATGTAAATGCATTATCGGATTTTTTACAAGTCTATGTAGCGGATTTAAAGCAGAGTCAAGAAGTCATTGAGTTTCAAGCGTACCATGATTCTCTTACTGGACTGCCTAATAGAAGGTATCTTCAAGAAGAGCTAAATAAGATGATTGCAAATATAAAACAAACAGATGATTCGGTAGCAGTGTTATTTATTGACATAGACCGATTTAAAGATATTAATGACTCATTAGGACATGCGCTCGGTGATGAATTAATCAAGCTTGTATCAAATCGACTAAAGAGCTGTCTCTCTAGTACAAATAGTTTTGTGACCAGACAAGGCGGCGATGAATTTGTTATTTTATTTAAAAACCTTGAATTAGAGAGGGTAAAAGCGGCGGCTGAAACGATTGTCACGGTCATTAAACAACCTTTTATTATTGAAGGAAATGAAATACATGTAGGTGCGAGTTGTGGTTTAAGTTTATATCCAATGCATACGGAGAATCAAGATACTCTGATGGTATATGCTGATATAGCGATGTATGAGGCTAAGAAACAAGGGGGCAGCAAATTCGTTGTATATAACGATACAATCAATATAAAAAATAAAGAGAAGCTGCGTATAGAAACCCGATTGAGAAAGGCTATTAAAGAAGAAAAAATTGAAGTCTATTATCAGCCGAAAATAAATGCTAAGGAAAATATCGTGACTGGAGTAGAAGCATTGGTAAGGTGGACAGATGAGGAACTTGGATTTGTGTCACCAGATAAGTTTATTCCTGTCGCAGAGAGCACAGGGTTGATTCATTCTTTATGGGAATTAGTGATGAAGAAAGCTTGTTTCCAGGTAAGCAAGTGGAATGAAGGTCGTTTAGAGCCGTTAAATCTCGCCGTAAACTTTTCACCAAAGCAATTTCAAGATTCTAATCGACTAATAAAACAGGTTGTAGACATTCTTTCAGAGTCAAAATTGTCACCTGCCTATTTTGAAGTGGAAATTACAGAAAATATTTTATTTGATCATTCAACAGAAACTATAGAAGCTTTGGAAAAGTTACGAAACTATGGAGTTTCTGTTTCAGTGGATGATTTTGGAACCGGGTACTCTTCATTCAGTTATTTAAAAACATTACCCATTGATAACCTTAAGATTGATCGAACATTTATTCAAGATATCCAGGAAGATCATAGCAATTCTGAAATCTCTGAAGCTATTATAACGATGGCACGTGGCTTACGGTTACATGTAATAGCAGAAGGGGTTGAGGAAGAGCATCAAAAAGAGTTTTTATTAAAGAATGGATGCTATCATATGCAAGGCTATTTGTTTAGTAAGCCACTTAGTAAACAGGAGTTGGAAAGATTCCTTCAAGAGAACTATTAACTTAATTAATACTAATTAATATAGAAAGAATCAATGCATACTACCTTTACATTCTTCTTTTAATTATTTATGATTAGCTAATGTTAGTAGATAGCGAGGATATCGATTCCTTGTATATATTTCAAATAAAGGCTATGTTATATGACGCTGTTGATTTCGGATCAACGAGGTTATATAACATAGCCAGAATAAAAGAGAGGTAATTAAGAAAATGTCTTTTAATGAACAAAAATTAATTGCTCAAAAATTCCCGGATATATTTGAGCAAGACGATGCTACTGAAATACATAGAAAAATTGATCAATCTCAACATTTTATGGAAGCTGTTAAAGGCTTAATTGAGCTCTGCGGCGATAATCCTAATCGTGATGGTCTTATAGAAACTCCATATAGAGTATTAAAAGCATTTTTAGAATATACAGAGGGTTATAGAGAAGATCCTAAAGCTCATTTGTTAAAGACTTTTGATGTAAATCATCAGGAGTTGGTTTTAGTAAGAGATATTGAATTTTATTCGATGTGTGAACATCACTTTGCTCCTTTTTTTGGTGTAGCCCATGTAGGATATATCCCTAATGAAAAAATTACTGGGTTGTCGAAGATTGCTCGTATGGTGGAAGGATATGCGAAGAGATTTCAGGTTCAAGAACGATTAACAACTGAAATTGCAGAGGCCATTGAAGAAATTTTACAACCTAAAGGCACGATGGTAGTAATTGAAGCCAAGCATATGTGTATGTGTGGCAGAGGAATCAAAAAGTCGAATGCTTCGACTGCAACATCATCTGTTCGCGGAATATTTGCTGATAAATCCGAGACACGTGCAGAGTTTTTATCGATTCTTCAAAGACCTAATGTTTTATAGGAACAGAAAAGGCGTAACCTAAATTAAATTGGGGTACGCCTTTCTATTAGTAAAAGAGGGGAGTAGTTTCATGCGAACGTTACTAATTGATATGGATTCTGTCATATGTGACTTAATGTCAGAGTGGCATCATCGATATAATAAAGACTATGGTGATAATTTAACGGTTGATCGGTTAAAGTGCTGGAATTCTGAGAAATATGTAAAGCCTGAATGTGGAATGAAAATATATGATTATTTGAAAGAATCAGGTTTATTTAGTCATTTAAAGCCGCTTCCGCATGCAGTAGAAGTTTTAAAAAGATTATACAAGGATTATGAAATTTTAATCGTAACGAGCAGTGTTTCGAGTGCCTTTGCCGAGAAGGAAATATGGGTGGAAAAACATCTTCCTTTTATAGGAAAGCATAACATGATTTTTACTCATCGAAAAAACATGATTGTTGGTGACCTGCTATTTGATGATGCCCCACATAATTTAAAGGAATTTTCTGCTACTGGAAGGCTTGCTGTTGCTATGGATTATCCTTACAACAGAGATGTTGAAGTTCCGAGAATTGGAAATTGGTTAGAGTTTGAAAGGTTCTTACAAACAGAAGCTTGGGTGGAGATTTCATGAAGCATATTGATGTCATCATTATTGGTGGAGGGCCAGCAGGAATGTCAGCAGCAATATGGTGTAAGAGGCTGGGGATGGATCATCTTCTTCTTGAAAAAGAAGAGAAGTTAGGGGGACAATTAACCAAAATTCATAATGAAATTATAGATTATCCAGGCTTATATGCTAAAAACGGAAAGGAAATGCAACAGGAATTTGCCGCTTATTTTCATAATGCAGGATGTTTATATAGATTACATACAAAGATTTTATCCATCGATGTTTCATCAAAAACTCTTAAAATTCAACAGGGGAATAAGATAGAAGAACTTCACTTTCATTATTTAGTTTTAGCAATGGGGTCAGGACCAAAATTGCTGGAAGTTCCGGGAGAAAGGGAGATGATTGCTAGAGGAGAAGTTTACTCTGCGACAGCAGATAGATATCGATTTAAAAATAAAATCGTAGCCGTTGTAGGGGGAGGAGATCGGGCTTTAGAGGGGGCTATTCTTTTAGCGGATGCCGATGCTACAGTGTACTTGATTCATCGATCTGAAAACTTCAAGGCAAGAAGTCAATATATGGATATTTTAACTAAGGAAAAGAATATAAAAGTGATTACAAATACTCAAGTGACGGCTATTCATGGAAAAAAGTGTGTAACTTCAATCGATTTGCTTAATAACAAAGGAGAAGACTCTACATTAGAGGTAGATGCTGTTCTCCTAAGGATAGGAAGTAAATCAAACAGTGAGCTTGTGAAAGGTCTTGTTAAAGTAGCGGAAGATGGATTGGTTGTGACCGACCGTATAGGTCAAACAAGCAACAGTGCTATTTATGCTATTGGAGATATTTGTACAAATCCTTTATTTTCGAGTATAGCTTCATCAAGTGGACAGGCAGCAATCGTTGCTAAGTATTTATCGTTATTATTAACAAAGAAACATTTGGATTAATTCGCGTTCAGTGGGGATACAAGGCAATTGTAACGGAATATTTAGTTATTATATTCGATAGATTAATTGTATGTAAGAAAAGGTTTGCAGGAAAAGACTGAAGAAGGCAGGAGTTTAACAGATGATTAAATCGTTCATTAAAATTGAAGGGTTAGTTGTACTTCTAGCATCTATTTACCTATATTATTCCAATCATTTTAGTTGGTTGTTATTTCTTATTCTTCTCCTTGTTCCCGATATTTCTATGGTAGGTTATTTTGTCAATAAGAAAGTAGGGGCAAATATATATAATGTATTTCATTCATATTCTATCCCTATTGTTCTATACGTCATTGGAATGATGGTGAGCGTTCAAACTTTAGTTATGGTCAGTTTAATCTGGATTGCCCATATTGGAATGGACCGACTACTAGGTTATGGATTAAAATATGACAGCGACTTTAAAGATACACATATTCAGCGAATATAAGAAAGGTTCACGATGAATAAGTTTGTTTCTAGATTCAAACCTTAGCTCTGTATTTTATGGAGCTGAGGTTATTTTATTTGTTCAGATTTTAATTATTTAAAAGTCTCTTCATACAAAATAAATAAAGATGTTTTTAGAAAAATATCTTTGTAGTGAACGAATAGATGATTTTAAACGTCATAACAATGAAATGTTGGATGAACAAATTTAAAGATATTACAAAACAGGATGGGAAATGATTGAAGGTTTATAAGGAGTTATATTTATAAATTAGGGGATGAAATAATTGGAAGTAATCAGGAGGAATAAGAAAACAGATACAAGCAGTCGTTTAATGAAAAGAGCGTTTATGAGTATGGTGTTACTTATTGGGCTTATAGTAACTATATTGATTGGGTCTTATACCTATGAGCTCATTGCTGCGAAAAGGGAAGCAAAGAATTACCCGCCTCTTGGACAATTAGTAGATGCTGATGGCTATAATCTGCACATTCTTCAGCAAGGAAGTGGTTCTCCAACTATTCTTTTTGAGGGAGGGAGCGGGGCACCAAGCACATATTGGAAGGAAATTGCTTCGAGTTTACCTCCTAATGTTACCGTAGTTACTTATGATCGTGCTGGTTACAATTGGAGTGATAAACATGTGACCAAACGGACAGGGGAAAACATTGTAACGGAATTGCATACTGCACTTCAAAACAGTGACATAAATGGTCCGTATATTTTAGTTGGTCATTCTATTGGTGGAATGTACACGAGGTTATTCGCTGAAAAATACGAAGCAGAAGTAGTAGGAATGCTTTTATTGGATGCCAGGAGTGAGCACTTTTCTGATAGAACAAATAAAATTTTAGAAAATGCCGGTGTTGATCCTCAACAATTTGGGTCTCCCCCAACTAATCTGCTGAAATTTCTGAAAGCTTCTGGGTTATTGCGTATTTTTAAAGAACCTTTATTAGGTGATTATTATGAAACGGAAAGGGAATTAAATGAAGCTATTAATGTGACTCTAACTTCTAAATATTATGAGGCAATACAGGATGAAACGTTGGAGGAACAAGGCCTAGAGCAAGCTCTGAAAAAAACAAGTATGGGTAATATTCCGCTAACGGTTATTTCAAAGGGGAAGGATGCGGATTTAACTGTATTTGGTTTATCAAAAGAAGAAGGGAATTTATTTGAGGAAATATGGTATGACGAACAAAAAAAGCTCTCTAATTTATCGACTGATAGTAAATTCTTAATTGCCAAGAACAGCGGACATGAAATTGCTAAAGATGAACTGGAATTAGTGGTCCATGAAATAAAAGATTAATAAAACGAGTCGATGATTAGATTATTGTTAAGTCACAAAGAAAGCTATATTTTTTATACATTTAATTAGTGAAACATAGATCAATACAGAAAAATATTTATGCCAAAATAAATGAACGAATGGATAGTGCTAAACGTCATAGGAATAGAGCATAAAGTTAGAGGGGGAATTAAATTGTGAAAAACCGGAGATTTTGGAAAACGTTTTTGGCCTTTTTATGTATAGGTCTTATAGGAATCGGGTTTTTAGTACCCGCTATGATTCCGTTATTGGAGGAACAGTTACAATCCCTTCCGAATGTACCTGACCTTCCTTTTAAAGTGCTTGTTATTAGTTCCTTGATTAATCCACTGATTCTTTTAATTATTGCCATTATAGTTGGCCAGCTGACGGCTCCAAAATTAAAGCTGGACTCATATTTATATCACCATATGCAAGGGAATAAAGGCATATGGAAGACGTTTACATCGAATCTTCCTATTGGAATTATTCTAGGGGTTATTGTATCTGCTATTTTCTTTATCTTTGAACTGATATTTCAACCATATCTACCGGAAACTTTAAAAATGAGTGTGGATTCAAGGAATCTTGTAAATACGTTAAATGGAATATTCTACGGTGGAATAGTCGAGGAACTATTACTCCGATGGGGATTCATGTCTTTGCTTATTTGGATTATGTGGAAAGTTTTTCAACGGTCAAAATCAGCCCCTTCTCCAGCAATATTTTGGATTAGTATTATCATCAGTTCCACCTTATTTGCATTAGGCCACTTAGGCGTTAATATGTTAGCTGCTCCATTAACACCGCTTATTTTAACTCGAATGCTGTTTCTTAATGGAATTGGCGGAATTGTATTTGGTTGGTTATATTGGAAAAAAGGTCTCGAGATTGCAATGGTTTCACATGTTGCCTTACACATTACTACAACAATTATAACGAATATTTGGTTTTTTTATGATGATTTAACTAGTTCCTGCTATCTTAAATAAATAATGAAGAATTAGCCTAAATTGGTTAATCCTTTATACCTATTTTGAAGTACGTACGATGTTTAAACCTATATAAATGAGGTGGATTTGTGGACAATATCGATTTACAAAAAAATGGTCTTCATTTGACACGACCAACAGATTCGAATTGGAATTATCGAGTTTTCTTTTCATTGATAATGCGTACGTTATTATTTATTGTATTTGGGGCTGTTTTTGTCGGTCTATTCTCCGTATTAGGAAGTGAAACACCTTTAAAAGCTGGAGAGAAGTGGTGGCCGTTCCAAGCGATATTAGCAAACATCGCAACGTATTTTATTTTAAGGTCCTTTTTAAGAAAAGAAGGAATTCCATATAAGAGTATGTTCAATTATCAAAAGGATAGTCAACGAAAATATGCTGCAGAAACATTATGGTTAGTGTTAGTAGGATTTGTTTTGGGAGGTGTATCATTATATGTAGCTGCCTATCTGTTATTTGGCACATTTAGTCTACCTACGACGATGTTTCAAGAAATCCCTGTATGGGCACTAGTCCTTGCATTAATTCTATTCCCTTTAACAAATGGTCTTGTTGAAACACCTACTTATATTGGATATGCGCTTCCTCGCCTCTATGCCATTACAGGAAAACAGTGGCTAGCCATTATTCTAGCTGGTTTGGCACTTGCCTTTCAACATGTTGCCTTGCCTTTAGTATTTGATATACCTTATATGTTATGGAGATTTTTATCATTCATTCCACTTGCCTTTGCATTAGGATTTATATATACGAGAACAAAGAGACTCATTCCTATTATGTTGGCACATTACTTAATGGATTTGCAATTAGTCATCCAACTAGCCTTTATGATGTAGATTAGCAACATCTAAAATAAGTGTATCCATTTTAAGAGTAGAAAAAAATGGATACTTTTTTTAAAAATATGTAGCATACATTAGGGGGGTATAGTATATTATAAGTAAGGGGGTGCTATAGGTGGATTGTGAAAACCAAGAGGACCTATTAGAAATTGAACCATGTTGCTCGAGTCACTCTGAGAGGGTGAGTCATCATTCTGAAAAGGTAAAGAAGAGTTTAATTAATCGTCTAAATAGAATAGAAGGTCAAATTCGCGGGGTGAAAGGCCTCATTGAAAAAGATACTTATTGTGATGATGTAATTACTCAAGTTTCAGCGATACAATCTGCACTAAATAGTTTTTCCAAAGTTTTATTAGAAAATCACTTGAAGAGCTGTGTAACAGAGCGGATTCAAGAAGGGGATTTAGAAGTAGTAGATGAACTGTTGGTTACTATTCAAAGATTAATGAAAAAATAAGGAGCGAACATGATATGGAAAAGGTAACGTTACTTGTAAGCGGAATGTCTTGTGGCCACTGTGTTAATGCAGTTGAGGGTGCTGTTGGTAAATTGAACGGAGTATCTAATGTAAACGTTCAGTTAAGTGAAGGGAAAGTCGATGTAGAGTTTGATTCATCAATGGTTTCATTAGAGACTATAAAAGAAACAATCGATGATCAAGGCTATGATGTAGCATAATTTGAATTGTAAATACGTGCATCAAGTAAAAAAATGCACGTATTATTTTTGATAAAAAACATACCTTGTAGGGGTATTCAGGAGGGGTGAAAATGACACAAGAGTTAAAAGAAACTGTACTTCCGATAACAGGGATGACTTGTGCCGCTTGTGCTGTGCGAATTGAAAAGGGAATTAAGAAAATAGAAGGTGTAGAAGAGGCGACGGTCAATTTTGCTTTGGAGAAAACTTCTATTACGTACGATCCTAATGTAGCTCATATAGAGGACTTTAAAAAGAAAATCCATGAATTAGGCTATGAAGTGATAGAGGAAAAAGCTGAGCTGGATATTATCGGCATGACTTGCGCAGCTTGTGCGACTAGAATTGAAAAAGGGTTAACTAAACTAGAAGGTGTAACGAAAGCATCGGTCAATTTAGCGTTAGAAAGCGCCTCTATCGAGTATAACCCATCACAAATTGGAACATCGGATATGGTAAAGCGAATTGAAAAGTTAGGGTATCAAGCGAATTTAAAAGAGGAACAAAAAGAGAACATTAAAGATCTTAAAGCAAAAGAGCTAGAAACTCAAAAAGGGAAGTTTATTTTTTCGGCTTTCTTATCTTTACCATTATTATGGGCGATGGTTAGTCACTTTAGCTTTACATCATTTATGTATGTACCAGAAATGTTTCTAAATCCTTGGGTGCAATTAGCACTTGCGACACCTGTTCAGTTTATTGTTGGGAAGCAGTTTTATATAGGGGCTTTTAAAGCACTTCGAAATAAAAGTGCTAACATGGATGTGTTAGTTGCTTTAGGCACATCGGCTGCCTATTTCTATAGTTTGTATTTGTCTATAGCGTCTATTGGCAGCACTGAGCATATGATTGAGCTTTATTATGAAACAAGTGCCGTTTTAATTACATTAATCATTTTAGGAAAATTGTTTGAAGTTAGAGCAAAAGGCCGTTCATCAGAGGCCATAAAAAAACTAATGGGTCTCCAAGCAAAAACAGCGACCGTGTTGAGAGCTGGAGTTGAACGAGAGATTCCGCTAGAGGATGTATTAGTAGGTGACATTGTTTATGTAAAGCCGGGTGAAAAAGTACCGGTAGATGGAGAAATCGTAGAAGGAAGTTCAGCTTTAGATGAATCAATGTTAACAGGTGAGAGTGTTCCTATTGATAAAACAGTAGGTGACTCAGTAATTGGGGCAACGATCAGTAAAAATGGATTCTTAAAAGTAAAAGCGAAAAAAGTAGGTCGTGATACAGCACTTTCTCAAATTATTAAAGTGGTAGAAGAGGCTCAAGGTTCAAAAGCACCTATTCAGCGATTAGCGGATCACATTTCAGGAATCTTTGTTCCAATCGTAGTAGGAATTGCTCTGCTTACCTTTTTAGTGTGGTTCATCTGGGTGGCTCCTGGTAACTTTGCCGAGGCATTAGAAAAATTAATTGCTGTTTTGGTGATTGCTTGTCCATGTGCCTTAGGATTAGCAACTCCTACTTCGATTATGGCAGGTACAGGAAGAGCGGCTGAGTTTGGTATTCTTTTTAAAGGTGGCGAACACCTGGAAAGGACACATCAGTTAACAACAATCTTGTTAGATAAAACGGGGACAGTGACAAATGGTGCGCCGGTTTTAACAGATATTTTAATTGAAGAGGGATTTGAAGAACAGCAGTTTTTAATGTTAGTAGCCGCTGCCGAAAAACAATCAGAGCATCCACTAGCTCAGGCAATCGTTGCTGGTATAAAAGAAAAAAATATTGAACTTGTGGAAGTGGAAGAGTTTGAAGCCATACCAGGCTATGGGGTTCAGGCAAAGGTAGATGGCCATGTTATTGTTGCAGGAACGAGAAAATTAATGAATAAGCATAACATTCATATTGAACATGTTCTTAAGGCGATGGAGGAGTTGGAGGGAAAAGGGAAAACGGCAATGCTTATTGCCATCAACAATCAATATGCCGGTTTAGTAGCTGTTGCGGATACAATAAAAGATACTTCAAAAGAAGCAGTCCAACGACTTAAAGATATGGGCCTTGAAGTGGTCATGATTACAGGAGATAACAAACGCACAGCCGAGGCGATTGCAAAAGAGGCAGGCATTGATCATGTTGTGGCGGAAGTTTTACCAGAAGGAAAAGCAGAAGCAGTGAAACAACTTCAAGCTCAAGGGAAAGTAGTCGCAATGGTTGGAGATGGAATTAATGATGCTCCAGCATTAGCGACGGCGCATATTGGAATGGCAATCGGAACAGGAACAGATGTAGCGATAGAAGCAGCTGATATTACACTTATTAGAGGAGATCTCGGTAGTATTGCAGATGCGATTTATATGAGTAAAAAGACAATCCGAAATATTAAACAAAACTTATTTTGGGCGTTTGCCTACAATGCATTAGGAATTCCAATTGCTGCGTTTGGTTTCTTAGCTCCATGGTTAGCAGGAGCTGCGATGGCGTTTAGTTCCGTGTCGGTAGTATTAAATGCATTGCGCTTGCAAAGGGTGAAACTTTCAGATAAAGGGGAAACAAACCGATGAAAAAGTGGATGTTTTCAGCTGTTTTATATGTAGTCGTTGTTGTTGCAGGGTACGCTGTTTATGAGGCAGTGTTTGGTGTAAATAAGGGCGCAGAGCATGATGCTTCGAAAAATGTAGCCGAGCAAAAAATCGAAGAATATAATTCCCATGCTAATGCTGGAACAGAACAACAGCATGAGGAAGACAATCACGAACATGGCGAAACAACTGGTAAAGAGAATGAAATACAGGTAACAATTAAAGAAGGTAACAAGCAGCTATTTCTAACACTAAAAGATAGTTTGGGAAATCCTATAACAGATTTAGAAATAAATCATGAGAAGCTTCTTCACCTTATTGTCGTTGATGAACATTTAGAACAGTATCATCATTTACATCCTGAAGAAATAGCACCAGGTCAATTTAAAGTGCCAAGCGAATTGGAAGAAGGAACTTATAAAGCTTTTGTAGACATCAAATCAACGAGCTTACAATACGAAGTTCAACCAATTCCTTTTATAGTTGGCAATCCTGCAACGAGTGAACATGCACATGGTTCATTGCAAGTTGATAAAGAATTAACTAAAACAGTTGATAAAAACAAAGTATCTCTCATAACAACGGATTTGACGGCTAATGAACCCGTGACATTAACATTCGATGTTTATGAAGCTGTACTTGAGCCTTATTTAGGAGCAATCGGTCACGTTGTAGTTTTAGATGAACAAGCGGAAGAATACTTACATGTTCATCCACTCAATGAACATGATCCAATCTTTGAAACTCAATTTCCGCATCCTGGTATTTATAAAATCTGGGCAGAATTTCAACAAGATGGAAAAGTAACCGTGTATCCGTTTGTGGTGAAAGTTAAATAATTGATTTTAAGGGAGCTATTATAAAACCCAGGGTACTTAAAATATAAGTATCCTGGGTTTTACTTTTTTCTTAGACTGTTCGCTTATCCGTTTATTTTTTGTAGAACAGGTATAACAATATAGTATATTTCATAATTGATATCGATAGAATATATAAAATAACTATCACCAATAAATATATCAAAAATCATATTATATTTTTAACAATGTAAAATAGTTAAGGGTTTATTTTATATGTTATATTAAGGAAGTAATTGTATGTGCTTTTTTGATGTATGAATATTGTAAAGAATTAAAATTAGAGGGGGGATGTATAATGGAGATTTTTTCGCTGTTTAGAATCGTACATATCGTGGCGGGATTTGTAGCGCTAGTCCTTTTTTGGATACCTATGGTTACCAAAAAAGGAGGTAAAGTTCATAACATTATCGGGTGGATTTATGTATACGCTATGAGCGCAGTTGCCATTTCAGCCTTTTATATGGGGGTATATCGAGTATTTTTCGATAATCAGGCGGATGCTGATAGAATTTCTTTTTCTTGGTTCTTAATATTTATTTCTATTCTGAGTGGTGTATCTGCATGGTACGGAATACGTGTACTCCGATTTAAAAAGAGAAAAGATACGCATCGTAAAGTAATCGATCTTCTTGTCAGTCTATTGTTGTTTTCTTCAGGAATTGGGGTTGGGATATATGGTATAACCATTGATTCAGCACTTATCACTTATTTTCCTTTACTAGGTCTTTTATTAGGCGGAATCCAATTAAATTATTGGTTGCGCAAACCAGTGAAAAAGATGCACTGGTTATTTGAACATTTTGGAGGAATGATTGCTTGTAGTATTTCAACGGTTACGGCCTTTACTGTATTTGGAGCTCCAAGATTATTAAACATTCAATCTTCAAGCCTGCTTTTATGGCTGCTTCCGACATGTATTCTTGTTCCAGTATTAATCGGCTTTACAATGTATTATGAAAGAAAATTTAATAGAAAGAAAAACGATTCCTCTATAAATATTTAATGAATAGTATAATATATAATACTTTTTAATAGAGGAAGGCATAATGTCGGTGGTCGTAACAAAAAAAAATGTGTTTTAAAAGAAGTTCAACAAATCGCTATGTTTACAATTAATGCTATTATTGTGGTTGTTCTAGGCAGTAACTTTAAAAAGAGTTCAGCACATTAAAAATTAATGGATATAAACAAAATGCCCAGTTGATTTTTTATCAGTTGGGCATTTTGTTTATATAAATAAAGAGGAATTTTATCTATGATACTAGAGATTTAGGATTCTATATAAACAAGTCATTGAGATAATGAAGAATTTATTTTAACTTTATAGCATTACCAGTAGTAGTTTGTAATTCTACAAGTAAGAATAGTATATAAAGATAAGCGGTTTCAATAATACACGAGGTATTCTTTTTAAAAGCATTCATAAACATTTTCATAGGAATCTTCCTTTCCTCAATGTAATCTATACTAATATCATACTGATAATCCTATTTTAAATCTTTATTTGTGTTAGAATATGTGACGTTCTTTTTATGCATATTTAAGGAGTTATATAAGTGCCAATCTACATGATTGTGATAAAGGAAGCGGAATAAAAGCAACCTCATCAGCAAAATGCGTATATTAAACTGAATTGGTTTGAGCCGTCGTTTGCAATACAGTGTTATGATGTAAAAGGGTGTCCGTCCCTTTCAACTGTTTTACCGGGATGGTGGAGGCGTGGGAGGGTGTCAAAGAAAGTTTCGACATCATCAATCTCAAGTCAATTTTTATAAACGAAATAGAACACAAGAAAATTGAAAAATATGCTTAGAACTTGAAGAGAGGATATTTCTGTGCAATTATCCATTCATTCTCTTTACGAATTTAGGGGGAAGGAATAAGTAAGAAGTTATGAAAAAAATTGAAGTTCAGTATCAGCCAAAATCACGCCTTGCTCTTCGCTCAAAAACGTTCAGGATGTTTACATATGGAAGTTTAGTGACTCGAGTAGGGGATTGGATGGATTTAGTCGCCTTAAATTGGGCAGTGTTACAATTCACGAATTCTCCGCTTCATTTAGGATTAATAAATGCTTGCCGTTTGGTTCCAACTTTTTTACTAAGTGTTCCGGGAGGTATCCTAGCAGATCGATACGATAGACGAAAATTATTAATTTGGCTTCAAGTAGGAATGATGTTATTGACGTTTTGTCTTGGCTATCTTGTCGAGGAAAAACAATCATTTTGGATTTTTGCATTCATTGTCACACTCCGCTCTATGCTTGCAGCTATGGATCCGCCCATTCGTAATGCGTTAATACCCAATTTAGTTCCTCGAAGCTCTATGACAAGTGCACTAGCTATTAATACAATGGTCATCAATCTTTCTCGTATTATTGGACCAGCTATTGCAGGATTATTGCTTGCCATTACTGATATTGCTAATTTATTTTATATCAATGCGTGGGGGATTTTAGGTGTACTATTCTCTTTACTTATGATTCGTTCTAATTCCTTTCCAACTCGTGATAAAAAGGAAGGGGAAAAAATAAATCTTCGTGAGGCAGTAGATTATATAAAAACCCAACCATCCGTTCAATCTTTACTCATTTTAGCTATTGTACCTATGGTATTCGGGTTTCCTTATACAACGATGATGCCGTTATTTGCTAGAGATCTTTTAAACCTTGGACCTGAAGGGTTTGGAATACTTTTATCCATTTCATCTATCGGGGCTATAGTTGGTACGACATGGCTATCTCTTGGTAAAGAGATGAAAGGCACAGGAAAGTGGCTGATTTCTTCTATTATAGGTTTCGGCCTTTCTTTGCTCTTATTCATAGGGAGTAACAATCTGTTTGTAGCAGGTGTAGCTATGTTTCTTGTCGGATTAACGAGTCAAACCTACCGAACATTGAGCCGTATTACTTTACAGATGCAGGTTCCTGATCATCTGCGTGGGAGAATCTTGAGCATTGCCTTAATGGATAGAGGCTTTATTCCTTTAGGTGCAATCCTCATCGGTGCTATTGCTACGTGGGCAGGAGTTCTATATGCAGGAAGTGTAATGGGATTCGGGTGTATTGTAACAACCATAGTCATTATATTGAGTAGACGTCAAATCCTGAAATTGTAGTTAGGCTGTAGATAAGAAAAATCCAAGGATTCGTGAGCTAGACACCTGTACCCTTGAAAATGATATAATTTTGATAGGAATAATAAAATCTTTGCCGACCTATGAAAAACAAATGGACATTAAAGAGGCAATTTATTATAGAGTGCAGTTGTTTCGTATGGAAGGAACTGAAGGGGCCTCCTTTCGTTTGAAATGAATGGCAGACTATTTAAGTTAAAGTATGTGAATTATATGAGCATGACTTCATAGCTATGAAGTTAAAAGGCTGTCCCAAAAGTCGATGAAGATCAACTTTGGGGACAGCCTTTGTTTATTAAATAAACAATCCTACAATTGTTGCTGTAAGAATAGAAGCCAGTGTTGCAGCTAATAGCATTTTTAAACCGAACTTTTCAACAATATTCGCTTTTTCTCCGTTGATTGCCTGAATAGAACCACTGATGATACCGATTGAACTAAAGTTAGCAAATGAAACCAAGAATGTAGAGATGATTCCCACTGTTTTAGGATTCAACGTTTCAATCATAGGTTGTAATTGAAGCATGGCAACAAACTCATTTGTTGCTAACTTTGTTCCCATAATAGAGCCAGCTGTTAGAATCTCGCTTGAAGGAACACCCATAATAAAGGCAACAGGTGCAAAGATGTATCCAAGAATTTTAGTGAAAGAAATCCCAATTGCGCCAGCAAATGCAGCGTTGATCAGAGCCATTAAACCTACATACGCTACTAGCATGGCCGCTACAATCAGAGCAACTCTTCCTCCGTCAAGAGCACCTGCAGAAATAGCACCAAATACAGAATCTGCCTGGGAAATATCCTTCACATGGATTTCTTCATCTTCATCTTTTCTAATTGGGGCAATAATACTGGCTATAGTTAAACCAGATAATGCATTTAACAGCATGGCCACTAAAACATATTGGGCTGGAATCATGGACATATATGCGCCCATGATTGAAGCTGACACTGAAGCCATGGCAGATGTAGATACAATAAACAATTTATTTCTATCCATTTTATCTAAATGCGTTTTAATGGCTAATAATGCCTCACTCTGACCGAAGAAAATAGAGTTTATACTATTGAATGAGACGACTTTAGATAAGCCAGTTATTTTCGCTAAAGCTCCGCCAATATATTTAATAGCTAAAGGAAGAACTCTGATATACGTTAGAATGGATAATAGTGTAGAGGTAAAAATAATGAGCATTAGTACATTGATAAAAAATACCGATGCACCCTCTGGAACTAAACCGCCAGTTACAAAATTTACACCTTCGTATCCATAGTTCAGGACTGTTGTGACGAAATTTGAAACAGCCTCCACAACCTTCAATCCAACTACTGTTTTAAACATGATAAGTGTTATCACTAGTTGTAATACAAACAAGGTAATAATCGCTTTGTAGTTAATGGCTGTTTTATCATTCGATAATAAGAAAGCAATCCCTAGTGTAAGTAAGATACCTATAATAGCAATTAATATATCCATATATGTCATTCCCTCTTTGAGTTTTTGTCCATCCATTTCTAAGACTTTATTATTGCCTAAATAAATAGCAACATGCGTCTATTTACTTTTTGTGTTTTGAGGAAAGGTTGATTTATACGATTTTTAATCAGGCCTTGGATTTTAAAAGAGGGATGATAAGGCTATTTACTGATCTGAAATTTTTAGTTATTAGCTGTCTACCAATTCATCATTTACCCCATACTGTTGAAGAGGTGAAAAAATGACAATTGTACGTCTTGGTTACGTTGCTATGAGCATGGAACTGAAAAACGCATCCCCATCGAAAACAATGACTTTTGCCCAATTTGAAAAAATTAAGGATCGAGAAGCGGCAATTCGTAAATTGGAACGAATTGCGATTTCAAATTTACAAACGACACTTAGACTGCTGAAGCATAATGCAGCTTCTGATATTCATTTTTATCGTTTAACTTCCCGTCTGATTCCGTTAGCCAATCATGAAGAACTTCTTGATTGGGATTATATGAAACCCCTAAAAGAAATATTGCGTGAAGTAGGGGATTTTGCTAAAAAGCATAAAATTAGAATTGACTTTCATCCAGATCACTTTGTTCTTATTAATTCTTTAAAAAAATCTATTTTAAAAAATTCAATAAAAACATTAAAGCTGCATTATTTATTATTAAAAGGGATGGGGATTGACTCGGCGCATCGCTGTGTCATGCATGTTGGAGGAAATTATAAGGAAACCGAAAAATCACTGGAACGTTTTGTAGACAATTGGATGCTTGTCCCACGTTCTATTCAAAAAATGATTATGCTTGAAAATGATGATACTTCTTTTACTTTAGATGACACACTTTATTTATGTGAAAAATTAGGAATTCCTCTTGTATTTGATTATCATCATCACTTGGCTCATCATCGTCACGCTAATTGGGAAGATAATTGGGACCGTGTCATACACACATGGGAGGACTCTCCACTACCGATTAAAATGCATATTTCGAGTCCGAAAAACGAAAAAGCGTTTCGTCATCATTCAGATTATGTTGATGTGGATATGTTTTTTAGATTTTTAAAAGAGGTTAAGGAAAGTGTCCCACAAATTGATTGTATGATTGAGGCTAAGAAAAAGGATGAAGCGCTTTTTCACTTAATGGAAGAAGTAAAGGTACGGGATGATGTCGAAATTATTGATGGATCTTCCTTTCGTTTGAAATAAATACAATATTTTTGTGAAAATATGAACTATACAAGCGTGGCTCAAAAGGGTATATATTCAACCTTTTGAGCCACGTTTTATTCATAATTAATGTAAAGAATCTAGAGAAATTGTTCTAGACTCATGCTAAATGATTCATTCAAGCTACGCAGTCCTATTGCTTCAGCTGATTTAGTTCTTGAACACATTCTTGGACAAGCGTTACGGCTTGGCTCATTGTTGCTCCGCCGCCAAATGCTGCGGTTACTCCAACTGTTTCAAAGATTTCTTGCTCTGAGCAGCCTTGGTCCAAACATCCTTTAACATGATAAATAATACAATATTCGTCTTGAGAATACAGACTTATACCAAGGGCAATTAGTTGTTTTTCTTTCTGCGATAAAACCCCTTCTTTAAAACATTCTTCTGTAAAAGCATTAAATTGTTGAGCGAGTTCAGGCATTTTCTCGGTAAATAGTCCTAAACCAGCTTTATAATGATGCAGGGCAGCTTCTGTAGAGTTTCTAGCTTCAAATTCCATACTTATTCAACTCCTATAATTCATTAATGCTAAGTTAGTATGAGCTAAATTAAAAATAATTAATCCATATTCACTTTTCAATCTTGAGGTTTTGTTAAATTAATGCCGCTTCCTTCTTCCTTCTACATCGCTTGATACAAACGCTTTAATTCCATAATCAAGTAATTATATTTTTTTCTGCTCAAGGAAGAATGATAATAAATCCTATTGGATGGTGATAAGGTGGAGTCTTACAAGGTAGGAGATATTGTATATGTATTTTATCGAAACCCCCACACACAAGATGTAGCCAATATACAAGAAGCAGCGGTTGTCAATAACCCTGAGAGCCCAGGTGAATTAGCTTTATTTTTGTATGAGACATATTATCCGTTAACAAATGAAACAGCTGTATATTCAAGCCAAATAGAAGCGGAACAAGCTTATCAACAGTTTTTTTAGAAGAATTAAAAAAGGGGATTCTAGAATGAATAAACCGTTTACACCCCAACTCGTATATTTTGAGCCAAACGCTTTGGAGTATCCATTAGGAAGAGAGCTTAAAGAAAAGTTCGAAAAAATGAATATAGAAATTCGATATACAACGTCTCATAATCAAGTAAGGAATTTGCCTGGTGAAAATGATTTTCAAAAATATCGAATTGCCAAGTCTACACTTGTCGTTGGAATAAGAAAAACGCTCAAATTCGATACTTCTAAGCCGTCTGCTGAATATGCGATTCCTTTTGCAACAGGCTGTATGGGACATTGTCATTATTGTTATTTACAAACTACAATGGGGAGTAAACCATATATTCGTACGTATGTAAATGTTGATGAAATTTTGGAGGCTGCCGATCAATATATGGAAGAACGTGCACCTGAAATGACAAGATTTGAAGCATCCTGTACGTCCGATATCGTAGGCATTGATCATTTAACTCATACGTTAAAACGTGCAATTGAACACTTTGGAGAATCAGAGTATGGAAAGCTAAGATTTGTGACTAAATTTCATCATGTCGATCATTTACTTGATGCTAAGCATAATGGAAAAACAAGATTTCGATTTAGTGTCAACGCTGATTATGTGATTAAAAACTTTGAGCCGGGAACTTCTCCGTTGGTTAAACGGATTGAGGCAGCAGGCAAAGTAGCAAGGGCGGGTTATCCATTAGGTTTTATTGTTGCACCCATTTATCTTCATGAAGGATGGCAGGATGGCTACTATCATATGTTTGAGCGGCTCGATGCAGAATTGCCTGCAGAAGCAAGGAAAGATATAACATTTGAATTCATTCAGCATCGTTTTACGAAACCAGCTAAGAAAGTAATTGAAAAGAACTATCCGATGACTAAATTAGAATTAAATGAATCCGCAAGAAGATATAAATGGGGGAAATATGGAATAGGAAAGTACATTTATCAAAAAGAAGAAGAGGAAGATATTAAAAGTCATTTATATTCTTATATGGAGAAATTTTTCCCCCATGCTAAATTAGAATACTTCACATGATATTCGCGGTAAGCCTTTATATGACCCGGTATATTTCTATATCACCCAGGTGAAAATAAAATAGGTGTTTAGGCACTACTAACTTCGGGGTGGAGGGAAATTACAATGCGCGAAGGCTTAATTCCAACTGTATTAGGTACAGCTGTATCCACAGCAGGTTATATGTTGAAACAAAAACGAGGCTCTAACAAAATGGTGGCCAATACTATTTTTGGTTTTGGTTTAGCACATGTCGTATTAGGGGTAATTGACCTTGTTGAACACCGTAGTTAGAAAGAAGGCGAGCATGTATACGCTCGCCTTCTTGAGATAATTAAATTATTTTCACGGATCATAAATAATTGTGTAAAAGGAGTAAATATTAATGAGCCAACAAGATTTAAAAAAAGAAGTAGTTGAAATTCTCTCTAATCATAGAACAGGTGTCCTTTCATCTGTTGAAAATAATAAACCTCATTCACGCTATATGACGTTCTATAATGAAGACCTAACCCTATTTACACCAACGAAAGCTGATACGGAGAAAATAGAAGAGATAGAAAAAAATCCAGCTGTGTCTGTACTGTTAGGTTACGAAGATAAAGGGCAAAGCGATACGTATGTTGAAATTGCTGGAACGTCTACAATTAATAATTCGGAACAGCTAAAAAAACAATTTTGGGATGAATCCTTTAACAAATGGTTCGAGGGGCCTGAAGATCCGAACTATGTATTTCTACAAATACAGCCTGAAACGGTTCGTATCTTAAATAATCAAGGTGAACCGCCACAAGAACTGAACTTATAGAATTTTCTGATGTTAAGTAGCGATGCTTTATGAGTAAGCATCGCTACTATTAATTTTCGTCATATTATTTAATTTTCACAGCAATTTTTGATACAGCATTATAACCATATCCTTTTCGATTCCAAAACGGGGTTAAAGGCTGTACGTTACCTGATGAATCTTTAGCCCTTGCATAAATCATATATTCCCCTTTGTTATCAACTTTCCAATCGAAGGACCAACTTGACCAAGAATAGGGCTGATTTGGCAATTGATTTAATGTTGCTTGCAGCCATGTTTCCCCCTTATCGAAACTTAACTGTACTTCGGTGATTATTCCTTGTCCAGACCAAGCAATTCCTTTAACTTGGTGTGCACCAGTATCTAATATGGAAAGGTTCAGTGGTTGTTGTATGATTGAATTAACGTTCATTATTGTCACAGGAACTGAATCTTTATCACTGTTTTTGTACGGATAATACATATAATCATCTGTTTGGAAGGGCCCTTTAAAAGAATGATTGATCACTGTAATCTTTCTTAACCATTTTACAGAAGCCATCGCGTACCAGTTAGGAACAATTAAACGGAATGGGTAACCATGTTTAAAAGTGAGCGGTTTATCATTGTATTGAAAAGCAATCATTGTATCAGGATGCAATGCCTTTTCCAAAGGAAGGCTTCTTTTGAAAGAAACTTTTTCTTCTACATCTGTTCTATTGCCAAAATCAGCTCCTTGAAAGACAACTTCTTGGGCATCATTAGTGAGTCCCACGTATTTAAGGAGGGCGTTTAAAGGAATACCAGTCCACTTACCTTGACTTAAAGCTCCTTCCTCCCACTGTTCTCCATATACTTTTGGAATAAAATGTGCTCGTTTATTTCCTGAACATTCAAGGGGGACTATAAGAGATCTTGTGGGCATAGACAATAATTCGTAAAAATGAAAAAAGCGTGGTTGAGAAACATGACCAGTAATTTGTAACCAAAAATGGTGCGGGCTAAGCAACGGGTAAGGGAAGTGATTTCTACGATAAAAGTATTTAGTGGGTGTTTGCCAGTTGTTAAGAAAATGAATAGGTGATTCTTGATTTTCTGGAGTAAGATTTTTAGTTGTTAAATAAGGCTTTTTGTCCTCACTTTTCATTTTTTCACCTCTCTCATTCTCTATGATATTTCTAATACAAGAAGATAGACTATAATTCCATTATTCATGTCAGACCGTAAGATCCATGTTTATGTAGAAATGCAAATTCGTATGATTGCAATAGATTTCTGGGCGAGTGCAGAGCATGAAATTTACAATAGTGATCTCATCGTTAATACGGCTCCATTTTCGATTAAGCTCAGCTGTTTTATTTGCAGCTTCTTTTAATTCTCGGGTTAAATGTTCTCACCCCAACGGTTACGTTCTTTTGTAGCTGGGGGGGCTTATTTCATCTCTTAAGTACTGGTAGTTAATGGGTGTAATCCTATAAAAGAATTTGTTATGTTACAATAGTTTTAAATGATTAATAAATTCATATATCAATAGGGGGAAATATATCTTGAAGAAATTGAGCAAGAAACTATTATCTGGAATTATGGTTGCAGGATTGACCGTTAGCATGTTGGCAGGATGCGGGTCACCGAAACCAACCGATACTGTTAATGATTTTATGACGTCTATCCAAGAGGGCGATTTTGAAAAAGCAAGTACATTTGTCGATACAAAAGCAACAGAGGATTTCGACTTTAAAAACTTAAATGAAGGAAAAGCTGAGGGAATGGATGTTGACAAGCTTTTTAAATCATTAAGTAAAACATACAAATTTGAAAAGCCAGTTGAAGTGTCAAAAGAAGGGGATACTGCAAAAGTCAAAGTGGAAGTAACGTCTGTGGATTTCGCAGTTGCAGTAACTTCAACAATTAGCGAAGTCATGCCAATGGCCTTCGGGATGGCGTTCAGTGAAGATACAGAAGAGGCCGATAAAGCAATGGATAAAATGATGGAGACCACTCTTATTAAACATTTGACTGCTGAAGATGCTTCTATGGCAACTCGTGAGGTTACATTAAACCTGAAGAAGGACAAAGAAGGCGAGTATAAAATTGTTTCCGATGAAAATCTGATGGAAGCAGTAATGGCAAACGCAGGAACAATTGATGAGATGTTTGGTGAAGAATAATAAGTATAAGAAACAGCTGATGTTGGTACTGATCGTACTGACTTCAGCTGTTTTTGTTTGGCTTTGTTAGAGGGTATTGTTGATTTTTAGCGAGAATGCGTTTTACACAATATTTTATGAGTTAATTAGATTTACAATAATATAAACCACAAGAATTCTTTTATTATAGTAACTGAAAATGGAATATCTAACGAAAATAAAAGGAGAGCGGGCAAAGTAATATATAGAATTAGTTGTGTTAGTACATCATTAGTGTTTTCATTTAGGATTTCGGTTTTTCCTACGATAAATCCCAATATGGCAATACTATAAAGGACTAACATTTCTTGCACAAATTCCCCTGTTGAATACATGATGATTGCCCCCTTTATGTATTATATGGGCTACATACCTAGATGGTTATTAAATGTCTATATTTCATAAATGGTTTCCTTGGTTTTAATCATCCATTACATAGAATACAGCCTAACATTTGAATAGTCCTTGTTCAACCTGTCCGTTAGTGAAACAAGATAGGGAGCTCCTTTAATGGTAGCTCCCTAATTTTTTATAGAATTATCAACATTTAAGTTTAACAGAGCCTTATTTCAAATAAAATTCCAGTATTTTATTTGAAATATTGTAATAATGGGGGATTTATATATGGTAAAATATTATTAATAATTTTTATACTAGGAGCATTACAAATGTATGCGATTCTTATCAATGTCTTATTTCTATTAGTTGTGTTACTTATCACACAACACATTATAGAAATTTACACAAAGAAACTAACAAGGAAATTAATAAAAATCTATTCGTTTCTTGCAGGTTTGATATCAATCTTTTTTTGTATGACTTTTCCATTTTCTGTGAATGAAGGGTTTATCGTTGATATTCGCATAGTTCCTTTTATTATGGCAAGCTTGTATGGCGGACCTTTGGTAAGTGTTGGATTATATGTGTTTATAGTTCTGTATCGATTTGTTATAGGTGTAGACTTTGGTTTTTGGGGTACCATTTTGAATTATAGTGTCATACCGCTGCTTACTTTTATTTGTTTTAAAAGATTTATAAAATCGGAAACCACTCATAAATTACTGATTTCTTTAAGTGTTATTACTTTCCACTTGTCATTAAGTTACTTTATTTATAGTAATATATTTGTTTCACATACGCCGTTAAACATAACTTTACTAGGAAATCTTATTAAAATTATATGTATTATACTTTGTGTTTTTACTCTCGAAAGAATAAGGCTGAATTACCAAATTCGAAATAAAATAGTAGATATTGAAAAGATGGAAATCCTAAGTCACTTAAGTGCATCCATATCACATGAGATTAGAAATGGTTTAACTGGTGCAAAAGGGTTCATGCAGCTATTGAAGGAGAATGAAAGCGATCTCCAAAAGCAAAAATATATTGGAATTGCATTGGATGAATTAGAAAGGTCGGAAATTATTATTCGCGATTTTCTTACTTTCGCTAAACCTGCTCCTGAAAAAATAGAAAAAATAAACATGGAACATTTTTTGAATTATATAATTGAATTAGTTAGTCCTATTTCTAATATGAACTCTATAAAAGTTAAAAAGAGCCTCTCTCCTTTTTGGATTATAGGTGATAGAAGAATCATCCAGCAGGCATTTTTAAATATTTTTAAAAATGCTATTGAGGCTATGCCTAATGGTGGGCAATTAGTAATATCTATGAATTCCCATAAAAATATGTATGAGATTTCTATTGAAGATACAGGAGTCGGAATGGATCGTGAACAAATTGAGAGATTAGGAAAACCGTACTTTACTACAAAAGGTCAAAAGGGAACAGGACTTGGAATGATGGTTGCTTATCGTGTAATTGAGGAGTTAAATGGGAAGATCAAAGTAACTAGTCAAATAGGAAAAGGTACAACATTTACTATATATTTACCACGTTCATTTCATAATAGTGAAAACGTTATAATTGATCCGAGTGTTTGTAATGTGAAACATAATAAATAATAGGATTTCTTTAACAAGAAGGCGCGATTCTTTAATAAGAATCGCTTTTTTTATATGAATAAGTGTAAGTGAGTGCATTAGTTAAAAAGAGTATGGAAACTGGTTAAACCTTTTGTATAAATAATGTATAAAAGATAGAGTGGGAAAAGGTTATTAGTATAGTTTTAGGCAGAGCTACCTTTGAGTATACTTGCTGCCCAATTATGGATTGAGTTTTGTCTGAACGTAATGAGGTGTTTTCAGCATAAAATAATCAGATTTTCCACAATATTATCTCATCCTTCTTTAGTTAATCCCTCTGCAATAAAATCGATAATTTTCTCCATTACTTTAGGAAATAACACATCGCCTATTTCTTCTTTATGTAACCGTAACATCATGATAGCTTTAATAATTCCGACAATAACTTGTGGATCTTCCTTAGGTAGTATTCCACGTTCTATTAGAGTATGGATAGCCAAGATCCCTCTGTTCATATTATGTTCAGAAAACGCCATCATCTCATGAGGTAATTTTCGCATTAAACGTTCATGTTCTCCGTTTTGGAAGACACGTTGGAGAAATGGATTTTCTTCCACAAATTGAAACGATGTATGAAAAAAGGAGGACAGTAATTCTTTGGAAGAAAGTTCTTCTTTAAATAACTGATTCAGTACTGTCTCACGCACTTCTTCTTCATTTTTTAAAATCGCGAAATATAATTCTTCTTTTGAAGAAAAAAATTTATAAAATGAACCTTTTCCAATTCCGCATGCAAGTACAATATCATCAATGCTTGTTTTTGCTAAACCATATTGAATAAATAGTTCTCTTCCCTTTGATAAGAGAGACTGACGAATCTGTTCTTTTTCTTGTTCTGTAAATTTAGGCATAATAAAACCCCTGTATAAAATTTTTATATGACTTTTTATAGACTTTTAGTCATATTATATTTTATAATCATCATAATCGCTATATTATATAAAGTAAAATTTAGACTGTTGAAGGAACAGTTTTTCTTTTGTGTTTTATGTGACTATATAAATATTTTTAGTCATATAAAACAAAATGATTGCTTTGGATGCAATCGTTCTGTTCATAGAATGAGTTAATAAATAAAGCTGGGGGAATTCATATGGAAATTATGGAGAAGGAAGTCATAAGACAATTCGATGGGTTGTATAATTTTCGTGATATTGGCGGGCAAGAGACAATAGATGGAAATCGAATGAAGACAGGTGTTTTATTTCGTTCAGATGAATTGTCTCGTTTATCTAAACAAGATATAGAGAAGATGAAACGTTTACAATTAAAATTAATTTGTGATTTAAGAACACCAAATGAGCAAAAATCAAAACCAGGTCGAATAAAGCCTGAACATGGAGTAGAGTTAGTAAGCATATCAATGTACGATAAAAGCCAGGAATTTACTCACTTTGAGTTTTTAAAATTTTTAGTTAGAAAGTCGAATACCATCAATTTTGAGGAAATCATGAAGGAAATGTATCGGAATATGGCATTTTCAAGTGGTAATGAAATTCAAGAAGTCATTCAATTGCTTTCGGAGCAAAAAAATGTACCAGCACTTATTCATTGTACAGGAGGAAAGGATCGCACAGGATATATAGCAGCTATCATTCAATTGCTTGTTGGAGTATCTTATGAAAAGGTGTTAAAGGATTATTTATTTTCAAATGATGTCATTGGACCAAGAATGAAAAAAGTGGAAAGATTTATTCGATGGATGAGTTTATTTCAAGCATCACCGGAGCGAATAAAACCAATGTTAGAAGTTCGTCGTGACTATTTAGATGACGTGTATTATGGCATTATTGATAAATATGGAGATATAGAAACATATTTATGTCAAGCTTGCAAAGTTCAGCAGGATAGCTTATTGAATTTGAAACATTTACTGCTTGAGTAAGCTCAATTTTGAATATAAAGCATATAGTATTTCTCTTTAAAGGCTTTGTTAGAGGACTTAGTTGATTTTTGGCTAAAATGAGCCAAAAATCGTAGTACCAACAATATCGTTTAACATAGCCATAAAAAAGCAAACGGATCTACACAAATGTATTTAAGTAGAATGACTCCAGCAATCCTAGCGGGAGTCATTTGTTTGCCGCTTTACTGTAGTTTCCTGGTGGATTTTTAGAGGAACATCTGTTTTTTGAAGATAAACATTACTTTGACACGAAACCATAGGGTGTTATATTATGAAAATATGAAACCATATAGTGTTGCATTTTAAATTAAATAAGGAGAATGATTATGGAAACAAATAATCAAAAGACAGTACCAGATATTAAGCAAACGGTTATTTTTGAAGCATCTATTCAAAAAGTATGGGATACAGTATCTACTTCGGAAGGTATTGCATCATGGTTTATGCCGAATGATTTTGAGCTGAAAGTAGGGCATGAATTTCATGTGCAGTCACCTTTTGGGCCATCCCCATGCAAAGTATTAGAAATTGATGCACCTTATCGACTTTCTTTTTCATGGGATACAGATGGTTGGATTGTATCGTTTATTTTAAAAGAGATGGGCGATAAGACGGAGTTTACTCTAATTCATACTGGATGGAAACATTCTGATACGATTCTTCCGAAAGCCAACGAGGAAAGTGCTGTTATTCGTGACAGAATGAATTACGGTTGGGTAGGGATTGTGAATGAAAAGCTTAAAAAGGTTGTTGAGGGCTAAATGTCTTCATCAGCAGAAAAATACGATGTATTTCAAGCTATTGCCGACCCAACTCGTAGAGAAGTACTAAAATTACTCACTCAAAAAGAGTTATCTATTTCAAACATAACATCTTATTTTCCTATGAGTCGTACAGCCATTGCAAAACACCTTCATATTCTTTCAGAAGCAAAATTAGTTAGTGGGCAAAAGGTTGGTAGAGAAAAACTTTATCGGCTGCAACCAGAATCCTTAGAAGAATTAAAACAGTGGCTTTCATTTTTTGAACAATTTTGGACTAATAAGTTGTCAATCCTCAAACATGTGGTTGAAAATGACGGACAAGCTGAATTACAAGTTATTCAAACTGAATGTGATGAACAGAAATGACAATTGTAAATATAGTCTATCAAATTTTTGAATCGTACGAGTGGTCGAATAATTGAACCGTTTTATATCGAATTCAACAAAATTAGTATATGATAAAGTAAACGTTTTGAAAGTGAGTTGAAAGCTGATGATGTGGTTGTCACTATTTGAAAATGATGTACCTGTAGTTATTCTCCCTTAACGGTAGAATAACTATATCTCCGTTAAGGACAAGAATTGTCTAGAGAAAACGGAGGGTACAAAATGAAAAACACCTTATTAGGTTCTTTATATTTATCACTCGCTGCGAGTATTTGGGGCGGGATGTATGTTGTAGTAAAAGTTGTGGTAGATGTTGTACCGCCACTTGAATTAGTATGGTTTCGCTATGTTATTGCGATCTTTGCATTGCTCATTATTGGTGTTGTAACAAAACAATCGTGGCGTATTGGAAAACGAGACTGGCTATTACTTTTCATGATTGGGCTTATTGGGAATACAATTTCTATCGTAACCCAAGAAGTCGGTACGATGCTTTCTACCGCACAAATGGGTGCCATTATTACTTCAACGACACCTGCATTTATGGTGTTATTTGCCCGCATTATTTTAAAAGAAAAAATCACGTTTAAAAAAGCAATTTCTATTATGTTAGCAACAATCGGTGTCTGTATGATTGTTGGAAATGCCAATATCGATTCATCTCATCAACTTGGAGGTGTATCACTGCTTATTGCAGCATTAACATGGTCACTTATGTCTGTTCTTATTAAACGTGTACCGGAACACTATTCACAAATTGTCGTGACGAGCTATGCTATTCTTGTAGCAATTGCCTTACTAACGCCTTTTACAATTAATCGATTAGCAGATCTTGATTTTCAAGCTATGATGCATCCATCTATTTGGGGCGGTCTTTTATACTTAGGAGTTATTTCGACGGCATATGGCTTTTTACTGTGGAATCGCGGGTTGCAAATGCTTAACGCTTCGAGTGGCGGATTATTTTTCTTTTTCCAACCTATAGTCGGTACTTTCTTAGGGTGGTTATTACTAGGTGAACAAATTGGCTTTTCTTTTTGGATAGGTACCCTATTAATCTTTATGGGTGTACTATTAGTCATTCGAGAAGAATAAGCATCATGAAAAAGCTGATTGGTGTTATTTGCCGATCAGCTTTTTATATGTAACTAGTTGTTCCGCCTTTTAGTTGAATAAATTTTAAATCCTTGAACTCCTACGATTCATACCTTTTCATAATTTAATTATTTAGCTATCTCAATTGAACATGCAGCTAGTTTTTCTCTGATACAAATCTTTTTTTTGATACGGGAGCATTTTTTCCTAATATAACAGAAATAACAACAATCACTGCTATTACAAGAGTGAAAAATGTGATGGATTCATCTAGAAATACTGTTGCAAATATAATCATCAAAAATGGTTGTATGTATTGAAGTTGACTCACTCTTGCTATTCCACCCATAGCCATTCCGCCATACCAAGCAACATATGCTAGAAATTGACTAACGACTGCGAGATAAATAAAACTGACCCAGGCTTGTATAGGGGCATGGAGCATTTCAGTTGTAAGGTTTAGTCCAACTGGAATGATGAAAAATGGAGCACCGATCATAATTGCCCAAGCAATTACTTGCCAACTACCTAATTCTTTCGCTAACTTCCCACCTTCTGCGTAACTAAGTCCAAGTATAATCACTGCTGCTAGTAAAGCTAAATCGGCAAATTGTAATTGACCGAATCCGAGATGAAGTGCATACATGATAACAGCTAGAGAACCGATTATACTTGAAATCCAGAATTTAGGAGAAGGGATTTCACCTGCTCTAAACATAGCAAAGCCGGCTGTTGATAATGGTAACAGGGCCAATTCCACAGCTCCATGGGAAACAGGCAAGGATTTCATTGCCCAGGAAGTGAGGAGAGGAAATCCTAAGACTGCACCAACAGCAACAATAAGTAGACTTTTGAATTGGCGGGGAGAAGGAAGTTTTTCTTTTCGAATAATAAATATCACAGCTACTAAAATGGCAGCCACAACCGTTCTTCCTAAACCAACGACCGTGGTCCCAAAGTACTCTACAGCAATACTTGTAGAAGGAAGTGTTAAGCTAAAACAAATAACACCTACTAATCCCAACAATAATCCAAATTTCTCTCTGGTTTCTCTCTGCATCTTATCCTACCTACCTTTTTACTTCGTATTATATCTGTACCACTTTCTGTTTTTATTAAAAAACAGTTCTGATATAATTTAAATAATAATAGGTACATATATTAAAAATAAACCAATTTTTTACCCTTCTGTACCGGTACAGTTAAAGGAGGATAAATGTGTGAGCTCAAAATATATCGAGATAATGGAAGAAATTAAGCTTCGGTTAGCAGATGGGGCGCTTATTGCAGGAAGTAAACTCCCTTCTGTTCGTCAACTATCTGAGCATTTTTCATGTAGTAAAAATACAGTTATTAAAGCATACGAAGAACTAGAAAAAGAACATTTAATTTATTCTGTCCCTAAAAGTGGCTACTTTGTTGTGAATGAATATCAAAATGCGACGAATGAAAAGGACATGATTGATTTCTTGTCTGCTGGTCCAGATAAACACGTTATGCCTTATATTGAATTTCAACATTGTATGAATCAAGCAATTGAACAATATAAAGAAGAGCTTTTTACATACTCTGATCAACAAGGGCTTTACTCATTACGAGTACAGTTAGTGAAATATTTGCAGAGTCTACAGGTGTTCACTCAACCTGAAAGAGTAGTCGTTGTTTCTGGCTCGCAACAAGCCCTTAATTTATTAGTTTCTATGCCTTTTCCAAATGGAAAAAGAAATATTCTAATTGAACAGCCTACTTATTTCGGATTCATTGAGTCCATCAATTTGCACCAAGCTACTACTTTTGGAATTGAATTATCGATGGAAGGGATTGATCTTGAACGTCTGGAATACATGTTTCGAAATAATGATATAAAATTTTTCTATATTATCCCGAGATTTCACAATCCACTGGGACATTGTTACTCGAATAGCGAAAAGAAAAAAATCGTTGAGTTAGCTAAAAAATACGATGTATATATAGTGGAAGATGATTTTTTAGGAGACCTTGATTTAAATGCAAAATCAGATCCTTTATTTTCTTTTGATCCTTCTGGGAGAGTGATTTATATTAAAAGCTTTTCGAAAATTTTTCTCCCAGGGTTAAGGATTGCTACTGTCGTTCTTCCTGCCTTAATGATTAACAATTTTTTACGATATAAATTTAGTTCGGATTTTAATAGTTCAGCACTTTCTCAAGGTGCGCTAGAAATCTATTTAAAAAGTGGTATGTTTAATAAACATCTCAAAAAAATAAAAGAGGTATATCGCACTAAAATGCAAATCACTCAAGAAGCATGTGAATTATTGCTACCTGCTAATACCTATTTTTCTAAACCAACTTCAGGATTCTATCTATCCATTAGTTTGCCCGAGAATGTGACAGCAAAACAGGTAGTCCATATACTAAACGAGCAGCATATATATGTTGATGATGCCTCTAGAATGTTTTTACCAGAATATAAAAAGGAAAATCTCCTTCGATTAAGCATCTCTCAAGTGAAGGAGAGTCAAATTAAACTAGGGATAGAGCGATTGGCTCACTGTATTGCTTTAATTGACAGTAGAAAAAATCATATTACTCCAAATAAATTTTTACTCTTTTAGTATGGGTAAGTTTGCATGGAGGGGGGCATTTCGATTATGCGGATTTCCAACGTTAAGAAAATACGATCAAAACGTTTGTTCATGTGAATTAGAATTTGAGTAATCAATTGAGACATATTCATTCCTAAAATCTACAAACTTTCAAATAAAATAAAGCCCTCTTAAAACGATGATTTTTGAGAGGGTTCTTCAATTAACTTGCCTTCGAAGTATTGAAAACTGCTCCATTAGTACCTTCTTGGACTAATCTGTTTCGTTACTTTAAATACGAAATTTCACAATCTCTTCTAAACTTTAACTTATATATCTAGGTGTTGTTCATTAACCTCTAGTAATCACATAGCACAGTTAATATAAAAAATTGCACCATTTTCACCCTTTTAGATTTGATTATCCAAAGGGATGGTTTTTATTTCCCCAAAAATAAACATTTGAAATTGTGAGTAGTAGTGCTGTAACCCAACAAAATTAGGTTATTTTTAAATACAAAATAAATAAGCAGTAAGGTGCAGTCACGTGTGTAAACAGAGGTAAACTATTGGATGAAGAAGAAAGAATAGAACGTAAAAGCCCATTCTAATGAGAGGTGTTTTTCATTGCAATAAGAAGATATTTCTGATAGTATTAATGTCCATTTCACCGCTGTAGACGATTGTCAAGAACCTTATTTCGAAGAATGAGAGGAGAACGAAATGACATCGAAACAGCACCCGGACAGGAAAAGTGAGCAAGAAAGATTAGAATTTACAAAGCGTTATATGGATGTGGTCATTAAGACTGCTGAGACGAGCAAGGATCAATTTAAGAAAATTATGCAGGAAACGTTTGGAGATGAAGACTGGAAGGAGTCAGGGAGATATGCCGAATTACTGACGACGGCTAATTTCTTCGACATGTCGCAAGCGGAACTGGAAAGCCTTAAAAAGGCACAAAGTAAGCCGTATTTTGCTAGAGTGGATTTCACGCGGGATGAAAACGGACTAAAGGAAATTCTTTACTTTGGTAAAACTTCCTTGTATCAGCGTGAAAATCAGGAGCAAATCATTGTTGACTGGCGTTCGCCGATTGCCAACCTGTATTACGAGGGTAGAATCGGGTCGGTAACATACGAAGCAGAAGGGGAAAAATTCTCAGGTGATATTACGCTGAAACGACAGTTAATGATTGAGGATGGAACTTTAGATGAAATCCGTGACATTGATTTGACAACAACGGATGAGCTGTTGCAAGATTCGTTAGCGAAGAGCTCTAGTAATCGTTTGACCGAAATTGTTTCCACGATTCAGGAAGAGCAAAATAAAATCATCCGGGCCGACTTGAATAAGCCGATTATTGTCCAGGGCGCGGCGGGGAGCGGAAAGACGACGATTGCTCTCCATAGAATTTCTTATTTCATCTATTACTATAAAGATTTATTTGATCCAAGACAGCTGATGATTTTGGCGCCAAGTCGACTGTTTATCGATTACATCTCCGAGGCGCTACCAGAGTTAGGGGTAGAAAAAGCGAAGCAATTTACCTTTACGGAATATGTACAAAGTGCGATTGAATGTAAGTTGAACATTATTCCTGATAGGAAACTTATTGATTTGCTTGAAAAGAAAGATGATGAAACAACAGAGTCAATCTGGGTTTCAGGGATTAAGGGATCGTCCAAATTTAAAGGAATCCTCGACCAATATGTGAAAGAAATCATCACTCGATTCTTTCCAAAGGAAGATTTCTACTGCGATAAATACCGACTTTATTCGGCTAAAAAGTTCAAGAAGCTGTTGGTGGAAGAGTATTGGTATTTACCGATTTATACACGGGTCGATAAGTTAAAGCAAGTCTTGCAAAGTCAAGTAAAATCGAAGAAAAAAACTATGCTCGACCGAGTGACTAGTTTTTATGATACTAAGATTCAAAAGGCTTTAACTAGAAATATTAAACCTGATCTTCGCCGAGAGTACGTCACGAAATTCTTGGATAAAAAAGCGGAACGAACGGAAGAAATCAAGAAAGCGATTCGTACATCTGTTAAAGCTTATTTTAAACCATTTGAACGAAAGCATATTCTTGAATACTATCAGGAGCTTTTTACCGATTCAGAGATGCTGGTTACATATAGTGATGGGACACTCTCAATTGAGGAAGCGGAACGACTTTGCCGATATCAAATGAAATTTTTCAGAGAAAATCAATATGAGCTGGAGGACTTAGGTGCTCTACTATACCTCCATTCGCATCTGTTTGGAGTCGATAAAGAGAAGCGGGCCAAGAATATCGTCATCGATGAAGCACAGGATTACAGCTTCATGCAGCTGCAAGCGTTAAAAACGTCATCTGACACGGATATGTTCACATTGGTCGGCGATCTGGCGCAAGGGATTTACTCGTATCGCGGATTAGAAGAGTGGGAGGAAGTTCATCACAATATTTTTCCGCGCGCTACCTATACTGAGCTTAAGAAAAGTTATCGAACGACAGTTGAAATCATGAATGAAGCCAATAAACTATTGGAACTATTACCTTATAACTTTCCTCAAGTAGAGCCAGTCGTTCGTCACGGTGAGAAACCTATTTTTATTAAAAAGGTGAATCAATTCTGGGGAAAGGAGTTGCTTGATCGAGTTCAAACTATGAAACAAGAAGGACTACGCACATTTTCTGTCATTACTAAAACGATGGAAGATTGCCGGGAAGCTTACAAAGTGTTGAGTGAAATAGACGAATCAGTTTGCTTACTCGAAGAACAAGCATCCATCCCAAAGGATCAACTAGTTATTTTGCCATCGTATCTAGCAAAAGGACTTGAATTTGATGGCGTTTTTGCAATTTCTCTGAACGAATCCTATAAAATCGAAAGTGAATTGGACATTAAATTACTGTACGTCGTCATGACAAGGCCGCTTCATCGCCTTTTTTTTATTGGGGATTCTGAAGAGGATTTTTTAATCAGGAACTAAAGCGAAAGGTTGAACCTTATTAAGGGGGTTCAGCCTTTATTTATATCTGAAATGAACAACATCTTTGGTAAATTGGATATCCATATTAAAGTTTAGTAGAGATTGTGGAGGTTTGTACTTAAACGAAGAAGCAGAATAATTTTAATTAGATTTAGTAACGTCTGCTATAAAGGACTCAGATGATGATAAGGATAAAAAGTTGAGTGCCTGCCCTTCTATTACAGATTTTCCGAACGAGAAAGCCCATCCACTATATAGCGGCAAAAGAAAAACAGATTATTTGATCCAGAAATTTGATGTAATAAAAATAAAAGCCGATTTATCTGGTATTTCAAGTATAATGAACTATATTCGGGTTTTACATATAATATTTCTTTGAGAGAATCCTATATATAAGTCGGATAATACAAAAAACGAGGTTAATACATGAGGAAAAGAAATTTTGAGGATTATAATTTAAGCGATGAAATAAAAAGAGCACTCGCTGTGTTAAAATACGAAATTCCCACAGAGGTTCAGAGTGACGTAATACCATTAGCAATGGAAAAGAAAGATCTTGTAGTAAAATCTCAAACAGGCAGTGGCAAGACTGCATCCTTTGGTATACCTATTTGCGAAATGATTGAATGGGAAGAAAAAAAGCCACAGGCAATTATTCTTACACCAACTAGGGAGCTTGCTGTCCAAGTTCGAGAAGATATAACGAATATTGGAAGATTTAAACGGATTAAAGCTATGGCCGTTTATGGAAAAGAACCTTTTGCGAAACAAAAAGAAGAATTAAAACAAAAAACTCATGTAGTCGTCGGTACACCCGGTCGTGTCATGGACCATATCGAAAGAGGGACTCTAGTTTTAGACCAAGTAAAGTATCTTATAATAGATGAAGCTGATGAAATGCTTAATATGGGTTTTATCGACGAAGTAGAAGCGATTATAAATGAAATCCCTTTAAACAGAGTAACGATGGTATTTTCCGCCACATTACCTAGAGATGTTGAAAATCTCTGCCATAAATATATGAAAAATCCTATTAATATTGAGATTACTGCTACCGGGATAACGACGAATACAATTGAACATAGTTTAATCGAGGTTAAAGAAGAAGAAAAAATTTCACTGCTAAAAGACGTTACGGTCGTTGAAAATCCAGAGAGTTGTATCATTTTTTGCAGAACTAAAGAACACGTAGATATAGTCTTTACCGAATTGGAAGAATCCAATTATTCTTGTGAAAGACTCCATGGAGGATTAGAACAAGAAGTAAGGTTTGCCGTTATGGATGGTTTCAAAATGGGGAATTTTCGTTATCTTGTGGCCACTGATATAGCTGCAAGAGGAATTGATATTGATAATGTGACACTTGTCATCAACTATGATGTTCCAATGGAAAAAGAGAGCTATGTCCACCGAACAGGAAGAACCGGTCGCGCCGGTAATAAAGGAAAAGCAATTACGTTTGCGACACCTTATGAAGGGAAGTTCCTTAAAGCAATTGAAAAATACATTGGCTTTGAGATACCTACAATGGAGGCTCCTACACATGAGGAAGTTGCTAGAAGAAAAGCCTCCTTCGAAGAAAAAGTAAGCGGCCGCCGAGTCGTTAAAAATAATAAAACTGCCCGAATAAACAAAGATATTCTAAAACTTCATTTTAATGGGGGAAAAAACAAGAAGATTCGAGCTGTAGATTTTGTTGGAACGATTGCAAAAATTCCTGGAGTAACAGCAGATGATATTGGTATTATAACAATCCGGGATAATTTGTCATATGTTGATATTCTTAATGGAAAAGGCTCGCTAGTCTTACAAGCCATGGAAAATACAACAATCAAAGGAAAGAAGCTGAAAGTTAGCAAGGCTATTAACTGATCACTCCCATGGCTAAAGCCGCTGGGGTTCTTTCTCACAAATATCCCACTTACCACCTTCCATAAGAAGAGGCAGAGGCGAGACTTGGGTGAGCAACACTTGAGAGAAAAACAGTCTTTCAAGAGGGCAAGGTCGATGCCAACTACGCCGTTCAACCGGCGATACTTGTCTAGGATGATGATACCGCACTCTTTCTACGAAGAGTGTTGGTCGGTAGAACGTTGAACATTTTACGTGACAGACGTTTTTCCTGTCACAACCACCTATGTTCAGTTTTCAAAGAACATCCTATATACTAAATTATACCATTTCAAATGCATGGTGTATAGAACATATTTTCGGTTTTTTATCTGCACACCGCATTTGAGCGAACATTCATCCCATCCCTAAAGGGGGTGCCAGCGCACCGTAATGGGCTTTCTTTTCGCAAAATCGATAATTAAATCTTCAATAAGGATAATTATACGAAACTGTCCTTCTAACGGAAGAATGGATTTCCTTAAAAGAGTAGCTGCTGCCCTAATTTATTCTGAATGTGTTGTCCTCCTATTATCAATTGAATACAATGTTAAAATAATTTGCATTCCTTTCCAATCTCTGTTATGATAAAAAAGAATTATTTTTGTTCGGTGTAAAGGATAGTATAAGTTTGACTTTTCGTCTTGATGATCACTTTGGGCAAGAATAGTAATATACTGTGTGTTTAACACACTAGGAGGCAATAAAAATGGAACAAGGTACAGTTAAATGGTTTAATGCAGAAAAAGGTTTCGGATTTATCGAGCGTGAAAATGGAGACGACGTATTCGTACACTTCTCTGCTATCCAAAGTGAAGGTTTCAAATCATTAGACGAAGGTCAAAAAGTAACTTTTGACGTTGAGCAAGGTGCTCGTGGTGCTCAAGCTGCTAACGTTCAAAAAGCTTAATAGCAACAATAACTAAACATCTACACAAACAGATTCTTTAATTAGAGTCTGTTTTTTTAATTTTCTTTAAATGACTCGCAAGCAGAATCGTTCGTTTACATACATCATATACCAGTAAAATTCAGATGCTCGTTTTAAAAAAATATAAAAACCCTACTCAATATACGAGTAGGGCGCATGGTACAAGTGAAGAAAAAAAGTTTAAAACTTAAAAGGTTGCTCTAAGTATAGCATAGTAAGTTAAGAACCCCTAATTAAATATTTTTATTTTTCTTACTCGTTTAATTCATCAAACAGAAAATAGTTAAAATATTTGGAGTTTTGCTTCGTATGTTTCATCGTTTTAACCATATTAAAATAACGAAAATGTTATGAAGATTAATCTCTGATTCGTTTAACCCAACGATAAAAAACATAAATGAATGTTAAATAAAGTGCATAACCAATAAATGAATAGATGTGCTTCCATGAATCGTTGTGAATGAAAAGTCCCCATGTTTCTGCTTGCTTTTCGCCAATAGATATAAATAGGCTTAAGAGGAGAATAAGCGCTGCTTTTTTCCAGACGTTTACTTTCTGACACACATATATATATAAGCCAACGAACAGCGGGAGCCCAATCAATGTAAAGAAAATATTGATTGGAAAAATCTCGGGCAAGGGTCTTTTAGGGAAGTAGTATATACCTTTTCCAACAAAATAAAGATCAAGGTACGTTCCAATGAGTGAAGCGAGAAGTAGCGTAGGAATTACGACTGATATATGTTTAGTTCCGTAGAAAAATCGCTTTTTTGGCGATCGTTGTGAGCTCGATTCTTTCAAGTGTTTGGCAATATTCATCTTCAATCTCTCCATTTATGGTTTCTTCTGAATTAATTAAGTAATAAACAACTTGCCAATCTTCATACCATTCCTTGATTTCAGCCTCCTCATGTACGCAATCTTTCCATACGAATTCTAATTTAGGACTATAGAAGCGTATGGAGCCTGGAAGCAGCTGGCATGACTTGAGCCTTCGTTTCAACAATCTTCCTGGAACACCTTCATCGATATCATGAAAAATATGAGGCCAATAATCTTTTCTAGAACCAGAATGAGGGGTCAGATATGCCCATTGCTCGATTTTATTTAACCGTTTTGAATCTGCAAACAAAATAGAATATAGTCGTTTTCCTAATAAAATTCGTCGGTGTAAGCTTTCAAAATGATGTAAGGTCTCACCAATTAGCTTTACTTTACCATTTTCTAAATAAGGAAAAAGAATTTGATTCATTGATAATAAATCCTGTAGTTTAAATTCTAAAGTATTAAAAATGCTCTTTTTAAAAACAGGGTTGTCTATCACTCTTAATTCTAAATAGCTTTGCTCATTAATGATTAAGGCAATTGTTAGAGTATATGGATCACAATCTTCTAAAAAATGATTCCAAATTATTTCCATGAACAGCGACACATGAAAATGCGGCAAAAGATAAAAAAGATTTTTTTCTCTTTTGATGCTCTCTTCATAAAGTAAAAATTGGGGAAATGCATCTTGAAAAATCAGCCAATTCCCTCGCTCTAAAAATGTGAAAAAGGACTGACATTCTTTTTTCGTTAGTAATCGAGGAAGAAGCCCGCCCTTTAAATCGGTCATATTCCAGCCGCCATTTCGCGACACCATATGTCCTAGAAAAGCCCAATGCACTTCGGGATGGCACTGATAAAAATCAAGATAGGCTTTCGTTCTTGTTATATTATTTTGGTTCCATTTGTTTGTTTTAAATTTGATTTGTTCGATTAATGTTCTTTCCTCGGAAGAGAGCTCTGTTTTTATGGAAGGCTGTTTACTTCTTGCTTTTAATTCTTTTTTGATTGTGGCAAGAGGTTCAAGGAGTGTTATTTTTTTCTGACTTATAAGTTTAGACCAGATAACGGTATCCTCCTTTTAAATCTATGAAGAACCTATGCTTATTTTATTAAAGGAATGAAATGTTCATGATGAGAAGTTTATGTGTCAATATTTAGACAAAAGGGTGATTCTCTATATTTAAAGAAGGAGCAGGGAGGGAAACGCCGCTCAAAAGTTGAATATTGTTATGTGGTAAATTATAGAAAATGGGGTGGGCTGTTATGACTGTACTTCCAAAACCTGCATCAACCGTTGTTTTAATCGATCATATGTCTAGGGTTTATTTAACGAAGCGACCAGCGACGATGAAGTTTCTAGCTGGCTTTTATGTGTTTCCAGGCGGAGCAGTAGAAGAAGGAGATTATGTCGTAGATCATGCATACATAACTCACTCGATATTGAATGAGCCATTTAGTTCTGCTCATTATATCGCTGCAGTACGAGAGATATTCGAAGAAGTTGGGATTTTATTTGGCAGTCAAGGCGACGGATTTCCTATTCAATTTCAAAAAGAAACGGAACAGGAATATCGTCGTCTCCTTGTAAATCGTGACATTTCATTTGCACAATTATTAGAGCAAGAAAACATTCGCCTTCATCTTGATTGTCTGCGATATTTTGGGCACCGAATTACTCCAAAAGAAAGTGCTTATCGCTTCGATACTCGATTTTTTCTAGCGGAATTGCCTGAGGGACAAACCCCGAAGCCTGATTTAAACGAAATTGACAAAGCTTTTTGGATTGCCCCAGAGGAAGCTTTATTGTCCTATCAAAATGGAAATATGCTTCTTGCTCCTCCAACGGTTACTGCACTTCAAACAGTTATCAATTATCAAAAAGGGGGAGCGCTGCTCATGCCTAGGTAAGAAATCAAGAGTGAATCGAGTACCATGAATCGTGCAGTGAAACTGTTCCTTCCTTCATCAACTTGATTAAATGGGCCTCTGTCGTTTTTTTCGCAACCTCAAAAATACTTGGATGAATATTCTTTTCATAAATCATTTCTGTCAAACTTGTAGAGGTTAATTGCTGATGTTTTAAAAGTAGAGATTGAATTTGGTTTTCTCGGTATAATCTACGGTTTAATACAAATTCAATTTGTTTATAGGGATGTTCGACCCATTCACCATGTCCTGGTCCAATTTTTGCTAAATCCAAGTGCTGTAAACGTTCTAAAGTATGAATATACTCGCTCATATCTCCTTCTGGGGGACCAATCCATGTTGTTCCTTCAGATAAAATATTGTCCCCGGCAAGGAGAATTTGATTAGAAGGTATATAAAGATTTAACATACCTGGAGTGTGTCCTGGACTATGAATAATCAGTATTTCTAGGTCAGCTATATGTATGACATCACCATCGTTTAGCATCGATACTGCATGCACTGGAAAAATCGCTTTCAAGATGGCTTGTTTTTCTTTTGGGTGGCAATAAATTACAGGAGACCAATCCATTAATTGACGAACCCCCGGTGCATGATCCCGGTGAGAATGTGTAAGAATAATAGATTTGGGTATGGCTAAGTCATTTTCCTTAAGTGCTTTGTTTAACTCCTTTTTCGTTATCTCCTGATCGTATCCCGCATCAACTAATATACTTTCTTGCTTATTCCCAATTAAATAACAATTTGTTGTTGTATTTGGCCATAGAGTTGGCGTGGAAATTGGAACACGTACGATTTTAATTGGATTGTGTAATGGCATGAATTTCATCCTTTCGGCAATGTGATACTTTAAACGAATGATAAACTAAATATATTCCTCATGAATCGTCAAAATCCTTCACTAAGTGAGGTTGTGTTTACAATTTTATGAAATAAAAAATATATTTTGGAAAATTTATTGAATATTCCCATAGTAGTATGTTATATTTTCAACATGAATAAAAAACAGCGTTTCGTAATAACAAACGCTTGATTATCTGAATTTTTTATTAATAGTTTGGAGGAAAGAAACATGACTCAATATGTAAAGGTTGGTAGTTTACAAGTAGCAAATGAATTGTATAATTTTGTGAATCAAGAAGCTTTACCAGAAAGTGGTTTAACAACGGAGCAATTTTGGGCAGGTTTCGAAAAAATCATTACAGATTTAACACCTGAAAACAAAGAGCTATTAGCTATCCGCGACGAGCTTCAAAATAAAATTAATACTTGGCATTTAGAACATAAAGAGTTTAATAGTGACGAATACAAAGCATTTTTACAAAGCATTGGTTATTTAGAAGAGGAAGTAGCCGATTTTCAAATCGGTTCAGAAAATGTAGACGACGAGATCGCGATTCAAGGCGGACCTCAATTAGTTGTACCTGTTAATAACGGTCGCTATGCGATTAATGCAGCGAATGCTCGCTGGGGAAGCTTATATGACGCACTTTATGGAACAGATGCTATTAGTGAAGAGGATGGGGCCGAGGTTACACCCCGTTATAACCCAGTTCGTGGTCAAAAGGTTATTGACTTTGCACGCAATTTCCTAGATCAAGCTGCTCCGTTACAAAATGGCTCTCATAAAGAGGCAGCACAATACAAAATTGAAGCAGGACAACTAATTGTTACATTAAACAATGGTCAAACAACTACTTTGGCTGAAAGTGAAAAATTAATCGGTTACCAAGGAAATGAAGCAGAGCCTTCAGCCGTGTTACTAAAAAATAATAGAATGCATTTTGAAATCCAAATCGACCGCAATCATCCAATTGGTAAAGATGATGCAGTTGGTGTAAAAGATATTTTACTAGAAGCTGCAACAACAACAATTATGGACTGTGAAGACTCCGTTGCTGCTGTTGATGCGGAAGATAAAACGCTAGTATACCGCAATTGGTTAGGATTAATGAAAGGTGATTTGTCAGCGACTTTCGCTAAAGGAAATAAAGAGATGACAAGAACGATGAATCCTGACCGTACGTACACATCGGTAAATGGAGGAGAAATTTCGTTAAATGGTCGCTCTCTATTATTTGTTCGTAATGTAGGGCATTTAATGACGAATTCAGCCATTTTAGATGCGGATGGAAATGAAGTGTATGAAGGAATTATGGATGGCGTAATTACAAGTTTAATTGCGAAGCATACGCTTTTAGGAAATGGAAAATATAGCAATACAGCGAAGGGCTCTATTTATATCGTTAAGCCGAAAATGCACGGTTCTCGAGAAGCGGCATTTGCGAATACGTTATTTAACCGAATTGAAGATATGCTTGGGTTAGAGCGCCATACATTAAAAATTGGGGTTATGGATGAAGAACGCCGTACATCATTGAACTTGAAAAACAGTATTTATGCGGTAAAAGATCGTATTGCCTTCATTAATACAGGATTCCTAGATCGTACAGGTGATGAAATGCACACATCTATGGAAGCGGGCGTCATGATTCGCAAAAATGATATGAAAGCAACAACATGGCTGCAAAGCTATGAAAAATCTAATGTAAACATCGGTTTAAATGCTGGCTTACAAGGTCGTGCCCAAATCGGGAAAGGAATGTGGGCAATGCCAGATTTAATGGCTGAAATGATTAAGCAAAAAATTGGTCATTTAAAAGCTGGGGCCAATACTGCTTGGGTTCCATCTCCAACAGGAGCGACATTACATGCGCTTCATTATCATCAAGTAGATGTAACAGAAGTTCAAAATGAATTAAAGAATCAAACAAGTGATTTAAAAGATGATATTTTAACGCTTCCATTAGCAGAAAATCCACAATGGAGCTCTGAAGACATTCAAGCGGAATTAGATAACAATGCACAAGGTATTCTTGGCTATGTAGTACGTTGGGTAGAACAAGGTGTAGGTTGTTCAAAAGTGCCGGATATCAACAATATTGGTTTAATGGAAGATCGTGCTACACTTCGAATTTCTAGTCAACACGTGGCAAACTGGCTTCACCATGGCATTGTAACAAAGGAACAAGTAGAGGAAACTTTACAACGTATGGCAAAGCTTGTTGACGAACAAAATGCGGGAGATGCTGCATATCGTCCAATGAGTCCTGATTATGAAAATTCAGTAGCTTTCCAAGCAGCAAGTGATTTAATTTTCTTAGGCTATGATCAACCAAATGGATATACAGAGCCAATTTTACATCGTCGTCGTTTAGAAGCAAAAGCTAAAGCTAAATTTGCAGTAAAACAATCCTAATACACTAGGAACGGCTGAGTTGAAAGCTTGTTGCATACAAACTTTTGACTCAGCTATTTTCAGTAGATTTACAGTTTTGGAGGAATCCTTTATCATAATAAAATACAGCAGTGGAGGTGAACAAAATATATGAATAGAGACAATATGGTCAAATCTGTAAGTAGAGCCTTGGATATTATTGCTATACTAGGTACAAAGCAGCAAGGTCTAGGCGTGACTGAAATTGCTAATCAAATGGATATTAATAAAAGTTCCGTTTATCGAATTTTATCTACCCTTGTTCAATATGGGTATGTTGAACAAAATCAAGAAACGGATCGCTATAAATTAGGCTATAAATTTTTAGAAATAAGCTCTAAATTATTAGAGTCTATTGATTTACGTACAGAAGCTAGACCTTTCTTAAAAGAGCTTGAAGAAGAAACAACGGAGGTCATTCATTTAGTTGTGTATGATCAAGGTGAAGTTGTATATATTGAGAAGTTAGAAGGTAATCAGTTATTACGAATGCATTCTAAAGTAGGAAAACGAGCACCGATGCATTGTACATCGGTTGGGAAAGCAATATTAGCTCATCTGCCAATACAAGTTGTTTTAAATATTTTGGATCAAAAAGGCATGCCGGTACATACGGATAAAACAATTACGAATCAAGAAGAGTTTTTACAAGAATTAAGCAAGGTGAGAGAGGTAGGATTTGCTCTTGATTTAGAAGAAAATGAATCGGGGATTACTTGTATCGCTGTTCCTATTTTTGATCATTTAGGGAATATTATTGCTGCTATAAGTATTTCAGGACCAACGATCAGAATGACGGATGAACGATTAGAACAATTGAGTCAGCGAATGATTCAAGTAGGGCAGCAAATATCAGCGCGTCTTGGTTATGAAAATAAAATAAGTTGGCTTTAAGAGACGAACTCGCTTCGTTTCTTTTTTTTGAGCTCTTGAAAACCCTTTTATTTAAAATTATGTTAAAATATAGATAATCAACCGAATGGGGGGCTTTTTTTGGTAGAACAGAGATATAGATGGAAAAATAAGCAGTTACGCAAACAGATTGAAATAGTAGATGGGAAACGAGCTCCTAGTATTCTTTTAAAAAATGCAACTTATTTAAATCATCCACTGAAAAGATGGGTGAAGGCAAACATTTGGATTTACGGTGATCGAATCATTTATGTAGGAGATAAGCTTCCAGATGTGACAGAGGGTTGTGAAATTGTAGATTGCACAGATTGTTTTTTAGTTCCCGGTTATATTGAGCCCCATTCGCATCCATTTCAATTATATAATCCTCAAACATATGCACGATATTCAGCGTATGGTGGAACGACAACATTGGTTAATGATAATCTTCAATTCTTTTTACATCTTGAGCAGAAGAAAGCGTTTACGTTGTTAGAAGAACTGAAAAATATCCCAGCTAGTATGTATTGGTGGTGCCGTTTTGATGGTCAAACGGAACTTAGAAATGAAGAAACAATCTTTACACATGATCAAGTAACAGCTTGGCTTGAACACGATGCTGTAGTCCAAGGCGGTGAACTGACAGCATGGCCTAAATTGCTAGCTGGTCATGAAGACATGCTAAATTGGGTCCAAGAAGCAAAACGAATGAGAAAGAAAATTGAAGGCCACTTTCCAGGTGCATCAGAAAAAACGTTAGCTAAACTTATGTTACTAGGAGCAGATTGTGATCATGAAGCTATGACAGGTCAGGAAGTTCTTTCTCGTTTGATGCAAGGATATACCGTTTCCTTGAGAAACTCTTCTATTCGACCTGATTTAGAAAATCTGCTGAAGGACATTCATGAATTAGGTATTCATCAATACGATAACTTTATTTTCACGACTGATGGCTCGCACTCGTCCTTTTATGATGAAGGCTGTATTGATAAGATGATTAAAATAGCACTTGAGCAAAATGTTCCAATTATTGATGCCTACAATATGGCTACCATCAATGTGGCGCAATATTACAATTTAGCTCATTTACACGGGAAAATTGCAACAGGCAGAATCGCTCATATTAATTTTCTTCAAAGTAAGACAAATCCTACACCTATTTCTGTTTTGGCTAAAGGTCAATGGGTTAAACGCGATGGAGTGGAGATAAAGGATTCTGCTGTCATCCATTGGGCTGAAAATGGACTAGGCGCATTAGAGCTTAATTGGAACTTAACTAAATCTGATTTAGAATTCACTACAACACTTGGCTTACAATTAATCAATGATGTCATCACCAAACCATTTTCTGTTACACCAGAAGAGTTTGATGAAACTATTCCTTTTGAACGTGATGAATGCTTTTTCATGATGATTGATCGGAATGGAGAATGGAAAATCAATACGTTTGTGAAGGGTTTCGCAAATCAATTATGCGGATTTGCCAGTACGTATTCTGGAACAGGGGATATCATCTTAATTGGAAAACGAAAAGAAGATATTTTACTCGCCTTTCAGCGGATGAAAGAAATAGGCGGCGGAATTGTCATTGCTGAACACGGAAAAATCATTTTTGAAATCCCGCTAGAGTTAAAGGGATATATGTCTACTAAGGAATTATCGGATTTAATAGAAGAAGAGAAGCAATTGAAGAAGTTGCTTCAAGAGCGTGGCTATCAATTTGGCGATCCAGCCTTCACATTATTATTCTTTTCAGCGACGCATCTTCCTTATATAAGAATTACACCAATAGGAATTTATGATGTGATGAAAAAGGAAGTATTACTTCCTCCAGTTACGCGGTAAATCTGTTCCTGAAGGGCTGCTTAGGTAGCTCTTTTTTCGTGCAAAATGGCGAGATTTCGCACGAAGTGAGCTAACAATCTCTAAGATAATAGGATTGTTAGCTCACGTATTCATTGTAAGAGCCCCATTTCAGATTCAAATTTATTAAGTTTTTTGTAAAATTGTGACCGACTAATTCCTAATAGTTTAGCCGCGGCTGTTCGATTTCCGCCTGTTTGTTTTAATGCCATTTCAATAGTCTCTTTTTCTGTCTTATTTATGTTAAATCTGAAAAACTCAGGGGTTAATTTTTCTTGTGGATGCATCTGCATAGTAGGTTTGAGTGTATTTAGTGAGGATCGACTTTCACTCCATTTTTTACTTTTTATATATTCAGAGAAATGCTCTGCATCAAGTGTATCACTATTTACACAATTGATTGCCCGTTCAATAGTATTTTCAAGCTCCCTTACATTTCCTGGCCAGTTATGCGAGGAAAGTAGATGGAGTGCAGCCTTACTTATCGTAACTTCTCCATGACCCATAAGACGACTAAATTTTTTTGTAATGGAAGTAGCAAGTAAAGGGATGTCTTCTTTTCGCTCTCGAAGGGGAGGTATGTTGATAACGATAACATTTAGTCGATAATATAAATCCTCTCTAAATTCATGATTAGCCACCATTTGCTCTAAATTTTTATTAGTTGCAGCAATGATTCTGATATTCACTTTAATTGTTTCATTTCCTCCAACACGTTCGAATTCTCTTTCCTGAAGAACTCGAAGCAATTTTCCTTGCATAGATAGGGGCATATCGCCAATCTCATCTAAAAATAATGTACCATTATGAGCTATCTCGAATTTACCAGGCTTCCCGCCGCGCTTTGCACCTGTAAACGCACCCTCTGTATAGCCGAAAAATTCAGATTCCCATAGCTCATTAGGTACGGCAGCGCAGTTTACCTTCACAAATCGTCCAGAACGATTAGATGTAACATGAATACCGCGTGCAAATAGCTCTTTTCCTGTCCCGCTCTCTCCTAATAACAGTACATTTGAAAAGCTAGAGGCTGATTGCCGGGCTAATCGTTTCATACTTTCCATTTGTTTATTTTTTGTTAGGATGTTTTCTAAATTGAAAGGAGTACCACTACTGAGTGATCGTTCTTCGTGACAATAAGAAACTTCCTTTCCTAGATCATCTAGTTTGCTAACAGCGTGTTTCCATTTGTTTAAGTTTTGGTAGATAATTTTAGCCATAGCTCCAACGAGTTGTTCATTTTCATATATTTTACTTTTTATAACAAGGCATCGATGTTGTCCAATCACCATTGCTTCTAGTTTTTCCCCTTGAAAATCTATAGAAAGGACATCTTCTAGTTTTAATTCTGGAATAATATAAGATGAAGGTTGACCAAGTAGTTTGTTCTTTGGCTTTCGTAAAAATTCGCATGCTGTCTCGTTAATATTCTCAATTTTTCCTTTATGATCAATGACAATATATCCGTCATAAGTAGTATCTAAAACAGTTTGTAAAGTGCGCTTTAATTTTTTTGTCATTTCAAGTTTACTAGTTAATAATTCAGACTTAGAACGATAAGCTTTAATAATATTTGTTGAATCAAGAATACCGCTTACACAATTATCCTTGTTAATCACGATTGCATGGCCTATTTTATTATTCGTCAATAATTGGCGAACATCGTATAAAAAATCATTTTCTTTTACCGTAACAACTTGATGTTTTATAAAAGGGACTATGCTTTCATTCATAGATACATCTTGTAAAAGTGCTTTAAAAAGAGCAGAGTGAGTCATGATACCAATCAATTGATCATGTGAATTCACGACAGGAATAAGTTTTACTTTATTATGCTGAAATAGTACTACGGCGTCGCGTAATGTGCTCGTTAAGAACAATTTTGAAACATCTTGATTCATAAATTCCTTCACTGTTGGGTAAAAATAATGTTTTACAAACATGGAATTCTCCTTTGCTTATTGAATTTTAATCAGTAACTGTATTCGCTAAAATATAATATATCCCTTTTATTTCTTGTCATATTTTTGAATAATTTCGTTTTTGTATATGTAAAATCTTTTTATATATGGAAAAATATTGACATGTATAAAAAGCACATGCTAAAGTATTCTTAGATATGGTAAAAAAAGTAATTTAGATTAGTGAAGTAAATAAGTACATTATTCAAATAGCAAGAGGTAAGAATTCATTTAATCAATTAGTTGGAAGCATTGCTTCTTTATCCTGTTTTGAAATTATAACAATTAGTCCAAATTGTAAGCGCTTAATAACGTAGAAATACTTTTATATGTACATACCTCAAAGTACAATATGCATGTCTTTAAGCACCCATTTTTTTTAATAGCTATGTTGATAAAAATAAGAGAGCCATGTAACACAGCTTAAAAGAAGATGAATGAAGCTTTATGAAATTGTTCCTAAGACGACCACACAATGATGTTCCCCAGAAAAATAGATCTATTTATAACATGCATATAATTATCCGACTATCTAAAACTTTTCAATTAAATAAATACGCAACTAAAAGTGCACTGACAGTGAGAAAAAATCAGTTAAAAAACGTCTGTATTATTTTCTGCTGTCTTTCATTTTGCATGTTTTTTTTCATCGTAAAGCTTTATTGAGTACTGATAAAGGAGGTGAATTCGTTTATTTTAGAACTGATTACGGCTATGTATGATTTAAAAATAATCGACGAGGGAAAGGAAAGGTCATAACTGAAAGTATCAATACTTTATAAGTTTCAAACTAAGCAAAGAGGTGGTGGGTAATAATGGAGAAGTTGAAAAAGCTTTTTGAAAGTATTGATAAAGTCACTTCTGGAATTTCAGCGTTTACTTTGTTTCTTATGATGGTGTGGATTTTTGTAGATGTAATGTTAAGAACGTTTTTTCATAGACCTATTCAAGGCACTATTGAATTAACTGGAGAGTATTTAATGGTGCTGCTAGTCTATTTATCGTTGAGCTATACTCATAAACAGGATGGTCATGTAAAAGTAACCTTTTTAGAGGATAAATTCTCCCAACGAATCAAAAACATCACGAAATGTATGACAAATCTCTTTGCTGCTTGCTTATTCTCTTTCATTAGCATATTGAATTTTCAAGAAGGTCTAGAATACATCGAACAGAATATTCGATCTTCCGGTGTGTTAAGTTATCCGCTTGCACCGGCCCTATTCATCATATCGTTAGGGATGATGATGATAACATTAAGACTTTTACTAGAATGTATCTTGATTATTTTTTCGAATAAAGTAATATCTAGTAATTCTTTGGCTGATTCTGAAAAGAAAATTACTGGTTAAAGAAAGATTCATACACTAGTTTTATCTATTTAAAGGGGGGATATAATCTATGTTAACACTAGGAATAGTTCTCTTATTGCTGTTGCTATTATTTATAGGCATGCCTATTGGGTTTACTTTAATAGTTGTTGGTTCGTTAGGAATCTTTTTGGTTAGTGGATTCGATACATTTACTGGGATTCTTTCATCAACAGCCTATCGAAGTGTCAATAGTTTTACTTTAACGACAATCCCTTTGTTTATATTAATGGCGAACTTCATTTCCAAAAGTAATATTGCGAAAGATCTATATGACTGTATCCTAAAATGGATTGGTCATGTACCAGGTGGAGTAGGAGTATCCACCGTATTTGCCAGTGCAGGATTTGGAACGTTATCTGGTTCAAGTATCGCTGCCACTTCGATTATGTCAAAAATTTGTATCCCAGAGATGGTTAGGGCTAAATACAAGGATACTTTTGCTGCCGGTTTAGTTGCTTCATCTACGGGAACCTTAGCCGTTCTAATTCCACCTAGTGTTCCACTTATTCTTTATGCCGTGCAAACAGAAACATCAATAGGACACCTATTAATGGCTGGCGTTTTACCAGGAATACTGCTTGCAGGACTTCTTTGTGCCTTCATCTTCATTACTTCTATAAAATTGAATACTAAAATTGAAAAATCCTCATGGAGTGAAAGATTTGTTTCCTTAAAAACAATTTGGCCGATGCTGATACTTGTAGCATTTGTTTTAGCCGTTATCTATTTAGGAATTGCAACTTCTACAGAGGCTGCGGCATTTGGAGCATTAGGAGCACTTTTAATCGGTTTACTTATAAAGCGATTAAATGTTAAATCTGTTATTGAATCACTTAAAGACGCTGTTCAGCAGACAGCTATGATTTTTACCATTGTGATTGGCGGATACATATTCGCATATTTCTTCACATTAACTGGTACTGGACAAAGTATCATCTCAGCGATTTCTGAGAGCGGTTTATCCAAATGGACCATTTTGTTTTTAATTATTGTCTTCTACCTCATCCTTGGATTGTTTATGGATTTGATTGGCTCTATGATCTTGACCTTACCTCTCGTGTTTCCAATCATTCAAGCCTTAGGTTTTGATGAAATATGGTTTGGTGTAATTGTTGTACTGTTACTAGAAATTGGTCTTGTTACACCGCCTGTTGGAATTAATCTATTTATTACAAGTAAGCATTCCCAAGTCCCTGTTGACCGTGTATTTTATGGGTCTATACCGTTTATCGGGATATTGCTATTAACGATATTACTCTTAGTTATTTTTCCACAAATTGCTCTTTACTTACCAACTAATATGTAGAGCTAATTTGATGGGATTTATAAAACAACTATAACTTTTGGGTGGAGGAAAATATTATGAAAGCCAAGCGTTTGTTTAATCTTACAATTATAATTTCGATTCTTTCTCTAGTAATTGCTGGATGTAGTACAAGTTCTTCTAATAATTCGAAAGAAAATGAAACAATTACACTAAAGTTAGCTACGTATGTTCCAGTTACATCCCAAGTATATAAATATGTAACGGAACCTTGGATGAAGCGAGTAACAGAACTCACTGATGGTAAGGTGCAATTCGATGCATATCCTGGAGAACAGCTAGGAAAGGCTCAAGATATGCTGAAGTTAACAAGAGATGGGGTAACGGATATTGGTGTTTTTCCGGCCAACTACTTTCCGGATAATATGCCTTTAACAAATGCCTTGGCAGGCTTGCCGAATCTTAGTATGACTTCACATCAAGGAACAGTAGCTTATAACGAATTGTTACAAGAAAATGAAGATTTACTAGAAATGGATTATTTAAAAAATGGGATAAGACCGATTATGGGGCACGTATCACCTACTTATGAGATTTGGACTACAGATAAAGAAGTACGGGTACCAAAAGATTTAAAAGGTTTAAAAACTAGAACAGTAGGTGGAATTGCTAATGAAGTGTACGAATATATGGAAGCTGTTCCTGTAACGGTTTCTCATACAGAGACATACGAGGCTCTTGAGAAAGGTGTCATAGATGGAGCGGGTTACTCCAGTGTGGCTGTGGAAGCTTCTGGAACTGCAGACCTTCTTAAATATGCAACTTTTCCTCATATAGGAACGGCTATTCATGGTTTAGTAATTAATGAAAAAGTTTGGAACGGACTTCCTGAAGATGTACAAAAGGCTATGCAGAAAGCAGGACAAGAGTTGGTACAACCGTCTGGAGAAAAGTATGATCAAGATACAGAGAATTTTAATGGAGAATTTAGTAAAGCTGGCGGGGTCATTGTAGACTTAACGGATGCCGAAAAAGGGCAGTGGGAAAAGGTTACTAAAGAATTTACAGAAAAATGGTTAAAAGAACAAGGATCTAAAGATTTTCCGTATGAGGAAGTGCTAAACCAGTATAAAGAGAGCTTGGAAAAATATAAATAAAAAATAAGAATGCCAGACACCAATCTAATAGTTAAGTTAAATTAATTTGAAGTTAATTTTGGGTCTTGTTTAAAAGCAAGGCCTTTTTAATATTTTGGTTTTCAAAAAATATAAGAATTAAGGTGAGAGACAATGTCGTCCATTTCTACCCCTACTTCGGATTTTGCAAGTGCCAAACCTATTCAAGAGAATAAAATCCTTATCATTTGGAGTTTCACTAGTTGGTTAGTAGTCATGAATACAACGATGTTTAATGTAGCGTTGCCGACCATACTTAGTGAGCTTTCTATCAATTCTTCGATGGCATCATGGATTGTATCTGGTTATTCTATCGCATTTGCCATTTCTACTTTGACTTTTAGTAGACTGTCTGATTTTATTCCCATCTCTAAATTATTATTAATTGGCATAGCGATATTAGGAGTATCATCCATACTAGGGTTCTTTGCTTCGCATTTCTATCTATTACTAGCAGCCCGTATTTTACAGGCTGCAGGAGCAGGGGCAGTTCCAGGGCTGGTCGTAGTGCTTATCAGGCGCTATGTACCGATAACGAGACGAGGGAAAGCAATGTCATTTATTACTTCTGCTGTTTCCTTAGCATTCGGCTTAGGTCCTGTGGTAGGAGGAGCCATTACCCAATACTTAGGGTGGGAATATCTTTTTGGGATTACCGGCTTAGTTGTTTTATTTATTCCTTTTTTTCGAAAGCTGTTGCCTAAAGAAAAGGTCAAGAGGGGACATTTTGATCTACTTGGTGCAGTGCTTACGGCATTAAGTGTAACAGGGCTTTTATTATTCTTCTCTACCTTTTCATATGTCATTTTAATAAGTACGTTAGTTCTTAGTTTCATATTGTGGAAGTATCTTCATAAAATGGAGACACCCTTTATTCAACCAAAGCTCCTTAAAAATCGACAATTTTTAAAATTACTTTTTATTGGATTTACTACGTTTCTAACCAACTTTTCGACTTTGTTTTTATTGCCTATTATTTTAACCGTTGTCTTTAAAAAAGAACCAGCAGAAGTAGGGTTGATTATTTTTCCTGGAGCAATTTTAGGTGCAATAGCTTCTCAGTTTATAGGGAGATTAATTGACCGCATTGGAAGTGTATCATTAATTATCACAGGTCAGTTCTTGCTTTTTAGTGGAACTATTATGATGGGGTTATTTTCCACTGCATCTCCATTATCACTACTTACAATATATATAGTATTTAGTATTGGATTTTCTACAATCAATTCAAGTATTTCTAATGAAGTAACAAGAATTTTATCAATTGTGGAAATTGGGACAGGTGCGGGAATGACTCAATTAGTACAGTTTTTTGGAGGTGCCTTTGGTGTAACTCTTGCGGGTCTAATGTTAACATTTCAAAAAGGGTTATTATTGGAACTAGTTTATAGAAATATTTTCTTGAGTATTTCTTTTCTTATTTTTTGCGCTATGATCATGTTTTATTTCTATTATCGAAAAGTTAAGTTTGAGAGAATAATTTAACATATATTTACAAAATATTAAAAATAATGGTATTATTATGGAATGGTGGTTAATAATCCTTATACTTTTAGATTTACTATTCTCATATTTTAAAGAGAGGGGAATAATAATGACAAATACTAAATTAAATATGCTCTTGGAAAAAACAAGGTTACCAGTTATTTCAGCACCAATGTTTCTTGTATCTGGTACAGAATTAGTGATTGAAGCTTGTAAATCAGGCATAATTGGTTCATTCCCATTATTAAACGCAAGAACAGGGGAAATTTTAGAAGAATGGATGAATCGAATTACTGAAGAATTAGAAGAAGCAAAAGCGTTGAATCCTGATCAGAAAATAGCTCCATGGGCTGTCAACCTTATTGTTCATAAAACCAATAAACGGTATGAAACAGATTTGGAATTAATTAAGAAATATCAACCTCCTATTGTTATTACTTCATTAGGTAAGCCCACATCTGTTGTTGATATTGTCCATGAATATGGTGGACTTGTATTTTCTGATGTAGCGACCCTTACTCATGCAAAAAAAGCGGCAGAGACTGGTATTGATGGATTAGTGTTAGTTTGTAATGGGGCAGGAGGTCATGGTGGTACAATCAATCCAATAGCATTTATGGGAGCGGTCAAAAAGTTTTGGAATGGAATTACCCTGCTTTCTGGTTGTATTACGAATGGACAAGATATATTGGCAGCCCAAGCTTTAGGCGCAGATTTTGCTTATATGGGAACGAGATTTATTGCTACAAACGAAAGTAATGCTAGTAAAGAATATCAAGAGATGGTAACGGATTCAACAGTTGATGATATCATTTACACGCCTGCTTTTAGTGGGGTACATGCCAATTATCTGATTCCAAGTATTAAAAATGCTGGTCTTGACCCTTCGCAGCTTGAGAGAAAAGAAACGATAGATTTTTCACATATGGAGAATAAGGAAGTAAAAGCAAAAGCTTGGAAGGACATCTGGTCTGCTGGTCAAGGCGTAGGGACAATTGATAAAGTTCTGCCAATTTCTCAAGTAGTTAATGACCTTGAGGAAGAGTATGAAAAAGCCTTATCTGCTTTAATATCTACAAGAAAGATACAATGTTAATTATTTAATGAGTTGACGCTGTTAACTAATAGTGTTGATAAAACGATTTATAGCTCATTTTAGCTTTGGTTTTTAAAATAAACCGAACATTAACTAACACATAGCCAATTGGCCACAAAAAAGATGACTTCAAAATAGAAGCCATCTTTTTTTAGTATCAATATTTATAAATAGTCAGCATAGAAGTTTATTAAACGTAGTTGACTGTTTTAAATTTTGGATAAATTTTCATGTGGGGTTTTTAATCTGTTAATTGCATCGATATAAGCGTTAGCACTTGCAACGATAATATCAACATTAATAGCTCTGCCTTGGAATAACGATCCTTTCTTTCTAACTTTAACAAATACTTCTCCAATTGAATCTTTTCCTTGTGAAATGGAGTTGATTTTATAATCAACTAATTCGGTATCTTCTAACTGAAGAGCACCATCTATTCCTTTATAAAGAGCATCAATCGGACCATTTCCTTCACCAATTCCTTCAATTAAAGAGCCATCGCTATGCACGATATTAACGAATGCTCGATATCGATTATCTGTAAGTATTTGTAAACTAAAGTCTTTAAATGAATATAAAGAATGCTTTTCTTTTGTCGTCTGTGTTTCTAACAAAGCGATAATATCCTCATCAAAAATTTCCTTCTTACGATCGGCAAGATCTTTATACTTTTTGAAAACTTCTCTAAGCTGCTCATCATTAACAAAATAACCGAGCTCTTCATATCTCTTTTTAAGCGCATTTCTGCCAGAGAGTTTGCCTAATACTAACTTAGTCTCATGAAAACCAATACTTTCAGGCTTCATAATTTCGTAGGTAGATTTATCTTTAATAACCCCATCCTGATGAATGCCAGAAGAATGAGCAAACGCATTTCCACCTATAACCGCTTTGTTAGGAGGAATAGCAATGCCTGTAAGTCTACTTACTAATTTACTTGTTCTAGCCACTTCTTTCAAATCAATCCCTGTTTCTTTATGATAATAATCCTTTCGAGTTTCTAATAAAGCAGCTACTTCTTCAAGAGCTACATTTCCTGCTCGTTCACCAATCCCATTTATACAGCCTTCAACTTGTGTAACCCCCGCTTTAATGGCCGCAATACTATTACTTAATGCTAAACCAAGATCATCATGGCAATGACAGCTTAAGCGTACGTTCTCAATTCCTGCTGTATTTTCCTTAATATATTGAAATTGCTTGATATATTCTTCAGGAGTTGTATAACCGACTGTGTCAGGGAAATTCAACACAGTTGCGCCTGCTTCAATCACTTTTTCGGCTACTTCACAAAGAAAATCTAATTCGGTACGTGTAGAGTCTTCACAGGAGAATTCAATATGTTTAAAATGTTTGGCTGCATAAGAGACACTTTCGACCGCTTTGGCTACTACTTGTTCTTTTGTCAATCCTAGTTTACGTTCTCGATGAATCGGGGAAGTAGCTATAAAAATATGAATACCTGTATTATCAATATCTCCAATAGCATTTATTACTGCATCAATATCTTCTTTATTTGTTCGAGCGAGGCTGACTACCATTGGTTTAGAAACAGCTTGTGCGACTGCTCTAATAGCTTGTGCGTCCCCAGGCGATGCAGCAGCAAATCCCGCCTCAATAATATCGATTCCTAGCTTTTCTAATCGTAGTGCAATTTCCACCTTTTCTTCTTGATTAAGATTCACCCCAGGTGTTTGTTCACCATCTCTTAATGTAGTATCAAAAAAATAAACTCTTTTATTCTCCATCATGAAACCCCCTTTTCAATTAATCACCTATTACGGATATCATTATCCATTTTTTGTATAAAATGTATACTACTACAATTTTTTAGGGGATTCAAGTATTTTATCAATCTCCAAAACATATATTCAAGCTATTTTTTGAATGGGTACGGTCGTGATTTCTTATATAAATATGTATTTAAATGATCCCTATAGCCGTATGAACAATAATTATTGTTACTAATTATTTCACTTTTGCGAATATTTTGAATTGGATATATCTTTCAAAGCCTGATAATGTTAAATAATGTTAATAAAATTGTAGAAAAAGGAGAGGAGGACAAATCATAGTTAGGGAATAAAGGATGGGGCCCCCTTGTTTGTTGCTTTAAAAGTAGACTAAGCGTACATGTCGACAAGGTCCTAGCTACAGAGAAATAGGGGAGTAATATTTGAAAGCGCCTTCTTAAATAGCTAAAGTCGTATTATTTGTTAACACAGAATAAAATTATAAGGTCTGAGGTGAACTGCATTGCAAGCTTTAGAGGGAATCAAAGTATTAGATTTATCAAGAACATTAGCAGGTCCATTTAGTACGATGATGTTAGGTGATATGGGAGCAGATATTATTAAAGTAGAACAGCCATCTGTAGGTGATGAAACAAGAAGATTTACCCCACCTACATGGAACGGTGAAAGTTGCTACTATCTCTCATCCAATCGAAATAAACGTAGTATTACAATTGATTTAAAATCTCCAGAAGGTAGAGACATTATATATAAATTAGTAAAAGAAGCAGATGTGCTAGTCGAAAACTTTAGAACAGGAACTATGGAGAAATTAGGATACGGCTATGAACAATTAAAAGAAATAAATCCGCGATTAATTTACTGTTCGATTTCTGGATTTGGGCGTTCCGGACCTGAAAAGAACAGGCCAGGTTATGATCTATTATTACAAGGATTCAGCGGCTTAATGAGTGTAACCGGAGATCCCGAACGGCCGCCGGTGAAGACGGGAACTTCCACTGTGGATATTAATACAGGTATGTTTGCAGCATTTGGAATTGTAACTGCGCTATTTGCTAGAGAGAAAAGCGGGAGAGGACAATTCATTGATACTAGTTTACTAGATAGTCAGGTCGCTATTTTAAATTATTTAGCTACTAATTTTTTTGCTACTGGACAAGTAGCGCAACGATATGGATCAGGGCATCCGACAATTGTTCCTTATCAAGCTTTTCAAGCAAAGGACATGGATATTATATTAGCGGTAGCGAATGATAGATTGTGGGAAAAGTGCTGTAAAGGCTTTGAATGGAATGACTTATTAGAGGATTCTAGATTTAAAATAAACGATGATCGAGTAGCTAATCGCGAATTACTTGTTGAAATGATTAATGAACGTCTATCCAAAATGGAAAGCAAGGAGATTTTTGAAAGAATGGAACACGCCGGAGTACCGTGTGGACCTATTCATACTATTGATCAAATCATGACTCACCCACATGTAATCGCAAGAGAGATGGTCCTCGAAATTGAACATCCTATTGTCAAAAATTTAAAAGTTCCTGGATTTCCAATTAAATTTTCTGAAACCCCTGCACAATTAAAAAAACATCCTCCTTTACTAGGAGAGCATACGCACGAAGTATTACTAGAATTAGGCTATTCAAAAAAGGAAATTGCGAATTTGGAACAAGGGAAGATTATTTAACTATTCATTAAGAAGGAGTATAACTACAATGAACTTAAACTTGAAAAATAAGGTCGCAATAGTAACAGGCGGCAGTAAGGGGATTGGCTTTGCAACAGCCTTATTATTAGCAAAAGAAGGGGCTGACGTTGCTATTTGTGGAAGAGATATAACGAAATTGCAAGAGGCCTCAGCAATCATTAAAGAGGCAACCGGAAGAGAGGTATATTATGCTTCAAAAGATGTGTCTATAAAGAGTGATTGTGAGGAGTTTGTTAGGGAGACGGCGAAGCATTTTGGCGGGGTTGATATATTAATTAACAATGCTGGTCAAAGCTCTGCACATTCATTTGAACTGGTTAATGAAGAAATGTGGAGAGCAGATCTAAATTTAAAACTATTTGCCGCAATCTTTTGTTCGAATGCTTCGATCCCGTATATGAAAGAAAGAGGGGGTGGAGCAATTTTAAATGTCACAGCAACAATCGCTAAAACAGCTCCTGCTTCATCACTACCAACGAGTGTGAGCAGAGCAGCAGGAATGACTTTAACAAATGCAATGAGCAAAGATTTAGCTAAATATAATATACGAGTGAACACAGTTTGTATTGGATTAATTAGAAGTGAGCAAATAGAAAGAAAGTGGAAAAGAGATTATGGTCATTTGTCGTGGGAGGAGTTTTCGAAATTGTCTTCCCATAAAATCCCGTTAGGAAGAATTGGCGAAACGGATGAGGCAGCTAATGTGATTAGTTTCTTAGTATCGGATGCTGCATCATACGTCACAGGTACCTCCGTCAATATTGATGGGGGGAAAGGAGAGGCTTTATAAAGTTTGAGGTCTTAACTTTGCCGTTGAGTGTAGAATGCATTCAATAAGTCTTTGCTGCCCTGTTATTTTGTAGAAATGCTTTGCTTTTATAATGGTAAACGAAAGAGGTTGACCTAAAAGGTCGTTTCATAACGATGGGCTAGGTTAACCTCTTTCTGCTATTTGACTAGCCTGTTTTTGAGGAAAGGAAATACGCTTCTGTGATGAAAAAGAAATGGTGACGCAATTCAAAAGTGTCTCGAAAAAGAGACAGTGTCCGATTTTCAGGACAATTAAATACAATAGTGTTTCCTTTCTGTAGCATTGAAATAGGAGAATCCTTGAAAGACATAGGTTGGTTTTGCTGGCATAAAAATTGCATGATTATATAGTAGCAATACTATAAAAAGGAGAGCGAGGGAAAAAAGATGAGTAATCAAACTATTCATAAGGCGCAAGCAAGTCGTATCTATCCTTCTAATGAACATTTAATGTTTCGGGAATCATTAAGAAAATTCGTGGAAAAAGAAGTGGAGCCTTATTTTACACAATGGGAAGAAGAGCGTTTAATACCTCGTGAATTATGGCTCAAACTAGGTAAACAAGGATTTCTTTGTCCTTCAGTCGATGAAAAATATGGAGGTATGGGGGTAGATTTTGGCTTTGCGGCTATTCTATCAGAGGAATTAGCTAGAGTAGGTACGGGACTTAGCGGAATAAGCCTACATAGTAATGTAGTTACTCCCTATCTCTCTTCTTTTGGGACAGAAGAGCAAAAGAAGAGATGCTTACCAAAATTCGTTAGCGGTGAATTGATTTCCGCAATCGCTATGACTGAACCTGGAGCAGGGTCAGATTTGCAAAATATTTCTACGACAGCTATTAAAGATGGTTCTGATTATATTGTCAATGGTCAAAAAACATTTATTACAAACGGAATCCTTTCTGATGTCGTATTAGTAGCCTGTAAAACAGATCCAAAAGCAACTCCTGCGCATCGTGGAGTAAGTCTGTTATTGATAGAAAGAGGAATGGCTGGTTTCTCGAGAGGTAGAAAGCTAGATAAGGTTGGCATGCACAGTCAAGATACAGCTGAATTAATCTTTGAAGATGTACGTGTTCCAGCTTCTAATCTTTTAGGAGAAGAAGGAAAAGGATTTCTTTATTTAATGGATAAATTGCAACAAGAACGCCTTCTCACTGCAATTGGAGGAATCGTTGCTGCAGAAGACATGTTAGACATAACGTTACAATATGTAAAAGAACGCCAAGCTTTTGGCAAACCAATTAGTAAATTTCAAAATACACAATTTAAACTAGCGGAAATTGCTACATTAGTTCAAATAGGTCGTACGTTTGTTGATGATTTAATTGTCAAGCATATGGAAGGTCAAAATATTGTTACGGAGGTATCTATGGCAAAATGGTGGCTTACTGACATGGCTAGACGTATTTCCGCAGAATGTATGCAGCTGCATGGCGGGTATGGCTATATGGAGGAATATAAGATTGCTAGAAGATACCGTGACGCAGCTGTCGCCCCTATTTATGCCGGATCGAATGAAATTATGAAGATTATTATCGCTAAGAACTTAGGAATGTAACCGTATTCAAATTTATTTAAGTTACGGTTAATGGCTTAAAATAAACGCTTTAATTGGGGGTAATTTAATGACGAAAAAGAGGCTTTTAATTTTCACAACGATTATGACTACTCTTTCTCTGCTAATAGCAGGCTGTAGTGCAAGTACTACAAACAGCTCAGAAAAAGAGGAGGACAAAAAAGTTACTTTGAAATTAGCGTCTTATTTTGCTGATACATCTCCTATTTATACAGCGGTAACAAAACCTTGGATGGAAAGAGTGACAGAGTTAACTGAAGGAAAAGTTGAATTTCAATATTTCCCTAGCGAACAATTAGGGAAAGCTCAAGATCTCTTGAAGTTAACGAAGGATGGTGTGGCTGATATTAGTATCTATCCAGCTAACTATTTCCCAGATAACATGCCTTATAGTCATATGATAGCAGGTCTTCCGAATCTTAGTGAGACATCAAATCAAGGAACTCTCGCTTATCGTGACTCGTTGCAAGAAAGCTCGACATTATTAGAAAAGGATTACTTAAATAATGGAGTTAGACCTGTTTTGACTCATGTATCTCCTCCGAACGAAATTTGGACAACAGGGGAGGAAGTTCGTGTACCAGAAGATTTAAAAGGCTTGAAGGTGAAAACAGCAGGAGGCATTACGAGTGAGATGTATAAATTTATGGGAGCAGTCCCTGTTACAATCTCTCATGGAGAAACGTATGAAGCTCTTGATAAAGGAGTTATCCAAGCGGCTAATTACTACTCTATGGCTGTAAAAAGTTCTGGTGCAGAAGAAATTCTTAATTATGGAGTTTTTCCACATGTTGGATCTGTTATACACGGATTAGTAGTTAATGAAAAGGTTTGGCAAGGACTCTCTGAGGATACACAGAAAGCGATGATTCAAGCGGGAGAAGAGATTATGGAAGCAGCAGGAGAAATTTATAAGGAAGAAACGAATAAATTCAATGAGGAGTTCGTAAAAAACGGCGGAACGATAGCAGAATTAACAAAGAAAGAACAAGAGGAATGGACAAAGGTAACAGAAGAATTTAATCAATCTTGGTTAGACAAGAATAAATCTGATGGCCATTCGTATGAAAAAGTACTAAATCTGTATAAAGAAAAACTAGAAAAATATAAGTAAAAACTTAATCCTGAGTTAAAGAAGAGGTGACGCTTTGTGCTAGTGGAATCAATGGAAGATATGAGACAAATTTATGAAAACAGCCCTTTTAATAATTTTTTGGGCATCAAATTAGAAAAATTCGAGGAAGGCTCTGTCGTTTATTCTCTTAAAGTTACTCCGGCCCATTTAAATGTGAATCAAGGAGTACATGGAGGAGTGTATTTTAGTATTCTCGATTCAGTGATGGGGGCAACTATTCGTACAGTCATTAAACAATCTATTGTGACAGTGAATGTGACTATTAATTATTTTGCTCCAGTTAAAAATGGGGAAACTATGATTGCAAGAGCTAATGTTATTCAGCATGGAAAAAGCATTATGACTGCTGAAGGAATAATTGAAGATTCTAATGGTCAATTATTAGCGAAGGCAACTGGCACCTTTAAAAGAATAAGAAACCGTTGAAAGATTTTAATAAGTAATAATTAATGAAACTTCTTGTATGTTACGTAATAGGGGGATTCAAATAGAAATAAAGAGGGTTCTATTGTTTTAGAATCCTTTTTATTTCTTTAAAATGTCCTAGATAGAATCAATGAAATTCTTCTATATGAAAATTTAACTATGTTAATGAATAGTGTTGATTCATATGATTTTTTGCTTAAGGCGTATGAAGTCCGCTTTTCAGAAAAGTTGAATAGTTTCTTTTCCTCCAAGAAACGAAGGAGGAACTTATAACGGTGTTATTTTCACAAGAGTTGAAACTGAATAATCATTTCCTTCATTTATAAGTGTCGAAAGGGGAATTAGATGGATCAATTAAAAGTTTCTTTATCTCAACAGCTACTTATTGGAGAGGCGTTAAAATGTGCTGCACATAATGTACCCGAGAGAGTCGCTTTTGTATATGGACATCAACGATTAACTTATCAAGAACTACTTAAACGTGCTTCTCATTTATCAAGATGGCTCCGAGAACAAGGAATCGGCAGGAATGACAAAGTGGGTTGTCTATTTAAAAACGGAATTCCCTTTGTAGAATTATATTTCGGGACGAGTTTAAATGGAAATGTCTTTGTTCCAGTTAATTTCCGTTTAGTTGCTAGCGAAATTGAATATATTGTAAATAACTCAGATGTGAAAATATTATTTATTGAAGAAGAATTTATTGAGACCATCCGCCCGATAATAGATAAGCTTCCGCAACTCCAAATGATTGTAATAGTAGATACTGTAGAGAAAGAACTTGATTTCGATGCTATCTCATATGAAACCATTTTTAAAAATCCTGTAGGTTATCAAAATATAGAGATATTAAATGATGAAGATGCCCATGTCATTATCTATACATCTGGAACGACTGGAAGGCCGAAAGGAGCAGTGCTGACACATAAAAATCTTTATATTAATGGTATGAACAAGCTATATCATAATTCTTCACCAAAAGGAACAACACATTTAGTAATTCCTCCTCTTTTCCATATAGCAGCGTTATCTCTTTTAGTACAAAATTGTCTAACGGAAGGTACGATTGTTCTTCATCGAGAATTCGAACCCGTAAACATCCTTGAAACCATTCAAAGTGAAAAAATCAATTCGATGTTCTTAGTCCCAGCAATGTGGAACTTTTTGTTCCAAGTTCCTAATCTATTAGATTATGACTTAAGTTCAATGAAAAATTGCTCGTTGGGCGGGGCTATTTGTCCTGTTGAAATAAAGAAACGCATTATGACAGTATTTAAAAACGCTAACGTATATGAAGCTTTTGGGCAAACGGAAATGAGCCCATCTACAACCTATTTGTATGGTGAAGATTCTCTTCGCAAGAATAAAACAGCGTCTGTTGGAAAACCATCTATTAATGTTCGAATTCGGATTGTAGATGATGAGATGAATGATGTACCTGTAGGAGAAGTCGGAGAAATTGTGTATCAAGGGCCAACTGTGATGAAGGAATACTATAAAAATATTGAAGCAACGAAAGAAGCTTTTAAAGGGGGATGGTTCCATAGCGGTGATTTAGTTCGGATGGATGAAGATGGCTATATTTATGTAGTCGATCGTAAAAAGGACATGATTATTAGCGGTGGCGAAAATATTTATCCTAAAGAACTTGAAGAAGTGCTCTATCGTCATCCCGACATTTTAGAAGCGGCTGTAATCGGCATTCCAGATTCAAGATGGGGAGAAACGGTTAAAGCATACATTGTATTAAAACCTGGAAAGCAATTAACGAAAGAACAAGTTATTGAATTTTGTAAGCAGCATATCGCCTCCTACAAGAAACCACGAATAATCGAATTTATAGATTCCCTTCCAAGAAATGCAGCCGGCAAAGTATTAAAAACGGTTTTACGCTCAAATGCTCAAGAAAATAAGGTTCATTAAGAAAATAGTTGAAAGAACCAACGAAAGCCAATTTTATCTAAGGCTATTTTTTACCTATCCTTGTCCATCATAATTGGTCCTTTTTAGTGGGGGGAATAGGGAATCACCTGTCATCCCATTATAAAGGGCTTTTTTATGACTTGTTCATTGATCCAAAAAAATAAATGATTTATAAAACGGAGGGAAACAAATGCCAAATACTGCTGTATATGATATTCAAAAAACAAATCGTCCTTATTTCACGGAAGAACATATTATGTTTCAAGACTCTTTAAGGAGGTTTTTAGAAAAAGAAGCTGTTCCTTTTTTTGAACAATGGGAAAAAGAAAGAATAGTCCCTCGAACGTTATGGAGAAAACTAGGTGAAAATGGATTTTTGTGTCCAGAAGTAAGTGAAGATTACGGCGGTGTCGGTGGAGATTTTGGTTTATCTATTATTCTATCTGAAGAATTAGGTCGAGTCGGGGCGGGGCTTTCTGGAATGGGAACACATAGTAATATCGTTGTCACTTATTTACATTCTTTTGGAACAGATGAACAAAAACAAAAGTATCTCCCTGGTTGTGTAAGCGGGGACATCATAACAGCTATTGCTATGACAGAACCGGGAGCGGGTTCAGATTTAGCTAATATTCGTACAACTGCTATTAAAGATGGTGATGATTATATTATTAATGGTCAGAAAACGTTTATTACAAATGGAATTCTCTCTGATTTAATCATTGTAGCCTGTAAAACGGATCCGCAAGCAAGTCCTCCGCATAAAGGGGTTAGTTTATTTTTAGTAGAAAGAGACACGCCAGGATTTTCAAGAGGAAGAAAATTAGACAAAGTCGGCATGCATTCTCAGGATACGGCTGAACTTATTTTCGAGGATGTTAAAGTCCCTGCTGCTAATTTGCTTGGTGAGGAAGGGCGAGGTTTTAAATATTTAATGGCTAAATTGCAGCAGGAACGTATTTTAGCAGCAATTGGAGGTCAGGTGGCTGCTGAAGATATGTTAGAGTTAACCCTCCAGTATGTGAAAGAAAGAGAGGCCTTCGGCAAGCCAATCAGTAAGTTTCAGAATACCCAATTTACTCTAGCTGAAATAGCAACAGAAGTTCAGGTAGGGCGCACATTTATTGACCAGTTGGTTGTCAGACACCAAAACGGTGATGATATTGTGACAGAAGTTTCTATGGCGAAATGGTGGATTACGGATATGGCAAGAAGAATTTCTTCTCAATGTATGCAGCTGCACGGGGGATATGGGTATATGGAAGAATATAAAGTGGCTCGTCGTTATAGAGATATTGCCGTTTTTCCGATTTTTGCAGGAACAAATGAAATTATGAAAGTGATTATTGCGAAAAAAATGGGACTATAACAAGTTAGTTTAGCTACTTCTTAAAACACCGCTGAATATCAGTGGTGTTTTTGTTGACAAAAAAAGTTTTTATATATAAAATAATAATCAAGAGGTGTAAATAAATGGAAAATGCTAAAACTAAGGAAAAAAAGAAATATTCAGTACCAGCATTGGAAAATGCCTTTGGAATACTAAAGTTGCTCAGTCGTAAACGTTTTAGTGAAAGCACTGTAACGGAGATTGCTAATGCATTATCATTGAGTCCAGCCACTTGTTACAGAATTTTACAAAGTTTGGAAAATCTTTCGATTGTTCGATATTTAGAGGATAAAAAAAGATATACGCTAGGTCCATATCTTGTTGTTTTAGGAGAAAGAGCAAAGGAACATTTAGATTATATCTCTGTCATTATGCCTTATCTAGAAGACTTAACGAGACAAACCGGCATGACTTCGATTCTAGTTAATAAAATTGGTGAAGAAAAATTAGCGATTATAGCAAAATCAGAAGCTAGTGATTTTGGAGTAAGTGTATCAGTAGGAAGACATTTTTCAATTACTGACGGTTCATTTGGAATGTGCTTTCTAGCATATATGGATAAGGAATTACGAGAATATTATTTAAAACAAGCTCAAGGCTTAAAGTCATTTTCAGAAGAGGACTTACAACTAATCGAAAGAGATATTGAGAATCTAAAGAAAAATGGGTATGCGATTACTTATGGAGAGTATATAAAAGGGTTATGTGGCATAGCCGCTCCAATCTTTGATACTAGAAATAAAGTTGAAATGTCCATAGAGTTAATTGGTTTTACTTCTCAATTTGAGAAAGAAGATCTTCATGTAAAAGGCAAGCTAATGAAAGAAGTAGCTGATGAAATCAGTAGAAGAATTAGGAGCTTTTAATCACTGTTGTAAGCGTATCCAATACTATTATAAAGTAACTCAATAAAAAATCTCAATTGTTAAATCCCCTTTTATAAGATTAAAAGGCTAAAAATATTTTTAAAAAAGGAGTAATAATGTGGGAGCACTTAACGGAGTTAAAGTATTAGATTTATCAAGGCTACTTCCAGGACCTTATTGTTCATTGATAATGGCAGACTACGGGGCAGAAGTTATTAAGATTGAAGAACCAGGGCAAGGAGATTATATACGCTGGAGAAAGCCGGCCATTGAAGAAATTGGGGCCAGACATTTAACGGTAAATCGAAATAAAAAAAGTATTGAATTAAACCTTAAGACTGAAGAAGGCAAAGCGATTTTCAAGAAAATGGCTGAAAGCGCGGATGTTATTTTAGAAAGCTTTCGTCCAGGGGTCATGGATCGATTAGGTATCGGTTATGATGAAATTTCCAAGATTAATGAAGGAATTGTGTATTGTTCGTTAACAGGGTATGGACAAACTGGTCCTTATCGCCGCTTACCTGGACATGATATCAATTATATCGGTTACAGCGGCATATTAGGTTTGATTGGTGAGAAGGATGGAAAGCCAGTTGTTCCAGGGGTCCAAATTGCTGATTTAGGCGGAGGGGCATTAATGGCGCTATCCGGCATTATGATGGCACTTTTTCATAAAGAAAAAACCGGAAAGGGTCAATATGTGGATATATCGATGCTAGATGGCGCTGTTACATGGTTATATGCGGCACTCTCAGATTATTTTGCTTCAGGTTCTATTCCAGAAAGAGGGAAAACTCGTTTGGATGGCCACTTTGCTTTTTACAATGTCTACGAAACGAAAGATCAGAAATATCTTTCAGTTGGAGCATCCGAAAAGAAATTTTGGAAAGAAATTTGCGAATTAGTCGGAAAGCCTGAGTGGATTGAACTCCATGAAGGACCCGAAGACGTTCAAGAACAATTAAAGAAAGATATGAGTGAATTATTTAAACAAAGAAATCAGCAAGAATGGCTGGATTTATTACAAACAAAAGATACATGTGTGGGACCTGTTTATAATATCGATGAAATCTTTTCAGATTCTCAAATTATTGAGAGAGAGTTATTTACTGAAATGAATCACCCTGTAGCGGGAATGATTAAGCAAATTGGATTCCCTATTAAATTTTCACATACGCCAGGAAAAATTCATTCTCATGCACCGATTCTTGGAGAGCATACCGAGGAAATTTTATCGGCATTAAATTACTCTAGAGCTAACATTGATGATTTTAGAAGTAAAGGAGTAATTGGTACTCATACGCCAGTTGGAAATTGAAATATCTGAAAATTAAAAAAGTATTGTGAGTTTTAATGTGAATGAGGAGGAAAGACAGTTATGGCATTTGTTGAATGGAAAAGAGTTGGAGAAACAGGTACGATTGCGGAAATTGTTTTAAGCCGTCCAGAAGCGAGAAACGCATTTAACTCAGAAATGGCTGAACAAATTCTCGGAATTTTTCAAACGATAGCAAAAAGCGATGTTAGAGTTGTTTTGCTTACCTCTTCCAATCCAAAATCCTTTTGCTCTGGAGCTGATTTAAAAGAACGAAATAATATGACAGAAACAGAATGGCGTACGCAACATCAACTATTTCAAAATATGTTTAATAGTATACAAGATTTAAAACAACCTGTAATAGCTGTAGTCGATGGATATGCGCTAGCCGGAGGATTTGAAATGATTTTAAACTGCGACATGATCGTAGCTGCAGAAACCGCAACCTTTGGTTTACCTGAAGTAACACGAGGAATTATGCCTGGCGGCGGCGGTACAAGGCTACTATCTAAACGTATCGGAGTTCATCGAGCGAAAGAGTGGGTATGTACAGGGAAAATGGTTTCTGGTGTAGAAGCTGATCGAGCGGGACTTGTGAATATTCTAGCAAAATCAAGTGATATACGAGAAAAGGCGCTAGCGTTGGCGGATAAAATCTCTAGTAATGCCCCGCTGGCTGTTCAAAATTGTAAAGCAGCTGTAGATGAAATATTCGGAATGCCAAATGAAGAGGCAAGAAAAATAGAAATAGACTATTACAACCGTTGTATTAATACGGAAGATCGATTGGAAGGAGTTCGTGCTTTTGTAGAAAAGCGTTCACCACAGTTTGTCGGTAAATGATTTAGTACATTATAAATCTATAAAGGTAGGAAGTGAAGACATGATTTATGAAAATATTGATGTAACAATTGAAAATGGAATTTGTACGGTTAAGCTAAATCGCCCGGAAGTTAGAAATGCACTAGGATTGGAAATGCGGGAAGAGTTAAAAGATTTTTTCACTTCTGTTAAACAGAATGATGAAGTAAAAGTCATCGTTTTAACGGGTGAAGGGAAAGCGTTCTCAGCTGGGGGTGATTTAAGCGCATTAAAAGAAGTAGATGCTGTTTCAGGTAGAAAGAGACTGCAAGCGGGACATGAAATGATTCATTCCATAGTGAATTTAGAAAAGCCTGTTATTGCAGCAATCAATGGTGTTGCCGCAGGAGCGGGAGTCAGTTTAGCGGTAGCTTGTGACATGGTTATAGCCAGCCGTTCCGCTGCTTTTATCCAAAGTTTTGCAAAGGTAGGATTAATACCTGACCTTGGAGCAATTCATTTTTTACCGAAACTAATAGGGCGTCATCGTGCATTAGAGCTTATGTTTTTAGGAGAAAAAGTATCTGCTGAACAGGCACAAAATATTGGTATGATCAATCGTGTTGTTGAAGATGAACGATTAATGGATGAAGTACATGCTTTAGCCTTACAGCTTGTAGAAGGACCAGATATGGCATTAGGGTTTATGAAGAAGTTGGTTAATCGTAGTGTTCTAGCAGATCTTGATGAAACGCTAGAATTGGAAGGGTTTGCACAAGCTATGTGTTTTGAATCAAAGGATTTCAAAGAAGGTGTTCAGGCTTTTTTTGAAAAACGTAAACCTGTGTTTAATCAATAAAAATACATGATTATTGAGGAGGTACTACATATGACTAGTACAAGTGTAAAAGAAAATGTTCAATTTCATGAAGAATTAAGACAAAGTGTTCGCAATGTTTGCAGCCAATTCCCAGATTCCTATTGGAGAGAGTTAGACGCCAAATTAGCTTATCCTGAAGAATTCGTTAACGAGATTACAAGAAACGGATTTTTAGCGGCTCTTATTCCGGAAGAGTATGGCGGTTCTGGTCTTGGAATTACAGAAGCTTCTATTATATTAGAAGAAATCAATCGTTCAGGAGGCAATGCAGGAGCTTGTCATGCTCAAATGTATACAATGGGTACATTGCTTCGTCACGGAAGCGCAGAACAAAAAGCGAAATATTTACCTAAAATTGCAGATGGCTCTCTTAGATTACAAGCATTTGGTGTAACAGAACCAAATACGGGGACAGATACAACAAAATTAAAAACATTTGCAGAACGTAAAGGTGATAAATATATTGTGAATGGACAAAAAGTCTTTATCTCACGCGCAGAACATTCTGACTTGATGATTTTATTAGTTCGTACAACCCCAATTGAACAAGTGAAAAAGAAGACAGAAGGCTTATCGGTTTTACTAGTGGATCTTAAAGAAGCTATTGGAAACGGCCTTACAATTCGTCCGCTTCGTACGATGATGAACCATGCTACTACTGAGCTATTTATAGAAGATTTAGAAGTTCCAGTTGAAAACCTTATCGGAGAAGAAGGGAAAGGCTTTAAGTATATTTTAGATGGTATGAATGCAGAACGTATATTAATTGCGGCAGAATGTATTGGTGATGGTCGCTGGTTCATCGAGCGTGCAACTAATTATGCAAATGAACGAATCGTTTTCAGTCGACAAATCGGGCAAAACCAAGGGGTACAATTTCCAATTGCTCGAGCACATGTAAATATTGAAGCGGCAGATCTTATGCGCTTTAAAGCAGCAGAGCTATTTGATTCAGGTGAAAAATGTGCAGCGGAGGCTAATATGTCAAAACTTCTTGCCGCAGACGCTTCATGGGAAGCGGCAAACGTTGCCCTGCAAACACATGGTGGTTTTGGATTTGCGGAAGAGTATGATGTAGAACGCAAATTTAAAGAAACTAGATTATATCAGGTAGCTCCTATCTCAACGAATTTAATACTTTCTTATGTTGCAGAGCACGTGCTAGGGTTGCCAAGGTCGTATTAATTTAGGGAGATGATCCTTTGTTTATTCCTAAGGAAGTTGAAATTATTGAAGTTGGACCACGTGATGGTTTGCAAAACGAACCGCTAGCTATATCGACAGAACAAAAAAAGGAACTAATTGCAAGGCTCGCTAAAGCAGGATTTTCGCGCATGGAAACAACATCCTTTGTACATCCGAAGTGGGTTCCGCAAATGGCTGATTGTGAAGAAATTGCTCGTTATTGTAATGAGCTTGGGATTACCTATATCGCTCTAACTCCAAATATGAAAGCCTTGGAGAGAGCGATTGCTGCAACAGTCCCGCAAATGGCCGTTTTTATCGGAGCAAGTTCTGAATTTAATAAAAAGAATATTAATAAAACGACTTCAGAATCTTTGGCTGAATGCGAGCCGATGTTTGCTAGAGCAAAGCAAGAAGGGATGTTCATTCGTGCTTATATATCGATGGCCTTCACGTGTCCATTCCAAGGTGAAGTGACATTTGATGAAGTGAAATATGTTTGCGATCGCTTTATACAGCTTGGGGCAGATGAAATTGATGTAGGAGATACGAATGGGCAAGCAGATCCAAAGATGGTGTATGAGCGTTTTTCTAGATTGCAAGATTTATATCCCGATACTACGTTTGTTGGACATTTCCATGATACAGAAAAAATGGCGCTAGCAAATGTAATTGCTGCCATACAAGCAGGGATTACAAAATTTGATAGTTCCGTTGGAGGTCTTGGCGGTTGTCCCTATTCTCCAGGAGCAACGGGTAATGTTGCAACAGAGGAATTAGTAAATATGCTTATACGAATGGGATGCGAAACCAATCTTAATTTCGATGAACTAGTAAAAGCGAGTCCTTTTGCTAAAAGCCTTTCAAGTCGAATATAAACTATAAAGATAAGAATAGGAGAACTTAATATGAGAAATGCCGTCATTATTGATTCTGTCCGTACTGCAGTAGGGCGTATGGGAGGAACGTTAAAAGATATCGAGGTGGATTATTTAGCGGCCAAAGTGTTAGACGAAATTTTGGTGCGTACTGGAATCGATAAAAGTCATGTAGATGAAGTGATTCTTGGTCAAGCAAAACAAAGTACAGATGCTCCTAATTTAGCTCGTTTGGCCCTTTTACGTGCTGGGCTTCCTATTGAAATAACTGGGTACACGGTTCATCGTCAATGTGGCTCTGGGATTCAAGCAATGAATAATGGTGCACAACAAATTATGTGCGGATTATCAGATATCATCATTGCTGGCGGTGCTGAAAGTATGAGCACAGCACCATACTATCTTCGAAATGCTCGATATGGATTTGGAATAGGAAATGCTGAAATTCTTGATTCCAATACGGAAAGTCAGCCCCGAGCACAGCCGATTGAAACTTACGGCCATTTAACGATGGGGATGACAGCAGAGAATTTAGCTGAACAATACTCTATATCTCGAACAGAACAAGATGAATTTGCACTTAGGAGTCAAGAAAATGCTCAAAGAGCGATTTCTACAGGTTTATTTACCGATCAAATTGTTCCTTTTGAAGTCAAGACAAAAAAAGGAACGATAGAGTTTAAGGTCGATGAACATCCAAGAGCAACGAGCATGGAAAAGCTATCTCAGTTAAAGCCCGTTTTTAAAGAAAATGGGACGGTCACTGCAGGAAATACAAGTGGTCGTAACGATGGGGCAGGAGTTGTACTACTCATGTCGGAGGAAGCAGCTGAACGCTATGAAAAGAAACCAAAAGCTAAAATTATTGCTCAGGCTGTCGCCGGTGTATCGCCAGAAATTATGGGAATCGGACCTGCACCTGCCACACGCAAAGCATTGAAACAAGCGGGTTTAACATTAGATGATATTGGTCTAATCGAATTAAATGAGGCCTTTGCTGCTCAATCGCTGGCTGTTATTAAAGAACTAGAATTGGATATGAATCGAGTAAACGTCAACGGAGGTGCCATTGCTTTAGGGCATCCACTAGGAGGTACCGGTGGAGTACTTATGACAAAGCTGCTTCATGAAATGGAACGACGTGGAGAAAAGTACGGATTAGTTACATTTTGTATTGGTGGTGGTTTAGGCATAACAACGATAGTTGAAAATTTACAAGTTTAATAATGAAACTGTTAATCAAGATGTTTTATTTACTATCTAACATTACGGAGATGAATAATCATGAAAAAGAAAGAATGGGGTGCCATATACAATGCTAGACTAACGAGTGTCGAGCAAGCGATCAATAGGATACAGTCAGGTCAAAAAGTATTCCTTGCACCTTTTTGTAACGAACCACAAACGTTAGTGGAAGAACTCGTTCAACAAAAGAATCGTTTACAAGATGTATTTCTATACAATCTTGTGATTGGCAGTCCATGTTTATATGCAGATCCAGATTGTCACTCACATTTTAAAATTCGCACCTTTTTAAGCTCTTCTCTTTTAAAAAGCGCATTTTTAAATCAAGTGTGCGACTATGTTCCTGTAAATCTTTCAGAAATTCCGCACTGGATTCATCAAGAGAACATAGATATAGCTCTTATACAAGTTTCACCTCCAAATGATGAAGGATATTGCAACCTAGGTATATCCGTAGATGCTGTACAAACATTGATTAAGCAAGCAACGGTCGTCATTGCGCAAGTGAATAACCAACTTCCGCTTACTTACGGAGATACTCTTGTACATGTATCAGAAATTGATTATTTTGTTGTTTCTAATCGACCATTGCTTAGCGTTCCTGATGGAAAACCATCTGACGAGGAGCTGACGATTGGAAAATACGTCGCAGAACTTATACCAGATTACGCAACGATTCAAGTAGGACTTGGTAAGATTGCAAAGAGTGTTTTATTATCTCTTACATCAAAAAAAGGATTAGGTGTTCATTCAGGATCAATCACCGATCCCGTTACAGAGTTGATTGATCTTGGTGTGATTACAAATGAGCGAAAAGAGATTAATCCTTACAAAACAGTATGTGCAACGCTAACTGGTACAGAAACATTATATAAATATGCCCATCAGAATCCAAACATACAATTGTTCCCCACAGATTATACTCACAATGCTGCAATTATTTCAAAAATAAGTAATTTCCATTCTGTTAATTCGGCACTTGAAGTCGATATATTCGGTCAAATTAATGCTGAGCAGGTTAGCAGCTATCCAGTAGCTGGCGTTGGCGGCCAAATGGATTTCATTCATGGAGCGAGGCTCTCACAAGGTGGAAAGGCTATCATAGCACTTCCTTCTACAGCGAAGAGAGGAACTGAATCCCGCATTAAAATTAAGCTTCCATACGTTACGTCCATCAAATCTGAAATCGATTATGTTGTGACCGAATATGGAATTGCTAAATTGTTTGGAAAATCGCTCACTGAAAGAGCACAAGCTTTAATTCATATAGCACATCCCGATTTCCGTGAAGCACTTTCTCATGAATTTGAGCAAAGCCTATCTGTGCAAGCTTAAATGATATAACAGAACCTTGACCGACTATTAATAGTATTAAAGGGAGGGAAATCATGAAAGAATCTGCTGTTTTAAACAATCAAAAAGTTCAGACTTCTATTTTTACCGATGAGCATGTTATGTTTCGTGATTCGCTTAGAAAGTTTCTCGAAAAAGAAGCGGTGCCTTTTTTTGACCAGTGGGAAGCGGATCGTATTATCCCAAGATCCTTTTGGGAGAAGATGGGTGAAAAAGGATTCATTTGTCCATGGGTAAGTGAAGAATATGGCGGTTTAGGTACGGATTTTGCCTTTTCCGCTATTTTAGGAGAAGAGTTAGCAAGAGTAGGTGCAGGGTTAACAGGAATTGGTACACATAGCAATATTATTGTCCCTTACATTGCATCATTTGGTACAGAAGAGCAAAAAAGAAAATACCTTCCTGGCTGTGTAAGCGGGGAAATCATAACAGCTATTGCCATGACTGAACCAGGGGCGGGCTCAGATTTAGCCAGCATTCGTACAACAGCAATTAAAGATGGTGACCACTATGTCATTAATGGACAAAAAACATTTATTACAAATGGAATTCATTCAGATTTAATTATCGTTGCTTGTAAAACAGATCCAAAAGCATCACGGCCGCATAAAGGGGTTAGTTTATTGCTCGTGGAGAGAGATACGTTAGGTTTCTCTAGAGGGCGTAAATTGAATAAAGTAGGTATGCATAGTCAAGACACAGCTGAACTTATTTTTGAGAATGCTAGAGTTCCGGTTTCCAATCTTCTAGGAGAAGAAGGAAAAGGTTTTTCCTACTTAATGACTAAGCTGCAACAGGAAAGATTAATTGCCTCTCTTAATGCTCTTGTAGCAGCTGAAGATATGCTTCAACTAACCATTCAATATGTAAAAGAGCGCGAAGCCTTTGGAAGGTCAATCAGTAAGTTTCAAAATACACAGTTTAAAATTGCTGAAATGGCTACTGAAGTTCAAATTGGCCGTACTTTCGTTAATGATTTAATTGCTAAACATATCGATTCAGAAAATATCGTGACTCAAGTATCGATGGCCAAATGGTGGATTACCGATATGGCAAAACGTGTGGCGACAGAATGTATGCAGCTGCACGGAGGATATGGCTATATGGAAGAGTACAAGATTGCCCGTCGCTATCGAGATATTCCAGTTACTTCAATCTTTGCAGGCTCCAATGAAATTATGAAGGTCATTATTTCAAAACAATTAGGCTTATAAAAAATAACAATTTGAAGGGATGGATTATAATGAAAAAATTAGAAAATAAGGTTGCAGTTGTTACAGGTTCAGGTCGTGGAATTGGTCGAGATATCGCGTTATTAATGGCTAAAGAAGGAGCAAAGGTCGTTGTCAATGACTTGGGCGGTGGATCTGATGGAAATGGGAACGATACAAAAGTGGCAGATGAAGTAGTTCAAGAAATTAGAGAACTAGGTGGAGAAGCTGTAGCCAATTATGATTCGGTTTCTGAATATGAAAGCGCTACAAAAATTGTAGAAACAGCATTAACGGAGTTTGGCCGTATCGATATTGTTGTCAATAATGCTGGTATTTTACGAGATCGCATGCTGTTCAAAATGAGTGAAGAGGAATGGGATGCTGTTATTGCCGTACATCTAAAAGGCTCATTTAATATGACAAGAGCAGCCGCTCCATATTTTAAAGAACAAAAAAGCGGCCGCTTCATTAACTTTACATCTACATCAGGCTTAATTGGTAATGTCGGTCAAGCAAACTACGCTGCAGCAAAATTAGGGATTGCGGGTCTTAATAGAATAACAGCGTTAGATATGGCCCGCTATAATGTAACAGCTAATGCGGTCGCGCCGTTTGCATGGAGTCGATTAATTGGTTCCATTCCGACTGAGACAGACGACCAAAAGGCTAGAGTCGATAAACTTAAGCAACTATCCCCAGCTCATATTGCACCATTAGTCGCTTTCTTAAGTTCGGATGAAGCGGCTGATGTTTCCGGCCAAATTTTCGGTGTTAGAGGCAAGGAAATTATGGTCTTTTCACAGCCGCGTCCAGTTCGTTCTGTTTATAATGCAGAAGGCTGGTCCATCGATAGCCTAAGTTCGATTAAAGGATCCTTACAATCTAGTTTTACTCCGCTTGAAGTAAGTGCTGACGTATTCCCATATGAGCCATTAGTATAATGCTAAATAAATAATTTTAATAGTTATGAGCTTGAGCGCGTATATTGTTTCAAGCTCATAACCGTTATTAAAAAGATAAGGGGGATTACATGTTAGAAGGAATACGTGTTATCGATTTTTCTCAGTATCTTCCAGGACCTCATGCAACCTTACGTTTAGTAGATATGGGAGCCGAAGTCATTAAAGTAGAATCACCCCAAGGAGATCCTTCTCGAGCTTCTGTTGGAATAAATGGAAGTGGATTTGTTTTTTTGACGCAAAATCGAAATAAAAAAAGTGTTGTATTAGATTTAAAGGATCCTATAGATCGAAAGAATGCCTTGAATCTAATTAGTGAAGCTGATGTTGTCCTTGAAAGCTTTCGCCCAGGAGTTACGGATCGACTTGGGATTGGTTATGAACATGCTGCCCAAGTTAAAAAAGATATTATTTATTGCTCGCTTTCAGGTTATGGCCAAACGGGATCAATGAGTCATTTAGGTGGACATGACATTAACTATATGTCAATAAGCGGGCTGCTTGCGCAGTTAAAGGATGAAAAAGGACGTCCGGTGCAACCGAGTACAACAATAGCAGATTTTGTAGGGGGGATATCTGCTAGTGAAGCCATTCTAGGCGCATTAGTGAAAAAGCTAAGAACAGGGGAAGGTTCTTATATTGATCTATCGATTACAGACTCTCTATTCTCCCTTATGTCCAATCATATTCTAATCGAACATGCCACAGGAGAGCAGCACGGTATTTCAAAGCTTAATAATAAATATGTTTGCTATTTCTTATATGAAACAAAAGATAGCAGATTTGTGAGTTTAGGAGCCTTGGAAGCGAAATTTTGGAGGACTTTCTGTACAGCCTTGAATAAAGAACATTGGATTTCAGAACATTTTTCACTAGCTCAACCAAGTAATCCTGTATTTAACGAAATGAAAGAAGTATTTGCTAATAGAACATTGGCCGAATGGACACAATTTTCTCACCAAGTAGATTGCTGCTTAGCTCCTGTTCTAGAAACTGGTGAATTATATAATCATCCATTTAGCCAAGAAAGAGGACTTATTGTTGAAAAGGAAGGGATACGATATACAGCAACGAAATATCCAGCTATTGAAGACTATTACACAGCTCCACCAAAGTTTGGACAACATTCAGATCAGGTAAAAGAACAATATGAAAGAAAAGTTTAAGTGAAAGGGGTAAAATGCTTTGATTAATCTTGATAACTTTTCTGTCCTGTCCCTTTATGAAATGTTAGAACAAACTGCGGTCAAATATCCTAATCAAGTGGCGGTAATAGATGGTGAAATTAAATTAAGTTATAGCGAGTTAAAGGAAACGATTGATGCTTTTGCTTCAGTTCTATATGAAAAAGGAGTTCAAAAAGGCGATCGAATCGGGTTAATGTTACCGAATGGGATTCACTATATGATTTCTTATTATGCTACTCAGCGTTTAGGCGGAATTGTTGTACAAGTTAACCCTTTATATCAAACATCTGAACTCCAATATATGCTAGATGACGCAAAACCGAAATTGTTTATTTGTGGTAGAAATCAAGCTGAAAAACTAGAGAAAATTGAGGATTTTAAAAACGTACATGTCATTTTCACAAAAGATGAAAGCAATAAGGATCAAATCCTATTAAAAGGAAAGAACTGTACACTTCCTCCACTAAATATTAATCCAAAGGAGGATGTAGCTGTTTTACAGTATACGGGTGGAACAACTGGTAGATCTAAAGGGGTTATGTTAACTCACTTTAATATTATTAGTAATATTCATCAATCGGGCAGTGTTGTTTCATCGGTCATGAAGGAAGGAGAAGAACGCATATTAGGAGTGGCACCGCTTACACATGCTATGGCTATGACAAATATGAATTATACGGTCCGATTTGCTGCTACATACATTATTGTAGAAAAATTTGAAGTGACGAAAGTTTTACAAACAATTAGTCAATATAAACCTACAATGATGTTAGGCTCTCCAACGATGTATATTGCTTTACTGAATCATCCTAACCTAGGGAAAAATGATTTATCCTGCTTTAAAATTTGTATTTCTGGATCTGCCCCTCTTCCTGTAGAAGTTTTAAAAGAATTAGAGCGAAAATCCGGAGCACATATTTTCGAAGGATACGGCTTATCAGAAGCAACAACATCCACTCACCGAACTCCAGTAGATGGAGAAAGAAAGATTGGCAGCGTTGGTATTCCAGTCCCTTTAACAGAATCAAAAATAGTAGATATCGAAACAGGGACGAAAGAGTTAGCGACTGGAGAACGTGGTGAACTTATCGTGAAAGGCCCACAAGTGATGAAAGGGTATTGGAATAAATCTGTAGAAACAGCTCTTACGATTCGTGATGGTTGGCTATACACAGGAGACATAGCTGTTCGTGATAAAGATGGGTACTATTTTATAGTCGGCAGGAAAAAAGATATGGTGATTGCGGGCGGCTTGAATATTTACCCAACTGAAGTGGAAGAAATGCTCTATCAGCATCCAGCAATAGCTGAAGCGTGTGTGTTTGGCGTACCTGATGCGTATCTTGGTGAAAAACTGTTAGCCATTGTGATATTGAAACAGGGTGAAAACATTAGTGAACAAGAATTGCTAAGTTGGTGTGAAGGTCGAATTGCAAGATATAAAATTCCAAGAGCTATCGAATTTCGGGAAGCTTTACCTAAAACAATAGTTGGGAAAATATTGAGGCGCCGACTTGTTGAAGAATATAAAGAAAAACTGAATCAATTGTAAAAGTATTAGCAGTACGATTAATCATTTTAAAGGAGTGTTAGAGAATGGATTTTAACTTATCATCTGATTTAGTAGAAATGAAAAAATCAATTAGAGATTTTGTCGATAATACAGTGGATCCTCTTGCTGATCAAATTGAAAGAGAAGATAGAATCCCAGAACATATTATGAAAATGAGTAAGGAAATCGGCCTGTTTGGTCTAAGTATTCCAGAGGAATACGGTGGACTAGGAATTGATATGGTTGGCAAATGCGGCATTTATGAAGAGATTGGTCGTACATCTAATGGATTTACAACGGTAATTGGTGCTCATACAGGTATTGGTTCAGTTGGAATCGTTGAGATGGGGAATGAGGAGCAAAAAAGAAAATATTTGCCGGGTATGGCTTCAGGAGATTTGATTGGAGCGTTTGCTTTAACAGAACCAAGCGCAGGTTCTAATGCCGTTGCCTTAAAGACGAGAGCCGTGAGAAAGGGAGATAAATATATTCTTAATGGATCCAAGCATTATATTACAAACGGGCCGATTGCCGATATATTTACTGTTATGGCCGTTACTGATCCAAGTAAAGGAGCGAAAGGGATTACTTCCTTCATTGTAGAAAAAGGCAGTAAAGGACTTATCATTGGCAAGACTGAAGAAAAAATGGGATTACGCGGCTCCCACTCCTCTGAAATTTTCTTTGAGGATTGCGAAGTTCCAGTTGAAAATGTTCTTGGTGTAGAAGGGCTGGGTTATGTAAATGCCCTGAAGATTCTTGCGAATGGTCGAGCTGGACTCGCGGCACGTAATCTCGGATCATGCCAAAAGTTGTATGAATTATCTGTCAAATACGCACATGAGCGTGAGCAGTTTGGCAAACCGATTTTTGAGCAGCAAGTCATTCAGCATTATTTAGCTGAAATCGCATTGGACGTCGAAACATTGCGTTCAGTTACCTATCGAGTGGCATGGATGGTTGACCAAGGCATGAATGTTATTAAGGAAGCAGCAATGGCGAAGCTTCTTGGTTCAGAAATCTATAATCGCATCGCTGACAAAGCGGTTCAAATTCACGGTGGGATTGGCTACATCAAAGAGTATCCAATTGAAAGATATTATCGCGATGCTCGTATTACAAAAATTTATGAAGGAACATCTGAAATTCAAAAGAACATTATTGCTGCCCAAATACACAAAGAGTACTTAAAAACTGTACCAACTGTCCATGCTTAATTAATAGATTGGTAGCTTTCCAGCCTTTATACAATAATCCGAAAATTGCACACTAATGATAGTGAAGATTGAGAGGAGCAGGCATATGAAAGGAATTATTTCCTACGGAGCATACATTCCGTATAATCGTCTCCAACGAAAAAAAATTGGGGAATTCTTTGGTAAATCTACGTATAGCGGGGAAAAAGCTGTTGCTGGCTATGATGAAGACAGCGTATCGATGGGCGTTGAGGCAGCACTTGATTGCTTACATGGAACAGATTCAAAAGAGATTGATGCTGTTTATTTTGCGACAACGAGTGCTCCTTATAAGGAAAAAGGGTCGATTTCCACGATTGCTGCGGCATTACATTTAAAAGAAAATGTCCGAGGAATCGAAGCAGCCTCGTCTTTAAGAAGCGGCACTTCTGCTATTTTAGCAGCTAATGAACTCGAGCAAACGCTTGTTATTGCCTCAGATTGCCGGACAGGGGCTCCTACTGGACAAAACGAACAGTGGTTTGGCGATGGAGCGGCTTCTTTCTTAATTGGTCACGGGCCGGAAGTAATCGCCAACGTTATTGATGCAGTGAGTGTACAAGGTGAATTGGTCAGTGAATGGCGCAGTCAAACCGATTCATTTACTCAAAATTGGGAGGAACGTTTAGGTTCAACGGTATTTTTAAAGCAAGTGAAAGAAGTCGTTACCCCTTTTTTAGAAAAAAACAATTGTACTGCTGATGCCATCAACAAGGTTATTATATCTGGTCCAGGAACACGTGCTCATACACAAGCGGCTAGTGCCGTTGGATTCCAAAAAAATCAAATACAAGACCCCTTATTTGATTCAGTAGGTGCTGCCGGAAATGCTCATGCTCCGATGATGCTCGTTTCTGCATTAGAAGAAGCAAAGCCTGGGGATCAGCTTCTTGTCGTAGCATTTGCAGAAGGACTGGATGTCATGTTGCTAGAGGTGACAGAGGCCATTTCTCGTCTTGCTAAAAGAAAAGGCGTTCAAGGTTATTTAACGGTTAAAAACGATCAAACGTCTTATAGTGATTATTTAAAATGGAGAAATCTTCTTGAAACAGAGCCGCCAAGAAGACCAGAAACAGAGCGTCCGTCCGCTCCCGCTCTATATAGGGGGTATCATCAAAACCTTTCATTTACCGGATCGAAATGTAGAAATTGTGGTACACCACAATTTCCAAAGCAACGTATTTGTACCCAATGCCAAGTAAAGGATGAAATGGACGATTATCGCTTTGTTGGACAATCTGCTAAAATAATGACTTATACACTCGATCATTTAGCTGCCTCACCTGCTCCTCCAATGATTGTAGCGGTTGTGGATTTTGATAAAGGAGGACGCATTATTTGCGAAGTGACCGATTGTCATCCAAAAGAAATAGAAATTGGGATGAATGTTGAGATGACATTCAGACGTTTATATGAAGCTGGGGGGATCAGTAATTATTTCTGGAAAGCCCGACCAATCAGGCAAAAGGAGAGTGTCTAGTATGAGCAGAAAGGGAATTAGCGATAAGGTAGCCGTTATTGGAATGGGCTGTACAAGATTTGCCGAGCATTGGGATAAAAGTGTTGATGATTTATTAGTGGATGCTGCGTATGAAGCATTCGCTGATGCTGGTATTGAACCAGCGGATATAGAAGCGGCGTGGTTAGGAACGATGATTTCTGGATATGCAGGAATTACTCTTTCGGGACCGTTAAAAACGCAATTTATTCCAGTTACGAGAGTAGAAAATATGTGCGCAACAGGCTCTGAAGCATTTCGAAATGCTTGTTATGCAGTAGCTTCAGGTGCATATGATATCGTTCTGGCAATCGGGGTCGAAAAACTAAAGGATTCAGGATTTAGCGGATTGAATTCACCTAAGCCGCCAAATGATGGGACAGCCCCTAATTTTTCTGCCCCCGCTTCTTTTTCCTTCCTCGCCCCAGCCTATTTTGAAAAATATGGATTATCGGCAGAGCAAGGAAGAGAAGTACTGTCACGGATTGCTTGGAAAAATCACTATAATGGCTCGTTGAATCCTAAAGCTCAATACCGTAATGAAGTTCCAATGGAGAAAATTTCGAACTCTCCGATGGTAGCAGCCCCGCTTGGAATTATGGATTGTTCGGGGGTGGCAGATGGAGCTGCTGCTGCCATTATCGTTCGAACAGAAGATGCCCATAAATATAGAAAAGATCCGATGTATGTCAAAGCGCTATCGATTGCAGCTGGACCTGGAGATGGTCGATTACGTCAGGACTTTGATTTTACAAGCATTAAGGAAAATGTCGTATCCTCACAAGCTGCGTATCGTGAAGCAGGAATTAAAGATCCGCGCAAAGAAATTAGTATGGCGGAAGTGCATGACTGCTTTACTCCTACAGAATTGGTCATTTATGAAGATTTAGGATTTAGTGAACGCGGGCAAGGTTGGAAAGACGTTTTAAATGGTGTTTTTGAACTGGGTGGAGAGCTGCCGGTTAATCCAGATGGAGGGCTAAAGTCATTTGGACATCCGATTGGAGCTAGCGGCTTGCGAATGTTATACGAAATGTATTTACAATTCCAAGGCCGTGCAGGTAAACGCCAATTAGATAATCCAAAGATTGGACTCACCCACAATTTAGGCGGAACACCTATGCAATGTGTCTCTTTCGTATCTATCGTAGGGAAAGAGTTGTCTTAATAATATAGAAAAGGAGTGGAGATTTTGAGCACAGGACTAAAAGAGAAAATCGGTATGAAATTAGAGACGTATACCTTTAAAGTAGAAGAAGGGAAAATTAAGGAACTAGCACTTGCAATTGGTGATTTGCGGGAGGAATACTTAAATGGAGAAGCGATTTTACCTACTTTTCCAACTGTGATCGATTTCTGGGGCGGAGGAGCTTCTACATCTGACCTATTGGGGTTAAATGTTAAAAAAGTTCTTCATGGGGAACAAGAGTATGAATATTTAGGAGAAATTAAACCAGGTGATGAAATTACAGTAACGGGTGTAGTTGAAAAAGTATATACAAAAGCAGCTATGAATTTTGTCATTCTCAAAAAAGAGTTTGTAAATCAACATGGTGAAACGGTATTAATTAGCCGTTCAACTGTTATCGAAAGACACTAGGAGGGGATTATATGGAGATCGGTTATCAATTTGAACCATTACACAAAGAAGAAATTACTCATTCACAGCTTGTTCGATATGCAGGAGCCTCAGGAGATTTCAATCCTATTCACACGGTTGTACCATTTGCTGAATCTGCCGGATTAGGTGGTGTAATCGCTCATGGCATGCTAATTATGGGATTTGTTGGCCAAGCAATTGGTCAATGGTTTTCGACAAAAGATCTTGTAAAATTCTCTACCCGTTTTAGAGCAATGACAAGACCAGGAGAAAAAATTACTGTTCAGGGCCATGTAGTAGATGAAACAGCAGAACGCTGGATTTGCCAGGCTGAGGCAGTAAACGATGTAGGAGAAGTGAAAGTAAAAGCTTTCTTTGAAATTAAGAAAAGATAGCGTTAAAAAAGGGGTAGCCTCCGTAGCCATCAAGTTAAGAAAATGATATAAAAAAACAAAAAATGACCATCCTGATTCAGTATTCAGTTGAATCAGGGTGGTCATTTCTTTAATTCATATTCCATTATCTCTGCAAAAAATAGATTGGATACTCTTTTTAGTACCATTTCATCTCCCTCTATTCGTTATGATGGCAGATTGGAGTCTTATTTAAGGTTTGGAAATCCATCTAGCTATGACTAATGTAAGTATAAAAGAAAAGAGTCAATTTTATGAAAAATTAAGACAAAGTGTTCGCAGTGTTTGCAGCCAGTTCCCGAATTCCTATTGGAGAGAGTTAGGTGCCGACTTAGTTTATCTTGATTTTTTGTAAAATTATTTATAAATTTATGTAAAATATTGTTTACTTATATCTAGATTAATATTATTCTAGAAATATCCAATATGTTCATTATATTGAATATATTGTAAATTCTTAATATATTAAAAAATACAAAAGGAGTGGAGAGTTTGAGCACAGGACTACAAGAGAAAGTCGGCATGAAATTGGATACATATAATTTCAAAATCGAAAAAGGGAAGCTTAGAGAGCTTGCCCTTGCGATTGGTGATTTGCGAGAGGAATCCTTAAAAGGAGAGTTGGTTTTACCTACCTTTCCAACTGTGGTTGATTTTATGGGTGAAGAAACCTCTACGTTGGAGGATCTATTAGGGTTAAATCTACAAAAGGTTCTTCACGGGGAACAAGAGTATGAATATTTAGGAGAAATGAAACCAGGCGATGATCTTACAGTAACGGGTGTAATTGAAAATGTGTATACAAAAGCAGCTATGGATTTTTTCATTATCAAAAAAGAGTTTGTAAATCAACATGGTGAAACGGTATTAATTAGCCGTTCGACTATTATCGAAAGACACTAGGAGGGGATTATATGGAAGTCGGTTATCAGTTTGAACCATTACACAAAGAAGAAATTACTCATTCACAGCTTGTTCGATATGCAGGAGCATCAGGAGATTTCAATCCTATTCATACAGTCGTACCATTTGCGGAATCTGCCGGATTAGGTGGTGTAATCGCTCATGGCATGCTAATTATGGGATTTGTTGGCCAAGCAATTAGTCAATGGTTCTCAACAAAAGATCTTGTAAAATTCTCTACTCGTTTTAGAGCAATGACAAGACCGGGAGAAAAAATTACTGTTCAGGGCAGCGTAGTAGAGGAAACAGAAGATCGCTGGATTTGTCAAGCGGAGGCAGTAAACGAAGCAGGAGAAGTTAAGGTAAAATCTTCTTTTGAGATTAAGAAAAGATAGTGTGAAAAGGGACAGTCTCCCTGTTCAATATGTTGTATATAGGAAAATTGATATACAACATATTGAGGAGGTAAGGTCTGTCTCTTTACTTTTCCTTATTTATTACTAAATCATTTTTTGGGAGGAGATATTGTGAACGGAAAAACGGTCATTATAACTGGAGGCGGTAGCGGTATTGGTAAAGCCATGGCGATGAAATTTGCTGCAGAAGGCGCAAATGTAGTCATTACTGGCCGGAATCCTGAGCGGTTAAAACAGGCAAAGGCGGAAATGAAATCACTGAACGGTCAAGTACTGGATTTTCAAATGGATGTTCGTGATCCTGAACATGTGCAGGCAATGATTCTTGCAACAAAAAATCAATTTGGAAAGATAGATGCACTTGTGAATAACGCTGCTGGAAATTTCGTTTGTCCTGCCGAAGAGCTTTCGATAAATGGCTGGAAATCTGTTATTGATATCGTATTAAATGGGACATGGTATTGTTCTCAAGCAGTTGGAAAAGAGTGGATTGCTAATAACCAAACCGGTAGTATTCTAAATATTGTAGCGACCTATGCATGGGGGGCTGGACCTGGCACTATCCATTCAGCTAGTGCAAAAGCAGGAGTGCTATCGATGACGCGTACACTTGCTGTAGAATGGGGCAGCAAATATGGAATTAGGGTAAATTGCATTGCTCCGGGACCGATTGAAAATACAGAAGGGGTAGCGAGATTGATTGAAACGAGAAATGTATATCAAGAGGCTATTAATTCTGTACCTCTAAAACGATTTGGAAAAGCTGAAGAAATTGCTAATCTAGCAAACTTCTTATTATCACCAGAAGCTGAATATATGAATGGCGAATGTATTACTATGGATGGGGGAAGATGGTTAAATAATCAGATTATTAAGAATTAGTATGGATATATTTAGAAATATTGTGTTATTTTTAATCATGATGATACCTTTCTTGGATGTAGTGGGTAAACTTCATTCTAGAAGGTGTCTTTTTTGTAGTGAGTTTATGAATGATTAGTTTAAGAAAAAAGCTACTCAAAAAGAATGATAAAGGAATGAAAATAATGGGTACATCACTAATAGAAAAAGGAATCAATTTCGCTCTTTCCGCTCACCATGGACAAATGCGCAAGCAAACAACAATTCCTTACGTCGTTCATCCCCTATCTGTCGGCTTCCTCTTACAAAAATATGGCTATAACGAGGAGACAATAACAGCTGGTATTTTACACGATGTGCTTGAAGATACCCAAGCTACGTATGAGCAACTCGTCGATGAATTTGGCTTTAGGGTAGCCAATTTAGTAGAAGAAGCATCGGAAAAAGATAAAAGCTTACCATGGAAAGTACGAAAATTACATACAGTGCAGACAATTCACTCTTTATCCAAAAATGGAGCGGCGATCGTCTGTGCGGATAAGTTGAATAATCTTTCGTCTATCAAAGAAGAAGGTAGTAGGATAGGGGAAGAAGTATGGAATCGCTTTAATAGTGGAAAAGAAGAACAAAATTGGTATTATCAATCGATTGCCACTCAGTTGTACAGAACGGAAGTAGAAAAGAATTTGCTTTTAGCGTTTGATCAAACTGTACAAAAGGTGTTTGGTCAGGATAAAAATCTTTCATTTAAAGAAATAGATAGTTATTTTGAATTTCCATACGGTGTCGCTGACTCACAACTAGAAGAATGGGACAATAAGCCGCACGGGAAGATTAAGGCAATTGTTTATCGTCGACTCAATACTCTATATGTACACCAAGACGAGTGCGTATTCAATCTACTTGATTATTTACAGCAGTGTGGACTGGAGTTTCAAACAAATTCAGATGGTCCTATACTTATTGGTTGTTTGGGAGTATCTTTAATGGAACAATATCAAATGAACGAACTAGAAATCACTAGACATATATTTAGAAATTTAAAGAAATTATAGAAAGTTCTTTTATAATCGATATACCAAAAGAGAAATTTACTTGTGAAGTACAATATCGAACAAAATACATATGTAAAGTTAACTGGGAATGAATGGGAGATTTTTAAAATGGATTTACAATTACAAGGGAAAAACATATTGATTACGGGCGGGTCGAAAGGGATAGGAAAAGCCATTGCTCAGGCTTTTGTTTTAGAAGGAGCGAATGTATCAATTGCTGCCCGCGGCATAGAATCTTTACAAAAGACAAAAGAAGAGTTTGGTGGCAACGTATCCATTTTTCAAGCGGATATTTTAAAAGCAGATGAAAGAGAAAAACTCATGCAATCTTTTATTGAACAAAACGGAACAATAGATGTTCTAATTAATAATGCAGGTGGCAGTAATGGGGGCAAAGCCCTAGATACAGAGATGGATGTATTTTATAAGGCGCTAGAGCTAAATTATTTTTCCGCCGTTCATTTAAGTAAATTAGCGACTGAGCATATGAAAACATCTCGCAACGGATCAATTATTAACATTACATCTATATTTGGAAGAGAGAGCGGCGGAAAAGTGACTTATAACAATGCCAAATCGGCTTTGATTAGCTTTACTAAATCGTTCGCTGATGAGGTAATCCCTTATGGAATTCGTGTAAATAGCATTGCTCCAGGAAGTATTCTTCACGAAACAGGAAATTGGAAAAAGCGAATCGAAGAGAATCCTCAGCAAATGAAAGAATTTATTCAGCGTGAAATTCCTGCAGGTCGTTTTGGCACTCCTGAAGAAATAGCCAATGTTGTTACTTTTCTAGCCTCTGATAAAGCTTCTTGGATTGTCGGAGCTAGTATAAATGTAGATGGTGGACAATCTAGGATGAATTTTTAAAGAAAATCAGAGCATAGTTTGATGAATCTTCTCTTCAAAGCATGCTCTGATTTTTTATTCATTCTATCAAATAAAACGTACGATATCGTTTACCGGAAGACGAGAAGAGCCATATGCTGGGGCAGCAGCTTTTCCAAGTGCTATTAAAACAATAGGAAAAGTTCCTTCTGGCAACTCAAATCTTTCAGCGAATTTCACCTTATCGAACCCACCCATTGTAACAGTATCATAGCCTTTTTCTTTAGCAAGTAACATGAATTGCATAGAAATGAGTCCTGCATCAAAAGAAGCGATATTTTTTCTAGCTTCTGTTGAGATTTGTGGATATACACGTCGAGTACTATCAATCATTTGCTTTGTGATTGCTTCGTTCATATGACCTTCAGCAAAGTTTTGGTTATAAATTTGCTCTACTTTTTGATACATTTCGTGATCACCTAATACAGCGATAACAGCAGAGCTTGTTTCTACTTGTTCTTGATTATTCGCAATGGTTCTTAATTCTTTTTTTACTTCTTGATCTTGAATCACAAGAAAGCGCCAAGGTTGAAGATTACTAGAAGATGGAGCGGATGTTGCCAGCTGAATCATTTCTTCAATTTCTTCTTTTGGAATACTGAATGCTGGATCATATACGCGGACAGACTTTCTAGCTTTCATGATTGAATATATATTTGAATCAATTGTTGTAGTCACTGATATTCCTCCTTTATTAAAACTTACTATTAGTAAGTTTACAGCATATAGCTTACCATTAGTAAGTTTTCCACGTCAATAAATATACATATATGATAAGATAAAAATAGATAAATGAAGATTAAATGGGGGAGTGTATTGAAGAAGTCTAACTGTGAAACTAAATTGGATGTTTGTAGTAACTACCATAGTACGATAGAATTTATCGGAAGAAAGTGGATGGGGATCATCATTTATACTTTAATGTCCGGACCAAAGCGGTATCATGAAATTCTTTCGGCGGTTCCAGGGATTTCAGATCGGCTTTTAACCAAACGACTAAATGAATTAGTTAACGCTAATATCGTAAACAAGCATTATCTTGATTCCTCTACAAAAAAAGTGGAGTATACACTAACTCCTAGTGGGATAGCATTAAAAGAAGTAATTGTCGCCATACATCATTGGATAGAAGTGTATGAATGGGAACAAAATAAGTAAATCAATCTGTATCGCTGTTCAATTCGATTGTATCTGCCCTTGACTTTAGTTAGTGTAGATTTATGAACAAACCCATTCTGGTTCTGTGGAGGCTTGAAATCTCTACAGGGCTTTTCTTTTATTAAATAATAAAAGAGTAGGATTAGATAAATGCATATCTATCATTGTTTAAGTTAGAATTTATATGTAAAATGAAGTGATAGCAGCAATGATAATTTAAATAAAACATATATAATGGAGCTTATTTTAAGCCGTTTATACATATAAACCACAATCATTAGAGAAAAACAACGTGGTATCAACAGAAGAAGGAGAGATTTAAATGAAAGATACAATCGTTCTAGGGCTTTATGTACTTGCTACAATATTAGCCTTACTATCGGCTATTATATATCCTTTAACAGGTATGAAAATCATTTTTAGTATAGCGACGGTATTATATGCTTGGATGAGCTATGCGTATTATTCTAAATATAAAAAAGGTAAGCAGAGAAAATAAGGAATTAGCGCTTTCATGGCTTATCATAACAAACAGGGTTGCCTTATAAGATAAGGCAACCCTGTTTGTTCTTTATTTTTCCTTTAGTTAGTCGCTGCAATGAATTAAAACAAGAATAATTCATGTTCCGTATAAAGAAATTCTACCTCATACCCTTTGTTGCGCAGAGAAGGGATTAAAGTGTGATGATACTTTTCCTTGTTAAGATCTTTAACGTAAATTTTGACCCCTGTACCTTTTCCTCTAATTTCACCAGTTAAAACGACTGTACCTATAGACTCTTCGATTTGTGCCTTAATAAAGTTCGAGTCATTCTCGAAATATTCATGGACTTCATATAAAAGAACGTTCATTTTCCCCATGCTTTTCCTCCTCTTTTTTGAGATATAATCAGCATTCCGTCCTTACTATATATTACCATATCATTAAATAAATATTCTGAAAATAAGCAATGAAATGTAAGCAATGATATAGAAGTTTATGTTTATAGTCGGTCAAGAAAAAAAGGACCTTCTAAGAGTCCTTTTCTTCAACTGTTATATCGCCATCTTATGAACGTGCTTTTAGTTTATTGATAATATGTTCAGTTACTTCCATTGTAGACGAAGTACCACCGATATCCGGAGTTTTTATGCCATCTTGGAGTACTTCTTCTATTGTGTCTAATAATAAAGTACCTAGCTCCTGCTCTCCGAAATGATCGAGCATCATTTTTCCTGTCCAAATTTGTCCAATTGGATTAGCAATTCCTTTGCCAACAATATCTGGCGCAGAACCATGAACAGGTTCAAACATGGATGGGAATTTTCCATTTAAATTAATATTGGCAGCAGGTGCAATTCCGATGCTTCCCATAATGGATGCACCAATATCGGTTAGAATGTCTCCAAACAAATTGCTTGCTACAATCACATCAAAGGTATGCGGTTTTGAAACAAAAAAAGCACTAAGAGCATCAATATGTATAGATTGTGTTTCGATATTGTCATACTTTCTTGAAACATCTTGAAAGACTTCATCCCAAAAAGGCATAGAATGAACAATTCCATTTGATTTTGTTGCACTTGTAACATGATCTTTTCTTGTTTTAGCTAGTTCAAACGCATAATCCATGGCACGCGTAATTCCTTTTCTAGTGAAAACAGCATTTTGAATCGCCATTTCATCTTCGCCGGAATGAATTCTTCCTCCAATCTCACTATATTCTCCTTCACTGTTTTCCCTTACTACAACGAAATCAAATTCTCGCGGGTTGGCGAGTGGAGAGACGATTCCTTTCATTTGTTTTGCAGGACGAACATTGATGACTTGTTCGAATTCTCTTCGGATATTAACAAGCAGTCCCCAAAGAGATACGTGATCTGCAACAAGTTTTGGATTTCCAACTGCTCCTAAAAAAACGGCATCACTTTGTTCTAATTGCTTTAAGCCATCTTTTGGCATCATTACACCGTGTTCGAGATAATATTCACAACTCCATGGGTATTCTTTATATGTAAAATTAAGCCCCCCATGAATATCGGCCAGCACATCTAAAACTTTAATGGCTTCTGGCATTACTTCTGTTCCAATTCCATCTCCAGGAATAACGGAAATCTCCCACTTTTTCATGTTGTATCCCCCTTGGATTCATACTATGTTTTGTCAAAATAGTTTATAAGCATATAATCCATTATACAAAACATTCCAATATTTTGTAGTATTAGACAATAAAAACGGGCGAAAATTTTCCATTTTTAAGAGTTTAGAAATAGAAGAATACGTTATGCTATTACTTGTATATCATTAAATGTTTGAAGGAAGTGAATGGAGTGTTTTATGCGATTGTATTATTTATACTAGCAGGTTTAGCGGAGATAGGCGGGGGATACCTTATCTGGTTATGGTTAAGAGAAGGAAAATCTGTTTATTGGGGAATCTTTGGTGGAATAGCATTGGCTTTATATGGTGTGATTGCTACATTTCAATCATTCCCATCGTTCGGCCGAGTGTACGCTGCCTATGGAGGAATATTTATCGTTCTTTCTGTATTGTGGGGGTGGGGGATTGGTAAAAAAACACCTGATTTATACGATTGGATAGGTGCATGTATATGCTTAGTTGGAGTTTCAGTGATGTTATTAGCCCCACGTCACTGACCACTTCCATGGCTAAAGCCGCTAAGGTTCTTTCCTCGCAAATATCGGACTTACTATCTTCCATAAGAAGAGGCAGAGGCGAGACTTGGGTCAGCAGCACTTGAGAGAAAAACAGTCTTGTTCCATACATACATTTCTTGTCAGGATTGTCGTGCAGTTCAGCTGCATCATCATTAAGCTGATACTAATGAGTACTTGCCAATCTATTTCTACAAAATAGTCAGTGTTCGTTGCGTATAGATTTTGAGGTTACATTTGTTCATATGCAAAGAAAATCTAAGTTCTGTATCGGAAAACCTAAACTTCCATAATATTGTAATTGTGCTATAGTTAACTATATTACTTTTATTTCCAATTTTAGTATAGAACACAAATTATAAAAAGGAGAGTACGATGATTACAGAACATTTTTTCAATAATAAGTTACTAGATATAGTATTTGAAAGTACATATTATGGCACCGTGATTGTTGATATTAATGGGAAAATCCAATATATAAGCAATAATTACTGTGAATTTTTAAAAATTGAACGGGAACTAGTGATTGGTGAGCATGTCACAAATGTGATTGAAAATACAAGAATGCATTTAGTAGTACAAACAGGTAAAGCTGAAATGGCTGACTTACATTTTCTTCATAACGATTTTGTTATTGCTAATCGAATCCCTATTATAAAAAATAATGAAATACTCGGTGCAATAGGAATTATTACTTTTCGAGATCTTGCTGATTGGAAGAGTATGAACAGCCATATTAACGAACTTTTAATCAATTATAAATTTTATCAAAAGGAATGGGAAATACCAGGCGGGATTAAGTATTCTTCACATGATTTAATTGGAAAATCACAAGAAATCCAACAATTAAAGGATTTTGTAAAAAGAGTCGCCATGGGGAATATATCTGTTTTAATTCGAGGAGAAAGTGGTACAGGTAAAGAAATTATTGCGCATAGCATTCATCAATTTAGCGGAAGAATGGATAAACCATTTGTAAAGGTGAATTGTGGAGCTATTCCGGAACAATTGATTGAATCAGAACTTTTTGGCTATGAGGCAGGTGCTTTTACTGGGGCAAAAAAGGGCGGAAAAATAGGAAAGTTTGAACTTGCAGATGGTGGAACAATTTTCTTGGACGAAATTGGTGATATGCCTTTGCATATGCAAGTTAAGTTATTAAGAGTTCTTCAGGAGAACGAATATGAGCCTGTAGGTTCGCTGTACCCTAAAAAAATAAATGTTCGGGTAATTGCAGCTACAAACCGTCCTTTAGAAAGATTGATTGAACAAAAACTTTTTCGTGAAGATTTATTTTACCGAATTAATGCAGTTCAATTATTCGTTCCTGCTTTACGTGATAGAACTGAAGATATTCCTGTACTTGTAAAGCATTTTCTAAAAAAGGCCGCAACTAAGATAGGAAAAAGAATTACTTCTATACACCCGGAAGTTCTGTCGTTAATTGAGCAATATGATTGGCCAGGAAATATAAGAGAATTAGAGAATGTAATTAATGCAGGGGTTCATCTATCAAGTAATGGAGAAATAAGAATAGATGATTTACCCCATTACTTGAAAAATTACAAGTTGGAAGCAGAGGAAAAAAGCTTAAAAGATATTGTAGAAGAAACAGAAAAGAAGGTAATTGAAAAAGCACTAAAGAAGTTTAATTTCGATAAAAACCGAGCAGCAGCAGCTCTTGGAATTGGGAATTCTACTATATATGATAAAATCAAGAAATATCAGATTCTAATCAAATAAAAATAAATCCGGGATTTCGGAATGCGCTCCGAAATCCCGGATTTATTTTTATTTCCGAATGAATATTGATTTTTCCTCGATAGATTAGGAAGAGATGCAATAAATCAGACCCTATCAATGGGTTACTTTCATCAATTATAGAAAGTTTTGCAGTAAAGACTTTCTGAGTTTATGGAAAAAATATCTAATTATTTAACGGTTTAATCCTGGAAATGTTGATACCATTAAATTACAAAAAATTGGCATAAATATTGCATTAAATATAGTTAATATAACGAAAGGGAGGGATTTTATTTGGATATTGGATTTTTCACAAGAAAAATGGCCAATGATTTAAATACGTTAAATCATAGAAAAGTAGCCATACAAGAAGAGATGGGAAAATCATGGACATATTCGGATCTTCACCGTATATCAAACTCCTATGCAAATAAGCTTTGTGAACTTGGGGTTGAAAAAGGAGACCGTGTCGGCATCTTGCTTCATAACTGTCTTGAATATTTCGGTCTTTATTTTGCTGTTGCAAAAATTGGAGCAATTGCTGTCCGACTTAATTTTCGGCTTTCAAGTGCTGAGCTTGAATATGCATTAAACGATTCGCAGACGAAAATAGTATGTTTTCATTCGAATTTATCTAAGCAGCTGGAAGGGATTGTGAATCAAGTTTCTGTTGAGCGTTTTATTTGCCTTGAGAATACCCAAGATGCTATCCCGCATTGGTCTGAACCATGGAGTATGTTAGAGAGCGGTTCGATAGAAGAAGTAAACGTGAGACATATTAAATTACACGATCCAGTTATGCTGATGTATACGTCTGGGACAACTGGAAGACCTAAAGGGGCGATTTGGACTCATGATACAACATATTGGTTCTCTGCAATACAAGCATTGAAATGGAAGTTTAATGGTCAGGAAGTTGGGATGACTACTGGTCCACTCTATCATGTTGGAGCTATGGAAGATATCGCCCTTCCGATTCTAATGATGGGTGGGACGGTTATTATTACGAAGAGCCAAGGTTTCGAGATTGGAAGGATTCTATCCGTAATAGAGAATGAAAATGTAACTGATTGTTTTTTATTTCCATTTATGATTTATGAAATGTTAAATATGCCTAATCTAGATCATTATAATTTGAAAGCTTTAAAAACAATTTATACCGGTGGTGACCCGCTCATGCCATGGGCGCTCGAACAATTGAAAATGAAGTTTCCGCACCTTGGAGTTGTTCAAGTATACGGTTTAACGGAAGGTCAACCAATTGCGGCTGCGCTCGATCCAGAAGATAATTTTACGAAGGGTCATACTGTTGGAAAGCCAATGCCTCTTACAGAAATTAATATTATTGATGATAATGGAATGCCTCTTGCTGTTGGTGAAATTGGTGAAATTGCAATTAAAAGCCCGGGTGTTTCAGAGGGGTATTGGAGGAGACCTGATGCAACAATGGAAACATTTGTTGAAGGTTGGTGTAAAACGGGAGATTTAGGAGTATTCGATGAAGATGGGTATCTATCAATAGTAGGAAGAAAAAAGGATATGATTCGAAGCGGCGGTGAAAATATTTATGCAGCGGAAATTGAAGATGTTTTATACCGCCATCCGGATGTGAAGGAAGTTTCTATAATTGGTGTTCCTGATCCAAAATACATTGAAGCTGTATGTGCGGTAATTGTTAAGAAAGAAGGAGCTACCCTAACGGAAGAGGATGTAGTTGAATTTTGTAAAAAACACCTAGCAAGTTATAAGAAACCTAGAGAAGTCAAATTTGTTAATGAAATACCGCGCACCCCTTCAGGAAAGGTTCAAAAGTATGTTTTACGAAATCAGTATAGTGGTATAAATTAAACCCCATATTTCAGTAGATAAGCAGAGAAATACTTATATAGTAGATTGATGTTTACATTTAAAAGAAAGTTGGTGTGGAGTCCAATGAATAAAATTCAAGTTGTATCATGGTCGAAGCAGAGTCAGATAGCAAAAATCGTGATTGATAATCCACCTGTAAATGTATTTAGTGCTGACGTTATTGAACAATTGACACTTATATTAGATGAAATTGAAAACGATTCGGAAATTAAAGTTGTACTTATTACAGGTCAAGGAGAAAAGGCTTTTGTTGCTGGTGGAGATATAAAGAGCTTTCCAGAATGGATGGGAAAAGGGGTGGAAGAAGGAAAGCAAAAATCACTTTGGCTTCAGGAACCTCTTAACAAGATTGAACGTTTATCTCAACCAACGATTGCTGCAATTAACGGCGTGGCGCTAGGCGGAGGATGTGAACTAGCTTTATCGTGTGATATTCGAATAGCGGAGGAGCAAATTCAAATTGGCCTTCCTGAAATTAAATTGGGGTTATTTCCAGGAGCTGGGGGTACCCAAAGGCTTTCACGATTAGTTGGAAAAGCGAAAGCAAAAGAAATGATTTTTACTGGTCAGCCGCTCTCTGCAGAAGAGGCAAAACAAATTGGACTAGTTAATCATGTTGTTCCTAAAGGAAAATCTTTAGAAAAAGCATTGGAACTAGCAGAATGTATAAGCAATTTTTCATTGCCGGCTCTTTCTTTTGCGAAGCACTCTCTTGATGGTGGCTATGAACAACAACTTCATGAAGGCTTAGTTACGGAAGCTGAGTATTTTGGTCATGTTTTGCAAACAAAGGATGTAAAAGAAGGGGTTGAAGCCTTTATCCAGAAGCGGAAACCAAAATTTATAGATAAGTAATCATAGAAAACAATCTTAAGTGAGTACATAAGGGAATGTATGAAAATTTTGATGAACAAAAAGAGTGCAGAATAAAAGGACTTTCTGTATGTTCATTCTCAAGAAAGAATACAGATGCTTCCTTCTTCTTTAGGCAGGTCATCGCAGCACATTGATTATATCTAGAGAGGCCTTATATAACTGTAAAAGGAGATTGATTTATGGACCTTATTATTATTCTAGCAGCTCTAGGGCTACTCATATTTGGCGCTTATAGAGGCTATTCTGTTATTATTTTGGCTCCAATATGTGCATTGTTAGCTGTATTCTTCACTGAACCAAGTCATGTGTTACCATTCTTCTCTAATATTTTTATGGAAAAGTTAGTTGGCTTTGTAAAACTATATTTTCCTGTTTTCTTACTTGGTGCTATTTTTGGTAAAGTAATTGAGATTACTGGAATCGCTGAGAGAATAGCTAAGGTTATTGTTCGGTTTATTGGGGCTAAACAAGCCATTCTGACTGTCGTGCTAATGGGTGCTATTCTTACCTACAGTGGGGTTAGCTTATTTGTAGCTGTGTTTGCTATTTATCCTTTTGCAGCTCAATTGTTCCGCGAGGCAAATATTCCAAAACGACTCATTCCAGCGACTATTGCATTTAGTGCTTTTACTTTCTCGATGGATGCCATTCCAGGATCACCGCAGATTCAGAATGTTATTCCAACAAGTTTCTTTGGTACCGATATCTATGCTGCTCCAATACTTGGAATGATTGGTGCAGTGTTCATTTTCGGTCTCGGTATGTGGTATTTAGAGAGCCGTCGACGTAAGGCAGCTGCGAATGGGGAAGGGTATTATGGAATCGGAAAAAATGCAATCAATGAGATGGCAGCCGCTAGTGAAGCAGCGGATATTCATGAAGCGAAGTCTGCGCCTGCCACTCAACTTTCAGATGGAAAGATAAAGGCGAAAGATTGGCTTGCTTTTCTGCCGCTCGTATTGGTAGGTGTTATGAATAAGTTTTTCACCACCTACATTCCTAAATGGTATGAAAATGGATTTGATTTTGCGAAAATTGGATTAGAGAGTTTTGGAACGGTTAACTTAAATCAGAATCTTGGTATTTGGTCAGTTGTAATGGCGCTTCTTGTAGGGATTGTAACGGCCATTGCTCTAAACGTTCAGGAGGTTAAAAAGAATTTCCAGGAAAGCATGAGTGTTGGGATAAGCGGGGCCTTGCTTGCTACAATGAATACCGCATCTGAATTTGGATTTGGAGGAGTTATCGCAGCTTTACCTGGGTTTGCCATCGTTCAAAATGCCCTTTCTTCAACTTTTACCAACCCGCTAGTAAATGGGGCGGTATCGACAAATATTCTTGCAGGAATGACGGGATCTGGATCTGGAGGAATAAGTCTTGTATTAGGTGTAATGGCGGAGAAGTATGTAGAGGCAGCTAATGCCGCTAACATTCCATTAGAAGTCATGCACCGCGTAATGTCTATGGCAGCCGGTGGAATGGATACGCTTCCACATAACGGTGCTGTTATCACTTTACTTGTAGTTTGCGGCTTAACACATCGTCAAGCTTACAAAGATATTTTTGCTATAACGATTATTAAATCTTTTGCAGCTTTCTTCATCATCGGTGTTTATATGCTGACTGGCCTTATCTAAAAAACGAATGAAGTTTGCTGTGATTTCAAAAACCTAACGAAATCACTTTAATTAAAAAGGTATAATCTCCTCAGAAATATAGAGGGATTATACCTTTTTAATGTTAGAAAAGCTTATATAGAGTTTCGTAACGATGCAAGCGAAGGGTACCCATGCTAAACTATAAAAGTTCATCATTACATATAAAAAAATTGGAGAAGTTATGAAGAAAATTAAAATATTTATAAAAAGATTTGTCCTATTTTTATTCATTTTAGTAGTATTCATGTACGTAAATAATACCTCCTTATTTACTAAAACGACAGATGAAGCCCCTCTATTGTTAGCACATAGAGGAATGGCTCAAACATTCCATATGGAAGGAATTACAGGTGACACATGTACGGCAGAAAGGATTTATGAGCCGGAACATCCTTATCTAGAGAATACGATTCCGTCTATGGAAGCAGCCTTTGGAGCGGGTGCTGATATCGTTGAATTTGATGTCCAACCTACAAAAGATGGTCAGTTTGCTGTTTTCCATGATTGGACACTTGAATGCCGGACAGATGGAAAAGGAGTAACAAGGGAACATACTATGCAGGAATTGAAGTCTCTGGACATCGGATATGGATACACGGCTGATAATGGAAAAAGCTATCCGTTCCGTGGCAAAGGAGTAGGGCTTATGCCGTCCCTTGAAGAAGTGCTGTCTTATTTTCCAGATGAATCGTTTTTAATTCATATTAAAAGTGATGACCCAGCAGAAGGAAAACAACTGGCTCATGCTCTTTCTACATTATCAAAAGAACGTTTAAGTCAATTAACGGTTTATGGTGGAGATCAACCTATTCAAGCATTAAAAGAAAGTCTTCCAGAACTTCGGGTTATGTCCATGGCTACGATGAAAAGTTGTATGCTTCCTTATATCGCGGCAGGATGGACGGGATATGTTCCTGATGCTTGTCAAAATACACAAATTCACATTCCAGAGACATATGCTTCGTGGATGTGGGGATGGCCGGATAAATTTATCAAACGATTAGAAAATGTAGATACTCGAGTATTTATTGTTGCAGGTGATGGAGGATGGTCAGAGGGTTTTGATACAGCGGAGGATGTTAGGCGTCTTCCAGCTAACTATTCTGGCGGTGTTTGGACCAATAGAATTGATGTAGTTGCTCCTATCTTACAACAATAAATATGCTTTTGTAGTGGAACTTTTATAAACTGAGCGGTTTTAGCGCTCAGTTTATTTTCGGTTTATTATTTTTTAACATAATGTAATATCAGTCATGTAACTTTTGGAATTTTAACCAGTTTATATATTGATATAATGAAAGATAAGATATTATTCCATATTCAACCTGATATACATATCAAAGTCAGCTACATTCCATTTAAATGGGTGTTTTCTTTTGGAAACGGTTTATGAAGTTATCTTGCTTTTATTCATTAGATGGAACATTTAGTCAACAACCCGCCACTTAACGACCTTACGGTCTGTTTGAAGTGGGGGCTTGCGTCTGTCAGAGTTTGACAGTGCTTCTACCCTCATAGAGAGCAACTACGCTTGTTCCTACCCAGTAGTACGAACGAGCAATGCTCTCCTACCTTAGTGTGATGGAACATAAGGACGGTTGACTTCGCCCCTACCACAAGAGTTATACTCCTGTGGCAACTACACCAATATGTTCAGTTCCTTTACGGTGTAGATTCATAGCACCAATACGGTCATCATTTGATTGGTATTGGCAATTTTTGCACTTAAAAGTGTGTAGCTTTTTATTACGATTTGCTTTTTCAATATGTCCACATTTGGGGCAAGTTTGAGAAGTATATTTTGGGTCTACCACAATCACCTTCTGTCCGTTCAATTCAGCTTTATACTCAAGCATTTGACGGAATTGGTAGAAAGTCCAAGACACCGAAACATAGCTGTTTTTTACTCGTACTTTTTCAGTGGCAGTGCGAACACCTGTCAAATCTTCTAAAACAAACATAGTACCTCTAGGGTATTTATCAACGAGTGCCTTTGTAATTTGATGGTTTACATCATTTACATAACCGTTTTCTCTTGAACCAATTTGTTTTAGTTTCTTACGAGCAGATGGTGTTTGTCGCATTTGGAGTTGTTTGCGAGTAGCTTTAAACTTACCACGCTTATGCTTGACAATGTTGCTATTATAGAAAGTGGTTTTACCTTGACTATCATAAGTAGTAGCAAGAAAGTTAATTCCTAAGTCAATACCGACAGTACTATTTACATCTGCTAGGCCTAATACTTGGTACTCTTTTGTCATCGGGATATGCAAGAACCACTTCTTGTACTTATGCACTAATTTAGCAGTGCCAAATTTCCAAGTACCATTGAAGTATTTCTTCATAGCCTTACGTTCATAATTTAGCTTTAGACGACCATCCAGTGTATTTACGCTAAATTGATTTTTAGTTAGTGAGTAATCACGATTCCATACAAGGTCATATTCAGGAAATTTAAATTCAATCAAAGACCATTCATGTCCATTCGATTTAGCTGACTTGTAACGAGCGATTACGGTTTTCATCACGGATTGAGCCATTTGACTTTTTAGTCCAAATTGATTTCGTAAATCAGAATAATACAAGTTATTAAGACTTGTTTGGTTTAGGTTTTTTGTTTCAAATATTTGTTTCGATAACCAATTACAAGCTTTGCGATAAGCACTAGTCGTTATCCTTAAACTTTGAGCTTGATTATCGGAAACATAGATTTGTATTTTTGCAGTAATGGTAGACATTATTTTCACACCACCTTCTACTAACCAAATTATACCAATTTTTTAGTTAAAGTAAATAACTTAAACAGAGGAAGGAGGAGGTAAGGCGGAAGTTTCAGATACTTGATATGGCACAAAATCTTACGATTTTCACCGTACCATACCGTATCTGACGGCAATTCCTCCCCCACTTATCGTTGGGCTAACGCCCTTCACACGACTAAAGTAGGGGTATCCTTGCCGATTTTAGATAAAGTCACTTAAATCCGTTCATACTAAAGAAGAGGTGAGCGGAATTGTTAAAAACAAGTCAATTAATAGACGAAATTCAGAATTATGGTGTTAAATTTTCAAGTCCAACAGAACTTCAGCCTTTGATTAACGCAGCAAGTCATGCTAAATATGTTTTGCTTGGTGAAGCAAGTCATGGTACGAGTGAGTTTTATACGATTCGTACTGAATTAACAAAACAGCTTATTCAAGAACATCAATTTTCTTTTGTCGCTGTGGAAGGAGATTGGCCAGCTTGTTATGAAGTAAATCGTTATGTAAAAGGATTGGCTCCCGAATATCAAAGTGCGGAAGATGTGTTGAAAAAATCGTTTAACCGCTGGCCAAGTTGGATGTGGGCTAATCATGAAATTGTGAATCTTATTGATTGGTTACATTCGTATAACCAAACACAAACAGAGAAAAAAGTAGGGTTTTATGGCCTTGATGTGTATAGTTTATGGGAATCTATGGAGGCAATCGTAGACTACTTAAAAAAAATCAAGTCGCCCGATCTGCAAAAAGCATTAAATGCTATTGACTGTTTTGATCCATATAAACGTAAGCCAGAAATGTATGGAATTTCTTCTGCGTTTTATGGGGAAGATTGCATGAGCGAAATTCTCGAGCTACTAAATACGATAAAAGAAAATAAAAGTATTCCTACCGAAGATCCTGAAGCAGCCCTTAATATGAATATTAATGCGATTGTTGCGAACAACGCTGAGCATTATTATCATACGATGGTGACAAATAATAATGAATCTTGGAATATTCGGGATCGTCATATGGTCGAAGCCCTGCACCATATCGGAAATTTTTATGGTACAGCGGCAAAAGGAATCATTTGGGAACATAACACACATATTGGTGATGCTCGAGCTACGGATATGGCTGATGAAGGAATGGTTAACGTAGGTCAATTAACTCGAGAAAAATATAAACAAAACAATGTATATGCGATTGGTTTTGGTACATATCAAGGTACCGTTATCGCTGCAAAGAGATGGGGAGACCCTGCTGAGGTCATGACTGTTCCAAAAGGTACGGAAGGAAGTTGGGAAGAAGTGATGCACAACGCTGGTGATTTCAATCAATATTTGCTCTTTACAGAAGAAAACAAGCATTTATTTCGCAATGTAATTGGGCACCGGGCGATTGGTGTTGTCTATAATCCTGCTCATGAGCATTACGGAAATTATGTGCCTTCTCGTTTGTCTGAACGATATGATGCGTTTATTCATATTGATGAGACAAAAGCATTAACACTTTTATGAGAGAATAAGGGTTAGAAAAAAGCTATTGAGTGATGTCATCAGTATAAATGAATTTGTCTATGGAATTTAAGTACGTTAAAAATGCTCAAAATTGAAACCTCTGTGGTTTTGAAATAAAGTCACGATGTTTATAAAAAGATAAACCGAAATACCTTATCTTAATAAAGAAGGGAGTTCGGTTTTTCTTATTGTACTAACTTGGCAAGTTAATACAATAGGGAAAATTCAGGTTGATTAGGGAGGACAATAAAAAGGCAAAAGTAGTATTAAGAATATTTTTTCGAATAATGTCTCTTCTCCGCACTTTTTGCACATTTTTGTAATGTTCTTGTTATATGAATTAAATACGGGTGTTACTTTAACGTGGTAATATGTGAAAAAAGAGGGTTCGGGGGAAAGAATATGAAAAAAATTATCGCAGCATTTGTTGTGACAGGGTTAATGCTTTCAAACCCGCTTGTGAGTGAAGCAGCATTAGGGGATAGAACACTAAAAAGTGGAATGACTCATACTGAAGTAAAACAATTACAACAAGTTTTAAAAAGCAAAGGCTACTTTACAAATAAAAAAACGACTACCTATTTTGGAACAGTTACAAAAAAAGCAGTAGTGAAGTTCCAAAAAGCTAAAGGTTTAAAAGCAGATGGCATTGTAGGTGCTAAAACATATAAAGCGTTAGGTATTAAAAAGCAAACAGTAAAAACTGCCAGCGTGGGAGGAAGTTCTTCAACCGAGTTAGTAAAAGAGGCTAAAAAATATGTAAATGTACCGTATGTCTGGGGAGGGAGTACACCAAAAGGATTTGATTGTAGTGGGTTTTTACAGTATGTATTTAAAGAAAGCTCAAACACTACTCTACCAAGAACCGTTGCGGAGATTTATAAAGAGGGAACAAAGGTTTCGACTCCAAAAGTTGGCGATGTAGTTTTCTTTGAAACTTATAAACCGGGTGCTTCACATGCAGGTATATACATAGGAAATGATCAATTTATTCATAGTTCTTCATCAAAAGGTGTGAGTATTACCTCTATGAATAATAGTTATTGGAAAGAAAGATATTTAGGAGCTAAAAGAATGTAGTAGTGAAAAAGCTGATTTTATGATCAGCTTTTTTGTTGTTTAAGTGAATTCAAGCTATTGATTTTCCTTTTGTAACAATTAACTGCCTTTTGTTATCTATCTTCTAGCACACTACTATAATATAAGTCTATTCACTTTTATGTATAAATCAAATAATCCAATATCTATTTTAAATTAAAACAATAAATAAACTAGAAAGAATCTTTAAAAAACAAACCTTGAAATGAAACTCAGTTTATAAAATAATGTGCATTCTTCTTCTCGTAATTTAATCTTTGTTGATGAGAGATTCTAAAGTTGTAGCTTATACATATATGTTATATGGGAGGCTGATAATCTATGAGAAGGAAAACTACAGAAAAAAAGATCGTGATTACTTATTTCAGCATAATCAATATAATATTTGTAGGAATGCTGCTAACTTTCTCTCTAATAGCTATACTAGTATCTTTTCCGTTTAGCCTATCCTCCAAAAATATTCAGAACTTTTTAAATCACTCTTCTATAAAAAATCCAGTATTAATCATGATGTTAAACAGTGAAAATCATTACTTTTATACCCAACAAAGTAAGAGTTTCCCTTCACTTTCCGATATAATATTTGAATCAACAACAAATGTTAAAATCATATAGATAAGCAACATGGGAAATATAATTTTCATGTTCATGCTCAAGCGAAGCAGTCAGCAAAGGCAAAAATAAGTTCCCTTCCGACAGGAAAATACGTATTTTATTGTACTATTCCTGGTCACAAGGAAGCTGGAATGGTTGGAAATCTTGAAGTGTTATAGCTTGTGAAATGAAGGAAAGTAAACGGCAATTTTAAATGTATCTTTTGGTCTTCACTCCATAGACTATCAAATTCCACTCTAGTATTCTTCCTACAATCCTATAATCCTTAATATAGGTAGAAGAGAAAATTGGAAGGTTATAAAAAAGGACTAATTTTGAAAAGTGCAGGGTTCTATAGGTCAAAATAAACAAACCCATCTCATATTTAAGCTTGAGATGGGTTTATCACCAGTCGGACTGCAGTTTATATGGCACAGAGTCTCTGTTAACTTAAGAAGCCTTACGGCAAGCTTCCGTGCATCTAAAGCATGATTCCGCGCACATTTGGCAATGTTCATGATTGTGCTTTTTGCACTCATCTCCACAGGCTTCACAAATATCTGCACAAAGCTGGCAAATTTGTTCGGCAAAAGGACTATTGGATTGCATCGCTTTAGCAGCTAGTGCACAAATGTCCGCGCATTCCCTATCGAATCTAATACAAGAGGCCATCATTTTTACGTCTTCCGATTTAAGACATGCATCATAGCATGTGTTACAAGCTTCCATGCATTCTAAGCATACTTTAATACATTCTTCAGATGTTGAATTCAACTGAAGCCCTCCTAAGTAACTTTTCGAACATCTACATTCTACCCATCCCTTCTCATATAAAACTAATTTTTAAAAACTCCATAAAAACTGCACATTTTTTTGATAATTTTCCATTATGATATGATGGTGACAGTACTTAGGAAAAGCGGTGATTATCTTGAATAAAATATCCCTGAAATTCGGTCTCTGGTTTTTAGGTGCTATGCTTATTCTTGAAGTGTGCTTATTCTTTTTTCTACATACAAGCATTGTAGGTTCCAGAATAGAAGAAGAATTAAACGCACTACAGGCAAGAGGTAATAGTCATAGAGACGTACTTGAAATTTCCTATAATGAAGAGACTTTGCATCACATTGCTGTAATGGAAGCAAATGCTGATACAGAAGTCATTATCACTGATTTAAATCAAAATATTATTATTTCATCTTCAAAATTAGATAATGAAGAGCAAAGAATTATATCAAAAAAAATAAAGAAGGTACCTCGTGCTGGAATGATACTGGAAAACAGATGGAAAAGTGAAAAATATATTTCCACGGTAACCCCTTTTTTAATAAACAAAAATCAACAAGGATATGTCTACATGTTCCGAAGTACGGATCAGATTCAAAGTTTAATTTCAAAGTTGAACGGTCACTTTATCACCGGGGCTATCATGATTCTTTCCTTAATGATTATAACGATTCTGTTATTATCCAAAGTACTGATAACCCCTCTTATTAGGATGAAGCAAGCTACGGAAAAGCTTAGTAGGGGGGATTTTTCAGTCAATCTGCCAGACATGGGGAATGATGAGCTAGGAGAGTTATCCTGTGCGATAAAAACTCTTGGCAAAGAATTAAAACATCTAAAAGAGGAAAGAAGTGAGTTTTTAGCTAGCATCTCTCATGAGTTACGAACTCCTCTGACCTATATCAAAGGCTATGCGGATGTGTCGAGACGTAAAGATTTAGATCAAACAGAGCGAGAGCAGTATCTTGATATTATTTACGAAGAATCTGAAAAGTTGTCTGATATGATAAAGGATTTATTTGACTTAGCTAAATTAGATAGGAACACCTTTGTTATTAATTTTATGAAAGTCGAGCTTTGTTCTTTTTTATTATCTATCTATGAAAAGATACTTCCTGCGTTCAAGGAAAAAGGGATGGATTTGAAAGTATACTGTCACAAAAACGTACATATCATGATTGATCCTATGAGATTTGAACAAGTGCTTTTTAACTTGCTAGATAATGCTATCAAGTATTCTGAACCTCATACCAAAACATGTATTTTTGTAAGGCGGGAAAAGGGGAAGGTATTGATGGAAATAAAGGATGAGGGAGATGGGATACCTGAAGAGGATCTTCCTTTTATATTTGAGCGCTTTTATAGAATAGATAAGTCCCGGTCGAGAGGTACCGGAGGCACAGGTTTAGGTTTATCCATTGTCAAGGAACTTATTGAAGCTCATGGGGGTCACATTGAGGTGAAAAGTGAACCGGGTAAGGGAACAGCCTTCTTAATTACAGTAGAGGAGATGATAGAATGAAAACCTTATTGCTTGTAGATGATGAAGCAAGGATGCTTGATTTATTAAATATATACTTATCACCCACTTATCATTGTATCCAATTAAAATCGGGTCAAGAAGCCGTGGACTATATGAAACATTCCTATGCAGATTTAATTTTATTAGATGTGATGATGCCAAATTTGGATGGGTGGAGTACATGCAGTCGCATAAGAGAATTCTCCAATATCCCCATTATTATGCTGACGGCTAGAAATGAAAAATCAGATGTAGTTAAGGGCTTAAAATTAGGTGCGGACGATTATGTAACAAAACCATTTGATGAAGAGGAATTACTGGCCCGAATAGATGCCCTCTTCAGGAGAATGGATAATGAAGACACGATGGCCGTTTATTTCAAGGGATTGCGGTGGGACGAGGAATCTTTTGAATTGACATATGAAGAACAGCGGATTCAACTCACTCCAAAAGAGTTTTCCTTACTCGGATTATTATTGAAAAATCCAAATAAAGTCTTTTCGCGGGCACATTTACTGGAGATTATCTGGGGGAATAAGGCCTTTACCGAAGACAGGACCATTGATTCTCATGTCCGAAATATTCGTGATAAACTCAGACAAGCAAACTTTCCTATTGATCAGTACCTTTCAACTGTTTGGGGGTAGGGTATAAGTGGGTAACTAAGGAATAACTATTTCTTTAATTTAAAAAATACATTAAGACAGGAGAGAATGAATATTGAAACGTTTTAAATGGAGCTTATTTTCTCTCATATCTCTGCTGTTACTTTTAGCTGCATGCTCAAATGATGAGTCAAAGCAGTATTTTGTAAAAGCAGAGAATGAAAAAATTGAACATATCCATGGAGCAGGGTACTGGGGTGAAGAAGGAACCCCAGTTATAGCAACACATGGCGGGCCATTTGAATATCGAGGCGAAGTCTGGTACAAAACCACACGGAACAACCATGACTACATGGGGTTTCAAACGACCAAAGACGGATTTTATTCAAGTGGGCATCCTGAAAAGGGATCAGATTTGAAAAATCCTCTAGGGCTGGTCAAAAGTACTGATAAAGGGGAAAATCTGGACAAACTCGCTTTCTACGGAGAGGTGGATTTTCATTACTTAGGAGCCAGTTATGAGACTGGAACTGTCTATGTGTATAATGAAGTACAAAATCCCAAAATAGGAACAGGCTTTTTTTACTCCAAAAATAAGGGGAAAGACTGGACACAACTAGAGCTAAACGGGATGCTTGCTTCTTCCATTAGGGGCTTTGATGTTCATCCATCAAAGGATAATATCATTGCAATTTATGGAGAAGAAGGAATGTTTTTATCTGAAAATTATGGCAAGGATTTTTCCCTTATCCCAACTAAAGGAGTGGTAACCTCATTAACCTTTAAAAACGATTCCATAATTCATTCCATGGTTGAAGATAATAAAGTAAGCCTTCATGAAACAAATTTGAGTAACAATCAGGGTACTATCCTAGCAGCTCCTTCTTTGAATAACGAAAACATCCCTATTTATTTAGAGGTCAATCCCTTAACTGAGGATGAAATGATGATGGTAACCACAAAGAATGATGTTTATGTTAGTGAAGGCCAGGAGGCAAAGTGGAATAAAATCTTATCAAATGGGGAAATGGAGTAAAGAATTCTTTTTCCCTTTCTCGAGCTTACTCCATAATTTCTGCATATTCTTTTGGTATGATATTGGAAAATGTTAAAGGAGGATTTATGTCTATGCAAAAAAAAAGAATGAAAATGTCCATCATTTTATCTTTATTTGCAGCCATTTCCTTAGTACTGGGTGCCTGCGGGAATGCTAATGACGAAAATACAGAGGATACGCAAAACGAAGATAAAGGAAATGCAGCAGGTACAGAGAACACAGAAAACATGGAGGGCATGAATCATAGTAAGATGAACATGTCTGGCTCAGGTGAAGTTCCTGAAGGTTTAAAAGTAGCAGAAAATCCAACTTATGAAGTTGGCAGTCAAGCCATTATTCAAGAAAGTCACATGCCAGGTATGAAGGGTGCTAAAGCAACAATTGTAGGGGCTTATGACACTACGGTTTACACTGTTTCATATACGCCAACAACTGGTGGGGAAAGAGTAGAAAACCATAAATGGGTGATTCATGAAGAGTTACAAAATGTCGATAAATCCCCATTAGAGCCAGGAACAGAAGTTACAATCAATGCAGATCATATGGAAGGTATGGATGGTGCAACCGCTGAAATTGATTCAGCCGAAGAAACGACTATATATATGGTTGATTTCACTCCAACTACCGGTGGAGCAGAAGTGAAAAATCATCAATGGGTAACAGAAAGTGAATTATCACCAGCTAAATAATGTTTAAACTAAATGAATATATTTTTAATCTCAAGAGAGCTTATTCCTTACATGGATAAGCTCTTTTTACTGAATGATTTAATATAAGGGATATTTTCACAATACATTTAAATCGTATGGAAGGCCGAATTCGCGGAATTAAAGGTTTAATTGAGAAGAATACTTACTGTGACGATGTTGTCACACAGATTGCAGCCGCTCAAAGTACCTTAAACGGTGTAGCCAAGATTTTATTAGAGGGACATCTGAAAAACTGTGTAGTCCACCGACTTAATGAGGGAGATTCAGAAATTATTGATGAGTTATTAGTAACCATACAAAAGTTAATGAAAAAATAAAGGAAACAATTAATGACCAAGGCTATGATGTTGAATAGATTTTAAGGGTGCTTTTTAAGTACTTCTTTTTCGAAAAAGTATACCCATTTGAGGTCGGGAACAAAGGTCTCTTCACAGAAAATTGGGGACCTCGTGTTTTTTGAAACCTATAAACCTGGAGCTTCTCATGCGGGTATATACATAGGAAACAATCAATTTATTCATAGCTCCTCATCAAAAGGTGTGGGTATTTCTTCTATGAATAATAGCTATTGGTCTAAAAGGTATTTAGGAGCAAAAACATATTGATATGGTCATAAAATCATACTTAATATGGGTAGCAGAGCCAATTCTTTGGTAAAGGAGGGCTGGCCTTGATGCTTTTTATTATGTTTTACCAATAGGTTAGAATATCGAACAGACCTATAATAATAATCACTACTCCTGCTAACTTTTGAACAATGTTGCCAAACTTTTTCCCTTTTTTTATTAAAGATCCTTCTCCGTCAAAGGTCCATATTAATAATAGAATGATAAGAAGGGGCAAGGCAGTTCCAATACTAAACATAAGGGTCAATGTAAAACCGTATGTAGTCGATAATACCATAGGCATAAGTTTTGCAAAAAAAATAACAAACATGGTTGGACAAAATGCTATTGAATAGTTGATACCTAATAAAAGGGCTCCAAATTTTCCTCCTGAGCTTTTAAACCCGTTCCAGATGAAAAAACGTGAAGGCCAAACGAATTTTAAATAACCTAATAGAAAAAGACCCACTAAAATATTAATCAATCCTATACTTTTTCGAAAATACGCGAAATATGTAGTTAGAGTAGATTGAATTTCTTTTCCTAAAAACCAAATTAATATTCCAAAGATAGAATAAACTAATATTTTTCCTAGAATGAATAAAGAAACCTCCATCCAAGGTGTTTTTCTTCCTATGGCTTTGTTTCCAAAATAGGTAACTGCAGTAAAGTTTCCAGTAATCTGACAAGGTGCTAATGAACCAAGGATTCCTAATAGAAAGGCTCCTATAACTGGAATGGCTAAGGAACTATTCATCAATTGTAATACTGGATCAGAGAAAAATTGGCTAATTTTATTTAGGAAGTCGTACATAAAAATCTCCTTTCATTATATAATCCCTTATTTTAACAAACATTTTTCGAGAAATTATGCAGAAGGGAGTTTTTCACTGAAATTAAGGAGTTCTCTATCATTGAAGAATGCAGACGGTTTGAAATTCAGCCTAACATTCTATGTGAATGTATGGATGTAAACATCCTGCTTTCTTTAGTTGCATCGGGTATAGGAGCAAGCATAATTCCCAAGACCTCTCTTCCGACAAATTTCAATGACGGGCTAAAAACTTTAGATATCTTAAATACCTCCCTTCAATCAGAGACAGCCCTAGGTACCTGTCACTATAGATTTACTTGAATATATTAAAAGCGTGTTTTGAGCTATCTTTATTTCAAAACACGCTGTTTTATTTACTCTTTTATCAAAGCTTATAGTGTGAACTCAATTAAACGTTATTTCAAAGGTACAATCTAAAATCTAGTTTATATCAAATACAAGGAAAGAAAAAACTAAACTATAGTTGACAGGTAGGAAAAGTACGGTTATTATCAATAATATAAAATTTATTTATATTTCAAAAAAATTCTAGTTGAATACCTGTTATGAAAAAGAAAATGAGGCAGCTGATCAGACAAACTGAAGGCTCCTACTCTTAACTGCTTAGAGTAGGAGTTTTTTCAAAAAAATAAAATTCTGTATTTTCAGATAATACATAATCAAATAAAAGGCACCAGGAGGAAAAATATGAAAAAGCTAATTGTTTTGGCATTTGTAGGTTTTTTAGCACAACTAATTGACGGAGCCTTGGGGATGGCATATGGCGTTACATCATCGTCTCTTTTATTAGCATTTGGTATTGCACCAGCAGTAGCTTCTGCTTCCGTCCATCTTTCTGAAGTCGTAACAACGGCTGCTTCGGGAGTATCTCATATCAAATTTGGAAACGTGGATAAACAATTGGTATATCGTCTGATTATTCCAGGATCAATTGGGGCTTTCACTGGTGCGTGCTTCTTAAGTAATTTACCTGGCGATGTCGTTAAGCCTTACGTTTCGGCATTCCTTTTATTGCTTGGTTTCTATGTTATTTTTCGTTTTCTGTTTAAATTTCAGTCTAGTGAAGAAAAGGAATCAAAACCATTATCAGTTAAGCAATCTATACCATTAGGTTTAATTGCCGGCTTTGCGGATGCAACGGGAGGCGGCGGATGGGGACCGATTGCAACACCTGTTCTTTTATCCAAAAAAGGAATGACAGCGCGTAAAGTAGTTGGAACAGTAGATACGAGCGAGTTTGCTATCGCTATTTCTGCGACGGTCGGTTTTATCATTTCTTTAGGATGGGAAGTCGTGAATTGGCTTTGGGTCGGAGCGCTGATGATAGGAGGAATTGTTGCTGCACCGATTGCGGCATGGCTCGTTCGAATGGTTCCAGCTCAACTAATGGGAATTTTAGTTGGAGGTTTTATTATTATAGTAAATGCACGCACAATTTTAGGCACATGGGTAACAGATGAAATATACTATCCTGTTATTTATGGTTTTCTATTTTTGGGATGGGGAGTAGCTATTTTCTTTGGTGTTCGTAAGATGAAAGCAAACCAGGCTGCTGAAAAAGAAAAAAATAGAAAGTTAGCTAGTTAATCCATTTATATACTCGTTCTATGATTTGTTGAAAAAATATAAAAGAGAAGAATAAGAAAAATATAGAAGAAAGTGGATGGGAATTTGAGTATTCCTGTCCATTTTTTATTTTGCTCTAATTGACAGAACGAAAAATTTGTCGTTTAAAAATGTGTATCTTGGGAGAAGAATCGACATTTTTTTAAATAATTATTGTTTAGAATGATATATATAAATCAGCTTTAGAACGAGTGAAATCAAAATAGTAGGGGGATTAATAATATGTTTAACATTATCCAAACGAAAAAATATGATGGTTTCTATAACATTATCTTTACATATGAAAACGAGTATTTCTTGGCTGCTGGAGAATATGAAAATAATCAAACTCAATTAGTTATCCTTGATGCTATTGATAAAAAAGATATCAAAGAAAACATGTTGAAAACAGATTATATTTCTTATTATTCATTAATTGATGATGTGGAAAATCACGATGTACTTCAATATATAGATGAAATATTATCAACGGGGATTCAATTAGATACAGAGCTTGCAAGTTAATAATAACATAAAATTACAGTTATTGTAATCATATTAACAGTTTAAAGCTTGGATTATCCCAGCTTTTTCTTATGGTCCCGCTCACGGATTGATAACAGAAAAAATTAACAGAAGCTAAATGAAGTATTGATATAATTGAATTTTCAAGGATTGGTATTTTTAGTATGTGGAAATAAAATAATAGAATTGTTACCCTTATATGTGATTACTAGATAAATTGCTAGGGGGTACATATGAAAATATTTAAAAAAATGTTGCTCGTAGCTTCATTAGGGATGACATTATCAGCTTTCCAAGTTCATTCTGTTGATGCTGCAACTGATTATACTGTTAAACCAGGAGATACAATGTGGAAAATTAGTCAACGATATGGAGTACCTTTAATTTCTCTTCAAAAGATTAATAATGAGTGGGATAATAATTTGTATATTGGCCAACGTTTGACTATTCCTACAATCACATCTGCCGAAAGAACACTTTTAGCTCAATTGGTGCATGCAGAAGCGGCAGGAGAGCCTTTTTCAGGTAAGGTAGCGGTGGCAACAGTAGTGTTCAATCGTGTGGACAGTTCGTTATTTCCAAATGACGTTAAGAGTGTTATATACCAAATAGAACAAGGACATTATGCATTTTCACCAGTACAAGATGGACGGATTCATAATACGCCAACTAGTGAAGATTATAGAGCGATAGATGAAGCGATTGCTTTTCGTGGACAAGGTAATGGTTCTTTATATTTCTATAATCCTCAAAAATCAACAAGTGAATGGATTTTTTCTCGTCCAGTGACTGTTCGTATCGGCGATCACGTATTCGCAAAATAACGGTTATTAATAAGCACAAAGGGTCTGTCCTTTTAGTGCTTATTTTTTTACAAAAAAGTTCTATATAAGTTCTACTTAATTTTTCGACATGGCTAGTGATCCAATACATTGGAGCACTAGCGTTGGTCTTGGTTTAATTTCGATTAATGATGAAATTTCCTTGATACAAATGCTATATAAAAACTTCTTATCTAACACTTGTCTAATCACTAAGAAAAAACAAACGCTATGTTAAGAAGTTCTCGTAAACTATTAGATGATTTCATGTACAATTCCTAAACTTAATCCCTCATCATTCGCGAACATATACCATTCTTCATCTTCCTTCTCAGTATACAACTCCTCTGAAATGTTTGTATTTTCCACAACAAACTGCTTAATGCGATTATCTAAACGATCATAGAAATTCATTGTGTTTTTCGCTTTTTTAGAAGTGGATTGAACAGCCATACTCCCATCATGAATAAGAATGACTGTATTGGGATATGCTTTTCTATAATGTCCGCTAATTAAAAGTAAAGCACCCATAGAAGCACACGAACCTATACCAATCGTTTCAACTTTCGTTTCACTTGATTTGATGGCATCGATAGCAGCAAAACCTGCCACTACATCTCCACCATTAGATGTTATATAAATTTGTATTGTTTTTCTTTTATCGACTGGAATATTTAATTCTCTATCTTCTCGATTCCATTCTTGAATCCAATAAACAACTTTATTGACAATGGTTGTATCCACATCATAATTAAAATAAATTCTTCGTTCTTTCAGTCCCAGATAAAACTGATACTCTTCAAGAGAATCAGGTAAATTTGCAACTAACTCCAAATATTCTTTGTCGAATTCAATTTTTTTCATTATAAAACCCTCCTTCATAATATGTGTGCATATAGAAAGGAAGAGGATGGTCATGCCATCATACCTATTTACTAATTTATTCAACAAACATAATCTTCGCGACAGCATTCATCCTCAATATCCACTTAAAGTGCTGTCTTGTAGCCTGTTTCATATTAAGTAAAACGATGCTATTTAAAAGAAAGGTCCCATATTTGGTAGGGATTTGGTAGAATACAAGAAATTTGTCGTTAAAAAATGTGTCGTTCAGGAGAGGAATCGACATTTTTTTCAACAATTATTGTTTAGAATGATATATATAAATCAGCTTTAAAACGAATGAAATCAAAATAGTAGGGGGATTAATAATATGTTTAACATTATCCAAACGAAAAAATATGATGGTTTCTATAACATTATTTTTACATATGAAAACGAGTATTTCTTGGCCGCTGGAGAGTATGAGAATAATCAACCCCAATTAGTTATCCTTGATGCTATTGATAAGAAAGATATCAAAGAAAATATGTTAAAAACGAATTATATTTCTTATTATTCATTATTTGACGATGTAGAAAATCATGATGTGCTTCAATATATAGATGAAATATTATCAACAGGAGTCCAATTAGATACAGAGCTTGCAAGTTAATAGAAATGCGCAAAGTGTTAATCGTGTATTTGCCGTTATAAAAGTACCAAGGAAAGTCCTTGGTACTTTTTGTAATGGCGCTAGTGCAGGATTCGGTGGCGGTTTCTGCTAGGGAAATTTTTTTACTATCGGCTTTTTTCAGTGCCTCTCTATCCACAATTCCGTTTTTTATAAGAGCAACTGGCCTCCCTTCAAAAAGGCATCGAAAAAATAAAGATTTTTGTCCAAGAAATTCTACAATACATAATAAAAGCCCTATAAGCACACGGAATAGACGAATGATAAAGGAGATTAACATGAAGAAAAGTATATTAATAGGTTCAGCAGCACTTGTTATTTTATTGGCTGGATGCCAATCAGAAAGTAACTCCAGCAACCATAATAATGAAGTGAATACTAAGGAGAAAGCCCCTTCGGTCCAATCTTTAAAAATTGAAGATTATTACCCAATTAAAGAAAATACTCGATATATATACGATGGAAAAGGAAATGAATACGCTTCATTTAATGTTTACGTTGATTATACTTCCGAGAACAAACTACAAGAAAGAATCGATAATGGTGGAACCGTTATGGCTCGTGTCGTTGAATTAAAAGATGGTAAGTTAACCAGTACCTACTCAAGAGCAGAGGCTTACTATAGAGAAAACCTTTTAGAAACAAAAACGGGGGATGAAGAAACCTTATTAATGGAACCATTAAAAAAAGGAACAACTTGGAGACTTGAGGACTCGAGTGTTAGAACTATAACCAATACTTCTGTGGATGTATCGACTCCTTCCGGAAATTATAAAGCGATTGAGGTAACGACAGAAGGCTCTAATGGACGAAACATTGATTACTATGCTAAAGGAGTAGGTTTAGTAAAAACTTCATTTTTTTCAGAGGGAATGGAGGTATCCTCTTCTTTGAGTAAAATTGAAGAAAACGCCCCGTTAGTCCAAACAATTACTTTTTACTACCCTAATATTGATGATGATAAGCTGTATTTTAAAAGTAGGGAGCTTTCATTCCTGACAAACTCTATAACCAAAAAGGTTTTAGAAGATGCTTATAAAGAAAACGTACCGAATACAGTAGAACCGGTATTCTCTGAAAACACAAAAATTAACAGTTTGTATTTAAATAAAGATAACAATTTGTACATTGACTTGAATCAAGCTTTTTTAACAGAAATGAGTGCCGGTGCTGCGTATGAAGGAATGATTCTTCAAAGCATTGTTAATACCTTCGGCCAGTATTATGGAGTGGCAAAAGTATACCTCACTATTGATAATGAACCTTATTCATCCGGACACATCGCTATGGAAAAAGGGGGTTTTTTTGAAGTAAATGTAGATGATGCTATTGAAATAAAATAGGAAGTATGTTGAAAATTATCCAAACACAAAAATATGATGGTTTTCATAACATTATTTTTACATTTCTATTCCACCCGAAAAACTGATATTTCACCTTTCTCAATAGATGCTTATTATCATTTACTAACTATCCAATGTGTAGATATACAAAAACAGAGAAGCGCGGGGACCGTCCCGTGCTTTCTTTTTGCCTCAACGATAACTCCAGCAATAGCTGTCATAGACCGTAATAAGACTTAAAAAAGTTTCTATAAACATTTATAGTTGTTACAATATTGTATATATAGGAGGAGGGTAAGAAGTTAAAATGGTTAAACATTTTGGGGTAAATATACGTGAAAAATCTGATGGATTAAAACTAACAAGAGACAATTACATAAAAGTAAATAATAAAAGTTCGTTAGATACACGAAAAGTTTACTCTGATTCAGAGATAAATAAATATGTAGAAGATAGCTTATTTAATTATGATTTGAATATAGAGTATTTTGATTTATTATCTAAGCTGGAATTTAATAAAGAACTTATGACATTTATCAGTAAAACTAAATTATTTAAGGAAATTACTAATCTTGTTCCGTTAAGTGAGGTTCCTGGATATTATATTATGGTGCTAGATGAATACGCTCAAGCTTATATCGGTAGAAGTGGTAATATTAAAAAACGGATTCAGTCTCATTGGAGTAAACAAAAAGAATTTGACCGGTTAATATTCGGAAGTAAAGAAAATTCCATTTTATCGATAGATAGCTTTAGAGCTTATAATACCACGAGGATATTTGTGTATCCAACTGATGAACTTCATGGGCACGAAGATCATTTCATTAACCTATTTAATAAAAAGTATCTTTTAAATAGAACTAGTGGTGGAACATTGGATGGATTAATGGAAGCTATAATCCATAGAAAAACAAGAGAACTGTCCGTTTAGGCCTAACGTTAATGAGGGCTCTAGTAAAATAAATGAGAAGTCTTTAATATTCCATAAACCCTTATTTTATAGTAAACAAAGAAAAATCCATTTTGAAAAAGATTGATCAAAATGGATTCTTATCTAGCAAATTTATGTTTCGATTTTATAAAAAAGTTTACTTATTCCGCTAAGCTTTCTGCTAGTTGTTTTTCTTTCCACATGACTGTAATAACGAGGCCAATTCCCATTATGACAGCAGCGAAAAGATAAGGATAGTGGATATTTACGTCAAAGAGTATTCCACCCATCGCTGGTCCGACGATATTGCCTAAGCTTGTATAGGTTGAGTTCATACCAGCAACAAATCCTTGCTCTTTCCCGGCTGCTTTTGATAAAAATGTCGTCAATGCCGGACGAAGCAAGTCAAATGCAAGGAAGATGAAGCAAGTTACCACAAGCACTACTAAAAAGCTAGAGATCACGGTGGACGCCACCGCCAATATTGCACCTATGATTAAACATAATTGAATCAGTTTCTTTTCACCGAGTATATCTACTATTTTTCCAAACATAAATATTTGTACAATAACACCAAAGATTGAGCTTATTGTAATAATGGCTGCAATGTCCTTCGGCGTGTAACCGAATTTATGATCAGAAAATAGGCTAAAAATAGTTTCATATGCTGATAGACCGAAAGCGAGTACAAATACAATGATAAATGCAATAAAGTAAAGCGGATTAAGGGATCTTTTTAAATCGCTTATAAAGTTTGTTTGCTTTGTATTAGCAGAAATTTCTGCAAGCTGTTCCTTTGTTAGCGGCTCTTTTAAAATAAATATGGATGAAATACATGCTAAAAAAGCAATAGATGCCGCAAAGAAGAAGGGGAAACGTATTCCGTATTCTGCAATAAAGCCACCGATGCCAGGTCCTATAATAAAGCCCGTGCTAATGGCTGCGGAAAGATAGCCCATCGCTTTGGGCCGTTCCTGAACGGATGTAATATCTGCAACATATGCAGTAACACCCGGCATAATAAAGGCAGCGCTAATTCCCCCTAGAACCCTTGATAGATAAAGCACCCAAACATTCGTGCCTAAACCAAAGATAAGTTCTGATACACCAAAAAGGAGTAAGCCGATTATGATGATTTTCTTTCTGCCATAACGGTCAACAAAGCGTCCTGCGAGTGGTGACATAAGTAGTTGTGCGACCGCAAATACCGCAACAAGATAGCCCATCGTTTTTCCTGATAAATGCATGATATCCATAAAAGACGGCATAACAGGGACGATAAGACCAACTCCTAGAAATGCAATGAATATATTACTTAGAAGAATAATTAATACCGCTTTTTGTTCTTTTATTGTTTTCTTCATGGATTAACACCTCTTTTCTGTTCCAATCATTGATGTAAAATACCTCTCCAAAATACTGTCCAAGAGGCTTCTAATTTATCTTTCAGCCGCTCCTCATCATTTCCGTATACAAGCTCCAGCATAATAGAATCGACTACTCCCAAAAAGGCGAAAGTCGGTGTTTTTGCTACATCTCTGACTATTACTTCAGCATCGATCCAATCCTGAAATTTGCTTTCTAGTAACGCCTGCACCTTCTCTTCGATATCGATTACTTCCTCTTCGATTGCTTTTGAAAGATGTGCTGGTGGAAAAAAAGACATACGTAGCCAAAACTTCAACTGCTCATTTTTTTGGAAAAGATCAATGACCAATTTTAGAAATCCGTATAAATCTTTTTCGGGATTTTGTGAATCAATTTTATTGAAATATTGAAGTTTCGAAGATAGCTCAGTCTCTTTCGCATCACGCAAAACTTGCAGAAAAAGGTCATCCTTTCCTTTAAAATGAGTGTAAATAGATTGCTTTTTTATACCGACTTCTTCAGCAATTTGAGAGAGGGATGCTCCTTCATAACCATGAATGGTGAAATATTTTAGAGCTGCCTCTTTAATTTCATTACTTTTCAATGTAATCACCTCATATTTTACGAACGTTCGTCAGTTATAGTAGCAAATTAAATAAACAAAAGCAAGCGGACAATGTGCAAAAAAACATCATCTTATGCAAAAATGCATATGCAAAAAACACATTAAGTCAATAAAAACCCATATGCTAAGCGTTTTCATTTTGGCATATCTCTTGCATTATCTAGTAATACAAAAGATAGTGATAGCTTTATAGGGATCAGTATCAAGATATTTCTATGGATTTATAAACTTGATAAAATCTATCCACAAATGGTTGCGGGTTTTCAAAAGCATCATCGAACATCACTTTAAGTTTCAAAATGAAAGGATGATTATATGCAAAATGTGAAGGACAATCAGGTTGAAACAAATGTTCAGTTTCTAACAGCTGAAGACGCAATTGCAAAAATACCCGCTAATGGTGCGACAATGATGGTTGGAGGGTTTGGAGATTCTGGTATCCCCGAGTATTTACTTCGGGCGGTGATGAATCGTGATGAGGTCACTGAATTAACGATTATGAGCAATAATATAACTGAAGGCTCGAATTTAAATGAATTATTTTTATTGAATCGAATAAAAAAAGCTATCGGTTCCTATTTCACAACAAATAAAGCAGTCATGAAAGCATATAACGAAGGGCGTATCGACATTGAGTTAATCCCACAGGGAACATTTTCAGAAGCATTGCGTTTAGGCGGGTCTGGCATTCCGGCTTTTTATACGCCGACTTCAGCTGGAACGGAGCTTGCTGAGGGAAAAGAGACTCGTTATTTTAATAATCGTGAGTATGTCCTTGAACATTCACTTAGTGCAGATGTTGCTCTTATTAAAGCGTACAAGGCCGACAAAGCGGGCAATCTTATTTACCGTAAAACGGCTCGGAACTTTAATCCCCTTATGGCGATGGCTGCAGATTTAACCATTGTTGAAGTAGAGGAGATTGTAGAGGTTGGGGAACTTGACCCAGAATCAATCGTTACACCATTTATATTTGTTGATGTCATTGTAAAAAGAGTGGTGAATGCCTAATGAAATTGGAATCAATTAGACACTATATTGCTTGGCGCGCTGCCCAGGAATTAAAGACAGGCATCGTGAACCTAGGCATTGGTATCCCGACATTAGTGGCTGATTACCTTACTCCGGGAAAAGTAACCTTACATTCTGAAAACGGTATTCTAGGCGTTGGTGCGGCACCAGCTGAGGGTTTTGTAGATCGAGATTTAATTAATGCAGGAAAACAGCCAATTACTCAACTTCCACATACCTCCTTTTTTGACAGTTCTCTATCCTTTGCGATGATGCGCGGTGGACATTTAGACGCTACCGTCATTGGGGCACTGCAGGTAGCGGAAAACGGGGATATTGCCAGCTGGGCTATACCAGGAAAAGATGTTCTAGGAGTCGGTGGTGTGATGGATTTAGTTGCTGGCGCGAAAAAAGTAATCGTTACAACAACCCATTTGAATGCGAAAGGTGAACCGAAGATCCTTCCCGGCTGTACCTATCCTTTAACGGCAAAAGGGAGGGTTGATACAGTTATCACCGAATACGCGGTCTTTAAAATTCGCAGCGGACAACTATATCTTGAGGAAATTGTTGCAGGCATTTCCCTTGATGAACTTAAACAAATAACCCCAGCATCCTACGAAGTATCTGCAAACTTGCAACGAGTCAATGCCTTTGATTTGGTGAAATGATTTTGAAAAACTAGAGAAGGAAAGAAGATATTTTTAAAACATGCTTCTCCTGCAAATGTTGGGCCTGAAGAATCCCAAAAGGAAATTGCAGATAGTTCAAAAGGTGGTTTGGAAAATTGACAGAGTGGGGGTCGGGGGTTCAAGTCCCTCACAGGTCATCATTTAAACAAGGCTCAAATCCTTTTGTATCAAGGGTTTGGGCTTTTTCTTTGTTTACTGACATATCCATTTTATCCCTGCATTTCTTGATTTGTATGTGAGTAGATATCAAGCGTAATTCCAACTCTAGCGTGTCCTAAACGCTCGCTAACGACTTTTGGATTTTCACCCATTCGCATCAAAATCGTGGCATGAGTATGTCTCAAATTGTGAAAAGGAATGTCAGGAACGTTTGCTTTCTTCGTAAGAGCTTTAAACTTACGAATGAGATTTCGTGGTTCGAGGTAGCGACCACCTTTTGATGCAATGACTAAACCTAGTTTATTGGGTGCTTGTTTCTCTCTATATCTAACCAAAGCCTCTTGTACGCTAGCTGATAAATACACGTCACGCCGTGAATGAGAAGTTTTTACTTCTTTTACGAATAAACCTTTTGCTTTTGTACGGGCTAAGGATTCTTCTACGTGTATAACTCCTTTGTCTAAGTCGACGTTTTTCCATCTTAAAGCGAGAATTTCTCCTCGCCTCATGCCTGTAAAGATAGCTAATAGGAAAGGGACAAGCTCGTTTTCTTGCTCACAAACTTCTAGAAAAGCCCTCGCTTCTTCTAATGTCCATATTTGCTTAGGCGTTTTATGGATAGAGGGAGGGGAAGCATTTTTAGCCAGATTATTCTTGATTGATCCCCACTTCACAGCCTTCTGTAATGCTTTAGATAACAGATTGTGTATTTTCTTTACAGTCGCATTGGCCAAGCCCTCGTTTAACTTTTGAGTATATAATTGATTGATATCATACGCTGTAATTTTAGACAAGGGGATAGATTGAAAGTAAGGGATTAAGTGAATACGTACAATTGTTTCTCCGACTTCAAAAGAAGACAGTTGTACTTCATGCTTATGGGTGTCGTACAGCCAACTTTGAATATAATCCTTAAATACAGTTTTCGAAGGCTCACTATATTCTCTAGTCATAATCTTTGCTTTTAGCCTATTCATTTCCGCTATAGCTTCGCGCTTTGTTTTAAAGCCACTACGATATACTTGTTTTCGTTTGCCGGTTCAATCATCAATTCCGGCATCAATTCGAAATGACCATACTTTACCTACTTTCCTAACTGACATAAAAAAACCTCCATGTTGAGATGGAGGTAGGGTGTGGTAAATAGTATGGGCATGTAACATTTCTTTCATGCAGGCGTGTATTTAAAAAGATTGATTGTTAGTGGAACAAAGTTTAATCGTTTATAAAAAACAAACCAAAAAATATAATCGTAATAATGTTGAGGAGTGCCTTTAATCTTTGTTCAACAAACGGGTCATATTGTTGAAGAACGCTTTCACATATTTATGTAGCTTACATAAGTAGTGTAAGTTCTTTACTTTTATTTTGGGCCATGTTTCTTATTAAGGGGTAATTTAGTTATATTTCTTCACAATCTCACTAAAATAACAACATAAATATCTAGTTATTTCCTATTGATTATTATTCCATAATATGGACCGATTGTTTTTCTTGATTTTTAGTTTCATAAATACTATAGTTGAGCTATCAATAATTGAGGTATCAATAGTTGGTAATTATAAATGGAGAGTCTTAAATGAAATTACAACAATGGTTTGAAAAAGGTTTAACAACAAAACAATATATAGATGGTATGCAAACGCATAAAGAAAATCTACAAAAGGTTTATGAGTCGTTCAAACTTTCAGATGCAAATAAAGAAGAGCTTTTAACTGTGCAGACAACTGGCATGAAAGTTATTGTGTTAACGGAAGATTGGTGTGGCGATGCGATGGTTAACATCCCAGTTTTACTACGCATTGCAGAGGAAACAAACATCGATGTTCGTTTTATTCTACGCGATAGCAATTTAGAATTAATGGATCAATATTTAACAAATGGTACTGCTCGATCGATTCCGATTTTTATTTTTATTGATGATAAAGGTAACGAATTAGCTGTATGGGGACCACGTGCTGCTAAAATTCAACAACACTTTGATGAATTAAAAGCACAGTTACCAAGCGAAGATGCACCTGATTTTAAAGAAAAGCAATTAGCAATGTTTGAAGAGTTTGTAAGTAAATTCACAGAAGACTATGCTACATGGCAAATCATTGCGGATAGCATGATTGAGAAGCTAAAAGAAATCAAGTAGGTGATACATTTGGAACAAAACTATATTGGCTATGTTCGAACAACCTTTTTACTACGTGTATTAAACAATCAGCTCAACACAAAATTTGAGCGTGCCACAAGCCTGAATTTGTCAAGATATGAACTACTTCACTACCTTGTAGATGGTGAGGTTTATGCACAAATGCATTTACAAAAGCTTTTAAATTTAGATGCAGCAGCGATTACACGACATTTAAAAGCATTAGAAGAAGAAGGCTATATTACCCGTACACGAAACCCTCAAAATAACCGAGAAATGCTAGTACAAGCGACAGCAGAAGGTATCAAAGGTACATTAGAATGTCAAAGTAGCCGTAATAATTTTGACAATCGTTTATTTGAAGGATTTAGTGAAGAAGAGCTGACGGTGTTTATCAAATCGTTAGAAAAATTAAAGTTTAATTTAGAGAATATGGAGTGAAAATATAATGATTACAATTGATATTTGGACAGATTATGTCTGTGAATATTGCTATATTGGCAAAAAAGAATTACAACGTGCAATCGAAAAATTAAATTTACAACACTAAATTTCGATTCGTTATAAGGCATTTGAATTGATGCCAAACAGCCCGATGCAACCAGAACAGAAAATGCTAGAAGCAATGAGTCAGATGATTGGGAAGCTAATGGAAGAAATCGAGCAAATGTTAAAGGCACCGGTTGAACGTGCAAAAGACTTAGGTTTAACGTTAAACTACGACAACCTTTTCGCTCAAAATACAAATAAAGCGCACCGTGTGTCAAAGTATGCACAGGAAATCGGCAAGGCAAGTGAATACACGGAACAATTATTTTATTCTTTTGTTTGAGCATTTTTAATCACTGTTACATTAGGTAAACTGTAAAGACGATCTTGTAGAACAGTGTCTGGATGCTCTTCTTCAGTATCACGGTTTTAACAAGGAGCAACTGCTAGACCAGAGCAGTGCCCCTTGTTTGGTGTTTGTCAATGTCTTGGAGCGGTACCGGACCGCGCTAAAACAGGGCGATTTCATTTAGTTCTTTTTTGATCGTTGGTTTGGGCTTTGAGATTTTTGAGCACACCGTTATTTTCAGTTTGTTGAAGAAGATCCCAAAGGATTAAAAAAAAGCCAATCCTTTGGTAGATAAGGGATTGACCTATTGTCGTTTTTTATCGTTTATGCAGGATTTTATACATCGTTGATGGATCAAGGTTTTCGGCTTCCGAAGAAGCCTGGTGGCTGCATAAAAAAGGGGGATTTTATGCAATTAAAGTCTATGAAGTGGAGAACATCAATAATGATTGTTTGTTTTTAAACATAGAGAAAGGTGAAAGTATGGAGAAAAAAACGAAGCAAAATGTAGTGATTGTTTCATTGTTTATCGCTACATTTTTAACAGCAATTGAGGGAACCATTGTCAGTACCGCTATGCCCAAAATCGTTGAGGAATTACAAGGCAGTCAATGGTATACATGGGTAATTTCTATTTATCTATTGGCCACTGTTATAAGCATCCCGATTTTTGGGAAATTAGCAGATTTATATGGAAGAAAAGTCATGTTCAACGCAGGGGTCATTATTTTTTTAGCTGGCTCAACTTTATCTGGGTTTTCGCAATCAATGGAACAGCTTGTCTTATTTCGTTTAGTTCAAGGTATCGGGGAGGGGCGTTAGCGACAATTCCGTTTACGATTATCGGGGATATTTTTTCATTTAAACAACGAGGGAAGGTTCAAGGCTGGATCGGGAGCGTTTGGGGAATTTCAGGGATTATTGGACCGCTTGTCGGCGGTTTTATTGTCGATACGATATCCTGGAGGTGGATTTTCCTCATGAATATTCCTTTTGGAATAGCGGCGATGTTGATTTTATCGGTTTCATTATTTGAACAGATTGAAAAGAAAAAACACAGCATCGATTATGCCGGAATTATTGTCTTCGCTGCCAGTATGAGTTCTTTACTATATGGCTTAACTTTATTAAAAGAAAAAAATGGGCTGACAACTAGCGTATCCTTACTGTTTGGGATCGCAATTATCGGAATAATCCTCTTTATTTGGATCGAAAAAAAGGCGAAGGAGCCGATGCTGCCACTTACTTTATTTAAGATTCGAATTCTTAATATCGCGAACCTGGCTGGATTTTTGCTTGGGTTTATTTTGGTAGCTGTCACTTTTTATATTCCATTATGGGTGCAGGGGGTTAACGGTTTAAATGCTACTTCTTCCGGTCTTGCGATGCTTCCGATATCACTTGCCTGGCCGATAGCCGGGATTTTGATAGGAAGATGGTTAGTAAATAACTCTTTTGCACGGCTTGCATTAATCGGATTAGCCATCGTCATTGGTGGAAGCATCGGTTTAGCTGCTATGCAAACAAATACGAGTATGCTTTGGATTATGCTACTATCTGCTGTACTCGGATTCGGTTTTGGTATAGTCATCACCACATTCACCGTTGCTGTTCAATCGGCAGTAGATTGGTCGCTTAGGGGAGTGGCGATGGGTGCACATAATTTAATGAAAAGTCTTGGGCAGACGATTGGGATTGCGGTTTCGGGTCTATGGCTCAGTGACCAGCTCTATGGGCAGGAGTTAGAAGGAAGTTTGCATACGGTCTTTTTGATCCTTGTGATACTAGCAATTTTGGCCTTTGCTGTAACTTGTCTTTTAATTGTAAAAAAAGAAAAGAATGTTTTGCATCATTCTACAGAAAATTAAGGACAGGATGAGTGTGACCAACCGAATCTAAGGCAGGTTATGAATATAGCGGGAGACAAAAGCTTTGTCATTAGATTATGGTTAGTATGGTATTGAAATCAAGGGATAGTGATGCGAACTGTCCCTTATTTTCTTACTTATTGTGCTGCCTTTTCATAGCTTTTAATGCAACTTTTTCATAAGTCTCAAACTACACCCACATATTCAATTCCATTAGCGCGTACTATCAGAAGGAAGTTTTAAAAGACCGACAAGAAGCAGCAAGCCTACGTGTAACAGGCAGGTACTCATGCAGATTTTTATATTTGTTTTATAATTTATATTAGTGTTAGCATTTACTTAGCCTATTAATTATTTATTGAAGGTGAGGTTTATAATTGTGAATGAAGTGATAAAATCATTGAAAGCTCATCGTTCTTTCCGTTCGTACCAAAACAAGGCGGTGGATGAGGAGCAGTTGAATCAGATTATCCAGTCGGTTCAGGCATCTCCCAACTGGATTAATGGACAGCAGTATTCTATTATTGCTGTGAAGGACGAAGAGCGCAAGAAGAAATTGGCGGAGCTTTGCGGAAACCAAAAACATATCGAAGAAGCACCCGTTTTCCTGGTCTTCTGTGCGGATTTTTACCGAACTCATCTAGCATGTGAAATGGAAGGTACAACAATAAATACAACAGATGATATTGACACACTCATTGTTGGCGTGACGGATGTTGGGATTGCCCTTGGTACAGCTGTTACAGCGGCTGAGTCTTTTGGCCTCGGAACCGTGCCGATTGGCGGGATTCGCAGAAATGCGCTAGAAGTTATTGAGATGCTTGGCCTCCCGGAATACGTAATCCCAGTGTCCGGCCTTTGCATTGGTCATCCTGTTGAAGACACTGGCCAAAAACCGCGTCTTTTAAAAGAAGCCGTTTACCATGAAGAAGTTTACAACCGTGAACAGGGACCCCTTCTCGAGGAGTATAATGAAAGATATTCCCGTTATCTGCAGGAAAGATCGAAAAACAACCGTGTTGGAACTTGGACGAAAGTTGTATCTTCCTTCTTCAGCAAACGTTATTATCAAGGTGTTGCTGAAATGCTGAGCAAGCAGAAGTTTCCAGGGGGTAGGTTGTAGTTTTCGAAAAAATCAATTAGCTTATGCATGTCCCGTTTTATTATAAAAAAAAGAGGTTGTCCTACCAGACTTACAGATTTCCCGAACGAGAAATCCCACTTCTTTAGAGATGGGATGATAGTGAGGTCGAACCAGGCGTGTCTCGTGACACGTTAATGGTTCGATTTTTTTATGGAGAGGCTCTAGATTTTTTGAGTGAAGAAGGAATCTTGACCTCTACGCTGCCTGGTTGGGGAGCAAGACTTCCTCTAGTTTTCAACAATATCCGTAAATGCCTTTATATCAAGGGTTAAAGTGAATTTAGGAATTTTAAATGAACTGTGGTTTTCGATAGCGTGTGACCAGAGAGTGACCAATATTTTTATGGGAATCAAAATGAGATTAAAAGCTAAATATTAAAATTTTGACATGTGACAGTAGCCAAAAAAATTTTTTTCTGTGAACAAAGATCATGTAACTTCTTTAATATGTGTATAAAGATTGTGAAGTGATGTACTTAAACTATAGGGACAGGTTAACGCAATAAAATATTATATTTGGATAAAAGAATTAAATCCCCATTTGATGGGAAATGTAAGGGAAAATAAAGAATAAAGTTAAAAAAATTATCTGAGAATACAGAAACAAGATGAACAACTATTGGTTTCTGTATAGAACGTTAAATACATTAAAGAACTATGAGGTATTTTTAAATGGTACTCTCAGTAGCGCTCTTACTAACCATACTGTTAACTGTCCTTGCGTTTCGCACAAAGTGCCTTCATAAACTGGAAGTGGTTGTACTTTGGATGTTTATTTCTAGTCTTGTACAGGATGTGTATAGTATGGGTGGCTTAAACCTTGGTCATATACAAACTTCAGATAGAATGGAAGAATTTTTTTCATTTGTAGTAGTTAGTGCTGCATTGATACCAGCTCTCATAACTTGGATATTTGGTATCATTTTGTCCCTTCGTACACTCGTTTGGAAATATATGTTTATTATAATGAGTCCTTTTGTTCTCGTTGTTTTAGAATATACAGCAGATTTTGTAGGGATTATTAAACACCATCAAATGTCAAAATGGGACTCATTTTTAGTGTGGTGTCTTGTTCTTCTTGTTGTATACATCTTTCGACGTTGTTTTTTTTTACTTTCGAAAGGAGTATAAGCATTTATGTTATTATTACCAATCCATTTTGATGAAAATGAGTGGTTCGTATTAATAGCTCTTCTTCCCCTTATTCTGGGATTTATTGTTTTTCGTAAAGTTTTACCATCAGGTATCACAGTAGCCGTACTACTTTATTTTGCCTCAATAGGCAAATGGACGGATTACGTTATTGGCATTAAGTTTCAACAGTACCTTGCTTTAGACACATTTAAGCAAGATTTATTTGACTGGTTATGTTTAGGAATAGCCTACCCGCTTTTTGGTTACTTCTTTGTATATATCTTGGTTAGGCGGGAATTAAAGGGTATTTTTGTGAGTTTTTATATATTAGTGTGGTCAGTCATCCTTGTTTTCTCGGAATGGGTGGCTTCGTTATTCAATGTATTTGTCTATATGGAATGGAATTTGATGTATTCCTTTGTTGTTTATTTGCTTGTTCTAACGTTAGGTTTTTTCTATCTAAAAGTAATTCAACGGTGTTATTGTTTTTTTATACAAAAATAGCCTGTTGATTTATCCATACCTGCATAGAGGGTTTTTCATCATCTGTTTCTAAATAAATTGTAAATTTCTCTAATTTTCCTTTGTCATTTAACGCTTGAAAACCCTTCTTTCACAAACAATGGTTATTAATTTTAAATCAGCCCACAATGTTTGTGAATTATAGGAATTCCAGTAGTTATTGAACTATCAGGTGCTATAGTGAAAAAAGATGTGAAAAACTGCAAAAATAATTCATTTTGTTAAGGGTTATAGTACATAAACTAATGGTTTCCGACCATACTAATAAAATGTTTTGGAGGTGGGGTTGATGGATAAAAAAGACTTTCAAAAAGTTTATAATGAATACTTACAACAAGGAGAAGGCCAAGCTCAATTGGAAGTAGTTGAGGAAGTCGATTCAGGAGTAGAACAAATTGTTGCAGTTCGTAAAAATGATGAGGATGATATTATTGCTTTTAAAACAAGTAGTGGAAGAGAACTAGATTATATTACTGCTCTTGATGAAGCAAAATCAGGGAAGTTAGCTCATGTCGACGTATTTCATAAGTATGGCAGGGATATTATACGTAGTGAACCTGATGGTATTAAAGAAAATAACTTAGATAACTTACCTTCTTTTTAAACGGGTAAATCTCAAGAAGAGAATATTAGTTTGGATATTCTCTTCTTTACTTTACTAAATTTACCTAAAGCTTTGTAAACTTACTGTAAGAAAACCATCAGTTATTCAATTATAGGGAGCTTTTCTTTAAGTAAGAAGGTGTCGTTTTTTAATCTAGAGTAACACATTTAAATTGGTGTTATATTAAGGTGTAGAAGAGATTGTGAAGGATTCTACTTAAACTATCGGGACGCTTTAGTTTAATAAGATATATATAAAACAAGAAAATGACGTGTACCATTCTACACGTCATTTTCTTGTTTTGATTTATAAACAGAATTCCTTCATTTTTTAACCTAGCATTTCCTCTAATAGCTCGTTTTTAGGAGTGAAGTATCCCTGACCACTCCCACGGCTGAAGCCAGTGGGGTTCTTTCTCGCAAACATTCCACTTACAAATTTCCACAGGAAGATGCAGGGGTGAAACTTGGGCGAGCAACTTTTGAGAGAAAAACAGTCTTTCAAAAGGGCAAGGTCGGTGCCACTACGCCATTCGACTGGCGATACTTAGTTCTTTCTTTGGTTTATTCTTCGGATGTTTCGTTTTTTGTCTGATTTCTTCAGACAAAAAGCGTTTATACCAAATCGGTTGTTTGAATAGGACCGAATAAAGAGATTGGACTGCCATCGTATGTTTTTTACGGGCAATATTTTGTGCTCCGTTTACATCACGATGGATTTCTGTTTTATGAACAGAACAAATAAAGTGTCTTCCTTTCGCCCATCGATGCTTTTTTTAATGGGATGCAATAATAGTATTTTCTTCTCCACGGATACTTCGCTTTTTTATCCGTTTTTCGAAGCTGTCGAATCGTTTCTCGATTCGCTTCATACTTATCCGCAATGGCTTGAACGGTCTGAGAATGGAGCTGATACGTTTGTTTTCGAACAAATTGAATCTCTGTTTTACTTAACCACTTTTTACGAGAAACATAATAAGAAGTCGCTTCTCGAACGATATCATTCCATACAGAAGCTGCTTCTCTCTGCATCATTCTCAATTCTTCATATAGATATTTCTCATAGGGAATACGAAATGAGTGTGTGACAAACATGTTTTTTTCCTCCTCTCTTGTTTTCTATACAACCATTATATAAGAACATACGTTCCCTGCACAAGAAATACGCCCACAACACGAAAAAAATCGAACCATTAACGCGTCACGAGACACGTCTGGTTCGACCTCACTATCATCCCACCTCTAAAGAAGTGGGCCTTCTCGTTCGGGAAATCTGTAAGTTATTCATAAATGAATCAACGATACAATAATGAATAGCTATAAGAGGTGCAATAGAAGAGAAGTGATTCATTATTGAATTATTTAACGATTTATTCATATAAAATATAGCTGTTTATCCCGTTAAAAACTTGGCACGCAAGTTGCATTAATAAAAGGAGAAGAAATAAGAACTGGCTAAGCACAGAACCTCGATTTAATGGATGAAGAAGGTTCAGTCTCCAGTCGATGTTGTTGGAGGTTCGTTAAGGATTATCTCAAGTAAGACCTAATAGGAGGAAAAATATGACAAAATCTTTGTTTGATTTAAGTGGAAAAACAGCGCTTATTACAGGCGGGGGAAGTGGATTGGGGAGAGTGATCGCAGAAGTATTTGCAGAATATGGTGCAAATGTAGCCGTTTGTTCTCGGAAATTACATAATTGTCAGGAAACCGCAGAGGATTTGAAAAATACGTTCTCTATACAGGCAAAGGCATATGAATGCAATGTAGCCAGTGAAGAAGCTGTGGCTGACACAGTGGAAGCCGTTCTTTCTGATTTTTGCCAAATCGATATTCTCGTCAATAATAGCGGGGCTACTTGGGGAGAAAAAGCGGAGAATATGCCGCTCGAAGCATGGCAAAAGGTCTTGAATGTAAATGTAACCGGCACATTTCTAATGTCAAAGGCCGTTGGAAACCATATGATTAGTCGCGGCAAGGGGAAGATTATTAATATCGGTTCCGTTGCAGGGTTGAAGGCAGAGCCTCCGGAAGTCCTAAATGCAATTGGATACAGTACAAGTAAAGCAGCGGTCCATCATTTTACGAAAGATTTAGCAAGAAAATGGGCGGGGTATGGAGTAAATGTCAATGCAATTGCACCGGGATTCTTTGAAACGAAAATGACAAAGCACGTACTTGACCAAAAAGAGGCTGCAATAATAAATAAAAATCCCATGAAAAAATTGGGGGATCCTGACTCACTGAAAGGAGCGGCACTTTTTTTAGCTGGCAATGGAAGTGATTATATTACGGGACAGATTATTGCAATAGACGGTGGAGTTTCTTTGTAATAATAAGTGAAGCGTAGGTGACGAGCTTCTTATATGAAGTAGAAGCTTCCTACTAAGTTAGAAGCTTAGTAAAAGGTGATAGGAATTATGCTTTAAGAGAATGGAAGACCGGGGATCGACAGGAAATATATGATTTGGCAAAGGAAAAAGGCATAAATAATCAAGAAGTATTAGGGATCAGTCAATAGAAAGGGGTTTGAACATGAATAATATTCCTGAAATCGATGTATATGTTAGGTTTTGTGAGACAGACGCAGCAGGTCATGTCAATAACACTAGTTACTTTATATATATGGAAGAAGCACGAACAAAATTTTTTAAAGCGGTCGGTTACGACAAAGATAATAGGGGGGAAATGAATTTCATTGTGGCCTCAGCACAGTGTGATTATTTGGCTCAGGCATATGCAAACCAAACGCTAACTCTTTCCACGAGAGTTTCCAGAATCGGAACAAAGAGCTATACATTGGCGCACGAAATTAAATCAGCAGATACAGGTGCAATGGTTGCAGCTGGAAGTGCTGTTATCGTTTGTTTTAACTTTCAAACACAACAGTCCGAGGTCATTCCGCCAGAACTGCGTTCGATTCTTGAACAATGTTTAGTTACAGTTTGAAAGTGGAGTCGATCTTAATAAAATGGCCATGATTCTATTAAAATATAAGGGTGTGACGTAATGTTAGGTAGAGACTTTTTTTTAAAGGCTTTGAAAGAATACGAGGTAGAGTATTTATTTGGAAATCCAGGGACAACTGAATTGCCATTAATCGATGGTTTAGTGAACTATCCAGATATTGAATTTATTGTTTCACTACATGAGGATGTCTGTGTTGGTATGGCGGCAGGCTATGCGCAAGCAACGGGAAAACCAGGCGTTGTGAACTTGCATGCCGCTCCGGGTCTTGCTCATGGTATGGGGAACGTATACGATGCCTATCGGGCGGGGGTTCCTCTTATTGTCACAGCCGGGCAGCAGGACACTAGACTCGCTATACAAGAACCTGCACTCTGGGGCGAAATGGTTAGCATGGTCAAGGATTATACTAAATGGAGCTGGGAAGTGAAAAACGCTCAAGAATTACCGACAGTATTACATAGAGCATTCAAAATGGCCTTAACTGAACCGATGGGTCCTGTTTTCCTTTCTCTTCCTTCTGATGTACTTTGGCAAGAGGTAGATACAGAACCCATTCCTCTAACCGTTGTTTCCTCTAATACAAGGGGAGACCTTGAGGCTGTGCAAAATGCTGCTATTTTGACTAGACAAGCTAAAAACCCTGTCTTTTTGGTTGGGGATCAATTAGCAAGCTGTGGAGGTTTGAACGAGATGGTTCAATTTGCAGAGATGATTGGAGCTCCAGTTTATGTTGAGCATCAATGTTCCCGCTTAAACTTCCCTTATGGACATCCACAGTATGCAGGGAGATGTCTACCTAACGGTCCATATATCGAGAAGGTACTCAAAGATGCAGATGTGGTGGTTTTTGTTGGGGTAACGAGTCAAGCTCCATTGCTTTATTTTGACAGACCTATTGTTCAACCAGGAACCAAGGTGATTGCTATTAACAGCGGAGAGTGGGAACTGGGAAAAAATATGCATGTTGATACTGCTATTCTGGCAAATCCAAGAATCGCAGTTAAAGAGATTACAGAACTAATCGACCTTCATGCTAGTAATGAGGACCGAGCCCGATTTGAAAGTTTAAAAGAAAAAACTTTGCTAATGAAAAAACAAAGTGATGAACAGCGTTTGAAAGAATTAGAAGGGACGAGAGGACAAGTTCCATTATCCCCTGCTGAAGTCGTATATGAACTAAATAAAGCACTCCCTGAGAATGTTTTGGTAGTTGATGAATCCGTGACCTCCGGAAGGTTCACACATAGTTATTTGGAACTGAACCAACCTGGCAGTCTTATCGCATTAAAGGGCGGCGGTCTTGGATACGGTATGCCGGCTTCTCTTGGTGCTCAGTTAGGACGTCCTGATCAAAGGGTAGTCAATGTGATTGGGGATGGCTCTTCACTTTACTATATCCAATCTTTATGGAATGCCGCCAAGCATAACCTGCCAGTTGTTTTTGTGATTATGAATAATCAAAGTTACATGATTCTTAAAGGTGGAATTCTAAATATTGACGGAGAATCTGCAAAACAAAACGTTTTTCCTGGAATGGATTTAAATGAACCTGCAGTGGATTTTGTTAGTGTAGCAAAGGGATTTGGAATCGATTCGATAAGAATTGAAAAACCTGAAGAACTCCAACCAGCTTTTGAGAAAGCGTTTAATGAGAGAAAACCAATTTTGCTGGATGTTTTAATAGATTCAACGGTAAGAGTTTTTCTTAAGTAATTTATTAGGAGGCATTCTATATGGATATTGTATCTTTGTAGAATATTTCTCGTCATTTCATAGCAAGCAACTATAGAAACAAACCAGTCCATGTGGCGAGTTACTGAGCCGTATGGACCTTTTATTATGAAAAAAATCAGATTTTCTAGATGAATTTTCACCTATTAACCATATAAATGTTGACATGTTGAATGAGCAACATAGGAGGATTGATAGGACGTTTAGTATTAATCAGGCTGAACTGTATCATAAATAGAGGCGGTTTTTTATATAACTTCACTGAACCTAAAAAATGAAAATATAGATATAAAAAAATTTTGTTATTGAAGGACGATATATAAAGGGTTCGTCTTTTTCTTTATAAGTTAAAATTAAAAAAATCCAAAACTTTATTATATTGGATAAAAGTTGAATTCAGGTTAAGCCCTATTAGTACAAAAGAAATAGAAGTTTTTAAAAGTGGTTACCTACTTAGTAGGCAATGTTGCGGAATGTTCTTCTTCCTTGTTTAGTAATACAGAAGTAAGAAGGGCTATTTCACACCGGATTGTTTTAAAATTCGATTTGTCTCAGCCAATTTAACTAATTGCTCCACATGTTCGAAATCCGAGAATCCCCCTTTACTGCGTAGAATTTAGCTCCAGTTACCACCCAAATTCCAGTAATACTTAGAATAACCGCTCCTTCTTATAACATAATTAAATTCTTAATCTTTCTTATACCTCAATTTGATAATACAACCATTCAAAACTTTTGAGTTAAGAGAAAAACACCTCCTTAATCCCTCTTTTTGTTGAGAAATGGAGTATTTTCATAGTGTTATTAACTCAACTTCCTTCCTAAAGCCAAATTACCATCTATTTTTCTAATTCTAATAAAATGTGCTCGTAAACATGATATCTTCACAGTCACGGACAAGTTATATTCATATAATAAATATGGAAAGGGAGGTGATTTAAATGGCATTTTTCCAGTCGGCAATAGCCTCTATCAATAGTGCAGGTGATTTATGTGTCGCTTTTGACGAAAGAGGGTTAGGTAATGAGGATATTGACTATGTATTAACTGCAGATGGAGTAGCTTTCTTTGAATGTCGCAATCGTGGTGGTCATAATCCGGCAGCTTCTAATAAAGAAAGTGTTTCAGGTTTTGTATCAGGAGGTGGAACTTTCTCTTCTCGAAATGGTAGAGTAAGAGAAACCATCTGTACAGATGGTGAATTTCCAGCCCCAAGTGATGATATTAACTGTGGGCAAGGTCAGAGATTGGTGTTAGTAAGGGTTGAATATAGCGATATTCTTTTAGAAGACACAACAAATAATATTTCAATTAGACTTCCAAATGTTTCTAGAGATTTTGTAACCTCCTAATATAACTCTTCCTGCTAATAGTCCAAGCCTATCTTACTCCTAAAGAAAAAACATCGGGGATTCACAGTAATCTTCGATGTTTTTTCTCAAATAAATGAAACGTAAAAACACGTTTATGAAAGGCGTGAATAAATTGTCAAGTAAAAAAGAAGAAAAATATAAAGATAAAAATAAAGATAAAAAAAATAAAGAGTGCAACTGCTGCTGTATTGAAGGGATATTTGAAGAATTAAAGATGAGAATAGGCCATGTCGTTACAGTGTATACGAAACATAATCAAAACTTTTCGCGTAAAATTCATAAAGTAAACAGTGATATTCTTGTCCTTGAAGACGTTCCCTCGCCATTTCCAACATACATTGTGATTCCATTATGTGAAATTAGTATCTTCGTATATGAAAATCCTTCACTTTAATTCCAAAGAAAAATATGATAAAAACTATAGGTGTTTTAGAGTACTTTTTGCCTCAAAGTCTCACAAACTATGCCGGAAAAGGAAGTGTCAATAGGAGGCTTCCTTTTATTTTTATATATAAACTATTTGTTTTTATTAAATATTAATAATCCTAGATAGGTAAAAGAATGATAGGCTGTAAACGAAATAATACTAATTATGATAAAACCAATCCATATCATTTTTTAACTTCCTCTTCTTATACAAGTGTAAGCATTATAGTCAGGAAAAAGTGGTCACATTGCTTTGGTGTCCGGTATCGACAAAAAAACAAAAATGAAGCTTTTTTAGCGTGACGACTACAGCAGTTAAAGGGATTAGGCATGCAGTACTGGTAATTCAATTCATAATGCCAAGAATAAGAATAATTGGAGGAATGACCGTAGTTTTTTATTACGATGAATGGGTGTCATTCGGATCAGGGAAGGCAAAAAATCTTGAACCAATTCGAATACAAATTGACTGCCGGTTTAATAGGTGTGGTCAACCGTACTATAAATAAATGAGGTTATTTCTTAAAAAGAAAGCTGGAGATTAAATGAACAAAAAGTATGATTAGCTCTTACAATTGGGAGTTGATCTTTTTTGTGCGCCCTTTATGATTAGGCGATGTTGTTCTATTTTTATGATTTTAGGAAGGGGATTATAGAATATTACACATAATCCCTATATTAAATCAGACGTCACATTATTCAAGGAAGAGAGAGTTGTCTTCAAACGATGGGCTTGATCAAATTCTAATTCGTACTGGCGGTCGTCTAACTGCCTGCTGGTTACGACTTTATGATGGAATATTTCTTTTTATTTTGTTAGAGCATGAAACCTAAAAAACCCACACTAGGTTGTGGGGAAGAAGATTATATAGATATAAATACTTTTTGTTCGAAACTAACTATGTGCATTGTATTCTTACGGTGAACCTTATCATAAGTAAATGAGGTTTTTTACACTAGGAATTATGATTACGGAGAATAGAAGATTAGGAACCAGCTTAGGAGCTATCTAGGCTGGTTCCCAACTAGCGTTATTGAACAGCAGTTTTTTTAGAGCTCGTTGGCCATAAAAAACCGATAAACGCACCAACTAGAGCTGGTAAAATCCAGCCGAGTCCAATATCGTAAAGTGGTAAATTATCCATGTAGAACAATTTAATGGATTCGAACAAAGAGAGAGACGCGCCTGGTAAACTGTCGACCAACGTGCTGTAGCCATCGAAGAAGCTTACACAAAAAGTGAAGAACATTGTGGTTGCGTAAATACTCTGCTTATGGCCGAATAAAGATGAACAAAGGGCTAATAAGATCAGAACAATGGCTAAAGGATACAGTAACATTAATACGGGTACCGCATATTGAATGATATTGTTTAGTCCGAAGTTGGCAATGAAAAATGACATAAGACATAGTACCAGAACGAACAATTTATAGCTTATTTTTGGAAATATATGATTAAAAAACTCACTGCAAGACGTAATAAGTCCGATGCTCGTTTTTAAACAAGCGAGTACGATAATAATTGCTAATAAAATGGAGCCGAATGATCCGAAATAATGCTGAGCCACTGCAGCAAAGATTAAACCGCCATTATCGTATGTCCCGATGGCCGATACGCTCGATGCCCCCATATAGGTAATGAGTCCGTAAATCAGCATCATCAGTACCATGGCGAAAATGCCTGATTTCCAAGTGGCTTTCGCAATCTCTTTTGGATTGGTGATGCCTTGTCCCTTAATCGCCTGGATGACAACAATGCCGAATGCGAGTGACGCAAGAGCATCCATCGTGTTATACCCTTCTTTAAAGCCCGTTATAAAGGCCAAGTCGCTATAGTCACCAGTTGGCTTACCGAAGTGACCCATCGGTTTGACGATGGCAATGACAATTAAGATGAATAAAAACACTAAAAACGCAGGGGTTAAATATTTGCCAATATAGTCGATAATTTTTGCTGGGTTCAAAGAGAAATAATAGACAATCGTAAAAAATACAAAGCTAAAGAGGCCGAGATATAAACTGCCGTGCACTGGATTGATATACGGTTCAAAACCGACTACGAAAGGAACTGTTGCTGTCCGTGGAATTGCAAAAAACGGTCCAATGGTTAAGTAAAGTGCCACGGAGAAGACGACTCCAAATAGTGGATGGACCCGACCTGCTAATTGACGCAATCCATTACTCCCGGATAAACCAAATGCTAAAATCCCCATAAATGGCAGTCCGATTGCAGTTATGAGGAAGCCAATTAATGCCGGCCAAAAATTCGTGCCAGCGAGTTGCCCCATTTGGATCGGGAAAATTAAATTTCCCGCACCAAAGAACATTCCGAACAGCATCGTACCAATGATGGCATAGGTAGAAAATGATATTTTTTGTTGCATACTTGTGCTCCTTCTAGATGAATTTCACCTATTTTAACACCTTTTTTAGGAGTTAGCTATAGCAAAAGAGAACGTACTATGCATTAAAGCAAGAGAGTGATTAGGCAGTTGGGAATTTTCAAAAAGGGCGAAACATTTCTTGAATGTCCGAAAGCCAATCAGCCTATTACAGGGAGACACCTTTCCAAATCGCCCTAAGAACGGGGAATCAATTCATTGGAAATATGCAACTTACTAAAATTTTCATATGAATGGGAGAAAGAATACCTGTTTTTTAAGCTGGTAAGATGGAAATAGAAATACATATTGAGTTAGCAGTGAGTTAAACCTCATTTAGATATATCACTGAGAACCGTACCATAAGTAGTATAAAGTTCCTTTAAGAAAAGAATAAAAGAATTATTCAATTTTCTTATTGTTAATAATCGTAATGATGCAAATATAATAAATTACCGTCACTAATTTTTAGTGACGGTAATTTATTATATACTTTAATGTAATTTTAAGGTTATTTTAGAATATAATTGCTATGAACCACTATTAACATCAATAAGTAAAGGAAGTAATGACATTGAAGGTTACTAGAATTTTATTATATTTGTTTGTATTATTTAATATCCTTGGGTTGCTGTATTGGATTACTTTAATGTTAATAGACATATTTAACTAATGGTAATAGATTAAGTGTTCCTCAGCAATCTTTCTTTCTCAGGTGGCATGGAGTTGTTTTTTTCTCTTTTGTTTTCATTGGTTGTAAACAGAATATCTAGATTAAAATACTTATCAAGACTTAAATGATAAATTTCCGTTCTAAAAATGATTAATGTAAACGTACTCGTATAAAGAACAAGGCTCATTAAATTCATATTTCCAGAAAGTATGAAGTTAATGTGCATAAAGAGACAGATTAAGATTGATGGTATAGTAAGTAATCCCATTATAATAAGTACACCAAGAATAATTTGAACGATAGGAATGACATAGTTTAAAGTCATCATATATTCTAATGCTACGTTTTCAATGAAAATTTTATAAAACAATGGGACATTTGGCTTCTCTAATGCACTGATTAAATATTCATTCAGAAATACCCCCGGTTCTTTAAACCATAGTTTTTCGGAAATTTTGGTTACTCCAGCTAATAGCCAACCAATTCCAAAGAGAACACGCATTAAAACAATAAGAGATGGAAACAACCATCTTTTTTTATTTACTTTTGATTGAATTGCCATTCGAGTAATCCTCCTCTTTAAATATTTAGTTTTTTTCCTTATATAAACTTTTTTGTCTTAGGTAAAAAATAAGAACAAAAAAATTTGTATGTTTGATTTTGGACTTTTGCATTATATGCATTACTCTCAAAAAGTTTCCTTGATGCAAAATATTTTACCACACAAAAAAAGAATATTGGTAAATATTAATGAAGTATTTCTTTTTATTTTGTTAGAGCAGGAAACCTAAAAAGCCCACACTAGGTTGTGGGGAAGACGATTATATAGATATAAATACTTTTTGTTCGAAACTAATTATGTGCATTGTATTCTTACGGTGAACCTTATCATAAGTAAATGAGGTTTTTAAGTAAGTGTGTCCCCCTAAGACTACATAAAATGGAATATACTATATGGTGGAACATTTTTGGTTAAAATTTTGACAATATGTTAGTTACCTAATCGTTTGCTAACATGTGAAGACCATTGAAGAAAATCTTCTGATAGTTTTCTACCATTATATGTGAATGGTATAAGTAAAGGAATTCTTGTGTAGATAGTAGTAGGATAAATAATAGGAAAAATACAAGTGCGTTCTGTTAAACAGAAAAATGGTAACGGTAGTTTCCTTGAATAAGCATGTTCCCATTTAGGAATAAATATGCTGTAATAGTGATAGAATAATAGTTCATCCTGTTCTAAGAGTCGAAGAAGTGAGGAATTGATAGTGAAAAAATTTAAAAAGTTTTACTTAGAGATTACAAGTGTGTGTAATCTTGCATGCAGCTTTTGTCCGCCAACAGAACGACAGAAGCAATTCATTTCTGTGGAGGATTTTTCTAAGAGATTAGACCAAATTAAACCGCACACAGACTACATTTATTTACATGTAAAAGGTGAGCCGCTGCTCCATCCTAAAATAGACCAATTGTTAGACTTAAGTCATGAAAAAGGGTTTAAAGTCAATATCACAACCAATGGAACATTAATTAATAAAAAGAGGGAAAAATTATTAAATAAGCCTGCGCTAAGACAAATGAATTTCTCACTCCATAGCTTTGATGGCCATATTGGTTCTAAAGATAAGGAAGGGTATGTTAGAAGTATCATTTCTTTTATTAAAGAAGCAACGAGCCAATCAGAAATGATTGTTTCCCTGAGATTATGGAACCTTACACAAGACAATACGACGAATATTGAAAGAAAACGAAACAGAGAATTACTAGAAATTATTGAGAAAGAATTTGATTTAGACTACAAAATTGAAGAGAAGGTCGTACCAGGAAGCGGCGTGAAAATTGCGGAACGCATCTTCATTAATCAAGATTACGAGTTTCAGTGGCCTGCGTTACATGAAGAAGAAGATGATGGGAAGGGCTTCTGCTATGGCATGCGAAATCAAGCAGGGATTTTAGCAAATGGAACGGTTATCCCTTGTTGTCTGGATGGTGAGGGAGTTATTAACCTTGGAAATATTAATGATCATTCATTTTCTGATATTATCGAGATGGATAGAGCCAAAAACCTTGTAGATGGTTTTTCACGAAGAGTGGCAGTCGAGGAACTATGTAGAAAATGCGGATATCGCAAAAGGTTTGGAAAATAGATAATAGGCAAATGGTTTGGATTTAGTAAGTTAGATGGAGTCATTCCAACTCATTCCCTCATTTAGATCTAACGCGGTGAACCTTATCACAAGTGATGGTAAACAAGAAAATAGAATTTAAATAAATATATTTATGAAGACAAGTTCAAAAAAAGCTTGTCTTTTTTTTATGAACAATGAAAAAACCCGTACTATTTTTCTACCCAAACACTTTTTTTAATTACAAAAAGCGTCCTGCCATTTTCAAGTACTATAATATACGTTGATAAATTTCATTCATGAAGTGAAAGTGTGTTGGGGGGTGACATCTTTGATCATCACACTTACTAGGTTTCTAATAGGTATATTACTAGGGTTTATTGCGGCCAAATTTACCAACAATGTTCCGATGTTAATTTTAAAAAGTGCAATGATGCTCACCCCCAATTATGGCGGATGCCACTTTGCTAATTGGATGATTTCTGATAAAGGCTGCTTAAAGCTTTTTTATGAGCTTAGCGGTCTTTTGTCATTTTATGTATAAGTTATATACATACTATCATTATGATAATACCTGGAGGAGAGTATGAAGAAGAGCAAACTTAGTTTACAAGCCATTATTATTATATTTGTATGTATTGTCGTGGCTTTATCACTTGGAATAACGGATTTAATCATAAGCAAAAGAATTACCTCCAGTGTGGAAGACACCGAAAAAGAAAAGGCCCTTAATGTAGCAAAGATGGTTTCCTTAAGCCCGCTGGTGATTGATGGTTTGGAAAGATCAACCAATATATCGGAAATACAAGCTTTTGCCAACCAAATTAAGGATAAAACAAATGTTAATTTTGTTGTTGTGATGGACATGAAAGGAATACGGCTTTCCCATCCGGATCCTAGTGAAGTAGGGAAGCTTTTTAGGGGAGGAGATGAAGGGCCTGTCCTACAAGGGAAAGAGTACGTATCAATCTCAAAAGGCATACTAGGACCATCCATGAGGGCGTTTACCCCAATAAAGAATTCTCAAGGAAAACAAGTTGGTGCAGTTGCTGTAGGAATTTCCTTAGAAAACGTAACAATGGCTGTACATAAAGGTCGAATGGGTATGGTTATTGGTACCTTAATCGGATTATTGATTGGAGTGGTTGGCGCAGTAGGGCTTGCGAGATACATCAAAAAAATCCTTTTAGGACTCGAACCGCCCGCTATTGCCAGGTTGCTTGAAGAACGTAGTTCCATGCTTCAGTCTGTGCGTGAGGGAATAATAGCCATTGACCAGGGAGGAAAAATCACCCTTGTAAACAGGGCGGCCCGTAAGCTCTTTAAAAAAGCTGGACTTGAAGAGAATCCTATGGGAATGAACATCGAAGAATATTTGCCAGAGACTAGGTTAACTCGCATTGTAAAATCGGGTAAAACGGAAATAAATCAAGAACAGAACCTGCATGGGGTTACTATTTTAGTAAATACGGTACCGGTGGTTGTGAAGAATCAACCGGTAGGGGTAATTGCTACATTCCGTGATAAAACAGAGGTTCAAGTTTTGGCCGAACAGCTCACAGGTGTGCGTAACTATGCGGATGCTCTTCGTGCCCAGGCACATGAATTCATGAACAAACTTCATGTCATCCTTGGCCTAGTTCGAACTGAACAATATGATGCACTTGCTAACTATGTGAGTGAAACGGTTAACCACCGGGAAACAGAAATGGGCTTTATGATGAAGAAAATTCAAGACCCTGTTCTTGCTGGATTTTTAATTGGTAAACTAAGCTTTGCTAGAGAATCAGGTGCTTCTTTATTATTTGATTGTGCAAGTAAAATCCCCAAGCCTGCAAACCCGGAAATCACACATGAGCTGATAACAATCATTGGAAATCTCTTCGATAACGCAATGGATGCAATTGCGGACAGTCCAAACAAAAAAGTCGACCTTAAACTTGATTATGCAGAGGATATTTTAACAATCGAGGTTAAAGACACAGGGGTGGGAATGACGAAATCACTCCAAAATAAAATACTGGATAAAGGCTTCTCTACGAAAGGAGACAACCGAGGGTTCGGATTATATCTGTTGGCGCAGGCAATTGAAAAACTAGAGGGGGACATGATTATTTCGTCCAAGCCAGGAAAGGGAACAAATTTTGCCGTGTATATACCGTATAAAGCAGAGGATGAACAGAATGATTAATGTAATGATTGTCGAAGATGACCCGATGGTAGCAGAAATCAATAAACAATATCTTGCCAAAATTGATGGATTCCGGCTGGCTGCAACAGTCCATTCAGTTGCTGAAGCCATTCGATCTTTGAGAAAGTATGATATTCAGCTCATTCTCTTAGATATTTTTATGCCAGGGAAGCAGGGTCTAGAGCTGTTAGCGTATCTTCGGGAAAATGACCTTGAAATTGATGTCATCATTATTTCAGCGGCCTCAGATCTTGAAAAAATTAAGAGGGCATTAAGGTATGGTGTTGTCGACTATTTAATTAAGCCTTTCGAGTTTGAACGGTTTAACGCTGCACTTGCTGCCTATCTTGAGCAAGCCCGGTTCATTGGTAAACAGGATTCGGTTAGTCAGCAAGAGCTCGATAACTTACTTTGGCACAGAGAAGAAGCCGTAATCGCAGAGGAACTGCCAAAGGGATTAGCGAAGGATACCTTAAAGCAGGTATGGGATGCCATTCAAGAGTTGAAGCGGGGGCCTTTTTCCACTGATGAAGTAGCGAATGTTGTAGGAATATCAAGGGTTTCAGCAAGAAAGTACCTTAACTTTCTAAAGGACTTAGGAATACTTGAAGTCAAGGTGATTCATGGAACAATCGGAAGGCCTGTGTATCAGCATGAATTTAACCCATTTAAAGAACACTTAATAAAAAATTTTCTGTAAGCAGTTTTTGAAGCTGCTTACTTTTTTTATTTATAAAAAGAATTACTAAACTTTCATAAACTATGAAAACGGTTTACATGGGAATATGATAGACATGTAACAAGATAAAAGGGGATTAAAACATAACACAGCCTGCAACAAAATCGAAATTCCTTCCCCTAATAACTGGATAAATCGAGAAAATAATAGGTTTTTTGCAAGATTAAAAAAACTATTTTAGGGGGATTAAACATGCAAATTCCAATTAAGAAAACGCTTGATAAAATTCCAGGTGGTATGATGGTTGTTCCACTTTTTTTAGGCGTATTAACTAATACATTTTTCCCGCAGTTTTTACAAATTGGGGGTTTTACAACGGCATTATTCAGTAAAGAAGCCTCATCAACAATTTTGGCATGTTTTATGTTTTTAATTGGTTCACAAATTAATTTCAAATTAGCACCAAAAGCATTAAAAAAAGGTGCCATATTAATAACAGGAAAATTTATAGTAGGTGCTGGTATAGGTATAACGGTAGCCATGCTTTTTGGACCTGCTGGAATACTAGGATTATCACCATTAGCCATCCTTGCAGCGTTATTAAATGCTAATGGTGGATTATATGCATCTCTTGCTTCATCGTATGGTGACGAAACGGATGTAGGGGCATATGCGGTATTTTCTTTAAAAGATGGTCCATTTTTCACATTAGTTGCATTAGGTGCATCCGGCCTTGCCTCCATTCCTTTTGAAGCACTTGTAGGAGTATTAATTCCAATAATAATAGGAATGATTTTGGGGAATATTGATCCTGATATGAGAAAGTTCCTTGGCAGCAGTAAATTATTATTAATTCCATTCTTCTCATTCCCATTAGGTGCAGGAATGAATCTTTCAACAATTCTAGAAGCGGGAGGTCCTGGCATATTACTAGGATTAATAGCTGCATTCACTGGAATTGGAGCTTACGTACTTTTGAAGTTATTTAAAGAAAATCCTATAGTTGGTTTAGCAACAGGGTCAACAGCTGGAAATGCTGTAGCTACACCAGCTGTTGTTGCAGCAGCAGATCCTACCTTAGCTTCAATAGCACCCGGAGCTACTGCACAAGTTGCAGCAGCATGTGTAATATCTGCAATAATCTGTCCGATTATTGTTAGCTATGTATTTAAAGTGTCCGAAAAGAAAAAAGCTAAAAAATCAATTTCAAGTGCAGCATGATAAAAAGTAAAGTAAATTTATAACACGGAAAAATGGAAGATAGACCAAAGCAATCAGCGGTTTTACTGTCTGCTTTGTTTAGTTACAAAAAAGGGGAATTAATTTACTTTTATTCACACTATTTCTTTGCAAGCAATACCGTACACGTCCGTGCCATGTATGCCGCATTTTTAGGAGTAGCCATCGCAGCAGGAACGTCATCCATGCTAACTGCTTTGATTTTAGGGTTTTTCGGTAACTTGTTCGGATGTCTAACCCATTACGGCTCCGGTCCTGCTCCTGTATTCTTTGGTTCAGGCTATGTTTTGCAAGATAAATGGTGGTTAATCGGATTTGGCGTTTCAGTCATTCATATTATTATTTGGGGTCTTGTTGGAGGGCTCTGGTGGAAAGTACTTGGTTTATGGTAAAAAATAAACTAAAATAAACTTTTATATTGGTTCAAAAGGGAGATTTTTATGTCAAATATAGGTTTTCGTGTTTTTGAAGACATTCAAAGACCATCAACGGAGTTAATTCTAGGTTTTGCAGGTATGCAAGCTGCCAACATTGGGGATTGCATGAATAAAATGGCTGCAATTGACTCATCTATTCAAAAAGTCAATAAACAAAATTTGCTTGGACCAGCCTATACCGTTAAAGTGCCAAGCGGGGATAATCTATTAATTTTTCTTGCTATTGAAAGAGCACAGCCGGGCGATATCCTTGTCATTGATGGAGAAGGATGTATGGATCGAGCACTAGTGGGAGAAGTTCTGTCGAAGCTTGCACAATCAAAAAAATTAGGTGGCTTCCTAATTGATGGTTGTATTAGGGATTACGAAGTATTAAGTCAAATGGACTTACCTATTTTTGCGAAAGGACGAACACCGAATGGTCCTTATAGAAATGGTCCTGGAGAGATAAATGTTCCTGTTAGTATTGGAGGAAAGGTTGTTTGTCCTGGAGATATCATCATAGGAGATGATGATGGTGTTATCGTTATAAAGCCGGAAGAGGCAAAAGAATTACAACAAAAAGTGTTAGAACTCCAGAATAGAGAAGCAGCTATCTTAGAAAAAATAGAAACAGGAAAAGGCTTAGATTTAAATTGGGTTTATGAAAAATTAAATCAAAAGCATTGTGAATTCATTAAAAAGTAATTCATAAATAGGCCATAAAATGATTGCGGGTTATTACTATCTGGCACGTTTCGGAGAAATCATACACAAATGGACAGGACACCAGTATTTAGCACGCTAATTAATACAATGACAAAACGATAATATTAAACATTCCGACCCTGATTTCGCTAAAGTACACTTTTGCGATTTCGAGGTCTTTTTTCTGTTGAATCCTTGTTAATCCAGTGTTCTTTCAATTTTCTTTTTGAGCAAAGCTTTATTTTAACTCGAACAGTGGAATGCTGGTTGATGAGGTGGATTTTAGCAGGAGGTTATTTTGGTTGTACAGAGATTGCAAAGTTAAAATAAACATTTACGATTCATTTGATAAAAAGTGCTTAAGCATGGTATAAGTGTAAAGGAAGCAGAGACATTTTGCTTTGTAATTTTGGGACAAGGGGTTGGCCTGGTATCCCATCATGAGAGGATTTGAGTTTGAATATGATAGATAATTTTTGGCGTGATTTACCACGACCTTTTTTTATACTGGCACCAATGGAAGATGTGACGGATGTTGTTTTTCGTCATGTAGTGAGTGAAGCAGCTAGACCGGATGTGTTTTTTACAGAGTTTACAAACTCGGAGAGCTATTGTCACCCAGAGGGGATCCGCAGTGTGCGTGGGCGTTTGACTTTTACAGAGGATGAACAACCAATTGTAGCTCATATATGGGGCGATAAACCTGAAAACTTTCGGCAAATGAGTATTGGTATGGCGAAACTTGGGTTTAAGGGAGTGGATATCAATATGGGCTGTCCTGTACCTAATGTGACACAGCATGGGAAGGGAAGCGGCCTTATCCGTCGTCCGGAAGTTGCAGCAGATTTAATACAAGCAGCAAAAGCAGGAGGATTGCCCGTAAGTGTAAAGACAAGGCTTGGTTACACGGAGGTAGACGAATGGCGCGACTGGCTGACACACATATTGAAACAAGACATTATGAATCTTTCCATTCATCTGCGTACAAGAAAGGAAATGAGCAAAGTAGATGCTCATTGGGAACTAATCCCGGAGATTAAGAAACTTCGTGACGAGGTGGCACCGGATACACTCTTGACGATCAATGGGGATATCCCTGACCGTCAGACTGGCTTAAAGCTTGCTCAACAATACGGTATTGATGGGGTTATGATTGGGCGTGGTATTTTCAATAATCCATTTGCCTTTGAAAAAGAGCCGAAAGATCATAGTAGTAAGGAATTACTTGATCTCTTAAGGTTGCATCTGGATCTCCATGATAAATATTCAGAATTAGAGCTGCGTTCGTTCAAGGCTCTTCATCGCTTTTTTAAGATTTATGTCAAAGGATTCCGAGGGGCGAGTGAATTAAGAAATCAATTAATGAACACAGTGTCAACAGATGAAGTGTGTGCATTGCTCGATAACTTTGAGTCAAAGAATCTTACTGGAATGGGAGAACAGTAGAAGTGTCCCAATTCAAGGTGAAAGAGAAGTAGGACGTTAAACTGGTGTGTCCCCAAAAAGTTAGAGTTTATACGTAATTGGCTGGTGTGAAGGCGGTATTGAACCGGACTCATGCCCGCCCATTTTTGCTTTATACGTTTGTTAGTATAGTAATCTATATTAGGTTATGAATTTATAAATTAAAAGTACGCAAATGAGGAAAATCATTATTTCTCCATTTTCTTGTTTTGATTTATAAACAGAATTCCTTCACTTTTAACCTAGCATTTTTTCAAATTTGCTCACTGTTTCTATTTGCATGACCGAGACGTTCGCTGACAATTTTGAGATTGATGCCTTGTTTCATTAATAGCATTGCATTGGTATGTCGTAAGCCATGAATAGATATTTTCTTTACTTCTGATTTTTTAATTAATCCAATGAGCTTTTTATAAAGAACTGTGATGAAATTTGCTACTAATTTGGTTATATTAAATGTTGTATATCATTGAAGGATGAGGGAATATAATGTCAACTAAAACAAAATCGTCAAAAAAAATTGCTAGATATTCACTAATTATTATGGGGGTAGGTTATATTGCTACCATGCCGTTTGAAGGTTCATTGTGGAGTGGTTTATTACACGGAGGTTTTGAAGCTGGGCTTGTTGGTGGATTAGCCGATTGGTTTGCAGTTACTGCACTATTTCGCCGCCCGCTTGGATTACCCATCCCCCATACAGCTTTACTGCCCAATAATCGTAAAAGAATGTCAAATGCACTTGTTTCGGTAGTAAAAAATGACTGGATTTCTAAGGAAAGCATCCAAGAAAAAGTAAAACACATTCCTTTTACAGAAAAGCTAATCGCCATCATAGCTGAACAGATGCAAACAGATTCTTTTAGAAAAGGTCTTATTCAACTAATCAAGAAACTGATTCGTTACATAGACGTTGAAAAGCTTACACCTTTCATTAAAAAACAAATAACATCGACGCTTGCTAACGTTGAAATGAGAAAATTTCTTCAAGTCATAAGCTCACAGCTAATTAATGAACAGGTTGATAAGAAAGCTCTGGATCATATTTTGAAAAAAGCTGAGGCTTGGTTAAGAAAAGAACAGACTAGTCACCGGTTAGGTACTGTTTCTATGAATATAATCAACAAGATTGAAGCAGATGGCATGCTGCAGTTTGTTCTTAAGTCTATTCAAGGTTTACTGAACGAGGAAAAACTCGGCAATATTGTGCAAAACCTATTACTAAGTGTGGTCAATAGTTTGAAACACGAGGGTGAAGCGAATCGAGAAGCTTTACTCTTATATATCCGGAAAGAGTTACAAGGTATAAATGATAACAAGGAGCTAGTAGAGAGCATTGGAAAATGGAAAAATCAACTTCTAGCGAAATGGGAGCCTGATCAAACAATAACGGAAAGTCTGCAACAAATTCAAGAAAAAGCATTAGTTTTCGTAGAAGATAAAGATTTTATGGATACTTATCTTATTCCATTGATGAACCGCATACTAGACAACATCCAAGAAAATAACACCAACATTGATCATTGGATACAAAAACAAATAGCCGTGCTCGTTGAAAATAATCATTCACAAATTGGCAATCTTGTACAAGAAAATTTAGATAAGCTAGACAATGAAACACTTGTTGATATGATAGAAAACAATGTAGGAAAAGAGCTACAATGGATTCGTGTTAACGGAGCAGTTTGTGGTTTTGTAATAGGGATTTTCCTAACAGGTGTACAAGCTCTGTTTAGACTAGTATAGTATCCTTTATTACGAATTAAGTTTACTAATTCGTTTCTCTCGATTTATCAGGGGTAACTAGAAAGAAGCGGTTATAACAACTAAAGAACATAGTTCAATACTGTTTTCTCTATCCCATCTAAAAAGAAAAGTGAGCTTACATTGTCCCTTCATGACAACGTAAGCTCACTTTTTACATACCCTATTCTTATTAGATGATGTAATATTAGTACGGAATCTACTGTAAAATTCGAGTAATTTCATTTTTAGTATTAATGCAGATAGAGGAGTTTTCTATGAAAGAGTATTTTACTATTGGAGAAGTATCAAAGCTATTCAAAGTCAAAATTGCAACACTTAGGTATTATGATGAGATTGGTCTCTTACGTCCAGAATTTATTGATGAAAAGAACAACTATAGATATTATTCGACACAACAGACAGTTTGAAAGGTTGAATTCAATAAAATATTTGAGGGCTTTAGATTTGCCAATAAGCGAGATTAAAGACTTTTTTAACTATCGGGAAATTGATACTCTAGTTGAGATGTTAAAAAAACAAAAGGATGAAGTAGCTAAAAAAAAGAGAGAATTAGAGATAATTGAAACTAAAATCTTACGCCGTCTAGTACAAATTGAAGATGCTGTCAGTACAACTCTAGATAAAATATCGGAAGTAAAACTTCCTGAAATGCGTGTAGCATATTTACGCCATGAATATGTTATTGGAGATGACATTGAACTACCCATTACAGAATTAAGGAATAGTTATGGGATAAATGGAGAAATTTTTTTAGGGAAAATCGGAGTCTCGATTTCGATTTCTAATTTGAGTGCACATAATTTTGATAAATATTCAAATGTTTTCATGGTGCTTGAAGAAGGAGATTAGATAGCTCCATCTTCGGTTATTATACCAGAGAGAGACTATTTAAGAATTCGATTTAAAGGAACTCATATGGATGCTGCAGCCTATTATAAAAAATTGTTAACCCATATGAAAAAGTATAATTATGAACTGATAGACGATTCTATTGAAATAACACTGATTGATTATGGCATTACGAATGATAAAGATAAATATGTTACGGAAATTTTATTGCCGTACACCCGCACATAAATTTTAATCATTTATTGATAATAGCCACTTGACCCTCTAGTTACTAGAGGGTTTATTTTTGTTTTTAGATTCTAATAAGAAACACCACTTAGAGAAAAGGAGATAAATGTATGTTTGGAACAATATTTAATACTATGATGATCATAATGGGGAGCATTATTGGAAGCATTTTTAAGAAAGGGATAAAAGATGAATATCATGAAATCCTTATGCAGGCTATGGGATTAGCAGCTATGGGATTAGGAATTAATGCATTAGTACAGCATTTACCTTCCAGCAAATATCCAGTTCTTTTTATTGTAAGTTTAGCCATAGGGGGATTACTTGGTGAAAAACTTAAGTTGGAATCGAGATTTAATACGTTAGTTAATAAATATTCTAAGGGTAATTTAGCTGAAGGGTTATCAACTGCTATTTTATTATTTTGTATTGGGACATTATCTATTTTAGGTCCTGTAGAAGCAGCGTTAAAGGGAGATTATACGTATCTCCTTGCAAATGGTATGTTAGATGGCATTACTTCGATTGTTTTAGCCTCCACTTTTGGAATTGGAATAGCTTTTGCGGGCATAGTATTATTCGCATGGCAAGGTTCCATTTATTTAATTGCTATTTTAATGGAGAATTCCTTAAGTAATGATCTCCTGAATGAAGTAACTATTGTAGGAGGAATATTGATTTTAGCGTCAGGATTAAGTATTTTGGGAATCAAGAAATGTAATACTTTAAATCTTTTGCCCTCATTAATGATTCCTCCTATTGTATTTTTGATTATTCATTTAGCCCATTTATAATGTTTGTGAAATGTTGTACTTAAACAAACGGGGCAAGAGCTAAAGTTCACTGAATGATGCTAACAAACAAGTTAGTTTAATAAGAATAATTTTTCTAAAACCCTTATTCTTATTTTTATATGGTAATCTAAATAGTGATTGAATGATTTTTTTGTAACATTAATAGTAAATAAGGTGGATAAGAAAATGGATGAGCAGGACTGGACAATCTTAAAGGTGCTTTACGAAAAAAAGAATATTACAAAAACGGCCGAGAGCTTATATCTATCCCAACCATCATTAACGAAAAAAATTCAACAAATAGAGAAAAAATATCAAGTAGTAATTGTCAAAAGAGGAACAAAAGGTGTTCACTTTACACCTCAAGGAGAATATTTAGTTCAATGTGCGGATGAAATGCTTTATCGCCTCCAACAGATTAAAGATACAGTATCTAATATGAGTGAAGAGGTTAGCGGAACCTTACGATTAGGAGTTTCTAATTACATAACAAGGCACAAGCTGCCACATCTTTTAAAGCTTTTTCGTGAACAGTTCCCAAAAGTAAATTACAAAGTTACAACGGGATGGAGCAAGGATGTATTTAATCTTGTATATAATGGGGATGTTCATATTGGGATGGTCCGTGGAGACTATCAGTGGTCAGGTTCAAAAATACTACTATTTGAAGAAAACCTCTGTGTAACATCATTAGAAAAAATTGAACTTGGTGACCTGCCAGCCCTACCGAGAGTTGAATATGAAACAGATGTGTTGCTCAAGACCATGATTGATAATTGGTGGCGTGGGGAATTTTCACAGCCGCCTTTTATCGGCATGGAAGTGGATAAAGCTGATACTTGCAAAGAAATGATATTGAACGGTTTGGGATACGGGATACTTCCGAGTGTTCTTGTACAGGAACATCAAAACCTTAATCGAATCATTCTAAAAGATAGAAAAGGGAATCCGATTGTAAGAAGAACTTGGATGTTGTATCCTGAGAAATATCTTGAAATCAAAGTAGTTAAAGAATTTATAGAATTTGTGAAAAAATTGGATTTTAAATCTACTATTTAGGAAAGTGTGGGCAATTGCTCAGGCTTTTTTTATTTGGTGTCAAACAGGAGATGTTGTCATTCCTTTTTTGAATGAATTTCGATAATTTATTTGTATTTCAACTATTTGGATATTGTTTTTAAAATGAAATGGACGGGGGGAGAGCAATTGGAGGACAATTCAAAGAAACTTATTACATTTTTAATGGAGCACGAAGGGAAAGATTTCGATGCAATCATAAAGGATGAAATCGAAGGGATCGTTGGATTTAGTTTTATGACTTATGTTAAGGGGGCAAAAGTTCATACCCAATCAGGGAGAATAACAGTTAGTGAACCTAATACAGGAACATACTTTTACTTACCGATTAGTGGAATTGAACAGATCTACGACGAAACCTGTCGGCGGTATGATATAGCATTAACAATAAAATATAACAATGGCTATAGCATCTATATACAGATTTTTGAACCATATTGGAAGGATTAAAGCACCTTAAGCATTATACAGACTTTTATTCTAATAAAATTACAAGTTCCCATTGCACTTATTATTCTTAAAATGGAAAGGATTATTTTATGGACGTTTTATTTCATATTACTTTGAACGTTATTTTTCCCATATTTGCACTTATTGGAGTTGGAGCACTTCTTCATAGAAGATTTAAATTAGACATGCGTACCTTATCTAAATTAAATTCATATTTACTAATGCCTGCTGTGAGTTTTGCCAATGTTTATGAGAGTGAAATTAGAGGAGATACGCTTCTGCATATTCTTAGTTTCCTTGTCATACAAAGTCTTTGTTTAATGATATTCAGTACAGGAATCTCTAAAATAGCGAAATTTGAGAGCGGTCTTTCAGCTACCTTTAAAAACAGTGTTGTATTAAGTAATTCGGGGAACTTTGGATTACCTGTCAGTCAGGTTGTTTTTCATCATAACCCTCTTGGACTATCGATACAAGTAGTCGTTATGATTTTTCAAAATCTATTAACTTATACTTATGGGTTATTTAATTCTGTTTCTGTTGATAAGGCAAAATTCCAGGCAATAAAAACGTTTTTGAAAAACCCTGTCTTATACGCCTTTTTGTTTGGTTTTTTTCTTCATGCAGTTTCTATAAAAATTCCAGAATACATATGGACCCCTATTAAAAATACTTCAAACGCATTTTTAGCTATAGCACTTATTACACTTGGTGCACAAAGTGCCTTCCTAAGAATAACAAGCTTTTCGCTGCCTTTAGTGCTAAGCCTTATTGGAAGGTTAATTCTTTCACCATGTATTGCGTTCTTCGTTATTTTACTATTAAAGTTGGACGGTACTACAGCACAGTCATTGTTTATTGCGAGCTCTTTTCCAACTTCAAGAAATAGTTCGCTGTTCGCACTTGAATATGGAAATCATCCTGAATATGCTGCGCAAGCAGTTTTATTGTCTACCGTATTCAGTATGATGACAGTAACCATAGTTATTTTTTTGGCCCATTTATTATTTTCTTAAAAAGCATTTATATCTTGAAATTCAGCAATGCTGTTGAATGTCTTAACTTACAGTCTTTCGTTTAACGTGACAAAGAATTAAAGCAGGTGTACGCTTAATAACATATCTATTCCTTACAATGTGAATGACATAAGGAGTGGAGTAAGCATCATCCTACTACTTTTTCTAAAAAGACGATGTCACAAAATGGGAGGTATTAGTAGATGGGGTTTATATAAAAGATTACTCATTCGCAAGGTTCAGGGGAATTTGGAAATTTTGACTCAGGTCAATTTTTAATATGTATCATTAATTATGTAATTAAAGGGAATCATAAATGAAAATGGCATTTAAATAGAAGGATATTTTCAAGGAAACTACATAGCTTTACAACTAGAGCAAGGGTGTGAGAACGTGTCAGAGACAGATTTGTCAAAATACGAGAAGAAAATAATCATTCGCAACATACAAATTGAAGACATTGATGAAATTATAGAGTTAGGGAAAGTTTGCTTCCCTAACATGGAGCCATGGAAGCGGGAGCAATTGGTAAGTCATATTCGAATTTTCCCCGAGGGTCAATTTTGCGTGGAATATGAGGATAAGATTGTAGGGTCCTGTTCAAGTTTAATCGTCAATTTTGAAGAATATGATGACCAGCACACATGGGACGTTATCACGGACAATGGGTATATCACGAATCACGATCCCAATGGGAACAATTTATATGGGATTGAAGTGATGGTCGATCCAGGATACCGGCGTATGAAACTAGGAGCCCGGCTTTACGAGGCGCGCAAGGAACTCGCTGTTCGATTAAATCTTCAAAGTATCATTATCGGCGGACGAATCCCAAATTACCACAAACACAAGAATGAAATGACGGCTCGTGAATATGTTGCAGCAGTTGAAAAGCACAGTATTTATGACCCCGTTTTGTCCTTTCAGCTTCTACAGGGGTTTACGATTAAACGTATCAACACAAGGTATCTGCCAGATGACAAAGCATCTGCTTCTATGGCTACCTTGATGGAATGGAACAACGTCGATTATCGTCCTAAGAATAAGCGAATTTATCGCACATCGTTCCCGGTTAGAATCTGTGCGGTTCAGTACATGATGAAAAAGATTGACTCGTTTCAGGATTTTAATCGGCAAATTGAATACTATGTCGACGTCGCGGCTGATTTCGGATCTGATTTTGTTGTATTTCCGGAGATATTTACAACCCAATTATTATCATTTCTCGAAGAAAAACGACCGGATCAGGCAGTTCGACGACTGGCAACCTATACAAATCAATATATCGATCTGTTTACGGAATTTGCAGTGCGATATAACATAAACATTATTGGCGGGTCACATTTCGTTGAAGAGAATGGGGATATCTACAATGTAGGTTTTCTATTCCGTCGCGACGGCACGATAGAAAAACAGTCTAAACTTCACATAACACCAAATGAAAAAAAGTGGTGGGGCATTTCAGAAGGCAACGAAATTCATGTGTTTGATACGGATTGCGGAAAGATTGCTATCCAAATTTCTTACGACATCGAGTTTCCAGAGCTCGCAAGGATTGCTGTTGATAAGGGTGCGAACATTATTTTTGTACCTTTTTGTACAGAGGATCGTCAGGGGTACCTCCGTGTTCGCTACTGTGCTCAGGCACGTGCGATTGAGAACCAAGTATATACTTGTATTGCTGGAACCGTGGGCAACTTAACACATGTTGAGAATGTGGATATTCAGTACGCGCAATCTGGAATTTTTTCGCCTTCCGATTTTGAATTTGCAAGGGATGGAATTGTAGGAGAATGTGATGCTAACATTGATACCGTCGTTGTTGGTGACGTTGACCTTGAGAAGCTGAGACGTTCTCGAAATTCTGGTTCGTTGCGCCAATTACGCGATCGACGACGTGATTTGTATCGCATTGAATGGAATAGAATAGATTAAGTTGTTTGTAACTTTGGGTGTCAAGCATCAGGATATGGTGATTGGCACCCTTTTTGATTTCTTTCCGTCAGCAAATAGGTAAGGAAACGATTCGAGGAATGGGTCATTTATCTAAAAATGAATGTTTTAGTTGTATTGTTAATGTTCTAGAAGTGATTGTCATACATATTGCGAAAAAAGCACGCTTTGCCTAGGACTCTCAAGGACGAGTGAAGAACGGTACAGTGAAATAGGAACAACCAAATAGCGTTTTTTTCTTATTCGGAATTATCTGCAGCTTCGACCGTTTAATTATGAAGCTTGTTACAGATTTTCTAAACGAGAAAGCCCATCAGGGTGCGATAGCACCACCTTTAGGCATGGGATGAGAGTGAGGTCAAATACTTTAAATACCACGAATAAACCGAAGGTTTGTGGCACTTAAAGTATTTGGAAAACTCTCTATTTTTTGTTTTAGTCTATAAACAAAACTAATACAATTGATACATGAACAAATACAGAAGAACAAGCACAACCGTATCATTATTGAACTATCATTTTGTGTTTTGCCCTCGGTATAGAAGAAAGATTTTTCTGCAAGCAGAGGTGGAGAAACGCTTCAAAGAGTTAGTACGTGAAGTGTGTGAGGAACTGCAAATACAAATTGTCGCTCTTGAATGCGACAAAGACCATACGCATATGTTTCTCAATGCACTCCCATCATTAAGTCCTGCGGATATGATGGAAAAAATCAAAGGGGTGACTTCTAGGAAATTGCGTGAAGAGTGTCCACATCTTAGGCATTTGCCGAGTTTGTGGACACGCTCATACTTCGTTTCTACCGCAGGAAATGTATCGAGTGAAACGATAAAGCGTTATGTTGAACAACAAAAAACAAGGGGGTGAAACCATGTCGCAAATCATCACAGTCAAAGTGAAACTGCTTCCAACAAAAGAACAGGCAACTATCTTGCAGGAAATGAGCAGGGAATATATCTTCACTATCAACATACTTGTATCTGAAATGGTTAAGGAAAAGAAAAGCACTAAAAAATCAAGCAAAGACATTTCTACCAATTTGCCGAGTGCGGTCAAGAACCAAGCCATCAAGGATGCAAAAAGTGTGTTTAAGAAAGCGAAGAAGAACAAGTTCTCTGTTGTTCCTGTTCTCAAGAAACCTGTCTGCATTTGGAACAATCAGAACTATTCGTTTGACTTCTTGCATATCTCACTCCCTATCATGATCAATGGAAAAGCGAAGAAAACACCGATTCGTGCTTTGTTGATTGATAAGGAAAACCGTAATTTTGGCTTGCTGAAACATAAATTAGGAACGCTCCGCATCACGCAAAAGTCTGGAAAATGGATAGCTCAAATCTCTGTCACGATTCCAACTGTGGAAGGTACAGGTCTAAAAGTTATGGGGGTGGACTTAGGTCTTAAAGTTCCTGCTGTTGCGGTAACAGATGATGAGCGTGTCCTTTTCTTTGGTAACGGTAGACAAAACAAATACATGAAGCGGAAGTTTCGCTCTGAACGCAAAGCATTAGGCAAAAAGAAAAAGCTACATGCAATTCGTAACTCAAAAGACAAAGAACAGCGTTGGATGAAAGACCAAGACCATAAAATAAGTCGTGCTATTGTAAATTTTGCAAAAGATAATAAAATCTCTGTCATTCGCTTAGAACAACTGGCGAACATCCGACAGACGGCAAGAACGAGCCGTAAAAACGAGAAAAATTTGCATACATGGTCATTCTATCGCCTGTCTCAATTCATTGAATATAAGGCAAATTTAGCTGGCATTAAAGTTGAATATGTGAAACCTGCTTATACAAGCCAAATGTGTCCAAGATGTTCCGCTAAGAACAAGGCACAAGACCGCAAATATACATGCGAATGTGGCTTTCAGAAGCATAGGGATGTAGTGGGTGCAATGAATATTCGATATGCACCTGTGGTTGATGGTAAAAGTCAATCAGCCTAAGAACCTATATGGTCTGTCTTAGGAGGGGCAATGAGATGCCCTCATCTTGAAGGCTGTTCAAAACAGAAATGGACTGCGAACGCTTAGTCACTCAAGAATCCCACCCGTTTAACCGTAAGGTTTAGGGCTGGCGACTTTAGTCGTGGGAGTCTCAAAGGTTCTACAGAGGTTGGAAAAACATTGATGAGGGGTGCTGCTGAAACTGTAAAAAAGGTATCTCTCGAGCTAGGTGGGAATGCCCCGTTTATTGTGATGGATGATGCCAATCTACAACAAGCAGCAGCAGGCCTTGTTCAATCTAAGTTCCGAAATGCTGGTCAAACATGTATTTGTACAAATAGAGTATTTGTGCACGAAGAAGTAGCAGAAGAGTTTACTCAGCTTTTCAAAAATGAGCTGGACAAGCTTAAGGTTGGGAATGGCCTTGATCAGGGAATCGATATTGGTCCGTTAATTTTTTAACTTGGAATATATACTTTTGAAAACTTTAAAATACAAGACTGAACTAAACCCTAAAAGTTAAACACAACTAACAATTAGGGTTCAGTTCAAACTATCTGTATCAATCCATAGAGTCTTTTTCAATAGTTTTTCCATATTTAATAACTGGATCCTTTACTAGTTTATTCAACTCCAATGGTAGATGAATACTAGAACAACAGTGGCTTCTCAATTATATAGTATTCTCTATAGTTTCCTTTAATCGTTTAAGATGAATGATAAAAAAACCGCGAGTACTTGTTCTGTTTACTACTCCTTCAGAAATTAACTCGTTTAATAACTCTGTTACGGTTTCACGAATGCTTCCCATCATGCTAGCCAACTCTTGGTGTGTAACCTTTACCCCTAATTGAATCCACTCAGTTTCACCACCAGCATGCTCGTTTAAAGGTTCCCCAAATTTTTCTGATAATCTGTTTAATAAAAAAAGTAGCTTGTTTCGTACGCTCCCATATGCCATTTGCTCCATCATTTCTTCCATTTCCTTCAAACGAGTGGAGAGAATTTTTATTATCTTTAATGCAATATCTGGTTTTTCCATTATAATTTGTTCAAACTGGACCTTGTCTATTGAACAAATAACAGAATCCTCTATAGCTTTAGTGTATATAAGGTGGGACCCAGGGGCAAAAAGGCTAATTTCCCCAAATATATGTCCCGATCCTAATACATCAATCGTAAGTTCTTTTCCGTTGTTAGATATGGTGTACATACGGACTTTTCCCCATTTTATTAAATACAGTCGTTTTTGACTCTTGTTGGGAGAGGTAATTAAAGTGCCTTTCTTAGTTACAGTGATTGGAGCAATGGATTCCATTTGTTGTAGTTCTTCTATGTCCAAATCATGGAATAAATTGATTCTCGATAAGTATTTAATTTTATCCACCAAATTCCCCCCTTATACGTTAATTGGTAGGCTAGACTACAGATTACTATTACATTATCAATTATAATAATTTTAGGTGGAAAATTTTCAATTTTTTTTTAAGGAGTGTTTATTAATTGAGGATACTTTTAATTATTGCTCAGGTTATTTTAATATGTATGTTTGCATTTTCCGCAGCTATCAAATTTTTACGTAAACCAATGATGGTACATCATTGGAATGAGTATAGGTATCCTATGTGGTTTATGTTTGTTATTGCTACATTAGAATTAACAGGTGTATTAGGATTATTAGCAGCATTTTGGGTTCAAAGAATGTTGATATTTGCAGCTGTTCTTTTTGCTATTTTAATGATTGGTGCAATACATGCCCACTTATTCCGTGCAAAGCATAGCCCACTGATGGCCATTAATGCTGTGATAATGCTTCTTTTATCTATTATTCTTATTATTGCCTGAGGTGTTAATGGATAATTGGAGAAGGATAAGGAGAGGAAAATTTATTCAAAAAGAAAACTAGAGGCTGAAAGATCTTGTAGTGATTTTTGTAGTAGTATTTTTAGAATGTAATTATTAAAGGATGAGTCTTACCACTTTTTTATACAGATGAGGTAGAATAGATTGGACTAAATCGTAAAAATGAGAGACCAAGAAGAATTTACTCAGCTGGGAAAAAAGTGAGCTTTGCTGAAAGCAAACTGTTCGGATTAAGAAATTGATAACTATTAGGCAGATCTCTTTCAATTACAGTTAGGGATAACAAAGGCAACTTACGAGTTTAATTGGAATCCTTGGAGTAAATTTTATGATGAAATCCGGATTAATTATTGATTTCTATGAATTCAGTAAAAAGAAAAGGGATTATATGAATTCCACCTTATAACCCAAAATCTCTAACCTCATTTAGATACATCAAGGTGAACTGTATCATAAGTAAGAACAAATTTATTTTTAGCGAAAGTATTAAAGAACAATTCACTGTTCTTGACGCTTCTTCCAACTGGTGAATTACTTTCATTAACGGCTATTTTTTTAATGAGGTAAATCTTTTTGTTTTTGGGTTCAGTTTTGTATTTGGTAACTAAATGGAAATGCTTGTTTTTATGTAAATAAGTCGAAAATATATAAAGGTGAACAAAACCTTGTATATTTTCGACTTTTTGCTAAAGTACCAGTTTGTCAATCACATCTGTACTTGAACTGAGGCTCTGTCTGAATATAAAAAGCATTTCTTACTTGTGCACACCAATTTGCAAAGGCTGATTTCCATTCAGGAGTGTTAAAGAATTGATCTACAGTTTGAGTTTCAGAATGCCAAACTATAAACAGGTTGAGTTGGGCAATTCCTCCTGCCCAAATTCCATTATTTGTGTCAGTATCTTCTTCCCTTACTGGGGTACGGTAAGAATTCCTTCTTTTTTGAGCCACTTGAAGAAAAGCCTTTTTATCCATTTAACGCTTGCTAGGTGTCAATATTTGTACGAAAAAAGCTGTGATTAATGATTTTCACTTGACAAAGTAATTTATTTATCCTATTATATAATTTTGAAGCATATAATAGGATTCTCCTGGCCAGGGGAATCCTATTTTTTTGTTCTAAAATGAAGGAGTGTGTTTGTATGAAGAAAGATGAGTCAAGTGTAACTTCGTTAATATCAGCTTTTTATCTATTCTTCTTTGGTAAAAATGTATAGATTGTGAAATAATCACTTAAACTAAAGTCCTATTTAATGGTACTATATTATTACTAAAACGGAAATATATTCTATACACACGCTTAATTAAGGGGAAAGAAAAGTATGAATGCAAAAAAAGGATTAAAACTACAGGTTGCAATAAGTATATTGGTCATATTTTCACTGATTATTTCTATTCTAGTTAATTGGTACTCAGCTACAAATGCAATGAAAAAATCATTAACAGAAGAATATCTAGAAAACAACTACAATTACGCAAAAAAATTATCCTTAAACACCTATAATTTACTTGAAATTATGCAGCAAAATCTTAATGCAGCAGCACAGCTCGTAGGAAATAAAGGGTTTACCCAAAAAGATCTAGATACATGGAAATCTGCTAATGGTCTTGATTTTAATTCTACTTTTATTGTTGATCAAGACGGAGTTATTCAAAGAATGAGTCCTTCTATTATTCCAGCTAAGGGAGGAGTCAAGATACAAGCAGGACAAAAAATTAGCACAGATACTATGAAACTCGCTCTCTCTAAGAGAGAACCTTTTATTTCAAAACCGTATCGCGGGACTTCTGGTCGGTTAGTATTGCTCCTATCTGCTCCTATTTTTGATCAATCAGGAAACTATAAAGGTCTGATCGTTGGTACCATTTATTTAGAATCAGAAAATGTGCTTAAAAGTACGTTGAAAAACCATGGATATGATAACGGTTCTTATGTGTATGTTGTCGATCATACTGGTCGCATTATTTATCATCCTGACGCAAGCCGAATTAATGAGGTAGTGACTAACAATGCCGTTGTTGATAAAATTCGACAAGGAGAAAGTGGGAAAGCTCAAACTACAAATAGCCAAGGAATCGAATTTTTTATGGGATATGCCTTCGAAGAAAGTACAGGATGGGGAATTGTTTCTCAAACCCCTGTATCCGTACTTCAAGAGCCACTTCATAAATTATTTAAAGAGATGGCTTTTCGATCCCTTCCATTTTTAACGATCCTCTTAATCATTGCTTGGCTCTTAGTTTGCAGCCTTGTAAAACCATTAAATAATTTGGCGGAATTTTCAAAGCATGCAATCACTCAGAAGAAAGTTGTATCGATTGAAAATCTACAAATTCATTCGAGTATCTATGAGTTTCGTGAGCTTTTCTATCACATCAAAAATCACATACATTTATTAAATATGCACATTCAAATCGATGGTTTAACAGAAATCGCTAATCGGAGAACGTTTGACTCCATTATTATGGAATACGTGGAAACAAGAACTCCCTTTTCGCTTATCCTGCTAGACATTGATTGTTTTAAACTAGTAAATGATACGTACGGACATTTAATCGGGGATGACGTGTTAAAGTATTTATCTCGGATTATGGAAAGTTTTTGTGAAGAAGAGGATTTGTGCTTCCGTTATGGCGGAGAAGAGTTTGTCATTTTAATTAAACACAAAACGGAATCCGATACCTTTCATATTGCCGAACGGTTACGAATAAGGATAGCAGAAACGACTAGTCCAACTGGCAAACCGATTACAATATCATTAGGGGTTACTTCTTTACAACCAGAAGATCAACATCCAAAAACCATTATTGAAAGAGCTGATAAAGCTCTCTACCAATCCAAATCCGATGGTAGGAATAGAACAACGATTTATAAGTATGAAAATCGCACACAACCTGCTTAAACAAAAAAAAGACCTGTATCCAAAAGTTCCTTCTACTATGCTATATATTTCATTTTATGTATAACGATGTATAAACTTGTGCATTATTTTTAGAAACCCTTGCTACTGGCAGGGGTTTTTATTCGTATATCTTTTTTTGCGAAACTTTGGAGCGGTAGCGGAGAGTTTGCAAAAAAAGTATGCGCCTACGAAACGTAGTGGAGTATATGATTTTCTTGTCACTTAAAAATTATTTATTGTACTTTGCTATACTTTATTTCGTTTGGAATACTTCTTGTATGAATAAATTTGTATGATAGAATCAAGTTAAACCATCGGATTGACTACCTTTTTACAACACATGAAACTAATGGAGATGGATGGGAAATATGGTAGAAGAAATTATAGTCTTGTGTGAAGCAAGAAGAATCCAATTGGGATTGAATAAAAAAGAGTTTTGTGAACTGTTAAAGATTGATTACACAAATTATGGCAAAGCGACAAGAGGTACTTATCCAGTAACTCCTCCAACTCGATCACGAATCTATTTATTCCTGTTAGCTTCTGATAATGAAATTAAGTAATTAATGGAACGAGGTGGAGATATAGAGGAAAAAGCCGTGAGCATCCTTGCTTCAAAAATGGATAAAGCGAGGGTAGCAGGATGAAAACAGAATTATGCAAAGAAAAAGACGTGCTTTACTCCTCCCCAGGAACCCAGCACGTCACCTCACAAGCACACTTCTTGCTAAACCTCCCCATTAGTGAGAGGGCTATAAAGAAGAGTTTACAAAAAATAAATTCAATTAGTAATATTATAATCTTACACCGTGAAAATCTCAATAGAACGATATCTATTACAGCAATTAACTTAGGACTTACAGAGAAAAATACTCCTTTTTCTATTCACATGTGGGAGTACCTTAATAAAGCCGTTAAACATACACAAACTCAAGTTTTGAGTATGCAAGAGATTGCCTACCTTGCTACCAACGGATATACCTTCACGTTGACGCATACGAATAAGATCACGTTCTAATTGATAAACACCAGCCATAACGGTAATTAAGAATTGACTATAGGGATTATCTTCTGATAAATCGAGCTATGTATCCTTTAATGATTTCAGGTTTGCTTTTTTGCTTCGTATGTAATCAACTAAATCGAATAAATCTTGTGTACTTCGAGTGATTTGAGTTAAATCCGTAACATAAATATCCAATTACAAATCGTTTCTCCTTTAAAATTTCTTTAGAGGGAAGATGATTCTAATCAAACTTTTTTTAAAATCCACAAGTGTTTTAGTTGAACAAGAAATAAACAACTTTATTATCTGTTTTAATTTTAGTGATAAAACTGAACTGAATATTTTTTAATAACTTGGCTGTGTTAAATGTTAATGTTGATAGTTATAAATAATTATAGGAAACCCATATATAGGGGTTTCCTAATCCTTGTTTAACTACATAACCCATAGTTCCTTTTATATCAAATAATAATAACAAAAAAGTTATGAAATGAATGCAATACTACAACTGACCATAATGAACCTGTCTTTTTATATACAAAACCAAAAATTAATCCAAGAAGAAAAACGTATATATGACCCCATAAATCAAAAAATTCCCCGTTGTAAATCCAGATTGCATAGTGGATTACTAAAAACAAGAAAGCTGTGATAAAATTGGCTTTCCAAAAAGACATTCTTTTACTAATCTCTTGTAGAATTAATCCTCTAAACACAATCTCTTCTGTAATTCCTGCCAAAAGAAAAACATTAAGATAACTGTTCAAGGGTAATGTAAAGTTAAATGTTTGATTATTAATTACATAAACTTCTAAAGCAAATCGTAAACCAAGTAATATTGAAAGAATTACACCCAAAAATAAGCCTTTCCTTACATTAATATTCATTTTTAAGTAGTCTATTGGGTTAGTCTTTAAATAGTATTTAATGTATAACCAAGCTGGAACAATCCAGACGGAAATCTTAACTAATGCAGTCAAGAAAGCTGAAACAGCCTCACTAAATGATTGAATATACTTTACTAACCATAATTCTTTAAAAGCCCAAACAAAGTAAAATAATAAAAGGTAACATATAAATAATTTTATATTATTATTCTTTGGTTCAATTTTTATGTTTAATTTTGTTTCCATTTGCCCCACCTTTCCTTTGTCCATTTTACTATAATAATCCAATTTGTGTAGACTTCGCTTTGGAGAACTACACCTTGAATTTAGAAAGGCGTAAACTATCATAAGTATCTATCATTTCAAATATAAACGATGTTAATAATAATTCTTTGATATTGTGTCTTGTACTTTCATTACTATGACTATCTATAAACAAGAACCAAGCGAGGTAATTGTCGAGATATTTTGTAGCTATGCCTTTAAATCGGTTTATCCAATATTTCATACGAGAATGGAGACCATTAACGTTTTGGATGTGGTATAAGCCTTTGATAACGTACTTACCATCATTTGATTTAATTCTATAATGTTCTAATCCTTTTTCTTTTGCATATGTTTTATAGGCTCTCCAAGCGTCTGTTACAAGTACGTTGTCAGTTGTTAGTTTAGAGCCAATCATTCTATTAACTTTGTCTTTCACAACACGACCCATACAAGCAACTTTGGAAACGGTTGCTTTTGTACGGTCTCTAGCAACAAGAACACAAACTTGTTCGTGGCTTATACCTCTATGTTTATGTTTAGATTTTCCACCACGCTTTCGAGGTTTGCGGTCAGTAACGCCACGTTTTCCTTTTTCAGAGTATAGGAAATAGGTCTTGTCAATTTCGACGATACCTTCAAAATGCTGAAAATCCATTTGTTTGAGGGCGTTTAGCAACTTGTCTCTCCAATAGAAAAGTGTAACCCAAGTAACCCCAACAATTTCAGCGGATTTTCTTAGGGAGTAATCTTTAAACATACATTCAACAAATTTAATCCATTCGTCTCCTTTTCGGGTGCGATATAAAAATTTAATAATTGAGATATTATGGTAGAGTTATGGGGTTTTTGGCTGCCGTACTCAAATATTGAAATACCGAAAAGAGGAGATAAATAATGTTAAATTAAATAGCTTTTACAATTGATATTAAAGAAATATCCCACTTCAGAGGCCGTATTAACAGCCGGGAAAGTAAACTAGCAGAGAGTGTTATAGAGTTCTGTTCTAGCCAATGGGATCAATGGGCATGGAAAAATGCAAAAAAAATAACGGACTCCACATCTCGAAATCCATTCCAAAAAAACGTGTATCAAAGTTACGTAATCAATGTTCGTATGTATATTGAGTTGCTTTTTCATTACCAGGGACACCTCTCTGCGTATAGTGGTCCTGGCAAATGAAATGAAAGAATATAAGATCATCCAATCGATTCCCGGTATAGGAGAAAAAATCGCAGCCACGATTGTCTCTGAAATTGGTGAAATCGATGGGTTTAATCATCCGAAAAAACTGGTTGCCTTCGCTGGAGTAAATCCAAGTGTTCATTCATCGGGGAAGTTTACGGCAATCATTAATCGTATTACTAAAAGAGGTTCGAGCAGACTACGTCATTCTCTGTATCTTGCCGTACTATGCGGCATAAGAAGTTCAAGGAACAAAAAAGCTTAAAGAATTCTATGATAAGAAAAAATCAGAAGGAAAACCTGCCAAAGTGTCAATCGTTGCCTGTATTAATAAGTTGCTTCATTGGAATTACGCTTTATTAAAGAGAAAAGAAACGTTCCTAGATTTAGCCTAATTAACGGTTTTGTGAAACAGAGAAAAATCCTTCCAAAAGGGTTTTGGAGGGTTATTTGGCATAGACAAAAATAGTATATCATAAGGGGGGATTTTAGAGGAATATAGTTACATCCTGTTAGCTGGTTTAGTTCATTAAGAAACACAAAAATGATCAATCTTTTTAATAAAAAATACTCCAATTAAATATTATAAGAACATGTTTTGATTAATCTTTTCTCAAAACATGCTCTTTCTATTTATTCATATATCAAAGGTTTCTTGTATTAATTTGATCTAACACTTCTATACACCATAGAATGCCGATTAATAATATCTATATCAAATTCTGCACGAACGATAAGGTTCACTTCTATGATCCTAATGTTCCATAATCTTTAATCGTTAATTTTACATGGTAGTTAATCGGGGTCTCACTAAATGTTTGATCCCAATCCTTTTTGACTTTCTTCCATACTTTGGGGTTCTCAATTTTCAAGTAATCTCCGAAGCCAGCAACGTCCACTCGGTATTCTTTTTGCATTTTTTCTATTACATTCCCTACCAAGCGTTTCACTTCATTTTCAAAAGATTTTTCTGCTTTTTTGAGAAATTCATTTTCAAAAGCATTTCCTGAAAGCACCCAATTTTCAGAAAGTCTTCCATCTGATTCAATGTTTACATCAAAAGAGATGTTGTTTCCATTAACTCGAGGTATAATACTGCTTTTCATGGACTCTATCTCATACACAAGCAGCTGACCAGTTTCTTTATCAAAGCTTTTCACTACGCCGCCTTTTCCCTTACCTGTTATCCATGTTATGCCCTCTAGTTCTTCCTCATTCAAAAATCCAGTCATTGTGTGTGTCTTTCCATCGATCACGGCAGCTCCTGCAAATTTGACTTCCCCATTCGCTGACAGTACATTTTGCAATAGAAAACTAGATTCTGATTGGATTTTGCTCTCTACTTTAGTATACGACATAGGAGGTAAAATCCTCGTTGAACGATATGCATTTTCTACAATGCTAACCAGACGAAAGGCTGGAATTCCTCCTGCAGTCTTTGTTTCCAGTGTCTTGCTTGCCTTTCCTTTACTAATGAGCACAAGACAGCTTAGTCTAACCTCGCTGTCTCGAAGATTTTGATTAAGTAATTGTTCCAATTTATACGATTTTGCAAGATCTTCACTGATAACAACCACTTTCATATGGTAACCGGTTAGGGGTTGATCACTTCTCAATGATAATTCACGAACTATTTGATGGTTGGAATCTCCCGTTTCAGAAGCATTAACATAAGATTTTTGTTGTGGTCCGGCTTGTTTTGTTGTTGAACTTGCTACTTCTGGCGTGATAAATTGATAGGTTGCAGTAATCAGGTTTCTTTTTGAATAACCCACCCCTTGTTCGTTTAACTTTTTCTCAATGGAGGACTGCTTGCCTTTATCCAATGCCAAACCTATAACTAGACTTTGCTCTTCAATTTCATGACTGCTCCAACATCCTGTAAGGGATAAGAACAAAAGAGCCGAGATGGAAATGAAGAGAGGGCGTATATGGCTATGTGATTGTTTCATATTTTCCTCCCTTTATTCTTGAGATAATAAGCAGGAGAAGCGGGAGTAAACCAAATAAAAATAATGCGAAATTGCCGATGAAATCTCCAAATTTAAAGAGGTCATTGACATTTTTCGAAATCGTGGAAATGATATATAGAATCGGAAGCAAGCCAAACATAAATGGTTGAATGCTCTTTTTTGAAAGTTGAGCTAGCCCTAAAGAAGCTGCATAGTATGTGATGGTGAATGTGGAAAATATTTGCATAATCCAAACCACGAGCAATAAAGATTCAAACCGTTCAAAGATCAAACCGGAGACTTCAAAACTTCGTATAAGATCAAGTGTCGGCCATGTTCTCGTTACCACTCCATCAACGGATAATGCTCCGATAACCATTACGACCGTTATCACGTAAAAAATTAATGAAATGGACACTCCAACAAGCACGGCTTTTACTGCTTTTTTTGGCTGATTCATAAACGGAATAAGCAGTAACATGATTTCAGGCCCTGTAAAAGCGAGAGCCGTTGTCTTTACTCCTTTTAGTACAGGGATAACTCCTTCTCCTAATACTGGACGCAGATTATTGATCTCAAATATTTTAATGCTCATAAAGGAAACAACCAAAAAAAGGATAAGTGTCAAAGGTAATATAATTTCAAAAAGACGGGCGATTGGGTTAATGCCGCCGATAATCAGATAGAGACTCACCCACATGAAAGTCATAGTAATAGCCCATGTAGGGGTACCTTGCAGAAGTAAATACCTCATGACTTCCGCCATTGAACGGAGTTGAAACCCGGAAGTCATAAGAAAATAACAGATTATAGCTAAATTGAGTAACCCACCCACCCATTTTCCTACAATTTCATTGATGTATTGATAAAAGGTCTTTTTTGGAAACTGCTGGCCTAATTTAACCATGATCACCCCTGCGATTATGGCGATAACCCCGCCTAAAATAACGCTTATCCATACATCTGGTGTATGCGCTTTCTCCGCAGATGATCTGGGTAGGGTGAGTAATCCTGTACCAAGTATAAAGTTGATGACAATGACAGCTGCTTGAGGAGTGGTAATTTGGTCTTTCGGACTGAGAATCATTTTTTAATCACTCTTTCATCGATAGATTATCCTTTACGTATAGGATTTTTCGTATGCATCATCTTTGGCCGGCGTTTCATCATCATGAGTGGCATGCGAATCATCAGGTCTTTCCATTCACTTAAACGATAAGGAACGGCTGGACTCAAATAAGGTACACCAAAGCTTTTTAATTTCACTAAATGGCTGGCCATAAAAAGAAAAAAGAGAATGACCCCGTATAATCCAAATGTGGCAGCACATAGCATTGTGGGAAAACGAAGAATCCGTAATGTAAACCCCGTACTATATTGCGGAATGGAAAATGATGAAATAGCGGTTAACGCTACTACAATGACCAAAACAGGGCTAATGATCCCGGCCTGTACAGCAGCTTCCCCAATGATTAAACCGCCGACAATTCCCATTGCCGGACCGATTGGCTTAGGTAAGCGCAGTCCTGCTTCCCTCAAAATTTCGATGGATATTTCCATGAATAATGCTTCGATAAGTGCCGGAAACGGAACGCCGGACCTGGTTCCTATAATGGAGATGGCCAGTTTGGTCGGAATCATCCCTGAATGAAATGAGATAAAAGCTATATACAAAGACGGCGTAAAAAGAGCCAGAATAGCTGCGAGGTAACGAAGCATTCGTATGAATGTGCCAGGAATCCACCTTTCATAATAATCTTCCGGTGATTGCAACACCATGCTTAAGGTAACCGGAGCGATCAAAGCAAAGGGCGTCCCATCTAATAAGATGGCCACTCGACCTTCCATCAAAGCAGCGATCACACGATCCGGACGCTCTGTATTCTGTACCTGCGGAAAAGGACTTAGGTAATTATCTTCAATGAGTTGTTCTACATAACCTGATTCAGGCACATTATCAATATCAATTTTCTTAATTCGATTTTCTACCTCTTGAACTAGTTCGGGATCAACAATATCTTTTATGTAAGCGACAACTAAATCTTTTTTTGAACGCTTTCCTACTTGGAATTTTACTAACGATAAATTCTCAATTTCACCACTGCCCCTTAAAAAAGCTGTATTATCACTCAAAGATTCAGTGAAACCGACTCGTGGACCTCTGACTAGTGCCTCTGATACCGGCTCTTCAATCGTTCTTGTTTTAAGTTTTGTAGTTCCAAGGATTTGCGCATCCAATAATCCATCAATTATAAGAGCGGTAGAGCCTGTTAGTACTTTTGATGCTAACTCTTTAACGGAACGAACTTCTTCCACATCACTAATGGATAACACTTCATTTTTTATAAATTCTTTTGAAATGCCTTCTTTGAAGGAAGGAAGGTTCTGCTTATATTCTGCTGAAAAATCAACCATCAATGATGGCATAATATGCTTATCAATGAGGTCTTTATCCGATAGTCCGTCCACAAAAATGATAATAGACCTTATACCTGTACGCCCTAAATTAAATTCCCGAAAATGCACATCCCAATTATGTCCAATTTCTTGCTTGACCATTTCAAGGTTTAAAATGAAATTATCTGTAAACTGACCGGTTGTACCTTGGGAGGTAGATGATTCTTGTTTGTCATTGTTAGTGACTTTGCCTTTTTTATTAATCTTTGATATCCAGTCTTTCATTATCATCACTCATCCTTTGAGGTGCGAAGCCATTTAAACAATTGGCTGATTAGATACGGAATAAAAAACACAATAAAAGCTTGTATAAAAACCTGCCATTCTGGAAGGTAGGAAACAATCGCTTTCCACATTTTTATCACCCTATACTTATCTCAGATCAACAGCTAAATCTGTAAAATTCCTTTATTTTTTAAATAGTATTAATAATTTCTACGTTCCTTATGCAAAGTAGTTAAAAGTAAAGCCGTATTTCTATCACTTTATATTTAGTATTAGCTTTACCGGACAATAAATGGCCTCATACAATATGGATAGGCTGTACTTAGTTGGACAGATATTTTAAGGTCAAGTAGACTACAGTTAATATAATCGAGGAGAACCTACCATGACCAAAAGAGAGCGAAGAACATTTACACAAGAATTTAAGCAACAAATGGTGCAGCTATATATGAATGGGAAACCTAGGAAAGATTTCATTCAGGAGTACAGCCTGACGCCATCGGCTTTAGATAAGTAGATATCTCAATATAAAACCTCCGGTTCTTTCACAGAATCTGATAATCGAACATCAGAAGAATCAGAACTAATGGAACTACGTAAGCAACTAAAACAATTGCAAATGGAGAACGACATTTTAAAGCAAGCTGCGCTGATACTAGGACGGAAGTAAATGTGATCAAAAACAATCAACACAAATACTCGATATCAGCCATGTGTAAAGTCCTGCAACTTCCCAGAAGCACCTATTACTATGAAGCAAAAGAAAGAGCATCTGAGGATGTTCTTTCTTCTAAAGTAATCGAGATCTTCTGTTCGAGCCGTCAGAATTATGGTACTCGCAAAATCAAAGTATAGTTGAAGAAACAAGGGGGTGTCGTATCAAGACGCCATATCGGGAGAATTATGAATGAACAGAGATTAGTATCTTCTTATTCAACAAACGGAGGTTAGTGTAAGAAGAAAATCGAATTTTATAAAGCGAAATAAAGAAATGGATGGAGGAATAAAATTGCTTGGATTGCCAAGAGGAAAGGTGTTTTTAGTTCCTTGGACAACTGAATGGGAAAAGGGATTTTTATTAAAGAAAGAGAGAATTCAAAATATTATTCGTGAGTATATAGTAAATGTCCATCATATTGGAAGTACAGCAGTAAAGAATTTAAGTGCAAAGCCAATTATAGATATCACTGACAGGTCAGATGCCTGTAGTTATATTGGAATCAACGGGGCATTATCATACCCCCATTATTCAATGCTTAGAAGAGAACGAACGGAATGCTTTATATTTTGTTGAATCCAATTATTTCTCATCAAGCAAAGAAATCAAGTTTAAGAAAAGTAAAAACAGATGCTTTCGATGTCTATCAATTATGTATTCTTTACTACAAAGAGGAATTTGAGCCTCATAAAATGAGAGGAATTCATCTTCTAAACCTTCGAAATTTATCCAGACAACAAGAGATTATCACGAATATGTATGTGGAAGCAAAACTACAATTCCATACGATTTTAGATTAGATTTTCCCCGAATATAGAAAAGTCTTTGGGGATCTTTTTTCGAAAGTATCTTTATCGATATTAAGAGAATATCCAACTTCGGAGAAGGTTCTAGAGACTGACGAAGAGGAACTAGCAGAGCGAATACGAGGGTATTGCCCAACTCGTTCTATTCAATGGGCAAGAGAGAGGGCGAGAAAATTGATACACTCAGCTTTTCAAAACCCTTTTCAGAAGGTGATCTATCAAAGTCATCTTACCAATCTTAGTATGTATATAAATATCCTATTTCATTACCAAGGACACCTTTCGGAATTGGAGAGCCAAATGGTATCCCTAGCAAATGAAATAGAAGAATATAAGATTATCCAATCAATCCCTGGGATTGGTGAAAAAATCGCTGCCACGATTATTTTAGAAATTGATCGGTTTAATCACCCTAAGAAATTAGTTGCCTACGCTGGAAGTAATCTGAGTGTCTATTCATCTGGGAAGTTTACAGCGACCATGAATCGGATAACAAAGCGAGGTTCTAGTAGGCTAAGGCATAGTTTATATCTAGCTATTTTATGTGGAATAAGAAGTTCCCAAAATAAAAAGCTCAAAGAGTTCTACGACAAGAAACGATTAGAAGGAAAGCCTTCAAAAGTGGCGATCGTTGCTTGTATCAATAAACTTCTTCACTGGATTTATGCTTTGTTAAAAAGGAAAGAACATTTCCTTGATATAGCTTAGTATGTGATAGTAACCATGAAAAGAAAAATCTCCCATAATATATCTGGAGGGTTATTTGGTATGCCTGAAAACAGTATAGCATATAAAAAATTATATTTTATAGAAAGATATTGACAAGCTATTAGCTGGTTTAGTGAAACAAGAAAAAGTAGTTAAGATATTCAACAATCGGGCGCAATTCAGGAATTGCGCTATTTCTGCATTTAAGGGCCAAATTATTGAATAAAAGGCAAGTGAAAATGTCGTGCAGGGGCAGTGGCTTGAGGGGCTAAATGCGTCAAATGAGGAGCGACTAAGTATGGGCAGAAGCGGTGCTGAAACGGATGTTGCGATGGAGCCCTACTATACAACGTTAGAACGTTGTCGCAAGCTAATTGGTCAGTATTTTGGGCATGTGTAGTATTAATAAACAACGAAAAAAGTAGCTTGGGGGAAGCTACTCTTTTTCGTTATTTAAAGTATGGTGGTTGCCAGAAGCCTTCAAACTGTGGGTCTGTTTCAATCAGTTGCTGGAAATCCTCTGTTTGGTATGCGTCTGTTAAGTCTTTAACAAATGTTTTATCTTTGTCTTCTGTACGAACAGCGATTAAGTTTTGGTACTCAAATGGTGGGTTTTCAAGCAGTAAGCTGTCAGAAAGCTTACGGTCTGATGCTAAAACATAGTTACCGTTTACGACAGCATAATCAACGTCGCTAATTAGGCGTGCTAGCTGTGCTTGCTCTACTTCTACAAACTCAATTTCTACCTTGTATGACTCAATGTCATGTAAGCTCACTGTTAGCGGATCATAGTCAGATTTTAATGTTAAAAATCCACCTTCCTCTAAAATGCGTAGTGCACGAGCAATGTTTGGTGGGTCATTTGGAATTAACACTTTGTATTTTGTACTAGTATCTAGCTTAATTTCTGTAAGTTTATCAGAATAAATACCCATCGGCGCTGTCGGTACTTTAATTGTTTCGACTAAATCTAATTTATTCTCTTTAATAAAGCTTTCAAAATACGCTGTATGCTGAAAAATGTTAGCGTCTAGTGAGCCTTCTGCAAGGGCGAAATTGATTTCATTACCGCTCGTAAATTCGACGAACTCAATCGTGTAGCCTTTTTCTTTTAAGATAGGCTGGATCCCTTTACGTACTTGATCACTGTAAGGACCAGGCGAGAAACCGATTCGAATATGTTTCGTATCATCGGTACTAGCTGATTTACTGACATCAGATGATCCGCAAGCTGCTAACAATACGACGGTCAAAATAGATACGACAAATAATGCAAATTTTTTCATACAAAATTCCTCCTCAAATATGTTGTTGGACATAAGTCGACCCCATGTTCATCCATTACGTCTGCGTGTAGTCTCTCATTTTGCTAGAAACAAAAAAAAGAGACACATATATTTGTTGAACAAATATATACGCCTCCGGTGATCCGGTCGGAAAAGTCTAGTAGACTAATTGGAATTAAGGATGATTTTACCAAGCAGTTTTTCATTTGGCAATACTATTTTTGAAATAAATAATAACAAAAATCGTAGAGAGATAGTTTTTTCATCTAATGGAGCACAGTAAAATTATTTTTGTTCAAAAAACATATAAAACTCACTTGACTAATCTGAATTATTTGTTTATTGTGTTTACATAACTTAACAAAAGCCACTGGACCACCAGAGCTCCTTTCATATCACATCGATATGCTTGGAGCTTTTTTTGTTTAAAAGGAGGATGTCGCATGGTGCAAATTAAAGGAGCTAGAAATATTTGGCTCGATGGAAATAAAGTAGAAAAGCCAGCAGAGCACGCTGCGTTTCGCGGGACGTTTGAAACAATCAAGCAGCTCATCAAGCTAATTGATGATGGGAAGGTTGGCTTTTATGATGAATCAGTACAACAAAATGTGCATAAAGCATTTTTAATTCCACAAACGTATGAGCAACTATTAGAAAAGAGAGAGGCGTATGAGACATGGGCCAGCAAGTCCTACGGAATGATGAGTCGCTTATCGGATTATGCGTATACGCTTATTACCGGCTACTACATCGACCGCGAGCAGCTAAGTGTATATGATGCAACATTCGTTGAAAAAATAACGAATTATTTTGAGTTAGTAAAGCGTGAACGTCGTTTAGTGACAACAGCGATTGCCGATCCGCAAATGGACCGTTCGAAGCCGATTACAGAGCGTGCAGATCATGCGTTACTTCGAGTTGTAGAACAGAGAGAGGACGGGGTTGTTGTTAGTGGAGCGAAAATGATTGCAACCGGTGCACCGTACGTCGACGACATTATTATTAATACGCCGTATAGCAAAGAAGACGGTCAGGAGCAATATGCGAATTTATTTATCGTCGCAACGGATTCGCCAGCGCTTGAAATTATTTGTCGTAAGAGCCATGCGGAGACGGATCGTGAACTATATCCGCTGGCGAGCCAGTTTGATGAGATGGATGCGGTTATCATTTTTGATAACGTCTTTATTCCAAATGAACGTATTTTTATTCGTGGTCATGCACAAGGGGCAACAGCAGCGCATCGTCATCAGCAGTTAAATACGTTAGCGCATTACCAAACGGTTGTGCGCCTGGCGACAAAGCTGAAGTTTGTTGCTGGACTTGCGACGGCCATTGCGAAAAGTATTGCGGTGGATACGTTTTTACATGTGCAGCAAAAGCTTGGTGAGCTGTATATGCAGGTCGATACAATTAACGGTTTGCTACAGGCGGCGGAAACGGAAGGGAGTGTAGAAGGTAGTGCGTATAAGCCGAGTGCGGTGCCGTTACAAGTAGCACGTCACTTAGGGACGCAGTATTATGCTCGGGCGATGAGCATTTTAAAGGAAATCGGCGCGGGTGGTTATACGCAGCTGCCATCAACAGTCATTCATCGTTTTGAGGATGAGCGAATAGAGGCGTTGTTGCATCGTTATTACGAGGGCGCGGCGACTTCTGCTCAGGATAAGACTGCACTATTTAGGGTTGGCTGGGAGCTAGTCGGCAGTGAAATCGGCAGCAGGCATGATTTATATGAGCGTTTTTATACAGGAGACCCGTTGCGCATCCAAGCTTTATTTTTTGAAAATTATGATAAAGGGTGGCTGGATGAACGGTTGGATACGTTTTTAAATAGCTTGACGACGACAGTAAGACAGGATGTGTTTGTATGACGAATTTGAAGGAACGAATGCAGGATGGACGTAGTGTTTGGTACGGTGGCAAGCTCGTGACAAATATTGCGGAGCATCATGCGTTTCGCGGGACAGTGCAGACAATTGAGCAGCTATTAGGGTTGCAGGCAGGTGCGTTGGAGCAGGAGCTAACATGCGAGGGTGCGCATCTTTCGTTTTTAGTGCCTACAGCGCGTGAGGATTTACAGCGTAAGGAGAAGGCGTACAAAATTTGGGCGGATGCGACTTTTGGGATTATGAGTCGCTTGTCGGAGTATTCGCGTGAAATCGAGACGGGCTGGTATGCAAATCGTAAGCATTTAGCAACGATTATTCCACATTTTGATACGAAGATTGAGCGTATTTATCAAAATTCACGTAATCGCGATTTGCTATCGACCGCAGCGGCGCAAGATTTACAGCGTAATCGTAGTCGCGCAACGGTCGAGGCGGACAATGGTCAGCTACGCGTTGTCAAAAAGACGGAAGAAGGGGTTATTGTACGCGGAGCTAAAACCATTGCGACGGCTGCTCCTTATGTAGATGAATATATTATTTCGTCGTTCCATAAGCGGAGCGATACACAGCGTGCGTTAGCGAATACGTTTATTATTCCGGCTAATTTACAGGGCTTGCAAATTGTTTGTCGTGAATCGTTTGCGAGTAGTGATGCGGTTAATGCACCACTGAGTGCACGTTATGATGAAATGGACGCGGTGCTAATTTTTGAGGATGTACTCATTCCTTGGGAGTATGTGCTTGTGCTAGAGGATCCGGATGCAGCGTGGAAGTTGCAGGTAGACCCAGTGGCAGCTGCACTAAGCCAGCATCAAACGGTAGTCCGTTTAAAAAGTAAGCTGCAAAGCGTGGCGGGGATTGCGTACGGGCTTGCGAAAAGTGCAGATGTAACAGGCTTTTTAAACGTTCAAAATGATTTAGCAAATTTAATCATGCAGGTGGAGACGATTGAGGCGTTGCTGCGTACGGCACAGCATACAGGAGAGTTGCATAACGGGATTTTTATTCCGAATCGTCAATATTTAGACACGGCGCGTAATTTAGGGACGCGTTATTATGCAACAGGTGTAGAGGCGATTCAGCAAATCGGGGCGTCGGGGCTGCTACAGACACCAGCGACGACAGAGGAGCTTGCGAGTCATCCAGAATGGCGCGAATATTTTTCCGCATCTGATGAGTTCGATAGTACGAAGCGTACGATGCTTAGCAAGCTGGCGTGGGATTTTATCGGTAGTCCGCTTGGTTCGCGTCATGCGTTGTATGAGCGCTTTTATTCAGGAGATCCGGTTCGCACGTATGCGAATTATTATAATAATCATCCACAGCAGCAGGCATTCACACAGTTTGCGACATCGATTTTATAGGAGGAAAACAATATGACAAAAGCACATTTTTATTGGTTTGTGCCGACAAATGGTGATGGCGAATTTTTAGGGCTGGCGAAGCCTCAGCGTGAGCCTTCGTTAGATTATTTAATTGAGGTGGCACAAGCAACAGAAGAAGCAGGCTTTGAAGGGATTTTAGTACCGACGGGCATTCCGTATTTAGATTCATGGATTGTCGGATCTGCTATCGTGCAAAATACGAAGCGGATTAAACCGCTAGTAGCGTTCCGTCCGGGCTTTATCGCACCGACTGTGGCGGCAAAGCTTTCTGCGACGCTCGATCAGTTTGCGAAAGGCCGCTTGCTTGTAAACGTTGTGACAGGTGGCTCGCAAAAGGAGCTTGGTCAGGACGGTGATTTTACGGGGCACGAGGAGCGTTATGAGCGTACAGGCGAGTTTTTAGATGTTATTACGAAGTCTTGGACGGGCGAGACGTTTAGTCATAAAGGTCAGTTTTTCGAAACGAAGGATGCGCAGTTAGTGCCTGGGCTGTATCAACAAGGACGTATTCCGGTATATTTCGGTGGCTCATCGGATAGCGCAAAGGAAATTGCGGCGCAGTATGCGGATGTGTTCTTGCAGTGGGGTGAGCCGGTTGCTCAGGTGAAGGAGCAGCTAGAGGACGTGAAGGCGCGTGCTGCAAAATACAAGCGCACGTTAGAGTTTGGAGTTCGTTTACACGTTGTTGTACGTGATACGGAGCAGGAAGCTTGGAAGGCAGCGTACCATATTATTAGTCAAATTGATGAGGACGTTCGAGAGAAGATGAACAATGTATTTGAAGAGACGGATTCAGTGGCGCAAAAACGTATGACGGAAATTGCGCAGCAAGGCGAGCGTTTTGATAAATATAGCTGGACGGGTATCGGGAAAATTCGTAAAGGTGCAGGCACAGCGCTTGTCGGCACACCGGAGCAAATTGAAGAGGCGTTGCAGGAATATATCGATGCGGGTGTGACGCATTTTGTGCTATCGGGCTTCCCGCATGTAGAGGAAGCGTTACGTTTCGGAAAAGACGTGCTTCCAAGATTTGAAAAAATAACTGTATAAGTGGTGAGACGATGAAATTTTTAACATGGGGTGCCAATATCGGCGGCGGCTTTTTACGCGCCAACATTGAACAAGAATTGCGCGGTGATATTGCGTATAACATAGAGCTGGCACAGCTGGCAGATAAAATAGGCGTGCACGGTATCCTATTTCCGATTCGTTACGTAGGGCGTATCGGTGGCAATAATGGGACGGATGGGCAGCTGGATCCGTTAACAGTTGTCAGTGCAGTAGCAACGCAAACGTCACGTGTGAGTTTATTGGCGGCGGTATTGCCAAGCTTTATTCATCCGGTAACGTTAGCGAAAATTGGCTCGACGTTAGATGTCATTTCGGGCGGTCGCTTCCATATTAATTTAGTGAGTGGCTGGTTCAAGGCGGAGCAGGAGAAGTTTGGTATTGATTGGATTGATCACCGTGATCGTTATCGTCGTTCGGATGAATATTTACAAGTTGTGAAAGGCTTGTGGACGCAGGATGATTTCACATTTAACGGCGATTTTTACAACATTCAAGGCGGGACGTTAAATCCAAAGCCTGTGCAAAAGCCGTATCCAGCCATTTATCAAGGCGGAAACTCTGCACAGTCACAGCAAGTCGCAGCAAAAAATTCAGATGTGTATTTCATGAATGGTGCGCCAATAGAAGAGCTTCAGCCACAAATTGAGGCGGTGAAGACTTTAGCACAGCAGGAAAATCGCACGCTGCAATACGCGGTCGCAGCATACGTTATTGCACGTGAAACAGAAGAGGAAGCATTGGCTGAATATGAGGCAATTTTAGCAAGAGCAGATGAGGAAGCAATCGCACAATTTAAGGCGAGCAAAGAAACGAAAGGGATGTGGAAAAACGCTAAAACAGTGAGTGACTTTGTCGCAAACAATGAAGGCTTCCGTACAGGATTAGTCGGCAGCTATGAGCAAGTAGCGAGCAAGCTGCGCGAACTGGAGGCAATCGGCATTGATCAGGTGTTACTAGCATTCCGCAATCCATTAACAGAACTACCGTTATTTTTCGAGCACGTAGAGTCGAAAGTGAATCCTTTCACACTAAATACCAAGTAAACAACTTTATTAAATCAGGAAAGGGTGAATCTAGATGATTACGTTAAAAAATATTAGTAAGGTTTACAAAACGAAGTCTACGCAGTTTGAGGCGGTGCAGCCGACATCGATTACGATTCAGCAAGGTGAAATTTTTGGCATTATCGGCTTTAGTGGTGCAGGGAAATCGACATTGCTGCGCATGATTAACTTAATCGAGCCGCCAACATCAGGTGAGGTATGGTTTGACGGAGTCGAGCTGACAGACCTAAAGCTGAAGCAATTACAGCAGAAGCGCCATGAGATTGGGATGATTTTTCAGCATTTTAACTTGCTATTAAATAAAACCGTATATGGCAATATCGAATTTGCGTTGAAGGCTGCGGGTGTGCCAAAGTCTGAGCGGGCAGAGCGCATTCATCATATTTTAAAGGTAGTAGAGCTGAGTGATAAGGTGCATCATTATCCGGCGCAGCTAAGTGGTGGGCAAAAGCAGCGTGTGGCGATTGCACGTGCGCTCGTGTTAAACCCGAAAGTGCTGTTATGTGATGAGCCAACGTCAGCACTTGATCCGCAAACGACGGAAAATATTTTGGAGTTTTTAAAATCGATTAATGAAAAGCTTGGTGTAACGCTTGTTATCGTGACGCATGAGATGGAGGTTGTCAACACGTTGTGCCACCGTGTTGCTGTCATGGAAAAAGGTGCGATTCAAGAAGAGCTGACGCTGGCACAATCACCGACAGCGACGACGAGCATAGGCAAATTACTCATTGAGCATCGTGAGAAGGAAAACAGGCATAAGCAGTATGATATTCGCTTAGGAGGCGTTATCCATGTTTGATAATATTATTATGCTTTTACCGGAAATTAAAGAAAGTATCGCTCAAACGTTTATGATGGTTGCGATTTCGCTATCGGCAGCTGTACTGTTTGGGACGTCACTAGGCGTGTACGTGTTCTTAACGGAAAAGGGCTCTATTCGGCCGAATGCGGTTGTCAATCGCTTCTTAAATTATACGATCAACTTAGTTCGTTCGTTTCCATTTATTATTTTACTCGTTGTGTTAATTCCGTTTACGCGTTTAGTTGCTGGAACAACGGTTGGACCACTAGCAGCATCGGTACCGCTATCTATCGCAGCGATTCCGTATTTTGCGCGTTTAGTAGAGCAGGCGTTAAAGGAAGTGCCACATGGAACAATCGAGGCAGCAATTGCACTTGGTACGCCGAAGCGTTACATCATTAAAGAGGTACTATTAAATGAAGCACGTTCAGGTATTATTTTAGCTTTAACCGTGACGACAATTAGCTTTATTTCATATTCAGCGATGGCTGGAATGGTTGGTGGTGGCGGTATTGGCGATTTAGCGATTCGCTACGGCTACTACCGTTTCCAAACAGATGTCATGATTTTCATGGTGCTGTTGTTAGTTATCATCGTACAAGTTGTGCAGTTTATCGGTAATTTATTAGCGAAGAAGCTAGATCGCCGTCATATTTAGGGGGAGATTTGAATGGTAAAAGCAATAAAAGAAACAGCGCCGATTGATATTCATTCGGGCGCTTTTGAAGAGTTAGTAAAAGCAATCGAGGAAGATGCAGAGGCGCGCCGTAGTAAAGATGATCGTCTGCTGCCGTATAAGGCATTTCAGCTTATTAAAGAGGCAAGGCTTGGAGCCATTCGTTTGCCGAAGAATCTTGGTGGTGCTGGTGTGACGAATGTTGAACTATTTGAGGTTGTAAGAAAATTAGCGAAGGCCGATCCGGATGTAGCTCATGCATTGCGCGCGCATTTTGTGTTTGTCGAGGATAATTTAGCAGCACCGTCAAGCGCAGAGCGTACGCGTCGTTTGCAAATTGTAGCCAAGGGCGATTTAGTCGGCAATGCGACGACGGAAATTTCATCTAATCCACAAGGAGCAAAGCAGTATGAAACTGTGCTGAGCAAGGTGGGAGATGATTATGTGTTAAACGGTACGAAGTTTTTTACAACAGGTACTTTATATGCGGATTGGGTATCGGTCGTATCGGCTGGTGAAGGAGATACGGTATTTGTGAGCTTTATCCCGACGAACCGTGAAGGCGTGGCTATTTATGACGACTGGGACGGTTTTGGACAGCAGCTAACAGCGAGTGGCACGACAACGTTTACAAATACGCCAGTGAAAAGTTATGAGGCGGTCGAGCTGAAGCGTGAAAAGCAAAGTTATGTGGCGATTCGTCAGTTATTTTTACAGGCGGTCGTAGCAGGAATTGTCGAGGCGATTGTAGAGGATGGTGTAAAGCTATTAAAGGGGCGTAAGCGAACATTTACGCACGGTTCGTCAGCTACAGCAAATGAAGATCCACTGCTTTTACTAACAATTGGTGAAATTCAAGCAACGGCGTTTACATTGAAGACGTTAATTCGCGAGGCTGCGCAGGCATTAGATGAGGCGTTGCTACAAAGTACGCAGCAGTCTAAGCATGAGGCGGCATTGAAAACAGTGTATGTAAAAGTCATTGGTGAGCAGCTGGCGTTGCAGGTGGCCACGAAGCTATTTGATGTCGGTGGTGCATCTGCGACGAGACGCGACCAGCATTTAGATCGTCATTGGCGTAACATTCGCACGATCGCCTCGCACAACCCGAGCTCGTATAAGCTGAAGGATGTCGGCAATTATGTAGTGAACGGGCATGAATTACCGATTAACGGCTATTATTAAAGGAGAATTTTATGTCTGCATTTTTTTATTATCAAACGGTGCCAATTGAGTTCGGTGTGAGGAAATTACAAAGCTTGCCGGACATTATTCGGGAGCGCGGCTATCACAAGGGGTTATTAATTACCACGAAGTCTATTGTTGCGAACGGCATAGCGGATCGTGTTGTAGCGGAAAGTGGCGGGTTGATTACTGATTTCACATACGGTATTCAGCCAAATCCAACGGTGCAAAATACCGATGATTGTATCGAGGTGTTGCGTAGTGGTAAGTATGATTTTGCAGTCGCGTTAGGTGGCGGCAGTGTGCTTGATTGTGCAAAGGTGACGACCGCTTTAGCACCTACTACTGCGACGACACAGCGCTTTTTTGATGGGGAGTTTGTGCTAACGGAGCCAGGGCTGCCGCTTATTGCGGTACCGACGACGGCTGGTACGGCGAGTGAAATAACACAGGTAGAAAGTGATTGTAATCAACGATTGTAATATGATCAAACTTTTTTATAAAAACGAAACTTAAATCTGCTGAAAAAGAATCCATTTTGATCAATCTTTTTTTCAAAATGGATTCTTTTTATTTATTGTAAAATGTAGTTTATGAGGCATTTTTGAACAAACTTTATTTTAAAGTTACAAATGGCTACCCTAGGGCTCATTTTTTTATTGAAAGAAAGAAGATAATACTAGGTTGTTCACGGGAATTTTTCATTTTTTTAAAGTAGACTATTTTTTATCACAGTGTAGAACCTAAATAAGGGAAGTTATGGATTAGACAAGATGCCCATATAAATTTCCAAAATTATTGGCTGTAGGCCTAGTTCAAAAAATACAATGATAAAGTAGCAATAACATACCATCATCGATTATACGGACGACTCGAGTACGAACTCACAGTGAACTCGAGCAAAAGGACAACTCATTTTTCAGAATCTATTTTGAAGGAAAGACTGTGGACACGTTTCGTAATAAGCTCGTCGCAAAGGACACCATCTTCTCATTCCTTGCTAAACTAGCTGAATATGCCATTATACATTCTTTTTCTTATATAAGAGAATCTTCCTTATTCATCTCTTTAATAGTACTTAGTAGTTGTTTCTTGGTACTCACAAAGAGACTCGAATAAGCAACTCATAAATGACTTAAGGATTTGTTTTTATACCAACTTATTCTGACGACAACTTTCCAATGTATCTTGCAATAATCCCCAAAAATATTAGTAGTAATGATGAAATTAGTTTCCTTTTCCTAAATAATCGTATTGATTACATGAAAAAGATTATTAAAGATATTAATAATCTAACAATCTGTCCTACTAATAAGTCAACTCAGTATTCACCATATAAATCTCCAATCCAAACAGCAGTAGATAATATAGATAGTAGGAGATATTGATCTTATTGGAATCTAGTGGGACAGAGTATAAACGATTAAAAAATGGTGAGATAGGGACTGTATATTTACACTACATGAGTGATTTGTAGTAAAGTCGTTTAAAACATAATAAAGTTGTTAAAAAATGTGAGTCATTCTATTCAACAATCGGGCCAGATTGTTGAATAACTTATAGTAAGAAAAATTAAAATATAAATCTTTAGATAAAAATAAACCTCCCAATCATAGGGAAGATTAGGAGGTAAGGCTGTTATCAACCAGAATGTTATTTTTTCACAGCATGGATGTAATGAATCGTTTCAAATGCAGACAAATAGTCTGTACGATCTCGAAAGAATTGATCATTAATAGTAACAGGTGATAAATGTTCATAAATGAGTAAACCTGAGTTTTCTAACATTTTCTCCATTTCATCATAAGTAAAACATGATTTCATTGGCTCACCACTAGCTGAAGCCAATTGAACCATATTTTGAACTCGATTAGACATTCCTTTTTCTTTAAAAAGTTTGTCGTCTGCATAATCAAAAATAATAGAGCTTCCTGATGGAACTTTGGTAAATAATTTATTAATCAAGTAGGCATTTTCCTCTTTTGTTAAATAATAGGAAACACCTAAAAGACTAAAGAAAGTTTTTTTGTTATCAAATCCTTCATCTATTAGATTTTGATAGGAAAACTTTTTGGTCAAATCCATAGGAACGAAATGAAGATTACTAGGGATTTTGAAATTAGCTTGATCCAGCTTTTTCTTTTTAAATTCCTGTGTAGCTGGATAATCAATTTCAAATATTTCTAAGCTGTTTTTCAATTCTGGATGGCGGAAACAAAAGTATCTAACCCGGCACCAAGTATGACATATTGTTTTAATCCTAACCTGACTTCATTAAGTAATACTTTTTCGCAATACGCAGCTCGTGCCAAAGGCGTTGGAGAAAGTTGAATCTGAGTAATCCATTTTAATATTTCGTCTGTATTATCCTTAAATTTTTGCGCTATTTCTTTGTTGAAGAACTGTATGCTATGTTGTTCAGCAATCAAGCCATTTAATAGAGGAAGGCTCATTGAACGAAAGTTACAGGTTAATGTAAAAGGCCCAAAATAGGTGTTGCTATTTATGGACAATTCTTGTAGTATATGAAAATAATAACAATTAAATGTTTAAATTTACAAAGCACTGATAAGGACATGAGTTACTTTTACGGTTTCCAGAGAGGGAAGGAAAGCTGAAATCTTCCTAACGCAGGAAAGTATCTTACCACCTTTGAGCTGTATTGGGGAATTAAGTATCCAATACCGTCTATGCTACGTTACAGCACCAGAGCTGTAAGTGATTTTTTTGACTTATGGAAAATTGGGTGGAACCACGGGTATAACGCACTCGTCCCTTGCCAGAGGGATGAGTGCGTTTTTTTATTTTACAATCATAAAATATAAAATTATTGCGATGAAAAGGACATGAATTATTTTTACGGTTTCCAGAGAGGGAAGGAAAGCTGAGAACTTCCTAACTTAGGAAAATAATTTACCACCTTTGAGCTATATCGGTGAACTTAAGTATCTGATATCGTCTATGCTGCGTTACAGCACCAAAGCCATAAGTGATCTTTTAGCTTATGGGAAATTGGGTGGAACCACGAGTAAAACGCACTCGTCCCTTGTCATAGGGATGAGTGCGTTTTTTATTTATTACTTTAAAGGAGTGTTTATTGTTATGAATGAAAAGTTAATTAAAGTTCAATTTTTAGACGGAAAAATAAAGGAACTTCCGAAGGGCATTACAGTGGAGAATGTAGCAGAATCCATTAGCTCGAGCCTAAGAAAAAATGCAATTGTAGGGAAAGTAGATGAACAATTGGTAGATTTAGGCTACAAGATAGAACGGGATGTGGAACTCTCTGTTTTAACGCTAGATTCGGAAGAAGGATTGCATATTTTAAGGCACTCATCAGCGCATGTATTGGCACAAGCCGTTAAAAGACTCTATGGTAATGTAAAATTGGGGATAGGACCAGTCATTGAAGATGGATTTTACTATGATTTGAAACTAGAACACAGTTTGACTTCCGATGACTTACTTGCCATTGAAAAAGAGATGGAAAATATCATAAATGAGAATTTAGAAATCAAACGAATAGAAGTTTCTTATGAAGAAGCTGAAAAGTTGTTTGAAGAAAAAGGTGAGCCATTCAAGTTAGAAATATTAAAAGACATTCCAAAAAGTGAAAAAATAACTCTTTATCAACAAGGAGAATTTATTGACCTTTGTCGTGGTCCTCATCTTCCATCTACTGGTTTCATAAAAGCATTTAAATTAACTCGTGTATCAGGCGCTTATTGGCGAGGAGATAGTCAAAACGAAGTTCTTCAACGTGTTTATGGAGTGGCATTTAAAAAGAAAAAGGATTTAAATGAATATCTAAATTTCTTAGAAGAAGCATCAAAACGCGATCACCGCAAATTAGGGAAGCAATTGGAGTTATTTATGTTTTCTGAGGAAGCTCCAGGAATGCCATTTTATTTACCGAAAGGACAAATTGTTAGAAATGAATTAGAGAATTTCTCTCGTGAACTTCAAAATAGTGCTTCTTACGATGAGGTTCGTACTCCATTTATGATGAATCAACAATTATGGGAGAAATCGGGTCATTGGGACCATTATCACGAAAATATGTACTTCACTGAAGTTGAACATAAAAAATTCGCACTGAAACCAATGAATTGTCCGGGTCATATGCTGATTTATAAAAACAACCTTTACTCTTATCGAGATTTACCAATTCGAATGTCGGAATTTGGTCAAGTTCATCGTCATGAATACAGTGGTGCTTTAAATGGAATGCTTAGGGTTCGTGCATTTTGTCAGGATGATGCCCACATCTTTGTTCGAGAGGATCAAATTGAAAATGAAATTAAACAGGTATTTTATCTAATTGACCAAGTATATCGAACTTTTGGTTTTGACTATTCGGTGGAGCTTTCAACTCGTCCAGAGGATTCATTAGGTGATGACAACCTTTGGGAAATTTCTGAAGGAGCATTAAAGAATGTACTCGAAAGTTTAGAAATTAAATACCAGCTAAACGAAGGTGATGGAGCATTTTATGGACCAAAAATTGATTTCCATATTAAAGATGCATTAAAGCGAAGTCATCAATGCGCTACAATCCAACTTGATTTTCAGATGCCAGAAAAATTTGATTTGACTTATATCAATGAAAATAATGAAAAGGTTCGTCCTGTTGTCATTCATCGTGCTATTTTTGGATCTATTGATCGTTTTTTTGGTATTTTAATCGAACATTTTGCTGGTGCTTTTCCTGTTTGGCTTGCACCGATACAAGTACAAATTATTCCTGTTTCGCAAGTTCATTCGGACTATTGTTTAAAGATTCAATCGGAATTGAAGCAAATAGGAGTAAGAGTGAAAATTGACAATAGTAATGAAAAGCTGGGGTACAAAATAAGAGAAGCACAAATGCAAAAGATCCCATATATGCTGGTGCTAGGGGATAATGAAGTTAAAGAAAATACAGTAAATGTTAGAAAATACGGGGATCAACAATCAGAAAGTGTTTCATTTGAAGGTTTTAAAAAGAATATTGTACAACAAATAAGAGAACGTAGTATTTAATCAGAGAGATATTTAAGTAAAATGACCAGGTTTGTAACAGGGGATTGTCAATGGTTGTACTTAAAGTAACAGGTTGAATTTAAGAAGAATTAAGTGATTTTAAGACTAAGATTATATTTTAGTTATTCCATTAAAGGGCGCAATTGTTCGATAAGAACAGTCGCTTATTGTGCTAACAAAGCAGTTTAGTTAAAGAAAGAGATGTTAGTTAAAACATCTCTTTTTACTTAAAATTCTCGTTCGTCTTCAATTTTTAGCATTTCCTCATCTATGATGTCAACTAATTCTTGAATGCTAAACATATATAGAACAACCTCTTTGTCAACATCCTCAATATGAATTTCAGCTTGAATCCGTATTTTTGTCGGTTGTCCTTTATAAATAACATCAAAGGTTCCAATTTCTTTTATTTCGTTGTCTTCTTTCATTGTGTTAATTTCAGATTGAATAGTATTGATTTCATTTTGATTAAAACCTGAATCCAATATTGAGGAGGATAAATGTTTTAAAAAAGGTTCTACCTCTTCAAGACCAAAATTCATTCCTGCTGCATATGGTGCTTCTTCGTAGTGATTTGTATTATTTTTTTTGTTAACCATATAAATAGTACCTCCAACAAAAAGTATAATAAGACTAATGATTAAAAACTTCAGATATTTTCACGCCTTTCCATTTATCATTATAAAGTAACATTTAATCTTCTTCGATATTGCTAATCGGTGTAAATAATTCCAAGATTTTTTGATATAAATGAAAGGATTCTTCTTAAACTAACGGAATGCTTTAGTTGAATAAGTAGTTTTTTGTTTTCTTTAAAATAAACGGTATCAAAAGTTAAGAGTTACGGGATAGGTTCTTCTTAAATGGTGCAGGTCACTTGAGGAATAATTTAAAAAGGAGGTAAATAGTTGAAATTTAGTGTTAAAATGTATTTATATATATTGGAACAATAATTGAGTTTCAGAGTGTTTATCTTGAATATCCTTTCAGTGTTAGTGTTCTGGGTCACTTTCAACAATCGGGCGCTATCCTTGAACTGGTATGCTCCCCTTATAGTAGACACGTTTTAAAAAGCGCATTAATCTGTCTATTATTAAGGGGGTATTTTTTATGGAGAAAAAAGCAGAGACTTATGATATATCATTCAAGAAAAAAGCAGTGGATTTATTTCATCAAAAGAAGAATTATGCAGCCGTTTCCAGAGAATTAAACACTCATCGAAAAAACATACAACGATGGGTTAAACAGTTTAGTGAAGATGGGATGGTTGGTCTTAGAGAAAAACGTGGCAGAAAAAGTGGGTCTAGTAGAGTCTCTTCATCTACCTTTGAAAATACCCAACAGAAAATAAAGCGATTAGAAGCTGAGAATGAACTATTAAAAAAGCTTTTAAAGATGTGAAAGGAGGAATGAATCTAAAACCTAGTATTCTATTTCCAATCATTAATGATTTATCTAAACAAGCTCACTCTATACAGCTACTTTGTCATCTAGCTAAAGTATCAAGAAGTGGATACTACAAGTGGATAAAGCGTAAAGCATTACCTTCGGAAAAGCAGATAGAGGATGAGAAGCTAAAGCAGAAAATAATAGAATGTCATCAGAAATATAAGGGCATCTATGGCTATAGAAGAATACAAATTTGGTTAAAGAGGACCTATGATATTCATATTAATCACAAAAAAGTTCAACGGTTACTAAGTGAGCTAGGTATTAAAGCAATTATCAGGAAGAAACGAATTTATTACGGTAAGAAAGAACCTTATCTTATCTCGAATAATTATTTAAATAGATCCTTTTACGCTTCTCGCCCTAATGAAAAGTGGGTAACGGATATTACGTACCTCATTTTCAATGGACAGAAACTATACTTGTCTGCCATCAAAGACCTATATAATAACGAAGTTGTTGCGTACCAAATTAGTAGACGTAATGATTATAAACTAGTCTTGGATACTCTTAAAAAAGCCATAAAAGGAAGGAATGTAAAGGGACTCCTTCTCCATAGTGATCAAGGATACCAATACACTTCCCATAACTATAATCAGCTACTCACAAGAAATAAAATGAAAGCTAGTATGTCTAGAAAGGGCAACTGTTGGGATAACGCTAGTATGGAAAATTTCTTTAGTCATTTAAAAACAGAATGTTTTAACCTGCATACTTTTAAAACTTCACAAGAGGTTAGAAGGGCTATTAAAGACTACATTCACTTTTATAACCACGAAAGGTTTCAAACCAAGCTAAACAACCTGACTCCTATCGAATATAGAAGTCAGGCTTCTTAACTGCGCTTATTTTTTTATGTCTACTTGACAGGGGTCAGATCAAACAAGGATAAGCGCTCATTTTTCATTTAAGGGCCATTTTGTTGAATAAATAAATCCCAATTTCTCATTTATGTTATTGAGAGATTGGGATTTTTAATATGATAATGTAATATGTTTAAAGTTATAAGTCCGTATTTTTTTGACTTTCTCTTTTGATTTCGTCCTTACTTTTACTGGAAAATATTTTGTTGTGGTGTTTCCATTTGAGAAGTTGATAAGATTTTTTCTGGTTGGTGTACATCTTTTGAAGCATCTGCGTCTGTATCAATAATTTCCTTAAGAACATTTTTATCTTGCCATTTAGCAACAGCTTGATGACCTAAATTTTGAACATCACGTACAAGGGCACCAAGTTCCCTCATTAATTTCTGTGTATCTGTCGATGTGTCTGCTGCATCAACGGCCATCCATGCTTTCTCTCGGTCAGCTTTAAAGATTGCATACAAAATTCTCGCAAAAAGACCTAAGTTTATGTCAGCAGAAACTCCTACAGCACTATTTCCGTCATTACTTGCCATTATTCTTAAATCTATTTGTGTATATTTCTTCACCATACCAGAGTAAATTAAATAAACTGGCCAACCAATGAATAGGATAGTTGCAAGGATCGATATAAAAGAATCGCTCACAGTCGTTAAAAGATAGGAGATAATTAATCCGATTGGCAAAAGAAATAATCCTCCTAAAACCTTGAAGATATTTACTTTTTTACCTATGTAAGAAATAACGCCGGTCACTTTATCAATACTTACATCCCTAATTGTAAAAAATTCATTCACCTTTGTTTCACCAACAAATATAATTCGATGTGTCGTAACGATTAAATATCCTATTGTGGATGATTTTGGTTTCCCCAATTGTGTATTTGGAGCCAACATGGATAAAAAATGCTGTGGACCTACAATTGAGGCTTTGTATTTCTTAATCACTTGTTCATCTTCAGATAAGCAAACTCCTTGAATGACTCTCATACGAACCCTCCTTAAATTAATAAATACAATACAGAAGGTTATAGACGCTTACTACTACTTAAAATTCCTGTTTGTCTCTTATTAAAGTTATTTAATAAGAAACATAAAACTCACATATAAAATTATATAATAGGTTTATGTAATTATTTACCATAAAATGCAACTTAAGAGATAGTTCTTTGTGAAAATTTGCTATTTCGGAAAGTGAGGTTTTATCAAGAATGAGTTATTTAGATGCAAAAATTCTTGAGGGACAAAATCTTCGCAAGCTTTCTCCAGGAACAGTTATTGATAAAGGAGAGTCAGATGTAGGCATAGAAGGGAAAGAAAGAACTGGTATTACGTTACACCCTGCCCTTTTTTCCAAGCATATCTTGACCGTCGGGGCAATTGGGAGTGGGAAATCTAACACAATGTACCACATTGTAAAGGCTGTACGACAAAAGATGGATGAGAATGATGTGATGGTTTTTTTCGACGCGAAAGGAGACTATCTAGAACATTTTTATAAAAATGGGGATTATGTGATTTCGAATCATCTCACCCCTCCACCGGGAGTGACACATTGGAACATTTATAAAGATATTCTTTATACCCCAAAAGAAAAAAGGGAGGAAACGATTAGGGAAATCGCTTCTTCTTTATTAAAAGAGGATATAGAGAATTCTCAAGCTCCTGTTTTTGGTATGGGAGCAAGAGACTTATTAGCAGCCTTACTGACGATTCAGGTCAGGGAAATGGAGGAGGGCAAAGAGCAGTGGAATCATCAAAAATTAGTTGCCTATATGCAGAAGGCACACGATGCCGTTCTTCGTAATCTTTTTTTAGACAATCCAGAATTTATGTGGTTAAGGAATTACATACAAAAAGATGGTGGATCAACCACTCAAAGTTTTCTCGTGCATCTGTACCAAACCGTTTTTAAAATTTTTAGCGGTTCCTTCGGTAAAGATGGTGACTTTTCCATTCGAGAAGCCGTAACACAAAAAGGGGGAAAAGCGATATTCCTGGAATATGATTTATCTAGTGGAAATATCCTGGATCCCGTTTATACTATTCTATTGGATTTAGTCATGAAAGAGGTATTAGGTCGCTCTAAAACGGATGGAAATGTTTATTTTATCTTAGATGAATTTCCTCTCATTCCAAAATTAAATTATATGGACAACGCGCTTAACTTTGGCCGATCCCTGGGTGTAAAAGTGATAGCAGGAATCCAAAACATTGGTCAAGTCAAGCATCGATATGGTGATTCACTTGCTTACAGTATGTTAAGTGGTTTTGGTACGATCTTTGCTTTTCGATTATTCGATGAAGAGAGCCGCTCCTTCGTATCACAAAGGCATGGTGCAGTAAAAAGACTAATCACATTAGCATCTACCATCGTTAACAAAGGTGCCCAAGATCAATTGATTGATGGGAAAGTGATAGAAGATTGGGATATTACGAATTTAAATGTTGGTGAGTGTATTGTATCTTTGCCACAGGGGGAACCATTCCTGTTTTATCCGATATTTTATGAAGGTAAAATTGTTTAAGTTGATCGAATAGAAGGAGAGAAAAATATTAAACGAACTCAAAAATATAGTATATGGAAGAGGGACAGAATAACGAAATACTTTTTTAAAAGAGAGGAGGTTTAAATGTTTAACTTATTTGAATCCATAACACAAAAGTTTTCACAAATGTTCAAGGGTGGAATTAGTGGCGATAAGCCTTTAGATATCTCAATTTTTCATGAATCGAACTGGCGTCCTGCAAGTATTTCTCAAAGAAAGGCAGCATTAGTTAAGCTAGAGGCTATACTTGCGAGTGATTCAGATCTTGGTCGTGGTCGTCCACCAGTTAAACTAAAATTTCAAAAATTAAAAGGTGCATATGGGGGATATGAACGAAAAGGAGACCAAAAAGTTATTAAACTTGATAAGGACTTACTGAAAAATGAAAAAAATAGCTATCAAATTGTTCATACGTTAATACATGAAGGACGGCATGCCTATCAAGATCATGCAATTCAAAACCCAGGGTTTCACTCAAATCCCGAAGAAGTATTTTATTGGTCTTTGAATTTGGTTAATAAAGGAGAGAATTATTACTATTTTCCGGATGAAGGAACTAAAGATTCTGATGCCAAATACTATAATCAATCGATTGAAAGGGACGCTTATTCTTTTGAACTTCGGATAGCTAATTTATTCTTTGATAAAGTAGAAAAAGTAACAGGCAAACCCAATATAGGTTATAAAAAGTTTAGAGAAGATTTGAATAGTGACTTGAAAGAAGCTGAAGATAAGTTAATAGAGATTTATAACCGAAATCAATCTAGTGTAAAAAATTTAGAAGAGGCTCTAAAAAAACACGATAGTGTCCTACATTCTACATATTATCAGTTATATAGGAAAGATTACAGGGTCCCGCCGGAATTTGTTCCAATTTATTTGAGAAAAGAACAGCAAGAAGAGTATGGAGAGGAACAACAAGATTTAAATTCAAATCAATATAAAAATGAAGAAGATGGTACTTTAAACAATCTAGTGGATGACAACGAAGACAATGTCGTATCGAAGAATCGAGTGAATGACAACAAAGAGGAAGGCACCCAAGTCAAATCAAATGGTACTAATGAAGATAGTGCCTCCCAAGGCGAACCAAAGAATGCTAACCAAGGAAATTACAAAAGACTTAATGAAAAATTGAATTCACCTCGAGAGAACGAATCAGTATCCTCAGAAGGCAATAAACCTCCAAATAACCTATCACTCTAATATGATTAAAGAAAAGCAAGCAAAGAGGAAAACTCTTTGCTTGTTTTAATGAAAATACATTAATGTTAAGAATTTAAAATCTAAAGTAATTATAAATCTTTACTTTCTATTTCTTCTGTTTTTAGAAGGGAGTGTACTTTTAGTTTACCATCTACCTTAGTTAGGTAATATAAAGTTTGGAATTTTTTATATTTTTTAGCGCCATTTCCATAAAAGATTTTATAATCCTCCTGAGTTGTAACCTTATAGCCTCCTTCTGCTTCCTGTAAATCAATTAAAGACATACTAATAAATTCTTCGGTAATCCCTCTCTTTTCAATTGATTTAAGGTACTCTTTCGCTTCACCTAAAGATGTACCACTTGGGTCATGGTATGCCTCAGCTACGGAAATGTTACGACTATTAATCGCTTGAACTCCAGCGATATAGAAATCATTCATAAACTGAGAAACTTCATCAACAAACTTTGTATCTGTTGAAGCTGCTACGTACTCGTATTCCTCTTCCTCTTCCTCTTCAAAGGCAAGGTCAATCCCTGATTCATCCGTTACTGGAATCACATCAGTTTTGATAGTCTTGCCATTAACCTTCCTTTCTGCATGAAGTTTAATCGACCCATCCATATTTACTGGGCCAATACTTTCTAATTCATTTACTGTTTGCCCCGTACTTTTACCATTCACATATAAAATAGCATCATCATGATTAGAAGAAATAGAGACGTATTGACCGTCAAGTTGCAAATAAACCGAGAATGAGTTTCCATTACCCTCAGTTAAATTTATATTTTCTTCTTTAGTAATATCCCCATATTCACCTTTGAATGTACCCTTAAACTGATATTCTCCAGGAAAAACAAATCCTATGGATACAGGTTCTTCAGCTGCTTGTATCTTTGTCACTTTCTTATCATTGACAAAGACCTCCGTATTAGGAAGATTAGAAGTTACCGTAAGACTGAATGGGTAGAACTCTAGATAATATTGATCATAAAAGAGCCATTTTTTCTTATAATCTTTATTTAATATGACAAGATGGTTTCCGTGTTTATCTGTAATAGGGATAGGAACAAATTCATGAGAATCGTCTAATTCATTTGCTTGCATTTTTAACTGATTATCGATTGTTGTAAAATTATTTTGTTTCGTAAGATATGAAATGTAGGAGGCCGCTTCTTTTTCAGAGATCGAATAGTTTTTTTGCCCCTTATTTATAATGGATGCTAGCTGCTTGGCATCTTTTTCTAAGACGGCTTTTTCAAATTCCTCTACTACTGACATTGGGTTAATAAGTGACGATATAGTCAAGTGAATCCCGATTAAAATGGCTAAGAAGATTAAACTTGTAAATACAAGGGTTTTACCTTTTTTTGATAGTGGTTTCCATTTCAAATTATTGAGTATTTTCTCAAAAGGAATTGATACTGAGATTTTTTTTACTTTATCCTGTTGCTCCTGATTTTCCCTGCAGTGTCCACAGACTTGTTCATCCTTCCTTAAAGGCATTCCACAATTTTCACAGGATTTCATAGTCACTCTCCCCATAAAAAATTTTTTTAAGTATCCAAAGTTTTCATTTGAAATAAATAGTGTTTAACTAATTGTAAATATATGTATTAATATAGACAATGTAATGAATCTAGAACTCTTTAACGATAGTGAAATGGTATTATTTTACTATCGTTAAAGGGTGCTTCGAAAAGTGTGGCTCTTATTTCTTGTTCAAGTAACAGAAGGCTTGATTTTCTTTTATTACGCTACCCCTTATTCAAGAAAAGGGCGCGTTTATCGAGCAACGCGTCTTTTTGTATAGGGACAGATTGTTGAGTAACGCATTCTCAAAGCGTTGGAAATTAATATTAAATTTTTTAGAAGAGATTGTGAAGGAATGTACTTAAAGTAACCGGCAGGTTAATTCAACACTCTTAAAATACGGTAATTGAATTATAATGATATTCATATAGAGTGACGTAGTGATTTTACTCTAAACTATATTCAGGAGGTGAGTATCTGTGGATTTTCTCAATGACTTTTTTACTTGGGCGTTTGAAAGGCATCACAATATCCTAAGTTGGTATATTCGCCCACTATTTTTATTACCGTTTTGCTATTTTGCCTATAAAAGAAGTATCAAAGGAATAATAATTACTTTAGTTGCATTAGCTACAAGTATGTTTTGGTTCCCAAAACCTACAACGGTGAATCCAAAAGTGGAAGCTTTTTTGGAAATGGAAATGGATTATTTGTTTGGTGAATGGGATTTTGTTAAGATTGCGTTGTCCTCATTGGTTCCAGTGACAATGTTTGCTTTAGCATATGCGTTTTGGAAACATTCTTGGAAGTATGGGATACTCGTCATTAACTTAATTGCTATACTTAAAGTTCTATGGAGTTTATATGCAGGTGATGGTTCAGGTGTATCAGTCATTTTACCAGCTTTTATTGGATTAATAATTTGTAATTTAGTTATTTGGATTGCTTACAGAGTTGTGAAAAAAGGAAATAATGATAAATCAACAGATACTAATTTTTAAATTAATTACTTGTACTTCTTCTGCAATCGGGCGCAATTCTGTAGCATGAATTGCGCTCTTTATTTTTGTGTCGGGCCATTTAATTGAATAAGAACAGAGTTGCTTTTATGCTGTTTACTTTAGATTTCTATGTTTTTCTTGAATCTATCTACTCGATTGTTATAATGAGTGCAATAATTCTGAAAGAAGAGTGATGATTATGAATACTGATTTTCTCCCTAATGACTCTTTTATTGAACCTAGTGGTCAAAATGTTGCCGAAGTTAAAAGCCTAATTACAAAAGTTATGGATTTGGTTATAGAGAATTGTGCTAATTCTGAGCAACGTCAATCTTTATTTCAATTAGAAAATTATAATTTTGGTGAGTTTCCTATACAAGGGACTACTAATGAAGATATTCTTATACAATTACAAGATATTTTAAGAAATTCAATGAATCCTCTAACTCCTAACTATATTGGTCACATGGACTCAATACCTACTTTAATTTCCTGTTTGGGTGAATTTGTAACAACGGCTATTAATAACAATATGTTGAGTCTTGAAATGTCACCAGTATTTTCTCAAATGGAAGTTCAAGTGCTTCAAAAAATTGCACAAATGTTTGGTTTTAACGAACAGGGTGGGGGAGTAATGACTAGTGGAGGTAGTCTTGCTAACCTTCAAGCTCTTTCAGTCGCTCGAAATCATAAATTAAAAGTTAAAGAGGCAGGATTAACTGGATTAATAGAACAGCCAGTTATTTTAGTATCAGAAGCGAGTCATACTTCTCTTCATAAAGCAGCAATGTTATTAGGATTAGGTACATCTAGTGTAATCGCTGTTAAAAGTAATCAGAATTCTCAGATGGATACCTCAGATTTGGAGAAAAAGATTATTAATTTGTTTGAAGAAGGGAAAAAACCTTTTGCAGTGGTGGCAACGGCTGGAACCACTGTAACGGGTAGTATTGATCCCATCTTATTCATTGCAGAAATAGCAGAGAAGTATGGGCTATGGTTACATGTAGACGCTGCTTATGGAGGGGCATTAGTGTTTTCAGAGAAGTATCGTCAACTTCTTTCTGGTATAGAAAGGGCAGATTCTATAACTTTTAACCCTCAAAAATGGATGTATGTTGCAAAAACATGTGCTATGGTTTTATTTAAGAATCGTGAATTGTTGGAAACTGATTTCCGAATTTCTGCTCCATATATGAATGATACAAATTTTACAAATTTAGGTGAAATTAGTGTTCAAGGCACTCGTCATGCTGACATTTTAAAGTTATATTTGTCTCTTCAACACATTGGATTAAAAGGTTACGACCAACTATTGAATGAAAGTTATTTATTAGTCAAGGAATTTGTAGAACAAGTAAAAAAACGCTCCTACATAGAACTAGCCAGTGAACCTGATACAAATTTATGCTGTTTTAGAGGAAAACCAAAATACCTCGATTCAAAACAATGGGACCAATGGAACTTAGAGTTGCAACAGTTTCTGCTTAATGAAGAAGGCGTATTTTTCTCCTTTCCAACTTATAGAGGAGCACGGTGGTTAAGAGCAGTTCTATTAAATCCTTATACTTCAATCGAAACTATACAAAAAATATTTGAGAAGATAGATGAATTTTATAAAAATCACCATAGTTATAATGTGCTCTAAATTTCGAGCAAGGACCCTGTCGGGCAGCATAAACTGACATCCACCTCATGGAAAGGTTGGACGAAGGAATTTTGGAGCGAAGACTCTGTGAGACATGGGAGGGTTGACCTCCATGAGAGACGTGGAGACCACTAGTGCAACTATAATTTAACTGGATACCCACTTATTGGATAAAGGTGGTTAAGTGGCTAAAGGTTTTTTTACTCCTTGGCTCCAAAAATATCCTTCACTTCCCTCTAATCCCAATAAGAGAATGACTAACACCTGTAAGCGACTTTAAAATTCTAAGAAAACAGGAGAAAACAAGAGATATTCCTTATTTTATAGAGGGAGTTTAATTGAATAAGGACATTATCAATCAGGGAGAATAGTCCAGAGGTGGTAATAGTTCGCGGGAAAATAGTCATAGTGTTTGTTGGATTACTCTTGGTAGGATGGAATGGAGTTCCCAAAAATGAATTGCTTGAAGAAACATTATATACAAGATACCATTCTTATCTCGACCAAACCTATTCAGATTTTATCCTGTGTCTCAAAATAGATAAAATCGAAAGAATAGAGGGTGATACTCGCAGACATATCGTTAATGCAAGTGCGTTAAATTACGACGGGCATCATGGAGATGTTCCCTATGATAGAGAATTCATATCACATTGACTGACACTCCAGAAAAGGGCGTTGAAATCAATAAAGTTACAATACAAAAAGGTATTTCTGAAAAGGAAAGTCTTAAACAATGTAGAAAGGGAAACTAAAAATCTTGTTCACCTAACGGGTAGATTTAATGGAGCAACGAAAAAAGCCTAATTTCTCAATTTGAAGTGACCCCAAAAAGTTAGACACGGTTATTTCATCAGGCAGCTTGCTCAAAATGAGTTCGATATTGTATCGGACTCATTTTTAATTTTACCTTTATCCGTTTCGTATTATAGTATTCTATATATTTTTCCAATTCTTGTTTAAAATGTTCTACACTTTCAAATTCTTTGAAGTAGAGAAACTCTGATTTCATAATGCCAAAGAAATTCTCCATCACGGAATTGTCATAACAATTCCTTTTACGAGACATGCTTTGTAGGACACCTCTTTCTTGAAGCGCATGACGATACTGCTTCATTTGATAGTGCCAGCCTCGATCAGAAATGCAGGAGTAGTTGATGATTCTCTGGCAGACGCTCTAATGCCTTCACTAACATCTCTGAAACAAGTGAATAAGTCGGTCGTGAACCGATGGTATATGTAATAATCTCACCATTAAATAAATCTAATATAGGCGATAAATAGAGCTTTTCTCCAAATAATTTAAATTCCGTAATATCTGTTACCCATTTTTCGTTCGGGACGTCCGTTGTAAATTGACGGTTTAAATGATTCGGCGCTATTTTACCTACAGTACCTTTATAAGATTTATATTTTTTCATACGTACAAGGCATTTCAACCCTAGCCCCTTCATGATACGTTGAACCTTCTTATGATTTACTTTCTTTCCACGAATCGCTAGCTCATCACAAATACGACGGTAACCGTAATGACCTTCATGTTCTTCATAAATGGACTTAATTTCAGCTTTTAAATCGGCATCTGAATCCGGACGATTCATACGCTTTGCTAAATCATAATACGTACTGCGTGGAATGCCAGCGAGCTTTACAAGTGCTTTCACCGAGTGCTTATGCCTTAACTCGTAGACTACTTGCGCTTTGTCTTGTTTGATGATTTTTCCTTGTTTTGAACTAAGGCATTCAACTTTTTTAAGTACTCGTTTTCCATTTCTAGTTGCTTAATTCGAGCTTCAAGTGCTTCGACAGATCCCTCAGTTGATAGTGTTTTTAGTTGTTTTTTCCCTTCTTTTTTCATAGTTGGACGCCCCTTTTTCTTTGACTGAAGGGCATCTATACCTTGTGCTTCAAGTTTTCTCTTCCAAGTTCTTATATTAGAAGGGCTTGGAATAGTAAAAATCGCAGCTGTTTCATAACTAGACGTACCATTTTCAGTCATATATTTTAGTACATTTAGTTTAAACTCTAATGTATAGCTTGTATAGGGTTTAGCATATACGCTCAAACCGTTGTGTTCATAATGTCTGATCCATTCAGTAAATGTAGACTGATTAATACCAAGAGATTTAGCCATATCCTTGGCACTTTCTTTACCATTAAAATAATGTTCAACAGCTTCATTTATTTCTTCTAAAGTAAATTTAGACATAAAAATACACCCCAATTATTAGATGTTGTGTCTAATAATTGGGGTGCAGTTCAATTTTAATGTTGAGAAATTGGGCTTTTTATATTTACTTATAGTGCAAAATAGCGTTTAAAAAGTGTGTAATTTATCTCTTAAAGTCACAGATAGACAGAATATTTGTTTATACATCATGTAACGGAAACGACCGTTTTTGTGACGGTAAGAGTAAGAAAAACCATTTTACATTTATATCCATCTATATGGCCGTTTACGGACTTATCTCGGACATACCCCAAGAACATTTGAAGTTAAAAAGGAATAAAGAAGATCGAAGTACAGAAATTTGTTCTAGTAATATTGACAAATTTCAAAAAAATGGATATAGTAAAATAAAAACCGGACGTTCGGTATGTTTTTGTTTGGAGGCTAATAAGTATGGCGAAAAAATATAATTCACAAGCAACGATTGAAACCATTTTGTCTGTTTCCGCAAAACTTTTTCTGGAAAAAGGATTTGATAAAACCAGTATAAAGGATATCGCGGAAACTGCAGGAATATCCAAAGGGGCTATTTACCATCATTTTCAATCCAAGGATGAAATCATCAATGCCGTTACGGAAATGCAGGCACAAAGCGTAGAAAATATGATAAAGGGTTGGTTATCTGAAATGGGGTCTTGTACTGGAAAAGAAAAGCTAATTACTCTTTTGCATAAGAGCTTTTCCAGCCAAGAGGTACACTATTTGGACGATGTGATGGGTTCACGCATAAAAAGTCCAGAATTTGTAGTGTCATATATGCAGGACTGCGTAAACAAAGACTCTGCACTCATTACTGAAATCATAAAAGAAGGAATAGCAGATGGCTCACTTATTACTGATTATCCCGAAGAATGTGCAGAGGTTTTTTTACTATTGATGAATATTTGGTGCGACCCTGTTGTTTTTAAGTGTAACCATGCCAAATTAGCCATGCGTTTGAAATTTTTGCAACATATGATGAAATCAATCGGAATGGATATATTGAATGATGATTTGCTTGAAAAGATAAAAGAATTATTGCAAAGGTTATATCCAGAGGAGAACAAAACAAATGAATAATATTTCTGCTGTAAAAGTCGAAAACCTTACAAAAACCTTTGATGGAAATGAAGTAATAAAAAATTGCAATATGAATGTGCAAAAAGGTACTATTTATGGTTTTTTAGGTGCAAATGGAGCTGGAAAAACAACGGTATTTAAAATGCTGTCTGGCTTGCTTACACCGACAATGGGGAATGCACAAGTTTTAGAAATGGATGTTAGGTCTCAACGAAGTGAAATTTTAAGAAATATTGGAACGATCATTGAAACTCCTGTATTTTATGAGCATTTATCAGCAACTGAAAATTTAGAAATACACCTTGCCTATATGGAAGATAATGACACGGATATAGCCTCTGTTTTAACTAAAGTCGGATTAAATGACACAGGCAAACAGCCTGTTTCAAAATTCTCTCTTGGTATGCGTCAACGATTAGCCATTGCAAGAGCTATCATTCATAAACCTAAATTGTTGATTTTAGATGAACCCATTAACGGACTAGATCCAATTGGAATTAGAGAAATGAGAGAATTGTTCCTTGATCTTGTTAAAAATCAAGATATGACTTTATTGATTTCCAGTCATATTTTATCGGAAATTGAGCATATTGCTGATACCATTGGGGTGATTGTAAACGGCACTGTTATACGAGAGATTTCTTTGGCCGAAGTAAAGGCAGAATCCCCGAATGGTCTCGAAGAGTATTTTATGGATATCATGACCGGGAGGATAAGCAATGATAAAACTTATTAAATTGGAATTGAGAAGAAACAACATTCGTACTTATGTAATTGCCAGCATTATGATTGCTATAGTCATGTTAGGTTTCCTCTATCTTTTTGCCTATGCGCCAAAGCTAGAGCCAAACGATAAAGATTTAGAGATTTTTTTAGGATATAACAATCTGATCCCTTTGTTTGGTGTATTAAATATGGCGGCTTTTTGCGTCCTATCAGCTGTTATGTATTCTAAATTTATAGTCGAGGATTATTCTGGAAATAGACCTGTTTTACTTTTTTCATACCCGATAAGCAGAAAAAAGATCTTATTTTCAAAATTAAGTGTTGTTAGCATATTTACGATTATTTCAATGATTATTAGCAATCTCATTATTTTTTTGATATTTGGTATAACCGAAAAAACTATGCATCTTGTCAGTGGAGGCTTTACGGCTGCTATTATGCTACAAGCTATAAAAATTACAGTTGTCATGGCCATTATAGCCGCATGTATAGGAATTATAGCAACGGGCATTGGATTTATTAAGAAATCAGTTCCTACTACCATTGTTTCGGCTGTTCTCTTGGCTTCGCTGATGTGCAATATTGTGGTAAACACCACTTCAAGTATAACGTTCATGTATATATTCAGTTTGATTATGATATTTGTCGGAATAATCTTTTCTGTAAATCTGATTCACAAAGTAAATCATATGGAGGTAGAGTAAATGGAACAAAGAATTGAAAAGTCCATTAATCATGTACTTGAAAGTGCTTCATCCCAACTTTATATTTTTAGTATTGGTCTTGGAATTGTGCTTGTTATATTAGGAATTTCCCTCTTCCTCTCTGGAAAGCGTACAAAAGGAAAAACGGGTAAAATAAATACTGGTTTAATTTGTGCGGTAATTGGTATCGTCGCTATTGTGAGTGGGACTATTCAAATCTAGATAAAGAAAAAGGGATAGTCAAATGAAACCTATTTTAATAGAAAAAACCCCTAAAAAGGTAACTGTTACATCGGATTCAAATCCTTTTACTCCTTCAGAAGATATTCGAGAGAAACATAACCTATTTTGGGAGCAACAAAAGTTACAAAATCCTTCTCTGCAGAACGGAGAAAGTAGTGAAGGATAGAGGGAAATTGTGCGTTCTTGTTCAACTCTGGGTAATGTTAATACAAAATGTTTACTGATCATGCTTTTTCAGACAATTGAACTCCTACAAATCCAGCTAATAGAAGTTCTTGCTTATTCCATAAAGGCCTAGTCACAGGGTTCCTGCTCTAGTCCGTCAGATTACTTCCAATTAAAAGGGATTTCTTAATTGGAAGTGTTTTTCCCAGTTATCTTGATGGTTCTCCATTTTTGAATTTATACTATTAAAAAACATGTAAATTAGAGGGAGAACCGGTGAAGAAAAATTGGAATGAGGAAGAGCTTTTAGCAGACTTTGTATTAATGCCAAACGAATTACATTTATCTATGGTGAATAAAACAGATGCAAACCGTTTGGGCTTTGCATTGTTATTAAAATATTTCCAACAAGAAGCTAAATTCCCAAGTAAAAAACAGGAGATTCCAAAAGTAATTGTTAAATACATAGCTAAGCAATTAGATATTTCACCTGATAGCTTTGACGATTATAGCTGGGGTGGAAAAGAAAAAACATACACACGACACCGCAAAAGCATACGGGATTTTTTCGGTTTTCGGGAACTCACATATACAGATAATGAACGTTTTGGGCAATGGTTAGAAGAGCAAGTTCCGCTTACACATGATACAGACTATTTAACAAACCAAGCATATAGTCTTTTTCGTAAGTGGAAGGTTGAAACGAATGATTGATTCTGCCATTGATACGTTTGAAAAGCGTTTCTATCAGGAAACCTATCAGCAATTATCTCCTGAGACATGCGCTCGTTTAGATGCTTTATTAGAATCCCATGATAAAGGGGAATCTAACGAAGGAGAAAGCGATATTTTAGCTTTTCGGCACCTACTTTCTTCTCCTCGTAAACCAAGTGTCAATACAATGGATACGGAAGTTAAGAAATTATTGGCTATTCGACATCTTCAAATTCCGGAAGGTTTATTTCATCAATTGACTCCAAATTTAATAAAGAAATTTCGACTCCGTGCAGCTACTGAGACAGTAACAAAATTGCGTGCACACCCAACGCACATCCGTTACACCTTACTTACTATCTTATTTTGGCATCGTCAAGCTGAAATCATCGATTATTTAGTTGATCTGTTAGATGAAATTATTCTTAAGGTCGGAAATAAAGCGAAGAATTCAACCCGTAATGAGGCCGTGGCAGAGTTAGAAAAAGTACAAGGAAAAAGCAAACATATTCTCAACTTATTAAAAGCAACGGTTGATCATCCAGATGGCATCATACAAGATACTTTATATCCTATTGTAAATCCTTCCACCATTAGGGATATCATTAAAGACATGACGAGAAGTAACCGGGAGTACAAAGAAAAAATTTATATAAAGATGCACTCTTCCTATCGAGGGCACTATAGGAGATCTCTCTGCAACATCTTAAAGAACCTTACGTTTAGGTCCAATAATCTATTTCATCAACCGACCATTGAAGCTCTTCAACTTATTCAGGAATACAGCGATAGTGGCCAACGTTTTTTTGCGGTTGGGGACGAAGTTCCCATTGAAGGAGTCATTCAGCCCAAATGGAAGGATATTATTATTGAAACAGATAGTAAGGGGATAGAGAGGGTTAACCGAATCAATTATGAGATTGCTGTTTTACAATCTCTTCGCACGGGGCTTCGATGTAAAGAAATTTGGATTGAGGGCGCTGACCGATATCGAAACCCCGATGAAGATCTACCTCAAGATTTCGAAGAGCACAAAGATGAATATTTTCAAGCACTAAAAGCTCCACTCGATGTAGAGCCTTTTATCTCAGACATCAAACAATTAATGAAAGATAAGCTCCATTTACTGAATCAAGGGTTTGAGGATAAAAGCAATGACAAGGTTGCCATTACCAGTAGGAATAACAAGGGGTGGATTCGTGTTACTCCACTAGAAAAGCAACCTGAACCTCCACATTTATCTATGATTAAACAGGAGATTAGGGACCGTTGGTCCAATATCAATCTCTTAGATTTATTAAAAGAAACAGATTTTCTTACTGGATTTACTAATCACTTTAAAACTACAGCCGATCGGTCTATTTTAGATCAAGAAACCATTCAACGTCGACTTCTCCTATGTTTATTCGGATTGGGAACTAATACAGGGTTAAAGGCTGTTTCTGCTGGAAACAACCTAGATAGTTATCGTGAACTCCAATATATTCGTAATAAATTTATTCATAAAGATCATTTGCGAAAAGCTAATGCAGAGGTTACCAATCATATCATTTACCATCGAATGAAAGAGGTATAGGGAGAAGCTACTACTGCCTGTGCTTCCGATTCGAAGCATTTTGGATCCTGGGATCAAAACCTTCTTACCGAATGGCATCCTCGTTATAAAAGACATGGGGTCATGATTTACTGGCATACAGATCGAAAGTCAGCGTGTATCTACTCTCAGCTCAAAACTTGTCTCTCCTCTGAGGTTGCAGCTATGATGGAGGGGGTTCTTCGTCACTGTACAGACATGGAAATAGACCGAAATTATGTAGACACACATGGACAAAGTGTCGTAGCTTTTGCCTTTTGTCATCTGCTTGGTTTTAAACTGATGCCACGCTTCAAAAATATCGGTTCTCAAAAGTTGTATCGTCCTGAAGCCGGAATGAATGAGAGGAGTATCCTCACTTACAGCCTGTTTTAAGTCGGCCCATTAATTGGGATCTCATCCGTCAACAATATGAACAAATCATTAAGTTTGCGACTGCTTTACGATTAGGAACCGCATCAGCAGAAGCCATTTTAAAGCGATTTACAAGAGATACGAAGCATCCAACTTATCTAGCTTTATGTGAATTGGGAAAAGCAATCAAAACCATTTTCTTATGTGATTATTTACATTTCGAGGAAGTACGTAGGGAAATTCATGAAGGATTAAATACTGTTGAACAATGGAACTCTGTTAACAGCTATATTTTTTATGGAAAAAACAGTGAAATTCGTTTCAATTCTTTAGATGATCAAGAAGTTTCTACATTATCGCTCCAATTGCTTCAAAACTGCTTAGTTTACATCAATACCTTAATGGTTCAAGAGATTCTCTATAATAACAACCAATATTGGCTGAAGAAAATGGCTCCTGAAGATTTTAGAGGATTAACGCCCTTGTTCTATAACCATGTGAATCCCTATGGAACCTTTCAACTCAATATGGATCAGCGAATCCCTATTAAGTTGAAAGTGTCATAGCTTTCATCATTTTTGTTCGGAAAACCAGCTAATATTTTGTCATGATATTAGCTGGTTTTTGCATTGAATACTTAGATGCGAAAAGACCGCAATCCTTACTAGGGGTACAGCCAACATTTCGGAAATTTTGTACGCTAAGCAAATTTCAATCTAAAAAAGCCGATATCCTTAAAGGAATCGACTTTTTTATTACCCACTTCCTTGTTCAAAATGATTAAAAAGAACAACAGCTAAGACCCATTCAAAATTAAACTATGGATTTCTATTTACCCCTAATTTTTTTAATTACAAATACTAAAAATGCAAACAGTATTACAAATATTATTATTTTCATTTATATTCACCTCAAAATAAGAAGCTATAAGTTTTTCTTTGAAAAGATTTTGATTGATATAATCATTGAAATTAAGATAATAAAAATAGATATTACAAAAGGCATCCAAACCATTACTGTTTGAGGTAGTGGTAAGTGAAAACTGATATTAAAATTCATCGATTGGTACCATTCAATAATAGTAGGTAGTATAAATGGAGTTAAAAATATCAAAATAAAAAAGATATACTTTGTTTTTTCATAGCCAAATTTAGTTTGAATAGGTATTAATATTCCGAAAAAAACAGAAATGATCAAAAGAGCTATTCCTATACTATAAATATTTAATCTTGCTAACCCTGTAGAAGAACCAATTGCTGCAGCAAGGTTAAATAAAAGGAAACACCCAATAAAAATCACAAGGACAAATAGATATTTTGCTTTAATGACACCATTACGAGTATGTGGGGTTGTACAAAGAAGTGCTGATCCCCTATATTTATCCTCTTGCATCGAAACCATATTAAATAAAATATATTCCACAAATAAGGAAGTAATAAGAAAGCTTGTAAAGCTTCCATTACTAAATCCTAACCTAGAATAAATAAATATTGGCCCTACAACTGCAAAAATAAGCATAAACAATAGATATTTTTTGGCTAGAATGAAATCCTTTTTGACAAGATGAAATAACATTTTTATCCCTCCTTTACATAGGCTAACATTACATTTTCAATGGAAGGCCTTTCTATTAGACAATCGTTCATTTGTTCACGTACTACGTCTAATTTATCGGTAATTCCTTCGAAGCCAACTGCTGTTTGGCGCAAACTTAAAAATAATTTTCTTGTATGTTCATTAATTAAACTATTATCTCCTTTTACCAAAGCGTGCCTATCCAGTAGTTCATCTTTACTTTCGTTGAATATGATTCTGCCTTTATCGATCAATATAAGCATGTCAGCTACTTTATCTAAATCAGAAGTTATATGAGTAGAAAAGAATACACTTTTTCCGTCCTCTTCCATGAAGTCCAAAAGTATCTCCATTAACTCATTACGAATTAATGGGTCAAGGCCACTTGTTGGCTCATCCATTATCAATAAATCAGCATGATGAGAAAGAGCTAAAGTAATGGCAAATTTCATTCGCATACCTTTCGATAAGGTTGCAATTTTTTGGTTTAATTTCAAATTAAATCGATTGATATACTTTAAAAAAACAGATTCATCCCAGTTCGTATATGCAGGAGCAATAACACTTTTCATTTCTTTCAATGTCATATCTTCATAAAAATAGCCTTCATCTAAAACTACCCCAATACGATTCTTTATTATGTACTCATTTTTTTCTATTTCTTTGCCAAAAAACTTAATGCTACCTTCGTCCCTTGGATAGAGTCCAAGTATAGTTTTTATAGTTGTTGTTTTTCCGGAGCCATTAATTCCGATAAATCCAGTTATACAACCTTCTTTTAGTAAAAAGTCCACTTTATCTAAGCTGAAAGTATCTAACTCTTTCTTTAAGTTTTTCACCTCTAAAACAGCTGTCATCACTCATCATCCTCTTCAAAAATGATATCCATCATTAAATAAAGTTCTTCTTTATTTATTCCTAGAGTTTTAGCCATTTGCCACGCCTCTGAGAGCTTTTTTTCGATCATGTGCCTTTTAGATTCCGACAACATCTCTAAGTTGTCGGATGCTACAAATGAACCCTTTCCAACGGTTGTTACAATAAATCCTTCCTTTTCTAATTCGTCATATACTCTTTTTGTTGTAAGAACACTAACATGTAAATCATTTGCTAATGAACGAATAGACGGAAGTTTTTCACCTTCTTTTAGTTCCTGACGGAGAATTCCACCCTTAATTTGATCCTTTATTTGTTGATATAACGGTTGTTCGGAACCATTTTTAATAATTATTTTCATAGAAACCCTCTTTTTTTAACTGTATATGTCCTTGATATACACCATATACATAATATACAATTATTATAACTTAATTTCAATTATCAAGAAAAAGATAATTTCTTAGGATTAATCCAATTATTGTAAAGGGCATGTTTAGGAGTTAATGAACCATAAACGTCCGTTTATGGGGCCCGTGATTACTTTAGCTGAAAACTACATTTTTTCATAGATTCGCAGTTCCAAAACTCATTACCAAAAACAAAGTTACATTTTTAATCACTAACACCCTTTTTGGTGCTAATATGGGGTTATAGACAACTTTTAGTAGGTGATGAATGATGATTTTTGGTTACGCTCGTGTGAGTACGGAGGAATAAAATTTGGATATGCAAATTGATGCACTTACACAATTTGGAGTCGAAAAGATTTATAAAGAAAAATTGACCGGAACCAGAAAAGATAGACCTCAACTCGAAGAGCTTCTTAAAGTTCTACGTAGTGGTGATAAAATTGTTGTATATAAACTCGATCGTATTTCACGTTCTACAAAACATCTAATTGAACTCAGTGAATTATTCAATGATTTAGGAGTAGATTTTGTTTCCATTACGGACAGTATTGATACTTCAACTGCTATGGGGAAGTTTTTCTTTCGTACAATGGCAAGTATTGCGGAATTAGAACGAGATATAATTAGTGAAAGAACAAAATCTGGTCTTCAAGCAGCAAGATCCAGAGGAAGAAAAGGTGGCAGACCCACAAAGAAAAAGGACAAAGTTGAAATGGCGATTAAAATGTATAGGAGTAAGGAGTATACAATCAATCAAATTACAGAAGCAACGGGAATCAGTAAAACCTCTCTGTATAGATACATAGACAAAGCAAATTAAATAAAACTCCATTTTATGTAAATTATCTGATGGATTAGAGCAGCAACCCTGTGACTAAGCCATAAATGGGCGCGATTGTGGTAAACGACTTTATTGCTAAAGCATCCTTTATGAAAAAATTTATGAACAGTTCCATATCAATAATAAATTTATTGTTTCACTGATTAAGACACCTATTGATTTGATAATAATTTATTTCACCTTTAAGTTATATTTCTTAATAAAAATTAAGTTGAGATATAAGATTTTAATTCACATAAGTGCTTTTATTGTTGGGTTTGTAATTTTAGGGTTAATACTTAATCAAATAGTTATGTGAAATCTAAGGTTCAACGAATGATTTCTTCTTAAACTAAAGGGTGCAAGAGTTGAAGATGGAGGTTGTTTTATGAATTGGAATTGGAATGAGACCGCAATTAACCTTCCATATACTTTTGATAATTTGAAAGAATTGTTAAATAACATTTGCAACAAGAAAAACAATTTCTCACAATACGAGTTTGCAAAGTGGTGTGATAACCTAACAGTGGCTTTCGATGACGATGAGGCTGATGATTTGAGTGAAAGAGATGAATTAGCATTTTGTGTTGCACGAGATATAGAATGTCAATGGGATTTATATTTAATCAACACTTATTCAGATAAAAAATTACGAACGTTGGACTTATCTCAAGTTTCTTTACCACAAGAATGGTTTCTTAGATGGTTTGAGGAATTGAATAATTTCTAATCTTTGTTAAATTAATCATTCTTTTTGAACTACCATGAAAATAAGTTTCTTTAATAATGAAAAATGACAATACTTAAGAAGACCCTGCTCAATCGTTTAAAAAAAGAGGAGAGCGTTAATTAATTAGTCTATGTATTAGGGTTGACTGGATTAAGGTCAGTATCAGTATTGACACTTCCCAACTATTTTCATTCTTTGTGGTGAATCGCCGATTTTTGCGATTCATGGATGGCTAACGGGGGCGATGTTCCAATAAGGGGGATCGCTTTTTCTTATTGAAGTAACGGGCAGGTGTGCGGCCGAGCTTAGGTCGTGTCATATAGCGGGTGGGATTCCCGTCGAGTAAGAACTAGCCATTCGCTCGTAGCGTGTCTTGGAGGGCTAAAGGTAACTTTAGTCTTTAAGCGTAGACAGTTAGGTAGCGGGCCGAAAGCCAAATGGTTGAAGGGATTGAGCTCCATAATGTTAGTAATTGGAGAGGGCTGATGCTTTACCTGTAGCAGAAAGCTACATTACATTCTTCGCAAAAGGCAAGAAGAATGACACCTCTCTGGAGTCAGAGACCTTGGCACATTATACATTGATATGATACGGCAACTCGGGAGACCCTACCGGTCTTTTCCTTTTTTTAGAAGAGTATGGTGTACAAGCGATAACAAGTAAGGAAACCAAATGCCGTGTAGGAAGTCGGATAGCAGCGTAGTACCAATGAAGTTGGGTAATGCCGATGGAGGAAAGGTTAGCTACCAGTTATCACCCTTACTGGGGACACATTTACTACACACAGAGGTAGGGATAATAAATGGAAACAAAACTACTAAGGATAGCAGAATTAGCAAAATCTAATCCTAAAATGAAATTTACATCCCTTTTACATTTATTAAATGAGCAATCACTAATTCAATGTCATCATGAGTTACCAAATAAAAAGGCAACTGGGGTCAATGGTACAACTAAAGAACAATACAATGAAAATCTAAAAGAAAACGTAGAGGATTTAGTAAATAGGTTTAAAAGCAAAAGTTATCGTCCTGTTCCAGTAAGGAGAATGTATATTCCAAAGCTAAATTCAGATAAGAAAAGACCGTTGGGAATACCAGAATATGAGGATAAAATTGTCCAAAAAGGCATTACAAGGATACTAAATACCATCTATGAGAATGACTTTCTAGACTGTTCCTTTGGATTCCGTCCAAACCGTAATTGCCATGATGCTTTGAAAATACTGAACTATTACATTGAAAAGAGGTCAGTAAACGATGGGAAATTGGTTATTATACGGGGCGGATCATTGGTTAGCGATTTTATATAGTAGGATGCATGAGTATCTACTTACTCGAACCATTCTTCATGCGGATGAAACAACCTTCCAGGTGTTACGTGAACCTGGTCGAGCCGCAACTACCAAGTCTTATCTGTGGTTATACCGTACTGGACGTGATGATATCCCGATTGTTCTCTATGATTACCAACCAACAAGAGCAGGTGAACATCCGAAACGCTTTTTAACAGGATATCAAGGATATCTACAAGTGGATGGATATAGTGGGTACAATAAAGTACCGAATGTCATTCTTGTCGGATGTTGGGCGCATGCCAGACGTAAATTTGATGAATCCTTAAAGGCTTTACCCCATTCACAAAAGGGGAAAAAGATGAAGGCGACCGAAGGTCTGCACTTCTGTAACCAACTCTATTCGATTGAAAGAAAGCTCAAGCATGTCGATTCTATGGCACGGTATCAACAGCGACTTGAAAAAAGCAGGCCCATTCTGGACCTTTTTTCAGCATGGCTTCATAAACCAAAAGACCGAGCCCTACCCAAAAGCGCTCTAGGAAAAGCCATCACTTATTGTTTGAATCAATGGAATCACCTTGAAGCTTTTTTATTGGATGGCCATTTAGAAATCGATAATAATAGAAGTGAACGTTCCATTAAACCGTTTGTGATTGGGAGAAAAAATTGGATGTTCTCGAATACACCGCGAGGTGCTAGAGGGAGCGCCATCATGTATAGTGTCGTTGAAACGGCAAAAGAGAACGGTTTAAGTCCTTATCATTATCTTCGCTATTTATTTGAAACGCTACCAAATATGGATGTAACGAATAAAGAAGAAATAGATCAAGTCTTACCTTGGTCAACGGATTTACCTTCCATATGCAAGGTGCCGATAAAAAGGGAAGTAAACAAAAAGTAGTCCTGAAAACACAATTTCCATCGTGTATTTGGGGCTACTTGACGTTTACATATATGTTGGAACATTTAGCAAAAATCTTTCTCCAGCCTTACGAATGGGCTATCTGGTGCTTCCTCAAGCTCTCATTGAGCGTTGTAGAAGCCTTAAATGGTTTCATGACCTTCACACACCCTCATTGAATCAAATGCTCCTTGCACGTTTTATTGAAGAAGGACTAATGGAACGCCATATTCGTAAAATGAGAAAAGTTTATATGAAGAGGCGGGAAGTATTAAGGAGAGCTTTGAATCATAAGTTTGGACAATCAGTGAAAATTTTGGGTGATTCTACTGGACTACACCTCATAGCGGAATTTAAAGGGGGTGAGTTTACAAAGGAGTTAATAGAAAGACTCTATCAAAGTAACGTCAAGGTGTATCCCGTAGAACACCATACTATTCAAAAAGGTAGACACGTAAATAAAGTAATATTGGGTTATGGCAATTTAAGAGAAGAAGAAATAGAAGAAGGGGTTTGTAGATTAAGGACAATAGTCCAAAAGCATTAGGCGTTTACTGAATGAAAAGGAAATATGGTGACAAAAACCTTAATAATTTTTTGTTTAACATATTTCCTTTTTAAATTATTATTTGAATAACTGGTCAATCTGCTCTTGGTCATAATCTAAAATCCAATCATTTAGGTCTTCATAAAGCGAACGTAAATCCTCTTTATTTGATGCAATAACATCACAGCCTCGGTCATCATAGAGGTGATAAATCATTTTTCTTGTAACATTAACAAAGTAAATATCTATTCCATTTCTGGGAAATCCCTTTAAAATTTGAGATGGGTGTGGAAAGTCTTCGTAACTAATAGCAGTTAAAAGTGGTTTATAACGAATGTCGCTCTTTTTACAGGGCAGAACAAATCGGTGTGTGACGATCTCTTCATAATCTTCAAAAACACTTGGTAACATCCTGTATTGTAGTTTTAGCCTTAACTCCTTATCCTTTATATATTTTTGGTAGACCTTTGTTGGTCTCTTTTGTAAGAAGCTATCATTCCTCTCACAATGAATGTCGGTGATTAGCAACATTTCATCCCCATCACTAAAAACTTTATTGAATATACTATTGATTCTTTCTTCGATTTGCTGAAGATTGCTCTTATCTTCATGCTCTACCCAAGGTATAGAGATTTCAAAACGGATTCCGTATTCCCATGAATAAAATAGGGGCGGTTTTAGGGTTAGATTATCAAAATGCTCTTTCATGAATTGGGATAGAAAGTTTATCATATTGTTCCTCCAAATAATATATGGTTTATAATTGCGTACTTTGTAAAAATAGTGTTAGAGATACTATTGGTTTAGGAGATGTGTATAAATGTCAGAGACAAAATTGTTCACAGCGATATATATTCCAGAAACACCATTTGTAAATGGAGTATTAAAACCCAAAAAAACGAAGAAAAATAACTTTGAATTGCTGGAAAGCGAAAAAATAGCGGATACTCTTTATCATTTTATTTATAAAAAGGATGAAAAACAAATAAACAGCTATTATTATATTGGGGATTTAGAGGATGTCTTAGAAAGATATTTGTTAGTGGAAAACACTGATTTATATGATGACTTTGTTTCGCAGTTTTGGGGCGGTGGACAAAGGTATTGGGAGGTTAATATGGACACCTATTTAGATGTTAATTGCCCCGAAGGAATACTTGAACAACTAAACAAAGCATATAACAATCATTTTTATGAGGAAGATGAACCTATGCCTCTATGCCATTTTTTTGGACAGCAAATGTGGCATGATAACGCATATCTTATTGCCAATCGTATAGCTTTAATCGAATTAAGAGAGGCCATTGACATTGCCTTGAAACATGGAGAAACGAGATTAGGATTATCTCCTTCTGATGGTGAAGGTTATGATTTATTTATTAAATGTGTAGAAGATGATTTTGAGTGGGAAGAATTAGAAATGCCATATCATGATAAAGAAATTTATGAACCAGATAAATCGGTTGAGATTCCCCCATATAAAGTGTTTAAAAAATATAAGCGATTTTTTAGTTGAGGTGAATGTTTTGGAGTCTTTTCCTAATGAACTCGATTTTATCTCGTTATTTTGTGTTGAACCAACAAAGTTAGACCAAGACTCGCCTTTTTTTTATAATGAATCAACTTTTGTATTTGAGAACCAGTCAGAGTTGTTTACTGTAAAGGTTTCGCCAAGTTACAATGAGTTTGTTTTAGAAGTCAAAAGTAAAATGAATGGGGAACTAATTGCTTACCATTCATATAAAACTGTAGGGACAATAGAAATATTGAACGACAAAAAAGATCCAGCTAAAATACTCCTTATTCTCGATTATGATAGAGACCGATACATTACTACAGTAGAAATTACGTTTCGACCGAAGTTTACTTTTATTATAAAAGAGCAAAATGTTGAATAAGTCTGGAAACAGTTATTCAAGGTGGAAGTGATACTTCAATAACTGGAGTGTCGCTTTTTATTGCATTAAAGAGAATAGTTTAACAGGAGATGGTATTAAAATTAACCAGGAGAATGGAATGGTGGATTTAATATATGAAATTTGAATATAAGTTTGTTTCTCGTTGGGTTGTAGATGGGTTTATTGAAATAAATTCTCAAAGGTCTTCATTTAATGGTGTTACTTATGTAACTGACTGTTTAGGTGATTTACTTTCTGCACTTTTGCATCTAAATGTGGATTGCATTTCAAAAGATGATGGGTTAAAAACAAATACCAGTTGCGAGTGGAACAGTGAACCTTATATTACCACTTGGAATTTCACCTTAAGAACAAATGGAATGTTACATGTAATTGTTACGAATGACGGTAAGGAAGAAGATGAAGATATAGTAGACATCGATACAGAATGCCCCTATGATTCCTTATTAGAAATAATCGTTTTGGAAGTTGATTCTTTAATTAAAAAACATGGAATTGTAGGATATAAAGAAAATTGGGATTATGAGTTTCCTCTGAGTACGTTTCTAAAATTAAAAAACTATTTGATTAACAAAAAGCCCTATTTATTAAATGAAATAGGAGATGAATATGGTGAAATAAAGATAAGTAATTTGCATAAAGACATTGAGTTATTTTTAAAATAAATGGTTGCTTTTCAGAAATAGGTATTCCTTCTGTAATGTAAATAAGCCAACGCTTGTTCAACTATCTGGTGCAAGAATTGGAGAAGGTTGAGCTGTTGACTCAGTTCTTTTTCTAAAATACCTTGACTATTTTTGTTGACTAAATAAAATGCTGTAGAGGCTTTTTGACAAAAGGAAATGGATGTGAGGAAAGTGAGAATATATCATATTTCTTGGTATCCAATATTGGTTTTTATGTTTTCTGGATTGATTATTTTATTAATAAGTTTTCTGGATGTAAAAGCTATCCCTGAACATCTATTTGTTTTTATTATGGGACTCATTTTTTCATTTGTACTTTTAGGATATTCTTTTTATCTATGGAGAAAAAAGAAGCAAGGTAAGGGATTTTCCTGGGATGATAAGGGAATTGTCACTGACATTCTAAAAGATTACCTTAAACAAACTGGGGCATTGATCCAAGAATAATCAATGCTCTTTTTTGTTAGCTAAAGGTCTACATTACTGTAATAAAAGGAATAGAAAAGATAAGTTTGTGAAATAATGTACTTAAACTAAAGGAGTGCGTTAGTTGAAGAAGAATTAAGTGAAATTATGAGTAAGGTCAGACTTTAGTTATTCAATTAAAGGGCCGATTGTGGAGCACACAAGTAGAGAATGATCAAACTTTTTATGAAAAATGATCCTATTGAATATATTAAGAGTGTGTTTTAATCAATCTTTTTAAAACACGCTCTTAATATATTCGTATATCAATATTATTAGTTTTTTATTTGATCAAACATTGTTCTAAAGCAACACAAAATAAGGGTTAAAAACTTTTTTATTCATTTTTGTATCAACTTTTTTGTCTCGTATACAGTCGAAAGAGGAATGTACCAACTTTCCTGTCCATTTTATATCAACTTTTTTGTCCTTTTACAGAAACACCTCACAAGTATAAATAAAGAACAATTGTTCAATTGTTCGTATAATACATTTTTTACGCATAGTTAATCTTTTGGGTATTTTAATAAACTTTACTTAGGTCTTGCAACTCCTACTTCAATCATAGCTGGGTCAGGTCGTGCTGCAGAATTCGGTATTTTGTTTAAAGGTGGAGAATACCTTTGAAACTACCCATCATATTGATACGGTTATTTTAGATAAAACAGGAACCGTTACAAATGGTAAACCCAAATTGACTGATATTTTTGTAGAAAATGGGGTTGATGAACAGGAATTTCTATCTTTAATTAGGAGCAGCTGGAAAACAATCTGAACATCCACTTGCCGAAGCCATTGCTCAAGGAATTCAAGCAAGAGGGATACCACTTAGTTTAGTTCAGGAATTTGAAGCCATCCCTGGTTATGGGATAAAAACTATAGTCAATCAAAAAAGAAAGTCTGGTAGGAACTCGGAAACTTATGAAGCAAAATAATGTGGATATTTCCAAAGCTCTTTCAGCCATGGAGGACCTAGAAGGGGAAGGAAAAACTGCGATGCTAGCTAGTGTTGATGATTAATATGCTGGTCTTATCGGCTGTGGCTGATACCATTTAAAGGACACTTCTCAAAAAGCCATTACAGGGTTGCAAGAGATGGGTATATAAATTATCATGATAACCAAAGAACAGCTAACCCTTAAGGGGAGATCATAGGACCATTAATTTAATACCGTACCTAAAGATCCTGTTGATTTTAACCATATTTGATAAAAACGACTTCTCCTTTAGTTAATTATCATTTGTTCATAGATGTTATTTATTAACTAGTTAATTTTGCTGAAATGCCTTTAAAAAAACCAATACCTGATGTTTTAAGGGAAATCTTATCCTGTACCTTAATATTCTTTTGAATATATAGAGATAGATTATCTATTTTAAACTCATTATAGCGATTCAGACCCTTTGGTTTTTTGGGAATAGCCAGTAAATCCTGTACCCCTACTGCACAACATCCTTTTACTTCAACGCTATTAACTGTCAGATGTTTTCCTTTTGATTCAATCCAATTTTTTGCTTTATCATCAAGTTCAAAAATCATATCCTCACTCCCGACTTTTACAAACTGCTAACATAAATAATTACTCTCAATATAGAAAGAAAATATTGAAATGTCAAACAAATAACGGTAGATGAGTAATTTACAATTTAGGTCTTTTTGTTGTATGTTCTTTATTATAGGAATGAAAGGCAATCGTGTTTGTTGCCTTCTCTATATCTGATTTTAATATGCGAAAGCGGATTGAACTTAGCATATTAAGTTTTCAGGAGTAAGAGGTAGGTTTTAATCATATATAAAAGGATGGGAAATCGGTATGGGAAAAGGACTAGCAGGGAAGCGAATTGCAATTGGCGGCTCGCGAAAAGTAGAAGAAATTAGTACATTAATCGAAAAACAAGGAGGTATTTCTGTCGTACGTCCCCTTCAAGGAACTGTTTTTTTAGCAGAAAAGGAGGTAGAACCTGACTTACAGAAGTTTGTCATGGAAGGGACAGATTGGGTTATTTTTACAACGGGTATTGGAACAGAAACTCTATTAAATTTGGCGGAAACATTGGGTATCAAAGATCAGTTCTTAAATAGAATCCAGCAAGCCAGTGTAGCCTCAAGAGGGTATAAAACACTTGCAACGTTAAAGAAAATTGGGATTAAACCGGTTGCAACGGATGAGGATGGGACTACTCGTGGATTAATCCGTTCTCTTGAAAGCTTTGATTTTTCGGGGAAAAGAGTAATGGTTCAGCTCCATGGGGAAACCGCTCCAACGTTAATAAAGTTTCTTGAAGATAGAGGAGCATCTGTGTTAACGATTCTTCCTTACCAGCATATTGCTCCTGAGTCAGAGACAGTTGCAAAATTATGTGAAGAACTGCTAAACAATGAATTAGACGCGGTATGTTTTACGACTGCTATCCAAGTTCGGTCTCTTTTTGACTTTGCGAGGGAGAACGGCTGCTTAACGGATATTTTACAATCCTTTCAAGGGAGAGCGCTTGCCGCTGCTGTCGGAAAAGTTACTGCGGAGGCTTTAGTAGAAGAGGGAGTGGAACGCTTGCTTGCTCCCGAACTTGAGAGAATGGGGGCCATGATTATTGAGTTGTCTCGTTATTATGAGAAACTTTAAAGAATATATAGGAGTAGCGATGGCTAAATAAAAAAAAGTTATAGTTTTTAGAGTGCGAAAATCACCATTATCATCGCACTCTTTTGTTTATTTAGATAGTTAATTAACAAATAGGATGTTTCCTGTATTATGGATTATAAATACCAATTAATAACTAATCTAAAACAACTATTTAGTACATGAAAATATTCTATAGCCCAAAACACCGTCATACTTTGCCATTATATTAAAATGTTCATACATTACCGAGTAAAGTTCAGGTTCAATATATTCTGAGTATTGGAATTCAGGATTTGGATTGTATTGGAGCATAGATTGTTCTTGCATACGAATATTTATATGTTTAAAACCAGCCTGTTCAAATAAAGTAATCCAATTCTTTTCCGTAAGGACGGAGCCTAATCCATAAAATTGTTTAACTTCTTCCTCTATAGTTGGGGAAAGCCGTTTATTAGTGGTAAGCTCATTTGCAATAAAACGCCCACCATTTTTTAATAATCGAAATATTTCTTTAAGAGCTTTTGGCTGATTTACAAAAGAAAGGACAGATTCGGAAATAATAAAATCAAATTCCCCATCTTTTACCGGAAATTCCTCTATGGAGCCTTGAATAATTTCCACTGGTCATTGGTATTTCCTCATTCTGCTTTTTGCTTTTTCCACCATTATAGAGTTAATATCCATCCCTGTTACTTTTGCTTCGTATTGCTCAGCTAGATAGGCAAATGTTTGACCAGTACCACACCCTACATCTAAAATGCGAGAAGTTTTGTTAATTTCTTCAGTCTTAAGTATTTCCTTGGTTAGACCAATGCCACCAGGATGTGCTCCCCCAACACCAAATTTGGACAAAAAATCTAAATATATCGACCTACCAATTAGAATCACCTTCTTCAATTCTTATTTTATAAAATATGAAAATGTAAATAAGATGTTCATCCCAGAATGACAGATGTTACTTTCAATGTGAAATAGGCTCTTGAATCCGTAACAACTACCCAAATGAATCATAATTTGTTAAAGAAAGCACACGTAGTATTTGATGATTTCATATATACAACACACACATTACCTTCTTTCAACTCTCAGGTATTTAACCTGATTATCAAATATAAAGGGGAGCAAAAAAATGCACGATTTTCAAAATGAATTACAAATGTTGGGGATGGATAATTATCAAGTTGGTGAGTTAGTTCCTATGGATCTTCAGAGCCAAGATCCACGCCAGTTTGGCGGTATGCGTTGTGGCGGCTTTCATCGTTGTGGTGGCTTTCATCGTTGCGGTGGCTTTCGTTGTTTTGGTTGTTTTGGCTGTTTTGGCTGTTTTGTTGGCTTTTTTAACTGTTGGGGAGGTTGGTGGTAGTTCTTCAAAAAAATTTGGTTATTTTATGAAAGGAAAGTGCCTCTGCATAATCTGTCGCAGGGGCACTTCTTTGTTAGTTAATCATAATGGACAAATAAAAGCTCATAAAATGATAGTGCATAATTAGGAATGATTAGAATGAAGGAGGAGCTGAATGACAAAACTGACCACATATTCACGTCTTAAAGTAAAAAGAGATACATTTTATCTACCTGATTCACAAGGTGGTGTGTATTTTAGAAATAACGTAAGCTCATTCCGTATGGAAGGCGGTACAATCTATCAGTGGATTGAAAGACTGATGCCAATGTTTAACGGGGAGCAATCATTAGGAGATTTGACAGAGGGATTAACAGTCCCGTATCGCAATAGGGTATATGAAATTGGAGAAACGTTGTACAAGAATGGCTTTGTTCGAGATGTAAGCCAAGATAGTCCACATCAATTAAAAGCAAAAGTTCTCGAAAAGTATGCTTCACAAATTGAATTTATCGAGAATTTTGTAGATTCTGGTGCGTATCGTTTTCAAGAATATCGTCAGGCTAAAGTTCTGGCTATTGGATCTGGACCCTTTATGGTTTCATTGGCTTCTGCATTAATTGAATCGGGGCTCCCAAAATTCCATTTCATGGTGACGGATTCAGTACCTACAAATCGATTACGGATTAATGAGCTGGTGCACAATGCCAAAAAGGCTGACTCCGAGGTGGAGGTAGAGCAGGTAGCATTTCAAAAAGGGGAGGGGAGAAGTTTTTGGCAAGAAGCTGTGCAGCCGTACGATTGGATACTATATGTCTCTCAGGATGGAAATGTAAAAGAACTTAGGGATCTAAATATGGTTTGTAAAGAGCAGAGGAAGGTATTTATACCCGCTATATGTTTGGATCAAGTGGGGCTTGCTGGTCCATTGGTTCATCCGAAATCAGAGGGATGCTGGGAGTCCGCATGGCGCCGAATCCATCAATCTTTATTGCAATTAGATCGGCAGCTACAATCTTTCTCTTCAACAGCTGGATCGATTCTGGCGAATGTTGCGGTATTTGAATTTTTCAAGAAAGCTACAGGAGTAGTAGGTTCAAATCAGAGTACCCAAATTTACAAACTTAATCTTGAAACGCTGGAAGGAGACTGGATTTCATTCATAACACATCCATTGGTTACGAATAAAAGTGTTTCACCTAGACTTGTGGAAGATCTTGATGCAAGGCTAAAGCAAGAACGGAGTGAAAAGGAACTGTCGAGTAACCTTTTGGAATATTTCAGTCTATTAACTTCAGAAGAAACAGGGATTTTCCATACATGGGAGGAACGAAACTTGAAACAGCTTCCTCTTTCGCAGTGCTATGTTCGAGCAGTAAATCCAGTGTCAGAGGGACCGGCAGACTTTCTCCCAGAGGTTATCTGTTCTGGTTTTACACATGAGGAGGCAAAAAGGGAAGCCGGACTGACTGGTATTGAAATGTATGTGTCACAAATGATTAAGGGATTCAGGGATCAGAAAGATCAAGAAGAAGTGAACATAGAGGAAGGATTTATCGGCATTGGTGCAGGAGAAACAGTTGAAGAAGCTGTTTGTCGTGGCTTGCAAGCCTATTTAGAGGAGGAATTGAAAAATAGAAAAATCAATCAGCGGAGCACGATGTTTCGTGTACAGCTGGAAAAAATAGAAGATCCCTACTGTAGGTTTTATTTAAATTCCCTTACTACCCTAAATGGTGCACCAACAATTGGTTTGGAAAATGAAATGTTAGGCTTCCCCGTAATATGGGTACAGTCGCAGAGTCGTCGGTACATGAGCACAGGTTTAAATACAACATTGGCTTTACGAAGTGCATTGCAACAAGCGATTTTGGATACTCAAAACCAGGTGAATTCAACAGATAGGAAAGCAGAGTCAGCTGTTTTTCTGAAAGAAAAGGAATTTAAACTCGACATCCCTTCTTGTGAAGAAATAACACAATTGGAGCTATTACAATCCTCCGTTCAGATCTTGAACCGAAACAGCAAACGGCTCTTCGTCTATGATCTTACGTTCGAACCTTTTTTAAAACAGGAACTGGCAGGGGTGTTTGGTGTGCAGATACGAGGGGAGGAACCCTAATGGCTGCTCGTATTCTAATTGACGGAAATGGTTTGTTAGCGGATTTTGTCTATGATCAATTGTCCAGCAACTATCCCGTAACGCGACAAAGCTTATTAGATGAGGTTCCTGAAGAAACAGAACTAGCTCTGGTACTTCATAATGCCTGGCATCCGTCGGTTCATCGAAAAGCGGAAGAAAGATTCAGAGCCACAGGTATCCCTTGGCTTCGAGGTTTCGTTTCGTTTGGAGAGGGAATCATTGGTCCATTAGTACGCCCCAATACACCGGGATGTTCCCGCTGTGCTGACATACGACGCATGATAGCTGGATCTGATCGCCAAGAAATGTGGACGTTTCAGATGAGAATGGCATCAGGAGAAGGGGTACTGGGAGATGCGTGGGCATCACGAACGGGACTATCGCAAATGGCAACTTTGATATGTGACGAAGTGCAGAGATTTCTTCAAGAAGAACCCAGCAACTTAGAAGAAAGGGTGTTCATTACGAATCTGAGAACGTTAACGAACTCTAGTCACCTTTTCTTGCCTGATCCATTGTGCCCGATGTGTAGTTCATTACCTGATGACACATCGGAACTAGCTCAAATTAGGTTAGAATCTAGTCCTAAAATTAATGGTGGTGGCTATCGCTGCCGTTCGATGGATGAATTAAAAACAGTGCTAGTCAAAGATTATCTCGATTATCGTACTGGGATCATGAATGGGAAAATGCAGGATTTCACGCTGCCGTTTGCTGATGTTTTAATGAACATGCCGCTGTTTGAAGCAGATGAGGGAGTAGCAGGAAGGTCTAATTCTTATGAAATGAGTGAGCTAACTGCTATTTTAGAAGGTTTGGAGCGATATTGCGGGATCGAGCCTCGAGGCAAAAGAAAGGTAGTTCGTGATAGTTATCATAATTTAGAGAATCAAGCACTAAACCCTACAAGAGTAGGTTTACATGAAAAGGATCAATATGAAAAGCCTCATTTTCCGTTTAAACCGTTTAATCCTGATGACCCAATGAATTGGGTGTGGGGCTATTCGTTCTTACAAGAACGCCCTATTCTGATTCCGGAGTTACTCGCCTATTACAGTTTGGGCTATGGGGAGAGCTTTGTTTATGAAACCTCCAATGGATGTGCATTAGGGGGGAGTTTAGAGGAAGCCATTTTCCATGCCATTATGGAGGTTGTCGAACGAGACTCATTCTTGTTAACCTGGTATGCCAGGCTTCCCCTTCCGCGTCTTGATCTTAGTTCTGCTAACGATAAAGAATTACAGCTCATGGTCAACCGTATACATGAGGTGACGGGATATGACCTTCATTTTTACAATTCCACGATGGAACATGAGATTCCAAGCGTTTGGGCAGTGGCAAAAAACAGAAAATCCAAGGGGGTAAACCTCATTTGTGCAGCCGGAGCTAACCCTGATCCTATAAGGGCTGTAAAAAGCACGATTTACGAGCTGGCAGGAATGATGTTTAGGCATGATGAAAAATTGGAGGAAAACCGTCAGAAATATGAAAGGATGCTCCGTGACCCGTTTGCAGTACGTACCATGGAGGATCATGGGATGTTGTACGGTTTGCGAGAAGCAGAGGAACGGCTGAATTTTTTATTGGATGAGCAACGTCCTTTACGTACGTTTGCTGAGGAATTTAAACAGCCACCGGCAAATGCTGATTTAAAGGATGATCTTGAGGATATTCTTAAGAGGTTCCGCCAATTAAATCTTGAAGTCATTGTGGTTGACCAAACGACACCTATAATCAAGCGGAATGGATTATTCTGTGTCAAGGTATTGATTCCTGGAATGTTACCGATGACGTTTGGACACCACCTTACCCGTGTGAAAGGGCTGGAGCGGGTACTCAGGGTACCAATGCAATTAGGATTTATGAAGATGCCGTTATCGTTTGAACAGCTTAATCCATATCCTCATCCGTTTCCATAATGGAAGATTAGGAGGCTTAATATTGGAGCTGGAAACATTTCTACACAATCTACATTTTGACACGGATAAAATTTTTCCGCCGGATTGGCAGGTAGATTGGGAGGACGCACCACTTCCCTATAAATTGTACCGCGGTTTACCAGAGATTCCACTTACCGCAGATGTACCGTTAACACTTGTGAGAAGAGAAGCTCATCTAAAACCCAGTCTGGTCGAGCTTGGTCATTTCTTATGGTATGTATACGGTCTTACTCAATACTCTCAATCCGCTTTAAACGAGGGAAGCAAAAAAGCTGTGAGCTTTGCCCAATCAGTACGGAGATTTGTTCCTTCTGGAGGGGCGTTGTATCCTAATGAATTATATGTATATTTAAAGCTAGAGGACGCACCCAAGGGAATTTACCATTACGATGTGGCACATCACCGCCTTATGTTGGTGCGAGAAGGAAATTACGATTCCTACTTATCCAGAAGTCTTGAAAATGGCTATAATATTTCTGATTGTTTTTGTACCGTTTTTATCTCGACCGTTTTTTGGAAAAATTTTTATAAATATAATAATTTTTCTTACAGGCTCCAAGGGTTAGATGCAGGTGTGTTAATTGGGCAAGCGTTAGAAGTAGCCGATTGGATGGGATTCTACCCGCGGGTATGCTACCAATTTCTTGATCATTCTATCAATCATTTGCTTGGGCTATCCGAACAGGATGAAAGTGTATATGCGGTTATGCCGTTATTTATTAATCAATCTATCAATTGTGTTGACAACGATCATAGTAGAGAAGAAATTGTTTCAGCCACTGAATTGTGCCGGGAAGTGCCATTGTTGAAGCATGTTTCCTATAACCGTTCAAAGAAAGTCATTGATTATCCGATGCTGAGAAAACTTAATGAAGCATCCATGTTTGAAACAACGCAGTCATTTGTGCAGATAAAGAAAAATAATAGTGTGGAACGTTCCTTAGGTACAGAGATGATCTTGCTGCCATTTACGGAGTGCTTTTCGTACGATCTCGCATCCGTTTGCAGGAAACGGCATTCTCCTGATATGGATTTTATGATAGGAAAAGTGAGTCAAACACAACTATCCACTTTGTTAAAAGAGATATTTTCCTTCTCATATCAGAATGATCTTGACGATACACATGGGAATGTTGAGAGTCGTGTTTCTTTATATGGTAGCTTTCATAATGTGGAGGGAGTTACAGATGGTGCCTACTCTTATGATCTTAGTGCTCATGCACTTCGGAAAATAAATGAGGGGGATCACCGGCAGTTTTTGCAATATGGATTAACAATGCCCAATGTGAATCTGTATCAAGTTCCGCTCTGTATGCATGTTGTTGGAGACAAGAATCACCTTAAAGAGAAATTGGGGTATAGAGGGTACCGCATTCAACAGATGGAAGCGGGGATGCTCGTACAACGACTGCTCTTGGTGTCGTGCGCTTTAGGGATGGGGGGCCATCCACTGCTAGGATTCGATGTGAACCAATGTGATAAACTTTACGAAATCGATTCGAAAGGAAAAACCAGCCTAATTCAAATTCCAGTGGGTCCATACCGTCCCCGCGCCTGGTTAAAAGGAAGTTTGCTTAGCTAGGAGAGAAAAGTACATTCTATTTTACTCTCAACCGTCGTTGAATCTTGACTGGGCACAATATGAAAAAATATTTAAATATAATATTTTACAAGTGATAACCCGTTATTTTTGACATTTTACCCAGATTTATATATATTGATATAATTAAAAATGAGAGGATACCCCATTTGAAGTCCATTTATATGGGCTTTTTTTCTTGGGAAAAGTTTATAAAACTTCATACACCTTTGTTAATGTTTTATTCAGCAAACCTTGATTAACAACAATAGGTATATTTTGGTAAAGATATCGATAGAATATATTTTAATACTATTATCCATAAATATGGTTCAAAAATTAATTTTATTTACTAAGGGGGCATTAATAAGTTTATCTAACATATATAGAAGACTGATTATAAAAAGTGTCATTTGAAACTAACCACTTTTTCTTTATTGATGTGAATACAAAGGAAAGTGGGGTGAATATAATAGGAATATACACTTGATTGTAGTTTAAATAAGAAAGTGAGCGGGAAATTTTGAAGATATCTGAGGTATATGAAAGGTATTTAAATGGGGAGAAATTTAAAAGTATACGTGAAATCAATCTTGGGTATTTACCTATAAAACAACCAGTTGATTTAGTAGGGCGTTCACCAATTATGCAAGAAATCGCTAAAAAACATTCCAGACATGTAAATAATAAATAAAACCCCGCTTTATTGTACAAACGGGGAATAATAATGCTAGTTGATTTTTTTGTATTGTATCATTCTTTTTACTAATGGATCCGTGTTACTAACGTGAATAGGTTTAACCATGCTTCCAGTTATTTTGTTAGTTTGTTTAGCACTTTGGCTAGTGCTTGTTTCACCCAATTTTCTTGCGGCACGATTTCTTATATCTTGTATTCTAATTGGAGTTTTAGCGCTGCTCATATATATCACTCCTTTATTCAATGATATGTAACAATCCTTCATTCGTCAAGAATAGATTCATGTTCCGTTTCCGTCATCACCAGTGCTTGTTAAGGCCACCATATACTCGATATTTTCAATATTTTTACTGATTGTATTATGTAATAGTTCAAAAAGGTATCTGTCTAAAATATCAAAGGGATAGGTATAGCTGCTAATAACAGTAACATATTCATCTACACCGTAACAAAAATAGAAAACAAGATAATTCTTTTTTAATATGCTATCCTGATTATTTTTGTTAAAAATTGCAGATTCCCCTGTTTCTTTAGTTTCTTCGACTAATTCATGTAACTCTTCGGGTATAGCTCCGTTATATACATTATATGAAAACGTGGCATGGAGCGGGGGGTTTTTGTATCCCGCTTGAATCTCTGCTAAAAAATACTCTAATACCTCTTTATAATCGATGATTGAATCATTTAAAAATTCAAGTGTCCTTCCGGTCGCATGATCACTAGTCAAATAGGCCATAAGCTTAGCTTTAGTTCCGCTGATTTCAACAGTTTCAATAGCTGCTTGTTCAATATTGTCTACTTCAAATTCCATATTAAAAAACTTAAATCTTTTTAAACGTTTAAAGGCAACAGGAATTATTAAAAATAAAAGCATCCAAATTAAAAGTAAAAAGAGTCCTCGAAAGATAATTTTATTAAAATTGGATTCAACAATAGGTTTAACTAAAATAGTTAACCATGTTTCTTTCTCTTGGGAACTACTGCTTGAAGGACTTTCTATTGTTTTTACATTCGATTTTGCCTCAGATGATTCATTCTTTTCTGATTGTAAAAAGAGTTCTTTTGGATTCTCTTTGAGAGTATGTTGAAAAAGTAGAAGTGAAGCAAGTATCATCCAAATTAAAATCAGAATTATCCCCGAAGTGTATAAATATGGAATTAAAAAATTAATCCATTGAAAAAATGATCTTCTTTCCTCATTCTCAGTATTAATGCGAGGCACTATTTTCCCTCCTTTTTTTCATTCTATCGAAATGTCTTCTATCTAACAATAGATTGTAAACCATCTAATCTTAAAAGTTTATTAACTATATTAGAAAATCTAAATCGCGTATTTATTTCTTTTCTGCATTTAAACTTACCGATAAGAAAAACCCTATTTTCTTTATTTACAGCACCTTTTAAGAAATTTGGATATCTATATTAAAGTTTATAAGAGATTGTGAAGGTTTGTACGTAAACTACTATGTAAGAATGTATTTTCTGTGGTGAGACATAGCTTTATGGTAGGCTAATGGGACAGGTTAGTTAAATGGCGAATGATTCGATTGAATAAAGAATACATGATAAAATGGGGACGAGTGAAGAAAAATAGTATAGACTTCTAAAATATAGATACCTTTCGACAAATAGAAAGGAAGGAGCGGGAGTACATGGATATAAAAGTGAATTACAAGATAATAAAAGAAATGTGCGGTACCGTCTCCTTCAAAAGAGGAGACTCTTTTTATCGAGCGAGTAAAGTAACATTTAACCAGTATAGCTCTGATTTCTGTGAAGCCACCGTTAATGGAACGGAAGATTTTCATGTCACAATTGAAAAAGACGGGACAGGGAACATTCAGACGAAATGCAGCTGTCCTACGCTGCCGAATTTTCAAAAGTGTTGCCAACACATTGCGGCAGTTTTATTAGCTATTTATGAACATCAACGTCAAGGAACGTTTCCTATCGATGTACAAGGCATGCAATCCAATCATGGAGAGCTGACAGAAGAATTCATAACGCTCTTCAATGACAGACCAACTCGAACAAGTGGACATCAGCTTCATTTTGAAAAAAGAGAAGTACTTGATGTCATGTTTACCTGTAAACCGTTCTCCATCGGGAACGGTCAGTACTTGTTTGGAATAGAAGTAAAGATTGGTCATATGAAGCTACAAAATATTCGAGGCTTTCTACAGAACGTAAAACATGGGGAACCTAGTACACTATCCTCTACATTTAGGTATAATCCAAGCCTTCATTGCTTTTCAAACGATTCAGATGCAGTTATTCATCAACTCATCCGGGTCGTCCAGGATGAAAAGTCCTTTTTGGAAGCATTACCGAACCTTTCTGACTGTACAGTTCGTAATCAAACATTACTTATTCCACCATCCACTTGGATGGGGCTCGTTCCTTTACTTACAAAGACCCCATTGGTAACGATTGAGCATAATGGTCATTCTTTTGAAAGCCTGCGAATTCTGGATGGACCACCTCCTCTACAGTTTACATTTGAAGAAATCGAAGGTGACGATTACCAATTGACGATTAGAGGCTTTGACCGAATGGTCGTTTTGAATTTCTATAGTTCTGTGCTATGTGACGGAATAGTCTTTCAGTTAGAAGGACAGGACTGTGAACGATTATCCAAACTAAAGCAAATGCTAGCATCTCCGGATACGAATCACATTCCGATTCCACATGAACAAATGGATTTTTTTCTAAAAAAGATTGTACCAGGTCTGAAAAAAATTGGTGATGTTCAACTGTCTAAAGCGTTATCTCAAGAGATTACGAAAACGCCGCTTGTTGCCAAGCTTTATTTGGATCGTCTGAAAAATCGACTGCTGGCAGGACTAGAATTTCAATATGAAAATGTTGTTATTCAACCATTAGAAAGCCGAGACATCCCAACAGGACCAATGATTATAAGGAATCTGGAAAAGGAAGAGGAAATCCTTCAGCTCATGGAGGGGAGCGGGTTTTCCAAAACAGAGGGCGGTTATTATATGCAAAATGAAGCACTGGAATATGAATTTTTATATCATGTTGTTCCAAAGCTTCATCCACTCGTCCAAATTTATGCGACAACAGCTGTTCGAAATCGCATCGTGAGAAAGAATGCTCATCCAAAAATTAGAGTGAAGGTTAAAAAAGAACGCACCAATTGGCTGGAATTCAAATTTGAGATGGACGGAATTGCTGACAAACAGATTCGGGAGATTTTAGCAGCACTAGAAGAAAAGCGAAAATATTACCGCCTTCCAAATGGATCACTTCTATCTCTTGAGACAAAGGAAATGAAAGAAATCCATCGTTTTCTGAATGAAGTTCCGGTTCAGGATGAAAACTTTGAAGCTAGTCTAAATATGCCTATTATTCAAAGTCTTAAACACCTTGATTTTATTGATGATAGTCAAGTCTTCACAGTAGAGGAATCGTTCAGTCAGTTTCTTGATCATATACTTAACCCAGGTAACTTGAATTTTGAGGTGCCGCAAAGTTTAGATAACATATTAAGGGACTATCAAAAACACGGATATAAATGGATGAAAATAATCGCTAGCTATGGATTTGGCGGTGTTCTAGCCGATGATATGGGGCTTGGCAAAACGTTGCAAAGTATTACTTTTATTGTTTCTGAGCTTTCAAGCATTCGTGATAGGAGTCTTCCAGTTCTCATTGTTTGCCCGTCATCCTTAACGTATAACTGGCTACATGAAATGATGAAATTTGCTCCTAATCTTCAAGCAATCGTCCTAGATGGGAATAAAGCGGATCGAAAAAAGCTACAAAAGGATATCAAAAATATAGATGTCATTATTACGTCCTATCCGTTACTACGTCAGGATATAAAGTGGTATGAGGATCAAACGTTTCATACTGTTTTCTTTGATGAGGCACAGACATTTAAAAATCCATTGACCCAAACGGCTCGAGCTGTTAAAAGAATACAGGCAAATAATCGTTTCGGCCTTACAGGAACACCGGTGGAAAACTCACTTGAAGAGCTTTGGTCGATTTATCATATTGTCTTTCCACAGCTATTCCAAGGATTAAAGGAATATAGTCATCTTTCAAGGAAAACAATTGCTCGAAGGGTTCGTCCTTTTTTATTTCGTAGAATAAAAGAGGAGGTACTTGCCGAGTTACCTGAAAAAATTGAGTCGCTTGAAGTATCAGAGCTGCTGCCTGAACAAAAGAAGCTCTATGCAGCATATTTGGCGAAGCTGCGACATGATACATTGAAACACCTGGACAAGGATACTATTCGAAAAAACCGTATTAGAATTTTAGCGGGATTGACAAGATTGCGACAAATTTGTTGTCACCCTGCCTTGTTTGTAGATGGCTATACGGGAAGCTCAGCAAAATACGAGCAGTTGCTACAAATACTAGAGGAATCAAGACTTTCTGGAAGAAGGGTGTTAATATTTTCCCAATTCACAAAAATGCTTGAGCTGATAGGTAGAGAGATAACAATGCGAGGTCAAACGTATTTTTATCTTGATGGACAAACCCCTTCAGAAGAAAGAGTGGAAATCTGCAATCGATTTAATGATGGTGAGCGAGATTTGTTTCTTATTTCTCTAAAAGCAGGAGGTACAGGGTTAAACCTAACAGGTGCGGATACAGTCATCTTATATGATCTTTGGTGGAATCCTGCGGTCGAGGAGCAAGCGGCAGACCGTGCTCATCGAATTGGTCAGAAAAATGTTGTACAGGTTATCAAGCTTGTTGCCCGTGGCACAATAGAAGAAAAAATGAATGAGCTCCAAGAAAAAAAGAGAGAGCTTATTGCAGACATTATCGATTCAGAAGAAAAAGCATCAGTCATTTTAACCGAAGAGGATATTCGTGAAATTTTGATGATATAAAAAATATAAGAGAGGCACTACTTTCGTACGGAGTAGTGCTTTTTTAACGTTTTAGGGCGGGTTATTAGCTTACTTTTATTTTAAGGAACATTGGTTTATATAAATTAAGAAGAATATCTACATCTTTAAACAAAATAATACAGAGACGAATGGAGGACGATACTGACATGGAGAGCGTATCAAATGTAGATAAATTGGAATCAATAAAATCCTTCCAATCAACAATTAGAAAACTTGAAAAAACCTTGGCTACGATGACTCAGAAAGGCGCAAATACTGCCTTAGTAAAGAAACGACTCAAAGCTAGTTATATCGGCTTAGCCATGCTGGAAAACGTTTGGAATCAAAGACTCCATCATTACACCCTGGAAGATTTAGCGGAAGCCCGCAATGTTCTTACTGGTTTATTTCCATCAATTGAGAACAGTTATGCTAAGTTAAAGGCAGGTAGTCCCCAAAAAACGCTTTTAGAACGAAGAATTAAAGCGTTGGATCTAGCTGTTCAAGCGATTGACGACCTTTCCAATGGAATAGCTAAATAGAGTAATCGAAAGGGATTTCCAATCCTAATTCAAGCCATAAAAATTACTTATTAAAAACTGGTTCCTACCGTTACAAAAAGCCATATATATAGAATAAAAGCCTAACAGGAGTAGATATTCATTGGACAAACAAAATAGCCGATTTAGATGGGTTGTATTTGCTTCTGTATTGTTTACTTATTTATTAATGTCAAGCCAACGTACTGCTCCGGGATTGATTATCGACCAAGTAATGTTGGATTTTAATGTAACAGCAACAACAATTGGGTTACTGACAAGTATCCAATTTTTTGTGTATACGGGTTTGCAAATTCCGATGGGGATTTTGGCTGATCGTTTTGGACCCAATTTCTTTCTAATTATTGGTGCAATCCTTACAGGTTTAGGTACAATCCTTTATAGCTTTGGCACGAATGAATTTTTCTTATTTTTTTCCAGAATTTTAACCGGGACGGGGGATGCGACCATCTGGGTCAATATGGTGTTAATTTTGAGCCAATGGTTTAATGCAAAGGAATTTACACGATTAATTGGTATAGCAGCAATGACGGGAAGCCTTGGTTTCCTTTTGGCGACAGTTCCTTTCTCCTTATTGATTGACTTCCTTGGTTGGAGGGCAGCATTTTTTTTAGCGGGACTACTGCTATGCTTATGTGGCATTCTCCTTTATTTTGTACTTTTAAAAAAACCAAAACAATCGGTATTTATAAAAAATGAAGTACAACGTGAAAAAACATTGGTTTTACTACGAAGAATATTTTCGAATCGGCAAGCATGGGCTTTATTCTTTTGTCACTTTGGAATTGTTGGAACGTATGTTGGATTTATCAGTTCGTGGGGAGTGCCCTATGGGATGAATGTGTATGGAATGACACGTTCAGATGCGAGTCAACTTATTATGATTGGTCTGATCGGGGCACTTATTGGTGCTCCTCTAGCTAGTTGGATTTCTAGTCAGTTAGAAACAATTAAATGGCCGTATGTTGTTGTTCATATCATTCTTTTATCGACTTGGTCAATCTTTCTTTTATTTAATGGGAATCCTCCATTTTTCTTGTTAACTATACTTTTCTTTATTATTGGCCTTGCATATGGGGCAAATGCCTTAACTTTTGCTGCCGTTCGTCAATCTTTTCCTATCATAGAATCTGGTATTGTCTCTGGGTTTGCGAATACGGGTGGATTTCTAAGTGCCGTATTGCTGCCAAGTATTTTTGGAAAACTATTGGATTATTTTCAAACTGCTTCAGGTAGTATAAGCGATGGATACTACTATGGTTTCATCACTCCAGTTATCTTCTCCATGATTGGCCTGATTGGAGTGCTTTTGATTAAGGAAAAGCGCCAGCTGCAGGAGGTAAAGTCAATATCTACTTATTTTAAATAGTGTCGCTAAAATACTGTAATCTGGTTAATTTCTATTTAAAATCTTTACAAGTGCCATACTTCAAGAAGGGAGTATGGCTATTCTTATTAAAGTAAAAAGAAGCAGGTCAGTTGAATAATTCTGCTGATTGTTGAAAAAGTATATTTCCGCAGATGAAGGTACTACTGCTAAGTATTTAAAGTCATATGAAGTAATGCATTCTTTATTTGAAATTGATAATGATCCATTAATTACATATGAAAATAAATTATATATTGAATGGGGAAAGGCATCTGTGAAATGGTCTCAAAAAGGAACTAATGAAAAAATCATTACACAGTTAGTGAATACAAGTCAATTTGTCTTTCCAGGATACGAAAATTGTACAGGGATAATAAAATTGTTTAAAAAACGCCAGTCATGTTATTGTTATTCAACAATCGGGCCAGATTGTGGAACAACACTTAAAAAGGTAATTGGTATACAGAGAAGAAGATTGTCAAGAAATGTACTTAAGCTAACGGGAGTTTAGTTGAAGTACATTCCTTCACAAAGTTAGAATGAATAATGAATTCATGCAAATTAACATACTAAGACCAAATAATTCGAACATGAGGTGAGTATGATGAATCGGGTCGGAAAATATGCCATTCAAAAAGATATGGACGAAACGGAATTGTTGAAAATGGTACTTGAACTTCCGGAAAAAGATAAAATGTTAATGTGGTCAGAGGGGTATATCGACCTTGTTATTAATAAATTGCCGGAGTATGGTAAGGATATTTTGGTGATTCGCAAAGATAAATGGGAAGATACGAAAGCCTATTACCAAGACCAACTTGACGACATCCTTTCAAAAGAAGAAGTAAAAATGAAAATGAAGAGCGAACGAAAAGAATTCGCTCTTTTTGTCATGGAGAATTTTAAGAAGTTTCAATCTTTACTCTTTTTGTGTTATGACGGTAATTTAAAAGATGTTGATTTAAGAAAATTCATTTACCGGAAGAGATATGGAACAAGAAAAAATTATTTAAAATAAGAAAAAAATAAACTATCGAGGGCGTTAGTTCAAGAAGAACAGTCACTTCTTACACTAACGAATACAGGTTAGTGTAAGAAGAACTGGCTAAAATATTCTTATAGGTAGTATTGATATAATTAGTAAATGGAGGCAAATGATGAACTTTTTTGATTGGAAAATCGAAATGGCAGACGGTTTAAAACCGTATATAGATATTAAAAATAAAAGAATGGCTATTCTTACAACTGAGGATGATGAAATTCATATGGCTTTAGAATTTGATGAAAACAACAATTTAGTTATGCACCCAAGATGGAATATAAACATTATTATCTTAGGTGATAAACATTTGAAATTCACTACAAATTCATAAAGTTATTCTTCAAGTAACGGGTAAAACGTACTTAAAAGAAAGCTACAAGCAATTTCGTTTGGTTATAACCGTAATTAAAAAGAATAGGTGATTTAGGCGGTACAGTATTTTGGGGAAGTGCAGATTTTAAAGAACAACTGTTAACTTCTAGATTAAGCGAACGTTGATAATCGATCATTCTCATTTGCATTAGAATCCCACCTTAAAGATTTTTTAGCAAGGAATTTACATAGTATTTCAATTGGAGGACAAAATTTATCATCGTATTATGATCAAAATAATCGAGTTGGTATAGAGTATTAAACTGACATAGGTCCAATAGATATTCTAGCTGCAGATGAAACTGTATTGAACTTAAAGTAGGAAGTGGTTGTTTCAAGAAGTGTCATTTGGAGCTAACCATTTTTCTTTATTGATGTGAATATAATGGGAATATACACTTGACTGTAGTTTGAATAAGAAAGTGAGCGGGGAATTTTGAAGATATCTGAGGTACATGAAAGGTATTTGTTTACAAATGAAGAAAGAGGATTACATAAATAAAAAGACTGTACATTTACCCTTTGAAATTATTCCAGATGAGATATTTCAAAGGGTAAAAGCATACGATTACAAATAATATACAGTGTGAGAAACTAGAAACAAAAAACAGCATCTGGAGCAATATGATATTTTAAAATAATTATCCTATGGTCATAACCCGTTATTTTTAGCATTTTATCCAAATTTGCACATACTAATATAATAATTAAAGTGTGAAATCAACTTACTTTTATTTGTTTTTTTTAAGGAACACTCGTTTATATATATAATAAAAAAAATGCCTATAATTAAGAAGAATATCTACATTTATTATTTTTGATTAATAACAGATCTAGACAAATATGAAACCCAAATAGTAAGATTATCTGATTGTGCTATTCGTGATGTAATGTATAACCAATTACACAACAAGTGACTAAAGCGTGAAATTCTATTTATCTTATCGTGTCTAGGTTATGCGGGTTAAAGGAAAAGAATATTTACCACGATTAGCCGAGATTATTTACAAACAAAAATATGAAATCGGAAAATATATAAATTATAAAAGAATGAATATGTCGCAGCATTCAAAAGAACAAATGATGTTTATAGAAAATTTATTAAACTATGAAGAATTCGATACTTTTTGTGATATGGATGTGGGGGATAGTTATAATATAGGTTATTTTATTTTTTTACATTTTTCTAGTTTACATAATATATATTCTTGGTAGTCGTTTTTTTATTAGATATCAAGTCTCAAAAACTAAGATTACTTATGATATTGAGACGAGATGAATTTTTTATGTTTATTTTTATAAATAAATTAAATTACTTAAAATAAATACGACCAGCCATTTATTTAAGTAATTATTGGTGGTCGTATAAATCATCAAAAAATTAATTAATACTTAATACAATGATTATTATTTTTTAATATTTAAGTAGTTTGTTATAAAAAGCTCCTTAGGAAATTAATTTAAGTATAATATTTTTCCGTTAAATAAAATTAAAATAAAACTCTTTACTTTTAAACAAGAATACAATCAATTAGTCCAATGAGATGGCTTCTGTATGTGCGTTGGTAATATCGTTTTACTATTGCCTTTAGCGGAATTAACTTGCATTTGAGTTAAAAACATACTTGTAGAAAGATTTGCTCCATTTAAATTCGCATCACGCAAATCAGCTCCAATAAAATCAACACCCCTTAGATCTGAGTTTCGTAAATCAGCAGCAATTAAATAGGCTCCTCGTAAATCAGTCGTTCTTAAATCTTTTCCTGTTAAGTTTTTTCCAACCCAATCAACGCCCCTGTATTTTTTGCCTTTCTTAATAGCAAACACTTTCGAGCTTAGTTCATTTCGAATATATTCACTTGTTTCTAAAAGTAATTCGTTTACAGGGATTCGACACTCTACAATATTTAATGATAATAAGCTATCAGCATCCATATCCGTAAGACTTTGCAATTTTTCTAATTGTTTATTTAACTTATCCTGTAATGAATGTGACACCTCATAAGTTAATGCTTCAGCGATAAATGCAATCATTTCATATAATTGTTCCATGACCGGAAATACACGAAACATTTTTTCAGCAATCTCAGGGTGCTCTTGCCAACTTTGGCCATTGAAAGTAACTTGAGAAACTTTTTGACCAGCTCCCAAACAATCAAATACGGTACATCCCTTAAATCCTTTTTCTCTTAGACTCTCATGAATCTTACATCGAAAATCTCTTTGTAGATTAGGACAAGGTGTTCCAGCGATTTTATTGATTGCAAAATCACTTGATGCTGCAACATTAAGCGCTGTACAACAGAGTCCAAAGCAACTCGTACAATCAGCTTTTAAACTTTTTCTAAGATTTTTGGCTGTTTCATTATCCATTTTTATACCCTCTTAAAACTTCTTAATTTTCGATTAGAAAAAACCAACATCATTAGTCGTTGGTTTTTTGCTATGCATACATATTAGTATTAAAAGTTAAATCCTACCTTCGTTTCACTATCTGAATCCCAGGATAACTCTTTACTTTTTCGATTATCCGCTTTTAATTCGTTGCAAATATCTAATACGTCTACTTGCTGTTCATAATGCCATTGAAGCGCGACGGCATTATATACCTCGTTTAATTGTGCAAATGAAAAACCATCTGTTGAATTTGCAATCAGTGTTAGATCTTTTTTAGAGATTAGATTAGTAATGTTTTTCTTTAGTAAATATTGATAACGCATTTCTTGCGTTGGTCCTTTTATTTCATAAGCGCGATCAAATCGTCCTGAACGGTTAATAAGCGCTGGATCGATTTTTTCTGGATAATTTGTTGTTCCAATTAAAAAAATGCCTTCCTTAGACGTTGCCCCATCTAATGTATTAAGGAATACTGAACGTACTTCTTCTGGCATGGAGTCAATATCTTCAATAACTAAGACCATTGGCGCCATTTTCGCAACAGATGAAAATACTTCTTTAATCGAATAACTTGTTGTATATTCTGTAATTTGCCAGTATGCTACAGGTGCTGAAATACTGTTTGCAATCGATTTAACAAGCGTTGTTTTTCCGTTTCCGGGTTTACCATACAGTAAAATTCCTCGTTTATACGGAATTTGATACGTTTTGAAAAACTCTCCGCTGTTTGTGAAAAATTCATCAATCGAGCGGTAAATTTGCTTTTTCATAGACTCTTCTAAAAAAACATCCTCACGTGTAACTAGATTCGTAATCTTTTCTTTTTCATTTTCAACGCCGTCTTCCGTATCAATAAATACAGTTACATAATCTTTAATATATTCGCGTTTCCGCTTTAATACATACGTTAAAAAGTTCCCTAATACCTGTTCATTTTCCGCAAATACATAATCATGTTCCATATTGTCATGTGCTTGATAAATTGGCATTCGTACGAGCGCAATCTGATAGTCTGGATAATAGTATAAATGATTATTAATACTTGCTTTAACAAGGAATTCCATTTGCTTATCGTTATGATTAGATGAAATGACACCTGCTTCTACACAATCATACACAGTAGCAAGTGATTGAACACGATCAGGATGAATGATTAAATCTTCTTCAAGTACTTCCCAAATTTCATTAGAGGTTTCACCATCAGAAAATAGTTGAAATTCCTTTCCTGTTTCTTCTGTAAGCTTTTTTTGTATGTTATGAATAGCAAACGCATAATTATAATATTGTGGTGCCGATTCTATACTCGTTTTAGAAAATTGAATAATAGATTGATGGTTTACTTTACTCACTACATCCCTTCCTCTCTACGTAAATCACCTACAATTTTACATGAAAGGAATAAAAAAGAACACTAAAACCCATTTAAGGTTTAGTGTTCTTTTTCTTTAATCATACAAAGCGGATTTCGCTAACAGTGTAATCGTTGCATCATCCATTGGTGGATTGTGCAGTCCTGCACGAACGTCACAATAATAACGCTGTAGCGGATTGTTTCTCTGCAAGCTCTTTGCACCAACGACACGCATTGCTTTATCCACAACTGAAATAGCATGATTTGTAACAGAATGCTTCACCGCTCCTAATTCTTTCATTAAGAATGGACGCTGCTCTGGTTGTTGTTCCCACTTTTCAGCAACAGAGTAAAGAAAATGGCGTGCCTCTGCTAGTTCTAATTCGATTTCACCAATTGTACGTTGCACATTTGGCAAATCACGAATTGGGCTTGGAAGACTATTCGGCTTATACGTTTTCGCAAACTCAACGGCATAGTTCCTAGCTGCCGCAGCAATGCCTAAATAACACGCTGGAATATGTAAAAGCCACCCTTCACCTTGTTTCTTTCCTGGCTGCTGCCGCACAACTAAATACTTTTCTGGTACTGCTACATCTTGTAGTACTAAATCATGGCTGCCTGTTCCTTGCATAGATACCATATCCCATGTTTCTTCAATACTTACACCGTCTAGATTTCGATGAATTAAAAAAGTCCCCATGATCTCTTCTTCTGGTATCCAAGCTGTAACAAGAATAATGTCTAAAATATATGAAAGTGTCGTGAACGTTTTTCGTCCAGTGATACTCCATTGATTACCTTGTTTAGTGGCTATTGTCTCAGGACGTGCACCACGTGTAGGGCTGCCTGAATTCGGCTCTGTTGCCGCTGTATTCACAATCGCGCCCTTTGCTACTTCCTGAAAAAATTCATCCAGTACATCAGAATTCCATGGCTTTTTTTCAGTTAACGAAAGGACGGTCCCAACATGCCAGCCAATAGCTAATGCTGTCGGTCCACACTGAGTAGCAATCGCTTCTTGTGCTAGTAGGAAATCATATAACGAACCTCCGCTCCCACCGTATTCTTTCGCTAATGTTAATGTAGGATAACCGAACTCCTTAAGCTCTTTCATATTTTCAAAAGGAAAACCTCTTGATTCATCAAGTGCTTCAGCACGTTCTGAAAATAATTGAATGGCTGCATTTAAGCTATTGATATAATCCTCTTGTTCCTTTGATTGAAAAAATGGCACGTAACATCATCCTTCCTAATAAAACACAATATCTACTTTAATTCTATCACTTTAGTCAACGTTGCCGCTCCCACTCTTGATTAAGTCGTTCCAATGCTTCAGGCCCTGTATCATCAGCTAAACGATAGGCTCCGTAATGCATAGGGATAAAAAAGTCTCCTGACAATTCAAAAAACGCTCGTACCGCATCTTCTGGAGTAATATGAGAATCACTCATAAACCATTCTGGTTCATAGGCCCCAATTGGCATGAGGACATATTGAAGCTTAAATTTCTCAGCAATTTCTTGAAAACCACGAAAATAACCGGTATCTTCTACAAAATAAAAAGAAGTTTTCTCATTCTGTAGCACCCATCCACGCCAATGTGAGGTATTTGTATCAAATAAAGTACGTCTTGTCCAATGTTGTGCCGGAACAAAGGAAAGTGTCACTTCTCCTGCTTGAAAAGAATCCCACCAATTTGCTTCATATGTATGTTGATAGCCTCTTCTAACAAATACTTTTTTTAGCCCATGTGGTACATAAAAAGTCGGATTCCCTTTCAAACGTCGAATGGTACCAAAATCAAGATGATCATAATGGCCGTGTGAAATCACAACAACATCAATTTCAGGTAGATCCTCAAGTAATATACCAGGCTTTGTTTGTCTCTTTTGTACACCTTGTCTTTTTGCCCAAACGGGATCAGTTAAAATATTCAGGCCATTCAATTGCAGCAAAAACGTTGAATGGCCAATCCATGTAATTGAAGGATGAGAACTATTTGCTTGTAGTTGCTTAATCTGTTTCTGCTCTGCATGTGGAATTTGCTGTAATAAGTCTTTCTTTTTCTGGCGTCTTTCCTTCTGCCATTTCCAAAGATCCTTCATTGATTTCATGTTTGTTATCTAGATTCTCATAACGTTTTTTCATACCTTCATTCCTTTTCTAAAAACGAGAGAACACTCGCTAAATATTTTTGTACTTCTTGAACATGATGAGCGGCAGAATCTGCAATCTGTTTATAATGGTATTGCCCTTCGTCTGTAATACGTAAATAACGCTTCGTTCGCTTCTCACTTTCCCAGCGTCCAACAAGCAGCCCCATTTCCTCCATTTCATGAGACAGATCATACAGATACCCATTGCTTGCAATCCAACCAAATTTATGTTTGAGCAAATCCGCAATCTCTCCCATATAAATCGGTTTTTTTGAAAATAAAGTTTTCAGCGTCACATAACGAACTAAGTCTTTTACAGAAACAATTTTTGAAATATATGACCTATATTCTTCGGGAAGATCATGTGTAACTGCTGGATTAGGCCCTGATCCTGTTAAATCATATACAAACCGATCAATCACCAATTTGACTTCTGTAAAACGAGCAGAGAAATTATTTTGATACCATGCGAATAATTCTTTCCCTTTATCCGTAATTTGATAATAATTCCTTCTTTTTTCCGTGTATAATGAAAGATGATCGGATCCAACAAGTTGTTTGGCGATTTTACATAAATAGTCATAACTATGTACTTTTCCTGTAAAAGAGCTCTTTAATTCACCATGAATCGCCCGTGGATAATTTCTTTTTTTCGACAAAGAATGAAGTAAAAATAACGTTAAAAATTCTCTTTGACTCAATCCAATCGACTCAACAGAAGCAGTTAGCTTTTCTCCCTTCTCCATCCATACCCCTCCATAACATTTCTATCAGAAAACTCGCTAGAATATTTTTTTCTTAGTCTTAATTCCATTATCCTGTGTTGGAACAAAATAGTAAAGTATTTAGGTTAGTTCATGACAGGAACACTAGTTCTTGTTTTTTTATAGACAAAGCCTCACTAACTTCTATATAATAGAATGGAAATAAACGTTATGGTTGGATGACCTTAGGTAACGTTGTGCTTTAATAAAGGAGTGATTACATGAAACAACAAGCAACCCCCTATTTAATATTTAACGGAAATGCGAGACAAGCGTTAGAATTATACAAAGAAGTATTTCAAGGTGAAGTTGTTGAATTACAAACTTACGGTGAAGCGGATTTCCCAACTCCTCCAGAAGCTGATGATCTCATCATTCATGCGAAATTTAGAAAAGATTCTTTATTTCTTATGATTTCTGATGTGTCCCCTAACCAACCTTATGAGACTGGCAATAACATTTCACTTGTTCTTGAATTAGAAAGCAAAGAAGAAATTCAACACATTTACACTCAATTAAGTCAAAAAGGTTCTATTCTAATGGAATTACAAGACACTTTCTGGGGTGCTAAATATGCAAAAGTTCAAGATCCATTCGGTGTAATTTGGGATTTGAATTATACAAAAGCGTAACTGACAGACTCCCGCTCTTTCACAATTTGTGAGGGAGTTTTTTGGTGTAGCCTTGAAATGAAGTAATAAAGAGATTTACATAGTGTCACATCACGATGCTTTAATGATTCTCCTTTAAAACGCAACCAAATCTCATCGTCAGCCATAACACCATGTGTTTTACGGACAATTGCCCACCGATTATAGCTATTTAAACCAAGGGAAGCTAGTAATTGATTTGCATTAACTCTTGTTTCAGGGAATACACGCCACTTTAACCATCTTTCCAACTCATCTTTTGTAATGTATCCCTCTAGATTAGGTGAAAATTGCTTATTAAATCCTTTGATATAATTGATTACGTAATTGAAAGAGTAGCTCTACCTAAATCGTACGGGGCTTTGTCTAACTTTTCAAGCAACAACGAACGCTTGATGAAAGGTTCTCCTTCATATAAGTCTAATTGTTTTTTAATGAAGAGCTAAAAGGTTTTGATTTCACTTGTCTTGTTAAAATATCTATAGGTTTGCTGAGTGGATAATCCCTTACATCCGGTAATAAGCTTAAACCATGATCCAAAATCGGAGCTAGCTGCCAAGATTCTGTTTGGGGATTAAATAAAAACAGAATATTATTTGTATGACGATCTTCATTCAGAATGAATACATCAAATGCTAGCATTTGTGCAACTTCATGTGTAACATCTAATCCTGTGAAGTGGAATACTTTCTCCATAATCAAATGAAATTTATCCTCTGTGGAGTAGCGGGTGTTGTTTAAAATATCATCAGTTGCTTCAAAGTTCGCTTCAAATAAGCGTTCTAGTGTTACCTCTTGTAAAGGACCACGAAAATCGTATTAAAAAGAGAGTTCGTTCGATGTTAGGATTGAAACCTTTTCGTACAGCCCAATCTATCCTTAAGGGAATAGAAGCGATGCATATCATTAAAAAAGGACAACTTGCTTTACAGGACAAGTCTGTCCAAAATCGAGTGAAGTTCATTCATCAACTATTTGGAATCGCTGCATAAGAACAGATTCCATTAGGAATCTATATACCTCTTTCAAATAAATGCAGTCTTTGCACCAGAACCCTTAAATCGTTATCAGTAAATCTATTATTTTTTATCATAATTATTTTTTTATTGATAAATTAGGAACGCTAGTTAATAAAAAAGTTCAGTCCTTTGACTGAGCCTAAATGACTTTCCAATTTATTTTATTCTTCTTGCGGCTTGTTGGAGCGGATCCCAGACTCCATTATATGGAGGTGAATATGCTAAGTCTAAATCTAGCAATTGCTCAGCTGTCATAGAATGAAATAAAGCCGTTGCAAGTACATCGATTCTCTTATCTATCCCCTTTTCTCCAATAATTTGTCCCCCAAGAATTTTATGTGATTTATTATGTACTAATAATTTCAAGGTCATTTTTTTAGCATTTGGATAATAGCCTGCAATATCAGATGTTTTTATCGTAACTGTTTGATAGGGAATGTTTAATAATGTTGCCTCTCTTTCTGATAATCCTGTCTTTCCAAGTGTTAAACTGAAGAATTTAATAATAGAGGTTCCTAATACACCTTTAAAAGTTTTTGGAATATTAATTATGTTTAATCCTGCAATTTGACCTTGCTTATTTGCATGTGTTCCTAATGGAATATGATCATCCTTTTCTTTGATTCGATGGTATTGTGTTGCACAATCGCCTGCTGCATATACATCTTCAATATTTGTTTGCATATATGCATTTACTTGGATTGCACCATTTACACTTGTAATGATTCCAGTCTTATCTAAAAAAGAAGTATTTGGCCGTACACCAACAGCAACTAGAACAAGATCAGTCTCAATCTCCCCTTTATCAGTCTTTATAAATTCAACTTTATCTTCGCCAAGAAAAGCTTCTACAGATTCACTCATTCTAAGATCAATGTTTTGCTTCTTTGCTTCTTCATGGATAAGCTCTGCCATTTCTTCATCAAAAATTTTTGCTAATTGTTCATTTCGTTCAATGATTGTTACCTTCTTACCCAATTCCGCAAAACTCTCAGCCATTTCAAGCCCAATATATCCGCCGCCAATTACCGTGACATTTTTAACATCCCTTTCAAGGGATTCTATGATTCGCTTTGCATCTGGAATCGTCTTTAAAGTGAATATACCCGAAAGATGAGCACCTTCCCACTCAGGTATAACCGGGCTTACGCCAGTAGCTATAAGGAGACGGTCATATGACAAATAAAACTTCTCTTCATTTGCATGGTTTATCCCATACACTTGTTTATTTTTTGTATCAACTTGGCAAACCTCATGTAAGATTCGTGCATCAATTCCGTATTTTTCTTTAAATTCAGTCTGTGTCCGAGCTATTAATTTATCTGTTGAATCAATTTTATTGCTAATCACATAAGGGAGCCCACATTGGCCATATGAGTATACTTCTCCCATTTCAAGAACAGTAATCTGGTGATCTGAGCTATTCCTTACAATTTGCATGGCAGCACTCATACCTGCTGCATCTCCGCCAATAATTATTATCTTCATCTACAATCCCTCCACCTGCTTATTTTCCCTTTACAGTTTGTTTTTTAAACGTAAAAGGCGCTCAACTTGAAACTAAAGTCAGTTTTTACACCTGACACAAAGAAGGATTCTGGTGCAAAAATGGTTTCAAAAAAACATAGGACATGAATTTCCTGCTAACTTACGGATTATGATGCGATGCCAAATAGTTTATCAATGAATTCTTTTCGATTTTGGGCAGACTTCACCCCTTGGTGAACTTGCCCTTTTTTCATCATATGCATGGCTTCAATGCCACGTACTATTGAAATAGCAGTTTCATACGTTTTGAATCCCAGCATGGAGCGGACTCGAGAGGGTCCATATAAGCGTATTCGAGGTGATCATTTTTTAATATTAATACTCTAAACACGCAGAACACCGTTCATAAATGGAACAGTGTTCAAAAAAGTAGTTATTTAATTTTCTTCATCCTATACTCAATTTTCCAAAAATAAATAACAATAAAGTCGTTTTAAACCTGCGTATTCTTCCGCAATCGGCCCGATTGTTGAAGATCAATTAATTCATTTTTTTAAAACTTCCCCCCTATTAAATTTCAATAAGTATAGGAACAATCATTGGCTTTTTCTTAGTATGTGTATATACATATTGTCGTATTGATTTTTTTATTTGTTTTTTCATTACATTCCATTGGTTTCTATTTGCTTCTTGTAGCTCGTTAACAATTTCTGTAGTAAGTCGATTAACGTCTCGGCGGAATTCCGAGAAATCTCTATCCATAAATCCACGAGAAATGGTATCGGGTTCAGAAAGCAGTTTTCTTTCCGCTTTGCTCATAGTTAAAACAATCATGAGCATTCCATCCTCTGAAAGCTGTTTGCGGTCTCGTAACACAAATTCCCCAACATTACCGACATCCCCCCCGTCTACGTAGGTATTCCCAACCGGTATTTTCCGGGTCTGACGGGCAATGGTATGTTCAATATCGACGACATCGCCATTATTGATGATAAACGTGTTTCCTTGCTCTACTCCAACGGATTCAGCTAACAAACGGTGATGGTGTAACATTCTAAATTCACCGTGAATGGGAATAAAATATTTTGGTTTCATTAATGTAAGCATTAGTTTTAAATCTTCTTGATAACCATGGCCGGAAACATGCATTCCGGATGTACTTCCTAATCCATAAATCACTTTGGCTCCAAGTGCAAATAAGTTGTCTACGATACTCGTGACATTTCGTTCATTCCCGGGTATTGGACCTGCTGCAAAGATAACCGTATCTTCAGGTAAAATGTCGACACCGCGAAAGTTTCCAGTGGACAGGCGGGCAAGAGCAGCCAATGGTTCTCCTTGACTCCCGGTGCATAAAATAGCCACCTTTTCAGGAGCCATTTCATTGATTTCATGTGGGTCAATTAACATTCCATCAGGAACTGTTAAATAACCATGTTCCATAGCAACCGCTACGACCTTAACCATACTTCGTCCAAGCAACGCAAGTTTTCGATTTGTTTTTTGCGCTGCATTCACGACTTGCTGAACGCGACTAATATTTGAAGCAAAGGTAGAAAGAATAACTTTGCGTTCGGCTTTCATGAAAGTTGCTTCCACATGTTCACCTACCATTTGTTCCGATGGGGTCAAACCAGGACGTTCTGCATTGGTACTCTCAGACAATAGAAGCAAGACCCCTTCTTTGCCGATTTCAGCCATTTTATGAATATCCGAATGCTCATTATTCGCAGGTGTTAAATCGAACTTGAAGTCCCCCGTATGTACAATATTACCCTCTGGTGTGTGAAAGACCATTCCCAAGCAATCAGGAATACTATGGGTTACTTTGAAAAAGCTCACACTCATTTCTCCGATTTTTAAGTTTGAGTTTGAGTTGATTTCAACAAGTTCACTTTCTCTTAGAAGTTTATGTTCTTTTAATTTGATTTCAATTAATCCTAGTGTGAAGCGTGTGGCATAAACGGGTACATTCAATTTTTTTAAGAAGAACGGGATCCCCCCGATATGATCTTCATGTCCATGTGTGACAATTAAAGCCCTGACTTTATCTTTATTTTCTACTAAGTAAGCTATATCAGGGATAATCAAATCAATTCCTAATAAACTTTCATCTGGAAACTTATTACCACAGTCGATAATCACGATATCGTTTGAATATTCGATTGCATACATATTTTTCCCGATTTCATTCAAGCCGCCTAAGGCGAAGATAGATAATGCATTCTCTTTTGTACTCAAATTTATATCCTCCCACTTTAAATTTATAAAAAGATTCAGCGCAAGAAGGCTTTACCCTGCTGACAATAATGTGACCATTGGAAACTCTTACTTTCCCTACGTTTTTATTTACATACTCCAGAAATCATCATAATCAACGTTTTTTCCTGTTAAGTCACGCAAGGCCTTTATAACCTTTCGGGCATTCTGCATTGTTGGTCCATTTTCATGTTCTACCTGGCATAATCTGCTGATTGTACCCCGACTAACCCCACTCTTTTCAACAACTTCCTGTTGCGTTAATTCGTGACGATCTAAGAACTTACCAAACTTGGAACGCCTTTTTCCTAATGAAAACCAATCCATACATGAACCTCCTTGGCAGATACGAAATGTTAAGATTCGCCTCTTTTCATCAAGCTTGGTCAACAATTTAATTTTTTAAACTTCACGAAAATTATAATACAAGAGGGTCTAGACTTTTGTTTCATTTTCCGAGAGTGTCTAGAGCTTTGTGTCAAAAAAGAATACGTAATTGAGTACGTTCGCTCAAAGAAAAGAGCCAAATACTCCGCTTCTACCCTTCTTGGTTACGTCCATGAATATATGAAATTTTTCAATTGGTTACAACATGAAGGTATTTCGAAAGTTGAACATATTCGAGATACCCAGCTCTCTGTTTTAGAAACATTAACCAAGAAAAATGCAGAGTTTTACAAAGAATTTTTAGAAGAAGAAATCATAAGCACAGAGAAAGAAAAAGAACAAGGAATTATAAAAAAGCGTTCTGTTGATGCTGTTGCAAGGAATATTAACGCCATTAAGTCCCTCTTCAACTATCTTACTACAGAGACTGAAAATGAAGAAACTGGTGAATGCTACTTCTATCGCAATGTCTTTAGTAAAATTAAAGTGTTTAAAAAAGATGAAACAGCAGACGAGCAAAAAAAATAAGCTCTATTATTCTTACCAATCAAGAAATCAATGAATTTTTAGTATATCTAAAAGATAGATATGAGCATTCTCTAGAAGCACGACAAAAAGCCTCCTTCCTGCGAGATAAAGAAAGAGATATTGCTTTAATTAGTATGATGCTTGGCAGCGGTATTCGAGTGAGTGAAATTGCCTCATTAACATTTAAAGATATTAATTTACAAAAAGAACAAATCGATATTATTAGAAAAGGTAATAAGGCAGATACGGTAGCAGTCCTCCCTTCTGCCTTAGAGGATTTAAAAGATTATTTAGGGATTCGAGATTTAAGGTATCCTGGTTCCAAACAAACACCTTATGTTTTCGTATCGAAATATGCAGGTGCTTCAAGACCCCTCTCTGTAAGAGCAATTCAAAATTTAGTGAACAAGTATACAGGGGCCTTTAATTCACAAGAACAGTTTGATTCTGGACAATCTTTAAGCCCCCATAAATTAAGACATAGCTTTGCTACAGAATGGATTAAAAATGGCGGTAATATTATATTGTTGCGCGATCAATTGGGACATAACTCAATTGAAACAACACAAAAGTATACGAATTTATCATCCGAAGAAAGTAAAAAAGTTATGAAGGATATTGAAAAATCTAGAGATTAAACAGAAGTTTTTTACACAGCAAGGTAGCTCTCCCCTTCTGTCCGAAAACCCGAAAAAAGTTACTAATAGATACTAAGCCTAAAACAATTATAGAGGTTTTTGGAATGTCTGAACAACATACAGACTATCACCTACATCGTGAGTATAAGATCAACCATTTTAACAGTTTAAAGCCAAGTTATAACTTATGGTATTGGGATGCATTTAATAAGTCTGAAAAGCCCCCATTACCTCCTAAAAATAAATGAAAGTGGAATGGTTTATGAGAAATGACGTCATTTTACATAAGATAAGTGTAATTGAACGCTGTAAAAAACGAATTCTCGATGTGTATGGCCAAAACCCCAATAACCTAAAGGACCTTACGAAACAAGACTCAATCATCCTTCATATTCAGAGAGCTTGTCAGGCTTGTATTGATTTAGCCATGCATATCGTGGCTCAGAAGCGGCTTGGTTTACCGAGAAATAGTCGTGATGCTTTTGATATGCTTCAATCCCATTCCGTTATTGATGAGGACATTTCCTATCGCATGAAGATGATAGTAGAGTTTAAGAATATAGCTGTAAAAGATTACGGAAACCTTAATCTAGACACGTTGCAGCAAATCATCGAACAACATATAGATGATTTTACTGATTTCACTAAGCAGATTTTAAAATATTAATAGACGTCAAGGAGCGGTGGAATTTTTATAACAGTCTTAATCTCATGAACCTTTATAAATTAAGATACCGGTTAAATCGTAAAAAACCCTAAAGCTAAAGTTGAAGCTACGCTTTTAGGGTTTTTTATTGGATGAAAATAAATTATTTACATCTACTCTTTTCAGTTTTGCTTCTACGGATTTAAGCGTAGACTCTGATAAAGATTCCTCTAATTTAACACTTCTTACTAAGCTCAGAAGCAATTTAGCCATTTCCCCAGATGAGTCTTTTCTATTTGCTAGGTAAATGCAAAAAAACACCTTATTTATGGTGCTAGAGCCCCCGTTAGTAAACTTACTTACCCTATAATAAACATTAAGGTTTTAATTATTTTTCCCTTGTCTTAAGTTTTGCTCAGCTTCTGCTATTGCTATAGAAATATCAGTAAGTGGCTGACTTAATATTTCTCCATGTCCAACAGCAAGTAAAGGTGGTTTGAAACTTTGTATTTTTTGGGCACTTTTTAAAGCAATCTCCTTACTCCACGTTCCCTTGGCTGGGAATGGAAACGATGGTCTAATTTGACCTGCCACCGCCAGACCTCCTTCGGTTTGAAAAGCATCTCCTACTATCAATGCTTTATTTCGCGTGTCAAAAAATGACATTGAACCGGGTGTGTGTCCTGGTGTAAATAACGCTTGTAAGGAACCTATACGTTCTCCATCTTGTAGCAAAAGATCTATATCCGATATGATTTTCTTAGGGAATATTCCACGAACTGGAGTTTGTGGTTCATCTCCATTTAAAGATAAATCTCCATTCATGAGTGGTGCTTCTCTGTGAGAAATATATATTCTACTGTGGGGTGTTTGTTGTTTTATCGAGTCTAGTCCGCCTATATGGTCATGATGTGCATGAGTCAAAATAATATTGTTTATAGGTTTTCCTATATCATTTGCAACTCTTAGAATATTTTCTACATGTTCTTCCATAGCTGTATCAATAAGAGTTAAGTATTCATTTTCTTCGACAAGATAACAATTAACAGATAAACCTCTAGAATTGTAGAATGTGATCTTGTATAACATTTTCACTTGAGTAATTTGCATAATAACCTCCCCCTCCGTATAAATCAATAAGCCGTTTACTATGATATATTTTATCTATTGCTTGTAAATTCCTGCTATCACTAAACTGCTTCATACTTTAAGTACACAATTTCACAATCTATTCTAAAATTCAACATAGAGTTCCAATTTTCTTTGAATGTGTTATTCAACAATATAGCCCTATAATGAAAAAAAGCACTTCCTTATTATGATCTGACCCCTGTCAAGTAGACATAAAAAAATAAGCGCAGTTAAGAAGCCTGACTTCTATATTCGATAGGAGTCAGGTTGTTTAGCTTGGTTTGAAACCTTTCGTGGTTATAAAAGTGAATGTAGTCTTTAATAGCCCTTCTAACCTCTTGTGAAGTTTTAAAAGTATGCAGGTTAAAACATTCTGTTTTTAAATGACTAAAGAAATTTTCCATACTAGCGTTATCCCAACAGTTGCCCTTTCTAGACATACTAGCTTTCATTTTATTTCTTGTGAGTAGCTGATTATAGTTATGGGAAGTGTATTGGTATCCTTGATCACTATGGAGAAGGAGTCCCTTTACATTCCTTCCTTTTATGGCTTTTTTAAGAGTATCCAAGACTAGTTTATAATCATTACGTCTACTAATTTGGTACGCAACAACTTCGTTATTATATAGGTCTTTGATGGCAGACAAGTATAGTTTCTGTCCATTGAAAATGAGGTACGTAATATCCGTTACCCACTTTTCATTAGGGCGAGAAGCGTAAAAGGATCTATTTAAATAATTATTCGAGATAAGATAAGGTTCTTTCTTACCGTAATAAATTCGTTTCTTCCTGATAATTGCTTTAATACCTAGCTCACTTAGTAACCGTTGAACTTTTTTGTGATTAATATGAATATCATAGGTCCTCTTTAACCAAATTTGTATTCTTCTATAGCCATAGATGCCCTTATATTTCTGATGACATTCTATTATTTTCTGCTTTAGCTTCTCATCCTCTATCTGCTTTTCCGAAGGTAATGCTTTACGCTTTATCCACTTGTAGTATCCACTTCTTGATACTTTAGCTAGATGACAAAGTAGCTGTATAGAGTGAGCTTGTTTAGATAAATCATTAATGATTGGAAATAGAATACTAGGTTTTAGATTCATTCCTCCTTTCACATCTTTAAAAGCTTTTTTAATAGTTCATTCTCAGCTTCTAATCGCTTTATTTTCTGTTGGGTATTTTCAAAGGTAGATGAAGAGACTCTACTAGACCCACTTTTTCTGCCACGTTTTTCTCTAAGACCAACCATCCCATCTTCACTAAACTGTTTAACCCATCGTTGTATGTTTTTTCGATGAGTGTTTAATTCTCTGGAAACGGCTGCATAATTCTTCTTTTGATGAAATAAATCCACTGCTTTTTTCTTGAATGATATATCATAAGTCTCTGCTTTTTTCTCCATAAAAAATACCCCCTTAATAATAGACAGATTAATGCGCTTTTTAAAACGTGTCTACTATAAGGGGAGCATACCAATTCAAGAATAGCGCCCGTTTCTTGAATAAACAGGAACTTATATTTGCTGTATTACTAAAGCCTGAAATTCATTCAAGTTAATCAATTAAGACTTTGAACATAATCGATATAAGAAGTATAGCCCATGCAGCTGTTCTTGATTACGTTTATCCAAATGCTGTTGGCATCTCGCTACAATCTTTTTTGCTTCTTCAATTTTCCATCTACTAAGCTCCTAATAGTGTTTTTTAGTTCGACAACATCATTAGAGTAAACAGCTTTTTAAGTAAGCTTTATTAACAAAATTTTAATATACTGATACGAATCAAAATAACGATAATTATTGGCTTCATTTCTCGATGAACTACAGTACCCTTTCTTTTCCCAATACCGTAAAGTAGAAGAAGAAATTTTTACTTTGTTGGACATCTCTCCGATAGCGGAAGATCAACTTCATACAATTTAGACAACTATTCTTGATTTCTATTTCTAATCTCCTTTTGAACCTTTCGCAGTGCCTTTTTCGAACCTCTCTCCAAATCATGCTGCAGCTTTCTGTCTTGATAACTGGTAAATAAGGTGTTTATATCATACCCTTCAGGATATAATTGAGTTGCTTTAATGTCCAATTCAATCCGCTTAATATTTACTTCCAATACTTCACCTTTATAGAACAGTTTAATGTTATTAAATTTATCTCTTGGCTCAAAGACGATTGCATAATCATCCTGGCTGATTAATTTTACCCGGTCACCTATTTCATAATGATATGCCTCTAATGGCTGATTCACTTCATGCACTGGTTTTTTTATTTTGTTTTCTTTTATTGCTTCCAGGTTATAATTTTTATTTTCTATATACAATTGAGCCCGCTTCAAAACATTTTCACGGATATTCATCCTGCTTGAAATCCAAAGTGCATTACTCTCTCCTGATTTCCCTATTAATAACTTATACATCGGCTTCAACTCGACACTATTAAATAACATGGCCGCATTCATAAAGTCATCGTGCATTTCAGAATACCGTTTAATTTCCCCATAATGAGTTGTTGCAATTGTAATACATCCCATATGATAAAACTCTTCCAAAATGGCGATTGCTAAAGCAGCACCTTCATTCGGCTCCGTTCCACTTCCAATTTCATCGAATAAAAGCAGAGTATTATTAGTAGCAGTACTCATGATCTCTGAAATATTCTTCATATGAGAAGAAAAAGTACTTAGGGCATTCTCTATGCTTTGATTATCTCCAATATCAACAAACACGTAATCAAAGATGGCAATTTCAGTTCCTTGTTTTGCCATAATATGAAACCCTGACATGACAGCTAAAGTTAAAATTCCAATGGTCTTTAATACGACGGTTTTCCCACCCGCATTAGGACCTGTAATGACTAAGCTTCTATAATCTTCACCGATTTCAAAATCCAATGGGACAATGCTGCCTTCTAATAATGGGTGTTTACTATTAATTAATTTTATATATCCATAATTATTGATCTTCGGTTCAATAGCATCGGTACTTTTACTGTACTTGGCTTTCGCAAAAATCATGTCGTACTGACTGATGCATTCAATATTAATACCTATTTCATGAAGCGATTCATGAATCGCTCCGGTTAACGTTGCTAATATTTGATATTCCTCAACTGATTCTTCCGATTTCAAACTCACTAATTCCACATTAAGCTTCGAGACAGCCTCAGGTTCAATGAATACTGTAGATCCTTTAGAGGATGTTTCAATAATCGTTCCGGCTACATGATTCTTAAAGGATGCTTTAATTGGAATCGTAAAACGATCATCTTTCTTACTGATATAAGATTCTTGGATATATTCTTTGTTGGCTCTACTTTTCAAAAACTTATTCAAACGTTCTTCGATTTTCTCTTCTGTTTTAGCTATCTGATTCCTAATTCGTTTTAACTCTTTACTAGCTCCTGAATCAACTCGATTTCCTCTAATTGCAGATAAGATATCCTCTTCAATATCTCGAAATTCAGTCATAGAAAGTGCATAGGCGTAAAGTACAGGCGCAAAAAATTCCTTATCCGCCATAAACTTTTTGATTTTTCTACAGCCTCTTAAAAAATCAGAAATAGCAAGTAATTCTGCTGGTGTTAATACCATGCCTTTTTCTAATTTTTCAATATGGCTTGTTATATTGGAAATGCCGGTTAATGGCAAGTGCTTTTCAGCGTCCAATAACTTTCGGGCCTCACTCGTTTCATTTAAACGATTACGAACGACTTTTATATTCGAGCTTGGCTGTAATCTTTCTATTAACTCTTTACCTAAACTGCTGACGCAATGGTTTTTAACTTTATTTTTTAATTCGTAGTATTGTAATTTTTCAAAGGTCATATTATTCATTTTATCTTCCTCATTCCAAATAAAATAAGCCCGCTAAAGCCTTCCCTGCCTTCCAATTTAGACAACCAAACTGGACAGAAAGCTTCCGCGGGCATAACCTTGTCACAAAACAAGGTCATATCTCGAACAGGCATGAATAAATAAGACCTAAATAAATTAAGCATGACAGGATAGAATCCAGCCTCAAAGCTTAATGTCTTACATTCTACGCTAAACGAATATATTGAAATGGAAGCAGTCTGATAGCAGGTATTCAAAAATGTTAAAGTAACATGTTTGAAAAAAGGCATTCTTAATAAACTGGCATTGACCAGAAAATAAACACCTTATTCAACTAATAACAATTAGTTGATACCTACTACCGACATACTTCACCACACCTTTTTGTAATATGAGATTAATGTAGCATGGAAAAACAGTTTCGTCAAACAGCATGGAGAATTAAATGATAAGCCTGAACCCTGTTGGAGGCAGCGCTAGGAAACCGCATTTACAACGTTAAAGAAATCCAAATATAAAAATGCCTAATTTCTCAGTGTTGTAAGTGAGAAATTAGGCTTTAGTTAGTTCATAAAAGCGCCCGATTGTTGAATAACATGACTGGCGTTTTTTAAACAACTTTATTATCTCTGTACAGAAGCAGTGGATTGACCGTTTTAAAGGTGTGGCTACAAAATATCTCGACAACTATCTTACGTGGTTCTTGTTCGTAGACAGTCGAAGCAATGAAAGCATGAAACACAATAGTAAAGAATTCTTACTTACATCATTCGTATTTGAAATGACGGATACTTATGATAGTTTACGATTATCGGAATTTCAAACAGTTTAATCGAAATAGTTAATTTTAATTTATCTTTGCACCAGAACCACACAATACCCTCCTATCAATTCAATCCTTTTATAATCATCCTGAATGTTTTTTTCTTGTTTAAAGGCTGCTATCCGTTGGAGATAGTGGTCTTTAAAATTTAGCATCTTGATTCATAACGACCATTTTCTAATCATTAATATTTCTAATTATAAGTATCACTAATCTATATTTCACTTAATGATTGAACTAATATAAAGTAAAACAACAGAGAAATACTGTGATAAATACAAGGAGATGTAGAAGTTATGTCGCAACATTTATTTAAAGCAATCATTCTTGCATTTGCCTCTGCCATTCAAGGAGCGGCTATGTCTATTTTCTTATTTCCTCATTACATTCCATCCGGTGGTGCTGCCGGAATAGGTGTGTTATTAAATTACATGTGGGCTGTGCCGTATGCAACGAGCATTTGGTTATTAAATGCGGTGATGGTAATTGCAGCTGTCAAGTGGCTTGGAAAAAGCAACGCGGTGTGGACGATGTTTTGTGTCGGCGTAGCTGCCTTCACTATCCATTCACTTTCTCCATACATTCATCATCCGGTTGGAAATGTATGGATCGATTTAGTAATTGGAGCCCTTTTATTCGGTTTTAGTGTGGGAATTTTATTTAAAATGGGGGCTTCTTCAGGAGGAATGGATATTTTAGCTCTTATTATATCATCTTTTATAAAGCGACCTCCCGGAAGCATATTATTTTGGATTAATAGTTTGATATTACTTGTTGCCGGTGTCGTGATCGATTGGAAAGTGATCATGTATGCCCTGGTTTGCCAATGGTTTGGAACAAGGCTGATTGATATCATCGGAAAGGGAACCGTTTCTATACCTGTACTAAGGAAATAAGGTTCTGGTGCAAAAACTTCAAGATAATTGTAAGTAATCTCTAAATCTTGGACATACTGATACTATTACTTTCAAAACGCATACCCTGTAGGATAGTCAATGGTGTAGCCCTGGAATAAAGTTTGATTAAATTAACTTAATAAACCTTGATGAAAGAGCAAATAGAAAAGCGTGTTTTGAAAAAAATTGATCAAAACACGCTTTTTCTATACTCAATTGAATCATCCTTTTATAAAAAAGCTTGATAATTTTGTGATCCTTATGTTATTAAAGCGCCCGATTGTTGAATAGAATGACTCACATTTTTTAAACAACTTTATTATGTTTTAAACGACTTTTTTGTCACTTAACGAGAAAGTAACCTCTATTAATCTTATCATATGAAGGTAGTGAGTTTTAAGGTTAGATGTGCAAAATATTTATATATGGTCAGATTAGATAGAGTGTTGCAAAAAGGTTGCTCTAGACCCACCCATATTTCACTTGTTATGATAATTTTGCACTTGATTGAGGGCAGAATTACTATTGGAAGAGATAAAATATAATAATCTTAAATTAGGAGAGCGTGGAGCAATCATTAGTATAATTGCTTGCATCTGTCTTTCCGTTTTAAAATTAGCTATTGGGTACATAAGTGACTCTGCTGCATTAAAAGCAGATGGTCTAAATAATACAACTGATATCATTGCATCTATTGCTGTACTTATTGGACTAAAGCTTTCACAAAGACCACCTGATAAGGATCATGGGTATGGCCATTGGAAAAGTGAGACTATTGCATCAATGATTGCTTCATTTATTATGATAGCAGTGGGTATACAAGTATTGCTTGATGCTGTTACTTCAATGATTCAAGGTGGGAAAGAGTCACCCGACATAATAGCAGCTTATGTGGATGTTTTTTCTGCATTAGTCATGTATTTTGTCTATCGCTACAATAAAAAGCTAGCTATTAAAATTAATAGCAAATCAGTTATGGCAGCTGCAAAAGATAACATTTCAGATGCTTGGGTAAGTATAGGAACTGCAGTAGGTATTTTCGGTTCACAATTACATATGCCCTGGCTTGATACAGTAACAGCTATTATTGTAGGTTTATTAATATGTAAAACAGCTTGGGATATTTTTAAACAAGCTTCTCATGAACTTTCGGATGGGTTTGATCCAGAGAAAATAGAACTGTATAAAAATGTAGTATTAAAAGTAGATGGAGTTAAAGGACTAAAAGAGATTAAAGGGAGAAACTATGGGAATAACGAAGTAATAGATGTTGAAATTCTGGTTAATTCTACCCTAGATATTAAAGAAGCTCACGAGATAGCAACCCATATTGAAAAAGTCATGATAAATGATTATGGGGTATACGATGTTCATGTACATGTAGAGCCGAATTAATCAAAAAAACTTTTAGCAGATATAGAGTATAAATAGATACATTATTTTAAGTAAAATAAAAAAAGCCAAATTCCTAAAGATGTTATCAAGACCTAAATAAAAAAAAGATATATAAATTAAAGGACATTACATATTTTATATGACTAATATGTAATGTCCTTTCTTATTTATTGGGGGTAGTACCAGCGAAGCTGTCACCACTCGCAATAAGGAAATGCCAAGATTACTTAAAACATACATACCCCCTATCCTGTTTTAGATGGGGGGTAAATAAAGTTATTAAATTTTTTAATAAGGATGCCTTAGCAATAAAGTCGTTTAAAAATCTAAGTTGTATTAAACAATCGCGCCCTTTAATGGAATAACTTTATTATCACTTAACAGATTCTTAATCTACAAGAAAAACCGAAATTCCTTCTTTATAGAGATAGGAAATTCCGGTTCATCTTTTTTATAAACGGTTAAACTTTTTTCAAAACGGTGCGACTTTTTTATAAACAGTTCAACTTTATTTCAAAGCCACACAGGTTTCCCATACGGCAACCTGCCTTCTCTCTTACTTCTCGTTTTTCTTTAATACGTCAACAACAGTTTCCTCACTGATATTTCCAGAAGCATCTGAGGCCGTCACAGTTAAGATATTCTTGTGTTTTTGCTTTGGCACAGATACCTTAAACTTACCGTTAGTATCTGCTGTAGCTGTACCTAGCTCCACCTTGCCCATCATTACCTTAACACTTGCACCGGCTTCTGTTGTTCCTGTGATAATCGTATCATTATGAATGACAGGATTGACCTGTGGTGCATCTGGTGCGGTTACATCCACAACTTCTAACTGAGCAACGAGTGCATCATGATCACTAGCGCGTCCATGTTCTTTCATATACGGAGAGTTAAAGTTCACGATATCAAGCTTAGCTGCTTTAGCTAAATTATTGGATACTAAAATATGATCCAACACTTGTGCATTTCCTTGATAGTTGTATGTGTATCTCTCGGAAGCAGGTAAAGTTTCAACTAAGTTAGTTAAGTCATCCCCTTTGAGTGCCGCTAGAGGAGCAGAAAACTCAAAATCGTTTAAGTCACCTAATACCACTATATTTGCGTCCCCATTCTTTTCTTTTATGTCAGAGACAAAGTTATTAACGATCTTCGCAATTTGCACACGCTGCGCTTCACTTTCAAGGTGCGGTGGTTGATTTTTTCCAAATAAAGGATCTTCTCCCCCTTTTGAGTTGAAGTGATTGTTAATGACAATGACTTCTTCTCCTTGGAAATTAAACTCGGCTGCAAGCGGCTTACGGCTGCTGTTGAATGCAACATTTGTTGGGTCAATGCGGCCAGGGTTTAGTGTAAGATAACCATTTTCGTAAGCGACAGCTGTTGTTGCCTCTCCCTTTGGTGCCTTGTTCAGAGTTACACGCTCAGGATTGTATAGATATCCTACACGAATATTTCCTCCCGGTAATCCACCGTCTTTCCCGTCAACTGGAGCGATGTCTGTCCAAGCATAGGCTGGTCCGCCAAAGTCTTTGATTGCATCACTTAATGCCTTATAGTTTGCATCAGCTTTGACAACACCGTCATTCGTTTCTCCACTTTCGTCAAGCACCTCAATCAGACCGATAATATCTGGAGATCCTAAGTTCTCGATCATTGATTTTGCCAGCTTATCTCGTTTGGCAGTGTCTGTTGCTACAAAGTTTTCGATATTGTAGCCTGCGATGGTTAGTTTGTCTTCTTCTTTTTGAATAGTCGTTATTTCATTCGTTCTTGGACGTTCTATTATGTTAGGTAAATCAGTTGCTTTTGTAAGAATCTTAAAGTTACTAAACGAATAACTGACCACTCCTGTGACGGTTCCGTCAAAAGTATCTCCCGCTTTCGTTACAAAGCTGCGGTCATCAAGCTGAAGAAGCATTTTCTCGGGATTTTGATTTTCATGTGTTAAAAGAGGAGTTCCTTCTTTTGTATATTCTTTTCCGTCCATTTTACCTGTAATGACAGGTACTTCTCCATATTTCTGTGGTCCTGTCACAATCGGATTTTCAATGGAAACAAGCATCCCTTCAAGGCTTTCATAAAAATCAATGCCATCCTCTGCCGGGTCAAATGTGCCAAATTGATCGTTGTCGATGACAGAAGCTGGCGGCATTACATCCTTACCAATTACGATTGGAGCCGGAAGTTTATTTCCACTAGAAACCTTTGTAATCTTGCCTGATTGGGCATTAATTTCTGTCATGGCTAAATCGGTTTGCAGTTTCTCTTCATATCCATCTAGTACCCACTCTTTTACAAGTCCCGAAACGGTTACGCTATCCCCCACTGCAACACCGTGAGAAGGCTTGTAGACGAGAAGGCCTTCTGATGTATTAGAGTTGTTATCTGGGTTAGGATCCTGCATGTAAAAATTGCTGCCGTCTACTACATAGGTTACTATCCCAGGTACATCTACTACATTTTTATCTTTATATGGTGAAGTATGAGATTGACCTTGAATGTCCCGAATTTTTAAACCTGTTTCGCCATTTCCAGGTTCATCTGGAGGTGGTGTTGTGCCATCAAACGAAATGGCCGTTGGAGATTTTAGGCCAGGTACTGAAAAATAAGTTTCAAGTGAACCCGTAACAAAAACCTTTTTACCTACGATTGATGGATTCGTTAATAATCCAAAGGTTGGGCGGAAACTAGCAGGGATTTGAACAGGTAATATTTTGGTTGCGTCTTTTTCCGTAGGGCTATCAGCGATGGCGAAGTTTGTATCATCTTTAAATGGAGCCTCAAAATCATATGTAGCTTTTCCACCACCGCCACTTGTTGTATAACCTACAATATACCCTGCCACAGTAGCTGTCCCCGAATTATTCGCGATTGCCTGTGAAACCGTAATAGTTTCAGCCGCTTGTGCCCGATAAGGGAGAATCATGCTAATCAACATGACAAACATCGTCGTTATAGCAAATAGCTGTTTTCTAAGCCTCTCCAAGTGTTTTCCTCCTTTAAATCCCTCTATTAAGTAGTACTTCCAAATATTATTCCAAATCTATAAATATATCCCCCTTTCTCTTGGAAGGAAGTACCAGAGGTATGCTACTACTTTATCATTTTTTCTAGTTATTCCCATTGATTTAACTAAAATTTAACCTTCGCAATACAAACGTTTACAATTTTTGATTGACTCCATCTTAATGGATTAGACTCTATTAGGACGTTTTGGCTTTACATAGAAAACTTCATTGTTGAAATACAACTGATCTGAATGTGATTATAGTATTCGCTATATGTTGCTAGTTTTAACAATTCGTAAAATAGGTATTATACGAACAATTGAAAAGTGTATTATAAATCCCCTTTTACTCAGAAGGGTTCGTTAAATTGGGATTTAACGCGAAAAAGTAAAATCAAGAAAATGCCCTCTTTTGTACAGATGTTAAATGACGATTGACACAAATCTTTAGACTTTTGAACTGGTTACTTGAAAAAGAAAAGAGCGTTTCCTGTGTTCCAGAAACGGATTCTGGTGCAAAGATGATTTCAAAAAACATAGGACATGAATTTCCTGCTAACTTACGGATTATGATGCGATGCCAAATAGTTTATTAATGAATTCTTTTCTATTTTGGGCAGACTTCACCCCTTGGTGAACCTGCCCTTTTTTCATCATGTACATGGCCTCGATGCTACGTACTATTGAAGTAGCAGTTTCATACGTTTTAAATCCCAACATGGAGCGTACTCTTTTCTTAATGAAACGATGATCTTGTTCTACGATATTATTGAGATATTTCACTTGTCTCATTTGGATGCCTTCAGGCATCTTTTGCTCGTCTTTTAATTGTTGAATGGCTACAGGATACGCTAGATTCTTATCGACAGTTATGACACGAGGCTTAGAAACATGAAAAGACCGCAAAGCTTTCTTGAAGAAGTACTTTTCAGCCTTTTGGTCTCTTGTTTTGCTTAGGTAAAAGTCAATGGTGTTTCCTTCGGAATCTACTGCACGATACAGATACATCCATTGACCTTTGACTTTGATATACGTTTCGTTCACTCTCCATGAATCATTTGTACGTATCTGACGGTAAGAAGAATAATATCGGGTTGATAATGTTTCCACTTGAATAAATTTTGCTTTTCCACACTGATCTCGCACCTTTTTTAGATTAGTAGTATCAGTATGTCCAAGATTTAAAGGTTAATTGCAAGTGTTTTGAAGTTTTTGCACCAGAACCTATTTTTAAGTATAGTGAAGTATCTTATATCAAAAATTAAACAACTATATTTTAACCCCGTCCTAAAGTTAGAACGGGGTTATGCTTGTTTTAGGTTTTAAAATTAAATAACTTTATTGTCACTTTACAATGGGAGTTCTTTTGATACCTTACTGGAATCAATGACTTCTTATTACAATTATTTAAAATAAGTTTATTTGTTCATTATGTGTTTTGATTTGTAAGTCATTTATAATATCCTTGTCACTATACATAACGATGTGAAATGGAATTGGTGGAGTTTGAAGTGCACCATATTCTCGCCCCATCTTCCATTCTCCTACTGTGTCTACTAGTATATTTAAAAATATCTCTAAATTTTTTTCATCATTTTCAAATATCAAGTTGAAATTTTCGATAAATAGAACATATTGTTCAGCATCTAACCATTCTAAATCATTGAGACATTCATCGAAAGCATCCCAATTATCACCAAAATAATCGGGGAATTTTAATTTTTTTGCAAATTCTTTAAAGAAACTTTTTTTATTACGACATTTTTGTCCGTCAATCATAGCTACAAATTTTTTTGAGTTATTTTCGAAGTTTTCACAAGTAGATTCATATAATTTTTTAAAAATATATGAGTTATAACTCAAATGAAAAAATGGTTTTTCTAATTTATTGAAACTATTTATTTCCATACTGCATCCCCTATTAAATAATTTAAGCAAGTATTAATTCATTGTTCTAAAAGTTTTATAATGATTATTTGTATAATAAGCCTTTCCATTTTCCCCTATTACAATTCTTTCTGCCCCTCTATTTTCCCCTTTTTTCTTAGGGAAAATATCATATTCTTTATACTTTGTATTTGTTGGTAATAGCTCATTGCTATTTTTATACACACCGCCGCCTTTGTATCCCTGTTTAGGATGACCGTTCTTTTTTACATATTTAAGAGTATTTGTTGCCTCTTTCGGAATAACAAAGCTAGTTTTAATTTTTCTTACGACTTTTTTTCCTGATTGCCAAACTTTTTTTCCTTTTTTCACGACCCATTTGCCAGCAGTTTCCCCGAATGTTAGTAAAAATCCATATTTTCTTTCGCCATTATAATCAACATATTTTAGTGGATTATTGGATGTATATCCATATCCATTTTGTGTACTTGGATCATCATTATCCCCAGAATCGGGATCCAATGCTAAGAACGCACCATTTGCTGGATTATAGTAACGAGCTTGTAAGTAATAGTTCTTTGTTTCTTCATCAAAATAGTATCCTGCATACCGAATTGGGTTAGCTTGAGCTACTTTGCCGACTTCTGTTAAAACATTTCCATAGGCATCATACGTATAGGAACCTACTTCTTTACCGTCATTATCTCGAATCGATACAACATCACCACGCTGATTTGTCCAATAGTGATACACTTGTTCCTTCCAGTTATTACTTTCATCTTTTTCACGAATGACCATACCTAGAGGAGTGTATTTTTCCCATTGATAGTTTCGATATTGCTCGATAGAATCGTTAATCCGTATGATTTCTAAAGATAATTGATCGCCATCGTAGTAGTACTCATGTGTTTGGGAACCAACGATTTTCTTTGTACGCAATCCAGTTTCATCATATTCATAACGAGCCACTTCATTACCTTGTAGATCAGTGACTCTTGTTTGATATCCAAAGGCATTATACTCATACTTAAAATGTTCATCCTGAAGTAAATTTCCGTCCGTATCATATTGATAAGCGATGTCATTTTTAGTAGCAATTTGATTCGCTTCGTTAAACGTGAAAACGTCGGTTTTATCCCCGCGAATGCTTGTTTTACGATTTCCAGCATCATCGTATTCATATTGATTAATTGTACCATCTGGTAATTCTTCTCGAATCAATTGGCTATTTTCGTCATACGTAAAACCTGTAATGCTTTGTCCGATTTTTTCTTCTTTAATGTTCCCTGAACCATCATACGTATAATCGGGTTCTGGTGCAAAAACTTGAAGAAAATATAAAAAGCGAAATATTCCCAGTTACCCCTGGTCTTATGCAACTAGTCCAAACAGTTGATGGATGAATTCTTTTTGATTTTGGACAGACTTCTCCCTTTGAAAAGTCTGTCCTTTTTTGATCATGTGCATAGCCTCTAGCCCTGCAATCATTCGTTTGGCAGTCCGTAAGGACTTTAATCCAAGCATCGGGCGAATTCGTTTTTTAATAAAGCGATGATCCTGTTCCACGATATTGTTGAGATATTTAACTTGCCTTAGTTGGATGCCTTCAGGCATCTGTTTTTCTTCTTTTACCTCTTGAATAGCGATGGGATAAGCTGGGTTCTTGTCTACTGTTATCACACGAGGCTTAGAAACGTGCGAAAAAGCCAAGGCTTTCTTAAAAAAGCGCTTGGCTGCTTGTTTATTTCTTGCTTTACTTAGATGAAAATCAATGGTATTCCCTTCTGAATCAACAGCACGATACAGATACATCCATTGACCTTTGACTTTCACATAGGTTTCATCTACTCTCCAGGAGTCATTGGTTGACTTAAGATGGCGCCGTACTCTTTCATCTAATTCAGGCCCATATTAGTGTACCCAACGCATAATCGTTGTGTGAGCCATGGATAAGCCTCGTTCCTTCATCATTTCCACCAAATCACGAAAACTGAGGCTGTACCGTAGGTACCATCTAACCGTTAATAAAATAATGTCAGGCTGATAATGCTTCCATTTGAATTCTACTGGTTTTTTCATACCGATACACGTCCTTTTTAGTTTAGTAGTATCAGTATGTCCAAGATTTAGAGATTAGTTTCAAGTTAGCTGAATTTTTTGCACCAGAACCATTTTCTGGACACAGGGTAAAGCAAGTTGGTAAGCTGTAGGTTTGAACAAAATTATGCTGTTTGTAAAAAGACGTAATATTTTAAATGAAATTGCGATATTTTTCTTTTTTAATTAAACCTGTTTATAAAAACATTTCCCCTAAAGGTCCAAAAAAGAATAAGAGAGCTAAAACAACTACTGCTACCGCCATAATGGTAATAATGGTGCCTTTTTTCACTATAATTCCCTCCTTATTTTGGATAGGTATTTATTTCATTTCAGTACGCATGAAATTCCAGACTCCAGCTAAACTAAACAAGAGAAAACCACCTATTACTGCTAGGTACAAATCTTGGGTTGTCTGTGTAAATCCAAGCTGATTTTCTGGTGTCATAGCATAAGCAGGCTGCGACCAAGGATAATATCTTCCATACTTTGAACCTGTCACAAAGATATTCGGAATTATAAAAGCAAAGTTCAAGGCAATTGGAAGAGAAAAGTTTTGCCATTGTATCGCCAGCCAGGTTTGAAGGGCTATAAGAGGCAGAATGGACAACCATCCATTTAGAAACAGGCCTAAAAATTCGAAATACGGAAATGTTCCTGTCACCCCCATCACTTTCCCTAATATAAGGAAATACAAAAACATCATAACATTTGTCATTCCCACCAACAGCCAACCCCATATCATCTTTGACAGATAAAAGTATACTTTTGGAATAGGATAGGACAAAAGTTGCTTCCACCCCCCATTTGCATGTTCAAAACGACAGAGTATTGCCAGATACACACTTGAAAGTAGCGGACAAAGAACAGTTCCATACAAAAACTCGACTTGGGTCCACGCCCCCGTCCATCCTACCATTCCATTCTCTACAAAAACATGGATATGAGTAACATAGTTGGCCACTCCAACGACAGTAAGAAACAGAGGTGTTATCAGAATAATCAGTCAAATTTGGATATAGTTCCTAAGCTTCAACCAATCATTCCATAATACATCTTTAAACATACTCTTCCTCCTAATCTATTTCTCTACTGGAAAAATGTATCGATCCAATGATAGTGAAAAATAAGCCCATGCCAACGCTAATCCAAACCCATTCCCACTGGTAATCAGGGGAATTAACTATACTAGAAAAATCAGTAATGATATTTTCACTTGAAAATGTTACTTGGTATGGCAGGACCCACGGAAGATATTGTGTAACCCCCGGCAGCTGAATCAAAAATAGCCCCAAGGCTATTCCTACTCCTCCCATCATCATCGGTATCGCCTGATTATTTAATACCATGGACATCCATAGCTGCAGCCCAATAAGAGCAAAAGAAGTCAGATATGGAAACATTGTAAAATAAAAGATTCTGGAGGCATTAAATGTAGCGCTCCCTCCGAATAAAAATCCAGAAAGGTACATAGCAACTATTAAAAATAAGCCCGAAAGTAGCACACCAAGGCATATCCACATGTAGCGCGTCCAATAGTATTGGGTCTTGGATATTGGCATAGAAAAGATAAGTTTCCACGATCTTGCCTGGTGCTCTAGATTAGCAATATATGAGCATAAAATTGTAACGGAAAGGTGGATAATAAAATAGTTGCCGTAAAATGTAATCATCCATATGGTACCCCAAATGTTATAACTTCTACCTTCTGAGACCTCCTGCTGTATATCACCAGCATTCAGCAAAAGCAGTAAAGTTACCCCTCCAACTAATACAGCAGGGAAAAATAGGACAAGTCCCCAAAACCATGAGCGTTTTATTTTAACTAAATCGGACGATAATATCGGTCCCATTATAAGCTCTGTCCTTTCCCTGTAAGATCTAAGAAGATATCTTCAAGCGACTTTTTCATACCTTCCAAGCGGGAGACTGTAAATCCAGCCTCTACTAGTACCTTGTTGGCTTCCCCGGCTATAGATGATGAAGATTCTTGAATATACACAGTTCCTTCATCCTCTTCAAAATTTGCCTCAATGCCTTTATGGTTAAGAGAACTAGCTGCTTCCAAAGGCTTATCGACTTTTATTTTTATTTTAGGTTCACTTTCTTTCCTTAGAACCTCAATAGAATCTTGAAAAAGCATCTTCCCGTATTGAATAATACCCACCTGAGTTGCCATCAACTCTATTTCACTAAGTAAATGGCTTGAAACTAAAACGGTCATTCCAAACTTTGCAGGCATTTCTTTAATAAGTTCACGTATTTCATGAATACCAGCAGGGTCAAGACCGTTGGTTGGTTCATCTAGAATTAAAAGCTGTGGGCGATTCAACAAAGCGGTTGCAATACCCAACCTTTGTTTCATTCCTAAGGAATAATTCTTAACCTTTTTGTCCTTGGCACCTTCTAGCTGGACAATTTTGAGTACCTCCTTTACTCTATCTGCATTATCTATTCGTAGTAGTCGCCTGGCAGCTTCCAAATTTTCATAGCCGCTAAGATGACCGTAGTAGGTCGGTGTTTCAACAAGAGATCCAACTTTCCCTAAAATTGACAAACGATCCTTCTTTAGATCCTGATCAAATATCTTCACATCACCTTTAGTGGGACGAATAAGACCAAGCAACATTCGAATAGTCGTAGTTTTCCCTGCCCCGTTCGGACCTAAAAAACCGTAAATCTCACCTTGACTGACTTTCATGTGTAAAGAATCTACAACTATATTTTTTTTGTAGGTCTTTGTTAGATTATTTGTATTGATAATTAGTGAGTTCATTTTGTATCTCCCTTCACTATCTAATTAAGGACTAATTACCGTCTAAGGAGTCACTAGTGCACCACCTAAAGAGGCAAGACAAGCTGTAATATCCTGTATGGCTTTTTCAATCCGTCGAATAGAATTTATATCAATTGAAAGCTGATCTTTTTGCCCGTTTATACGGTCCATTATTTCTGCTCTTTCTTTTGAATTAAAATAATTTTTTAATAATCCTGTCTCTTTCAGCAAATATAAAAGAACAACTTTCTGTTCATCAGGATCTCCATTATAGATGAGCTGAGAATGAATCAGTTTAACAACTTGTTCTCTCGGTGATTTTTCGTAGAGGTAGAAAAGGGACTTTTAACCCTAAGGTGATTGCCCCTTTTTTTTGCAGTTCTTGAAGAATAGAGTTATGTATCTTTCCTCGTAACCGGGTTTTAAAATGAAAATACTTAATCCAAGCTTTTAATTTTCTCATTCTAAATGATTTGACAAGAACAAGGATAACTTGGTCCAAATAATTAACTCCAGTTATATCAGAATCAACAACCACAACTTTTCCCTTTGTATCCAACTCTATTTTCCTTTTTAAAAGTAGGTCAATAAATATAGATCCAATGCTATATGTTTCTGTGTATGAACGATATTTCAAACGGAGATGATTCGCCCCTAATAGAACCATTTCTTCTGGCAAAGAAAGCCGATGTTCCATAAATTCACCCCTCTATATTAAATAATGTTTAGATAGCTAAAGCCATACATGGAGCCGATAGTGAATATAGTTGTCCAAACAGCTAAGCTAACAGTCATCCAACTTACCACTTGTGTCCGAGAGGAACCAAATGTTAAAGCTAAAACAGCGGCAATATCAGTGCCGACAAAAATTGGCGCAAGAAGCGCTAGACCTGGAATACCGTATCGATCCCAAATTTTTCTGGATCTTGTTTCTTGTTTGGAGGGAGCCGTAATTCCTTTTGCTTTTCTCCTTTTTTCTCTCCATGCATAAAATTGCTTAAAGAAAAATCCTAGCAATAAAACTAAAAGCAAGTTACCCGTAAAAGCCACTATTGCAACTCCAAGCGGCGGAAGTCCCCATGCCACACCGAGAGGAACTACAATAGATATATCCATCCAAGGAGCGAAAGCAACAACGAAAATTACAATGAATTGCCAGACAGTCGTTTGGTCTTGTGCCCATTCAAGCATTACATCACCTCCTTTTTAATCCGTATTTAAATTACGAATCGTCAGCAAATAGCTGTTTTTCGTCCTAGGGGTTATACAAGAAAGAAAGAAAAAAAGTAACTAGCAGAATAAATGAAAATATCGGAATAATAGGAGACCTTATTCAAGGAAAAAAACTTCTTCTACTGTGACTTGAAAAGCCTTGGCAATTTTTAAGGCTAACGTTATGGAAAGTGCATAATCACCTTTCTCAATTAATCCAATCTTTTGTCTTGTGATCCCGATTTTTTCAGCCAAATCTTGCTGAGACCACCTGTGGCGTGCACGCATTTCTCTGACTCTATTAATTAGCATCCCACTAGTCCTTTCCATAATTTAACTACGATTATAATAAATTAAGCGATCAATAATGTCAATAATCCTTTGCATTTTGTAAAAAATAATTGTCTTAATGTATTTAGGAAATCATTTTTATGAAGGGAACTTTGAAAACGGGACCCCACATCAAAACACTTAACCCATTCGTTCCCTATATTCCTTTAGGCACAGGTGGTTTAATTTTTATTGATTTCGCACACAATTGTTATTGCAGAAGCATAATACCGTCCTAATTATGAAAGGGATTATTTATGTTTAATTCATGCAATTATTTATAACAAAATGCAAATAATAATTTGCGTTTCATAACACATCCATTACAATAAAGGTATTAAATCGATATAAGAAAGGGAAGTTTGAATGCTTGAAAATAGAGTTCGAGAATTACGCGCCCGTTTTAGGTGGACTCAGAAAGACTTAGCTGATGCAATTGGAGTAACGAGACAAACAATTGGATTAATTGAAAAAGGGGACTATTCCCCGTCAGTTACGATGGCATTAAAAATAGCCCAATCGTTTAATGTTTCTGTAGAAGATGTATTTTATTTAAAAGGGGAGGATTAATTCTTTATGTTAAATCATATTTTACGTTCACCATTTTTTCCTATGAGCTTATTAGTATTTATTACTGCATTTTTGCTACTGTCTCTAATGAATACACAGGTATTTCTGGCTAAATTATGTTTTGGAATTTTAATATTTTTTACGTTTGGATGGTCCTTATTTATAAAGCTTTATAACCGAAGAAATCCTAAAAATAAGATTAAATCAATGAGCATAGTTCCACCGGAATTTCGCGAAATGGATGAAGGGCAACAGTGGGTAACATTTAAGGCTTGCCGTAATGTGTACATATACTACACCTTTGCTATTCCAGTTACTGTACTAATCTGTTTCATCTTTTCTCAAAATAATCTTGTTCCATTATTAAGCATTGGTGTATTAGGTATAGGACAATACGTTGTTTATTGGTTAACTACTATTTACGTATTAAAATCTGTCTGAACAATACAAAAGTTCGAGAAGGAAATAAACAGTTGTAGCTTTTAAAAAGTCGTACCATTTATCAAAAAGATGTACCTATTCGATTAAAGAATTATAAAAAACATCTAGATATGGTATAGAAGAAACCATTTTGATTAAAGATTTTTCAAAATGGTTTCTTCTTAATTTATCGTAAAATACGGGTTTGCGAGGTATTTTGGATCAAACTTTATTTCGAAGCGATAAGAGCTGTGTTACGATAAGTAAATTTCTAACAAGGATTATGTAAATGAAAAGTTCCTATCGAAAATTTGGGTTCTGGTGCAAAAACTTGAAGAAAATATAAAAAGCGAAATATTCCCAGTTACCCCTGGTCTTATGCAACTAGTCCAAACAGTTGATGGATGAATTCTTTTTGATTTTGGACAGACTTCTCCCTTTGAAGAGTCTGTCCTTTTTTGATCATGTGCATAGCCTCTAGCCCTGCAATCATTCGTTTGGCAGTCCGTAAGGACTTTAATCCAAGCATCGGGCGAATTCGTTTTTTAATAAAGCGATGATCCTGTTCCACGATATTGTTGAGATATTTAACTTGCCTTAGTTGGATGCCTTCAGGCATCTGTTTTTCTTCTTTTAACTCTTGAATAGCGATGGATAAGCTGGGTTCTTGTCTACTGTTATCACACGAGGCTTAGAAACGTGCGAAAAAGCCAAGGCTTTCTTAAAAAAGCGCTTGGCTGCTTGTTTATTTCTTGCTTTACTTAGATGAAAATCAATGGTATTCCCTTCTGAATCAACGGCACGATACAGATACATCCATTGACCTTTGACTTTCACATAGGTTTCATCTACTCTCCAGGAGTCATTGGTTGACTTAAGATGGCGCCGTACTCTTTCATCTAATTCAGGCCCATATTGGTGTACCCAACGCATAATCGTTGTGTGAGCCATGGATAAGCCTCGTTCCTTCATCATTTCCACCAAATCACGAAAACTGAGGCTGTACCGTAGGTACCATCTAACCGTTAATAAAATAATGTCAGGCTGATAATGCTTCCATTTGAATTCTACTGGTTTTTTCATACCGATACACGTCCTTTTTAGTTTAGTAGTATCAGTATGTCCAAGATTTAGAGATTAGTTTCAAGTTAGCTGAAATTTTTGCACCAGAACCAGCCATGGAATAAGCCTCGTTCCTTCATCATTCCCACCAAATCACGAAAACTGAGGCTGTACCGTAGTACAGGTACCATCTCACTGTTAGTAAAAGCATGTCAGGTTGATCATGCTTCCATTTGAATGCTACTGGTTTTTTCATACCGATACACGTCCTTTTTAGTTTAGTAGTATCAGTATGTCTAAGATTTAGAGATTAGTTTCAAGTTAGCTGAAATTTTTGCACCAGAACCGGATATATTCTCTTCTTGTCAATTCTTCTATATCTTGATTCTCAGCTAATTCATCAAGTGTTTCCCATATTGTCTATATAGATGGTTAATTCATTCTTTGCTATTACTTATATCCCAATAATCATTATACAAATGGGCTTTCTTTCAAGGTATTCCTTTCCTCTCTTTATATCCATGACTGCTATGGATATAAAAAACTTAAGTCTAGAATTACTGATAAAAAACTAATGCAATTCCTAATAAAAGTGATCCTAATACTATAGCAACGTATAGACCAAATGTTCCTAAAATTAGCTCGAGAGTTAAAGTCATAAAGACTTTAAAAAAGGATATATTCTCTTCTTTTTTATTTTTATAAACAATAATAATCCATGCAACTAGATTCACTAAAAAAAATAAAAGTAATCCTAATCCGATTAATCGATCCATTTTTATCCTCTACTTTCCAAATAAATACACACCTATTTGATATCTCGCATAGGTAGGTACAGCAGCAGAAATTGCACCTGCATGGCTACCGAAAATAAAACCTCCTGTGGCACCAATTTTCCCCCATTTTTCTATTGTTTCAACTTTACCACTAATTAATGAAACTTTAACAACAATTCTTCCAGTCATGGCTCCTGCTGCACCCCAAGTTACGGACTTTACAGCTATTTGCTGAGAAACCCAACTTTTTTTATTCGGGAACATTTTTTTCAAGCCATCTCTTACCCATTTGGGAGCGTTTTTGACTTTATTTCTTATATAACTTTTAACAGACTTTTGTCCGTTAATGTCAATGTTCATAATAGGGTTATTATTAGCATAAGTATATCCATTTTGTGATAATGGCTCGTCTTCATCACCCGGATGTGGATCTAACGCTAAAAATGTTCCATTCACAGGATTATAATATCGTGCTTGCAAGTAATAATTCTTTGTTTCGTTATCGTAATAATAGCCTGCATAACGGATTGGATTTTCTTTAGCGACTTCGCCATCTATAGAAAGGACATTTCCATATGCATCATATTCATAAGAACCAATTTCTTTTCCTTGTTCATCACGAATAGAAAGAACATCTCCACGATGATTGGTCCAATAGTGGTACCCATGTTCCTTCCAAATCCCACTTTCATCTTTTTTACGGATTAACATACCTAGAGGATTAATTCCATCCCATTGATAGTTTCGATATTGTTCAATGGAAGCTCCATTCCGTATCACTTCTAAAGATAATTGATTACCATCATAATAGTACTCATATGTTTTCGAACCTATAATTTTTTTTGTACGCAATCCAGTTTCATCATATTCATAACGAGCCACTTCATTACCTTGTAGATCAGTGACTCTTGTTTGATATCCAAAGGCATTATACTCATACTTAAAATGTTCATCCTGAAGTAAATTTCCGTCCGTATCATATTGATAAGCGATGTCATTTTTAGTAGCAATTTGGTTCGCTGCATTATACTTGAAGACATCTGTTTTGTCCCCACGAATACTTTCTGTGCGATTTCCAACGTCATCGTAATCATATTGATTAATTGTACCATCTGGTAATACTTCTTGAGTCAATTGGCTATTTTCATCATACGTAAAACTTGTAACACTTTGTCCATTGCTTTCTTCTTTGATGTTACCTGAACCATCATACGTATAATCATATCTTAAGCTTGTATCATTTCCTTTAGTATAAACAATGCTTTCTAAAAGGTTACGTTGATTAAAAGTATTCGTTTTTTGATATAAATTGTCATTAACTGTTACTTTTTGTTGATTGTTCGCAAGGTCATAATCGTAATCAAATATCATCCAGTGTTGTTCGCCTATACCCACTGTTTGTCTATCCATTTTTCCTTCATCTGTATACTGGAAGGATTGTTCCACCTTCCATGAATCTGTATCTTGATTATAATCAATGGATGAACGTAGTGGTCGTTCATTCTCATCATACGTATATCCAATTGTATAGTTTCCTTGTGTATAAGACTTCAATTGAGCAAGATCATTATACATGAAATCCTTTTGAAGGAGTGTTTGATTAGATTCTAAGTCCTTATACGTTACACTTTCTACTTGTCCACCATCCGTATATGTTTGATTAAATTGTAATACTTCTCCTTCAGATGGAGTAGAAACTGTTGTACTGTCTATTTGATCCATCTCATCATAGGAGTAAGATAGTGTATTTCCAGATGGTTTGATTTCCTTATCCATATTTCCATTCAAATTATAATGATAAGTGAACACCATACCAGGTAAGGTTACTTTGGTAACTTGATCGTTATCATTGTATTCATAGGTTTTGGTTCGTCCTAAAGCATCCGTTAAAGTCGTCATATTACCATTACCATCGTGGGTGTAATGAGTCGTTTTTCCTTTTCCATCTGCCACTGCTGTAATCACAGTAAGATGTAACGGATGGTATTCATAAGACACACGTCTTCCTTCAGTATCCGTTTTACTCTTGACATTACCAAATGGGTCATAAGAAGTGCTGGTGATTTGACCTTTAGCATCTTTTACCGTAATCGTATCTGTTGCATCATCATAGACCGTTTCTTCATACGTTTGATTTGGATAGGTTACTTTTGTTTCTCTACCATACGAATCATACTCATAATTTGTCGTTTCCTCCCCAATCTTCGTACTAGACAAATTCTCGCCTTCGTAGGTATTGATAGTTTGAATCCCCTTTGGATTGGTGCTACTAATGACTCTGTTTTTATCATCATACTCATACGAGGTCGTTCCATTTGCATCCGTGTGCGTTTTTAAATTTCCTTTGGAATCGTAGGTATTCGAGTTTTCGATTCCATCCTCATCTTTAGAATGCAAAATATTGTATTTATCATCATATTGAACAGTTGAAGTGGTCTCATTGCTATTCGATATTTCTTTAACTGCAAACGTATCATTTTCCGCATCTCTTTTATACACCGTTGTATTTTCATCTGTATCTGTCACTCTAAATTCATTTTTTTCATCATTATAATGATACGTAGTAGACACAGAAATAGCTGCGTCTGTTTCTTGTTTATCGAATACTTTCAATTCATTGTCATCATACAGATATTTAGTTATATTTCCCTTGCCATCGGTATACGATTCTATTTGTCCAAACGAATTGTAAGAAAACTTTTCTATTATGCTCTCTGTCGTACGTGAATCTTTAGTTTTAGTCGATACCAAATATTTATTATTATATTCATACTCTGTCCAATGTTCACCGTACTCTACTTTATTAATTAACTTATCAGAGTTATAAGTTAATTGAATACTAGTGCGAATTTTTTCACCATTATGATTGACTTCAGAGATTTCAGTTAACAACTGATCTTGATTATAAAAGAAACGAATCATATTTTGATGAACATCTCTATAGGCATATAATCGATATTCATCCGTTGTTCCTGGTTTTATTTCAAACAGTTTGGAGAACCCATCCTTATCTTTTAATATAAAACCTTGTGTATCGTTGACCGTTTCCTTTGTTAACGTTAAATATTTCCCCTTTGGAGAAATATACTTCTGATTAGTAGAATCATAGATCAATTCATGTTGAGTCCCATCTTCATCATGATACGTAACTTTTGATGGCTCACTACTACTATATACTTCTACCAGATTTTCATTTCCTGTAAAGGTCCATCCTTGTCCAAATGCAGAGGAACGAGTGGATCGTGAGTTATAATAACGAGTAAAGTCAAACCCTAACACTCCTCTAGTGAATAAGGATTGATCCGTAAACTCCGTGACTATATTTCCTGTCGTTACATTCACGGATGTTTGAGCATTCCCCGTTTGATGTTCCCCATACGTAAAATAATCTTCTAGTCCTAGCAACTCCTCTTGTGCTGGAATGGCTCCATATACATCCTCAGAAGGAACACTTAAAGCACGAGGCCCTTCTAGCTTTTCTGTTTCCGATTCAGGGGCATCATCATCATCAAAACGATATGCCTTAACACGAACTTGATAAGCTCTTTTTCCCTTTAAGGATTCAGGAGTGTTGGTACTATAATAATTAGTTGGGTCTGCTGGTAAATCGGTTATATTATCAAACAAAGAAATACCTGTTGTATCAAAGTTCGTGTCCCCTTTAACCGTAAACGTCTTATATGCTTCACCCGTATTGATTTGAACTTGGTAAGCACCTGCACCCTCTACTGCATCCCATTTTACTGCTAATTTTCCCTTATTATTGACGGAATCTAGAATATCCCCTGTTACTTTTACATTTTTCGGTGATAATAATGGGATATACCCATAGTTCACATCAGAATATGGAGAATCTCCTAAAGCCGTTACGGCTTTTACCCGAACACTATATCTTTTAGAGTTATTTCCATAGGTTGGACCTGGATCAATGGGTAATTCGGCTCCAATTGAAGGACTTCCTGTTGATGATAAATCCGCGCTATGGAGAGTATTCATGCCAGCTGCTATTTCTTCATCTGTAGGCCATATCTTTTTCCCTTTTGTACTGACACTCGTGACAGATTTTCCAACTGGATACGCGTCATAGGTTCTTCCATTATAAATAAACACTTTATAACCTGTTGCATTGGCCACGGGCTTCCAAGAGATATCCAGCCAGCCGCGGCCTTTATTTGCACTATCTTCTGGATAGGCGTATGCCTTTACGGTTGGCATTTCTGGACTTCCTACTTGAATAATCGGAATAGCTTTATAAACCGTCGTGGAGGCGGGACTATTTCCATTTGGGAATTTGGCTATCACACGGAAACCATAGTCTTTTTTAGTATTCGTAGTGCCACTTTTGGCGCTGTAAAACGCGCTAGGATCTACTGATAGCTCTACTCCCGTACCATCCGTTTTGTATGTCGAACTAGTAGAATACGGTGATTTAGGAAAAATCTTTTTCCCTTTAGATGACCAGCTAGTCCCTGAACCTGAATAGATGGTTTGATAGCCTTTCCCATCATACATTTGTAAATCGTATGAAGTAGCTCCATATTTGGCACTCCATTTCACATCTATATACCCAGTAGTTTGACCCTCACCATAAGAGTATGCATTAACGGTAGGGTTAGTCATTTGATTATAATGATAACTAATCACAAGTTTCGCTTTATTCGTATTCTCTGCTGACGTGATTTTTTTCCAATACGTTTTTCCATTTCCATTTGTATGAAATTTAAATCCGTAGTTTTGTCTTGTGCCATTTACCCAAGCCTGAACAGTAGACTTTACATCAAAATAAGCCCATTCATCCCTCGCTGCCGTTGTACTATCTATGTTCGTGGACGAAGGCTTATTATTCCACGTTAACTCATCGGCATACCATTGTCCTTTCACTTCGTCTACCCAAATACCTGTTTTAGTAGTGGCATAATAAGAATGTGTGATATAGGCAGCCAATTGAGCGGAATCTATGGTCGCCCCTTTTAAATCTCCAATCACACTAAACTTCATAAAAGCATAATTTGTTCCAGTGGTACTATCATAATATCCCGTTTTTAATACATATTCCCCTTGTGATGCATCCCATTCTTTATTGTAGTTATTATTGGGGTAAGCACTCATCACAAACGTATCTCCTAACACATCAATCGATACAGAAGGATCTATATAAATAGGAAAGACTCGTTTAGGCGATGATAACCAACTCTTATTAGCCACTAAGACTAACTCGTAGCTAGTATCTGACTTTTTAATCAGTTCATAATGAATATCTGATGAGCGGACACCGTCACCTAATGTATCATTATAATTTGAATCGACCATTACCGGCTTCGGTAAAGTAAAGATTTGTTTTTCTTTCGATTCATCTTCATAAAATCCGATGGATCCATCTTTTTTGACTTGACCGAATAAATCTGTTTGAATAGTATAATGAAATTCGTTGATTCCCTTATATTCATGCATAATCCAGTCTTCTTTTACTTCATTGTTTAAGGCAATATGGCGTAAATCAATTGCTGGATATAGAGATTTATAGGTTAAGGCATTATCCCTTTTCTCTGACTCTGATGAATACGTTGGTTCTATCTTTTGCTCTCCGTCAGAAGCATAGGTTAAGCCAAATGTTAACTCGTGTTCTCCTGAACGATAAATTAAAGGTTGATTCTTACTTGGTTTTTCAGGAAACAAAGATTCTAGTTTTGTTGCTTCTGTCTCTACATACCCATTATCACTCTTGTTTACCAAATCTTCAGAAATTGCTTCATACTTTCCATTTACTTTATTATGTATTTCCTCAGGGTAAATTTCCTTAAGAAAATTTCCTTTTCCATCAGTAAATGTCTTAGAATTGGCTGTTCTCTCTTTCACAACCTCCTCTAAATTTTGATCATTTTGTAGTGTTTTTTCAGTTTGCTTGCTCTGGTCATCAATAGCCGTAGCACCTGTATAATTTGGCAGCATGCTACATATTAACGTAATAATTAGGACTATTGAAATGACTTTACGAAATTTAAACACGTATTTCCCTCCTTTTCCTAATAGCACCATAAAATTATACCTTAGGAAATAGGAGGATTATACGCGAAAAATATACCAAAATAATAACCTGTTTATTACAAAAGGTGTATTATTTTCAATATAAATAAGAAATAAATACTTTTCTAACTATATCAAAATAACTATTTTAAACCCCAAAATAAATATATCTTAACTTTTAGAAAATCATGTAGTACTCAAATCAGATTTAATAAAAATAGTGCCGTGAGCCTAGATAAACGAACAAAGGAAAAGAGCATGTTTTGAAAAAAATATTACTCAAAACATGCTCTTATTGTGGTTACCCTTTTTTATTTTTAACATTGAGTTAGCATTTGCTTGAAATTCATAGGGTACTTTAACTTCTTCAACTGTACATCCGCTATCAGCGAGATAATTGAATAATTTATCTAAAATGTTCATATCGTTTCCCTTCCAAATCAATTAAAGGGAAAATGCGAATTTCCTCTTTAGTAACCCTCAATAACTCGTTTATCATTTTTATATGAAATTGGTAATCTAATCGATCAGCATACATAAAAAGAAGAACTATTTTTCTATTTCGATAATAAAGCTTTCCTTCAAAAAGTGGAAAACCAATACTTTTTGAAGGAGAGCTTTGGCTTTATAATATCTATTAAGACAAATACGTACCTATTCAAGACTAGAATATATGAGCTTTTATATAACTAGAACTGTAGTACAAGAATGTATAGGCCTTTGTGTCACTCGTCAACTCTTATTATTATTTAGAACATACTATCCGTAGGATACAATATTGTTCGTAAAATCGATATTATACGAACAATTGAAAAGTGCATTATTAATCCCCTTTTACTCAGAAGGGTTCGTTAAATTAGTGTTTAATGCGAATATAAAATTAACAAAGAACCTGCCAATGAGTTGTTCAATTGATCAATGACATGAAAGTAAGTCCCTTTTATGACATGAAAATAAGTACATTGTAAAAATAACAGTATTTTATATTACTTGGTATCTATATCGTCATACATATTTCTTACTTTCTTGTCACTTAAAAGACAAGAAAGTAAGGAAATTTTTACAAAGATACTTCTACATGATATAGCTTTTTTACAAAGACAAAAAGTCTAAACTTCATCTTTTAAACTGACAAGAAAATCTACATTATTTCTAGACGAGCTTCCTTTCCTGATTAACTAACCTACATTTTATTACAAGACTGTACAAAATTTTTTCTGTTTCACGACAGAGTAAAAAATCAAATTAAAAAACTATCTGATAAAGAACTATCTGAATTCTTAATTGATTGGGATTATGCTAACCCTAAATGTACTTTCGAACTTATAAAAACAGGTTTATTGTTAGGCTATGCCCTTGAATCCACTTTTGCAATTATGTTGAGATTTGATTAAAAATAAGGTTAAAAAAGAACCTGTTTTCAGGTTCTTCTCATATCTATTCTTTTAATTCATTAACTCTACCTGCAATAAGGTTTAAGCCATCTCTGATTTCCTCTAACACGACAATTTGACTCGCAGTTTTCCAAGCTATAATAGATAGACTTACTGCTATAACAACTAAACACGCAACCTTTATGAATTCCAATTTGTTCTGTTTCATTAGTTCATCCCCCTTGGTTAAGTTCGCTGAATTTTTTCTATATTCCGCCTTTTCAGTTCTATTATCTATTTTTAATATACCATTTTATCAGCTTTTTGGTAAAATTCATTAAATTACAGCAAACTATACAACAAATATATCCAAAACCATTAAGGCCTTACAGAACAGGTTCTCTATCCACGTTTACTGAACGTTCTATTTTCTAAATAAAAAAACGGCCTAATTTACAAAAGGCCGATAAAATTTTAATAGTCTTATAATACTCGGTAATTAGTTAATTATTTGTTTATATAGGCAATAGCATTCAATTCTGTATCGTAGCTTGCCGCACTATTTCCTAATTTGAAGTCAATACTAGGTGCCCCATATGTTAGAGTAAACCCGTCAATAGAAATTGGAGCAGTATCAATTTGATGTGTAAACGCTCCCATAATATTCACTGTAGAAGAGGAATAATTCGTATTTGTCAAAGTAAAATTAAACCAAGCATTGTGTCTTAAGTTAACTACATAGCAAAATTTTCCGTTAGTATTATAATTATTTTTTAAATTCTGCACCAACGCAGCTCCACTAAAAGAAGCATTTGTCCAATTTCCACTGCTAGCTGAATACTGAATAGTGTCAGAAGCATAGTTTGGGTAAAAACCACCATATGAATCATTCGCATCTACTTTCCAATATTGCGTACCGCCTCTTTTAGTATGGTCAGCAGTCCAATAGCTTGGATATCTAATTGAAGCACCGAGAACATCCATTTCTCTGTTTTTCGGAATAGTTAACCACTCAAGGGTATTATTCGCTCTGTATGAATTGGTGGCCAACTTTGAAATCACCGTTGTTATCCTTTTATAAGAAGTGTAGTCAGTACCAGTCTCAGTTCCTAACGCTGAAAAATCGGAATTTTTCTTGGCTCCTTTTTCTTTCGCTTTCTCCTTCGCTTCTTCTTTCTGTTTCTTATTCTCTATCTCTGCCCCAAGTTCAGCCTCTTCTTTTGTAACTTCAATAGATTCAGACTTAGGTATTTTCTTGCCAGACGCATCTTGTTCATACGAAGTTGTTGTTTTTATATATTTGGTAGATTTTGAGATTTCAGTTGCTTTGATATCCTTATTTAATTTAAACGATTCTTTGTCCATAATTTGGATATCCAAATCTTCAAATCCCTGTGATAATAGATTATCATACTCCGCTTTAGTCATTTTAATCCCATTATCATTTACATAAAAAACTGGTGACTGTGCATTAGCAGATGTCGTAAAACTAAAACCCAACGCTAAAAATAAAGCTCCATAAATTACTGCTAAAATCTTTTTCATATTCTCCTCCTCCGTTGTCTTTGGAGGACTAAGGAGTATTTTGTTTATGTAAGAAAAAAAGAATTGACTATATCTGTATAACCATTAAATAGAATAGTCAAACGATATAACACAACAATAATTGTTGCCAATAATACATAGTATAAGCACCAATATAAGACTAATAAAAGTTTTTCATCCATTCTTTTTTTATCATTAGATGCTTCTTACACCCCGTCCGCCTTACAACAAATAACACTATAACATAATTATGGGTGTACTGTAAATTGGATTTTTTAGAAAGTTTTGTTATTTTTATTATCAAACTTTTTTAGTGCTCAGCACTTATTTAAGTATTAATAGTATGAACAAAAAGGAAAAATTTATAGGTCAATTGAATGACATAGCCCCTTAGTAAAATATAAAAAGCTAATATGATTAGCCTTTTTAATTTACATTTGTTAATCTAAAACAATAAAAATTTGGTTTCAGAGGCAATTAATAAACTGCCAAAAAAGATGACAGTCGAGTCATCATCATCTTTTCTTTAAATTCCTGAAGAAATCATACCAAAGAAGATTATTCCCCCTTCGATAATAATAAAAATGGTAAGCGATATATTAATCATACCCCACAGTATTAATTTCTTAAAACAACTAAGTAAATTGAAAAAAGTAAGCCAAATAATAATAAACTAAGTGAGATTTGTATAGTGAAAGTGATATTCCGACAAATTTTTTCATAAAAATACTCCTTTCTACTTTCCTGATGATAATAGAAACAAAAATTAATAGGAGTAAATGGAAAATCATTCAAAGTCGGCCGAGTTTTCACAATTTTCATAATCATTATTTACTAGGATATTATTAACTAAAATGAGTTAAAAGTCATTATAAATCTATAATTTTCCATATTTATAAAGTATTTGTAGTATAAAAGCTTCAGAAATATCTAATTTACTAAAATGTAATAATTTGTCTACAAATTATTACAGGTAGTAGTATATAATTAGACATATTTGGCATTTTTTTCACAAAATAAGAGGGTGTGATAAATAAAAATATTGTTTTCTGAATCTCTATATCTGTAATACTTGTTCTAGTAACAATAAATTAAAAGGGAGATGCTAAATTTGAAAAGAAAAATATTAGCCTTAGTAAGTATACTTCTATTATTTATTACATTTGTTCATCCGAAAATTGGTAATGCTCAAAGTATGAAATCATATCTTGTTGGTTTTAATAATATTGTTAATGAATCTCTTATTTCAAAACATGGTGGTAATGTAAAAGAAAAGTATAAATCTATACCAGTTGTATCTGCATATTTAACTGATCAAGCGGTTCAGTCTTTGGCAAATGACCCTAACGTTTCTTACATAGAGGAAGATGCACAAGTCCATAGTTTGGGTCAAGAGGTACCTTGGGGTGTACCACATATTCATGCGGATGATGTAAACCAACTTGGTGGAACTGGTTCGGGAGTTAATATAGCAGTTATGGATAGTGGTATTGATTATACTCATCAAGATCTTAATGTAGTCGGTGGAGCAACTTTTGTTAATGGAACGCTTAGTTATATAGATGAATATGGTCATGGAACGTTTGTTGCAGGTATTGTTTCAGCATTAAACAATGACCTTGGAGTTGTGGGCGTTGCTTCAGAAGCAAATTTGTATTCTATTAGGGTTCTGGATAAATACGGAAATGGAAATTTTAGTGATGTAATTTCTGGTATTGAGTGGGCTATTTCTAATAATATTGATATCATCAACATGAGCTTTGGAAGTAATATCGGCTCGAAGTCTTTAAAAAAGGCAATAGATAAAGCTTATAATGAAGGTATCCTTATGGTTGCTGCTGTGGGGAATGATGGATATAGTAAAAAAGGAAATGTTAATTATCCAGCTAAATATAAGTATGTTATGGGTATAGGTGCCATTGACCAAAATAATATAATTGCTGATTTTTCTAGTAACGGAAAAGAAGTAGATTTAGTTGCTCCTGGTGTCCTAGTCAACAGTACGTATATTAATGGGTATGCTATTCTTAATGGAACTTCTATGGCTGCACCATATGTTACGGGTGTTGCTAGTTTATTAATGCAATTAAACCCTGAACTTTCAAATATAGCAATTGAAGAAATTTTAAATCAGTCCGCTGAACCACTTGGTGACACAGATTTATACGGAAATGGACTAATCAATGCTTTAAATGCTTACCAATATTCACAAAATAATGTTAATAAGTTCAAATAAAATACTTTGATTGTTGATTTTGAATAAGCGTATTTGAAGAAGTTTTACTTCAAATACGCTTGTTTTTTAAGGCTCTGTTTAAATTAATGAGCAAACTTACAATAAATTGTTTCATTTCGATATGCTTATTCAACAGAATCACCACCAAATTGTTTGTAGGTGAAATCAATAGATTCCGCCCTATCAATTGCTATTTGTTTGAATTTTTTTGGTTCAACCCAATCTTCTGGTTTAAACTCGTCAATAGGTGCAACTTCCATTAGTACACTTGGATGCTTAGCTACTACATCTTTAACAATTTCAACATATTGCTTATAATAGGCTTCTTTTTGTTCTTGAGTTAATTCTAAAGGGGGACTGACGCAACATCTTCTTTATTGGTATTAGGTAAAGTTTCAACTTCTACATCTTGTCCATGAAATACATCTTCAGTTACTTTTACCTTTTCTTTCACCTGTACTTCTTCCTCTGATTCCTTATTTACACTACATCCTGTTAAAACGATAGCTCCAAGTAATACTCCTAGATACATAAATTTTTTCAACATTCACACCTCCATATAATTATTGTGAAACTATCCCTATATTAGTTTGTGGTGTTCAAAATCCAACTGCAATTAAACATGGTATACTTACATAATTTAATCGATTTTACCATTTTTTAATATTTAACATCTCAAAAAAAAGAAAATAAATTGAATTTTGTTGAACCAACCTGTCCTAAACAAGATTTTTCTTGAGATACTTCCTCTAGTAAATGGCTGGTTTAATGAAGTAACATGCAAGAGCATTATAAACATTTGACAACATAAAAATGAAAGATCCACATTATATTTTATCTGAATTCAACAACCTGTCTGTGTTTAGGTCAAGAAAAGTGAATATTAACTACTTATTTACTATCTCCTTTTATCTATTTTATCCATTACTATTTGAATAGGTGATTTAAATGACGGATACATTTTGTTTTTATTTATGGGACAATTCACTTGATCACTAATGTCTTTAATAAGATTTTTCATGTATTTAATACGTCCACTAGGAAAATAAAAAACAATTTCTTTTTTGGAGTTTCGTGGGATTTTCGCGAGGTACATAGGAATGGTATCATCAGGATGGAGTCGTTTAAATTTTTTTGGATTTTGTATTACCTCTAGCCACTTTATATAACGCTCAATTAATAAATGTGAAACAATTTTATTTAAAATATAATTTATGCTGCTTACATTACAATTAAAAAAATCAAATTCTTCCTCTCTACTAATAGGATTTAAAACTTCTTCTAGGTGTGTCATAAATGTTCCATGAAGAAATATACTAAATCGTTCTTTTATCCATTCAAAGTCATAGGTTTCGTGTACTTTTGTATGTATTTCTATTTCCCATGGTGAATCTATTCCCTCGCACTCCATTTTCCACCAAATAAATGCTAATGCATGAGGACAAACATCTCCGTTTTGACGTGCCTTATTGAATATTTCAACGCATTTCTTGTGGTCCCTAATAATATTACGTAATATAAATCTGCTTATAGCCTTATAAATAATTCTAGTTTGTTTATAAATCTCAAAGAAAAAACTATCAATTTTATGTTTTTCGTTGAATCTAAAATCTGAAAATTGGCGAGAATAAGCCTTTAAATAATTTTCCTTTAACAATCTATAATCATTTTTTATTTTTAAGATTCCTTTATTAGAGGAAATTTTAATTATTTCCTTACTTTTGGGAGATTTATCATAAAAGGCATGAATCATTAATTGGGGTATCATCGTCAAGTAATCAGTGTTATTAATAACAAAGTATTTTTTGTAATTATCAAAGGGGTAAATTAAATGATATTGATAAACTTTTTCGCGAGGTAAATTTAACCATGAATTTATGATTGTGTTTTGAATTTTAGGTTGATTTTTCCATGATAAAAATATAGATCTTATATTTTCTGAATCAAGAAAGTGATGACCGCAGCTACATCGGAAAGCCTCTTTAAATCCTTTATTAATAAGATATTCTGGCATTAATTTATTACATCTTACACACCTTTCAATTAACTTTTGTTCTGGATGAAAAGCACAGTGATCAAAAATTATCAGTTGGTGTAAAATACTATGATATCCTTTACTTAAACAAATTGGGCAATATGACAAATTAGAATGAAAATATTTACTTTCATACTTAATATTAGGGATTTTATGGATTAGTTTATCTACTAATTTTGCATGATACTCTTTTAGATCTATTCCAATAATCTTTTGACTTAATTCTGAATCAATGCTGAAAAAATAAATTAGATTTCGGTGGCTGCTGCCAGCATTTGAAATACTTTTTAATTGTTTCACATTTTCATTTCCGATTAATTCTAAAATAGTATTTCCATCAATAACATTAGCATAGCTAAACTTCTCTAATATTCCCCAAGGAGATTCGTAATCTTGGATCCATTCAATAGACCAATTAAAGTGAAAATTCATTATTTTTTGTTCTCCTTTAAATAGATTCTATGAAATCCTGATAACTTGAATTAATTATGATTTCTCTCCAATGTCGAATGGTAATCCATTCTAAGTTTTCACCATCAGAACCATATGTACGAAAAACGTCGTTAATGATATTCGTCATATAGTACATAGGAATTTCTATTTGAACGTTCTTCCGCATTTTTTGATGTACCTCTTCAAATACTGTCCAAATATCATCAACTGATCGAACTAACCGTTTTCCTTTTGAAAAACCCAAAGGAAAATAGTATCGTGTATAACTCCATTTACTATTAACAGGATATTCAGTAGCTTCATCATAACCCATTAGCAAGTAAGCCAAGTAATCTTTACTTATTATCCCTGTAAATTGATATTGATGTACCATAAAACGGCCAATTATTTGACGTTGCTTTGTTTCGGTCATTGAATTTCTTTTAAGCTTCAAATCGGATTGACCTATTAAAATTGATGTCAGTTTAATATCATATTTATCTAAGTCATTAAATATATCCATTAACCATTCATATTCAATTGTATTAAGACGTTGTGCATCATCAATAAATAATAGAACTTGTTTTCTTCTCGAATTCAATCCTGAACTTAATAGATATTGAAAAACTCTATTTCTTTTTTGAATCGCATTTCCTTTTTCATGTAATTCATGTTCTAAGTCTTTTAGTAAGTAACTAAAAAAAGCATTTTCATTTGGTCTTTGCATAGCCCGACAATTAAAAGAGAATATGGGCAATTTGATTTGATCATCTAAAGTAAAAAGTCTTTTTAAGTATTTAACTGCATATGTTTTACCTAAACGCGGATCCCCATAAATAATTGCACCGGGCAATTTATTCATAATCCATTTTTCAATAGTATTATATAAATTTACAATTGTGAGTGTATCAATGATATATTCATAGGTTTCAACTGGATGGGTCTGTGCTACTAAAATAGGTCTTTCAATGCTTAGTATTTGTTCAACATCCATTTTAGTCTATTCCTTTCCCATTATTGATTAAATGTTATCCGTTTTTTATTTAAATTTCTCAAATTGTGCGGTGAAATTGCTTTTTTATCAAATTCTAAATTACTGTCATCCAATATTTGTGAAGTTAGTTTGTCTTTATTATCATTCATATCTTTTATTTGAGTTTCTAAATTTGCAAGTTTATTCCTACTTGATTTGTTAGTAATAGCTTTTGTTTTTAAATGTTTATGAAAAACTTCAATAGGATCTTCATAATCTGATAAATAAAGCTCTCCAGTATTTCTTAATTTATTAATTTGCTTTCTAGTTTGTAACGTATGAGGCTGTAATGACCATTTTCCTTGAGCTATTAATATACCTAATTCCGAACCATCAGGTAAAAATGCTTTTACTGTTCTTAAATCCTTAGTATCAACTAATAATGTTAATTTTGTTTTCACTAAATGATAGCTATCTGATAATACATTATTTCGATACTTTACACCTTCATAATAGATATAAGGTCGTCTCCCTTTCTTTAAGTCACCAGAAATAACTCGTTCTATTTGGATTGTAGAAAAGCTAATATTTTCTGAAATAATTCTTGGATAAACCCCTTTTTCCAATCGTTGTTGCATAAGTTCTAGAGGTGTTAAATGATAAATACCACTTTGCGCAGTCCCATTTTGTTCGAATATAAGCACTTCTGCTAAATCCATTATTTCTTCATATGTGATTTCATACTTTTTCGCTTTTTGTTCTGGATTTTGCCTTCTAGGATCTTTGGGATTGTTACCTGTTGTGCTAATTATTCTTTGAAATCCATTTGCCTCAAGTAAATGGAACATTTTCTCAATGATTGGTCGTCTAGTAGGCGTAGCTACTGGTCCAATATTTATACTACAACCAATCATTCTTTTTAATTTTTCTTCTACTTGTTTAGCTAAATTTGCTTTAGCATTATCAAACGCTATTTCATCCCATACAGCATACTTTGTTTCTGCAATAACCTCTGAAGGGAATCCACCATGTTTAGGATATTTTAATCCTGTTATAACAAATTCTTTTGGTTTCCATGGTTTAATAGCATTTTCAATACAATTTAGAACATCATACTGGGAATACTCTTTATTTAAACAGATATGATAGCCTAAAATTGTTCTAGTAGCTACATCAACTATCATTAATAACCAAATGCGACTCATTTCTCGTAAAATTATATCTCCTTCTGGTGAAATAAATTTAATCGTCATGGCTGCGTCAATCTTATGTCCATCAAATTCAACTCTTTGAAATGGCCGAATAATATTTTCTGTTTTTTGTCCTTTGCCTGTTGTGTGATGCATTGTAGTTGCATCATTACCTTGATCTTTAATTATTGAGGACATATTTTTCATTCGAAAATTATTAATATACCTATATAATGCTCGTTTTCCTTGATCAGATGTATTAAAAGGATACTCTCCTGCTTCAGCCCTTATCCCTAATGAACGACAAGTTTTTAAAAATTCTCGATGTAAGTATTTCACTTTAATAATTGGTTCAGTAATATCAATATTTCTTCTTAAATAGTAGGTTTCAATGGTTGTTTTTAACTGGGGATAATCCTCTAATAATTTATTAAACGCTCCACTAAAATTAGATTCATCTGAAATAATATTTCCATCAGAAGTTTTTTCTCTTTTGTATGGCTTAATTCTTTTATTAGGTATCAATGCTCTATAACCATATATTTCATTATTTTCATCTAACATAAAACATCTATCAACTAACCTATATAATTCTGTTTTACTAACACCTGTACATTTATATATTTCTTTTAAAGAATGTTCTCCGTTTATATACATATCTACTGCTACTTTTCTTTTTTGAAACAGGAATTTATGATTATCAGATAACCTATCTTCTAATACAGCTGCCCATTTGGATGTATCTAAAAAATCAGGAGATAAATCAAAATATTTATCCAAAAGGGTTCTGTTTTTCATTTAATTTCACCTCTGTTTCATTACCTAACCTTACAATATCAATATTTGAAAACAGTATTTTTTTGTAAATAAGAATATAAATGATTTTTAATATTATATTTTTCATTATATTTGGATTTGAAATAAATATTTCTTGAAATGTATATGCTCCATTATAAATAGAGTTTATAACGCTCAGAATATCATTTGAAGGAATAAGATGACTATCTTTAAGATGTGGTAGTATTACTTTTTGATTTTCAAGTAAAATCACATTTGAACGGATATCTAATTCTGTTAATACGCGGTGTTCAACTCCGTTTACATCACACCATTCTCGTTGTATATTAATTTGTTTTTGAACTTTCTCAAATCTGGGGCTTGATGGTAGTAAATCACTAGAGTATTTTATTTCTACAAATTTTTCTGATTCATCTTTATATTGTATCCACATATCAAATATAGAAGAATGTTGCTTACCGTTATAAATACCATCAACTTTTAAAGGCTGTTCACAAAAATTCTCCACTAGATAATTTGTTTCAATTAAAACCCAATAATCATACTCAAGTGAACTACTTAGATATACATCTCTTTTTATTTTTTCACTGAAAGCTTTCCATCGATTGTTACCATATTTATTAATTGAGTTCATTACAATAGGTTTATACATCACGCACCCCCTTTTGCTAAAAAATACCATATTAAATTTATTCTCTACAATAAAAACAAATCCCTTTAAAAACTGAAAAATAGTTCTTACATTCTTGTCTCAATAACAAAAAGTTCTTATTTTCTTGTCAAAAATTTTTGACAAGAAAATAAGAACTTCAGAAGAATATATAAATAATAGTCACAATTACGGTGTCCTTACTTTCATGTCATTAATCAACACTTGTAAAAGGATAAAAAAGTTTTTAATCCTTATCTTGTGTTACTTTAGAACAATGTTTGATCAAATTAATACTAATAATATTGATGAACGAATAAAAAGAAAGAGCGTGTTTTAAAAAAGTTTGATCATTTTCTACTTGTGTTGCTCCACAATCGCGCCCAATTGTTGAAGATCAAAGGCTGTTGCAGTTAGCCCGTACTTATTTAACTCTAGCCCCCGTTAATGGAATAACATTTTTATCTTGCAGAGAAACCGTCTCTTGCTCCCAAATAAACTTCACTTAATCTATACACTGAGTTTACTAGACTTTAATATTCAGATGATACGATTGGTTTAGCAACGAATGAGGAGGCAGTATAAATGAATGTGCGTGCAATATTTATTGATATGGATGGTACACTACTAAAAGCCTCAAACTACATTTCTCGCCGAAATATGGAAGCCATTTATAGGCTCATTAATCAGGGAGTCAAGGTTTTTCTAGCCACTGGTCGACACTATGAAGTAACCGCTCCCTACCATAAAGAAATTGGATTACGGACTCCGATGATCTGTCTGAATGGTGCCGCTATTCACGCTGCAGAGACAGGAAGAGTTATGCAAATGCGAACCGTCCGATTGAACGAAGAACGATTTCACCATCTGACCGCTGAAAGTCCTTATAATGTTATTATCCATACAGCAAATGGGCTTTATTGTAAGGAAACAAATGAAGAAATCGATTATTGGACAAAAGTTGGGCAAATTCCGCCACGGTATATTGGAGATTTAAGACAGGCAAATTATCAAGATGTTCTTAAATATAGTGTTCGAACAGGTACATCAAGTCCTGAATTAACCGCTTTGTTTAAAAAGGAAGCAGAAGTCATCGATTGGAATGACGGGTTTGAGATAGTTGCTCCTAATGTTTCCAAATGGTCTGCTATACAAAGCTTACTTACCGAATTTGGAATTAGTCCAAATGAAGTCGTAGCCATTGGAGACGGACCTAATGATATAGAAATGCTTCGTCATGTCGGTATTGGTGTGGCAATGGGAAACGCTAGCGAAAAGGTTAAAGCATCCGCTGATATTGTTACAGGACACCACGAAAATGATGGATTAGCTGAGTTTATAGAACGTTATCTTCTTAAAACATATAAATCATATGCGATTTAGAATTCTTTTATAATGAATTTTTGTAATAAAAAATGACAGGTGTGATTCATACCTGTCATTTCAGTTTGTCAACAAACTGAAGCTTTTATATTAAAGAAGCTTTTCCTTCTTCCTATTCATTTTTTCATAATTCTACCTGTTCAAAAAGGTCCACTGCATAGGAGTTTTCTTTAACTAGCGGTCTGTTCACACATCGGTTCAAATTCACTTTATCTTGCAATTCCCTGAAATTATATGGTTAACAAAAAAATAATACAAATCACTACGAAGAAGCACCATATGCAGCGGGAATGAATTTTGGTCTTGAAGAGGTAGAACCTTTTTTAAAACATTTATCCTCCTCAATATTGGATTCAGGTTTTAATCAAGATGAAATCAATACTATTCAATCTGAAATTAACACAATGAAAGAAGACAACGAAGTAAAAGAAATTGGAACCTTTGATGTTATTTATAAAGGACAACCGACAAAAATACGGATTCAAGCTGAAATTCATATTGAGGATGTTGACAAAGAGGTTGTTCTATATATGTTTAGTATTCAAGAATTAGTTGACATCATAGATGAGGAAATGCTGAAAACTGAAGATGAACGAGAATTTTAAGCAAAAAGAGATGTTGTAAAGAACATATAGAATATTCCTACATGTTCATTTACAACAATCAGTCAGTAATTGATTTAAGTTTTGTAATAGTTCCATAATCTTATTTCTGTCGGTAGAGTAATAAACCTCTTTCCCTTCCTTACGTGATGACAGAAGTCCACCTCTTTTTAATATGGCTAATTGCTCGGAAGCCATGGATTGACTAATTCCCACTAATTCAGAAGCTTGATTGACCATTACTTCGCTTCTATCTATAAATAAAAACATAATCTCCTGTCTCTTTTCACTAGCTAGTGCTTTAAGGAATCCATGGATCTCTTCATTAATTAAATTTACTCTTCATTTAGCTTGAATTTTTTCTTTTTTTAACGACTTTATTATAAATAAAACAATTTTTTTGTCACTTAACATGAATACCACCTCCTAAATACATAAAATATATATTATTTTCTTTATTATGATTGATATGTAAAAAAATGTATTCTGACGAGGTTTTTCTCAAAATATGGTTGCTGTAAAAAGCAAGGCATGCCAAATAAGCCTGCAATAACTCATTTTTATTTATTCGAAATGAAAAGAAGCCAGTGAATGTAGCTTCTGAAGAACTACATTCACTGGCTTCTTTTAAGTTTTGTTTAATGAACATCTTGCCCAATTAAGAGGATTTGTTAGTGCTATATTGGTTTTGCAAATAAGTATAGCAACGCTTAGCCGCCGCTCTAGGTGCGGTTAAAATAGGAGTCGAACAAGTCACTTGATCGGCGATATGTTCCATACTGTACTGGGATAGTACAATGACATCCACTTTGCCTTCCATTTGATAAATCATTTCTTTTACTCGTTCATCATGTTTATCTTTTTTCCCTTGATAAAGTAAATGAATGAGTCCTGAATCTACGATAGATTCTACTTGAACATTCGCTTTTTTCTCTTGTAGATAACTCGTTAATGCAATGGGAGTTTCTCGTACGGTAGAAATTAATCCGATTCTCTCATAGACAAGTGCTTGATCTAGCATCGCTTCATCTGAACGAAATAGTTTTACTTTATAAAGAGGCTGCAAGATGCTAGTAATGTTATTAAAAGCGGAGCAAGTAAGCTGAATAGCATCGATTTCTGAAGAAGCAGCAATATTTAGAAGTGAAGAAAAACGGAGAATGATGTTTGGTGTAAGTGATCCCTCTTTCTCCATCATTGAAAGTAATTCAGTATCTAGTAAATGAATCAATTCAATATCTGGTGCTTCTTCGTGAAACGCTCTTTCAATTGGATCTAAAGATGCTTTTGTCGCAGAAATCAAAGCAACTTTCATGCAAAATCCCCCTTTTTGTTGTTATTTATATCCATTTTATCATAATCAATTAAATAAAATAGTATCTATCGTGGATATTATTGGTAGTTTTGTAAACTACCAAAGTATGTAAAGTAACATATTCGAAAACCAAAAGGAATCAACTGAGTAATCAAGATGATCAAGAACTGAATTTAAAAAAGTTAGATAAATAAAAGGACATTACATATTTTATATGACTATATGTAATGTCCTTTTTTATTAAACTAACGCATTTTATAGTTTAAGTACGCTGGTGCGGAAAATGGTGCAATACCTTGTCAGATTCCCCATTCCTAATTTTGTGTTAATAGAACAATTCTAATCATATTCTTATAAAAACAAAAAATAAGAAGGAGTGTAAAATTAGTTGATAAAAGCTAAGGTTCGTTTACGGCCCATTGTAAGTAAGATAAATTTACCCACTGTTTTGAAAACAACTATACTTCCGGGTGACTCAAAAGAAAGATTGTTTATTGCAACTCAGGTAGGAGAGATTTTTTACATAAGAGACGGAGTTATACGGACTTTTTTAGATATTCGTCCGCGAATCGTAAAACTAGGTGCTTCTGGTGGTGGATATGATGAACGGGGATTGCTAGGGCTAGCGTTTCATCCCGAATTTTATTATAACGGTCTGTTTTATCTTCATTATTCAGTAGCTGGAACACAAGGTCCAGGTGCTCTTTCTAAATCTTTTTCACCTAATCCGTGTGATCCAAAAACCTTAAACCTAAGGTGGCTAAATAGAGAAACTCAATATGATCATATTGATACAGTTGAAGAGTGGATTTTACCATCGAATGGTCAACCTCAAAAACGACGGACATTACTAAACTTAAGAAGACCATTTTCTAATCATAATGGTGTCAATAGCTTAAACTTTTCACCTGAAACCGGAAAACTTGTTTTAACCACCGGGGATGGTGGATCAGGCTATGATCCATTCAATTTAAGCCAGAATGATATGGAAATCGCCGGTAAAATAATTGAAATCGATGTAGGTAAGAATACATTTAACCAGAATCCCCCCGTAGTCACACGGTTTAATGAGCTTCCCGTACCTATTCAGGAGACACTTACGGTGATTGCCAAAGGGGTTCGAAATATACCGGGCATTTCATTTCAAAGGTTTTATAATCAATATATCAAATATGTGGGAAATGTCGGACAGGACTTGGTAGAATCCATTTTTTCATTCGGTCCGAATAAACCAATACCGGTTCCCCAGCTTGTTCAAGCTTTTTTAATGCAATCTGAAGCTGAACAAGCAGAATTTATTAACTTTGGCTGGCGGGCGTGGGAAGGTGTTTTCCCTACTCCGATTGTAAGGGGCTGCTCTGCCAATCCAACTTTGGATGAGAACACAATTGCCTATTACAATGAAGCAATAAAAACTTCAGTAAGGCGTCTTCAGCCTGTAACTAGTTATTTTCATAAAGATCCCCGACCCGATAAGTTTGGAGGAACTGCACTTACAGGAGTGCAAGCCTATATGGGGAATAGAATCCCCGCTTTAACAGGAAGTGTTGTATTTACCGATCTTGCCCGGAAGGAAGAATCGCAATCTCCTGTCAAAGGGGTTTTAGCTTATACTAGAATAAGAACAGATTGTAAATTAAATGATTTTAGTGTTATTGAAACCGATTATAATTTTGGATCTCAATCAGCTTATTATGTTAGTTTGGGAACGAATCTGAATCAAACCAAATTATATTTAGGGGTTTATGGTTCTATGAAAGTGACTGATTTTAACCAAGGCACTGTTTTTGAAATTGTTCCATGATTCATAGCTTTGAACTACTCCCCACTTCATTTTCTAACGGAAATTTGAAGTGGGAAATTCCTGCGAACACCATCTTCAGTTTTCATCTAAACAACAAATGAATCAAAATAAATTAAAAACCGGAAGTGTTCTTATTATATTCCTATTTTGATTCATTTACGATTCAAAAAGACTTAGAAACTCTCCATATCCCTTTTCCTGCAATTTATTTTTAGGAACAAACCGAAGTGCTGCAGAATTTATGCAATAGCGTGCCCTATCAGGACCAGGACCATCATCAAAAACATGACCAAGATGGGCATCCGATGCTTTTGCCCGAACTTCAATCCTCCTCATTCCATGAGAGGTATCAAATTTCTCCTCAAGCTCTGAACGTCGCAATGGCTTTGTAAAACTCGGCCATCCACAGCCTGCATCATATTTATCAATCGAACTAAACAATGGCTCGCCTGAGATAATATCAACATAGATTCCTTCTTCTGTATGATTCCAATACTCATTCTGAAAAGGCGGCTCGGTTGCATTCTTTCTTGTTACCTCATATTGAATCGGAGTAAGTTCTTTCCGTAATTCCTCATCGCTTTTTCGCTTTTTCCAATTCTCACGAATAAACTTGACGCGTCCAGAGCCTTCTTTATATAGATTATAGTGAAAAGGGTTCCTTTTATAGTAATGCTGGTGTTTTTCTTCTGCCTTATAAAAAGGCCCAGCCGGTAGAATCGCCGTAACAATTGGTTTCTTAAATCTCCCGCTCTCTGCAAGCTTGGCCTTAGAGGTCTCTGCTAGTATCCTTTGTTCTTCACTATGAAAAAAAATGGCTGTCCGGTACGATAATCCACGATCGTTAAACTGTCCTGCAGCATCTGTCGGATCAATTTGCTGCCAGAAAAGGTCCAATAGCTTTTGATAGGACATAACAGCGGAATCAAATGAAATTTGAACAGCTTCATAGTGTCCTGTTGTATCTGTGCACACTTCCTCATAGGTTGGATTTGCTTTATGGCCGCCTGTGTATCCAGAAATTACTCCTTTAACTCCTGGCAGTTCATCAAATGGTGATACCATACACCAAAAACAGCCTCCAGCAAAAGTCGCCAGCTCCAATGATTGAGACATAATACCATCTCCTTTCCGTCTATGTTACTTCAAGTATATATATTTCTCAAATTTTTAACTAATATGTAAAGTCCTTTCTTCTTAAACTAACGCACCCTAGAGTTTAACTACAATTTAACTCTCCTATCATTCAATAGATTCTTGTAAATTTTTAAGCGCTTCTAACAAATCTTTATATTTTTCCTTACCCATATCATTTTCAGCTTTTTCTTGTATTTGTAACCAAATAGGCGTTGCTTCTTCTAATTTAATAAGACCTATATCGGTTATCGAAATAGATTTTGTTCTTGAATCATTTTTATCTTTCGTAATGTTAACATAGCCACTTTGCTTTAGGATATTTACATTACGAGTAATAGTAGTTTGGTCAAGTAACATAATCTCTCCTAGCTTGCTAATTGAAATTTCTTTATGATGGGCAATGTTTACTAACATATAGTATTGGGTGACTTTTAAGCCAGTAGGCTGCATTTGCTTTTCATATATTTGAGTAACAATTCTTGCTGCTTTTCTAAGGTTCGCACAGGCACAAAATTGTATAATATAATCCATCTCATTATGTTTGTTATTCATAAAGCAGACTCTCCTTTCGAACCCATTCAAACTTAATAAATCCTTCACTATATTTTTATTAAGGTGGCATTCAATATTTAATTGGTAATTATTTCTTGACAGATAATATGTTTATCAATACCATTATATATGTATATACATATAAATGATTAAAGAAAGATATTCTATGCAGGATAATGATAATTAGTCCAAATCGTTTCCTTGAATATATTTAATACTATTCCCTATTAAAAGAATTTTTTACCCTGAAGTTACAGAATATTGAAAAATATCTGAGGATTGTGGGTGAGGTTTCATGAATATATAGGAATGCTTGGTTTTGCAAGATAAGATGTATCTTGGATTAATTTTTTCAAATATTTTAGAACGAATACTCTAAGTATATATTATTTTTGTTAAGTCACATCTCAAATCTATAAAAATTTGGAGGTTGGGTTTATTGAACCATTTAGAAGATTTAAAGAAGATGATGACTGGAGAAAGACCTGCAGCACCTATAGCTCAATTACTTGGGTTTACTAAAATTCTGAGTACATGTTCTTTACAAATAAGATAAGGCACAAATTACATGCCTATAAATTGAATGGAGGAACAACAAATGTCAAGAATTCCGTCAATACTTCAGAATTTGCGTATCCCTGTAATCGGCGCACCATTATTTATTATTAGTAATCCTAAGCTAGTGATAGAGCAATGTAAGGCAGGAATAGTTGGATCAATGCCTGCACTGAATGCTAGACCCGCATCCTTACTTGATGAATGGTTGGCAGAAATCACAGAGGAGCTCGCAGCTTATAACGCAAAAAATCCAGATCGCCCAGCTGCACCATTTGCTATTAATCAAATTGTTCACAAGTCAAATGAACGGTTAGAGCACGACATGGAATTGTGTGTGAAGTACAAAGTTCCCATTATAATTTCTTCTTTAGGTGCCCGCAAAGAGATATTTGACACAGCACATAGTTACGGAGGAATTGTTCTGCACGACATAATCAATAACACTTTCGCGCACAAGGCAATTGACAAAGGTGCAGATGGTTTAATTGCCGTTGCGGCAGGAGCTGGCGGTCATGCTGGTGTGAAGAGTCCGTTTGCTTTGATTCAAGAAATCCGACAGTGGTTCGACGGTCCGCTTGCTTTGTCCGGATCGATTGCTACGGGAAGTGCAATCCTGGCTGCCCAAGCGATGGGGGCTGATTTTGCATATATCGGCTCACCGTTCATTGCAACACATGAAGCCCGTGCTGCTGAAGCGTATAAGCAGGCAATCGTTGACAGTACGTCTGATGATATTGTTTATAGCAGTCTTTTCACTGGTGTTCATGGAAATTATCTGAAACCATCAATCCGAGCAGCAGGATTGGATCCTGACAACCTTCCTGAAAGTAATCCATCTAAGATGAATTTTGGAGAAAAGGCCGTGAAGCCGTGGAAGGATATTTGGGGAAGTGGTCAAGGTATCGGTGTTATTAAAGAGGTTACTAGTGCAGCTGAATTTGTAGACAAACTTTATAAGGAATATATTGAAGCAAGAGACAGTCTAATCCGCCGTAGTATAGTTAGAACGATCTGAGTCTGAAAACATTGTCCCATTCTAACATTTTATAGCCTTAATCATGATTAGCCGCACAGTGGTTTTACTTGTGTGGCTTTTTTTCTAAATAATAGCTATAAATTCATCTTCCAAATCGAACACTCCTTCCTCCACTAAAATGTTGAATATCAAATATTTTAGATAATCCTGTTCCTGTCATTGCAACTTCCTTTTTCTCTGCATCTTTGCTTCCGCATTTTATACAACCTTTTTCAGACATACTTGTTCTCCTCTCCAACAAACCGATTTATTTGTACTTTAATATGGAGGAAACTTGAAAAAGTTTCAGTGAATAATTTTAAACATTGTCCCTCTTCAACTAACCTGCTCAGTAGCTCAATATTTGCTTCAATTTTAGTAGTACGATTAACACTAATAAATATGGAAAAAATCTTTTTCTCACCTACCTCTTTACCTTTCAAAAAGTGAGCATTTCCCTTTTTGAAGGAACATCTGTTTGTGGAGGAAAGTTAGCTGTTATGATGATGTATTGGTAATAATAAGTAAGTTAGTTACCGTTCGTTGCCTATTAAAAAAGCAAGGCCCGATTGGCCCTGCTTTTTATTTGACTATTACTTTTCCAACCATTCCTTCCTGTAAATGGTACCGACATATCAGATCATATGTACCGGTCTTGTTCGGTTTCACGGTAATGGTGTTTTCTTTTCCAGGCTGGACTTCGGCGTCAATTCCGAGCTTTTCCACTGTGAAGGTGTGCTTTTTCGTACCTTTGTTTTTCAATATCAACGTTGTCGTTCTTCCATTCGTAATAGTGATGACTTTCGGATTAAAGTAATCATCGTTCAACTCGACCTCAATCGGCTGTGCTACGACGCCGGACTCGGCAAATACACTGAGTGAGCCTGGAGTTGTCACAATCATCGCAAGCAAAACGACCAAGCCAGTTAACCACTTTTTCACAGACATTCGCAATCCCTCCTTTCCTAAGACTATCTTTTTCCAATTTGTAAAATATTATCACGTAAATCTATGTGTTTTATTGAAAAGGTGTTATTCAACAATCTGACCCGATTGTTGAATAACATGACTGACGTTTTTGAAACAGCTTTATTATGTTTTAAACGACTTTATTATAAATTAAACAACTTTATTATCTCTGTACACCGTCTTGTGAATTGGCTTATAAAAAAGGAATTGATTGCTCAAGATCAAGAGGAAAATGTCGTTTTCAACTGGAGAGAAAAAGGCGGCTTAAACAAATTTTCTTTTTCCATATCGATCATATATCTTTTTTTGAATAATAGTATCAGTATGTCCAAGATTTAGAGATTACTTGCAAGTGTCCTGAAGTTTTTGCACCAGAACCAAGATAAGTAAAGGCTGTTCCTTTTTAGGGACAGCCTGATTCATTGATATCCTACTTACACTTTCCTCCTTATCGATGCGGATATGAAATACAGATACAAGCCTTGTCGAAGCAACAACGGAACAATCACGACATTCCTTTGATTCAGCATAAAATCCGGTAACATGGTAAAAATACAAAAAAATAACGAAGGAGAAAAATAATGAAAAGAACTATTGCGGATTCACTCGTTGAAGCACTGTTAAATGCAGGTGTGAAAAGGATTTATGGTATTATAGGAGACTCACTGAACGCCGTTCTCGATTCCGTCCGGCGTTCAAAGAAAATTGAATGGATTCATGTCCGCCATGAAGAGGTTGCAGCATTCGCGGCCGGTGCCGATGCTGATATTACCGGAAGTATTGCTGTGTGTGCCGGAAGCAGTGGCCCTGGCAATATGCACCTCATCAATGGCTTGTACGACTGTCACCGCAACCGGGTCCCTGTGCTTGCGATTGCAGCACACATTCCAAGCTACGAAATCGGCACCAATTTTTTTCAGGAAACACGCCCCGATCATCTATTTAAGGACTGCAGCTATTACTGCGAGGTAGTGACGACCCCTCACCAAATGCCCCGCTCCGTAGTTGTCGCCATGCAGAATGCAGTTGCGCGTAAAGGTGTGTCCGTTCTTGTTCTGCCCGGGGATGTCGCTGGTTTAGAAGCAGACAAGACCCCTATACCTCAACATGTCCTTCATGTGACACAGCCGGTAATACATCCTTCGGAAACAGAGTTAAAGCAGCTGGCGGAATACTTGAACCACGGCAAGCGCATCACGCTGCTGTGCGGGGCCGGCTGTGCTGGCGCTCACACGCAACTCATGCAGCTTTGTGAAAAACTGCAATCACCTATGGTTATTGCTTTGCGAGGTAAAGAACACCTGGAGTATGATAATCCGTACTCTGTCGGACTGACAGGACTTATCGGTTATGCATCAGGCTATCAGGCGGTTAAGGAATGCGATGTACTGCTGATGCTTGGTACCGATTTTCCATACAGACAATTCTATCCAAAAGATGCCACAATTTTGCAGGTCGATATTGAGCCGGGACATCTCGGCCGCCGAACCGACCTCACCTACGGGCTGTGCGGTGATGTGAAGGCAACCATTGAAGCACTGCTGCCTTATCTGACAGAGCCACATGATGGAAGCCACCTGAAGAGATTAACAGACCACTATCGCAAAGTCCGTGATGATTTGGACGAACTTGCCATCGGAAAACCAGGCCACAAACCGATCCATCCTCAATATCTCACGAAAGCCGTCAGTGATCTGGCGAGTAAGAATGCGGTATTTACATGCGATGTCGGAACCCCAACACTTTGGGCCGCCCGTTATCTGCAAATGAACGGACAAAGGCGGTTATTAGGTTCTTTTAATCACGGAACGATGGCAAACGCCCTGCCACAGGCTATTGGAGCACAGATTGCCCAGCCAGACCGCCAGGTGATTTCTCTTTCTGGAGATGGAGGTCTTGCCATGCTAATGGGCGATCTTCTCACCCTGCGGCAGTATAAATTACCCGTAAAGGTGGTCGTATTCAACAACGGTGCGCTCAGTTTCGTTGAGCTTGAAATGAAAGCAGCCGGCTTCCTGGAAACAGGCACCGCCCTTGATAACCCCAACTTTGCAACGATGGCGCAAGCGATAGGCATTGAAGGAATTCGCGTGGAGGACCCTGCAGAACTGGAGGAAGCGATTCAGCGTGCCCTTCAATATGACGGACCTGTGCTACTTGATGTTGTCGTGAACCGTCAGGAATTGGCTCTACCACCAAAAATCACATTTGAACAGGCGCATGGATTTAGCCTTTGGATGATGAAAGCCGTCCTGAACAGGCACGGCAACGAGCTCATTGACCTTGCCAAAACGAATCTTTTCCGCTAATAAGCCCAAATTATACGATATTATAAAAGGAAAGGAAAACCATGATGAAAAACAAAGCTCCCAACCGATGGTTTATTGTCCTGGGTACGATTATTGTGCAAATGGGACTCGGTACGATTTATACAAAATAAAGGGGCTTTAGTTTAATAAGGAATACCAGAAGGACCTTAGAGGACAGGGTCCTTTTTGTTTGCTCAAAAATCAATACTATCTTTTAACAGATCCTTTCTTTAAGCAATAAGATGAAGTTCACAAAAGTACAACTTTTACACAAAATCATTATCAGTATTCCTAGGCAGCTGAGGGGAAAAAGGCTATGGAACAATTAACTTTGCGCTAACGTTTTATGTCATTTGTCGAAGCCGTTCAGGATTTAAACGCTGACCGTTATCGAACTATTGACCGACAAAAGAGGAACATCTAAAAAAAGCAGACGTTTCGCTATCCCTCACAATACGAATTAAATGAAAAATGGGCGCTTATCCTTGTTCTGGTATGCTCCCCTTATAGTAGACACGTTTTAAAAAGCGCATTAATCTGTCTATTATTAAGGGGGTATTTTTTATGGAGAAAAAAGCAGAGACTTATGATATATCATTCAAGAAAAAAGCAGTGGATTTATTTCATCAAAAGAAGAATTATGCAGCCGTTTCCAGAGAATTAAACACTCATCGAAAAAACATACAACGATGGGTTAAACAGTTTAGTGAAGATGGGATGGTTGGTCTTAGAGAAAAACGTGGCAGAAAAAGTGGGTCTAGTAGAGTCTCTTCATCTACCTTTGAAAATACCCAACAGAAAATAAAGCGATTAGAAGCTGAGAATGAACTATTAAAAAAGCTTTTAAAGATGTGAAAGGAGGAATGAATCTAAAACCTAGTATTCTATTTCCAATCATTAATGATTTATCTAAACAAGCTCACTCTATACAGCTACTTTGTCATCTAGCTAAAGTATCAAGAAGTGGATACTACAAGTGGATAAAGCGTAAAGCATTACCTTCGGAAAAGCAGATAGAGGATGAGAAGCTAAAGCAGAAAATAATAGAATGTCATCAGAAATATAAGGGCATCTATGGCTATAGAAGAATACAAATTTGGTTAAAGAGGACCTATGATATTCATATTAATCACAAAAAAGTTCAACGGTTACTAAGTGAGCTAGGTATTAAAGCAATTATCAGGAAGAAACGAATTTATTACGGTAAGAAAGAACCTTATCTTATCTCGAATAATTATTTAAATAGATCCTTTTACGCTTCTCGCCCTAATGAAAAGTGGGTAACGGATATTACGTACCTCATTTTCAATGGACAGAAACTATACTTGTCTGCCATCAAAGACCTATATAATAACGAAGTTGTTGCGTACCAAATTAGTAGACGTAATGATTATAAACTAGTCTTGGATACTCTTAAAAAAGCCATAAAAGGAAGGAATGTAAAGGGACTCCTTCTCCATAGTGATCAAGGATACCAATACACTTCCCATAACTATAATCAGCTACTCACAAGAAATAAAATGAAAGCTAGTATGTCTAGAAAGGGCAACTGTTGGGATAACGCTAGTATGGAAAATTTCTTTAGTCATTTAAAAACAGAATGTTTTAACCTGCATACTTTTAAAACTTCACAAGAGGTTAGAACGGCTATTAAAGACTACATTCACTTTTATAACCACGAAAGGTTTCAAACCAAGCTAAACAACCTGACTCCTATCGAATATAGAAGTCAGGCTTCTTAACTGCGCTTATTTTTTTATGTCTACTTGACAGGGGTCAGATCAGTTCAAGGATAGCGCCCTTTTCTTGAATAAGCCAGAAGCTTGCATATTGGAAAAAGTGAGTTATTAATAAGCTGCTAATCTAGTTAGGCTGCTTGCTAAAGTCTCTCTGAGCTCCCCTATAGCTTCCAATAAGATTTTGATATCCAGGAAGTTGGCTAGAAAGTAAAGCGCCAAAGCCTTCAACATCATTGCGCCAATCACGTTGTAACTCGCACGCAATGCTAAACCAGTTCAGAAGCTGCACCCCACCATGAGCCATACGCATTAATGCCGCATCCGCTACTTGTTTGCTAAATGTTCCAGAAGCATCAGTAGCAACAAATACTTCATAACCAGCGTTCACAGCGGAAAGGGCAGGAAATGCAACGCAAACATCTGTCACTACACCAGCAATGATAAGTTGTTTTTTTCCAGTTTCTTCGATTGCTTTGACAAAATCTTCATTATCCCATGCGTTAATTTGTCCAGGACGAGCTATTTTTGGCGCGTCAGGAAAAAGTTCTACCAATTCTTGCATGAGTGGTCCGTTAGGCCCGTTTTCAAAGCTTGTTGTTAAAATAACTGGTAAATCAAAAAACTTTGCGGTTTTAGCAAGCGCCATAACATTGTTCTTGAATTCATCAACACCATAGTCACGCACAAGGCCGGAAATAAGGCCGGTTTGATGATCCACTAAAAGAACGGCAGCATCATCTTTGTTAAGACGAGAATAGAAATCAGACATTTTGATGTCCTCCTTTAATTAAAGTTATCGAAGAAGATTCATAGATTGAAAAATGTATGTTAAACTCCTACGTTTGTTCCAATGTAACTGAACTGATTACTAGTATTCGTTTTTATAAACTCATTATGTGTCAGTAGTATTTATAAAAAATAAATGATTAATGAAGCTTGGACTTCTTCAATTAATCTAGAGCTGGAGTGTGATCAATCCAATGAATAAATTGGTGTAAATATTGCTGAAGATAACGTTTTGTTTGTTCGTCTGTAAGGACTTTCTGTTCAGAATCAATCTTTTTATGTACTTGGGAAATCAACACTTTTTGAAATGGAAGAACATGAACCTGCATGGCCTCTAGTATTTGTCTGATTTGCAATTGAGCAAAGGCAGTACCTAATCCCCCAGGAGTTGCACCAATTAGACCAACCGGTTTTCTGCTAAGAACAGCGGATTCCCGAGGTCTTGATGCCCAGTCCAATGCATTCTTTAATACGCCTGGAATTCCAGAATTGTACTCTGGACTTAAAATAATGATACCGTCAACGTCCTGGATAGCGGATTTAAATAATGTCACTGTTTCTGGAACACTTATTTCTAAGTCTTCGTTGAACAAAGGCAGTTCATTAATTTCAATCCAGCGAAATTGATGGGAATCATCCAGTTCTGTTAATGATTGAGCAATGATTCGATTATAAGAGTTTTTACGTAAACTACCACAAATAAGGCCGATGGTTTTGGTCATCCAATTCCTCCTCGTTTGAAATCACTTTCATTTTACCATAATATCCCAAAATATAAGAAGCGACGTTATACCTAATTACAAATTTTTTATTTAATGAAGTGTTTATTTCAAAAAAGTTAGAATAGTTTTAGGGATTTAAGGATATCTCTTTTGTTTTCTTTTTATTCGGCTTGTGTTTGATAAATTGCTTAACATAATAGCAGGGTTAAAAAAGTACTACATCTAATAAATGATGAATTCTAAAAGAATGAAACGAAATGCTTTTAATTATTTAACCAAAACCACCATGTTCCAAAGATATGGCAAATGGTTTATGTCATGTTTATTTTTTCTTCCATTTTTTGTATATTTATAACATACTATAAACTATAAAGAATTGGAGGGAGTGGAGAAATGGAAGAAAAGAAAGTGACGTGGTTAGAGCTCTTTTATGATTTGTTATTTGTGGCGGCGGTTGCGGCTGCGACTCATGTTTTACTTCATGTTGAAGATGGACATATCCATGCAGAGTATTTAGTAAAGTTTGTATTAATTTTTATTCCTATTTGGTGGGCTTGGGTAGGGCAAACCATATTTATTAACCGATTTGGAAAAGATTTATTTCATCAACGTATCTTTTTGATCTTGCAAATGTTTTTTGTACTAATTATGACATCAAGTTTATCAGTTGATTTTGATCCTTATTATCTTTCTTTTTTAATTGGGTATATTGGCTTAAGAGCAGTAACTGCGATCCAATATCTTATTGTCCAGCGTATAGAAACGGGAGTTCGAAAACAAGCAGCCCTCTTTTTAGGAAGGTATTTTTGGATTGGAATCGTTATTTCATTATTCTCCGTCTTTTTTGATTCTTGGGTTCGATATGCTGTGTTGTATACGGGCATCCTTATTGATATTATTATCCCGGTGCTTGGACGAAAGTGCTTAGAAAAGGTTCCAACAAATACGGCTCACCTATTAGAGCGATTTGGTTTATTTTCCATTATTCTCTTTGGGGAAGCGCTGATTAGCACTCTTGCGATCATTCAGCCTACACAAGGAAATTGGGATTCAATAGGCTTTGCGATCATTTCATTTATCCTGATTATATCGATGTGGTGGCAATATTTCGATAACATGGAGAAGAAACTCGACAAGTCTGTACAGACTTCCGGCCAAATCATTATTTACGGTCATCTGTTTATATTAATGTCTTTGAGCATGATCGCAGCATCTATCAGACTATTGTTTTTACATGAGGTCCATTACTCATTTATCTTATTTTTTGTTTTTGGATCTGTATTGCTCTATTTCCTGTCAACTACCTTTGTTTTCCATCAATATAGACATGTGCACCACCGATTGAAAATTTATCATTTAGGGTTATTTTTAGGAATTTTAGCCGTCTTTTTTATTATTAATTTGATTATTATAGTACCAAATATTTTGATAATAGCTGAATTAACCGTGTTTTTTATTATCTTTACTAAATTAACAATTTCTAATAAAAAGCAATCGTCGACAAATGAGATTCATCCGAGAATAAAAAATGTTTAATGTTTAATAGGGGTTAATACATAAAAAAAGACCGTCAATCCTTCTTGGATTAACCCATCTTTAGTTAAAATGGATTATGTCGCAATTAATCAAGAGACCCTCCTGCTACTTAAACCAAACACGTCTCCCCTTTTTCATCAAATCCGTGCTTAAAATCAAATGCAAAGGAGGGGGTCCATACTAAATATAATAGTTGTATCTCTTGAAAGCCTCCTCCCACTTCAGTTTTTTTATTTTATCACTTTAATGCTATAAACCACTAAAATATACTATAATAATCACTTCTTGTTCAACTGCCCGTTACTTTAAGTACATAATTTCACAATCTCCTTTAAGCTTTAACATAAAGATCTAATTTTCTTTAAAGGAGTTGCTCCACAATATGGCCCTTAAATGAAAAATGAGCGCTTACCATTCTGATCTGCCCCCTGTCAAGTAGACATAAAAAAATAAGCGCAGTTAAGAAGCCTGACTTCTATATTCGATAGGAGTCAGGTTGTTTAGCTTGGTTTGAAACCTTTCGTGGTTATAAAAGTGAATGTAGTCTTTAATAGCCGTTCTAACCTCTTGTGAAGTTTTAAAAGTATGCAGGTTAAAACATTCTGTTTTTAAATGACTAAAGAAATTTTCCATACTAGCGTTATCCCAACAGTTGCCCTTTCTAGACATACTAGCTTTCATTTTATTTCTTGTGAGTAGCTGATTATAGTTATGGGAAGTGTATTGGTATCCTTGATCACTATGGAGAAGGAGTCCCTTTACATTCCTTCCTTTTATGGCTTTTTTAAGAGTATCCAAGACTAGTTTATAATCATTACGTCTACTAATTTGGTACGCAACAACTTCGTTATTATATAGGTCTTTGATGGCAGACAAGTATAGTTTCTGTCCATTGAAAATGAGGTACGTAATATCCGTTACCCACTTTTCATTAGGGCGAGAAGCGTAAAAGGATCTATTTAAATAATTATTCGAGATAAGATAAGGTTCTTTCTTACCGTAATAAATTCGTTTCTTCCTGATAATTGCTTTAATACCTAGCTCACTTAGTAACCGTTGAACTTTTTTGTGATTAATATGAATATCATAGGTCCTCTTTAACCAAATTTGTATTCTTCTATAGCCATAGATGCCCTTATATTTCTGATGACATTCTATTATTTTCTGCTTTAGCTTCTCATCCTCTATCTGCTTTTCCGAAGGTAATGCTTTACGCTTTATCCACTTGTAGTATCCACTTCTTGATACTTTAGCTAGATGACAAAGTAGCTGTATAGAGTGAGCTTGTTTAGATAAATCATTAATGATTGGAAATAGAATACTAGGTTTTAGATTCATTCCTCCTTTCACATCTTTAAAAGCTTTTTTAATAGTTCATTCTCAGCTTCTAATCGCTTTATTTTCTGTTGGGTATTTTCAAAGGTAGATGAAGAGACTCTACTAGACCCACTTTTTCTGCCACGTTTTTCTCTAAGACCAACCATCCCATCTTCACTAAACTGTTTAACCCATCGTTGTATGTTTTTTCGATGAGTGTTTAATTCTCTGGAAACGGCTGCATAATTCTTCTTTTGATGAAATAAATCCACTGCTTTTTTCTTGAATGATATATCATAAGTCTCTGCTTTTTTCTCCATAAAAAATACCCCCTTAATAATAGACAGATTAATGCGCTTTTTAAAACGTGTCTACTATAAGGGGAGCATACCAATTCAAGGATAGCGCCCTTTTCTGGAATAACCTATTCAATTTCCTAATGAAACGTCCCTTTATAGAGGGACTTGTTTTTTGTTTACTTCGCAATATATGTCAAATTTGAAATTCGCATTTCTTATTAAAGAATTGAGCCTTTTTGCGGAATAATAAAAGCAACCCAGATCCGGTTGCTCTATATAACAATAAAATGATTATTTAAATAAACCCAATTCTGCGGTGCTGGCAGGTTCAATTGCCAGTACGTTACACCTAACAATTGATATTGATTGACTACATTGTATTTTTCCTGATAACTCCTAATATCTTCAAACCAAATGATGCGTTATTCCTTTTCCTTCCAATATCGATACCATGGTGAGGCAGCTACCTGATTAAATTCAATCACTGTGTTAGCAGAAATTGCCTGGTTTTGTGCACCATTAACTGATAAAGCCGTGGTCGTATTATCGATTACTCTCCAATCATATCCATACAAAGGAAAAGCAATTTGTACCTTACGAGAATCAATCAAACTTGTTGCATACCGGACAATCTGATCCATCCACCACAACGGGGCTACCGGATCGGGCGGACCGCCTGGATATCCATAATCAATTGTCATAACAGCTACCACGTCTGCAATCGCTCCAATTGACTGATAGTCATAGGCTCCTACGATCCGATTCGTTGGAAGGTCTTCTGTTTTTGCATGTACATTAACATGTAGAATGCGCGGACCAAGAGCAGTTTTTAATTCGTTCAAAAATGTATTAAACTCTCTCCTTCGTGCAGGAGGAATAAATTCAATATCCAGTGAAACTCCGTCATATTCTTTTTCATTAACAAACCGTAATAAACTATCAATTAAATTTCTCCGATAAACGGGATTAGCAAACACGTTCCCGGCTAATTCAGCATCAAAACCCTCGGATGTAAAATTACGAATCATTAAAAGAGTTGTAACACCCAGCTTGTTGCTTTCCCTAACGACCTCTGTATCATCTAATAACACATAGGCATAGCCTTGTGTGGTGAACGAATAAGATACAACTGCTATATACGTAAGCGAATTAGATAAAGTCCGAAGAATTGGTAAAGTGGATTGTGGTGAGTATGGAATAATGAATCCTAGCGTTTCTATTTGGGGTTTCAATGGTGTTGGAATCAGGAGCCTTTGGCCAATATATAATTGACTCGGATCTATCCTTGGATTTGCTTGTAATATAGCTTCTATCGCGGTATTAAAACGATTAGCCAGCTGCAAAAACGTATCTCCTGCTTTGACCAAATAAGGCCTTATCTGAACAATAGCTTCGTCCGGAATGTAAAGCGCTAGACCAGGTATGATGGCATTCGCAGAAGGCAAACCATTCACTTCAACAATAGTAGAAACCGGAACCTGATATTGATTTGCAATTTGCCATAAGGATTCCCCCTTTTGGACAACATGAACGGTCATTCGTTTCACCCCTTGTTCCTAGTATATGGTCTTGAATTCATTAAATAGTACCTAAAAACTTGGGATTCCTATAGAAAATACAAAGGAATGTTTGTTTAAAAGAAAAAAGAGAGGAGAAATATGGCAGACCTAGGTATTCGCTCCTGATATATTTATTCAAAACCTATATTTCAACAATTCACATCGTTATTTGAATAAAAAAACGATCCTTCATATTGAAGAATCGCGCCCGATTGTTGAAGATCAAAGGCTGTTGCAGTTAGCTCGTATTTATTTAACTCTAGCCCCCGTTAATGGAATAACATTTTTATCTTGCGGAGAAACGTTTCCTGCTTCCCAATAAACTTTACTTAATCTATACACTGAGTTTACTAGACTTTAATATTCAGACGATATGATTGGTTTAGCAACGAATGAGGAGGCAGTATAAATGAATGTGCGTGCAATATTTATTGATATGGATGGTACACTACTAAAAGCCTCAAACTACATTTCCCGCCGAAATATGGAAGCCATTTATAGGCTCATTAATCAGGGAGTCAAGGTTTTTCTAGCCACTGGTCGACATTATGAAGTAACCGCTCCCTACCATAAAGAAATTGGATTACGGACTCCGATGATCTGTCTGAATGGTGCCGCTATTCACGCTGCAGAGACAGGAAGAGTTATGCAAATGAGAACCGTCCGATTGAACGAAGAACGATTTCACCATCTGACCGCTGAAAGTCCTTATAATGTTATTATCCATACAGCAAATGGGCTTTATTGCAAGGAAACAAATGAAGAAATCGATTATTGGACAAAAGTTGGGCAAATTCCGCCACGGTATATTGGAGATTTAAGACAGGCAAATTATCAAGATGTTCTTAAATATAGTGTTCGAACAGGTGCACCAAGTCCTGAATTAACCGATTTGTTTAAAAAGGAAGCAGAAGTCATCGATTGGAATGACGGGTTTGAGATAGTTGCTCCTAATGTTTCTAAATGGTCTGCTATAAAAAGCTTACTTACCGAATTTGGAATTAGTCCAAATGAAGTCGTAGCCATTGGAGACGGACCTAATGATATAGAGATGCTTCGTCATGTCGGTATTGGTGTGGCAATGGGAAATGCTAGCGAAAAGGTTAAAGCATCCGCTGATATTGTTACAGGACACCACGAAAATGATGGATTAGCTGAGTTTATAGAACGTTATCTTCTTAAAACATATAAATCATATGCGATTTAGAATTTTTTTATAATGACTTTTTGTAATAAAAAAATGACAGGTGTGATTCATACCTGTCATTTCAGTTTGTCGACAAACTGAAGCTTCTATATTAAAGAAGCTTTTCCTTCTTCATATTCATCTTTTCATAATTCTACCTGTTCAAAAAAGTCCACTGCATAGGAGTTTTCTTTAACTAGCGATCTGTTCACACATCGGTTCAAATTCACTTTATATTGCAATGCCCTGAAAAATGCTACTGTAGCTTTGAAATAAAGTTTAATCAAAAGCACCTCACAAACCGGCATTTTGCGATAAATAAAAAGAATCCATTTTGAAAAAAGATTGATCAAAATGGATTCTTATCTAGTAGATTTAAATCTTGTTGATAAATTTTGAAAAAAGTAGTCTTTTAGATGAAGTCACATAATTAAAACAAAATAAATAAAAAAACAACGACATCACTATCGCTGCTTTTTTGTACATATTATTGCTCTGTTAAAATAACCGGACCTTCTTTCGTAATAACAAGTGTATGTTCATATTGAGCCGATAATTTACCATCAGCCGTTCTTGCTGTCCATCCATCTGAATCCATCTTCATATGCCATGTTCCAGCGTTTAGCATTGGCTCGATTGTGATAACCATTCCTTCTTTTAAACGTGTGCCTTTTCCTGGTTTACCGTAATGCAGCACCATTGGCTCTTCATGCATCGTTTTTCCGATACCGTGTCCAGTGAAATCACGTACAACAGAGAATCCTTCCGCTTCAGCAAAAGATTGAATTGCATGCCCAATATCGCCTAAACGATTACCTACCGTTGCAGCTGCAATTCCACGGTACATAGACTCTTTTGTTACATCTAATAATCGTTGTGTTTCTGGAGCAACTTCGCCAACTGCATAAGACCATGCTGAATCCGCCAAACCACCATTTAAGTTGACAACCATATCAATCGTTACGATATCACCTTCTTTTAACGGAGTTTTAGAAGGAAAACCGTGACAAATGACATCATTTACCGATGCACAAGTCGCATATTTATACCCTTGATATCCTTTTTGTTCCGGTGTTGCCCCGTGTTCTGCTAGAAATTTCTCAACAAACTCTTCGATTTCCCAAGTTGTAATTCCTGGTTTAATCATTTTAGCAATTTCTCTATGTGTCGCTGCAAGCAATTTACCCGCTTCCGCCATCAATTGAATTTCACGTTCGCTTTTTAATGTAATCATTTAAAATCCTCTTTCGTCTAAAATCTTTAAATACAAATCCTCTATTATCATATGCTTTTTTGTAGGTGAAAATCAATACAAAAACCCGGTAAAATCACCGGGTTAAGTATGTAAAAGTTTATTTTGAATTTTTTATGGATTGGAGACTTGAATGTTCAGATAATCTTTTTCTGATGAATATTGATAAAACTCCCTCTGTTCATGACAGCCGATAACTATACTTTAGCTCTGTCAAATACTGTACGACCTGCAACGACTGTTTTCACAGCTTTTGCAGTTAGCATATCTTCTGACGTTCCATCAAATAAATCACGATCAAAAATAGAAAAATCTGCAACATAACCTGGTTTAATATACCCGCGCTCATGTTCTTTACAAATAGCTTTTGCACTGCCAATTGTATAGAGTTGGACAGCTTGGAAACGAGACAACTTTTCTTCTGGTATGTAACCCTCATGGTCTGCATATGGTTTTTTTCGTTCTACAGCTGCATAAATAGAAGTAAGCGGATTAATATCTTCTATTGGTGCATCTGTCCCAGCTGCACACATCAAGCCACGATTAATTAGTTTTTTCCATGGATACGCCCAGTCTAGTCGGTCTTCACCGAGTCGATTGATAGCCCATGGGAAATCAGATGGTACAAATGCAGGTTGAATATCTAAAACAACCGGTAGTTTTTCCATTCTTTCTACTAAATCTTCACGTAAAACACAGCAATGAATTAAGCGGTCTCTTTTACCGCTCGTTAATGGATATTTTTCAAGTACATTGAGTGCTTGTTCTACTCCCGCGTCACCAATCATATGTACGGCAACAGGTTCATCATACTTGCGTGCTAGTTTAACTAATTCTTCTAATTCTTCATCGGTTTGAATGAATAATCCTTGATTATCTGGTTGATCAGAATAAGGCTTAGATAATGCTGCCGTAGAACCGCCTAACGCACCATCAGCAAAGATTTTCATAGCACCTGGTTCAATAAAGGGTTCATCAAATTTCGCATTCGCTTCCATCATTTCTTCAAATACTGCATTATGGCGTAGCAATGTTACTCTGAAATGATGTTTTTCTCCCACTACTCGATGATAAGCCGTTAACGGATTAGTAAATTTTCCGAAATAGTGCATGTCCTCAGTGTGGCCTCCAGTTAAACCATATGAAAGCATATCATCAATGGCAAGATTAAGAGAATCAGTTAAAGACTCGATATACGCCTCACCTTCTTTTGGTATAGCGTCAGTTACAGCATTCATTGCTAAGTCGTATAAAAGACCATTTAATCTTCCCTCAGCATTTCGTCCAATTTCACCGCCTGCTGGGGATTCGCTATTTTCAAAGATGCCGCCTGCTTCAAGTGCTGCTGTATTCCCCAAAATCATATGATGGCAAATTCTTGTTAAAAGAATGGGTTCTTTACGAATCGCATCCAGCTCCTCTTTTGTGGGAATTCGTTGATCAGCAAAATTATTTTCATTCCATCCTTCGCCAAATAACCATTGATCAGAGGGTGTAGTCTTAGCTGCTTCTTTTACCATTTCTAGCATTTCTTCGGCTGAAGCGGCCTTTGTTAAATCTAATCGGATTAACTTTTCACCTTGAAATATCATATGAAGATGGCTATCAACAAAACCCGGATACATGACAGCACCTTGTAGATCGACTTTCTCATCTGCCTGTACACTTAGCTCATGAAGTGTCCCTACTGCGATAATTTTGTCATCTTCAACAAGGACCGCCTCTACAGTTTCATTTTCTTTCTCCATTGTATAAATTTTTCCGCCATACCAAAGTTGTTTCATAAAAAAGGTTCCTTTCTCTGTGAGCTGGTATATAATTCTATCCATTATCAAAAGGCATCAAAATATTTTTTGATACCTTTTGAATTCAAACTATTTAATTTTAAAATGTTCAAATTCTTATATTTATTATTATACTACTACCTTTCTTTTAATAAACTCCAACAATCTTTGCTATATAAAAAAAGGGAACACCTGCTAAATCAGGAAGTTCCCTTTTTATGTTTTTTCAACTGACAGCTGTTACATTACCTATAGAAGTTGCATTGAATGAATAGTGGCTACCAGCCTACAACCAAAAATTTCGTATTCGCAGTATTAAAAAGACAAAAGTATAATAAAACTCCAGAATTAATAATAGCTTCTAGACAACCTAACCGTTATAAACACTAGCACATGTTCCAGGTTTTGGTTCATAAAAACAATGGTCTTTAAATTGACCAGTATGAGGTTGATCATACCATGTTGGAGGGCATGGAGCATATGGATTAAAATACCAAAGAGCATATTTAGCCGGATGCTGTCTCCAGTGCTTCAAATTCTGTTCTGCTAATCTTCTTTCAATACCTCTCGCTCTTTGATAAAATACATTCCCTTTTTGAACAGCTTCAAAAGAATAATTTCCTCCTTGTACTTGATAAATGACTTGTGGAATTGTTCTTAAACCTTTAAAGTCTAAACAATTAGCTACAAGACGATTCACAATTACATTTCCAACATATAACATTCCTTGTGGTCCTTCACCTTCGGCTTCTGCTCTCATCATCCTTGCCATTAAGTCAACGTCTGAACTTCGGTAGCTTGCTCTTGCCATTTTTTTCACCTCAAAAATATAGTATGAAAAAAAGCCTACATTGATGTCATTGTTTATCAAATAAGAATGCTTAGTTTTTAAAGCTTACAGTTTTTAAGTAAGATGAAAACGATGGCCTTCTTTTTTATATTATTGAATCCAAATCATTACATAGAACTTTGAAATCTAAGGTGGTGTTTTTTACTGCGAAGGATGACGGAAACATTCCAAAGTATGGTCATTCACCATGCCCACTGCTTGCATATAGGAATAACAAATGGTACTTCCTACAAATTTAAATCCATCTCTTTTTAACTGTTTGCTCATTTTATCACTTATTTCGTTTGAAGTAGGTACATCTTTTGCTGTCTCCCAATTGTTTATAATCGGCTTATTATCTACAAAACTCCATATATAACTAGAAAATGAACCATATTCTTGTTGAATTTTTAAGAATGCCTTTGCATTCGTTACAACGCTATAAATTTTCATTTTATTGCGAATAATCCCCTGATTTTCTATTAATAATTGTAATTTTTCGTCTGTATACTGAACAATTTTCTCCGCTTCAAATTGATCAAAGGCACTTCGATAATTTTCCCTTTTTTGCAAAACTGTCCACCAACTGAGTCCAGCTTGTGCTCCTTCTAAGCATAGCATTTCAAATAATATCTTATCATCATAGACAGGTACTCCCCATTCTTTATCATGATATTCCATATATAAAGGCTCTTTAGTTTTTACCCACATACATCGTTTCATCATTTGCAGCACCGTCCTTTTTCTATCTTTTTCCCTTTTCATTTCGCCTTGAATTTATGAACCTGAACCTGTCTTTTATCAACCTTTATTTAAATTCTACACAATGTTAAAAATTCTAATAATATCTATTTAAAATTGACAATAATAACATCGTATATTATTCCAATATAGCTATATGATAAAACTTATAAAATTCAAAGGAGATGCAGATAGTTATGAAGAAGGTAGCATTTATTTTACTTACCCTCCTTATTACAATAGCTCTTGGTGCTTGCGGTAGTAATAAGCCCAATTCTGAAAATGCTGAAAGTAAGAGTCTTTACGAAGAAATTAAAGAGAAAGGTGAGATTACAATTGGGACAGAAGGGACATATGCTCCTTTTACCTTCCATGATGAGTCTGAAAAATTAACAGGCTTTGATATTGAACTTGCTGAAGAAGTATTTAAAAGACTAGACATTAAGCCAGTTTTTGTTGAAACAAAGTGGGATGGTATGATTGCTGGTCTTGATGCTAAACGATATGATATGGTAGCCAATGAGGTAGCAATTCGTGATGATCGTTTAGAAAAATATGATATGTCAGACCCTTATATTGTTTCAAGAGCTGTTCTTATTGTTCATGAGGACAATAATGACATTAAAACACTCGATGATTTAAATGGTAAAAAAGTAGGGCAATCGTTAGAGAGTAATTATCGAAAAATTGCTGAAGATCATGGCGCAACGAATACAGTTGTTGAAGGCTTTAATCAAGCCGTTGATCTTATAACTTCAAAACGGATTGATGCTACTATCAATGATAGCCTTTCTTATCTTGATTTGAAAAAACAACGTCCAGAATTACCAATTAAAGTAGTTTTTAAAGAAGCAGATGCGTCAAGCAATGGTTTTCTTTTCAGAAAAGGATCTACAGAGCTTGTTAAGGCAGTAAATGGAGCTCTTACTGAAATGAAAGAAGACGGCACGTACTTAGAAATATCGAAAAAATGGTTTAATGAGGACGTATCCAAGTAAAGGAATGGATGAATATGTTTTCAAATCAAGAACGCATAGATCGGATTATAGGAATTCTCATTGACTCCTTTTTTCCTATATTAAAAGCTGGAATTCAGTTTACAATTCCCTTAACAATCATCACCTTTGTTTTAGGACTTATACTTGCCCTCTTAATCGCACTTGCACGATTATCAAATGTTAAGGCATTGATTGTACTTGCTAAATTTTATGTTTGGATATTCCGAGGAACTCCACTATTAGTTCAGATTTTTATATTGTTTTATGGTTTACCTAGTTTTGGGGTTACACTAGATCCTTTTCCAGCAGCTGTCATAGCCTTTACATTAAATAAAGGAGCTTACAGTTCAGAAATTATTAGAGCAGCTATTCTTTCCATTCCAAAAGGACAGTGGGAAGCGGCTTTTTCTATAGGGATGACGAAATCCCAGGCTATGAGACGAATCATCATTCCTCAATCTATTCGAGTTACGTTACCGCCATTAGGAAACTCCTTTATCAGTCTGGTAAAGGACACCTCCTTAGCAGCGACTATTACGGTTACTGAACTATTTCAAAAGGGGCAACAAATTGCATCAGTAACATATGAGCCTCTTTGGATTTATATTGAGGTTGCCTTTATTTATCTTATTTTCAGTACAGTACTTTCTTATTTCCAAGAAAAGTTAGAGCTTAGATATGATAAAGGTATAGCGAAGTGATGGAGGTGAAAATATGATTCGAATCAGTAATCTACATAAATGGTTTGATCAGCTTGAAGTGTTAAAAGGAATCGACTTATTGATCCCAAGGGGAGAAACGGCTGTTATTATCGGTCCTTCAGGTTCAGGGAAGACCACTTTACTTCGATGCTTAAACCTATTAGAAATTCCAACTCAAGGAACCATTGAACTTGGAAATAAATCAATTCATTTTGATAAAAGCACAAAATTGACCTCTACAGAAATTGTCTCCTTTCGAAAAAGGACAGGTATGGTTTTCCAAAGTTACAATCTATTTCCGCACCTGACTGCACTTGAAAATATAATAGAAGGTCAGATTATTGTTCTAAAAAAAACAAAAGCTGAAGCGGAAAAAAAGGCAAGGGCCCTTCTCGAAAAGGTTGGTTTATGGGATAGGGCTGACATGTATCCTCATCAATTATCTGGAGGCCAACAACAACGTGTTGGTATCGCTCGAGCCATGGCAATGGAACCTGAAGTTTTGCTGTTTGATGAACCTACTTCTGCGTTAGATCCAGAGCTTGTCGGAGAAGTATTAAAGGTTATTAAGGGTTTAGCTAAAGAGAATATGACACAGGTAATCGTTACGCACGAAATGAATTTCGCTCGAGAGGTAGCAGACCAAGTTATATTCATGGATCAAGGGGTTGTTGTAGAGAAAGGGACTCCTAGTGAAATCTTTCAAAACCCAAAAAACCAACGTACTCTACAGTTTTTGAATAAAGTAGCTGAAAGATAATACACTTCCCCGCAATATTTTAATTACCATCCACTTATATGCTAGTCACTTCTAGTAAAATAATTATTTATAGACTGATCGGTTTTTACCGTTCAGTCTATTTTTTATCAATATATCACAGGAATCTTTGTGCAGACAAAGCTTCAATTCCAAGCTATTTTAGATCAGGTGTTTCCTGAGTATCGAGGTGTTTTTTGTGATTTGTATTCGATGGTTTCTTTGCATATGCTTCGTGAATATCCATCATCAGTATCTTACGGGAGATGAAGACAAGTTAACTAAAATAATCAAAAGGTTGTGTAAAAGCCGTTCTTTAAAGTGGGCAAGTAAAAAGTTCAAGAATTAAAAGCTGCGGCAACTAGGAACCCATTCGAAAGAACTGTGTATCAAAGCCATATTTTAATCCTTAGTATGTACATTGGTTCTAGCAGTATAGAGGTTAGAGAAACGAATCACCTTATCCAAACAGCTACTTATTACACTAATGACAAAAAACAAATTGCAGGATTACTCAAAAAAAGTTCTATTCACGTCCCAATTGAAACTCCATCTAATAACTTATAATCGGGTAATGCGATTGATTGGCCAGCAGTATTCATGGTTCCAGTCAAAAAATTCTATACATAAATTGATTATGATATAATTCAAATTGGAAGGATATAACAACTTCCAAAGATATAATCATACAGCTTTCCTGAATCATCAACAATATAAATTTGATAGAGAGAAGGTTGAGTCATGGAGTATGTGAAGCTTGGGAATACAGGGATGGACGTTTCGCGGATTGCGCTTGGGTGTATGAGTTACGGCGATCCCAAAAGCGGTGTTCATACGTGGACACTGAATGAAGAACAAAGCCGGCCATTTATTAAGAAGGCTCTTGAGCTGGGGATTAATTTTTTTGATACGGCTAATATTTATCAAGGCGGAACGAGTGAAGAGATTGTAGGCAGAGCATTAAAGGAATATGCAAATCGCGATGAAATCGTCATTGCTACTAAGGTCCATGGGACAATGCATAAGGGGCCCAATGGTTCCGGGTTATCACGCAAAGCGATTATGACAGAAATTGATCACAGTCTTCGTCGTCTAGGAACGGATTATGTGGATCTTTATCAAATACATCGCTGGGACTATAACACACCAATTGAAGAAACGATGGAAGCCCTTCACGATGTTGTCAAAGCAGGCAAAGCTCGTTATATTGGAGCCTCCTCCATGTATACATGGCAATTCCAAAAAGCTCTTTACACAGCAGAGCGCCATGGCTGGACACGGTTTGTGAGTATGCAAAATCACTTGAATTTGTTATACAGGGAAGAAGAACGAGAAATGCTTCCTTTTTGCCGCGAAGAGAAAATTGGCGTAATTCCGTGGAGTCCTTTGGCGCGCGGACGACTGACGAGAGATTGGGAAGAGACAAGCACACGTTCAGAACGCGATGAATTTGGCAAAACGCTTTATACAGCGACAGTGGAAGCTGACCGAAAAGTCGTGGAAGCCGTTAAAGAAATTGCTGAAAGACGGGAAGTTCCACGGGCTCAAATTGCTTTAGCATGGATTTTGCAAAAACAGCCGGTAACTGCCCCTATTATCGGAGCAACTAAACTCCATCATTTAACAGATGCTGTCGCTGCTTTGGAGATTAAATTAACGCCTGAAGAGATTCAAAAACTTGAGGAACCATATATCCCTCATCCAGTAGCGGGCTTTAAATAATAAAACAAAACCATCATTCTTTTGGAGTAATCTATTTTCCAAGCATTCAGCTCGAAAAGATATGAAAGAAACCGTTCCCCTGCTTCTTCTATTCTACCTATCTATTTTTAATTGTTTTACTTTTAAATGTAAAAAACGACCGGCTACATAATCGTAACCGATCGTTTTTCTTTTTTACTATTATATAGATGCTTATGTATTTTCAAGTGAATAATTTTTCATATTACTTTTTGTTCCTATTATAAATGAGTCAATAGGTTCTTCTGGCTTAACACCAATAATCACGCCAATTCCTACATCCTCAAGTATTTTAACGCCATTCCCCAAAACAACAGGATTGGGGGTGTCTGACCTTTCATTGCCTGCGCATTATGTAAGGGTATAGAATTCATGACTAGTCATTGCAACAGGTATCCTCATCTCTCATGTGACCGGACCGATTTATTTTTGTTTCAAGGTATTTTTCATTATACTCTGATACATCACCCCATAACGATTCTCTTCCTGATACAGGTAAGCCAGAGTTTTTTAGAGCGTCTAATTTTTTAGGGTTGTTGGTTAGAAGAGTAACAGGTTTGCTTCTTAATGCTTTTAAAACTTGTATAGCATCACTATAATTTCTTGAATCATCGACAAAACCAAGCGCTTGATTGGCATCCACTGTGTCATAACCATTTTCCTGAAGGATATAAGCCATAGCTTTACTGAACAAGCCAATGCCTCTTCCTTCATGATTGGCTAAATAAAATAATGCACCAGTGCCATGTTCAACAATCATTTTCATCGATTGTTTTAATTGAAACCCACAATCACACCGCTTGCTTCCAAATATATCTCCTGTATGACAAATCGAATGCATACGAATAATCGCATCATCGCCGTATTGAAAGTCGCCATAGGCAAGGATACTCGATTGTTGTAATTCGGCTAAATTGACAGAGGATAACTTGTTAATAATTCTTTCAAAATTCTCTGTTACTTCATCACAATTCAGCCAGCAATACCATTTAAATTCAACAGTTTCTCCGTACAAATTAACGGGTAGTTTGATTGGTCCGACTAAATAAATAGCCCCCTTTTCCGTTTTTATTAGTTGAATTTTATCTTCTAAAATAGAAAGAACTTTCAAATCCAATTTAGTCTCTGCCATAAAATCACTCCTTTTATTTTTGTTTGTTTCAATTTTGCACTCTTGGATTGACGAGAGAATATGTTCTGTCACTTCTTTTACCGTGGCAGATCTATATTTCCCTCAACTTCTACTACACCTCTTCTGTTGCTTCCGGCGTAGTCTCCCCATTAACAGTTTCTTGGATTGCTTCTTGCTGTTCCGCATTCGTATTCTCGATAACTGTTTCTTCACTTGTAATCTGTTTAGTTTCTTGTGTTTGGTTTACTTTCGTTTCCTCCTGTGTGTTATCACTAAGGTTATCAAAAGTCTTAATTAAATGGCTTTTCTTTGTCATATTCAAACATCTCCTTCACTAAATTAGAAAAGCACTCACAATTGGAGTATTGTAATTAGTTCAGACAACCGGCTTGCCTTCATAAGAAGTGTTTTTGGAAAAGAATTAACTTTTCCATTTTGGGTCCACTTTAAGACTCACCAAATACCAAGATTTGAATAGGTGTAGTTTTTCCTTTCCTATCGTTTCTAATCCACAAGCCTAGATAATAAAAAAAGTTGTGTCCGATTGAATTAATATTTAATCGGACACAACTCCTTTTATAATAACTTTATTACCATACCTGAAATAACTTAATTATTCTTAAACAACAAAAAAAGCTGATCATAAAATCAGCTTTTTCACTACTACATTCTTTTAGCTCCTAAATATCTTTCTTTCCAATAACTATTATTCATAGAGGTAATACTCACACCTTTTGATGAAGAACTATGAATAAATTGATCATTTCCTATGTATATACCTGCATGTGAAGCACCCGGTTTATAAGTTTCAAAGAAAACTACATCGCCAACTTTTGGAGTCGAAACCTTTGTTCCCTTTTTATAAATCTCCGCAACGGTTCTTGGGAGAGTAGTGTTTGAGCTTTCTTTAAATACATAGGTTAGAAATCCACTACAATCAAATCCTTTCGGTGTGCTCCCTCCCCAGACATACGGCACATTTACATATTTTTTAGCCTCTTTCACCAGCTCAGCCGAAGAACTTCCTCCCACGCTTATTTAATTCATATAACAAATAGATTACAAAAAATGCACAAAAAGTGCGCAGAATAGACACTATTCGATAATTAAGATAACAAATTCAGCAATTTTGCTATTCATTTGTTTTATCCTAAACTGAATTTCTTTTTGTACCATAAGGGAGATTCACGTTAAGAGGATTCGTTATACATCATGTATGTAGTATAAAATTAAAAGGTTACTCATTTAGTCATACAAACAAATAGATCAGCACTAATCATCGTTGAAGTTTAATATTGTTTTGTAAAAAATTTGATTATGTTCTACTTGTTTTGTTCAATAATCGCTCCTGATTATTGAACAAGAAAAAACCCTACATTTACTACAGTAGGATTTTTGATTAAATTTTTATAAATTCCCCCTCTTTATCTAAAAACTGCATATAAGCAGTTCATCTTTCTTATAAATGGTTTAACTTTGTTTTATTGAAAATTATTGAAAAATTATCAGTTGTTTATTTGGATAAAAAATCCAATTTTCAATTTCAACTTTTATCTAGGATATATTTAATCAAATATTCTGCGTCTACTCCGACCCCTTGAAGAAGTGCAGAACCTCTACTATATTGCCACGGCAATCCTAAAAAATATAATCCATCTATTGATGTAATACCTCTTTGGTGAATTGGCTGACTCTTTTCGTCCAAAACGTCAGCTATATCAATCCATCTATAATCAGATACAAAACCTGTTGACCATATCACATTATTAACGTGTACTTCACTATTGTCTTCAAAAATAATATTGTCATTTTGTATTGATATAGTTCGTGGCTTTAATATTACTTTTCCACTCTTTATTAGGGATTTAAGTTCAAATCCAAAAATTGGGTCAGGGTTATTTTTTATGTACTGACCTACTTTAGTATTCACACTTGCTGTATATATTCCCAGTTTATCAAACCACCAGAAAATGCTTTTATTCATTACACTTTGTGGTAAAAACTTCATTTTATGATTAACTGATAAATGAGTTTCTCTTTGTTTTGATAATTCAACTGCAATTTGTGCTCCTGAATTTCCTCCCCCCACTACTAATACAGGTCCATCTCTTAGTTGCTTTGAATTTTTATATTGAGACGAATGAAGCTGCAAAACATTATTAGACAGTGTTTTCGCAAACTCTGGAATAAATGAGTTCTGAAAGGGCCCGGCTGCTATAACTACATTTTCAGCTAGTATTTCTCCTTTATCAGTTAAGATTCGAAAGCTATCCTCATCTTTATATAAACCTTGAACTATAGTTCTTAGCTTTACAGGAAGGCTAAACGCTTCAGCGTAAAAAGATAAATACTTGGCTATTTCATCTTTTGTGGGGTAAACACTCTGATTGCCTTCTAAAGCTAGTCCGGGTAATGAACTATAAGAACGTGGGGTAAATAACTTAAGAGAATCATATCTATTTTTCCAAACTGCCCCTATCTCTTCTCCTTTATCAAGAATTAAAAAAGATAAATCCGTTTGTTGTAAGTAATATCCCATTGAAAGTCCAGCTTGCCCTGCACCGATAATGATTACATTATACTTCATTAGTATCACTTCCATTATTTATTGAATTATTAACTTCGATATGTTAAATAATAAAAGCTAATATATTAATTAATGAGAAAACAATAATATGATTTTGCATTTTATTGAATGCTTACCATTAATGATAAATAAAAAGCTACCACACATAATACACTCATTGAGAAACCTAATAGAATAGATGCTTTCTTTATATATGACAATATGGTTAATCCCAAGAATGATAAGGCTAATATTAATAGCATTACACTGTTTAATTCAAGACCTAGAACAATCACGAAATCGCGTGTTATATTCCCTTGGTAAAATAGGTCAAACAATTTAGATACTCCTGATGATGCTAGGGTTGTTTTAATATCATGTGGTGGTTCTTGTTGCCCCAATATAGCCGTTGTAGAAAAGATAAGAAAAACTACTAAACTTTCAGCTTTCGTCCAGCGTATTGGATTGAAATTCTCATGATTTTTTAGTTTTCTTCTAATCAAAACACTATTGATGAAAGCATATGTCATTAAAGGTATAAGGAACAGATGCTTAATTAAAAGTGCTTGCCCATAAGGAAGCATCCAAGAATTTGTATAATCTTTATAATTGATTACCACAGTCATTAAGAATAGTCCTGTGATCACAGTTATTAAGAAACACATCATTGCTACAGGCGTAAACCACCTTAAGAAATTCAGCCAATTTGAATAATTTCTTGAAAACCAACTAACTACAATTAAGATCCCTACCCAAATAGTAACAGCAAGAAAGTGAATAGTATGTATAAGGAATCCATTCCATTTCTCTATAGAACTAGCGTGGCTGGACCACCCTAATGCCAGAATTAACATAAACGTAATGACCATTCCAAAATATGCATATAGTGACCTCTTTCGGTAATCAAACCAAACAATATAAATAAACAATGCATTTGAAACAAGATAAGTGAAAATCCACGCTTTTCCCACTTCAAAGGTGAAAAGTACTGATTTAAATGTTTGTGAAAATCCAATATCTTGGTAAAGATATAAAATGATTTGTAAAACGGGTATAAATGAGAATATTGCAATCCCGGCTGTTGCAGCCATTAAAACACCTTTAGGTACGTTAAAATCGGGTCTATATGAACTTGGTACAATTTGCAGAAGAAAACTACCTATAAGCAGAGAGAAACAAATATATAGTAATGGTTCGCTGATGATTCCTATAAACACCATTTATTATTTCTTCCTCCTCATTAGCCAAAAGACACTTCCAGCAACTATTACAAATAAAATGCCTATAATTGAGGGAATTAAATATGAAGGTACATTGCTTTGTTTAATATCCTGTTTTGGCTGTTCAGTGGAGCTTTCTTGATTATCTTCTCCTTGTTTTGGTTCCTTTTTTTCAGTTTCAGCCATATTTTCATTGGAATCCTCCTTCATAGGTACGTCTACAGTAAAAGAAAAAGCTCCTTCTATTGGGTGTCCATCTGCACCGATAATAGACCAGTCAACTTTATAATTCCCATTCTCTAAAGGTTGCAGGAAAGTAGCCCACATTTCATCCTCCTCTATTACAAAGTTTCCGAGTGCAATAGATTGCCCATTTAAATTTGAAACACTAATCGTACTTGTCTGTTCAACTTTTGTTCCAAACATTAACGTTAACTCCTGTAAGGGTTCTGTTATTACTTCACCATCTTTAGGGGTTGATTCTTCTAGGGAAGTGTGTGCGAATGCTTGATTTGAAAATAAAACGAACACGAATAATAAAAACAATAATGAGACTTTTTTTATCATTTCAATCCTCCTTTTACATAGTCAAATTACGATAGTTTGACACACATATTAGACATTGCTAATATGATAATAACAAAACATATTAGCAGTGTCTAATATGTGAGGAGGAAATATATGCAAACTATTGACATCGATATGAAAGTGAAATTAATTCATGGATTTTCTAATAAAACAAGGCTTCAAATTCTTGAATGTATAAAAGACGAAGAAAAAACGGTATCTCAGATTGTAGAAGAGATTAATGGAAATCAATCGAATATTTCACAACATCTTGCATGTTTAAGAGGCTGTGGAATTATTGTTGGAAGAAATGAAGGAAAATATTGTTTTTACAGTTTACGTAACCAACATATAAGGGATTTATTAACAATGTTCGATGTAGTTCTTGAAGATGTTCAAAATGATGTTGCATGTTGCGATCGTCATGTAGATTAGGAGTGTTTAAAATGGCTGGAAAATGTTGTGGCTCAAATAACATGCCTGAAAATAAAAGGGAAAGTTGTTGCAGCTCTTCTGATAAATTAGATGTAAAACAAGAAAATTCAAGTTGTTGTAACAGTAACAAAGATTCAGTAAATAGCTTTAATTCAATACCTATTATTATTCAAGAAAAAACTAATTGCTGTAGCAGTAATTCATCGAAGGAAACAGTTAATGAACTAGAAAAGAAAAGGTAAGCTGTTGTAGCACTCCCCTTCCTAGTGAAAATAAGCATGGAACCAATAATTGTTGTAGTAGTAAAACAACCCTTAAAGAAAATAAAAACCCAGTGAAAACAAGCTGTTGTAGTAGTAATGAAGAACAAACAGTAGATACCATCTCGAATCCTCTTCCGTCTAGAGAGAAGATGTCATACAGAGTTCATGGAATGGATTGTGCCGCTTGTGCAATTACCATTGAAAAAGGTTTAAGTAAACTAAAAGATATAAATGAGGTAAAGGTTAATTTCAGTACAGCGAAAATGCAGGTGGCTGCAAGTAATGCTGATGCTTTTATTCCGATTGAGTGTGAAATTAAAAAACTTGGATATTCTACAGATCCATTAAATCAAAAAGGGAATATAAAAACCTTCGATATTGAAGGAATGGACTGTGGTAGTTGTGCTAAGAGCATAGAAAATCACTTAAATACCATTCCATCCGTTAAAAGTGTCAGCGTTAATTTTTCTACCGGAAAAATGAAAATTGAACATTTGGCTAGTGTCGAAGATATTATTTCTGAGGTTTCTAAAATTGGTTATAAAGCCTCATTATCATCTAATAAGCAATCGATACAGACTCACAAAAATAAAAACGAGAATGGCTTAATCATCTTGTCTGGTGTACTAATAGCTCTTGGTTTTATCGGTTCATTTAATGGAATTTCTCCATGGATGTCATCGGTACTATACGCAATTGCAATGGTGATAAGTGGTTATAAGCCTATAAAGAGTGCATTCTATGCGATAAAAAGTCGTTCACTGGATATGAATGTTCTGATGTCTGCTGCAGCTATTGGAGCTGCACTTATAGGGGAATGGCTTGAAGGTGCTACCGTTGTTTGGTTATTCGCAATCGGTAACTTACTACAAACCAAATCGATTGAACGCACAAGAAATTCGATTCGTAATCTTATGAATCTAGCTCCTGCTGAAGCTTGGGTAAGTGTTGGTTCAGAAGTCATAAAAAAACCGGTTGAAAATATAGTAGTTGGTGACATTATCATTGTTAAACCGGGTGATAAAATTCCATTAGATGGTGAAATTATTCACGGGGAATCCAGTGTCAATCAGGCTCCTATTACAGGAGAGTCCATTCCTGTAGATAAGGAAATAGGTAATACAGTATACGCAGGAACAATAAATGAACATGGTTCCCTTGAGATTCGGGTCACTAAGTTAGTTGAAGATACGACCATATCAAAAATTATTCATTTGGTCGAAGAGGCCCAAGAACAAAAAGCGCCAACTGAAGCATTTGTAGATAAATTCGCAAGTATTTATACACCTATTGTATTTCTTTTAGCATTGGCAATTATGGTGCTACCTCCACTATTTGGATTTGGTACTTGGGGAGAATGGTTTTATAAAGGGCTGGAACTACTAGTTGTAGCTTGTCCTTGTGCTTTAGTCATTTCTACTCCTGTTGCCATCGTATCAGCTATTGGGAATGCTGCGAAGAATGGAGTCTTAATTAAAGGTGGAACGTTTTTAGAAAAAGCAGGTGCCATCACGGCCATTGCATTTGATAAAACTGGTACTTTGACTGAAGGAAAACCTAAAGTATCGGAAATCAAAACGTTAAACGGATCAGAAGCGGAATTACTTTCAATAGCATTAACTCTAGAAGATTATTCAACACATCCTATAGCACAAGCGATTGTTGGATATGCCAATGAAAAAGGAATACGACCTAAAAATGGAGAGTTATTTAAAAGTATCGTAGGAAAAGGTGTTCAAGCGACCATTCAAGAAGATATTTTTTACGCTGGGAATCTAACATTATTCGAAGAACTTAATGTTTCTTTAGAGGATGTAAAAAAACATGTTCAAGAGATACAAAGCAAAGGGAAAACAGTAGTGATCGTTGGGACACAAAATCAAATTATTGGGATTATTGCCGTTTCTGATACAATCCGTAAAACTTCAGCGTCAGCTTTAAATGCATTAAAACAAAGTGGAGTTAACCAAACTGTCATGTTGACTGGGGACAATGAAGGAACCGCAAAAATGATTGCTTCGGAAGCGAATGTGAATCGCTATTTCGCAGAATTATTGCCAGAGGATAAAGTAGATGCTATTAAGAAATTACAAAATGAAGGACATCAGGTAGCGATGGTTGGAGACGGTATTAATGATGCTCCTGCACTTGCAACAGCAGATTTAGGTATTGCAATGGGAGGTGCCGGAACTGACACTGCAATGGAAACAGCCGATATTGTGTTAATGGCGGATAATCTTGACAAACTTCCTTATACAATGAAGTTAAGTAGAAAAGCCTTAACGATTATTAAACAAAATATTTGGTTCTCCATCATTATTAAAGTCATCGCACTAGTCTTAATCTTCCTTGGTTGGCTTACACTTTGGATGGCTGTATTAAGTGATACTGGCGCTGCCTTAATTGTTATTTTAAATGCAATAAGATTGTTAAAATTTAAAGAATAGATATTAATGAGATGTTTCTGAAAAGAGACATCTCATTTTTTACAAAAAGGAATTTTTATTGTACTAACCTGCCTTCGTTCAATAAGTCTTATTCCATTTAAAAATCCCTAGGATACCACTCAGTCCTAACAGCACTAGCTTAAATCATAAATCTTTGACTAGCAATGATAATATAAATGCTAGGCATTAAAGACAGCAGAAAGACGACTAAAGTAATGATAATTCGTTTACGTAATTCCTCAAAGTGCGGAGCTACTCGCATATGATAATTACTCCAGAAAAAAGAAGATGTAAGACAAAGCCTACACCTTCTTTTAATCTAATTGGCTAGTTAATCCTTGTTTTTAGATGGTTCTGTATTTGCGTCATCTACCACAAGATCTCTAGTAGACTTTTTAAATTCTCTTAATGTTGAGCCAAATGCTCTTCCGATTTCCGGTAACTTAGAAGGACCAAAAATTATAAGAACGATTATTAAAGTTAGTATCAATCCTGGTATTCCAATATTTTGAAGCATAATTCCCCCTCCTAATCATTAAATCTTGTAATTCCATTTATACGCTTATCATCATTTCAAAATAACTTCAGCAAAAAAGTTGTTTAGATTAATATTCTTACCAAGTTTTTAAACGTCTACCATCATTTAATGCCATCCTTAAAACTTAACAAAAAATGCAGTAAAGTACATGATTAACATTCCAATGGCGAATCCAGAAAGATTTAACCATGAGACAGATGGCTCCTTATGTGTTCGATGATCTTCAATAAGCATTTTTGTAATGACATAAATTACTTGTAAAATGGCCCCTGCTCCAATTCCTAAGAATAAAGCACCCCATATTGGCGAGAAAATGAAACCGCCAAACCAAGTACCAAGAATGGCAGGTGCACCAGCAATTGTTCCGAGAATTAAAAAGTCCTTTATACTTGGCTTGGTTTTTAAAAGGGGAGCAGCTATCCCAATCCCTTCTGTAATATTGTGCAGGGTAAAGCCAATGATTAAAAATGTTCCTAATGCAGCTTCACCGAGAGCAAAAGAAGATCCAATCGCCAATCCTTCTCCGAAATTATGAAGCCCAATTCCTGTAGCCATTAGAAGTGCTAATTTAAAAGCTGAAAAGCCTTTAGACTCCTGTCTTTTATGCTGATACTGATCAAATCCGATTAATAGTAAAAAGGTTAGAGCAGCTCCGATTATGACCACCATATTCCCTTGGAACACAGAAGGAGCTTCCATACCAATCTCAAATCCGTCAGCAAGCGTTCCAACAAACAGGAATAATAAGAGTCCGACAGTAAGTGCAAGGATAGCATTAATCCATTTTCGCCTAAAATGCTTCATAAATGGATACCACAATAATCCTAGAGTAATAGGGACAATTCCGACATAAAAACCGATAAAGCCATAGTTTAAAAAGTTGCTCCAGCTAGCTTCAGGAGTCAAAGTTGCCGCTACAATTTCCCCTTCTGTTACAATGCCATTTTCAGTGATAATTTTAATAGCATGAGGATCCCCCTCAACCCATGGATAGGGAATAGTTAGTTTCCCATCTTCAAACCGTTTAAGCGTAGAATCAGGTGAAACGCTGAAATTCCAAACAGAATCATTTACAATTACTTGTGAAATGGTAAGTGTTTCTGGACCGGTGTTACTTACTGAAAGTTCAAAACCTCCATTCGTTACTTTAATCCTTTCAATATTTAATACTTCAATAGGTGCAGCAGGATCTTTTTCTATTCCTGCTCCATTTATTAATACCCATGCTAATACCCCCACAAGTAAAACTAAAGGAACTAATCCTGAGATTATCCATTTTGTTTTCATTTTTACATCCCTCCTTTACTCTACTTCAAAAAATCCCATCCACCCCAATTCAGCAAATTCACTGACATGGGCATGAAACATATATTTTCCCTTATAAGGAAAACTCACTTCAATAATACCGCGTTCTCCTTGACACTGCATGATCGTATCAGTGAATTGAGAAGGGTTATCATTCCTTCCTGTCGGATAATACGTAAAATAGTTAGCGTGAAGATGGAAGGAATTAATTAAATCAAATTCTGTTAAGTTACTAAGATAAATACGAACTAATTGGTCTTTTTTTACTTTAATCGGATGATTCATGAATGCGAAGGCATACCCATTAACCGTATAAAAATCGTTTTCGCCATCTAAATCCAAGTCAAACCCATTCATCACCATATTTAACTCTAACGCCGGTTCCCTTGGTGTTTTTGGATCAATAATAAAGTTCCCATACAATCCCTTATGAATATGGCGAGCAAGTGGTAATACATGACAATGATAGATCTGCATTCCGTATGGCTTAGCTTCAAATTCATAAGTAAATGTTTGCCCTGGGGAAATCGGTGCAATTCCATCCATTTCTGGAGGGTGTATACCATGAAAGTGAATAGAGTGAGGGTGACTGCCTCCATTTGTGAAATGAAAACGTAGTAAGTCCCCTTCCGTACAACGAAAAGTAGGGCCTGGTATCGTCCCGTTGTAAGTCCACCCCGGAAATTTTATCCCATTTGCAATTTCAATTTCTTTATCTATAGCCACAATTTCATATTCACGAAGCGTTTTTCCATTTGATAATATACTTACTTTTCCGTAATCAAATGTGGTTAGTAACTGTTCAGCCATGTTATAACCTGAGTTTTTTGTAATATCTCCCACCATTTGACTATGATTCATATTACTGTGTTTTTGGCTATGCGATTGTGCTTTAACCAAAGAGGTCGAAGTCGCTAAATTATTTAAAAAATAACTCCCCGCTATACCTAAAGCACCAGCAGATCCCAACTTTAAAACGTCACGTCTAGAAATTTTACTTTGGTCAGTCATGTTTAATCACCCCTAAAAAGTTTCCTTTATGCAAAAATATGATATTTGACTAAAGTTTATGTATTAGGACAAACTTTTTCAATATTTATTTTTCTTTTTCTTAATTTTTTGTATTTTCCTTGAGATTACAAAGTGTAAAATAATACTGGAATTAATTCTAAAGGAACGCTGTAAGACGCTTATTTAAATATCAAAAAGCTCTAAGGAAATGATCCTAAGAGCTTTTTTTCTACACGCATCTATAGTCATCAAGTTGATTTAACATACCTTACAGATTATCTGTTACATTTACGAATTTTTATTGTTATCTTTTTAAATTAAGACTCTGTATTGTATAATATTGTTGATTTTTAGTTCATTTATGTGAAAGCGTGGTCACACACACCTTTCAGCTCTACTTAAAGGTTGCTCTGGCTCCATAAAAAGCTTGAAGCTAGAGAGAAAATAAGGCAAAAATCGTATTATCAACAATATTGTTTAACAAAGTTCTATATTAAAAATAGTAGCACAAACTATTAACTTGGTTTGGGCTACTATTTTTTTACGATATATAATAGAATCATTGTCCTCATATTTCAATTAGTATAACATCTACATAATATCTAATCTCTGGCAACTAAATGATTAAAATCTCCTTCTTGTAAATATCTAGGTAATATTGGATGGTCTAACTCTAACAACAGTTCTCCAATCAAAACCTGGCCGCCTTTCGATTGATTATATATCTGTTAAATAATAAACTTCTCAATATTGAATGTTTGGTGATTCTGTTTACAGAACTAGTGACATAACAAACAATTGGTTCTTTTAATTGATGACCAACCTGATAATATAGAGAATGTGCAAAGCAAATTACTTTACAAATTCCATTCATCACAACTCACTCAGCTTCTAAACTTTCTTTTATTTACTTTTTGGCTCCTAAACTCGGAGCTTGTTTGGAAAGTCCTTTTGCTGTTTTTATATGGAATGTGGTAATATGCCCTATTTTCCTATCAATTCCTATAAAAATTCAGTTAGTTTAATGATTCATTTATTTACTTTTGATTCAATTTTTTGAGTTTACTAAAAGCTTTTTTTATAATCAATACGTAATTAACTTTCACATGTGTAGACAGTTAAGAACAAGCCTATACTGTGACACAGTCTGCCGAACAGCAGAAAAATCCTCCTACTCTATTCTTTCTTTTCAATATTGAAGTAAATCTAACTTAATTAAAAGTGACCAGCAGTTCTTTTAGTGATCTAAAACCAATTAGTTTTCTCCATTGTAGGTCAGATGTAGCTAATTGAAGATGCTCCATTTGTTGCAGGAGTGTTTGAATAGCTATTTGTGCTTCAAGACGTGCTAATGATGATCCTAAACAAAAGTGAATTCCATATCCAAATGCAAGATGAGGATTCAAGTTTCTAGTGATATCGAGCACATTGGGTTCAACGAATTTTTTCGGATCACGATTCGCTGCTCCTAACATTATGTATACTTGCTCGCCTTTTTTAATGGTGACTCCATTCATTTCAATATCTTCTAATGCAATACGAGCGGTCATCTGTGTTGGGCTTTCATAGCGTAAAAATTCCTCAACTGCTGTTTTAATCAGTAATGGATTTTCCTTTAACATCCTTAATTGCTCTGGGTGATTCAATAAGGTTAGAATCGAATTGCTAATGAGGTTTACTGTTGTCTCATGTCCAGCAATAACAAGTAAAATACATGTTGCGAGTAATTCTTCATCTGTTAACCTGTCACCATGTTGTTCCTCCCTTATTAACATGCTAATAAGATCATCTTGAGGGGCTTGCTTCCGTTTTTTGATTAGCTTTTTAAAATAAACGATTAACAGCATCGTTGTATCGTTTCCATTTACTAATGTCGCTTTTGTCCGAGTAAAATCAATTGTTTCGATTAAGCTAACAGCCCATTCCCTGAATTGATTGCGCTCTTCTGATGGTACCCCTAATATTTTAGCTATAATGAGACTAGCTAAAGGAAATGCAAAATCTGTAACAACATCCATTTGCCTCTTATTTTGCACCTTATTCAGTAAGTCATTAACTGTTTCTTCTATATAAGGACGATAATCTTCCACAACACTTGGACTAAATACTTTACTAACCAACATGCGTAAACGTTTATGATCATGTTGATTCTTAAAAAGCATCATATCGTTCTGCATATTTTTAAGATGTTCATATTTTTTCGATGTCTGAGGCAGCGGGGTGCGACTTTTAAAATTTATATGGTCTTTAAGAATCGTTACAGCCTCTTCATAGCCAGTTATATACCAACCCGGATATTTAAATGAATTCCCCCTATAAATAGGGTTATTAGAACGTAAATTATCATAAATGGGGTAAGGATTTCTTAGAAACTCAGGAGAAGAAAGTGAAAATGGTGTTATGTTCGGAACTTCTAGCTTTTGTTTTATATCGTTTGTCATATTATGTTATGCCTCCAATATAATCACCTTATTTTTAGCGACGCATCTATATTTGAGTAAAGATGTCTCTTTTAAAAAGGTTATTTCTGTAAGATTTTATCATTTTAGGCGAGAAGACTCCTACTTCAAGGAATGTGAAGGGCGATAGCCCAATAAGTAGGTGGGAGATGAATCGCCTTTCCGCAGAAGGGAGCACTCGTTCCCATAGTATGATATTCCTGTACGGATTGTTCTTTGAAAACTGAAGATAGGAAGTTGGGACAGGAAAAGCGTCTGTCATGTAAAATCTTCAACGTTCTTTCACCCCTCACTCACCGAAGTAGCGAAAACCAAGCAGAGTAGGGAGTGTAGTGAGTCCAACGTACAAGATATTAAGCTATAACCGTAAGATTACAGGGGTAGCCTACTCAATAACTAGTGGATACACTGGTATTCGTAGGAATCCTCCACTTCAAGCGTTAGCTAAGTTGGGGGAGTTCAAATGACTATACAAGCCAACTCCACCATTTTGAGAAAATGGTTCCTATGAGGATTAGATTACCGATTGCTATTACTCTTCCTCCTCTAAGCTAGCTTTCATTCTAATACTATAATACTTTTCCTGTTGCATACTTATGATCATGTAACCATATGCTACCTAAATGTAAACTAATTAAAATAAAATGTTTACAATAAAAATAATAGAATTATTAATTAATTCTGTCAACACATTTTAAATGTTTCTTATTTTTATAAGGAAAAAGAGCCAAATCCATCTAGTGAATTTGACTCCTCATAATTATTTTGTATAGTCTTTTAGCACTTCTTATCAAACTCTTATTCAAGCGTTCACTGTGATAATAGAGTTTTTATATTATATTTTTCACAAATTTGAAAACATTTATAATGATAGGATTATTTTATCAATTCACAAACCTCATGTAATGCATTTCTTACTGTTCCATATTCACTTGCATGCGGACGATCTCCGTCATCTGCGTATCCATAATCAAACATACGATTTCGGTTTAATGTTAATTTTGTTACTCTAGGACGCAATAAATCAAATAGTTTAAATCGGTCGTGCAGCTGTGGATGTTGTAATTGATAATGCAAAATTTCATTACGGACCATACTCCAAAACTCTTGTTCCGTAACCTGTTCATGTTCTTCTAAAATCGGTGCCAAATAACGGAAATGACAAATAAATAAACCGGTTAAAATAAACTGCGTTAACCCTTCTGGTTCCTCGCTCCTTAATACATTTTTTAGCTCTTGAGATAATGATCGTAACTCATCAAACGGTTGATTGCTAATATTCACATCATCTACAAAGTCTTTCATAATAATTCGAACAGGTTTAAAATTGTTTAATACAAGCACAGTATTTTGACCATGCGGTGAGAATACTGTTCCATATTGATATAAATAATGCAATAGCGGAGGCAATATAGCATTCATTAATGCAGAAATCCACTCTCTGGGTGTCAAGCCGGATTTTTGGATATATGTTGATACAAGCGCCTTCCCGGAATAATCGAGATGCAACAAAGCAGCTAATGTAAGGGCTTGTTCTCCTTCTTCTAACTCTTCGTAGACACTTTCTCTCCATACCACGCCAAGCATTTCTAAATATTGATAAGGGGCATTTTGAATATTGGTAAACGTAGGGTGATTTACGTTTAACGTTGCCACTTCACCGAGTAGTCCTATCTTACACGTATCTCTTAAAAAGGTATCTTGATCTCGAATGCCTTTAATGTATTCCGTTACCTGAGGGGCTATAACACATCGTTCACTAGGCAACCCTCGATAAACAAGTGTATTTAATATACTCATCGGAAGCTTTACATGAAATTTTTCTCGATGAGTCGTATTTACAAATGTTCGAATAGACTGCTGTGGTAAATAGCTATCTTCACCTTCTCCAAGCGGAACGATAAAGTCATTCGCAATATACTCCGCAAAGAGAGGAACGATGACATTTAACCATTGCCATTCATGAACAGGTAAATAATAATAATCACTACATGTTAGTTGGCGTTCTTTCAATTTATCAGCGAATGATTTCAGTGCGGCTTCGCTCAGTTCTTGATTTATCATTTTTTCAAATGACAACGCGGCTACTGAATGAAATGAACACACTTGTTTAGCAACAGCAATCCATGAGAGCTGAATAGGATTTTTTTGTTCTGGAGCAAATCTCACATAATCATCAAATCCAAAACCAATTCTTCCTTTATTATATGTAATCCACGGATGCCCCGTCATTTCCCCTTCCAATTCAGCGTAATCCATTGTAGAAAGCTCATCTGCCGATTTTTGATTTTGCAAATATAAATCAGCAACTAACGTATGAAAATATTCTTTCGCTAAATGTCCTGCTGTAGAGCTTGTCATTCCTTCTTCTTCGGACAATCCGATTAGTAACTGCAGCGCTTTAGAGACTGTGATTTCTTGGTTTTCAAACGTTACTTTTATCGTATTCGCTATAACATGATAACTATCAAATAGCCTTTCTTTTGCTTCATACGTATAAGTTACTCCTTTCTTATCTTTCCATTGATACAAGGTAGCCTGTGATAATTTTTGTATTTCCGTTGGTTCAATAATATGTTCATACATAAACTCTTGCAGCATTTTTGCAAGCAGTTGTTGATTCACTTTTTCCCACGATTGTTTCGTAAACTTGGATATATCCGTTTCTACAATTTTCATCCTTCATTCTCCTTTACCTTTTTATAAAGCACTACTGGTTTGTTATGAATTGTTATGGCAATGATTGCTGCTACTAATAAAACGGCACCGCATAGCAAAGGGACGTACAAACTTACCTTACTCACCGTTAACGCCAACAAAGGAGCAAAGAGCAGTGCCACATTTTGTACAGCGATTAACCAGCTATAATAATAAGTAGCCGCTTCATGGAATTGTCGAAATAAATAAATATCTAATACAACCATACTGAGGTAAAAACAGCCCCCGTATATAATTCGACTTATAATAAATATCCCTAGACTATCAATAGATGCTTGTATAGTTAACGAAAACACACTAAGAATCGTTACTATATACAATAGCATTGTGTCTTGACCTCTAAAGACACGGATTGGTACACAAAACTTCAATATAATAGCCATCATACTTGGCATAACATAGAGTAAAGCATTCATTTGATTACCTACTTCGTATCTATCCTCCACAAACAAGGTGAAGTAAGGGCGAATCACATTATGGCCAAGATGAAAGAAAAAGATAGCTATCATATAAAAGTAAATGGGCTGCTTTTTAACTTTCATATGTATTGGTTGATCTTTCTTTACCGCATCGGGTGACAACAGTTTTGTCGCTAGTAAAATGACCATCAGACCAAGATCCATACAAGCGAATATCAGATATACTTTAAGGGGCATTTCCCATGTAATGATGAAGCTTCCTAATAAACTCGAAACAATGATAGCTGTGTGCATGACGAGCATATAAATCGTTGTTTTTTTCGCTTTCTCCTCTTGTTGTTCCATACTTTCAACTAAATAGGGATACAATAGATATAAACTGCTTTGAAATACAAGCAATAAAAGCGATGTTATTAAAAAGCTTAAAAATGTTGTACTTTCACTCAGAATGACTTTAAAAACAGCTGTCATAAAAAGAGAGCATATTACAACTTGTCGCATGGACCACTTCTTTAATATAGCTCCCCAGAAAGGTGTCATAATGATGACAACAAGTCGACAGCAAATGATAAAAATAGAAGTCATTTCTACTCCTTGTACGCCAAATGCCTCTGAAAAATACTGCGGATAAAATGGAGATAATAACACCTCAGACAGCATCGTTAGAAACAAGCATACAAAGACAAATTGATTGCGAGTCATCACTTATTAAAATCCGAACTGCTGAAAGATATTTCTTCTATACAGTTTATACACTTCTTTTCCAGCAATTTGATTAATAATCGCTGCATTTCGATAAGCACCAAGCCCTAAGTCAGGTGCTCCTACTCCATGTGTATGAAGTTCACCATTTTGAATAAATAATGAAGCTCCATCAACTGTTGTTTTAACTTTATATTGTTCATCTATTTCTAGCTGTCCTTGGTCATCAAACTTTACATACTGTTTCATTCCTTCTAAAAAGGAAGGTAATGAGCTTTGATAACCAGTTGCTAAAATCACTACATCACTTACCGTTTGCTGGTATACCCCTTGTTCATATTGATACAAGGTTAATCGTTGGCTGTCTTCTTGTTGTTCAATATTCGATAATTCGGTTAACGCTTGAATTTTGATTGGTGTTTTCTCTCCACCAATTGTTCGTTCGTACAATAATTCATAAATATCGCTAATGGTGTTGACACTAATCCCTTTATAAAGCAGCGCTTGGTTTTGTAGTACTTGTTGCTTCTTTTTAGGTTCTAAATGATAAAAGTAGCGTGTATAATCCGGCGAAAAATGTTCTAAGCCAAGTTTTGAATATTCCATTGGATAAAACCCTTTAGAACGCGTGTACCAACTCAACTCATACTTTTGATCATCCTGCTGTTGTAATAAATCGTATACAATTTCAGCTGCACTTTGACCTGAGCCGACAACGGTAATACTTTTTGCTTTCAATGTTTGTTCGCGTTTCATTTTATAGTGAGCGGAATGATATAATTGATCACTATACATCGACTGAAAGTCTTTTGGGAAAATTGGTTTCGTTCCAATCCCCATTACGATGTGACGACTGTAGTATGTTTTAACGCTTTCTTCATGTTGAACCGTTACTTCATAATAAGTATCTTCTTCTGTATGAAGCGTAATGTTTGTAACTTCACTGCTAAACTTCAAACCTCTTAAACGATTTGCGACCCATTGACAATAGTGATTATATTCATTACGCGGAATTTGAAATTTTTCAAAAAAGTAAAACTGGTACAACCGTTTATTTTCATGCAAATAATTTAAAAAGCTATAGGGACTTGTTGGATCTACCATTGTTACCATATCAGCCATAAATGGAACTTGTAAGGTCGTTCCTTCAAGGAGCATACCAGGATGCCAATTGAATTGTGGCTTTTGTTCAAAACACATATATGTACATTCCGTTTTTTCAAGCAGTGCTGCTAATCCTAAATTAAATGGACCTACCCCTACGCCAATAATGTCTAAAATGTTCCGTTGTTCCATTGACTCCACCTTCTTTCAAATACTTCTCTTTCACAGCTAAGCAGTAATCCCGTCTTATCTGGTAATTTCACTTCCTTGATAGGCTGAAAACCGCATTTTTTAAATACTGCTATCATTTTTTCATTACGGATATCCGGTTCCGCTACAACTTTTTTCGTCTCAACCATTTCAAATTTTCTCTTTAAAATACTTAAAAGCAATGGATAAATATATCCCTTTCCTAAGTAGGCAGGTTCTCCAATTAATAAGTGAATACCTTGATCACCTGGATCGTTTGAATAGTATTCGCTAATGATATCCCCTTCCACGGTATACGATTCCCAATAACTCATCGGCACTCCATTGATTTCACCTATTAGTAATTGTTGATGAGCATCCGTTAAAAATGTTTGTAAATGCCGCATATAAGCATCTCTATCGATATTTAAATTCCAATAAGGAATGACATGCGGCTCATTCATCCATCTATGTAAATGGTCAAAATCCTCTTTTAAAGAAACCGGACGAAATGTAAGCTCTTTCTTTACCGAGAGTCGTAAATTGTAAACGGGTAATTAGTTTGTAATCCCATTTTCATTGGTTCACACCCACTGCTTTATATAATGGATTATCTATGTTTACATAAACGGATTGAGTTTCTAGAGCTCCTACTAATTCATCCATATCATGAACACGTGTTAAGAAATTAGCTTTGCAAGGAAGCTCCTTATGTTCAAGCAGTGAAGTGACGAGCTGCGTATGATCTTGTAATAGATATGGTTTAAGTTCTTCTCGTAAAAGGGTCAATAGCTTCCTTTCATCGATAAGATTACTTACTCCAAATGCATTAATGAGCCCAAATATATGATTAAAAAATACATAATAACGGAAACGCTCCTCAGCAACCCCATCTTCACATACGGTATCACTTTCTCGATTCAATGTTGGCAGCAACTCACGCAACGCTGCTTCTTTTGATTTCATAAAATAGTAGCCTTGATTATCCCGATAATAAAATATTGACGGATAGCCATCTTGATCTAAGTGAATAATCGAGTTTTGTTGATGTGCTTCTAAAGCAATTCCTTTCTGTGTATATAACCACAGCATTGGTTTTAACGTGATATCGATGTAACGTTTAAACCAAATCTCACTCGCTTGTTCAGTAGTAAGATTGTTATTATTACAAATGTTCCGAATAATGTTCGTGAGTTGTGATACTTCATTAAATACATGGTCTTGACATAAGCTGGCTAGAAGAGTCGTATTGTATCCTTCTTCTTTAAACGGATTGTCACGAATCATCACTTCAAATCCAAGTTCCTCATCGCCTAACATGACAAAAGCTGGGTCTTTAATAAATTGAAAAGCAGGATATTGAGCGTGTAATTCACTTTCCAAACTTGCTTGTAGTAATCTTGCTACCTCCACACCACGATTCAGTTCCTTCACTTTATTTACACGTAAAGAATTTGTGATTTTTACAGGAATCGAGAATTTATACATAACATCAGCATCAGGACTATATACTGTACGCACAGACGATGTTGGATAAAAGAGCCCACCCTGCGGACCTAAATAAGTAAGCTGCTCTTTATGTATCCAATTAGTCACTTCTTTTTTCCCTAGTAAAAAGCGTGCTTGAAGTGGATGCATCGGTATGAGCGTATATTCATCATCTTGACAATATTTCAAGGCAAACTCCTTTGATATTGTTTTATCTTGTATTAATTGCTTTTTTATTATATTTGTAGCTGACTGACTATAAGCCGATTGTTCTTTAACAATTGAACGATGCGCTCTAAAATAATGAAGCTGAAAATTCCCTTTTAATTCTGGAGCAAATATAAATTCTTCTTCAGGTAAAATACCTTGACGACTTTTTGGTGTTGGATGAAGCTGATGACCAATTAATAAAGATTGCTCTGACTGTAAAAATGTTTTATCCCATTTGTAGCATTCTTCTAATTCATGTTTCCTTTTTTCAATAAATAGATTCATATTTTCATAACTTAAAAGAACACGTACGATGAAATCATTAACCTGTAATAAATCATCCGTTACTTCTTTCATTAACAGTGAGAGAAGTGTAATCATATCAAGCTCCTTCATTTCTTGATGATGGATTTGATAACATAACTCTCGCTTAAATAAGTGCCGACCTGTTACGGAGCGGTATTTTACAGGCAAATAAAGAGTTACTGGTTGTTTCTTTAATTCAATGACTAATACTTCTTCATTAGATATGCCGTTTACGGATCGCCATATCCCCTGTCCTGTTTCTCGAATATAGCAATTGATTAGGTTTTGCATCGTAATAAAACTAGCTGATAGTTGCGTGTTCACGTAATCGTTCCTCCTTTTTTTCAAGGTCTTTTCCTAGACTAATCACTTCATCTAATCGTTTAACCGTTTCATCAAATGTAATTAACGGATTTAACATGGTCAGTTTCAAGTAGACTTGCCCGTGATTCTTTGTTTTCGCCATAATCAATCGGCCCTGGTCATAGAAAAGCTGTTGAATGGACTGATTGATAGTATTTTCAAATAATCGCTGTTTTTGCTTATCTTTGTAACGAATGTTTGGTTGATAACGAAATACTATCGCATTCATTTCAGGGGTATTCAACAATTCGATATCTTTTCTCTCTTGTAAATAATCAGCTGTCTGTCTCGCCGTTCTAATTGTGTAATCAATCATGTCACCAAACTCTTGTTTACCGACTGCTTGAAATGTCAACCATATTTTAAGAGCATCAAACCGTTTCGTCGTCTGAATACTACGGTCAACTAAATGAAGCTGTGAATCTTCTTCTGGATTTAAATAATCGGCATGCAGTTGGATGTGCTCAAACATAGAGGCATTTTTCACAAAAAATGCGCCACAGCTAACTGGCTGATAAAACCATTTATGAAAGTCTAACGTAATAGAATCTGCTTTATGTAAATAAGAAACTAGATGACTATATTCGTGCGAGAATAGTAAAGCGCCTCCGTACGCCGCATCTGCATGCAGCCATATATTTTCTCTTTCGGTTAATTTACTTAGTTCATGAAGTGGATCAATACTTCCAAAATCAGTTGTTCCTATCGTCGCCACAACTGCGAATGGGATATCCCCTTGCTTTTTTACTCTTTCGATTTCTTCATATAAATGCTCAGGACACATTTCAAAGCGTTCATTCGTTTTTATTGTTACGACAGATTGCATACCAAGACCTAATTGAGCAGCTGATTGCTGTACGGTAAAGTGGGCTTTTTCCGAACAAAAAATTCGAAATTTCTGCGCCTCCGCTGGTAATCCCTGCTTACTCACATTGATGGAAAAATGCTTAGCGCAATATTCATTACGAGCTAACAGCAAGGCCATATAGTTGGATTGCGTACCGCCGCTCGTGAACACTCCAGAAGCAGTTTTAGGATAATTAATCTTTTTAATCATTTCCTGAATAACACCGTCTTCTATATAAGTAGCTACCGGACTTTGATCCCATGAGTCCATCGATTGATTGAGAGCCGTAATAATTACTTCGGCAGCAAGAGCTGGAATCATAGGTGGACAGTGCAAATGAGCCATCGCACCAGAATGAGAAATATGTAACGAATACTTCATGACCAGATGCTGTATAGACTCGAAAATAGCATTTGGTAGCTTCCCTTCATTTTCAAGCTTTACAAATTCTGCAGTTTTCTTTTGGATATCCTCCATCTCAATATATTCATATGGTTTTTCAAGGCTTTGATAGTGGGTACCCACTAGTTTTACTACTTCTGACATATATTGATAATAGTTATTAATACTATTTACAGACGATGATAAAAACCACTGATCGAATGATGTCACGATTTATTTCACCCATTTCCTTTCAGCTGCTTTTATCGCATCTTCAAAACGAACAAGCACTTCATCTATTTGTTCTTTTGTCATAATTAACGGCGGTAGTAATCGAATAACGGCCCCGTGTCTTCCACCTACTTCTAAAATGACACCGCGATCAAAACATTCTTTTTGAATAGCTTTTGCAAGTTCTCCATCTCCTGGATAACTTCCGATTGAATTAGGTGCTTGGGTCTTATCCACTATTTCCACACCAATCATTAAACCTCGACCACGTACATCACCAATCGATTTTACTTGTTGCTGAAGTTTTTTTAGCTGTGTTTGCATATACTGCCCTAGTTGATGAGCATGTTCAGGTAAATGATGCTCCTTAATATATTGTAAAGTGGCTCGACCGGTTGCCATTGCTAATTGATTGCCTCGAAACGTTCCAATATGTGCACCAGATTCCCATTTATCTAATTTTTTATCGTAAATAACAACGGATAAAGGTAAGCTTCCTCCAATTGCTTTTGATAAAACGAGCACATCAGGTTCAATATCAGCATGTTCAAATGCAAACATCTTTCCTGTACGGCCAATGCCTGTTTGTACTTCATCAATAATAAGCGGGATGTTTCTTTCTCTTGTAATACGTCTCAATTGTTTTAACCATTCAATAGGTGCTGGTACGGAGCCACCTTCTCCTTGAACGACTTCTACGATAATTCCCGCTGGTGTGACAATTCCACTTTCAGGATCATCTAATGTGTTTTCAATATATGTACTAATAAATTCATGTCCATTCTTCCCAATTCCAAATGGGCAGCGATATTCATATGGATATGGTAAGAAATGTGTATCAGGCAATAGGGCATGAATATGCTTTTTGGGACTCGTAGTTCCACTAATACTTAACGTTCCGTGAGTTGATCCATGATATCCGCCTTGAAAAGATAGAATGGAACGATTCCCTGTTGCTGTTTTGACAAGCTTAAGAGCTGCTTCGATTGCATCTCCACCAGTAGGTCCACAAAATTGAATTTTCGCTTTACGAGCAAATGACTCTGGTAGACTAGCAAATACTTCATCAACAAATGCTTCTTTAACAGGTGTTGTTAAATCTAGAGTATGTAATGGTATTAAGTTATTAAGTACCTCTTGAATCGCCTCATGAACAACATCATGGTTATGACCAAGAGCTAATGTACCTGCTCCGGCTAAACAATCAAAATATTCTTTGCCATCCATATCCGTAATCATGACACCTTTTGCTTTTTGGATTGCTAATGGCAGTCGTCGTGGATAAGACCTAGCATTGGACTCTCGAATCTCTTGCGTAGAAAGCAAAGTTTCGTTGGACACTAAAGGTTTAATTAGAGTAGACATATCATATCCTCCTAATATTTTTTTAATTGATATTGATTATCACTCGCATATAAACAATAAATGAAAATGATTATCGATGTCAATGTAATTTTAAGAAAATAAGAAATTATTCCTATTTTCAGCACCTTGTAGAAATTTATAAAATATCTTCCTTTTCCTTCTTCCAAATACACGCTTAATCTACATAATGCTCTTTTTTAGATGTTGGCTTGAAAATTTATACGGAAAGATGAGTAACGTTTTAGCATTCAAATGGTATGCTTTAATTGTGTGGAGGGGTAACTATTTATTTGAAGTAAATATTTTTTCAGAAAAATAATTTTCGGAAAAAGTAACCAAGATTTCCTTATAAAGAATCTTTCCTTTATTTATTGATATTGGAGGAGAAACGTAACAAATGATACTTGCTATCTTAGCTTATAACTAATACAATCCAGGTGAATTTATTCTGCTAATCAAATAAATATCTATATAATAAAACAAACCGGTCTGAATATAACCGGTTTGTTTTATTTAAACTACACACCATCTGTTTTATCGCTCTGATCTTTGTTTCTTTTGTTTCCTTTACTGTTGTCTCCGCTGACAGAAGCCTGGCCATGTAATTGTGGTGAATTTTGATTACGGCTGCCTTTATTAAATTTTTTTGTCATATCCCACATCTCCTTTCTTACTTCACATACAGTTTGTCCCTTTTTGCTAAACTTATGTTTTCCTCTAAAAAATAGCTACGATTATTATCAAATATTCGCAATGTTTGTACTCATTATGAATATTCGTATAATAAAAATTAACATTTACACCCAGATTGTTTAAAAAAGAAAAAACAACAAAACAAGAAAGTGAATTTATATCCACCCTCTTGTTTTGTTGTTTTATTCCATTTCTTCTCTCGATCAATTTATACATTTTCAGTTTCTTAATAAAAATAATTTCTCTAAAACTCTTATCAGAATAAATATTTGTTCTAAATCATCTAAAATAATACTTTTACTTGTATAATATTAACATCGTTCACTTATAAAAACGTAAGTCACTTCATTTTCGGTGAAAATACTATCTTGATTTAAAATGAGCGGCATGGTAGGCTTTATTACTTCTCGAAATATGCCTTAGTATGTGGCTTTTTGATTTCATTATACCTCTTCAACCCACACAAGATTTATTAATTACAAAATTAAAATTAGCTCAAAATTCAATTATCGAATACTTAATTTACTTGTTTCAAAACTAAAGGGTCTGGCTTGTACAAAAAATGATTCTGGCTTTTGTGCCCCGCGTTTGTCCAACTCAAAAAAAAGCTTTTTGTATTCAACAATACATAATTCCCCATCGATATAACTTTTTTGAATATAATCTAGCAATTCATTGACATCTAATGGGTTTTTATCCTTTGCCAATTTAAACTGATGTATTAAATCTTCTACTAACATAGTAATCACCCATTCCACTTGTATTTTTTCAAAATAATGTATGACCTTACAAATATTGTATCATGTGAATTACTCTTCACTTATTTTTTTGAAAATTCAAACTTACGACATGTTTTTACAATATTTTTTAATCATTACCGAAGAGGTTTTTTCTCTAATATACTCTTAAAATTCTTTCTGTAGCAAAAAAGCAGATAACTATGAGCGATGACGAGGATTACTGCTAAAAGAAGTAACGAACGATCTAAAAACAAGTGAAGCAAGAAAATGTTGGCTACAATCGGAGATAGTATTGCAAGGGCTAATGGAACGAAGACATTTATCAAAAGGAAAACTCCACATATAATTTCTAAAGATTTTTCAACAATCAATAGATATTCAAATTCAAATAATGCCATTGCTTCAGGACTAGTTGCTATAAAGGGTTCGAGTCCAAAAATTACAAAATAACCATTTAAACCTGCAGTTAAGAAAATGATCGCTAAAAAAAATCTTGTTATATGAACGAATAATTTAGTCAATTTGCACACCTCCTATTAGAATCTATTCAACGTATATTAATCATAGTCTGAAAATGAAAATAGGAAATGTCATTCATCATTTAAATGCAGATTTTAAAAATCAAACTTGCACCGATACCTGCTGCTAAAAAGAAAATAGTTGCTGTACCGCACCCCCGACGTTCAGCCAAGTCTTCAGCATATTCTTTTGCACAATGTCTGCATAAAGCGTATCCCTTCTTTATCGCCTCTTCTTCTTTAATTTTTCTTGCCGGGGTTTTCCCCTTTAGAATTCGCGAAGTAGTGGGACAGTCATCGTCGAAGTAGTGATAAAATTTACCTGTTCTAGTAATATAGACCTCATCACCTTTATGCATTGTATATCACCATCCTTCATTTTAGTATTAGATCACATCATTTAAGAAGCTCTGGATATCTTCCAATCCAACTTCTCAAGTACATTATGTTATAAGAATAATCAATAAAGGTCTTGATATACTTAACAAAAAGAACCAAAATGAGTTTTAGCATTTTGGAAATACTAGTGTAAGGAGGTGTCATATGAGTAAAAAAAATCGTGGTGCAAAAGCATTTAGTGGAGTAAATCCTCAAGGATATTCAACAGGAACAGAGCGGGAAAGACAACCAAAGTCCCAACTTGAGAATGCCGCTAAGAAAAATAATACAAAATAACAAATATGTCTTAGATAAGGATTGTGGGACTTACACATACTATGCAAGTCCCACAACCCTAAACTAATTCTTTTAAAATAGTGTTTTTCTTATCCAAAACCGCTTTATTTATTATCGCGGATGTCATAAAGAGCATTTTCCATTAGCTCTAGTGCTGAAATAAGACTTTTGTTATGTTGGATATACAGTTTTATGGTCAGCCAATATCACCAATTTTTTATTGTTATGTTGAAAGTTTATTTGTGCTTCAGAGGAGTAAAACCAAGTCTTTTCATTTTCCTTTACTTCAAAGATATTTATCTCATCTTGAAAATCTAAAACTTTCGAAGCCGTTTCTTCATCAACAGATACGGATATTAGCCAACAATCGTCTTGTTGTTCAATATTGTATATATTAGTTTGGCACAGCAATCTACTACCAATTGAGTGACGAATCATCAACATTAAAATTCACCCACAGGTAAATCGATTAATAAAAAGAAACTATCTTGATTTCCCTGAATAGTTATTTCATGAATGTTAGTTATTCGAGCAGCGTCTCTAGACTTTAAAATAAAATCATTGTTTATTGAAATTTCTCCCTCAATATTAAAAACGTAAATCTTCCTACCTGATTCCTGTTCAAAGTTCAAAGTATTCTTCCCATCTAATCTTGACAAATAAAGTGTTAAATCTTGATGGATTCCAGCTACCTGCTCAGACGCTATATGAGAAATGACTGGTATTAGCTGATTATGTAACTTTTTAATATCATATGAAATGTCTTCGTATGACGGTTTAAGCTTTTTTTCATTCGGTGAAAACCATAATTGTAAAAATTGTACCTCTTCCTTATTTGAAGCGTTAAATTCAGAATGAAGCACTCCAGTTCCAGCAGTTATCCGCTGAATACTACCATAGCTAATGGTTCCAGAGTTTCCCAAGTTATCTTCATGCTTAAGTTCTCCCTTTAAGATAATAGAAACTATTTCAGCTTCACGATGTGGATGAATTCCAAAACCATGTCCTGGCTGGACAGTATCATCGTTAAAAACCCGTAATGGACCAAATCGTATATTTGTTGGATCATAATATTCTCCAAAAGAAAAACTTAGTGAACTTTCCAACCAATCATTTTTTACTGTGTAGCGTGTATCTGCAGGAAAAAGTTGAATCAAATTCCTTCACTCCCTAAATAAGATCTCGATTTAATTTATTAATCAATATATCTAGAATTAAGATATTTTTAGTTGATATTAATATAATTTATACAATTGAATTTCCAAATAATTTGGATAAGAAACCCATATCAAACACCACCTATTATTTCTATCTTTAAATTGTTTCATTCACCATTAGGCAGCTTTTGTTAACTCATTTGAACTCTTTTTAAATATCAATACAAACCTAAATATTCAGTTTTGATTGGAAGTCTTATTCCATTATGGCCCTAAAATGCAATTGAGCGCCAATTCAAGAATGGCGCCCTTTAATAGAAGAACTTATCATCTTCTATTAACCACTATTGCTGAAAAAAGATCAATTTTTCGATTGGTTTTATTTTACTGACTTTCTTATTGTGCCGTATATCCACCATCAACTGTTAATGTATTGCCTGTCATAAAGGATGAATCATCCGAAGCCATGAATAATACAGCTTTTGCCATTTCCTCTGCTTTGCCCAGACGTTGCATTGGTGTGATAGACGCAAGTTCCTTTTTACTTTCTTCAGGAATAATTGGCGTATCAATAAAGCCTGGTGCTAAAGAGTTCACACGAATATTTTTAGTTGCATATTCTAACGCAAGTGAGCGTGTTAAGTTGAGAACCCCACCTTTTGCTGCATTGTATGCTGCCGACCCAGGTGAACCTACCCAACCATACATAGAAGCTGTATTGACGATAGTGCCACCACCTGATTTCAGCATTTCACGAATGGCTTCACGAGCTACTAAAAATACACCATCCAAGTCTACATTGACTGTGTTGCGCCATTCATCATAGGAAAGCTCCTCTGTTGGTGTAACACGCCCAATCCCTGCATTATTAAATACGATATCTACTTTTCCAAAAGCGTCCACTGCCTCTTTGAAAATATTTTGTACCTCTTCTTCAAATGTAATGTTTGCTTTTACAAAAAGTGCTTCTGCATTTTGTGCCTTTAATTCTGCTTCAAATGCTTTACCTTTTTCTTCGTTTAGGTCCACAAGTACTACTTTTGCGCCCTCTTCAACAAATAATTTTGCAGTTGCAGCACCAATGCCTGATGCCCCCCTGTAATGACTGCCACTTTATTATGCAATTTACTCATATCAATATATCCTCTCTATTAAAAAATTTATCAAAGAAAATGCTTTCTCTATACCTTTCCCTTCTTAATAAAGTTAAACACCTATTTTATTACATTTTCACATTCAACTATTCTGCATTCGATAGTTTTAGTACAATCCTTCTAATCTCGTCTTTATAATTATGAAATCATACAATCATCAACAAAAAATTGAGAACCTGTTGAATAGCTAAGGTTATTATTCATAAAAAACGGCGCAACTTATATCCAGGAAAAAATTACAAATAATAATAATCCCCATGTTCCCCATCCTATAAAGGAAAAATATATTTGGAGGTAATTTCATGGCACAATTAAGAGATATCATGACATCAAATATTGTTACAGTTAACGAAACACAGACCGTACAGGAAGCTGCAGCATTAATGAGCGAATATAATATCGGAGCTATCCCTGTAGTAAATAACAGCAGACAACTAGTTGGAATTGTAACCGATCGTGATATTACCCTTCGTACGACAGCACAAGGAGAAAATGCACAAACACCAGTATCTCAAGTCATGACTGCACAGCAAATCGTACAAGGTACACCTGATATGGATGTTCATCAAGCTGCAAATTTGATGGCACAGCAGCAAATTCGCCGATTGCCGGTAATCGAAAATGGACAAATAGTAGGAATGGTTGCTTTAGGTGATTTAGCAGTACAAAATCAATATGCAAACGAGGCAGAACAGGCATTACAAAGTATTTCAACTCCTTCCGCACCTCAACAATAGTAAGGGGCTACTTTTATTGCCATAAAATAATTATTAGCACAGACCCAGGCCTTGGTCTGTGCTAATATTTTTTATAATAGAAATGAACTAATTCCGGTTAATTATGAAAAATTACATCTCGTTCGGAAAATCTGTAACTCAACAGTTCTTTCCATAAAAGGTACACCTGTTTCTACATGTTCTCCCCCATTTAAATGATCATTTCTTGTTTCAATCTCTTCTGCTTGTACAGAATCAACTCTATCTAAAATATCAATTACTCCTACCGCAAACGTTGTGACAGCTACCACTTTCCCTATATTTTTTAGACCACGGAGAATTTGATCTCTATCTTTATTTTTTAGACCGCTTACAGTAATACCTGCACTTTTTATCGTGTATGTAATCCCATTATATTACTATTAATTTTTAAAAGTTAAAAATGCTTTTAAATGAGGGGTTATCTAATCGGATAATCACGTAATCATATAAAAACACTGTTGCTTGATAGGCATGTAGTACGATTCCCAACATAACGAAAAATGAAAATAAGAGGGTAACTTCAAAAGATCGTTACAAACCGACCTTTTGAAGTTACCCTCTTTCGATATCACTTTTTTTCATATGCGAGGAAGCATGTAAATAATTCGAATTTATTTCTAAAGGAAAATGAATTCAAAGTACAACGAAACGAAAAAGATTGATTCTAAAACCGTTAATCGTCATACATTTATTATTCTTTGCACGCAATAACTTAAATAGCTTAGACGACAGGCACGATAAATTATGCTCTATATGTGAAAGCTAAACCTTTTAAGAATTTACGGGTGAAATTATCACCGCATTCTTTATAATTTCGATGTCCTGCTTTTCGTAAAATCGCTCCTAATTCTCCTTTTGATACAATGATACCGCCATCATCAAGGATATCCAGTATATCTTCCGTTGTTAATTGCAGGGCTACTTTCAATTTTTTAAGCAGCATATTATTCATATGATCCTTGTTCCTTTCAGTAGGTTCAGGGCTTTTAGGTTGTCCTGGTTTTGAATCTTGTTTACCTCTTTTAAAAGTAATAAGGCCATTTAAAAATGATTCTAACATCTTATTATTGCATTTGATCTGATCTTCAGTTTTCTCTCCATCAACTTCATCATCGTACTCATCTTTTGATTTTGTAAGGATCTTTAGTACTTCGTCTTTTGTAACTTCTATACCGCCAAGTTTAAATATCTCTACCATATCTTTATTTTTTATATCTAGAGCATATCTTAGCCTAATTAATATATCGTTGTTATCCATTTATAAACCTCCAAATAATATTTCCATATGTATAGTCATCATTATTATTGTCCTTTTAAGAACCAATACTAATCATCATAACCTAAATAAACGTATTATTGTAACAGTATCGGAACTAAATATAAAGATTTTATAAAAAAACTGATTTGGGTGCAAATATGACTTGTTAGAAACAGAGGATCTCAATATCCTTTTTATCTATGAATAATAATGCTGTTCCGAATAATTTATGTATGAATTTAATCTCGCTTTGGACAGACTTCACTCCCTTGTTGTTATTCTTTTTTCAGTATATGCATCGGCTTCACAGATAGTCTGTTTGACTGTTCGAGACCTTTTTAATCCTAGCATAGAACGATGTGATCTTGCTCCACTATATTATTGAGATATCTGACTTACCTTATTTACGTGCCTGATAGCATACTTTTTTTCTTTTCTTTTAACTCCTGAATCTATATGCAATAGACTGGGTTCTTATCTACTGTTATAACACGGGGGTTACAAATATGAGGAGCAGCCAAAACTTTCTTGAAAAATCTCTTGGCTGCTTGTTTAGCGCTTGATTCACTTGTTGTCTTGGTATTTACACCAGAACCCTCTCAAGCGTTTTGTGCTTTTATTTTCTTAATTCAAACCAAAATTTACTCCCTTTACCAACAGCACTTTCTATGCCGAATTCAGCTTGGTGCATTTCAAGTATGCTTTTGACGATTGAAAGGCCTAATCCGTTGCTTATGATTGAACGCTTATGAGTTTTCGCCTTATAGTATCTATCCCAAATCAGGTTGAGCTCCTCACTTGGAATACCTTTTCCAGTATCGATTACTTCGAAGCGGACTCTACTTCCTAGATCGATTAAATTCACTTTAATTTCCTTATCTTCTCCAATATAGTTGATTGCATTGCCCATTAAGTTGTAGATTACTCGTTCCATACGCTGTTCGTCTACTAATACATACAAATCATAATCAATATTAGCCTTTATTTCGAATCCTTCAAACTTTGACAATGCTCCAAAGCGAAGCAAAATTTTCTTTAACGTTTCACTCAAGTTGACATTGTTAATTTGTAGCGCTTCATTATTCGATTGAAGTATAGATAATTCTAAAATATTGTTAACAAGCGATGCTAAGCGATTACTTTCTTCAATAATAACCTGAAGATGTGCTTCACGCTTTTCTTTTTTCTCACCTGAGATATCACGTATCATTTCGGCATAGGCTTTAATCATCGTTAGAGGTGTACGTAAATCATGAGATATATTTGCAATCAGTTCTCTTCTAAGTTTTTCTACTTTAGAAAGTTCATTCGTTGTGTAATTCAGTGTTGCTGCAAGTTGATCTAATTCTGCGTAATGACCGTTTTCAAACTGCACGTGATAATCACCTTTAGCGAGGCGCTCAGCACTATTTGTAATTTTTATTATCGGTTTGGCTACTTTCTTGGCAATAAAAAATGAAACGACAAGCCCTAAAAGTAAGGCAGTAATCGTCACATATACGAGCTGAGTTTTTAAAATATTTGTCGTTAAGTTTATTGGACCAATTGATGTGCTGATATATAGGAGTGTGTCATTATCAAGCTTAGATCCGTAGACAAGTGTTGGCCCTTTGAATTCTTCCACCTTATACGATATATAATCTTCTGTACTAGCATTTAATTTTTGTAGAAATTCATTAAAGTTTTCTGGTAAAGGTCTATTTCTTTTCGGTTGTTCGATTGCTTCTTCTGGTAAGTCCTTTGGCGGTTTTCCAGAATCATGTTCATCTGAGACATATTTGATATTACCTTCCGTGTCCGTAATAAACACCAGAACAGAGTTTTTAAAGGTAAGCCGATCAATGGCGCTTTCAAAATCACTCTGACCATATTTGCTTTCTATTTCGCTCGCAACCTTCATAACACCTTTTATTTTCATACCTTCGTAAAAGGATACACTTTGTATTCTGAAAGAATACGAACGAGCCAAAGTGGCATACTATTTCCCGTTTTGATTTCCATTAGAACTTTTTCTTCTTCTAAAAGTAATTGTCCGTGATCTCCTGCTTCGAGCATAAGTTCAGATCGTCGACTCCGAATATTGAAATCAAAAGACATCCGTAGGTCTCGGTTTCCCTTACCGAAGTATGCCATTCGATCATAAGCAAGATAAACTGCTGGTTTCAGTTGATATTGTGTAAGGAAACTCTCAATTTCTCCAAGAACCTGTTGATTCATATATGGCTGGTATGTAGGTGCTATACCTGATTGTAAAAAAACGTATGCTTCCTTTAATTTCATGGAACTTCTTCGTTTATTAACAATTCCGTTTACCTTTTTCTTGATTTCGATATATACTTTTGAATCTAAACTTGGAGTACCGTATCCTCTCATGCGCAACTTTTCTTTAAAAACGGGTTTTGAAATCGAATGACGAATCAAATCGTTATCTGCTGTATCGTAGTAGAGGTTTGCTATTGTGTAATAGGCGTTATCTTTGTTGTAAGCATCCAACTCCATATAATCAGCAAGTCTCATTTGAATTTTTGAAAAAATGTCAACATCGATCATATACTTTTTTTCATGTCGATTAAAAACTTCAATTGCCATCGTTAGTTCCTCCTAGTTATCAAAACGTTATGTTGCTTTAAATGTTCGAATCATTTCTTCTCTGCCTGTTTCATCAATAGCAAATTGAAATTCTAAAAAATAGGACATTTCGGTCTGCTGAGTTATTTGATAATTGTATTGTAAAAGGCTTAAGTGATAGGTATGTGATAGAAAAGTTTATGTTATGTGAGATATAGGATTAAAATAAAGTTTGAATAAAAAGTTGCATTCAACCCTTACTTAACAGCAACTACAAAAACTCCGTTTTGAAAAAAGATTAATCAAAACAGGCTCTTATTTAATGTGGTGAATTAACTTCTTTATAAAAAAGATTAATCATTTTTGAAATCTTTGTTGGGATAGTACCAGCTTCAAAAATGGTACAATAAGGAAAAAGGGGGTATAAAAATGAACATGGATAAATCATTCAAACCCGTGTATCTGCCGATGGCAGTAGAAGTTAGAAGTTATTTGGTTACTTGGTCAATCAAATATAACGAGGTAATTATTTATGGATAGATTATTAGAAATTTTAAACCCAGGGTGGGTAGGAGCGACTATTGGTATTTTTGGGGTTATTTTTACCGTTTTAATTTCAATTTTATTATATAAGTTGTCTAAAATTAAATCACAATTAGTTTACCAAGATCATTCCATACAATTAATAGGAACAGATAGTAGAATTTCAGATGAACTAGAAATAACCTATAAAGGTAAGAAAATTCCTAGAGTTATAATGACCAATATTGCTATTTGGAACTCTGGAAACCAAACTATTCATGGATTTAATATCGTAGAAGATGATGTATTAAGGTTAGAATTAGATAAAGAGGAGGAATTTATAAGTATAGATTTTCTTAAAGAGACAAGACGTATTAATAAATTTAACGCTTATATAGATCCCGGACAGAGAAATAAAATAATATTGAATTTTGATTATTTAGATCCTAATGATGGTGTATTACTACAAATATTACACACTGATCAAGTATGGGATTCTAAAATAAAAGGTTCAATTAAAGGTATGCCAAAAGGCGTTTTATCAAAAGGACTTTTAAAAGAAGCATATAAAATTCATGAATCTAAAAAAGGTTTAATCACACCTTACATTGTACTCTATATGGATGTTATTATTATTTTAGCCCTTTTAGGTGCTATAATTCATTTTTATAAAGGATATACGAACCAAGGCAATAGCTTAATATTTACTATTTTGGTTGAGACTACTTTTCTAATATTTCTTTTTAAGAGTTCTTTCGATTTATTTAATGTTAAAAAAAACGCACCTCCTCTAAGACTGTTTGATAAAAGAGTTAAAAAAGATAAAGAGAATAAATATGATATAAACTCATAAATCTAGGGGGTTCTTGTTGGTTTATAAATTAAAGTTTGATCAAAAATATCGTGTAAACCCGTATTCTACGGTAAATAAAAAGAATCCATTTTGACAAAGATTGATCAAAAATGGATTCTTTTCTTTTTGAATGAACATTCCGTTTTATAAAAAAGTTTGATTAAAACTCACTTAGAATTCTTTAATCGAAAAGGAATGAAACGGTGCAACTTTATTTCAAATCTACAATTTCATCAAAAGTAAATAAAGTATGGTCTATTGAGCACTCTGTTTTTTAGGATTTTTTATGTTATTTATATTACTCTATTCATTTTTAACACCTTGGTGGTAGAATATGGGTGGTAAGGAATATACATCTAAAAGAGGATAGTATTATGAAAATTCATCAAAGGCTATTTTTAGTGATTGTATTGGTATTCTCTCTAATTGGAACATTAATAATCCCTATTTCAACAAAAGCTGCCACAAAAATTACTCTATCGGCATCGATGAACATATCTTGGAAAAGTTCAAATGAAAGGGCAGTATCATATATTGATTTAGCTGGAAATGGATATAAGGGGCTTAAAGCTCCAAAAGAATACAAATTAATTGATTCCAAGGGGAAAGTGCAATATAGATACAAATCTTTAAAAGGTATCTCAGCATCTGCTCTTTATAAGGATGGAACAGCTTATTTAGTGGATGGTTCTGAAAATATTATAGCATTGAACAAATCTGGTAAGGTCAAGTGGAAAAAGAGATTTAGTAAATATACAGGTCTAGCGGTGGATGTAGCACCAGACGGGGATTTGTATATAACCAGGTTCTTTGATAAAAAATGGTATATTATAGGGTTAGATTCTAAGAATGGCAAACAGATTTGGATATCCCGTCACCAAGGCGGAGTTGCCCTGGGTTCAAATGATACTGTATTGATTCCCAAAGGAGATAATTGGAACAAATTCTCTTATTATAAAAATGGAAAAATACAATGGACAGGTACAACACCAAGTAAAAACCACAAGATCCAAAATAATTATATTTCTTTAAAAGGAAATGTAGTTGTAGTCTCTTCAAAAGATATGTTGAATTATCATATACAGGTATATAATTCAAAAGGAAAAGAATTACTGGTTAGAAAGATATCTCATGACAGTGAACAATTCCAACAAGTCTTATTTAATGAAAAAGGCAATTTATTAATTGCCGTAATTGATGCAAAGACAGGAAAGCTTAAACTTGAATGGTATGACACAGTAGGAAAGATTATTAAAAAGATTAGTATCTCAATGCCGAAACGATCTAATGCTAAATATGCTATATCATACACTGATTTTATTACACATATTGATAATGCCAATAATATTTTTATACGTTTGACTTCTGATTATATTTATAAATATAACATTTCAGGAAAGCTAGTTGCTAAAACTAAAATCACAAATAGCTTAAGCGTATCACCACTATGGCAAGATGAGGATCAAAGCCGTTTTGGTTTACTATATTCAAGAAGTGATCTTAAACTTAAACCCGATGGAGTTTATGACACTGTTGGAATTTACTACACTTTATATAGTTATAAGTAAAATTTGAATGCTAAGCAAATTTCAATTTATAAAAAGTCGATCTCTTACGAACAAGAAATCGACTTTTTTATTGGTCTGCTGTAAAAAGATAATAAAGTTATTTAATTTTAAAAGCTCAAACAAGCATAACCCCGTTCTAAATTTAGGACGGGGTTAAAAATATAGTTGTGTAATTTTTGATGTAAGATACTTCACTATACTAAAAAATATAACAATAAAGTCGTTTAAAAATCTAAGTTTTATTCAACTATAGCGCCCGATTGTGGAAGATCATTAATGTTGTATTATTAAAGAAAAGCCCCCGTTAGCCATCCATGAAGCGCAAAAATCAGCGCTTCACCACAGAGAATGAAAAAATACTAAGATGTCTATAATGGTTCTTAATCCAGTCAACCAATCTATAGATCAATGAATTGCAGCTCTCTTTTTTTACGAACTAGAAGGGCCTTCTTTGGTGTTGTCTTTTTTTGTAATAAGAGAAGTTTATTTTCATGGTAGTTCAACAAGGAATTATAATGACCTTATACAAAAATTCCTAAATCCCGTAATACTTTTTATAAAAATTTAGGACTTCTTCTACATTAAAATCCTCAAAATCTTCTTTACATTTCCGTAAATAGCTTAATTCTTTCTTTGCCTCTAAAGTATCAATTTTTTTGAGATAACCCAGTGTCTTTTCCAATCCTGCACCACATAATAGTTGAACATCAATATAACAATGTGTATCAAAGTCCTTTTCCTTTGCTCTCCAAATTAACAGAGTATCGTCAACACATCCTAAAGCAAATAATTGAATACATAGTGTTTTTAAGTATTCATTGTCTTCCGATGATTTATTCTCTATTTCTTCTTTTAATAAATTTCTGATTCTATCCACAAAATCTATCTTAGGTACTAAACCAAAGTTTTTTAAAAGTTCTTCAGTTTTATCCATAAATCAAAGTTCCCCCTGTTTTCCATTTAAAGAACTATATTCTCCTAAATTCATTGTACTTCTTCTTTCACTAAACCAGCTAATAGGATGTCAACATTTTTCAATAAAAATTCTATAAACAAAGTGATATACTAAAAATGTTCATGCCAAATAACCTTCCTCATTTACATTGGAAGGTTTTTCATGCGTTACCCGATTGTATTTCTTAAACCAAATCCAGGAAATCTTCCCTGCGTTTTAGTAAGGCATAAATCCAATGAATAAGCTTATTTACACATGCAATCATTGCGACTTTAAAAGGTTTTCCTTCTTCTCGCTTGCGGTCATAGAACTCTTTTAGCTTTTTATTGCGAGAGGATCTAATCCCACAGAGAACAGCCATATATAAGGCATGACGCAATCTGCTTGAACCTCTCTTGGTGATCCGATTGATTGTCGCTGTAAATTTCCCCGACGAATGTACACTTGGATCAATCCCAGAGAAAGCAACCAGCTTTTTAGGGTGATTAAACCGTTCGATCTCTCCAATTTCGGAAATAATCGTTGCCGCGATTTTTTCTCCAATACCGGGGATCGACTGGATAATCTTATATTCTTCTATTTCTCCTGCCAAGGCATCTATTTGATCATCTAACTTTGCTAGGTGCTCTTGGTATTGGAGAAGCAGTTGAATATACATTTCAAGACTGATCAAATGACTTTGATAAAATGTGCTCTTAAACGGGTTACGCTGAGCTGCTTCATAAAGTTTTTTTGCCCTTTCTTGTGCCCAGCGTTCCGAACGACTCATACATAAACTCGCAATCTTATCTGTCACCTTAGATTCTCCAGCCTGTATCACAGATTCTGACGTACTAAATTCCAGAAGTGTGTTTAGAGAAACTTTTGAATACAAATCTCCAAATACCCCTTTATATTCAGGAAACACTTGATCTAAAATCGAATGAAACTGTAACTTAGCTTGAACATACAAACCCGTTAGGGTTTCATGTTGTCTTGTGAGATTACGGAGGTTTAAAAGCTGGATTCCCCTTTTCTTATAAGGCTCAAGCTCTTCCTTGTAATACAGTTCACACAAACGAAAAGCATCTATTTCATCTGTTTTTACCTTTCGCAAACTTGACTTTTTTGCCTGATAAGACAGTAAAGGATTGACCATAATGTATAAGTAATTTTGTTCCTCTAAAAACTGAATGACAGGAGTGTGATAATGTCCCGTCGATTCTAATATGACACTTGGTTTCATATCAGCCTCATTTTCCACCACTTTCAAAAAATGAAGTAAAGTATTTAGTCCCTCAGTCGTGTGGGGTACGCTAAAACTTTTTCCGTACGGCTTTCCCTTATCTAAAAATGCTTGAATCTGACTTTCCCCTTTTGAAACATCCAGGCCGATTACTGGATTCATTCTTTATCTCTTCCTCTCCATTTGTTTTGCCAGTAATCCCTATTCCTCCATGCAGTATCATAGCTTCGCTTGTTATACGGGATCACAGTCCCAACCAGCCTCAAACATGTTTCTACAAGTAGGGGGCGGACAGTTTAGTTGACGGAATCATGGTCCCACGCACCCGTACGTCCTACCCTGGCTACCGATATAATAGGTCCTATATAAAAAAGGTCAACCAGTAAAAACTGGTTAACCTCATAATACGATCGCACCCGTTAGCTGAATAAGAAAAAGCCACCAGTCAGTATTAGTTAATTTAATAAATTTAATATAATCATTAACAGAATGGATAATGAAATGAAACCAATCATAAAGTATCCAAAGTATTTTAATGGTTTTGGTAACTTGTTTATCTTAGCATTAGAAGGGTTACCAGCATTTCCTTCAATCTCGTTAAAATGGTCTATTGCATCATTAAATGGTTTATTCTCATCTTTCATACAACCACCCCTTTACTAAATAATAACAATATTCAGTCCTCTGTATTGGAATTTTTTTGTATTATTTTCCTGAACTAACCTCCCTCAATAAACAAACAATTATCTCTTAAATACTCAGTTTTTCTCAATATTTCTATCCAACTTATTTACTCTTATAGATTTGATTAGTACGAAAAGAACACAATCAAGCAGTTTACGAAAAAAAGAGCGCAAGAAACTAGCCAACCTTCGGTTAATTTCAAGAAGTTGGATGAATAGGTATGTACGCACCAATGGATGTCCACATATCTTACGGGGGTCTACCCTCCCAAGTCTCACAGAGTCTACGCTCCTACATTCCTTCGTTCAACCTTTCCATAAGGTGGATGTCGGTCATGCTGCCCCACAGGATCTATGTCCTTACGTTAGTTGCGTTGCCGACTAATCCCATGCTGATATTGTCTGTTCAACCGTCCAAATCTATTTGTCAAAAGTCAGTTTTATAGTGATTAAGCTGCTATTGGTTCTTGAATAAATGCATGCATATGAGGGATATCCTTCAACATCTTCTCTTCCTGGAACACAAACTGTTTCTGCCCAATGGAGAAGAGAATGCGTATAAGCTTATTACACAAAGCAATTAAAGACTGCATCTTTTTCAACGGATTGTCAGGTCTCGTTGTGTAATAATGATGTAGGGCTTTAAAGGCTTTATTCTTCGCTACTAGAATCATAGATGCCCGAAATAATAATGCTCGTAATTTCTTACGTCCACGTTTCGTAATCGTGGTTCTCCCTTTATGCTTTCCAGATGTATTTTCTTTTAAGCTAAGTCCTGCCAGTTTGGTTATTTGACGAGGATGATTATATTCACTCAAATCCCCTACTTCAGCGAAGAAACCCGCCACTGTATCGCGTCCAATTCCTGTTATCTCTAACATTTGATCAACGCCTGGAATATCTTGAAGCAGTGTATCCAAAGTATGGTCAAGCTCTTCGAACTTGGCTTGAATGAGTTCATATTTTTGAATTAATGATCTTAATTCCATTTTAGCCATCATGGCACCCTGACGAATGCCAATCGAGCGATTGGCTGCTTCTTTTAAGGATTGAATCTTCTTTATTCCTATACTTCTCTTCACTTCTTGCCTTAAGTAATCGAGTAATTCTTCTTCTGTATAGTTCACTAGCTCATGAGGTAACGCTTCAAGTTTTAATAAATGAAGAGCTGCCTTTCCCTCCCAACTTTTAAAAACGGTAAAGAACTCTGGAAAATATCGATCAAGCCAGTTGTGTACCTGTCCCTGCACAATTTGTAAGTCCACATTTAATAGATCGCGTAATTTCTTAGCCACACGCAGTTCCGCGAAAACCCCTTGTGGTATGGTTGGTTCAGCGTATCTACCATCTTTGACTAGTTGTGCAATGACTTTCGCGTCTTTTACATCATTTTTAGTTGGAGAGTTATCGTCTAACTCCTTACTGTGCTTGACATGTAAAGGGTTGACCGTTACGAACTTAATCTGTTCCTCCTTTAGAATATGAGCTAAATTAAGCCAATAATGGCCAGTTGGCTCCATTCCAGTAATGACAGAATCCATTTCGCAAGACTCTTTTATTTGAATAATCCAATTAATAAATGTCCTAAATCCTTCTTGGGTATTATCAAAAAAGCAAGTAGATCCTAGCTCCATTCCACGATAATCTTGTGCTCTAGCTACATGATGATGTTTCGCAATATCAATACCGATTACTAAGGTTTTAGGTGTAATTTGAGCTATTTTATGATTTTGGTTATAATTCATGGTGAGACCTCCGAGTAGATGTTTTGTCCTTTTTAGCTGGCCAGCTCAGGACACATTCATCTTATCAAGAGGTCTTTTTTCATTCAAACCGCATTTTCAGTTATTACAGGAATGCTGCCCCGTTCGTATTATAAGGTCAGCCAGATAAGAAAATATTTCTGGTTGACCTTATTTTATATGGTCTTATTATAACAGTAGCCAAAGTAGAACGTCTCTGCCCGTGGGGCTTGACCCCGTCAACTAAACCGTTCGCCCCCTACTTGTAGAAACATGATTGAGGCTGGTTGGGACGTAGATCTCGTATAACAAGCGAAGCTGTGACACTGCATGGAGGATTAGGGGTTACTGGCAAATGACTAGTCTAGGAGGAGATTCAGAATGAATCCAGTCGTTGGTCTGGATGTTTCAAAAGGGGAAAGTCAAGTTCAGGCATTTTTAGATAAAGTCAAACCATATCGTAAGAGCTTTAAAGTTTCTCATACTGTTGAGGGGCTTGATTCACTTGTAGCGTTTCTTGAGGATGTTAAAAGAGAGTCTGGAAAAAAGCCTTCAGTCATTTTAGAAGCTACTGGGCATTATCAAACTCCAGTCGTTCACTACTTGGAAGAGCGTGGGTATTTATTGATTATCATCAACCCTTTGATTTCATATAAGGCAAGAGGGTCAAGTTTAAGAAAAGTAAAGACCGATGCCATTGATGCCTATCTTCTCTGTGAGTTGTTCTATAAGGAGGAGTTAGAACCATATAAAAAGCGTGGGGTTCAGTTATTAAACCTTCGTAATCTGACAAGACAACATGAAAATATAACGGGCGTTATAATCCAAACAAAGCTGCAATTTCAGGCAGTGCTTGAACAAGTGTTTCCTGAATATAACGGGGTTTTTGGAGATTTATATTCTGTGGTGTCACTCTTAACTCTTTCAGAGTTTCCTTCTTCAGAAGACATTCTGAAGGCAAGTGAAAAAGCCATTACAGACAAGATATTTGAGTTATGTAAAAGTAGATCTATCAAATGGGCAAATGAAAAAGCCATTCAGCTTAAAGCTGCGGCAGCCCGTAACCCTTTTGAAAAGACTGTTTATCAGAGTCATATTTTAAGCCTAGGTATGTATATAAATATTCTTCTTCAGTACAAAGAGCATCTATCAAAGTTAGAGACAGAGATAGACGCTCTCGCTAAAGAAATTGAAGAATATACTATTATCAAATCTATCCCAGGCATTGGAGAAAAGATCGCGGCAACGATTATTTCTGAAGTTGGGGAGATAGATCGATTTAATAATCCTAAAAAGCTTGTAGCCTTCGCTGGAGTGGATCCTAGTGTATTCGAATCTGGTAAGTTTACAGCTACCAAGAATCGCATCACAAAACGAGGATCTAGTAGACTTCGTCATGCATTATATATGGCAGTTCGCTGTGCCATTCGTGATTGTCGCAAGAAGAAAACGACTGATGAAATTATCCCTCGCAACAAAAAAATGCGTGAGTTTTACGATAAAAAGCGTGAAGAAGGAAAGCCTTTTAAAGTGGCTATTATCGCTTGTGTAAATAAGCTCTTACATTGGATTTATGCCTTATTAAAAAATAAAACAACTTTCCAAGATATAGTTTAAAAACTATGTCTAACTAAATAACTCAAAACTTTCCATCCGAGAGAAAACGGAAGGTTATTTGGTATGCGCTTTTTAGTATATCATCTATGATTTTAATCTTTTATTGAAAAATATTGACAAACTATTAGCTGGTTTAGTGAAAGAACCGAAAATAAAGTGCGACCAGATAATTAACAATTATAAAAATGCAATAAATTTTAAATATAGATGTAAAGATGCCTTTGTCTTTTCGTGTGAAAATTAAGTAGCCAATACAAAATATCAGTTGAATAATATACAAGGGGGCTACCACAAGTTTTGAGTATAGTTCCGGTAAGGGTGTTTCCATAATCTTGTCATCCACTATGATTTCTCTCCTAAATTAAACTAATGCACCCGTTAAAGAAGTTAGTCCTTTGCAATTTCCATAAAGACTTTTCTTTGTTTAGTGGGAATTTCGTTCATTTTTTTATACTTTTTAATTTCGCCAGTTTGATAATTGAGTATTGTATATCCACTTTCTCCGATAACAAAAACCAAAGGCTTTTCTTCTTTGTATTTAAAAACTATCTCTTCAGGATTTTCTTGAGTTTCAACATTAGCTAACGTATTTGTATTTCCTGACAAAATCTGATAAGTTCCATCGCCGTAAATTTCCACCGTATCTTTTCCAGGCTGGTATTTATAATCATTGGAACAACCAGAAATAATGAAAAGATTAAATATTAGAAAAGTAAAACAAATTTTTTTCATTTTTTGTCTCCGTTTTGCTCTTTATTCTATATTTCAACTTGTTCCATTAACTGAATACAATTTATTCGTTACAACCTCATAATATTTAATTTTGGTAAATGCTTATTAAACTATACTCCCTCTATAAAATAAGGAATATCTCTTGTTTTCTCCTGTTTTCTTAGAATTTTAAAGTCGCTTACAGGTGTTAGTCATTCTCTTATTGGGATTAGAGGGAAGTGAAGGATATTTTTGGAGCCAAGGAGTAAAAAAACCTTTAGCCACTTAACCACCTTTATCCAATAAGTGGGTATCCAGTTAAATTATAGTTGCACTAGTGGTCTCCACGTCTCTCATGGAGGTCAACCCTCCCATGTCTCACAGAGTCTTCGCTCCAAAATTCCTTCGTCCAACCTTTCCATGAGGTGGATGTCAGTTTATGCTGCCCGACAGGGTCCTTGCCCGAAATTTAGTTGAATACTGACTAATCCGTGCTTCAAATGTCTACTAAACCATAAATGTTCCTTTATTCTGATTAACAGGGCTACAAAAGCCTAAGCTACCTTCAGCATCACAGCCATATGAGGGATGTCCTGTAACATTCTTTCTTCGCTAAATTCACATTGTTTTTTACCGATGGTAAACAATACACGTATCAATTTATTGCACAGGGCGATAAGAGATTGCATCTTTTTTAAAGGATGGTTCGGACGTTTTGTATAGTACGCATGTAGGGCTTTAAAAGCAGAGTTCTTGGCGACTAATGGCATGACAACTCGGAAAAGGAGAGCTCTCAGCGTCTTCCTACCTCTCTTCGTAATCTTCGTTTGTCCCTTATGTTTACCTGACGTATTTTCTTTTAAGCTTAGTCCTGCCAACTTAATGATTTGGCGAGGATGTGAATAATCGTTTAGGTCTCCGACCTCTGCCAAGAATCCAGCCACTGTATCTTTACCAATCCCTTTGATTGCCAGCATTTGATGAACACCGGGTATCTGTTCAAGTAAGGCATCTATTCTAGGTTCCAGTTCTTCGAACTTTTGTTTAATGAGATCATACTTGTCTAATAAAATGCGAATCTCTAATTTCGCCAGCTCTGATCCCTCACGAATGCCGATTGAAAGACCGGCGACTCGTTTTAACTCTCTTACTTTCCCAAGACCAACTGCACGTTTTACGGCCTTTTTAAGATGGGCTAAGATTTCTTCATCAGAGATCTTTACTAGCTCACTTGGCAGTAAGCTGAGCCTTAATAATTGTAGTGCTGCTTTTCCCTCCCAGTCTTTAAAAACCGTGAGAAACTCAGGAAAATACCGATCCAGCCAGTTGTGAATTTGCCCTTGTACGGATTGAAGATCAACAGATAAAAGATCACGTATTTTTCTTGCCGCACGAAGTTCGGCATACACTCCCTGCGGAATCTTAGGTTCAGCATATCTTCCATCTTTGACTAGCTGTGCAATCACTCTGGCATCTTTGACATCATTTTTGGTAGGTGAATTATCATCTAATTCTTTACTTTTCTTGACGTGCATAGGGTTCACGACCACAAACTTAACGTCCTGTTCTTTCAAGAAATGAGCTAGATTCAGCCAATAATGACCGGTCGGCTCCATCCCTACGATAGCCTGATCCATGTCATGTGTAGTGATAAGCTGTTGAATCCAACTCGAAAATCCATCAAAGCCAGGCTTTGTATTTTCAAAGTATAAAGGTTTCCCAAACTCCATTCCTCTAAAGTCCTGTGCACGTGCAACATGTTTCGATTTGGCAATATCAACACCGACAATAAGTGTTTGGGAAGTGATTTGAGCGATTTTTTGATTTTGGTTATAATTCATAGTGAGCCTCCTGGTATGCGAATAAGTAGTCCTTTTTGCCGGCAAGCTTTAGGACCCTCTTATCATACCAAGAGGTGTTTTTTATGTTCAAACCCTCTATTTCTTCATTACAGGAATGCTGCCCAATTAACACAATAAGAAAAGCTGCCTTCGATAGCAGCTAGATCTTAAACATAAGCACCCGTTACTTTAAGTACAACACTTCACAATCTTCTATGTTAATCAAACAAAAAAGGCGATACCTTTTTAAGGTATCGCACCCGTTAGCCATCCATGCAGCACAAAATCAGTGCTGCACCACAGAGAATGAAAATGGTTTGGAAGTGTCAATACTGATACTGACCTTAATCCAGTCAACCCTAATCCATAGACTTATTAATTATCGCTCTCCTCTTTTTTTTACGATTGAGCAGGGTTTTCTTAAGTATTGCCATTTTTCTAATCTTGAAGAAACTTATTTTCATGGTAGCTTAAAAATAATATTAACACTGATATTATCTTAAAGTTGTTTAGATATAGATATTTTTCTAATTTTATTTGATAAAAAGAAGGATACGATTCCTAATAATAGATAGATTATTACTGGGGTAATCATACTGCCCATATTGTACCAAACTGAAATAGGTATAATAACGGCAAAAGAAGATAACAAAAACCCAATTATCATATATTTCTTTGAGTTTGGACAAATAATACCTTGAATAATAAAAATGATTGGGAACAGCAAATAGATTCCTAATAAAATATATTTACTTTCAGGAAACAAAGAATCGAACCATATAAATGCGAATATCACCAAACTTGGTAAAATGGTTGAGAGTATTTTCTTCATTAACATCAATCCTTTCGGTAAAAACAATTTACGATAATAAGCAATTGTTACTGCTTGCTCCGTAAGCACAATAAGAAAACAGCCACAATGGTAGCTCTGAACTTCAGCTCTTGCACTCCGTTAGCTGAAGAAGCAAGTATTACAAACTTGTTCTTATATTATTTTTATAAATGTCCACTTTGTTTGCTGCAAAATTCAATAATTGATTTTTTCCATTGATTTTAAGACTAATATTTATTGATAAAGGTAATTGAATTTTTTTAACTACTTCTTCTAAGGCATAGTATTCGTCATCTCTTTTGTTATAAAAAACAACTGAACTAATAAATAATTCATCATCTTCAATATCAAGACTGCACATCATTGGAAACTTTTCACCATCATTTGTTGATAGTTCCCCTGATACTATCGAACCATTTAGTTCTTCAGTGAAATTTTTTGTTTCTGATGGTCTTACCCAAGTTTCGTCTTGGTCTTCATTTTCCTCTTCATCTATTGCCCATTCCCATATCGAACTTTCTTTAAAGTCCTCAATGGTTAATTCATCAACTGGTTTACTTTTACTCATAATTTCTATCTCCTTTGTTGCCCGTATAACGGATAAATTCTATATGGTAACAAATAAATCCTTCTTCAAGTAACCTGCTTCTATAGTTTAAGTACATTCCTTCACAATCTCCATCTATTTTAACAAAATCTCCAATTATCTTTAGGGAAGATCCTCCACAATATGGCCCTTAAATGAAAATTAGCGCTGATCCTTTTTATGATCTGACCCCTGTCAAGTAGACACAAAAAATAAGCGCAGTTAAGAAGCCTGACTTCTATATTCGATAGGAGTCAGGTTGTTTAGCTTGGTTTGAAACCTTTCGTGGTTATAAAAGTGAATGTAGTCTTTAATAGCCCTTCTAACCTCTTGTGAAGTTTTAAAAGTATGTAGGTTAAAACATTCTGTTTTTAAATGACTAAAGAAATTTTCCATACTAGCGTTATCCCAACAGTTTCCCTTTCTAGACATACTAGCTTTCATTTTATTTCTTGCGAGTAGCTGATTATAGTTATGGGAAGTGTATTGGTATCCTTGATCACTATGGAGAAGGAGTCCCTTTACATTCCTTCCTTTTATGGCTTTTTTAAGAGTATCCAAGACTAGTTTATAATCATTACGTCTACTAATTTGGTACGCAACAACTTCGTTATTATATAGGTCTTTGATGGCAGACAAGTATAGTTTCTGTCCATTGAAAATGAGGTACGTAATATCCGTTACCCACTTTTCATTAGGGCGAGAAGCGTAAAAGGATCTATTTAAATAATTATTCGAGATAAGATAAGGTTCTTTCTTACCGTAATAAATTCGTTTCTTCCTGATAATTGCTTTAATACCTAGCTCACTTAGTAACCGTTGAACTTTTTTGTGATTAATATGAATATCATAGGTCCTCTTTAACCAAATTTGTATTCTTCTATAGCCATAGATGCCCTTATATTTCTGATGACATTCTATTATTTTCTGCTTTAGCTTCTCATCCTCTATCTGCTTTTCCGAAGGTAATGCTTTACGCTTTATCCACTTGTAGTATCCACTTCTTGATACTTTAGCTAGATGACAAAGTAGCTGTATAGAGTGAGCTTGTTTAGATAAATCATTAATGATTGGAAATAGAATACTAGGTTTTAGATTCATTCCTCCTTTCACATCTTTAAAAGCTTTTTTAATAGTTCATTCTCAGCTTCTAATCGCTTTATTTTCTGTTGGGTATTTTCAAAGGTAGATGAAGAGACTCTACTAGACCCACTTTTTCTGCCACGTTTTTCTCTAAGACCAACCATCCCATCTTCACTAAACTGTTTAACCCATCGTTGTATGTTTTTTCGATGAGTGTTTAATTCTCTGGAAACGGCTGCATAATTCTTCTTTTGATGAAATAAATCCACTGCTTTTTTCTTGAATGATATATCATAAGTCTCTGCTTTTTTCTCCATAAAAAATACCCCCTTAATAATAGACAGATTAATGCGCTTTTTAAAACGTGTCTACTATAAGGGGAGCATACCATTTCAGATAAGCGCCCTTTAGCTGAATAAAGTTTTTCTTTCATAAACATGAAAGTAGTAATTATAAGGGTTTTTGTCATTCTTAACCCCTTTTTCAACAGATACTTCTTTCCACTCATTGAAATTAACTTCAGGAAAAAATGTATCTCCTTCGAATTCATGATGAATTTTTGTAATGTGCATTTTCTCAACATAAGGCAAGAACATATTATAAATCTGTTCTCCCCCGAAAATAAAAATCTCTTCTTCATTTTTACATAACTCAAAAACATCTTCGATTGAATGGACAATTTCACAACCATCAAAGTTAAAATCCCTATCTCTGGTCAGAACAATATTCCTTCTGTCAGGTAAAGCCCTTCCGATTGACTCAAGGTTCTTTCTACCTAATATGATTGGATGTCCCTTTGTAGTATCTTTAACATACTCCCAATCTTTCGGAATTCTCCAGGGAATGTCATTCTCTTTGCCAATTACTCTATTCTTATCCATCGCAACAATTAAAGAAACTTTCATATATAACACAGCCTTTTTTGACTATTTTACCATGTAATTTTTGATTTCTATTGACGTTCCTTCTTAAACTAAACTCCACATTAGCACAACTGCCCTTATTGAACAATCGCGCCCGATTGCTGAAGGTCGAAAAAATTTAAAGGAACTTCAAAATTTCTATGTAGTTATTGCACTAATGCTACCCTTTAGTTGAACTAGAGAATATTATCAGAACTTTTATACTGTAAAATACAAGCGAAATATTTGACAAAAAATTGTATTTGTGCTATAATTTACAATCAAAACATTTGTGTATATAATAAGATTCTCCTGGCCAGGGGAATCTTATTTTTTATACGGAGGAATAATGGAATGAAACAAAATGAATCCAGTGTAACTTCCTTAGTATCAGCTTTCGCTCGGGCCTATCATAGTCAATACGATACACCAAAAATTTTCGATGATTTTATTGCAAAAGATCTCATTTCCCAAGAAGAGTTTTCAAGGATCAGAGAGAATATGATTCAAGGCATACCGTTTTTCAACCAAGATATTGGTCAAAGGTTTCAAGATCATCCAGATGAAATTTTAAAATGGATTACACAAGTACAACTTTCTCCAACGCCCTTAGCCCGTGCTGCATTTTGTGAAAAAGTACTACTTAATGAAGTGATGTTAGGAGTAAAACAGTACGTGATTCTCGGAGCTGGCTTAGATACTTTTTGCTTCAGACATCCTGAATTGAAAAACAGATTAGAAATATTTGAAATCGATCATCCAGCTACACAAGAATTTAAAAGGAAAAGATTAGCTGATACAAATTTTCAAATCCCCAGTCATCTTCATTTTGTTTCGATGGACTTCACAAATAAGTTTTCCGATCAAAGCCTCATAGATGAAGGATTTGATGATAACAAAAAAACGTTCTTTAGCCTTTTAGGTGTTTCTTATTATTTAACGAAAGAGGAAATTTCAAGCTTATTCAATCATTTATTGGCCAAAGTCCCACCAGGAAGCTCAATCGTTTTTGATTATGCAGACGAAAAACTTTTTGAAGAAAAAGGAATGTCTAATCGAGTTGAAAATATGCTGAAAATGGCTTCAGTAGGTGGAGAAACGATGCAATCGTGTTGCTCTTATGACGAAATCGAGAATATGTTAGAAAAAGCAGGTTTACTCATTTATGAACATTTATCCCCAACGACGATCAATGAGCGTTTCTTTAGCAATCGGTCGGATTATTTGACTGCATTTGAAACGATTCATTATATCCATGCTGTAAAGAAATAATTATCTATTTACATGCCGCTCAATGCTTAAGATGGTTGAGCGGTTTTCCATTATTTGATGTGGCATATCAGAATATCTCTTATTGAACTTTCCTGCGCCATTACTTTAAGTACAAAGTTTCACAATCTCTCCTAAACTTTAACCTAGATATCTAGGTGTTGTTCAATAAAATGGCCCGATTGCTGAATAACATGACTAGCTTTTTTTAAACAACTTTATTGTTCGTAAACAACCCAGCTACCTTCCCACAAGAAGATTAGCTGGATTTCTTCATTACTAGAGGAGGACAATCATTCTGTTTATAAGGGGTGGGGCGCCGAACTTCACTAGCCAAAGGCAAGGTTAAACCAACTACCACTCCAAAATTTTTCTCCCTATAACGGATTTTTCGAGTAATTGAGAGAATTCACGAGATATTTAAAGTTTTTCATGACATTCACCTCCGATTTATTGCTAATATCTCATTTATTCGAGGATGGTAATGACACTTCCCTCCGTAGTGCTTTAGTAGAAAAACACATACAAAAGGTATAATAATCATTAGAAATCAGCTGAAATCCCTACAAATTATTTTGAATCCTAAACATCATAGATTTGTAGATTTATCAAGGTCTAGACCTCAATAAAATATTAGGGGTACATTTCAATGGAAATCGAACGTATTTTTAATAAGAATACAAATATTACTTTTCAAGATACTTTAAATTCACTAATCAACGAGGAAATTGACAAACTAGTAAGCCTTTATTATTCTCAAGACAAGGTGAACACTACTACATCTCATGTAGAAGGGAAAGAAGTATCATGAGATGTGCAGTATATGTCAGAGTTTCTACTAATAAAGAAGAACAAAAAGCCTCACTTGGCAATCAAAAAAACCTCTTCATAAGATACATTTCGGATAAAGGCTGGGATATTCATGACTTCTATGTTGATGTTGAGAGTGGCACTACAGATAAACGTCCACAATTGCAACAGCTGATTGCCGATGCTAAAGCTAAGAAATTTGATGTGATATTGGCAAAAGAACTATCACGTTTAGCTCGTAATGGTCGTTTGTCCTATGAGATTCGGGATATTGCTGAACAACATAAGGTTCATATCATCACCTTAGATAACGCAATTAATACTTTAGAAGGTAATGGCCAGATGTTTGGTATTTACGCTTGGATGTATGAACAAGAGTCACAAAGGACAAGCGAGCGTGTCAAATTAGCCTTGAAAAGCCGAGCACAAAAAGGGTTATTTAAGGGTTCCAACGCTCCATATGGGTACATCGTAAAAGATGGAAAACTCTGTTCAAGTCCTGATGAAACTCCAGACATCGTTAAACGAATCTTTGGAAACTATCTATCAGGTAAGGGCTTTGATTGCATTGCAAGAGAATTGTATAATGAAGGATGTCCTACACCTAGTCAAGTTGCTAGAAAGAAAAATGCTAATGATAAGTGGCATGGCTCAACTATAAGACGAATTCTTGAAAATCCCCATTATACCGGCGATTTAGTTCAAGGAAGGTCTACGACTAGGAGTGTTACAAATAAAAATAGAGATCAAGTCCATTCTGATAACTTTATCACGGTTCCCAATACTCATGAAGCTATTATTTCTAAAAGTGACTTTGAAGCTGTTCAGCAGCTAATGATGAGTAGAAAGCGTACTCGTCCTCAGGCAGAAAAACACCTGTTTACAAATACTGCTTACTGTGCGGACTGTGGACGTGGAATGCACTATAAAAAGAACAGTCTTGGCTATATGTGCGGAAATTACAATAAACATGGTATTAAGGCATGTAGTGATCATTTAATTAGAGAAGCTGACCTAAAATTAGCTATTCTAAATGATTTAAAAAAACTTGCTTCCATTTTAGAAAACAAAGAGATTGTGCAAACACTTGAAACTAAACTGAATCAACAAAAAAAGTATTCCGAAAAGCAAATTGATTCCTTTACTAAGGAATTAGAACGACTAAAATTAAAGAAAAAGAAATCTCTCAATTTGTTCATTGAAGAAAAAATTTCAAAAGAAGATTATGATGAATTCGTGAGTGATACCAATGAGCAAATTAATAACATATCATCTAAGATTGAACAGTTACATTCATCTCTTGATACAAAAGATGACGAATTAGTAATCAAGGAGCTTAAACAACAGCTTGGTGTTTTTATTGAATTTCAAGAACTAACTCCCGATATTTTACATCGCTTAATTGAAAGAATTGAAATAAAAGCAGATGGAAGTCCGAGAATCTTTTACCGATTTTCGAACCCATCTGCTTATTCTTTAATTAATTTTATCAACGCACAGCACTCCACGTGTGATGTGACATTTGAAGAAAGAACCGTTGAAGCGTTGCTTAGATTTTTATCAATCAACTATAAGGTCTTTAAAACCACCTTTTAAAAGGAGGAATACTTTGAGGGAATTTAAACAGATTGAATGGATCATATGCCGTTTTCACTTCTCGAAGCCGGCTAAAATTCTCCCCATAGTACGCTCTTGGCCAATCTCTGATAAGCCGATCCGGCCAATTCACATAGTCACCCGTTGTATATGGAGATAAAGCGCTCCTTAACGCTTCTATCCAGCGGATGTTTTGCCGTTCTTCTGCAAGATTGTTCCATGTAGCAAGGTACTCTTGGGCGATAATGGCATCCCGGTAATAAAAAGCAGTCTTATTGGGGGCGATCCGTCCTGCTTCTCCTCCAAGGGATTGGTGCCAAATGCCAGAATGTTCATTTGGAGCATTTGCTAAAAATTGTTTCATTGTCAAAATCGCTTTCTTTGAAAAAGGCTTATTCAGAAAAGATCCTGACCTTTTACGGTAGTCTGGTCGGTTTCCACTCGGATCGTCAAAGAATTGCACAGCTTCAATATATGGGACTTCCTTTACCACAACATTTGTTGGTGAACCTGTATTGATTAAAGGCTGAAGAAGCTGTTTTAACTTGGATGACGTACCGACAAATTCACCTTGAGCGATAATTTGGTTGGCTTCCTTTGATTTTAATTCAATTTCTGAAGTTAGACGTACATCCGTGTTAGGCGCCCAATTTTGCCATGTATCAAATGCATCTTCGAAATCTTCCCACCCCCATGTAATAGAGAACACTGACACCTTAGAAATAGGATGCACCCGGAATGTAAGAGACGTGACAATACCGAAGTTTCCGCCACCTCCTCCTCGACAAGCCCAAAATAGATCACTATTATGGTTTTTATTTGCTTTAATCAATTTAGCATCTACATGTCCACTCGCTCTTACCATTTCAATTTCAAGCAGATTGTCACAAGTAAGTCCAAACAATCGTGTTAACATTCCAATTCCGCCGCCAAGCGTAAGACCGACAAGACCTACACTGCTTTCCGTTCCTGCAGGGATAGTCGTGCCGTATTTCCATAATTCATTATATACTCGCCCTAAATTAGCTCCAGCTTCTATTTTTGCTGTCATTTCTTCACGATTGACAGTGATGTTACACATTTCGCTGATATCAATTACAAGACCACCATTTACTAATGAAAAATTTTCATAGCTATGCCGGCCGCTTCTCACCCGAAATGGTATACGGTTTTCCCTCACCCACTTCAATGCATTTAATACATCCTTAACATTCTGACAAAATACAATTAACCTTGGGAATTTTGGGACGCTTAAGTTATTATTTGTTCTTGCCTGCTCATATTCAGAATCATCAGGTGTAACAATTCTCCCGGTAAGCTTTGTCTTTTCCAACATATAACCCCTTTCTCAAACGATGTATAAAGGATGTTATATAATATGGAGAACTTCAGGAAAAGACACTTGCCTTTCTAGGAGAGGAATAAGGGACCAAAATCTCTCAAAAGTTCTCTGAACAAAAGCAATATCCATGTAGCGGACGAATAGAATCCTTCATTTGCAGGTTTGTTCAAAAAGAAAATAATTTAACGAAAATTATTTTCAACATTAATTCTTTACAATTAAAAATAGACCTCAAAACCCTGTATTATTAATTCAGGATGTTAAAGCAATTGCTAGAGCATTTTGAGCACCAGACACAATTGCTGTATTCTCTTGGTCTGCATGAATACCAAATGACTTCATCCAGTTTAACCCCGCTGCTTTTTGATGTGGAATACCCGCTGGATCATTGTAATTGAGTAGTTGAGATGCATAACTTTTATTCACTACTTTTTGCATCACATCTACTACAAGTTCATTCGATTGCTCAAAGGAAGCGACAAAGCCAAAACACAGCGGGGACTGACCCCATTGTCTATTAGACATTTTGATTTTAGCTTTATCTGCCTCAGGTGTTATACCTTTCTACTTATCTATTTAATTGTTTCACTTTTACAGGCTTTTTTTCCTTGCTTACTTTGATGATTTGTCCGATAATACTGATGGCAATTTCTTCTGATGTTTCCGAGCCGATTTCCAATCCGATTGGAGAATGGACCTGCTCCAACTGTTCTTGCGTGACCCCTTCACTTTTTAACTTTTCAAATATGCTTATGACCTTGCGTTTACTGGCAACCATCCCAACATATGCAATCGGAAATTGCAGTGCCGTTTTTAATACAATATCATCACAGTCTTTTGTAACAATTACCACATATGACTTTTCATTTAGATTGGCTGCGAGCAAAGCCTTTCCAATATCCTCGTTCACAAAAAGGTTTGTCGCATTAGGAAAGCGTTCCTTCGTACAATAACCAACGCGATCATCGACAATGCAATAAGGATATTCGAGGAAATCAGCGAGCTTTGCCAACGCATAGCCTAAATGACCGGCTCCAGCCAGAACGAGTTCAGGCCTGCTTGTATAGACTTCAATAAAGACCCGTAACGTACCGCCACAATTCATCTGAATTCCGTCTTTTGCATGTTTATTCAATTTATATTCAACGATTTTCGATTGGCCATTTTCGATCGCCTTTACACTATCTTCAATCACATAGTGTTCAGCCAAGCCCCCTCCGACAGTTCCTTCAATGGTACCATCCCGGTAGACAATCATTTTTCCAACATGCCTGGGAGTCGAGCCCTTTGATTCAATAATCATGGCTAAAGCAAAGGTTTCGTTTTGACGCGTCAGCATAGCCACTTTTTCCATCAGCAGCATGAAAAGCTCCCCCCTATTTTTAAACATTAATTCGGTTGATATTGCTTCATACTAAGAAAATAACGTAAAAGATGTAACGCAACGGTTTTTCTGTAAGCCGCAGTGGAGCGTTGATCGTCGATTGGTCTAATGATCTTATCGAAGGCTGCCACAATCGCAGCGATGTCTGCATCGGCTAATGGTATCGTTTTTCCAACCAGCTTCTTCTCAATATCAATGGAACGAACCATCGTAGGTCCGACCGCCCCGAAGGCAAATCGAATGTCATCGATTCGATCTTTGCTTATCCGGACGAAACCCGCAAACGATACTTTGGCAATGGCATCTGCGTTGCGGTTGCCGACTTTCTCGAAAACGACATGTGAATCTTCTAATACGGATGGCAGAATAATCTCCGTTACTATTTCATTGTGAAAGCGTTGAACCCGTCGTGGACCTTGAATAAAATCGCTAATCGCAACCATGCGATCACCATTTACGGAGCGCAACAGAAGCTTTGCATTGTATACATATAATAAAGGAAGCATGTCACCGGCTGGAGAGGCGTTGCAAATATTACCGCCTAATGTTCCCCTGTTTCTAATTGCCGGGGCAGCAATTGTTTTAATTGCATTCTTGAAAGCAAAAGGAATCAACGGATTTTCAAGTAATTCACTATAGGTACAGCAGGCCCCGATGTGGAGATCCTTGTGATGTTGATACACCTGCTTTAATTCGGAAAGATGATTAATAAAAACAATCGGTTTAGGGATTTTCGGAGGTACTCCCCTTCTACTTTTGTGAAGAACCATAACATCGGTGCCTCCGGCTATGATTGCACAATCTTCTCTATTCAATTGGCTCAACGTTTCGTCTAAACGCTCGAAGCGATACGCTGTTATTTTCTCTACCATAAGCCATCACCTTTTTTAGCTGCTAGGTTAATCGCTTCAACAATCATATTGTAGCCCGTACATCGGCACAGATTTCCGGAGATGCCTTCACGAATTTCAGCCTCTGAAGGATGAGGATTTTTAGATAACAAAGCTGCACTTGCCATAATCATCCCCGGAATGCAATAGCCGCATTGCACTCCCCCGGCGATGGAATAGCTCTCATCTAAAATTTTAAATTGTTCCGTTTCAATGATGCCTTCGATCGTTTGAATATCGGCACCAGCAATCGAGCCAATTGGAATAAGGCAGCTGTTTTGCAGGAGGTTATTCACAAAAACACTGCAGGCTCCGCACTCCCCTTCACCACAGCCTTCCTTTGTTCCGATTAACTCAAACTCATCTCTTAATAAATCTAGTAATCTTGCTGTAGCAGGGGCGTCAGTTTCTACCGTTCTTCCATTTAGTGTGAATTTAATCAACCCTCTTCACCTTCTTTCATCCAAAGACTTTCAATAATGACTTCCGGTGTAATCGGAATTTGCTGAAAAGAAGTTTGCAGGGCATCCTCAATCGCAGCTTGGACTGCTGGAGCGCCTCCAATTAAAGTCAATTCACCTGCGCCCTTCGCCCCGTATGGACCATCAGCATAGGGGTTATCAAAGACCTTGCTTTCGATTGAAACAACATCCAATGAAGTCGGCGGTCCATAATCCGATATACTTTTTTGTTGGATTCTACCTTGCTTTGACGTCATCTTTTCTAGATATCCGTATGCTAGCCCTTGAGCCAAACCACCGTCAATTTGGCCTTTCATAATCCGTTCATCGATGACCTTCCCAACTTCATAATTGCCGTATACTTTTTCTAACTTTATATTTCCTGTTAACGTATCAACTTCTACTTCAACGATATTAACGCCCCATGAATAAGCCGGGTAGGCATCTCCAGTGAAGGTTTTCTCGTCCCAAGGAATCATTTCACGGTGAACATAGTGCTCAACCACTTCCTGTTCCACCCCTGTTTGCCACTGATTCTTAAGTTTTTTTGCGGCCCGTTCAAGCAATTTTCCGACAATCATCGTCGTCCTGGAAGCTACTGTCGGACCCGAGTCGGGAACCTCTTTTGTGTCGGGATAAGGGTACAAAATATCTTCGAACGGGAGGTCAAGTTCTTTGGCGACAATTTTACACAACGTCGTCAAAATACCTTGTCCCATATCAGAGTTTGAGATTTTTAGTGATACCTGGTCGCCCTTTGATTTAACTAGCTTCACCGTTGCTTTAATATGATCTCTTTCGCCGCTGCCTGTAAATCCACAGCCGTGGAGGAACAGCGAAGTTCCTATGCCTTTTTTATAGCGCTGATTTTGTTGATTTAAGCGCTGAAAGTCTTCTTTTTTCTTTTTGTATTCTGACACGTTGAGTACGTCCTCAATCATTTCTTCCACTAATATCGGGTCGCGGAATTTACCTTTGGTGATGGTGGGGTCTCCTTGTTTGACGAGGTATTTTCGTTTATATTCAAGCGGGTCGATTTTTGCCAGTTTACTAAGATGTCCAATATGACTTTCGATTCCGGCAAAGCTTTGTGGAGCACCAAAGCCTCTGAAAGCGCCGTTCGGAACGGTATTGGTTTTTAAGACATAGCCTTTTGCATGAAAATGTGGAATTTTATAAACACCAGCACTGTTTATTAATGCGCGCTGCAGCACGACAGAGCTCAATCCTACATTCGCCCCTCCATCGAGAAAGATGTCAACACACATGCTCACAATATTTCCTTCCTTATCAAGGGCCGTTCGATATTTGAGTTTGGCCGGATGTCTTTTCGTCGTAACCAGCATATCCTCAGAACGGTCGAACACGAGCATTACCGATTTTTTGACTGCTCTTGCGGCAACGGCTACGTGACAAGCCATCATCGAAGGATAATCTTCTTTGCCGCCAAAACCTCCACCGGTAGGACTTTGAACAACTCTGACTTCCTCGTCACCACAGGCTAATGCGCTTAGCAATGCATTTTTTATATAATAAAGACATTGCATCGATCCCTGGACGACAATTTCATCATCCTTATAAACGGCGAGCATTCCTTGCGGCTCAAGGTAGACATGCTCCTGATAACCCGTATCATATTCTTCTTCGATGATTTGATGGGCTCCCTGCTCGATAGCTGAAATGTTCTCTAAGCTTTCTCCAAATTCATAGCTTGCCAAAACTAAGGGTACTGATTTTTGCTTGATTGCTTCGTCCAATGTATAGATAGCCTGATGTTCTTCAAATTCAACCTTCACTTCATTTAACAAACTGTACAGGATATCCAGGTCTTTGCCAGTGAGCATGAGAATTGGCTCACCAATATAATTGACCCACTCATTGGCAAAAATGGGCTGATCTTCTTTGATAATTTTGACATAATTCGGTCCGGGGATATGCTCTGCTCCAACAGCTTCATACCCTTCCGGAAGGTTAGGTAATTGAATGGATATGATTTTTCCATAAGCAATTGGCGACCGATACAAAACACCATAAACCATATTTTCCACTTTCACGTCACTAATATAGGGCAACTGGCCCGATACTTTACCTTTATGGTCCTTTTTGGGCACTGAGGTGCTTATGTCTTTGAGATTCATTGCAACAACACCCTTCGACTCATTTTTTTAAAGGGACATATTCTGAATAGAAACCTCTTCCTACGATTTTATCAATGAGAATGATCTTTTATGATTCATTTCTATTAAAGATTTTCGTAGTTTTTAATTATATTTTCACTTCGAGAAATTTAAAGCTTTATTATAATCAATGGCTTTTCGGTAATCCTCCGGCGTATCAACATCCATTAATACTCCAGCATCATCTACATTCATGTATTGCTTTTCGTAACCGCCCAGGACCATACGCAAATTACTTTCTGGATTGGTTTCGAGAATTTTCTGTTTCACTTCGCTTGATAATTTGATGGGATGGCCGCCTTTATAGTCAAAGCTGGGAATAACCACGTCTCCTTTGTGTTTTGCTAGTAGCTGAACAGTCTCTTTTTTAACAAGCGGACAATCTCCGGGTGTTATAAAGAAGGTTGGAGCATTTACTTCGTTGCAGCCCTTTTGAATGGAATGAAACATTCCCTGATTAAAGTTTTCATTATAAACAAACTTGATATGAAATGAATAGGAATTTTTACTGATGATTTTGGCAATTTCCTCTTGGATGATTTCCGCTTGAAACCCAGCTATGACGATGACCCTGCTGCATAATCCTTCAAATTTAGAGATCGTTTGCTCCAACACGCTCATTTGCCCCATCGGCAAAGTCATTTTAAATGCATTCGCTCGGCTGGAATATCCAGCAGCTAGGACGATTGCTTCCATGTTTGTCACCTTCTACCTATCATTTTTCTTAGTTCTCACAATAAAAGCACAAGTGGAGTAAGGATTTGCTGTATGGACTATTAATAGATCATTGATTGTTTATGATTTGAATTTTAATTGAAGAATCTGGATAGTGTTTTTTCCTTATATGCGTAAAAGCCTCATTATATTACTTATGGTACGCTTCACCACACCTATTTAACTGGCAGTTTTTCTCCTTTTATTTCCTCAATTTACCCATCTTAAAATTTCTCAAATCGTCTTTTTCCGCCTATTATGTCCAGTTCTTTTTATAAAATATGGGCATAATATCCATGGCAATCACAAATAAAAGAGATTACGATACGAGCGGTAATTATACTCGAAGCATGTACATAATGTTTAAATTCATCAGGAGGTTACATATGCGATACGGTATTTCTATTTTAGGTATTCTTGTTGTATTGTTATTGGCTTGGTTGGCAAGCTCCAATCGAAAAGTAGTAAAATTCAAACCAATTATCATGATGATTGCCATCCAAATTATTTTATCAGTGTTACTGTTAAATACAGAATTCGGCTTCAACATCATCATGGGAATATCTACAATTTTTAGCACACTACTCGAATACGCAAACGAAGGGGTTTCCTTTGTGTTTGGCGGCATGGCGAACGCGGGAGAGGCACCCTTCTTTTTAACTGTATTATTGCCAATTATATTTATTTCTGTATTGATTGGGATTCTTCAACATCTAGAAATTCTCCCGTTCCTCATGAAGGGAATTGGATGGCTATTAAGTAAAGTGACAATGTGTACGTTTTAATTTCTAGAAGATTGTTCACTCTTATTTAGCAAAAAGTGTTCAATTTCATCAGGTTACAGCATAGAGATCACTACCTTATACTCCTAACGTTTTAGTTTAAATATGGCGGAACATAAATCTAGTTACTGCTTTATTTTGAATAATTATACACCTCAATTAATACTAAAGAGCCATTCTAAACGAAAAGGCTCTTTACTCACTGTTACATCTTTTAATTATTGTTTCTTGCAAGTAATGAACAGTACCTCACACGACTCGACTGTCAAAAAATTATCCCGGTATTGTTTTTTCAACATCTCAACACCTATCCATACAATACTATTTAGCTTTCCAACCGCCCTTTCATCCCCACCCTTGCAAGGATATCACTAGATAGTTGAAATTCAAGTATATTTGGCAAGCCTAGAATTATGTCGTAAGTGTTTTGCTTCTTACATTTTGGACACGTAGGTGAGATTCTTCAGTATTGTTCACTTGATCTCCTCTTTCTCACTTCTGCCAACTAAAACGAATGGGCTAACTCATCCAATATAAGTTAGCCCTCGTTGTCTGCATTTTTTAAAGTTCCAGACCGTTTAAAATTTCTCTTAACGTCTTTAACTCTTCAACCGTCAATGTTAGACCTTTTCCCATCTTCTCATGCCCAGGTGCCCATTCACGTAAATCGTACTTTGGTTCTTTACCGTTCCAGCTAACAAGATTAAGTTCTTTCTTCCATCCCTTTGCGGATTGGGAAAGGATACCATTGGTTTGGATAATATCAATTCAGGTTCTTGGTGCAGTCGTAACTATCCTTGCTCCTTTGTGAGAGTAGATGTGGAACAGAAGTCTGTCGTTTTAATGCGAATGGAAATTAGGAATGGAGACATCCGTACAAGGGAATATCGTGAACTGCTTACTCACAAGCTCCAAAATTGAAATTTTCGTGATTTGACCGAAATGATGGAAGTAAGCCAACCAATGATTCTTGGCGAGTCGATGAGACGTATGTGAAAGTCATAGGTCAATGGATGTATTTATATCGTGCTGTCGATTCGAAAGGAGATACCATTGATTTTTATCTAAGTAAAACAAGAAAAAAGGCTTCAAAGCATTCTTAAAGAAAGCTTCATGTTCGTTCTATGTTTGGATTCAAGTTGTATGAAACAACCGCCTCTATATTGAGTGGCACTGAAGCCATGTGTATAATGAAAAAAGGACAGCTTCACCAAGTGAAGTCTGCCCAAAATGAAATTCGTCATTGCGATTCCAAATGTATCCGTTTCGCTTCAAAATAGAGAACCTGAATGAATTTTTTCGTATCGATGCGAGCGGGTAGTGTTGACTCATTGTTTAATTCTGTCATCTTTCTCCTTACGGTTGTAAAATCAAAAAACTTAGAAGCGTAATTTTCGAACTTCGGGTTTAAAAAATCAGTAAGTCCAAGGGACGCCAAATGGTTTAATGACTGGTAAATTGCCCTTCGGACCCGTTGTTTGGATGCTTTAACCTCTCTTTTTAATTCCATCTCTGCAGCTGATTCTCCAAGTCTTTTTCGAGCTAAATTCACAAAAATCTCTTCTAGAGTAGGAAACTCTTGTTCAAACGTTTTATCTTGTTCATATTGATATAAATAATCTAACATATCCAGTAAATCTTTACTCCCATTTTCAGTAGCTATCCCTAATTCGGATAAAAGAAAATGACTGGAAGTTCTTATATGTTTTTCGTTGCGGTATTTTTCCTGCAGACTTTGATGGCAATCCAATTTAAGCACCGTATTGAGCGACTTTTGAATGTTCTGTATCGATTTTTCCAATTGGATTCGTTCGATGACTTTCTGAATGACCGTTAACACTTCGATCCTGTTGATCGGTTTGATTATAAAGTATTCAACACCAAGTGAATAGGCTTCACCAATCAGTTCTTTCGATTCCACTTGAGAAATCATGATGATTTTCCCTTTGAATGACGGTTTTATTTGACGAATCGTTTTAATTCCATCTTGAATCGGCATTAACAAATCGATGAATAAAATATCGATATTTTTCAAAGTTAGCATTTGTTGATCCAACAATGAACCGTCCTCAGCTTCTCCTAGCACTTCCCCAAGATCCTCATCTTCGATGATTCGGGCCAACATCGAGCGAACCACTTCGTCATCATCTATTATATAAAAAAACATCGAATCACCCTTTCTCAATTAAATGATCAACCAATAATCGAATTATGAAAATCGATCCTTTTCCTTCCGGTCTGTCCTGGAACGTAACATCACCTTCAAGTTCTTCGACCATTTCTTTTACATACGATAATCCAATTCCTGTCGATGGGTTACCATTAAGATCATATTTAGAAGTAAACCCAGGCTTGAAAATTAATTCTTTATCCTTCGATGCAACACCAGGACCGTTATCTCCTATCCGAAATTCAACCGAATCATGCTTCTTATCAATGTCAATTGTGATGGTTCCTGTATCTTTGATGGCTTCTACAGCGTTTGCAACGACATTATTAATGATCGATAGAATGGTGTAAATATGATAATGAGGATGTGTGCCATCAATCGTGTACACAAATTGGATGTCTTTCCCTAGTAAACGGGCGTATTTATCGTTTGCTCGTACGATGATGTTTGCCAGTTCATGTATGGACATATAATCTGTAAAACTTTCATCGGAAATCAGCTTGGAGAGTCCAGCAAAAATACGTTGGTTATCCTTTTTAACCTCATGGACTTCACCAGCAATTTTCAATGCTTGTCGTCGGAAATCCTCGACCGGAAAGCTCAGTTGTTCATTTTCTAAACTGTCTAAGCTTTTGTATAGATCATACGATTTTTTGGTTATATTTTCAGCATCTTGCAACGTCTTCTTTAAATGAATCGATTCTTCGTATAAATTGGAAATGAGCATAAGCATGTGTTCATTTTGTTTTCTAATGTGTCTCTCCCTCGACTGTGCTTCATACAACTTCATCATATTGAAAAAGCTTAGAACGATAAAACTGTGGGAAAATGCGATAACGATTATCTCATTCAATGCCGCTAGTGTAATCGTTGTTTCTAATACGAAATATTGAATGATTAATTCCACACAGTCAGACAATATTTCAATTATGAAGCCAATAAATCCAACCATTAAAGGTTGGTGGTGAAAGCGATTGATTTTTGCTAAATAAAAGAGACAAGAATAAGTGAAATAAAAGAAAAAACTAGGATAGTGGGCCTGGAAAGAAGATGTCCAGTCAAAATCCTCCTGCATGATGAAGCCTAACAGGATACGAAATTCCACAACCACCATTCCTGTTAAAAAACCCGGTAAAAATGCTGGCATTCTCCGTAACAATAACAAAAAGAAGAAAAATGTTGGTGCACCAAAACTCATTCGAAACGTCTCATTTAAGGGGAAAGACTTTATTTCGCCAGCTAATGGCACAGTAACCATCATCAGAACAAGAATATAGATATCTTTTTTCACTAACGTGCTAAGATTCAAATTAATCACTTCCCCATTTTGACTGAAAATCAGTATACAGCCTCATTCACCTTAATACAACGCTTACTTTATTTTTCGAAAAAAAATTACGGATTCGATTATAAGAAATCCACCCAACTTGGACGTAACGTACTCATACTGCTAATCTAAAAGGCTTTGTACCAAGTATGGCAGCAAACAATCTATTTTTCTGTCCATAATATTCGCACCAGAATTTGTAAAAAAAGTCCTGCTTTTATTTATTTTTAGAAATTTTAATTTTTTTTCCGTAGTTTTTTGTAGTTTTACGTATAATTCTGTAGCTCCTATTTTAAATTAAACCTACGTTTTTATTTTTAATGGACAAATATGAAAGCGCTTAATGATTTTTACTAATCACACGTTAATGGAGGAACTTCTAATGAAAAAACTAACTACAAAGAAATAGGCTGCTCTCACCGCACTGGCGTTAATGTCTTCGGAGATTATTACCGTCTCTTTTACACTTATGCATTAAATCCTGTTGAAGCCAAATAGACTACGGCAGTTGCTACAACCAGTCCCATTAAGAAAAACTTGCCTAACATTAAAATTCTGGCAACGGGCGGTACCATCGCCGGAACTGGTTCTATTTCGACCCAAACCACTGGCTATCAAGCTGGTGTCCTAACTCCAGATCAACTGATAGTAGCGGTTCCTGTACTAAAAAACACAGCTAACATTTCTACTGAGCAGGTGGCACGCATAGATTCCTGTACGTTCAATACCAATGCCGTAATGGTCAATTTATCTATTTTATTTGCTTCAACATGAATTACTAAACTTTAACAAGAGGTGACGATATGCAGCATTTACTGGAAAATATGCTTGGCACAACAAACGATTTTCTATGGTCAAAGTTATTGATTATTATGCTAGTTTCATTCGGTATTTATTTCACATTTAAATCGAAATTTGTACAATTTCGAATGTTGAAGGAAATGGTCCGTGTTTTAATGGAGGGGAAAACTAGTTCTAAAGATAGCATTTCCCCATTTCAAGCGTTCTGTATTGGAATGGCGGCTCGCGTTGGAACAGGTAATATCACAGGAATTGCGATTGCGATTGCATTGGGTGGTCCTGGAGCGGTATTCTGGATGTGGATTATTTCTATTATTAGCGCAGCATCCAGCTTTATTGAAAGTACGTTAGCACAAGTATACAAAGTAAAAGATAAAGACGGTTTCCGCGGCGGTCCATCTTATTATATGGAAAAAGGATTAAACAAACGTTGGATGGGAGTATTATTCTCCATTTTAATTACGATTTCTTTCGGTCTTGTATTCAATTCTGTACAATCAAATACCGTTTCGATTGCTTTTGAGAATGCATTTGGTGCAGATCGTTTAACCCTGGGGATTATTATGGCACTTATTTTCTCTGCGATTATCTTTGGCGGTGTGAAGAGTATTGCAAAAGTAGCTGAATACAAGGTTATGCTTTTAGCTGTGTTATACATCGGTATTGCATTATTTGTCATCGTTACGAACATAACACAACTGCCGGAAGTTCTTTCTCTTATTGTTAAAAACGCGTTTGGCTTTGAACAAGCTGTAGGCGGTTCACTCGGCGCTGCGATCATGCATGGAGTTAAACGTGGCTTATTCTCGAATGAAGCGGGTATGGGGAGTGCGCCAAACGTTGCCGCAACGGCAACGACAAGTCATCCGGTGAAACAAGGACTTATTCAAGCCTTTGGCGTATTAACGGATACACTGATCGTCTGTACAAGCACAGCATTTATTATTTTATTCTCCGATGCTTACAAACAACCAGAGTTAAATGGTATTGCACTTACACAAGCAGCATTAAGTGAACACGTTGGTTCCTGGGCATCAGGCTGCCTTGCCATCTTTATTTTCCTATTTGGATTCGGCGCGTTAATTGGTAACTATTATTATGGGGAAACAAACATTCGCTTTTTACACAAAAGTAAAGCATTGTTGATGCTATACCGAACAAGCGTATTAGCCATGATTATATTCGGTTCAGTTGCAAAGATTCAACTTGTATGGGATTTGGCTGATTTATTTATGGGCTTCATGGTTATCGTGAACTTAATTGCCATTCTTTTATTATCAAAAGTAGCTTTCGCTGCTTTAACAGACTATATGAAACAGAAAAAGGCTGGTAAAGATCCCGTCTTTTATAAAGACAGTATTAAAGGTCTTGAAAACATTGAATGTTGGGATCGCTCTCAAGTTGCTTCACCTTCCAAAAAAGAAGATGCTATCTAAATAAACAATGGGGCTGTCCCAAAAGTCATTAAAAAATGACTTTTGAGGGCAGCCCTCTTTTCGTATCACCAAATGAATATAAAAAAATCGTCTTTTCTAGTAGAATGTAAGTTACCACACCAACAAACCCAGAAAGGACGATTTTTTATGTGCAATCCAAAGATTACTAATGAAAATTATAACACTGAACAAACTTCTCTTCCACTGGCAATTCAAGAGGAAACTGTCGTTTCCAGAGAACGAAAGCTAACGCCAACATTTATTCCATACAACAACCAACAATCAACCATAATTTTTGATATACAAGAACTCATTCCGCCTCATCACGTGGCGCGTGTCATCGACCAAATGATTGAATCAATTGAAGATGTGGTTTTTTTCGAACAATATCGAGGTGGTGGCCGAAGTTCATATCATCCAAAAATGATGACAAAAGTGATCCTATATGCATACTCACAAAAGGTGTACTCCTGCCGTGAAATCGCCAAACTGGTAGAGGAAAATATTCCAATGATGTGGCTCACAGCATTACAAAAACCAGACTATCGAACAATTAATCGATTCCGTACAGAACAAATGGGAAAGCTTCTTCCGAAGCTATTTGAGGAAATGATTCATCAATTAATAGAACAAAAGCACATCACAATGGAGAACTACTTCCTGGATGGTACGAAAATCGAAGCGAATACAAATAAATACACATTTGTTTGGAAAAAGGCGACAACGAAATTTGAAGCCACGCTCCAAAAGAAAATCGATGAAGTATACCAAGAAATTCAAAGTATTACAGACAATGAAGGACAAGAACTGCATGTAAAGGACGAAATGTCTGAGCTAACAGCAGAGCAAAAATTAACGCAGATAGAAGAAGTTCTCGTGAAAAAAGTGACGGAAGAAACAACAGCGATTCAAGAAGAAACTGACGCCGTGATACGAAAAGAAAAACGTCGTGCACTCAGCCCGTTTAAGAAATTACTGAGATTAGTAAACGAAGACTTCCGCCCACGATTAGTGAAATATCAGCAACAAAACGCGTTATTTGGTAATCGAAATAGCTACTCAAAAACAGATACAGATGCGACATTTATGCGAATGAAAGAAGATCATATGAACAACGGTCAATTGAAGCCTGGGTACAACATTCAAATGGCTACAGAAAATCAATTTGTCCTATTCTATACAGTGCATCAACGTCTAACGGATACCCGTTGTTTTAAGCCGCACATCGAGGCATTGAAAAATACATCGTTACCTTTCCCAAAAAACGTCATCGCAGATGCCGGCTATGGTAGTGAAGAAAACTATATCTATTCATTGGACGAACAATTTGAATCCTTAATTCCATACAACACGTTTCTAACCGAACAAAAACGCAGCTATAAAAAAGACATTCGTCATGCGAGTAACTGGGCCTATGATGAGTACAAGGACGAGTATACTTGCCCAAACAACCGCAAGGTTTTATTCAAACGCTACTCGACACGAACGGATAAAAACGGATTTACACGCGACTTCAAAGTCTATGAATGTGAAGATTGTTCGGATTGTCCATTAAAATCCCAATGTCCGAAGGCCCAAGGGAATCGCCAAGTACAGTACAATCCAGTATATGAAGAATTAAAAGCGAAAGCAAAAGTGAGCCTTTGGTCTGAACCAAGTGCACAAATCTACGCGCGACGAAAAATCGAGGTAGAGAGTGTTTTTGGTCATATCAAGGGCAATCGGTCGTTCCGTCGCTTTTCGCTACGAAGCTTGGCGAAAGTCCAAACGGAGTTTGGCATCGTGGCCATGGCACACAATCTCCTGAAAGTGGCCGGCCTACACCAGCTACTTTCAGGAAAAAACAGGGGGAAACAAAAAACAAGTAGAGAAAAACAATTCGTTTTTCTCTACTTGTTTTATTTTAGGGACTTATTAGACAGCCCCATTGTTTATTTATGAGTGTTTGCCAATCTCTCGGCAAATACTCATACGAATATTTTTTAGCCATTCAAGATGTAAGAACAGAAAAGCCGAGAACAGCGAAAGTCACTGTGAAAGAAAAATGAAAGAAGACTTGTTAAGTCCGTTTTCATTTTGTGCGTACACGTAAATCAAGCAGGGCCGTTCACCTCGCTAACGCTTCTTTTATATAAAGGCAAGAATTTTATTGCCCGTTAATACATGACAAAAAATGTTCAGCACGATGTCTGAACATTTTTTGCTTGCCATGATTTTAAAAAATACTTAAATCCCATTCTTGTGCGATATGTTCCAATAACATCACGCCTGGCAAACTATTGCCATATTCATCAATGGCTGGCCCATATATGCCAATACCACATCCATCTTGAAACGGCAGTTCCCTTCTCAATCTTGGAGGGACAACTGCCATAATTCCTCCGGACACTCCACTTTTAGCTGGCAATCCGATGAAAGCAGCAAATCTGCCAGACGCATTGTACATTCCACAAGTAAGCATTAAGGCTTTAGTTAATCTAGCCACCTTTTTAGGTAGGATTTGTTCTTTACGAATAGGATGATATCCATCATGTGCCAGAATCAATCCTATCAAGGCTATATCCTCTGTATTAATTTCGATAGAACATTGTTTCAGGTAAACCTCTAGGGCTTCCTCTACATCCGATTCTAAAAAACCGGTCTCTTTTAAATAGTGAGCTAAGGCTCTATTGCGATGGGCTGTTTGCCATTCAGAGTGAAACACTTCCTCATTGATAGCTGGACGTTTCCCTATCATTTTTTCGATTAATGCGTAAAGAAATTCTAATTTAGTTTGTGCTGAATTTCCTGGCAAGAGTGAAGCTACCGTAATCGCTCCTGCATTAATCATAGGATTAAAAGGCTTTCCTGATTTATGCATCTCTAAACGAATAATTGAGTTGAAAGCATCTCCAGTCGGTTCCACATCAACCCGCTCTAACACATAAGAAATACCTCGACCTAAGCATGCAGCTATAAAGCTGATCACTTTTGATATACTTTGTAAGGTGAAAGGGACTTCCCAATCTCCTGACTTTATCATTGTTCCATCTGACCCCATTATGCTAATGCCTAATTGCGATGAATTTACTTTTCCTAAAGCAGGAATATAAGTGGCGTTTTGTCCTTTAGTAGCATAGGAGCGATAATGTATTACCCATTCATCTAAGTAAGCTTTCCTTTGACTATCAACCTGAACGTTATGCTCCTTTATCATTTAACCATATTCCTCCATCCCATTAATTTTATACAGTATAAATTTTTCTCTATGGGGAACAGACAATAAAATGCAAAAAACAAGGTCAAGACTATCCCCTTTTCTCATAGATTGATAAGTGATGATCAAAAGATGTAGCATATCCAAAATTTATAGATTTCTGCACCATAATCTAACAAATCATAGGCTATATTGCTCCAAAGGATAATTCAGCGTTAAAAATGCGGTCAACTCTTTACTTTTTTGTTTCCGTTCTTTACGCATTCTTGTCCGCTCTGGTGCGGTTTCATGTAATTTTCTCTCTTCTTCGGTTTCCGGAATAACTTGTGGAACACTTGTTGGGCGTTTATGCTGATCAAGTGCCACAAATGTTAAGAAGGCAGTCGCTGCAATTTTACACTCACCGCTTTTTAAGTCTTCAGCAATAATTTTTACAAACACTTCCATGGATGATGTACCTGTCCATGTTACATACGATTCAAAGCAGACGGAATCTGTTGGTCGAACAGGATGTAAAAAATCAACTGAATCTGTTGATGCAGTTACACATTCTCTTCGGCTATGACGAGCTGCAGAGGTTGATGCAACTTGGTCCAAATGACTCATTAGCCGACCACCAAATAACGTATTGTGATTATTTACATCGTTTGGGAATACACGGCTTGTTCGTATCACTCGTGATTCTTTGCAATATTTTGCTTTCATAAACATATCTCCCTAAAACATATCAATCTGTTAGCGTTATATTTATTCCATTCTGGAAATTAGCTCCAATCCTACATGCTCGTCAATAGGAATCCAACATTTTTATTTCTTTGGCTGTGTTAAATGTTAATGTTGAAAAATAGTAAAAATTTTAGGGAATGCCTTCAAATAATGGTATTCCCTATCCAATAATCTTATATGAGAACCTATACAAGCCTGGTTGTCTAAAGCACGTTATCCCTAAATAAAGTTTTTTCTATCCACTTTAAAAAAGCATTTCTTTCAACGCTCTTGATTTTACAGTCTAACATCATTACATACTCCAAAGATCATCATAATCAATGTCTTTTCCGGTAATATCCCGAAGAGCTTTTATAATTTTCCTGGCATTTTTCATTGTCGGTCCTTCTTCATATTTCGGCTGACACAGTCTGCTAATTGTATTGCGAGAAACTCCGCTTTTTGTGACTACAATCTGCTGCGTTAAATCGTGCTTATCTAAAAACTGCCCAAACTTCGATCGTCTTTTTTCTAATGAAAACCAAGCCATACATAAACCTCCTCAACTATCCTGCACCGTTAATTGAATAAGAAAATCAACACTAATCTTTAACAGGGCCATTTCTTTAAGGACTCTCTTTTGGTTTCTAAGTATGAAGCCAAGGCTCTTTCCTACTGAGAAATCGTTTCCAAAAACCTATTTTATTAAGCTTTAACCTTCTAATAATAATGATTCTAGATTTTCCAAAGCTTTTTTACGATAACCAGGAAACTGACGGCTTCTTTTTCAGCGTCAAACTCAAACATTATAATACTGCTCTTTGAACGGACAGTGATTAACCACATGAAGAATTCCATCCAATTAAAAGAGTATGTTTTAACCCTTTTTAATAGATTGGTAGAGTGATTTACATTTTATACCCATCCACGGAAACGTGAAGCTTCAGCCGTTTTTCTTATTCCAACCATATAGGCTGCTAAACGCATATCCACTTGATGGGCCTGTGAGGTTTGATAAATCGTTTCAAAAGAATCAACCATGACTTTTCGCAGTTTGTCAGCCACCTCTTCCTCTGACCAGTAATATCCTTGATTATTTTGAACCCATTCAAAGTAAGAAACAGTGACACCACCTGAACTTGCCAGTATATCTGGTACCAGGAGAACTCCTCTTTCATCTAAAGTTTTGGTAGCCTCAAGGGTTGTTGGTCCATTTGCCGCCTCCACTACAATCGATGCTTTAATACGATGGGCATTTTGTGCCGTAATTTGGTTTGAGATGGCAGCCGGTACTAAAATGTCACACTCCTTTTCGAGTAATTCTTGATTCGTGATGACATTAGTAAATAAATTGGTAACGGTTCCAAAACTATCGCGTCGCTCAAGTAAATAATCGATATCAAGCCCTTCCGGATCATAAAGAGCCCCATGCGCGTCCGAAATCCCAATCACTTTCGCCCCTGCATCATGCATGAATTTCGCCAGAAAGCTTCCCGCATTCCCAAAGCCTTGAACCACGATGCGTGCACCTTGTAAGTCCATGCCTTTTTTCTTTACCGCTTCTTCAATGCAAACCGTGACGCCGCGTGCTGTTGCTGTTTCACGGCCTTGTGAGCCCCCTAAAACAATCGGTTTGCCCGTAATAAATCCAGGAGAATCGAATTCTCGAAGACGGCTGTACTCATCCATCATCCACGCCATAATTTGAGAATTCGTATACACATCCGGTGCTGGAATATCTTTTGCGGGGCCGACAATTTGGCTGATGGCACGAACATACCCGCGGCTTAATCTCTCCAGCTCCCCAAACGACATGTTCCTAGGATCGCAAATAATACCACCTTTTCCTCCGCCGTAAGGAAGATTTGTTATGCCACACTTTAAACTCATCCAAATAGATAATGCTTTTACCTCTTCTTCATTTACTTCAGGATGGAAGCGGACTCCTCCTTTCGTAGGACCTACTGCATCGTTATGTTGAGAGCGATAGCCGGTAAACACTTTAATGGAACCGTTATCCATTCGAACTGGGATACGTACCGTGAGGATTCTAACTGGTTCTTTTAGTAACTCGTACATCTCATCGTTGTAGCCTAACTTCTGAACCGCCTCTTTTATAATGAGCTGAGTGGAATTTAATAAATTTAACGTTTCATTTTGCGTACTTTCTAGCTTTTGAACATGATCACTATTAACAGGTACTGTCACTGTCATTCTTTACACCTCTTATGTTATAAGTTGTTTTATATGAAAATATTTTGCGACTCCATTCTTTTCTGATTTTATCTAATGTTAGAGTAACCCTCTTCGGAAAATACCCCACCTCCTTAGAAGAACAGCTGGATAGTAAAGAAGATAGTATGAATCCTTAGCTACTTTATCTATTTTGCTCTAGTTAACTATCAACTAGAATTCCAAGTGTTAAACATTACAATACTAGGCAAGTGCATTCAAAAATATTTTAAAAACTACAAAACATAAAACTTGTTAAACGTCTTCATATTTGTTCCAATGAAAAGTTTGGTTTAATTTATAACAAGAACTACGGAATTTAACCAAAAACTACAAATAACTACAAAAAAAATTATAAGTTTAAAAAATGACTGTTATACATATCAATCGGTTCAGTTCTAGCGCAAAAACTTCAAGAAAATTCCAAGTAATCTCTAAATCCTGGACATACTGATACAGATGAAAAAGGGACAAACCCTTCAAGAGAAGAAGTCTGTCCCAAATCAATTTCATTTATCAACTATTTTTTCCAGTATAAAATGGATTCCACTAGAAAACTTTTTGCTCCTTTATCTGTCCTCTAAATATTTGCACCAGAACCGTTTTGTCCTTGCTACACTTCGCTTCTTCTTTCACCACTACAGATGGCCAAGTATATATTCAGTTACTGCTACACTTATATACCTTCATAACACTAAAGAGCCTTTCTAAATGAAAAGGCTCTTTACCTCACTGTTACATTTCTTATTAATCGTTCCTTACAAGTAGTGAACAGCACTCCACATGTCCAGATTATATGTGGCGACACATGGGATGTTGGTGAGTCTTTTGTGAGCTATAATTAATGCCGTTATAATGAATTGGTATATTTCATTACGATATTGAATTATCCATAAGAATAGCCAGAGAAGCGGAAATGCCTGAGCTTAAGAAATACATACAAAAGTTTACAAAAGACAGGTATAAAGGGCTACCAAAGTAGTCTCTTAAATTAGAAAAACCGACTGTGTTATTTAAAACAGTCGGTTTTGTTTTGGTGATTGATTATTTCAATAGCTTCTTTCGCCACTCAAGGCTTTGTTGCTCGATTCTTCTGCCATTTTTCTTACATCAGCCCCAGATGGATTCTGGAATACTCTAAGTCCAAACTCTGGTGCAACAGCAAATAGATGGTCGAAGATATCAGATTGCACAGATTCATACACTGCCCACTGTACGGAATTTGTAAATACATAAATTTCTAGAGGCAACCCGTATTCACTATGTGCTAGCTGTCTAACTATTAAGGGCATATCCTGATTGATTCCGTCGTGATTTTTGAGGTAATTGCTGATATATGCCCTAAAAACACCGATATTAGTAAGGGCCCTACCATTCACAGGATTGTTCCTATCTATTTCATTTTTGGTGTTGTACTCAGTAATTTCCCTTTCCTTTTGAATAATATAGTCTGAAAGGTAATGAACTTTTATAAATTTTTCAATCATTTCCTCGGTGCAAAACGTGATACTACTGGTATCTATGTACAAAGAGCGCTTGATTCGTCGGCCGCCTGAACCTTGCATTCCTCTCCAGTTTCTAAATGAATCGGAAATAAGGGCATAACTTGGTATCATCGTAATCGTTTTGTCCCCATTTTGAACCTGTACGGTATTTAAAGAAATATCAATAACGTCACCATCTGCTCCATACTTTGGCATTTCAATCCAGTCACCAACCCGAACCATATCATTGGACGTCAACTGAATTCCTGCCACTAGTCCTAATAACGAATCTTTAAATACTAACATCAAAACAGCCGAGAGAGCACCAATACCACTTAATAGAATAAGAGGACTCTTTCCCATTAGGTTCGAGATAACTAAGATGAACCCGAGAGTCATGATAATAATGTTAACCACCTGAATATATCCTTTAATAGGCTTAACCTTGGATATTTCAAAGGTTTGATAAATATCATTACATACATTTAGTAAGCTTCGTATAAACACTAACCCTACAATAATCGTATAGGCAATGGCCAATTTCTCGATAGTTGATTGATAGGTTGGAAAGGTTGAAGAAAACGAATAAATAATGACCGCAGGAACAATATGGGATAACTTTCGGAAAACTTCTCTTTCCAAAATGATTTGACCCCACTTGATTTTGGAGTTTGTAACGATACGAGTAATGAGCCTGATCACTATTTTCTTTGAAATAAAATTTGCTACGATACAGATAAGCCCTATAAGCAGAGTCTTGATTATAATCGAAAGATATTCTACTAATTTAGGATCTAGTTCCATATCCAGAAGTAGATTATTAATGAATTGCATCTGTTCTCCTCCGTTTTAATGTGCATCATAAGCAACTTTACGGGTAAAGTATCTAAACTGTCAATTCTTACTTTATCAATAACGAAAAAATGGTACCTTAGCCCCTGAGTTGTAACGCTTCAGTTTACTGAGTTCAGTCAAATAGAAGTGTTCTACGTTGCAGGAAACGTTAAAAGGCAACACCCCACAAAGGTTAGTTGCCTTCTTTTAAAATGAGTTGCGAGATACACTCAATGTGTGTCGAGTGTTGGTCACTATAATTAAACTACTACAGATAACGGATTCATAAATTGGTAATGAATTGTTACCTCACTATTGTCTTTCACTTCAATTACCTCGACTAAACGATGTAATAACTCTTCATTCAAATCCTCAAATGTCAGAATGCTCTTAACAACACTAAATAGCTTCTGCAATTGTTTACTATCCACCGTTTCTTCATTACAGTCGTTTTTCAAACTTAATATCCCTACATAATAAGTTGTTTGGAATTGCGTCATAACGTGTCATTGAATAGCCCGTATAGGTGTTCTATGTCTCTATTAAATGCTTTTTGCACTAGAGCCTCTGCTATCTCAGCAATGAAAATGTATCGCAGCCATTTGTATTGCTCTTTAACTCTCGAATTCCACTGAAAAAACACTCAATGGGGGCGAATGATAAATGGATCAATGATTTTATTAAATCTTATTTTTACTTACATCAGATTTTGACCAAACCGCCCACCCAAGTCCAATGTAGAAAAGACCCCAGACGACTGCAATATAATCCCCTGTGAACGGTATAAAAGACAGGATGACAAAAAGAATCATCAAAACCCCAGCCCAACTTGGCAACATCTTAGCTCGTAGTGTAACAAAACCTAATATAATATAACCCAAGCTTATACCAATCAGCATAACTAGTCGGATAGGCATAATAGGGCCTGGTAAGTCTTGCTCTAATATTTGTGGTTGCATCAAGGCAGTGTTAACAAAAAGGGAAATTAACACCATACTGCAGACAATTATATTCCCTAAAGAAGTGATAATAAATCCGATAAAGCCTAGTATACCGGTTTTCTCCGCTTGATAAAGGTAAATTCCGACTGTACCGAGGATTATAAAAATGGATCCTGTTACTCCGCCAATGAGAAGAGCAACTATATTATCCACTCCCCACGCTAACTCTATTGGGGTCATCAACGCCCTACATACCCCACCCAATACAGCACACAACCCCAGCCAACGAATTACATTAGATATCAACATGCTGTTTCACCCCCGGAGAAAATTTCCTTATAAGTTTATTCATCTAATGAAAGAATATTCAGAAAACTAAATTCATTCGGATTATATAACAATAACCTTCTATTTCTATAATTTAAATTATAGAAATAGAAGGTATTTTTCAGGTGTTTAAACAACTTCTTGTTTCTCCTAACTCAAGCAAATAATTTTCGTTTTCGACCCTCTGCAGAGTTTTATTCCCCTTTGTCTTATTGGTTCTAGTGCAAATATGACTTGTTAGACACATAGAATCTCGATATCCTTTTCATCTGTGAATGATAATGCTGCTCCAAATAATTTACGTATGAATTCAATCTCGCTTTGGACAGACTTCACCCCTTGTTGAAGTTGTCCTTTTTTCAGCATATGCATGTTGTTCCTTACTCGAAAAAGAAAAAAGTATTACTTATGCTCCGACAAATAACGCCGCTTGAGAAATTGCGATGAAAAATGCAACATTTTGAATTGGACTCTCTTCTTCTATTTGTAATGTCATCTGGAATTGTTCATCTATAAAATCAGCCTTCCATTTTGCAATTACTCGTTCTTCATAGACGAACTGTGACCATTCTTCCATTTCTTTATCGATTCTAATTTTATGGTTACCCTCGAGTATTGTCAGGGTTGGAATGCTAAGACGCCAATTTTCATATGTAATAATCACTTTCTTATTTGTAATTAAATTCGTTCCTTCAAACCACATTCTACCTTTTTGCACAATCTTTTTACAGCTGAATATTTTACTGCCATCGTTGTTTTTTACATCGTATTGTACAAAATAGCGATATTCAAAAACACGATCGACAAACTTTTTTAGGCCGTTACTATACTGACGTTGTACGTAACAAACTACTTCACCTGATTCATCGATTACAGCATGTTGATCGGTTGATTCAATTTGTTGCGGATGAGTATATTGATAAATTCTCATAAATTCTCCTTTTAATAGTAAATCCATTACAGCTTATTCACTAGCACTATATTAGTATAGGTGCAATTAAAGAATGAATAAAGCTACCATTTCTACATCCATTTAAGGTTCTGGTGCAAACGTGACTTGTATTTACAAATTAATTGCCATTGCGTCGAAGTTTTTGCACCTAAACCGGGATTTTTTTATAAACAATCAAACTGATGATGTTTTAAGCCGCACTATTTAAAATAGCAAAAATTGAAGTTTCTTTTTATGTGAAAAAATCAGAGGTGTCTTAAAAGATTGAACGTTAAGGTAATATATCTCTCTATTTTATAAATATTGGGTTGAATATGACATTAATATAGGGATAATGTCATAATTCCACCTTATTTGTAATGATATTTATCAAACTAAAAAGAAATGTAACGGAATCGTTCTGTAAAACGAGTATCAGCTCATGTTAGTGTAATACCAACGAGGCCACAGGAGGTAGCACCCATGAAAAACACTTACATGAAAACATTAGTTTTAACTTGTGTAGCTACATTTACATTTATAGGGCTACAAAATAGTACGGTCGAGGCTATTACCAAATATCAAGTTGTAAAAGGAGATAGCCATTGGAAACTTGGACAACAATATGGTATAACCATTGATGATAGAAAACAAGACCATAATCGTCATGACGATTGGATTTATACAAAAGAAATGTTGCAAATTCCGAATAAATTAAAAGTAGTATCCATACAATCATCAAAACCTGAAATAGAAAGGCCAAAAAAAGAACCAGAGAAACCGGCCATTTCAATTTCAAATAAAGAGAAAGACTTATTTGCCCGATTGGTAGAAGCTGAAGCAAAAGGTGAATCATATAAAGGAAAAGTAGCAGTTGCGACTGTTGTATTAAATCGAGTGGATTCTCCTGAATTTCCAAATAATATTACAGATGTTATTAATCAAGTAGTAGGCAATAGCTATGCTTTTTCACCTGTTCAAAATGGTGAAATTAGTAAACCCGCATCAGATGAGTCGAAACGAGCAGTGGATGAAGCATTAATGAGGAAAGATCGTTTAAATAATTCAATGTATTTTTATAACCCAGATATTGCAACCGATGATTGGATTCGTACTCGTAACGTCGTGAAGACAATTGGTAATCATGTATTTGCAAAATAAAATAATGAATAAAGAGCCGTCCACCGTTATATTTAGGTAATACATGATAAAGTCAATAAAATCATAGGCAGGAACATATTTGATATGTACAATATGTTCCTGCCTTTTTGTTATGGCTGTTTTAGAATAAAGTTTAATCAAATGGATACTAATAACTTCAATAAATGAACAAGAGGAAAGAGCGTGTTTTGAAAATTCATACTCTGATTCAATCTTATTCATTAGGATTTTAAATTCTTCATTTTTCATTCATGGTATCTATATCATTATTTTATATGCTAATCTATAATTATCACCAATAATTCCTAAATGATAAATATGATAGTTTTATTATTTTCATCTACCTACATCATCCTTTGGCTGATATTATTCCTGAATAGAAAGGAAAAGGGCCTACGCTATTACTATGCCATAAAGGAGTTGTTATCACCGTAATGGGCATCTTTCGTTCTATCTTTACTAACATATTATCTCTATTTGCTCAAGTATTTAAAATTCAACAACATTGGATATGGGAAGTCTTAAGTTTATTGATGAGTATTGTGGCTATCGGACTTTTGATATGGGGATTAATTGCCCTATTTTCACATAAGGAAGAAGCTATTACAAACAAATATAAACGAATCATATATAACGTTTCTTTTTATTCTTTAGTAGGATTACAAATTGGCTTTCTTTTATTTTTTATGGGCTTTATTGGGATAAGTATCTTGGTTATCGGACTTTTAATTTTGGGATTGGTTGCCCTATTTTCACATAAAGAAGAAACCATTATAAACAAATATAAACGCATATTGTATAGCGTTTCTTTTTATTCTTTAGTAGGGTTACAAATTGTCCTTCTCTTATTTTTTATAAGTCGGATTGGAATTACCATTTATATCGCAAGTTCCGATTCCAAACTAAAGGATTACACTTTTGATGCTCAAGCACTGCAATATGAATTAACGAATATTTTTATCTACGATCAAAAAGGAAATCCAGTATATAAAGTCGTTCATAATAGTACCAACAGAGATGTTGTGACGTTAGATGAAATGCCTACTCAACTACAACGTGCGTTTGTGGATGTTGAAGACAAACAATTCTATCAACACATCGGTGTATCCATTGAAGGATACATTCGTGCCTTTTTTTATGAAATGATTCGTCCATCACAAAAAATGCACGGAGGAAGTACCATTACACAACAATTGATTAAAAATGTGAACGGGGACATATACAATAGAAATGTCTTACACAAATTTCAAGAAGCCCTTTTATCCATCATTATCGAGAGCAAATATAGCAAAGAAGAAATTCTCGAAATGTATTTAAATCGGATTTATTTAGGAGAAGGCGTATATGGGGTAGGTACAGCTGCGAGACAATATTTTAATAAAAACGTTTATGATTTAACCTTAGTTGAAAGTGCGTATTTAGCTGGTTTACCAAAAGCACCTTCTACATATACAGAAGACTTAAAAGCAGGAAATCAACGTAAAAATATTGTCTTGCAAGCAATGAAAGAGAATGAAACCATCACAGAAAACCAATATCAAAAAGCGGTACAACAAACCGTTGTATTGAAACAAGCCAAGACCAAACAGACTTCTGCTTTAGATTCATATGTTGATTATGTATTAAAAGAAGCAAAAGAAGATTATGAACTGAGTGATAAAGATTTACAAAGTAACGGGTATCATATTTATACGTATTTAGATACTGAATTTCAACAGCATATGTACCAAACGGCTCAATCTTTTTCTTACAAAGACGATCGAGAATCCAAAGACAAAAAAGTGCAAGTAGGGATAGCTGCTGTCGATAACGACAATGGAAACATCATTGCTTTATATGGAGGACGGGATTTTGTCAGAGGATATTTAAATCGTTCGTATCAGTATTATCAACCAGGTTCTATTATTAAACCACTTGTTGTGTATGCACCTGCTTTGGAAACAGGAAAATGGAATGCACAATCCGCCGTCGTTGATGAAAAAACAAATTTTAACGGCTATTCTCCTAAAAATGCAGGAGAAAAATATGGAGGCAAAATCACACTAGAACAAGCCATAATTCGTTCAGCCAACATCCCTGCTGTTGCAGTATTTCAAGACATCGGCATAAAAACTGGTGTAAAAGTATTAGAAAAAATGAACATCGAGATACAAGGAAAAGACAAACAGTTACACTTGGCATTAGGCGGAATGGAAAAAGGGGTTACCCCTATTCAAATGGCACAATCGTATGCTGTCTTTCCTAACTACGGATACTTTAAACCAGCGAAAGCCATTAAGTTGATCAAAAATAAAAACGGAGAGTTCGTTCAAAAGAAGGAACAAGCCGAAATAAAAGGTATCGATGTTTTTACATCAGAAACCGCTTATCATATGACTGAAATGTTGCAAAAAGTCATAACCGAGCCAAATGGAACAGGAAAGAACGCTAAAATTGGTGTTCCTGTTGCAGGAAAAACAGGTACAACGGAAGAAGAAGGAACAAATGGAGGAATTCGAGATGCTTGGTTTGTTGGGTATACACCAAATGTGACGATGTCCGTCCATTTAGGGTTTGATCAACCAGGTAAGACCCTCTATCTAACGACTTCAGGTGGCGATAATCCAGCTACCTTATTTGCTCGTATTATGAAAGAATCACGTAAAAATACGGCTTCGGTTGCTTTTCAAAAACCACAAAGCGTGAAAGAAATAGAAGAAAGAACAGCAAAAGAAGCGGAAAATACAAGCCTTATACAAGATTCAAAAAAGAAATTATCTGAAATGAAATCTTCTATCGCTTCCTTTTTCGAACGTTTCGTTCAAAACATTAAAACAGAGTAACTAGATAAAAATAGCAGATCATACGTCTGCTGTCAGACTGTAGACAAACTCAATGAAAATCGAGTTTGCTTACAGTCTGACATTCCAATAGGAATCTATATACCTCTTTCAAAAAATGAAGTAAGGAATCTAATGCCTCATTGGTATGCGATACTTTAAACTTTTTCTGTAAGGCTTCCCCTTATCTAAAAATACTTGAACTTGACTTTCCCCTCTGGAAACATCCAGATCAACTACTGGATTCATTATTTATCTCTTCCTCTCTCAAATTACCTACCAGTAACCCCTAACCATTTGGAGGAAAACGGCGGAAACGATGTATTCGTAAACGGGAATAACTCGCTGATTGTGCAAAACCACTTGCATCAAAACATGCATAACGGGATCTTTGTATGAAGTATGATTAAAACTTTGGTTTCTTTTTGGTTATTTGACTGTACTACGTACGTGAAGCCAAATGGTTACTTTCTCGAATATCGTTCCTGTAATTATAAAGTGACTAGTTAATAAGAATAAACGAAATGTTCATCCCCCTTCACCCCACCTCTGCAATTTCTTCAATAGTGTAGTATGATGAACACCTAGTTCTTTTGCTGCTTTTCTAATAGAGTTATTTCTATTGATGGCTTCTTCTACAATCATTTTTTCATAGTTTTCAATTTGGTTTTTCAAGTTTTTAGGAAAAAGTTTGTATGCAGAATGAAAAATATGTCGAGGCAAGTGCTCGGGTTTGATGATCACCTCTGGAATCGAGACAATTAAGCTTTCCATGATGTTCTTTAATTCACGGATATTCCCTGGCCAATGGTAATCTTGCAAAACTTGTTTCGTCTTCGGTAGAAGTTCCTTTTCAATTCGGTATTGCTCTTTAAAATTATAGAAGAAGTGATCAATTAATACATCGATGTCTCCTAGTCTTTCCCTTAGTGGGGGAACTTCAATTTGAACGACAGCTATTCTATAAAATAAATCCTCTCGAAATTCTCCAGCATGCATTTTTTTCTCTAAATCTCGATTGGTAGCCGAAATAATACGTATATCAATTTTCTTTGATTTATTGCTCCCTATTCTCTGTACCTTTTTATCTTGTATCACTCGTAAAAGCTTAGCCTGAAGCGGTAATGGCATTTCACCAATCTCATCCAACAAGAATGTTCCACCATCTGCTAACTCCAACAAGCCCATTTTCCCTTCTTTCTTTGAACCAGTAAATGCTCCCCCTTCATATCCAAAAAGCTCAGATTCCAAAAGGGCTTCAGGGATGGCCGCACAATTGACTTTTATTAGCGGCTTTTTGTGACGGTCACTCATATGATGAATCAGATTAACAATCTCCTCCTTACCCGCTCCAGAAGGTCCCGTAATAAGAATACTTGTTGGAAAAGGAGCTACTTGTTCCACTTTTTGAACAATTTCCTTCATCTGTGGACTATTAAACAGAAATTGAGACTTCTGTTCTCCTACAAAATCGAATGTAAAACGATGGTTGTTAAGTTTAGAAATCGTTTCAACACGTTCTAAATCATTTTTTAATTGGTTTAAATAAGTTATATCACGAACGCTGGAAACAACCATTTCAATGTTTCCATCCTGATTAAAGACAGGTCTCCCTGTCACAATGACATCCTTTTTTCTACCTAATTTTTGCATTATTGAAAGAGTTTTTTTCTGTTCTAAAACCATTAATGATGCAGACTGATCAATATACCCTTCGTTTATTAAATCCCCCATGTACCTGCCTACAAGATCCTTTCGCTTAAAGCCAGATAATTTTTCATAAGCAGCATTAACATAGAGCGTGATTCCTTCTGGATTCACAATATAAATTCCATCAGGAACAAATTCAAGAACGGTTAATAATCTTTGTATAACGACGGAGGATGGATATTGAATTAAAAGGTTCATTTTCCTCACCTCTCCCTTTTGTGGTGAATTTTTTCTATCTAGCAAAGAAAATTGTAACCACTTTCCACATCTCCATATACATAATTTAACATATTAGTATGAAAATTTTCACCAATTTCGAACTATCGGAATGGGACAAGGCTTTAAGTAGACTTGGCATAGTTTTTGCATTATTACATGTAAGGAAAAGAGGAGGCCTAACAAAAGACTTTTTATTCATGGTCAATGAATTTTAAATGCTAAATGTTATTCATTTTAATCTATAGGGGGAATCTCAATGGCAAATATTATTCAACCAACTCCAAAACTTTATGTATTGGATACAGGAACAATGAAAATGAACAAAAATTATATGATAGCCATGCACAATCCAGCAAGTATTGATACTCCAAATCCACCTGCTGAGTTTGTAGAATTTCCAGTTTATGCAGTATTAATTGATCATCCAGAAGGGAAAATTCTATTTGACACTGGCTGTAACCCAGAAGGTATGGAAAAAAATGGACGATGGCCTGAAGGAGTTCAAAAGCTCTTCCCTTCCTTTCAAGATGAGTCATGCTATCTGATTAATCGTTTAGAGCAATTAAATACGCGTCCTGAAGATATTAAATATGTGGTTGCTTCCCACCTTCATCTTGATCATGCTGGTTGCTCAGAATTATTTACAAACGCTACCATTATCGTTCATGATACGGAGCTCTCTAATACAATGAAGCAGTATGCGATGACAAAAGACATGGGTGCCTATATATGGGCGGATGTGAATGCCTGGATAAATAATGGGCTAAAGTGGAAGACAGTTATGCCGCATGAAGATGAATTAGAGCTTGCAAAAGGTGTAAAAATATTAAACTTCGGACCTGGACATGCCTGGGGACTACTTGGATTACATGTTCAATTACCTGGTGCAGGCGGAATTATTTTAGCCTCCGATGCGGTATACACATCTGAAAGCTACGGTCCACCAGTTAAAATGCCAGGAATTATCTATGATTCTCTTGGATATTTAAACGCAGTAGAAAAAATTAGAAAATATGCAGAACGAACAAAGTCCCAAGTCTGGTTTGGTCATGATTCTGAGCAGTTTAGGAAGTTTATTAAATCAACGGACGGGTTTTATGAATAATACGAAGTAAAGATTCAACTAGTCTCATGTCATGCTATCGACTATGTTTCATGAGACTACTTTTCTAGATTTCATTTTTGGCGTAAGGAAATGGAGGTACTATCGACTTGATTAATGTAGATACATTATATTTTGGTTCATTTATTAATGGTCATGAGAGAAAGAAAGATGGCAGAAAGGATTTAACGGTATGTAACCCCTATAACAATGAAGTCATTGGAAGAATATCATGCGCAACAGCGGATGATGTAAAAGATGCTGTCGATACCGCACATCGTGTTTTTCAGGATACGATGAAAAAAATGCCCGCATATGAACGCTCTGAAATTTTACGAAAAACGGCGGATCTATTAGAAAGTAAAGCTGAAGCATTTGCCGAATTACTTTCCTTAGAAGCTGGTAAACCAATTCGTGAAAGCAGAGGCGAAGTAGCACGGGCCGTCCAAGTTTTGCGCTTTGCATCTGAAGGAGCCAAGTCTATTTATGGAGAACAGATTCCTATATGCTGGGCAGGCATGTGTTTCGGCACAACGAATCTACGTGCAAGAAAATGTATATGAACAGTTTATAGATAAACTCGTTGCAAAAGTAAAAGCACTAAAAACAGGAAATCCACTGGATGAATCGACAGATATGGGACCCATGATTACAGAAGAAGCAGCCAAACGAGCTGAATTATGGATTAAAGAAGCTGCTGCACAAGGCGCTACAGTATTAACCGGCGGCAATCGTCATAGAGCTATGCTTGAGCCAACCGTCATAGTTGATGTGACACACGAAATGAAAGTTGTTTGTTTAGAAGTCTTTGCACCCATCGTGACTGTAATGCGATTTTCGAAAGAAGAAGAAGTCATTGAACATGCAAATGATACTGATTTAGGATTACATGCAGGTGTCTTTACTTCGGATATAAACAGAGCACTACGGGTAGCAGATGCAATTGAAACAGGCGGTGTTTGGGTCAACGAAGTTTCAGTTCGCCGCTATGACCATATTCCTTATGGCGGTGTGAAAAATAGCGGCATTGGTAAAGAAGGCGTTAAATATGCGATTGAGGATATGACAGATACAAAGTTTTTAGGGATTAAACTATTGTAAGTACTCATATTCTGACTGATTAACTTTAATGAATTCTATTTGAGGGGTTGATGATATGAAAGTACGCTCTGCTGTATTACGTGAATTAGGAGTGGCCACACCTTATGCAAAGAGCCGTCCCATTAAGATTGAAACGCTAGAGCTAGATTCCCCAAAGCATGAAGAGGTTTTAGTTCAGATTAAGGCAGCTAGTCTCTGTCACTCCGATTTATCTGTCATAAATGGAAGCAGACCTAGACCGCTGCCTATGGCATTAGGACATGAAGCTTCAGGTATTGTAGTAGAAGTCGGAGATGGTGTCACAGATTTAGAGTCAGGTGATCATGTTGTTTGTGTATTTGTTCCTAGCTGCGGGCACTGTATCCCATGTAAAGAAGGACGTCCTGCGCTATGTGAACCTGGTGCAGCATCGAATACCGAAGGAACATTAATTAGCGGAGGAATACGATTGCATACAGATGCAGAAGATGTCAATCATCATGTCGGTGTATCCGCCTTTTCAGAATATTCAGTTGTATCAAGGAATTCGTTAATAAAAGTAGAAAAAGATATCCCTTTTGAAAAGCTTGCCCTTTTCGGCTGTGCAGTTATTACTGGAGTCGGTGCAGTTGTTAATACAGCTAATATCAAATTGGGAAGTACAGTCGCAATTGTCGGGCTTGGAGGCATTGGATTAAGTGCCCTTCTTGGCGCAGCAGCTGCAGGTGCCAGCAGAGTTATTGCAGTAGACATTAATGAAACTAAATTAAAGCAAGCAAGAGAGTTAGGAGCAACAGATACATTCAACTCAAAAGATCCTGACATAGTAAAGCTTATTCGAGAAGCAACCGGCGGAGGACTTGATTATGTATTTGAAACTGCTGGTGTTGTCCCTGCAATGGAAGTTGCCTACCGAATAACAAAACGAGGTGGAACTACTGTTACAACAGGACTTCCACATCCAGAACATCATTTTTCATTCCCTTATGTCAGCTTAACAGCGGAAGAAAGAACTTTAAAAGGTTCCTACGTTGGTAGTTGTGTTCCAGATAGAGATATCCCTAACTTTATCAATCTATTTAAACAAAATCGTTTGCCAGTTGATAAATTAGTGACAGATTTTATTTCGTTGGATGAAATTAATGAAGGATTTGATAAGTTAGCAAAGGGTGATTCCTCAAGGATTATTATTAGGTTTTAGGTTGTAATATTATTAATGATAAATTTTCGGAGGTGTTCCTATTAATGAGTCCACCTCCTTATCAATATTAAACTGGACTATGTGGTTCAATCGGTTCTGGTGCAAAAATTTCAAAATATCTGCAGGTAATCTCCCAAACTTGGACATACTGATACTAGTACTCTAAAAAAGGATGTGGTCAGTATGGAAAAGCAAAATCTATTCAAGTGGAAACATTATATTTTATTAACCGTGAGATGGTACCTGCGGTACAACCTCAGTTTTCGTGATTTAGTCGAAATGATGGAAGAACGCGGACTATCTATTGCTCATACACCCCATTAGGAATCTATATATCTTTCAAATAAATGCAGTCTTTGCACCAGAACAAAATGGAGTAATAAGAAAGGGAAAGAGTAAAATTTCACTCTTTCCCTCAACAATTATGCTGTTTGTTTTGTTTCACTTTCTTTAGCATTGCTTTGATTTTTAAAATAACCTGCTGCAAGTATCATGACTGTTACGATAGCTAGAATTGCATACGACATAACCCCATGTGGAATATCAACCAGACTATTTAAACTTTTATCTTTTAAAATCATCTCTCCTGCTGTCCAAGAAAGAATCCCGGCACCCGCATATGCAATCCAGGAGTATTTTTCCATAGCTTTAACAATAAATTTTGAGCCAAAAATCATGATAGGAATACTAATAATTACACCAAGAGCGATCATCCCGATATGACCATGAGCAGCCCCTGCTACAGCGACTACGTTATCCAAGCTCATAACAGCATCTGCAATAATAATTGTTTGAATGGCTTTGGATAGACTATTATGTGACTTAATATCTGTATCCTCTTCACCTTCAACCAATACCTTGTACGCAATCCAGAGAAGAAGGGCACCACCGATAAGATTTACGTATGGGATTTGCAGTAGGTATACAATAATTGCTGCGAATCCAATTCGCAAAATAACAGCTCCTGCTGTTCCCCAGAAAATGGCTTTATTTTGTAATTCTTTGGGCAGATTTCTTGTTGCCATCGCAATTACTACTGCATTATCCCCTGAAAGGATGATATCAATTAGTATAATTTTAAGTAATGCGATTAGCGCTCCCGATGAAACAGCAACAGCAAGTGTTAGAAATAAGTTTTCCATGTTTGTTCATTTCTCCTTTTTATTAAGCAGGTATTATACCTGTAAACCATATAATGATATTTAAAGTTTATTTTGAACCGGTAGTCCATCTCACCCCCCAGTTAAAAGCTCTATCCATCTCTGTATGTCCATTGAAGTATTCCACAACTTTTTTAACACTCATTGTCTGACCGTTTGCACTTTTCAAAAGGGCAATGGTACACATCCCTCTTCCATTTTGGTGTGCGTCTAGTTGTACCACAATATCTGGTCCATTTTGTTGGTCTAACGTCATCATTGATACGAAGATTCTTTTCACTTACGGATGTACCAACTAGTACGATCATCAAAGTCTAAGTGAATGTAAGGCTCTTGCTGTAAATCCCCAAAAGAATTACCTAACGTCTAAACAATTCCCTTCTAGCAATTTTCTAATTCAAATAAACACCCTAAATCATAATACACCAAATTTTTAGAGACGAATACAGAATCAAAAAGCCTCCTTCATTTGACTGACTCGCTTTTTGATTCTAGTTTAGAAAGTATCTCACCTAAAGGTTGGCTTGTTTTATTTAAATTGATTTTATCACCAGACTTCTTTAACTCAATCTTTGAAAGATTAATTGACGAAGGCGGGGGAGGGGTTAAAGTTATTCACTCACCTACCTTTTTCATTTGATAGGAAATTTCTATATAGCATTCTGACTTAGCCTAATCAAAAGAATTGAACTAATTGTACTTCATGATATCGATTTTATTCAATAGTAAAGTGCAACTAATTCTTAAAATCAATTAATTCTTCTTTCACTAACGCTACCCGTTAGTCTAAGTACATTCGGTATAAAATGTATTTTAGGTACGTCCTAACGATACTTTTAGCAAGGCTACACTCACCGTACTTATTCCGCTTACTTCATAGAATCATTTTGTTGATAATAGACCAATTCTATTAATTATTATTGAAATTGATGTAAAACCACACTAAATAAAATAAATATACTAATGACCATAAACCTACATATAGCTTCGTGTTAAAAGAACCTTTGTTTTTCCTGCCTTCTATCCTCTTTATTTCCTAAAATTGTGAAAACTAAAAGGGATAGAGATCAGTTGAGGAAACGAAATTTTCAAATGGGAATTTAAAACGAACCTTAAAGGTATACAAAAAGAGCACTCCTATTCTTGCTTGCTCAAGGAAAAAAGTATGTATAACCAAAACATGATAAGTATGACTCTTGGTATAAATAAAAATGGTGTTTAATTGGTTACTAAGAAAAGCATCGGTTGTCTCAATCGTTGCACATAAGCTTCCAAGTGCTGCCATAAATGCGTAATAGACATTTTCTACATCGAGGGTTTTATTGTTAAAGGTGAGATTCGGGCATGTACATGCATCCTCTATATTATTCAAGTACTTCTGTTGTGTAAGTTACATACCATCAGGTTGCTTTTCTCTTTTTTTAACTCTTCAAGGGCTATAGGATAAGCCCGATTCTTATAGACTGTAATAACTCGAAGCTTAGAGACACGAAAAGACCGCAAAGCTTTCTTGAAGAAGCACTTTGCAGCCCTTTTGTCCCTTGTTTTACTGAGATAGAAATCAATTGTGTTTCCTTTGGAATCCACTGTACGATATTGTCTTGAAGTTTTTGCACGAGAACCAATTTTTCTATCTCTCTCATTTATAAAAAATGTATACTCTACATTACAAAATTATTAAATGAATTTAATCGTTTCTTTCTTCCAACAATAGCTTGTTGCTGATACTGTGTTGGTGTCGTGCCTTCATATTTTCTGAAAACCCTCGCAAAATAATTTGAATCAGAAAACCCACATTTCTCACTGATTTCTGCAACTGTTTCCCTGGTATGAACAAGATAATGTTTTGCTTTTTCCAAACGACGACTCGTTACATATTGTGTAATAGTAAAACCCGTTTCCTGTTTAAACAAACGACTAAGGTATTGTGAATTAAGATGGACTAGCTTAGATAACTTCTCTAAATTTAACTCGATATGAAGATTAAGCTCGATATAATCTTTGACTTTTACAATATCGTAATGCCCATTGGACTTCTCTAAATGCGTGGGAATGAGGTTCGTATCAAGCATTGGTATAAACTTCGTTAAAGCTCGTTGAATATCTTCTGAATGAGCTGGTTTTAATAAAAAATCATCCGCTCCCAATTTAATAGTACGATAGGCAAAATCAAATTCATCATAAGCTGTAAGGAAAATTATTCGACAATTAGAAACTTCCTTTTTAATAATCTCCGCTGCCATTAGACCATCCATTATAGGCATTTTGATATCCATAATCACGAGATCCATCTGTTCTTCCTTGGCTAATTTTACAGCATCAACACCATTTTCCGCCTCAAAAAATTGATTTACTTTAAAGTTATGTTTCTTAATCATCAATGTTAACACTTCCCGTTCTAACGGTTCATCATCCACAATCATTAATTTCAAGCCAAATCACCTACAACTTTCGGGATTGTAATCTGAACTTTGGTCCCTGCCCCTTTCCTACTTTCAATGGCTGTAATTCCATAACCTTCTCCAAAATAATGTTGAATTCGTTTATGTACGTTTTTTATACCAATTCCCGTAGTATGACCATTACTTTTAGTTTTTTCATCTGAAAGTATGGATGATAATTTTTCTTGTGAAATACCTACACCGTTATCAGAAATTTCAATTACCACGTTATCATTCATAGAAAAACAACATAGTTTAATAGCCACTTTACCTTGTGATTCAAACCCATGTAGAATAGCATTATTTCCGTTATTAAACTACATTTTATAATAAAGGGTCTCTTTCCTTTAGGGATAGGACCCTCTCTTGGGTTCTGGTGCAAACATGACTTGTTAAAAACATAGAATCTCAATGTCCTTTTCCGCTATGAATGATGATGCTCCCCAAATAATTGCAATTGTCTTGAAGTTTTTACACCAGAACTAGAGCGATGATTCATAAAACACCTCATTACAATTTCTTTTATTAACGCAATACAGATATCTCCCATAGAAAAAGATTCTCAAGATTTCTCGCTTCTCAATCATATTCTTCGCTAGTTAATTCCCATCTCTTAAACAATCGCTTAACACTATTACAGAACTTAAAAAAGCTTAGTTAATAAATCAAATAATTAGGACTCCTTAATGTAAAGTGAAACGCTAGTTTTAGTTCTCTGCTGCTACCTCTACTAACATCTGCGTATAGGGATGGCGCTTTTTTGAAAATAAATCTTCTAATAAAAATAAATCAACGAGCCCCCCTTTTTTTAACAAGGCAATTCGTTCACATATATATCGAACAGCAGCCATATCACGCGAAATAAAACAAGCAGGACATATTAAACTCTTCTTTTAATTCCTTTAGCAGGTTTAGGATTTGTGCTTGAATGGATACATCTAGACTGGAGATAAGTTCGTCGCATATAAACAAGCTTGATGCCCTTCACCTCGTATCTATTTTCCTCTTTTCTTATACGCTAATGGTGTCATGTTCATAGACTTTCGGAATTTATCAATGAAATAGCTTGTACTATTAAACCCTACTTGATAGGCGACTTCAGTAACATTGGATTCTGCTTGTTGCAGTAAACTTAAGCTTTTTTGAATTCGATAATCCATTACGTAATTTAATGGTGTTGTCTTTAAAACTCGTTTGAAATATCGGCAGCATTCAGAGCGGCTCAATTGACCAGCCCTTGCAATATCGTCTAACATAATTTTTTCAGCATAATGTAGATGGATCCAATTTAACATTTGCTTCATTCGATCATTCTTTAACATTTCCGTCTGATTGTATTCTAATTGAAATCCATTAATAATTAAGTTTTGCCAAATTAACGTTAACTGTACCGTGATGTCGATTTCATAATATGGTGATTTTTGCTGAATCCATTGATTGATATTTACAATAGCCTCTAAAATATTTTTCCCCCACCCCTCATTTGCATCTACATATAAGTAGGGTAAATTAGTCGCTTGAATATAGGGATATACATAGGTTGTATAGAGTTCTTGAGGTAAAACAAAATGAGGAGAAACATTTAAACAAATATAGACACAGCCTGATTGGTTGTTTTCTTTCGCCATGTGTAAGCAGCCGCTATTTATAAATAGACCGTTACCTTCTCGAACGACTAGTTTTTCTTCATTTATTTGAAAGGTTGCTTCTCCTTTTACAATCAAGACAAATTGAATTTCCTTATGCCAATGAAGTGGTATATAGCCGTGTATATTTTGGGCAATCGTTGTTTCGTAGCATGCAATCGGTAATGCGACTGTACGATGTTTGGTTAGCTCTTTTAAGCTTTGATCAACCTTAAAATTTTTCATTTGCAAACTTATCACCTCAATATATTTATATTTTTTCATTCAATTTAACTATTATTAAACCGATTTTTCACTTATTATAACACTATTATTATACTTAATATGGAGAATCAATCATGAATAAACCTACTAGAAGAACAGGCTTATTTCTCGTTATAATGGGAGCAATACTTTGGGGTGTTGGTGGCACAGTGGCACAAAAGCTCTTTCAACAATACGCCATCGATGTAGATTGGCTCGTAACGACACGATTACTCATAGCTGGTTTTCTACTGTTAACCGTTCAATTTTTTCTAAAGGAACGTTCTCAAATACTTGGGGTCTGGAAAAATCGAAGGACAGCTATTCAGCTGATTATCTTTGGGTTACTCGGCATGCTTGCGGTTCAATACACGTATATGGCATCTATCAACCATGGTAATGCTGCTGTTGCAACGCTATTACAATATTTAGCACCTGTCATGATTATTGTCTATTTAATTTTACGTAAACAAACCGTTCTAACACGACAGGACCTATTAACGGTTTCGCTTGCTTTAGTTGGCTGCTTTTTCTTATTAACAAACGGCTCAATCTCTGGGCTGTCTGTGCCGACACTGGCAATCATTTGGGGTGTTTTATCCGGACTGGCATTAGCCTTTTATACTTTATATGCCATTCCTCTCCTTAAGCAATATGATTCCCTTGTCGTTGTCGGCTGGGCGATGATTATCGGTGGCTTTGCCTTAAGCTTTATCCATCCGCCTTGGCAAATGGACTTTACAAGCTTAACGCTAGAAAGCTATTTATATTTAGTATTTGTTATCCTATTTGGTACAATGATTGCTTTTTGGTTTTATATTGAAAGTTTACAAAGTCTTTCACCTAAAGAAACAAGCCTTCTAGGTAGTTTAGAGCCACTAGCAGCTGTTTTAACAACGGTCATTTGGTTAAAAGAACCTTTTGGTTTTTTCCAATGGATTGGTACAGCTTGTATTATTGGAATGATTTTAGTATTAGCGTTGAATAAAAAATCTTCTTCAACAAAAAGCCCCTCACAGTGAGCTAATTTCGCTTTAAACCGTGAGGGGCTTCACTATGTTTTCTCCTTAGAACAATTGAAAACGAATAAGCAAATTAGGAAAGATAAGAAGAAAACATAATAATGGCTATAAATCATGTAAAAACTTAAGCTCCTTGAAAAGACTTCTTATGAAATCGTTCAATTAAGTGAAAAACCTCTTCTCCTTTTTCGGGCAATTCTGCTTCAGGAACTAGCTTTAAAACCATTGCTTGGTATGGCTCTGGAACCACTCTATAGTGATGAATATACGGAAGTAACATAAAGTTACATTTTTCCCAAAATCGAATACGTGCAAGATTTTCGGGCGTCTGTTCTGCTTCGACTTCGATGACAATACTGTCAAATTCACGATTTATTGACCAACTTATTATATAATTAATTATCATCCTGCCTACACCTCGGTTTCGATGTTTCTCTCGAACCGCGAGATAATCTATAAGAAGGATTGTTGTTCCCCGCAACTTTCCCGATAGCGCTATCGCATATACCTCGGATTCATCTTGAGCTATATGGAAGAAGCATGTTTGTTTTCGAAACATATTTCGGATAATCTTCTCAGCCTTTGCCCCTTTTTCACCAAAAGCTTCATAATAGATGCTTCTCCACTTCTGCCATACTTCTTCATCCCAATGATCCACTGTCTTAAATTCCATGGAATTCCCCCATGTTTGTCCAAAATTTTTTTAGTTACTTTTATCTATCATTAACAACTGAAAAAGGTTCAAATGTTTAAGCTAGATATTTGTGATACCTTCCCTTTCTTTCTCGAGACTTAATAAATGCTTCTTCATCTCCAAACCACCTCGATAACCTGTCAGTTTTCCATTTTTACCTATTACTCGATGGCATGGAACAGAGATAAGAATGGGATTAGCTCCAATAGCAGTCCCAACTGCACGTACAGCAGACGGCTTTCGAATCATTTCTGCTATTTGTGAATAAGTAAATGTTTCTCCGTATGGTATCTCGTTTAAAGCATTCCATATCTCCTGTTGAAAAGATGTCCCCTGAATATCCATTGGAAATGTAAATGATGCCCGCTTCCCTTCGAAATATTCTAGTAATTCTTCTATATATGGTTGTAGCGCTCCATCATCCTCTATCAATTCCAAGGTAGAAAATCGTCTCTTTGCCCATTCTTTTACCTCTTCAAAGGATTTATTAGGAGAACCTACATAACACAATCCATTAGATGTTGCGGCTAAATAAAATTTCCAATTCTCATATACAAAAGACGACCAAAACAAGGCCTGTTTTCTAATGTCATTCATTCTGTTCTCCTCCATTAACTCTCTATAAAACATGTATCTTTTAAAAGGCACCAGCTATAGGCTTTTATAGAGTATATAACCCGACATGCTTACCAATAGTATACAAAAATATACGGTTGCAACATACATGTTTTTATCTACCCTTCTGCTTTCGTTCATTAGATTTTTTTATTTTCATTAATTTAGTGGACGGCTGCTTTCGCAGCCATTTAATAAAACGTGAGAGTTTTTCATCTTCCCTCATCTCACGCAACGTTGTTAAACGTGCAGCGATTTCCTCATTCGTGTAGAGGGCATGTATTTGTTTATGACAAGGTATACATAATTTTGCTGTCGATCCAAATGTCCCCCCCCATCTCTTTTGGAAGTAGATGATGAACGGTTGTTTCCACTCCATTACGACCACAAAGTTCACAGACCCCCACTGATTTTTCCCCCTATGTTTTATTAATCAATCTGTATATAAGCGCTTATTTGAACATCTTCGTTACAAAAACTGAAAAATAGATTTAATTTAAATGCTTTATTCTTTTTTTAAACAACCAGTATTTCCGACAGTAACAAACCTCTCTCTGATGAAAAGTTCTCTGCGATATAAAACATTATTAGTTTGATACGAATATTCTCTTTATATGAATCAAAACAGAAGAGTTTCTATTAAACAAGGGATTTGAAGGTCGGATGTCTAACATATTAACGATTAAACAAATCAAATCTGCAAATAGGGTTGTTGTAAATATCTGCATGTGATAGAATAACCAAGTTTCCACTTTTGTTATTTTATGTAATGAAAACAAAAGCATATAGAACGGGGCTGATGTAATGAATCGTGAAACCGAACAACACCGAATTAATGATGTCATCCGTGAAATTGACTATAAAAAGAACAAGTTATATTCCAAGGCTACTGAGTTAAAAGAAAGTATCATTGGTCTTCGTAAAAACTTTTGGGAAGATGTCACGGTCAATTTGGATGAGCCGGATGATGTAATTGAAACACAAGCTAGTCTGAAACAGCAGGCCGAGCTATTATCGGAACGAGAAAGATTTCATGGAAAAGTTGGCGAAGAACTAAAAACATTAAATAAGCTAAAGGACTCCCCTTATTTTGGGAGAATTGATTTTATCGAAAATCCAGGAAATGAGGAGGAACAGATCTATATCGGCATTGCTTCCTTGATGGATCATAACGAGGAAAACTTTCTAATCTATGATTGGCGTGCGCCTATTTCCAGTCTGTACTATGATTATTCTCCTGGTAAGGCACAATATGAGACGATGCAAGGAACAATAACAGGGGAAATGACCTTGAAGAGACAGTTCATTATAAGATATGGCTTAATTGAAGGCATGTTTGATACTGGAGTTACAATAGGTGATCAGCTTCTCCAGCAAGCACTTGGAAATAATGCGAGTACAGCAATGAAAAGCATTGTAGCAACTATTCAAAAGGAACAAAACAAAATTATTAGAAATGAACGAAGCAATCTCTTAATCGTGCAAGGAGTAGCTGGGAGCGGAAAAACATCTGCTGTTTTACAACGTATCGCCTACTTAATGTATCGCTTTCGAGAAAAGTTAACTGTGAATAACCTTCTTCTCTTTTCACCCAACCCTTTATTTTCGAGCTATATTTCCAACGTACTCCCTGAGTTAGGAGAAACAAATATTAACCAAACGACTTTATTGGACTTCTTGAAAAAGGGAATAGAAAATGATATTAAGATTGAATCACCTTTTGAACAAATAGAATATACTCTTACAAAAATGGACAGTAAAGATTATGCAGTTCGTTTAAAAAGCATCGACTTTAAATCAAGCTTAGACTTTAAACACATGTTGGATAAATATATTTCTCGATTGAAATCTGACGGAATTCGCTTTAAAAATCTGACGTTCCGTAAACAGATTCTTATTTCAAAAGAACAAATTCGTGATTATTTTTATTCTTTAGATCAAGAAATCGCAATTCCTAATAGAATGGAACTCGTTTCGAAATGGCTGCTAAAAGAAATCCGTAAACATCAGAAGGCGGAAAAAAAGAAAGACTGGGTTACAGAGAAAATAGAGTTATTAGATAAAGAAGACTATATGAAGGCCTATTACAAAAGTCAAAAAGAAGACGAAGATGATCCTGACAGAGAAGAAAATTTTCTCCGATCAGAAGTCGTAAACAAGTATTTCTCCCCAATTAAAAGGCGTGTGAAGCAATTGGAGTTTGTCTATATCTTAGCAACTTACCGTGAGCTTTTCACAAAGAGAGAGTTTGAAGAAAAACCAGAGGATTGGAAAGAAATTTGTGTTCATACAGAAGCCAATCTATCTCACAAGTTTTTGACGTGGGAAGATGCTGCACCGTATTCATATTTTAAAGACCGCTTGCTAGGGAATCATACGAATCAATCCGTCCGTCATTTGTTTATCGATGAAGTTCAAGATTACTCCGCATTTCAGTTTGCTTATATAAAGTACATCTTTCCATATACAAGAATGACCATACTAGGAGATATTAATCAGGGCATATACACATACGCTACAACGGAAAACCCGCTTATTCCTGAGGAACTGGAGAAAAATCAGGAAAGAATTACTCTGACCAAAAGTTATCGTTCTACTAAGCAAATTGTTGAATTCACTAAATACTTTGCTCCAGGTAAAGAGTTAATCGAACCATTTGAACGCGAAGGAGAAAAACCAAAGCTGATAACATTAAGTAATAAGGCTGATATAGCAGAGACCTTGAGTGCAAACGTAAAAGAACTGCTTGATAAAGGATATGAAACAATCGCTATCATATGTAAAACATTACAAGAAAGTACTATGATTTATCATTTATTACAGCATAAAATATCCGTCAAACAAATAACTGAGCAAACGTATTCTTTCGAAAAAGGATTGCTCGTACTTCCTGTTTATTTGGCTAAAGGAATTGAATTCGATGCCGTTATTATTCCAAATGCATCTAAACAACAATACGCCCTTGAATCTGATAGAACCCTTTTCTATACTGCCTGTTCTAGAGCTATGCATATGCTGGTCATGATGACAGAAGATGAACCATGTACTTTTATTGAACAAGCAGCAAGAGAAACGTTTGAACTGCTATAATATGTCCAACACTTTGCTTTGATCTTTAAAGCAAAGTTATGTTATATGATACTGCCGATTTTTAGATTGATTATTCACATTCTTAACTTTTCGTACCAAAAGGCACTGCTCTTTTATATGCATTGTTTGAATATGAGCTTACATTAAGTGTGAAAAAATCATCAAAAAGACGGGCAACAGCCCGCCTTTTTGATGATTTCTATTTATGTATGAAAATATTATGTATTAAATCCGTTTTGCTCCAATATATTTAGGTTTCCAGTAACTATTACTTGTTTTAGCATAAGAAACACCTTTTGAAGAAGATGAATGAATAAATTGATTATCTCCTACATAAATGGCTACATGAGTTGGTCTTGATGCCTTATTTGGAGCGAAGAACATTAAGTCTCCTTTTTTCAACGCACTTACCTTTTTTCCTTTTTTGTACATTTCCGCAGCCGTTCGCGGTAATGTTTTACCTTGTTTACCATATGCATATTTCACAAGTCCAGAGCAATCAAATCCACTTGGTGAAATGCCGCCCCATTTATATTTTACGCCTAGATGACTTTTGGCTACAGAGATTGCTTTAGTATGATATGTTGCAGCTTCTGCTTTATCTTCATTTAAAGTAATTCCAATACTCAATGTGACAATGAACAAAAATCCAACAATGATTTTCTTTAGCATACATACCTCCTACATCAATTTCATACTTGTATTATACGAAAACTATTTTTCGCTTGCTTCACAGGAATATTACAGTTTTTAGACAAAGTATTACAAGAAGAGACAAATATGACCTTATTGCATAAAAAATACCTCCTGGAAATCAGGAGGTATTCGATAAATACTATTCCACTTCGACAATTTTTACATTCTCATTCTCGACAATCGCTTTAAAAGATTTTACTTCTGGTCGTTCGAAAATAAAGTCTGCTATACCATCTTCTAGCTGTTCTTGAATGACGCGACGAAGCGGACGAGCCCCGAACGATGGATTATATCCAAGTTCGACTAATTTTTCTTTTGCAGCATCCGTTACTTCTAATGATAGTTGCTGCGTATCAAGTGTTGTGTAAAGCTCTTGTAACATAAGCTCCACAATCTGTAATAAATCTTCTTTTTGTAACGCAGAGAATTCAATAATACTATCGAATCGATTTAAAAACTCTGGCTTAAAGAAGTTTCCAAGTGATTGTAGAATGTTCGCTTCAGTAACGGTTGTATTTGTTAAGAATCCCATTTCCTTGCGTTTTTCTGTTGCCCCAGCATTACTTGTCATAATAATGACTGTATCTTTGAAATTCACTGTACGACCTTGACTATCTGTTAATCGTCCATCGTCTAAAATTTGCAAAAATACATTCATCACTTCAGGATGCGCCTTTTCAATTTCATCTAATAAAATAATGCTGTACGGTTTACGACGCACTTTTTCTGTTAATTGTCCCGCTTCTTCATGACCTACATAACCTGGAGGGGAACCAATTAATTTAGAAACGCTATGTTTTTCCATGTATTCACTCATATCGAAACGAATCATTGAATCTTTAGAGCCAAATAATTCTTCGGCTAACGCTTTAGATAATTCTGTTTTACCCACACCTGTTGGTCCGACAAAAAGGAAGGAACCAATTGGGCGATGCTTCGATTTCAATCCAGCTCGACTTCTTCGTACAGCTTTCGCTACTTTTTGAACAGCCTCTCTTTGACCAATCACTTTTTTCGCTAATGCCTCTTGTAAATGAAGCATTTTTTCTTGCTCATTTTCTTGAAGCTTACCAACTGGAATACCCGTTTTTTGTTCAATGATTGTTTGAATATCTTCAACCGATACCATTGGTTTTTCTACGTCTACGCCTGATTGAAGTGTTTTTTCTAATTTTTCTTCTTCATCACGTAAAGCAGCGGCTTTTTCATAGGCTTCTTCTTTCAATGCTTGTTCTTTTTCTTTATAAATTTGAGCTAAACGAGCTTTAGCCTGTTCCTCTTCAATTCCTTCAATTGTTAAATTAAGTTTAGAACCGGCTTCATCGATTAAGTCAATCGCTTTGTCTGGAAGAAAGCGGTCTTGAATATAACGATGTGAAAGTTCAACAGCTGCTTTAAGTGCTTCTTCACTATAAGTGACACTATGATATGCTTCATAGCGTCCTTGTAACCCTTTTAAAATAGTAAGGGCTTCTTCTGGTGTCGGTTCTGACACTTGAACAGGTTGGAATCTTCGTTCTAACGCTCCATCTTTTTCAATTTGGCGATATTCAGAAAGTGTCGTCGCACCAACTAATTGTAATTCACCTCTTGCTAAAGCTGGTTTTAAAATATTTCCGGCATCCATAGACCCCTCTGCTGAACCAGCGCCTACTAATTGATGAATTTCATCAATAAAAAGAATCACATTTTTTCTTTCTTGTAATTCAGCAATAAGCTGCTTCATTCGTTCTTCAAATTGGCCGCGAATTCCAGTATTTGAAACAAGGGAAGCAACATCAAGCATATAGACTGCTTTAGCCTGCAGTTTTGCAGGTACTTTTCCTTCTGCAATTTTTAAAGCTAATCCTTCTGCGATTGCTGTTTTACCGACCCCAGGTTCACCAATTAATACGGGATTGTTCTTGTTTCTTCTATTTAATATTTCAATCACACGTTTCACTTCTTCATCACGACCGATGACAGGATCAATTAATCCAGCTTTTGCTGCATCTGTTAAATTACGACCGAACTCGTCAAGTAATCCTCCTCTATTGCCACCTTCTGTTTGTGGTGGAATCGGATTATTTATATGAAATGGCTGTTGCATGAAGGATGAAAATAAATCATCATTTGTCGGGAATTTCCCCATATTCATCCCTCCCATAGCAGCTCCTAATTTATTACGTTCTTCTTTATAACAAACGGAGCACAATGTTAAATCATGTTGTTGACCATTTAGATTTATGCGAAATTGAACATTTGCTTGATTCACTTTGCATTTGTCACATTTCATTGAGTACTCCTCCTTTGAATAGGTCCTTTTTTGACTTTGACTAACTTTGACCTTTAACGGTATTATACCTTGACCTTTTTTGACTTTCAAGATATTTGTTCAAAAAATTAAAAAACCAACCCACAAGTGAGTCGGCACTTCCCTTATAATAAATACCCCATTTTTTTAGCTTCATCAGTTAATTGTTCTCTAAATTTAGGATGAGCAATGCGAATGAGCTCCTCCGTTCTTTCGCGAACCGTTTTTCCTCTAAGCTTTGCTACTCCATGTTCGGTTACTACATAATCAACATCGTTTTTCGATGTCGTAACAGGTATACCAGGCGCAAGCATCGGAACGATTTTAGAGACTTCATCATTTTTGGTCGTAGAATGCAGACAAATGATTCCTTTTCCTCCCTTTGCCATTCGCGAACCAATACAAAATTCAGCTTGTCCTCCTGTAGAAGACCAATAAGTAGAGCCGATCTTCTCCGAATTACATTGTCCTAGAAAATCGATTTCCACTGTTGCATTAATCGATACAAGTTGATTCAGCTGTGCAATATGCAAAATATTATTTGTGTGGTTAACTGGCAGCATATAAATATCTGGGTTTTCGTGTAAAAATTCATACAATCTTTTTGTACCGAAAGCAAATGTAGCCGTAGATTTTCCATGATAATCACTTCGATAAATGTTCGTAACTGCTCCACTTTCATATAAATCAACCAATTTATCAGGGAAAACTTCCGTATAAATCGTCAAATCCTTATACTTTGTTAACGAATCCATGACGGTATTCGGAATCGCTCCAAATCCGATTTGTATACTATCTCCATCTTGGATAAGCTCCGCGATATATTGACCAATGATTCGATCTTTTTCCGTAATAGCTGGCGCTTGTGCCTCAATTAACGGTTGATGATTTTCCACTAAACAATCGACTTCAGAAATATGAATCTGATTGAGCCCATATGTACGCGGCATATATTCGTTTACTTCCAACAGAATCGTTTTTGCTGTTTGCAGCATCGGGGCTGTGTAATCACAATTTGTCCCTAACGAAAAATAGCCATCTTGATCCATCGGAGAAACAGTCGCCATTACAACCTGCTCAGTCGTAATCTCTGATAATAATTCTGGAATATCGGAAAAATGATTTGGAAGCAAATCAACTCCCCCCTCTGAAAAACCTTTACGATCCCCCGCTGATAAAAACATTGAAATCACTTTCAACTGTTGTGGATCCTTTTTAATAAAAGGACGAGAGGGTAACATTTGAAACAGACGATTTCGCTCCAAATCACTTCGATCCTCTAGTGCTGCTAGTAGTGCCGGTGGATCTCCAGGAGCAAGCGGAACGATAATATCATCGTAAGCTTTTATTTTAGCAACAGCTTGTTTAGCTGTTACTAGTTTTTGTTGATACATTCTCTCCTTTGACATTGTCATACTTTCTTTGTACAGCTCTACTCTAACCATGATTAAAAAAGCTCCCCTTTTGTTACTTGTTTTATTCATGCTGACAGTTTCCTTATATGAAAGTAACACTATGTATTTTTTAATAAGATTTATAAAGGACATGGATCAAAAAACTAAGAATACTTATAATTTTACTTAGTATTTTAGAGATATTATATACTTACCACATCCATTCATTGTATTCCCTTCTATTATAATATAAAAATAACATTTTTTACATAAATAGTTAGCGGTTAAATAATTTGTAAAATAGACATACATAATGTCTCTGTAGTTTGGCTAAAAGGGATCCTGAGAAAAGAATATTAGAAGATTTTCCAAGTGTTAGGGAAGTAATAAAAGGTAAAGAAATAAAGCAAATTACCTTACATTTAATTGAAAAAGAAGAGGATACAAACTATCAAAAGAAGTATGCACTGTATGGAAAAATGCATGAAGAATACTGAAAATGTATCTCATTTTCTACTCTTAGAAATTTGATATAAACAAAAAACATCACTTGCATATGTTAGTGATGTTTTTCGTTGTGATTTGATTAATAATAAAAATCCATTAACGTTTCATCCATCAAGTCTTGAGTAAGGCCGATATAAATCATAGTATCTTTTTGATTAGAATGATTAAGAATTTGTTGTAATAAAGCGAGGTCCTTAAATTTTTGATAATGCAGATAGCCAAATGTTTTTCGAAGTGTATGTGTTCCTACATCTGGAACATCGGCCATCTCCGCTGCTTTGTTAAGCACACGATATGCTTGCACCCTCGTAATCGGCCCCGCTCCTTTTCGACTCGGAAATAAATAGTCATCACTTTTCAATTTCATTTTTCGTACATATTTCCTCACTTCTTTTCGCAATTGTGGATTAATGAGGAAGCGTTTAACCTTATCTGTTTTTTGTTCGACAATGACAATATGGGTACCATCCAATAAATCTTTAACACGCAATTGCAACAAGTCCCCAATTCGAAGTCCGATATTAATGCCAATCGTAAACATCATATAATCTCGATAGCTACAATATTTGAGCAATGCTTTTTTCATGCTTTCTATTTGATCTAGCCGGCGAATCGGCTGGACATTTTTTATTTTTTTTGAAGTTGTGTGCATCGTATAACTACGCCCCCTTCTCCCTTCTTTTATTGTAATGTATGTATGAAAAAAACGCTAAGTTTTTTAAAAAATGAAATCGCTGAAACCATTGATTTAATAGGATTTTGAATGTATCAATACAGGTCCTTTGTTACATTCGGAATATTATGAAAATAAATCTCGTGAAATAGCAAAAAATCAAAAATCTCCTTAAACCTCATTTAAATGGGCAAATTCGCATTTTAAGATATTCGGGATAAATGACTAGCAAATCAAAAAACAACAGCCTTAAAACGAAATTATGGAGGTCATTTTTCTTCAGGATTTTATATAACCGCTTTTCAGTTTACCAAAAAAAACCTGAAAGAAGATTAGAATCTTCTTTCAGGTTTTTCATTAAGCTGCTTTTTTATTATCTTCTTGTTTACTGATAAAATATTTTAACAATGGTGGTGTTACAAGAGTCGTCACAATTACGACGATAATAATAGTCGTGAAATATTCAGGAGCTAGTAAATTTTCACTTAATCCGAGCGTTGCCAAAATAAGAGCAACTTCTCCTCGTGAAATCATTCCCGCTCCAATGGTAATAGAAGAGCGAGTATTGAACCCTGTAATCCTAGCACCCATTCCAGCACCAATTAATTTTGTGAAAATTGCCACTAATGATAATCCAATAATGATGAAAATGTTATCTAGAAAACCATCGAACGTAACAGTTAATCCAATACTAACAAAGAAAATTGGTACGAACAGTGTATAAGCAATAGGTTCAACTTTTCTTTCCACTTCTTCTTTAAATTCAGTTTGAGCAATTGCAATCCCCGCTGCAAAGGCACCGATAATCCCAGCTACTCCAAAGTATTCTGAAATATAAGCAAATAAGAAGCAAATTCCAAGTGCAATACTCATAGCTGGCTGAGTAATTTTAATTCGCCCAAGCTTGCTCATCATAAACGGAACAACCTTCCATGCCAGTAAAGCGATAATAACAAAGAACACTACTTTCCCACCGATAACAGCACCGATGTTTACATCGTCACCGACTAAGAAACTCATCATAAATGCTAAAGCAACTACAACAATAATATCATCCGCAATCGCAGCCCCTAACACAGTCGTTCCTTCTCGACTTTGAAGCTGACCAAGCTCTTTAAACGTTTGAACTGAAATACTAACAGAAGTTGCACAAAGCAATAGGCCAAGGAAAATCGCATGATGTTGATCCATCCCAACCGCAAGTCCTGAGAAGTATCCCCCAATTAACGGTAGAATAACTCCACCAACTGCGACCGTTAATGACGACGTTTTATTATTATTCAGTTCTTTTAAATCCGTTTCTAAACCGGCAATAAACATTAATAATAAAACCCCAATATGACTTAATGCCTCAATAACCTCCGTATTTTGTACCCAGTCTAATACAGCTGGTCCAATAATGACCCCAATAATTAGTTTCCCCAATACCGAAGGCTGCCCAAAGCGAACCGAAATGACTCCCGCAAGCTTCGTTGCAATAATAATAATGAATAGCTGAAGATATAGTTCCAAATTCCTTCCCTCCCCCTAAAAAAACGCAAAAAGAGCCCGTTAGTGACAGGCTCCTCCAATTTGCTTCTTTTTATTCATTTTTCTTAATATTAACATATTTTTTGTATAAATGGGAGTAATTTTATCAATAAATAAAAATTTTTTAGTAGAATTGGATTTTTATAAATTAAGAGGGAATGTAAAGATATTCTCAGCCTTTGTGGAATAATGAATGTTTCATCGATATTTGAGTAAAATAAGCGTTTAGTATTTTCCCTTAACTCTCATACTACTATTCATTCCGTAAACGAGAGGGAATTAATTTTTTTACTTATGCTGTATGTCGACCTCTCAGTGTCTAAATCTGATAGAGCATAATTAATGATGCTATAATAGTTAAGAAAGTTAATATTACCCACCCTGTCATTAAATAAGGATAAAGTTAAAATAAATATATAGTGGTCTTATATTAAGTACTATGTATTTTGATTAATATTATTAAATATAACCTTTTTTATGTCAGAAATTTATTAAAGAGCAAGTGCAAATACCATAATAACAAACCAAGGTTTAGAAAAATAATGATTACACCATTCATTTTAGTTCTGTATAGAGAACAAGTCAATTAATTTTTACCACAAAATGTAATTGAAAGGAATTTTCATAATAAAAGAAAAAAGCCGACCATAAATGATCGACTTTCATCAAAATTCTTTTTAATTCACCAAACGTTCACCTTTGCCTTGAGCCTTCCAATGATCATTACGGAGATGAACTTTTTGAATTTTTCCAGATGCTGTTTTAGGGAGTTCTTCGACGAATGTAACTCCTGTCACTGCTTTGAAGTGTGCTAATCGTTCTCTTGAGAACTTAATGATTTCTTCTTCAGTGACATGTTGATTTTCTTTTAAAACAACAATAGCATGTGGAGTTTCACCCCATTTTTCATGAGGAGCAGCAATAACAGCAGCTTCAAGAATAGCTGGGTGCTCATATAATGCTCCTTCTACTTCAATAGAAGAGATATTTTCTCCACCACTGATGATTACATCTTTCTTTCTATCAACAATGTCAATATACCCATTTTCATCGATCGTGCCCATATCCCCTGTATGAAGCCAGCCGTTTCGAATGGTTTCCATTGTCGCTTCTTCATTTTTCCAGTAGCCTAGCATCGTACCATGTCCTCTATATACAACTTCACCTATTTCTTTTCCATTATGAGCAACTTCTTCTCCGTTTTCATCAACAATTTTGAGCTCACAACCAATCATTGGATACCCTGCTTTAGCCTTCACTTTAGCTTGTTCTGATGGTGATAATTCAGGTAATGATGATCGAATCCTGGAAATCGCACTTACTGGAGAACATTCAGTCATTCCATAAATTTGAATGAATTCCCATCCTAATTCCTGTTCAACACGTGTAACAAACGCAGGCGGCGGCGCTGATCCCGCAATAAAAGTACGGACATCTTGCTCGAATTCAACAGGATTCTTCGCATGATACTCTAGTAAAGCATTTAATACGGTTGGAGCCATGTTTAAAACAGTTACTTTACGGGCTTTCACTAGATTGTGAATAGCCGCTGGAGTAGCTTTTCTAAGAAAAACATGAGTAGCCCCGTTTGCTGTATAGGAAAATGGTGTACCCCAACCATTCACATGGAACATCGGTAAAACATGTAAATATACATCGCGGTCCGTAATACGGAAGTGATGCATAGTACTTAGGGCATGAAGATAATTATTACGATGCGTTAACATGACACCCTTTGGATTTCCTGTTGTACCACTTGTATATAGAAGGCTGCATACATCATTTTCATCTAACTCAGCACGATTGAAAGCATCAGCAGAATATCTTTCTAGCCAAGCATCATAATCGATTTCAGGAGTTTCCTTGTCTTTATAATGAACAATAATATGCTCAACCGTTTCTAATCGCTCTTTAATCGGTACAATAAAATCATATAAATCTTGGTCAACAAATAATACTTTAGATTCACTATGGTTTAAAATAAATAAGTAGTCTTCAGGTTTTAATCGTATATTAAGAGGAACCATAACTGCTCCAAGCTGATACACGCCATAAAATCCTTCGAACATTTCCACTGTATTCGATGCTAAGTAAGCAACATGATCTCCTTTTTTAATTCCAAGATCTTGTAAACCATGTGAAAGTCTATTTACTCTTTCATTTATTTCTCGATATGTAAATACTCTATCATCACAATAAGCTGCTTCTTTATCTCCATATAAAGCAACTGCTCGATCTAAAAAACGCGGCAACACTAATGGTACGTTCATTTTCTTCACTCCATCCAAAAAGTTTGAATTTACTGAATTCTTTGTATAATAATATTCCATTTTTTTCAAATAACAGTTATCATTCCATATGTAAAAGTTAAGTAGATAATTATTTCTTTCTACGGGCCCGTACTCTAACAAAGGTTGATACATTTTTTAGAAGCTTCATTGCCTAAACAATACCATATACTAGATATTTTTACAATATTTTTACTACAAATCCTATTTATACTATATTTATAAAAAGCTACTTATTATATATCTTATAATCTTGAATTGATTATATTTGTAAAATATTAACAAAAATAAAAAACACTTCGATAAAAGTTTTCACATTCCCTCCGAATGTTCTTTCTTCTATCAAAGCGTTTTAGCTTTTACATCTAAATAAATTTAATATGCCTCTTCTTCCTCTAATCCATCACTATATATTTCACCATCCCCCTCTTCTTCAAATTCTTCCGTTTCTTCCTCATCCGAATAATCTTCATCTAATTCCTCTTCTATATATACATCGTCATTTTCATAGCTTTCATCTGCTTCATAAGAATTGGAGTCTTCGTTCCAATCTTCTTCATATTCGTTTTCTTCCTCATAAATCTCTTCTTCATAAGTATCTTCCTCATGTATTGTTTCCTCTTCGTATTCGTAACCGTCTTCTTCATACAAGCTATCTTCTTCTTCTGAAGCATTGTACCAGTCATCTGGGATATCATAGTAGGAGTTGTTCTCATCTGAATAATCTCCTCCATCAAAATACCAGTCATCACCATTTTCAAGCTCTTCTTGATAATGTAAATAGCCTTCATCGTTATAAAATAGATTATTTAGTTCTTGTTCAGATAACGGTGTGGTAATCCAATCTGTAATTAATGAATAAATTGAATTTATCGGAATACTAAACCCGATAGATTCCTCTCCCATTACTTTAGCGGAATTGATTGCAATTACTTTCTCGGTTTTTAAGGATACAAGTGGGCCTCCGCTGCTACCAGAAGCAATTTGTGCTGACATTTGATAAATATTTTCATAGGCACGCTCCCCAATATAAAAGCTGCGATCCACTCCTGTTATATGGCCTAAAGTTGCGGTATTACGCAAGCCTAATGGGCTTCCTAAAGCAAGCACTTCTTCTCCAAGTGAAGCAATTTCAGTCGTTTCCATGGGAAGAAAGTTACCTCCGGCTAAATCAGGCACTCTAACAACTGCAACATCCGTATTATTTGAGTACCCAATCACGGTTCCACTATATTCATGATTTGTACTATCTTGAACGGTTACGTATATAGAACCTTCCACGACATGAGCATTTGTTAATATGTCCCCTTTTTCATTAATTAAGAAACCAGAACCTTGGCTTGCTTCCGTATAGATAGTTACTACTTTTTGTAATGATTCTTCAATCACTCGAGAGACATCTTTTTGAACTTTTTCTGTGATTTCACTAGCGGGTAAAGCTTCAGCCTTAATTTCTTCTGTTTTCTTTTCTGTTTCCTTTTTGTCTTCTTCTACTTTCGTTGAATCTACTACAACTGTTGTTTTAGGCATTTTTTGATAATCATTTGGATAAAAATAGTTCCATAATACAAAGCCAAAAGTAGTCATACTACCTAAAGCTAAGATTATAAGAAATGGAATCCGCTTTGATCCTCTGATCTTTCTACCACAATGTGGACAAAAACTCCCTCGACTTTCAATAGTATTACCGCAAGAATGACATTCCAAATTTACCACCTGTTTCATATAAGTCTTTTAGACTATTATATTTTAATAATAGAATTTGTTCTATATGGTTTACTATTACTTAAACATTTTTTTAGTGGTGAAATAAATAGATATACATGATTTTAAACATTTGAAGGTGGATAAATATATTCTAGCGAGGTTTTTATTTAAATATAAAATAGCATTGTTACTTCTTACTTTTCTAACTCATTAAGCTAAAAATATCGAGTTTTCTATTCCTAGTTACTTTTTAGTCCTAAAATCCTATTTATATGTTACTATATAAAAGTAAGTTTATACATATATTTTCTTATTGAATAGGGGTGTTGCAGCATGTCTGAATTGACAACTGTAGTAAAAGAACGTCGCTCGGCTAATAACTTTTTAGAAAACCAACCGATTTCCATAAATGAATTAAATGAAATATTTGAATTAACGAAGTTTGCTCCTTCTGCAAACAATTTACAGCATGCAAAATATATTGCTATTTTAGATACACACATAAAGGAACAAATTAAAGAAGCTGCTGGTCAATATAAAGTGTCGACCGCTTCCGCTGTGATTCTTGTACTTGGTGATAAAAAAGCTCACCAAAACGTTGCGCAAATTTATGAAGGGTTACTCCATTTAGGCATTATGGACCAACGAGAATATGAGGAGACTGTTAACAGCATTATAACGGATGCAGAAACAAAAGGAGAAAAATTTCAAAGTGAGGAAGCGATTCGAAACGCTTCTCTTTCAGCCATGCAATTTATGCTCATCGCCAAAGACAAAGGCTGGGACACTTGTCCAATGATTGGGTTTGATCAAGCAAAAGTACGAGAAATTTTAAACATTACCAATCAATATGAAATTGCACTAATGATTACAATTGGAAAAGAAAAAACAGCCAGCAGGCGACCACGAGGATATCGTAAACCTGTTACGGAATTTGTTACATATATATAAAAAACGAAGAACAGTTTGAAAGCTGTTCTTCGTTTTTTATTTCTTAAGGTTTAACGGCATTCCCTTCTTCCACAATATGATGAAGTAAATGAGCAAGATGATGAACTGGACCATACTCTTCACTTTCTTCCTCTTCTTCTAATTCATCGATACCGTGTAAATATAAAGCCATAAATTCGTAAAAATCATTTTGAGAAAATGAATAAAAATCTGATGGATCTTCCGCATCCTCCGCATCCTCTTCATACTTCAATACGAGATGAGATACATCCCCTTCCTCATCTTCCGCATCCAAAAATACGAAAAATCCAATATTCGTATCGAGTTCGAATAATCTTCGAATTCCACCACTTGTTGATTTTTCAAACTCAGCTTCTGTTAATTTTTGAACTTGCATGCTGTCTACATTATCTTCTTGATGAAATCCAACAATAAAAGTATTCATTGTAACCTCCCATTAGTCTTCAGAATACTACTAGTATGTCCTCACATTTTATTTTTACAAGTTCATTTCTAAAACAATGGGACAATGATCACTGCCTAAAATATGACTATGTATATCAGCATCTATTAAATCATTTTGCAAGCGCTCTGATACGATAAAGTAATCAATACGCCAACCAATATTACGTTCACGCACTTTAGCCATATAAGACCACCACGTATACGCGCCCTCTTTGTCTGGATAAAAGTAACGGAATGTATCTAGGAAACCTGCGGCAAGCAAGTCTGTCATTTTCTCTCGTTCTGCCATTGTAAATCCTGAATTCCCAACATTCGATTTAGCATTTTTTAAGTCACACGGTTGATGAGCAACATTTAAATCCCCGCAATATACAACAGGCTTGACTGCATCAAGCTCAACTAAATACGCACGAATTTTATCTTCCCACTCTAAGCGCTCGTCCAATCGCGATAAATCTCGCTTTGCATTAAGGGCATACACATTGACCATATAAAACGTATCAAATTCTAGTGTAATAATTCTTCCTTCCGGTTCCTCTTGCTCATCACCTACACCATATTTTATCGATAAAGGTTGTTGCTTCGTGAAAATGGCTGTACCCGAGTACCCTTTCTTAAGGGCATAATTCCAATATTGATGATATCCTTCTAATTCAAGCTCGATTTGTCCCTCTTGAAGCTTTGTTTCTTGTAAACAAAAAATATCTGCATCTACTTCTTTAAAATAATCTAAAAATCCCTTCTTTACACAAGCTCGTATGCCATTTACATTCCATGAAACTAATTTCATATTTTGTCTTCTCCTTGTTGCTATCTTTTTCTTATACTATATCCGATTATGATCATGAAAACAAAAACCAAACATGGATAGAGTCTGAACTCTACCCATGTTTGGTTTAAAAAGCAGGGACCGCTGTCGTTTCAACTAAAGATTCATATAACTCAATATATGCTTTTGATGATGCATCCCAGCTATAGTCGAACCTCATCGCTCTTTCGGCAAGATTTTGCCATTTTTTCGGCTGAAAACGATATAAACCAACCGCTCTCTCAATCGTATACAGCATATCATGCGCATTATAGTTCGTGAAACTAAACCCATTTCCTTCATTTATAAACTCATTATAAGGAATGACCGTATCTCGAAGCCCACCCGTTTCTCGCACAATCGGCAATGTTCCATAACGAAGTGCGATTAATTGTCCAATGCCGCATGGTTCAAATTGAGATGGCATTAGGAATAAATCAGAACCTGCATAGATTCGTCGTGATAATTGCTCATCGAAATACGTCTGAACAGACACCTTATCCGGATACTGCGCTGCTAAATCTCGCAGTGCAGATTCATAATAGGCATCTCCTGTACCAAGTATAACAAGTTGAACATGTTGACTCATCATTTCATGAAAGACACGAAGAACTAAGTCTATTCCTTTTTGTTCAACGAGACGAGTAACCATTGAAATAACGGGTATTTCATCATTTATAGGAAGATGTAAGTCTTCTTGAAGCTTGCGTTTATTCTCCATTTTTCCTGCATATGTTTTATACGGTTTAAATAAGGAAGAATCCAGCCTTGGATTATACACTTCATAATCGACGCCATTAATAATCCCTTGCAGACGATTACTTCGTTTACGAAGAAATCCATCAAGTTGCTCACCGTAATAACCTGTTTGAATTTCTCCCGCATAACTTGGACTAACAGTTGTTAAATAATCAGAAAAAGCTAATCCCGCTTTTAAATAACTTACATTTCCATAGAATTCAAACGCGTCCATATGAAAATACAACTCACTTAAATCCAATAATTCCGATAATACTGACTTAGGAAATACTCCTTGATAGCGTAAGTTATGTATCGTAAACACTGTTTTTAAGTTACGATAAAAGGGATGATTGCTAAAATGACTTTTTAACAAAACACTAATCGGTCCAGTTTGCCAATCATGACAATGAATAATATCTGGTTTTTCTTCTAAATAAGGTAACGCTTCTAACACCGCTCTTGAAAAGAAAGCAAATCGCTCTCCATCATCAAAATATCCATAGCTACCATGTCGTTTAAAATAATATTCATTATCTAAAAAGTAGTAATTAATCCCATTATCAACCAATTTTTCAATCCCGCAAAATTGCTTTCGCCAACCTACCGGTACTTCAATACTCGTCATATAAGTTAGCTGTTGCTTATATTTAAAAGGAAGATCTTCAAACTTTGGTAAAACAACACTAACTCCTATTTGTTGTTTTTTCAGTGCTTTTGGCAGCGCTCCAATGACATCGCCTAACCCGCCTGTTTTAATATATGGGGCACATTCTGAAGCAGCAAATAATACATGCATAATAAGGCACCTCCATTAAATAACTTCCGCCTTTTTGATAACTAGTGGTTCGTTTTCTCCAACAGCCTTTTTCGCTTTCGTAATTCTTACTTCTTTATCCGCGATAACATTTTCAACAATAGCGCCCTCTTCGATTTCACCTTTTTGCATAATAATGCTATTTTTCACGATTGCTCCTTTTTTCACTTTAACCCCGCGGAATAGAATGCTGTTTTCAACTGTCCCTTCAATATCGCATCCATTAGCAACTAAAGAATTTTTCACATTTGATGACTGTCCGTACTTAGCTGGAGGCTCATGTTTAATTTTCGTAAATACACTCCATTCCTCACTAAAGAAAGATTTAAGAGTTTGAGGGTTTAAAAACTTCATATTACTAGCATGAAAACTTTCGATAGAATGAATAAATGGCAGATCCCCAGTAAAGTGATATCCTTTTACATTTAAACAATGAAGGTTAGCTTTTACCGCATCTTTTAAAAAATTATATTCTTCATTCGCTGCACACTTTTTAATCAAATCGATAAAAAGAGATTTACTAATTACATACGTTTCAAGCGAAATATGGTCGCCCGCTTGCGGTACATTAAATAAGTTAATATCGGTTACATTTCCGTCCTCATTCACTATACATTGATGATAAATTAACTTTTCAACAGCACCGTCGTAAAAATCTTTATACACAACGGTAATATCTGCTTGATTTTCTCGATGAAAAGCAAGGATTTCATTGTAATCCATTTTACATACATGATTTCCTGGTGAAATAATCACTGTATCAGCATTTACTCGTTCAAAAAAACTTAAATGATTATGAAACTGTTTCATATCACCCATACTCGATTCATGCGGCTGAATAGGAGGCAAAATAAATAATCCTCCTGAACGTCGATCTAGATTCCATTCCTTCCCTGATCCAAGGTGATCCATCAAGGATAAGTATCTTTCTTTCGGAAAAACGGCAACTAAAGAAATATCAGCATTAATAAAATTCGACATCGTAAAGTCAATAAGACGATAACGACCTCCGAAAGGAACGGATGCTATATTACGGTGAGTCGTTAATTCTTTTAAATATTGCTTCTCATTAATTAGATTAATAAGGCCTAATACATTTCCCATGACGATCGCCCCTTATCAAATATTCGTAATCTTTTTTTGGTTAGTAGAAGTAATCGTTTGACCTTCTCCTATTAAAGTAATCTTAGCTGATGGATTGGAGTTTCCAATCACAGCCCCATCTTCTATCACACAATTACTATCAATAATCGCTCTTTCAATATGAACATTATCTCCAATATGAACATTCGGCATAATGACGGAATCTTTAATAGTTGTATTATAGCCAACCTGAACATTATAGGATAAAACAGAGTGCTCCACTGTACCATAGATCATGCACCCTTCATTTGTAAGAGATTGTTTAATGACTGCCTCTTCCCCAATATAATGCGGCGGATGATTCGCGTTTCTGGCGAATACTTTCCAATCCGGATCATCTAATTGAAACTGAGGGTTTACCTCTAGAAGATCCATATGCGCTTCCCAAAGGCTTTCCACTGTTCCAACATCTTTCCAGTATCCTTCAAAATGATAGGCATATAAATGTTTTCGGTCCTCTAACATATTAGGGATAATATTTTTACCAAAGTCGTGATCCGAGGTTAAATCCCTTTCATCCTCTATTAAATAACTTCTTAGTGTTTTCCAGTTAAAGAGGTATACACCCATTGAAGCTAAGTTACTTTTCGGATATTCGGGCTTCTCATCAAATTCGGTAATTTTTTGATTGTCGTTAGTATTCATAATGCCAAAACGGCTCGCTTCTTGCCATGGTACTTGAATAACTGCAATTGTCGCTTGGGAGCGTTTTTCAATATGATAAGCGAGCATTTGACTATAATCCATTTTATAAATATGATCACCGGAAATAATTAAAACATTTTCTGGATTATATCGATCTATATATTGAATATTTTGATAGACTGCATTCGCCGTTCCTTTATACCACTCCCCACCGTCTTTCCCTTTATAAGGAGGTAGTACCGAAACGCCGCCGAAATCCGAATCCAAGTCCCATACTTTACCATTCCCGACATAGTCGTTGAGTAAATGAGGCTGATATTGCGTTAAGACACCAACCGTATCAATACCAGAATGTGTGCAATTACTTAAAGGAAAGTCAATAATTCTATATTTCCCTCCGAAAGGAACAGCTGGTTTAGCTAATCCACTTGTTAATTCTCCTAATCGAGACCCCTGTCCGCCGGCTAATAACATTGCAACCCATTTCTTTGAAGCCATTATCCCTTCACTCTCCCCTGTCTTTTTTGCGTTTGCTTCATAAAAACTGAAATAGCTAATGGTGGTACAGTTATTTCCATACTATAACGTTGATTATGATAAGGCTTCTTTTGAACAGCAATTGGCTGCCTATTACACTGACCCGTTCCACCAAAAGAAACGTCATCGCTGTTTAACACCTCGATATATTTTCCTAATGATGGAACACCGATACGGAAGTTATGATACACATCGGCTGAAAAGTTGCACACAATCAGCGCATAATCCCCTTTACGTTTGCCCTTTCTAATAAAACTAATAATACTCTGTTTATGATTATTCGGATCAATCCATTCAAACCCTTCCTGATCATGGTCAAGTCTCCATAAGCAAGACGACTGCTGATAAAAATGTTGCAAAGCACGGAAAAATCGAGCCAACTTTGTGTGTGATTCATAGTCTAATAGTAACCAATCTAATTGCTCTTCATCTTTCCATTCAATAAATTGACCGAATTCTCCGCCCATAAACAATAATTTTTTTCCTGGATGTGTGATAAAATACCCATAAAGTAAACGAAGATTCGCAAACTTTTGCCAATAGTCACCTGGCATTTTATTTAGAAGAGAACGTTTCCCATGTACAACATCGTCATGTGAAAAAGAAAGCACAAAATTTTCTGAGAAGGCATAAAATAACGAGAATGTTAAGAGGTTATGATGATAAGGTCGATGACTTATATCCAGCTTCATATACCGAAGAATATCATTGACCCAGCCCATATTCCATTTAAAATTAAAGCCTAGTCCTCCTACATCCGTTGGTGATGTAACCAGCGGCCAATCTGTCGCTTCCTCAGCCATCATTAAAGCAGTAGGATACTTATGAAATACCGCTTCATTTAATTTTTTAATAAAGGCAATCGCTTCTAAATTTTCCTCTTCGCCATACTGATTGAAGATCCGCTCTGGAAGCGGGTTATCATGATTTAAGTAAACCATCGAGGATACTGCATCAATGCGAAAGCCATCAATATGATACACATCCATCCAAAACATGGCATTAGAAATTAAAAAACTAACAACCTCTGGCTTTCTAAAATCAAAGCTATACGTTCCCCATGCCGGGCGTTCCGCTCTTCGAAAATCGATTGGTTCATATAAAGGAGTGCCATCAAATCTTCCTAAGCCATGAGCATCTTTACAAAAGTGAGCAGGAACCCAATCTAAAATGACCCCAATTTGATGTTGATGACATTGATCCACAAAATACATGAAATCCTCTGGAGTACCATACCGACTTGTGAGTGAATAATAACCAGTCAACTGATAGCCCCATGATTTATCATATGGATGTTCCATAACGGGCATGAGTTCGATATGTGTAAATCCGTTATCTACTACATATTCAATCAATTCATCAGCAAGCTCTCGATACGTATAAAACTCCCCGGTCTCCTTTTGTTTCCACGTTCCAATATGTACTTCATAAATGGACATCGGTTTATGATACACATCTTCCTTTTTTCGTTGAGCCATCCATTTGGAATCTTGCCAATTGTACGTATCTAATCGCTTAATAACTGAAGCTGTCTTGGGACGTAATTCCGAATAAAAAGCATATGGATCTGCTTTGAGAATGATATGATTACTTGGTGTATGTATTTCATATTTATACAATTCACCTTCCTTTAAGTCAGGCACGAACAGGACCCAAATTCCCGATCGTTCAATCCTTTCCATTTGATGATTCTCTCCGTTCCAATGATTAAAATCACCAACAACGGATACACCTCTAGCATGAGGAGCCCAAACGGTAAACCTTACACCTTCTTGATTCGCTTTTTTCACAAAATGTGCACCAAGCAATTTATAACTTTCATAAAGTGTTCCTTCATGAAATAAATATAAATCAGTGGGATTTATTTCATAGCAAGCATCAACAGTATTATTCAAAATTCCACCTCCATTCCTTTCTTAAATATATATTCGTTATAATTCTGTTTAATCCTTCCATATCTCTCGACTTCACCTGTAATAATTAACCATTTAATTCAACAAAATATTATATTCGACAAAATATTTACCTGTTTAGAAATTGGATACGTTGTTCATGAATATTGTTGATTTATACGTTATGTAACAGCACCCAAAAATTAAATAAAACAAATGAAAAAGCCCCTCCTATTCAACAGGAAGAGCCCGCGCTTATTTGAGTATGTTAAGTTACCTGTTCATTGCGCATATTGTCCATTTTTATTAAAAATAGATACGATAAGGAAACGGACCAGGCTAACGGGGTATTTCCATTTGGTATATTTTTGCCGCCGATATATAGTTCCGGCACTTCAAAATTAGCTGGGATAATTTTTTTCGTTTTCTCAATATATTGTTTCGCCATATTGTTCATACCTAGTTCTAAATAGCATAGCCCAAGCCATGGAAACCCAAAACACCACTCAGCTTCGCTGCCTTCATTATAATATTGATCATTTTCATAACGGATGCAGCCATAGGTTCTTTCTAATTTATTGGAGACATTTTGTACGATTTTTAAAGCGGTTTTCCGATCTACAACTCGATACGGATAAATCAGTGAAAGTAAAGCTAAGTCTGTTTCCTTTGTTTCACTTTCTCTAGGCAGCATAAATCGTAACGTTTCTTCTCCTTTTTTAATTAGTTCTTCCTGTACGTTCACAAGCATTTTGACGGCATTTAATCCTGCAACACAGGCGCCAATGCTCGATGCATGCAGCTCCATATTCTCTTCCCACATACCATTATCGATTGCTTGCCAATATTGTAAGCACTCTAAATAATCGACTAACTTCTGAACAATTTGGAGATCTCGTTCATCACGAATCACTTTTTTCCCATGACGAAAACCTTCGCCTACTCCCCATAAAAAAGCACCAATGGCATCATTTTGAGCATGCCCCCACTCAACAGGAATTTCCTTTAAATCCGTTGAGTATCTAGAATGGATATATTCAAATAAATAAATTGGTTTTTTCTCTGTATGAATATCAATCTTCCATTCATAATTACGAAATAAGTCGAACAAAGCCTGATACGCTTTCTCATAACGGTCTGAAGAATCTGTTAAAAAAGGGAGCACGGTATAAACAACATCTCTAATCCAAACATAGCTATAATCTTTAGAGAGACTGGCCGTATATGCCCCATTCGAAAGTCGCATCCGATCAAGAACTTCAATGGCCTTGTTTACATTCATTAGATAAACACCTCCGTAGCTTTTTGCTTTACTCTCAGTGTTGACAAAACCCTCATTTCTAAACATCGCCCTCTAGTTTTTAAGCGCTTTCATAAACTCAACTGCAAAACCTGCTCCCTTAACCTATATATCTGTACTGTTAGTGTATGTAAGAGCTCCTTGATTTGATAATAGTTTTAATCTATATGAAATAAAGAGCAGCCCATATTATCTGTTACTTAATATGCGCTGCCCTTTATTCGTTTAAGCTTTATCTATCTTCTTTTCAATGCAGTGTGTAACACTTTATTCTATTTAGCCTTATTATAAATTGATCAAAAGAAAAATCTTAAAATCATTAATGATATGACACCCACCAATACAGTGCCTAATAAGCTTCGTGAAAAAATCGCGACAAGAAATGTGGGTAACGCAGCTAGTAAAGATAACAGGTTATCCGATATAGCAAATTGATTGTTTGATAATAGAAGTTCTTGCGCAAGCAAAGCAGCCATAACAGCTACAGGTATATGCTTCAACCAATTAATGCCCCATTCTGGAATTTGAATACGACTTAGCAATACTAACGGTACAACTCTTGGAATAAAAGTAACAATAGCTGAGCCAACAATGACTAATAAGATATACATGTTTATCTCCATCGCTCAATCACCATCCCAATTGTAGCCGCCGCGATTGTTGCTATAATCACGCCCGCACTTCCTGGGAAAAGAAAGCTAGAAATAACAACAATCAAAACGGCACTTAAAGCAACTATAATATCAACAAAGTATTTTTTATGACTCATAATTTGTAAAATAAGGAGCCCAATAAACATCGCTGGCAAAGCAAAATCCAATCCATATTTCTCCGGTGTTGGAATCCACTGTCCGAAAAATCCACCTGCTATATTAGCAAGAACCCAATTTAGATAAGCTGTAATGTTTAATCCTAACATCCATTTATAATTTAGCTGTTTTTTATGCTGTGCATGATTAATCGCAACGCCAAATGTTTCATCCGTTAGCAAAGCGCCTGTTAGTATATTTTGCCCTATTGTTTGCTTGCGAAAATAAGGAGCTATTGCTGCACTTAATAATAAATGCCGACTATTTACAAAGAAAATGGTAAATACAATAGCTGATATCGGATGAGCAGCTGCAATCATCCCGGCCGCAATAAACTGACCAGATCCGGCATATAAAATTAAAGATATAAGGGCAATTTCAGCAATGCTTAAACCCGCTGTCTTTTCGACAACTCCCGCCGCAAAACCGATACTCAAATAGCCTAATAAAGTAGGCACACAATCTTTAACCCCTTGCCAAAAACTATCTTCTTCCTCGTAATATAATGCACTTTCGTTCATGTATTTCCCCTCCGCTGATGACCGAAAAACTTTCTGCTGTAATGTGTAGTAGTGGAACTTCCATAAGTCAATGATTATCTCTTTTGCTCCATAAGCAATCTCGTTAACCCCTGATAAATCTCCACAATCTCCTCCATCTTCATTCTGACAAGCCCACTTGATGATGGAGCAACAAAATCAATCGTCCCAGAAACCATTGGCTGTGCCTGAACACCCCAGGTCACATTTCGCTTATTTGCATATTGTTGATAAACACCTTTCCCTACAAAACAAACAATCTTCGGTTGATACTTTATAATCTTTTGTTTTAATTGTTCTCTTCCTTCTATGTATTCAGCTTTTGTAATTTCATCGGCACTTTTTGTCGGCCTAGCAACAATATTTGTAAATCCGAAACCTAGACCTAATAATGTATAATCTTCATTAGAACTATACTTTCTCGGCGTAATGCCCGCTTCAAAAAGAATACGCCAAAATCGATTATTAGGATTGGCATAGTGGTGTCCTGTTTCCGCAGAACGAAGGCTTGGATTAAAGCCGACAAATAAAATATCTAGGTTATGCTTTAGATGGTCTGAGAGTTCCTTCATCGACATGCCTCATTTCTATCGATTTAAAAAATTCTAGGAAGATGCTTCTGCCCAATTAAGCTACAAATTCTATTTTACATATTATAATAAATTTAACCACCTCTTTCTTGGGTAAATTTTACATTTCCTAGGAAATTATTTTTTAAAATATTACTATTATACACATAAAAAACAGCCATCCATTTTAGAATGACTGTTCAGTAAACATTTTGTGTTATACAAAGATTGTAAGGCTCTTCTGCTTTTCTTGTTACCAACTAGCTTTTTTCACACCTGGTAGTTGCCCTTTATGTGCAAGCTCACGAAAAACGATACGAGACATGTTGAATTTACGTAAATATCCTCTTGGTCTGCCCGTTACCGCACACCTATTATGCAATCGTGTTGGTGAAGAATCACGAGGTAATTTATTTAACGCTGCAAAATCACCTTTTTCCTTTAATTCTTTGCGAATTTCCGCATATTGTTCAACCAATTTTTGTTGTTTGATGGCTTTAGCCACTTTTGATTTTTTAGCCATATTCCTTTCCTCCTTAGCATTAATTGTAATGATTACGATTTAAATCATAAAAATATTCATTTATTTTGTTTCTCGATGCAAAGTGACTCTTTTTAATCGCGGGCAATATTTTTTAAATTCAATTCGATCTGGATTGTTCCGTTTATTTTTGGTTGTGATGTAATTACGGTCTCCCGTCTCTGTACATGCTAACGTAATTTTTACTCTCATGATAAATTTCTCCTCAATGTGATTAACTTAGTTTTGAAAAACTGGCAGTGGATCATAAAAATTGGCCCAATCTTGATTCATTTCATCATCCGTTAGCAGGCAGCTATCTAATGAATCAGTGATTTGCTTTTGATCCATTCCAATCCCAATTAGAACTAATTCAGTCATTCTGTCTCCATATATTGCATCCCAGCGTTCTAAAAGCTCAGGTTCTTCTTTGAGAACTTGCTGCTGTTCTTCTTCTGAATAAGCCGCAATCCACTCCCCTGCTTTCTCTAAAGTTAATGACGGACCAGCTTGAGAAAGCAAGGCAGCCACATTGTTTCGTGTTGCAAGCCAAAGAAATCCTTTAGCACGGACCACTTCAACTGGCCAATTTTCAATCCAGTCCATAAGACGTCCTGGATGAAATGGCTTTTTCCTTCTAAAAACAAATGATGCAATCCCGTACTCTTCTGTTTCAGGAACATGTTCTTCATTCAGTTCTTTCATCCATCCAGCACTTTGGCTTGATGTTTCAAAATCAAATAACTGGGTGTCAAGTACTTGATCCAATGAAAGCTGTGAATGAACGGTTTCAATGATATTTGCATCGGGATTTAATGCTTGAAGGACAGCCTTTAACTCAGCTAGCCGATCTTTTACGACTAAATCCGTTTTATTCAAAACAAGGACATTGGCAAATTCTATTTGGTCAATGAGGAGGTCAGCTACCTCTCTTTCATCATCATCATTTGCAGCCTGCTTTCGGTCGAGTAACGTTTCGCCTGAAGCAAAATCCTGCCAAAATCGATTTGCGTCGATAACAGTTACCATTGTGTCTAGGCGGCAAAATTTTGATAAATCGATGCCAAGGCTTTCATCTACATATGTAAATGTTTGAGCAACTGGTATCGGCTCACTAATTCCCGTTGATTCGATGACAATATAATCAATATCACCCTTGGTAGCAAGCTTCTCTACTTCAAGAATTAAATCTTCCCGAAGCGTGCAGCAAATGCAGCCGTTTTGCATTTCCACTAATGTTTCATCCGTTCTGACAAATCCGCCTTGCTTCACTATACTTGCGTCAATATTGACCTCACTCATATCGTTTACGATTACGGCCACTTTCTTATTTTCACGATTCGCAAGTATATGATTAAGTAACGTTGTTTTCCCTGAACCTAAATACCCGCTGAGTACAGTGACCGGAATTTTCTTTTGTTTCATTTCATTCCCTCCACTCCGGAATTCAAATCGTAATTATTACGATTTAATCACCTTACTATAATAAACCGTAATCATTACTATTTGCAAGTTTTTTTACAAAAAAATTATTCAATACTTGTATATTCTGATAAATATTGCTCTTTCGGCGGTTGGATTTGATTAAATGTATTCAACCGGATAACTGGAATGACTTCTCCCTTATACGTTTCTTTTCCTATCTTTCCTTGGACTTCGTACCATTGATTCGTTTTCAATTTTTCAACATCCCCTCGAAAAATAAAACCATATACACTAGCATCTGCAATACAACAAGTCATCGTTAAGCGAGCAATAGCAATTTGATTATTTGGAAAATCCGGTTCACGATAAACAAAACCTGCTAAAGAAATTTGTTTACCTTCCATATCATCTAGAAACGTATACAAATGATTAAAAACTTCGAAATAGTTTTCATCCGTTACTTGAATAGCGTCTTTTTCTAAATCATATGAACCTTCTTCCATTTTCTTTGTTGAAAAAGTACCATTTTGCAGCCCCTTATTCGCTAATGCTTGTTCACTTAGTGAAAAATCTGTCATTATAAAACCTAAAAAAAGAGGAATACCAAAAAGCAAGTAAGGATATATAACCTGTTTCTTTTTTGACGTTTCACATCCGCAGCAATCACAGCTTGAAACATGAGTTTTACCACTTTGAAATAGACATACACTAATCACACTAAACAAAACGAGCGCAATAATAGAAAAAGGAAGCATTCGATCAGCGAGAATATGACTTAAATTACCTGACACATATAACTTAAAAATCATCAAGCCGCTCGCAAGTAATAACAATGCTTCTAACTTTTTATGAAATCCAGCACCATATTTCCTCATTATAAACCTCCCATCTCTATGATGACACCAGCTAATAAGGATAAGCTAAACACAATACAAGTGACCACAATGATAAACATAAGAACAAAGCGTGGTTTAAAACAAGCAAATAGCACAAACGTATTCTTCAGATCCAGCATCGGTCCAAATACTAAAAAACCTAACATAGCTTCTGGACGAAAACTATTCACAAATGTGGCTGCAACAAAAGCATCTGCTTCAGAGCAAAGGGAAAGCAAATAAGAAAATCCCATCATCGCAGCTGTACCAAAAATCGATTGTTCACCTAGTTCAGTTAATAGAGAACGATTGAAAAATACTTGCAAGCAACTTGCGATTAAGGCCCCGATAATAAAATACTTAACGACGGAGAAAAAATCTTGAGAAAAATGCTGAATGAACTCTCTCCATCTTTCAGAAAACGAGGTTTTACTCCCTTCCATACTATGAGATAGTTCACCATAGTTATAAATCACATGTTCAACTTTTCCATTAAAAAATATTAGAGTGAAGAGACCAACTAACAAAGCTGTTATCACACATAAAAGAATTCTTCCATAAAATAGGGCAGGATGATTCGGAAAAGCATAATACGTAGAGGCAAATACAATAAAGTTTAAGATTGGAGCCGCCACTAAAAGGACCACTCCTGCATGCAACGGAACCCCTTTTTGAATAAGCCTCCTTACAACAGGAATAATCGCACATTCGCATACCGGTGTCACCAGCGCTGCAATGATAGCAAAAAAGAGAGCTTTGATCGAATTTTTTGGAATACATCTTTGAACCATTTCTTCACTAACAAATAATTGAATAAACGCTGAAGCTAGAACACCTATTAATAGAAAAGGAAGAGCTTCAAGGAAAATACTAAGAAACACCACAAATACCGAATTCCAGCGACTGGATAAGAAAGCGTTAATATCCACGATTTCTTGACCTATAAAAAAGAAAACCATCAATAATAGTGCTAAAAGAAAAAGAAATACGTTCCCTACATAACGAATAACGATAGGCAACACCTCACTTAATAGATTGATAAAGTATATACTCTTCCTTCTATTAATATGAGTAGTATGAGGATCGAATCACATTTTTTGCACTATCTCTACTTAAATTATATCTGCTTGGCATCATTTGGTTTTGAAATAAGGAGACTTCTCGCTAGATAAAAATGAAACAGCCACCTGGTGGATGGCTGTTTTTAGTCTTCAAATTAACGTTAGCTATTTCCTTGAGCCATTATTCGAGACATCAATTGGCTGTAAACTACCATTTGAGCTAAATTATTAGCTTCAGCAATATCTGCTTGTTGTTGCTGTTGTTGATTCTGGTTTTGGTTGTAATTTTGGTTTTGGTTGTAATTTTGGTTTTGATACGGGTTATAGTTTTGATATTGGTTATAGTTTTGATACGGGTTATAGTTTTGGTTTTGATATTGATTATAATTTTGATACGGGTTATAGTTTTGGTTTTGATATTGATTATAGTTTTGGTTTTGATATTGATTATAGTTTTGGTTTTGACTTTCGTTGTTGTTTTGGTTTTGATTTTCATTCTGACTTTCGTTTTGATTTTCGTTCTGACTTTCGTTTTGACTTTCGTTATTGTTCTGATTTTCTCTATTCTGTAATAATCGAGTAAGAATAGTTTCAAGCGATGATGAAATTGTCATCAGACTGAGTAAAGTGGAATTACCGAGGTTTCCTAGGCTTCCTAGTTGACTTTGTAAATTTTGGTTTTGGTCATTGTCCCCACTTTCACCTCCATTGTCCCCACTTTCACCTCCATTATTTCCATTGTTCATTTGTTGCGCAAGAACAGAGTTAAGTGCCGATGAAATCGTCATCAGGTCAAGTACATTAGTGTTTTGTATTTGGTTTTGTACATTATTCACTACATTTTGTACTTGGTTTTGTGCATCATTTACTGTATTTTGTAATGTATTTAGATTCCCTCCTACTTGTGAATTTATATTTTGAAGAATGTTGCTAAACAATGAATTCGTAGCGTTTGCCATATAATTAAACTCCCCTCAACTTAGATTCAAGGTTAGTATATTAGTGACTTGTCTTTTTGGATTGGGTATACCCACAATTTCCTATAAGTTATTCGCTTTTTTCTTATGACCTTGTTACACGGCACCATCGATTTCTAATAAAACATCTAAAATAAAGAAGCACCGCTCAAAATGTTGAACAGTGCTGCATTGAATCTTTTATCATTTAATTCTTACTTTCTCATTGCGCTCCACTTGAATCACTTTTCCATCTTGAATCACTAATGTAATCGATCCATACTTCATAGAAGCTAACATTTCTTGAAGGCGTTGAAAGATGTCAATAGATTGTTTATCTTTTTCCAAGCTAAGAAGCCCCCCTTCTTCTTTATTCAATACAAAATTCCTCTGTAATTTAGGATATCAACTACAATCAAATAACAAATACAACCTATTTGTCCTATGTCTTTACTAAGAATAATGCTTAAAAAAATAACTGCTTTCACTAAAAGACATATTATACCGATAATTTTACTTTTTTTATGCATCATTTAGCAAATCTTGCTTTTCAAGACGTACTAAATGTATATGCTCTCTATAAGATTAATTTGCCGATTTTCCTTTTTCAATGGCTTCAACTAATTCAGCAATTTGGCTTTGAATACGTTCTAACAATTCTTTATCTTTAATTGGTGCAGCTGTATCGTTTTTATCAATTTCACCATCAACAAAATATAAACCTTGGAGCGGCTGTCCTTTCAAAATACCAATTAACGGTTTTAACGAGTAATCAATCGCTAATAAATGACGTGTACTCCCACCAACCATCATTGGCAAAACAGGTTTGTTTTTCAAAACACTTTCAGGCAATAAATCAAGTAAAGACTTTAACACACCTGTATAAGAAGCTTTATAAACAGGAGATCCAATAATCACAGCATCTGCTTGTTTAACCACATCTGCAAATTTAACAATATCTGAACTATCATATCGACCTTTTACAAGATCGTCAGCTGCGAAATCTGTAACAGAATACGTGACAGTCGAAAAACCAGCTTCATTCACTAATGATTCGAAATATTTTAGTGTGATGTCTGTTCTTGAAGGTACTGCTGGACTTCCTGATATAATAACAATTTGGCTCATCGATTCATTTCCTCCTAATCATAACTATCTTCTCAAGAGATTATTAACAAAAAACGGCTCACTTAGACACAAAAATTCCTCTTTCCGAAAGAAAAAGGCTGATATGTACATCTTCTCATACTTCCCTTTCAAAGCATTGCTTGCTGAACACCATTCTGTCTCTTAACAAAGATTGCCCAAATCTATAGGCCAATCCCTCCGCTTCTCTTGATAAGAAGTATATTGTTTAAATTAGCTTAATATTCTAATAACTAATTGTCAAGGTTTTCACCAAGAAAAATCATACTTAACCTAGTTGAAAATACGGATTAAAGGCCGTGACATTTCCATCACGGCCTTTAATTCTTATTGAGATTGAAGCCTACTTTCCACCATATTAATAAACAACTGTAAAAAATGACGATCGTCCGTTAATTCTGGATGAAACGAGCTAACAAGAAGATTGTTTTGCTTAGCAGCAACAATTTTATCATCATGCGTTGCTAATATATCGACATTGTTTCCAACGCTTTCTATATAAGGGGCACGAATAAAGACAGCAGGAACGGGCTGATCGATACCTTTAATTGAAAGATCTATTTCAAAACTATCACGCTGACGACCAAATCCATTTCGTTGTACGGAAATATCCATTAGATTTAAATGGCTGTCTTCCGCTCCACCTAAATCTTTAGCAAGTAATACAAGACCCGCACAGGTTCCAAAAATCGGCTGTCCTAAAGATGCAAATTGTTGAATCGGCTCAATAAAATCATAACGTTTCATCATTTTACCGATTGCCGTACTTTCTCCTCCAGGAATAATAAGCCCATCAATTTGTTGTAACTGCTCCGGTTTCTTTACAAGCAGCGCATCAACACCTAAACCTTCTAATTGTTGAATATGTTCAATCGTTGCTCCTTGTAAATCTAATACGCCAATTGTCGTCATTTTACCAACCACGCTCTTGCATACGTTCTTGTGGATTTAATTTAGAAATATCGATTCCTTTCATTGGGCTGCCAAGTTCTTTCGATAATTTCCCAATTAATTCATAGTCCGTGTAATAAGTAGTCGCTTGCACGATGCTGCTTGCGAATTTTTCTGGATTTTCTGATTTGAAAATACCCGATCCAACGAATACACCGTCTGCTCCTAATTGCATCATAAGAGCCGCATCAGCTGGTGTGGCAATACCGCCAGCTGCAAAGTTCACGACTGGTAATTTACCTGCTTCTTTAATTTGTTTTAACACTTCATAAGGTGCTCCAAGATTTTTCGCTTCCGTCATTAATTCATCATCGCTCATCACTGTAACTTTACGCACTTGCGCTTGTACTTTACGCATATGACGAACCGCTTCTACGATATTTCCTGTTCCTGGTTCCCCTTTTGTTCGTAACATAGAAGCTCCTTCTCCAATACGGCGTGCTGCTTCCCCTAAATCACGGCAACCACAAACAAATGGTACTGTATATTCACTTTTTAAAATGTGGAACTCTTCATCAGCTGGTGTTAATACTTCACTTTCATCGATGTAGTCTACGCCCATTGCTTCTAATACACGTGCCTCAACAATATGACCGATACGTGCTTTTGCCATAACTGGAATCGAAACAGCATTTAACACTTCCTCTACAATTCGTGGATCCGCCATACGTGCTACTCCACCAGCGGCACGAATATCAGATGGTACTCGTTCTAATGCCATAACGGCTACCGCTCCAGCTGCTTCCGCAATTCTTGCTTGCTCTGCATTCACAACGTCCATAATAACGCCGCCTTTTTGCATTTGGGCCATTCCTCGTTTAACAGTCTCAGTTCCTACTAATTTACTCATATTATAGTCTCTCCTCTATTAAAAAGATTTGCAATCTTTAGATTTGCAATCTTTAGATTTGTCTCTTAGTATAAAAGAAACTGATCGTATTAAAAGTGTCAGTTTCAGATAAATTAAAGAGGTCAGAAAAGAGGTCAGCATGAATACATTAGCTTGTAACCTACAACGTCACAGTGAAATCCCTTTATATGAACAATTATATTTATATATTAAAAACGAAATTATTGAAGGCCGTTTAAGCTATGGAACAAAGCTTCCGTCTAAGCGGCAATTAATCGATGTATTACAAATTAGTCAAAATACAGTGGAATCAGCATATGATCAGCTTCGAGCAGAAGGCTACGTAGAAGTTATTCCGAGAAAAGGATATTACGTGCAAGCATTTGAGGATTTAGAATATGTCTCTTCGTCCCAACCTGAAGAAACAGCTAACGATGAAGCTCCTCCTGAAACGTTATACAATTTTCATCCGAGCCATGTCGATACCGAGCATTTTCCTTTTTCACAGTGGAGAAAATATATGAAAAACACAATTGATGAATCACAGCATCATCTTCTATTGCTGGGGGAAGCACAAGGAGAAATCGCGCTTCGTCGAGAGATTGCTCACTATCTATATGAAGCACGAGGAGTTCGTTGTACCTCTGAACAAATCATTGTCGGTGCTGGGGTTGAGATTTTATTACAGCAGCTTTTCTTACTATTTGGAAGCGAAACAGTCTATGGTGTAGAAGACCCAGGATATCATCTTATTTTACGAATGCTCCAATCGTATCCAAATGAAGTGTATCCGCTTGAAGTCGATCATGAAGGGGTCAAAGTCGAAGCAATCAAGCCATCGAAAATTGATATTGTGTATGTGACGCCTTCCCATCACTTTCCTTATGGTACCGTACTATCTGTTAATCGAAGAATGCAACTACTAAACTGGGCAAATGCTTCTGAAAAACGCTATATTATTGAAGATGATTACGATAGTGAATTTCGTTATAGCGGGAAAACAATTCCTTCATTACAAAGCAATGATACAAACGATAAAGTTATTTATTTAGGATCATTTTCAAAATCACTTATGCCATCACTTCGAGTTAGTTATATGGTTCTACCAAAATCATTATTACAGCGTTATCAAGCACAGCTGACCTTTTACCACTCAACGGTTTCACGCATTGACCAGCATGTACTTACACAATTTATGAGACAAGGAGATTTTGAAAAACATTTAAATCGAATGCGCAAAGTGTATCGACGTAAATTAGAAAAAGTAATTCACTTACTAAAGCCCTATGATGAACAATTTAGTATTATTGGCGAACAATCGGGGCTTCATATTGTGCTGGATGTTCATAATGGAATGGACGAAGATACGCTCGTACAAAAAGCAGCGGAAGCACGTTTAAAAGTATATCCACTGTCTGCCTATTCGATTGAGAAGATCGATAAAAATGCACCCAAAATTATTCTCGGCTTCGCTGGCATTCATGAAGATGAATTAGAAAATGCCGTACAACTTTTATTGAGAGCATGGGGGATTAAATGAAAATTTTTCGTAACTAAGTTTAAGAGAAGATAATTAGAGACATTGGCTCGGCACCGTTATATAACTACCTTAGATCAAGAGCCCCTCCCAATTGTTAGACGATGTCTAACAATTGGAGAGAAGTTCAATTTCTTAACATACGAAAGCTGGATTTTTTTGCATGTACAATACACATTTTGTTGATATAAGATTATTACTGTGCCGTATATCCTCCATCAATAAGCAATGTGCTTCCAGTCATGAAATCATTTTCACTTAAAAAGATAATAGCGTGTGCAATTTCTTCTGGTCGACCAAGTCTACCAACTGGATGTTGCGCCACAAGCCCATCTTGAGCTACTCGCCACTTAACACCTTTACGGGTTGTTTGGAGTGGGAGATTCCTAAGAACACCAGTGTATCCACCAGTTATTGATTAGGCGATCCCCGCAGCCCCTGCGGTTAGAAGTCTTACGGCTTCATTTTTCAAATTCAAACTTGCGTTAATATCTCGGTCATGGTAAGTACGACACTCCGGACACTCCCATTCACGCAATCCGAGATTTTTAACGTCTTTATTTTGATATCCACAGCAAGAACACAGTTGACTAGAAGCAAAGTTTTTCGCAACGGTCACGCTTTGTTTACCGTATCATTTCGCTTTATATTCAATCATGGTTTTGAATTGTGACCATGATGCTTCACTTATAACTTTTGCAAGATTTCTGTTTTTGAGCATATTAGATACAGACAAATCCTCCATTCCGATTATGTCGTGGTTTTTGACAATCTCGGTTGAAATTTTGTCTAAGTAGTCTTTTCGTGCATTTGCAATTTTCTCATGAATACGTGCTACTTTAATTTTAACTTTAGACCAATTAGAACCACCTATAGTTCGTCTGCTCATAATCTGTTGGGCTTTCGCTAATTTTTCTTCTAATTTACGGAAAACCTTAGCATTGGAATAGATTGTGCCATCCGACAAAATCGCAAAGTTTTTCAACCCTACATCAACACCAACAACTGAGTTTGTTTTAGGCCACTCTACTACTTCTGTTTCGGTTGCTAGAGAAACAAAATATTTTCCCGATGGATTCCGTCTAATCGTGGCACTCAAAATACGTCCTTGTACTTCACGACTTTTGGAAAAGCGAACCAGTCCAAGTTTCGGTAATTTAATCTGGTTGTCTAGGACCGCTATATTTCCATTCGTATGTTTGGTTGTTTAAAAATTGCTTTCCAAGTTTCTAAGGTTTAAACAACATTTTGCAACATTGTCTACCCACCTATTAGGCTTAGTCATAAGGTTTTATATTTCCGTCCTGTTTTATAGCTCCGTCATAGTTATATCTCAAGTAAACATTCTACACATTTACTTATTTGAAAACTACTTCATACCTAGATAAATCAAAATCGCATCTCGTAAAAATTCCGTTCCGCCCTTAACATTCTTATCATAGTAAGCTGTAAAGCGCTCATCTGCAACATACATTTCTGCCAGCCCAGCGTACGCTTCTTTGGAGTAATTGGGCCATGAATACATCAACCATTCTTTATGTTTTGCCGCAAGTTCCTGTGCCACGTCAGATGCAGGATCTCCTGTTTCATATGCTTTCTCAAGCAATGACAATATTTCTTCTCCTAAGACAGCCATAGCTTGGTAGTCTTCTTGAGACATGCCTCTTAATTTTGCATTGCTGGCATCTACTGTCTCATCTCCATATTTTTCGCGAATCTCTTTTCCATACTTCTGTTCGTTATCCTCAATCATTTTTTCTTTGAAACCTTCAAATTTTTGTTTGTCTTGCATAGATATCCCTCCCTCTTTGCTGGCAATTGTCATCTCGACAGTCGCGATTATTTTATCAAGACGGGCTCGTTTTTTCTTTAGATTATTGTAATGCTTTTTCAAAGCAGTCGTTTGATTAAAAGTTGGCTGATGTATTATTTCTATAATTTCTTCTAAACGGACTTCCAACTCACGATAGAATAAAATTTGCTGAAGCAAGTCAACCTCTTTTTGACCGTAAATGCGATAACCGGACGAATTGATTCTTGCCGGCTTAAGTAATCCAATTTGATCATAGTAGCGAAGTGTACGGCTACTCACACCTGATAACTGCGCCAATTTGTTTACTGTATATTCCATGGTTGCCCCTCCTGATAATCCTCATCATAAACCTTTACGTTGCGTAAAGGTCAAGAGAAAAGTGATAATTTTTTCATCGACTAAATATAGTCCTTATAATGAAAAAGGATACACTCTCTACATAGAGAAGTGCATCCTCGGTTTAACAATTACTTTTATGTATTCAAATGATCTATCTCAATAACTCGATGACAAAGTTGTTGAATCAAATTCATGTCATGACTGACAACAACCATTCCCATCTTTCGTTGTTCAGCAATTTTTAGTATGGCATTCCAAATTTGAGCCTGGGTAATGGCGTCAAGCATCGTTGTCATTTCATCCGCAATTAAATAACTATTAAGATTATGATCCCTTTTTAATAAAGTGCTTTGGCACAATGGAGATCCATAGCGCCCCCAACCAGTTGTCGGATCAAACCCTGTATCAGGCTCTCCTTTAATAGACAGCACAAGCTCATCTATTTCCCTCTTTACCTCTTTTTCAATAGATTGATTAGATTTTGATGGTGCACACCCTGCTAACACAAGCGTAAAAACAATTGCCATAACTGTAAGCAGTCCCAGAAATTTCTTTTTCATTTATGAATCCCCCATTAACTAACCTTCTTGTTGTTATATGTCTCTAAATCGATATGTACTTTCTACAGATATCACCATAACCTACCATATTCTCTATCTTAAAACTTACCAGCTTATTGCTAAGCTGCTTTATATCTTCCCCTCTTCCTTCAGCGAAGATAAGCTCATGATAAAGCTGATGTTCTATGTTAGAACAAACTATTACATTTGAACTAAATAATTCTAATAATCAATCTATTCTTGTCGAAATCTTATCATAAATAACGAGAGAATGACAGGTATCCTTACAAACCCATTAAAAGAATGAGGATTATATCTTGTTCTCCAACTCTTCAACCTTAAAAGTCATTCATTTCAAATCTAGATTCATTTTCGGACCGATATCCTTGTCTCTTCTAAACTCACAAATAGTAATTGTTCTTCCCTTTTCATTCTTTTTTATGTTCAGTATGCACTTTCTTCACAACAATAGGACAAAGCTGCATAGATATGACTATAGAGAGTTTTTCGAATGTAATGCGTGTCGGTATGTTTAATAGAAATTCAAACTAAACAAAAGAATGAATGTAGGTGATTAGATGGCTAATGATTTCTTATTTCAAAATTTACAAGAAAAAGAGATGACCTTTGAGCAAGTATTTGACCGGATTATCAGATTTATGACTTTAAATAGCAATGGCAATTATCGCTTAATGATCGGTACCGATTCTCAAGTGCATGAAAGACATACCGTTTTCATTACAGGAATTGTCATTCTAAATGAAGGAAAAGGTGCATGGGCTTGTATTCGAAAAGTGACTATTCCAAGAAGAATGGATCGAATACACGAACGACTCTCTCATGAAACTTCATTAACAGAAGAAGTCGTTTCTCTGTTTACAGAGGAAAAGAAAAACGTGATGATTGATATCGTACTTCCTTTTATATACAAAGGAGCTACATTTACAATGGAAGGCCATTTGGACATCGGTTCAGGTAATCGCAATAAAACAAAAATATTTGTCGAAGAAATGACCGCAAGAATTGAATCGATGGGACTTGAACCTAAAATCAAACCAAATTCTTTCGTTGCGTCAAGCTATGCCAATCGATTTACGAAATAAGATAAAAATCAAAGCGTTCCTTTGTAAACATTCACAAGTATAAAAAACCTGTATAGGCTAAAAAGTCTACACAGGTTTTGAACAACTATACACTCTCCTATGATTCCACTTTCATTGTTATTAAGCGGTTCAAACTATATTAACTTCTTAATGTTCAATCGTTGTACAAGGATGGTATTCTTTCGCGCCGCTCCCTCTTTCATACATCCTTTTTATGTATGTAAGCTCCCATTCTAACTGTTCTAAAGGATTGTCCTTAATAGAATCATATTCTTTAGCGATTTGATCATTGTAGCGGAAAATACATTTAGTTCCATTAATGTAATATTCAACAATAAAATCCACAAGGTCCTTATTCCAAGTGAAATTCTTTACTCTGATTATGTCTGAAGAATACTCTGGATATATTTCTACACTATCCAAAATTTCACCAAGCTTTTCTTGAATGTTATCCTTCATTTATTCACCTACACACTTTTCTTATATTTTTATTATCCAAACATGCATGCACATAAATCACTTTTTGTAAGATTTTCTCACAAAAAAGCTGACAAACAGATAAATCCCCTCTAAAATAAAAATTAATTTTACAAATGAATGGAGAGAGGGGATATGAAACTTAGTTGGCTTTTCCAGTTTATCATCCTTATCGGTTTTCTCTTCCTTGGACATATTATTGTTTCACTTTTTTCCATCCCTCTACCTGGCGCTATTGTTGGAATGATTCTTCTATTTATTGGCCTTCTAACAAGGTTAGTTAATATTAAATGGATTGAGAAAGCCTCATCTTTTCAATTAAAACACTTAACATTACTCTTTATCCCTCTCATTGCCGGCCTGTTTTTATCATCAAGTTTTTTAGATATTTTACAGTGGAATATCTTAATTATTCTAATTGTAAGCAGTATTTGTTGCTTGTTAGGCACAGCCTTCACTGTAGAATGGTATGAAAAATTAAAAAGGAGGAAAGCAAAATGAACATAGTCCTATTAAAAGTATCCTTCTGTATCATAATGACAATTGCCTGTTACTTTGTCTCATTAAAAATCTATAATAAATATAAAAAAAATTGGCTAAATCCTTTATACACCGCATCCGTACTTCTAATTTCTCTGTTACTCCTCTTTCACGTCCATGAAGAAACATATCAACAAGTTAACTTCATCTTTAATCAACTACTGCAATTAGCTGTCGTATCTTTAGCCGTTCCTCTTTATAAACAATGGTCTTTCTTAAAGAAAAATTATAAAAAAATCTTTATAGGTGTAATATGCGGAACGGCACTTGGAGTTATCTCCATATTTTCACTGTCCCATTTATTCCACTTGAACGAGCAGCTTCTAGCCTCCTTAATTCCAAAGTCTGTTACACTTCCTATCGCCTTAACAATAGCGACAGACCTTGGTGGATTAGCCTCAACGACCATTATCTTTGTTATCATTTCTGCCTTAATATCCGTCATGATTGGTCCAAATTTGCTCAAGTATTTAGGAATTAAAAGCAAATCGGCGAAAGGCTTGGCTATGGGCACTTCAGCGCAAATGCTTGGGGCGAATCGTTCACTCGTATGGGGGGAAGAAGAAGGAGCAATGGGAAATGTGGCCATGACAACCTCGGCATTATTTCTCGCTATTGTAGTACCGATTATTCCGTATCTGTTATAAAGGAAGATTCATTGACCTAACCCGGAGTTTATTGATATTTGTAGATTTGCTAACTTTATTTTTGTGATGTACTGAACATGTAATCTAATTTATTATTCGATTCTTCATTATAAAAATATCCACTGACTAAATTCCCGATGTCATTAGTCATTCGGATTTCACTCCTGGGTTGAAAACGAAAACCCAGGAATGTTTTGTGTCTAAAATTCCAAAAAACTGCCCTCAAAAGCCACTTTTCATGACTTTTAGGACAGTCTCGCTGGATACAAATCCAGATTTTTATTTAGCTTCACCGACTACTGTGAATCTTTCATTCATATGCTGAGGTTTTTCTATTTCATCTAGTACGGCAATTGCATAGTCCGCATAGCTAATATAGCTGTCGCCTTGTGAATTAACAAGTAGATGATCTTTTCCTGTTTGATAGGATCCCGTTCTCTTTCCTTCAGGATCAAACATAGCTGAAGGACTGATGAATGTCCACGTGATACCGGATGTTTCCTGTAATTCTTTGAGATTTCGTGCCTGACCTGATGCTGTAGGTTTAAACATATCAGGAAAATCAGGTGTATCCATGACTCTAACGGTTTTATTTTCATCTACAAAAAGACTCCCTGCTCCTCCGACAATGATCCCTCTTGTGTTTGTTCCTTTAAGTGCCTCAATGAGTGCATGACCAGCGTCGACATGGGCTTGCTCTTCGCCAAGAGGAGCACCGAAAGCATTAACGACTACATCAAACAGCTTTAAATCCTCTGAAGTTAGGTCAAATATACTTTTTTCAATAACTGCCCCGTTTTTCTCTGTAAGCTTCGACGCATCTCTAACAACAGCTGTGACTTGATGACCTCGTCCGATTCCTTCTTTTAAAATAAACTGTCCTGCTTTTCCGCTTGCCCCAATAACTGCAATCTTCATAATTGTCACTCCATTCTCCCTAATTTCTATTTTTTATCTTAAAGTTTTTAAGGCGCCACTCCATTCCACAACTTCACCAAGCATCGCATTGACATTATCAAGATGTAAGGCTTGAGGTTTGAAATCAGTTCCATTTTCAAAATCTAGAAACAAAGACAATGTTGGATGTGCACGAACGTCCGCAATTTTTAATTCACCGCAAATTCCACGTAAATGTTCTGCTGCACGAGCACCACCAGTAGACCCATAGCTAACGATACCGGCCGCTTTGTTGTTCCATGCTTCACGCGCAAAATCAAGGGCATTTTTTAATGCTCCTGTAATACTGTGGTTATACTCCTGAACAATGAACACGAATCCATCTAAATTTGCAAGTTTTTCATTCCAAGCTGCAATTCCCGGTTCCGTCCCATCAGTTGTTCCTAAGAACGGTAAATTAAAATCAGCAATATCTACTATTTCATAATTTGCATCTCCACGTTTGTCCGCAATTTCTTTTACCCATTCTCCTACCTGTGGACTTACGCGTCCTTGACGTGTGCTTCCTAAGATAATTCCAATGTTTAATTTTTCAGTCATTATTTCTTCCTCCTTCGTTTGTTTCCCAAATAGTTTTTCCAAAAAACCCATCTTCCACACCGCCTATATGTTTTAATAACTAATGTTTGCTTGTTTAAAACTCACTTATTCGTTTCTTTCCGAACAATTGGAGCTACCTCCGTTGCTAACAACTCAATGCCCTCAGCTACTTTCTTAAACGGCAGTCCCCCTATGTCCATCTGCGCTAAGAAACGACTATGCCCGAAAAGCTCATATTGGTGGAGAATTTTCTCAACAATCTGCTGTGGACTACCAACAAACAAAGCAGTACCCGGACTCGTCATTTGCTCAAAATCTGCTCTTGACATCCTAAACCCCATTCCTCGTTGACGATTAACGTATGACCAGTAATTTGAATAATAGGGATAGAACTCATCCTTGGCTTGCGGGGTTGTTTTTGAGATGTATCCATGACCTGTTACACCAATCTTGAGATTTTCCAAATCGTGTCCGGCCTCGATGCCAGCTCTATAGTATAGATCAACCAGCGGCTTAAATCTCACTGGATCGCCTCCGAGGATAGCTAATGCCATACCAACTCCTAATTTACCGGCACGGACTGCACTCTCCGGTGTCCCCCCAACTCCAATCCAGATTGGCAATTGACTTTGAGCAGGTCGCGGTGCAATTTCAGCTTCCCTTAATGAGGAGCGAAACCGTCCATTCCAAGAGATTCTCTCGTTTTCATTCAGCTTTAAAAATAAATCCATATTTTCTGAAAACAGTGCATCGTAGTCATTTGTGTCAAAACCAAAGAGAGGAAAAGATTCCACAAACGCTCCCCGGCCAGCGATGATTTCTGCACGACCATCCGAAAGTAAATCTAAGGTTGCAAAGTCCTCGAACAAGCGAACCGGATCCACTGTGCTTAGCACAGTAGTGGTACTTGTCAATTTAATTCGCTTAGTTGCTTGGGCAATGGCTGCCAAAACAACTGGAGGAGCTGATACCGCATAGTCTAATCGATGATGTTCCCCCACCCCAAAGACATCAAGTCCAGCCTCATCAGCAAGCTTTGCGGCTTGAATGATTTCCTTGATTCGCTGATGAGCACTAACTGTTTTTCCTGTATGAGGATCAGGACCGATATCTGCAAGCGTGTAGAGACCAATTTCGATTCCTGTATGTTTCAAACCCTCAGAAGCTTCCATATATACATCTTCCTTCCGCTAAATCTCTAACAGAATTCGATTCCCAGAAGGATTGTGATTAATGCAAGAACATAAGCCATAAACCCTGGAATTCCAATGCTGTCAAAAAAGCTGAAAGTGCTAGTTATTCCACCTTGAAACTTTGATAACCCATGACTGAAGAAAATAAGTCCTAAAACTGCACTTCATATAACTTTTCCTAACTCATTTTTTATTTCTTTTAAGTTACTTTATGTAAGTTAGTTTATTTATAGAAATTGCTTTTGTCAAGTAAGTTTATAATAAATTATTACTAATAAATAGATATGTATTATAGTATAAATAGAAGGGTGTAAAAATATACAAAGCAATCTATTATTTGTCCTAAATTTGAAATGATTTATTTTTTACTATAGTTGTTTAACTTGTCTGCAAAATAAAAAATGTGAAAAGAGGAATGAAAATGACTAAGCAAACACAATTAGGAAAAACAGATATATACGTCAATCCGATTGGACTTGGAACGAATGCTGTCGGAGGTCATAATCTTTACCCTAATTTAAATGAAGAGGCAGGAAAAGAGTTAGTGCGAGCAGCAATTAATCACGGGGTTAACTTTCTAGATACAGCATTCATTTACGGACCAGGGCGTTCTGAAGAATTAGTGGGAGAAGTCATGAAAGAAACAGGAAAACGCAGCGACATTGTTATTGCCACCAAAGGTGCACATAAATTTGTTGGACAAGATGTTGTGATCGACAATTCTCCGCACTTTCTAAAACAAGCTGTTGAGGAGAGCTTAAAACGTCTGCAAACGGATTACATCGATTTATTTTATATACATTTTCCGGATAACGATACACCAAAAGATGAGGCGGTTGGTGCATTAAAACAATTGAAAGACGAAGGAAAAATTAGAGCGATTGGTGTTTCTAACTTCTCAATGGATCAGTTAAAAGAAGCGAATACAGACGGGTATGTCGATGTTTATCAAGGTGAATATAATTTATTACAACGATCTGCGGAAAAAGAATTACTCCCCTATACAGCAGAGCAGAATATTTCATTTATACCTTACTTCCCTCTAGCAGCTGGCATATTAGCAGGTAAATACAATAAAGACATGGTATTTAATGATCTTCGTTCACAAATGCCGCATTTACAAGGAGCAGCATTTACACAAAACTTAGAAAAAGTAGAAAAGATACGTAAAATTGCTGATGCTAAACAAACAGACGTTGCCCATATCGTCTTAGCTTGGTATTTAACACGCGCTTCCATTGACGTTGTGATTCCAGGTGCGAAGAGAGCGGAACAAGTACTAGATAATTTAAAAACATTAGATGTGCAATTAACAGCAGAAGAGATTCGAGACATTGATTGTACTTTCCAATCATAAAAAAACTAGAAGAAATCACATATGACGGAAATGTACAAACCGTTATTCGAACCATTCACTTTCCTGAATCGAGTTCATCAAAAACGTAGCTCTGTTATATTTTTACTTTTGAACAATTCATAATATGAGGTAGTACCAGTGAAGCTGTCACCACGTGCAATACGTAAATGTCAAGATTACAATAAGTTATTTAATTTTAATACTTCAAACACGTATACCCCCGTCCTGTTTTAGATGGGGGTATACTTATGTTTATAAAGGATGCTTTAGCAATAAAGTCATTTGAAAATCTAAGTTTTATTCCACAATCGCGCCCTTTAATTGAATAACTAAAATCTGACCTCACTCATAATATCACTTAATTCTTCTTCAACTAACGCCGCCTATAGTTTAAATACAATCATTCACAATCCCTTCTTTATCATAAAAAGTGACTTATTTTTTCTCGTTCCATACCGGTTAATATATTTCGGGAAAAATTTAAGCCCCCTATCATTGTTAGTAAGTAGTTCCGATAATGTGGAGAAAATTAAAATTCATAATAGTATTCTCGTATCAAAAAACTTCAAAATAAGACTAAATAGTCTGAAAAAAACACAGAGAATTGTAAGCTTGTTCTTTTTATTGAGGTTGGTCCATATATATTGAATGACTGAGGAAAGTACGGTGAAGAATATGAGGCCTACATTAATGCTGATAGTAGATTTTGTACTGTTTTTTATCTTCCCTTTGGTATTTTGGGAGCTGTGTCGGGAGGTTGTAGGGGACTATCCTGCCATGATTCTCTCCACGCTGCCGGGGATCCTTTATTGCTTGTACCGATTCAATGATACTGGAAGGCTTAATTATACGGGAATATGTGTCTTCCTAAATTTAACTGCAGGCCTATTGGTGGATTTCTTGTCTGGGTCTGCCTTGCAGCTGTTATGGAATAATGTTTTTTACTCAGTCGCCTTATTATTTATATATTCTGTAAGCGTCGCAGCCAGGAAGCCGCTTTATTTATACTTTACACTGGATCTGATGGCGATGAGGGGCTATGACAGAAAAATAACAAAAGAGCTTTTTTTTGAAAAGAAGACATACAAGCTTTTTCAACTGATAACGCTCATATACTGTGCGAATGAACTGATATATATTGTGTGTTTATCAAGATGGATCATGAAATACGGGGTAGAAGCATACCGCCTTGATATTATACTGGATAAGTCCCTTAATATCATGTTGTCGAGTGCCTCGTTAGCTATCTTCTTCTTTATTCATCAGGCTATAAACGAAATAACTCCGGTCAAAAAAATTCCAATAGCATATCCAAGAAGAAAATCGCTTCCTCTATCATCCCACTGGACTTCCTATCATTTTGAACGGACTTACTTTTATTTTAGCACTCATAAGCGGTAGTATTGAATTTTAATTAAACGTTAATTAAAAAAGCACCGTGGACTTCAAAGTAAAGCCAGCGGGAATATCTTTAAAAAACACACAAAATAAGGAGGAATAAACTATGGCATCCATCGAACTATTTGCGTGGGTATTATCATCACTCTTAGGGATTAGCTTTATTATTTCGTTAATCGTAGTATCAAGAAAACCAAGATACATTGTGAATAAAGAATTAAAAAAATTATGATTATATAACATTCTTAAAAGAAAATTTTAAACTGTTGAATTGATAAAACCTGTAACGTGATTCAACATTAGCTTAGGTACATTTCTTCACAATCTTCTCTGTATACCAATTACCTTTTTAAGTGTTATTCCATTAAATGGCCCTTTAATTGAATAACATGCTAAAATGTTGTCAACATCAACAAGAGCAAAAAGAAAAAAACTGTTTTTAATTTAATACAGAGTTCTTTAACATATTAAACAATTAGTCGCGTAAATTATTTATTATTCTTATATTTACAAGATAGTAAGGACTTTTGTGTCAACCGTCACTTTAGGAAATTCTCAGTGAATCATACATACATAATAATGGAAAGCTGGACAAATAAACGGGAATAAAAAGAGCATTGAATCGACATCAATGCTCTTTTTATTGGTCATCGTTATTAAAACAAAGCTATTCAGCTATCTCTTTTAAGAATAATGCGTAAGCACTTGAAGGTCTTAGGGAATAGGTTACACATAGGCCTTATCAATTAACAATTCACTATTTTTGATTTTTTATGCAATTGTAATTATAGTTCTTTTTGACATTTTATCATTATAAATTTAAATGGTGGTTTATTTTCCATATTCTTATGTGGCTCAACAATTTCCGAAAATTCTATCCGTCCATATTTTCCAAATTCTTGTTTTATCGAGTCAGAATCATAAAAAAACATTTTTACCCCTTCCATTATCTCGAAATAGGCTTTACCCAGTTGTTTGACCTTTCCAAACATTTGGACTTCTTTTGAAATAGTAGTAAAAATCATATATCCGTTTGGCTTTAACCGATTATAGCAATCTTTAATAAACTTATCTCTCTCATGATTATTCAATAAGTGAATAAGTGCATAACAAAATATACTATCATAAAGTTTGTTATCAAAAGGCATATCGGTTACTGAACCATGAAAAATACTAATATTAAGCCCATTTTGTCTTGCCAATTCAATCGCTGTTTTTGAAATCTCAATACCTGTTACATTTATACTGTTGTCAATAAAAACCTTTGTATTTCTACACATATCCAATACCAGGAATCAATATATCCTTAACTTTCTTTTCAAGGAAAAAGTCCTTTGTCAAGATTGCGGAGTCTGAAGGTTCAAATCCCCACATCATTTGATTTTCTATAAAACTTGATTCCCTATTATCATTATTAAAATAATAGGTTCAAAAACCACATAATTTGTTTTAAGAAAAAAGACTAATATATATACCAAGGGCAATTAAACCAAAGATAATAATGACCACATAAATTAAAGTTAAATTTGTAAAATTTCTTTTGGTTGAGCTACTATAATTATCGTCACCCTTCCCTGCGATTAACAGTGTTAAAACAATAGCTATTATTAAAATAATAATTACTAAAGCATACATAATCTTCATGTGCCACCTCTAAGGCATTTTATTTATACATAAATTAAGTGGGGTTAAGTAAGTTACACAGTAATTGAACTCACTTTTATATTAAAGATTATCCTTTTAATCAGTAATTCCTGCTAAATAATTAGATTATAAGGTAAGTGCATTCATAAATAATCATCCACTTAACTATTATTTTAACCATCCACTTTTTATTTAAGTTCCTTTTAATACACCTTTTTATACTTGGTGCTCCGTGTAGCATGGATTTTTATGAAGTAAAACTAAAAATATTTAACCCCAAATTAATTTTTTCTTTTTCGAACATTTTGTGAAAAGTCTCACACTTTCTTGTCTTTTAAATTTTGTGTAGCTAATATAAAAATCAATCGTAAATCAAGTTGCATACAAACCCATTATTAGCCTATGAAACTCTCAACAATAATTGAAAGGGGTTTGTCTATGAAAAAAAGTTGGTTCATTTTAATAAGGTTCTGGTGCAAAAACTTGAAGAAAATATAAAAAGGCGAAAGATTTCCAGTGACCCCTGGTCTTATGCAACTAGTCCAAACAGTTGATGGATGAATTCTTTTTGATTTTGGACAGACTTCTCCCTTTGAAGAGTCTGTCCTTTTTTGATTATGTGCATAGCCTCTAGCCCCGCAATCATTCGCTTGGCAGTCCGTAAGGACTTTAATCCAAGCATCGGGCGAATTTGTTTTTTAATAAAGCGATAATCCTGTTCCACGATATTGTTGAGATAGATAGTTAACTTGCCTTAGTTGGATGCCTTCAGGCATCTGTTTTTCTTCTCTTAACTCTTGAATAGCGATGGGATAAGCTGGGTTCTTGTCTACTGTTATCACACGAGGCTTAGAAACGTGCGAAAAAGCCAAGGCTTTCTAAAAAAAGCGTTTGGCTGCTTGTTTATTTCTTGCTTTACTTAGATAAAAATCAATGGTATTCCCTTCTGAATCAACGGCACGATACAGATACATCCATTGACCTTTGACTTTCACATAGGTTTCATCGACTCTCCAGGAATCATTGGTTATTTTAAGATAACATCGTACTCATTCATCTAATTCAAGTCCATATTGATGCACCCAACGCATAATAGTTGTATGAGCTATCGATAAGCCTCGTTCCTTCATCGTTTCCACCAAATCACGAAAACTGAGGCTGTACCGTAGGTACCATCTAACCGTTAATAAAATAATGTCAAGCTGATCATGCTTCCATTTGAATTCTACTGGTTTTTTCATACCTATACACGTCTCTTTTAGTTTAGTAGTATCAGTATGTCCAAGATTTAGAGATTAGTTTCAAGTTAACTGAAATTTTTGCACCAGAGCCCTGAATAAAAAGTTAATTTACATTTTAGTTTTCTTTTTTCTAGAGAACACCAAATCAAAAAAAGCGACCCCTAGTGATAAACCCAAAGCAATTGAAAAAATCCTATAATAATCTATTTCTGCTGGTTTAAAAAAATAATAATAAATGATACTCGTCCCACTAAGAAAAACAATAGAAGTAAGAAATCTATACATTCTTTTTCTAATATCCAACCATTTTAATTTTCTCAAATGGATTAGAATTATAATAATAAAATAAATAAAAAATAGAATTAGAAAAATTACATAGCTAATTAGAAATTTAAAAGAAAACGAATTATCAATATCCCTATATACAATAAACAACTTAATAATCGTACTTACTACAAATATTGTATAAAGCATAATAGATATTAGATTTGAGGGACATTTCTTCATTTCATCACCACAGTGGTTTTAAATATTTTACATACACTTTGATTATCTCAGAATGTTATAACCTTTTTTATTGGTAATTTATTACTTGTGAAACTAAAGGACCTTTAGTTTTATGTCTTATTTCACAAACTCCCCTTACATAAAGAAAGAGCGCATTTTTTATTCTGGTATGCGCCCTTTAATTGAATAAGTCTGACCTCACTCATAATATTACTTAATTCTTCTTCAACTAACGCCCTCTTTAGTGTAAGTACATCTTTTCACATTTAATCTAAATCAAACTCAAACTTAAAACCTGCAAGTTTAGCTTATCAAATACGTTTCATGAATTCCTTTTTCGTTGGGCACATGAAACTGGACATATTTTAAAGAATCCAGTTGCAACAATATATTATGTCTTCTAGTTTGAATACCCTCTTTTTAACTTTAGTAATGAAAATAAGCCAAAACTATGCAACTCTGTATAAAAAGCTGCATAATATCAGCTCTAAGGATTTTATACGTTATAGAAGATTAGCTTTTCGTTACATTAACAGAGCCTTTCTAATTAAAAATTATAGGAAAAGTAAATGTAACGAAAGCTGCCCAAAGTCCGTAGACCGGCAAATACTTAGTAACGGCATCTTGGATAGTTGAAGGTCCGGATTTGTTTTGTAGAAAACGCATATAGGAGAGCATAATCCAAATTAGATTTGCCCAGATAAGTATGTTTACTCCTAAAACAGCAAGTCTATTAGGCGTAATCCCATAAGAAGAAAGTCTGAACACGATGGCTGACAAAGCCACACTGTCAATGATAAGTGCAAGAACAATTAAGGCAAGATTTATATAATCTGAAATGTTCTTTTTCTCGTCTGAGTCGCTCTCGATAATGGAAAATATGGTAACGGCCAATACACCAAGGAGTATTCCGTTGAAGGCTATCAGGAAATTGCGGTCCAAGAATGGATTTTTTCCGACCCATATAACCGTTATAAGATAGACCAATAATGTGACTAGGACAAGAGGACTAAAAATTTTAGCTATATATGGTGTAATATTCTTAGCAAGTTTAAGATTCATTGATACCAGGTATGCAGCCACAATAGCGAGAGCGGCAGCACCAAATAAAACGACATTACTAAAATAGAAGTCTTCTATATCCAAGCCAACAAAGCTAAATAACTGCATGGTTAATGCTGCTAGTACCATTCCGCTAACTGCCATGCTGGCGTAGAGAATACAATATTCCAAATTAAATTTAATATAGGCTAATCTTGTACTGCCTTTTGAATATTCATTTCCTGTAAATGCAAGCCCTACCAATACCCATAAGAATATGGGAAGGTGTAAATAAGCAAGGATAATACTGTCTTTATAATTTAATGGCAGCATATTAAGATAAAACCCGGAAATTAGGAACAACGCTGCAAGGGAATAAATAACACTTTTTTTCGGAGTATTATTGTAAACAAAATAGGCAGCAATAAAGGGAATTATACCAAAAGCCAGGTTAATTGGAGCAATTGCTTCCTGTTCGACAAAATGGAAAATGATCCTGGTGCTTATCCCGGCCAGAATGGCTAAAATGCCCATGAATAAGAAACCTTTTTGAAGCAAGGAAGGTTTTTCTGTATTTGCCGTCTCCTTGAAATGCAATCTTTCATACCAAGCACCAAGAACCTGAGAATCAGGATTTTGTTCCCATGCGTGTGAGAATGACTTTTTAAAAGCTTTCGGGTCTTTTCTATATATTCTCTCCAGCTCATGAGGGTTAGCAATATTTTCAATAATCAAATTGTTAATGTCCATAGTTATACCTCCCCTAATAATTGTTATATTAAGTTTCCTCCACGATGTTTAACTGTCTTCGTCACTTTTATATTCTAAAATATCTCCAGGCTGACATTTTAAAGCCTTACAAATTGCCTCTAAAGTGGATAATCGAATCGCTTTTGCCTTTCCATTTTTCAATATAGAAAGGTTCGCCATTGTTATTCCAACCTTCTCCGAAAGTTCTGTTACGCTCATTTTCCTTTTGGCTAACATCACATCAATATTGATTATAATTGCCATTGTTATTCACCTCAGACCGTTAAATCATTTTCTGATTTGATATTAATTGCTTCTTGTAAAAGTTTTTGGAGAACAGCTGCAAAGACTGCGATAACCATCGAAGCAAAAGGAACAACCAATCCGACAAAGATAACTCCTGGTGCGTCGTCTACTTCCGCAAAGATATAGAAGAGCGGCCAAACTAGCACATGCAAAATACTGATTGTGATGGCACAGTATTTGATTTTCTTTAAAGCTTTTACAGATAAATCGGAGAAAGCTTTATTTTTGTCAATATAGCGTAAGAGTTTGAAAGCCTGATACAGAGCAAAGTAAAAAGGTATCGCCGATGCATCAAAAGCGATGAAAACGAGATATTTTATAAAAGCAAACTCTGGAAGCAATTTTGCTGCAAGATTCGCCATCTCAGGCACCAAAAAGATGCACAGAGCAAGAACTGGGACTCCTAAAAGAATAACAGCTATTTTTAAAAACAACGTTATTACTTTTTCCATAAAAAGCACCTCACTTATTTATTCTGATTTCGATTTTAATATATACTTTATCGTTTTACAATAAATTTTTATTAATTTGAATAACATTTTTATTGTAGGTTTTTGTTTTAAGCAAAAATAAAAAGCATTCCTCATTCAAAGAAATGCTCTATAACTTTAAACCATTAAATTTATAACTTGTACAGCTAACTGCTTCGTTACTTGAATAAGAAAAAGGCTTCACTCCACATTGAAGTAAAGCCCCAGTTAGCTGAACAAGATAATTATATAAAGTACTGTTAACTTTTTTAATGAAAATCTCGGAACTGTAATATTTGATTTACTTCACCAATTTGTGGGTTCTTCTATTCTTCTCTATCATGATTTTCCATATAGAATTGTTCAACAACACTGACAATCATAGTTAGCTAATTATTTATACAACAATAAAGAAATTCCATCCTATTAATAATGCAAATAATAAAGTTAACAAAGTAATTGTAAGAAAATAAAATACTTTACGTTTTTTAGAACTTACTATTTTTCTCATATATTTGATAGAGAAGAAGGCTGCAATAACTGTACATACGAGTAAAGGATAATTCAGTAAAAGATGAGGTTTGACCTCCGCAAAAGTACGAAATTTATTCATCATAATTCTAGTAATACATATTAGATTGTTTAAAACGGTTATTTTACCACATAATATTAACATTGAATAGTAGAAATTAAATCTTTTATCTTCTAATTCTAATTGTTTCTTTCTATTTTTAAATTTAAGAATGAGTAAAATCAGTGGTGCAATTAAGAAATACAGAGTTGTACTTAATAATACTAAAACACTAGCAATTAAAACTGGGATTGTTCTATCAGGTGGTAGTTCAGATAAATCCATACCATGTCCTACAATTATCTGTTTCACTTTGCCTTCTTCCATTTTGAATTGTAAAACGGGATACGCATTTCTAAAAATAGGGAAATTTTCTTTAACAAGTTCATAATAATATGGTTTCGTCTGTACATAAGTACCTTTATATTGCCCTAAACTCATTGTGATTTCATTTTTGTTCGTTGCACTAATAGTATATAAATTTTGATAATTTGCAAATTCTAAAAAATTTCCCTCTTGCCGTTGAAATGGAACATATTTTCCATCTACTTCATTTGAAGAAGGTAGTTTTTGATAAGGAACTTTACTCTCTGTATGCTTTTTACCAATTAACAATTCTTGTACTCCAAATAGAATGTCCATTTCAGCACTTGCATTTGTAAGGATTACAATTCCAAATCTTTCTTCAGGTACTATCGCAAATTGACTTGAAAATGTTGCAGTATTACCTCCATGACCAATAGTACGGTATTCTCCCACATATTCAAAAAAACCATGTGCCGTTCCAACCATTTCTCCATCTAAACTGTAACTTGGTGAAAACATAGTTTCTAATGTATCTGAATTATCAAACAGTGGTGACTTTTGACCTTTTTCTGGAGTTATTGCAATTGCATATTTCGCCAAATCTTCTACCGTACCGTTTATAGAACCTGCTGGATAATGAGAAACATATGACCAATTACCAAGTAGGAAACCTCCTTCTGGATTTGGTAAATATCCCCTTGCTTTTGTTTCTAAAAGTTTTTTATTATCATCAAATGTTGTATTTCCCGTTGTATTATTCATCTCAAGTACATTAAATAAATGTTCCCGTTCATAATCATGAAATGGCTGTTTACTTATACATTCCACTACATAACCAGCAAGAGATGCTCCATAGTTACTATACGAACTAGCTGTTCCCACTTTATAATACTGTTTAGATTTATCAAGTAGTAATGCTTCTTCAAGAGGGAATAATCCATCCTTTGAAAAAGCAATTGTATTAAAGGCGTAGTCTCCAAATCCAGCAGCATGATTCATAAGATCTCTCATTGTAACAGTTTGTTGGAAATTAAGTTTTTTTGCAAAGTCAGAAGGTAGATATGTTTTAATATCCTCATCTAAATCAAGTTTACCTTGTTCAACTAATTGCATTGCAGATGTCCAAGTGAATAATTTACTTATGGATGCCCATTCAAAAACTGTCTTTGATGGATCAACGGGAATTTGCTTTTCAACATCCGCATATCCATAGCCTTTTGAGAGAATAATTTGACCATCTTTCACAACTGCAATTGCAGCTCCTGGTGTTGTTTTATCTAAATACTTCGATACATATTGATCTATCTTTTCTTCCATCTTATTCAATGGAATACCCGAAGGTGTTTCCCCGTTAATTTTCTTTAATTCGGCTGCAAAACTAAGTTTTGTACTTAGTCCAAAAACAGTCAAAAACATAATAATACTAACTGTTAATATCAATCCTATTCTTTTTATCATTTTCGTATCCCCTCTCATAAAAATATTAGTCTTAGATTAACACCCTTAGAGAAAAGCTATAAAATCAATATCTCTAAGAGCATTTAACTCTGTATAACCAAATTTTATTATCATTATCGATAATGATAAAATAAAAGTTGGATGATTGCAATAATTATTCTCATTATTTATAATAGGAATGAAAAATCGGATGAATAAGAGGGGATATTATGGTCAATAAAGTTGATGTTTTAATGCATCCCGTTAGAATGAAAATTTGCCAATCATTAATGAGAAATAAAGAAAATGGATTAACACCTTTAGAAATGGTCAAAATCATTAAAGATGTACCTCAAGCAACTCTATATAGACAGTTACAAATTATGATGGATTCTGGAATTATTCACGTTATTAAAGAAAAAAAAGTGAAATCAGTTTCTGAAAAATATTATGCTTTAAAAGAAGATGAAGCTAAAATCGATGCGGAGGAATGGAAAAAAGCATCGCAACAGCAGAAACTTGATTATGTTACTTACTACCAATTATCTCTTTTGTATCAATATCAAAGTTATCTTAAAAAATTAGAAGAGCAAAACAGGTCAGAGGATAGTGCTACTTTTTCTTTAGCCGAGTTAACGTTAGATGATGAAAAATTCAAGCAATTCCAAAATGAATTAAACGAATTAATTAATAAGTACTACCATAATGCAAATGAAAACAATGCAGAAGATACTCCAGTTCGAACAGTTGCTGTTACAATTATTCCAGATGCTTAAGAGACAATGCCTCTTAAGCATCTAGTATTGCTACATCTATGTTGTAGTAAGGCTCTTTAAAGTTGTTTCTTATTCATTTATTTCAAAGACCAATATATCAAATAACTTTTCATCGGTATAAAGTAACATCGCCCAATCTCCCGACTCTTGTATTTTTACATTAGAAGGAATATGTGCATCAGCACCATTGTTTGGGCTACCAAGTCCCTTAGTCCAACCATCTATAAAAATCTGATGAACAGCTTCTGTTTCTTTATGAAAACCGACAACCGTTAATTCCTTGTTTTCTGGTACTTCAACTCCCCAAAGATGCCACATCCACTTTTGACCGTTTAAACTTGGCATATCTGCACCAATAACACCTGATCTATTTTCATTTCCAATAATATTTCTATCACCAAACTCAACCGCTTTCTTTTCCCAATTGGTTTTTTCAAAATCACTTACTCGAACAAAATCAGGAATATCTTCAGGTAAGGCGATTTCTTTTTTTACTGTTTTATCCGATGTACAAGCTACTAAGATAAATAACATAGCAAATAAAGTAAGTATCAACTTAATTTTTTTCATAGAATCCCCCTAAATATCAATAATAATTTGTTTAATTATACCAATTTTCTGATATTTTCATTCAACTATTCTGCATCGTTAGCACAAGAAGAAAAGCTGCCTTCGATAGCAGCTAGATCTTAAACATAAGCACCCGTTCACTTAAGTACAATTATTCACAAATTTATAGCAAATAGCTGATTCTTTTTACAGGAAAGCGCTCGTTAATTAAATACTATCAGATCCTCATTATAGCGAAATTAGGAATCCAGTTTCATTCTGTTTATTTTACGATGTGAAACAAGTCCCCCCCTTCTATTTGTGTTGTCTAGCATTGATTATGAAACGCTTTTTTGAACATATATAATAATCGCTAATCAAAAATCCAGGACTTTAAAATGGTAAAATTGCATGATTTTTTATTATAATAACAGTGGTATTATTTGTTAATAAGTACTTACTTGCACTCTTTCATTCAAAGGGGGGTTGCTATTATTCTATTAATTATGATTATAAGGTTCTAATATCTTGTCATGAAAAGACTAGTTTTTAGAGTACATTGCTCAAGTTTGAACAATCAGTCTGGAAATTCCACAATTAATACACTACAATATGTAGTGGAAGGTGAGTAAATTGAACATTAAGAACTTTAAATATAACGAAGCTGGCCTTCAGCGCTTCTTCGGTCCTTTAGAATCAAGAATCATGGAGATTCTCTGGGATGGAAGAGAACGAAGCATTAAAGAAGTCCTGCATCATTTAGAAGATGACAAACCAATTAATTTTAATACGGTTATGACTGTAATGAAGCGGTTAACAGACAAGGGTATTTTAGAAAAAAGAATGCAAGGAAGACTTTCATTATTCCGTCCTATTCAATCAAAAGAAGAATTTATGGAAGAACAGTCGAAAAAATTAACAGAAAATCTTCTTGATGAATTTGGTGGTTTAGTTATCAATCATATGCTTGATGCCATACAAGATGTAGATCAGGAATTACTGGATAAATTAGAACAAAAAATTAAACAATTAAAAGGAACAAAGCCATGAGATGGTGGAAGAATAAATCTATATTTATCATAAGCTTAAGTCTGTTGATTACGATTCTTGTTTGGAGCCAAATCGGGATGTATCTGGCTCATGTTCTTTTAGGGACAAACCTAGAGAAGAATCTTTTTACCCTTTGTCTCAGTTTGTTTGATGAAAATATATCTATTCAATTCATAATTAGTATGTTTTTAAATGTATTAATTGCTTATACGATATTGATGACACTTATTAAAATTAGGCACCAATATTTTTTATTGAGAAGGTTTAAAAAGAAAATTTCTCAGATGGTTGATACCGATTTGACAAAGCTTCTAAATAGAAAATTCCATAGGTATAAATCGGATATCCTGGTCATTCAAGATCATCAGCTACTAGCTTTCACAATAGGATTTAGAAAATCTAACATTGTCCTTTCTACAGGTTTAATCGAAATCCTCGAAGAATATGAATTGAATGCAGTCATTGAACATGAAACATCCCATCAAAAAAACAATGATTCGCTCAAGATTTTTACCCTGCAGCTTATTTCACAGACTATATGGTTTATTCCACTGACCAAATGGGCTTATCAGAATTATAAAATCATCAGTGAGTTATTAGCTGATCAATATGCCATTCATAAAACGGGTTCCGAAGCAGCATTAGGAAGTGCGCTGTTAAAATTAATTAAACATCACTTTAACAGAAAACCCTCTCCTGTACTGGCTCATTTCTCAGATGAATCGGTAAACTACAGGCTGAAACAATTAGTGAATCCACATCAGGCTATTCCAATAAAGCTGAAAACAACTTCGATTATGGCTTCGGTCCATATAATGCTTCTTATGACGGTTATGATTCTAGTGACTATGAGTTAATAGTCACAGTTTTTCTGTCTTAAACACTACATAATGTAGTGTAATAATTTATTGAGAGGAGAATGAATGATGAAAAATACTCAAGAAATCGGTTCACTTTTATTAAGGCTAATACTAGGATTTACCTTCTTTATGCATGGGTTGGATAAATTCCAGGGCGGTGTTGAAAATGTTGCGGCGGGGTTTCCTGCCATGGGGTTGCCTAGTTTTTTAGCCTATATTGTTGCGACCATTGAATTAGTGGGCGGGATTGCGTTAATTTTAGGTTTTGGGACAAGAATCTTTGCTGGTTTAATGGCGTGTATCATGCTGGGTGCGATCTTATTCGTGAAGCTAGACAGTGGCTTTCTGGGAGGATTCGAGTTTGATGTTGCTCTACTAATCATCGCTATCCAACTACTCTTAAACGGAAGCTCACTATTAGCATTAGATTCCAAACTGCCACAAATAAAGTTATTTTCTACACAAACCATCCCTGACGACACTAGAAAAGGGATCAATTAAAAACAAAATCGTAAACGCGACCTTATTTCCGTCCCAAGTGAAGTGAAATCACTTGGGACCTTTTTAGCTCTTTATATTGTTACACTCCCCTTAATACTACTCGAGAATATCTAAAAAGCACTTTAATGAGCGGATCTAATATTCCTTAAACTAGTAAAAATCAATACGACTTAATTTTAAAATAACCTTACAGAATCTTGTCCATTTGGCAGAAAGTAATCACTACACCCAATCAAAGTTTTCAAAATTATTCTGGGAATTATTTTTGTTTTGCAGCAAAAAACTCTGCTATTTTTTCCTGAGGAACCCCCGTACTAAACGATAAAGCAAATTGGTTCATACTATCTTGAATCGCAGTATCGAGTGAAGTATTCTGCCACGTTTCAAAAAGGACTTTTTGCTGTTTGATAGTAACTCTATGATTTACAGCAATTCTGCGTGCAAAAGATTCAGCAGTTGCTTTCAATTCAGATAATTCTACCAGTGCATTCAAAAAACCAAACTGATTTATTTCCACTGCGCTGACAGCGTCACCTGTAAGCAGCATCTCTTTTGCACGGCTTAGCCCAATGTGCTGCTGGAGCAAAACAGAATCTAAAACAGATGGAATACCTAACTTTATCTCCGGCATAATAAAAACTGAATCCTTGGCAGCTACTCGAATATCAGCTGCCATTGCAATTTCCATTGCCCCGCCTATACAGTAGCCATTTATAGCTACAACTACAGCTTGTGGAATTTTACGAACCAGTTCACAGACCTGCTTTAATAAAGAAATAAGTTCATATCCAGTTTGTGGAGTTAGACCTACAAATTCATTGACATCCATTCCTGCTGAAAATGATTTCTCTCCGCTGCCAGTTATAATGACAACGCTTACTTGTTCATTATTCTTTAACATTTGCAAATGTTCAATAAGATCTATTAGCATATCTCTCGATAAGCAGTTTGCTTTAGCAGGGTTGTTTAAAGTAATCCATTCAATATTTCCTTCTCTTTCAAACAATAATTTTTGACTCATGAACGCTCTTCTCCCCCTTGAAATATTCTAGTACTATTTGCCACAAAGAAAAAACCCACTTATGGAATATTATTACTATTTATATCAAAATTCTTTTTTTCTAGAAAGTCAACATTTTATATAAAAATCCTAAACATATAACTAAACGTACAATAAAGCGATAATGTTTTCATGAAAAGATTTACTATCCTCAATATCCCACCACTGGTACAAGTATACTAATGACGTCTTCTGTTTATTTATGATACATTTAGTCTCGTAGTTGATGAACAACTAAACATGAAATGGTGAGTAGTCGCGGCTCATGGTTTACATGAGTTGAGGAAAGTCCAGGCTCGCCCGGCGCTGAGATGCCCGGAGTGTTCTTGCCATCTGTAAAGGTGGGCAGCAGACTTCGTATCTGCTGACGGCGGAGAAATCATGCTAAGTCCAAAAAGGATATGCTGAGAGTAACCTTAAAGTGCCACAGTGACGAATTCTTCTGGAAACGGAAGAAGTGGAACGAGGTAAACCCCAAGAGCGAGCAACCCAAATTTAGGTAGGGGCACCATCCAGCGGGAATAACGAACTAAAAGGATGGATTGATTGAACAAATCAATAGTTATATGACTGCACCTGGTTGTGCGAGATTGGCATCGTTATTAGCACACAGGAACAAAACCTGGCTTATAGCCATTTCATGAGCCGAATTCATCAATGCGCTTATGCTAAATAGCAATAACCATTATCGTTCGGTTGTAGCTCTTATTAGAAATAAGATAATCGGTCAACTAGGGATAAATCCCTTCGAGTGTGCCGTTTATTCACATAGAATATAGTCTAGCTCATACATACCGTGCTAGATGGGGAGTTGGCGGTGCCCTGTAACCCGCAATCCGCCGTAGCGGGGTTGAACTCCTATTTGAGGTAGGAACATGTGAGGTCTGCCTTGTGAAAGCAGTGTTGACAATTGGGTCCTACGCAATGGAAACCTACGAAATTGGTCAGGTCTGGAAGGAAGCAGCCATAAGTAGTGATTTCGATGTGCCGTGGGGCAGCCTAATTAGAGCTAGCTTCCATAAGTAACGCTTGGTTGTTTCTATCAATGATAGGTGCACGGTGTTTAATTAATATGTAATGATTGTCAAATCGTTTAATACTATACTTCCCTGACTTTTACATACTCGATATTCGTACAAAGTGCATGTTAAATTCAATGGATACTATACTTGCTGCTTTATTTTATACATTTATAATTTTTATGATTAACCACTATTTTTATCGGTTCATCTGTTTGTGGTTTTGTCCCAACTTTGACAATCACAGAATTTTCCCGCACTGTTAAAACTTCTCCCTTCTTACCTTTCTGTTCACCTTTTATTACTTGAATAGTTTCTCCTTCCTTCGCCTTTTTAATTTCACTCTTACCTACTGTTTTGTCTTCTGTCATTTTATTTCCTCCTTTATTAAGGGAATACTCCTTTTATTGCACTAATAAGTTGATGAGCTTTATTTATAAGCTTATCCTTCCCCATATGTATTTTTTTATCATTTGGCTCTGATAAACTTTAATGTTGATATTGCATAAAATTAAGGGGAACCTATTTATCAAAGATTCCCCATCCTTTTGAAGCCTATTTATTGATTAATTCTGTACCATATGAGTTATCAATTGCACAAAGCCATTCGCCTTGTGGATTCTTCTTAAACACGTATGTTGCCCTTCTATCCATTGAATATTCCGAATCCTCTTTATCAGCATCAAGTAGCGTTTGAGATAAAACTAAAGCAGTATCTCCTGCTTCTAAAATAATCATTTCTCCTTGTGTTGGTACAATACTGTTATTAAAGTATTTTGCAATTGCAATAAATGCTTTTTTGATTTCCTCTTTGCCTTGTGCAATCATTCCAGGCTTTATCACTAAAATTGCATCAGCTGTATAGTAGTTCATCAATGTATCAAAATCTTCTTGCTTTATTGCAAGGTCACACTTTTTAATTAGCTCTTTTAATTCGTGTTCCATAAAATATTCCTCCCACAAATAGTATCTTGGCTAAATTTCACATCACAAACATCTGTTAAACTACCTTTTTATTATTACTCCCGATTGTGCTGATCAGAACCTTTGAATAAGGACTACACATTGAATTTAGAAAATCGTAGGCTATCATAAGTTTCTAAACCTTTTTCCTTTGCATAGGTTTTTTAGGCTCTCCACGTATCTGTGACAAGCACTTTTTTATTGAAAAGTTTAAAACTAATTATGAACAATGGAGACACTTGAACCCTTCCTTGAAGCGAGTTTCCTTCATTTCATTGATTAAACGACCACCAACAGAGAAAAAAAGCTCAACATAGCGTTTAATCCATTGATATACTTGTTCTTTTTTGGTGTGTGGTAATTTGTCAATATATTTTAACAAGTTACTAAACGCTTTGCTCACCCCCCTCCCCTAAATATTAGTTCTTATATTGATTATATTAAAGTTCAGAGTGGCATCATATATCAACATTTATCTTTAACAGAGCCTATCATTTAGATATTTTTTCAGGAACAGCACAATTATATTTTTTAACTTTGAAAGCAAGTAAACCTAAAATAAATTCGAAAGACCCAGTATTTCTGTTTGCTAAAATAATGATGATAAGCAAGTATAATTAGTTTTTTGCCTTTAGGGAGTAGATTCAAAGAGCTTCTCACACAAAACGGAGTCGATTTATGCAGCTAACGAGGGAAATTTAGTCGAATTAGAAGGAAATTTAGTCGAACTGTTGAATAACTTTATTATTACAAATTAGGAGGAAAATCATGAGTCGAAGTATAATATTTAAGGAAAATGAATTAATTATTAAATTTTCAGGCCTAACTGCCCTTGCAGGATTGAAGCAGGAATTGAAGATACCATATAGCTCTATAAAAAATGTCCAAGCCGGAAATTTCAAATTACATTGGAATGCCTTGCGACTATTCGGCACTTCTATTCCAAAAGGTTACAAAGCAGGGCGGTTCCTGTACAAAGGACAGAAATACTTTTTATCCTATAACGACACGAATCAAGTCGTTGTCCTTGATTTAGAAGAATATGAATATGATAAAATTGTGGTACAAGTAGGGAGCCCTAAACAGATAAGAACAGCAATCTTAAAACGTTGTCCGCAACTTGTTTATGAAAAGTATCAATAAAAATACTATTTATAGACAATGTAAAACAAACCCCTACTCAAAAAAGTGAACTGCCCCCTGTCAAGTAGACAGTGGAAATAATAAAAATGATTTAAACGACTTTAGCCCTATACCCCATAGGACTAAGGCCGTTTAGTCATTTTTGTAATCGATCATGATTATAGAATTGTATATACTCATCCACAGCCAGACAAAGTTCTTCGAAAGTATCATACTTATGTAAATAAGATTTTTCACATTTGATGGTTCTCTAAAAAATTCCATCTCTCCATTATCAATACACCTTCCAGCACGTGACATTTCTGCTTGATTATATTGGCTATATATCGAGAGCAGGCTTACTTGCATACGTTGGCTTTATTGCCATGAGTGCTAGAAAAGATATAAGAGCCTATTTCACGGAGGGGCTTACGAAAACATCTAACCTATATGGCATTAGTGCGGATATAAGCCCTCTCCCATCATGAAGAAGGACTTCATTTTACTTCACACGTAACTTTTGATCAATTCGAATCGTGTACTTGTCATCAAGCTGGTTCCAACTTTTGATTTTCGCAATAGTTGTATCATACTTTTTAGCCAGTTTTGATACTGTATCACCTTTTAGAACTATACAGTATTCACAATCTTCATCATCCTTCTGCTCTTTCAAATCGAATGCTTTAACCAATCCATTTACATGGCCTTTAGCAATTGCTTCAATGAAATCTTCACCCTTTAATTTAGCCGCATCATCTTTATTATCAATAAAACCACACTCTGTAAGAATTGCGGGCATATTAGACTCACGAAGCACATGCAAATTTCCTTGTTTTTTTCCACGGTCTTTCATATCAATCTGCTTCACAATTTCTGAATGAATCACATTTTGGTAAGCAATAGATTTAGAACTACCCGGATACACAAAATCCTCATAACCAACACCGCCGCCAGCATTAATGTGAATAGATAGGAAAAAGTCTGCTCCCCATACATTTGCGGCTTTAGTACGTTCTAACAAAGACGGATAAGTATCTTTTGTACGGCTCATTTTCACTTCTACGTTTTCATATGCCGCTAATAATTGTTTTACTCGTTTAGCAATCCTCAAGGTTAAATCCTTTTCGAGCAATCCATTTCCAACTGCTCCTGAATCTTTCCCACCATGACCTGCATCAATAAAAATTCTAACCATCATTTATTCCCCCTTTCATCTATAATCATTTGTTTAATTTCAGAAACATCCTTAACTAAAGAAGAAAATACCTGGGCTTGCGCTCCAATAACCGATTAGTTCTTATCGATGGCTTCTTAATATTTATCTTCACGCTCTTTGTTATTTTTCATTGTACTAAACAATATTCAAACAAACAAAAAAGCATAATCGCCCAACATTAAAAAAAGCCCTGATACTAGAAATATCAAGACTTTGAATAGTGTAAAATTGAGATTGATAGTTTTCAATTTCCCATAAATGAACAGCCGTGCGGTTTTCATTCTCTAACATACAAAAAACAAGATTATAGATTTATTTTGGGGGATAAATTTATTTTACTCCTTGCTTCCTTTGCGAAAGATTCGATCGAGAAATGTTTTCTTGTTCTCAGGAGGCACCGGAAGAAAGAAACGATTCTTACTTGTTACATCAAGATAAGGTGTTAATATAGCAGTCTTCTCCTCTACAGAAGTTGCGGCATTTAGCTTTTCTTCAATTTTTGCAAAATGTTTTTCTGTCGAGCCTTTTGGCGTATAAACAAAACGCCCATCTGGAAACTCTTGTGAATCCATCGTTTCTTTTTCAGTATATGCATGGACAGACGGACGTGCCCAAAAAACATTTTTCCGCACCACACGTGCAGGACTTCCCGCAACTGCTACATTTGATGGGAGCGATTTTGTCACGAGCGACTTTGCACCTAAAATTGAACCTGTACCAACTTCTACTCCTTTTAGAATCATGACGTCCTGCCCAATCCAAATGTGGTCACCTAAGTACACACTCTTTGTTGGGTTAATCCGTTTTCGAGTTGTTCCATCGTACATTAAATGTGGGTCTGCCAAACGAACGACTACACCACTTGAAAACATATTATCATGACCGATGAACAGATTCTTTTGCTCAGAGAGAATAAATCTCGCTGCTCCATTAAATGAATAGTTGCGACCAAGGAAAAATGTATTATCATTCCAAACACTGACGCTCATCGTTGCATTATGATTTGATTTCCCAATGATGATGAGCGAGTTGTTACGATTAAAATTTAGCGTTGCATTTTGAATTTTGGCTCCACGTTCAATAATTAACCGATTTCCTTTACCAACAAAATTGATTTTGCTATTTACAAACGAAATCTCATCTTCAGTATTTCCTATAAAAAGTATTTCATTATCCGTTTTCGGTTTCTGTGATATTTCAGAAATAGTTTCCATGCTGTTCATACCCACTTTCAAAATGTTAAAAACGTGTTTATCTAAGAAGAAATTTAAAAAAGAGATATATCGCAATAATAGAAAGCTGTATTCGATACTAGCATATTGGTCCCTTCACACGCAACTCCTGGCCAATCTTAATGGTATAGTCATCATCAAGTTTGTTCCAGCTTTTGGTTTGCTGCCGTACTCTTTAGCAAGCTTTGGTACGGTATCACCTTTTATGACTGTGTGATATTGATTTTCGTCCACTTTTTTCTTTTTTAGACTAAAACATTTAACCGAACCATTAACATGTCCTTGGGCGATATCTTCAATAAATGCGACCTTTTTCAAAATAGCAGCTTCATTAGGATTAGAAATACAAAGGCTTTCCGTCAGTAAAGCTAGCATATTCGTTGTTCTTAAAACTTGTAGATTCTTTTGTTGTGGTAAACAACCTCCAAACAAAAAAGCATAACCGTCCTCTTTTAAAAACAGATTAAAAATTTGCTCATCTATAGTAAAAAGATTGAAGAAAGCACAATGAATAAATTTGAAAATTACATAAAAAAAGCCCCGATATCAGAGATATCAAGGCTTTGAATAGTTTAAAATTTAGATTGATAGTTTTCGATTTCCCATGAATGAACAGCTGTACGGTTTTCATTCTCCAACATAAAAACAATTCAAAGTCCTTATAAACCCCGTTTAATATCGCGATTCAATAAATGCCCTCAGCAAAATAAATCAAAATGTATAATTAAATCCTGGCTCGTTATCCTTAGATACAGCAAAATTGGATAAAACCGAAATCATAGTGGTTTTTCCGTTTTTTCGACCAATAAAAATAAGGCCCTCACGAAAGCGCCTATAACCTGTATCTTTATGGAACCAACCATACAGGGAACCAATGACAAAATGTTGCCACGGCTGCAAAACTAAGCTTGCGAATATTTCTCCAATTCAGCTTCTACAGCTGTTTGTTTCGCTTTTCTATCTAATTCAGGTAATTCAAAGCTCATCATATCCCCCATTTCTCAGGAACACCCTGAGCCGCAACCCAGGGCAAAAAGATTAATGTTTGACTGCTGCATCCTCCATATCTAGTTGTCCAGGAGGAACACTTACTTCTCCGTTGTTATCGATGGTATACTCCACACCTTCATGTGGATCTTCATAAAACTCCTCAATGCTCATTTGAGATGGTTATAAACCAAGAGAAAATTAGTTCCGGCAAACGGGTAGAGTTTGTTTACTTTACCTTCTGTATCACGTTTGATGTTAAACTTTAAAACAATTTTCTTATTATCACGTTGGATTGATACGAATTCAGCTCCAACTTCGCTTTCTTCCACAGTAATAAGAGTGATAGAACCAGGCTTTTTTAAAAGCTCATCAACATGCGATAATTCATTACTTACAACATGGAACACTAAAACCTCTTTTTTATCATCTTTTGATTTTTTTAAATAATACATTCAGTTGGATTTTTGCCATTTTCATATTCTCCTTTAAATGCCCTTCTAAGGCGTTTTATAGTTTAATAGACCAATTGTATTCAGGTTGTAAAAACTCTTGAATTTACCCCTATTCCATCCTGTCTATATATGTCAAAACGTGTCGAATTTAGTTATTGGCGAGTTTTAATGGGCTGTTTGTTAATCAACCTCGATAGCAACTATGTTGTATTTTGATTTATGTTTGTTTTCGTGCGTTCTCTAAACTTTCTACCAAACAGTTTTCGGTTTAACTCCTAGATATTTCGCACATTCATCCGTTTTTCCAATGAATATTAAATCTTCGCCTTTATAAATTGCATAATCCATTCTTCGCTTTCTCAATAAGTGTTTCAAACCCCTTTACCATATAGTTTTGGCCCACTGTTTCTACGAAATGTGCAGTAATAAAACCAATTAATGGTTTTAAAATCTCCCCTCATTTATGTTAACCTTTATATAAATGTAGTTTACATACAAGGAGGAGAAAAATGACTCTTAACGTACGATTTTTTATAACTATCGTTACAGCGATTTTATTTGTAATTCTTGTGTTCATGAATTTTTTAGGATTTTGGAAAGCTAACTCAACAATACAAATTCTTTTTTTCTTTATTATGGTCGCAGCGATTTTCAATGCAGGTATTGTAACTAGTGAAAAACTAAAAATCAAAAGCTAATCGAGAAATTCCAATTGGCTTTTTTACCGTGCACCATGTGTCTACTTAGCCATTGAACCTACTTCCACGACGACCATTTTTATAGTGAGGCTTTTTCTCTTTAGCCATTTCATCTTTCAGAGACTTGATCATCCGTCTTAAATGTTTGATAGTTTTGTCCTTGTTAATGTTTGCCCGTTTAAGCTGCCTAACAAAGCTTTCGGATCATACTTACTTCGATACATACCATTCAATATTTTCTGATAGCCTTCCAGGTCTTCCACAATCAAGACGAATGGATTTTTAGAAGCACGTATTAATTCATTTTCAAAACGAGTACGGTCTTTGATGCTTTCCACAAGCTCATCGACACCATTTTTACGTTCCAATCCTGCTGTTAAATAAATATCCCTTGTAATACCCATTTCGATATTTTTAGGAATCATGGCCGAATAATCACATGTTTTCATGGTTCAAATTTTGAATGGCACTTTTTTTGCGAAAATAATCAAGTACATGCTGGTTTTTCTGCTCCCTGGTATCCACAATAATTTCTAATGTGTTCAGGATTGTTTTGAATCCTGTGTCTGAGTATCTGTAATGGATAGTGTTCATATTAGGACTCCATAGCTTCTTGAATTTTTTGTTTAATTTCCTCATAAGTCCCTTCATGTCTAATTATTTCTACACCTGTTGGATATTCAACAAAGATTTGATCATCTAAAACAGATATGATTTTATTTACATTTATTAAACGCGAAGAATGATAACATTTTTCGAATACTTCTATAAATCCTTTCATCCCATCACTACTCCTTTCTTGAAATAAACCATCGCTCGTTCAAAAATTTCTTTAGATAATTTATCTATTACTTTATTCTCATAGTTGCAAATTGGCTCCGATACTTTATTCCATCCGTTATATGAAAGTTCAATAGTCAATTCCATAACCATCTTGGGGAACGATTAAGTCGGGAAACGGTCAAGATTGTACACAGTACCATGCACAATGCATTCGAAAAGGCTGTAACACTTGGAAAAGTTTCTAAAAATCCGTGTAATGGTGTAGAAATTAAAGGAGAAAAAAAATAAAAGAGAAATACAATTCATTGAATCTGAACATATCTCGCACTTTTTAAAAGAATCCTATCAATATGGATATATTTATTGGATTTTCTTTAAAGTGTTGATTGAAACAGGAATGCGAAAAGGGGAAGCTGCTACTAACAACCCTAACGAAATGTTTATCAGTACCAAAACAGCTAATTCTGTGAGAGTCGTTACGATTAGCTAAACTCTTGCTAGTGAGTTACATTTTCAGAAGAAATATCAAAATCAAAATAAACTCTCTCTGAAAGAGAATTATCACCACAACTTAAATTTAGTTCTATGCTGCAATGATGGCAATTACATGCCTAAAACAAGTTTATTTAATGCCTTTTCTAAAATTCTCAAAAAGTGTGGGCTTCCTTCTTTACCTATTCATTCTTTGAGACATACACACGCGGTTTTACTTCTGGAAGCCAGGGCAGATATGAAATATGTCCAAGAACGATTAGGTCATAGTAGCATTCAAATCACTTCTGATGTGTATTCGCATATAAGTAAAACAATCGAAATGGATAGAATGGACAAATACGAAGAGTATATGAAAAACATACTCAAATAATCACTTTTTAAATAAAATCGGGCAAAAATCGGGCACTCAAAAAAATAGGCGGAAAACTATTCGAATCGCCCGACATAAAAAAAGCCCCGATACCAGAGATATCAAGGCTTTGAATAGTTTAGAATTTAGATTGATAGTTTTCGATTTCCCATGAATGAACAGCTGTGCGGTAGCTATCCCATTCTGCTTTTTTCATAGAAACATATTCGTTATATACGTGATCGCCTAATGCTTTATAAGCAAATTCGCTTGATTCTAATTCACTGATTGCTTCCTTTAAGCTACCAGGTAAGTTGTCAATTCCGAGTTCCGCTTTTCTTTCTTCTGTCATATGGAAGATATCTTCATTAATCGGAGCTGGTGCTTCTAACCCTTTTTCGATTCCATCTAAACCTGCAGAAGCAATGACTGCGAACGTTAAGTAAGGGTTAGCTGATGGATCTGGACAGCGCAATTCCACACGTGTCGCAAGACCTTTTTTCGCTGGAATACGAATAAGTGCTGAACGGTTAGAAGCAGACCAAGCAAGGTAACAAGGTGCTTCATAGCCTGGAACTAAGCGTTTATAAGAGTTTACTAACGGATTTGTTACTGCCGCAAAGCTCTTCACGTTTTCTAGTACCCCTGCAATAAATTGATACGCTTTTTCGGATAATTGCAACTCATCTGAAGGATCAAAGAATGCATTTTCGCTGCCTTCAAAGAATGACATATTTACGTGCATACCAGAACCGTTGATTCCGAATACTGGCTTTGGCATAAATGTAGCATGCAGTCCGAATTTCTTTGCAACGGTCTTCACGACCCATTTATACGTAGTTGATCGGTCTGCTGCAGTTAGTGCATCTGCATATTTAAAGCTAAGTTCATGTTGCCCTTCTGCTACCTCATGATGAGATGCTTCAATCGTAAAGCCTATCGCTTTTAAAGCACGGTAGATTTCTAAACGAACACGTTCTCCAAGATCATGTGGTGATGGTTCGAAATAGCCTGCTTTATCGCCAAGTTCTCGAGTTGCATAACCGTTTTCATCCGTTTTAAATAGGAAAAACTCTAACTCAGGTCCTACTGAAATCGTAAAACCTTTATCAGCTGCACGTTCCATTGTTTTCTTTAGTACATTTCTTGTATCTCCCTCAAAAAGAGTTCCATCTGGGTTTTTTACAGAGCATAAGAATCGTGCCTCCGAATACCCTTCTTCTACCGTCCAAGGAAGAACAGCAAATGTAGCTAAATCTGGTTGTAGATATAGATCTGATTTATTAATAGGTGAAAAACCTGTAATAGAAGAACCATCAAACATCATCTTACCTTCTACTACATCTTCTAATTGTTCAGATGTTACCGTGATATGCTTTAAGATCCCTTCAATATCTACAAATTGTAAGTGTAGTAGTTCAACACTTTTTTCTTTAATTGTCTCTTTAATTTGTTCTAAAACTGCAGTCTCTGTCGTTATATTTGCAATAAGTGTTTTAGTCATGTTGCCCTACCTCTCATATACATGTTATATTTTATATCATTCGATAATTTGATTATATTTTAATCTATATGATTTGACAACTATTTTTTGAATATTTATGCTAGTTTATTAATTTTTAATTTATCCTAGTTAATAATAAAAGTTTGTTTTACTTCAAACGACAATTATGAAAGCTCATTAATAAAAAAATCGAGCAAATATTAATAGAAATATATTTAAGGGTTTTTGTTTTAAATGACATTAAATAATATTTGTATTTATACTAAAGACACTGTTAAAGAACAATGTTGATTTTCTTATTGAACTAACGTAAGCGGTTTAACAGAAAACTGTGTAAAATGGACAAAAAGAGTGTAGAGGTGGAATTATTACATGAAGTTTGAATATAAGTTTTTTACTCGTTGGGTTGTGGATGGATTTATAGAAATAAATTCTCAAAGGTCATCATTTGATGGAATCACTTATGTAAGAGACTGCTTAGGTGATTTACTTAATGCACTTATGTATCTAAATGCTGATTGCGTTTCAAAAGGGGATGGGTTAACAACAAATACAAGTTGTGAGTGGAACGCAGAACCTAGTATTACAACTTGGAATTTCACATTAAAAACTAATGGGATGTTACATGTTATAGTCACATATGATGGTAAGGAAGAAGATGAAGATATAGTAGATATCAATACAGAATGTCCTTATGATTCCTTATTGGAGGTAATCATTTTGGAAGTGGATTCTTTAATTAAAAAACATGGAGTTGTGGGATATAAAGAAAATTGGGACCATGAGTTCCCTCTAAGTACATTCTTGAAATTAAAAAACTATTTACTTAACAAAAAGACCTATTCATTAGAGGAAATAGGGGATGAATATAGTGAAATAAAGACGAGTCAGTTGCATAATGATTTGGATTTATTATTCAAATAAATTAAGTCAAACTACATTTCAATACTAAAATTATACATAGCTTTGTTCGAGAAATATCAAGGCTTGTTGAACGAAGGGTGCTTTAGTTAAATAAGACCATCAAAAATGATGGTCTATTTTTTTTATATCTTAAATATCAACATTATTGTTTCAGAGCCATACTAAAAAACGAATGATGATTTACAACTCAAATCTGGAGACCATATATTATTGGCGGTATTAAAAAGTTACCTAAATCTTATGTTTCTCATGCAGTAAACAATAATGGCCCTTCTCTAAGAAACGAGAAGAGCTCTATACTAAAATATTAAATTCCTTTATGGTAGTATTTTAATTTTTAAAATTGGCTATTCAAAATTTTTCAGGGACATGAAAAGGTAGTTTTACTTCCCCGAAAATCACATTTTATTCATTCCTTGAACGCCGATTATAATCTCTTTCGATTCCTTCTTTCCAGCTTCGATTAATCTTTTTGCCACTTCGGAGGTTTACCACAGCCTCATTCACCGCTTCATAATTTAATTGCGTTCCTATATGGTCAGCATGGTATTCAACTGCGAAGTCCTCATCGATTCCAAATTGTGCAGCAGTTGAGATGGCATCGATATTGGCTCCAAGGAACATAAATTCCCAGCCATATTCCGCTTTTTGATGCTGCACCATTTTTTTAATTTTATTCGTTGTGTATTCACGGCTAGCATTTTCCATTCCATCCGTTGTAATAACGAATAGTACCTTTTCTGCACGTTCATCCTCGCTTGTTCTCTTTTGTACATTAATTATTTTTTGAATGGTGAAACCAATAGCATCTAATAAGGCAGTAGTCCCCCCTACTTCATAATCTTCTTCAGTAATAGGAGATATGCCTTTTACATTTATTCGGTCATGCAATAATTCGTAAAGGTGATCGAACAATACGGTAGTGACAAAGGCTTCTCCTTCAGCTTTTTGTTGTTTCCTAAGCATCGCATTAAAACCACCAATTGTATCTGTTTCAAGTCCTGCCATGGAGCCGCTTTTATCTAAAATAAAAACTAATTCTGTTAAATTCCTTTTCATCATCGTCATCCTCCGTTCATTGATAAACTTAGGATAACAATGATTTGATAAGAAATGGTCGCTTTGAAAGCGACATTTTAAGCACCGAGTAATGGTTGATCAAAAGCAAATAAGGCTTCATTGATTTCATGAATATTATAGTTATCTTGTTGAATAAAGAACTCAATAATGACATCAAATTTACTACTACGTGACAAGGTATAACCAGCAGTAGTTAGCAACTCCACCGTTTCCTCTAAATTCAATTTTAAAGCAATGGCAAAGGCAATAGCGGTTTTCTTCTTTGGAGTATAATCGACTCCATTCCGAATTTTTGAGAATAATCGGCGGTCAATATTCGCCCTTTTATACGTCTCAACATCCGTCATTCCTTTTTCATCAATTAAACGAAGCAGCCGCTCGGAAAAAGATTCCTCGAGTTGGTTCAACAGGTTTACTAAAGAATCGTTTGCTTCTTCGTGTAGGTCCTGCTGAAAAATTTCAACTTCCTGCAATTGGTCCATTGCATATCGTTCTTCTCTTCTAATACGATTAAACGTGCTTTCTACTTCTTCTACATAATGCTCGTCAATATATTGATGAATGGAGGTAAACAATTTCTTGCTTAAACCGAAAGATTGTTTATCAAAAACAACTAGATAAACGAGCATGTCATAATTTAATAAAAATGAACTGATAGTGGAAACCGCAATTTGCAATGCTTCCTCTTTTGGATAACCATATATGCCAGTCGAAATCAATGGAAAAGCTATAGATTCACACTGATAATTCTTTGCTAGTTCCAAAGAGTTATAGTAAGCTGCCTTTAACAGAGTTGCTTCTTGATTTGAACCACCTTGCCAAATAGGTCCCGGTGTATGAATGATAAACTTTGCATCCAATTTAAACCCATCGGTAATAACAGCTTCTCCAACCTGGCACTCACCGATTTTATCGCATGCTTCTTGCAACTCGCTGACACCCGCTGCACGAAATATAGCACCACATACACCACCACCTATTTTCAGTGCTGTATTCGCGGCATTTACAATCGCATCTACCTTCATCTTTGTAATATCATTGCGAACGATTTCTAATGGCATAGTACCTTCCCCTTCCCTACAAAACATCTTTTTCACTATACTTCCAATCATAGCTAATTAAGGGAGTTTTAAAAAGACTCCAAAAATAGTCCTTTCACTCTAATACTAAGGTACTTTTAGGATATTTTCCCTATTGATTCCAAAAAAATATTAATATAATATTTTCACTATGAATTTTACAAAAATTCATAAATATTCTTTTACATATCATTTAAAAAATGGAGGTAGTTTTGGTGAAAAGGAAATTATATTCATATGTAACAGCCCTTTTATTAGCAGTAACGGCATTGTTATTTTACCCTTCTCAATCCCAGGCATTAAGCGGTAACGAAGCATCATATTTTTATTGGATGCAAAGTGGAACACCAAGTTATCAATCTACGTCTTATGGTAGTTGGACAAGCCATAAAGGAACGATTGTTGGGCCTGGCACTATGAAAAAAAGCTATACTACAAAAAGCAGCTTCTCAATTACTGGAAGTGCTGGAATACCAGTTAAAGCAGTAGAAGTAGGTTTAGAAGCAGGGTTCTCTAAAGAAAAAACACTATCTACCTCAGTATCTAGAAGTATTCCAAAAGGAAAAACAGGGGTATTTCAAACTAGATATCAATATAAAACATATAAAGTAAAAATGGTACAATGGGTAAGCATCGATGGCAGAAAGTCAAAAACAGGTAAAACTAAATATGTAACGGTTAAGAAAAGAACAGATGTACAAGGACGAATTATTTTAAAATAAAAAAGCTGCTTTCATGCGAGATACGTTGAAAAAAGCAAGGTCTAATTGTGACCTTGCTTTTTTCAATAATTTAATTTATTGAACCGCATCGAACTTGTTTACTTTCCACTTCGACCCTGATTTGCAGAAAGTAACCGTACGTTTTACGAACAGTGCACTGTTCGTCACAGCTTCTCTAACCTTGCATCCACCTTCATCTTTGTAATATCATTGCGAACGATTTCTAATGGCATGGCACCTTCCCCTTCCCTACAAAACATCTTTTTCACTATACTTCCAATCATAGCTAATTAAGAGGAGTTTAAAAAGAGGAAGAGTGTTGCGGACAGCCCCGTTGATTTTTTGAGTTACAATTTCACATGCAAATTTAGAATAAGTATATAGAGTCAAAATAATATAAAAAAACGAAACCACCATTTTAGATATACGGTTTCCTATTTAATAATTATAAATGTTGAATCAAATCGTAACCTTGAGGGAACGAGCGAGCAGGTGCAATTCAGCAGCGTCCTTGAAGCAAAGAAAGCTGATCAGATTGATACTATTAACCTTGATAAACGAACAAAAAGAGAGAGTGTGTTTTGAAGAAAAGATCAATCAAAACACACTCCAACCGAATAAATATATAGAAAGAAGTTGTTTTAGAGTTACTCATTTGTTTTTTCTTTTGAATCTCCCCTCTTTGTACCAGGTACTTCTATTGAATCATTCTGCATCATTTCAATCTCAAATGATTCATTGTCACTTGCAGAAGGATCTGTATCCCAATCCTCACTTAACATAGCAGGTTCATTACTTCCCTTTTTCTTCATGAAACCCCCTCCTTTGCAATTCATTTATTAAAGTAATTTTCCTATTTATCTTTTGACACAAGGGAAAAAGTATTCCATAAATATTGTTCGTAAATCAACTTTCATTAATTCAGATGTTCTTTCCTTTTACTATAAAAATCCCCCTTGGATATGGTTATCTAAAAGGGAAAAACGACGAGCTTAATGGCTATAAAAGACAGGTGATGTCCCCTCTTATTTTGAGGTGCGAAGCTGGTTCTTTAAAACGTCAACCAATCCGTTTAAAAATCAAACTAAGGACGAGAGATCCAACGGTTTGGCAGGTATAATAGCTAGAACCAAGCCGAGCTAACTTAATTCCCATTTTTAGTATGCTCGGCTTGGTAACAAGACTATACCTGCCAAAATCCTTTAGTCGAGGAGAAAAGGGAAAACAAAAAATCGGAACTGGTGCAGAAATTTGAAGATCTCTATTTTTAGTGGGAAGAGTAGTACTATCTACATATCAACGAAAAACTAAATAGTCTCTAGCAGCCAACAAAAAGAACATAATGAAGAGGCGATTTTCCATTCATTACTGAGCGGAAAATCGCCTTTTTGTCTTTATGAGTATCGCCTTTTTAAGAGGATTTCATTTATTGAACTGCATCAAACTTGTTTACTTTCCACTTCGATCCTGATTTGTAGAAAGTAACCGTACGTTTCACACTACCACCATCAACAGTAGGTACAGTGAATTTGTATGAACGAACGTTTTGTTTTTTATCAATTAATTTTACTTTTGCTTTCTTCCATTCCAACATGCCGAAGCCATCGCCGACAGGCCTAGCTAATTTTCCTTTATACGTAATATATCTATAATCTTTTAAACCTTTTTGTATCGCACTATTGGTAAATGTTTCTGATAAGTATTTAACGAGTTTGTCTTTTGTATTAAATTCTTTACAAAGATAAGAATACTGTGTGCCTTTATAAGTAAATGTCTTTTGTAAACATGAGGTGTTTTTATATCCGTGTAACGCGTTCCAAAAATGAATGCTAGCGTTATTTGCTATTTTTATCGCATTTGCATCTGATAAATTCTGTGAGGTAGTGTTTGCTGTAACTCCGGTACTTAATATACCAAATACAATGACCGATAATACGATAACTGCAAATTTTTTCATCTTTTCTATCCCCTATCCATAAAGAGATTCAACGTGAGCGGACTAAAAAACCTCCAATCTATATTTTAAATTAATTTTAACATAATTTAACAAAAATTTCTTCAAAGATTCATTTTAAAAATTTGCCATAAACTCGAGTGTAAATTAAAGATATCTACTTATATCATTCTTCATACCATCAAAAAAAATGCTGAACTTCCCTCAAAATAAGAAATTCAGTATTTTTGATCACAATTCATAAACATCGATTTATTTGGCTAGGAGTTTCATGATTTCTTTATCGCCATTTTCTTCGGCATATTCATAAGCCGTATATCCTTCTTCATTTTTGGTTTCCTTGTTAGCCCCACTTTTTATGAGAAGTTCTACAATGTCAGAATTTCCATTCATGGCAGCAATCATAAGTGGTGTATCGCCATAGTAATCTTTTGCATCAAGATTACTTCCTGATTGAACTAGTAGTTCGGCTGCTTCATGAGAATCATTATAGACAGCATAATGAATGGCCGTTGAATCATCACTATCTTTCGCATTCACGTCCGCTCCACTATCTATTTCTTTTTTCATCGTATCGAGATCGTTTACACTTGCAGCATCCATTAATTCCGTAACATTTTCCACCTCATATTCCGATGCATCATCATTCCAAGCATATTCACTTAGGAATTGATCCGCTTTATTCACAGCATAAAATATACCAAATAATAGTGCTGGAAAAATGCCAAGAGTCAAGAACAATCCAAGAACGACATTTCGTTTTCTCTCTTTAAATAGTGTATATTCATGAGGATTTTGCCAGTGATATAGACCATTCATTCTTTTAGGGAGATCAGGATGAGTAGACAGTTTTTCACTTAGCCATGTGAAAAATCCTTTTTCCTCCTCAAGTTGAGACATGAATGCTTCTTGATTCACACGATAATGCAATTGTTTTCCTATTGCTAGAATGGTTAAAGCATTTTGGGCTGCTTCCATATTTTTTATATAAAAAGCAGCGTAACGATCACATGTATACTCACAAGCTCTCATATATGCTTCACCTAAAAAAGGCATCCACATCGCTGGTAAGATCAAGAAATGTACTAAAACATGTCTTCTCTTCAAATGTGCAAATTCATGTGCTAACACGAACAGCATCTCATCTTCTTTGTCACTTTCAATTAAATCAAATATTTCCGAATACACAACAACCATATTCTTACCGAAAAAACGGGTGGCAAACGCATTCAGCATTCCCATACTTTCCATAACATACATAGCTGGAACCTTTTCCAGTCCCATTTCAGCTGACAGTTTCTCCGCTTTTTCATATATTTCCGGAAATTGCTGTGGGGAAATTCTCACTGCATTTCGACGGATCTGTGCTATACTAATGGCATGAAAAAAATAAGAAATAAGAGCAAGAACAAGGATAATCACAATACCTATAATAGAAAAAGCCAATGTAATATAACATAATATACTTACAAGTAAGACCAATCCAAAATAAATATTTTCTTTATTATGTACTAAATTCTTCTGTAACTCTTCATTCATTTCTGTAAATCATACCCCTCTCTATCTTTTAAACAACCATTTTAGAATAAATGGGAGATTTTCAAAACACAAGTTGTCAATCAAAATAAACCCTCATTCTCCATACAAATAGTCCTATAGCACTAAATACAACATATAGAAATACTGAAAAAACCCAGGAATATTTTTGATCAATCTCTCTTCACTGTAACTTGAGGCAAACGAGCACTCAACACCCCTGCAATGACTAACAATACAAAGGCCATGATAAAGGATTGCTGATAATTCCCCGTTTGGTCGAACAAAATGCCAGGAATATACGAACCTAAGGCTGAGCCAAGTTGATGACTCATAAATAACCACCCCGAAAGCAGGCCGACAGATTGGCCTTCAAAATATTCCGAAAGCAATTTAACCGTTGGTGCAACGGTCGCAAAATCAACTAATCCAAAGGAAATCGCAAAAATAAATAACAGTATTGGATATTCAATAAATAGGACGAGCCCTGACCCGCTCGCAGCGAATACTAAAAACGCCACCGTAATCGCTCTTGTAAAATATAAGACTACTAATATGTTTTTATTATTAAAGCGATCAGCTAATATGCCGGAAACAAGCGTTCCAATGACATTAAAAGCAGCAAGCGTACTAACCGCAGCACTTGTTACAGGCGCTGAAAATCCACAGGCTTGCGCAAAGGGGATTAAATGTGTGTCCATTAATCCCGTTGTTGTAAAACCGCAAATGGCAAACGGAATTAATAAAAACCAGAAGCGACGATCCGCTTTCGATTTTGTTTGTACGACTGGCTTTTCTTCCTGCTTTTCTTCTTGATTTTTTTCATAACCAAACGGCTCCATTCCTGCTTTAAAGGGGTCAGATTTTAACAACCAAGCAAGTAATGGACTAACAATACAAATTAAAAACAGACCAATGATACAAACCGTCCATCTCCAACCAACAGCATCAATAAGCAGAAGCGAACTTGGGACAATAATCATTTGTCCGGCACCAAATCCCGCTTCATTAATTCCAAGTGCTAACCCTCTTTTTTTCTGAAACCAGGTTGTCACAGCAACCGTTGCTGTGACACCTGAAGCACCGCCAAATCCAATCGAAGCGACAATTCCGTACAAAATAAACATTTGCCAAAGCTCTGTCGCAAAAAAACTAAGCAAAACCGCAAAACCAATGATGAGTGTGCTCATGTAAAATACTCTTTTGATGCCATATTGATCAATCATCTTTCCAACAATCGGTTGAAAAATGGCAAATACGATAAAGCTAATAAAGGAGATCGCTGAAGTCGTTGTACGGTTCGTTGTAAAAGTTGTTTCCCAAGGCTCCATAAAAGCCCCATACGTGTATCGTACGCCTTGCGCTGCCAAAATCCCGATAAACGTGACAGCGAGTATAATCCACGCATAATGAATATGATGTCTTGTTCTCACCGGTTATCCTTCTTCCTATTCATTATTTTGCTAGATATTCATCCATCATATCTTTCGGCACCATACTGCCGCCTGTCGCCCAAATAATATGTGTCGCTTGTGCCATCTTATCTTCTAGATGATGGTTTTTCAGATACTTCTGGCCTTCCAGCGTTTGACTAAGTTGGATGGGTCCATACGCACCAGCTAGTGCAGATGGTTCTAATTGGTAATTTTCTGTCTCAGCCATCGCTTTTAATAAGTGAAACAAGCGCTCATCTTCAATCGTATAACTTCCGCTTAACAAATCACTCATCTTCTCACAAACCAATTTCGATGCTCTTCCAACTGCAAGTCCATCTGCCTCTGTTCGATTATCAATCCCTACATCCTGTACCGAAATTTGATCAAACTTGCCTGTCATGAGACCTAGCACCATACAAGGGGAATGCGTTGGTTCAGCAAAAAAACAATGAACGGCTTCTCCAAAAATGAGCTTTAATCCGTAAGTAATGCCGCCAGGTCCTCCACCAACACCGCATGGTAAATAGACAAATAACGGATGATCTGAATCGACAACAATGCCTTGTTCCTTCAATTGTTGCTCTAAGCGTAAAGCCGCTGTTGCATAGCCATAGAACAAATCTTCTGAATTTTCATCGTCAATAAAATGACAGTTCTCATTTTGCTCTGCTTCCTGCCTCCCAGCTTCAACCGCTTTACTATAATCATCTGCATATTCTTTTACAATTGCACCAAGGCTAGTAAGCTTATCTTTCTTCCATTGCTTCGCATCTTGTGACATATGAACGGTCACTTGAAAGCCTAGCATTCTACTAATAATTCCAATACTTAGTCCTAAATTCCCCGTTGAACCGACGGCAATGGAATATTGCGAAAATAAGGATCGGAATGTTTCGTGAGTAAGCTTTGCGTAATCATCTGTCTCTCTCAGAAGTTTATGTTCTATCGCAATGCTCTCAGCATATTTTAGAACCTCATAAATACCGCCTCTCGCTTTGATTGAACCAGAAATCGGTAAATGACTATCACATTTTAATAGTAAACGCCCTTCTATTACCGCGTTGTATGTATTCTCTAAATATCTCTGCATATGGTGTATCTTTACAAGAGGCGATTCAATGATACCACTCGCTTCTTTTGTTTCAGGAAAAACGTTTGCAATATACGGAGCAAATCGTTTAAGACGAGCTTCCGCATCTATCACCTTTTCCCCGGGCACCGTCTGTTGTGCATAGTTTGGATTAGTCCAAAACACCTCTTTTGTCGCAATGAGATCTGTTAACTGTGGAATTATTTTTTTCTCCATATAAATCTCCTTATCTGTATAAATTTTTCTTTCTATAAATCCTCTATCTCTGTTAAATTCCTTTCCTCCGTTTTATTATAACGAAAAAATGAACTTTGTACGTAAAATTCAAGTCTAATCCATAAACAGATGTCTGCACCTTATAAAGAAAAAAAACTCAATCATCATGATTGAGTTTCATCTAAACATTCTAAAATGTGCTCAATCTAAATCAAATAGTAAGCTAATTGCATCATGATCCAAATAGTTTTGCAAAAGTAGTCTTACCAACTATTCCATCTACATCTAATCGATTCGCACGTTGAAATGCTCGCACTGCACTTTCTGTACCGTCTCCAAAATGTCCGTCTACGCCTTTTGGATTATAGGCTTTGATATATAACATGGCTTGTACAATATACGTGATATTTCCTTTTGTCCCTTTACGTACATTACGAACAGCTGCTTTCGTTTTTGTTCCCCATTTACCATCTACATCTAACCCAACCTTAAATTGTTTATTAAGTTCAGTTTGTAATCCTTTTATAAGCGCTGTTTTCATTTTAGTTTTATACAAACCATCTACATCTAATTTAGCATTATATCGACTATTTAATGTTTTCTGAATCGCTTTAATGATTGGATCTCCATTATTTTTAAAGAGTGGTTCCTTCTTGATGACTTCCGATTTCACTTTTCTTTCGTCCCACCCACTTTAGAGGTTAGACTAGGGCGTTTTCCGGATTGTAACTGAGAGTAAGATAGGCCTCCTGCCATTTCAAGGTGTGGGTAATCCTTGAAGTTTTTCCAATCCCCTCCCCAATCAAAACCTAATTCTTTCCCAATTTCTGCAACCCTTCTCCATTGGTCATTCACTGTCCACAATGCTCGTCTTCCATCATCGCTTGAAATGAAATAATCGATGGCCACTCCAAAGTTGTGATAGGACTGACCAGGCTTAGCATTTGTTACTTTTGGTTTAGACATATTACTATAATTTTTTCCGTTATAACTATATCCTAGGCGCCCTTGACCATATAACTTTGCTTGTTCCTCCATAGAACGATAACCCGCACTGATTTGTACATAAATCCCTTCTTCATATGCCCGTTTAATCATTTCAAGTGCGGATTCTTTTACAACCGGATGGATACCGCTCCCCATATTTTTAACAGATCCGTATAATAAAGTTTGTAGCGATACTGGCATTTAAATCACCTCCTATTTTTTATATGTTTCATTCCTTAGACTTGTTTGTATATCTAACTAGTAAAGTTAATTTGGCGATTACCTAGCTGGATAACTTGTTTCAAACTTTTTCTTTGCTTATGTATGTATTTTTTATTGATAATAAGTGCAATAGAAAAAGCCAACTTTATTGTTGGCCATAAAAGAATCATAAGTTACTAGCAAACCCACTAAGGCTTTTTTTGAAAGTTGCTCAACTGATTCTATATAATAAATGTATGTACTGCATAAAGATAGCTTAGTACTTGTTATTCTTCTTGGATAAAAACGACTTGATCGTGACCGCATGATTTGCAAGACATCAAGTGAGGGCAAATTTGATCTCTTGCTGTATTCGGATATCCATCTCCCATTTTTGCCGTTTCTTCATCATTATAATGACCGTATGGATCTAAAAAGTCGGATACTTTTCCTGAGTCATCTAATAAAGTTCCACATAACGTGCAATGCATTTCCAATTCCTTGAATGCATTACATAATGGACATATCGCCATCAGGTTCACTCCTTCTACTCATAATCACACCTTATCTATTTCCGTATACTAGTTACATGGTGTTTTTAACCAAAACTAAATCATAGCCTTTTCTTTTACTCTTCCCTTAAATCCCTTCTACTATATCCATTAATATTTTCAAACATACACTTAAAATTTGTCCTAATATCGAAATTTTTCTTAGCATAAACGTATTTTAAAATATCTTTTTTGTAATTATTATTATATAATGTTAAATATTGACTAAACTTTACTTTTTATTGATATAGGAGTTCATTTATGAATACAAAATCTGTACCTCTTAAACATTTGGAAGATGCCATTCATTGTTTAAGAACCCATATGATTACTGTCGGAATATCGAAAGGGTTTAATCATCCCGATACCATTAAATATAGTCAAACATTAGATGTTTTATTGAACAGATATCAGAAAACTAAACTGAATTGATATAGAGCTAACATCAGCGTAACTTACTGTTTATTAAGATGATCTCAACCCTAGCCCTTGTTGATTAATCTCGATTAACAATTCATTAATTCTATGATAATCAGGTATTGGAGGAAGCGTGGATTTTTCACATGATACTTTTAATTGATCATCATACATTCTAAGCATGTCCAAAGCTTCATTGAAAGTGAATTTTCCGTTTCTACAATCTAACAAAAGTTGGCGATTGCTTCTGTATGTGCTGTAATCTCCAGTTTCTAATATCTCAATAGCACTTGTTAGAAGGCGAATACTGTGCATAAAAAATTTATGGTCATATCTAAATTCCTCCATTAAATCTTGGTTCCCTGTTTCATTAGATTGTTTACTTTTTAATTTTTGCATTTGGGAATAGGCATAGCCGCCGAATTTCTTTTGAATATGCTTAGATAAAAACAAATGGCGATGATCAATAAGCATTTGTCCTAAATGGGTAACTTTTAGATAATCTTCTTGTCGGACGAACAGAATTTCAATATTGTTCGGAACTCCTTTCATCGCATCTTTTACGAATTTATTAATATGAATGATACTTACATCGACATCATCTTTCGTGTTGCGGAAGTTCTTCCCTCCAGTAGTGTTATATTCGTTAAAAGATTCTAATCCCAAGTAATAATCAATAGGAGGGATGCATACCCCTTTAAAATCCTTATCTGATGTTTCTGTGTTTGTACCATAGGCATAACTTCCTGTTGGAGATAAGATGATTGTTCTTTCTTCTAACCAATCTAAATTGGATTGGTCTAATTTTAAGTCCGTCATTAACTACGCTCCTTCCTGTACATCATGATGTTTGCTTCGCATTATTCACTAGACTAAGTTAGCCATCTATATTTTATAATTCCACGAAAGGAATTGTGATTCATATAAAAAGCTTAGGGACAGTAGTTCAATTCTTAGGTTTTATCGCAAACCTAATACCTATCCTTTCTTTGTTAAATGACCTTATTAATCATGCGATTGTTGGCTCACACAAATGAGCCAACAATCAACAGCACCATATAAAAAGCCATCTTTCAAGAAAACAAATTAGCACCACTTTCCTCCTGCATAAATTGCGTTATATACACGCTGTTATGCGATTGGAAAGTGGTGCTCTTATGAAATTTGTAAGTGAGCGTCTTGGCCATGCAACTATAAAAATGATAGCAAATCTGTATCTGACTATGACAACAAATACGAACGGGGCAGGTTAGTTTAAGTAAATAGATGTGCAAGGAATTTATTGGCTCTGTGGGTTATGAAGGTTCACAAGTTCTAAATCTCATAAAAATTCTATACCTATCTTGGCTTATTGTATAACTTGAAGAACCCTATGGTGATTCACCCCAATAAAAAAGCATCCGATTATTCGGATGCATACTTAAGTATTCCATGTAAATAGACTGAGTATTCTCTTTGTATATATTCTCTTAATTTAATTCTTTTTTCTGTTTCCAATACTCTAACCAATTCTTGAATCTTTTTTTCATTTTCTTTTGTAGTAGGAATCTCTAATGAAAACAAATTACCTCGACTACTATTTAGTAATTTTTTTAATAATTGAACTTTATTCATTGGATAATCCCCTTTATCTATATTCGACATAAAGGTGACTTTTTCCTTGGAACATCTTATATTGTTTCAAGTTTTACCTACTTTCCACTAGAAAATGTGATTACAGGTAACTATGACAGGAATGGGGTAGCTTTTTTACTAGCTTTTTTTATAACTACCTTCTATCAATCTAATCATATCACGCCCTGATATCTTTCCTATTTCATTATAACCTTCTTCATCACGCAAACTCAAGTACCAGCTGCTATCGTTATCTTCATTTAACCTATATAACTTATTGGTAAAAACATTTGTATAAAAATCTCCATTTCTTAGCCTCATGCTGTCCCTCCTCTCTAATGTATACAAACTGTATTATGCCCAAGATATCGACCTGGAGCCAGATAGGACCAAGTAACACTCCAAATATCCTTAAGTTTGAGGAAAAAATCAGTCCAACGGTTACAAAAAACGCAGTGAATACATACAGAAGAAAAGAACAAGGGTCTTTCCCTCCGCCTGCATCTTTTACCGCATCCCACACATCGCAAACAAATATAAACAAGGGTAAAACATCAGCCACTGATAATCCGCATGTTGTATGGCATCACCAATTTCCCCATGAAAGCTTAAAAGTATGACCTGATTAAAATTGGCTTGTACATTTATCAGAAATTCAAGAATCAATAAAACTGTTCCTTTAAAATATTTTCCGTTTAAATACTGACCAAACCCTGGGAGTGCAATACTCCACATTAGTTTTTCAAATGCACTTTTATTCATTTATATACCATAATAATTATTTCTATTATTTTTCTTTTGCAATTTCTTTTCTATTAGGAGCAAGTGGAGGCTGCTCTAACCATTTATTTTGCACCATAATATTAAACCACTTTTTAATAACCATAAGATTTTGTAGAATGGTGCTTTCGTAAGTGGCTACAAGGTCTGTTCGCATGGCTGTTGCTAGACCTGTCCCATGATAAATCTGTGCAGTTTGGAACAAGAGACCCATATGATACATCATTAACTTATCGGAAAAAGGAGAGTTCGTTGAAGTAGTCACTTCTGTTTCCCATGACTTAGGACTTGGTAAATTATCCTTTTGCATTATTTTTAGAAAGTCCTTTATTTGTTCATCAGCCGTTTTCTCGGAATCCTCTAAAAATTTTCTTACTTCTTTTGTTTGAGCGACTTGACTGAATGCAATAGAAAGAGTTTTAGTCATAATACTCTTTTTAAGGTTGAAAGAAATACTTATGATTTCTGTCGCTGCTAACATTCTACCCTTTCCGAAAAATCCATCTTTAAAATCCTGACTAGAAATAAATTCAGGATTTTCAGCAGGATAAAATAAAGGATCTCTCTGAAAGCTTCCTTTCTCGAGTAATAAGTCAATTGTTTGATGATACATTCGCTTCCCATCATTATCACATGAGTCGTAAAAATACCTTAAGTCCTCTCTGACAGAAACGCCTAATGAAGTTGAATGTCCTAGCAAACCATGTAAAGTCATGATATGTAAATAGTTTAGGCAAAATATATCAGTAAACAGTCTCTCTGTACCTTTATTGAGGTCAGATTCAGTAAATCCAATTGGAACTGGAAATCCTTCGTTCTCTATAAAAGTTGCGATTTGTTTCTTTTGTTTTGCAAACGTCTCGATTGCATCTTGAAAAATAGATTTTATGGACTCGTCCTCAATAATGGAGACCATATATCTGTTTACAATATCAACAGCTGTTCCATTTACATACTCTCCCCACAAAGATCCTATTTCGGAAGATGTGAGTTTTAATTTATCTTTATCCACGTTATCACCTCTTGGATATTATTTACCAATATAGCTAGCGATATGAATTTCTTTGAATAATAAGAGAACATTCCACTGAATTTCACTAAGAAGAAATTTATGAAGAAGATTAAAGCTCACTAAAAAAGGCAAGCACAATTCTATGCTTACCTTTTTCTACAACAACGCGAATTAGGCGATACTTGCGGAATACTCCATACTTAAGTTAAAGATGGCATTCTTAACAAAGATGTTAATCTGTTGGTTGTATTACTAATTAAGAATGCTACTCTAATACCCAAAATAATTAAGCTTGAGAATAAGCTAAAAAGAATATTCAAAGTATATCCCTCCACATTGAAGTTTAGCGTTATTTAACGCTAAGGCTTATTATAAATCTGAGAAGCAAATTTATTCAGTGTGGTACTCAATCAAAAAGTTATTTTCATTCAAATTTCGATGATAATATATAATAAAAGAGAAGTTGCTTATTCAACTGACGGGGGCTTTAGTAAAAAAACAAATCCTAATTTTATCTTTGAGTTGCATAGATAAAATTAGGATTTGTTTTAATGAGCAATTCTTAACGTTGTAAATCGGAAATGCTAGCTGTACTCCTATAAAGAAGGCTAAGTGGAATACATTGTTTAGAATTTTATATGAATATTGTTTTTTTATTTTAATGTATGTTTACTATTTCATGATGTCTTTCTTAGTCCGTTGCTCAAACAAACTAAGAAAAACATTAACAATTTCGGGGTCGAATTGTGTCCCTTTATTTTTTTGAATCTCGTTAAGAATGTATTCAAGATTAAGTTCATTTCTATAAACACGTTTGGAAGACATGGCATCAAAGGTATCTGCTACAGCAACTATTCGGGCAACTAATGGTATTTGTCTTCCCTTTAATCCTGTTGGGTAACCTTTACCATTCTTCAGAGTTTTTAATAACCAGGGCAAATGGTAAAGAAATGGGCGAGTATGGTGTAAACAAAGCGATTGCTTATATTTTAAAGAAAACAAATCTGCACCACATTTCTCCACATGGATTGCGCCATACACACGCCGTTATGTTATTGGAAAGTGGTGCTGATATTAAGTTTGTGAGTGAACGTCTTGGTCATGCGACCATAAAAATGACAGCAGATGTGTACCTGCATATCACAAAAAAATACGAAGCCGAGAATTTATTAAAACTCGAGTCATATTTAAGTTAATTGAAAAGAAGGTGGGCAAATGGTGGGCAAGTTGAGGCTTGATAAGCCTCAACGCCCGTCATATCACATCATTTCACACCTTATCCATTTACGTACGCTGTTAATAAACCAAACCTCCTCAGCTTTTAGCAACTCTGCCTTCGTAATCACTTTCTCCTCGATTTCTTTTTGAAGCAATAATTGCTTGCGGAACGTACCTGCCAGCAACCCACATTCAACAGGAGGAGTGTACAATTTTCCATTCAACTTAACGACAACATTTCCATTCGTAAATTCAGTGATTTCCTCGTTTTCATTCCAAAGCAATACATCAAACACATTTTGTTTTGAAAATGTTTCATAAGCTTGACGATTTGTCGTTTTAAAATAAACAAATGGATGATTTGTCTTGATTGGAGAATCAGCCAATCTAATTGAAATTGTAGAATATGCATCTTCAATTGTCATCCCGCTAACTTCTACTTTGTTTGTTTTTGAAACAACTAAACGTACTTTATATAAACCATCCGAATGCTGCTCCGCAAATTGATGGAGCTCATTTGTCACATCTTCTTCGACAATCGGAAATTGAAAATATTCAGCTGCTTCCATTAATCTTTTGATATGGTGATGAAATAAATAATATTCACCATTTTCTAATCGAAATGACTCTAACAATTGAAAGTCAGGTCGAACTTCCGTTAACAATTTTGCTTTTAAGAACGCTTCTGCATATTCTTCGCTTAGTACCGAATCCCAAGTAATTCCGCCACCGGCTCCATATTCGGCACGCCCTGTTTCTGTATCAATCCAAACGGTGCGAATCGGTACATTAAAGATGGCCTCACGTTCAGGTGTGATATAGCCGATAGCGCCACAATATACTTCTCTTGGGGAATCTTCAACATGTGTAATAATGTCCATCGTTTTAATTTTCGGAGCTCCTGTTATGGAACCACATGGAAAAAGTGCTTTAAAAATATCAGTAATCGTTGTATGTTCTTTCGTTTTTGCTTTCACAGTAGACGTCATTTGCCACACAGTTGGATACTGTTCAATTTCAAACAATGCTGGAACATGAACTGATCCATTTTCTGCAATAACACTCACATCATTTCGTAATAAATCAACAATCATGACATTTTCCGCTTGGTTTTTTGCAGATTCAGCCAGCCAACTAGCTTGTTCTCGATCCTGCTCTAGAAATAGCCCTCTTTTCACCGTTCCTTTCATTGGTTTTGTTGTAATCACATCATCTCTCCAATGAAAAAACAATTCCGGTGATGCCGATAAAATTCGATAGTTTCCTATATGTAAATAAGCACTGTAATCCGAATTCTGTGCCTTCTCTAACTGTTGATAAAAGGCAAAATCATCTCCTTCAAATTGTGCTTGTAAACGTAAGGTATAGTTCACTTGATAAGTATTGCCTTTTTTTATTTCTGTTTTAATGTTTGTAAAGCCTGCCTCATATTGCTCTTTTGATGTGCTGGAAGTCCAATTGGATAATTGAAAAGATCCAGTATTGCACTCCTTCAAAAAAGTTGGTTGTTCAAAAATCCCAAACCAAAGCAGCGGCATTCTTTCCCCCTGTTTCACCATAAAAGCCGAATCAAATGCTGGTGCAGCTTCATAGGAAACATAGCCCGCGGCATAATACCCTTGATCAACATAAGCTTGTACTTCCAGCATTTTCGTTAGCACTTCATCTAGATTAGATGTTTCGACGATTTGCTTTGGATGTGTAAAAAAAAGCGGTTGTTTAATTCCCTGTTCGTTTGCAAAATGAAAAAATAATGAGTTTTGTTCCATACATACCTCTTGTTAACATAATATAATTATAATCAATTCATTTTTATAAATCATCCATGAGATATTCGTTTGAACCCTCATGAATGATTCTTTCATTTTATTTTATTTCATTCCTACTACTTCTGCTACCATTTCAAAAGAACGAAGACGTGCTTGATGATTGTAAGTTGTTGTAGCAATAATGATTTCGTCTGCATTCGTATTTTGCGCTAAATTCTCTAATCGCTTTTTCACTTCTTCATGTGTGCCAATAATCGTATTTTGTAACTGCTTCATTACGAGACTTTTTTCATATTCTGACCAAAGATTCTCCATTGAATCCACAGGTGGTGGTAATTGGCCGGGTGTATTACGAATGAGATTTAGGAATTGCTGTTGATGAGAAGTCGCGATTCGCTGCGCTTCTTCCATTGTATCTGCCGCATACACATTTACTGCTACCATCACATGCGGCCCGTCTAGCACTTCAGAAGGTTTAAAGTATTGACGATACCTAGCAAGGGCTAATTGCATATTTTCCGGTGAGAAATGGCTGGCAAATGAAAAAGGTAACCCAAGTTCCGCTGCAAGCACAGCACTAAAGCCGCTCGAACCAAGCAGCCAAATGGGAATGTCTTGTCCTTCCCCTGGAATCGCCCGTACGCGATTATTACGTGAAGCAGGATTTAGATACATCCTTAACTCAGCTAATTGTTCAGGAAAATCTTGACCTTGATTGCGAGGGTCGCGTCTAAGAGCCACTGCTGTTTGTTGATCACTGCCTGGTGCACGCCCTAATCCTAAATCAATTCTCCCTGGATACATTGCTTCTAGTGTACCAAATTGTTCCGCAATGACAAGCGGTGAATGATTAGGCAGCATAATTCCACCTGAACCAACACGAATCGTTTTCGTCGCATTCGCTACATAACCAATGACAACAGATGTAGCTGAACTTGCAATGCCTGGCATATTATGATGCTCAGCAAGCCAATAACGATGGTACCCCCACTTTTCTGCATGCTGTGCAAGATCGACTGAATGTTGAAATGATTCGGCAGGTGAACCACCAACGGTAATTTGTGCTAAATCTAATATGGAAAATTTTATATTTGATAATGTGTCCACTTTATTCACTTCTTTCTTCATTAGATGATGCAATACATTGTCATCTTATATTAAGATAACCTAAAAATGCATCCAATTTGCTTGATTGCAATAAAACAACCTTACTAATTTATCTATTTGTTTTACACTTTATTTGGAATGAACGATTATTAAGTATTCTATCGAGGTCATTTATTGAATACAAATAAATTGAATGTGTTTGGTGGATAAATCGTTTAAATTAGCCAATAAAATCTCGTTTCAATTGGTAAATTGTTGTATCCGATTGATAAATTGACAAAAATCGTATTCTGACGAGGTGAAATTTTAAATATAAAATTTAGAACAAAAAGACGAGCACGTTCGTATGCCCGCCTTTTTCGTGCTTATTCTGATACAATCACTTGATTGATAAATTGTTCAGCCATTACAGCTGAATCTAGCCTGGCTGCAATAAACGGTGGCTGCACCCGATTGTTTGCTTCAACAGGAACACCCAACCAGACAAATCTTTGATCGATGATAATGAACGGAAATGCAATGGCTGTTAGTATAAAACGATTGGCGGGAAGCTCACGATTTATTTTGGGTGAAATAAGCGTAATATTCGCTGAACAGTTTTGTAGTACCGGCAGCCATTCATCCGGTAATTGAAAAGAATTAGGTAAAGCTACGATGATGTCTCGCTTTGCTGACGTTAAATCATCAAATAGTTTTTCTAATTTTCTTGCATGCATCCATTGTAAACGAGGATGCTGATGCTTGACCCACTGGCCAATTTCATTTGTTTGAACTAGTTGGCGATGCTGTGTTTGATGATCGACTAATTGGCGGATTGTTTTACTGCGATATACAAATTTCTTTACAAAATTGGTATCACATACATGAATAAACTTTCCTTTTGTACGCGTAATCGCTACATTTATTAAGCGTTCACTATCTTTTCCCATCAGTAGTAATCCTGCACGATTTTGCGGATAGCTATCAACCGTATCAAAAATCATCATATCACGCTCACTGCCTTGAAAACGATGAACAGTGGCCGCAATCAAATCGGCTGTTTGACGCTCCTTTGCATATATATCATTTAATAGCAATTCCATTAAATCGGCTTGCGCACGATACGGCGTCACATAGCCAATCGAACGAGCACCATCGATATAAGCTTCATGAAGCAGTTGAAAGGAGAGCAGCAATTGCCAAGGATTCACTCGTGAATGAGTCGTTCGCTCTGACACACAATATTCTCCCGAAAAACTCGTATTTAACAAAATGGAAGCTCGATTCATAAAAGGCTCCATTTCAGCAATCGACTTTCTACTTTCCTCCACACTTTTGTGATCACCAACAAAGTCATGATAAATATAATGATTCGTAAAAGCAGAAATTTCCGGATGCATGCGTCGCTGTTCTTTTAAAAGAAATAAATGCGGATGCAGCTCTCCGGCTTCGACAACGGTTGCTACCCCCGAACGATGAAAAACATCTTCCTTTAACCATTGCTTCACAATCGCATCTTTAGCTGCAGCAATTGGCGGCAATTGCTTAAAATCACCGCAAACGATGATATGTTTCGCGAGTGAAGCAGCAAAAGCCACTTGCGGCACATAGGCCATACTCGCTTCATCTAATATCACGACATCATATTCTTGCTCATAAATGGTAGCATCCGTTGCCGCCTTCGCCAATGTGGTTCCAATTATTTTCGCTTCTTTTATAAAGCTCATCTCTTTTTGACGAATTTTCTCTAAAATTCTTGCCAGCTTTTTCTCTAATTCAATTAATTGTTCTGAATCGCGTACGCTAAAAGAGCCGGCTAAATCCTGCTTTAACAGTCGTTTTTCTTCTATTAATTGTTCTTTTTCTTTTAGCAAGCTTGGTTCTTTTTTTTGCAGCAGCTGACCGGAAACAATATCTTCATGCTTCGTTAAGCTTTCTCCAATTTGGGTGCCATAACGAAGCACTTCTCCTTCTTGAAATCGATCTTTCTTCTTCACAAAAGCAGAAATTTCCGCCATTAACACATCGACAGCTTGATTGCTATGCGCTAAAATAAGCACCTTTTTCTCTTTTAAATAGTGGTTGGAAGCCGTTCGGGCCAGCGTATACGTTTTGCCTGTTCCCGGCGGTCCCCAAACGAATGTAACCGGATTATATTTAGAACGCAAAAACAGTTCTTTTACAGCCGTTTGCCCGCTTTCATTTGGATGCTTTGCTGGCATAGAAGGGTCCATTAATCGCTTAATTCGTAAGCGCTTTTGCTTGCTTTTCGCCGCTTCTAGTAAACGGCTTATTAGTTGTTCTAACAACTCCCACGGATCATGGAAAAGAAATGCTTCACTTATTACATCTCCAAGTGAACGGTCAAATGCTAGAATGATGCTTTTCCCTTCTGAAGATAAAATGCGTCCCTTCTCCTTTATTCCTCCCCACTCCATGCGAACCGAACTGCCTACTGGGATTTTAACAGATATACCTGTTTCAAAATAATACGTATAAGCCTCGCCACTTGAAAGCTGTTTTCCATTTGAAATTAAATATTTTGTGCTTCCAAACTTTTTCAAATGGAGAATTTCAAGCTGCAGGGCCTCTTGCCATTCTTTAATATATTCTATCGTTGAATTCATCTTTCTCTTCCCTTGGTTTCCTTATAATAGATAAACAGGCTCAATCGAATCGATTGAGCCTGTTTTTCAGACATCTTACTATATCATTTTTCTTAAATTTATACCAACAGGAATTATTACTTTTCCATTAATTCAACAAATTCGTCAACAAGATCATTAAAGATACGTAAAGCATTAGCAATCGGTTCTGGTTTCGTTAAATCAACTCCAGCTTTTTTCAATAATGCAAGAGGCTTGTCGGAGCTTCCACTTTTTAAAAACGTTAAATAATTTTCTAATGCCTCTTTGTCTCCGGACAAAATCGTATCAGCAATAATAATCGCAGATGTATAGCCTGTTGCGTATTTGTAAACGTAGAACGGGCGATAAAAATGTGGAATCCGTGTCCAGCCGTATTTGACTTCATCATCAAAAACAAGATCTTCTCCATTATATGTTCGGAAAATGGACTCATATACCCCATTAAAGACATCAGCATTCAATGGTTCATCTTGCTCCGCTTTTTCATGAACTGTTTTTTCAAACTCCGCAAACATTACTTGTGTAAAGAACGTTCCTTTAAAGCTGTCAATAAAATGATTCAGTAAATGTTTTTTCTTATCGATTTCTTTTGTCGTCTTTAATAAATGACGGATTAATAAAATCTCATTGACTGTTGACGCCACTTCTGCAACAAAAATAGAATAACCAGCTGAAATGCGCGGCTGATGAGTAGAACTGAAATATGAATGCATGCCATGACCACATTCATGAGCTAACGTGAACACACTATCTAAATCATCTCGATGATTTAATAAAATAAATGGATGCACGCCATATACTCCAAGGTTATAGGCTCCCGAACGCTTCCCAGGTGTTTCGCGGACATCTAGATAACGATTTTCTTTAAAACTCGCTAATGTTGACGTGTATTCTTCACCAAGCGGCTTTAATGCTTCGAGCATAAGTGCATAGCCTTCTTCATAAGAAATTTCCTCTTTTGCACCTTGTACTAACGGTACACTTAAATCATACGCACGTAACTCATCGACCCCTAATACTTTCTTTCGCAATTGCATATATTTTTTCATTGGGGCTATGTTTTGTTTAGTTGACATAATCAAATTATCATAAACTTCTTTCGGTACTTCATCACTAAATAATGATTTTTCTAAAGCAGATGGATAATTTCTTAATCTTGACATATTGACATTATTGCGAATGGCTGCTGCAAGTGTGGAGCCAATCGTGTTTTTCAATTGAACATACGGTTTATAATAAGCTTTATAAGCTTCTTTTCGCTTATCACGATCTTCTTCCTCCATTAACTTCGCATACATACCACGTGTTAGTTCTACTTTGTCTCCGGATTCCGTTGTCACATTTCCAAACTTGATATCTGCGTTATTAATCATACCAAACGTTTTTTGCGGGGCTGACATTGCCTCACCAATTTGAGAAATAACCGCTTCTTGCTCTTTTGTTAAAACATGGGCTTTATATCGATAAGAATCCCATAAATCTTCTTCAAAATATTCTAACCCTTTCACTTCTGCTATGTAGCTCTTTAATGTAGATTCTTCCAAACTTAACAAAAAGGGCATAAAAAATGAAGTGGCCTGACTAATTTTTCTCCCTAATTGGCCCGCACGATCCAGCAAAGCTTGCGATTCGCTATTTCTTGTATCTAAATCCGTTTGCAGCATCGCATAAACATATAATTTATTGTATGCACTCCCAAGCTCTTCACTTGCATGAAGGTATTCATATAAATCCTTAGCATTATGAATCGCTCCATCATACGCTTTAAGCGGATCAATGTTCTTTGATACTCGTTCAAAATCCGCTTCCCATTGTTCCTGGCTTTCATAAATATCCGCTAAATTCCACTTTTCTTCTTCTTTTACTTCTTCACGTGTTTTAAACGTTTGCATAGCATCACTCCCTTTCTTATTCTTCTCTTTATTATAAGCGAACCACGGAAAAAAACTGCATGAAAAGCACCAGCATGGAAGTCATACTGGTGTTTAAACAATTTAAAATTTACTTGCTACTTGCGCTACTTTTTCTAAACCATCTGCAATGATTTCTTGAGCGCGATCTGGATATTGATTGTGCCCTTCAATCACGACTGTTTCTGGACTAGAAATGCCCCAGAAGTTAAGCATTACTTTTACATAATTAACGGCCATCTCTACAGAATTCATTTCTGGAGTAGAATAGTCAGAACCACGTGCATTTAATAAGACAACTTTCTTATCACCCGCTAATCCTACTGGACCTTCTGGGGTATATTTAAATGTTTTCCCTGATTGTGCGAGATAAGAAATATAAGTAATAAGCGGTGCTGGCACGGTAAAATTCCATAAAGGAAAAGCAAACACTACTTTTTCTGCTGCTAAAAATTGATTTAAGTATTGTTCCACTACATCCGCTGCTTTTGCTTCTTCCGCTGTTAATTCTAAGCCTTGGCCGCGTTTATATCCGCCCGAAATCGCAATATTCCCAAAATAAGGAATATTAAGTGCGAAAAGATCTAACTCTGTAATATCTTCATTTGGGTTTGCTTCTTTAAATGTGTTAACAAATGTTTCATACATTTTTGTACTAATTGCTTGATCCGCTGGACGGTCATTTGCTTTAATTAATAATACTTTAGACATATTCTGTTCCTCCACCTGCTGTATTTACCTAAAAAGCATATGTTGTCAATCCAAATATAACCGCTTAAAATACCTTGGTTTAAATACAATTACATTCTAGATATACATTTAAAATTACTACAAGCGATTTGTCTTTATAGTATCTATAACATTTCATTGATGTTAAAATCGAAATCGCTTTATTAATTTTCCTCTATTCTCATCTTACATAGCATGCAAAAAAACCCTTTTTCTAAAAAAGGGTTTTTTTTCGTATTTGTATATTAGTGTGATTGTGTAATTTAATCTTCTAATTTTGTAATCCAATTTAACGGATCTGCTACTTTACCGTTTTGGATTCCTGTTAATGTATCATATAATTTTTGAGATAATTCGCCTGTTTCACCGTTGTTAATGACCATTTGTTCCTCTTTCCAATAAAATTCACCAATTGGAGAAATAACAGCAGCTGTTCCTGTTCCAAACGCTTCTTCTAATTGACCAGCTTTATACGCATCGTAAACTTCTTGCATTGAAATACGACGCTCTGTTACTGGAACATTCCAATATTGCAATAATTCAATAATTGAAGCACGAGTAATCCCTTGAAGAATGCTGCCATTAAGAGCCGGTGTAACAACTTCACCGTTGATTTTGAAGAATACGTTCATACTACCTACTTCTTCAACATATTTCTTCTCTACACCGTCTAACCAAAGAACTTGTGAGTACCCTGACTTTTCAGATATTTCCTGTGCTTTTAAGCTAGAAGCGTAGTTACCGCCTGTTTTAGCTTCACCTGTTCCACCTCTAACAGTACGGGCAAAGTCTGTTTCCACCGCGATTCTAACTGGTTTAATTCCTTCTTTATAATAAGAACCTACTGGTGACATAATAATAATAAATTTATAACGATCCGACGGTGATACACCTAAGTATGGTTCTGTTGCAATAATAAATGGACGGATATATAAAGATGTACCTTCTTCTTGCGGAATCCAATCACGCTCGACACGAATTAACTCTTTTAATGCTTTTAAAGCGAATTCTGCATCTATCTCTGGAATACATAAACGTTCGTTTGATCTATTTAAGCGTTCAAAATTCTTTTCTGGACGGAATAAAAGAACTTCTTCCTCTTCTGTCAAATAAGCTTTTAATCCTTCAAAAACAGATTGTCCATAGTGAAAAATCATTGCCGATGGCTCTAATGTGAGCGGTTGATAAGGAACGATTCTTGGATCATGCCATCCTTGTCCTTGTATATAATCCATAATAAACATATGATCGGTAAAATTCTTACCAAATTGAAGTTGATCCGCTTGCGGCTTTTCCTTTTTTGTTGTGCTAAGCGTGATTGCCAATTCTTGTTCCTTCATTACCAAGACTCCTTGTTGATTTAATTTACTAGACTTTTGATTAAAATCTGTATTAATTATTTTACTCCTTCCATGAAGTAAAGTTCAACCCCTATATCACAAAATTTTCGGAAAATTTTTATTTTCAATTTGTAAATAGACTGAGAATATAAGAAAATTCACTTGTTATATATATACATTTATTTATAGTAATACAGACTAATTGTTATATAACACATGGAACAACTATAGTTTTTTTAAAAAAATCACCTGTAATATCATTTTATAATAGCTTTTTAGTAACACAGATGGCATAATAATTTGGGTGAAGTTAATTGTACTATATCAACAGGAATTTGTTTCACAAATTTACAAATGATTGAATTTAAAAGAACAACCAGGGGTACAAGATGGGTTACAATAATCCACAAGAAATGGCGAATATCGCCGTAAAAACAGGGGTAAAGAAAGTTTCAATGCCACTTTTAAGCATTCTCATTTTAGGTTTTTTAGGTGGCGCTTACATTTCATTAGGATACTTATTCCATATTCGCGTCGTTGCCGATTTACCGCATGAATGGGGTACACTGAATGCTTTAATCGGAGGTGCAGTCTTCCCGCTGGGCTTAATTCTTACAATCATCGCTGGTGGTGAATTATTAACAGGAAATATGATGGCTGTTCCAATGGCCGCACTCGCTAAGAAAGTTACAGTTAAACAACTGACAATCAACTGGACATTAATTACCATCACCAACTTTATTGGTGCTGTTTTTGTTGCCTATTTTTTCGGACATCTACTTGGATTAACAGGATCAGGCGTCTACTTAGAAAAAACGATTTATACAGCAACAGCTAAGGTAGAAGATAGTTTTTGGATGGCTTTTATCTCAGCTGTTGGTTGTAACTGGCTTGTTGGACTAGGGGTATGGATTACTTATAGTGCAGAAGATAATGCTGGAAAAATTATGGGTATGATTTTCCCAATTGTCGCATTCGTAGCTATCGGTTTTCAACACGTTGTGGCCAATATGTTTATCATTCCAGCTGCAATTTTTGCAGGAGCCTTAACGTGGACGGACTACTTCAGTAATTTCGTACCGGTATTTTTAGGAAACGCAGTTGGCGGCGGCATTTTAGTAGCCGGTTTATTCTTCGGAGCGTATATCCATTCTAATAAGAAGAAAACAGAAGAAAAAGAAATAGAAGATGTCCCTTACTTGAAGAAAACATCTTAAGCTTATATTAAAAACAAAGTCTCTATCATAACGATAGAGGCTTTGTTTTGGCATTCACTTGTATGATGATATGTACACATACAACTTATTTTACTATTCTTCTGCAAAAACGGATAAGCCGTTTCCAAAAACTCCTTTTCACCGGCTTTATGTTTACACTTTTCTGTTTTTTTTCTATATAAATATTATCTCGATCAATGGCGAACTCTTCTGCAAAAACTAACCCCAGGTCAGAGTTATGATCTTTATTTAACACAATTTTATAGCGAATATTGTGAGTCGTTGCCAATTTCACATATTTAATAAGGTGGGTATAATTCATATGACCATTTAAAAATACGCACGCTTTCGGATGTTGTTTGAATAATGGAAGAAGTTCTGTGTATACTTCTTTTTCTAGCACTTGTGCTTGAGTAAGCACCACAATAACGCGCTCTCGTAATGAACTAAGGTATTTTCGTCTTTCTGCTGGATTAATTTCCTTCTTTCCATACATTCCCTGCTCTAAATAATCCTCAATATTAGCTTTTGCCATATTCTCCACCCCCCATTGTTTACTTCAATGTATGAAATCATCCATAAAGTGTGTTTCCTAAAAACATATCCTGCTTTTATACCTATTTTAGCTTCTATTTGTCATCCAGATTCTTTACGATGCATAAAATAAAAGGATTCGCCAATTTAGAAGGATGGGAAAGAGATATGAAGAAATTACTCGTAGTGCTATTATTTTTCGTTTCTTGTTTTGTTTTTTACAGTCCGCCTGCCGGTGCCGCTTCAAAGCAATTGATTATCATTAATAAAACTACTAATCAATTAGCCTACTATGAGAATAATAAACTCACCAAAATTTTTCTCGTTGCGACTGGTAAAAAACCTTCGTACACCCCCGAAGGAAAGTTTAAGATTGTCAACAAAATTGTCAACAGACCGTACTACAAAGAAAACATTAGAGGCGGTGACCCAAGAAATCCTTTAGGGAACAGATGGCTTGGCATTAATGCAAGAAACACGCCGGGTAATACCTATGCCATTCATGGCAATAATAACGCCAGTTCTATTGGTAAATATGTAAGTGCTGGCTGCGTTCGCATGTACAATGAAGATGTAAAGTGGCTTTATTCAAAAGTAAAAGTAGGTACGCCTGTTATTATTACAAGCTCGTCTAAATCATTTAAAGCTATTGCCGCTGCTAATGGCTTTAAAGTGACAGGGACCGAAACAATGCCAGTTGGAACAGTCGATACAGTACTGAAAAAAGGAAGTCAAGGTCCTCAAGTTGTTGCGCTACAAAAGAAACTAACCTCACTTGGCTATTCAACAAAAGGAACAGACGGTATATTTGGTTCGAATACGGAAAAGGCCGTTAAAAAGTTTCAAAAGGATAACAACTTAACCGCGGATGGGGTCGTCGGCTCGCAAACGCGAAAAGCATTAAACTTCAATTAACGCTTTTGTTACTACTCCCTCCAACAAATATGTTATAATTCACCTAGAAATGGTAAATTCTATGCCGTATCTTAATTCTTTTTTTGGAGGTCTTATACATGTACGATGAACTTCTTGTTGGCATTATTAAGGGAGTTTTTGTTGTTGGATCTGTTGCTATGTTCGTTATGCTCGGCTTTATTAAAGGCCGTCAGTCTTAATCCTCATCTTACAACCAAGAATAATGCATCAGGATTAGCCCATTCATGCGTATGTACCTTCATGACAATCTTATCATAACTTCGTATAAAGCTCCTTCAAGTGAGGAGCTTTTTTTCTTTGTTAAAAAGAGCCTATCACTCAACTTTTTTAACAAAGAAAAAAGCATGCACACATTGTCATGCTTTCACTCATCTCTTGTTTTTTCCAATACTTGATCAATATCGTATATATGAAACGTATGAAGTTGATTTGCAACCGATTCTGTCTCTATATCTACCGTCGCTAACAATAATTGATCGATATCGATTATTCTCAAATCAAATCTCTCCCCTTTAATTTATGTTCTATTACACGATACGAGATCATGGTTAAACAATGTGGGGGTAACTTCTTTAATGTAATAATTGTTATTTACTTGTTACAGATTTGAAACGAATCTTGTACGCTTTTACGCTACAAATACAGAGTGAAGCATTTTTTCTAATTTATAAAACGTACCACTGCAAATATCAACATATGGCATGTTGTGAAAAATCGATTTTTTTCCAAGATGATAATGTTCTTTCTCAGGAGAATATACAATAATCTTTTTCTTTAAAGCAAGCGCATAGCCAATCGTATACAAACTCCCTTTTCCAGCCTTGAGAAACACTAAAATAAAATCAGCCTCTTCTATCATTTGCTCTTCCGACTCACCTATGTTTACAGTATTAGACTTACAAGATGTTTGGCTTAAATCATTCAAACAATTGTAGCCTCTTGTTTTGAGCTTCTTCACTAACGAACGCACTTGCTTTTTATTTTTTTCATCCGTTGCTAAATAATATTGCACAAATATCCCCCCGTTAATAAGTCTTATTACTTGTTACCTATATAATTTATTCTTTGCAAAAAACAAAATATCCTTTATAAAAAACAAAAACCTTATCCATATAATAGATAAGGTTGAAAATCCGACTAGGATGTTTAGTACTTTTTTCAAAACCGACATTTAAGCCAAGCCTTTTCGAAAAAGAACATTCTTATATATATTTAGCATCTTCAAACGGTGCATAAAAATGACCTTTGGGTGCCAACATATCTGTCTCCGATACACGTTGTTCTCCATTTACTTCATATGTACCTGCTGGATAGTAATCAAAGTAATCACTTTCTATATGAAGCTTTACAAAATATTCGTTCAAATCATCCATTAACTGTTGATATTTTTCACGATTGATTACTTTCCCATATTCATCAACCTGAAAGTTACGGTGAATTGCATCTTGAAGCAGTTCATGATGTGATGCTGTAATATACAAATCAACATCCCCACATTCCATGCATAATAATAGCCCTTCTTCTTTCACTTCCTCATAGGAATCTTGCACAAGTTCTTTTAAAATCGCCTCAATTTGTTCTACATTCACTAAGTCAACTGTCGTTTGCAGCACTCCTACCCCTCCTCATCTAAAATAGTAACGATTCAACAAGATCATTTAACATAGCTAAAGTAATTAAGTAAATTTTATAACGTTCTGCTCAAAAAGTCTTTTCTGAAGTTTTAGAAATAACTGTAAATTTATAAAATCTATAATAATATAAGGAAAACAATTGGCAAAGTAACCAAACTTAAGACCGTACTAATAAATGTTACGCTAGAAACAAACTCGGGTTCTGTTTCAAATTGCAGGGCGTACATCGTCGTATTAGCTGCAGATGGCATCGCGGCAACAATAATCATAATTTGTTTAACGACTTCATCTACAGGGAGAATCAGGGTTAGTAAAAATGCGATTGTTGGCGAAATCGCTAATTTAAGGAACAAAGCAAGCGAAATTCTTCGTACTTTCATTTTTCGTAACGAAATGGTCGCTAACTGCATTCCTAGTACAAGCATTACGGTTGGGATCGCTGCATCCGCCACAAGACTAATAGCTTCCATAATCGGTTTACTTAATGGGATATGGAAGAAATGAAACAGCCAACCCGCCATTGCACCATATACAATCGGCATTCGTCTGACGGCACGAAGCGCAGACTGAATTCCATTTCCTTCAGGGCTTCCCTTTGCTGCATAATAAATCCCAATCGTACACATTACAAGCTGTTGACCGACCATCAGGACAATTGCATAATCTAAACCAACAGCACCAAATAATAAGAAAATAACCGGTGTGCCATAATTTCCATTATTCATAAATGCAGAAGCCAAAATCAAGCTGCACGTTTCCGTTCGCGAATACGAGCGAATAAACGAAACAATATAGACAATTAAAACGAGCGATATACAAAGAATAAATGTAAAGAAAATTAAAAATAAATAATCCGTATTAAATTCCGTTGTATAAAAAGTGCGAAAAACAAGAAAAGGTGACATTAAATAAACAGACACCGTTGAGATTGCTTTTGGTTCTAAATGAAATTTCTTCTGACCGATAAACCCCAGGACAAATATACTAAAAATAGGCAATAATACACCTAAAAACTCCAATTTCCTCACCTTCACTACTAAAATATTTATATCCAACTCTATCACTTCCTATAACGAAAGTAAAATTAGGCTAGGATACATCCCCTCTTTATACACACTTAGCATGTCATTAAACCCATTTCATGGTAATATGTATATATGAGTTATGTTACAAAATTTAACATTAATATTCATAACGAAAAGGAGTGTTAAACATGGATGTAAAATTCATGGATATGGCTGTTCAACTAGCGAAAGACAATGTGTTAGCAAAAGGCGGCGGTCCCTTTGGAGCCGTGATTGTTAAAGATGGAAAAATTATCGGTAAAGGATGTAATAATGTCACAACAACAAATGACCCAACAGCCCATGCTGAAGTTCAAGCCATTCGCGATGCATGCAACAATTTAAATTCCTTCCAACTAGACGATTGCGAAGTGTATACAAGCTGCGAGCCTTGCCCAATGTGTATCGGTGCTTTATACTGGGCACGCCCAAAAGCCGTTTATTATGCTTGTACGAAAGAAGATGCTGCTGCAATCGGTTTCGATGATCAATTTATCTATGAAGAGCTAGAACTCCCCATCCATCAACGCTCCTTACAAATGAAAAAGCTAGATTCTCCACACTATGATTTACCGTTTAGAACGTGGGAAACTTTCAGCGATAAAGTAGAATATTAATTCAAAGCTTTGTTAAATAATATTATTGATCACACAAATAAGCTAAACTCAACCGTGTACCATAACAGAGTTTAATTCATAAAAAGATGATGTAACAAAGGAGTGATGGACCGATGGATCAACGTATGTTGCAAAAACGAATTAACGTAGCTTCCGGGAAAGAAGCGGCTGATTGCGTCATTAAAAATGGAAAAATTATCGATGTGTTTAACGGAAATATCTTTGAAGGAGATATCGCCATTGTGGACGGCTTTTTTGCCGGCATCGGAACATATACGGGTAAAAAAGAAATCGATGCCGAAGGAAAGTATGTATCACCATCCTTCATTGATGGACATGTTCATATCGAATCCTCCATGGTTCGTCCTTCAGAATTTGCGAAAGCACTGCTTGTGCACGGTGTAACATGTGTCATCGCTGATCCTCATGAGATTGCTAATGTTGCTGGATCAACGGGCATTCAATATATGCTGGACCAATCGGAGCAGCTCTCTTTTGACTTCTACTTTATGCTCCCCTCTTGCGTTCCTGCTACTTCTTTTGAACATGCTGGCGCGACATTAAACAGCTCAGATTTATTACCATTTTATCAGCATCCCCGCGTACTTGGATTAGCAGAAGTAATGAATTATCCAGCTGTCGAAAGTTGTGATGCTGATATGTTACAAAAATTAGCAGATGCAAACTCCTTGCATAAAAAAATAGATGGTCATGCCGCGGGATTAACAAACCAACAGCTAAACGTGTATGGGAGTGCTCATATTACAACTGATCACGAAAGTACAACAGCCAAAGAGGCTCAGGCACGACTTCGAAATGGTATGTATTTAATGCTTCGGGAAGGTACCGTTGCCAAAGACTTAATCAATCTTCTTCCCGCTATCAACCAAAACAATATTCACCGCTGCTTATTTGTCACAGATGACCGTCATCTAGATGATATTCATCATGAAGGAAGCATCGATTATAATGTTCGCCTAGCCATTACACACGGGATTGAACCGATTAATGCAATTAAAATGGCCTCTATTCATACAGCACAATGTTTTGGATTAGCGAATCAAGGAGCCATTGCTCCTGGATATAAAGCGGACTTTTTATTACTCAATGATTTATCTTCCATTAATATTGATTCAGTTTATAAAAGTGGAGAACTAGTTTGTGCACAGGGTGAACTGATTCCTTTTCCGGAAGTACAACCATTGGGCATAGAAGATTCATTGAAAAATACCGTTCATTTTCATGAGTTACAAGCAACGGACTTTGCTATTTCTTTCGCAAATAACTTAGCTAATATTATCGAAATTATCCCAAATAGTCTTATTACAAAACATCTAGTCGAAAAAGTGAATGTTGACGATACAGGTGTATTTCAATATTCAAGCGATATCGATCACTTAACTTTAGCTGTGATTGAACGACATCATCATACAAAAAATATAGGGCTCGGCATTGTGAAAGGCCTCGGATTAAAGTCAGGGGCCATTGCGACAACGGTTGCTCATGATTCCCATAATTTAATCATCGCGGGAACAAACAACGAAGACATGGCGATAGCTGCTCGAACGATTAAAGAAATGCAAGGCGGTTTAGTCGTCATTCAGCATGGTGAAGTATTGGCCTCATTATCACTACCGATTGCTGGTTTAATGTCGACCTCCCCCTATCAACAAGTAATTACGAAATTAGCAGAAATAGATCAAGCACTAACCAAATTGAACGCAAGTCAACAATTTAATCCGTTTTTAACACTTGCATTTTTAGCATTGCCTGTCATTCCTGAAATTAAATTAACTGATCAAGGGCTATTCCTTACTTCTTCTTTTTCTCATATTCCAATTGAAGCCGTATCGTCTACTTAACAGAATCAGCTTATGGTGTTCCTCTCTTTTGAGGGCACCTTTTTGACGCTATAATACGAGATACAAAGGAGGGAAATACCTTGACATTCATTGGCTATCTCGGCACATACACAAGAGGAATAAGCAAGGGAATCTATTCATTTACACTTGACCCAAAAACAAGCACAATTAGTCAACCTCGCTTAGCTGCGACATTAACGGATCCAACTTATTTAGCTATTAGTGATAACAACCAATTTTTATATGCCAACTATAAAGTAGAGGGAAAAGGCGCTATTGCAAGCTTTTCCATTCATCACAATACCGGTGAACTGACTTTATTACATACATCTGAATCTAAAAATGGATCGTATTGCCATATTAGTGTAACCAAGAACAACAACATGCTTGTTGCAGCAAGCTATGGAGACGGACTTATTGAATCCTATCATATTGAGGAAAATGCCGCTCTTAGCCATGTTATATCCACTATTCAACATAGAGGTTCGGGTCCAAACAAAGAGCGACAAGAAAAAGCGCATACTCATTATGCTGGATTCTCCCCTGATGAGCAGTATATCATTGCTGTCGATTTAGGAATCGATTCCATCCTTACATATCGCGTCAAACAAGATCAACTTCATGAAGTAAATCGGTTAGCAACAGCTCCTGGCAGCGGCCCAAGACATCTTGTTTTTCATCCAAATCAACAATACGTCTACGTCATGGCCGAGCTTCGTCCGGAAGTCATCGTTCTCCAATTCGAAAAAAAACACCGGATGTTTTAAGATGATTCAAAGCATTCGCTCTGTTCCAAGTGATTTCTACGCCAACAATCAAGGAAGTGCGATTTCTATATCGTCTGACGGTCGTTTTGTTTACGCAGCTAATCGCGGTCACAATAGCATTGCAGTGTTTGCTGTTGATAGCGAAACCGGACACCTTACCTTACTACAGCTTATCGGAACAGAAGGACATTGGCCGCGAGATTTCTCACTTGATCCGTCTGAAGCATTTCTTGTTGCTGCAAATGAGGAATCAGGGAACCTTACTTTATTTGCACGCGACCAGCAAACAGGACGATTAACGCTGCTTCAAGGGAGCGTATCCGTTCCTTATCCGGTATGTGTGAAGTTCCTTTCTTATACCCAACGTTAGATATTGAAAGGTTGTTTAGGCGAAAAAATAAAAGTTTATCACGCCTACTGCCTTAATAATGCAAAACTTGTACCCCATACTATAGGGCTGCCCATGGTAGACGCACGAAAAAGAGGATGAGCTTCATACTCATCCTCACTTCAATCGACAAAACGCCTCTAAAAAATGCGTTAAAATCCTCGCGGTCAGTCCCCAAATGACGCGATTTTCATATCGATAAAAATATTCATCCATTTTTCGCGGCTGCCAGTCATAGTTTTTACCTCCGATGATTAAATCAAGAGGAAACTGCTCATCAAGCTCTATCTTATAGTTCACTTGAAAAATCCTAGGTGGATGTTCAATAAAAAACGCTAATGGAACCGTAAAAATAGAAGCTACTTCAGCTTGGTTTACTTGAATATCATCGAGATTATGTATATAACCAGCAAATGGAGTTATCTTTGTTCCAAATGGTGTCACAATATAATCTAACGGATAAAGGTCGCCAATATCACGCCTGTTTAATCCAAGTTCCTCCATCGTCTCACGAATTGCTGTCTGTTTTTCATCACGGTCATCATGATCCACTCTTCCACCCGGAAAACAAATGTCTCCCGGCTGACGCTTCAATGTATGAGCTCGCTCTTCAAAAAGAATATGAAGTCCATCTTCTTTCTCAACGAGCGGCAATAGAACCGCGAATTTAGAAAATGTTTCACTTCCTAATATAGAAGGTTTATGTTCTGCTAATCTTTTGTTCAATTCTCCCGCATCCATTCATCTCACCTCATTTATTACTATACCTCTATTGTATACTGCTTGTAGTGCCGAGTCTAAATTTTATGCAATCAAAAAACCGCAGCTTTATATAGCTACGGTTTACTCAACATTCGATTTCATTACAACGCTTTTAATAATTTTTTCACAAGCTCCGATGTTTTACATTCATGAACATTGCCTAAATTAACAACTTGAATTTGTTCAAATCGTTCTGGATCAATACAATTACGCGTATCAAAAATCATTTTCCCGTTCATTTGTTGAGATAAAATATCCAGATCCATCTCTTTAAATTCTTGATGGTCAGTTAGGAGTAAGATAAGATCAGCCTTTTGCACCGCCTCTTCCGCTGATACTACCGGCATTTTACTCACTGGAACATGAGGATCATGGAAGGTCAGCTCGATATTTTTTTGTTTCATTAATAAGTTAATAACTTCAATAGCTGGGCTTTCTCGTAAATCATCGACATTTCCTTTATACGAAAGACCAAAGATGGCAACCTTCGGAAACTGCCGATGTCTGAGCAACATATTAACACAATCGACAATATACTGCGGCATGCTCCTGTTTGTTTCACGAGCTAATCCAATCATTTTGGCTGCCTTAGGGGCCTCAGCGACAATAAAATGTGGATCAACCGCTAAGCAATGCCCTCCTACTCCAGGCCCTGGCTGATGAATATTCACACGAGGATGTTTATTGGCCATTCTAATCACATCAAGTGCATTGATATTTAACTCAAAACAAATTTTAGCTAATTCATTCGCAAGAGCAATATTTACATCACGAAACGTATTTTCCATCAGCTTGGCCATTTCAGCAGTACTTGCATTCGTCCGAATAATTTCTCCTTTAACAAAGGTTTCATATACAGCAGCACCTGCATTCGTACAAGCTTCTGTAATGCCGCCGACCACTCGATTGTTATACACCAATTCATGGAAAATTTGTCCAGGTAATACACGTTCAGGACAGTGAACGACATACACATCCTCACCAATCGTATAACCTGCTTTTTCTAATAAAGGAGCAATCTGATCTTCCATGCTTCTTGGAGCAATTGTCGATTCAATAATGATTGTATTTCCTTTTTGAATAAACGGGAGAATCTGTTTCATCGCTTGTAACACATGGGTTAAATCACATGATCTATGTACATCCTTTTTATTTGGCGTTGGCACAGCAATTAAGAATACATCGGCTGCTTCCGGCATTACTGAAGCACGAAACTTTCCGCTTTTAACAACTTCTGTTAAAAACTCCTGCAATCCAGGTTCCTCAATATGGATTTTACCATCATTTAATTGATTAATAATTTCTGGTACAAGATCCACACCTACCACTTCTACTCCATGTTTAGCAAACATAATTGAAGTTGGTAATCCAATATATCCTAATCCCATTGTACATAATTTCATCTATTCCCCACTCCTCATGATTTATATATGAATCTACTACTTTAGGCTGATTCGTAAATCTCAATGAAGGCTTCTTTTTCTTTTTTCCAATTATATTTTTCACGAGCATGTAAACAATTTACACTCATTCGCTCGCGAACTTCGGGATGATTCAATAAATAATTGACACCTTCAGCAATGGATGCCGGCTCATGTGAATCAACACAAACACCAATTTTCTCCTCTTCTACAACTTTCTGAATTTCCGGAAAACTACAAGCGATAACAGGCACTCCGCTCATCATATATTCAAACAGCTTATTAGAAGAGGCTGAATAATGATTGAAACAAACATTGTTTAATACTTGAAATCCTAGGTAAGCATGCTTCGTATAATGAAGAAGTTCATCCACCGGTACTTTCGGAATAAACTTAATACGATGTTCAAGATTTCGTTCCGCAACCATATTGACTAACTCTGGCTTTAGCCGACCATCGCCAATGAACACAACCGTACCTCTTTCCATCATCGGAACCGCTTCAACAATCTTCTCTAACCCTCGTCCCGTTTGGATGCCCCCTTGATACAAGAGAATCGGTTCATCTTGTTCAATTTGCAATAATTCTGCCAAATTAATAGCTGAGCTTTTCTCAGGGTTAGTTGGAATCGGGTAATTATGAACAACATTCGGATAATGTCCATAACGATCATCATGATATTTAGCACGCGTATGATTTTCGGTAATGATTTCATCAACGAACCATAGCAAAACTCGTTCCATGATGCCGTAAATAGGACTGTTATATCCCGTTCGACTCGTTTGGACTTCATGAGAATCATAAATGAGCTTTTTACGGCGAAACCACTTAGCTGAGAGTACACCTTGCATAAGCGTGTTTAAATCATTCGAGTGATAGAAATCATATTTCTTTTTTCGACCATACCGCACCATTTGGCTAAAAATATAACCTCGAACCATTAATGTTGGAATTTTTGTTTTCGTTAGTGCAAAGATCAAGATTCCTGCTAAAGCAAGCAAACTAAAATAGATGGTTACTCCAAACCAATTTGTAATCACTTCAAGATTCAATAAAATATTGAAAGTAATTAAAAACAGAAGCAGCATTTCAATTTTTTTTTTCTTAACTTTTTTAATGAAACGAATGACACGAAGAAGTGAATTCATTCGATTATTAACTCGGATAATCCGAAAACCGTTTGGATGCTGCTCCTCTTTTGCTAACTGTTCATCTTTCCAATTATGAATCGCAATTAAATCTACGTCATAGCCAACTTCCGTTAATGCCGAGCATTCTCTAAGCACCCTGGCATCATTTGTGAAGTGGTTCCAAACAAACATGCATACTTTTTTAGACATCTTAGCCTCCAAGAATATGATTTACTGAGCTTCTAATATGTGGCGCAATCCTTCGATATTATGATTCCAGTAAAAATGTTGTTTAGCATATTGATAGCCATTGTTTCCAAAAAGGTTCATTAACCCTCGATTTTGAGCAAGCATCACGATATGATCTGCAATTTGCTCAACACTTCTATTTTCAGCTATAAGCCCGCATCGCGCTCCTCGAATCAAGTTTGCTGCAAAGCCTGAAACATCGGCGACAATCGGCTTGCCAACACACATATAATCAATAATTTTCCCCGGTAATACTTTATCAAAAACCGATTTTTCTACTAAACTAACATAGGCAATATGAGCAGCCGCTAATTCCTGAAGAGTCGCTTTTCTGCTTTTCGCTTGAGTGAAAGTAATATTGTTCAATCCTCTTGCTTTTATTTCGGTTTCCACTTCATTTTTTCGAAAACCATATCCGATAATGACAAACTCAATGTTTGAATATTCCTTTAAACGTTCCGCAACGCTAAGCAGTTTCAAAATATCTTGCGCTAAACCAATATTCCCGGTATACATCACCTTTATTTTTTCTTCCGATAATGGCGGAGGACGGAGAGCAAGATTCAATTCTTCACTTGTTAAAGAGTTTGGAATAAAACGAATTCGCTGTGCCTCTACTCCTTTTGACTGAATATACTCTTTGAAAATAGGACTATTAATAATAATTTGATCAGATGCTTTGTATAATTTTTTTTCGAACCAATAAGCTCCTTTTAACACGGCTTTATTAGTAAATGCACCCACCCCCAATAAACTCTCCGGCCATAAATCTCGAACATCGGTAATAAGTTTCGCCTTCATTTTCCGTTTCGCAATCATGCCTGCCACACTCGGAAAAATAGGCGGTGTGGAGATAAATACATAATCGTATTTTTTCTTTAGCTTAAAGATTGTCAAAATAAATAAAAACATCGATTCTAGGTAATGAAATAGCCGAAACCAAATACTACTTGTGTACTTTTTTATTTTTGCTGGGTGAATTCTAATTACATCCTGTTCAATATCCTCTTCATCCCAAAACTGTTCATCTTGATACAAATTCTGATTAGGGTAACTCGGATTCATCGTTAATACGGTCACTTCATATCCGCTTCTCTTTAAATGCAGATATATATTTTTTAAGCGATTTGCGCCGCTCCCAATTTCAGGATAAAAGTTTTGGACAATCATTAGGATGCTTTTCATATAAAACCTATCACCTCTATCCCTCCAGTATTTGTAATCTAACTTCAGTATAATGAGCGAATATGTAGCACGTATTAATGGAGAATAAAGAAATGTTTAACAATATGAAGGTTTTATTGAAGATTTGTGAAGGTGGAATAAAATTGAAATATTTGAATCAAATACAATAACTTTCTCACCATACAGCTTAATTTTTTTACAAAATCATAAAAAAACGCCTGGAAGAGTATCCTCCAAACGCTTTCCCCTACAATTATGCTAATTTTTCCTTTACACTATCAATGACTGCACGCCACATGTTCGGATCAGTTGTAATGGTTTGTTTAAATTCACGATACATATTTTTCTGCTTTTCTTCAAAATCAGGTGAATCACTCGCTGGCAAATCATTTCTTAACGATGTAACGAGCTGCTGAATCTCATCTGCTCTCGGTCCCCAAACGCGAACTTCCTTTCCTTCTTGATCAATAAAAACAAAAATCGGAATTGAACGTGACGTTCCATTCGTCAAATATTGATTCATTAATTCCAAGTTTTCATCTCGAATAAGGAAGCGCAATTCAATATCACTTACTTCAGCCATTCTTTGAATAATCGGCACGTTCAATGCTGCATCTCCACACCAATCCGCGGTTAGTACAATCCCTCTCCAGTTGCGCTCACGAAGGTCCGTTAAGAAACGTTGATCTTCGTCATTTAATTGTACCTGCTCATAAACTGCCGTTACTTCAACTTGATTCACTTGCATACTTGTACGATATTGTTCAAATGTTTGGCCTTTTTCAAACCATTTATTTAATGTCATATGCCCACTCCCTTTTCTTTATATACGAACACCCTAATCGTAACAGGTTCTTGCATTCATTTGCTAACGAAACAATTCGGCTACTCTTGCCACTGAGGGAACTTATCATCTTCATCAAACTCGATAATAACATGGGTTACGCCTCTTTCATTCAAAATAGCGGACCTTAAACGATCTTTAATATCATCCGCTTTCGCAAGCGTAATGGAAGCATCGAGTTCTATCTCCAATTCAACGTGAAAGTCTTCCCCTTCTTTAATGACCAGCAGTTCTTGAATATCACGCACATCTGGATCATCCATCACCATCTGCCCAATTTTCAGCTGCATATCATGATCTGCCTCACCTAGAGCCCCAGCTGCATTATCCAGAAATACTCGTCCAACTACAAAGAACATCATAAGACCAATAATGGCAGAAGCAAACCCCTCCGCTGTATCAAATGGTGTAAACCTGGCTAACAAAATCGCAATAATGGCTAATAAACCACCTGATGTGGCTACCGCATCTTCCATAAACACAAGCTTGGTCGCTGGTTTTGCACGCTTCAGTGCTCCAAAGCTTTTGTATAAAACCGACAAGCCCTTTGCTTCCGTTCCTGTTTCATGCAGCACTTCTTTCATTGCCTTATACAGTACATACATTTCTAAAATAACAGCAATCGATAATACTGATAAATTGATTAAAATACCTTCTGATTCAACTGGATGCAAAATATGATGAATCCCTTCTTTAACCGTTTCATACGACATAATCCCAACAATTAATACCGCACCTAATAAAACAAGATTGACTAGTCGCCCAAATCCATTAGGAAATCGATCTGTTGGCGACTTCTTACTTAACGCAGATCCAATAAATACAAACAATTGATTGGCCGCATCGCCTAAACTATGTAAGGTTTCAGCAAACATCGCCACATTGCCCGTAATAGAAAAAGCTACCCCTTTTAAAATCGCAATAATCGTGTTCACACAAGCTGCAATAAAAGCGGATTTATTCCCCTTTTTCAACAACTGAAATAATTCTCTCATCCGTGGTAGTCCCTTCTTGTTTGGTTTATCGAAAGTTATTATCTCCAGAACAAAGGAAAAGAGTACCTTTTTTTACGCTAATTTATTTTTTATTCTTGCATGGTTTTAGAATTTGTTTTGCCAATTATTCCATTCCTTAACCATGGAAGCGGTCAGTTTACCGTTTGAATCTCGTGCAAATTATTAATTTTAGCCAAGTTCATGTTAAGACGTTAAAACACTCCATTTTTATTTGGAGAGTTCTCTGGTATAGATTGACCAATATCCCACAATTCCACAATTCGTTCATCCTGAAAGCGGAAGATATGAACAACAGCCCCACCAAGGTCATTAGGATTCTGTTTGACATGAGAGTGAACTACAACGGTCTCGTTCTCTTCGATAGCAAGTTTAACCTCAAGTGTCTTGTGGGGATTTTGGGCTGCACTCTCTTCCATCGCTAGCAGTAATGAATCAGCATCTTCGGGGAAAAAGGGGTTATGATGGCGAAAGCCAGGGCCAATGTGTCTCTGATATGCTTCACTAACTCTCCCCGATGCTACGAGTTGTAGAAACGACACTGCTTTCTCTTTATTATTGAGTGTCGTTTTAGACTGGTGTTCCGTATTCATCTTAATCAGCCCCTCATTTCATTTTTAGGATTTATTACATTTTAGAATTAAATGCATTTTAAAGGTATTATTCAAGTAAACCTATTTAATACTTCTTTTGCCGCACGTTCTCCTGATTGTATCGCGCCTTCCATATAAAATTTCCATTCATCTGCCGTTTCCGTACTCGCCCAATGAATCGGTCCAATAGATTGATGCAGCCATTCACCGAAGGAAGTAATAATTTCAGGAGGAAAATGAGCCGCATATCCCCTCGAATCCAGGGTTCCTCTGTCCAATCTTTTTCATAAAACTCAATTGGTTGCTCAGCTTTCGGACCGAACAAGAGCCCTATTTCTTTTAACACCGTTTGCTTTCGGTGTTGCTTTTCAAGTTGAGCCAATTCCTTTGCGTATCTTCCTCCAGAGAGCACCGTTAAAACACCTTTCCTTCCATCAATTGGCGAACTATCTGCAACAAGCCGGATCAGCCCTCTATCGCACTGTGCGTGTCCGTTTAAGCCTTCCTCTCTCCAAAATGGCTTGTCATAAATAAGAATCATCTTGATAACAGAAGATTGGTTAATCTTCCCGGTTATTATACTTCGCCCCGCTGGAAGAGGCGGATTATATTCAATGCGACTGCTAACAGCTGGCGGAACAGCGACAATTACTTTTTTTGCCTTCCATACTTGTTTTTCAGTAAAAACAAGTACGCCATTTTCGCCGTATTCAATTCTTTTTACTGGCGTACTGACATATATATAATCTTTCATTGCATCTGCCATCTTCAACGCAAGTGTATACGCACCTTCTGAAAACCACTCCTCTTCCGCTGTCAGGACATGCTGGAAACCGCCGCTTGTTTTTACGCACCATAAAAAATCTAATGCTGAAGGTTCAGAAAGCTCTACACACATTACTTCTGCAAATAGACGAAAAAAGTTTCTCCCTTCCTCTGTAAACATATTAGTTTGAATCCATGCATCGAGGTTGTATGTGTCTAGTTCTTTTGCTAAAGATGAATCCCATATGTCTTGTTCAGGTAATTCTGCTACCAAGCGTTCTATTTTGCCTTTGAGCTGGAACAAGTCAGAAAAACCTTCAGGTGAAAGAGGAGGGTGTTCCCCTTCTATTTTCTGTATCGTCCCTCTTAAATTGTACGTCGTTTTACCTTTAGTATAGGTTTTTACAAGAGGCAAGCTAAATTCTTTAGCGAGAGCTCTTATTCGCCTTTGATAGCGTCCGACCCACTGCGCTCCGAGGTCAACTGTTACAGCATCTTTTGTTTGAAAGCTGTGTACACGTCCACCTACACGGTCCATAGCTTCTATCACAGCAATATTTACCTTTCTTTTTGTTAGCTCCCATGCAGCAGAAAGCCCCGCAAACCCGGCACCCACAATAACCACATCTACCTCTTTCATAACATTCCTCCCTAAAACATTCTGCTGAAACATCATTTTCATCATTCATTTACCTATTCTGAACGTTTCATGCATTATTAATGACACACGCTCTCCTGCAGTCAGTAGCACGCTTTCGGAGTAGTTGATAAAAACAGGATTAGTCATAACAATTTTATCATTATCAGTTATAATATTAGATTTAACGGCATCAGCTTCAAATTTCTTACTGTATTAGAAATAGAATTAGTTACTTTATTTTGTAATTACTCCTAACTATTCTCACATAAACTTTATTATTTACGTTCTAATTTTCATAAGATAAGCAATTACAAAAGCAAGTAATGGCAGAAATAAAAACAAGATAAAGAAACCTTTTTGAGTAGATAAAATGATGGCTGGAATTAAAATGGCGAGTCCGCTAAAGAAAAATCCTTTCCAAGATTTTTTTAGACCTCCCCATAAAAGCAAAACGACTGAAACGATAATCAACAACCATAATACTGCACCTACAAATAGAAACCCTACACTCGATAAGATTGTGCCTACAAAGAAGTCATTCATTTGTCTTATCCCTCCCTTTTAACTTTTCTTTCTCTCGATACATCATATGTTGCAAGTTCTAATTTTTCTTTTCATTTTAAATGTAGTTCTAGTTATCTGGTGATTCAATTATATCGAGGCCATCACTAGGGTGTTACTACGATTAAAAGCTTCAGAGAAAAAATGAAAATAACTCCCCACACTCATTAACCATTCTATTATTTTCAAAAAATATTATTTACATATAAAGGACAAGATATTATTATGACGATACCGAAACAACCTTTTCTTTAAAAAAGGAAAATCATTTTTACTATTGATGGATAATCAAGATCAGAGACATAACCCGTATAAACAGTGAGAAAATCACTGGATTGAAAAAGCATATGAATGATTCACATAGCTTATTCTATACTACCGCCTTTTCTTGATATTAATAGGAGGACATCATGTTATCAGCATTACTTCATGGAATTATACTAGCCTTTGGATTAATTCTTCCTCTTGGCGCGCAGAACATCTTTATCTTTAACCAAGGGGCTTCTCAACCAAGGTTAAGAGGGGCGATTCCGGTTATTATTACCGCTTCACTTTGCGATACGTTTCTTATTTTATTAGCAGTTTTAGGAGTATCTATTATTGTACTAACAGTTCCAGCATTACAGATAGGGATTTTTTCCATTGGAATTGTATTTCTTCTTTATATGGGGTGGTCCATTTGGAATAGTGATACTGCAAATGTAAGTCAAAAAGAAGCAGCCATGCCGCCTAAGAAACAGATTATGTTTGCCATGTCTGTATCCTTGCTGAATCCTCATGCCATTCTTGATACAGTCGGTGTCATTGGAACAAGTTCTCTCAGCTATACTGGTCTAGAAAAAATAGCATTCACAGCTGCATGTATAGTCGTCTCATGGCTATGGTTTCTAGGCCTTGCTGTATGCGGGAAGATAGTAGGCAACTTTGATACAAAAGGGAAAGTTTTGAAAATAATTAATAAAGTCTCAGCACTCATTATATGGGCAGTAGCCATATATCTTGTTAGCCAACTGCTATGACAAATAAGTATCAGTAAATTAGGATGATTGTAAGATAAAGACCTGTATTCCAAAGCTTAAAAATGTAAAAATAAAAAGATGTCCCAAAAGCTAAGCTTTTGGGACATCCTCAAAATTACCATTAAAACCTATCATTTACGCAACTTACATTGTACTGATGTCAATCACGAATCGATACTTCACATCTGAAGCTAATACGCGTTCATAAGCTTCGTCAATTTGGTCAGCTGAAATGACTTCAATCTTAGGAACAATATTATGTTCTGCACAGAACTCCAACATTTCCTGAGTCTCACGGATGCCCCCAATCATTGAGCCTGCAAATGAACGGCGATGACCAATTAAATTAAACACGTTTAGTGACAACGGTTCTGCAGGAGCACCGACGTTTACAAGAGTGCCATCAAGAGTAAGAAGTCCTAAATATGCATCCAGGTTAATCTTTGCACTTACTGTGTTAATAATTAAGTCAAAGGTTCCGACAAGTTTCTCGAATGTTTCTGGATCTTTTGTGGCATAGTAGTTGTCTGCGCCCAAGTGCAAGCCATCTTCCTTCTTCTTCAATGTTTGTGACAGAACCGTAACCTCGGCACCCATGGCATGTGCAATTTGGACAGCCATATGACCAAGACCGCCCATACCAACTACAGCTACTTTCTTACCTGGGCCAGCTCCCCAATGATTTAGTGGAGAATATGTCGTAATACCTGCGCATAGTAATGGTGCTGCAGCGTCAAACTCAATGCTATCAGGAATTCTGACTACGAAGTCCTCTGTTACGACAATGTGGGTAGAGTAACCACCTTGAGTAGGCTCGCCGTATTTGTCAACACCAGCATAGGTAGGGATATTTCCTTTAAGACAGTATTGCTCTTCTCCTTTACGGCAGTTGTCGCATTCACCGCAGGAGTCAACCATACATCCGACCCCTACACGGTCACCGACCTTGTACTTTGTCACCTCAGCTCCTACATCCGTGACAATTCCCGCAATCTCATGTCCAGGTACGAGTGGATAGTTCACTGGACCCCATTCTCCATGTGCAGTATGGATGTCAGAATGGCATATTCCTGCATATTTAATTTCAATGAGAACATCATGCAAATCAAGATCGCGTCGTTTAATTTCAGCAGCTCGAAACGGTTTGTCTGGACCGTCAACAGCTCGTGCTTTAGCAATTATCATAAAAAAAGCCTCCTATTAATTTATATTTTTCAAGAGAATGCGCTTATACCGGTATAAATGAAGACCTCAATTTATAATTCCCCTTCATTCATTTCTATCTCCACTTTTTTCTCTTGCAAAACCATGTTAATCCCTATAGTTAACTCTAAGTCAAGCAATTAGTTTATATTTCTTTTGAAAATCTCCCTAGCCATACAAGTTCCATACCATCTAGCAATCTAGCCTATAGCTAACTACATTTTTTTTAAAAGTAAGTATAGCCCTAATGCACAAAGCCGATTTCTACTTTCCCTATAAGACGACTTTGACATCCAAAAAATGCCGTGATAAAATCCCTTTACAACATAGAGTTAACTCGAAGTCTATATCATTAAGAAAGGTAGATGAATGATGAAGACATATTCTATCAGCGAAGTGGCAAAAGAATTGAATCTTACCGTATATACCTTGCGTTACTACGACAAAGAGGGACTTATGCCTTTTGTAGAACGGACACCTAGCGGAACACGATTGTTTAAAGAATCCGATATCGGTGCTTTAAAAGTGATTGAATGTCTAAAAGCCACTGGGATGCCCATTAAGGAAATAAAAAACTTCATTGATTGGTGTTCTGACGGGGATTCCACGTTGCAAAAAAGATATGATATGTTTATAGAAAGAAAAGCACTTGTGGAAGCACAGATGGAAGAGCTTAAAAAAACAATCGAACTTATCGAACATAAATGTTCATATTACAAGACTGCTTTAGATGCTGGAACGGAAGATATTCATAAAAAAGATAAAATAGAGATTTCCGTTACTAATTAATAGAAAACCACCTGTATTTCATAAATGTATGAAATACAGGTGGTTTTATTTGTATCAATAACTACCTCTTAGTATTTACTACAAACAAAAATAGATTTTTCAAGCAATCCTCACAACGCGCCACAATGATTAATTTTGCTCTTTCTTGTGCGAGTTTCTTAGTCGTTTCTTCGCCAATTCCACTTGATGTCCCCCCCATAATAAAGATTACTTTTTCTGCAATGTTTACCATGAAGTCCCCCCTTATAGCTAATTCAGAAGACCTTTACAATATAGACTTAACTATAAGTCAATTATGGTAATTGGCTTCATTTTTTTTAAAAGTAACAATACAGTATCAGCAAATTATTTGGAGTTTAAGTATGGTTCGATGAAACCGAATTCTTCAATAGTTATTGTTTAAAGCCGAATTAAAGAAAAAAGCCGATTTCCTTTTCATGGGATAATCGACTTTTTCTATAACTTTGTAAAGGAATATACTTAAACTAAACTGCGACATTCACCACATCAAGAATTCCACATTACCCCAACTAAAGAAAGAGTATCTTAACAATCCTACTACTATAATAAGCATGTGTATTGAAGGATTTTTACCCAATAGTTAAATCGTCCATTCATCGTGAACAATACCTACAAGGTACCACGTACTGCCTTTTTTCTCATACACGAGCTTTAAACTCGACCAATCCATACCACTGTATTTCTTAGTGCCTCCAAAGTAATATTCAACCACGATGGAGTTTGGGTACACCTTACGAATATTGTTAACCGTATTTCCTTTCCCTATCGTTTGATTATACCCGACTTTTTTCATATTTTTATAATCGCGGTCATAAATAAAATTACGGTAGTACTGATTAAACGTCGCCTTGATTGGATTACCTGAGCCATCATATGCCCCCATGTGTAAACGGTCTTGCTGGTTGGGAGCTTTCCTATTTGAGAAGGCTTAAATACAAGGTCAGATTTTTTGTCCACATACGTATAGGGCGAGAACCTAACTCCCTTATCAGGATGAATCATAGTTTTTAATTGTTTCATATTCTTATTTTTAATAGCCTCAACCGTTGCTTTTGCTTTTTTGCTAATGACAGCCTTCGCTTGTTTCGGAGACAGCTTGCTAGATACCGAAACTTGTTGAGTATTTATTTCTTCAAATTTCATTATCGGTTGGGTCTCTTGAACATCTATATGTGTTCCAGATAACAAAACAGTAAGGCCCAAAATAACTCCCTGTATACTCATTACTTCGCCCCTCACTTTAAATAATCATTCGCTTCTTTTTAGATCAAATAGAGTAGACATGATTTTTTAAGGATTTTATCTTCTACATTTAATAGCCTCTTCATTAAAGTACATAGATAGAGCTATTCTGTATTTTAATGAAGAGGAAAATTTAGGTCTTATGCTTAACCCGCATTCTTATTGAAATACATATTTCATAACAGATGAATGAAGTTTTTGTTTCAGGATACTCTATAAGTTTACATTAATAATTTTGGCAATTAATGCAGCAGCTTCTTGTCTTTTCATAATTTTTTTCGATTGATAATTAACTGTACCATCTTTTTTCGGTTTGATTTCAGGTCCATATAACCTCAATGCTACAATAGTTTTAACACTGTCTAAAGCCCATTTATCAGTGGAACCAGATAATTTTGCATCCATCGGCTGAACTCCGCTTAAGGCAAGCACCCGATATACATAGCTTGCAGCTTCCTGACGAGTTATTGTAGCATTTGGCTTAAATGTTTTTGAAGTAGATGTTACAATCCCATACTCTACAGCTGTTTGGACAACAGCTTTTGCTTTATGATTTTTCATATCTGTAAAACGAACAGGGTTATTCGATAGTTGGATATTCGTTGCTGTTAATAAAACAGTTAAAAATTCAGCCCTTTTAATCGATTCTTTTCCACCAAATGTGCCATCCTTCTTTGCTTCAAGAGCATCTTGAATTTGAAGCGTTTGGATATATTTGCTATATGGGTCTTTTGTTGAAACATCCTTGAAAGGTTTAATAAAACGCTTCTCAGCGTAACTAACATCTCCACCATATTTCAAGTAATCTATTTTACCTTTGGTCTCGTGGAATATGAGATATTCGCCATTTTTATCAACAAACACTAACGGTTCGATTTGTCGGAAAGTATTTTTCCCTAAAACGGAATGAGCTATTTGTATTTGTCCATTTCCAACGGATTTCACTTCTGTAACGAATGTCTTAATCCTTAGATCTCTATAGAACCCTGCAAACTTTTCGAGTTTCTTTTTTGAGGTTTTTAAATATTGATATTTTGTTCCTTCCTGTGGGAAAAATTTAGTCATAAACGCGTTATAAAACTCTAATCTCGGACCGCCCATCATATTACCGGAAAGGAAAACACCTATTTTCTTGTTAGGAACTAGCCAAACGTCGGAGCTGAAGCCAGGGATATCTCCTCCTTTATTGACAACGTATTCATTGCTAATTAAAGAATAAGGAGCTTCAAAACCTAAAGTGGTATCAGGAAATTTCGGATGAATCATTTGTTGATATTTATGCATTAATTGGATGTTTTTTTCGCTCAATACTGACTTACCTTTATATGTCCCACTGTTTAATTGAGCAATCATAAACTTCGCCATATCCCCTCCTGTCGTAAACATTCCTCCATCTGGTAGATTAGTAGGTTTCACGTTATAAACAGGCATTGGCTTTCCTGAAACAGGATCGTATCCAGTCGCTAAGCTTTTCAGTAAATCCGGACTAAATACGGTATAAGAATGGTTCATTTCAAGAATAGAGAATACATTTTCTTTCATATAGTCTTCATAACGCTTACCAGTAACTTTTTCAATAAGGTAACCTTGGAGTAATGATGCAAAGTTGTCATACATGTAGGATGTACCCGGCTTTCTAATAACAGGCGGGAAGTTCTCCTTAACATAATCTTCTAATGGATAATATGTTTCAAAATCCCCGTGGATGTCGTCTATTTTTACCTCACGAGGCTCAAAGCCGGTATTATGCAAAATTAAATGCTTTACGCGAACGGGTTCTTTAAACGGATTCTTAAATTTGATTTCCGGGAAATAGGTTCGAATATCCTCTTCCAAATCCACTTTTCCTTGATCCACTAATTGCAAAAGCGCCATTGCAGTAAAGGTTTTCGTAACAGACCCTACACGAAAAAGAGTTTCATCTGGGTTGACCGCTGTTTTTTTCTCAACATCAGCATACCCGTAGCCTTTGTTTAAAAGAACTTGATCTCCTTGAACAACTGTTACCACTGCGCCAGGAGCACTTCTTTGCACCTGTTCATTGCTAAAAAAATCATCCACAAATTTGACTAATTCATCCCGATCAATGTTTACATTTGCTTCTTTGTTAACTTCGATTACATTTGCCTTTGTGCTCAGTGGAAAAATTAACGTACTAAATATAAACGTTAACAAAATAATGAAAAGAAAGGCTTTATTCCATCTCCTCACACAAACTCCTCCTTTTTAGTCATGTACTATAGAAAACATCAGAGGAAATTTGATTGAATTCAATTTATAATAGAATAGTAGTTTTCACGAAAAATTAACCCTATTAATATCCATTTATATAAAAAACAACCAAATTAACCCTACTAAAATTTTAACTACTCATTTGAAAGTTTACAAGATACAAGTTAGAAAATGTAAAAAGGCAACAACCGAAAGGGTTTAGTTGCCTTTTTGTGACATATACAGTCTCTAATGATAACAAAAAACACGGATTCACTCTTCACACAGTGATAACGACTTTTCCTTGAGCGTGTCCTTCTTCAAAATACTTGAAAGCTTCGGGAACTTCACTCAACTTATATTCTCTATCGATAACAGGTTTTACTTTACCAGCCTCAAGAAGTTCTTTCATAAAAATCAGATCTTTTTGGTTTGGCCTTTGCAAAAAGCTCCCCATTTTCTTTCTCCCGGTTATTGAAATCCAAGGCCCCAGAACCATGACTTGGAACATTTGAGCCCCGGAACCTCCGACGTGAACAAAAGTTCCTTTTGGACTTAATGCACGCTTATACACTGAAATCGGTTGATATCCATTAGCAGCAAGAATCAGGTCATAACGCTCCGCTTTTTTGGTAAAATCTTCTTTCATATAATCAATGACATGATCTGCACCAATCGATCGCACAATGTTTACATTTCTCGTACTGCACACTCCAGTTACCTCAGCCCCGAATGATTTAGCAATCTGTACTGCGAAAGTTCCCACACCGCCAGAGGCACCATAAATCAAAACCTTTTGCCCAGCTTGAATCTTGCCTTTATCCCGTAGACTCTGTAGAGCCGTGACTGCCGCCATAGGTACTGCAGCAGCTTCCTCAAAAGACATATTAGATGGTTTTGGTACTAATGCATTTTCGGGAACAGATACATATTCGGCAAAACCACCCCAACCACAACCAGATAGGTCTCCAAAAACCTCATCACCTGGTTGAAACTGCTTAACGTTTGTCCCAACCGCTTCCACCCGACCTGCTATATCACCCCGGGTATGGAGTATTTTGGTTTAAGAAGACCAAAAGCAAAGCGGGCTAAAAACGGTTCCCCTTTCAAAAGAACCAGGTTACCGTAGTTGATCGATGCTGCATGAACTTTTACCAATACTTGATTATCCTTAGGAATAGGTTTTTCGACCTCTTTTAATTTAAGAATATCAGGTGGACCATATTTGTTATAAACAATAGCTTTCATAATTCTCCCTCCTAATTTACTTTGAATTAATCAATTTATCTCATTTAAAATAATAAATATCACGAAAGAAACGAAAAAAGACCCTAAAATTAAAAGATATTCAAGACTGGAGTCGCTAAAAAATTATTTAACATATCTTTTAATATAGTGCTTTACTCATTTTTACAATCTATACATACGTAAAATCCCTATCCTTTTTGTAGATAGTGCACTATCGGTAATAAAAAAATCCCCTCAGAATATCAGTCTGAGAGGATATAAAAATGTTCTAAATCTACTCTATCAGCGCCTCGATTATTCATTAATAAGGCAAGTTCCATGCTAACTAAACATACATCAAAACCCTAAAATTCTCGCAAGAATGAGAGTTTAATAGCAAAAAAATAGATCATACACAAGAAACTCCCTGGCATGATCTATTTTCTTACGTTCTTTTCTTGCTAATTAAGTTTATTATTCTATAAATCACAATGCTTTTTCCAAAATTTCAACGATGTCATAATTTTCTACTGTCCCCTCAACTTCTTTTGCCTTTACTCCATCACTAATCATCGTTAAGCAGTATGGACAACCACTTCCAATCATTGTTGGTTTTGTCTCAAGAAGTTGTTCTGTTCTTGCAATGTTAATCCGTGTTCCAGTATTCTCTTCCGTCCACATCATACCACCGCCAGCTCCACAGCACATAGCATTTTCGCGGTTGCGGCCAGCTTCAACAAGTTTTACACCTGGAATCGCTTTTAAGATTTCACGAGGCGGATCATAGACTGTATTATAGCGCCCTAAATAACAGGAGTCATGGTAAGTGATGACCTCATTCAATTCTTTTGTGAATTTTATTTTTCCTTCTTTGATCCACTGATCCAACAATTCTGTATGATGATATACTTCTGCTTCAAGACCAAATTCCGGGTACTCATTTTTCAACGTATTATAGGCATGTGGATCCATCGTTACGATTTTCTTCACATTATGCTTTTGGAATGTTTCAATATTGGCATTGGCCAATTCCTGGAATAAAAATTCATTTCCGAGTCTTCGTGGTGTATCACCTGAGTTTTTCTCTTTATTCCCCAGAATAGCAAATGAAATGCCTGCCACATTCATGATACGGGCAAATGACTGGGCAATCTTTTGACTACGGTTATCATAGGAACCCATGGAGCCGACAAAGAATAAATATTCAAACTCTTCTCCGGACTTCTCCATTTCTTTAACAGTTGGAACATGAATATCCTCGCGTCCTTCACGCCAATCTCCACGTTCTTTTCGATTAAGTCCCCACGGATTTCCCTGCCGTTCGATATTTGTAATTGCACGCTGAGCATCAGGATTCATTTTTCCTTCTGTTAAGACAAGATAACGGCGTAGATCGATAATTTTATCTACATGCTCATTCATCACCGGGCATTGATCTTCACAGTTACGACATGTCGTACATGCCCAAATCTCTTCTTCTGTAATGACATCTCCAATTAAACTCACACCTTCGCTCGCTGCTGCTACTTCCTGAAACCCAGCCTCAGCTAAAGCTAATTGATTCCCTTTTGTGCTTTTAAAAGCAAAAGCCGGCATCCACGGTTCTCTAGAAGTAACCGCTGCTCCTTTTTCTGTCAAGTGATTCCTCATCTTCACAATCAGATCCATTGGAGATAACGTTTTTCCCGTTCCTGAAGCGGGGCACATATTCGTGCATCGTCCACATTCTGCACATGCATACAGATCAATCAGCTGATGCTGAGTAAAATTTTCAATTTTCCCGACACCAAATTCTTCAGCCGTCTCATCCTCAAAATCAATCTTCCTTAACTTCCCAACAGGTCCGCTTTTCTTAAAAAAGATATTGACCATGGCAAATAACTCATGAAATTGCTTGGATTGTGGGACAAACACCAGAAATGTGAAGACCGTTAACATATGAACCCACCAAAATACGTAGAACAACACAGTTCCTGCGGTTGATCCAATGCCAGCAAATAATAACGCAATAGCACCAGAAAATGGGGCATAGGCCAGATTCGGTTCATGATCTAACATAATTACTTCGAATCCTAATGTAAGCAAGATGGATAAGGTTAGCGTACATAAAGCGATATAGACAAAAGCAGCTTTACCATCACGCTTCCATTGCAATCGCTTTAACTTTTCCCCATAACGGCGGTAAAATCCATATACGACAGCTAACAGCATAAGGAATGTAGCCCACTCCTGCAGAAGACTGAAATATTTATGCCCCTCACCAAAAGGAAATTCATAGCCTTTAATAAATCCTTTTATGATAAGTTCTATGAGTCCTATTTGAATGATAAAAAAGGTATAAAATAATACTAGATGCATCAAACCGCTTTTCTTGTCTTTAAATAATTTGGACTGACCAAAACCATTGATTAATATCAGATTGATTCGTTCTTTAAGGTTTGGTTCAAACTCAGCTTTTTTGCCAAGCTTGATAAATAAATAACGGGTATATACAAGATTGACAAACAAATATGCTGCATATCCAGCCACAGCTAGGAAAACAAGTAAATTCAACAATGATAACATTCTTTTGTCCCTCCAATGACAAACTTTTGAAGTAAATAGGAGGAAGTGAATTCCTCCCATTGCACTATTAAATTCCTGTGCCAATCATGGTTTTCTTGAATTCCTCCGTATAATCACGTAGATATTCATTTGCATCTGTCCATTTTCATTGGATATATGTATCCAATCTTGGATACTTGCTAACGTAAAACAATTATGTTGTCCTGTGATTGAACTATTGAATGAAATATTCCCTCTCTGCCGTTTCTATTTCATGTTTACCGATTACTTGAGGGAATCCCTATCCTATTTCTCCTTACTTTCTATAGTTTCATAACGACTGCTTCTCCATCTACCACCATCTTCTGGTGCTGATTCAATACTTGCGTTTTCAACTTAATAATTTTCTTATCATCCCTTTTTTCCATTACCTCAACAGTTGCCTTAATCGTATCCCCAATTTTAACGGGAGCAGTAAACTTTAAGTTTTGGGACAAATAGATAGAATTCACTCCAGGTAGCTTCGTTCCAATAACTGTAGAAATAAAACTACCTGTTAAAAAGCCGTGGGCAATTCTTTCTTTAAAAGGTGTTTCCTTAGCAAACTCCTCATCAAGGTGAATCGGGTTAATATCGCCAGTCAGCCCAGCAAATTGAGTTATATCAGAATCTGTAATAGTCTTAGTGAAAAATTCCATATCCCCTACTTGAATATCGTTGTACGTTAGTTCTTTTATCATTAATAAACATCTCCTTTTATTTTTATCAGAGTTATATATCGCAATCTTTTCAGCCCTATTTTTGTACAAAAGAAGCCAGCAAATCCTACAACGCTTTCACATTTGACTCATCTGAGGCTCGTCTTCTGACAAAGAAAATTAAGTGAATAAAATCCGTTTCTCCATTTAGCTCCCTGAAAACGATGCCTGTCTTTTTTCAAGAAAAGCTTTCGTTCCTTCTACCTTGTCTTCTGTTCCATACAAAAAGGCTTGGGCTAAGGTTTCAATCAGTAATCCAGTATCCATATCAACCTCAAAACCTCGATTAACAACAAGCTTAGCCATTTGAACAGCAAGCGGTCCTTTTGCCAATATTCGTTCAGCCTTTTCACAGACAGCATCCATCAATTCCTCTAATGGAACCACGTCTGACACTAAACCAATCGCTTTCGCCTCACCCGCGGAAATGAATTCCCCTGTTAAAATCATATTCATCGCTCGACCCTTACCGATGATTCTCGTTAATCGCTGCGTCCCGCCAGCACCCGGGATAACCGATAAATTCAACTCAGGTAAACCGAATTTTGCATTATCAGATGCCATCCGAATATCACAGCTCATTGCCAATTCGCTTCCACCGCCAAGAGCAAACCCATTAATGGCGGCAATGGTTGCTTTTTTACTATTTTCAATGCGGCGATACACTTCGGTCATACTTCCATTATTGAATGCATCGATTGATTTCCTAGTCGTAAGCTGGTTAATATCAGCTCCCGCTGCAAACGCCTTATCACCAACTCCGGTAAAAACAATAACTCCTATTTCCTTATCATTCTCTAACTCTTCCAATGCAGATAAGATTTCCGTAACCGTTTGATTATTCAGGGCGTTTCTTACTTCAGGACGATTAATTTTAATAATGCCAATTTGATTTTCCTTTTCAAGCAATAGATTTTGATAGACCATCATGAATTCCTCCTCATTATTGATATTTCCGATGTAATTGGACGGAAATAATCTTCTTTTGAATTTCAGGTATCCCTTCGTAAATTCTTATAATTCGCGCATCACGTTAACACCCATTCCACCTAGCTTTTTCTACACATGTCTTGAAGCGATCCCTTCTCTGTCCCATTTTTTCTAGTTTGGCAAATTCCTTTATCATTTTTTTCGAAAATACTCTTGTTCTTCTGTAAATGAAAAATTGAATAATGTAATCCCTCCTCGCTTATTAATAATGCAAGTTTCATACCAACAAGTATCCTTGGAAAGGATGCGCCAAAACCCTAATTTTTTTCGCAAAATTGATAATTTTCTTAAAACTGCGAAGCAAAAATGAATATTACATACTTTCTCAGCACGACGAACCGAATCAACGAGCTTAGATCTAAAATCAAAAAACAACAAACCAAACGAGACTCGCAAAACTTAGTGTAGCAAAGGCATATTAATTTTCGTCAAGCACGTTTCTAGAAATGATCAATCTTTGGATTTCATTTGTTCCTTCATAAATTTGTGTAATGCGGGCATCGCGATAAAAACGCTCCACTGGATAATCGGATACATATCCCATTCCACCATGAATTTGAACCGCTTTATCTGCCACTCGATTAAAGACATCTGAGGCAAACAATTTAGCCATAGAAGACTCTTTCACTACTTTTTTCCCTTCATCGACCATATGTGCCGCTTTTAGCATTAAATTTCTTGCCGCTTCTGTTTCCGTTGCCATATCCGCTAACATCCATTGAATCGCTTGGTTCGAAGCAATCGGTTTTCCAAATTGAATTCTTTCCTTCGCATAGGAAGCCGATAATTCAATTAGTTTTTCAGAAGATCCAACTGCTCTTGCGGCTAGCCCAATGCGGCCTTCACTAAGAATTTTTAAAGCGGCCATGTACCCCATTCCGACTTCACCGATAACGTTTTCCTCCGGAACTTCACAGTTTTCGAAAATTAATTGTGCCGTATACGAACCACGCAGACCCATTTTTTTGTCTTTTTTACCAATCGTAAAACCTGGAAAATCTTTTTCTACTAGAAAAGCCGTAATGCCCCCTTTTGCTCTTTTATCTTTATCTGTCAGTGCAAAAACCGTAAAAACATCAGCAATCGGTGCATTTGTAATAAAATGCTTTGTTCCGTTTAGAATCCATTTATCCCCTACCTTTTCTGCTCTTGTCGATAAGTTCGTTGCGTCTGATCCTGCACCTGGCTCAGATAAAGCAAATGCCGCTGTCTTTCTGCCTGTCGCAAGCTCCGGTAAATATTTATCCTTTAAAAATGGAGAAGCTAAGCGAACTAGCCCTGTACTTCCAATACCTGTATGAGCACTAATCAACGTAGCAAATCCGTTATGTGTTCTTCCTAGCTGCTCCAAAACCGCAGCTTTTCCAACCATTCCTAATCCGATTCCACCGTATTCTTCAGGGATACTCATTCCGAATAATCCAAGTTCTTTTGCTTGCGCGATTAAATGCTCAGGAATTCTATCCTCTTCTTCAATTTGTTGCGCGAACGGCTCTACTTCATTTTCTACAAAGTTTCTTACCATTTGTCTAATTTGCTCAATTTCTGGATTTACTGTCGTAAACATGTCAATTCCCCCTAATAATTTGGAATACTATATACATAATGCAAAAAGTGTGCCAAAAGGAAATTGCTTACCTTTATCGGATTTACTTACTACTTATTCTTTGTCGATTTATATTTAAATCAACCATATAGATTACTAGCAGGTTCTCGCGTTTCAAAAATGAATCAACGTTTCATTTTTGAATCACACGATAATTGTTGAAAAAACAAGTTTCAACTCATATTCGCCCATCTCCACGAGAACATGTCTTTGTACGATTCAACAACTTCCTGCACAAGGTCCTTAAATTAAACAAAAAAATCCATCTGATAAGCTCCATTTCAAATAAAAATATTATATTTTTCAGCCACAGTACGTTGACTCTATATATGTTCAACTTGTTAATCCGACATAAAAACGTTTATTTGAATACGCTGTTGATGTCGACAAGTGCACTGTGGTCATCAATACATACAGAAATATCCTTACCTTATTCCAGCAGCATCCGCTAAATATTCAATAAGATGCAGATAAATTGTCTCGCTCAATCCCTACTTTTATTTGAAGTAGACATCCAAGATTAGTTGTAATCATGATAGTCGCTTTTGTTTCTTTCACCTCCTTCTACAGGTTCTTTTTCAAGCTGGTGTAAAATCAACTTCATTTCCTCTAGTTCTTCTTATTGCAGTTACAAATTCAGATACAAAAAAATACACACTACTGAGTAGTGTGCAAATATAGTATTATTTCAGATTGTACTTAGCTATTTTTCGATACAAGCTGGCAATATGTATTTTTAGTTTTTGAGCAGCTAGAGTTCGATCACCATTTGCTTCTTGTAAAGCTCGTTGGATTGCGTTTATCTCTGCACTTCTCACTTCTTCCTCTAAACTTTGCAGAGGCGTGATTTCCCTATTTTTTGGATTGGTAGACATCTGGCGTGAAAAATAGATCGTATTCATCGAAAGGGTATCTCCTTCAACAATATTCATTCCCCTTTCAATAAAGGCCTTTAATTCACGAACATTTCCTGGCCATTCATAGTTCAAGATCCACTCTTGCAGCTTGGAATCAATGAATTTAACGTCCAGATCAAACCTCTCATTAAAAAAATCGATAAAATAATGAGCTAATGATAGGAGATCCTCTTTTCTCTCCCGAAGTGAAGGAATTGTTAAATCGAAGACATAAAGTCGATAAAATAAATCCTGCCTAAACTTCCCTTCCTCAACAAGTTTTCCTAAGTCACGATTCGTTGCTGCAATAATACGGATATCGATATTTTTACTAACGGTTCCTCCTATGCGCTCAACCTCTTTTTCCTGAAGCACACGGAGCAGCTTTCCTTGTGCTTCATAAGGAAGTTCTGATATTTCATCAAGAAAAAGGGTACCATTCATAGCTAATTCAAACTTTCCAGGTTTTCCTTCCTTTCTTGCTCCACTAAATGCTCCGGGTTCATAGCCAAAAAGCTCTGATTCAAATAATTCCCCCGGGATAGCTGCACAATTTATCGCAATAAAAGGATTGTTTTTCCTTCTGCTTATACCATGAATCGCTTGAGCGAATAATTCCTTTCCCGTCCCACTTTCCCCTGTCAGCAGCACAGTTGAATTACTAGTCGCAATTCGAATGGCTAATTCTTTAGCCTCCTTCATCGCCATACTATCCCCAATAATTTCCTCAAAGCTGTATTTATTTTGGTGGGGCTTTTTTTTGTTCATTTTAGCTAAATCAATCGCATGCATGAACGATACCATTTCATGATGCTCAATATCTCCATCACGGGCTATCACCCGATAAATCTCCTGTTGATTCTGTTTCGTCACTCTAATTAAACAATTAATCCCGGAAATAACACCGAAGAAGACTTTTTTACGCCTTCGGCCATACATTCCATGGATTACATCATAAATTGGAGCCCCTAAGTAAGCACTCTTATTTATCGAAAAGTTTTCACAAAAATCTGGGCTGAGGTGAATCAGTCGCCCGCTGCCATCAACTTCAATGTATCCCCAGTCTTCTAGTAAATTTATCGTCTTCTCCATATCAATCACCTTTCCGATAATACAAAAAGAACAACTTGTCCTTTAATTACCTCGGTTCCATTTTGATTAAAGCATGTAACCTTTTGCGTAACCCAATTTCTTTCAAGATTAACATCAATAATCGTCAATTCAGCGGTAATGACATCTCCGGCATGTACCGGATGATAATAAATCATCTCTTTTTGCAGCAATACACAAGCACGTCCCGGAAGTTTATCGGTAATCACTTGGGTAACTAATCCCTCCACCAACATTCCAGGAACAATCGGCTGCGAATAACGATGATTCTTCCAACTATCCTCATTTCGTTGATAGATTGGATTAAAATCTTTTGTTAATTCATTGCATTGTTGAACATCGTCTTCTGTAAATATCCGTCGCAAACGGGCTATTTGTCCGATAAACAATTCCGAAGTAGATAAGTTCATTTATACTCTCCTTTATTCACAGACTTTTCTGCTGTATCAAAAGTAAGTTTCATAATCACATAGATTTTCATTTGCATCTCTCCATTCTCATTTTATCTGTCCAATACTTAAACGTAGAACAATCATGTTGTTTTGTGATTGATATATTGAACGGAACATTGCTCCTCTTGCTTAATCATATTGCAAGTTTCATACCAACAAGTATCCTTTATAAAAAAAGACCTAGATTCAGATAATCTCGCAAAAGTGATAATTTTTCGCATAATTGCGAATCGATTTTGCGAAAAATTATTCATAAAAAAATGCACACTACTAGGTAGCGTACATTAAGCTTACTTGTATAAGGCGTACCCCCAACATGTTGTACACGAAGCACAATGTAATCCCCCTTTCATTATCCTCGCCACTTGTACCTGACACCCGGATTTTTTTCACTTTCGAGTGATTCCCCTGTTAACACAAGCGGAATTCCTTCAGGCAAGGATGAAGCAGCGGGAGCATCGTCTAATATTTTTAAAAGAGTTCCTTTTGGGACAAATGGATATAGTTCTTCAATATGGTGATTCAACAAGCGGAAGCAGCCTGCTGACACACTTCTTCCGACCGAAGAAGGCTTGTTTGTTCCATGTATGGCTACTTCTTGTTCGAGTACAATCCCTCTTGTGCCAAACGGAGAGCCTGGACCATTCGGTTCCACCACTCTTTCCGTTACATATGAAGATGAAAACGGCATTCCTTTTTTTCCTGTAGCTATAGGGTAAACAGCAATCGGTCTGCCATGAAATGAAAGTGCCAATTTGTGCACACTCGGGTAAACGAGGATTTCCACTAGTTCTTTTCGAGCATCAAGAGGGGTACCTGCTAAAAGAAGAGTATAGCTTTGGCTCGTTCGTTTGTACGTAATTCCTTTAGGAACATATGAAATCCAGTTATTCGGATAAGGACTCGCTAACTCCTCAAGCGAAACAGGATAGCGTTTTTTTGCTTGATAAAAATGCACAATCGCGCTGTTTACAACGAGCCATTCTATATGCTTTAGATTTGTTACATCAACCGTCAGCAATGCACCATCTTTTTGAGCAATATTAGTCTCCTGCTGTGAAGCGTTTTTTTTCTTGTGCCCAGGTGTAGAATCATGTATCGCTGTAGACGCATCAACATCGTTTTCTTCCGTGAACCTATCTGTAAAGTGAAAAAAATAACGATCTAAAACAAATGCAGTATACAAAAGAAATAAACAAGAGAAAAAGATTAGTAAAGCCAGCAATCTTCTGCTCGATTTCCTCTGTTTTGCTTGTGATTTAGCCTTTCTTACACGCATGTAGCGATTTTGAGCTTTATTCATCTTTCTCGCCTCCTGCTTCTTTTAATGCCAGTGCGTAAAGAGTTTGCCGGCGATAAAATGAGCCCCGGCTATATTGTTTACACACTCAACCTTGTTTTAAAGCAGATCGATGACTCACAAATTGCTCCAAATGTAAATGAAACACTTTTCCTCCTTAACTTGTTTACTTAGCTTATTTTTCTTGCTTTCTCGTGAATGGTTACTCTTTTTATATAAAATGTCCTGACACTTAGATTGATTCTCGATGCATTTTTAAAATTTACATTTTTTACATTATATAAAAGTATATCACCAGTTCTTAATACAGAACAACAAAACACCATTTTCCCCTGCGTTTTCAGCAAAAAGTCAGCTAAATAAAAAAATCGCCTCAAAAGGAGACGATTTTAATCAGTTCATTTAATTATGCTTCTTTCCGTCATATTAAGTTTTAGCGTCTGTCAATTTTCTAAACTATCTTTTATACAGTACTTTTGCATAAACATAAGTAAAAAGGGAAATATACATGTTCTCTCAACAAGTAGTCTCTGCACATGACCAGTCTCTTGCATGTTTCAAAGTAATATCGATAAACATTGATAAAGCTGGGGAAACCCATTTATTTTTGTGATAAACGACTTGGGAGTATATCTGTTTTAAATCAGCCTCGCAAGGAATAATTTTTAACCTTCCTGCCTCGATTTCATCATTTACTGTCATTAAAGGTAAATAAGCAATACCAAGCCCACTCATTACAGAACGCTTTATCGCCTCAATACTCCAAAGTTCCATGATGTTGGACGGTACAATCCCTCTATCACGTAGGAACTCTTCAAATATTCTTCGATAACTGCCTTCTTTCTCGTTCACAATCAAACACTCGCGTATCTTTTGATTTTCGTAGCTTTTATCTAAAATATTCAGCGAACAGTCAGAACTTCCAACGAGAACAATCGGTTCATTCATTAACGGATGGATGATTAAATCCGAATCCTCAAACTGTGGCAACATGACAAACGCAACATCTGCACTACCATCAACTATTGCTTTCTTGTTATCTCCGCAAGAGGCGTTACTTAAACGGATGCTTACATGGGGAAATTTCTTTCGATATTCTTTTAATATTGGTTCTAAGCGGAATACTGTTAGAGATTCAGGAGCCGCAATCTTTAACGTCCCTCTAATATCCTTTTCCTCACTGGTAATGCTTTCGATTTTTCCATAAGTATCTAAAATATCCTGTGTATAGGGTAACAACTTCTTACCAATTTCAGTTAATCTTATCTTTCGACCCATCCGATCAAACAGAGGTGCGCCTAAATGCTCTTCAAGTGCCTGAATATGAGAAGTCACCGTGGATTGAGTGTAACCTAAATGTTCTGCTGCTTGTGTGAAGCTACCCGTTTCAATGACCTTTTTAAACGTAACAAAATGGCGTATTTCCATCATTTCACCCACCTTTATTTTACTCTTACTTCTATAGTATCAAAAAAATCAATGAATAGTTTCATAAACTTCAATTTTACTAATAATTAGTCGCGAGTTAATATTAAGAAAAAACAGGAGGCTATTTATATGAAGACAACGGGGGTGGTTACGTTTTGAAACGTATACACTATAGCTGGTTTATTCTTTCCATAACATTTTTCTCCATTATTGTAGCCGGAATTGTTATGTCATCATCAGGGGTTTTCATAGATCCTTTCGAAAAGGAATTTGGCTGGGATCGATCTGTTATTGCACTCGCTTTTGCCATTAGTATGTTTTTATTTGGTATATCCGGTCCATTTATGGCAGCATTACTTAATGTGATTGGCTTAAAGAAAATGATGATTGTTTCTATGACAACTTTACTGACAGGTATCATACTAACCTTCATTATGAATCAATCTTGGCAGATGATCATCATTTGGGGCTTAATTATCGGGCTGGGATCAAGTCTTTTTCTAACGGTATTAAGTCCATATGTAGCGAATCATTGGTTTGAGAAAAGAAGAGGTCTTGCAGTAGGAATATTAACGGCAAGTACAGCAACAGGTCAGTTAATTCTACTTCCTGTCTTAGCGGCTATTATCGATCAGTATTCGTGGCGCTGGGCCATTGGTTTAATTATGATCCTTAGTTTCACCATGCTTATCATAATCTTTTTATTTATAAAAAACACACCAAAGGATGTTGGTATTCTTCCATATGGACTTGAAGAAGAAATACAAGAGAGCCATGAAGGACAAAAGGAAAACCCTATTGTTGTAGCCTTCAATGGTTTATTCGAAGCTGTGAAAGTGAAGGAATTTTGGTTATTATCTGGTAGTTTCTTTATTTGTGGACTTTCAACGAGTGGTTTAATTGGTACACATTTTATTTCTTACTGTATAAGTTTTGGAATACCTTTAGTTACAGCAGCTTCGTTTCTTTCATTTATGGGAATCTTTAATCTAGTAGGAACAACTCTATCCGGTTGGCTGTCAGATCGTTTCGATAATCGATGGCTATTATTTTGGTACTATGGTTTAAGAGGGGCTTCTCTTGTATTACTTCCTTATGCATTAACTGAAGGTTCCACTACTATGCTAGTTATCTTTACCATGTTTTATGGATTAGATTGGATTGCAACTGTTCCACCAACTATTGGTATCTCAAGACAAATCTTCGGCACTAATAAAAGTGGAATCATTTACGGTTGGATTTATGCATCTCATCAGGCAGGTGCTGCAGTAGCTGCATATGGAGGGGGTCTAATCTATAAATTTTTCAACACTTACACTTGGGCATTCTTCTTGGCAGGAGTTTTCTGTTTATTAGCAAGCTTATTTGTCATTATTATTAAAAAACAACATTCCAGTCAATTAACTAAGGAAGGAGTAATGAATGTATAGGGATGTAGAGAAAGCTAAAACTCATGTATTTACTTTCCTCTTACCGTATAAGATAAATTATTTATCTTATACATTTTTACATATTCTAGAAAGCAGCCTGTATTCAAGAGAATCTATATTTTAATTACTAAAAGGTGCTTTTCTAAAGTAAATAAACCCCAATTTCTAGGTGCTGCAAGAGAGAAATTAGGGTTTTTTAGTTCAATTTCCTTAATCTTGTATATCTACATTTTCCTAACTCTATCTCTAATCATCTTCGAAACACAATTAGGTTCTAATATGTTACGACTCACACCCCCAGAATCTGCATTAAGCAATCTTATCTGTTCGAACGAGTTTTTAGAAATTCGTCTATTTCAAGGAACCAAGATAATAACCACCAAGGAAAATAGTCAAAATAAGGACAAAATGAATAATTGCCCAACCAAGTCCACCAAATTTCAAATGATTTATATTGATTGGCTTTCTTAAATCTCTAGGAATAATTATACCGCCAATCCATTCAAAAACTAAAAAATATATCCACCACCATGTATAAGAATCCCAAAAGCCCCATTTAAAGCTATATCTAATTAGCCCAGTATTTGTTAATGACCATGTTTCCAAAAACATTCCTATATGAATAATCGTCCAATAGAAAGGTATTTTCCATCCCCACTTCTCTGGACTATAACGAACGGATAAAAGAACCATTATAGGAAAGAAAAGTGTAACAACAGTTACCGGCATAATTTCAATCCTAGGGAATAATAGATATGGAAATGAATAAAACTTAAATTTCACAAACATATAGCACAAAATGTTTCCAGCTAAAGCTGATAAAATAAATAACAAACCTTATCTTTTCTTATCTAATCTTTAAAAAAAGATAAGGCTCAGAAGGCCAGTGATAATCACAATAATATAGGCAAAAGATTCGATATTGAATCCAATATTTATATAATCAGTTAACATTTTATACGCATTCCCCCTACTTCATTTTTTTCTTTTTTGTTCCCCTAAAAATCCCCATTTAAATTGCACAACTAAGAGAATCAACTTATTTTTATTTCAATTCAGTAATTGGAATATGGAAGTATATAATCATAAAAACGGTAAGTAGAAAGCATAATAACCATGTTAACAATGGTCTAGTAAAATGGAGCCGTATGCCAATAAACATACAAAACCAAATAAAAGTTGACCACCCAATATTCCAACCATTATGATGTGTATTTAATCCTATAAGTACGTAAAATGCTTCTACTACTGCCCACGTCAATGTCCATAGTAATATATAGCTTATTTGATTAATGAAACGTTTTTTGAAAGGATAGTGTGGGAGATAAATTAAAATCAATGGGGGATAATAAAGATAAACCATAAATAAATCAATAAGTGTATGATTAGGAAGAAAGGACGTCCCAGAAAAATACCATAATGATTTATTGTACGTTAGAAGGCTAACAGTCAAACTCAATGTCATGACAAAAAGCACGGTTGAATAATATTTTTTCCAATTTCTCCAATCGCTGAAACGCCATGCTACGATTAATACTATACATTCAAAAATTATTGTTAAATAGTTTGAAAATCCCAAAGCTTTCACCCCAAATTTAACTCTTATAGCCTCCCTTGATTATGTATATAACCATTGCTATTAGTTTATATAGTTTCCTTTGTTTAGGGATTTGATTCAAATCCATCCATATTTAAACTTTTTAAAGTCTTCTTTGTTAAAATTCGACTTTGATTATGTATTTTTGTTCAGCAAAATCGCCCTAAAATGAAAAATGAGCGCTTATCCATTCTGATCTGACCCCTGTCAAGTAGACATAAAAAAACAGCTGCCTATGGTAACTGTGTCTATTGAAGGAAAGTTACTTTGGTTTAAATACCAGAAATAATATTTTAACATTTCGCCCACCCTTTACCATTTAGGAAATCTTTCATAATTAAAATAATAAGTTGAAAAACCACATAATTTGTTTTAAGAAAAAAGACTAATATATATACCAAGGGCAATTAAACCAAAGATAATAATGACCACATAAATTAAAGTTAAATTTGTAAAATTTCTTTTGGTTGAGCTACTATAATTATCGTCACCCTTCCCTGCGATTAATAGTGTTAAAACAATAGCTATTATTAAAATAATATTTAAAAGAAATCTATTAAGGGTTCATTAATTGTTCTTTGTGGGAGAGCAAAGTCTCGAAGTGAGCAGCGGTAAACAAGCGGAAGCGCGGCAGGTCTGAGAACTGTTTATAGTATTTTTACTAAATTTAAAGAGGTACAGGCTACATACTCTTCAAGTTAAAATTTAGAGCTCCTTTAGAACAAAATTTAGGGGTTTATTAGTATTGTTTGCTAAAGAATGGACAGCATAAAGACAAGTATTTTCATTATTAAGACTCACCATGAAAAGTTTGAAAGGAAAAACATTAAAAAGGAGTAAACGATGCATTGGTATGAAAAGTTAAATCAATATTTTCCGATTGAAGAAATGAAATCAAGAAACCACATGGAAACCTTACTTGAAGAGCGTTCAGATATCTACCATAAGGATGAGAGCTCTAAACATATTTTAATGTATGTTGAACTAGATAATTTTATTTTTATTGATTATCTTCTCGTTTCAAAAAATGCTAGAGGTGAAGGACTCGGGCATAAACTATTGGAAAAACTAAAACGAAAAGAAAAACCGATTATACTTGAAGTAGAACCAATTAACTATGAAGACAGTGATTCAGAAAAAAGACTTCATTTTTATAAACGTGAAGGATTTGAGCATGCTAACTCCATTGGGTATGAGAGAAGGTCCCTTGCAACAAAAGAGCTTAATGAAATGGAAATCCTCTACTGGGCACCCAATAATGAGTCGGAAGAAATGATCTTTGAAGCAATGAAGAAGACATATAATCTGATACATACATATAAGGATCAACATTTTTATGGTGAATCCTATCAACCAGTTGAGGAAGTTCTAACCTTTGGCAAAGAGTCGAAAAATGAAAATTTATTTGAAAATCTATGACTTTTATATTGTCACTTAGTTAATCGATTGGTGGTTCTGGTGGAAAAACTTGAAAAAAACATAAAAAAGCGAAAGATTTCCAGTGACCTCTGGTCTTATGCAACTAGTCCAAACGGTTGATGGATGAATTCTTTTTGATTTTGGACAGACTTCTCCCTTTGAAGATTCTGTCCTTTTTTGATCATGTGCATAGCCTCTAGCCCCGTAATCATTCGTTTGGCAGTCCGTAAGGACTTTAATCCAATCATCGGGCGAATTCATTTTTAATAAAGCGATGATCCTGCTCCACGATATTGTTGAGATATTTAACTTGCCTTAGTTGGATGCCTTCAGGCATCTGTTTTTCTTCTTTTAACTCTTGAATAGTGATGGGAATTGGTGTACCCAACGTAATAATCGTACTTACTACAAATATTGTATAAAGCATAATAGATATTAGATTTGAGGGAAATTTCTTCATTTCATCACCACAGTGGTTTTAAATATTTTACATACACTTTGATTATCTCAGAATGTTATAACCTTTTTTATTGGTAATTTATTACTTGTGAAACTAAAGGACCTTTAGTTTTATGTCTTATTTCACAAACTCTCCTTACATAAAGAAAGAGCGCATTTTTTATTCTAGAAATGCACCCGATTCTTAAATATAGGATATCTAATGTTATTTTCCTTGTTTCCATCTTTAATAACAATTTCTGAATAAGTAGTCCACAAATAACACCAGGTATTACACATAACATAGGAAGCCAAACTGGTCCAAATAATAACCCAAATGGCCTAAAACTGGAAGAATAAATACAACCAACCGTAACAGAGTATGCAGCAAACACAAAAGGGAGAAAGGAATATTTCCCCTTCCCTCCCCCAGCATCTTTCCAAGCATCCCACATAGCAAAGAAATATAAACAAGGATAAAACATTAACCATTGATAATCCACCTGTAAAATCGCCTTTTCTATATCCATTTGAAAACTTGAAATAATCACTTCGTTAAAATGGCTTTGAGCATTTATTAAAAATTCCAAGAAAACAAACACAATACCTTTTATTAATTTACCATTTAGAAATTGACCAAATCCAGAAAGTGCTATATTCCATAATAACGCTTCTTTTCTGTTCGTCACATTGTTCTATTCCTTTTCTATATTCTTTTTTCAATTAGCTTGCTAATGGAGATTTTTTTAATCTATTCGATTGTCAATTAACTTCTATCAAATGCTTCTGGTGGCGCTTCCAACCATCCTTTATCAATTAAAATATTCATAGCATCATCAACAAATACGCCAACATTAGTCATATTTCTTACATATAATGCACCTATATCTCTTCTTCCATTTACCGCTAATGAGTTTCCAAATGACCTAATCTTCATAGAGAACATGTCCAACTTATGAGATAACATTATTTTATCAGAAAAAGGAGGATAGTCGGATGTTGTAACCAAATGGTCAATGTATGACGGTGTTGGTAAGTTTTCTGACTGAAGCTTTTCAATACACTGCTTCACTGCTTTATCAGTCATTTCTAAACCTTTTTTAAACAATGATTTTATTTTTTCGTCCTTAACTGTTTGATAAAATCCCAACAATAACGCTTTACTTGTTATGTTATTTTCAATGTTATCGTAAAGGTGAACAATTTCCATTGCGTGTAATGATCTAACCTCTCCAAACCAACCGTTTAGATAGCTTTGTTTATTAGCAAAATCAGGTTTTTCAGGTGTAGGAATACTTGGAGGTTTAACAATTAATTTTTTTTCAAATAAAACATTATTAATCTGTCCTAATAGGATATCTGTGCATTTATTTACATAAATGAAAAATTCCCTTATATCCTCTCTTATTACTAACGGAATTGCTACTGAATAGATACTAAGCCCAGCCTTAGCCGTATATTTTAAATATTGCACGTAAAATTCATCTTCGTATAAACGAGGGGCACCAAGATTTACATCATCCTTTGAAAAACCAACAGGTATAGGAAAATTTTCCTTTTTTAAAAATTTTTCTATCCTCTGCATAAAATCTTTGGATAAGGCTAAACCATTTTCAAGTAACGTCCTAATATATTCATCCTCACAATGTTGTAGAAAATAAGGCAAGATTTGATTTGCCATACTGTTCCCCATATAGGTAACCCAAAGTTTACCGATTTCAACCGATGTAAATGGCTGTGACTCGTCTAATTCTTTTGAACTTAAATTAATTGGTTTCATAACATCCATTGGATTAAATTCTTTATCGGTGGTCATAAGTAATCCCCTTATCTCTATGTTTCATTAAGTTTAAAGTTACCAATAAACTGTAGTCTTATTCGAGTTAACAGCCTCTTTATCCAAATAGAGGCTTATTTTTTAGTATCGGTTTTAGGTCGATTTCGTCAATCCGATTGGATACTACATTCCGTGATTTAGGGAATTTCTCCATCCCGAAATATGGGACTTAAATGAAAAATGAGCGCTTATCCTTATTCTGGTATGCTCCCCTTATAGTAGACACGTTTTAAAAAGCGCATTAATCTGTCTATTATTAAGGGGGTATTTTTTATGGAGAAAAAAGCAGAGACTTATGATATATCATTCAAGAAAAAAGCAGTGGATTTATTTCATCAAAAGAAGAATTATGCAGCCGTTTCCAGAGAATTAAACACTCATCGAAAAAACATACAACGATGGGTTAAACAGTTTAGTGAAGATGGGATGGTTGGTCTTAGAGAAAAACGTGGCAGAAAAAGTGGGTCTAGTAGAGTCTCTTCATCTACCTTTGAAAATACCCAACAGAAAATAAAGCGATTAGAAGCTGAGAATGAACTATTAAAAAAGCTTTTAAAGATGTGAAAGGAGGAATGAATCTAAAACCTAGTATTCTATTTCCAATCATTAATGATTTATCTAAACAAGCTCACTCTATACAGCTACTTTGTCATCTAGCTAAAGTATCAAGAAGTGGATACTACAAGTGGATAAAGCGTAAAGCATTACCTTCGGAAAAGCAGATAGAGGATGAGAAGCTAAAGCAGAAAATAATAGAATGTCATCAGAAATATAAGGGCATCTATGGCTATAGAAGAATACAAATTTGGTTAAAGAGGACCTATGATATTCATATTAATCACAAAAAAGTTCAACGGTTACTAAGTGAGCTAGGTATTAAAGCAATTATCAGGAAGAAACGAATTTATTACGGTAAGAAAGAACCTTATCTTATCTCGAATAATTATTTAAATAGATCCTTTTACGCTTCTCGCCCTAATGAAAAGTGGGTAACGGATATTACGTACCTCATTTTCAATGGACAGAAACTATACTTGTCTGCCATCAAAGACCTATATAATAACGAAGTTGTTGCGTACCAAATTAGTAGACGTAATGATTATAAACTAGTCTTGGATACTCTTAAAAAAGCCATAAAAGGAAGGAATGTAAAGGGACTCCTTCTCCATAGTGATCAAGGATACCAATACACTTCCCATAACTATAATCAGCTACTCACAAGAAATAAAATGAAAGCTAGTATGTCTAGAAAGGGCAACTGTTGGGATAACGCTAGTATGGAAAATTTCTTTAGTCATTTAAAAACAGAATGTTTTAACCTGCATACTTTTAAAACTTCACAAGAGGTTAGAAGGGCTATTAAAGACTACATTCACTTTTATAACCACGAAAGGTTTCAAACCAAGCTAAACAACCTGACTCCTATCGAATATAGAAGTCAGGCTTCTTAACTGCGCTTATTTTTTTATGTCTACTTGACAGGGGTCAGATCAATTCCTAGGATAGCGCCCTTTAATTGACTAACTAAAATCTAAGCTCACTCATAATACCACTTAATTCTTCTTCAATTAACGAACCCGTTTGTTTAAGTACTTTTCTTCACAGTTTTTTATTACAGGAATGCTGCCCAGTTAGTAAAAAGCGACTGCTTATATTGAACAATCTCATCCATTTAGTTCCAAGAATATTCCCCCGAAAAATACTGTTTTCGTAAAACAATCTAGCTTATTTTTTACTTCCGCGAGACCATATCACTACTGGAATTAGTAATAAGGATAGAATTCCTCCAGTAACTGATAATGTTAGATAACTTGAACCCGCCACAATCATTCCAGACAATGCTCCGCCAGCAGCTCCTGACAATGCAATTAAAACATCCACTGTACCTTGAGTTTTAGCCCGTGTGGAAGTTTCAGTTGAATCAACAATAAGTGCAGTCCCACTTATCAAACCAAAATTCCATCCTAATCCAAGTAAAGAAAGAGCAATGACTAGAAGAAGCATAGAATCTCCGGGTGCAAATGCTGCTATTAAACCTGCCAGAAGCAACGTAGTTCCAGAAGCAATAGCCATCGCAGTACGCCCCAACTTATCAACAAGGACACCTGTAACTAGTGAAGGGAGATACATGGCACCTATATGAAAACCAATAACAAGACCTACTGCACCCAAGCTATGTCCATGATGTCTCATATGAACTGGTGTCATTGTCATAATAGCTACCATTACAATTTGAGTAAGAACCATAATGGTTGCCCCAACGATTATGCCTCTTTTGTTTTCTGCATGTTCAGTTGTTGTCAAATGTCCTTTATCACTAGGCTCTTGGTTGGTCGCTTCTATCGTTCTTGCTATAACTAATGGATCTGGACGAAGCATTATGAAAAGCACAACACCCGCCAGGATATATGCCGCTGCCGCTAAAATGAAAGGGCCAGCAAGTGATGGAACACCAATAGAAAGAGCGAAATTCCCCATTACATTCACTAAATTTGGTCCTGCAACTGCGCCAAATGTTGTAAAAACCATAGTAATACTAATGGCAGTTGCTCGCTGTTTACTATTCGCTAAGTCTGTACCTGCATAACGAGCTTGTAAATTTGTTGCTGTCCCTGCACCATAAACAAGTAGGGAAGTAAATAACAAGAAAACACTATTTATTATTGCCGCAATTATGACTCCTATTGCTCCAAGTCCCCCAATCATAAAACCCGCTGTAAGACCTGTACGACGTCCAAACGCTTGCGAAAGTCTCCCAACAAATAAGGCTGCTCCTGCTGACCCTAAAGTAAGTAAAGCTGAAGGAAGTCCAGCAAACGCATCCGTACCGAGCATTTGCTGTGCAAGAAGTGCCCCCACAGTAACTCCTGCTGCTAACCCTGCACCACCAAAAATTTGTGAAATACTTACAACCAATAATGTACGCTTGTATAACGCTTTTTGTTTTTCTGAAGAACCAATGTAGCTTTGTAACGAAGCTGTTTGGACGTCTAACGCTTTTACACTATCCTTGTGCAACATAATCCAACCTCCCTTTCTATAAACCTCCAACTAGATTTGAACCATCATAACACGCACAAAAAAGGCCATACAATATCATAATTGTATGGCAAACAATATTAGGTAAGATTGTTTAGCAAACGTCTAAGGATAATCAATCCTTGCTCAAGCTCTTCGAGTGTTTTGGGGGCACAGACAGAAACCCTTACAGCCCTTTCTGGACAACTATTTCCAACTACAAAACGTTCAGCCGCATACACTTGTACTCCCTGCCCAGCAGCTAACGTTTCAAATTCAGCACCTGTAATCTCGCCTGGTAATAACAACCAACGAAAGATGCCTGTTTCAACACCTAAACACGTATAGTCTGCAAAATATCGATTTACGATTTGGTTTCTGCGAATGGTTTGTTCCCGATGACCTTCAATTAAGACTTCAAATTGATTCGATACAATCGTACGTGCTGTAAGTTCTGCTAATAGCGGGGAAACGGTTATATTTAAATTATAAAGTGCCTTTGAAATCGGCTCCTTAAATTGACTAGGTACTGCTACATAGGCTAGTCGTAACCCCGGTGCTAATGATTTAGATAAACTTGCAATATAGATGACCTGTTCTGGAGCAAATGATGCGACTGCTGGAAGTTGCTTTTGGTTGAGAAGGTGGTACGAGCCATCTTCAATAATGAACTGATTATACTTTTTGGCAATTGCTGCAATCCTTTTTCGATTCTCGACCGACATAAAGGAAGCTGTCGGATTATGATAATCTGGAATCAAGTAAATACCTTTAATATTTTCATTTTTACACGCATATTCAAAAGACGTTGGACTCATTTCATAGTTCTCTGATTTTATCGGTACTATTTGCACACTAAGCATTGCTGCAACAGTCTTTAATCCAGGATATGTATGATCATCAACACCAATGCGATCTCCAGGCTTACAAAGACTTGCCAATGTAGCAGCAATCGCATTTTGACCCCCATTTGCAAATAAAATGTGATCAACGGTTGTTTCAAACCCACCTCTTCGGATTAGCTTTATAGCTGCATCCTTTTGCCAAAGGCTTTCGCCTGTCCGGCCATAACCAAACCATTTTTCATAATCTGTCTCTTGCAGCATACTTTTTAGTTGGAGTAGCAGTGGCTCGTACGAAGCATTATCTGGTAGTGTTGCTCCCATTTCAATTAAATGCTTCGGCTTTGTATCTTCAAGTAAATACGCATTCGACAATGCATCATACGATACAAATGTGCCACTTCCGACAGCTGCACTTAGTAAGCCCTTTAACTCACAAACTTTAAAAGCTTTTGAAATGGTACTTAAATTTAAATCCAAATAATCAGCCAGTTCTCTCTGCGGAGGAAGTTTTGTTCCAGGTAGTAAAACTCCGTTTAATATATCCTGTTCCAATTGCCCTGCGATTGCTTGATAAATAGGCTTTTTAGTTTTATCAATCGATGGCTTCCAGCTCATTGGATAGTTTTCAAAAGAATTAATCGGCATGATACGCATCCTTTTTCACACAATTATATGATTGTACCATTTATAAAACAATTATAATTTTCTTTAATATTATGCCTTTTAGTGAATATCCGAGCAGCGATTCTTTTTACTTAACTTTTTCGAACGAAAATAGGAAAAGCTGAATAAGGATGAATCCTTAATTATAACGCTTGTACCCTTTATTACACTAACTGCACCGTTAGCCATCCATGAAGCGCAAAAATCAGCGCTTCACCACAGAGAATGAAAAAATACTAAGATGTCTATAATGGTTCTTAATCCAGTCAACCAATCTATAGATCAATGAATTGCAGCTCTCTTTTTTTACGAACTAGAAGGGCCTTCTTTGGTGTTGTCTTTTTTTGTAATAAGAGAAGTTTATTTTCATGGTAGTTGAAGAAGCACAATACATTTAAGAAATACAAATTTAATTTATTCCGCCTCAAAATGGCTCATTTTACTGATGCACCTTTTGTTAATTTGTTTTCGTTTGGCTACTTAATTAGTGACTACCAAATGAATAATCCGACTACCATAGCACTTAACAAGGAGACAGCCATCCCACTCACTAACATCTTCCATACATTTCTTCCGATGATATGTGATTTTTGTTCATCTAGAATAGAATTAAACGTTCCGTAAATCATGCCAACTGTACTGAAATTTGCGAATGAAGTTAAAAAAGTCACTGCTACCGCAATAGTATGCGGAGCCAATCCTCTAATCTGATCTTTTAAGTCGAGCATTGCAACAAACTCATTTGTAGCCAGTTTTATTCCCATTAATTGAGCTACATACATAGCATCGTCTCCAGTTAAACCTAGCAAATATGCAAATGGGCTAAAAATAATGGAGAATATTTTTTGTATGGTCAAACCGTGAACAAATACTCCTAATATACCATTTACAGCCGCTGTTAAAGCTACATATCCAATAACCATAGCTGTGATAACAATGACCATTCTTATGCCAACAAGCATGCTGTTTGAAATAGTTGAAAAGAAATCCTTTCGTTCCCCTTTATCAGGAACGTAAACAATATCTTCTTCTTTGCTCACCTTTATCGGGTTCAGCATGTTTGCTATCAGTAAGGCATTCAAACAATTTAATGGAATAGCAACAAATACATAAGTAGCAGGCACCATAGATAAATATGCTCCAATGATTGAGCCGCTGATGCTGCTCATACTCATAATTCCGAACGTCAGCAGACGCTGCTCTCTTAATACACTTAATTGATGGCGAATAACCGCCAACGCTTCAGTGTTTCCAAGAAACATCATCTGAATAGAAAAAAAGCTCTCTAGCTTTGGCAGACCTGATAGTTTGGAGATGAGCCAGCCTACTTTATCGATGAGCCATGTCAATATCCCGAAATAGGTTAAAATGTCAAAGAAAGTGACAATGAATATAATTGGCATTAAGGCACTAAAAAAGAAATCAATTTGCTCGTTTCCCATCGCTGATGGGAATACAAACGAGATCCCTTGATTTGCACAATCAACTAACCATGTAAAAAAGGATGCAATTTGATTAATGACCCACGTGCCTATGGTAGTTGATAGCATGAACCATGTCATAAGCAATTCAGCGATCAACAAAAATAAAATAGCTTTCCATTTAACATCCCGTTTTTCAGGCGAACATAAGTAAACCAAACCAATTACCACAAATACCCCGATTACATTTAATAGAAAGTACAATGATTAACATCTCCTTATCTCTACCATCTCCAAGCGACTTAATTTAATGTTTGTTTTTTTTACATCTTTCATGTACCTAGAAACGAAATTATATCAATGAACCAATAACCAATAACCAAAAGCCAAAGTACTTTAATAAAGTTAAAAAAATAAAAAGGTAACATTACACAGGGGAACGTTACCTTTTTTCAGCAATACATTTTATTATTTTTCAGATGATATGACAGTAATCACGGTTATATCTTTTCGATATAGCAAGTGTACTCGAATTAATAAACTCTCTCTCATTTATCAAAATCCCTTCTTTAACTAAACTGTCCCGTTCGTATTATAAGGTCAGCCAGTTATTTCTGGTTGACCATTTTTTATATGGTTTTATCCTATCAGTAGCCAGGGTAGAACGTAACTGCCCGTGGGGCTTTGACCCCGTCAGCTAAACCGTTCGCCCCTACTTGTAGAAACATGATTGAGGCTGGTTGGGACGTAGATCTCGTATAACAAGCGAAGCTGTGACACTGCATGGAGGATTAGGAGTTACTGGCAAATGACTAGTCTAGGAGGAGATTCAGAATGAATCCAGTCGTTGGTCTGGATGTTTCAAAAGGGGAAAGTCAAGTTCAGGCATTTTTAGATAAAGGCAAACCATATCGTAAGAGCTTTAAAGTTTCTCATACTGTTGAGGGGCTTAATTCACTTGTAGCGTTTCTTGAGGATGTTAAAAGAGGGTCTGGAAAAAAGCCTTCAGTCATTTTAGAGGCTACTGGGCATTATCAAACTCCAGTCGTTCACTACTTGGAAGAGCGTGGGTATTTATTGATTATCATCAACCCTTTGATTTCATATAAGGCAAGAGGGTCAAGTTTAAGAAAAGTAAAGACCGATGCCATTGATGCCTATCTTCTCTGTGAGTTGTTCTATAAGGAGGAGTTAGAACCATATAAAAAGCGTGGGGTTCAGTTATTAAACCTTCGTAATCTGACAAGACAACATGAAAATATAACGGGCGTTATGATCCAAACAAAGCTGCAATTTCAGGCAGTGCTTGAACAAGTGTTTCCTGAATATAAAGGGGTTTTTGGAGATTTATATTCTGTGGTGTCACTCTTAACTCTTTCAGAGTTCCCTTCTTCAGAAGACATTCTCAAGGCAAGTGAAGAAGCCATTACAGACAAGATATTTGAGTTATGTAAAAGTAGATCTATCAAATGGGCAAATGAAAAAGCCATTCAGCTTAAAGCTGCAGCAGCCCGTAATCCTTTTGAAAAGACTGTTTATCAAAGTCATATTTTAAGCCTAGGTATGTATATAAATATTCTTCTTCAGTACAAAGAGCATCTATCAAAGTTAGAGACAGAGATAGACGCTCTCGCTAAAGAAATTGAAGAATATACTATTATCAAATCTATCCCAGGCATTGGAGAAAAAATCGCGGCAACGATTATTTCTGAAGTTGGTGAAATAGATCGATTTAACCATCCTAAAAAGCTTGTAGCCTTCGCTGGAGTGGATCCTAGTGTATTCGAATCTGGTAAGTTTACAGCTACCAAGAATCGCATCACAAAACGAAGATCTAGTAGACTTCGTCATGCATTATATATGGCAGTTCGCTGTGCCATTCGTGATTGTCGCAAGAAGAAAACGACTGATGAAATTATCCCTCGCAACAAAAAAATGCGTGAGTTTTACGATAAAAAACGTGAAGAAGGAAAGCCTTTTAAAGTGGCTATTATCGCTTGTGTAAATAAGCTCTTACATTGGATTTATGCCTTATTAAAAAATAAAACAACTTTCCAAGATATAGCTTAAAAACTATGTCTAACTAAATAACTCAAAACTTTCCATCCAAGAGAAAACGGAAGGTTATTTGGTATGCGCTTTTTAGTATATCATCGATGATTTTAATCTTTTATCGATGATTTTAATCTTTTATTGAAAAATATTGACAAACTATTAGCTGGTTTAGTTTAAGTGAAAACATTCACAATCTCTTCGCCTTTACCAATTTCCTTTAATCGTGTTGTTCAACAATCTGGCCCGTTTGTTGAATAAGAAAAAATCCTGTTGATGTCAACGGGATTTATGAACAAACTTTATTCAAAATCAACAAAAGTTACATTCTCTGATAACCAGAGTTGTAGTACAAGAGTGTCTAGACTTTTGTGTCATTTTTCGAGAGTGTCTAGAGCTTTGTGTCAAAAAACAAGAGCGTCAGGAGTTTTGTGTCAATAATTATTGACACAAAACTCTAGACCATTAAGAGATAAACCTTGTTGTAATCATGTTTTTATAGTCTGAACTTTTGTGTCACTCGTCATGACGGTTGACACAAAAGTCCTTACTATTTTGACGCAAAAATCTTTACTAAGGTTTTTAAAATTATTTAAATTAATCTTTTTATAATTGTTACTTAACATATTAAAAGATTAATTCTGTAAATTATTTATTATTTTTATATTTACAGGATAGTCAGGGATTTTGTGTCACTTCGCATAGCAGTAAAGACTTTTCTGTCATTTTTTTTGACACAAAAGTCCTTACTTTTTTAGAATAAATGCTAATATAAAAGGATTTAATAGTAAAGACTTTTGTGTCAATCCTCAATAAATGTTCGTTAAATTAAAAATTGCCCTTAATTCGTCAACTTGCAGACTCCCTTCAAGTAAGCCGCAATATAAAATTAATGGCATATGAGCTTAGCTGCCTGTTCAATTAGAGCGCTCGATTGTTGAAAATCACTCAAGCTTCTATTAGCTGGGTTTGTTCAATAAGAAAAGGAGGTGTCGAAGCAACCTTCCTTTATTGAACTAAAGTCCCCTTTCGTTAAAAAAGAATACTCATTATTCATTTATTTCGTAAACTAATTTATCGAATAATTTTCCATCAGTATAAAGCAATATTGCCTATTCTCCTGACTTTGGAATGTTCACACTTGAAGGTGCGTGTGCATCTGCCCCATTATTCTCTCCTCCAAGACCTATCGTCCAACCTGTTGTTATAATTTGATGGACAGTTCCTGTTTCTCTGTGAAAACCAACGACCGTTAGTTCGGTATCTCGGAGGTTTTCAACACCCCAAAGGTGCCACATCCACTTTTGGTCGATGTTTATACTTGGCATATCAGCACCAATAACACCTGATTTATTTTCATTTCCAATAATATTGTCATTGAACATCACGGCTTTTCTATCCCAATCAACTTTATCAAAATCACTTTCTTCGACAAAGTTTGGTATATCTTTAGGTAAGATCAACTTACTTTCAACTGTTTCATTTGAAGAGCAACCCACAACTAAAATAAGCATACTCAAGAAAATAAAAACCATAAATTTTAGTTTCAAAAAATCCTCCCCTTATTTTTTACTTTTATTTCCAACTATAGCATTACTAAATATTCTTGTTAAACCTGTAACATTAGTTTAAATATCATTCTTCACAAACTCACCATACTGAGGTTAATTAATACCAATTTTGATTGAGATTCTTATTCAATTATCTGGCCCTTTAAATAATAAAGACGCGTTCCTAAATAAACGCGCCCTTTAACGGAATAACACAACTTACATAAGTACCATCCCTCCTCAAATTAACATCACCTGTATAAACGTTTCAAACGTACATATCGAGCCAGAAAAAAGAAAATCTCTTAACAAGCAGGAGGTTTTCAACTAATTATAGAAGAAACTTGTTAGAAACAGGAGCATCTGCTTAAAACGAGACAGCTTCTTTACTTGATTTAAAACGCTCTGGGATCTCTGAAACCCTTAACCCACCATCTAGAACTACTAAAATACGTTTACTCAGATTATCATTTCCGGTAATCTTCGCTTTCATAATAACCAACCACGCTACACCGTGCACTTTTGAAACGAGTATAACTTAGCTTGATATCAATACAATAGCCTTTGCTTCCTAAGCAAAGGCTACCTTTTTTGGCGAGTTTCTTCTATACATTTTATTTCTAAAAAAGAAGAAGACTATTTTTTCATTTCAAATAACGCAGCATTTGGCCATAATTTCTTGTCCAAATCATCTAGATAAGGAACTTCTTTGCGTACATCTGGAATAATTGAAAAATCTACGTCATGAATTAGAATACTCTGCTCTGTTGTTGATGCTTCACATAGGACCTCACCGTTCGGAGCAACAAGTTTACTCTTTCCACAGCTTCCCTCATTTACTGTGTTCACGCCAAGAATATAAACCGTATTATCGAGTGCACGTGCAGGAAGTTGAATATCCCATCTTGTTTCAGCCCCGTAGCTCCATACAGAAGGAACAATAATAAGTTCCACACCCTGAAGAGCAAGAATTCGGCTCGGTTCAGGAAATTCAATATCTGCACAAATAAGAACACCTATCTTCCCTTTGGATGTGTCAATTGCATTGTAAGCTCTGTCACCAGGAGTAAAAATTTCCTTCTCCCTTCCCCACAAAAATGATTTCCTATAGGTAGCAATAACTTCCCCTGTTGACTCAATAACTGCTAGAGAAATGTAAAGCTTTCCATTTTCTCCCCCTCTACATAAGGTACGATTAGCACTACTCTTAATTTTTTTGCGAGATTTTGAAATAAGGAAACGGTCTCCCCAGTTGGCACCTCTTGCAACAATTGGAATTGTTCCTTGGATAAATAATAACCACTCACCCAAAGCTCAGGTAATACAATTAGTTCAGCTCCCTGCTTAACTGCCTCTTCCACCATTTCTATACAATTTTCAATATTTTTATCCCTCTAACCAGGGAAAGCTTGCATTTGAACCGCGGCAACTTTCAACATCCAAAGCACATCCTTTTCTAAAATGAATATTTTCAGACTATTTTGAACTTTATATCTAATTTAATCATATTTTATTTTTATTACTCAAGCAATAAAAATTTCTTTTTGTAATTAATTTTGAATTTTTTATTTCAAAAATTCTAAAAATTGTGTATTATGTAATAAAGTTACTCCTGTTTTTGTTTAGATAATTAGTTTTTCGCATTAAAAACGTTTGCAAATTATTATTTTGGGAGGTCTTATATGAAGAAACAACAGAATGAGTTAGAACAGTCGCTCAGTGCTCGTCACATGTCAATGATTGCTATTGGAGGCGTCATCGGTGCAGGACTTTTTGTAGGAAGTGACGTTGCCATACACAAAATCGGGCTTGGTATTTTAAGTTCGATTTAAAAACGTGTAAGAAAATCTCACATAAAGATTGCTTTTTTAAAAAAAGAAGCCCATCATGAAATAAATAATTCTTTTTATTAAAAATTTGAAACATTCATTTTAAATCAGGGGGAAATGTATGAAAAAAGTTAAGATTTCTTTAGCCTACCAAATTTTGATTGGATTAGCATGTGGTATTACAGTTGGAGCTATTTTTTATGGAAATGATCAAGTAGCCACTTATCTGCAGCCTATTGCTGATATTTTTATGCGTGCCATTAAGATGATTGTAGTACCTATTGTAGTTGCATCTATCATTGTTGGTGTTGCTGGAGTAGGAGACTTAAAGAAGATTGGAAAGCTAGGGTTCAAAACTATTCTCTATTTTGAAATTATTACAACGGTCGCTATTGTGGTGGGCTTATTGTTCGGTAATATTTTTCAACCAGGCGCGGGGATCCATATGGATCAATTGTCCAAAACAGATATTACTCAGTATGTAGAAACTACTGAAAATGTGGAGAGTCATAGTTTCGTTGATACATTTGTAAATATTGTTCCAACCAATATTTTTAATGCTTTAGCACAAGGTGACATGTTAGCGATTGTTTTCTTTTCTGTTATATTTGGAACGGGCATAGCAGCAATTGGGGAAAGAGGAAAACCTGTGCTCTCGTTTTTCAAAGGGGTAGGAGATGCCATGTTTTGGGTAACCAATCAAGTAATGAAATTGGCCCCATTTGGTGTATTTGCTTTAATTGGAATTACCGTATCTAAATTTGGTTTATCTTCACTCATTCCCCTCGGAAAGTTAGCTATTCTTGTATATGGAAGTATGTTATTCTTCGTATTAATTGTATTTGGGATTATTGCGAAAATTATAAATATTAAACTCTTTTCTTTAATACGCTTATTAAAAGACGAAATTATGCTTGCTTATTCTACAGCTAGTTCAGAAACGGTCTTACCTCGAGTGATGCAAAAGCTTGAAAGCTATGGATGTCCAAAAGCTATTACATCGTTTGTTATTCCAACTGGCTACACATTTAATTTGGATGGTTCAACATTGTATCAAGCATTAGCAGCTCTTTTTATTGCTCAAATGTATGGAATAGAAATGTCAATTACCCAACAAATTACACTCATGCTTGTTCTAATGTTAACTTCTAAAGGTATTGCTGCTGTTCCAGGCACATCTTTCGTTGTACTATTAGCAACTCTAGGAGCAGTAGGAATTCCTATAGAAGGGTTAGCTTTTATTGCTGGTATTGATAGAATTCTAGATATGGCTCGTACAGCTGTTAATTTAATAGGAAACTCACTAGCAACAGTTGTTATTTCTAAATGGGAGAATCAATTTCAACCTCAAAGAATCCAACCTATCCATACTGCTAATGAAGAAAAGCAGTCTATGATTAGATAAAAATTATTATCATTGTGTTGAATCATTTTTTCGGCAAAAAGCAAATTGATAGTTCAGAGGAAAAAAGCAAACTATCCAAAGATTTGTCCCTACTAAAACAATCAGAAGCAGAATAATTATTGATCCTATCAAAAAGCCTTACCCTTCCACAAAGGAAGAGTAAGGCTTCTTCTTATTCCATTTTCCCTCTTTGGAAAACATCAAAATGGCTCCAGATATCTTCTAATACCTCTAATCGGTCTTGTATATCCTCCTGCTTCTCTTTTCCAACAAACATAATTAAAGCATTAATCAGGCTTAATGGTGCAACAAAGGAGTCAATAAAGCTGGGCATTTGACTAGACACTGTCAACGGAATATCAGCATGAGGAATAAGTGGTGAGAGTAAATTATCAGTAATAGCGATTGTTTTCGCATTTTTTTCTTTTGCAAAGGAAAACATTTGAACCGTGCTCTTCGTATATCGAGAAAAGCTTATACCAATCACCACATCTTCTTCACTTAAATTGTATAATTTTTCTGATGAAGCCTCTAAAGACTGCAACATCTCCACATTATTCAAAACTATTTGAAGATAATACTGTAAAAACACACCAAGGGAAATAGCACTACGGTTAGCGATAACATATACTCTTCTCGCCTGTAATAAGCATTCCACTGCTTTATAAAATTCAGCTTCATCCAATTTCTCCATAGTGGATTTTATATTTGCAATATCATCTTGAAAAACTTCGTAGACCCCTGAATTTCCCCTATTGTATACTTTTTGGGACATTTTCAATCGATCCGTCGTTGTTAGTTGCTGCTGAACAGAACTCTGCATATACTGCTGCATCTCTGGATACCCTGAATAGCCAAGCGAAGTTGCAAACCGTACAACAGTGGCATCACTAACCCCAGCCATTTTCGCCAACTTTCCCACTGTTAAAAAAGGAACCGTTGTTTGATTCTCTAATATATATGTAGCTACTTTTACATGGGACTTACTCATTTCCCCTATTTGTCCAGCGATATTTTGGTAGACATTTGACATAAAAAAGAGTGCTCCTTTTTATAGTATTTTATTTTTAGGAGTATCTTAATCCCTATTATATATGATTATAATTAAACAATAGGTTTTTTCATCCTTTTTTGTCAAGCTAATCTGTAAGGATTAAATGATAAAAAGACCAGATCAAAAGTACAATCACTTTGATCTGGTCTCTTAAAATATAATTCTAACACTCCGTAATTATTTTAAGACTCGTCTAATAGCTTCGTCATGAGCTTCTACAGTTCGAAGAATGTCTTCCTCCGTGTGCACAACAGACATCGAATAACGATTAAGAGGCTTCGTGTAAACGCCCAATTTTAATAACTCATAATCAATTTCTTTTCTTAATTTCGTATCTGCTTGACTCATATCACGATAATTTTTAATTGGATTATCGGATAAGATGATATTAAAGATACTACCCATACCTACTGTTTGCATTTTTAAACCATGTTTTTTGTATACAGCCTCTAGTTGCTTACGTAAGGATTGTGTTTTAGCAAACAACTCATCCATTGTTCCTTCTTGTTCTAATACGTTAATAGTTGCTAAACCAGCAGCTAGTACGGTTGGATGACCATTGTATGTTCCACTATGATATAAAGGATCTTGTTTATCTGTATTTTCTGCTCCAGCTGTTAAAATATCACGCCCGCCTCTAGCTGAGCTAATCATCATAATTTCTTTTTTACCCCCGATAGCCCCTACAGGGAATCCACCACCTAGTACTTTTCCTAAAGCCGTAATATCTGGTTTAATACCATAAATTTTTTGTGCCCCTCCAATGGATATTCTAAACCCTGTTTTTACCTCGTCAAAAATCAACACAATATTAAGTTCCTCTGTCAATTTACGAAGACCATCCATAAATTCTTGTTCAGCAGGAATAAATCCTCCTTGAACTGGTTCTAAAATAACACCTGCTAATTCATGTGCATGGGCACGTAAAATTCTTTCTGTCGCTTCTAAATCATTGAACGGAAGAACGATGGTATTTTCAATGTAGTAATCTGGTAATCCTCTTGATTCTCCAACTGCTTTAGGGGCTGTTGCTTCTCCTGCTTTATCTATATCAGGGTTAACACTCACTAATACTTGATCATATCCCCCATGATAATGCCCTTCAAACTTTGCTATTTTGGATTTTCCAGTATAAGCCACAGCAGTACGAATAGCTAGAAGTGTTGCTTCTAATCCTGAATTCGTATAACGAACCATTTCAATACCAGGATATAATTCTACTAACTTTTCTGCCATTGTTGTTTCCATCTTGTGAGGTGTACCGAAAATAGTTGTACCAGACTCCATCATTTGTTTGGTCACAGCTTCAAATACTTGTTGATGTCCATGACCTAAAATAAGAGCTCCATAACATAATAGATAATCAATATATTCATTACCATCTACATCATATAACTTACTACCTTTTCCCTTTTCCATCATTAATGGGTGTGGATCAAAGTATTTAATATGTGCTGTGACACCACCAGGAATCACTTCACAAGCTTTTTCAAATAATTCAGCTGATTTTTTTGTATTTTCTGACAATAGAGATTTATTTTCTACTACCATAATGAACATCTCCCCTATAAAAATTCAAATTTTTATTCGAAATATTTATTGTGTAACAACAATGGTTTCGTATATTTTTGAATATTCAAGTAATCTTATTTCCATTTAACAACATGTTTGTATAAGAAAGTTTTTGGTAAATCGTGATGAGTTGGTCCAATTCCTGACTGTAATAAATGGTTTCAGAGCTATTCAAGTCAGTTGTTTCAGCAATATGGACTAATTCTTTTTTCAATTGCTTGATTCTGTCTTCTAATTCACTTATCTCTATAGAAGTCATTACAAATTCCCTTCATCATCTATCCTTAACTATTGATAAACAACTATTTTTGTAATCAACATTTATAAGAGAAGAAAAAATTATTTTACGTTTAATAAAACATTCCATTTAAATAGGTATAAATTTTTAGACCCAGCCGCGAAATTCAATTGCTTTAGTCATCCGTTCTAGCCCCACCATATAAGCAGCTAACCTCATATCCACATTCTTTCGGATTGATGTAGTATACACTCTTGAAAATGCCTCCACCAACTTCAGTTCCAACTTCTCATTCACTTCTTGTTCTGACCAATAATAACCTTGATTATTTTGCACCCATTCGAAATAGGAAACAACTACGCCTCCTGCGTTCGCTAACACATCTGGAACAAGCAACACATTGTTCTCCCTCAAAATCTCAGTAGCACGCAATGTTGTCGGTCCATTTGCTGCTTCTACGACAATTTTCGCTTTAATATCATTAGCATTGTGTTCTGTTAGCTGATTTTCAATCGCAGCAGGAATAAGAATATCGCAATCTTGAACTAACAGCTCTCCATTGGTAATTCGATTTTCAAAAAGATTTGTAACACTCCCAAATGAATCTCTATTGTCTAGTAAAAAATTGATATCAAGACCATCAGGATTATACAAAGCGCCCAACGCATCTGATATGCCAACTACTTTTATTCCGACATCATGAAAGAACTTAGCGACATAGCTACCTACATTTCCAAATCCCTGAATAATAACTCGTGCTTCTTTTATAGGTAAACCTATTAATTTTGCTGCTTCTTTGGTTGCGATTACCACTCCTAGCGCTGTTGAAGATTCTCTTCCAAGAGAACCACCCAATGCGATGGGTTTCCCTGTAATAAAACCTGGAGAATCAAATTCACGTATATGACTATACTCATCCATCATCCATGCCATTACTTGAGAATTCGTAAATACATCAGGAGCTGGGATATCTTTCGTTGGCCCCACAATTTGACTAATTGCCCGAACATACCCTCTGCTTAATTTTTCCAATTCTGCAAATGACATTTTACGTGGATCACACTTTATTCCACCTTTTCCTCCACCGTAAGGAACACCCATAATTCCACATTTAATGCTCATCCAAATCGAGAGGGCCTTCACCTCTTCTTCTGTTACATCCGGATGAAAGCGAATGCCACCTTTTGTTGGTCCTACTGCATCGTTATGTTGCGCCCGATAACCTGTAAATACACTTACAGTACCATTATCCATCTTTACAGGAATCCTTACGCTCAAAGATCGAAGAGGCTCTTTCAATAACTCATATTTCCCATCTTTTTCTCTCATTTCTTCTAGCGCCATTTTTATAATTCGCTGTGTACGATTAAGAACATTTAAATTTTCATCAACGGATTGTTCATAGTGCTTTTCGACTTTAGAATTCATTTCTTCTACCCCTTCAGTATAATTTTCAATACGCACATTAAATTGATGAGGAAAAACAAAACCTATAATCTCCACAACTAAAGTAAGTCTTTCTAAATATTGGGTTTTTATTTTTTTAGAAAATCACCCTTCGGATTAATTTAATATTTATTTCATTACAGATTATGATATGAAATAAATATTACAAAGTCAAGTCTAATAAGATGTATTTTTCCATATTTTCCATTGAAAATCCTCAAAGCCATATATATAAATTAATCAATACTAAAAAAGCACTCCAAGAAAATGGAGCGCTTTTTACAAAGCTTATTTACCAGGCACTTCAATCATAATCGCGTCCGGCCACTACCAGAGCAAATCGCCGCAATACCTATACCACCGCCTCTACGTTTCAATTCATAAGCAAGAGTTAAAATGATACGTGCGCCACTGGCCCGATTGGATGGCCGAGAGCAACTGCACCACCATTGACATTTACTTTTTTGGGTCGATTCCAGCTATTGGGGTACGGAAACGATTCTGGGTTTCATGGGCCACTATGGGATTAAATTCCACATAACCTATTTTGATAAGTGTATTTGAGAACCTTTAGAGCCTTTAAAATCAATAAATTGCTTTCTTCTGAATAGGGCAAACCCTAATGAAATAAAAATGGACTGAACGGTAAAACCGAACAGTCCACTTTTATTTATCTTACTTCATTATATATCATAGTGACAGGGTTCTTACCATAGACCGCAAAGCACCATGATGTCAATGATTCTCCTAATTCGAATGCTCTTCTCTGTCCCCTTCGCGCGAGACTGGCAGTTCTTTTCCTCTATTAAAAAAAGACTGGCAGGGAGGTTAACCCCTGTGAACTCAGCGTGAAGTGCCAGGAGACGTTCTCCGGTTCTGGTGCAAAAATTCTAGCTAACTTGAAACTAATCTCTAAATCTTGGACATACTGATACTATCACTCTAAAAAAAGGACGTGATCAGTATGGAAAAGCAAAATCTATTCAAGTGGAAACATTATCAACCTGATATTATTTTATTAACTGTGAGATGGTACCTACGGTACAACCTTAGTTTTCGTGATTTAGTCGAAATGATGGAAGAACGCGGATTATCTATTGCTCATACAACCATCATGCGCTGGGTTCATCAGTATGCTCCTGAATTAGATGAGCGAGTACGGCGTCATCTTAAGCCAACCAATGATTCTTGGCGAGTCGATGAGACGTATGTAAAAGTCAAAGGTCAATGGATGTACCTATATCGTGCCGTTGATTCAGAAGGAAATACGATTGATTTTTATTTAAACAAAACAAGAGATCATAAGGCTGCAAAGCGCTTTTTCAAGAAAGCTTTGCGGTCTTTTCATGTTTCAAAGCCTCGTGTTATCACAGTAGACAAGAACCCATCCTATCCTCTGGCGATTGAAGAGTTGAAGAAAGAGAAAAAGATGCCCGTAGGCATCCAAATAAGGCAAGTAAAATATCTCAATAACATTGTGGAACAAGATCATCGTTTTATTAAAAAGAGAGTTCGTTCGATGTTAGGATTGAAATCTTTTCGGACAGCTACATCTATTCTTTCGGGAATAGAAGCGATGCATATCATTAAAAAAGGACAACTTGCTTTACGGGACAAGTCTGTCCACAATCAAGTGAAGTTCATTCATCAACTATTTGGAATGGCTGCATAAGAACAGATTCCATTAGGAGTCTATATACCTCTTTCAAACAAATGCAATCTTTGCACCAGAACCGATTTTTCTACCGTATTTAATGTAAGTAAAGATACCAAAAGTGCCAGTAGTTTAGTGCGTTCTTTCACAATCTCTTCTATAGTTAAAGGGGTTTCGTCAAACTGACAAAACCTTACCGTTTTATTTTACTAAATCAACGTTTCGTTACTTTTTTTCTTAGCCCCTATATATCGAAAAAAATAAAGATGAGAAAAAGTATAAGAAGAGATGAATCACCACAAAGAATGTAAGAAAAATGATAGTCTAAGTGCATTTAGACTTTATTAAAAGTGATAAATCTTTTTTACAAAGCTACAAATATTCTATTATTTACTTTTCTCCAGAACACCAATAAGTATTTTTTCGATTTCTTGTGCGATACTTTCTAATTCAGTATCGTTTAATAAACCAATCATAGCAGTTGGCTTAGGTAACCCAATTTTTGTTTTTCCTTTTTCTTCATAAATCGTAATTTTACATGGCAGAAAGTATCCTACTAAAGAATTGTGACTAAGAACACGTCCAGCTTCAACTGGATTACAAACTTCAAGAATTCTGTAAGGCGTTGTATAACTACTTACCCCCTTTTTCTGAAGAGTTTCAGTCAAGTTGAGCTGCCAAAGAACACCAAATTTATTTTCTTTTAAATTGTGTTCAATAGATGAAATAGCTTCATCAATTGTTTTATCAGTTACAACTGTATAATGAAAATCCATAAAATCCTCCTCCAATTCTTTTGTAATATTGTTCGCTTTCAAGAAAGATTTATGTACAGACATAGTTGATTAGCATCATCTATAAAATATCTATCCAAATCTTTATGGCTGTACCTAAAATTAAAACAGCTAAAATAGCTTGTAATACTTTGGTATTCATTCTTTTACTAATCTTTGTACCCATAGGCGCTGCGATTAAACCAGCAATAATCACAATAATCGCTGGAAGATACTCCACCTGCCCCTACGATCCCAGAACCAATTCCGACAATGAAAGCGAAACTAGCTGCAAGCGGTTTATTAAAGGTCACTTCATCTAAAGGAATATCATCAATTTGTTTCTTAGGAATAAACATCATAATTACTGCTAATAATGCTAATATCCCGTATACAATGTTTATTTGAACTTCCGTTAATTGTTGTGATCCGAAGCTACCAATGAATGTACCAATTAAGACCGAAATACCCATAATAGTAATTAACGATTTATTTAAATAACCACCCTTTCGAAATCCAATGACACCCACTATGGATACAAATAAGACGTCAAATGCGCTAATTCCGGAAACTTCATGTGCTGTTAGAGCCTGAAATCCGAACAGTGGTGGAATCATCAGAAGCATGGGGTATTTAACAATAGCACCACCGATACCGAGCATCCCAGAAAGAAATGACCCGATGAAACCGATGGCGAACAGAAGTAACACATAATAAATATCCATGTTGTTTCCTTCCTTCTAATATAGTAGAACTAAGTATTATGGAATCCAACCGATTACTTGTAGAGAAAAAAGTGAGTCGAACTACAACTCACTTTTTGTTTTACGATTTTTTAATGAAGAACGTTAATATACCTGCCTCTTCTTTTTGATCTACAATTGTATGTCCTGCTGCGTTTACCCAAGCAGGCATATCTGCTAAAGCTCCTTTATCGGTTACATGAACTTCTAAAATATCTCCTGAATGTAATGTGTCCATTTCTTTTTTTGTACGTACAATTGGCATAGGACAAGACATTCCTTTTACATCTAACACTTTTGTTGATTCCATTTTAAAATTCTCCTTTTTAATAACAATTTTTCACAGATGAAGGAGCGGATTAACACCGTCCCTTTCCTGAATTTATGTGTAAGAATTATACACGCATATTCATTACACTTCATTTAGCGTACTGCACATCGGTTTGGACCGATTTCCATCTCCGTTTGTTCATCGTTGTTAGGAGTAATTTTCCCCATGTTTACTTGACGAATTTGTTGATACGCGTTTGGTTGTGGGGGTAAATTATCCGTTACTGCATGACGGAATTCCTCTTCACTTTCAATATTTAAACCGTGGTTTTCTGCAAATAAATCACCTAGACGTTTTGCCACTGTACCGTCTTCATTCAGTTCATCGATAATCATGAAGTGTGCTGGTAAAACAATTAAGTCTTGTGCTAGTTCACGGTAACGACGATATAATGTCTCGCGAAGATCGCCTACCCAATCTTCTGCAAGACCTGCTAAGTCCGGACGACCGATTGAATCGATGAATAAAATATCACCAGTTAATAAATACCTGCTATCAACGATGAATGACGTTGAACCAATTGTATGACCTGGTGAGTAAAGTGCGCCCACTTCAATTTGAGAGGCACCAATTTTCACTATTAAACCATCTTCAAGAGCTGTGTAATCGAATACGACTTCTTCTGCATCTTTTGGTGGTAAGTAATAAGTAGCCCCTGTTGCCTCAGCGATATGCCGGCCACCTGAGATGTGATCTCCGTGTAAGTGAGTATCAAATACATATTTAATTTCAACATTTTTTTCTTCCGCAAAGTTTGTGAACACTTCTGTGAAACGAACCGCATCAATAATCGCTGCTTCCCCTTCAGAAATCACCATGTAAGAAAGACAGCCTTTCCCTAGACGAACAAATTGATAAAGTTCTCCGCCTCCAGTTAAGTCTCCTACTTTAATTGGTTCAAGATATGAACTCCAAGACTTCATGCCACCTTCAAGGTAGAACACATCGCGACCTACTTCTGCCACCATTTTTGACGAACCTTCTTTTGCACAAACAACTAATATATCTTTATCTGTCGGAAGTTTTGGGATGATTTCATCTACACCATCTAATAAATCGAAATAAGGAATATTTAAATAATCAAAGCTGGGTCCTTCAATTCGCCAGTCTTCATAAGCTCTGTGTTACGTACATCTAAAATAAATAACGGTTGATTTTCAATAACTTTACGAGCAACTTGTGCTGCTGTCATTTTAATGATTGTCATATTCAATTACCCCCATAGGTATTGTTTTTCTGTTTTTTAAGTGGAAGGGTATTTCCTTCCACTAGTATTCCCTTGCTATCTAATATTAGGCGTTGCACAAATTAACTACTTTGGTATTAGAATGTTAATGTTGGTGATGCATCTTTCGCAAATTCAAGGAATGTTACAGCTCCGCCTACTTCAATACCATCAATAAAGTCTTCTTTTGTTAAGCCCATGACGTCCATCGTCATTTGACAACCGATAAATTTCACGCCCATTTCTTGCGCCATTTCTACTAATTGTGAAATGCTCGGTACGTTTGCTTTTGCAAATCCTTCCGCAAAATGTTCTTTTCCTGCTGGCATCGGCAATTGTTGCATAGCTTGTTTATGAATTAAGTTAAGTCCTTCAAATGTGAAGAAGATGGCAACCTCTTTTTCTGTTGCGGCTGCAGCCGTTGCAATATTAAATACTTTATAAGCGTCAAATAATCCACCGTTACTTGCAATAATTGCTACTTTGTTAGACATAATAAAATTCCTCCAGTTAATTTAAGTTTTTATATTTTTTTTGATAAATCGCCGTTCCAAGAACCCATTCCTGGTAAGACGTTATACACTTTCGTAAATCCTTTTTCCGTTAGTTTCTGTGCAGCTAAATCACTGCGTGTTCCTGTACGACAAATCACATAAATTTCTTGATCTTTGTCTAATTCATCTAAACGGTCCTCTAATTCACCCATTGGGATGGATTTAGAACCTTCAATATGGCCAAATGCATATTCTGCTTCTTCACGAACATCTAGAATAATACCACCGTTAGTAGCGCGTTCGATTACTTCTTCATTGGTAATCGTATTTTCAAATTTCTTTTCTAATCCATGGTCATCGCCACTTTTACGGATGTAATGTAGTAATACACCATCTTCTTCTTTAGTGCCAATATAATGGTGTCCAACACTTTCAGACCATGCTTTTAAGTCTGCAATAGAACCTTTGTCTGTAGCTTGCACTTCTAAGATCTGACCATCATTTACATCATTCATTGCCTTTTTCGTTTTAACAATCGGCATTGGACATGCAAGCCCTTTGCAGTCTAACTTTACATCTGCTTTTATTGACATTCCTAAAACCTCCATATACCTAAATGGGTATTATTTTTCCGAAAAAATTATTCAACTTTCCCTTCCCAAGAAAGCATACCACCAGTCATATTTGTTACATCAAAACCTTGACTTTCTAAATATTGTGTTGCTTGACCAGAACGGCAAACCATAATATAAGGTTTATTTTTATCAAGTTCATGCGTACGGAATTCAAGTAATCCAAGTGGAATATTCGTAATGCCAGGAATATGACCTGCTTGTACTTCATCCACTTCACGGACATCAATTAGATTTAGCTTTTCACTATTTTCCATACGTTGTTGAACCTCTTTTTCAGTAATTTCTTTCATTTCATTTTCCCCCTAAATCAATTTTTAACCTCTCCAGGCACTCATGCCACCACGAACATTTGTGACGTTTTCATATCCTATTTTTTTTAATTGTCTGCAAGCTTGTGCACTACGCATTCCACTTTGACAAATCACAATAATTTCTTTGTCTTTTGGAAGTTTCGAAAAATCCGATCCTAATGGAATATTTTTAAACTGACGAATACTTCGAGATTTATATTCGCCAGGTGTTCTTACATCGATAAATACTTTATCTTTATCATTTACTATCCCGTTTAATGCATCTGTCGATATAGTTTTTATTCCTTTAGCGGGTCGCATACGCCAAATGATAAAAACAATCGCAACTGCAATAATTAACCAAATCTCCATTAAATCTCTCCTTATATACCACGAGGGGTATTATTTTATTTAAAATAATACGTCGAACTAGTTAACGACTTTTTACAAATAAATTTACAGCTTCTTGAATTGAATCATTCAGTGCTTGCTCGTCACCCTCTGCATCTTGGATACATTCAAGTAGGTTTTGACTAACGATTAAAGCTATTGTACCATCCACACCAGAACGAACAGCGGAAAGCTGAGTGATGACGGCTTTGCAATCTTTTCCTTCATCCATCATTTTCAATATTCCCCGAGGTTGACCTTCGACTCGTTTAATTCGATTTTTGACTTTATCATCATATGAATTCAATTGTGCCGCCTCCTTCTCAATTGTTTGGTCATTGCTGATAGTCACATCTTATACCCCACAGGGTATAATGTCAACAAAAAAATAGTTTAAATTTAAATTATCCCAAATACATGAACTAATACTTTATATATTTATTAAATAAAACTGTCTGTTACTTTAAGTACAAAATTTCACAAATACTTACAAATCCAATTCCTTTAAAGCATTACTCCACAATATGGCCCGATTGTTGAATAGCATGCCTGGTGTTTTTAAACAACTTTATTGTCAGAGCACAGGTGCCACTTTAATCAAAACGGATAAACTTTGCTTTACATACAAAACTCTAAACCCTGAAAAATTTTCCCTCTTTCTCACCCTATGATACAGTATAGGTACTTAGAAACGTGAAGGGGGATACATACATGATTGACGAAAAATTATATCCAAGGAGCTACAGAATTAATAAAAGATTGTCAGATGGGTACGTGTAAACTCTATTCATCCAGGATATATTGAAACAGCAATGACAAACTATGCTTCAGAAGCAACTGGACGTACGAAAGAAGAATTAAATAATGCATATCCACTAGGAAGAATGGGCAAAACCGAAGAAGTTGCACATGCAGTTGTATTCCTTGCATCTGATGAATCTTCTTTCACAACGGGGGCAGAGTTCGTTATTGACGGTGGAGCTACTGCAAGATAATTCGAGTCGATTTCCTGAATAGCTTATCCCTTTTTTAGCCAAAGAAACAAGCACTCCTATAAGTGCTCGTTTCTTTATTTTGGGATGCTAAAGAATATTATGGTAAGCCATTAGAAGTTGATACAATATTAGTAATTAGAATTCAAAAAGGTGATTTTGTTATTTATTCTAAAACAACTATTTATTATAAGAATTCGTGAACTAATGATGGACAACACAATCTACTTGGTGACGAAGGATTTAAAAATGATACTAGGTATGTAATTGATCATCTTAATAACATAAATTAGGGATAATATCCGAATAAAGTAGCTATAAAAATTGTTTGTACATCCCATAGTTTTAATTATTTTATGAATAAACTTTCGCTGTTATAAGTGTTACGGAGAACCTTATCATAAGTAAGTGAGGTTTCAAATCTAGGTGAAGCAGCATAAACATCATAAAAAATTCGAAAAGGGAATTGGATGTATCCAATTCCCCTCGCTTTTTGATTACAGCATCTTTGTGTTAAAAATCCTTCTTTACCAGAAAAGTTTCCTACAATATTAGTGAAGCATTATTGAGCCGCCGTCAACCATGATTGTTTGACCAGTAATATATTGAGAATCCTCAGAAGCTAAGAATACGGCAACACGGCCGATATCATTTTCTACATCACCAAAACGGCCCATTGGAATTTTGCTTTTAACGCTTTCGTAATATTCAGGCTGTGCTTTAGCCCATGCTTGTACACCTGGAGAGTTAGCGAGTGGACTGATTATGTTTACATTAATACCGAATCTGCCCCATTCGTTTGCTGCTACACGTGATAACCCACGAATCGCTTCTTTAGCAGCAGCATAAGCTGCTTGTGTTTCATGTCCCTCAAGACCCGCACCCGATGCGAAGTTAATGATATTTCCTTTGGATTCCTTCAAGTATGGTAGTGCAGCTTGCATTAAATAAAATGTCGGATAAAATCCAGTACCAAATGATAGATCTAAATCTGCTTGTGTTGTTTCTTCTATTGTTATTTGTTTCGCAGCATGGGCATTATTTACTAAAACATCTAATCTACCGTATTTATCAACAACTGTTTTAATAATTTGACCAAGATTTTCTCGATCCATTAAATCAGCTTGAAGGAACATTGATTGTGGAGAAAAGGCTTGCAATTCTTTTTCCATTTCTTTACCGGTTCCTTCATTTACGTCTACGATAGTTACGATTGCGCCTTCTTTTATCATCGCTTTTGCCATCCCACTGCCGATACCACCAGCACCACCAGTAATAATAACTACTTTATCTTGTAATTTACCCACTCTAAACATCCTCCTAAGTTAAATATTCTTCATGTTCAATAATAAATAATTAATGTAAAATAGAGCCGCCGTCGATGATTAATTCAATTCCAGTAATAAATTTGGATTCGTCAGAAGCTAAATATAGAACTCCCTTCCAGTTTGAAACGGCAGGGAGTTCTTTAAGTTATGCTTGCATTACATGGCTGTTAAGCCGCCATCAACGATGAATTCAGCTCCTGTTGAATAGCTTGACTCATCAGAGGCTAAGTAAACCACTAAGCTTGAAACTTCTTCTGATTGTGCAACACGTTTTAAAGGAATATGTTTAGAGAATTCTTCTACTGCTGCTTTTGTATCTTCTTGAATAACCATTGGGGTTGCAATAACTCCTGGGTGCACAGAGTTTACACGAATTCCGTAATGAGCACCTTCGATTGCAGCTGCTTTTGTCATACCACGTACGGCAAATTTTGTATCTGTATAACCGATTGTACCGGCAACAATTCCATTTATGGATGAAATATTGACGATAGAACCGCCGCCGGCTTTTTGCATAAACGGGATAACGGCCTTCATTCCTAAAAATACGGAAACTTGGTTAATGTCGACGATGCGGCGGTATTCTTCTTCCGTTACCTCTAATATCGATTTTGCCATAGTAATCCCAGCGTTGTTAACTAAAACATTTACCGGACCAAAGGCTTTTTCTGTTTCGGCTACAACCGTTGCCCAATCATCAGCACTTGTGACATTGTGTTTAACGAACAAAGCGTTTTCGCCAAGTTCTGCTGCTAGGGCACTTCCTTTTTCATCATTTAAGTCTGTTAAAACGACTTTCGCACCCTTTTCGATAAATTTCCGTGCATGTGATGCACCCATCCCTTGAGCAGCACCAGTGATAATCGCAATTTTTCCGTCTAAACGAGCCATGTTTTATTCCTCCTATAAATACTATTGTAATAAAATAAAAATAGACGACATTTGTAAATTAACAGATAATGAGAGATTTGTCTAATAAAAAGATTGATGTCATAATTAATAGAACTATTTTTTTAATAAATAATTGGGGGATAACCATAACCTATGACAAAAAAAGAAGACCGCCGCTCCGCGAGGACGCAAAAAAAATTAAAGCATGCATTATTGGAATTATTGAAAGAAAAGGAATTAAACGATCTCTCCATTACAGAGGTAGCGCAATATGCTCAATGTAACCGCGTCACCTTTTATTCGCATTATAGGGATTTACACGCTTTATTAGCTGCGATATTCGATGATTATTTAAAGGAATTAATTACTTACTTTCGTAAAGGCTATCATAATTTAGAGCGCTTTTCGTCAGATGATGAGCACCTACATCTCCCTCTTTTTGAATTTATATATCAAAATCAATTTGTTTTTTCACTCATTTTAAAAGGAGAAGTGGTCCCAGGATCGCAAAATCAATTTTGTGAAAGTATAGTACAAATATCTAGCACCGAACTAAGACTAAGTGAGACAACAGAAATTGAAATTCCTGCATTAAACTATTTTTTAACATATGGAAGCCTCGGCTTTTTTATGTATTGGATTCAGCAGGATTTCAAAGATTCTCCTAAAGTGATGGCGAAAAAATTAGCGTATCTACAAAACAAGATGTTTAAAGAGGCGATTGTTCTTGAAGAATGAAATAAGTGCTTGTGCGTCGCGATCTTTAATGTAGACAATATAAATTCGGAATTAGCCAGTGGGATTAGAACTTACAGATCTAATTCCAAATAAAACCCGATTTTCGGAGACTCTAAATAAGAGGCCCAAAATTGGGTTTTGATATTTCAATATGATTTTTCAGCTTTTATTGAATACTTCGAGACTAAGGTTAACTTTGGAAAGAAGATAGAGATTTTATGATAAAAAAACCTCATTTAGATGAGTCACGGTGAACCATATCATAAGTAAATGAGGTATTTATTAAAAGGAGAAATATCAGGTTTTGGTGCAAATACTTAAAGAAAATATAAAAAAGCGAAAGATTTCTAGTGACCCCTGGTCTTAAGTAACTAGTCCAAACAGTTGATGGATGAATTCTTTTTGATTTTGGACAGACTTCTCCCTTTGGAGAGTCTGTCCTTTTTTAGAGTAATAGTATCAGTATGTCCAAGTTTGGAAGATTACTTGCATCTGTTTTGAAATTTTTGCACCAGAACCCTTTTTTACATATTTAAGAGTATTTGTTGCCTCTTTCGGAATAACAAAGCTAGTTTTAATTTTTCTTACGACTTTTTTTCCTGATTGCCAAACTTTTTTTCCTTTTTTCACGACCCATTTGCCAGCAGTTTCGAATTTTTTATAATCCCTAAAAGGGTATCATGTATTTTCTCTTTCTTATTTTTTATTCTAAAACTCCAGTTCGCTCAACAATAGTTATAATCCTCTACAACCAGCTTACCAACTACCTCATATCATTATTGGAAACGTACAATTTATCGGTAGTTTTCAATATGTATTATTTCCGATGAACATATGTAGGAATAACAAATGAACCTGCTATTGAACAAAATTGCTCGACAGCAGGTTCTTTTCAAGTATATAGTCCCTATTGAAAAATATCCCTGTTCTTGTTTTAGTTTAAATCACTCTTCTTTGAGTCAGAAATTCTTTTACTAAGTAGGCCGATTGAGGGAAGTGCAATCCTACTTGCCAAGCTCCAAGCCCCCTTAAACGATAATCTACAACCAATTGCAGCTTTTGGGCACGAGCCCTCGAGTCTTCGAACCAAACGATATGTCTTGTACCCGCCTCGTCTCGATAGCTAAAGAAAGGCTGCTGATCTGCAACGGAATATTGAATGGGAACTTGATATTTCATAGCTGTCTCAATAGCAGAGGCAACGGAAACAGCACGTGCACTTAAAGCAGTTCCATTTGACATCGTCCAGTCATATCCATAACGTGGGACCCCAAGGATGATTTTATTCCCTCTCATAAATCTTTGAGCAAACTCGATGGTTTTCCTTACTTCTTGTATAGGAGCGACAGGACCCGGCGGACTGCTCACTTCATGCCAGTCATAGGCCATAATAAAAACAAAGTCAACAGCAGATCCAATGCCTCCGTAATCATATCCTTTCAACCAAGGTATTTCATCACTTGTTTTCGCTGGTACGGCTACAGAAGTATAATATCCTTCAGGCTTTAATCGATCTCGTAACGCACGCAAGAAACCGCTGTACATATCTCTTTCTCCTTCACGGATTCTTTCAAAGTCAATATTTACTCCGGCATAATTTTTTGTCTTCACCAAATTGTAAATATTATTAATAACTTGTTGTCTTACCTCCGGATTATTTAATACTTTCCTGGTTAATTCAGGGCTGAATCCAGTCTCTGTTAAATTTGTAATTACTGCAAGAGGGGCGACTTTATTTTCCCTTAATAATCTGATAAGTTGTTGATCATCAAGTGTACTTAAGCTTCCATCTTCAAGAATATGATGTTCAAATACACCAAAATACGTATTAATTGAAGCAAATGTCTCGACATTGGCTATATTCTTTTCTGGGGTAGAAGGCGTGATATAACTGAGTCCTTCTGCTTCATACTTAAGTCTTGGCGGCAAATAGATATTCATCCCAACCATCAATTCATCAAAGTGAAGCCTATTATATAAGCGGATTGTTTCAATTGGGACCAAAGCCATTTGAGAGATCGTGTATAGCGAATCTCCAGGCTGGACAATATACACATCTGTCGGAATGAGTAGGTCCTGCCCTGGTACCAAGCGATCTGTTTTTAAACCGTTCAGGATTCTTATACTATCCATATTAATTCGATATTTCGTCGAAATGGAATATAAAGTGTCCCCCGTTTTAACAATGTAAATAAACATATGGCACCTCTTTCATATATAAATCTCAGTTTATGAACCTGTATAATCCCCACCTTACCGCCTTTAAGGAAACTCAAAAAAATAAAGAGATTAGCCCCACTGCAGAAAACTCCTCTTTATAACAAAAATTATATGTAGATGTATTTTTTTAATGATTATAAGCGGCTTTCAAAAGCAATTCTTAGAAAAGAGGTTCTGGTGCAAAAATTTCAAAACAGATAAATGAGGTTTTTCTCAAAACTATTTGGAGGTTCATCAGAAAAGGAGATAGAAAAAATGCCAAACGGAAAATTAAAAATTGGGATCATTTTAGGAAGCACATGGCAAGGACGTGTGAGCCCACAAGTTGGAAAATGGGTAAAGGGGATTGCTGATAAGCGAGGAGATGCAGATTATGAAATCGTCGATATCGCGGATTACAACCTACCATTTTTGGGGATAACTGATGGTTCAGAAGCAGGACCTTGGAACGAAAAACTTGCTAGTCTAGATGGTTTTGTTTTTATTGTTCAGGAATACAACCATAGCATTACAGGTGCTTTAAAAAATGCACTAGATTTTGCTCGAGAAAATTGGTACAACAAGGCAGCAGGAATCGTAAGTTATGGTTCAACAGGTGGAGCACGAGCTGCTGAACATTTGCGTGGAATCTGCGCAGAATTGAAAATAGCAGATGTACGGACACATCCAACCCTCTCCTTATTTACAGATTTTAGAAAAATGAGTGAATTCAAACCAGCTGAACACCACCTTAACAACGTTAATGCAATGCTTGAAGAAGTAGTTGCCTGGAGTGGTGCATTAAAAACTTTGCGATAAAACCTGAAACGATTTTAAAAAGGAATCAAAAATGAAGATTTTGAACTAAGTCGGTCATAAAACAGCTGATTCTTCTTTCTTGTGTTTTAAAACACATATCGCGATGAGCGATGAACGCATTATTACGGCTGCAATGGTCACAACTGGTAAAAAAAGTTACGGGAAATACCTACAAGAATTAGTCGAGAAAAGTAAAGAAACGGGTATGGAAATAGAAACAGTCATTGGTGATACGGCGTACTCAGAAAAAGAAAATACTCAATATGCAAGCCAAAATGAACTCCAATTAATTGCGAAATTAAATCCTAATACCACACATGGTATTAGAAAAAAGGAGAATGAATTTGAGTTCAATAAAGATGCGGGCATGTATGTTTTTAAAGCAGGGCATTTAGCTATACGTAATGCACGTACAGGCTAGAAAGGTATTAATAAAAATCAAAAAGACACTTATATGTTTGATATTGAAAAATGTGAAGTATGTACATTCCGTAACGGATGTTATAAGGAAGGTGCAAAAAGCAAGACGTACTCTGTCACAATCAAATCAACCGAGCATCGCGAACAAGAAGCGTTTCAAGATAGTGAAGAATTTAAAACGTTAGCGAAAAAAAGATATAAAATTGAGGCGAAGAACAGTAAGCTCAAACACAGACACGGGTATGATGAGGCATCATTAGCGGGTCTATTTGGTATGGCAATCCAAGGCACAACAGCCATTTTCGCAGTTAACCTCAAGCGAATTCTCACGTTAATTAAAGACGAAAAGTAACTAAACATAAAAGAAATAGATTCCTTTCTTGTTCGAAAATCAAACAGGAAGGGATTTATTTGGTTTGAAAAACAATTACTAATTTCAAAAACGTAAGTTTTTCAGTAGTCTCCTGAAAAAACGGGGGATTTTTATTACCATAGAAGATTTACTAAGCTACTGTTGGCTAAATTAGTATCAATTGGACACTGAGTTATCTTTCGACTGTATTGCCAAGCCCATATGTTTCCACCACAATTTGGGGCCTTCGGTTTATAATTTGGGGGATTCCGAGGACCACTAGGTACAGACTCTGGTTCAGCACTCCATAATATATTTTGTATTTTTACCTTTTCATCTTCTTTTGCTGCATTACAAAATGCTTTATTAAAACCACCTACCATTGGATCATTGTAAATACCACTTTTATATCCACTTGTAAACATTGCTTCCGTCCAACCTTGAATCCATTCATCATCTACTTGAAAAAAACGTTCAACATTTGCAAATAATGGGACACCTTTTGGTATTCCGAGTTTTCGAGCATAAAATACTGCATTATTTGCAGCTACCCTTCCCTGTCTGTATCCTTTTGCCTCTTGAAAATAATTATAAATAGGTAATAATTTTACACCTTTACTTCGAATAAATGAAATTTCCTGTTTTGTTAACCCTTCCGATGCACCAGGAACTCTTACTAGGTATCTTCCCCAAAATTTCGGATATCCAAAATTACGCATAACACATTGAAATAAGTCTTCCGTTACATTCTGGGCGGAGTCAACTCCCCATTCATAAATTTCCAATTTCAACACCTCCCCTATACGTTATACTGAGCACAATTCGAAGGAATTTTCTTAAGTGGAAGAGACTATTCAACTATCGTAAACAGTTTAGTGGAAAAATCGTCCGTTGTATAATGTCGCTTGATAAGAAACAGATAGTAACATGCTTAGATCAATAAATACTCATTTCTGTAAATGAGTGGATAATCTTAGTGAGTGCCGTCATATTCGGCGCCTACATTAAAACCAATTTACAATCGCTTTCTTATCATCACTTTTTTAATATTTTTTATTTTGGAATGCTTTGTTCGAAGCGAAATAAATTCTCGGGATCATACATTTGTTTGACCTTCTTCAGTCTAGCTAAGTTTTCTCCGAAGTATGCAGTAGGCCAATCAGGAATCATGGAGTCGCAGTAGTCGCGAAATGCGCCGTGAGTATAGGGGAGCATGGATTTACGGAACTGTTCAATCCATTGGATATTTTTATCTGCTTCTGCATCCTGCACCCAATACGATTGGTATTGGATCACGAACAAGGCTTTGCGGTGTACGAATGCCGTTGCATTGGTGGGTACTTTGCTAATCGAACCACCATAGGCGTCAAAGGCGATTACATTAGTTGGGCCGGGGACGTTTTGTAAGTTACGGATTAATACACGAAGTGCCGCATCTGACAGAGGCTCGTAGGCATAGGCGGAAGAATGTTTAAATTTGTCTTGCTTTACCGGCCGTCCTGCAAACAGGCGGGCTGCTTCAATCCAAGTAGTGGAGTGGAACTCAGCGGTCTTGGGCCGAACCGCCTTTTGCAGAGGACGCATAATCTGTCTGAGCTCTTGTTCCGAGCCGACAAATACACCGCTGGAACGAAGGTCGCCTTGGTTTTGTGCAGGAAATAATAGCAGGGATGTCAGACGAGTATCGGCATGGGGAGCCCACGTCTGCCAATAACGCATAACTTTTTCGAGATCGGCAAAGTCCCATGTTATTCTGTAGCGAGTGACATTCTCGATCGGATGCACACGAAAAGTAAAGGAGGTAATCACACCAAAGCTGCCGTCCCCCCGCCACGGCAAGCCCAGAACAGGTTGCTGTGCTGACTGTCATTGGCCCGGATAATCTTTCCTTGCGCTGTAACCATTTCCACCTCGAGTACGTTATCGCATGTCATTCCTAATAGCCTGGACAACAACCCGTACCCTCCTCCAAGCGTTATTCCGGATACACCGATCGTCGGACAAGTCCCGGCTGGGATGGTCACTCTTTGATTCCAAAGCGCTTCGTACAAAGGTAGCAAACGGAACCCCGCGCCGACTTGCGCTGTGCCTTCCTCTTTATCGATTTGCAGCTTTAGCAACCCGCTGACATCAATGACGAGACCGCCGTCGACGAGGGAAAATGCTTCATAGCTATGTCCGCCGCTGCGTATGCGAAAAGGAAGCTGCTGCTTACGTGCCCATAGAATTGCGTTGACAACATCCTGTGTGACCTCACAGTAAACGATTATTTTGGGGAATTTGTTAAATCGGCCATTATAATTTTGTCTTGCTTCGTCATAGCCGGGTGAGCCTTGCGGAATCACACGCCCGGTTAATCCTTCTATTCTTACCATGGGATGATACCTCCTTAAAAATGTAAGACGCAGAGAGCTATATACATTCATATGTAAAACAAAAAGAAACAGAACTGATGGACGAATTCTTTCTGATTTTGGACAAATTGATTCCATACATCGACCTGTTCTTTTTTGATTATATTAATAACTCTCCCATAGCCATGCTTTATCATAAGTGGAATAAAGGAACGAATGACATTGTAAGCACCGAAGAAATTCGTTGCTATCGTTCTCTCTAGTATGGAAGGGTTCATATCCACTAGCCTTTTATTTTCATCCAAATACACACCAGCATTATTAATCAAGACATCTAATTTCCCAAACTTCTCATTTATTTTAATCGCTGCTTGATGGATGCTTTCTTGATCATCTACATCCATCAAATCAAAAGAAACGTCCAGATTTAACTCCTTAAGCTTTTGCGCTGCTTCATGACCCATCTCAGGATCCCGACTTAACAAAATGACTCTAAAATCTTTCAATGCCAATTGTTTGACAAGCTCATAACCCATTCCTCGATTCCCGCCTGTAACAAGGGCAACTTATTTATCCTTTGACATTTATATCCTCCATTTCTTGTCTATTAATAATCTTAGCTATAGACTAGTGTAACTTTTAGATTTTTTGGCTTTTTAATCAAGGTAACAAATAGAAATTCTATCTAAAAAAGTTAGACAGAAATGAAAAATCAATAACGTTTAGAAAACTGTTATAGTTTGTTGAATGAATACCTTAGATAGAAAGTTGTTTTGTAGGAGTATTCTTGTTGTTTCTTAATATAATAAATACCAAACTTAATACCAACGATAATAATCCCACTAATACGACGTATTGTGTACCTAATTGTGATATAAATAATCCCCCTACAGCTGTACCAATGGTTGTTCCTAAGTTAACGGATGATAAAAATAATCCATTAGCAAAGTCAGGAGCTTCTGGAGCTGCAGATGTAATCCAATATTGATTAATATTAGATCCTATACCAGCCAATATTCCCCAAACTAAAGTCATGATAGCCATGGGTACAGTAAATTGTCCTGTGAAGAATAAAATGATGTAAACGGCACCCAATGCAAAAGGAAAAGATACTACAGTTTTGATGGCATCTTTCGTAAGTAACTTACCTGCTACAATGTTTCCTATAATATTTGCCCCCCCGAATAGAACTAATATTAAACTAATTGATTTTCCAGAGATATTCGTAACGGTTTTAAGGTACTCAGCAAGATAACTATACACCCCAAAGATGGATGAATTTAGTAAAATGACAGCAACAATGGAAAGCCATGTAATTTGTTTTTTTAATACCGATAATTGAGCACCGTAAGAAAGTCTTTCTTTAACAGGCATAGAAGGGAAATATACTAATGTAGCAATAAATACAATAGCGTTCACTATGGCAAAAAATGCCATTGATATTTGAAACGAAACTGTACTAGCAAGAAAACTTGCGATTGGTACACCAAGTACCATCCCCGCAGATACGCCAATAAAAACTTTTGAAACAGCTTTTGGAGCTTCCTCCTTGCTAACTGAGTTAGCAGCCACTATAAAAGCTGCTGTAAAATAGATTGGCTGAAATATGGCTGGAACCACACGCGCAATTATGGCAATGGCAAAGTTAGATGTAAATATAGAAACAATGTTACCTAGAACGAAAATACCAAGTACAAGTAACATTGCCTTTTTACGATTTATCCCCGAAAATAATAACGGCATAGTTGGACCAGATACAGCAACAGTAAGGGCAAAAAGACTCACCAACAATCCTGCTTTTGATACACTGACATGAAAGTGATCGGCAATGTAGGGTAATATCCCTATAACTCCCATTTCAGTATTTATGATTCCGAAAGCCCCTACGGTTAATATAAATATAAGTAACTTGTTTTGTTTAGACATAAAAAAGATTTCCTTCTTTCAGAAAAGTGTGATTTTCTAGTTGCTTCAGGGTGAGTTATTTAAAAGAACCGTTAAGATTTGCAAGTTTATCTATTCCAGATTCCATATCCCAGTATTCATTTATTGCCCATCCCTATTAATCCTATATCAGATTTTTTGAACCGCTCGTTGTTCCTGCCTCTGAATAAATTTCAAAGCATAATGTGTCCCACAAATATAGATTCCCATAATTGATAGATGATTAATTAAAAACCTTATAGTTGAATCATCATTGAACCAACCAAATGGACTGTAAATGAATAGCTTATAACCCATATCTTCCTCGAAGGATGAATGCACCCCGTAGGCAACAATAAATACCGCTAAAAAACGCAACCCAATGGTACGAATACAGCTAGTACTAGTAATACCCGTCATCCTCCGTACTGAATTGATAATCATTACCCACGAAAATCCTATATGTACTGCCATGATGATAAATCCCCAATAAGCAGTCTGAACATGTATTTGCCTTAGCACCATGTCGTTATTAATAGGAATAAAGGGAAATAAATCACTAGAAATCAACACAGCACTCATCATCATCAAAACCATCGTTACAAGAAATAGTAGGTTGATTCCAATTTGTAGAATGCGACGCACATTATGTTTTCCCTTTAAAATCGCTTTATACCAACGTCGATTCAACAAGTTATGGACGATAAATAATACAAGCACTACAACTCCAACTACTTCATGGATCATATTTCCAGTTATATAGTAAGCCATTGCTATTAACATAAGAACTGTCATAACAAGGTCATTGACAAGCCTAAATAACATTTTACGATTCAACGCATTTTCCTCTTTCTATTTAATTTCTAATTGGATTCGTTTCTATAGTGGTCATAGGAAATGTCTTTTAATGGTAACAAATCTATTAGCTTTCAAATTTCTGTAAATAGTGCGTTAAATACATATTCAAAAGAATATCCTGAATTATTTCCGCTTTTTCCTCACCATCTATTACATTACTTTCTACTTTATTTACATCCTTGGAATTAATCATTTGGGTAAAAAGCTCACTGACCTTCCAGTCCTCTGTATGAATAGCCGCGATTGGGGTTTCTGTACTGTTGTTCTTTAATTGTGTAAACTCTTCTAAATCAAACTCTTTCATTTGATCGAACGAATTCATATATTGATTCCTTTCCTGATTTGCGTGGCAGGTATAGCATCCTCCAATAGCTTGTCCACCAATACCATCTGCCATCACTTCTCTGTCAGGAGTAAATGCCTGGAACTCCCATTCCCCAGTACGCTCATCGGGCGAGTACTGGGAACCCCAGCCGGTACGTTTTTCCATCACTAAATAATGCTCAAGCTCTCCATCACGAAATCCTTCGAGAGTGATAACGGTGCCGCTCGGAAGCTCCTCTCCGTTCTGCACTGCTTCAATTGCTTTCCTACTATTTACATAGATGTTTTCATGAATAGTTCCTCGATCGTAAGTGGCAAATATGATTCCCTTTTCCAAGTCTTCAGGGAATTTAACAAGATGAGCGCCAGAGCCAATTTCAGCGTATTCCCCAGACTTAACCCCAAAGGAATTCTCTTCTTGTAGAGAGTTGTCCTTTGTACCAGTATCATTGTTGTTGCAAGCAGTAAGTATGAGGGCCAGCAACAATATAGGTGTCTGAATCAATCGTATTTTCATATTGTTTTCTTCCTCCAAGTATCGTTGTATTGTTTCGATTTACTCGTATTTGATCTTTTTTCTGGCTTCTATACACTCCAGTATTGTTAATAGAATTCATTACAATTAATATAAACAAGCTTATTATGCACTGTATCAATCTCCTGGAACAATTTTAAGGTTTCTGGGGATGACAATCCTAACTGCATGCCCGTCTCAATCTTTCGCTTATTTCAAATCTACCAAACTTGTTACTTACCAACTCCCATGCAAAGTAATCGTACAGTCTTTACACGGAATTTCCTTGCGCTTTTTTCCAACCGTTTCATATATGGTAATGACAGTTCATCCCTTTCAATTAATCTAATTCTGAAAGTGAAATTCTGTATAGCCTATCATCATTCCCCTGTGGAGTACCCCGCCCGTCTGTATTGTTGCTAATGAAATAAAGAGTATCATCTTCAATTCTTACATCTCGAATTCTGCCAAGCCCGGTGATAACTTCACGGTATTCGCCTGTTTCAAGGTCAAATTCTAAAACTGCAGCCCCTCTTAAAGCAGCAACATACAACTTTTCATTATAATAGTCCATTCCAGACGGCGCCCAAGTTTCTTCATCACCTGAAGTGAATTGCGGTGAAACCATCCCTTCTTGTTCCTTATGGCCTTCGATAATCGGCCAGCCGTAATTTTGACCGGCTTCTATTCTATTTATTTCATCATTTGCATCGTTGCCGTGTTCATCAGCATATAGCGTTCCATTAGACGACCATGTAATTCCTTGAGGGTTTCGATGTCCATAACTATAGATGTAGGAATTGGGAAACGGATTATCATTTGGAATCGAACCATCAAGATTCATTCTTAAAATTTTCCCGCCTAATGAATTGGGTTCTTGTGCCATATACGATTCAGATGCATCACCGACTGTTGCATAAAGCTTCTCATCAGGTCCAATTTTAAGTCTCCCTCCGTGATGATAGGTACCACTCGGAATTTTATCAAGCAGTAAACTTTCTTCTCTCCAAACGTTATCCTCCAAACGGAGTGTGATAATACGATTGAATTGTCCAGAGTTGTCCTCATACGTATAATAAGCATAAGCTTGGTGCGATTCTAAAAAGTCAGGAGCAAGTACAAATCCTAATAACCCTGCCTCTGAAGCTGTGGAAATCTCTTTCTCAAATTCCACACTTTGTCTATCCGTTTTTTCATTATCTACTTTTACGATAGAGCCAGTTCTTTCAGTCAAATAGAAAGTATTTCCAAGCTTTACGATAGACCAAGGAGCCTCAAGGTTTTCTGCTAGTACTTCGAATCTATAATTCTTTGGCTCAGCTACAGAATTTTCCTGTTCTTCATTTTCTGTAGTTTTTTGTTCATTCTCAGAACACCCCGCAATTAAAGGTATTGCCAGCAAAAATATGGCTAATAATTTTTTCAACTTCACTCACCTATATCTTTCAAAATTCATTTCAGAACTAATCAACAAGGAATATAGTTTGCTTTTAAGAGAATTGGATTGAGGTCTTGAATGAATAGTAGCACTACATTTATTCTATTTTTTCAATTATCACTGTAAAATCGCCATTAAGATTTTTAAGCTTTTCTATACCAGATTTAATTTCTCCTAGTTTAATAAGCCCATTTGAATATCCAAAATCCTTATAATATATAGCTAAATTCCCCCATGGAGCATAATATGCTAAATCTCCAACTGCAGGGTCAATTCCTGATGGTGCCTCTTCAGTAGATAATTTATTTGAAGGATAACTGATTTTTTCCGTCCCTGCATAATCTTCAAATGTTAAGGTAAGTGGGAGCATTGATAAAAAATCCTTACTTGTTGGATTATCATCTATGCTGACAATGACTTCTTCGTTGTTAAATGTTAAGTTTATTCTTGTATCTTCCATAGCATCTGCCTCTTCATTATCAAGTGTAGAATCTTGGCTATCCTCATTGTTTGATTCATCAGCTGTTGATTCTTGTTTGCTATTTTGATGAATAGTCAAACTTTCTTCGCTGTTTGTATTTTCTTCATTGGGTCTGTTATTGCAAGCTGTTAAAAACATTAAAGATACTATGAGCGATAACAGTATCTGTTGGACGTTCTTAATCATTAAAATCCCCCAGTATATTTATAAATAGGTTACATGTGCAAATTACCGTAATTGCTAAAAAATCCCTTATAGAAACCAAATCATGTATAGAATTCTAAACTAAAAAAAGTGTGAATCCCGACAAGATATGCGGGATTCACATAGCGGTTTTACTCAGATTACGATTGACACAAAAGGCTCTCTATCTACAACAAAAATCTAAAGTTTTCTTTAGAGATTTTCTTGGAAGAAAGACTCCAGTTTGTCAAATGGAATTAACTCCATATTATCGTATAAATCCACATGTCCTGCATCTGGTACAATAAATAGTTCTTTCTCTTCGCCAGCTAGCTCATAAGCGTCTTCACTGTAGTATCTGGAGTGGGCATTCTCGCCTGCAATGAACAGCATTGGACGCGGACTAATCGTCTCAATCTGCTCAAACGGGAAGAAGTTCATTAGTGCCCCTCTGCTGGTAAGGCTCATAGGCATAGAGCGAGGGTGTTGTCCCCTAGGCGTACCGTAGTATTCAGCAAACTCTGCAGCTGCTGCTACTTGTGAAGGTTTTAGTTCGACAGCAGTTCCTACTAAGTCTTGTATTGGCTCTCCTCCTTCAGCCTCAATCCAGCGCTGTTCAGCAGCTTCTTCAAGAGCTGCCCTCCATTCTTCCTCAGTCATCACCTCATCCGCTACCGGTGCTAACCCCAATCCTTCACGATTGGCGCGACCCATGTCATACAGACTCACTGTCGCGACAGCTTGCAATCGAGGGTCAGCCTGTGCAGCGTTGATTGCAAACCCGCCACTGCCACAAATGCCGATGACGCCAATACGGTCACGATCCACTAAATCATGTGTTCCTAAAAAGTCTACTGCCGCACTGAAATCTTCAATAAATGCTTCTGGAGAGGCGATATTACGTGGTTCCCCACCGCTTTCTCCATTGTAGGAAGCATCAAAGGCAATGGTCACAAAGCCCCGTTCTGCCATCTCCTGGGCATATAAGCCGGACGTCTGTTCCTTCACACCACCGAACGGATGTCCGACAATGATTGCAGGTAATTCAGCTGAGGGATTAATATCATTAGGGATATACATATCCGCAACCAATTCAATTCCAAGTCTGTTATCGAATGATACTTTTTCGTGAGTCACCTCGTCGCTCTGAGGAAAAGTCTTGTCCCATTCCGGGGTGTTTACTGTATCCACTTGAACTGCGCTTTCTTCATTTTCTTCTTTAATGTCTTCATTATTGGCTGCTTTGTCCTCTCCGCCTGAAGCGAATATAATAGTGCTAATTATAATCAAGACAATAGCAGCTGTTCCAAATGTTGCTAATAATTTTTTGTTCATTTTAAACCTCCCATTATTTGTTTGATCTGGATGTTCTAATTGAGTGAAATAGAATGAAAAGAGTGGAGAATTGGTTTTTCTGGATGAATTAAAAACTTGCTTTGCAATGTGCCGAGGAGGTACTCAACCGCACCTGTGTTATCATTTGACTTTACGACTAGACCTACGACTAGACCTGTGACAAATCCCTTTCAAATAACTAGTTTGTTACTCCATCAATCTCGTTTAAGGCTCCCGCAAAATCAATTACTTTTTCCTTAAAATTCTATATATCATTCCTCCCTTATTTTTCTAATCTTCTCAATAACATCATAAAATGATAAAATCCAAATAACAAATACCTATATCAAATAACGAAGTATACACAAAAGGCATAGGAGGTTTCATTATGGAAATACGATTATTGCGTTACTTTATTGCTGTTGCGAACCACCAAAGTATTTCAGCAGCAGCAAAATATTTACATATATCACAACCAACATTATCAAGGCAGTTAAGTGATTTAGAGGCAGAATTAGGGACGCCCTTATTTATCAGAGGAAACCGAAAAATCACCTTAACTACAGAAGGTTTGTTTTTATTAACAAAAGCGAAAGAAATTGTGAAATTAGTTGATAAGACAGAGGCAAATTTTAATCAACCAACAATTATAAGTGGAGAAATATACATTGGTGGTGGGGAAACAGAAGCGATACGTTTTATTGCTCAAACCTTAAAAGACTTACTAAAAAAACATCCAGACGTTCAATTTCACTTATACAGCGGAAATGCAGATGATATTACTGATAAATTAGACAGTGGATTATTAGACTTTGGCATTGTAATTGAACCAACTGATAAGCAAAAATATGATTTCATGCAGTTGCCTGCTACCGATACTTGGGGTGTCTTAATGCGAAAAGATAGCCCCCTAGCTGAGAAAGATTTTATTCAACAAACAGATTTAATCGATAAGCCTTTATTAATTTCACGACAAACAACTGTGGATAACGAACTGACAGGCTGGTTTGGGCAAGATGTTAAAAGTTTAAATATTGCTGGAACATACAACTTACTTTTTAATGCTGCACTTATGGTAGAAGAAAATCTTGGATATGCCTTATGCTTGGATAAGCTGATAAATACATCAGGAAACAGCAAACTCTGTTTTAAGCCCTTAAATCCTCGATTAAAAGCAAATTTAAACGTCATTTGGAAAAAGCATCAAGTTTTCTCTCATGCAGCAAGTAAATTTTTAGAGCAAATTCGGCATAACATTGAAAAATATAACCAAAATGAATAAACTTGTTAATTTGAATTTTAAGTATCGAGATACTCAATTTGAATGGTTCTGGTGCAAATATGACTTGTTAGAAACATAGAATCTCAATATCCTTTTCATCTATGAATTATGATGCTACCCCAAATATTTTATGTATGAATTCAATCTCACTTTGGACAGACTTCACCCCTTGTTGAAGTTATCCTTTTTTCAGCATATGCATTGCCTCCACTCCACAGATGATCTGTTTGGCTGTTCGAAACGTTTTTAATCCTAGCATAGAGCGGACTCGCTTCTTTATAAAGCGATGATCTTGCTCCACTATGTTATTCAAGTACTTCTGTTGTCTAAGTTGCATACCATCAGGTATACTTTTCTCTTTTTTCAGCTCTTCAATGGCTATCGGATAAGCCGGATTCTTATCGACTATAATGACTCGAAGCTTAGAGACATGAAAAGACCGCAAGGCTTTCTTGTAGAAGCGCTTTGCAGCCTTTTTGTCTCTTGTTTTACTGAGATAAAAATCAATCGTGTTTCCTTTGGAATCCACTGCACGATACAGATACATCCATTGACCTTTTACTTTGATATACGTTTCATCGACTCTCCAGGAATCATTGGTTTGCTTAAGTTGGCGCCGTACTCTTTTATCTAATTCCGGTCCATATTGATGAACCCAACGCATAATGGTTGTGTGGGCCATCGATAAACCTCGTTCCTCCATTATTTCCACCAAATCACGAAAACTCAAGTTATACCTTAGGTACCATCTAACCGTTAATAAGATAATATCAGACTGGATAATGCTTCTACTTGAATAAATATTGCTTTTTCATACTGATCACGCCCCTTTTTAAGAGTAATAATATCAATATGTCCAAGAGTTTAAGATTCCTTGCAATTGTGTTGAAGTTTTTGCACCAGAACCAGAAAACCAGTATCAAGCCATGAATATATGTATGAATTATCTAAACATGCAAGATTCTAAGAGTTACATATAGTCATGAGGAAAAACGTACACAACCTAGTGAATCTAATATTGTAAATATACAGAAGTCACAAAAGCACCACCATTTTGGCGGTGCTTTACTTTATCTTTCGCAAGTATATCTGTCTGTATCACCATTCATTTTTGTTTAATAAGCAGGTTTGTAAATATATAGTAGGCATTATTATTGATTATCGTAAAAATAACAGGAAGATCATATTTAGTTTAAGTGGTTTAAAGTTTACTTTTTAACCACTCTCTCCTTTTCTGACGAGTGACACAAAAGTTTAGACTGCTCAAAATTAATGATTGAAAATGACATGAAAGTTTAGACTATAAGTTTTTCTCTCCCAATTTTGTGACACAAATCTTTAGAATTTTGAACTGGTTACTTGAAAAAGAAAAGAGCGTTTCCGTTGTTCTGGTATGCTCCCCTTATAGTAGACACGTTTTAAAAAGCGCATTAATCTGTCTATTATTAAGGGGGTATTTTTTTATGGAGAAAAAAGCAGAGACTTATGATATATCATTCAAGAAAAAAGCAGTGGATTTATTTTATCAAAAGAAGAATTATGCAGCTGTTTCCAGAGAATTAAACACTCATCGAAAAAACATACAACGATGGGTTAAACAGTTTAGTGAAGATGGGATGGTTGGTCTTAGAGAAAAACGTGGCAGGAAAAGTGGGTCTGGTAGAGTCTCTTCATCTACCTTTGAAAATACCCAACAGAAAATAAAGCGATTAGAAGCTGAGAATGAACTGTTAAAAAAGCTTTTAAAGATGTGAAAGGAGGAATGAATCTAAAACCTAGTATTCTATTTCCAATCATTAATGATTTATCTAAACAAGCTCACTCTATACAGCTACTTTGTCATCTAGCTAAAGTATCAAGAAGTGGATACTACAAGTGGATAAAGCGTAAAGCATTACCTTCGGAAAAGCAGATAGAGGATGAGAAGCTAAAGCAGAAAATAATAGAATGTCATCAGAAATATAAGGGCATCTATGGCTATAGAAGAATACAAATTTGGTTAAAGAGGACCTATGATATTCATATTAATCACAAAAAAGTTCAACGATTACTAAGTGAGCTAGGTATTAAAGCAATTATCAGGAAGAAACGAATTTATTACGGTAAGAAAGAACCTTATCTTATCTCGAATAATTATTTAAATAGATCCTTTTACGCTTCTCGCCCTAATGAAAAGTGGGTAACGGATATTACGTACCTCATTTTCAATGGACAGAAACTATACTTGTCTGCCATCAAAGACCTATATAATAACGAAGTTGTTGCGTGCCAAATTAGTAGACGTAATGATTATAAACTAGTCTTGGATACTCTTAAAAAAGCCCTAAAAGGAAGGAATGTAAAGGGACTCCTTCTCCATAGTGATCAAGGATACCAATACACTTCCCATAACTATAATCAGCTACTCGCAAGAAATAAAATGAAAGCTAGTATGTCTAGAAAGGGAAACTGTTGGGATAACGCTAGTATGGAAAATTTCTTTAGTCATTTAAAAACAGAATGTTTTAACCTACATACTTTTAAAACTTCACAAGAGGTTAGAAGGGCTATTAAAGACTACATTCACTTTTATAACCACGAAAGGTTTCAAACCAAGCTAAACAACCTGACTCCTATCGAATATAGAAGTCAGGCTTCTTAACTGCGCTTATTTTTTGTGTCTACTTGACAGGGGTCAGATCAGTTCCAGAAACGCGCCCGATTGCGGAAGATTGTTTCAAAGACTGTATTGAAGAAAAGCTCCCGTTACTTTAAGTGTATAACTTCACAATCTAGCTTTTATAATAGTTCCTGTTCCATTACTTAATTAAAAACAGAAGTTGCCGTAACCACTAAAAAAAGCCACCAATAATGGCAGTTGAGAAATTTTTATATTTAGATATCATATTGACTTTTAAATTTGAAAATCTCATCAACAGCTTGATGATACCCACCCAATTTTTTAAAGGATTCCTTAATATTTGCAACGGCTTTATGGAAGGATGGGTGGTTTAACACATGTTCTGCAGCTTCATATAGTTGATTTGCCGTCAAACTTTGCATTTGTAATTGAATACCTGCTCCGATATTGGCAACTTGTTGAGCAATTATAGGCTGATCCGCACTTTGTGGGATTACAATTAGCGGAACCCCGTAATAGAGACCTTCATTGGTACTGTTCATTCCACCATGTGTGATAAATAATTTAGTGTATTTTAGCAATTCGGTTTGTGCAACATAATTTTTCACAATGAAGTTTTGGGGGATTTCTCCCAATTCACCTAGTTGGGTTTGTTCCCCAATAGACATAACAACGGTATGATCAGTGTTCCCCAATGCCTTAAAACAAAGCTTATAGAAATCAATGGCTTGGTTAAAGACAGTACCCAGTGAAATGTAAATGGGGCTTTTTCTTTTGATTGCAGTAAGGTCGAAGTTTTCTTGCGTTAATCGTGAAGAGATGGATGGACCTACAAATTTATATGTTTGGTTAAATGCTTCTCCAAAAGGTTGGAACTCCCTAGTTGTATAAACCATTGTAAGTGGTGCAGGGTTACAAAAAACTTCATAAGGAGAACTGATTTCAACATCATATTTTTCTTTAATTTTTGTTGTCAGGTTTTGAAAATCATCATTTATCCTTTTAAAAATTTCTGTTGGGACATTTTGTGAAAGATGTTCTAATGTTCTATCGAATGATATTTTAGTCTGCGCAAAAGATGTACACGAATTAATCGCGGGAAGCTTAAGGATTTGGGCAAGTAAACGTCCACAACCAAACATAGAATCGTGGATGATGTAATCAAAATGCTCTCCTTTAATCTGTTCAAGAACGCCAGGTATGACGATATCTGCCGTATGTAAAAGACCGTTGACTCTTTCGAGTAAATGATTTCTTCCACCTGAGATAAAGGCTTTTATAAATTTTTGACCGTCAAATGTTCGTACAGTAGCTCCAGTCTTCTCAATACGCTCTCGAAAAGCTTCTATCGTAAAGTACACTACCTCTTCTCCACGCGAAATAAGCTCTTGCACAACTCCAATAGTTGGATTGATATGTCCTTCTGATCCACCATTAATAAATAAAACACGTGCCAATTCTACCACTCCTTAGGTAAAGATGTTTTCTAGATGTTGCTTTAAAATAAAGTTTGATCAAAAATACCTCACAAACCCGTATTTTACGGTAAATAAGAAGAATCCATTTTGAAAAAAGATTGATTAAAATGGATTCGTATCTAGCAGATTTAAGTTTCAGTTTTATAAAAAAGTTTGATCATTTTCTACCTGTGTTGCTCAACAATCGCGCCCGATTGTTGAAGATCATTATTCAACTCAAGCCCCCAATAGCTGAAAAAATAATAATTTTATTCTTTTTCATCTGGTTTTCTTAAAAGTTAGAGGAAAATCCACGTGATATATCAAATAGTTATTTTTTTCTATTATGTTTTGCATTTATTTCTTTTATATAATCTTCTCGATATGATTTGAAATCTTCTTCATAAACCCCAGCTTCCTTTAGTATCTGTTCTACTTTAGGGATTATAGGTTTTTCTATATGTTTTACATTAAAATTTCTAAGCATTGAAAGAACTTGGTCAGCAAATATTGTTTGATTTTCTACTTGATAAGCGAGTACTTGGTAACACGCTTGGATAAATTCTTCAGGTTTAAATTCACCCTTCATTGTATTAATAGCTCTAATACACAACACAATATTATCTTTTTTATATGGAGCCTTCTGATCACCATTTTTAGATATTTTACGGTCAATACTAAAACCAAGAACAGCTAATTTTCGATTATATTGTTCTAGTTCTTCTTCTTTTCCATCAACTTTAAGTCGTTCTGTATATTCTCTGTCCCTTAACATCATTTCAAGTCCGGTATAAGAACAATACTTGTTATCAATATATAGTGTCCGCAAATGTTTTGCTAACTTAACTTCATCGTCGAAACCTTCAATTTTTATATCTCGGTCCTCGTGAAATTTTTGATATGCCCTTTTGTAGAAGTTCCAACAACTCTCACATTCCTCTCTAGTTCCGATGGTTGTTTCTTCTTCGCAAATTCTACATATTTTACCCATAAATATTTCTCTCCCTATTTACCATAAATTAATTGTTTTTTGTTTAACAAGTCGAGTAGAAGGGAATCTCTCTACCTCGCGGTAGATTGTATTCCTCCCCCCTCACAGAACCGTGCTTGCGCAATTAACGCACACGGCTCCTCCTAGTTACCATTCACATAATATAGCTAATCTCTTTTCTTAAGTCATATATGTTAACCTTAATTCTTGCGTAAGGTAATGGGTATTTATTAAGAAAGAGTCTGAGCATCTGAAATTAGTGACAAATGATTTATCTGCAAGCTTAGCAAAAGATTGGAATGCAAGAATCGTTTCAATTGACGAAGGGGTCACACATATAATCCTAATGGCAGATACTATCTCTGCGGGAGTTGTAAAGCAGTTTCCGGATAAATTTAAAAAATAATTTTAAGAATCTCCAGCATTCTGTTGGAGATTCTTTCATTATGGGGGGCATTTGCATACGTTTATACAACTGGTTCAAGCAAATACCACGCCCTGGTTGCGTAACTGCATTATTGCACTAAACTGCTTCGTTAGCTTAATAAGAAATTTGAAATAAATGTATGCTTAATGCCTTTTTTCTTCCCAAGTCTTCATTAAATCCCTGTGAAATTCCTTTGGCTTTTCAATATAAAACCAATCGATGGAATGGGCAGGGGTTGGCATCCATTTCTTACGACGGATTCTAATCTTTTCGTGATATGTATAGTGCGGATAAATCACGGTTGACTTCATACCTCTTACATTGGAATATTGAATACTTTCAATCTCATTCCAATAGACTTTATTTCCTTGTAAATCAATTACAATTCCTTCTTTATCCCAATAAAATCCCTTACCCTGTCTTCTTTTTCTTAAGAGATAAATCGAATACCCTAAAAATAATAATGAAAAAATTAACCCAACAATTGAGTAGAATATATTTGAGAGAATGTCTTTTAATTCCATAAAACAAAATAAAAAAAAACATTATTCCACCAGTAAACATTAAAGCGAATATTGGATACAAAGAAATTTTATACATTCTCAATTGTTCCAAATATAACAACACCTTTCTAGATTTGATTTGTTGTTATTTTATCAGTTTTTCTTCTTGAACTAATCTGATTCGTTACTTGAATAAGAAAAAGGCATTTCCTTGTTCCAGTAATGCACCTTTAGTTCAAAAAGATATTAATGTTACTATCCTTATTATCATTCTTCAGAGGGAATAAGGTTCCTTAACCATTGTAAAAATGTTTTTTCAGTGTCTTCTTTTGCGGCAACCCAAATATACACACAGCAAGTACTGCAATGCCCACAAGAAAAATAACTACTTTTAAGAAAATTGTTGAACCTTGTTTACGTTTCATAAAAGCACCTCTCCTATTTACTTTCAATTCGATATTAGCACTCAATTTATTGTTTTAAAATAAATAATTATTATATTACATTACTTATTTATCGATAATAATTTTGATTTTGAACAAAAATAAAAAGCATTCCTCTAAAGAAACGCTTATAACCTTAAACTATTCAATTTACAACTCGTTCAACTTAACCTACTTCATTTCAATCCAATACTTCACACGCAATCTTTTATGAGTATTCTTCTTCCTGTCCCCTCAACAACCCAGACCTTTCATGCAAAAAGGACGCTTTTCCTATTCTGATCTGACCCCTGTCAAGTAGACACAAAAAATAAGCGCAGTTAAGAAGCCTGACTTCTATATTCGATAGGAGTCAGGTTGTTTAGCTTGGTTTGAAACCTTTCGTGGTTATAAAAGTGAATGTAGTCTTTAATAGCCCTTCTAACCTCTTGTGAAGTTTTAAAAGTATGTAGGTTAAAACATTCTGTTTTTAAATGACTAAAGAAATTTTCCATACTAGCGTTATCCCAACAGTTTCCCTTTCTAGACATACTAGCTTTCATTTTATTTCTTGCGAGTAGCTGATTATAGTTATGGGAAGTGTATTGGTATCCTTGATCACTATGGAGAAGGAGTCCCTTTACATTCCTTCCTTTTAGGGCTTTTTTAAGAGTATCCAAGACTAGTTTATAATCATTACGTCTACTAATTTGGCACGCAACAACTTCGTTATTATATAGGTCTTTGATGGCAGACAAGTATAGTTTCTGTCCATTGAAAATGAGGTACGTAATATCCGTTACCCACTTTTCATTAGGGCGAGAAGCGTAAAAGGATCTATTTAAATAATTATTCGAGATAAGATAAGGTTCTTTCTTACCGTAATAAATTCGTTTCTTCCTGATAATTGCTTTAATACCTAGCTCACTTAGTAATCGTTGAACTTTTTTGTGATTAATATGAATATCATAGGTCCTCTTTAACCAAATTTGTATTCTTCTATAGCCATAGATGCCCTTATATTTCTGATGACATTCTATTATTTTCTGCTTTAGCTTCTCATCCTCTATCTGCTTTTCCGAAGGTAATGCTTTACGCTTTATCCACTTGTAGTATCCACTTCTTGATACTTTAGCTAGATGACAAAGTAGCTGTATAGAGTGAGCTTGTTTAGATAAATCATTAATGATTGGAAATAGAATACTAGGTTTTAGATTCATTCCTCCTTTCACATCTTTAAAAGCTTTTTTAACAGTTCATTCTCAGCTTCTAATCGCTTTATTTTCTGTTGGGTATTTTCAAAGGTAGATGAAGAGACTCTACCAGACCCACTTTTCCTGCCACGTTTTTCTCTAAGACCAACCATCCCATCTTCACTAAACTGTTTAACCCATCGTTGTATGTTTTTTCGATGAGTGTTTAATTCTCTGGAAACAGCTGCATAATTCTTCTTTTGATAAAATAAATCCACTGCTTTTTTCTTGAATGATATATCATAAGTCTCTGCTTTTTTCTCCATAAAAAAATACCCCCTTAATAATAGACAGATTAATGCGCTTTTTAAAACGTGTCTACTATAAGGGGAGCATACCAATTCCGGAAATGCGCCCTTTTCTAGAATATCTAACACAACCTACTCCTGACGATGAGTTAACTCTCTGTTAGTTCGCAGCACCCTGCTTTATTTTCAATTTCTTTTCTTGTGGAACAGACCGTTTTATAAATAATGAAACTATCCATGCGATGACTACTAGTACGAATGCAAGTAAGAACGCGCTTTTCATTCCAGCAATCATCGCCAGGATTTGTAATGTAGACTCCTGTTCCTTAATCACTGTTTTTTCCATAAAACGAGTAGAACTATTGGTCATGATTGATACAAGTAATGCTGTCCCGACAGCGCCAGCCACCTGCTGAAGAGTACTGATAATAGCCGTACCGTGTGGATATAATGGAGGTGGCAATTCGTTCAAAGCGTTGGTCATGACCGGCATCATAACCATTGAAATCCCCAACATTAATAGCGTATTAAAAATCATAATCGTGCTGTAGGGTGTTGACAATGTGATAAAAGCAAATTGCCACAGCGTATTTGCTACCAACCCCAATCCGATAAGCGCAAGCCACTTCGCACCAAATTTATCAAATAACCGGCCTGTAATTGGTGACATTATTCCCATAACAATACCGCCTGGCAACATAATCAAACCCGCCTCCAACGGACTGTAACCTAACGCATTCTGGAGAAAAATCGGCAACAACATCATCGCTGAAAACATCGCCATCATGACAATCATCATAATCAGCGTCGACATCCTAAAAATGTTGTATTTAAATGTTCTTAAATCTAGCAACGGTTGTGAAATTGTTAATTGCCTCCAAGTAAACAAGACTAAAGAAACAACGCCGATTGCAATTGGAACTAGGACTTCATTGCTCGACCAACCCCCATGACCTTCACCAGAACTGCTGAATCCATACACAATCCCCCCAAAGCCTAAGGTTGAAAGTAGAAGCGATATCGGATCAATCTTCGGTTTAGTCGTCTCCGTCACGTTTTTGAGCATCATATATGCAAATATAATAACAAACAATGCAATCGGCAGAACGCCGTAAAAGAGAACCCTCCAACTGAAATGCTCTACAATGATTCCTGATAGAGTGGGTCCAATCGCTGGAGCAAAAGTAATGACAATTCCAATTGTCCCCATTGCTGAACCCCTTTTTTTCAATAGGAACGATGGAGAATACCACATTGGTTAGTAAAGGAAAGAGCAGCCCGGTACCCGCCGCTTGAAGCAGCCTTCCAATCAAAAGCACTTCGATCCCTGGTGCAATAGCCGCTATAAATGTCCCCGCCGTAAACAAGCCCATAGCTCCAAGGAACAAGCTTCTTGTCGTGAACCGCTGAATTAAATAAGCTGTGACTGGTATAAGCACACCAATAACTAGTAGATATCCAGTTGTCAACCATTGCGCGGTACTCGGCAAGATTCCGAAGTCATTCATAATTTTCGGCAATGCTACGTTAAGCAGCGTTTCATTCAAAATGGCCACAAACACACCTAGAATCATAATCATGACCAACAAAAAGTTACCTCTGCTCCCAAATGTCCCTCCGTTTTGAGTCGCTTCATTTTGATTTTTCAAATTCTTTCTCCTTTCGATTTGCAAAATACCTAATTAAAATATGGTTACATTAACGATATAATCGTCAGTTCAGAACAATTGGCGTGACTATACATTTCTTTCTCTTCCTTGTTAAGTCAGGCTCAGAAGTAAACTCTCTGGCGGAACATTGCGTAAAAAAGGACTCGGTTCGCCTATACTGTAAAGCTGTAAGTAATGCATAGCCCGGGTACAGGCGGTGTAGAACAATCTGCGCAAACTCTCATCTCCATATACTTCCGCTGATGCGTCATAAATGATAACCGCGTCGAATTCGATACCTTTGGCCAAATACGCCGGCATGACGACAACGCCTTTCTCGTATTCAATCGATCCACTCTTCACGAGCTTAATTCCTTCGATGCCGCTCAGGGAATCGTATGCAGCGGTGCTTTCCCCTGCAGATTTGCATATAATTGCTATTGTGCTATACTGCCGTTTCCGTAAAGCTGCAACTTGGGAAGCCATGGAGCGATGCAATTCAGCACGATTGGACAGTTGCGTCAATATAGGCCTCTCGCCATCGCGTTCAAAAGCAGTAATCCGTTCACCGTCAGGTACAAGTCCGCGTGTAAATTCGATAATTGGTCTTGTGGATCTGTAGCTGCGAGTCAAGTTGATTGCGACCGTTTCATCAGGACCGTACAAGCCAGTAAGTGTGTGGAAATCGACCATTTCGCTGGCATGGGCGAATATTGCTTGGTTAAAGTCACCGAGCACGGTCATTCTTGCCGAGGGAAACAAACGTTTCAAAAACTCGAATTGAAACGGAGAATAATCTTGCGCCTCGTCTACAAGTACATGTTTGATCGAGCTGTTCGTCTGAAAGCCTTGAATCAGCTCTTTTATTAGCAAAAACGGAGTAGCATCTTCGTAAAATAGTTTACCTTCGTCTAGCATTTTCACAGTCGATAGGCAAATATCCCTCCACTCCTCGGGTGCTTCCCGGTCCATCCACTGTTTAATCTGGATGGGATCGTTAAAAAACTGCCTGTATATTCCCTTAATGTTGACGAAACGAAACGCCTTGATTCGTTTTCTCAACGGCTTTAACTTCTGGCGAACAATCAAGCGGGCTAACGCCTCAGGCTCGATTTCATAATCATGAATCGAATCTCCTTTAAAACCGCGTTTTTCCGCTAAGTAAGTATATGCCTTATGGTACTGCTCATTGCTAAGCAGTTCGATTTCCTTCTGTACCCACGGCTTATTCCGTTCGAGCTTCTCGGCTTCATCTATTTGCTTAATTAGCCAATCCTTCAATTTTTCAAGTCTGCTATGAAAGCGAAGTGAGGTGTCACTGCTATAAAACTTTTCCTCAATTTGTTTAGCCGTAACAATTATCTTTCCTCTGAAGATAATCCCCTTGAACACCATTCCGGATAATTCCAGCGACTCCCTGTATGATTTGATTGCCTCAAAAAAACAGGTGGTAGCCTTGAATCGGATGCTCGCAATCCTTGTTCCGTATAATGGGTTATCCACTGCAGTCAAAACATATTCCAATTGATCGTAAGGATTCTCAACTTGAAACTCACTTTTCAGCCGATGATTCAAGTACTCCTGAAATGTGACCTGCTGCATATTCTCTTCACCAAGTTCTGGCAACACATTGGAAACGTAACTATTAAACATCGAATTAGGCGAAAAAAGAATGATTTGATCGGCATTCAGCATATCTCGATATTTATAGAGTAAATAAGCAATCCGCTGCAAGGCAGCTGATGTCTTACCGCTGCCAGCCGCCCCATGTACAATGAGCAGCCGCCCGCGATCGTGCCGGATGATTCGGTTTTGCTCCTGTTGAATGGTCGCTACTATATTGTGCATATGTTTATCTGTACCTTTACCAAGCACCTGCTGTAAAATCTCGTCACCAATAGTGAAACTGGTATCGAACATAGATTGGATAATGTCGCTGCGGATGAGATATTGCCACTTTTTCTCCAGTGTGCCATGGATGACACATCCAGGCGTAGCATACTCGGCTGGACCAGGATGGTAGTCGTAATAGACACTCGAGATCGGAGCCCTCCAGTCGTAAATAAGGAAATTTTCTCCGCTTGTATCTGTGAGCGTAGAGATGCCGATATAGATTCGTTCCGCAGTTGAAGTTCCTTCCTCAAGGAAATCAATTCGACCAAAATAGGGCACTGCTTGCATCCGCCGCAGCGCAGATAATCTCTTAGATGCATGTCTATGGGTGCTTTGGCTTACGGACAAAGCTTGAGCCTCTTGTCTCAAGCCGATGATTGTCTCAAGATAATCGTCGAAGGTATCAACGTTAACCTTTACTTCATCCCAAAAGTGTTTGCGGATATTCACAACTTCCATCCGAAGCTTGGAAGTTTCGCCCTCCAATCTGTTAATTTGCTCTGTAATTGTCTCCATTACGCTGTTCACACGTTCTTGCTCCTGACGAAGTTCCATGTTCATATCAAACACTCCTTTAAAAAAAATAAAAATAGGGGTTGACTGAAAAGGATTTTATGTTGTATAATTAAAATAGGGACATTTTATAAAAAATAAACAATTGGTGTATCTATATAAATTTACCACAGTTTCTCATGTTTATCAATGTATTTATACGACCATCACTATGATGGATCATAACTGTTGCAAATTTAAAAGAAGAAAAAACTATTTTACAAAAAAAGAACTCACAAAAAATGATATCTAAATATACGAAATATGAATTTTCAACGTTAAAGAAATTCCAATATTAAAAGCCCAATTTCTCAATTTAATGTTGAGAAATTGGGCTTTTTCCGTTACTCCATTAAAGCATTCCTGATTAAAGTACCTGTCCCCCGGCTGTTTAACGTTGTAAAGTAATGACGGACAGGCGCCTTAAACCTACCCGGTCGTTTAAGTGTCTTTCTTCACAATCTTTGTAGATTTTTCTTCATAAGAGAGGCTATCTGGATATTATCTGGTTGGGAAGTATTTTCTAACTCTTTAATAATTAGCTCTTGTCGTTCAACAGGATGATTTTGACTTAACTTAGCTTTTCCTTCTATCTTGTTGATTTTTATTTTAAAACCTTGAACTGCTTTCAAAAAAGTTATATGAGTGTTTTTGTCATTATAAAGTCCATTTGCTCTTCATCACCCATATAAAAAGAGTGAGATCCAGTTTGAGCAAACCCCATTTTCTTATAAAAAGCAATAGCATTTTCATTTTTTTCCCATACACCTAGCCAGATTTTCTTTTTATTACGTTCCATCGCAATTTCCATAGCTTTATTGAGCAGATATTTACCAAGCCCATGTTTTTGAAATTTGTTCTTTATATAAATCCTCTCAATTTCAAGTAATTCATCACTCATTTCTTCAGACTGAGCATCATTGATATTGACCTTTAAATATCCGGCGACTTCATCATTAAAATAAACAAAAAAGAATTCCGAAGAGGTATTAGATAATTCTTTTTCTAATTGTTTTAAGTTAAATGCCCTTTCCAAATAGACTTTCATATTTTCAGGTGAATTCTGTTGCTTAAATGTCTCATTAAATGTTTCATAATTAATTTCTTGAAGTATGCATAAGTCTTCAATGGTGCACTTTTTTATATTTATAGTCATTTCAATATGTCGCTCCTTTATATACTCAATAATCTCTCTTGTTTCCTTTTTTCACAAATTCCCACTCTTTTTCTATATTTTTTCTAACTCTTTGAAGAAGATCAAAAATGGTCTCCACTTCTCTTTCAGAAAACCCAGCTAATGCGACCATATCCGAATAATTATGTTCTCTTATTAAGAACGGATAAACATTTGTCCCTTTCTCTGTTGGAAAAAGTTTTTTAATTTTTTGGTTCTTTTCATCAGCTGCCCTTCGAATAAACCCATTCATTTCAAGTTTTTTAATGGCACGGGCTGCTGTTGTTCGGTCTACTTTAATCATTTCAGCTAACTTTTCTTGAATGATTCCTGGGTTTTCACATATTCGCACAAGATACAAATACTGCCCTTTAGTAAGCTCATATTCTTTAAATTCAATATTACTTATAGAATCTAATGCCCTAGCTATCATTCCTATTTCGCGTAAAATTTCTTTCATAAATTTACTCCTTAATGAAGTTTTTGTTGCAATTACAACATAACTGATATAAATTAAATTTAACCTAATTTTGTTGTAAATACAATAAAATGATTTAATTTTATTAGTAAAGTATAAGTATTCCTAGACAAATTAATGTAAAAGGACTGAAAGAAATGAATGCAAAAAGAATAACCATTGATGAAGATTTAAGGAAGGCATTTCACATAAGGAAAGAGGTATTTGTTAAGGAACAAGGTGTTCTCTTAGAGGATGAATTTGACGAGTTTGACCAGCTTAATGGTCAATGTGAACATATCTTAGTCTATTACGAAGAACAACCTGTCGGAACGGGACGAGTGAGATGGGTTGATGAATTTGGAAAGTTAGAGAGGATTTGTATTCTAGAACATTACCGAAAATTCGGTCTTGGTAAAGTAATTATTACAGCATTAGAAGAAATTGCACAGGAAAGAGGAACAACGCAGGTCAAATTACACGGTCAAACACAAGCACAGGGTTTTTATAAAAAGCTGGGCTATCAGACTTCATCAAGCGTATTTATAGAGGATGGAATTCCGCATTTATTGATGACGAAAGAATTATTGCACTAGTAATAATCAAAAAGTCGAATAATGAGCAATACCTTTGTTACGAGTTGGGCATCTCTTTCACCATACAGTCACGCCTCTGCCTCTTCTTATGGAAGGTGGTAAGCGGGATATTTGTGAGAAAGAACCCCAACGGCTTTAGCCATGGGAGTGGTCAGAAGAAGCGACTTGTTTAAAAAATAAAATAAAAAGCCTTCCCTCATACATGAGTGAAGGCACTTACCTTATTTAAACTTATTAGGAAATTGCTTAACGATGCCGTCTGTTAAAAAATCTCCCATATGGATGAGATGGGTTTCATTAACATCTGCTGTTTTAATATCTTCCATCCATTTTCCTTGTAAACGGTCTTCTACTTCATCAGTTGTCAACTTCAAATGCTTATAAAACATTTCTGTTAGAACTTGTTTAGACCAATTTGGATTGGCATTTGTTAAAAATGCAACTATTTCATCTGCGTTCCGATACCAATCTTTATTAAATCGGTCAACTGCCGCCTTGTCACTTTTTTTAGCAGCATCAATTATTTTTCCTGCAATCAAAATATGCTCCTTCAACAACGCAGTTAATTTATTTCCGGCTTCTTCACCGTAATAAGGCTTAATGATATTTCCAATTTCCTCTTGATTTTGTAACAACCGTGCTAAAACTGCATTTTGATCCTTCAATTCGGCAAGATTGGAAACAATAAATTCTCTTGTCCACCATGCATGTTCAATCCAAAGCTTTTACATCGGATATTTTAAATTGATGATAGAAGGGTTGATACAAGGACCTTTTGCTTGTACACTCCCTTCTGTTCCTGCAAAGGCGGTAAGCATACAGAACAGAATTATTACGATGAATGGCTTTTTCATGGCTGTTTTACTCCTTCTCTGGATGTTATTACCCTTATAGTTTTCTTTTGATTTTGACTTTTATGTCTCCAAAATGTATATTTCATTTAAATTGAACCGCCTTCTCGAAAAAAATGAACATTTTTCTGGTTCTATTGACGGAACATATTCAAAAAAGTCATACCTCAATCGGGCTTGACTTGAAAAGAGCTTCTGATTTGCTTCAGTCAACAGTAGTCAGTGCCTACATTTCATTAACTTTAAATTAACCTTCGAGCTTAATGTTTGAAAACAAAAAGACCCCTATTTCAATATATACTTGAACAAGCATATAATTGAACATAGGGGCCTTTAGTTGTCTAATCAGCCTCTAACAATATGTATATGTTTAATTCACACTAAACTCATAAACTTAATTTATCATATCGAAAGAATTGTCAATAATAATTTGATAATTTTCAATATTCTAGTTCAAAAACAATGAATTATACGAGGGATTTATCCACATTCAATCTGTGCCTACTTATTTAGACTATCATCAATGAACTTTTTCGCTTGAAACACACCATCCTGGTAAAACTCACGGGTTTCCACAAAATATTCAAAGAATCCACGATGAATTGTAGGCTGAATTGTTTGCACTTTAATCGGTTTGTACTCTTTATACGGTTTATTTGCTGATTCTGGACGAACCAGCTTATTTCCATATTCAATAAGTTTATTAATCCGGGAAATATCATTAAGCTCTGCATAAAGGGCATTTTTAAATAACATCTTCAATTTAAAGTCTTCGATATCAAAAATGTTATCGATCGGGTCCAGAGATTTGCCTAGTGGCCCTACTGTCACCAAAATAATCTCGTCAGCCACTACCAACGGAGACAAAACCGGATTATATTGATAAGCTCCATCATATTCCCCTTTAAAGTCTCCATATTGGAGCAACTGCAAACATGCTCTCACACCATCCGGAGTTATTGGTTTGACCTCAAAATTTTCGCTCTTGTTTAATTCCATTGTATCCAGAGCACGTTCGTTCACATACAAAACCGCCTGATCGTTATTAACATTATAAGCATTCATAATAATTCCCACTTCCTCATTGGTGGAAAAAAAATTGGCGATATCATCAAAAAATTGTTGAGGAAATTCAGATTTGTAAATTTTGTTAGGGAAGCAGAAGTTAATCCATTCCTCCAATCTCGAAAAAGGCCAATTGTCAGGCAATCTTTCAAAAATGTTGAGGTAATTAGGAGAAAATTTTTCAGGAATGCCCATGTATGCGTATTGCATGAATTTGAAAAAAGTTGGGATTCCATTTTCTTCGGATTTAAAATACTCATCATAATGTTTTCCAATAGCATTAGGGTCTTTTTGCAAAAAATGATATGCTGACAATATAGCACCGCTGGTAGCTGAAATCAAATCGGGCTTTACCCCCTCATTTCGAAGCGTTTGAAGTACCCCAGCCGCAAATGAGTTCATTCCCCCAATGCCTTGTAGAGCTAAAGCTAACATAGTGAACCACTCCCAATTGAAAAAATTTTGATCTCATCTAATCCAATTCTTTATAAGGGAGCAAATACCTTCTAAGCATATGATATTTACCATATTTGTGGAATGTTTTCGATATTCAGATAGTTAAGGATTTCCTTCCTTGTTCAATTAATGCTGCTCGTTAGCACACTATAAAAAAAGTGCGTTAATCCTTCTTGGATCAACGCACCCGTTCGTATTATAAGGTCAGCCAGAAATCTGATGAAAACTAGCTTTTCTTTATTTTATTTTGGAACAAACTACACCCCCATTATATTTCCCTTTGTTTAATTCGCTTAATTAACTCTTCAAGCCAATAAATTGTGTGCTCTGTTCTAGTTGAAACATAGCCACTCATAAATTCTGCAAACTTCTCGTGTTCTTTGTCTATCTGAATCTGCTTTTCGAAATTAGTAATTTGCTCCCAATGATCCTTAATATTTTTTAATTTTTTCTCTAATATTTCTACTACTTTCTCACGATTCACATACTTGATGCTTGCTAACCCCACCACCATATCACTAATCTTATCCGTGCTTTCAAACAACTTGTAGATTTTTTTCGGTAGTTCTTCACGACCTTTAGCCGTAATCGTAAATATTTGCTTATCAGGTCGATGTTCTTCTTTTACGATTTCAACGGTCTCAATCAAACCTTGTTTGGCTAATGAATCAAAGTGGTAGTACAGTTTACTTTCTGTCAATCCACCTAGTTGATCCAATGGAATGGGATCTGAAAGCTGTTTTTTTAATTTATAAGGATAATTGTTATCCTCCATCAGTTTACTCAATATAAAAATTTGAATGGACATTCTCTTTGCTCCTTCAAGAAGAATTCTCTTCTTATTTTAGCAAAACTACGCTGTGATTTCAGTTGCATTCTTTACACTTTCTGTTTCCGATACTTCTATTGGCATTGGTTTGTGGATAAACGCGACAATAGCAATATTAATTAACAGGGCAACCGCACCTACTGTAACCATTGACCAAATATACGGACTTGGACTAATGCTGCCATATAGGTTTGCAAAGTATGCCTGTACCGAGTAATACATTGGCGAAATGTGACTCATCCACTCATATGGCAAGTACATCATATCACGTGTAATTGTGGCACCATTTGCTAGTGTTTGTATTAATAAAATTGGTAAGTTTAAAATCATACCTCCTTCACCCATTAAGAAGATCACAATCGCGGTAAAGTTAAAACATACCATATAGTTTAAAATTTGCTGTCCTACTAAACTGAAGAACAGGTCACCACTTGGCTCATTGATTAAATATGTTAAACCCAAAGCAAATAATGATGATACAACTGCAACCAATAACGCAGTTAATTGTACATAGCTGAATAAACGTGTTTTACTTGCTTTTCCACGGCTTTCCTTAAAGGCAACTACTAATTGCATCGCTCCAATCATCGCACCCGTATAACCAGCCATCGTTAAAAACATTGGCAGCATATTATTATGCATACCGTCTGGCATTTCGTTGATTGTAACTATATTTCCTACATAAGCTGTTTCAATCTTTTTAGCCAATTCAGCAGCTTGCTCTTCTGGTACATTAAAGTTCATTAATACGCCTTGAGCTGTTTGTTGTGAAAATTGTGTGCTTAACTGGCTATTAATTTCTGTAACAATTGAATTCATAGTGGAAGAAACAACTGTTGCCCCTGCTTCATTAACTGTAAAGTCGATACTTGATGACACTTCACCTTTTTGCATATCCGCGGAGAATGTCTCTGGAATATATACGACTAATGCTAAATCATTGTGTTCTAAATCGTTTAAGGCCTGTTTATTTGTTAAATCCGTCTCGATTTCCTTAAACGGTAAATTTTCTTGTAACTGATCGGCAATCTTTGCCCCATATTCACCGGCATCATCATTGACAATAGCAATCGGTAATTTATCGATATTTCCTGGAATCGCTGTATAACCAGGTAAGAATATACCTAGCATTGCAATTGCATAGAAAATCCCCATAAAGATTGTAGCAGTTGCCCCTCTTGTTTTTAAGAACTGAGTAAATTTCATATGTTGTATCCTTCCTTGAGTTAAAGTTTATTTTAATCAAACTACATCACTTTAACTAAATCACTTTAGTAATAGTACTCAAATTAAAGTATCTTTATAGGTTATTTTATTCTTTTTGCGAAGTCAATGAAAAAATACTTCATTTTTACATGGTAAAAAAAATGAAAAATACTCCCCATATAGTGCAACTTTATAAAAGAGCAAATAAAAAAAGCGTATTTTGAAAAAAAATTGATCAAAACACGCTTTTTCTATATTCAATTGAAGCATCTTTTTATAAAAAATTTGATAATTTTTGTGATTCTTGCTCAATTAAAGCGCCCTTTTCTGGAATAACCTATTCAATTTCCTAATAAAACGTCCCTTTATAGAGGGACTTGTTTTTTGTTTACTTCGCAATATATGTCAAATTTGAAATTCGCATTTCTTATTAAAGAATTAAGCCTTTTTGCGGAATAATAAAAGCAACCCAGATCCGGTTGCTCTATGTAACAATAAAATGATTATTTAAATAAACCCAATTCTGCGGTGCTGGCAGGTTCAATTGCCAGTACGTTACACCTAACAATTGATATTGATCGACTACATTGTATTTTTCCTGATAACTCCTAATATCTTCAAACCAAACGATATGTTTTTCCATCCCCTTCCAATTTTGATACCATGGTGAGGCTGCTACCTGATTAAATTCAATCACTGTGTTAGCAGAGATTGCCTGGTTTTGTGCACCATTAACTGATAAAGCCGTGGTTGTATTATCGATTACTCTCCAATCATATCCATACAAAGGAAAAGCAATTTGTACCTTACGAGAATCAATCAAACTTGTTGCATACCGGACAATCTGATCCATCCACCACAACGGGGCTACCGGATCGGGCGGACCGCCTGGATATCCATAATCAATTGTCATAACAGCTACCACGTCTGCAATCGCTCCAATTGACTGATAGTCATAGGCTCCTACGATTCGATTCGTTGGAAGGTCTTCTGTTTTTGCATGTACATTAACATGTAGAATGCGCGGACCAAGAGCAGCTTTTAATTCGTTCAAAAATGTATTAAACTCTTTCCTTCGTGCAGGAGGAATAAATTCAATATCCAGTGAAACTCCGTCATATTCTTTTTCATTAACAAACCGTAATAAACTATCAATTAAATTTCTCCGATAAACGGGATTAGCAAACACGTTCCCGGCTAATTCAGCATCAAAACCCTCGGATGTAAAGTTACGAATCATTAAAAGAGTTGTAACACCCAGCTTGTTGCTTTCCCTAACGACCTCTGTATCATCTAATAACACATAGGCATAGCCTTGTGTGGTGAACGAATAAGATACAACTGCTATATACGTAAGCGAATTAGATAAAGTCCGAAGAATTGGTAAAGTGGATTGTGGTGAGTATGTAATAATGAATCCTAGCGTTTCTATTTGGGGTTTCAATGGTGTTGGAATCAGGAGCCTTTGGCCAATATATAATTGACTCGGATCTATCCTTGGATTTGCTTGTAATATAGCTTCTATCGTGGTATTAAAACGATTAGCCAGCTGCAAAAACGTATCTCCTGCTTTGACCATATAAGGCCTTATCTGAACAATAGCTTCGTCCGGAATGTAAAGCGCTAGACCAGGTATGATGGCATTCGCAGAAGGCAAACCATTCACTTCAACAATAGTAGAAACCGGAACCTGATATTGATTTGCAATTTGCCATAAGGATTCCCCCTTTTGGACAATATGAACGGTCATTCGTTTCACCCCTTGTTCCTAGTATATGGTCTTGAATTCATTAAATAGTACCCAAAAACTTGGGATTCCCATAGAGAATGCAAAGGAATGTTTGTTTAAAAGAAAAAAGAGAGGAGAAACATGGCAGACCTAGGGATTCGCTCCTGATATATTTATTCAAAACCTATATTTCAACAATTCACATCGTTATTTGAATAAAAAAACAATCCTTCATATTGAAGAATCGCGCCCGATTGTGGAATATTAAAAACCACGAAACTAACGTTGTGGGTATTATGTTGTATTAATAACGACGAATTTATGAAAAAACGCAAAAAAATATCCAATTGAATAATGCACAATGAAAGATTTTCAGCACTAGATGTTTTGACAAACCTTTCTTGACATAATTACATTCACCTTCTCTCATATTAAGTACAGAGGAGATGATGATATTGTCAATATTCGATCATAAGAAAAATAAAAAAAGTGGTCAGACAAATAAAGGTCAATCGAAACTAGGAAATACTGTAGGTTCATTGTTAAAAAATTTTGACGAGATTGCGAAAGAATTTTCGCCAACCCTTAATCAAAAGAGCATTCCTTCTAATACCCCTGTAGCTAAGCTTTCAACCAATGTTAAACCTAAAAGTCAGGAAGAGATTGCGAAAGAGTTCCTTCCTACAAACGGTCAAGCAAGTAGAATGTCAAATGCATTTGCTTCATTGAAATCACAATCAAAGAGCCAAGAAGAGATTGCAAAAGAGTTCCTTCCTACAAACGGTCAAGCAAGTAGAATGTCAAATGCGTTTGCTTCATTGAAATCACAATCGAAGAGCCAAGAAGAGATTGCGAAAGAATTTGCCCCTTCTAAAGGCCAAACATTAAAGCATGATAATGGTGCAAATTTGGGTAATCAGAAACCTAAGTACTGATAATTTTATTCTAAAAATATGAAAGCCTGTGAAATTTTACTTGTTGTAAAATTTCACAGGCTATTTCACTTCAGATGAGAGTTTTGTCTCAACCTCTCTACCTTTATTACAAAGAAAACTTATATTTATTCAAATACAGCGACTAAGCGGCCTTTAACTTCATGATTTTTCAGTTTTTCAATACCTTTGTCGATTTCTTCAAACGGAATTGTAATAAGATTTGGACTCATTTTTCCAGTAGCGAAGCAATCATATACACCTTTTAAGTCTTCTACTGACCCACCATTACTTCCTAAAAGCTTAATTTCTTTTGTAATCATTAAATAAGTATTGATATTAGATTCTAATTTACCCATACCTACAATTACAACTGTTCCCTGTGGTCTTACAGCTTCCAGTGCATCAGAAGTTGTTTGTCCAAAACCAGCAAAGTCAACAATAACGTCACATTCCACTTCTTTCATATCTAGAACAGTGTCGTAAACTTTGTTTGCCCCTAGTTCTTCAGCAAGTTTTCGAGCTTCTGGAGAAACATCTGTAGCGTACACTTCGCAACCTTTAATTAATGCCATTTGCAAAGCAAATTGACCAAGTCCACCGATACCGATAATTCCTAATTTTGTACCTTCTTTTGCTTGTCCAATACTGAAAAGAGCTCGATAAGCTGTAATTCCTGCATCTGTTGAAGCTGCCCCTTCTACAAAGGAAACTCCTTCAGGAATAATTACGCATTGATGAGCTGGAACACGGACTTTTTCTGCATAACCGCCGTCATATGTGTACCCAGCAGTAATTTTCGTTGCTCGATCCATTGGGTTAGCCCCAACTCGGTCTCCAACTTTAATATCTTCAACACCTTCACCCACTTCAATAACTACCCCAGCAAACTCATGCCCCATAATAACAGGACCATTTGGGAAAAGTGGCATCCAACCTGGATCTTGTAATGCTGCAACGTCCGAATGGCATAGACCAGCAGCTTTCACTTCTATAACAACTTGACCTGGAATTGCTTTTGGATCTTCTTTTTCAATCAATTCTAGTGGTTTGTTTGTACCTGAAAATAGCCAACCTTTCATAACTATCGCCTCCAAATTGTTTTACTTCTTTATTACACAATAGTATTATCTAAGTTATACTTAATTCAAATATCTTTAATTCAAGATATATTATAAATATACTTTACTCTTCATCTTACTATTTGTCAACAAACTAACCTTTTTGTTGTTTCGTATCTTTGGAATCATCTTCTCGTGAAACAGCGATTTTAACCGATTTCACATCCTCGTTCGTAAATCCCACCGAAACAGTAATTTCCTTATTTATATTCCAAAAGATAGTTATGGTCTGAACAGCAATGTCGTATGGTTGTTGAACTTGTGAAAGTATCTTTTTATTCTGGGCAATTTTGAGACCATATGTTAAAAACAACTCACCATACTGTTTGCCATGTAACAACACCAAAGATGTACTATGTCTGCTACTGTCTAAAAAGTTTGTAACTGGATTCACTCATATAAAAACTCCTGAATTTAAGTTTCTCTTACCTGATTTATCATTTACAAAAATGTAGGAATTATACGTCTTTTTATCGTTTAAGACTTCAACACAGAACTGATATCTCCCAACTGTTCCTTCAGGGAGTTGAATTATTTTCATATATTGCATCAGCTTACTTCTACTTTTTTCTACCCCTTTCTTTACTCCACAAAATGGCCCGATTGTTGAACAATGAAATATTCTGCAAAATAGTTCTTTTTATCAATCTTTATTATAAATGATCAGACTTTTTTATAAATTATCGAATTTTATTTTAAATCCCCATATAGCAGGACAAGTAAAATGTTCTGCTATATGAGGATTATTTTTTATATAAATTTCCAATTATATACAGTTACTATATCCTATTACCTTTTACTCTATAAAAAATACTCTAATTAGAGTATTTTTTAATTAGGAAGTTGTCCCATAAGTATGCTGCTTTATTAAAAATAAAGGTAAGTTGTATAATCCATTTTGAAGGAGGAGTAAGGTTATTATGAATAAAGAAGTCATTCCAATTAAAGAAATCACAAATTTCCAGTCACATGCAGAGGAATTTTTTCCGATTGATTGGTATAAAGAAATGTTGCATCATCATCCTGTTTATTATCATGAACAAACAAATACATGGAATGTGTTTAAATATGAAGATGTTAAACAAGTGTTGAGCAACTATGAATTCTTTTCAAGTGAAGGTCCTAGAACAACCATTTTTGTTGGAGCTAATAACAAACAAGAAAAAACTTCACCTATTATGAATATTACACTCTTAGATCCACCTCAACATCGGAAAGCACGCTCCTTGTTAGCCGCAGCTTTCACTCCCCGCAGTTTGAAGAACTGGGAACCTCGTATTCAACAGATTGCAACTGAACTTGTAGAAGGCATACAAGAAAACTCTACTGTAAATATTGTTGAAGCCTTCGCTTCCCCTTTTCCTAGTCTAGTTATAGCAGATTTATTTGGGGTACCGGTACAAGATAGAGGTCAGTTCAAGAAATGGATTGATATTCTTTTCCAACCTTATGACAAAGAAAGGCTGGAAGACATTGAGTTAGCAAAACAAAATGCTGCAAAAGAATATTTCCAATTTCTCTACCCGATTGTCATTCAAAAACGTTCAAACCTTTCCGATGATATTATCTCTGACTTAATCCGAGTTGAAGTAGAAGGTGAAAGGTTGACAGATGAGGAGATTGTGCAGGTCACAATGTTACTTTTAGGCGCGGGTGTTGAAACAACCAGCCATGCGATTGCCAATACGTTCTATTCATTGCTCTATGATGATGAGTCATTATATGGGGTACTAAAAAGTAATCGGGAACTAGTGCCAAACGCAATCGAAGAAATGCTCCGATACCGTTTTCATATGTCACGAAGAGATCGTACTGTGAAACAAGACAATAATTTATTAGGTGTTGATTTAAAAAAAGGAGATGTAGTCATCGCGTGGATGAGTGCATCCAACATGGATGAAACTATGTTTGAAGATCCTTTCTCTCTAGACATTCATCGTTCAAACAATAAAAAGAATTTAACATTCGGAAATGGTCCACATTTCTGTTTAGGTGCACCTCTTGCACGATTAGAAATGAAAATTGCACTAGAGGCATTCTTACAAAAGTTTTCTCGTATCGAACCAATTAATGGATTCGAATTAGAAAAAAATTTAACTGCTTCAGCTACTGGACAGTCCTTAACTTATCTACCGATGAAGGTTTACAACTAAAAATGTAAAAGTCAATAAAGGATACCGGCAAGAAACCGCATTTTCCTGACGGTACTCCTTTTAAGTGTTTGCAGTTCTTTTCGTGTCTCTGCTTTTGTTAGGATTTTGTGATTGATAGTAATTTTTTTATAGGTATTTTCGATAATGCTTAGTTTCTTCAGCCAATACGTTTCAATCCTTGTCCAACCGTTAGTAAAAAAAGCGCCTTCACATATTGTAGAAACGCCCCATTAGTTAAATAAGAACCTTCTTTTATTGCATATAATCAACCTAATACGCATTAACATCACGATTATTAGTTCTAGACCTTCACCTTAATTCATAAATTTTAGAAAAAAATGAGGTGTTTTACTATGCTGAACTTCCATGATATATGCCATCAATATGCTCAAATTGTTAACGGGAAGGCTAATGTGAAACATGGAGTTTGTTCAGTAGAAATCAATCGAAATCTTCATGTCACTATCCAAGGACGTCCAAGTCGTGGTGAACTTCACGCAGGAATATCGTTTGAATCAATGGATCACGAAGGAAATGCACTTAATCTTGGAGAAGTTGTCCTCCTAGAAGAAGAAATCTCGCCTTTTGTTAATATATTAGTTCGTAATAACCTAATCATAAGCGCTATTCATAATCACTGGATTTTTACCAATCCCAATATTTTATATGTTCATTTTCAATCTGTGGAACCTCCATTAACGTTTGCACAAAAAGTCGCAAAAGCCTTTAGTGTTTTAAAACATTAGATTACTTGAATCTTTGAACGAATCATTCCCAGCAATGTTAGTCTCAAATTATCATAAATATCTATTTGTTTTTATAGAATTTTAAACTTTGTTGAATGAAAACAGCACTACAGACTCATACTGTTTAGCACCCCCTACCTCCATCTCAACATGGAGGTTTCTTAATGTCAGTTAGAAAAGCAGGTAAAGTATGGTCACTTCGAATGGATGCTGGGATTGATAAGCGAATCGGCAAACGGAGACAAAACATCTAAATCCTATGAATATAGCATTTTTTTCATATTTTCAGCTACATCAATATGCTAAAATATCCCTATAATATAAAGGAGGAAGAAGTTAAGGTTGTAATATAAAAAGAAGGAAAGGGATTTAATTTATTTGTTAAAATCAAAAGTATTTATAATAACTGCACTAATATTTAGCCTTTTATCTATATTTATCATCAAAAAAAGAGAAGTAATTTTCCAAGAGGGAAATCCTATTCCATTAGTTGTAGCTATATCAAAAATGATTTTTCAAGATAAAGAAATGGTTGAAGTGTGGAGAGATGAAGAATATTTAGTGAAACAAGGAGAGTTCGCACCTTTTATTGAAATGATGGATAAAGATGGATGGAATTCAGTTAAAATAATAGAAAATGCAAATCATTTAGTTTTTGAAAAAGATAATATGACGAAAAGTATTTCTTATAAAGATTATACAAGATACTACACAATAATTTATTCCTATTAAGCTACTACAGATAGCCTTTATTCAATGAAGAAAATACTTAATAAGCTGTTTAATGTTATTCACAGACAACAAAAAGCAGATACTGTCCTATATCTCGATATTTGTTAATTTAACAATCAAACAAACAGTTATAAGGAAGTGGATTTATGCAAGAATCACTTTTAATTTTCTTTTGTTTAGCCATCACATTACATAATTTAGAAGAAGCTTTATGGTTGCCACAATGGTCTCAACAACCTTCAAAATTTCAAAGGGCAGTAAGTACAAATGAATTTCATTTTGCTGTGTTGGTTATTACATCACTAGCTTATTTATCTGCATTTAGTTATTTTTATTTTCCTGAGTCTATTCTAGTTAAATGGGTGTTTATTGGATTTTTAGGTTCAATGATACTTAATGCCATTTTCCCTCATCTTCTTGCAACAATTGTAATGAAAAAATATGCACCTGGTCTTTTAACAGGGGTTTTACTAAACATTCCTATCAATTCTTTAATATTGTATAGAATGTTTATGGATGAACTAATTTCCTTAAAAGAAACTGTTTTTTCAACGATTATTGTAGGACCAATTTTAATATTAGTAATTCCTTTATTATTTAGAATTGGGAAAAGAATATTCCCTGTTTATTAATTTCTTTATAGTTAATTTGGAGGCTTTACACGAAGATATGGCTCGTGAATTAAATAACTTTATTACTCAATTTTCATGCCCACAATCATAAATATGATTAGAACTTAAACAACTTAAACTACCTTCCAAAATATAATAGTTGGAAGGTTTGCTGGTTTTAGAATGGTGAAATTAAAGGACTTTATTATCACTAAACAGATACAAGATAAATTCCTGTATCTGCTCATATCCAATCACAAGTTATTGATAGAGCTAAATTTGTTATGTTGTTGATGAATGTCATTGTCTGTCATTTGAACATATCTCCGTACCATCTCTATAGATGAATGTCCTAAAATCTTTTGAAGGGTCATGACATCCCTATTATTTTACAAGTGATATTTTACAAATGTAGATCTAAATGCGTGAGGTGAAACCCTTACACCTGTTATATCTGCATCTTTTCCATATCGCTTGACCCTTTTTGTCTAAGCTGTCAACAACGGATTAAAATTCCCTTTTTTCAACGGAACAAAATTCCCGATTATCAACGATTTATGACAGCTGGCTGAATGCCGGCTTTTTGCTTCTCACGAAGCCTGTAAGAGCCTCCCTTAATATTAAATGTAGTGGCGTGATGTAGAAGACGGTCTAGTATTGCTGTTGCTAATACTTCATCTCCAAATATTTTTCCCCATTCAATAAATGACTTATTAGATGTAATAATCAAAGATCTGCCTTGTTCATAACGTTTAGAAATAACCTGAAAGAATATATTTGCACTTAGATTATCAAAAGGAAAATAACCTAATTCATCAATAACCAATATGTTTGGCCTACTCCAACGTTTTATCACCCTGTTTATGAGTCCTTGTTTTTCTGCTTTATTACATTCATTGATGAAATCATCTGCCCTAATAAAGAGGGCGGTATAACCTTTTATGATTGCTTCTGTAGAGAATGCTACTGAAAGGTGGGTCTTGCCTACCCCTGGAGGACCCAGGAGTAAGACATTGTCACCATTTTCAATAAACCGACAGGTTAGAACTTCCTTAACGCGCTTTTCACTAATACTTGGTTGAAAATCAAATTCAAAGTCATGAATAGTCTTTTGAAATGGAAGTTTTGCTTTTAATAATCTTTTCTCTAATTCTACTGATTCTCTGTATTGAATTTCGTTTAACAGAATAGTGTTAAGAAACTCAGAATATGGTACATTATCTTTAGAGGCATCTTCTAGTAGACCTTCAATTTGGTCTGCAGTATGCTGCCATCCAACTTTTATTAGTCGTTCAGTTAGATGTTGAGTGCTCATCCAAGGTCACTCCCTTCTAATTGTTCATACACTTGTAGGGAACGTTGTTCCACTTCAAGATCAGGGGATTGATTGAGACTGGTCGCCAAACCTGTAGTTGTCTCATTCAATCCTTTTTTATAATGTTCCAGTTTCATATGAACTTCTGTTTTCCCTGTTAGTATAGGATGCTTAGCTATACATTCAAATTCATCATAAATTTCAATGTGGTGCTCAAGTGTTTCTTTTACCTTTACTTTCTGGCCTACAAATCGGAACGGAACAGAATACCGTTTCCCATTATAAGATATAAAGGAGTCTCTACTTACTTCGCGTATTTCCCAATGTGCAAGCGGAAATGCTGGTTTCATATTAGAGTTTCCTAGATGTTTTTGTTCTAGTTCAAATCTCTTTAATGGTGATTCATTTGTAGTACCATTTGGTTTTTTATTTGCTGTTTTATCCAACCACTTTCGAACATCCTCATTTAATGAATGTAAATTCGGCTGATGCCTTCGCTTCATAAAGTTCTTCTTGAGATAGCCAACTACATTCTCCACTTTTCCTTTAGTTTGAGGTCTACTTGGTTTACATGCCTTTGGAACAATTCCATAGTAGGCAAGGAAATCCTCAAACTTTCTATTAAACCGAATTTCAATAGGTGTATGCTTAGTAACTGCTGTTTTCATATTATCGTAGAGGATTTGCTCTGGTACTCCATTAAAGTATGCAAATGCATTCATATGACATTTCATGAGTGTTTCCAAATCCATGCTGCTTGTAAATTCAATATACTTCATTCGGGAATAGCCCAATACCATAACGAAGGCATATACTTCTTTCATTTCCCCATCAACTTCAAATTCACCTACATGTGCCCAATCCATTTGAGCCTGCTTACCAGGAGGTGTCTCAAACCGTAAGGTTGCTTGTTTCTTAGGACTTTCTCTGTATGGTCTAACAAAATCCCTTAAGATGGTCATTTTCCCCTTATAACCAAGGGCTTCAATTTCATCTAGTAAAACTGCACAATTTATGGTTCCTTCCTTAATTCTTTGAAGAATATACTGTTTATAGGGATCAAGTATACTTCCTTTTCGATCCACTTTCTTTTTAGAAGGCAGTGTATCTTGCTTTATGTACTTACGTATTGTTTTTGGATCAAAGCCTGTTTTCTCAGAGACAGCTGTAATGGTCCAACCTTTCTGATATAGTTCTCTAATCATAAAAAATTCCCCAATCTTGATCATTAGTTTCTCCACTCCGATTTATCTAGTATCGAAACTAATTCTCCGTTATTTTAGGGGAATTTGGAACCGTTGTTATTAGGGATTTTATCACCGTTGCTAACATAAGCCTAACTTTCTCAATGATATTTCTATAAACAGTTGTAAAGATGTATTCATTATTAAATTCTTCTGTTTCTGCAATCAGCCCTCTTAATAATTTATTTGTTTTTTGACTGACTAGAACAACATTCAAAAGAACTCCAACCCTTGATCAATTTTACAGGTATAAAGTAAAACCCCTTGATAACTGAAAAATCAGTAATATCAAGGGTTCCGTAAATAATGACCTATGAGGGACTTGAACCCCCGACCCCCATTCTGTCAATCTTATTAAGTAAAATCAATCTAGTTCAACGGAATTAAATAAGTCCAGAAAAGATTAATATATCAAGGTTTGTTAAAGGTTCAAAATTAGCTCAGTTAAATAAGTTTAGCTCAAAAAAATAAGTATGTTAGCAAGATGTCAAGCAGGTGGTCTGCTAAAATCAAATTGAATAAAGCAGTATAATACATTTCTAACTCTGTATTAATAAAAAAACTAAGTAAGGGATAATAATTATTGTTTATATCCCTCACTTCACATGGTTTGAAAAGTGTAATTTTAAAAAGGTTATTAGCATTTTTATATCATGCCGCCCGTAAGACGAGAGTGTGTAACATCTTTAAATAGAATTTACCGTTTTTCACTTCATTGCGTTAGCAAAATATTAACATTTTGTCAGCACACCCTTGACTACATATCGATTACAAAAAAAGTAGAATTAACTATAAACAAAATCTCAACTCTTTTTAAAGTTCAATTATAAATTATTTTTTAGATAAACTTTTTATTAAATCTTTTAGACTGTTAAAACCAAGTGCATTTAATTCTTTCTGCATCCCCTCAGAATAGAAGTTTTCATAACCGAAGATGCTGCCTTCTCTTTCGAACATGGCTTGCCCTCTCTCAATCATAAGCTTGCTAATGGAAAAAACTAATGAGAAACTAGTTTTTTCTTCAACATTGGTATAAACAATTTATAATTCACTTCTTTTCTACAAAATTGGCAAACAAATTTTGTGGAAGAAGCCTTTTCAACATGAGGTACTTGAATTGAATGGATTCCTTTAATCAAATGTTCCTTACAAACATAAATCATTACAATCCCCGCCTTACCATTGTGAGAGCATGTAATTCTATAAAATGTAATGTTACACAGATTCAATAATCATGGAAATTCCTTGTCCTCCGCCGATACACAAGGTAGCCAATCCATATTTCTTTCCTTGATTTTTCAATTCAATTGCTAATGAATTCAATATTCTTGCACCACTTGCTCCAACTGGATGACCTAATGCGATTGCACCCCCATTTACATTCACTTTCTCCCGATTAAGTCCAAGTTCTTTTTCGACAGCAAGGTACTGGGCGGCAAACGCTTCATTCGCTTCAATCAAGTCGATATCATTCATGCTTAAACCTGCTTTTTTTAATGCGATTTTAGTTGCTGATACAGGGCCGATTCCCATGATACTTGGGTCGACTCCAGCTATTCCCCACGAAACAATTCTAGCCATTGGCGTTATATCTTGTTTCTTTGTCACATAAGATTCGCTGGCCAAAATTATAGCTGCAGCTCCATCGTTGATACCACTGGCATTTCCAGCAGTAACCGTTCCGTCCTTTTTAAAGGCTGGCTTTAAATAAGCTAACTTTTCTAAGGTAGCATCATGGCGAATATGTTCATCCTCCTCAATATTAATTTGTTTTCCTTTATTCTCTACAATAACAGGCGTAATTTCCTGTTTAAACCGTCCTTCTTGCTGTGCTCTAGACGCTTTCTTTTGCGATTCTAGAGTAAATTGATCTTGTACGTCACGCCCTATTTCATATTGAGTAGCCAGATTTTCCGCCGTCATCCCCATTCCGCAACCCACATATTCATCCGTTAACGTCGCCCAAAGCATGTCATCCATTTCAGGAGATTTTAAACCCGTTCCAAAACGAACATTCCTTAAAACATGAGGTGATTGGCTCATATTTTCCGTGCCAAGGGCTAGAACGACTTGTGCTTCGTCCAACAAAATCGTTTGTGCTGCAGAAACAATGGCTTGCAAGCCGGAACCGCACAAACGATTGAGTGTTAAAGAAGGGCTCTCAATCGGTATCCCGGACTTTAAGGCTACATGCCTACCAAGATACGTTGCATTTTTTGACGTATGAATAACATTACCAGCAAACACATGCTCAATTTCTTTCGCTTCCACCTTACTCTTTTCAATCGCTCCCCTGCTAGCAATCACTCCAAGCTCCACAGCAGAAACATCCTTTAAAATTCCACCAAAACTACCAAACGGAGTTCTCGATCCTCCTAAGATATAAACATTGGTCATTTGTCATTCCCCCTAAACCAGTTTTTCAATTCGTTTGACTAATTTACCTTAGTTTTCAATTCTCCTATCAACAGCCACTATTCGTTCTATATCCTAATTAGTAGCTCAGAGGCCATAAAAAGAAGCTCATACTACATTATTTTTTCTACTCCATCACTATTGGAATTTCGAAAAATAATGACAGGAACAAAAATTGTACAGACAGATTCATAATCTAGTACATTCCATCCTAGGGAAAGTACTTATCTTCCTAACGATTCCCCCCTTTACTCGCATGGAAGCGATTTTTTTGATTATTCTTACTATTATGATATTGATTATACTGATAAGTTGTAGTTAAATAAAATTAAAGATTTTAACTTGCAAGTAAGTTTGACTACTATTTAAAGCCTAGTGGGAATCTACCAAGCACTAAAACATAAAAAGAACTATAGCCAAAGACGGTATACCTAATAATCCTCGATATTTTTACTAGTTTTATTCCCAACTAACGCGAAGCTAGGCAAATGAAAGGATGTGAATAAGTAGCTCTTAAGTACAAATGATAGAACAATCTCGCTAGCTTTTAAAGCTACTGTGCGATTTCTTTACGATTCATCTCAGCAATAGTTTCAGCCACCAGCTCTTCCATCACAGTCAATCAAATCGTAATTGGTCAGCAAAGACACCAGCATCTAAACAGTCTTGCTTAACAAGGGAATCCTACCCTATCTTGAAAAGCAACTTTTCTTACATTACATACATGATCTACCTTTAATTTCCCCATCGATTGAGATAACACAATATTTATTTTGGATAGGAATATACTAATATAAGGAGAAAAACTATGAACTTTGAACAATTACTATATATTGTTGAAGTCGCAAAACACAACTCTCTCTCTATAGCAGCACAGAATCTTCATGTGACTCAATCTGGTATTAGCCAATCCATTACTGGTTTAGAAAAAGAATTAGGACTAAAAATTTTACATCGCTCACGGGGACACGGTGCTGTACCAACCGATGAAGGCAGAATTATTCTGAAACAAGCCTACGAAGTACTAAAAAAGCTTGAGGAAATAAAAGAGAAAGCCAACTCATTTAATTCGACGGAAGTAGGGGAATTAAGAGTATCTTCTATACCTGGTTTAACGACGGTTCTAGTAAAAGCTTTAGCCGCTTTTAGACAGGATTATCCACATGTAAATGTGGAAATAAACGAAAAAAGCGTTACTTCTGTGATAGAAGATGTTCGCCAGCATAAGACCGACATCGGACTAATTGCATATTCATCAGATTGGAACATAAATATGGAAGGAATCGCTTTTGAATCACTGTTAGAAGGGAAGCAGAAAGTCTATGTTTCCAAACAATCTCCCTTAGCATTTATTAGTACCATAACTCCACAAGAGATACTTGATCAAACTCTTGTTACCTATTACGGTGAATTTATGCAGTATTTTGTGCAAGATTTCTTTAACAAATATAAGCCCTTGAAAATCTTGTTTACAGCAAATAATTTGGACGGAATACTACAAGCTATCATTGAAAATTTAGCTATTACATTTGCCCCGGATTTCATCATGAAAAATTATATTCCTGTCATAAATGGGGAGATCATTCCGATTGATTTGGTGAATCATAGAGGTGTAAATATTTCATTTGGTCTGGTTCTATCTGAAGATAAACATTTATCCATTTTACCCAACAAGTATATTCATTATCTAAAATCCGAAATTACGAAAAGTTAACAAAAAAGAGTAGCCACTTCGTCTTAAATGGACGCTGGGCTTCTCTTTTTATACGAATCTATCATTTAAAGTTTGCTCCCAACTACTGGTTCCATTCCTTTAGCCGTGCAATAGTCATAGTATCAGTTCTGAATCAGTTGAAGGAGATGTATGTTCAGTGGTTTGAATATACGAGAAAAAAACTCAATGTGACCTGACAAAAACGAAAGATCACTTTGAGCTTTTAATAAGAAGGGAGAGGAATTTTTCTGAGCGAAAAAATCCCTCTACTGTAGCTTTAGAATAAAGTTTGATCAAAATGGATTCTATAGTTTAGAATACAGATGGAATTTTATAAAAAAGTTTGATCATTTTTGGGTAAGTTTCGTGAACATTAGCACCCGATCGTAATATAAGGTTAGCCAGATATTAAAAATGTATCTGTCCTTTTCTGTTACCATCTATGACCCAGCTATTTTTTCTCCCCTTGGCTGGCTACCGTTGGCGTCCGGTTCGACAGTGATGCCGATTTGATCAAAAGTCTGCCCTTCTGCAAGCTGATAGGTCAGTATTCCGGAGCCGTTTTCGTCCGGCTTGAATATGCCGCCATTTTCCCTCGTGCCGTTTTTCAGCAGCCAAACCTGGTAAACCTGTGAACCTTCGACGCCGGGCAATTCGTGAACCTGCACCACCAAATTTTTCTCTGATCCCTGTTGGACAATATAGGCGATGCCGTTTGTTCCCGGACGGCCTTGATTAGCTGCTTTTAAGGGAATGGCCGTTAAAATTTCAATGGGTATATTTTCGGCATGGCGATTTTTTTCCTGTACATTCGCTATTCCAAGGCCAATAATCGCGAGCAACAAGACGGCCACGATACTGGTTGAAACTGGAGTGAACTGGCTTTTGAGCATCATGGCAAGCTTGCTCATCTTAGCCATGAATGTTTCCGTACCGCTTTTCCTTTTTTGATCAAAAACAAATCCCAGCACCTCGGCTTTTAGCGATTCAGGCACCTCGATTTCGGTATAATCAAACGGCAAAGCATGCCAGACCTGGGACAATTCCTGATATTCTTTCTTACACTCCGTACAATCCTTTAAATGTTCAACAAAGGTCATGTGTTCGCTCTCCTTGAGCTCATTTGCTATATATGGAATTAAATAATCACAATCCCTTCTCATTTTATATCCTCCAGTTCCAGATGCTTCCTTAATCCTTTAAGAGCCTGATGAAGCCTGCTTTTAATCGTGCCGAGCGGCTCTTGTTCCAGCTTGGCAATCTCCGAAAGAGAATACCCTTTCCAATAAAGCAAATCGATTAATTTTCTTTGAGCTGTCGGCAATTTGTTTTTCGCTTTCGCAATAGCATTCGTATTTACTCGTTGCTCGATTGCATTGGCAGGGTCGGCGATCTCTTCATGTTCCTCTTGATGGTGTTGCGTCTGCCTCTTCTCTTTGCGGAGGTAGTCAATGCAAATATTGCGGGTAATCGTGAGGAGCCAATTTACAAAGCTGCCTTGAGAAGGATCGTAATGGCTGCTTGTTGTCCATAGCCTCAAAAAGACCAACTGAATAATCTCTTTCGTCTTATCCTCATTCCCATTGCAAAACTTCATAACGAAGCCGTAAACAAGCTTTATATATCGGTCATAAAGCTCCTCTAATGCGTGACCGTGTTTTTCATTTACCAATCTCATTAATTCCGCATCGTGTTTTTCTTTCATATGGCACTCCCTGTTATTGGATAAAAATATATTGCCATTACACTATTTTAAAAGTAAGGATGGGAACGACCGCGACTGATCGTTCCCTGGGCAAGCTTATTCAAATTCTGTTTCGCTGTTTACGACAAACCATACATCTTTTACTCCTTGTCCGTTTACATCCCCTTCTTGCTGGTCTTTTGCAAAATAATAGAGAGGAAAGCCTTTGTACGTGACCTGCTTCTCCCCGTTGTCTTCTCTTGTGATCGTATCAAAATCCTTTTTATCAAAACCTTCCGGGACGGCGAAATCCTCCTGGGTAAATGCCGGCCAGTTTGCCAGGCAGTCTCCGCTGCAATTGCTTTTTCCTGCTTCGTCCTTTTTAAAGTAATACAGGGCCCTTCCCTGTGAATCCGCCAGGTACTCTCCAGCTTTCTCATTCTCCAAAAGCTGGAGGCTGTCAGCCGTGGCTTGTTCCGATTTAGTTTGTTCCGTTTGGGCTTGATCGAGTTGATCTATCTCTGTTTTTTCCTCAGTGCTTTTTCCGCAGGCAGCCAAAGCAAAAATAATCGAAAGTATCGCGAGGGTAAAAATTCCTTTTTTCATGTATGTTCCTCCCAGTTTTTTAGATTTAAGGCTCGTCCTTACTTCCATCCCCATTTTTGAAAGATTTGGTGAGATTCTTCCGTTCTTAAATAATCAATAAATTGCTGTGCCTCTTTTTTCTGATCGGTGATTTTCGTCAGGGCGATCGGCGTTCCACGATAGAGCTTTTCTTCTTCGGGCAGTTCGACCAGGTCGGTCACATCCTGGAGCCGGTAATGCCACGATTCATAGGTAATCCAGGCGTCCAGGCTGGAATTCGATTTCCATCGTTCAATGGCTTCGGCACTCGACTTTACAGAAAGGTTAATATTTTGGGAAATGCCTTCGATCAGCCCTTTTCTGCCTGCCAGGTCTTCCCACAGTCCAAGCTGGCCAGCCCCATTCACATCGATTATTTTTACTCCCTTTTTCGTTAAATCCTCCAGACTTTCAATCTTCTTAGGATTTCCTTTCCTCACCAATATTCCTGCAGCACGCGGGTAAAGCTCCGTACGTGATTTAGTGTCAATCATTTCGGGATGGTTAAAGATGAAGTCCTGCAGCATATACTCGGAGCCACCGAAAATAATATCTGCATCCTGCTTTGCCTGGCCTATCCAATTGCCTTCTGGTCCGGCTGTTACTTCCACCTTGATTCCCCTTTCAGCTGAAAAATGTTCAGCAGCTTCCTTAATCGGTCCAAGTGGTCCGCCCGGTCCGTACACCCGGATGACATGATCACTTTGGCTGGAATTTGGTGTCGCCTGGAACGCTGGCTTACGGTCCATTTGTGCATAGGCTGACAATCCGGCAGCCATAATGACAAAGAGCAGTAGAACTGATAGGAACACGGTCTTCTTCATGATTCTTCCTCCATTTCATACATGATTTTTATCGGTACTATTAAAGGAAACGAAGGGAGGCTGTAAACGGTTGGATTATAATTGCAAAATAGTTAGAAAGTTTCATAAATCTATTGAAAATTAGTCTGGTGAAGAATAAATAAAGGTGTACATGTTAGTTTAAAGTATAGTTAGAACAGAAATATTGAATAAGCCTTTATTTTACGGAAAATAAAAAGAATCCATTTTTAAAAAAGATTGATTAAAATGGATTCTTTGCTTACTAATTGGTATTGCAATTTTTTTAAAAAAGTTCGATTATTTCCATAGGTTCTTATAGAACGCCCTCGTTAGTACAGTAACATTAAACGTTTATTTTTTTAGGTTTGCTTTCATTACAAAAGTATAATTTCTCTATAAGATACCACTTAACCTTCTTGAAGTATTCTCCTTCAATACCCTTAGACAAAAATTATCTAAGAGGAAAAGTATCGCAACATTTTTATAAACGTCGCGACTTTATTTTAAACATCGCATCTTTTTTACAAACATCGTGACTCTATTTCAAAGCCACATATACAATATATAAAAATATCAGTAAATGAATGGTAGATAAGTAAAGGACTGTATTTACTCCTAAACTTTTAAGAAAGAACCTTTTTATTTAGCTCCAAGTCCTCCATCCACAACTAATATTTGTCCATTACAATAATCAGAAGCTGCGGAAGCGAAGTAAAGGACAGCTCCTACGATATCTTTGTCTTCGCCTAATCGTCTTACTGGAACTTGGGAGGCAATGATTGGACCTGCTTTTTGGACAAGCGTTCCCGGTATTTCTGGGTTATTCATTCCTGTTTGGAAAACGCCAGGAGCAACAGAATTCACTGTCAATCCATGACGGCCCCACTTAACGGCAAGATCCTTCGTTAACGTCATAACAGCCCCCTTGCTTGTTGTATACCCTACAGAGTCTACGGCTTCTGGGTCAGTACCTTTAAATCCAATGCTAGAAGAAATATTAATGATTTTACCGTATTCATTTTCAATCATATGTTTTCCGACGGCCTGACACATCAAGAATGTTCCTGTCACATTAATATCCATCATTGCTCTCCATTGTTCCAAAGGCATTTCAGTAGCAGGCGCTTCATAAACTGTTCCACTGCTATTGACTAAGATATCAATCTTTCCAAAGTGAGAAATCGCTTGATCTAAACCTTGTCGAACCGATGCAGGTTCTGTTACATCCAAAGCGAGGGCAATGGCTTGGCTTCCTAACCCTTCGATTTCTTGTACCACTTTCTCGCAAACTTCTAAACGGCGTGAGCATACTACCACATTGGCGCCTGCTTCTGCCAGCGCCAGAGCCATGACGCGCCCTAACCCACTACCGCCTCCTGTAACCATTGCTGTTTTTCCTGTTAAATCAAATAATTTTGCAGATGACATTCCAGATCTCCTCCTAGATACTATTCACATAGAAGCGCTTTACATAGCGGTCACAGTGAATATTTTTAATATTCAAACTATTACGATATTAATTATACTAATAAGTTATAATGAAATAAAATTAAAGATTTTAATTTGCAAGTAAGTATGACTAATATCGCTGAGCACGGTCCAGACCTACTTCACTCCTAATGAAAGAGTGAAAAAAGAGAAGCATCCTCGTCACACATGGACAATAGACTTCTCTTTTTTTTCAAATCACTATTAAAATTTAGTCACATCGATAGGTGTAATTCCTTCAGCTGCACAATGATCATGGTATTTTTGTAGGAATGACTCCCAATTATCTCTAGCAATAATTTCTCCATTCTCATTCATATAGTCTAATGTTGCCTCCACAATATTTAACGTAATAACCTCTTCATCCCCTACAGATTCAGGTGTATGTTTGGATCCTGCAGGCTCATAAACCACATCCCCAGCATTGGAAACCCAGTCATTCTCCATATACCTCCAAGAACCTTTAACAGTATACACAATCACTGTTCCAGGATGGAAATGGGTAGGAAGCTGTGTACCCGCCGGAACTTTTAACAGGGTAATCGTTTGTCCTGTTACTGGATTTGCCTTCAATAACTTAAAATGAGCCACCCCAAAATAAGGAATCCATGGTAAATCATCTGGACAGATATTACTTGCATCATATACTTCTACAGCTTTTGCCTTACTCATCCAAATCCCCTCTTCTACTTTAAGTTTTGAAATCCGTATATTGATAGCGTTTACAATATGAAGCTCATTAACTAGTACGAATTTCTTAATTGTTAGTATAATTATAATTATTCATTTAATAAAATTATGATTTTTAATATGCAGTTTAGTTAAATTAATCTACACTAGCTATTTCTCTTCCTGAACATCATCCATGATTCCCCAATCCTAACTCCTCCGTTTTAATTGTGGTGTGTACTTGCTTAGTAGGACGTACGCCAATCCAAAATAATACGCCGATAATAATCATCCCAACAGCAGAAGCTTGGAACGCATAATGAAAGCCTAATGCCTCAGTCGCTGCATATTGGATAAAATAACCGAATACGATGGGAGCAATCATACTTCCCATATTGGAAAGAGCAATATATGCCCCTTGTGCCTTGCCGATGTTTTGGGGAGAAAACAAATCCATCAATATGGAGGGTGCGAGTGAAAGAACGACTATCCCAAAACCTGGAGCGAGGGTGAAACATAAAATAGAAATCGCATTCGAACTCACGACACTTCCTAGATATAAGCAAATAGCAGAGAGCACCATCATAAAACTAGCAAGATTGACACGTGCTTTCCGAATATCTCCTGTTTTGCGGTAAAGCCGATCGGATAACATAGCAAATCCAATTTGGCTAAAGGCAGCGAAAAGAAAAGGTAAAGCCACAGCTAGCTTTAACGTTTGACCAGTAAACTGTTGGACTGTGGAGAAATAAGTCGGATACCATATGGTTTGAACCGACACTAACCAATAGGCACAGCCTCCAGCCAAAACAATCAATAAATAATTTTTAGAAAATAGATGCGGAATAAACTGACGCCAAGAAACCTTCGAGAGGTTGGAAGAATGCTTCTCCACTAAATCAAATGAAGGCAATCCGATTTCTTGTGGACTCGCTTTACCGTAAAACAACCAAAAACCTAACCAAATCAAGCCAACAATGCCCATCATAATAAAAGCTGATCTCCATCCATATTGATCAATCATGGAGATTAAAAATGGCGAAGCAATCGCAGGTCCCATCATCGTTCCAAACAGAACAGCCGCATAGCTTATACCATGTCGATGTTTCGGAAACCATTTGCCTAGCATTGTTGTGACTACAGGAGAAGCCGGCCCTTCACCTGCTCCCAATATCATTCTTGTTAGGATAAGGAGAGCAAAACTAGAAACAAAAGGGGTAGAAAATTGAACCATCAACCAAATCAATGACATCCAAATAAACAATTTTTTCGGGTTTTTAGAATCTGCCATACCACCAAGTAAGATGGAAGTGATAGTAAAAAACCAATAAAAAGAACTTCCCACAAATCCCCATTGAGAAGCACTTAAACCTAGCTCCTTCATTAGAGGGACCGAAACCAAACCAATGAGAATTTTATCAATTTGGTTAATCATAGCAATGAGAACGGCAAATAATAAGATAATCCAAGAATATTTTGGAGTGTTCGACATAGAAATCCCCCTAATTTTCATCATTCAAATAAGCTCGTATCCCTTCCCATTCTTCAGTTCACCACAAAGTAAGCGGTTTCATCAAAAGGGTGAAAATCTGGAAACGATTTGTTAAAACCAATGGCTTTTACCCCCTTTTTCTTGAGCATGAAATAGCGTGATTTGAAGCAATAAAATTGCACTACAAAAACTTCATGCCCCCCCCTTCTCCAATCATATTCAGAACACTATTTCTATTCTGAATATTATTATATCCATTGCGACCCTCATACATAAAATTAAATAATTTAAACTGCAAGTAACTTACACTTATATTCAGCAGAGGAACAACAATAAATAGTGAAAAACTACTACAAAATGACCTCAATCCCCTCTCATACTCCATCATCCTATTAAAAAATAGCCGTACCTCTTTTTACATTAGTCACACTTAAGTACAAGTTAAAATAATTAATTTTATATAACGATCATAAAAAGATAGAATCAAAGAGAGGGATTATTTAAATATTCAAAAAATCACCTTGAGTTTAGTCGTACAGGGTGTTGAATCAAAATTAGGAGGTTGAATCTATGGACTTACAGTTATCAGGAAAAAAAGCACTCATTGTAGGAGGAAGCCGAGGGATTGGTAAAGCTATTGCCCGCCAACTGGCTTTAGAAGGCGTTGATTGTACGATTTGTTCAAGAAACGAATCCTCATTACAGAAAGCGGCAGAAGAATTAGCGCAAGAAACCAAACGAAAGATCTATCCCATCGTGGCTGATACCTCGAATCCTAACTCGATCCTCAATTTAGCTGAAAACGCAGCAGCTGCGATGGGTAGTATTGATATTCTCATCAACAGTGGCGCTCGCGTTGGCGGTACAGAGCCAGAGAATTTTCACGAGATTAAAGAGGAACTTATTTTGAAAGATTTTGAAGAAAAGTATATGGGCTATTTTCGCACGATGCGAGCTGTAGCTCCTTATATGATTGAAAATAAGTGGGGGCGTATCATCAATATCAGTGGTCTCGCTGCTAGAATTGGCGGCAATTATTTTAGTTCCGGCCCTCGTAATGCCTCTGTTGTTCATTTAACGAAATCTGCCTCATTGGAATTAGGAAAGCACGGAATTAATGTCAATGCGATTTATCCAGGAATTGTTGATACGGAAACGAATAGAAAACAATTCAACACGGAGGAAGCTGTAAGCCAAGCAGCCGCCATGAGTCCACTTAATCGCTTGATTACACCGGAGGAAATTGCTTATGTCGTTACCTTCCTTACTTCACCGTTATCCGCATCGATTACTGGCGATGTCATTTCCGTAACTGGCGGCATTGGTAATACAGTTTATTACTAAAAACACGCAGTTAACATCTTCTTTGTAAGATTTTCCCCTCCATTTAATCAGTAGCACAGACCAAGGCAATGGTTTGTGCTACTTTTTTTATAAGACATTTGCTAATTCTTTCATTATAAGTATGATAGCAACAATCTTTACGAACATAGCCAACTAGGTTCTAGAGTACAATGACAATCTGTTGGTAACAGAAGCTATATTTATTAACGTTTCAGCTCAAACAAAAAGACACCTTTATGAATCATAGAGGTGCCTTTTTGTTGTCTTCCTATGGATTTAGGGTGCTGTTTAATGGTTCAATGAACAATCCAAACAGCCTTTACATTTTTTGATTTTAGTATTTCTGTTAGTTATAACATCCGTAGTACGTAAAAACTCGTTGATTCGAGAGACAGTCCTTTCAATATTCTTTGAAAAAAAAGTCATGTTGGCAAAATAACCATGAATCATACCTGTTTCACATGCATATTCAACGTTGACACCTGATGCTTTCAAACGCTCCGCATATGCCCTTCCTTCATCTCGAAGCACATCATTTTCCGCTGTAATCACAAAGGCTGTCGGTAAATGACTTACATCTTCCGCAATTAAGGGAGATGCGTAGCCGTTATGCTTGTCCTCTTTATGTCGTAAATAATGATCACGGAACCAAAACAGAAGCTCACGGTCTAAACCAAATCCTTTTGCGAAGGCTTGATGAGATTCCGTATCGAACTTAAGGTTTGTCGCCGGATAAATCAGAACCTGTGCAGCGATGCTAGGACCTTTTCTATCTCTCGTCATTATCGTCACGACAGTCGCTAGATTCCCACCTACACTATCCCCACCTACTATTAATCTTGAAACATCTCCGTTAAAAGAAGAACCTTTTTCATAAACCCATTGCAATGCTGCATAAGCATCTTCGACTGGGGTCGGAAACTTATGCTCTGGAGCTAGACGATAGTTAACAGATACCACTATACAGCCCATTCTATGTGCCAGCATTCGACAGCTAGGGTCTGTCGATTCGAGGTCTCCCACAACCCATCCTCCACCATGGTAGTAAATAAACAAAGGGAAGGGACCTTGCCCTTCCGGTATATAGACCCTGCATTTGATTTCAGCATCTTTGCTCACTGGAATCATCCAATCTTCTACCTTTGAAAGCCCTTCTGATTCAATAGGAGGCTGCGGTGCTTTGGAAAGCATCTCTCGCACAGTCTTATGATCCATCGTATGAATAGGAGGCATCTGTTTCAATGCTTGTAAATACTTTTCTGCTTGCGAATCTAAATTTGCCAAGAAACATCATCCTCACTTTACTTTCTAATAAATCAAATCTGCTTTTCTACTAAACTCTTTTTCCGAACACGATTCATCGCTGTTTATGGTTTATTAACAGCCATTCCTTCTCTACAAACCTCGAAATCTGGGGCAATCTTTCGACCATTTGGCATGTTCAACCACAATCTTAATAAATGACGCTTGCGCTCATCTTCTTCATAATCTTCAAATGTTGTGCGCGAATGGAAAATCGTATAGTTATTAACGAACTGCATATCACCTGGCTCCATCATCATATCAATATGCATGTTTGGATCATGCGTAAGGGAATCGATAAAGTTAAATAATTCGACTTCCTCTTTCTTCAAAGAGATACCTGTTTTCAATTGTGCGGATTCAACATATTGACGTAAATATCGACAGCTCAATTTACCATCGTAATAACTAAAGATAGGTGATGTGAATATTGGAGATTGACCTGGTGCTTCTTCCCCACGAAGATCATGATGGAATGGACGATAGAGGATATCAAGATACTCTGGGTGTTTCTCTAAAATTTCATTATAAACTGCGATGGCACTTGCAATACTGCTTAAACCACCCGATTTTGCTTTACGAAGACATAGTAATCCAACTACATCAGCGAGGTCTGTATGATAATCAAGATGTACATTTGTTTGGTAACCGCGTACTTTTTTATTATCCTTAAAGTCCAGACCTTGGTCTTTGATATGCCCTAAGAGGGTTCCTCTTGCGTCTTGCGTGATTGGCTTACCCATGTGAAGTCCAAGCCCCCAGTAAATGATGCTCGCTTCCTCGTCACTATACTTATCCATCGGTAATCCGCGAATTAATAGAAACCCTTTCCCATTCTCCAATTCATCTACAAAATAAGCGACTTCATCCGCAAGATTAGGAATCGGGAAATCCTCCTTTTTAAATTCAGGCGCTTTCAAACCCTTTTGTTGAACATGAACAACAGCCTTTTCAAGCTCTACGACCGTTTTTTCGGACAAATAATAAATCCATGAATCATCCTTCGCTAAATCCATTCCTTTCCACGCTGATGGTCCTTGAATTTTTTCGTTTAAAATAAGCGTCATACATAATCCTCCTTTAATATCAAGCGTTTTTCACTTAACTTTCTATGTTACATTTCCCCACTTCTGTTTATCTAATTTTTTATTATCTTAATATTCAGTTTTTTATCAAGAGCACTTCTCACGCCCCTTTTACGATCTAACTCTTTCACACACGCTAATGCTTCTAAGATTGAACATAGTCCGATTGAATAGTTATATCGCTTCGCTTGGCGGGACGTACACCCATCCAAAACAATATGCCGATAATAAGCATTCCGACAGCAGAGGCTTGAAACGCATAACCATACCCCATGGCTGCAGTCGCTGAATGTTGAATAAGATAACCGAATACGAGTGGAGCAATAATGCTAGTTGAACTTGCTAGAGCAATGAATGTCCCTTGAGCCTTGCCGATGTTTTGAGGAGAAAAGAACTCCATCAATATAGCTGGTGCGAGTGATAGAATTACATAGGCAAATCCAGGAGCAAGGCTAAAGAAAAGAATCGCCATAGCTGTTGAATCGGCGGCATTTCCTAAATATACACATACAGCCGATAGCACCATCATGAAGCCAGCAAGATTGATACGTGCTTTCCGTATATCTCCTGTTTTGCGATACATCCAATCCGAAAATATGGCAAATCCAATTTGGCAAAAGGCAGCAAACAGAAAAGGTAAAGATACAGCTAGCTGCAACGTTTGACCGTTAAACTGTTGAATGTTCGTAAAGTAGGCTGGAAACCAAACCGCTTGAACAGCCAATAACCAATAGGAACAACCTCCACACAAAACAACTAAAATGAAATTTTTCGAAATAAGATGTGGAAGAAACTCGCGCCAAGAAACCTTTGAAAGACTGGATGACTGCTCATTCTCTTGATGAAAAGAAGGATACCCGATTTCTTGTGGACTTTCTTTCCCAAAAATCTGCCATAACACAAGCACGATTAGTCCAATCACCCCCATCGCAATAAAGGCAGATCTCCATCCATATTGCTCGATTAAAGAGATTAATAATGGCGAGGCAATCGCTGAGCCACCTGTCGTTCCTAATAACACTGCGCCAAACCCTATCCCATGTCGGTGTTTCGGGAACCATTTTCCCATGATGGCCGTAGATAGAGCCGGAGCTGGACCTTCACCTGCTCCTAAAATAATCCTCATTAACACGAGCAGAGACATGCTGGAAACAAAAGGAGTAGCAAATTGAATCAGCAACCAAATCAAAGACATCCACGATAACATTTTTTTCTTATTTTTGGAATCCGCCATGCCGCCAAAAAGAAGCGAAGAAAAGGTAAAAGCCCAAAAGAAGGAACTTCCCACCACTCCCCATTGGGATGGACTTAACTCTAGCTCTTTCATGACTGGAACGGAAACCAAACCAATGATAATTTTATCCACTTGGTTGACCATACCGGAAAGAACTAGAAACAATAAGATAATCCAAGAATATTTTGGCGTACTTGTCATATACCTCACCCCAACTTTCACATAGGGGCACCTTTTCCTTCCAATCGGAAAAGGGACCATCCTTCACATATGTCATTTGTGTTCCTAGGAACGGAAACCCCCATTACTTCAAGCTTTCGATAATACCGCCAGAGGTTTGTTTACGTGGAGGTATACCGCCGCGACCTGGTTTCCCTGTATTCTCATCAATAAACATTGCGAAATCTGGGGAAATTTCTCGGCCGTTTGGCATCGTAAGCCATAATCGTAATAAATGGCGTTTGCGTTCTAGTTCTTTATAATCTTCGTACTGAGTACGTGAGTGAAGCACGACATAATTATTGACGAATTGCATATCTCCCTCTTCTAGCATCATATTAAAATGCATGTTTTCATCATGAAGAAGGGAATCTAGTATGTCTAATGCTTCGATTTCTACTTTTGACAGCTTGATGCCTGTTTTCTCTTGCGCTGATTCGATGAATAAACGAACATATCTACAGCTCAATTTGCCATCATAGTAACTAAAGATAGGTGATGTGAATACAGGCGATTCACCTGGTCCTTCCTCCCCGCGACGATCGAAGGAAAATGGACGAGAGAGGATGCCAAGATACTCTGGGTACTTCTCCAGAAATTCATTATAAACCGCCATCGAACTGACGATGCTGCTGTATCCACCCGTTTTTCCTTTTCGAAGACTTAATAACCCAACGACATCTGATCCATCTGCGTGGAAAGGAAGATGCAATTTCGTTTGATAGCCACGTACATTTGAATTTTCTAAACTAAGCCCTTGATCAATAACGTGCCCTAAAAGGTCACCATTTGCATTTTGCGATACCGGGATGCCCATATGAAGTCCAAGCCCCCAGTAAATGATGCTTGCTTCCTCATCACTATATCTTTCCATTGGCAATCCACGAATTAATAGAAACCCTCTCCCCTTCTCCAATTCATCTACAAAGTACTCGATTACATTCGCAAGATCGGGAATCGGAAAGTCCTCCTTCGTAAAATCAGGCGCTTTTAAACCCTTTTTTTGCACATGAGATAAAGCATTCTCTAATGAGGCAATCGTTTTTTCAGACAAATAATAAATCCATGAATCATCTTTCGCTAAATCCGTTCCTTTCCAAGCTACTGACCCTTGAACTTTATCCTTTAAAATAATCGACATATAGAATCCTCCTTAAATAATAGTATTAGTGGTCTTACTTCACTTCCGTCAGTTGTCTTAACTCTCTTCGCAAAATTTTCCCTGTGGAGTTCTTAGGCAGCTCTTTAAAAAATTCTACTCGTTTAGGAAGCTTGTACTTCACCAGCTTATCCTGACAGAATTGAATAATATCATTCATGGTAATCTGCTCATCCTTAACTACAACAAAAGCTTTAACACTTTCTCCGTATTCCCCATCTGGAACTCCGATTACGGCCGCCTCTACCACAGAAGGATGTTGATACAGGACTTCCTCCACTTCACGAGGATATACATTGTAACCTCCAACAATAATAATGTCCTTCTTGCGGTCAACAATGTAGATGTATCCTTCTTCATCCATTGTTGCGAGATCACCAGTGTAAAACCACCCGTCATTAAAAGCAGCTGCAGTAGCTTCCGGCATCCCCAAATATCCCTTCATTACATTTGGCCCTTGAACAACTAATTCTCCGACTTCTCCTCTCGGCAATTCTTTTCCGAACTCATCTACAACTTTGCTTTGGACACCTGGAATATCGATACCAATAGAGCCTGGCTTGCAAGTTCCCTTTAAAGGATTAATAGCAACGAGAGGAGACGTTTCAGAGAGTCCATATCCTTCTAAGGTTGAAACGTTAAACTTGTTTTGAAAATTTTGAAGTAGCTCGATTGGAATAGATGCCCCTCCTGAAATACACAAGCGAATGGATGAAAAATCTTCCGCAGTGGCTTCAGCTAATTGATAGATAAAGTTATACATCGTAGGAACGCCAACAAACATTGTTCCCTTCTTTTCTCGAATCGTATTCACAACATCGAAAGGGCTAAATCTAGGTACGATTATGACTGTTGCCCCACAGGCAATCGGAGCATTTAGGCTAACGGTCATACAGAATACATGGAACATTGGCAGAACAGCTACGACACGATCTTCATCATGCAGTTCCATTAGTTTTGAAATAGATTCTGCATTAGAAGCCAAGTTTCGATGAGATAACATCGCACCCTTTGGTTTACCAGTTGTTCCTGAAGTATATAAAATGACAGCAAGGTCGTCTTGATCGGTGAAAGGGCTTACAAAATCTAAACTACTAGTTTCCATTAGACGCTCCCAAGTCCATTCCTGATGGCTCGCACCTGCATAAATCACGGATGTTATTTTTTTTAATTTATCTGTTAATTCTGATAATTTAGATTCTACAGATGAGTGTGCAATAACCGCCTTAGCCTTACTATTATCTAAAATATAGCTGATTTCCCCTTGGGTAAACATGGGATTAATCGGAACCGCAAATGCACCAAGCCGTAAAATACCGTAGTACGCAATGAGAAATTCAGGGCTATTTCCTAAAATAAGAGCCACTCCATCTCCCTTCCTGATTCCTTGTACATACAGACCAGCAGCCAATCGATCCACCTTCTGATTTAGTTCTTGATAAGTAACACTTTTATCTCCATAGATATAAGCGATACTTTCTGGGAAATTACTTGCGCTTCTTTTTAGATTTTCGTTTAAGTTATAACTCATTAAATGAATTCCACCCCTTTTCTCAAATAGGAGGCTTTGAATGCCCACTATTTTGAATATTTAAAATATTATTACATTTTGAGTATACTCATAAATTATAATTAAATAAAATTAAAGATTTTAATTTGTATATAAGTATTAATAATATTAAAAAGGAATTTCAGGATAACAGAAGGGCTACTTCGATGATCTCTCCATCTACTCCTAAATAAAAAGACAAAGCCCCAGTAAAGAGCTTTGTCTTTTTTTTATATTTTTGATTAATTTATAAAATAGAGCTATTGCAATAATTGGTTCTTTAGATATTTTTCTATTAACTCAATAAATAAATTCACAGATTTCGTATGCGATTCCACAGATTCTGTTATAACTGAAAAATTTCTTTTTATCGGTGTCCCTTTTACATTTAATACTTGAATGGTACCAAGCATTCTTTCTTTTTTTACAGTAAGTTCAGATAAGTAACTAATGCCAAGCCCGGCTTCAACTGCTTCTTTTATAAGTTGTGTGCTACCGAACTCCATTAACTTGGAAGGACGTATTTGTAAAGATTGAAATAATGTTTCTGTTGCCTCTCTTGTACCAGAACCTACTTCACGGACAATCCAATTCTCTTGTTCTACCTGTCTTCGCGTAACTTCCTTATTGAAATAAATTGGATATTTCCCCCCTGCCACGATATACATTTGGTCGGTGGAAACGGATTTTATATATATATTTCGAAGAGAAATTTCCCCCTCTACAATTCCTACATCGATCTCATGACTTGTGATTGCTTTGGCAATATCCCTTGTGTTGCCAATCTGTACCGAAGGGAAGATATTAGGAAATAGGTTTTTCATTCTTGCAAGTATATGTGGTAATACATACTCTCCAAAGGTATAGCTGGCACCAATTTTTAATGGTCCTGTTGGCTCGTTATTTAATTCATTCACTAACATTGACATCCGTTTATATAAACCTGTTATTTCTTTAGCATGTAAATAGACTATTTCTCCTGCTTTAGTTAGCTGGACAGATTTGTTTGTTCGCAGAAGTAGTTTTGCACCTACATGTTTTTCCAATTGTTGAATTTGCTGGCTGACTGCAGGCTGAGTCATATGAAGCTCTTCCGCTGCTCTGGAAAAGTTTCTTTTATCAGCTACAGATATAAATACAGATAATAGTTGATCCATATGTTCTCCTTCTTACTATCGTATTTACTTATTATAACTATAATAATCATTTATTTCCCTTATTATAAATCATCAGTTACGATAAATCACAAATAATCCAAAAAAGGAGTTGGAAAACATTGGAACAAAAAGCGTTAATAACTCCCAGTCCAAATAAGCAAAAAAAAGCGGCAAAAAAACTAAATGTTTCTTTAATTTCTGGAATTGGTTTTACATTGATCATAGCCGTGTTAGGTTTTATTTTGGCAGCGTTGCCAGGTCTAAATCATATTGGACCTCTTGCGTGTGCCATTTTACTAGCTGTGGTTTATAGACAGGTTTTTGGATATCCAGAAAAATTACGTACTGGTATTCAATTTTCATCAAAAAAACTATTGAGATTTGCCATCATACTTTATGGATTAAAGCTTAACATGATTGTAATATTTCATCAGGGTTTCCCTCTATTGCTAAGAGGGGCAATAACGATCATTTTTTCAATTGTTGTTCTTATGATCATTGCAAAATGGCTAAAGGCAGATTTTAATCTTTCTTTATTATTAAGTGTCGGCACAGGCATTTGTGGTGCGGCTGCCATCGCGGCCGTATCGCCAATTATAAAAGCAAAAGATGAAGATACGGCTATGGGAGTAGGCATCATCGCATTAGTCGGCACAGTGTTTTCAATAATCTATACGCTAATATATCCTTTTTTATCAATTGGTCCTATGAACTACGGAAATTGGGTTGGAATCAGCCTACACGAGATAGGCCATGTTGCTTTAGCTGCTGCCCCCGCAGGCCAGGATGCTCTTGCTCACGCATTACTTGCCAAACTTACACGAGTATTCCTATTAATTCCGGTTTGCTTTATCCTCATGCTTTGGATGAAAAAGAAAGGAAAAACAGAAGGCGAGGCAAGATTCGAGTTTCCATGGTTTTTAATTGGCTTTATCGTTATGAGTTTTGTGGGAAGCTATATCATTGGTAATAAGGTATTGGTATCACAAAAAGTGATGTCTGATATTGCAGACTTCACATCATTAATGTTAACAATGTCAATGACCGGATTAGGATTAAATATTAGCTTGAAAGAATTACGTACCAAAGCAATACGTCCACTTATTGCCATTATTATTACATCATTTCTTTTATCATCGTTAACGTATATTAGTCTTTAACAAAGAATAAAAAGGAGAATTTTTACCCACTGCAATACATATATGACCGTCATGAATATGTTCAAACCGAATATTTCTTCTTTTTTCAACTCATTATAGATGCATAGATCATAGCAAAATCGTAATTTTCCTTGTTGAAATTCTGAATAATATCTGTAGGGTTTTGCTCAACTAATTCAAATTCAAATGTTATTTCACTATTTTTTGAATTAAACTTTCCCATGATTTGAAGTATAAAAGAAAAAGTAGGCGCAGGATCGGGAACATTGCTTACAAGTAGACCCATTCATGTCGTCCCTACCTCGTATTCATGCTGGTCAAGGTTGGCTAATTCTTCTTCGTATATTAAACGAATATAAGATGAGGAGAAACTTCACCCTCCGACATCAGTCTCCCAAATCATGTGCTCTATTTGAGCAAGCATTCTTACAAATCTACTCATTATATAGTCAGACTAGAGATTATTCATAGAGGTTTCGCTTTGCATCACTCCATCGATACAAGAAAAAAGAAGAAAACATTTTTCAAAGAAATATCGTTTTCTTCTTTTCCTTTTTCTTCTTTCATTGCTCTCTTCGTTGAGGAAAAATCAAATTAGTCTGTGTAAAGTGAGAATAAAGTTATTTAATTTTAAAACCTAAAACAAGCATAACCCCATTCTAAATTTAGGACGGGGTTAAAATATAGTTGTTTAATTTTCGATATAAAATATTAAAGAAAATGGGTCTATATCGAATGTAATGTTGCGTAAAGAAAATAAAGAGAGTAAAAGATTATTATGGCAAATGATTATATTGATTATTTTGCTTATTATAGCTATTTTTCGTGGGCGTTAGTTGAAAAAGAATAGAGGAAACCCAATAAATAGGGCTTCCTTTTATCGTTTTATCAACATTAAGATTTAACAGAGCCTTTTAATTAATTTTCCGTTTAAATCATATATAGATAACTTACATTTAATCTAATACACTTAGATAAAAGGACAAGATATTTCATATAGTCGTTCTATACACATAAAATACGTGATACAATTGCGAATATACGTTCTTTATTAAGCAATATTTTTTACAAGGGTGTGTTTTATGATTTTAAGAGTTTACGCTTATTTAAGGTTGAATAACACATTGCTTGATAAAGAATATAAGAGAGGTAGTTACAATATGAGGTGAGTATGATTATTAAGGAAGGAAGTGGAAAAATGGATTTCGAAACAGTTATGCAGGAACTGGAGGCGCTCGGTAAGGAACGAACCAAAAAGACGTACATAAGCAACGGTGCACATGAACCACTTTTTGGCGTAGCTACAGGCGCAATGAAGCCGCTCGCAAAGAAAATCAAGAAAAATCAGACTTTAGCTGAGCAGCTTTACTCTACCGGGAACTACGATGCTATGTATTTTGCCGGCATCATTGCGGACCCATTGACCATGACTGAGGTTGATTTTGAACGTTGGATGGATGGGGCGTATTTTTATATGCTGTCCGATTTCGTGGTTGCAGTAACTTTGGCAGAAACCAATTTTGCACAAGTTGTTGCTGATAAATGGATCGCAAGCGGTGAGGAACTTAGAATGTCAGCAGGCTGGAGCTGTTACTGCTGGCTTTTGGGTAACCGCCCCGACAGTGAATTTAGTGCAAGCAAAATTGCCAGTATGCTTGATCAGGTGGAAAATAAGATTCACAATTCCCCAGATCGAACGAAATCGGCTATGAATAATTTTATTTACACAGTGGGGATTTCATATTTGCCACTCCATGATAAGGCGGTTGAAACCGCAAAGGCAGTAGGTCCAGTCGAAATCAAGCGGGAAAATAAAAAAAGCAGTATCCTGCTTGCTTCTGAAAATATTCAAAAGGCTATAGATAAAGGGCAACTTGGTTTCAAACGCAAACATGTAAGATGTTAGCATATATTCACCTAAACATAATAAGGAATACTAAATAAAGAGCCTAGAATACGCACATTTTTGTGCACTACTTGCGTATTTTGGCTTTTTCTTCATCTGTTTCCTCCCTGCTCACTTCATTTTTAAATCTTCTTCTTAGTCCCTGAAATTCACAGATAGAATATTATGACCTCTATATCTATCATCTATCGTAAATATCAAAAACGTTTTTTCCTACGTTAAGGAATCCTCGGCTTTTGACTGTATATTGTCTTTACAGAATAATATGGAAAAGTTATACTTTAATAGTACATTAGTCCTTATTTATAGTTAGTATAATCTATTTTCAAGGGAGAGAAGATACAGATGAAAATGTTAAATCGAGCTGTATTAATTCTTTTTGCATTTCTATTATTTATTTCTATCAATGCAGAGAACACTTCAGCAAGTACATATGTTAATAAAGAATTTTCTACTTTAGCTAAGAAAGGCAAGTTAAAAGGTGTTTCTGGTCAGGTAGGAATGACTTATGGTTCATTGAAAAAGAACAACAAAGGTAAAGTAGCCCCATCTGAAGCTTTTCTTTTGTATAATACTAAAAAAGCCACTTATGGTTTCTTTTATGGGAAATCGTACACTAAGATTTCATCTAATCAAAAGATCGTTCTTATTTCTCGTGATTTATCAGGAAATATTAAAGCTAACCAAATTCAAAAATACTTTGGTAAACCCGTAGCAAAGAATGCATATAAGGCAGGAAAATACTATATTCGTATTCTAAATAATTATCATAAAAATGGTACAGTGACTATTCAGGTGGGTACGAAAGATGGTATTAACTCTGTATATACAACTGATGAGGAAGGTATTTATCATATTAAATAATTAGAGTTAATCAGGGTGCTGTACGCTAAGCACATCACAGTATAAAAAGTCAATTTCTTTGAGTATTCATACAAAGAAATTGACTTTTTTCTTTTATAGAACAGGCCAGAGTTATTCCTCCAGTCTACAGTATATTATAATTCCATTTCATTTAATAAATCTCTTAATGCCTTTAGCTCCTCAACAGACAACGTGACACCCTTCCCCATTTTCTCATGTTCTGGAGCCCAGTCACGTAAATCATACTTGGGTGCTTTTCCGTTCCAGCTAATAAGATTTAATTCTTTTGTCCAGCCTTTTGGGGATTGTGATACCGTACCTACTGTTTCTTGAATTTCGAATTTAATATCTGCCATTCAGTTTCTCCTCCATAGTTTAAAATAACTAAGTGTATGTCTCGTTCTCGAAATACTGTTCAACTAGTCGCAACAGCTAAACAGTATTTCGACCAAGAGGATTCATTTGTGTCACGACTAATGTGTCATCGGAAATTATCAAAGAAGAAACATAAAAAAGGTCACCATCTATGTATAATTAAAAATATACTGAAAATCTTTAATGTTCTATATAGAAATTAAGAAGATGCAGAGACTTTTTCTCTTGTTCTACCTCCCCATTAAACAAGAACGTTTTTTTATTAAGACTTGTCTTCTTTTTTTAATCTTCCTCATCTTGTGCGAGTGCTAATGCGATATCAGCACGTACCTCAGATAGTTTTTTCTTTTCACCATTTGGATAGACGATGCTCCAGAATTCAAATCCGTTGTAACGGTCTGTATAGTTTTCACCTTTGATGGAGTTAACCGCTGCAATTGCAGCACTTGAAAGACTGCTGTATTCTTTACTTTGGAAAAGTATATGACCGCTGGTTAGATCGATTTCTGCTTTGGTAATGGTGTTTCCATAAGTAGATTCTAAATATTTTTCGGTTTCATTTAGACGAGGATAGATTTCATTCCAAGATATTTTCGATGTACGAACGGTAGAAGAAGTTTTGACTTTCCGTTTTTCAGGTGTCTCATTTTTTACGGCATCAAAAATTTCATCTAATACATCTTTATATTTATTATAAATAGCGATACATAATTCATCATTTACTTTTGCCATGGGTTTATTCACTCCTCTATATACCATGCGTAAGTTATGGACATATTGTTCTAAAAGGTTTTTATTCGCAATTGAAATTTTGGGATGGTTTAAGCAAGGCACAATGACAAAATCATATAGTCCTTGATAATCGACTTGAATAAACTCCGGACATTTTGGTTTTACCGTAGAATCAGGAGATAAAAATACCTTTAAATCATATGTATACGAGTCATCCAAATTGTTTAAAATTTTTGTATATGTTTCGGTTTGATCTTTATTTTCACGTGATAATACTTTATTTTCTACAATAATTCGTACAAAGTCGTTTGTTAAATATAAATCAAATCGGGCATTTAATTTCGTATTGGTATCCGGATCAACGGCAGAAGCTGTTACCTCAGTAGCGACTTCCATTTTTTCTAACTCAAGTGCATCCGATTCAATCAAATCAAAATCAATAGTTGTTTTCATATTCGAAACGTTCTCTTCACAAATGTAGTAGAGAAAACGCTTCAGTGGGAATGAGCCTAAATTTAACGAAGAAGTTGGCGAGAGTAGCCAACTAATAAATGCGCTATGCATTGTTTCGCGGTGTCCAAAACCTAATAATTGAAACAAACTTTCTTTTTCAAAAGATTCCTGTAATCGTAAAAAATCGGGATCACTAATTAACTTATTTAGTTGGGATTTCAATTCTTTTGTATTGGTAATCATCATGAACCTCACATTCTAGACGGTGTCAAAATCTAACTTATAATCTATCATAACATGTTTAGAAATAGAGGAAAAATGTTCAATAAAACACAAGTTCTGCGAAATGTCGTTCGTGTGAATAGATTGTTTTTTATAAGTTAAATTTTAAAAATATCGTTATTCCACTATCGAGTCCTTTGATTATCGATGAACCTTAAGTTGTATTAGTCCAATTCATGAGTATGGTTTGAAAGATTAAACATATCCAATCCCCCCAATCACTGAATGAGCCTTATCAAGATTATTATAAACAGCCTGTGCCACTTAATATTTTGTTTCAACCTTTTTATGGTATATCTCAATGGACTTAGGAAATAGTATGACTAGAACTTTTTGTAGGAAGTGATAGCTATGAGAGCAAATTGTTTCAGTGAGTATGACCCTTTGAAACAAGTTATTTTATGTGAACCACAATACATGAGAATTAAAGACGTGATTAATGAAACACAGAAACATTTTGAAGATGAAGGCATTCATATTAAAACCGCAATGACTCAGCATGCTAATTTTGTATCAGCCCTTAGAAAATTAGGAATAGAGGTCACCCTACTTCCTTCCTATAACAAGTATCCCGAGCAAGTATTTACTCGTGATATAGGATTTACACTCGGAGAGAAAGTTTTTGTAGCCGAGATGGGTACAGATATCAGGACAGGTGAAGAAAATGTTCTGAAAGAATGGCTTCAAAACAAAAATGTACCTTTTCATAATCTAACAGGAGATCGAATAGAGGGCGGCGATGTCCTGTTAGATGGAGATACCATTTATGTCGGGGTTAGTGAGCGAACAAACATCGAGTCTATTGAAAAGCTTCAAAAGCTTCTTCCTGAATTTGATGTCATCCCTATTCCGTTTACTGATACCTATCTCCATCTAGATTGTGTATTTAATATCATTTCCCCGAACGAAGCGTTAATTTTCCCCGGGGAAATTAATAAAGAACAATTGAACCTGCTGGCATCTAGATACGATTTAATTGAAGTAACCGAAGATGAGCAATTTACTCTTGGGACGAATGTGCTTTCAATCGGAAATAAGAGGATTATTTCTCTCCCTGTCAACACAAAGGTTAACAAAGAACTGAGAAAAAGGGGCTACGAACTGATTGAGGTTGATATTACGGAAATCATAAAATCTGGAGGAGCATTCAGATGCTGCACTCTTCCTATCGTTAGAGAAAAGCTTCAACATTAAACTAGACAACTTTATAAAGGTGTTCAAGTGTTGCACGTAATCAAAAAACGCCTCTACAATTATCTGTAGAGACGTCTTTTGACGTTGGTCTCACTTATCATACTCTAGAAAAATAATGTAACGGTTTTCTAAGGGTATTTTTACAGATCGTTACCCTGCATCATCTATCAGTGCTGCGAAAAAAACGTGACAACTCTATAACCATTGCTCCCCTTCTTCTGTCAAAGTCGCCGCTGTTACTTTTCCAACTTGCAACTGCTGATACAACATGCTCAAAAGCTATTAGAAAGTCGTCTATACAATCCTTTTCCCTTACATATTTAAATAGTGAACGATTTTGAATAGCCACGGTAAAACAAGCTGCATCTACCTCAAATTCATTACAATTCCTTTAAAAAATCGGATGAATATGAAATAATAGAACAAGTTTTTTATGAATTGAGGTGTCCTTTATGGCAATAACCAAAAGCTATTTATTAACTGCAGTACTTGGTGTCATTGGCGCCTATGTTTTTCAATTGTTACATATCCCAATGCCGTGGCTTCTTGGTCCATTGCTAACAATATTAGTTTTACAATTAACGACCCCGCTTTCTTTAAAATGGAATAAACACTTTCGAAATTTTGGTTTAGTTATTGCTGGGTATTCGATTGGCCATGCCTTTACTCTTGAGGCACTTGCAGATATTCGGCTTTATTTACCTGCGATGATTTCATTAAATGTCCTTTATATCATTTTATTTATTCTCATCAGCTGGGTTATAGTTAAACGTGTGAAAGTTGACCAACTTACCGCGCTTACTAGCTGTGTGCCTGGCGGTATGACACAAATTGTTGCTTATGCTGAAGAACAAGGTAGTAAACATATTACGATGATTACGTTTTATCAAGTGCTCCGTGTACTCTGCATTGTCGGCTTTGTACCAATGCTCGTTGTAGGTAGTAGCAGCAGCTCGAGCCCATCTGTTTCAGACGTGCATTACACGTTGCCGTTTTTATTGTTTTTTGCTTTAAGTTACATTGCTGGCTTTATCGCCATGAAAATCAAAATCCCTACCGGCTATATGCTTGGTCCGGTATTTTTATTTATGGGCTTACAACTTGCAACTATCGAAATTCCGGAAATTCCGGTAAGCGCACTCCATGTTGCACAAATTGTGCTGGGGATTTATATCGGATTGCTTATGAAAAAAGAGAGTCTTCACCTATCGAAAAAGCTGATTTTCTATGCGTTCGTTTCGTCGTTTCTATATATCGCAAGTGCGTTCGGCCTCGCTCTATTAGTAATGCAATTTTATCCGCTCGACTTTAAAACGAGCTTTTTAAGTATCGTGCCTGGTGGCCTCGATCAAATGGGAATTATTTCTGCGTCAGTTCATGCTGACAGTACTATTGTTACAGCCTTTCAATTGTTCCGCGTTCTAGTAGTCTCTATTGCGATTGTTCCATCTATTAAATATTTCACAAGTAAACGTCAAATAGCCCCGGATACACGATAACAATTGTGTTTTCGGGACTATTTTTTGTTTGCCTCGCTTTTGAATCAACTATCATCCCCATGCTGCATTAAAGCAGGAGATGCGAGAAATGTATTTTATGATGAACGTCCGATTGCCCTCTGTAGCTTAATAAGCTAATTTAAGGATTATTTGTCCATAATCCCGCAGTTTTTACAACAACTCTTGGATTTAGTTTTAATCCAGCTACAAGAAGTTCAGCTAAGTCTTCTGGTTTCATGACATTTTCGGCGTTCCCAGAAATAAGGTTAGCTTCATAGGCTAAATCAGTTGCAACTGTACTTGGTGTTAAAGCAGTAACACGGATATTATGTTTTCTTACCTCTAACATAAGGGACTCAGTTAAACCTAAAACGCCAAATTTAGAAGCGCTGTAAGCACTCGTAACAGGTGCTCCTTTTTGTCCAGCCGTCGAAGAGATATTCACGATATCACCTGATTTTCTTTCAATCATATCAGGTAAAACAGCCCTTGTAACATTGTATACTCCCATTAAGTTTACTCGAATGATTCTTTCCCATTCTTCTGGGGTCAACTCAAGAAAGCCTCCAAACTTAGCTATCCCTGCATTGTTAACTAAGATATCAATGTCTCCAAGTTCTGATTTGATATGAGCAACAGCATGATTAACGGCTTCAAGATCCGATACATCCGCAGATGCTGCTGACACTTTTATATCAAATTGTTGTAATTCACTTGATAGCTCTTCAAGATTAGTCATATTTAAACCAATCAAGCCAAGATTCACACCTTCTTTTGCTAATGCCAATGCAGTTGCTTTTCCGATTCCTCTACCAGCCCCAGTAATTAGAGCAGTTTTCCCATTTAATGCGGGCATGCAATCACGTCCTTTACAATTATAAGAATAATTTTTGATCTATCAAGTTGGCCTATAGGCTTTTTGTTTAACGATAGTAAACCTTTATTCCTCCTTGAAATTAAATTGCTTTTCAAGAATTAGGATAGCCTATCTAATTAACAATGATAAGTAGTAACATTTTTTGTATATAGTATACATTTTAATCCTACTGAAATTTGCATATTCACTTAAGCGGGTTAAAAAATCTTAATTCTTATTATTCGGATGGTAAGAACTCCTAAGAATATGAATGATTTCATTACGCTCATTTAATATAAGCCTTAGGTTCTACCTTAGTCAATTAAGAAGCACATTTACCTAGTTAAGCAGCAGGTTCCATACGATTGAATCCTTAACGAATAGAACATAAAAATATTCCTAATAGTAGGAAAAAGACGTAAAGACGGCGAATTGCCTATATAGAGATGATTAAAAAAGGAGGGCTTTTTCTTGGAACAAACCATTATTCGTCATATGGAAACCGTGCGTAGAATAACTGAGCAAACAATGAAAAACATTCCGGAAGAAATTTCCGATACCATTCCAAAAGGTTTTAACAACAATATTCGTTGGAACTTTGGACACATTGCATTCGTACAGGAAAAAATCGTCTTTGGAATTTCAAATGAAGAGATGAACATTCCGAAAAATTACGAGCTGCTTTTTAGTGCTGGAACGAAACCGACAGAATGGGAAGTAACGCCTCCATCATTTGCCGAGCTTGCAGAGGTCTTGACGGAGCAAAAAACGAGAATCAAAAATTTTATTCCAGGACGTTTGCATGAAAAACTGCCAACTCCATTTACAAATCGAGGAGGCATTACATTTTACACAGTTGGTGAGGCATTTTTATTCAGCTTTTACCATGAAGCATTACACATCGAAACGATTAAGCGATTATATCGAGCTATTTCTTCATATTCCGGCAATCTACAGCAGAAATAATAGGCAGATTAAAAAAACAAAAAACGCTAAACTACCAACAAATTCAAAGATTACAGTATCAGACAGGATCTATACAGGATCTATACAGGATCTATACAGGATCTATACAGGAAATATTCAGGCGATACTTCTTCAAGCATCGCCTTGGTTAGTCTAATGATAAAATTATAATTTTATGTTTTTTATTGCTTTAAAATTAGTCAATTTAACATCTTAAGGTTCTACAGTTGAGCACATTTAAGGGTGACTTAGTACCTAAAATAGCCTTCTATATAATATCTACTTTACATGGTTGCACAGTTTACCAATATGCTCCACTTCAACTACTACTGTATCTCCCGATTTCATAGGACAACTCCCTGAAGGTGAGCCAGTAGCAATGACATCACCTGGCTCAAGTGTCATAACTTGTGAAATCCAGCTGATAAGGAAAGGCAAGGAAAATGATATCTGATTAGTATTCCCCTCTTGTACAACTTTTCCATTTAAAGTTGTAACAATTCCTAAATTAGTTGGATCTATTCCTGTGACAATACACGGCCCCAACGGACCAAAAGTATCAAAACCTTTACCTCGCGTAAACTGTGGATCGGTTTGAGTAAGGTCTCTTGCGGTTACATCATTAAAGATTGTACAACCAAAAACATAATCCAATGCCTCTGCTTCTTTTATATTTTTACCCCGTTTACCAATAACAAGTGCTACTTCCCCCTCCATTTCTACCTGGTTGGTTAATTCACTTGATGGAAGAATAATTTCACTCTGATCTGGAATCAAAGAAGACGTTGGTTTTAAAAACAGGAATGGCTCATTGCGATTAGCCTCTCCTCCAGTCTCTTCTGCATGTCCAGCATATGTCCAGCCAAAATTAATGATTTTCGAAGGGGTCACTGGCTCCAAAATCTTTACATCACTATATTTAACTCTTACATCATCATATTTCAGTTGATTGTTTACAATTTCAGTAAAACCACTAGACAATTGTATAATTTCGTCATCCTCAACAATCCCATAAAATACTTTATCATGGTTTTGATAACGAACAATAGTTTGTACTTTTTGTAATGTCTTCATTTCTAAACGAACTCCTTCATTGACTCCTTTACTAACTAGCTTACCAATAAATCGTACCTACTTGCTAATTAATATTGTCTTTTTTCTTTTTATTAAACCCCACCTTATTTTTCTCAAAAAATGCCCCAAATTTTAATTAGCTGTTTGTTGCAACTGTTCTTCATTCTTTTCCTGTTGGACGTACCAAATGAATTTTCCTGTATAACCATAAATTACCGCAAGAATAATAGAAACAAAGCTTAACCACATAAATGGAGTATAAGAAAAGGTGGAAATGCCTAGAATCCCCGCCATGAAAATCCCATTGTCAGACCACGGGATCATACCAGAGGTTAATGTCCCCCCGACTTCAGAGTTTCGTGCTAATACTCTTCGATCAATATTTAATCTGTCATAGCTTTCTCCCATAATCTTAGGAGTTAAAATTAATGAAACATACATAGCACAGCCAAAAACATTAGCAAAGAATGCTACAATTAAAGTGGATAGGGTTACATTTCCAGCTGATGTTAAGTAAGCCTGAAACTTGGAAACAATCACTTTGATTACTCCTAAATGTTCCAACAGACCACCAAATCCTAATCCAAATATAATTACAGCGACCGATCCAAGCATTCCTTCCATTCCACCACGATTAAGAAGGTTATCCATAAATTCAATACCAGTATTAATGGAGAAACCGCTGTAGGCAGTACCTACAGCATCGGTAACATTCATACCCTGGAACACTGCTGCCCAGATAGCTCCAAGCAGAGCTCCTGAAGCAATTGTAGGAACAGAAGGTTTTTTCATAGCAAGCATGACAATAACAAATATAGCAGGAACCAACATCCAAATGTGAATATTAAATGTATTAAGTAGTGCTGACTTCAGAAACTCTACTTTTTCTAAATCAGTACCTTCCCCGCCATATATAAATCCTGCGCCAGTAAAAAGAATTGCAGTAATAAGGTAGGCAGGAATGTCTAAGTATAACATAGCACGCACGTGTGCAATAACTTCTACTTTTGAAAGGGATGCTGCAAGTACAGTACTATCAGAAAGCGGAGAGAGTTTATCTCCAAAGTATGCTCCAGAAAGAACGGCACCCGCTACAAGGGGAAGAGGCATATCTAGTCCTTCTCCAATTGCCATCATAGCGATTCCAGCGGTTCCGACCGTTCCCCATGATATACCTGTCGCCAAAGATGTGATTGAGCAGATAACTAATGTAGCTAATAAGAAAATACTTGGATGAATAAATTCCAATCCGTAATAAATAAGCGTTGGCACTACTCCCCCTGCAATCCAGGTCCCAATGCACCAACTGCAATAAGTATCAATATTGCCTCAAGCCCATTTGAAATGCCTGTTGTAATGGCTTTCTGTAATTCTTCATAGCGAAATCCTAATCTCAATCCAAGTAAAATTACAATAAACCACGAAATAAAAAGCGCCAACTGGATTGGTAAATCAAAAAATGCAGTAAACGAGAAAACAATTACTAAAAACAATCCTAATGTACAAATGATTTCTAAAATAGATGGTAATCGTATATCCCTCACCCGTATTCCTCTAATAATAAAATGATTTTACAATATTTTAATCAAAAGATTTTTTCTCGTTATCTATTAACTATGAATATACTAGATTAGTAGAAATACTAGTGTTACTTCCGATCAAAAAGAGAGTCCCCTGCAATTCCTGGATTAGTCATTTCGTAAGGATTCAAAATCAAATCAAGTTCCTCCTCTGTCAGTACATCATACTGAAGACAAAGCTCTCTTACAGATTTACCTTTTAAAATGGCCTCTCTTGCTATTCGCGAGACTACTTCATATCCTAAATGAGGGTTGACGGCTGTAATAATTCCTACACTCTCTTCCACATATCTCCTCATTCTATCTTCATTTGCCTCGATACCCTTTAAACAATAATCTGTAAAGCTTCTGAAACCGTTATTCATAATACTAATGGATTGTAGTAAGTTAAAAACAAGCACAGGTTCCATTACATTTAATTCTAGCTGTCCAGCTTCAGATGCCAGGCAAATCGTATGATCATTTCCTATTACCTGAAAAGCAATTTGATTAATAAGCTCTCCCATGACTGGATTGACCTTTCCTGGCATAATGGAGGAACCAGGCTGACGCGCCGGTAAATGAATTTCTCCCAATCCCGCCCTTGGCCCGGATGCCATTAACCGAAGATCGTTTGCAATTTTGGACATATTAATCATACAGACCTTCAATGCAGCAGACACCTCTGTATAGGCATCCGTGTTTTGGGTTGCATCAACAAGATGCTCTGCACCAACAATAGGAAGTCCACTAATATCTGCTAAGTATTCTACAACATGTTTAATATATCGAGGTTCTGCATTTAATCCTGTTCCTACAGCTGTTGCTCCCATGTTGACCTCGTATAAATGCTGACATGTTTGTTCAATACGCTTAATATCACGTTCCAATACACGGCTATACGCTTCAAATTCTTGGCCAAGACGAATTGGTACAGCATCTTGGAGGTGAGTGCGTCCCATTTTTATAACATGATCAAATTGCTTGGCTTTACTTTTGAAAACATGCACCATGTCATTCATCGTATCAAGGAGCTTCCTTAGTAAATTAAGAGTTGAAATATGAATAGCTGTAGGAAACACATCATTTGTAGATTGTGACATATTTACATGAGTGTTTGGACTTAAACGTTGATATTCTCCTTTTTGATAACCAAGTAGTTCAAGAGCACGATTTGCAATAACTTCATTTGTATTCATGTTCATAGATGTACCAGCGCCACCCTGAATTGGATCAACAATAAAATACTCGTGCCACTTCCCTTCCAATATTTCATCTGAGGCTTGAATGATAACTGTACCGATTCCTTCATATAAACGTTTTACATCCATATTGGCTAATGCGGCTGCTTTTTTGATCATAGCTAGAGCTCTAATCATTTCTTCATGGATCCTGTATCCTGTAATAGGGAAATTTTCCACTGCCCGCAGCGTTTGAATTCCGTAATATACATTTTTCGGAACTTCCCTTTCACCAAGAAAATCACGCTCAATACGGTATGTTCGATCATTAACCTCTATGTTTTTCATCAAGTCCTCTCACTTTCATTCTGCATTTTTATTTTTTACCCATTTATGGTATTTATTCACTTTTATATAAATGAAGATTCTATCCGCTTTTACCTAAAAACATATTAGTATTTCGCTTTCATTTACTTTCTATTTTTACCATTTATAAAACTAAGCTATTGTTTTCCTGAATTTGCAGATCATTAGCTATAGGTGTCTCCATCCTTTTTTTCACTTGATCCAAGTCATTTGTTTTGCCTAATACCCACATCAGTTTCGTGACAATCGCTTCTGTGTTCATATTCCCTGAGGAAATAATAAGTTTTTTAGACAGCTTTCTTCCTACTTCATATCGTTGTAAATCAGTTCCCTCCTCAAGACATTGAGTGGTAATCACAACTGCAATCCCAGCTTCTATTAGTTCATGGATCTTTTGAAGTAGATTTCTCTTTTCAAATGGAATACCACCATTTCCGTAACTTTCTATTACAACACCTCGATAAGACTGTTTGATATAATCAAAAACCTCTGGTGTAATCCCTGGAAAAAGCTTTAAAACAAACACATTACTGCACATAGAAGTATCCAGTTTGACTACATTGCTTTCATTTGCTGGGATATTTTCTAAGTAGTAAACTTCCGATCCCTCTATATGAGCGATGTAGGGAGAATTAATACTCATAAAGGCATTGTAACTCTTTGATCTTACTTTAACGACTCTAGTTCCACTAATCACCTTTCCATCAAAAACAACATAAACCCCGCAAACCTTCTCACAAGCAAACCTAATAGCATCCATCATATTCTTCTTCGCATCAGTTTCTTCAAAACTAATAGGAACCATAGATCCTGTTACGATAACCGGCTTTGCTAGATCTTGGAGCATATAGGAAAGTGCCGCTGAAGTATACCCTAAAGTATCCGTGCCGTGGGTGATAACAAAACCATCATACTCGTTATACTTGTTATAGATAGTTTGAGCAATTTCCACCCAGTATTCCGGTTGCATATTTGTACTATCAATATTCATTAAAATAACACTATGAAGCAATAATTCTTCCTTATATTCAGGCAAATAACCGACCAGGTCTTTATCTGTAATTCCAGGGGTAAGTCCATCTTCCCCTTGAACTGAAGCAATAGTACCGCCTGTTGTTAGTAAAAGTATTCTTTTCATAATTACTTCCTTCCTAATCTTTTCGTAAGTAATTTCTTTGCTTTCTAATCTGCGAAACTATAATGGATGTTTCTCATTTCTGAATTCAGCGCGTACTTTTCTATTAAAAATTAGTTTATTAGTTCTCGTTTCGCGAACACACATGCATAATTACCCATTTATTAACTACTTTTAAAAAAATATAATGAATTTTCAACCTTTTTAAAAATAGAAAAATACACTTTATAAACCAAGAGGAAAGATTCCTCTTGTCATTTAGAGCTAGAAAAATAGTTTCACTGCCCTCTATTTTTCATCAGATTTCGGCAGTTTCATGTCATAGGCGATAGGTGTCGTCATAATCTTCTTCACCTTTTCGGAATCATTTGACTGACCTAAAGCCCACATTAGTTTCGGAATAATTGCTTCTGTATTCATATCCCTTGTACGAACAATCATATTCTCTGACACTTTCCTACCAACTTCGTACAAGCCCAGGTCTTCACCTTCTTCAAGTACTTGCGTTGTAAAGACTACCGTTATCCCTGATTCGATAAGTTCATGTACTTTTTGAACTAAGCTTCTTTCTTGACAGGGGATTCCACCTGTTCCAAAGCTCTCAATAACGACTCCTTTATATAGTTTTTTTATATAATCAAATAGTTCAGGTTTAGTCCCAGGGTGAAGCTTTAATAAAAAGACATCCGGACAAACCGATGCATTAAATTTAATTTTTTTATGTTTTGGTAAGGAAATCGGCCTCTGATATAACACTTCCGAATTATTGACACGAGCTATATATGGAAAATTAATGCTTTCAAAGGCATCATAGCTTATCGTCCTTAATTTAACCACTCTTGTTCCGATTATTGCCACCCCACCAAAAACAGTAAAGACACCGCCTATATCTTCACACGCAAACCGAATGGCATCACTAATATTTTTCTTAGCATCAGTTCTCTTGTAATTAATCGGAATTTGAGATCCTGTTATCACAACAGGTTTGACAAGATTCTGTAGCATATACGAAAGGGCGGCGGACGTATAAGCCATTGTATCTGTCCCGTGAGTTATAACAAATCCATCATACATATCATAATGCTCATAAATAGTTTCTGCTATTTTCACCCAGGATTCCGGTTGCATATTCGCACTGTCAATATTCATTAAAGTTTTACTTTCAACCTTATATCGATCATTTTGTTCAGGCAAATAATTAGCTATTTGCTCAGCGGAAATTTCTGGGTATAGCCCTTCTTTCCCTGGCACAGCTGCAATAGTACCTCCAGTAGTTAGCATAAGTATTTTTTTCATAGGGACTCTCCTCACTACATTTCATTACTCTTTTTTTATAAACTCACCTTTTTTAAAAAGAGCTAGACATTAAGTCCATTATTTTTTGCATATGTAACTAGAACATTAAGCCCCCTACTTTACTATGGACTGTTTAGTTTTTTCATAATAGAATTTCCATATCGCTTGTTTTCCTATAGTCTTATACTCGTTTTCTCAAAAAAGTGCCTACTTAGTAACGAAACATATAAAAATACTCATTAAGTTTAGGACAAATGAAATGTAAATTTGAGATTAACTGAATTCGCTTTCATTTAGAAACTCTAAAAATACGCATTTTGAGAACTTCTATTCACATTATAGGGAATAATCAGTAAAATAGCAAGATGATTAATTCATAACGCGAACAAATTAATTTCCTGCACCTGCAACCATCAATAACCAATGTTATAATAAAGTATAAGTTCTAGGAGGTTATGAAAATGTTAAAGCGATTAACTGAACTAAGAAAAAGTAGAAAGTGGTCAATGCAATATATAGCCGATCAACTTGGAATTGCCAAAAGTACTTATGCAGGATATGAATCTGGTTATCGAGAACCTTCGCTGGAAACAATAAAAAATATCGCTGAACTATTTAAAACATCCGTTGACTATTTATTAGAACGAACAGATGATTCATACTTCAATGCGAAAGAAGAACCAGTTGAAGTCAATTATCCTGTTGATTTAACAGATAATAAACAATTAATTAATATTAAACTAGCAATAGACAAAAAAATCATCACTTCTGAAGAGCTATATCATTTTATTGCATTTATACGTGCAAAACGGGAAATTGAGGAAAACGGACTTTAAATGATTCAATCTTCTTTCCTCCAGTTAGGAAGTTAATAGTATATAATTTGTTCCAAATATGCTTTATTAGTATTTCAATTCTGCTGTGACTGTCTTTCCTCTATTTGACGTCTCTTCTAGAGAGAAAACTACTAGTAAAAAACTTTTTAATTCCTTGATACTCCCCAACTATTATCTTTATAGCATCTTTACTTTTTCTAAATAAACAATCGATTCTTAGTAAATATTTAATCATTTAATCTCTTGTTACATACAATCACCAAAGTCAGCTAAATTCCATAACGTTATTTTAATAATGCCGTTATCTATTTTAAAATTATGAAAAATATTTATATCTACATAACGCAAGAAATGAAAAAAGGCTTCTCAAAAATTTGGTCTACTTATTTATTTCATTGGTCGTTGGAGCAGTGGAATGGTGGTTCAAGAATGAAATGACTTTGCCAGCTCGTGTCATGGCAGAACAACCGGGGGCTTTGTTAGATAAGAATCTAGAATAAAAAACTACACCCCAATTGTCAGTGTCTAACAATCGGGGTGCAGTTCAACTAATTATATCGTAGTTTTTTATCAGCTTTATCATCCAAAATTGCGTTTAAAATGAAGAGCAAGCATAAGAACATATTGTTGTCATAAAAGATAATACTATCTTCTCATTTATTTTTTTGAATGGGTAAATTCTTTTCCAACAGGAAGTTGTAAGCTGGATACCATGTTGTTAATGGCACTAAATAGAGCTTTTACTGAAGAAGTCATAATATCAGTGTCAATTCCACATCCCCAATATACCGTATCATTCTTAGCTGTGATTCCTACATAAGATACAGCGTTTGATCCTGAGCCTATTTCTAACGCATGCTGCTTATAGACCAAATTGGTATAGTCGATATCCAGTTTGGTTTGAAGAGCATTGCTGATAGCATCCAATCTTCCATTTCCCACACCCGAAAATTCATGTTCTTCGTTATTCATCCGGATTGATACAATCGTTTCGTAATGACCATTTTCAGTGTGCTTATAACGGATAAATTCGACAGGAGTGTTAATATTCACATATTCATTCATGAAAATGTCATAGATTTCGTTCGGCATAAGTTCCTTGTGCATATGATCTGAGACATTTTTCACACTATATCCGAAGCTCTCACGCATTTCGGCAGGTATATCAATCCCATACGTTTGCTGAAGGATATAACCGATTCCTCCCTTACCGGATTGACTGTTAATTCGGATGATATCTCCCTCATATTCTCTTCCAATATCCATCGGATCAATTAATAGATAAGGTACAGTCCAATACTGACGTTCTTCTTCCTCGCGCCATTTCATACCTTTGGCAATGGCATCTTGATGGGAACCTGAAAATGCAGTAAAGACAAGCTCACCGCCATATGGATGTCTTTCGTGAACCTTCATTCTTGTTAATTTTTCATATTTAGATATAATCGTAGGGATATTTTCAAAATTCAGCTTTGGATCGACCCCGTGTGAAAACATATTTAATGCAAGTGTTACGATGTCCACATTTCCTGTTCTTTCCCCGTTTCCAAACAATGTTCCTTCGACTCTTTGCGCTCCGGCAAGCATTCCTAGCTCAGCATCTGCTACCCCAGTTCCTCTGTCATTGTGTGGATGAAGTGATAGGATTACATTATCCCGGTAGTTTAGATTGTCACTCATATACTCAATTTGACTTGCGTAAACGTGAGGCATGGACATGGATACAGTAGCTGGCAGGTTAATAATTACCTTGTTATCAACTGTCGGCTGCCAAATATCAAGTACCTTATTGCAAATCTCAAGTGCAAATTCTACTTCTGTACCTGTGAAGCTTTCAGGAGAATACTGAAATTGGAAATTCCCATCGGTTTCAGCAGCATATTTCTTAAGCATTTTTGCTCCAGTTACAGCAATATCGATAATTTCTTCCTTAGGTTTTCTAAATACTTGCTCACGTTGTGCCACCGATGTGGAATTGTACAAGTGCACCACTGCTTTATTCGCACCCTGTAACGCTTCAAATGTTTTTTTGATAATATGTTCTCTGGACTGTGTTAAAACTTGAATTGTCACATCATCCGGAATCAAATTTTCTTCAATTAATGTACGTAAAAATGTAAATTCGGTTTCCGAAGCAGCTGGAAAACCTACTTCGATTTCCTTGAAACCTACTTGTAAAAGCAACTGAAAATATTCTAACTTTTCCTCTAGACTCATTGGGACGACCAAAGCCTGATTTCCATCGCGAAGATCCACACTACACCAAGTAGGAGCTTCTGTAATATACTCCTTTTCTGTCCATTTCAAGCTTTGAACTGGAGGCATAAAGTAACCTCTAGAATATTTATTGATATTTTTCATCCTGACTCCCACCTTTTCGTATTAATTGTTCGTTTATTTATAAAAATAAAAAAAGCCCCGTCTCTAAAAAAATATAGAGACGAGGCATTGCTCGCGGTACCACTCTAATTGATTAATCATAATTATATTAATCCACTCATTTTCGGTGGCAATCACCACCTATCTTCATAACGGTAGAAAACCGACATCCCCTACTGATTATGTTCAGGGAGTAGCTCTTGGACGAGTTCAAAGGTTATAACTACTGATTCTCACCAACCATCAGCTCTCTGAAAAGTTTATAAATCCTTTTACTATTTCCAATCCTTGCTTATTATTATGTAATTAAATACGATAATATATCGATAAACTCAAGTTGTCAATACTGAATTTACTGAAAATAAAGATTAGTACAAATTTATTTCACTTCTTTTTTAACAACGTGAGAACTATCCCAACGATAGCTCTTTCCTTTCTCTCACATTTTTATATGCCTCTAAAATGTATGACCTCTTCTAACGGGACACGGGTAGACCTTGTCTGGTTATACGGATGGTCTTCATCTGCATACCCCAGCATGATGCCGACGACGATTTTCTGGCTTTCCGGTATATCTAGAATTCGTCTAAGATGAGCAGGATTGCTCACGGAGCTTGCAGCCGGCGTTGAATCCAGTTCATGCGCTTTCGCTGCCAGCATCAAACTTTGCCCTAAATGCCCTAAGTCAAGAATGGACCAATCCGTTAAAGAAGCATCTAAGCATAAAAAGACCGCAACAGGCGCGTTGAAGAAGGCAAAATTATTCTTCCAATTGGCTTCGCGTGCTTCTTGATTATCTCGTTCAATACCCATTGCCTTAAACGATGCTGCGTATGCTTGATTCATGCGTTCTTGTATATAGTCCGGCCACTCTTTCGGAACTGGCATCTCCTGCTGGCCCGGTTCTCCATTTTCATAAGATTGAAGATAAGCTGACCTTAACTCTTCTAGCGTTTCTCCTGCAGCTACATAAATCTCCCAAGGCTGTGAATTCGCCCACGACGGTGCCCGAGTCGCATCGTCAAAGACTTTCACAAGCGTCTCTTTGCTTATGGGCTTATTCTTATATTTCCGAGTTGTTTTTCTCGATTGAAAAATCGAATCTATTTCGCTAACCTCCTGTGTTTTCATCCTTTAGCTGAATGCATCCCATATTTTAGGTTTGTTCAGGAGGGAGATCCAATGATAGAACTTAGACCTGATATGTTCCCCCTCATACCTCCTATTTTCTCCGTTTAGATGTCTCATTATTATCCTCCTAGAATGAAGGGCGTATGTAGAGAGATGAGTATTTAATTTACAGAGCACGCCTTATAACGGATAAAATAAACATACTTCTCCGTTGGTAAAGATTAAAGAAATATATCATTTTTTAAAATTTATTCAATCCAATTAATATATCTAAATCAATCGTAATCTTAGAAGAACCACAATTCATAAATGACTCAACATCTGTTTTTTTCGATTTCCAAGAAAGTGGAGTCATTTGCACTAAATTTATCAGCTCTTCTTGATCTAAATTTCTTTCATAACATACGTTAATAACCTCTTTTAAATAGAAATGTTTTTTAAAAAGGTTTACTGTTTTATCATTTTTATAAGTCTTCTTATTTGTATCTCCGTAAAATGTTTCTCTTACTTCTTTTAGATAATTCGGACGAGGAACTACCTTAACAATGAGACCATCTGGAGCTAAAATACTTTTAAAACCTTTATAATTCGCAGGAGAAAGGATATTTAAAATAACTTGGCACGATTAATCCACTAATGGTGATTTAGCTAAATCCCCAACAAACCATATTAATTTCCTATAATTTTTCGCAGCCATCAGGATGCCTTCTTTTGAAATATCCAAGCCAAGCCCTATCATCGCTTCATTCTTACATTTGTCTAAGATCATGTTTAAATGTGAACCTTCTCCACATCCAGCATCAAAAATCATGATTTCATTATTTGAAGTCTCTATATTTTCATTGATAACTTCTGAAATCCTCTGATGCAGCAGGCCGTATAAATCGCTTTCCGTAATGATTTTATGTCTTGCTTCAAATAATTTTTTGTCGTAATGACTATTTGTAGAACGAGTCATCAAGTTTACATAGCCTTGTTTCGCAAAATCAAACGTATGGTTGTTTAAACAAATGAGGCTTCTTAAATCAACAACCTCCATTGGACTATTACATAGCGGGCAATTAAATACATGAACATATTTACTAACTAATTCAGCACTTTTTTCTTTATTAGTCATGGTTTCTTCTTCCTTTCAAATAAAAAAATCACAGCATCTGTCTGTGATTTTAGAGTAAAGGGAAAGAGACCCATCCTTATTTTATTAGTGGCTTTTTGAAGCCGTCAGCAAATAAACCCACCTTTGGCATAGCAAAGAAAGGTAAATTAGACAAAAATAAAGAAAGGCAGAACAAGCCACCTTTCTTTACATTACATATTTCCCCACAAACAACCAGGCAATGAGAACCCACTAGGAAAGTTAGTCAAATGGGCAACAAATCGCTTATATAAGTGAATGATATATGAAATGAAGATTATTAAAAAAGGACAGACTAATCCCGTTTACTCTGCATACATAAACAGAGCCTTTGAACATATTCAATTACTTGTTCAAAGTTGGGAATCGTAGTCTCATAAAATGTGTCATTTTTTAATAATCCTCCTTAATATTTAAAAATACAAGAATGATTATAGGGCCTCTATTAGAAAATATCCACTGAAAAAATGTATACGATACATTACGAGAGAGTATAATTACTTGGTCAAGAACATATTTCAGTTGGGTACACTCATATGATACACGCACAAACCAGTGATTATATTTAATAGAACTATATCGTAGCAATAGAGATAACAGTTCTAAGGAAAAAATCTTTACTGGAACAAGGCTCTTATTCTTCAACAAAAGGGCGCAATTCTTGGAATGAATTGCGCCTTCTTTAGCTATAGGGACATATTGTTTAACAACACTTAGGTATCTAGGTTAAAGTTTAGAAGAGAATAACACTTACAGGAAAAGGGGCAATGACGCTCTATTTTCTGTAGATGAATGAATAATCTCTTAAGTTACTTTATGAATGTTTTTTAAGGTCCGCATGAATTGGCAAACAAATTTCTACCTCTGTTCCCTGACCTAACTGACTGGAATAGCGAATCGTTGCGTGGTGGTCCGCCAAAATTTTATAACTGACCGTTAATCCCAGTCCTGTTCCTTTTTCTTTCATCGAATAAAAAGGTTCTCCAAGATGTTTGATTCTTTCTTCATCGATTCCACATCCGTCATCTTTTATCATAATTTTTACGAAATCATCTTTGGTTTTACTTAGTTTAATTTCGATCTTTTTAGCTTCAGCTTCAATAGAATTTTTAATCATATTAATGAATACCTGTTTTAAACTGTTGGGCTCACAATCTATTTCTGGAATAGGGTCCAACGCTTTGATGAACATATCTATACCATTCAGGTTGGATTGAGGTGTTAATAAAGTGATAACGGATTGCATGACTTCTTCAATATTCCCTTTGACTAACTGTGATTTTTTTGGTTTAGCCAGTACTAGAAGTTCGCCAACAATTTGATTGATTCGATCAATTTCCTCTAACATCACTTGATAATAAGTGGAATGGATCTGGTCGTCGGAATGTAATAATTGGATAAATCCTCGTATAGACGTTAATGGATTTCGAATTTCATGTGCAATACCAGCGGCCAACTCGCCTATAACCGATAGTTTTTCTGCCTTGAGTAACATTTTTTCCGTTTCTTTTATTTTAGTAACATCTCGACCATATATAAAAGTGCCCATAACCTTTCCATTGATGTTCATAGGAAATAATGTTGTATGAACATCAAGGATGGTTCCATCCTTCTTTTTTATCTGAATATCATTCCTAGTCGTTAAACCTTTACGAGTTTGTTCAATTCCGTTATCAATTATTCTATGATATTCCTCTAGTATTAGATTAGAAGGTTCTTTATTGATTAAATCAGATTTACTATACCCAGTAATGGTCTCAAATTGGGGATTTGATTCAATAAAATGACCTTTCTCATCTAAAATATATAAATAGTCAGGAGTATTTTCAGCTAGAGATTTGTATTTCTGCTGGCTTTCCACATACTCTCTATCAATTACTCTTTGAAAAATGATGTAAGCTATGATAGAAGAAAGGAAAATAACTAGTAAGCTGACCAATGTGATCACTTGTTTTACTTTGAAGAGGATATTTTGTATATATTGTAAGGAAAAATCAACCCCTATAAATCCATAGACTTCACCTGTTTTGTTATCTTTTATTGGGGTGAAACCAGAAATAATGGGACCCCATATTTCATCAGAGATAATTTCACTGTACATAGGAGCTTCATTATTGTATGTTTTTATTTTTAACTTGGACATTTTTTCTTTTACACCTAATACCTGACCTTTTCCGTCTAAAATATAAACAATTTCATCATCAGATACTCGTTTTTCTGTATAAATATACTTAGCGCCTGTTTGTTTAATTAACTTATTAAAAAGCTTTTGCATTTTATCATAGTAAACCTTATTATAGGTCCCTTCTTTGTATTCCTTAGTATCATATAATTTTTTGTATGAATCTAAATCCTGTTCAATAAATTCTGCAATCGTCATCGAGGTATTAGCCGCATTTTTTCCAATTTCATTGATAACTACATCTTTAATGTAGCCATAAAGTGAGAAAGCTGAGATGGTTACGGCAATGGTTATCACTACAACTAATAGTATTATCAAAGTATACTTTTTTTTAACATGTGTGTTCAAACGAATCACAACCTTCTTGTGGATATATCATTTTTGTTTAGTGAGAATTTCTAATTTTTGTCTTATTTTCATTGATTCAAAACCATAATTATTCGCCAATATTTATATAATAGTATAAAAGCACAATCGAACAATAGAGCTTTTATAAAAAAGGCTCTCAACTGTATAAAAGACGGTCCTTTTTTAGTGAGATTAACAAAAATACAATTTTGTAAAGTACCTTATGTCCATATACAAGTTCGTGAAAGAATGTACTTAAACTACGGATTTTAGTGGAACAAGAAGTAAGTGATAAAATAACAGAAAAGATACTTTATTAATTGGAAAAGGAATAATGCTAATGAATAAAAAAGAATTGGAAGCAGTAATGAAACAACCACCAAATATTAGATATGAGTATTTCATAAAAAAGGTTGTAGATTTTGAAGAGGTTTGGAGTTTGTACAATGATGGTTGGGTGACAGGACAGGATGAGGAAGGTAATACAGTCATTCCGTTTTTCCCGAAAAAGGAGTTTGCAGAAATCTGTGCTAAAAATGAATGGTCAGAATGCGAAGCTAAACCGATTGACTTGGATGATTTTATTAATAAATGGCTTACTGGAATGAAAAACGATGGCATAAAACCATCTATTTTTCCAACTGATGATACAGCAGTGGTTAATATAGGTGTTATCCTAAAAGATTTAGAAACTGAACTTGAAAATTATTGAATTAATGGGTGCGTTTCTACAATAAGTGGAGACGCTTTTTTTACGAACGTGGCAGTCTTGAGGTTCCCTTAAGAAACTATTGCCTACTATGTTAGCTGGTGAACCTAGAAAGTAACTCATTTTTCAAACCGCCTCTCAAGTATAATTTACTTCTATTATACTTGAATATTCCCCCATATATTCGACAAAATCAGTCATGATATCCTCTTAGCATATCCAATGACTATTATTACTAAAGTGATAGGCTTAACGCTATAATTTAACCCACCAAATAGCCATCTCAAATTAGATACTTACTCAATGGGTTACCTGTTTTTCACTATTTTCTTCCTTCACGGTCGTTTTACTTTCAATTTATACGATAGTTTGTTTTCAAGATGACACTCACACAATTCTTATGCTATTTTATAGATAACTCGCTTTTACCTAAAGATACCGGTGGTCAGGATCAAGCCAACCCTAAAAAGAACAAGATTTCAAGCTTAAAACTTGCTAAATTATTCACCCCGTCAGTAACTCCAACTTTATTATTTTCTGGGACAACAATCAATGTTTCTAACTGTAGGTAATCATCGTTGCAGGAGCAGAAAACCATCCCCTCACTCAAGGAACCTGTATCACAAACGGTACGGTAAACACTTCACCGTCCTTTTGGAATTGGCCCCATATTTTATAGACTCCGCTTTCTGGAAAGGTAGTTTCGAATACCGCTTCGGGTCCGCTCCCCTGGTCCTCCACTGCGTGAACATGTAAGTAGCGCTCTCCGTCTTTAGAAAAAACGACTACATGCCCAATGGAGCCTAAATAAGGTTCTAGGTCGGATATCGGTTGATTTGTGTTTTCATCCGTTAAGGTAAACTTTAGAGTCAGTTCTTTTCCCGCTTCCAGTTGAGGATCTACAGATAACACTACCTTTTTACCATCAACGGACTTTTCCAGATGATTATCTACAGCAACAGCTGCTGGCTGACTATTCTTCCTTTCCACATGTATCCACTCCATCTTACTCATCGAGCTGCCATCGGACGGTTTAAAGTCGGCCACCATTCGATACGCTCCGCCAGCCGGGAATTCATTCTCGATTTCAAATACACCGTTTCCTTTATATTCAGGATGGACATGGTTAAAATAAGACAAGTCTTTGCTCACAATAATTAAATGAAGTAATTTTTCATGATTCACTTCAAAATCATGAATCGGCTCATCGTTATTTGTTATATGAAGCCGGATTTGCGTTCCCTTTCCGGAAGCCGGATTATTATCAAGCTCCCATTCTACCTCTACATTCTCCGTTATAATCCTGTCACTCATTTCAATTGTTTTCTCCTCTTTTTCCCACGCATTATTCGACCCGCAGGCAATAAGGAACAAAGTCATGATTCCAGTCAATATTCCCGTTAAGATCATTTTCTTATTCATATCGCAACGCCTCGTTTAATGGGGTTTTGTTTTCAACTTTGGTCTATTCCCTCTGTCTAAAAAAGGTCGCAAAGGGACAGATAGAAGAGAAATTTCCAAAAAAATATCCCGAACCATTATGGATCGGGATAAGTTAGTATCAAATAATCGGTGATTTTTCATCATTTCCATTGACTGCTGATGGCAGCCTTACCAAACCGGCCTGTATCTGTACCAAGTGCACCAAAGCAGGTACTTGATGGGGGTTATCTAATCTCAAACAGCCCCTCTTCGTCCTTCGTGAATCTTACTTGTACAACAAAAAACAAGATACTACAGTAACTGTTCTAAGAAAATTCAGGTGCCAGGCGACTATAAAAGTCCTCGGCGGCACTGTAGCCTTGTTGTCTGAGGTACCAGTTGTTGGCGGCGGCCTCGATTAGGCCGGCTATATCGCGACCGGGTTGCAGTTGAATTTCCATCGAAGGAATCTTAATATCCATATAATCTGTATAAGCCGGTTCTTGTTCCAAGTCATTGTACAACGCATCTTTTTCCCATTTCGTTAGGTTGATTTCTAGGGCAATACGGGTTTCATTTTGAAATGCCTTTTGTCCATAAGAGCGAACAACATTTAACAGTCCAATGCTGCGCAGAGCCAAGAATTCCTTTGTTTTTTCGTCATGTGTTCCTAAAAGGGTTTGGGCACTAAGCTTTTTTAACACTACAATATCATCTGCGACTAATCGATGTCCCCGGCCAATTAACGTGTGAGCTGTTTCACTTTTACCAACTCCTGAATCTCCACGAAGCAAAATGCCTATCCCAAATACATTGACACATACTCCATGTACGGCTGTTTCAGGTGCTAATTCTTTGACCATATATGCATCGAGTTGCGCTATAAAATCCGTCGTCGCGACAGGTTCTTTCGTCACAAGCAGTGGTATGTTCTCTTCGATACAATGTTGAGTCAAATAGGTTAGTCCATCCTCACCAGCCGTTACAATAAAACATGGTGGATGATATTGAACAATATTTCTAATCCGCATTTTTCGTTCTTTATGACTTAGCTTGTGTAAATAAGTAATTTCCTTTTTCCCTAGAACTTGAATTCGCTCGGTAGGGAAGAAGTCGAAATGACCAACAAATTCCAAACCTGGTCGATGCGCCCCTGGCTGTTTAATTTCGCTCTGTAAATGATGCTCCCCCACTAATACACTTAAAGAAAATCTACGAACTACCTGATCAATAGTTAATCGCTTCACTTTTTTATCCCCACATTTTCTCTTAATCTTCTAAATCTAGATTATACTAGAAAAAGTAAAAAATCTCATCTATCATATGGACTCCCCGAAGAAATTTGTTCCACTTCATACATTTGACTTAAAACTTTACATTATTTAGAGCTGGAATAAGTAAAATAAAAACCCTTTCTCACTATAGAAAAAGAGCTCAAAAAGAATTTTTATTTCATTACAGCATCGTTGCCTTTCTCTCAAGGAGGTTTCTTAGATGTGGTGTATTTTTTGAGTGAATGTTAAACAGATTCTATCCAGTTGGCAACTTCATTTTATTCATGACTGTTGAAAAGTAATTTCTAACCGTTCCAACTGTGTTACTTCGCTGATTAGAAAGTTCATTGGTGATTTGACCATCGTCCACCAGTTCTGACACTGGTATTTCCTGTTCGTTATCACTATCACTGGAATTATCATCTATTAATTCAGGAGAATAAATTTGCTTGCCGTCCATAATACTGCGAATCGAGCAGACTAACTCCTCGCTTGGACTGTCCTTCAATAAATAACCTCTTACACCCGCTTTTAGTACACGTTTAAAATAACCAGTCCTTGCGAAGGTTGTAAAAATGATTACCTTGCATTCTGTTGACATTAAAACCTCTGCTGCCTCAAGTCCGCTCATTTCGGGCATCTCTATATCCATAATACAAACATCGGGCTGCAATTGGTGCACAAGAGTAAGGGCTTCTTCTCCATTCCTTGCCTGACCAACCACTTCCATATCTTCCTCTAAATCGAGCAGGGAGCCTATTACCCCCAACAGCATTTCCTGATCCTCAGCAATGACAATTCGAATCATTTAAGTTCCCTCCTACCTGGAAGCTACTATAAAACAGAGACTCCCCATAAATAAAGGGGAGTCAACTATAGATGGTGAAGTTACAGTTCAGTTTTTACTTGAACGGAAATTTTATTTTTAGCTAAAGCTTTGACGTCCTTAAAACTCACGAAATTCTTATTTTCCTCATCCCATAGACGGAAACGGAGCGACTTCAAACTTGTAGCAAGAGAAATCGTCGGTACGTTTTGTAATGGAGGTGTATTTTTATGTGCCTCTTCTAGTCTATAGTTAGGAACCCTTGGACTTAAATGATGAACATGGTGAAACCCAATATTTCCGGTTAAGAATTGGATAATTTTCGGGAGTTTATAGAAAGAACTTCCTTCCACAGCGGCTTTCACATATTCCCAATCTTTATCTTCTTCAAAATAAGAATCTTCAAAAGTATGCTGTACGTAAAACAACCAAATACCTATTGAACCTGATAGTAAGAAAATAGAGCCTTGTACTAGAAGAAATGACTGCCATCCAATTGCCATACAGAGCACTCCGATTAAAGCAACGATAAGAATATTCGTTAAATACGTGTTCATACGTTCTTTCTTTCTGGCACCTTTACGGTTACATCTATTTTTAAGAGCGAATACATAAATCGGTCCTAATCCGAACATAACGAATGGATTGCGATAAAAACGATAGGCCAAACGAAGTTTAAGTGGTGCTGTTAAATATTCCTCTACTGTAAGCGTCCAAATATCTCCTGTACCTCGTTTATCTAAGTTACCACTTGTCGCGTGATGAACGGAATGCTCGTGTCCCCATTTATCAAAAGGGAATAACGTTAACACACCCATAGCTGTCCCAACTATTCGATTGGCACGGCGGTCTCTTAAAAAAGAATGATGCGTGCAATCATGAAATATAATAAAAATTCTTGTCAAAAATCCTGCAGCTATCACAATAGGAACTAATGCTAACCAATAAGAAACGGACAGACTTATATAAGCAAGATACCATAATGTAATAAATGGCACGACTGTGTTAATAATCTGCCATACACTTTCTTTTGTCGTTGATTTTTCAAATGGAGCCACTTGTTTTCTCAAAGTTTTCGTATTTTGTAAGGTCATTTTATTTGAGTTTCCTTCCTTGTTTCCATCGTTATGTCTAATTATAAAGGAAGGGAATTGAAGTTATTAGTAGTAGGTGTCATGTACAGAGTATGATAAATGTCATATACGGGCTGATAATATGGAAAAACCTCTCCCAAATGGAAAGGCCTTGTTCTTACGGTTACATCTTTTTTAATAGTCCTAAAAATTTCTTCATTAAAAGGAGAAATTACCTGGCATTTGAACTTATTTTTCAACCATCCTATTAAATGGAGGTGAAAACAATGACAGATATAAACCCAATTAAGTATACAGGAAAAGTCCTGGATAAAAGAAATACCCTTACTGGTCCTGACGATGAAGGTAAGAGAACATATCCCGCTCCCCCAAAACATGTATCTATTCAACAGCCAAAATGAGAACAGTCTGTCGCCACCTTTATAAGCTGGCGACAGGAATTTCCTCTTCATATTTTAGCTTGCTTTATATCTTCCTTCCTGTAGTCCCCACCGACTTGTCTGAATTTCCTCGATTGTTATATTCTTCGTCATTTATTCCTTGGGGCTGATTTCCTCCGCCCAAATATTGTCCTTCGTGTTTTTTCTGGGTTTTAATAAATTTATCAAAATCAAGGTTCACCATTGTAAGCCCTCCACTTAAGTTTTTATTCGCTTTCGTAATCTTAAGATACACCTTAGGAATTTTTTTATTCGATAAGGAAATATAAGTACATTAACTTCCTTCGTTAAACACAAGTGCATAAATAAAACCAGCTTCGCCAAGGAAGCTGGTTTTGTTTTCTTTCTAATATCAGTAGAGGTACCTTTAAATAACCTATTTCGACGTTGGAGCCAGAGTAACTTCAGGTGATGTTACCTTGTCATAAAACTCTACGAATTTGTCACGATCGTCACTATCACGGTAAGCCATAGCCACACGTGGATGTTCATTAAGTACACCAGAGATCATGTAAGGAATGATATAGCCCCACTCCCACTTTTGACGCATTTCTAGCATATGCTTTTCAATTACACCAAGAACTGGCTTAAGCTCATAGCTTGTCTTTTTTATGTAGCTAACAAGAAGCTCTGTATGGCAGTTACCAGCCGCACGACCCATACCATAAACAGACGAATCAAGGAAAGTAACCCCATTTTGCATCGCAGTTAATGTATTGGCGAATGCTAAGTGCATATTGTTATGCGTATGTATTCCAAGCTGCTTGTTAGGAATCATTGCTTGGAACTTCTTCACCTGATGCTCAATATCCGTAGGATCTAAGCTTCCAAAGGAGTCAACGATATATACAACATCTACACAACTTTCCTGTACCATTTTAAACGCTTCAATAAGTTGATGTTCAGGCACACTAGATAAAGCCATAATGTTAAGCGAAGTCTCATATCCCAAATCGTGAAACATTTTTACAAGCTCCAAGCCTTTATCCACTTCTCGAATATAGCATGCTACTCGAATCATATCTAAAACACTTTGTTCACGTGGCAGAATATCATTTGGATCTACACGCCCAATGTCTACTAAAGCAGATAGCTTTGTGAACTTTTTCTCAGGGATAATTTCTTTCAAGAAGTTATCGTCAAGAAATCTCCATGGGTTGGGCTCAGTCGCGTTAAGAAGCTTAGGGGAGTTTTTGTAGCCAATCTCCATGTATTCAACACCAGCTGCACTTAAGCCATTATACAAGTCTTGAACAAATTCGACACTGAAATCCCAATTGTTAATCAAACCTCCATCACGAATGGTACAGTCCAAAATTTTCACATCATTTTTCATTATGTTAATCTCCTCCTATTTATCCCACTTTTCATTAATTTTAGCCCTTATACTTTCACACTTTTATGCTTTTATGTAATAAAGTACCTTAATTATGTTATATCACGATTCTTTCAAGGGTGTCAATCTAGTGTCAATCTATTTTGAAAAATTTGATTTATCGAAAAATAAATGATATTCATCCAGTATAAGCTAAATCGGTTAAAGATTACATCTCTTTTATTAATCTTTTCTTAAATTCTATGCATTCTATATTTTTATTTTATGAATGATATTCTCCAGTTTTGCTCTAAATACGGGATATTCCTTATTATCAAGCACTACCTTTTCTCCTAAATAATCAAATCCAATTTTGGGCAAAATCTTTTCTCCTTCTGTACTAACTGCAAAGGCACCGATCTCTTTTATATCTATCCCTTTTTCCTTAAGACGTTTTAATTCTAAAGGAATATCTTTTATAAGCGTACTTGCGTATTCTTTCCTTTGATCATCGTGAATATCAACTATTATAGTAACCAAATAAAGATATACAGTTGTTGGATTAGTGTAGTTAAGAACAAATTTTCCAACCTCATTCTCTTCCAGCTTCCCTTCTAATACAGCTGTATAATCTCCTTTATCCAAAGGAAATAGCCCATATATCCCCTTTACCCCGGCCGGAGTTTTAAGAACTTTATAAACCTCGGGATTCCTGAGCATAATTTCTTTAATATACTCTGGAGACACATGCCACTCCTTCGGATAAATTTTATCATTTAATAAGAGCATGCTTTCGATATCTTCTATTCCGGCTGTTGTAACTTCTTCGGGATGCTTGTGGTACTGTTTCATTGTTCTATCCCTCATTCTCAATTTAATTTTCACATATATAAAAGATTTTTATTAATCATCATTTCATTATCCAGACCTTGCCTAAAAGAGCCTTTCTAAACCAAAAGGCTCTCTCTACCACTGTTATATCTTATTTATCTCTCCTTACAAGCAATGAACAGCACTCAGCATGTACCATTATTATGTACCGCAAAAAGTTCGATAAGGACGTGTTGATTCCGCAGGCAATGTAGCATACTCAGCCTGTTGAGGAGAATGCGCATAAGGATTTGAGAGAACCTGAAGAAGTCGCTCCATCACGCTATAATCTCCTTGTTTCACTGCGGCTTCTAGTGCGGCCTCTACCCGGTGGTTCCGAGGGATTATTGCAGGATTGCTATTCCGCATCAATTGATGTGAATCAGCTTTTGATTCTTGCTGCCTGCCTAGTCTCGCCTTCCACAACTCATGCCATTGAGTAAATTCTGGAGTCCCAAACAGAACCGTATCCTCTAATGTATCAAACGTTAACGCGCGGAAGGTATTCGTATAATCGGCACGATACTTTTGCATGATACTAAGGAGCTCTTCAATAAGAGATCTATCCTGTGCCTCTTCATTAAATAGGCCTAGTTTTGCTTTCATTCCTGCAAGCCAGTGACTTTCATACAGCTCACCAAAAGTTGACATTGCATTTTGAGCCAATTTAATTGCTTCCTCCTGATCGTCATGCAGCAGCGGCAATAAGCTTTCAGCAAATCGTGCAAGATTCCAACCGCCAATATACGGCTGATTGCCATAAGCGTAGCGGCCCTCTCTATCAATCGAACTAAATACCGTTGCCGGATCATAAGTATCCATAAAGGCACAAGGACCATAATCAATCGTTTCTCCGCTAATGGTCATATTGTCAGTGTTCATGACCCCATGGATAAAACCAACCAATTGCCATTTAGCAATCAGCATAGCTTGGCGCTTAATCAACGCTTGGAGCAGTGAAAGATATCGACTCTCATCCGCTTCAATATCCGGAAAATGGCGCTTAATTGTATAATCAGCTAAAGCCCGGAGTTCCTCAATAGTGCCCCATGTTGCAACGTATTGAAACGTACCGACGCGTAAATGACTAGCAGCAACACGGGTCAAAATTGCACCAGGCAGCTCGGTTTCACGGATGATTGACTCGCCGGTGGTCACTACTGCTAGACTACGGGTAGTAGGAATACCGAGCGCATGCATCGCTTCGCTAATGATATATTCACGCAACATCGGCCCAAGTGCCGCTCTACCATCTCCCCCGCGAGAGTACGGCGTTCTACCTGAACCTTTAAGCTGAATATCCACCCGCTCACCTTGAGGAGTAATCTGCTCACCAAGCAGCACCGCCCGGCCGTCTCCTAACATCGTAAAATTCCCGAATTGATGCCCCGCATAAGCCTGAGCAAGCGGGAAAGCTCCTTCGGGACTATCATTGCCAGCAAGCACCGCTACACCATTTTCGCTTTGCAGTTCCTCTACGTTTAATCCTAACGATGTCGCCAACGAATCATTGAGAATAACCAAATCCGGTGAGCGTACAGGGTTTAGATTAAGACTGGAAAACAATGATTTTGGCAAGCGAGCATAACTGTTGTCTAAGTTCCATCCTGTTTCTTGATCCTTTGTCATCTTATCCCCCTTTTCTTCTTTTGTCTTTTTCCACCCTAGTTAGACAAAAGACATTCTATAATGAGTTATTTTTAGTTATCTACATTTCAGTACAAAGTTACCCTCTTTTTAATGTCTACTTCTGCCAATTTATTATACCATTCCAGGTAAAAATAACATCTTTTAACGCTCGCATTAGACACAAAATAAACGACACATGTGAAAATCTTTTTTAGCACAATAAAAAGGCCCTGCATGAAGCTTAAGCAGTTCAGTTTTTGTAGAGAAGCATAGTTGGATATTATCCCAATTGGCATAGTAATTCTAAACCTAAATTGCTTAATGATAAAAATTAATTTATATCATAACACTCGTTTTATTTCCGATTTACTCTTCGGTCTTATGTCGCTATGTTTTTCAAGTAACTCGAACCAAGCTAGAAAAACAATCTTTACACTCGTACTCGTATGTATCCTCGCTATCGGATGTGCCTACATGAATTGGTCAATAATGCCGTTGATTTATTAGAATTTTGAAGCATAAAAATAGCCATGACCTCATCGGAACTGTATAACGAAGTTTATGGCATAAGCTGGCACCGCTTAATCTTAAGGAATTTTAGTCTATTCCCTTCTATCAAATATTATCTGAGAATATTATTTACAAATATTTAAAAAACTATTAATCTTTTACATAGGCATCCTATTATTATTTAAGGGGGAATGGCTTTTGAAGAAGTTTTTACTAATGGGGACTACAGCTTTACTAGCATTAGGACTAGCCGCTTGTGGAGGTCAAGAAACATCGTCAACAGCCGATAAGCCGAAACAAGAGGAAGTAAAAGATGAGAAAAAGAAGCCCCTAAAGAAGAGAAATCTTTTAAAATCGGGGATCCTGTAACAGTTGGAGATATGGAATATACCATCAATGGTAAATCTAATCCGTCTACTTTGTCATCAAAAGCAAGTAGCACATACCTTATTCTTGACGTAACGCTTAAGAACAACGGAAATGAAGCTGTCACAGTAGATTCAAGTTTCTTCAGATTGAAGCGTAGCGAAAAAACATATGAAGCCGACAGTACAGCTAGCATGTCAGCGAACCAAAAAGAAGATGGAACAATCGACAACAGCTTTTCCTCACAAAAATTAAATCCTGACTCAGAAATTTCAGGTAAAGTCGTTTTCGATGTAGCTCCGGAAGTTGCTAAAGCATCTGATTTACAAGTTCAAGTACAAAAGGATGCTGAAACAGAGCTAATCGACTTGAATTAATTTCAACTAAAAGAAAAGCACCTTGAATGGTATATTTCAAAGGCGCCTAACTATAACCTTTAGCTTATTTTTGCTAAATGAGCATATACATCTGACAAGTTAGAAAAACCTAGTTGTTGAGTTAAACGAACACTCTCAGCCCATAGCTTGGCAGTTCCAATGGCATCATGTAATGCATGGTGTCTTTTTTCAATTGAAATACCAAAATGATTACAACAATCATCTAAAGTAATTAAATCTTTTCTAGGCTCCACGACCTTCGTTAAAAAAGATGTATCTATAATACGATGCTGAAAATTCAGCTTTAAAGCGGAAGATGTGGCATGTTGCATAAAACTCTTTTCATGATTAGCATGATGAGCAACTAGAGGCCGACTTTCAATAAATTGATAGAACTCCTTCAGCACTTGCTCTAAGGGAGGAGCTTTGGCAAGTTCAGCTTCACAAATGCCTGTTAAATCTTTAACATGTTCTGAAAGCGGTTCGCTATAACTCACTAAGGAATAATACGTTTCATCTTCCATAATTTGATAGCCAGTCATGTTAACAGCACCAATAGATAAAATTTTATCACCTTTTTGCGGATAAAAGCCTGTCGTTTCTAAATCAACTACCGTTACCTTTAATTCCGAAAAAGGTACCTGCAAAACATCTTTAGCTTTTATATCCCTCTGAAGCTGTCTAAGAAACGCTATACTTGCTGCATCAGTTTGATGTGCCATAGATGTGTACATACTCGTACTTAGCTTTCCAGATAATTGTTTAACAAAGCGAATCATCGGATTCATCATGATGAACACCCTTTATTAATAATATGTTTTGTTTCATTAAAAAGCCTATAGCCATGTTTCATAATTTGTTTAAGCTCTTGCTTTTCTGATTTTGCTAAATAATCCACATTTAAGAGATGAACATCCTCGTAACTTTTCGAATGCTTTTTAAAGTAAAGACGTAAATGTAATAGCTTTTCAAAATCAACTTGATATTTTTTGATAGTATTATAACGATTAGGCAGCTGTTGAAAACGGGCTAAAGTAGACGGAGTAAAAATTCCCTCTTTCAATGAAAGCAATCGCAAGGAATTGATATATGGAAAAAAGATTACTTCCTTCATATTAATACACCTTGTTTCCTTACCAAAAGAATCCGGTAGAAACTGCCCAAGAATACCGAGTCCTTTCTTCATATGACGGATATTTTCAAATAAACGAATATATAAGTAAGGATCTTTCCTCAAATGGTTAAATGCACGTTCTTTTAATCTTAATAGAAAACCATCCTCTCCTATTAAAACACGCGAATCAAAGAAGGTAGAAAAATACCGAAGAGATTCCCAGCTTGCCTCATTTAGCCAATTGCTAATTTGCTGTTCCCAAGAAGCGACTGAATTGCACCATTTAGGGTTTGATGACATAACCTTTCCATCACACAATTCATAACCAACTACACTTAATCCATTGGAGATTTCTTCTCCCATCCTTAAAAAATAGGATTTAAATCCTTCATTGCCTGCAAAAATAATACCGTGGTCTTGATCACTCCAAATAGATTGTTCAGACCTTCCGCCACTACCCATTATAAAGAAAGCAAAGTGAGCCGGGGCTGGCCCAAGCTCACTTTCCACTTTCTCGATTGCTTTTTGAACAGTTGTCTTAATTAACATATCATGAAATTGATTAAGAGCTATTGGATTCTCCCAAACTTTATGAATATGTTTATCTCGCCACTGTCTCATTTCAAGATAGCAGTTTATATACGCTTCAAACTCATCATTATCTGAATGGTTAACAATAACCATTTTATACACCCGCTTTTTCTTTATGCTTAGGCATGCTTTCTGGATAACCATAACTTCCGTGTTCGCTTAAATCAAGTCCAATGATTTCTTCTTCTTCAGTAACACGGATACCTCCCATAACTGCATTCATCACTTTTAAGATAATGTATGAAACGACAAATGCGTATACACCTGATGCCGCTACACCCATTGCTTGAACACCTAATTGTGTAAAGCCGCCGCCGTAGAATAATCCCGCTTGGCCCCAGTCAATATCTGTTGAAAGTGCAGGTACTGCAAATAGTCCATTAGAAAGTGTCCCCCACACACCAACTGTACCGTGAACGGATAATGCAAAAATCGGATCATCAATCTTCGCTTTATCAAACAATTTCATACTATAGAAAACCATAAGTCCACCAACTAAACCGATCACAACCGCTGCCCAAGGTTCAACGAATCCACAAGATGCAGTAATGGCAACAAGACCTGCTAATGCACCATTTAATGTTGTTGGAATATCGGCTTTACCCGTTACTACCCAAGCGATAAACATCGCAGCAACTGCTCCAGCACCAGCAGCTAATTGTGTGTTTAATGCAACAAAACCAAAGAATGCATCTGCAACTCCGAATGTACTACCAGCGTTAAATCCAAACCAACCTACCCATAAAACCAGAACACCTAATGCAGTAAAAACTTGGTTATGACCAGCAATATTATTCGCTGAGCCGTCTTTATTGTATTTACCAATACGCGGCTTTAAGATCATTGTAGCAGCTAAAGCAGCCATCGCACCTGTTAAATGAACAACTGTAGAACCAGCGAAGTCCTGCTTACCATGTTCACCTAACCAACCACCGCCCCAAATCCAGTGAGCAACAACAGGATAAACAAATGCCGAGAATAAAATGGCGAAAATAACATAAGCAGATAATTTTGCACGTTCAGCGAAACCACCAAATGCAATTGTTAGAGAGACTAAAGCAAACATCATTTGGAACATAAAATCCACAGCGGGAGCTAACCCTTCCTCAACCGTTGAGGCATCACCGTAAAAGAAATTTGATAATCCTATAAATGCATTACCTTCTCCATAAATAAAACCATATCCGACAGCCCAGAAAACTAAAGCTCCAATTCCTGCAGTGAAGATTGTCTTACCGGCAATGTGACCAGCATTCTTCATTCTAGTTGATCCAGCTTCAAGTAATATGAATCCACCTAACATAAAGAAAACTAAAATTGTACCAATGATTACCCACAGATTATCCATTAAAACTGTAGCATCCAATTCCGCTCATCTCCTTTTCTGTTAATCTTGTAATATATTTCAAAGTATAAATGTAAGGAAACGTAACATCAAGCGTTATGTAAGATTTTCTAACAAACAAATCACACAAAAGATATTCCCACTATAAACGAGCAACCTATTCACTCTCTCCCCTTTCCTTAATTACTTCTATGTAGTTTAGTTATGAATCTAAATAAATAAGTTTTATGACATAAAACATTAGACGACGGCATTCACCGTCGTCTAATCTCCATCCTATTTCACTTGTGGCAGCGGCCGATTCAGCCGCTCACTATAAAAAGCATCCATATCCGACTCAAAGTCTTTTAAAATCGGATACCAAGGCGTTACCGTTTCTTCTTTCAACACAAAACTAATCAAAGAGCTTAGCAATGATGCCTGCAACAATGACAACAATAATGGCACCGATCAGGGCAGGAACTAACGAAAAACCTGCTACCATCGGACCCCATGTCCCAAATAAAAGCGGACCAACCCAAGCTCCTATGAAACCAGCTACTATAGCTCCAGCCCAGCCTCCTGGCATATTAAAAGGTGATATCTTATCGGCAACCGTACCAATTATCATCGCAATAATAACAGAAAGAATAAAGGTAATAACACTCATTCAAACACCCCTTTTTCCCATCGTATGCAAGCCTTGTACTAAATGTTCGAGTGGAAAAAAGGGGTTACATAAACATATAAGTCCTATCCTTCTTCATACATAATATTATTCCTAATGCCACTACAACGATAAAAAGCCCAGTCTTAAGACTGAGCTCTTTATCGTTATATTTATTTAATTCATTCTTATGCAATCATTCAGATTATCACAACGGGGCTATACACTCTTCTCTTACGTCCATTTCATTCTAATCAGAGAAATCTAAACAAATCTCTTCCATTTGTTTTTATCGAATTTACGTTAAAATTTTATTTCACATTTGATTGGGCAGAACTAAAATGTTTCTCTAGTTTACCAACAATTTCATCATTGGCCGCCTCGACAACTTCCAGGTATTGTGGTTTATCAAACAGTTGACTAATTTGTTCAGGGAATGTCTGTGCAATATTACAAAGTTCAATGGATTCATTGAATTTTGCTGGATGCGCTGTTGCGAGTGTGACACATACTTCACTAGGATCATTACAAGTTTCGTAAGCAGCAACTCCACAAGAAGTATGCGGATCAAGTAAATAATTGGTTTCAGCATAGTACTTACTGATAGTTTGCAGGCATTCTTTTCCCTCTACTCCATATGCCGCAAAATCTGCTTTTACCTGACGAAGCTGCTCCTCATTCACAACAATCTTTCCTTCTGATTTGAATTGATCCATTAAGGCAGTTACTGCGCCTGGATTTTCACCAAGCAGGTAGTACAGATAACGCTCAAAGTTGCTCGCTACTTGAATATCCATAGAAGGGCTATATGTACTACGGAATTCACCAGGCTGGTACACTCCATCCTTGATAAAACGTTCTAAAATATTATTCTCATTCGTTGCAACAATAAGCTTACCAACTGGAAGACCCATTCTCTTCGCCAAATAACCGGCAAAAATGTCCCCAAAATTTCCTGTTGGCACACTGAAGTTGAGGCTCTCTATGTCTTTCTCTTTTGCGACTTGGAAGTACGCATAGAAATAATAAACGGTTTGCGCTAAAATACGAGCAAAGTTAATGGAATTAATGGCACGCAGATGATATTTATTTTTGAATTCCAAATCTGCGAATAATTCCTTGATGATTCTTTGCCCATCATCAAACGTTCCTTTTATCGCTAAATTTAAAACACTTTCGTCGTGAACAGTCGTCATTTGCAGCTCTTGCACCTTACTTACTTTTCCATGGGGATGCAAAATACATATACGAATCCCTTCTTTTCCTCTTACACCCTCAATAGCTGATGCACCTGTATCCCCTGAAGTAGCACCAAGAATGTTGATGGTTACACCCGTTTTCTTTGCTATATAAGAATACAAGTTTCCTAAAAATTGCAGAGCAACATCTTTAAAAGCAAAGGTTGGTCCATGGAACAGTTCTAGCACATACATGTTATCCTTTACCTTTTGAACAGGAGTTACGTCAAAATGGCGGAAAGTCCCATAGCTTTTCTCGATTAATTCCTTAAGTTCATTTTCTGGAATTTCTCCATCAACATAATAGGAAATGATCTCGTATGCTAATTCAGGATAAGTCATCCGGGACATTGCCTGCAGCTTTTCCACAGGAATTTGTGGAATTTTTTCTGGAACTAAAAGTCCTCCATCCGTTGCCAACCCCATTAAGACTGTATCAATAAAACCAATTTTACTTACATTACCACGTGTACTAATATATTTCATAATATCCTCCAAGAAAAATATAATTTATTACTATCGTTACCTAGAATTCGCCGTGAGTCAATATATAATTGAAATATTAGCTGAAATATCAGACTTCTTTATTCTTCATATTGTTCTTTCAACAGTTCGATAATAACCCTATTACTTTCATTTTTTTCGTTTGAAACAAGAATGATTTCGTAACTAGTCATTTACATCGTTAGCTCGATGGGAATAGGTTAACAACAGCGATTTAGCAATATCAACACCTATGTTTTTATTTAATTCTCAAACACTCTTCTATGAACCTCCCCCTCCTATCGCGTTTGCGCTTGAGGAGGGGGTTTCTTGTTGTAAGGAATAACCTAGAAGAAACGAAGCAAATGCTTCTAGGTGCACACGACACCCTCCACCGTGGTCATCCTCTAACAAAGTGTATCGTTTGATAAACTTTAGTGGTGCTTGCGTTAGATGTTTCCCAACGCATAAGGGGCGGTTCTACCCATCTAACTACGTCCTTTTGGCGGAAAAGCTTCTTCTTACGCCAAAATAACAGGTCGTAGATATGTCGGATGATGAATCTGAAAATAATTCATTTCTCCATATAAAGTTTTTGTCAAAATATTTCTTGCACCATGAAGGTCACGATGTTCTTGATAACCGCATGTACATGTATAGTTTCTGGTGTTTGATTTTTTACGGTTTCCACAAACAGGACATGTTTGTGACGTGTACCTTTCGTTCACTTTTTCAATGGCTATTCCTTTTGCTTTTAGTTTATATTCTAAAAGAGAATACAGTTTTCCAAATGACCAATTCGATACCTTTTGATTGGTCTTTTTCTTTCTTTTCTTTCTATTATTCCGTTGGACACCTTCTACATCTCCCAGTACTACATGACTGACATCATGCTCTAAACACCAATCTACAAATTGTTTGGTCGTTTTATGTAAGGCATCTTGAAGTTGAGCTTCGCTTTTGGAAAGAGCAAATTTCTTTGCGCGGTTGTACTTTCTCCATTGCCTTGAGCCCTTTTTACAACGACTCATCCGTTCTTGAAGTTCTTTTACTTTTTTATTTCGTAAACGATGAACACTTCTCATATACCTACCCGTAATCACTATACCATCCCCGTTTTCTGTCACACCGACAATCGTATGAATTTCACCAGGGTCGATACTTGCGGTCACTCCTTGTTTTTGGCTCTCTTCTTTCATTCCATCGTCATAAGATAAACAAACGAACCATTTGCGGTCAAATACTACTTCTAATTCTTTTACTTTTCCAACAGGGACTTTAGGGAGTCTAAGCGTCAGTTTGGGTTGTCGTTTTCCGTTCCAATCTCCCATTGAAAGAATGAGTTTCTTTCCCTCTATTTTGAACGCTTGATCCACCCATTTTGGATGGAACACAAATTTATGTCTCCAAGGATACCGAGTAGGATAGCCTTTTTTACGTGCCTCTTTTGCGGCGTCTCTAGCTTGGAGAAACTTATGTGCGATTGCTTGGACCGTTTGACTATGCAGAGGATATAAACCTTTCAATTCTTTTTGAAGGTCACTTTTGGTGATCCATCCTCCACCTAAACGATAGTAATAACGGGCCAATTGGACGCAATCATTCCAAATCGTCCCCCCTAAACGTCGAATATCAAAAAGGCTTTGGATAGTAGTTGAACTTGCTCGCAAAGGGATCTTCATGGTTCGATACATGTTTTTTCACCTCCAAATCCATCTATATGTATATTTTACCAACCGAACACTAGTTTGTCTTTTGTTTTATTCTATTATTTTCTTTTTGTCATTTTTTGTTTTTACTTTATTTCAAAACATAAAAAACAGCCATTCATCTCCCACCTAAAACCCTATCGAATTTTTGAGGAAGGAGACTTCTGGCTAAGTTCGTTAAAGAAAAAAACACTCGCATTCATCATGCAAGTGCAAACCAAAAATTATTACTCTTAATTTCTTTTTCTACTGCAAAGATTTTCCCAAAATTTCTACAATATCCATTGTTTTGACCTGGTCTTCTGCTTCCTTTACCTTGGTCCCATCGCTCAGCGTGGTCAAGCAGTAGGGACAATTACTTCCGAGCATTGTTGGACTAAGCCCAAGTGCTTGTTCGACACGTTCAACGTTTATCCGTTTTCCCTGTGTTGCCTCTATCCACATCCTGTCGCCGCTTGCCCCGCAGCACATAGCATTTTCTTTATTTCTTCGGAAGAAAGATTCCTTCAGGGTCGACGACTCCATAAAGAATATCCAATTCTTCATGTGTTGGAGGCAATGTTTCACCGCGACAGCGTGAGAAATCAAGAGTAAAACCAGTGTTTTCCTGGAGAATCTCTTCAGTAATTCCCGGGTGCAAAGTGTCTACATACATCTTCCCAGTTTCCTCATCAAAGCGGTACACTGCCATGTTCGAAATTACAGCGGATGGACCGCCTAGAAATTTTTTTCCGTAGGCCTGACGGCGGTGCATCCACTCACCGGAAGGCCATTGGCGGACACGCCAGCCCGGAGAGGTGAGATAGTCAACTTCTTCTTTAAAACGGCGTTTTTCCTGAACCATGATAAAAACGGTACGTTTTGCCAGCGAATTAATATCATTATTTCCTCCGCTGCCCGGGAAGCGCATGTCGGGATTTAAGTAATCACCGACAACGGTCGTATTCACATTTCCATACTGATCAATTTCTGCTCCGCCCAAAAAAGCGAGATCCACTCTCCCTCTTTGCAACTGGTCAAAAACATCCAGTAAACCGGAGGCAATCGAACAACCTTCCACGCAGCGGGGGTCCCCAACAGACGAAGGCAGAGAAGTACTTCTGGATCCAATCGTCCCCGCTTCGTAAATAACCTTACAGTCAGGTGCGGTGGTTTGAGCAGCCAGCATGACCGCCAGCACCGGAAGCCCGGTACCGGCAAAAACAACTTCATCGTTATTTACTTCCCTGGCTGCAGCTACGGCAAGCAAATCGGCAGCAGTATACTCACCAGGGGCTGCATACATTTTATTCTGTACTAGTACCTTTTCCATTAATTACTCCCCCTTTTTGCACGAGTGCTATATTTGTAAAAACTGTTCGTCCTCAGGTTCATCAGGCGGGAAACATTCAGTTTATCCAGATATTCCTCATGGCTTCCGACCCCGTAAACCCATTCGTCAAGCCAGTCTTGCGTTCCGGACTCTGTTTTGGAGGCGGTTGCAAAATCATTGATAAACGCACCGTCCACATCATAGCAGCCGTACATACCGGTTGGGTGCGCCCCCCATGGAACTTCAACAATCGCATCAACCATGTAACTTGGGAGGAGATTGCGATCAGGATCCTCTCTTAGATAGGACTCCGGAACAATTTCCTCGGCAATGACAATGACTTTATCCGCTGCTTTAGCGGCCTGTTCATCGGAGAAGGTTTGTCCCATCACACGTACCGTACCCTCTTCCCCCACCTGCTGGGCATGAATGATACATACATCCGGCCTTGCCGCCGGTACAAGAATAATTTCGCCTTCATCGTAGAACGGATCGGGTGCATACCCAAACTTTTGAAAAGGAATGTGCGGGTTCTTTCCGTCCCTTAAGCCTGCTTTGCCGAGCATATCATATTCCGGATTCAAAATGTCCGTACCCCTTGAGGCCCATGTTGGGAGGTATGGAACTCCAGCTGCTCCTGCCTGCATTCGGTACAGAATATGCTGGTGGCTGTAATCTTCAACGATTATTTCGCCTGATTTCATTTTTCGGTCCATACAATAAGGCACTTTCCCGTAAAGTTCATGGCCGTTCCAGCAAGATTCCCAAATGGAGACAGCACCCGCCCCAATCAGCATTTCGGTATGCGTTCCCGAATTAACCTCGATTAAATGAAGATTTCTTTTCCCCTGGCGCAGCATTTCATAGATTGCGGCCATTGGACGCCGCCAAATGGTAAATCCGCTAAAGGTAATCATGCTGCCATCTTGGATCATTTGCACAGCTTCTTTTAAAGAACATCTCTTGTCCTGCATACTTCTTTCTCCCCCTATCTTATCTATTGTCGTCTGTAAAAATTACACTGAGACCGTTTGACCTGCGTTTTTTGATTGAGTGTTTTGTGCCTTTGGTTGATCTCCCAACAAATATTTTGAAATTACCAATCTCTGAATCTCATTGGTACCTTCATAAATTTGGGTAACTTTTGCGTCTCTGAATAATCTTTCCACCGGATAATCCTTCGTATAGCCATAACCACCATAAATTTGGATCGCTTCCATCGCATTCTTCATCGCTGTATCGGTTGCATAGCGTTTTGCCATCGAAGCTTCTTTCCCACATTTGATGCCCTGGCTGCGAAGCTTGGCTGCACGGTAAACAAACAGTTTGGCTGCTTCCACTTCTGTAGCCATATCGGCGATTTTGAAGGCAACTCCCTGGTTTGCTGCGAGTGGCTTGCCAAACTGAATCCGTTCCTTTGCATACTGGATCGAATATTCCAAAGCGGCTTCGGCAATACCCAGACCCTGGGCTGCAATACCAATCCGACCTACATCAAGGTTGGCCATGGCAATTTTGAATCCTTCTCCCTCTTGGCCCAGCAGATTTTCTGCAGGAACTTCGGCATTTTCAAAAATTAATTCGGTTGTATTGGAACCATGGAGCCCCATTTTCCGCTCTTTTTTGCCAACAGTGAAGCCTGGGGTATTTTTCTCGACGATAAATGCGGAAATGCCTCTTGTACCTGCAGTTGGATCCGTTACGGCAAACGTAACATAAGTATCGGCAGCACCGCCGTTTGTAATAAAAATCTTGGAGCCGTTCAAAATGTATTTATCGCCTTTTTTCACCGCGGAAGTACGAATTCTCCCTGCATCGGATCCCGCATTTGGCTCCGTTAGTGCAAAGGCGCCAATGTACTCACCGGATGCCAACTTCGGAATATATTTTTGCTTTTGTTCTTCCGTTCCGAAATACAGAATCGGATTGGTTCCCACAGATGTATGAACGGATAAAATGACTCCCAGGGTAGCACTTACTTTGGCAATCTCATTAATAGTCAATATGTAGGAAGTGAAATCTGCCCCTGCTCCTCCATATTCCTGTGGAATCGGAATCCCCATCAGGCCGTATTCGCCCATTTTGCGGATAATGTGCAATGGATATTCGTCCGTTTCTTCCATCGTTTCAACAAAAGGAGCAATTTCATTTTGAGCAAAGTTGCGCACCATTTTTTGCATCATTTCTTGTTCTTCAGTAAATTCCAAACACATACTTTTTCCTCCTCTGTATTTTTCTTGTTTCTTTTATTAGTTATATTGATAAAACCCGCTTCCCATTTGACCTGCGCCAATAACCATAAACGTTTTAATTTCTATACTTCCTTTGCCCCTCTATTTCAAATTTCTTTATCGTACTTCAATGAGGATAGCGTCGCCCTGTGCAGCTCCGGAGCAGATTGCTGCAATACCGAGACCGCCGCCGCGCCGGCGCAGTTCATAAATCAGCGTCATTATAATCCGCGCTCCACTTGCACCAATCGGATGTCCGAAGGCAACCGCTCCACCGTTTACGTTTACCTTTTCCAGATTGTATCCGGCAATTTTCTCACTTGTGAGAGTTACAGCTGCAAATGCTTCATTTACCTCAAACAAATCAATTTGATCTATAGTATATCCTGTTTTTTCCAGCAACTTATTTATTGCAAGGCCAGGAGTTGTAGCGATGTAAGGAGCTTCCTGTCCCACCGCGGCGTGTCCCAGGATGACGGCTAGCGGCGTTTTGCCCAGCTCGGCTGCTTTCTCCTCCGACATCAAAACCATGGCACCGGCACCGTCATTTATACCAGGTGCATTCCCTGCTGTAATGGATCCGTCTTTGGTGAAAACCGGAGGCAATTTTTTCAGTTGTTCGAATGTTGTCTCACGCGGTGCTTCATCTTTATTTATCAAAATTGGTTCGCCCTTGCGCTGCGGCACAGCTACAGGCACGATCTCTTCGTTAAATTTGCCTGCCTCAATTGCTTCAATCGCACGCTGCTGGCTACGCAATGCCCAGTTATCCTGCACTTCACGTGAAATCTCATATTCAGCAGCAACATTACTTCCATGAACGGCCATATGCTGTCCATCGTAAGCATCGGTGAGTCCATCATTCAGCATCAAATCGACTACCTTGCCGTCCCCCATACGCATACCCCAACGTGCATCTTTCAATATGTAAGGTGCATTGCTCATGCTCTCCATTCCGCCTGCCACAATGACATCAGCGTCACCGGCACGAAGGATTTGGTCTGCTAATGTTACGCTGCGAAGGCCAGAAGCACACACTTTATTAATTGTTTCCGTTTGAACTTCCCAAGGTAATCCCGCAATCCTTGCTGCCTGCCTTGAGGGTATTTGCTTCGCGCCGCCCTGAAGAACCATCCCCATGATTACTTCATCCACCTGATCTCCTTCAACTCCAGCACGGATCAACGCTTCTTTTATTGCAACCCCGCCAAGGTCAACAGCTTGTAAATCCTTTAAAGCTCCTCCAAATTTTCCAAAAGGAGTTCTGGCCGCACTAACAATTACTGTTTTTCCCATTTCCCCACTTCCCCCTAAGACCGATTTTGAAAAACTAAATAGCAAAGACTATAGTCTCGGACTACAGTCCCGGACCGTAGTCTGTATTTGAATTTTATTTTAAATGTTTTAAATTGTCAATATTTTTAAAAAATTACTTAATTACAAAAAATACGTAATTTTTTCACCCATCCTTAAAGACCTATGAAGATATGCCACTAACAATTTGGCCAACTTCAAAGAGCCCTTAAGCTCTAAAATTTTCTTTCTTAATTCCATAAATTAATTTGTTTATGCTAAAATTATGAATTATACGACAACACACACATTCTTTGTTTGATTAAGGAGATTCATAGATGTCAGATTTAACCCCCAGACAAATAAAAGCCAGGAAAACAAGAAAAAAGATTCTAGAAACGGCTTTAGAGCTTTTTAGCAAAAAATCCTTCGATGATACAACCGTTGATGAAATAGTTAAACTGAGCGGTACATCAAAAGGGGCATTTTACACACACTTTAAATCTAAATACGAAATTTTCTTTGAAAAATTTAAAGAGATTGACGAGGTTTATTGGGAGTTTACTCAGTCTTTGCCTGAAGAAACAGATGCCAGCGAAAAATTGCGGCAGCTTTCTGAATTGCAAATGGTTTATCTCAGAGATTATTGGGGAAAGGATCTGTTTCGAACCCTGTATACGAACGCTTCCCCAAATAACAATTACTTTTTGAATAAAAACAGAGCTATCTTTAAAATAGTCCATCAGTTTGTAAGCGAAGGTCAAAAAAAAGGAGAATTCAAAAAAGATCTTTCCCCCGAAGAAATCACCATAATCATTACACGATGCATGCGCGGAACACTTTTCGATTGGTGTATCGGCGATGATAATTTTGACCTTTTACTAGAAACTCAAAAGATTATACACACGTTATTGGATGGTATAAAAGCATAATTTAATAAAAAAACAGCACCATTCCGAAATACAATGTACCCTATAGAGTAGACACTTAAAAAAGTCTACCTACAGGGTCACAGCCATCAATTTTAGAAAAACGAGTTCGATGCCAAAGTCATCGAACTTGTTTTTTTATAAAAGGAACTAGGATAAATATGTTTTGGACATACTCAAATAAAACTTTCTTCATTCTGTATTTTTATATATCTTGGTGAAGTCCCATCGTATATTCTTAAGTGATGCGAAGAATATCGAATGGTGTACGCTTATTATACCTTCGTGCTTTTCGCCCATTTTGAACAAGTTCCTAGAAAATCCTGGTTAGCACTGATACAGGAGAATGAAAAAAACACTTTACTCTAAGAAATTAGAATAAAGTGTTTTCAACAGGTTTAAATACACAATCAATGTGCATTCTTGCTAATCTTGATACTTAGATAATTGTTGCTGCGCAGAATTAAGTGAGTTAATGGCTTGTTCAATCTTTTCTTTGTTGTCTTGTTTTTCTACAGAACTAAGCGCTTGTTGCAATGTGTTAACCGTATCCTGTACAGACGACATACTTTGGTCAACGTATTGTTTAGCTTTTCCTGGCATATGTAACCCTCCCTATACTAATTTCAAAAATAGTATCTGCACAAATGAAAATAAAATTCCTACAAATTATTAGTTCGAGGGAAAGGAAAAGATACTTCCATTTTCTCTTCTGTCATTTTATATCCTCTAGCGCATCAAGGGGATAGGACGCCCTACCTCTATCGTTCGATTTAATTTTTTTCCTTTAATTTGTTCGATATGAGTGACATACTTCCCTTTCATTTTTTTGACTTCTAATGTTTTAAACTCCTCTGTTCCCAATAAATCTGTTTGCTCCTCTAAAGGTTTTTGGATGTCTAAACCTTCGCTCTTTACCACAAATAAATCGGTCATGTCATTTAACGTCTTATCCAATGAATAATTAATGCCCACTATCCCAATAATCACTACAAATATCCCAATTATGCTACCTATGATTCTCTGTTTTCTTTTATTTTGTCGCATTTCAACTCTCCTCTTTATACTATATTTGTTTATTGAACCTTCCCCGCCAAACTGCATCTAGTTGACTGGTATACTAAAAAACAATACAGCAAAAGAGAAGTGAACGTGATGAGAAGGAGGGATTGGGGAGAAAGTATAAAAGAAACAAAGAAAAAATTCACAATTATTCCCTATTGTTAAATAATAAGCTGAGGCTCTTTAATGTGTGAAGTCTGGCAGTAAGAATGAATAAATCATCGTAGTTATTTTCTATGTATTCATCAATAATGCTTAGCCCTTTCCTAAATCTATTAACTAATAAATACGTGTACTCTTCATTCCAAATAAATCGGTTTATTCTCAGAAGTTCGTCTGCTAATATTTGGAATTTAAACTCCTCAACAAGAAGTTTTACTTGATACAATTTATCTCGATTTAAAATCAAGCTGTTTTTTTTATTTTGATAATGTTTATGAACAAATTTTACAAAACCATCTATATTTTCAGCCAGCATTTTCGCTATTTGCATCTCGAAGTTCATTTCTTCATCTCCTCAATGTCTAATAATTACTATGAAGAGTTTATGTTTTGAGACAATATTTTAACACCAACAATACAATCTACTACAAGAAGCCTGTTCCCCTCATTCGTTGATGCTTTAATGTCGTCGGGGACAGGCACTGATTTTTTTATACACGTAATCATCATTTATCTTTAGTACTATTTCTAAAATTATCGTAATCCGTCTTAATGTAATGAAATAACTTTGCGTTGCCGCCTTGGTCTGGATGAGTTATTTTTAATAACCCTTTATATTCTGCCAACACTTCTTTATTACTCGCCATTTTTGAAAGCCCTAATTTTTTACTATAATTATTTGATTGAGTGTTGGAGGTGAGAGTGTAATGGTCTCCTTTGCTTTCTTTTAATTTTTTTAATTCATTACGTAATTCAATATTTTGTTTCACTAAATTCTTTATTTCACTTTGTAATTTATTTTCCTTATTCTGTAAAATGATCACTTCTTTTTTCAGCTTATCTCTTTGCTCAATTAATCTGCGCTTTGCATTCTCGTGAAGTTCTTCCATTCCTTCTATATGCTTATCTTGTGCCTGTATTTTTAGTTTTAATCGGTGGATCATTTCATCCATATTTTGATTAGTATGATCATCGATAAACAGCTTTGAGGTTGTATCATCAACTATGTAATCAGTTTTCTTGTTTCTGTTTCCTTCGTATTTAATTCTGCCTTCATGTAACCAACGTCTAACTATTTGATTACTAATACTTTCTGATACTCCTGCATCTTTTAACAGGTCAAACGCTTGATCTGTGTCATCAATTATGCAGTCAGTTTCTCTACTCCTTTTTCCTCCCTCATATTTAATCTTCCCTTCACGCAGCCAACGTCTCACAGTTTGAATGCTAGTACTTTCTGATACTCCCGCATCCTGTAACAGCTCAAATACTTGATCTGTGTTCACAATGTTCCGCCTTCCCCTCTTATTACGCCACATCATGTTATATTGAGTGACATCAGCCTGAAAAATGAATCATTTTTGTACCTCGTCACAAAAATTTCAACAGCGTATTCAAATAAACATTCTTATGTCGGTTTAACAAGTTGAAATCGAAGTAGAAGATATCTTCTACACGATCAATTATATGAATGAGTTAATCCAACACTTGCACTTTCACCTTTTTAACGCCCCAATTTAAAGCATCCTGCTCATTAGGAATAAAGACATCTACTCTATTTCCTTTTATAGCACTACCTGTATCCTCGGCTGTTGCGTAGCCATAGCCCTCCACATACACTTTTGATCCAAGCGGAATGACAGATGGGTCAACTGCTACGACTTTTGCATCCGGATTCGATTTTAAGTCGACACCTGTAGCTGTAGTCCCAATACACCCCTGACAATCAGCAGTATATGCCGTCGCTCTTACGGTAATCTCTTTTTCTATATCTGATTGATTCGTAGTTTCACTTTTTGATACTGTTTTTTCTTGTTCCGCTGTATTAGCTGGTACAGCTGTGTTAGTTGGTACAGCTTGCTCTGATTTCGTTCCAGATTCTACGTTCTCTGTCTCAACTTTATTTACCCCTGGTTTCATAACTAGGTTCTGTTCCGGATGAATTGTATCTGAATTTAAACCGTTCCAAGACTTAAGATCGTTTACTGATACATCATTGTTATGCGCGATTTCCGATAGCGTGTCCCCCGACTCGACCATATAATCCACTTCTTGAAAAACCTGTAGTGTTTCTCCCGCATAAATTGTATCTGACGACAACTGGTTCCAAGACTTAATTTCTTCTATTGAAGCTTTATATGTTTGAGATAGCCCCCATAATGTGTCTCCATCTTTCAGTTCGACATCTTCTGCTTGTACCGGACTAGTAAATGCACTAGATATTGCAGCCGCTGCCACTAGTGATAAGATTGATTTTTTCATATGTTGTTACCTCCCTGTAAGCTAATATTTGCAATCATATCACAGTTATTTCCTATACAAAGAACAAACAGATAAAGAATAGATGACAGATATCACAGAAGTATAACGGGAAGATATCAATTTTTAAAATAATACTAGAATAATTAATCACATCTGACGTTGTATCCAACTTACAACATCAACGGCGGAGTTCGGTTATTAGATGCTCTAACTATACTGAATCATCCATTCAAAACAGGCCATCTCTCAGAAAATGAACAAGATATATTCAAAGAATTGTAGTAGATTATGTCGTTATAAACAAGGACACAAGGTGTTTCGAAACATCCTTATATAATTGAGAATTATACATGGATATTACATAGTTAAACTTAAATTAATAAATTGACATTTTTTCACTTAAAATTAAAATAAAAAAAAGGAGGTGTTATCTGTGAAAAAGAAGTTGTTTTGGTTTCCTTTGTTAGCGGCATTGTTATCAATAGGAGTTTTATATACAATCGGAAACGTATTTGAAATCTCATTTTTGGGTTGGAATTTTTATGAAGAAAATCCATCTAAAGGGGTAATTTTTGAAGCAGGAGGTTCGGTTGTTCCTATTATAATTGGTTTTGTCGTTGGATTTATTACAGAACGAATACTCAAAATAAGCATAAAAGCAACCATAACTTGGTATAATGCCGAGTTTTTTTATGCAATTCTAAACATCTCAACAGTTGCATAGTTTGATTTGTGGACAGCACTTAATAAAAGTTGCCTCACTCGTTCTTTTTGAGCAACTTTCTTAGCTTGTTCAAGGTATCTGAACCAGTATAAATAGTTATACAAGTATTTCGTTTCCACACCTTGAAATCGTTCCGTAAATTGTTTTAAACGTTTACGGTACGCATTTACGTGCTGGATATGATAGATAGACTTTCTCACATAAATTCCTTTTCTCATATTCACCATTTCGTGTTGCAACCCCTTATCTTTGGCGAATTTCTTATAATTCTTAGCCGTATCAGAACATAGCAAAGCAGAGGTATCGATAAACGAACCTAACACCTTATCAATGTCCGTTGATTTAATACGTCCTTTTCCCGCCATTTGAGAGATAACTTTGTCCATTACAGTCTTGTGCTACTAAAACACAGACTTGTTCCTTCGAAATACCCCTTTTGGTAGCTACCCCACCACGTTTACGAGATTTTCTATGTGTAATAAACAATCTATACGAAAATAGCCAAACGAAAAGACTCTTACTCACTGCTGCATACCTTATTCATCTTTCCTTAAGAGTAGTGAACAGCACTCCACATGACTTGACTATAGAAAAGCCCTTACGACTTAATTACTCTCCCCACGGGCTATCTGTTTTCCCTAGTTGCTCACTATAAAATAACGAGAATGAATAGAATCATATATATTTTTCACTAATAGTTCAAAATATTCCGCAACCGTTTTCTAGGCAGTTAGACGACAGACGTTTACTGCTATTCCCTTACATTTTTCACTATATAGTTGTACCCTACCTAGATTTGTTCAAGTAAGCATAGCTGAAACATCATTTTCATCATTCGTTTACCTATTCTTATAGGTGTTTATACATTATTATTTGATAAAATACAATTTTCAGGTGTACAATAAGCAGCATTCTTCTACTTAGATACTTCCCTCCTTATGCAGCTACTCTGGCTCTTAGTTTAATAAGAACTATTAATTAATACTTCGCAAACCTGATAATGATTATAAAATTGATATATTAACTGCTATGTTAAAATAGAGTTAGTTTAAAAGAAGAGGTGTTACTACATGCAAAAGCTTCAGTTTGAACCATCATGGGATAAAACCTTATCCCCTAAAGATCGTAAAAGAATTGAGGAAATTTATTTCGAAACGAGCTTATCCAATCCTGCTAATGTGCAACTAACCCCTTTATGGCAAGCCACCAATCATAAGGAAGAACTATTAGTTACCGTACTTGTCCATAATTTTAGCCAACAAGTACTTTTATTCCATAATAAAAAACTACGTTATATTGAAAATAAAGAAATCATCGCGGAGTATATCTTTAACCTTCCATCACTAGTCATTCAACGAGAAACTAGTATGCCATGGACATTTATTTTTCCTGTTGAAAGTTTGAAGAACCGAGCAACATTAGAAAAAGGCTATTTAGAATTTGTTGATTAGTTAAATCCTTGAACTACCCCCACCTACTCCACTACGTTTCGTTGAGGAGGGGGATTCCTACGTACAAGATTCTATCGAACCTTAATGGAGTAGGCGATCCCTGTCGCACCGACAGTTAGCAGTACAAACGACTAACCTAGCAAGTCTCCTGCAAAAAAAAGAATCTAGTTAGACAGCTAACGCTAATTCTTTTATATTTTTAGATGCGTTCACATCTGCGTTGTCTGTGTGACCGCATTTTTGACACACAAATTCAGCTTGCGATGGACGATTGGCTTTTTCTGTATGGCCGCAAGCATGACAACGCTGTGAGGTACGCGTAGGATGGACAGCGATGACGGTTTTCCCATACCATTCCGCTTTATATTTGAGCATGGTACGGAATTGTGACCAAGATGCTTCACTGATCGCTTTTGCCAGATTGTGATTCTTCCTCATATTCGCTACCTTTAAATCTTCTATTCCGATCACATCGTGGTTTTTGATGATTTCGGTAGATATTTTTTGAAGGTAGTCTATTCGTGCGTTCACGATTTTTTCGTGAATACGCGCCACTTTTTTTCGTTGTTTTTGATAATTTTTTGCTTCATTTAGTGGCTTCTTTTGTTGAATCGCTCTTTCTTGTCTTCTCGATAAGATCCGTTGTGCTTTCACCAATTTTTCCTCCAGAGAACGGAAAAACTTTGGGTTTGAATAGATGGTTCCATCTGACAGAATCGCAAAATCTTTTAGGCCGACATCGATGCCAACAGCCGAATTTGTTTTTGGTAATTCTGTTCCTTCTACTTTGGTCGTTAGAGAAACAAAATATTTTCCCGATGGATTCCGTCTAATCGTCGCACTCAAAATACGACCGTGTACTTCACGACTTTTGGCAAAACGAACAAGACCTAGCTTTGGCAACTTGATCTGGTCGTCTATAACAGCGATATTTCCATTCGTATGCTTCGTAACGTAAGACTGGACAGGATTCTTTTTTGATTTAAAACGTGGTAGCTTATTCTGTTTTTTGTAATATCGACTATAAGCATCCGCTAAGTTTTCCACCGATTTTTGCAAAGCGATACTATCCACTTCTTTCAAAAAAGAATACTGTTTCTTTAATTCTGGAAGTTCTTTGATGGTTTCATATTTATTCAAATAGTCCCCTTTCCAATTATTTGAGGAAAGTTGACCATTCTGCTTCATTTCTTCTGTGATAAACCAGTAAGCGTCTTTTTCTTTCTGTTTACCAAGAAAGAGATTAAAGACAAATCTTGAACAACCGATTGTCTTATGGATGAGTTCCCTTTGTTTCTGATTAGGGTATAAGCGAAACTTAAAAGCTTTGTGGATGAACATGGTTGAGCACCTCCTTCACCATTTACCTTATTATACCATATGTAAACCCAAGGATACAAACATATATTCCCTTTTTTAAAAAAATAGTCACTAATCAAAAGGACAAAAGGGATGGTCCTCCTATCATCGTCATTTTCTTATGATTCAACCAACAGTCGGACAATCGAGATGGCAAGTAAGCCATCCCAATCAGAAGGCGATTCATCCCCTCCCTACTCATCGGGCTATCACCCTTCACATTCCTTGAGGAAGGGGTATTCTCGCCTATTTTTTTGATAAAAGAAAAATAAAACTTCTAGATTATTACAAGCTAGAACGTGAAATAATAATAACAGTGAATACATTGAGTTTTAAGGAGATGCTTTTTACAGATGGGTGCTATAGAACGGAATGGGTATAGATTTGAACCCGAGTATAGTGTAATCGGGCAAAATGGGGCAATTCACGTATATAATGAAGGGGCGTTTGTTGAAGAAGTAAAATTTTCCTTTTCCGGGAAATATCCCGAACTTAATCAAATTGAACAGCTAATTAATGAATATTGCGAACAGCATGGAATCTAATTTCTACATGTCCCTCCCCCTGCCTCTTCCTACGAAGGAATGGTAAGTAATATGGTTGCGAGAAAGAATCCCATGGCTTTTTAGCCATGGGATTGGTTAGTTCAATGACTCGACATAAACACGAACCATTTCGGTCGTAACGAGTTTACGAGTAGGGATAAATCTTTCATTTGCAAGCACATTAATTTGCAAAGTGACTTCATTAATTTTGTCTGTTGTAAAGTCCTTTCCTGCTTTACATAAATCTATAGCCTCTTGAATATATTCTTCCCGTTGTTGGTCTAAACGAGTAAATTTAGTGAAATCTTGATTTTGTTTTTGGGCATGTAACGTGATAGCCTTGTGTACACTCATGATTGTTCACTCCTATGATTGGTATAATAGTTAACTTCTATATTAACAAGTTTATATAAAAAACTAAAGAATGAGAATTCCTAATTTTTAATCATTTTTAGCGGGAATTAATTCCACGTTCCTGTCCCTCCTAAATATCGGTAATTCAGATAGAAAGAATCCTAGAAATATAAGATGATTTTATTTGTATATACTAGCCATTATCTTTACCTTGAAACAGCTATTTCATAATACAAAGAGAGCTCAGTCTTTAAAGACTGAGCTCTCCTTCCTATTTACTTCTATTTTAACAAGCATTACGTTTGCAACCTCGCTTGAATGATGATTGCAACTATTATGTTTCCTTGAATTAGATGACAGGGCTTTAATCCCTTATAACAGAATCACATGTACGTACTACGGACTCCTTTATCGAAATGCCGTCAGCTTGTTATTATTATTTAGAAATATCATCATCCGTCTTAACGTCTAACGGTACTCGTTTATCCATTTTTAACACGTAGTAGCTTGCTACGACAAGAGCTAGGAAAACGATTCCAACAACAAGAGATAGACGCGTGCTAGGGTTAAACCACATCCCAACTAGCACGATTAGTAAAAATGCAATTGTCGCATAGTTACTATAAGGGGCAAAAGGCATTCTAAACGGATGGTTACCCATCTCAGCAGCTTTTACCTTTCTGAATCTAAGCTGACTAATCAGTATCACAAACCATGGAATCATTCCGGGCAGAACGCTGGCACTATAAACATAGACAAAGATTTCTGGCGGAGCAAGATAATTCAAGACAACACCAATAGCTAAACCTATAAGGACAGCAATCGTACAATAGGCTGGGATGCCATTTTTAGATACTTTCGCAAAGATTTTAGGAGCTTGACCATTCATGGCTAGCGTATAAAGCATACGCCCTGCACTGAAAATCCCACTGTTGCATCCTGACATTGCTGCTGTGATAACGACAAAGTTAATGATACCTGCAGCTGCAGTAATTCCGACTTTAGCAAACGTTGAAACAAAGGGACTTCCGAGTTCATCCAATTGATCCCAAGGATAGACTGTTACAATCACAAAAATGGCACCAATATAAAAGACTAAAATACGCCATATAATGGTTTGAATTGCTTTTGTTATGGTCTTCTGTGGATTTTTCGCTTCACCTGCAGTAATCCCAATCAGTTCAACCCCTTGATAGGCTGCTATAACAAGAGAAAGTGCAAAAAAGAAGCCTGTCCATCCTCCTGTAAAGAAACCGCCATTTTCCCAAAGATTTGATAATCCAATCGCCTGGCCGTCATTTCCTAATCCGAAGAAGATTAAGCCCAAGCCAGCAACAATCAGAAGTACAATTGTTACAATTTTAATAAGTGCAAACCAAAATTCAAATTCTCCGAAGGATTTTACAGAAATGAGGTTTGCAGCTCCTAGAATACCCATGGCAATCACGCCTGGTATCCATGCAGGTAAGTCAGGGAACCAATACTTCATATACATCCCAACAGCAATAATCTCAGACATTCCGACAATTACCCATTGGAACCAATTACTCCACGCAGTCATATACCCTGCTAAAGGATGAATATAATCGCTCGCAAAGGTTGCAAATGAACCTGTAGTAGGCTCTAAATAAAGCATTTCCCCCATTGAACGCATAATGAAAAATATAAAAAGACCAGCGACAGCATAAGCTAGCATGACAGATGGCCCGGTCCATTTAATTGTACTAGCTGAGCCCATAAATAAGCCCACACCAATGGTACCGCCCAAAGCAATCATCTGAATATGACGTGCCTCTAATCCTCTCTTTAATTCTTTGTTTGACATGATTGACTCCTTCGAATACAAATTAACGGCTATACTTCTCTATACTAGCTTCTTAATTAATTCTTGATTTATTAGCAAGATTATATATACAACCGGTTTCCTATCTTATAATAATAAACAACTCATAAAAATACAAATGTATTTTTCAAAAAAACAAATTCTATTAAAAAACAAGGAGATTCCTTCTCTTAAGGACAAGCCCTAACAGGAAAAAGTATCGCCGGTCGAACGGCGTAGTTGGCACAGACCTTGCCCACTTGAAAGACTGTTTTTCTCTCAAGTGTTGCTCACTCAAGTCTTGCCTCTGCCTCTTCTTATGGAAGGTGGTAAGTGGGGTGTTTGTGAGAAAGAACCCCGTGGCTTTAGCCATGGGAGTGGTCAGAAAAACATATAAAAGGTAGTTATCATCATGAAAATTGGTAAAAAATCAAAAGCTAGATCCATTAATACGGACCTAGCTTTACATAAAAATACTTAATTACCAATAAAAAACATAAGAGCTATCCTTATTTACGCTAGCCATCATTATTTAAACGGATTTTTCCATTCCATCAACACGCCATAATTTTGTGATTCATCATCTTCCAAATAGTTTTCAACAACAGCGATGGGCGTTCGGCCACATTTTAATAAAAAGCTAATGACCGGATCATTTATCTCACCAGACAAAACTTTTTCTACATATTCTTTCGCTGTCATCCTGCCGGAAACCCGCTTAAATCCAGGTATTCGGCCACCACCTAATAAGCGATCAAGCTTCTTCTCAATAACAAGCTGGTACATCGCCAGCATCATCCATTTTCCAAGTCCAAACTTTCGATACTTTGGTCGAATACTAATATCGACAACATACAGTGTATTTCCGTTTCCTTGATGGTTACGAATATACCCATCATCCGTTATCTCAGACCAGGAATGTGTAGGATGAGCTGGATCAAAATCCACGCAAAGAGTCGTAAGTGAACCAGCTAATTGTCCGTTTACTTCCACACAGATAGCTCCTTCTGGAAAGAGTGTAATATGATTGTTTAACTGCTCACGATTCCACCATAGTTCCTCTGGAAAAGGGGGCGGAAAGCACTCCGATTGAACTTTGATTAATTCATCAAAATCCGCTTCTGTATAATTCCGTAAAACGGCACGCCGTGGCTTCTGTTGATCGAACACAAAAAACCCGCTATAGTATGCCATTATTAATCGGATGTCTCCCAATCAGGATATAAATCCGTGCGGCGATCTCGCCATGTTGTCACAGAACCTTTCTCACGAACTTGATATAGTAAGTCTAAATCAAGGTCAGCCGTAATAATCATATCATGGTTCAGCTCACCTTCACATAAAATGCCTTTTGGCGGGAATGGAATATCATTAGGTGTAATGACCGCTGCCTGACCGATATTGGCACGCATAAAGTCAACCGTCGGAAGCGAACCGACTGTTCCAGTCGTGACAACATACACTTGATTTTCAATTGTACGAGCATGCGCTGTATAACGAACACGATGGAAGCCATGACGATCATCTGTACAAGACGGGCAGAAAATAACATCGGCTCCTTTCACTTTCGCCATTCTTACAATTTCTGGGAATTCGATATCATAGCATGTTAAAATCGCAATCCGTCCTTTATCCGTATCAAACACATTCAACTTATCACCTTTATGCATATTCCATTCATGCACTTCAGTCGGTGTACTATGAAGCTTCGCTTGCCCCGCAATCCGACCATCTGGATAAAATAAATGGGCTACATTATACAAACACCCTTCTCGTTCAATAACGTGAGTGCCTCCAATAATATGCATCCCTGTTTCTTGCGCAAGCTTACTAAACAGTGCGTGATATTTCTCCGTGAAACTTGGTAAATCTTGAATCGTTAAGCTTTGTCCTTGTTCATCACCAATTGATAATAGTTGAGTCGTAAAAAACTCCGGAAATAAAACAAATTCTGCTTCAAACTCTTGAGCTGTCTTTACATAATGTTCACATTGCTTAGCAAATTCCTCAAATGAGCTAATCGTATGTAAATGATACTGTACTGCAGAAACACGAAGTTTCATTGCCCTATTCCCCCTTAAACTCCCAATTAGGATGTTGTTGTTTTTTTCAGCTTTGATGGATTATTTATTTTATAACGAATCGCTTTGTCAAACTTTTTATCAACAATTTTACCATCGAATTCAAGGCTGTCCCCTTCTGCTAATTCCAGTTTTTTTAACGTTTTGCTATAGCTGCACCAAGCATCTCCAATTTCTAGCTCCTGTTCACCTTCTATTTTGACATGTTCAAGAAGAATGACTTCATCTTCTTCTCCGGTAAAATGATTCATTTTCGATGTGAATTCTTTAACCGTTGCAGTGAAATGAACCTTATCTTCAGGTAACACAAGTTTCGGTTGTGCCGGCTCTTTTTTAGCCTTAGATTTAGGCTTCTTATCGGACTTTACCTCTGTTTGTTCCGCATGGGAATCTGTTGCCGCTGTCGCCTCTTCTATAAATGAGTCTTTTCCAAAACTAGCGCTTTGCATTTCTTTTAAATAGGCAGGATGAATACAGCCAAGGCTGCCATCTTCAAACTCCACCACGATAGTTTGTGTACTGCCGCCATACTCTTCATACCCGACTAACTTGACCTTTGCTTGATAACTGTTTGATTTATACACAAGTTCTTTCTTAACTGAACGTTCTGTGAACAATTTCCACTCAATACCTTTTGCAATATAAGTTTCCTCGTTCTCGAAAGTAATAAAATCACCCTTAGGCGGTATATAGCATATACCATTCGATAACCTGTGATTCACAAGACAACACTCCTAAAATATTTAGCTGTCCTTATTCTAGCAAAAGTTTACCTCGTTGCAAATTGCATTGAATTATGTGTTTATTCAGAAACCAATGTACTCAAACTTCCCCTCACTATCAGTATTACAACGAGCTGAACTTGAATAAGTTCTTATATAACCATTCTATACGATTTTGAGGTGAAAAGAATGACCTATTCCATTTATCCGCTCGGCGATCAAGCAGTCACAATTGAATTAGAATCTGAGCTAAACGTTGCACAATGGCAAAAACTACGTCAACTCGCGCAAACATTAGAGCACATCAAACCCGATTGGCTGATAGAATATATCCCAGCCATGACAACGCTCACCGTCCTATATAACCCGCTAATTTTACAAAAACAATACGGAGCAAAGCATTCTCCTTATGAAATCGTTTGTGAGGAAATAAACATCCTTTTCAAACAAACGCCTCCTCACACAACGAAGAAAGTTAAACAAATCGATATCCCTGTTTGTTATGGGGGGCAGCTAGGACCGGATTTACTTGATGTGGCGCAGTACACAAAGCTGACGCCAAAAGAAGTCATCCAACTTCATTCTGAGCGTACATACACCGTCTATATGATTGGCTTCGCTCCTGGTTTCCCTTATTTAGGTGAATTAAATCAAAAACTTCATATCCCGCAACGTACGAGCCCGCGTCTGTTTGTTCCAGCAGGCTCTGTGGGAATCGGCGGTGAGCAAACAGGCGTATATCCGCTCGATTCACCTGGGAACTGGCAGATAATCGGTCAGACACCGCTTGCACTATTTCTTGAAAATGCCGACCCACCGTCTTTACTGAAAAGCGGCGATCAAATACGTTTTGTACCAATTTCAGAAGCAGAATACACCACTTTACGAAACAAAAAGGGGTAGATAATGAGGATAAGGAGCTGTATAACACGATGTTTACCATTATCAGGTCTGGCATGTTAACGACAATACAAGATTTAGGACGTCACGGCTATCAGCAATACGGGGTCAGCGTTTCTGGAGCGATGGATACATTTGCCCATCGAATCGCCAATCTCCTAGTTGGAAACGATGAACAGCAAGCAACACTAGAAATGACCCTTATTGGGCCTGCCATCCTTTTCGAAGACGATACATTCATCTCTATTTGCGGAGCGGATTTGTCTCCAACCATCGATAATGAACCATTGCCGTTATGGCGACCGATTTTTGTTCGCAAAGGCAGCAAGCTTTCATTTGGTTTTTGTAAAAATGGCTGTCGCGCCTATTTAGCCATTGCAGGAGGGATTCGTGTTGCAAACGTAATGGGCAGTCGCTCTACTTTTTTAAAAGCACGGATAGGAGGTGTACAAGGACGCGCCGTTCAAAGCGGCGACCAATTATCAAGTTATTCTCCCTCTCCTTACATAACCAAACTTATCGAACGATTTACTTGCATGACAACGAAAAACCACCTTCCAGTAAAATGGCATATTTCTTATGAATGTATCCCGCATTTCAATAAGAAACATACCGTTTTTATTATGAAAGGAAAACATTTTTCACAGTTTACACGAGATAGCCAAGAACATTTTTTCACCAAACCTTTTACCATTTCCATGAACTCAGATCGTATGGGCTATCGTTTAAAAGGAACTCCTCTATCATTAGTAGGGCCAAAAGAATATTTGTCTGAACCCGTTACATTCGGTTCGATTCAAGTTCCTACTAATGGCCGCCCAATTCTTTTAATGGCTGATCATCCAACAACAGGCGGCTATCCACGAATCGGTGAAGTCGCATCAGTCGACCTACCGCTCATCGCGCAATTAAAACCAGGTGATGTCTTATCCTTTCAAGAAATCTCTGTTCAGCAAGCACAACGACTCTTACTTGAACGAGAAGCGATGATAGGTGTCCTTAAACAAGGAATTAAATTAGCACTTAAAGGAGCAGGAAATACATGATTGATTTAAGGTGGGGCACTCAAAGCTTTGCAAATGAGAAATATAGCTTTTTCAAATAGTGATTAACCGCCACCTTCTTACACATTAATAAAGTATGATACTCATTCTGTCTAAATATAATGAATTGATATTGTATTGTTTTGTTTAATAAAGATTACTCCATAGAAGCAACATTCAAAAAAATGCTATTTTGGCAGACTATTTTTTGAAACTAGATAAAGGGTGATCATACAATGGATGAAATAAGTCTAGACCCTTATGTACATGTTCGTACCGTAAAAAATCTGGAATACGAACCGAACGAAAAAAAGATAAGCTTTATTTCTGATTATACGGAATTACCACAGATATGGGAGTATGATCAAGAAAATGGATGGATTGCTCAATCCTCTTTCACAAAGGAAGGAATCACCTTCTTAAAATATGTTACTGGTAAATCAGATCTGATTATCGGGATGGATGTTTCGGGTGATGAAAGAGAACAATTATACTTATTAAAGATGGATGGAGAGTTGATCGCCCTAACAAACTCCCCAGAACATGTTCACTTATATGGTGGAAGCTCTCCAGATGGAAAATGGATTGCATGGTCTAGCAATCGACGAAATCAAGCATTTTTTGATATTTATATTCAGAATCTTGAGACCCTTGAAATTCGCCTCGTTTTTGCCAAAGATGGGAAGTTTTCTGTGGTGAAATGGTTTCCTGATGGGAATTCATTATTGATTAGAAAAACTAACTCTCCTCTTGATAATGATTTAGGTGTATTTTCTCTTTTAACTGGATGCATGGACTGGATAACAGAACATTCGGGAGAAGCGAGTTTTAAGAATGTCCATTTTAATAAGGATGGAGATCATATTTATCTATTATCAAATAAAGACCGTGAATTCTTTGGGCTGGCATGTATACATTTATCTACTAAACAATTCACTTGGCTGGAGCAGGGAAAATGCGATTTTGAAGGCCTAGCCATGAATGAGAAGAAAAACCAATTAGCGTTTACTATCAATGAAGGGGGAATATCCAAAGGGTATTTACTAGACTTAAATATAAGTACTCTTTATACATGGGAAACGCCAATGGGCGTAATCACAAACCTCAAATTTTCACCAAAAAATCAAAGGCTCATCTATATATTAAATGGACCTGCGCACCCATCTGATATATGGGAGCTTGACCTTGAAACCCTCAAGACAAAACGCCTTACATATGTTTCCCGAATTCCTATTCTCGAGGGGAAATTAATTGAGCCTAAGCAAATATTCTTTCGTTCTTTCGATAATCTTCAGATACCCGCCTTTTACTATAAGCCGAAATGCGCGGCTGAGAAATTCCCTGTTGTCATATATATTCATGGTGGCCCGGAAAGTCAAAGTCGTGCTGTTTATAACCCTCTTTTGCAATATTTTTTAAGTCTTGGTTATGCAGTGGTAACTCCTAATGTTCGCGGCAGTACAGGTTACGGAAAAACGTATACCCATTTAGATGATGTTCGTAAACGTATGGACGCTGTGAAAGACCTTATTTCTTTAGTGAAATGGCTTAAGGAAAATACGAATGTTGATGTTGGTAGGATAGCGGTTATGGGGGGCAGCTATGGTGGATTTATGGTTCTTTCCGCAATTAGTCATTATCCTAATTTGTGGGCAGCTGCCGTTGATATCGTAGGAATATCAAGCCTACGAACGTTCCTAGAAACAACAAGTCCTTGGCGGAAGAAGTTTAGAGAGGATGAATATGGAACGGTTGAAAAAGATGGAGAATTTTTCGATCAAATTGATCCTCTGAATCATGCGGATAAAATCACCTCTCCCCTTATGGTAATCCATGGAGTTAATGACCCGCGAGTCCCGATTGAAGAATCAGAGCAGATTGTGAATAAACTTAAGAAACGAGATCATCCTGTTACATATATTCGTATAAAAGATGAGGGGCATAGGTTAGTAAAATTTAAAAATAAAATATATGCCTATTCTAAGTTGGCTGATTTTCTTGAAACATACATTGGAAAGAATTAATTTCCTTAATACGGAAGTATATAAGATGGTTTAAAACATCAGTATTGCTATTCCATTGTTAATAATGGAATAGCCTTTTTTAGTGTACTCCAGATTTTGATGTATTCATAAATACAACTCCTAAAATGATACAAGAAATCCCTAAAACAACTCCTAAGCTAAATGGTTCGGCAAATATTAAAATCCCTAAAATTGTTGTTAACGCTGTTCCTACTCCAGACCAAATGGCATAAGCTAAGCTAAGTGGTAGAAAGGCTAATGCTTTACTTAGCATAAAAAATGCTAATCCGTATCCAATAACTACAACAATTGAAGGTGCTAAAACGGTAAACCCCTCTGAAAGTTTCAAACAAATCGTTGCGACAATTTCAGCTACAATTGCAATACTTAATAATCCGTATCCTTTCATAACAGCCTCCTATATTCCACTTTTCAGTAGCACAACGCCACCAATTACCAATAAAATACCGAGTGATTTTTTCATATCCAACCCTTCTTTATAAACCACAACACCTACAAGAGCAGTTAAAGCCGTTCCAGCTCCAGCCCAAATAGCATAGGCAACACCTAATGGTAAGTAGCTTAATGAAAGTGATAATGCATAAAATGCAATCCCATAGCCAATAATAACGCCTATTGTTGGGACTAACTTTTTAAATCCTCCTGTTAATTTCAACATTGAACTACCAAATACCTCAGCTATAATAGCAATTGCTAACCATAAGTAACCCATTAATTAACCTCCGAAAAGAAAAAAGCCGTTAATAAATAACAGCTTTTTTTCCTTATATTACTTTTACTGCTTCTCTATTAGCAATTTCCAATGTTAGTTCATGAAGAGTCATTTCAGGTCGGCTTCCTACACGGATATTAACACCTGTTTGACCAAGTCCTTCACTGATATAGAATGGCTTTCCATCCTGCGTATGAAATCCTTTAATAATATTCATTCGTGCCAACTTCCCCATTTTTACAAGGTGATACGCTTTTGGATAGCAAATTTGTCCACCGTGAAAATGGCCGGCAAGCAAATAATCAAAATGATATTTCTTCATATTCAAAACAATATTGGGATCATGAGTTAATACTAAGTTTGTTCCAAATGTAATTCCTTCATAAGCGGCTTCAATGTTGCTTCGTTTTGTACTAAAATCATCAATGCCAATGATATTGACTCGTGTACCTTGGACCGAAATGATGTCCGTTTCGTTTTGTAAAACCTTACAGTTATATTTTTCAAGTGTTTCAATTAATACCTTTAAATTTTTGGGGCGTAGTACATAATCATGGTTGCCTAAGACAGCGTAGATGCCATACTTTGGCTGTAATTGGTTTAGTGTTTTTAAATACGGAATAAGCTTGGGGATTGTACGTTTACGATCGAGAAAATCTCCAGTGAGTGCAATTAAATCAATGGGTTCATCTTTTAACTTCTCATACAGTTCATTAGGGGAAATTGATATATTTTCAAGATGCAAATCAGAAAGCTGCAGAATATTTAATTTTGGATGGTGTTGATTCGATAATTGTGCATTGATTTTCAATTTATTTATCACGATATCTTTCGTGTTTTTATATGCTTTTTTAATGAAACAATAAAGAATAATCATTAAAACAAAAATCAATAATATTTTCAATAATCACGCCTCCTTCCTAACAGATTATACAGGAAAAAGGCTGTTATTTTTACAAGAAATAGATGGGATAAATGTTATTTCCATATGTCTTTCTTTTATTTTGGACAGAAACTATATAAATCCAAATTGATTTTCTGACATTATCCCATCTAGTCGGCAGAACGATTCCTGGCTCCTGCTTGCTCTAGCTCCCTGAACTGATGAGGTAGTAAACCTTTCACTTTACCTCTTCTTCCCAAAATAAATCATTTAACGTACGAGATAATGCTTTGCAAATATTAACGCACAAACTTAATGAGGGATTGTACTTTCCAGATTCAATCAATCCAATTGTTTGTCTAGAAACACCGACAATCTTGGCTAACTCTTCTTGCGACAAGTCCTTCTCTACTCTTGCAAGCTTCAATTTCATATTTTTCAAAAGACTTCACCTACAACTTCTTATCATCATCTTGATATTTCATACTAACTTTCTTTGCTAGCAAGTATATACCACCAAACAAGAGCAGTAAAATAGGCAAATAGATCATAACTGAAACAAATGATACTAATGTAAAATACCATAAACCTTGAGAACTGCTATCTGCATAGGATACAGCACTATTTATGCCCATCACTACAGCTATAATAAAAGCTAAACCAACACTACTAAAAATAGTCTTCATACTCATAGATGTTTTGCTAGTACGATCATGCATTTCGACTTCATCCCAGAATACCCCTAAGAAAATAGAACGAGCTAAAAAGTATACTCCTCCTCCAATCAAAATCACTAATTCTAGAACTACCTCTTCAATGCCTGCACCATACTTATACATTTTCACGACAAAACTGACTAAGCAAATCGCCATAATAACATGATACATTTCTTTATAAATTTTATTTCTAACATGTTCAATTCGTTCATCCGTCGTTTTTTTCGTTCGTTTAAATAGATTCATTTTAATCAACCTCCCGTTTTTTTGAACCCTTACACTTATTATATGCTTCACTTAACATTTTGCAATATATATATTACATTTTTAATTATATATATTGCAAAGTTCATGAATAAAAGAATGATTAAACTTTATTTAAAAGCAACAAATTGAACAAATTTTATAAAAGTATTTGGAGAAGAGAAAGAAAAAGAAAAAGTCGAACACCTTAAAGTGGCAAACGAAGAAAATTTATGTTATATTTTGGTTTCCATATAGTATCTAAAAAAGAGGTGTATCAAAATGAATAAAACCGAATTAGTACAAGCTGTATCTGCGCAAGCTGAAATGACACAGAAAGATGCTGCAAAAGTAGTTGATGCGTTATTTGAAACGATTTCTAACACACTTGCTAAAGATGAAAAAATCCAATTAATTGGATTCGGTACATTTGAAGTACGTGAACGTTCAGCTCGAAAAGGTCGCAATCCACAAACAGGTGAAGAAATAGACATTGCTGCGTCTAAAGTTCCAGCTTTTAAACCAGGTAAGGAATTAAAAGAAGCCGTTAAATAAAATTACTATACATTTAATGTAAAAGACTCTGGAGATGGGACAACCTCCAGAGTCTTTTCTTCTTTAGTTAACTTCTTCGTCAAAGCATTCTCCCTTATTCAAAGAAAGAACTTCCGGACTAATCAAATTCGTGCACAGTGGCACTTACTTTGAAATCCTGCAAGTTTAAATAAAAAACCCTTCTCGATTAAGACAGCTCATTTAATCCCTTTTGCAAGGTACGGACAGCTTCACCGCGGCTGCCTTCTTTCAATACGACTTTTGCAAAACCATATGAATTGATTTTCAAGGAAGAAAAAATAATCCTCATATAATCATTCGTTCATAAAAAAGAAAAGACACTATAAAAAAAGATGCTCAAATTTTGAACACCTTTCAGTACTATCGATATATTTTTATTTTTTATTTACACTGCTTAGATGCAATCTTTTTCTTTCACCTTATTAAAGGTATTAAATGATTCGACTCCGAATACTTGCACATAATCTGTCCATAATGACTACTGTAACTAGTATTAGGATAATGATTGTTGCCGTTTCTTCATATTTAAACAATCTCTGAGTAGATAATAAATCAAAACCAATCCCTCCAGCACCTACAAGTCCTAAAACGGTTGCTGCACGTACATTAATTTCCCATCGATATAAACTTACCCCAATAAACTCAGGTAAAATCTGCGGCCATACAGCAAATCGTAAAATTTGAATCTTATTCGCACCAGCTGCTTGTAATGCTTCAATTTCTCCCTTACTAATATTTTCAATAGCCTCTGCGTAAAATTTCCCTAGCATTCCTGCCGAGTGTATTGCCATTGCCATTACCCCTGCAAAAGGACCTAATCCAACGGCCGCCACAAATACAAGTGCCACAATTAATTCTGGTATGGATCGAATCACATTTAAAATAAATCTGCAAGCTCGATAAATGGATGAATGCGGACTCATATTTTGTGCCGCTCCTATTCCTAACGGTATCGAAAGAATAATCGCAATTAAAGTTCCTGTAATAGACATTTGAATCGTAATCAGCATTGAAGAAACATATTGCCCGAAATTGGCCAAACTTGGTGGAAACATGGAAGAAATTATGTTCCACATATTTGGAAGTCCTTCCATTAGTTCAACTACATTCAACTTTACACCTATTGCACTCCAATAAATAACGGCCATAAATAGCAAAGTATAAATTAGAACTTTACTATTGCTTTTGAGTATTTTTTGGATAGTCGTTCTTTTCTTATCAATAGCTTGCAATTAATTCACCTACTTTCATTTCTTGTTCGCTGTTATTTTCATGTTGCTCATATAATTTGTACAACTGCTCTACCGAAATCAGCTGAGATAAAGCGTCAATTTTGATTACACCGTGATTTAAGCCAATGATTCGCTGGGCATATTCTTTTGCCAGCTCTACATGATGCAAGGTCATAATAAGAGTAAGATTTTCCTCCTCTTTTAAACGTTGCAGTAAATTCATAATCGAGTGAGCTGTTTTAGGGTCTAAACTTGCTACAGGTTCGTCAGCGAGAAGAATAGTTGGTTGTTGAATAAGTGATCTCGCAATGGCTACCCTCTGTCTTTGTCCGCCACTTAATTGGTCCACTCTTTTATGCCGATACTCATAAATACCAACTTTATTTAGATAATATTCGGCTAATTCACGATCTTCTTTACTGAATATTTTGAAAAATGATTTTACTGTCGAGGTATACGCAAGTCTGCCACAAAGGGCATTATCAAGAACCGTCATTCGATTTACTAGATTAAAATTTTGAAAGATAAAACCAATATTTTTCCGGAAGGCTTGTAATGATTTGGGTTGTGTTGGAATAGGTTGCCCATTAATCGTCAATACTCCTGACGTTGGTCGCTCAAAACCATTTAAACATCTTAACAAAGTAGATTTCCCAGCTCCACTAGGACCTAATAAAGCTATTATTTCACCATTAGAAATAGTTAGATTGATATCTTTCAGTACGGTTTCATTGTTAAAATTCTTTTTTAAGGTTTGAATGTTAATCATTCATATATTCCTCCAAAATTGATCTGTTATTCCATCTTGCTTAAATCAAGGTTTAATAACTTAGCTAATTCACGTAGCCCATCATACTCATTATCTTCTACACTAGTAAATCCTTGAGCTTCCTTAAAGGAGTCTAGAATTTCTGGAGCATTTTTATCCATCTCGATAAATGCTGTTCTTATTTTTTCAATCGTTTCTGCATCTAAAGCGCTGCGTGCTACAATAGGCTGAGTTGGAATTTTTTCAGATTCACCTAAAATAACTGTATTCTTTATCATCTCTTTTTGTTTCATATCTTCATATATGTTAACAGCCACAAAAGCTGCATCTACTTTGTTATTTTCTACAGCAAGCACAGATGCATCGTGTCCGCCACTATAAATAACTTCTTTTAAATCTTTATCTGGATCAATTCCATTGTCCAATAACCATTTTCTTGGAACTAAATTCCCAGAAGAAGACGCAGGGTCGACAAAAGCTACTGTTTTTCCCTTTAAATCTTTAATAGATTTAATGCTAGAATCATTTTGAGTAATAAGTAAGCTTGTATAGAACTTATCTCCCGTTTTTTTACTGATTTCAGCTACTAATGGTTCTACTTTCGTTTGGTCTGCTGCTAAAATATAAGAGAAAGCACCTAAGCGCGCAATATCAATTTTATCGTTTTTCATCGCTTCAATAACTGCTGTATAATCATTAGCTAAAAATAATTCAACGTTCATACCTGTTTCTTTTTCTAAATACTCTGCTACAGGTTCATACATTGCAGAAACATCTGCATTGTCATCTGTCGGAATAACTCCCATTTTGATAGTTTCTTGCTTTTCTGTATTAGCTTCATTAGTTTGACTACAAGCAGCAACACTTAATAAACAGATTACGGCTAAGATTGCAGTTACTATTTTTTTCATCATTTTACCTTCTCTCCTTGATCATTAAATATCGACATAAGAACGGTTATAACATCTTCCTTTGTTAACGCGATAGGATTATTATCTATCCGCCCTTTAGTAAAAGCATTTTCAGCTATAGATTCAATAATTTTCGGACTAGCATTGTAATCTTTAAGATTACTTGAGAAGCCAACACATTCATAAATATGCTCAATAAACTGTTGAACTTCTTTACAATGATTTACACCGAATGCTTCAAATAATTGATCTTTCTCAATAATTTTCTCAAGATTTAATTCCATTATTTTAGCTAGGGTTAAGCTTGCCGCTACACCGTGATCTATTCCAAGATTCAAAGTAAGAGGATAAGAAATGGAATGGCATGCCGTCGTCCTTGTATTGCTAAAAGCTAATCCAGCATATAAACTTCCTAAAGCAATTTCATTTCTTAATTGAATATCATTAGGTCGATTTAATACTTTTTCCAAGCTGCCTACAATACGTTTTATTGCTTCTAGAGAATATACCCTTGATATTTCATTAGAGTTCTTGGACCAGTAAGCCTCTGTAGCATGACATAAAGCGTCAAGTGCTGTTGAAGCTGTTAATTTTTTCGGTAATGTTGTTGTAAGAGCAGAATCGATAATAGCGGTATGTGCATACAACTTTTCACAATCTATTGATAATTTCACTCCTCTAGCTCGATCCCAAATAGTAGCCCAGCAAGTAACTTCTGAACCTGTGCCTGATGTAGTCGGTACTCCAATCCATGGCACGATGTTTTCGTTTTCTACATAGCTTTTTTGCTCAATCACTGCTCGAAGTGTAGTAGTAGAATCAATCTCCATATGAGTTAATGCGGACAAAGATTTCGAAAGATCTAAAATACTCCCTCCGCCAACACCGATGATGCATTGGAAGTCAAAGTTTTTAGTTTCTAAATAATAATGAAATAAATCTTCGATATCAGGATTAGAAATTTCTATTCCGATATGTTTAACGTTAAATCTTTCAAGACACTTAACTAAGGTATAAGCAGGTAGAGAATCTGAGAAATCTCCACCTCGGGTAAGAAGCACAATATTCTTCACTTGATCACTAATATTTTCCAACATATTTCCAATTACATCGATACTATCTATTACTACCTTTACTGGATTATAGAAGTTTCCCATTGTCCCATTTCCCTTCTTTTTGTATATTCGTGAGGATAAACCCCTTGTTGCAATAAATCATTTAGTCTTTCAATGGATTCAGGTAACTCCTTAATTGAATTAATGACGAAATGAGCACCAGCTTGATAGAATTTCGTTCTAGCTGCTTCCATACTCATGAAAAGATCAGTTTGATTCATGTAATTTATTTCTCTCTCACTAAACCCATGCAAGCTGCTTCCTAAAATGACTCCAACACTCCACATCCCTGCCTGTATGCCTTCTTGAATATCAGATACTGTATCGCCTACTTTAATCATTTTTTGCATCCCATTAATGTCTAACTGGATCGCATTTTCATAACACATGTAAGGAAATGGGCGCCCTTTGCCGACTGTCTCTGACGTAATCCTAATATCCGGTTTATACCCGTGTTCGGCTGCCTCTTCAGCTACAATATCCAACATTTCTTTCGTATAGCCACTCGTCGATCCTATTTTAATCCCTTGTTTACGTAGCTTATCTACTACATCAATTATTCCTTCGATTGGTTTTGCAAATGATCTAAGGTTAGAGAGTAAAATAGGTTCGAATCTCAAATACAGCTCATCTATATCCTCTTTCCCTGGATATTTGTCGTATTTTGCTCTCCATTGCGTTTTTACGCTATGTAATTGGCATAGTTCATAAATATGATCCCACTTATTCATCCCCATCGGCCCTCTAACCTCTTCAGAAGTGACGACAATTTCCCTTTCTTTAAAGATTTCTACAAATACATTCATTGGAGCTAAACAACCATAATCTACCGTTGTTCCTGCCCAATCAAAAATAACTGCTTCAATTTTTTCACTCAATAGCTTCACCCACTTTGTTATTGTTTTATGCTTCATAATGCAAGGTTAATCCGTTTTTTGCAGTTTTACAATGGTATTTACGCTTTATTCATATAACATTAACGTTTTTTACATAGAAAACATGGACTTTTCACTTTACAAACTGCTCTTTTTTGCTTTATTTTGCTTTTTTATAATAAATGTTAATATTTAAGAAAGGAATAATAACTATTTTTATCAAATGAATATAAATCGGAGGAAAGAAATTTGTTACAAGAACATCGGCATCAAAAAATTGAGTCTTTTTTAAAACAACACAAAGCTGTAAAAGCTGCTGAACTTGCATCATTATTAAATGTCTCTATAGATACTGTTCGCAGGGATTTAGAAACACTTGAGAAAAAAGGAACAGTAAAAAGAGTTCATGGAGGCGCTATTTTAAAACAAAATAATAATAATGTTTTAAATAAACTTTTTAATGAAAGAGAAGTCAAAAATTTAGAAAACAAACAAGAAGTTGCTGCATTAGCAGTTGAATTGATTGAAGAAGGACAAGCAATTGCTCTCAACGGCGGGACAACTACAATTGAGATAGCAAAAGTATTAGTAGAAAAATTTCAGAGATTAACGATTATTACAAATGATATTCGTATTTTAAGTATTCTTGGAGCTAATAAACATTTCAACGTTATCCTTTCTGGTGGTTTTTTTAATCCAGAAGAGTACACCCTATACGGAAAACAATGTGAAGAAATTCTTGCCAATTTTAATATTGATATCGCTTTTATTACTGTAAATGGATTATCACTTGAAAACGGTTTAACAGATTTTAGAATTCACGAAGTAGGCGTTATCCAAACGATTCTCTCACGAACAAAATATAAAGTTGTAGTAGCAGATTCATCAAAATTTGAAACATCCTCTTATATTAATGTTTGTCCATTAAAGGAAATTGATCTTATCGTTACGGATCGTTCAATCCCTTCAAATATAGTAGAAGATTATAACAAGGCTAATATTCGAATCCTTTCCCCGCACTAAATTACGTAGCACCTATGTCAGGCGCATGAAAAAAGCAGCCAGATGTTTAACCTGACTGCTTTTTGATACTTATAATATTGGCGATAATAATCTCGATAACGATTCCTTCATACGGATTTTTTTAGAACGTTTTTCATACAATTCCCTCGTTAACTCTGTGGACACTTCGATATCTTTATAAAAAACGTCGGTCAGCGTCTGGGCAATACTTTCATCATAAATGAAGGCATTGACTTCAAAATTCAATTTAAAGCTTCTTACATCAATATTGGCTGTGCCAACCGATGAAACTTCTTCATCTACTACAATCATTTTGGCATGAATAAAACCGTTATCGTAAATATATACTTGTGCTCCAGTCTTTAATAATTCCCCTGCATAATATGTCGTCGCCCAATATACAAACACATGATCTGGCTTATTCGGAATCATAAGCTTCACGCTAATTCCTGAAAGGCTCGCAATTCTTAGTGCATCTAACAAGCTGGAATCTGGAATAAAGTATGGCGTTTGAATCAAAATCGACTTTTTCGCCGATGTAATTAATTTAATATAACCGTTTTTAATTTGTTCCCATTCTGAGTCTGGGCCGCTTGTGACAATTTGTAAACCGATAGAGCCATTTGGTTCAAGCACAGGAAAATAATTTGGTTGATACACAATATCATGATGTTTAGACGCTTGATTCCAATCGAGAATAAACCGAGTTTGAATCGCATATACCGCTGAACCCTCTATCCGTAAATGGGTATCACGCCAGTAGCCGAATTTTTGAACTAATCCTAAATACTCATCCCCTACATTAAAGCCTCCCACATAGCCAATTTTCCCATCAATAATGACTAATTTCCGGTGATTACGAAAATTAAGACGCGGATTAAAAAACTTTACTTTAGACGGAAAGAACACTTCCACTCGTCCACCGGCTTCGCGGAACTCTTTAAAAAACTTCTTCTTCAACGTTCGTGATCCCAAATCATCATATAATACACGAACTTTAACCCCTTCTTTAACCTTAGCTGTTAACGCTTCAATAAACCGCTTCCCTAAGCAATCATTTTGAATAATATAATACTGAATATGTATATGATTTTTCGCTTGCGCAATATCTTTAAACAATTGCTCGAACTTTTGCTTACCATCCGTAAAAATTGAAACTTCATTATCTTCCGTTAACACGGCATCATTTGTCCATAAATGCATATAAATTAAATCGCGATAGTCTCTAGTTGAATCATTCCTAAATAAAAACTGATTATTTGTCAAGCCCGTTAACTGTTGATCTAAAATCTTTTCAATTCCAATTTTCTTCTTATCCTCCCAATAAAATAAATGGGAACGGCGTAATGTGCGTCCAAATAAAAGGTAAAGAACAAAGCCAGCAACAGGTAAAAAATATAACACTAATAACCAAGCCCATGTTGTACTCGGCTCTCTTCTTTCAATAAAAATAACAATCGTCGCAAACAAAAGATTTAAAATGAGAATTAAAATAAGGAAAATCGATGTAATTGACATAGTAAAATCCTCACAAACAAGTTTTATCTTCTCTGTTAAGGATAACATTCATTCTTTATTAAAAAAAGGAATAAACGTCGTTTCATAAGGACCATTTCACTAAAAGAAAATAAGAGGCCCTCCAAAAACATGAAAAGCCTCTTTTTATAACAGCAAAAAATCAGGTGACTCCATTATTGCTCACACAATATCGAGCCATATTTTTATTGCTGTCGCGGAAATTAAGAGCGCAAGGAGCACTTGCAAAACCTTTGTATTCATTTTTTTACCTGCTTTTGCACCAAGCGGAGAGGCAAGTAAGCTTGCAATAATCATAATAACAGCTGGATATAAATCCACTTGTCCGGTAGATACTTTACCAACTGTTGAGCCAATAGATGAAATAAACGTAATCGCTAAGGAAGAAGCAATCGTCATCCTTGTCGGAATTTTTAACACGGTCAACATAATCGGCACAAGTAAGAAAGAACCTGCGGCACCGACAATTCCTGAACCAATTCCAACAATAAACGCCAATCCTGTTGCTAGCCATTTATTAAATGTAACTTGATCAAATGATTGGTCGTCTATATTCTTCTTCGGTATAAACATCATGACAGCAGCAATCAAGGCAAGAATGCCATAAATGACGTTAATCCCCGATTCGGACATCCAGCGTGATCCATAGCTTCCAATGAAGCTTCCTAATAAAATACTAATTCCCATATAGCCGATGAGTGTTTTATTTAAATAGCCGCCTTTTCGATAAACCCAAACACCGCCAATCGTGGCAAACAATACTTGTACGGCACTAATACCGGATACTTCATGGGCGCTAAATGCTGCAATGCCAAATAGAGGAGGAATATAGAGCAGCATCGGATACTTAATGATGGACCCGCCGATTCCAACCATCCCTGAAAGATAGGAGCCGATAAATCCAATTAGAAAAATAACAATCATAAATCCTATATCCATTTTAAACTCTCCCTTTAAGAAAAGGGACCAAATAAGGGCCCCTTTTCAAATTGATTCTGTAACCGACAATAAGGTTTACAGAGTAAAGGTTGTTTTTTATCCCACACTTAACGGGCAGTAAGACCCCCACCTCAAGCTTATGAGGAACCAAAGAAGAGAGGTGGGGGACAACTGCCCGTAAAGGTCCGATTCGTTCAACTAACCATCAGTGGGGGATGAAGGAACCCCCCACTGATGGAAGTTTCACTTTATCTTACAGCACAGCGATTAGGGCCAATCTCCATTTCTCTTTGCTCTTCTTCATCCGGTGTAATTTTCCCCATATTGACTTCACGAATTTGTTGATACGCATTTGGTTGTGGTGGAAGATTCTCCGATACAACGCTTCGGAATATTGCTTCATCTTCAATATTTAATCCATGATTTTCAGCAAATAGTTTGCCTAACTTCTCAGAAACCGTACCATCTTCATTAAGCTCGCTCACAATCATGAAATGAGCTGGTAGAACAAGTAACTCATCCGATAGTGCACGGTAACGTTTATATAATGTTTCACGTAAATCCCCCACCCAATCGTCTGCTAAGCCTGCTAAATCAGGACGACCAATCGAATCAATGAAAAGGATATCTCCTGATAATAAATATGTGTTATCGACTACAAAGGAAGTAGAACCAATTGTATGCCCTGGAGAGTATAGTGCTTCAATTGAAATAGCTGTACTTCCAATCATTACTTCATGGCCGCCTTCAAGCTTGTTATAGTCAAACGTTACCTCAGCCGCATCTTTTGGAGGTAACCAATAATTCGCACCTGTTTCTTTCGCAATGACTCGGCCGCCAGAAATATGGTCTGCATGTAAATGTGTGTCAAATACATGCTTAATAGTTGCTTGTTTTTCTTTAGCAAAATGAAGGAACACATCCGTCATTCTTGTCGCATCAATCACAGCAGCTTCACCATCTGAAATGACCATATAAGAAAGACAGCCTTTTCCAATACGAACGAATTGATAAATCTCGCCACCGTCTTTTAAATCCCCAACCCGCACCGGTTCTAAATGTTCACTCCACGCTTTCATACCACCCTGTAAATAGCTAACATCTCGCCCAGCTTCAGAAAGCATGTCAGCTACCATAACCGAAGATCCTTCTTTGGCACAAACAACTAGAATGTCTTGATCAGTCGGAAGCTTCGGCAGTAATTCTTCTACTCCGTCTAATAAGTCAAAGTAAGGAATATTTAAATGTGCGAAATTAGCTCCTTCCACTTTCCAATCTTCAAAATCACTTGCATTTCGTACATCTAAAATAAAAAGTGGCTCTTTATTAAAAATCTTTTTCGTTACTTCCTTAGCTGTCATTGGTTGATAAGTCATCTAATATACCCCCTATAGTATTTAAAAATGCATTTTTTTACTACTCCCATTAACTAGGAGTAGTCATTTATCTCAGGTTAACAGCAAGTCAATCTCCTCAATGAGTAAAGCTTTCCTTTATGCTTTATAACGATTCCGTTGCCCCCGTCCATTGACTCATTCCAGGCACGACATTTATAACATTGTGAAAGCCTTGTTTCGCTAATTGTTGAGCCGCCAAATCACTTCGGTTTCCGGTACGACATACCACATAAATTTCAGCCTCTTTATTTAAAGAAGATGCTTCTTTTTCTAAATCTCCTAGCGGAATAGATACAGCACCAGGTATATGAGTAAATGCATACTCTGCTGCTTCACGAACATCTACAATAATGACGGAAGAATCATGTAACTTCTCAGCCAACCCTTCATTTGAAATTACATAAGGATGTTTTTTCTCTGTTTCTTCTTCTCCGTTAGACTTACGTAAATAATGCTTTAATACTGAACCTTCTTCAATGATTCCAATATATTGATGCCCGCTGCTAGCAGCCCAAGCCTGTAAATCTGCTTTAGATCCTTTATCTGTCGCTAGCACTTCTAAAACTTGTCCTGGTTCCATCGCATTCATCGCTTTTTTCGTTTTCACGATGGGCATTGGACAAGCTAATCCGGTTGCATCAAGTGTTACATTTGTTTGAATAGCCATTTCAAGCCTCCTATTATACCTATATGGGTATATTTTAAATTAAAATTTTTTATTTCATACTTCATAAGCAATCACCCATGCATGACCGATGGAAATTTCACTTTATTCTACATCTCCGTCCCAAGCAAGCATGCCGCCATCCATGTTTATCACCTTAAATCCTTGGTGTTCTAGAAATAATGCAGCTTGAGCACTGCGTCCACCCGAACGACAAACCATAATATATTCTTTCACTTTATCTAAATCTTGAAGACGAAATTCTAATAAACCAAGGGGAATATGAAGAGCTGTAGGAATTTTTCCCTCTGCCACTTCCGTTGCTTCACGTACATCAATTAAATGTAGTTGTTCCCCTTTTTCTAAAAGAGACTTCACTTCTTCCGCTGAAATAGTTTTCATTATACTCCTCCTCATTTAAATAAATAAATTGACATGTCCCTCTTCCGCATCGGCTAAATAGGCAGCTACTCCTGCATACTCAATGCCTTCTAACAATTCTTCTTGCTGTAAGCCAAGCAAATCCATCGTCATCGTACAAGCTACTAACTTGACGTCTTGCTCCTGAGCCATTTCAATTAATTGTGGTAAAGTCATCGTGTTATGCTTTGCCATTACATGTTTAATCATTTTTGGACCGAATCCTGCAAAATTCATTTTAGAGATGCCCATTTTATCTGCCCCACGCGGCATCATTTTTGCAAATATCTTTTCAATAAATCCTTTATTTACTTTCACTTCTTCCTCTTTACGAAGCGCGTTCAATCCCCAAAATGTATGAAAAATTGTCACTTCATGATCATAAGCCGCTGCTCCATTCGCAATAATATAAGCTGCCATCGCTTTGTCGTAATCTCCACTAAACAAGACAATCGTTGTTTTTTTCTTTTCAGTCACTTGTTTACCCCCTTATTATACATACACCCCTATCGGTATATTAAAACGTAAAAAAAATTAACGCTTTTTAATTAAAAATTGAATTACATCATTCTCTTCTGTTACTTCTATTAATTCGTGACCCGTTGATTTAGTCCAAGCTGCAAAGTCATTTTTTGATCCTTTATCCGTTGTATGCACTTCAAGAATTTCTCCTTCTTCTAACTCTTGAATCGCTTTTTTTGCTCGAACAATTGGCATTGGACATGCTAAACTTTTTGCATCTAAAAATTTATCTACTTTCATGTTTCATTCCTCCAAACGTTATTTTATACCCTATAGGGTATATTATATATAAAATAAAAAAGGTTGCAAGCCTTTTTTTATTTTATCTACTTTTCACAAGTAGATTTACTGCCTCTTTGACAAGCTCTTCAGGATTTTTATCACCTGTTTCATTTGCCATACGAACACATTCCACAAGATTAGAACTAACAATTACACCAATTGTACGATCGATTGCAGAACGTGTGGCTGAAAGCTGTGTTACAACATCTTTACAGTCTTTATTCTCTTCCATCATTTTCAGAATACCGCGAAGCTGACCTTCAATTCGCTTGACTCGATTTTTCACTTGAGCATCATATTCCATACGTAACGGCCTCCTTTACTGCTTGTATGTAGGTTACCCTATTATACAGGCTCATTATGAAAGAAAACTACTACACTCAATATATACCCTTGTAGGTATGTTGTCAACGTTCAAAGTTTTAATTATGTTTTAGTTTTTACCGATTTTCCGAACGAGAAAGCCCATTACGGTGTGAGTCACACCCCCTTTAGGGATGGGATGAGAGTGAGATCGAACCGGGCGTGTTTTATGACACGTCAGAGGTTCGATTTTTTTTATAGGATATACTCTTGTATTAAGAACAAACGTTCTGATATAATGAGTGTAAGTAAAAGAGAAAGGAGGCAAAACGATTTGTTTGTCACTCATTCCTTTCAAATTCCTTATGATCGAAACATATACAAAGAATTAAGAACGATGCAACGAGAAGCAGCCTCCGTTTGGAACGATATCGTGCGGGAAGCTACTTCCTATTATTTTGCTTGCAAAAAGTGGGTAAGTAAAACAGAGATTCAAGCCATTCGAAAACAAACCTACAACCTTCATTCGCAAACGGTTCAAGCCATTGCAGATAAATATGCGGCAAACCGTGAAACGATTCGACAGCTGAGAAAAACGGATAAAAAAGCCAAATATCCGTGGCGAAGAAAATATTATTATTGTATCCCCTTAAAAAAAGCTTCTATGGACATTTCAACAAACACCATCACGATTAAAAAAGTAGACTATGGATTCTCCCTCTCTGACCTTTTAACGAAGAAGAAAAAGAAAAACTGGAACGAAAATCTGCCTCTTCTTATGGAAGGTGGTAAGTGGGGTGTTTGTGAGAAAGAACCCCGTGGCCTTAGCCATGGGAGTGGTCAGACAGTAAAATATCTCCTAAATCAGCCGATTCGCTAATATTAGGAGATATCGTTAACCACTCACAAAGAGGTTGGACGTTTTATTTCAAATGTTTGACCTAATTTACTGTAATAGTTTCCAGCTAGTCGGGCTACAGGCTTTAATGCTTCAGCGTTTATTCGGCCCGCTTGATAGAGCGATGGTTCGATATGATAACAGACAATTTTGCCAATTAATAAATCGCAACCTACTTCCCCACTTTGGCCTCCAAGCTGAATCGCTTCTTCCAGCTTACATTCAAAACGAATTTTTGCCTCTTTCACAGCAGGTACAGCAATTCGTTCGCTCTTCACTAACGTAAAATTAGTTCGTGATAACTCACTTTCATCTGCTGGCAATTCAGCCGCTGTTTCATTCACATCCGCAACAATGTCTTCATCAACAATATGAACGACAAACTCTTTTAACTTTAATGCATTTCTTGCGGTGTCTTTCATCGCTCCATTTTTTCGTTGAACCGATACCGAAATAAGCGGGGGATTGGCACTCACAATATTAAAATAGCTAAACGGCGCGGCATTCACCACTCCTTCGTCCGATTGTGTCGTGACAAACGCAATTGGACGGGGAATAATACTCCCCGTTAAAAATTTATAATTCTCTCTTTGGCTCATACTTTCTGGAGTAATAGAAATCATCTGTAACCCCCTCTTTATTATGCTTAACTAAAATTTTTTTGAAACCAACTAGCGGCTGCCTCTACTTCAGAACGAGTCAGCTGATGACCATAGTTTTCCCAAAATACATTTACATCCGCATGGGCTGATTGAAGCAGTTCCGCTAATTCCTCTGTTTCACGAGCTGGACAAATTAGATCATTTTTACCTGCAGCAATAAAGATCTGTACTTGAGAAAGTGACGGTAGCTCTAGCCCACGTCGAGGTACCATTGGATGATGAAGAATCGCTCCTTTTAAAGCGTTCTCATAATGAAATAATAAGCTAGCTGCAATATTGGCACCATTTGAATAGCCGATTGCTACAACATTACTACGATCAAATCCATATTCTTTCGCTGCAGCATCTAGAAACTCTTGTAATTCTTTCGTACGGAACACTAAATCTTCTTCATCGAAAACTCCTTCTGCTAAACGACGGAAAAAGCGCGGCATGCCGTTTTCTAACACATTTCCTCGTACACTTAAAACAGAAGAGTCAGGAGATACCATTTCCGCTAATGGTAATAAATCCGTTTCCGTACCACCTGTTCCATGTAAAAGTAGCAATACAGGTGCATTCGGATTGCTCCCTTGTTGATAAATATGTTTCATGGTCATATTATATCCTCCTCAAGAACTCGCGGAATAGCTGGTAAAAGCGTGTTCTCTAAAAATTCTCGTTTTTCTTCTAACCACGGTGGCAGCATTAATTTGCTTCCCAATGTTTCCTTCGACTCATCGCGAGCAAATCCTGGTGGGTCTGTCGCAATTTCAAACAGAATACCGCCTGGTTCACGGAAGTATATGGCGTCAAAATATTGACGGTCCTTAAATGGTGTTACCCCAATACCGAAGCTGCTTACATGCTCACGCCATTCCTTATGATCATCAAAATCATTGGCACGCCAAGCAATATGATGGACCGTTCCGACCCCCATTTGTCCCATTGGTAAAGTCGATTTCTTCACATCAATGATATTCCCGATATCTCCTGTTGTTTGGAAGCGAACAAACTCTCCTTCTTCCCCAACCTTTTGAAGACCCATCACACCTTCTAACACTTGCATTGTTTTCTCAGGATTTGCCGTTAATAACACAGCTCCCCCAAATCCTTTAATCGCTTGCTCCGCCTGTACACCACCAAATGTCCATTCACTGTTCTCTCCAGATTGACGGGCAACTAGCTCTAAATGTAAGCCATGTGGATCATTAAATTCAAGAAATTCTTCGCCGAAACGTGTCACTTTTTCAAAGGCAATCTTAAATTTCGCTAATCGTTTTTCCCAAAAATCTAAAGCCCCTTCTGGAACGACATACGTAGTAGTTTCAACCTGCCCTGAACCAATACGTCCCTTATAAGCATCTGGCCAAGGGAAGAAGGTAATAATCGTTCCGGGCGAGCCTGCTTCATTTCCAAAATACAGGTGATACGTACCTGGGTCATCAAAGTTTACCGTTTTTTTCACAAGGCGCATTCCTAATACGCCTGCATAAAAGTCTACGTTTTCCTGCGGATTACCGACTATAGCGGTAATATGATGGATGCCTGTTGTTTGCTTATTCATGTACGTTCTCCTCTCCATATTCTATCTTATTCTTCAACAGTTGTGTTTAATGGCTTTAAGTGCGCTTCAATTTCCGCTCGTTTCGATTCTAAAAACGGTGGTAAAGAAAGAGATTCACCTAAGTGCTCCAGCTCTTCATCTGTTGCAAATCCAGGTCCATCCGTAGCTAGTTCAAATAAAATGCCATTTGGCTCTCTAAAATAAAGCGAACGGAAGAAGAAGCGATCAACAAATCCGGAATTTGCATATCTAGCATAATTCACTCGTTCAATCCATTGTTGCAATTCTTCTTCATTATCAACTCGGAATGCTACGTGATGCACGCCACCTCGTCCTAAATATTCTGGCGGTAGATCATTTCTTTTCTCAATATGAATTTCAGCACCTGTTCCGCCTTCTCCTGTTGCATACACTTCAATACTCCCTTGTCCTGCTACAAGCGCTGGATAGGAGCCAACTTTTCGAAAACCTAACACGTCTGTTAATACTTCTGCTGTCGGGTTAATAATCGGTACCGTTAATTTAATCGGCCCTAAACCAAGAATCGCAAACTCTTTTGGAATTGGACTTTTATCCCACGGTACACCACCGGTAACCCCTTTGTTCGTTTCATCTGATACTAAAAGCAATCTTTGACCTTCTGGATCTTTAAACGAAAGAACTTTCCGATTAAAGCGCTCACCAATCTCTTCATGCTCTACTTCATACTCTTCAAAACGTTTTTTCCAAAATTGAAGTGCCGCATCGTTTGCTACACGTAAAGACGTTTCAGAAATACTATTATTTCCTTCGTGCACGCGTGCTGCCTGTGGAATTTCAAAAAACGTTAATTCCGTTCCAGGTGAACCTACTTCATCGCCGTAAAATAAATGATAAACACGAATATCATCTTGATTGACAGTCTTTTTAATTAAGCGTAATCCTAATGTTTTTGTATAAAAGTCATAGTTTGCAGCAGCATCTGCCGTAATCGCTGATAAATGATGAATTCCTTTGAGTTGCATGTATAATCCCTCCATATTCCATAACCACTTAAATAGTTCAAATTAAAATATCTTGATTTAAAGATAATTCTTTTTTATGAAAATGTCAACACTCTCTCTTTAATTAAGTAAAAGTTTCACTGTATAGTATATAATAAACAACAAACTAAAGGAGATTCATAATGACTACACATCATTTTCATTTACAAGCACACTGGCCTGATGGAAGAAATGGTTCAGGGACTATTTCTTCCGGCCAGTTACAAACAAGAGTAAGTATCCCGCCAGAGATGAACGGACCTGGAATTGGTACAAATCCAGATGAAATGCTGCTAGGGGCTGCGGCAACCTGCTATATCATCACACTTGCTGCAATGTTAGAGCGAAGTAACATTGAAAAAACAGATTTACATATGAATTCAGAGGGTATTGTTGATGTAACAAACGGAGTATTTACTTATAAAAAAATTATCCATCGGCCGACTCTCACTCTTTCTTCAACGGCAACCGAGCGGGATAGAGAAAGGGCAAAAAAGCTAGCCATAAAAGCAGAATCTTCTTGCATGATTTCAAAAGCACTAAAAGGAAATGTAGATATCGAATTAGAGCTCACACTATTGTAATGAAACAAGCCAGGTCATCATTTACAACCTGGCTTGTTTTTACACATCAATGTCTTAGTTTTTGCTCTACTTGCTGACAAACTTCATCCGCAGTCAGACCATTCGCTTCAATGACTGACCCTTTAATAGATGTCGTTTGTTCGCCAAGCACATTACTGTCTAACCCCGTAACAACACAACAATCTACATTTTGTGCATCTGATTCCTGTTTTAGTTCAACAATGTCGTAACCCTTTGCACGCAATGCGTCTTGCACATTCGTTAATGATTGCTCTACACCAATTTTTGACATAATAAGGTTACACCTCCTCTTTGTTAAATTGTCCATTTTTTCTTTTATCTATGTATCCAAATAAAAGGCCAACTCCAATTGAATGAAGTTGGCCTAAACGATTAAAAATATTTCTTTTTCCAAAAAATAAAAGCGACTGTTCCCGCTAAACCTAAAGCAATCATCAAGGTGAACATGAAAGCATGCTGATTATGAGAGAATGGCAAATCAACATTCATACCGAAAAAGCTAGCGACCATTGTTGGCAACGTTAAAATAATTGTAACCGAGGTCAAAAACTTCATCGCATTGTTTACATTATTAGAAATAATAGAAGCAAAAGCTTCCATCATTCCATTCAAAATTGATGTATATACTTCGGTCATCTCAATTGCCTGGTTCGTTTCAATAATTACATCTTCTAATAATTCTTTATCTTCCTCATACATTTTTAAATAATTGAAGCGAAGAATTTTATCTAACACTACTTTATTAGATTTTAAGGAAGTCGTAAAATAGACTAAACTTTTTTCCAATGCTAAAAATGTGTATAACTCCTTATTTTTCATCGATTGATGAAGCTCTCGTTCTGATTCGGTTGTCATTTTATTAATTTGCTTTAAATAGCGTAAATAATATAATGAAATCTCAAATAATAATTGCAGTGCAAACCTTGTTTTTTTATTTGTATAAAATTGTTTAATTTTGTTATTTTTAAAGTTTGCTAAAATAGGAGTATCTTTAAGGGAAATCGTAACAAAGCAATCGGGAGTAAAAATCATCCCAATTGGAATCGTTTCGTAAATCCGCGAACCCGCTTCATCATGTGTCATATAAGGATAGTCAACGATAAGCAGTAAATGATCGTCTTCCCTTTCAATCCGTGGACGTTCCTCATCATCAAGGGGATCCTTCATAAAATCCATCGGCAATTGTAGTTTCACACAAACTTCATTAATTTCAGCCTCTGTTGGGGCAATCATATTCACCCAAGAACCTTTAACAATTTCATCAACAGTTATTAATTCTCGGTTTTCCATTGTTTTGAAAATTTCTATCATCTGCTCGACCTCCTCTTCTTTAAAGAGAAAGCCTATTTATCTGTCTGTTCGAGAGGATACTCTGAGAAGAATATGCAAACTCGATTCTTTAGAATAAGATAAGCTTTCTCATACCTACTGGGTTCAGGATCGTAAGAACTTCCACCCATCGTATCATCTCCTCCCTGTTGATTCTTCTATCTTAATGCTAATATTTTCAAAGTACAACCATGAATTCATACATATACTCAAAAATAATCAACTCACCGATCAATTATTTTCCATTATTCATGTTCTGTCATACGACTTTGAGCTAATTTCCGTCGAAATGCTGCTGTTTTTTGTAGTAATCGATTTTTCAAGAAAAACCCAATAAAAAAGGTTATCATAAAAAACAAAAACAAAATCAACACATCCATGTTCACAACGCTCCAAATCATTCCTCCAACAGTTTCTCGTAATAAACTAATTGCATACGTAAAAGGCAAGTACGGATTGATAAATTGAAAAAATGGCGGAGTCACTTGAACTGGAAACGTGCCGCCTGAAGACGAAATTTGCAACACAAGTAAAATCACACAAACAGCTTTCCCTCCATTACTGAAGAGCGCTACTAATGTATAAATCAGCATGCCAAACACTGTAGCAATGAAAGCTGAGAACAAAAAAAAACCATAGTTTTTCAGCTACATATGTGTGAAGGAATACAATATTACCAACGGAAATAATAATTGACTGTAAAATGCCTATACAAAAGAAAGTTAGATAACGCCCAACATAAATTTGGTAAGATTTATACGTTCCCTCTAAATCCTGAATATGGACTCCAAAAATAGAAACGAGTACAAGACCTGCAAACCAAAGAGCTAACGTTGTAAAAAACGGTGACATCGCTGAACCATAGTTAGGGATTGGAAATAGTTTATGTTCAGTTAACAATACAGGTTCTGCAAAAAAATCACTTTCTTTTTTAATATCGTTTCGTAATAAATCAATAATTTCATGTAAATCATGATTTTTGTCAAATGCACGCATTTGACTTGCTATTTCTGAAATCTTTCTTTTTAATTCAGGTAATTGAGTTTGAAAAAAAGCAAGGTCTTTACTACCAGTAACAACACGTTGTTTTGTATGCTGAAGCATTGCTTGTGCTTCATTTAACTTATTTTGCCCTTGCTTACTTAACGCCTCAAATTCTTTCATCGTTGTTCTTGCTTGATCAACCACTTTGGCTAGCTTTGGACTTGTTTCTGAAGCAAATCTCTCTTGTAATCCTTCCCATTCACCTACGTTTGCTTCAGTTAATTGTTGAAGCTCTGAAACCGACAAATGATGTTGCCTTAACCCCTCAATCTGTTTGTTTTGATTAGCAAGCACTCTTTCTAGCGCACCCTGTTCGGTTTGAAATAAGTTTGTACCGGCAAAAACATTTAGACGCTGAATCATCTGTTGAATGGCAACTAACACATTCCTATTGCTAGAAACTCTATCCAATACAGTTTGTACCGCCTCTTGATTGTTTATATCCAACGTTCCCATCATGGAAGCTATCGTCATTTCCTGCTGCAGTAGATTTGATATATTTTGTTTAAGATTAGGACCAAGAGCCTGTAATGTCTCGTTTGTCGTAGATACATAGTTCTCTATCGCTTTATGTAATGCTTCCCCATTTGAGGTAACTTGCTTGATGTTATCAAGGGCCGCGTTTGCTCGGTCCATTCTTTTTTCTACCTTCTGAACATCTGTCAACGCCTGCTCTGTAATGCGTTCTATTTCCGGAAATGTATCTTCTAACCGATACACCATTTGTTTCACCTGTTGAATGGTTGGTAACTCTCGCTCAAGCTCAATTCCTATTTCATTAAATACCGTTAAGAGCATTGTACTTGATGTTTTCACAAAGCTTTTACTCACTTGTTCTACAATGCCGCTTGCACCTTTGAACGTAATTTTTGGAGCAATCGCATTGCTTTTTTCATTTACGTAATATATGATTTCCGGCTTAATAGGCTCATCGGTTAATACAGTTGTAATCCGTTCAGACAGATTTTCTGGAATGATGATACAGGCATAGTATTCACCTAGTCTCACTTTTTGCTTTGCTTCCGCTTCGCTCGTAAAATGCCACCCAAGTGATTGATCTTCTTTGAGAGCATCAGTAATTTTTTTTCCGATATTAATTTCTTTATTCTGAAACACAGCTCCTCTATCATTATTCACAACCCCAATTGGAATCGTATTCGTATGTTTATAGGGGTCCCATGAAGCTTCTATGTTTATCCATGCATACAAACCAGGTAAAAATAACAGCCCAAATACCACGATAAGGACTGCCCAATTTGTATATATACTTCGTAAATCATCTTGAAAGATACGTATAATGGCTTTCATCTTTCATCACCTGTTTTCTATTTCAATACAGGTATTATTAGAGCCCCAACCAGCTTCTATACATAAAAAATCACTAGGCCAAGTACTTTTACTGAAAGATTAGAGAAATGAAGTTTAAGGCTTAAATTAAGAGTAAAGACATGATGTTTAACAATTATAAAAAATGAAAGAGGAGTGGTAAATCCACTCCTTTTATTACGACAACTGATGGTTTTATTTCAATTTTATCCCTCATACGTCTCAAATAATCTTTTCAAATACTCATTATTTCCTTTTGCGATATACCGCTCAGCTTCTATGATCTAGTCTAATTGGGAACTATAACTAAACGGACCGGAAATTCCCAGATAGAGAACTTTGGAAGGTTATTTAGTACGCACAAATTCGGTATAGCATTAAATATTTTAAGATTTTATTGAAAAAATATTGACAAACTATTAGCTGGTTTAGTGAAACAACTACAAACTCTCCGGTAAATGATTTTTACACATTTCCAATGCATTCGTATGTTTTTTTAAAACAGCTACTGTTTTGGGATGAGGCTTTGCATAGATAACTGGATAATCCTTTTCATCAAGTTCTTCATTAATAGGAAAAGCTAATTTTTCTTCTTTAATTGAAAATTGGGCATCAATTCCCTTCTTATTTCCACGAGCATCTACCCTAATCCATTTATTAAGTGATTTAAAGAAGATAGCATTTAAAGCGTGAATACAATACCCTTTTTCTGGAGTATCAGACAACATCAATCTTTGATAACAAAAACCTGTTGGTATTAATTGTGAACGCAATAAAGACGCTAATAGGTGTGATTTTGCATAACAAATCCCCTCTTTAAAATCTAATACTTCCGAAGCATTACAAGTAACTCGTTTTGATTGGAAATCCAAAGAATGAGAAATTTCATCACGAACAAATTCAAAAGCTACTTTAGCTTTTTCAATTTCTGTTTGATTTAGATTGAAAAGTTCATCCGCTTTCCTTTTTATTATTGGATTGGAATAATTAACTTCATTTAATTCAAGTAAATAATCATCTAAATTATCAGACTCACAAATCAATTTCATTATCTCCACTCCTATCTAACATGTATAAGTATTTATATATGAATTACTATACAATATAAAATAATGAATTTGATAGTTTGACTGTTAAACTATTAGCTGGTTTAGTTCCACAAGATAATCAACACTATCCTTTAGCAGACCTAACCTAAAACAATGTGGCAATAAAAGTGGTGTTAAAAAGTTCAAATGTAGCAATAAAAGTCTTGATAAATCCACTAAATGTAGTAATAAAATGAAGAAAAAATCATAAAAAAATAGGCGTATCAAGCAAAGTGTTGATACACCTTAAAACTACACATGCGTTGTCGTGCAGTGATACTTATATTTCTTAAATTATTTTAATTTCAGTATTACATATTAACCTAATGATTTTTATGTTTCGCTGTTATATTGTTTAATAAGGCTTTTTTTGATAAAAGAAATTAGGCTTTACCTTTTGATTGCGATATGGCCTATGAAAGATATGAGTGGTTGCAGGTGAAACAGGTGGAATTAGCCATGTCCAATCTCCTGTTGTATTCCGTCCACATGCTGTTTCTTTTTCTTCAAAATGTTTAAATTGCTTGGCTGCATTATGATGATCCACTATACTTACGCCCGCTTCTTTAAAGGAATGTAGCACAGCCACATTTAATTCAACTAGCGCGCGATCTTTCCAAAGTGTTGCATCACGTTTAATATCGAGCCCCATCCTTTTTCCAATTCGCGGTAACATATTATAGCGACCCTCATCCGCAAAATTTCGCGCTCCAATTTCCGTTCCCATATACCAGCCGTTAAATGGTGCCGCCGAATACTTAATTCCCCCAATTTCTAAACACATATCTGATATAATAGGAACGGCATACCACTTTAGATTTAGTTCACTAAACCATTCAAAATCGGGGTGATGAATCGGTACTTCCTTTACAATGGAAGCAGGTGTTTCAAACCATCTTGGCTGTTGCCTATTCACTTGAATAACCTGTGGTAATATATCAAAAGACCCCAAACTCCCTTTCCAACCGAGCTCCTGACAGATCTTCGTAAATTCAACAGAAGCCGGGTCACCAACAATCCCGTGTTCTGTCTCATAGCCTGCATAGCGAAGCAATTGATGGTTCCATAAGCGAATCGAGAATTGTTCATCTGCCGGCTTAAAAATTGTAATCGTCGGAATAATGGCACCATCATTTGTAGCAAATTCGATATGATGACGCAACGCCTCATTAATCTGCTCCTCATCTCGAAGATGACGCTGATCAATCACACGAAGCGAATCCCAAAATAATCGGCCAATGCAGCGATTACTATTCCGCCATGCTTGTTTCGCTCCTATTTCAAGCTCCTCTACTGAATGCTGATACGTATGTGTTTCTTCTATTTCTTTTTGGATATCCATGATTCGGCTATTGATTTCATCCTCCGTCTTCCCCATTTCTAAATAACTGCTACGGATGAACGCTTCTGCCTCTTGAAATATAAGGTTCATTTATTCAATTCCTTCCAAAATTATATGCTCTTTCTAATAAGGTATCATATTTTGTACTATCTTTTCCCTCGATTCTCTTCGCTACTTTATACATTTTGTGAAATTTGACACAAAACTTACTTAATATAAGTAACAAACCTTTTATTAACACCCTATATGAAGTAACTTTATTTTAATATGTAAAGTTGTTACATAAACCGTAAATGATTTATAATAGTATGGAGGGGGTGATTTTATGAATAATACAACGATTTGTCCTCGATTTGAAAAAGGGATGCAAATTTTAAGCAAACGATGGACAGGATTAATCGTCCACCAATTACTGAATGGCCCTCAACGGTTTTGTAGAATTGAAGCCGCCTTCCCAATTAGTGGTCGAATTCTCTCGGAACGTTTAAAAGACTTAGAACAAGAAGGCATTGTAAAAAGAGACGTCTATCCTGAAACACCAGTTCGAATTGAATATTCATTAACAGAAAAAGGGCTTGCATTAGCACCTGTCATTAATGAAATTCAACAATGGTCATCAGACTGGATTAAATCAGTAGAAGAAGAATCGTAAGAGCTGATACGGATTAGCTCCAAATTATAAGATGAAACGTAGGGCCCTTTTATAACAGAAGGGCCCTATCTATCTTCTTCTAAAATGATTTTAGGCTATGTAAATCAGTATTGTTGATTTAACAGAACCTTATTTTAAAAACCTTCTTCACTTCTCCTCTGTTATATATGGATAGCATCTCCTGATTAGGAAAAAACAAACTGCTCTACATGAAGTATATTTTTGTATAAACAAACCAGTTATACAAATAATAAACATGTTTATCGTAATCCATTTATAAAAAGGAGACAGCCACTATGAAAAAACTACTTATATCGGGATTAACCTGCATACTACTTTCTCTATCTCCTATGGCCCAGGCATATTCACAAGAGAAACAAACAGAGAATAAAACACCAGAAGTCACCTTTACCAAAGAGCAAAAATCAGAACTAAGCAAACTGCATCAAAAGATTTTGACAGACAAAAAAGAACTGTTGAATAAATACGTAGAATATGGCGCTCTCAAGCAAGAACAAGCTGATAAAATAATCGAACATTTAGAGAAACGATATGAAATGATTGAAGAACGAGGCTTTCAATATCCACCTCACCATATGCACCATAAACCTCATCATCATTGAACTACCCCCACTTAGCAAGCTTGAAGTGGAGGATTCCTAAGTCTTAGACCTGAGAACCCCATCCGTTCAACGAGATAGGTTAGCTATGCGAGATGGTAGAAGTGTCTCTTTCGAGACGACCTCTTTTATTCCTATGGAAGCAAACAAAAAGGTACACCATCTTTCATTCGCACAGAATAGAAGAACGCATTGCAATGCACCCAGCTCCTAGAATCATTACGCCCTAAAAGGGACACCATCTGCTCCGGTGGTCAAAGTAAAAGACTGGTACAATGCGTTCTTGGGTTGTGTATGTTTTATGTGAATACTCTTAACAATTTTCTGGTTTCTTCCTCTTGAAGAGAAGAATAGTAAACATTTATCCCTTGATGTGGTTTATTTACATTAAAAATGTGGTAAAACGAATGTAAATGAATAGAAAACTTTTTATGCAAGACAGACCATTGACTCCAATGATGTTTTTCCTTTTGAACAATATAGGCAGTAAGCACTTTTGGTACTTTTTCTTTATACCTTAACCCTCTACGCCCAATTGTGTAAGCGGCCGCCTGATGAATCGAGGTGCCAAATTTACGCATGTATTTCATTTTTCCTGAAATCGATGTGTAAGCTGGATTCACTTGAATGACATCTAATCCTATTTTATTGGCTCGATTAATGATGGCTTGAGACATTTTACGATAAGCGAATATACTTTTTAGATGATTGGCTTTTTTGTTACCGTAAATGTCGCCTGTTTTAGATAGAGTTGTATCGATATCTTCGATTACGATGGGTTTATTTTTACGAAAAGCCAAATCGACCAAAGCAATGGCCTCTGCTTCGATGATTTTGGTGATTTGTCCAGATGTTTTCTTGTGAATAGAAAATAATAGCTTTCCACTATCGAGATAATTTCCGTCCTTTGAAACATCTGCCCAAGCAAAATGATCCACATTACAATCGACACCCATTACACCATCCGAAGTAGAGAAATTAACACAAGGATTCAAGTCAACATCTACAATGTTTTTAATCATGTAATAATCTCCGTGATTTTCGATAGACCACGAAATCGGTTTCCCGAATTCTTTTTTATTTTTACATTTCTTTTGATTATCTGTCGCTTGATTGACCATCTCTTGTCCATATGGAAAGGTAACACCAGGAATGGTTACGACTTGGCCACCTAAGGCAGTCATATGGAGTTCATTATTTTCTGTATGGTAATGAAAAACGAAATTACCCGATCCGGCATCTTTCCGACCAGAAATCAAACATTCTTTATTTCGTGCAGCTAAAAAGAGCTTTCTCCAACATGCATGATCTTGAACATACTCTTCTTTGGTGAATTGTTGTTTAAATAATTTCTTAGAGCCAAACACCACACTTGGAATAGATGTTTTTTGTTTTTCTTTCTTTTGCTCTAATCGAAAAAGGCGATGTTCTAAACGTCCAATTTGGGCTTTTCGAAAGGTAAGCTCTTTATCTACATATTGATGTTCAAACAAATACGCATTGAACCAAATCAATGATTGTTTCTTCTGTTCAAGTGAAAAAATCCCACTTGAATGATAAGAAAACTTCAGGTTCTTAGGAAATCGTAGGTCTCCTTTGATACAACTCTCTTTGATTTTCTTCAACTGCATAAGATATTTCCGTTCGTTTTTGAGCTTTTTCTTGATTTTTTTCATCTTTTCTTCTGTTTGGCGGATATACAAATGGGTTAATTTGGTTCGGGATGTGAAAAGAGCGTTCGCTTCTCTAACGATACTGTTCGCAACATAGTCGCTTACATCAAACGTTTTCTTTACGACTTGATGGATGCTTTCTTTGTGTAATTTTCGTTTCCATCTTTTTTCGCGAACTAATGTTTGAAAGGCGAATCTCTTAGCTTGATTGAATACTTCTGTAAAACGAGAAATTTCATCCACTAACGATTTGCTCATTTTGTTTTTATATAATCGTTTTGAAAAATAAGTTGCTTTCACCCGCTTTCACCACCAATCAGAACATAAGTTCCTATATATATGAATATTTTACCTGTTGCTAGCGAATTTTTCAATCTAAAATAACTGAAGAAACAAAAAAGAAGCCCACTCATCTCCCACTTACCCTTCGCTCGCTATCGCATGGCTATGGCTTGAAGATGGGAGTCTTCTTGGCTAAAATGATAAAAAATCCGACCAGACAACGGTCGGATTTTTTTATCCTTCACTTAACAGGCTGTATAATATGTTTCACTTTATTCCAACAAGGAATTCGACAGTACATAACGAATAGTATATTCTAGTTCAATGGAAAGGATGATAAAAATGAACACACACGGTATAACTGCTGAGGACTTATTTCACTTACAATCCGTAACAGACCCTCAACTTTCTCCTGATGGACATCTCGTCATGTATGTTCAAACGAGCATTGATCGAGAAACCGAGAAATACATATCTAATCTCTATTTATATAATGTCCTTACAAAAGAAACGAAACAATGGACAACTGGACAAAACAGACATTCTAGCCCGCGTTGGTCTCCAGACGGTAAATATATGAGCTTCGTCTCTAACCAATCAGGAAGTAACCAATTATATGTAATGAGTTCCGCAGGAGGAGAAGCAAAGCAAATAACAAACTTAAAATCTGAAGTATCTCCGCCCATCTGGTCTCCCTGCTCAACGAAGCTTTTATTTTCAACTAGTCGTCCAGCTAGCGACCAAGAGGAGTACAGAAATGAAGAAAAGAAAACGGCACTTCGATTTGAACGCATTCAATATAAATCAGAAGGGCAAGGATATTTTAACGGGCTGTATAAACATCTAGCTGTTGTTGATGTGCTGACAGAAGAAATCGAATTTTTGACAAAAGGACGACAACATTATTCTCCAAGTGCATGGTCTCCAGATGGAAAGCATATTACATACGTTAGTAAAACGATAGAACAAGGCGAATACGATTTTATTTCTGATATTTTCACTATGGATATTTCAACAAAGAAATCAGTCAACATTACAAATAGAGCTGGATTTTTTTATGACCCCAAATGGTCTCCTAACGGTGAATATCTCTCTTTTCTTGGTCATAAGCGAGAATTTCTCAATGCTACATTAGCTAAAATCTGGCTATATGACATAAACAAGCAAACTACTTCTTGCTTAACGGAAGGCTGGGATGTAGAATTAGGAAATTCTTGTATTACCGATTTTCAAATGGGGGCTGTCGACCCGGGTATTCTTTGGACGAATGACAGCGCAGGGTTTTATTTTTTAATGAGCGATGACGGGAACACAGGAGTATACTATGGCTCCATTGAAGGGGCTATGTATCCATCTATCTTAGAAAATCAACATATTTACGGACTTTCTATTGATCCAAATCACCATCAAGCCGTTGTAGCAATCAGTACTCCAACAAACCCTGGAGAACTGTATTATTTTAACTTAATGAATGGGCAACAGGAGCAAATTTCCTTTGTGAATACAAGTTTTGTCCAGAACAAATCACTAGCTGAAGCTGAAGCGATTAGCTGGAAAGCGAAGGATGGCTTGGATCTTCACGGTTGGCTTATCAAGCCTGTCTGTTACGAAGAAGGAAAAACCTATCCCCTCATTTTAGAAATTCATGGTGGACCGCATTTAATGTATGGAAACAGCTACATGCATGAATTTCAAGCATTAGCAAACGAAGGATATACAATCTTATATACTAATCCGCGTGGCAGTGTCGGTTATGGTCAACAATTTGTAAACGCTTGTCGTGGTGATTATGGAGGTATGGATTACGAAGATTTAATATCTGCTGTTGATTATGTGACTAACACATACGACTTTATAGACCGCAATAAACTAGGAGTTAGTGGTGGCAGCTACGGCGGTTTCATGACAAACTGGATTGTTGGCCATACGGATCGTTTTAAAGCAGCTGTCAGCCAACGTTCCATTTCCAACTGGTTTAGCTTTTACGGGGTAAGTGATATTGGCTATTATTTTACGGAATGGCAACTCGAGGGCGATATTTTTCAAACACCAGAGAAGCTATGGAATCATTCGCCATTAAAGTATGCTGCTAATATACAAACACCTTTGCTTCTACTACATGGAGAAAAAGATTTACGTTGTCCGCTCGAACAAAGCGAGCAACTATTTATTGCTTTAAAACGGCAAAAGAAAGAAACTACTCTTATTATTTTTCCCGATGAAACACATGAAATTACACGTAACGGTTCACCAAATATGCGCTTGCAGCACCTTCAAGAAATTAAAAATTGGTTTAATAAACATATAAGAAACCTCTGTTAGCACTCGCTAACAGAGGTTTCTTTTGTTAATGCTGAATTTGATTATGCTGTTCCGAAATGGAACTTAAGGCTATGCCCGCTCTTTGATCCGATTCTTTACGAACAGCTAAATCCCCAAGTGCAACAATACCAACCAGTCGATTATTCTCAATAATTGGAACACGACGAATTTGTTCGGTTGCCATTAACTCTTCGATATCATCAATGGACATATCTGGTGTGCCTGTTACTAGACGTGTGGAAATCACATCAGTAATTTTTGTTGAATTTGGTTTCTTTTCAGCAACACAGCGAATAACAATATCACGGTCAGTAATAACACCGACTAACGTATCATTATCCAAAACAGGAATCATCCCCACATTATCCTGTTTCATTTTTAGTGCCGCTTCATAAATATTATCTAGTGTCGTACAACAATCCACATTCGTTGTCATAATATCTCTTACTGTTTGCATGAGAATTCCTCCACTTCTGTAGTTGGTACAAATTTATTATTATCCATGCTACAGTCTCATACACGTGGAAAATGAAAACAGCCTCTATAAAGAATAAAGCGGATCTTCCAGAAGTTGGTTTTCCCTTTATCCCCCACATCTATCTTCTTTAATTACTCATACTTGAGGGGGCTTACTGCCCGTTAAGTGTGGAATGAAATTGTCTAATATACATCTTTTCGAATAAATACCATAAATGAAACGATTAACGCTACCAGCCACCACACAAAGAGAATAAGCACAGACGATAAAAGCGTCATTCCTTCAATCGGTGGAGCGACTCCACTTAAATAATTAGTAAGCTGTAAATTGACCATAAAAAATATTTAGCAGACTCCCAAGACGATACCATATTGTTCAAAATAGCCCCCGAAATAAGAGCTGCCAGCATAATTCCCATCCCTGCAGGAGTACTGCGTATCAATACAGATAACATAAACGCAAGCGTACCAACGACAACAGCGATATACCAAACTAATCCAAAATCCATCAATAATAGCTGCCATTGGCTAATTAAACGAACACCGCTTGTATCTATATTTCCAGCTTCCACTGTAAATCCAGTAATAATCGGGGCATTCCAACCATGATAACCGAAAACGACACCAGATAATGCATATGCTAAAACTCCTGTCATCGCCACAATTATGGAAATCGATAAGAGTAACGTAATATATTTACTCATTAATATTTTCCAACGCGGCACAGGCCTTGTTAACAATAATTTAATCGTTCCTTGACTACTTTCAGATGAGACTAAATCACTCGCTACAATCATGACCAATAAAGGAATGAATAAAGAACTCGCATTTTCGATAAACATTCTCGTAAATGTAGCCGCTCCAGGTTCAGATGGATTAATATTATGATCAAGATAATATTGCTGCTGTTTAACTGTTACCTGCAGCTGTTCTCTCCACTCATCTAACATCCGACTAGAACTTAAACGATTTTGAATATCAATAATTTGCTGCTGTACAGCTGTACGCCAATCATCTGTCCCAAGCTTCTCTCTTTGCTCTTCGGCTTGTTTATATTGCGCGTATGTAAACAGAACGACTAATACAGCGACAATTACGCCAATAATAAGCAGTCTTTTCTTTGCCAACAGCTTCATCATTTCGTTTTGAATTAAGTTAATCAATACCTGCACCTCCTCCGTCTGTAAGCTCTAAAAATAAATCCTCCAACGTCGGAAGTCTTCTGTTCATTTCAAGTATTTTCACACCATGCTTTACTAGCGCTTCATTCCATTTCGGTGTTTCCTCTTCATCAAAACTCGTCAGTATATAACCATCTTCTGTTTCCATTACCTCTGTTAATGAACGTAATACTTCTGTTCCAAGTTCTATTGGCTCAACACGCCAATTCATCCGCTCTTGTACACTTAATAAATCACTAACTGTACCTACCTTCACAATTTCGCCTTTCGTAATAATCGCTACGCGGTCACAGAGCAATTGAATTTCACTTAATAAATGAGAAGAAACGAGCACACTCATTCCTTCCTCTTCTGCCAGCATACGAATAAACTGTCTCATTTCGCGAATTCCTGCTGGGTCAAGACCATTTGTTGGCTCATCTAAAATTAATAACTTTGGACGATTTAACATCGCTTGGGCAATTCCAAGTCGTTGGCGCATACCAAGAGAATACGTTTTCACCGTATCATGAATTCTTTGCTCTAGCCCAACTAATTTGACCACTTCCATCATTCGCTCTTCCCCTACATTCGGCAGCATTCTCGCAAAATGAAGTAAGTTATTCCAGCCACTCAGAAAAGGATATAGTTCAGGATTTTCAACAATACAGCCTAAATGCTGCATGGCCTTCTTATAATCTTTTTTCACATCATAGCCACAAATACGAATGGAACCTGCTGTTGGTTTAATTAGTCCAACGAGCATTCGAATGGTCGTTGTTTTACCTGCACCATTTGGCCCTAAAAATCCAAAAACTTCTCCTTTTCTAACAGTGAAGCTAATATCTTTAATAATTTCTCGTTTTCTAATTGTCTTTTTTACAGAGTTTACTTCTAATGTCACATTACTCATCGTCCTTTGCCTCCCATTCAATTAATGGGGCAATTCGTTCAGCCATTAAGCGGTATCCAGCACTATTTGGGTGAAACCTGTCCGAATATAAATACTCATTAACCGATAATTGGAACAAGTCAAAGGTTGGCACAAACACCATGTCTTCATATTTCGCTAACACCTCAGCTGTCTCATTATTCCATTGCCGTACAATGGCATTCATCTCCCCATTTTCATCCAATTCAATAAACGGATTATATAAACCAAGCATAAACAGTTGAGCTGAACTGTTATTCTGACGAATTGTCGATAAAATCTCATCTAAATGTACTAAATAATTTTTCTGTAATTTAGAAATCGTTGTTGAATCTAGATTTAGCAACGTATCTCCTTTTTGAAATAAATCATTGCCCCCTATGGTTACTAAAATCGCATCTGCTCGTTGAAGCTGCCGTTCCACTTCTCGTTCTTGTACTTGTTCTGCTAATTGAGCAGATACTAATCCTTTAATCCCAAGATTTTGCACCGTAATAGGATGATCGAATTTCTTTTCAAGCTCTTCAGTCACAGTGCCTACATATCCTTTTCCTGTTTCATCACCTGTTCCCCGTGTTAATGAATCTCCTAAAGCAACAACAGTAAACTCATCCGGACGCTTTTCAATCGGTTGTGCGGATAGATCTTCAACACCAGAAGCTTCTCCGTGATAATAATCCACGATTGCCCAGCTAAGACAGCCCATCCACAACAGACCGAGCAGCGCCGAGAAAACCGTAACGATTCTTACCCTCCATCTGCTCACCTTCATCCCTCCAAAACATTCTAATGTTTCCATTAAAACACATCTCTATAAAAAGACAAAAAAAAAGACAGAAAGAAAATTTCTTCTGTCTTTATCTCTCTTGATTTCTTTTTTCCATCAATTTTTGAACGACTTCTGTCGGAGACCAACAATTAAATTGATATTTTGGATGCGTTTCATAACGAAGTCTTGAACAATAATAACGCATCTTATCATCAACTCTCTCGCTGCGAAAGTGTTCACATGTTGCGCAACAATGAAATGTATTCATCTATCATCCCTACTCACACATCATAATTTGACCAAACCCCTATGCCGTTTCTAACGGTAATAAAATATTAAAAGCAGTTCCTTTATTCACTTCACTTTCAACGACTATACGCCCTTGATGACTTTCAATGATTTTAAAGCTCACCATTAACCCTAAGCCATTTCCGGTTTCCTTAGTCGTATAAAATGGTTCGCCTAGCTTTTTCAAACGATCGGGCGGAATGCCGACACCAGTATCTTCAAAAGAAATTTGTACTTCGCCTTCTTTAAGCTCTGTTGTCACTTTAATATGACCGCCATTAGGCATGGCCTCAATTCCATTTTTCACAAAGTTTAAAAACACTTGCTTCAAACGATTTTCATCACAACGAACGAAAATGAAATCATACATGTTTTCAAAATAAAAATTGACCTTTTTCTTCCTCGCATCAAATTCCATTAAGGATAAAACATTTTGAATGATTGGAACAATATTTTTTGTTTCTAACTTAACAGACTGCGGCTTCGCAAGCACAAGAAACTCCTCAACAATTTGATTTACACGATCAATTTCATCTAAGATAATATCCAAATACTCGAGCCTTGTTGGGTCTTTTTCATCCAATTGTAAAAACTCTGTATACCCCTTCATCGATGTAAGTGGATTACGAATTTCATGGGCCACGCCTGCCGCTAATTGGCCGACGGCGGCTAATTTATCTTGTTGATGTAATAGCTCTTCTGATTTCTTCCGTTCGGTAATATCATGAAGAATAGATAGGAAGTACGTCGGTTTTCCTGCTTCAGAACGATATGGAACAATGGTCGCATCTACCCAATACTCCCGGCCATCTTTCGCTAGATTGCGCAATTCTCCTTTCCACACTTTGCCTGCCCAAACCGTTTCGTCGATTTCTTTTAATAATGCTTTTGTATAATAATCCGATTGCAGGATTGAATGTGAACGACCGATTAGTTCCTCTGCTGTATATCCAGAAATAGCGATAAATTGGTCATTCACTTGAACGATTTTCCCTGCTTTATCCGTAATCATGACAATGGACGAATGATTAAGTGCATTATAAATATCTTGTAATTCGCGAATCGATGTTTTCAAATCCTGTTCTGCTTGTTTACGACGCGTAATATCTGAACGAATCGAAATAAATTGATATGGCTTTCCGTGATCCATAAAAGGGACAATCGTCGTATGGACCCAATAGAAGTTACCATATTTGTCTTTATTGCATATTTCCCCGCTCCATGTGCGCCCTTGCTTAATCGTGCTCCATAAATTCCCGAAAAACTCTTTTGGATGATATCCCGAGTTAATAATGGAATGACTCTGTCCAAGCAGCTCTTCTTCACTGTACTTTGAAATCTCAACAAACTTATCATTTACATACGTAATAATACCTTGTGGGTCGGTAATCGCGACAATGGAAGATTGATCAAGCGCAAAGCGAATATCCTTTACATAATTATCACTTTTTGCTAAACGACGATTAATAATCGTACTAGACGTAATCAAACCGGATAATACAAGAAGCGAAACAAAAAAGAGTAAATACATAATAAAAGGCATCTCATTCAAGAGTTCATTAATACTGCCGATTGCGTGATTAATAGGGAACGCGCTTAGCAGCAGAAAATGCCCTTGGGTAATCGCCCCCGTCATGACCAACGTACTAACCAACTTCAAAAAGTACGTATTCCCTCGATTAAATCTGCTTGGATAAAATAAAATAAGAAGGGCCACAACAAATAAACAAAAAAGAATAGCAAATGGTATACCGAGTAAGACTACATTATACGCAAATGAATGTTGCAGGGCATACATTCCAATAATATAACTAGAAAATACAGCCATAGAGAGCAAAAAGCTGGCCATTAACAACTGGGAAAGAAGCAGCTTTTTTTAGATAAACTTAAGAAACCCATTGCTGCTAAAGCCGTTCCAAGTACAAAAGCTAAAACACTAATAGCTACGTTCATTGAAACGATACGATTGTCACCGCCAATTAAACTATTAAAGAAATTAAGTGTCCAAATCGCGATTCCTAACGCAAAGCTGCTGCCTAGATATAAGAAACGCTTCATATGCCCTTTCGTTGTCCGCATCATAAGTAATAGCTCAATCGCTGTATATGTCGAAATAAAAGTCAACATTACCGCGGTAATAAAAATAACTGAATTGGGTGATACAATAAGTCCGTCCATTATTTCATATTACCTTTCTACATCTATTTTCTTATATTGTAATGGAAAAAGTAACGATATTAAAAACTTTTTTTGTTTTTATTTCATTTTATAATATTTCTTTTCTCCCATCTTCGACCCAAAATAAGGAATATCAACAAAAAACTTCACATTTATGATGTAAAGTCCTTTATTTACAAATCTCTCTACGTTTATAATTAACAATAAATATATTTATAGAAAAAGGAGCGGGACAGGTATATGTCAGACATAATAAGCTATCACGCAGCGGAAGCTGTCCAAAAAAAAACGCAACATAAACGCTTAACAATGCGCCAAATTATCCAACGTGCTTTTCTTATTACACTAGGCGCCATCTTAATGAGTATCGGTCTTGAAATCTTTTTAGTACCGAATAATGTAATCGATGGAGGTATTACTGGAATTTCGATTATGTTATCTTACACGACAGGTTGGAAATTAGGGATATTTATCTTTCTTTTAAACCTTCCTTTCTTTTTCGTCGGCTATAAACAAATTGGTAAAACCTTCGCTATTTCCACCCTTTATGGAATTATCATTCTTTCTATCTCCACAAGCTTATTGCATCCTGTTTCTGCCTTTACGCAAGACATTCTGCTCGCTTCAATTTTCGGAGGTATGATTCTTGGTGTTGGAATTGGGATTGTTATTCGATATGGCGGCTCTCTCGACGGTACAGAAATTATGGCGATTTTAGCCAGTAAGAAACTGCCCTTTTCCGTTGGGGAAATCGTCATGTTTTTCAACATCTTCATTTTAGGCAGTGCTGGTTTTGTCTTTTCCTGGGATCGTGCTATGTACTCTATCCTTGCTTACTTCGTCGCTTATAAAACAATGGATGTCGTGATTGCAGGACTTGATGAATCGAAATTCGTTTGGATTATCAGTGACAACTTTCATGACATTGGCGATGCAATTCTCCATCGACTCGGCCGCGGGGTTACATATTTAACTGGTGAAGGGGCTTACTCTGGGGATGATAAGAAAGTCATCTTCTGTGTCATTAACCGTCTTGAAGAAGCTAAGTTAAAAGATATCGTAAAAGAATACGATTCCTCTGCCTTTCTAGCCGTTGGGGATATTGCTGAAGTACGCGGCGGCCGCTTTAAGAAAAAAGATATTCATTAAAAAAGAGCAAATGCTGTTTTAAGCATTTGCTCTTTTTTCCACTTAATAGTTTCTTGGATTATTAATCGCTTGCAGCATGCGTGTTCCGGCCTTCATTTCACTACCACATAACGGACACTTTTGATCATCGCTGCTTGTAAAGTTATCACGAATCCACCCTTTACAATCATCAGCTACACATTCCCATACTTTCGTTTCTTCGGGGACAACTTCTTCTGCATTATTTCGTCTATACAATATATCTCACTCCTTAGATTCTTTGAAAAACTATTTTTCATTCAAGTGGAACGAGATACGAGAACCCGTTAGTATGAACAAGAAATCTAATTCTATTATATCATATTACAGCTCAACTATTTGGATAAAAGCCCCAATCGGTATATAAACAAAGCATTTCCTATTAAGCTACTTTATACACGAGCGTAATTTTTGCCCAAACCTGAAACAATGAAAGCCCTGCCTCTCTCTCATCCATACGGCTCCAAAACCGCGCCTGTGAGAATCAAGTTCTAGGACACAAAGCACATCTTTATTCACAAAATCTCTCATAATAATGGAAAATGAAATTTACACATAAAAAGGTTGTAGAAAATCTTGAAGGCTAAATAAATGTGGAGAAATCAATTGATTAATCTTTCATGCTTATACTCAACTCACGAGCATAATTTAATAAAAATGCTGCTTTATAAAAGGCTATGTTATATGAGGCGATTGATTGTTAGTTTCTTTCATGCAACTATGTGTGAAACAGTAATTGTGTACACACTAAGCTAAAAGTTACGCCAACCAATACATTAACAGTGCCTTATAAAAAATTACTCTCTAGCGATTTATCATTTAAATCACTGAATTTTAATAATAACACATTTTTTTCTATATGTAAAGAATTACAAAAAAAATAAAGAGGTGAGCAACTCACCCCTTACTTAAATGAAGTAAAGTCTGTCTGGATTTTCGGCAGTTCTCGTACTTCTTCAATTAACTGACTGCCACACATTGGGCATACATAATTTTCAGAAGCAAAGTCCTTCCTCATCCACCCATTACAACTAGCTGATTCACATGCGTATACAACGGTGTTTTCAATAACTATTTCGGGCTCCTCTGAATTTCTTTTAGCAAAATACATGGGCAACCTCCTCTTTTCCATAGTATACGCATTACGTTTATAACTTATTTATGAACTGAAAAAAATTTAATTACTCTTCTGTCCTCGCTTTTACAAGGGCTGCTTTAATCATAAAATAGGATGTTTCCTCAGATAACGCTTCTTTTAACGGCTTAAGCTTGTCTGCACCGAGCCGATTGGCTGTTTCAATAATTTGTTGATATGCCGCTTCTGAAAAAATTTGATTCCAGTCTATTTCCAAACCTTCTTCAGCACACTTGATAATATGACTTTCAATCGTCACAATTGATAAACTGCGAGCTGTCGCAATGTCCTTTATCGCTTTTCCTTCACGATACAATTGATAACTTTCAAGATGCGTTGGTATTCCTCCATTTTTTCGTGATTTCTCCTTCGGTTGAGGTATATGCGCTGCCTCGGGGTGCTCAGCGACATATGCTTGAATACTCTCCATAAAAGCTTGACCATATCGTTCAAGCTTTTGTTGCCCGACTCCTTTCACATCAAGGAGTTGATCCTTCGTTTGCGGTAATTTAGCCGCCATATCCTTTAACGTTACATCTGAAAAAATGATAAATGGTGCAACATTTTCCGCACTCGCCAATTCTTTACGCACATGACGTAATTGTTCAAACAAGACATTATCCATTGTAAGGGCAGCAACTTGCTTTCTTTCCTTACGATACACTTGCTTCTGACCCATTAAAACTTCTTTCCCACTATGCGTTACTTTTAATACCGGATACTGCCCACCTGTCATTTCGATATATTGCTTAGCGGTAAGAAAATCAATAAAGTCCGCTACTTCCTTCGCTGTTTGATGCTTCATAATACCATAGGTTGATAAACGCCCAAAACCAAACTCTTCAATTTTCTTATTACGAGAGCCTGTTAACACTTGACTAATTAATGTTTTTCCAAAACGTTCCCCCATACGAATCATACAAGATAGTACCATTTGAGCTTCCGTTGTTACATCCATTGAATGACGTTGATCTGTACAATTCTCACAATGACCGCAATCTTCAGGATTTGCATCGCCAAAATAGCGTAAAATAAAAGCTTGTAAGCATCCTTCGGTAAAACTATAACCTTTCATTTTATTTAATTTCTTTAACTCTTCTTCTTTTCGTTCGGGATCTGGGTGAGATTGTTCAATTAAAAAACGCTGCACTTGCATATCTTGGGGAGAATATAAGAGAATACACTCACTATCTAATCCATCTCGTCCAGCACGTCCCGCTTCTTGATAATAACTTTCCATGTTTTTAGGAGTTTGATAATGAATCACATATCGGACATTTGATTTATCAATCCCCATTCCGAATGCAGACGTTGCGACCATCACCGATAGGTCATCCTGAATAAATTGATCCTGCATGAAAGAGCGTTCTCCTTCATTCATTCCCGCATGATAACGTCCAACTTGGATGCCTGCTTTTTGTAACCGCTGATAAAGCAAATCAACATCTTTTCTTGTTGCTGCATAGATGATACCCGATTCTTGCTTATTTTTTTCTATATAGCGCATGAGAAATTGATCACGATTCTCCTCTTTCACAACCGAAAAAAACAAATTATCCCGAGCAAACCCTGTAGAAATCGTCGTTTCATTATCAATTCCAAGCGACTGACAAATGTCTGCTGTTACTTCCGGTGTAGCTGTCGCTGTTAAAGCAAGCACAATTGGTTTCGATGGCAGCTCTTTTAAAAGGGTTTTAATTTTTAAATAGCTTGGCCGAAAATCATGTCCCCAATAGCATGTGGTAATTTACGACCAACTATTTAAATAAAGAGAAATATCTAAAACACAAGGTAAACTTAGTGACTCTCATTTAAAATGAGTTGTGATATATGCTATTCGCCTATAGAAAATTTATAGTTACCTTTAGCTCATCAGGATTCGATTTATCCCATATAATTGAATGTATGATTGTTTTATAAAGCCTGTTTAGATCACTATTAGAAATATGAGGCATATCCATTACCTCTAAGAATTTATTAATTGCGTTTACTTTTTCGCTTCTTGTCATGTTGCCTAAATTATCTGTTTGTAAATTCAAGGCATATAACTCTGATTCCAATTTAGAAATATTATCTAAAATTTTCTTTTTTTGTTGAACAGCTTCTTCAGGTGTAAAGAATTTAGCTAGAGCTAATGTTGTAACTTGTTCTAATTCGTCTTCCAGCTCAATGATTCGTTCCTCTTTCTTTTTTTTCTCACTTTCAATCGTTTTAGTCAATCCTCCACCTTTTGATACCCTTTCATTTTCTTTCTCAATGTCATCCCTATACATAACTAATTGTCTCTCTATTTCTTTCATGAGATACATTGTGCTGCCACCGTGGTTATCACATTTAGTTATTCCATCTTCTAAGAAGTTTTTACATGCTTCTACGTATGAATATCTTTCCGATTCAATTTTACTTTTCTTTTGTGCCATAGTTGCTCCACATTTTGAACAGACGATTAGACCTGATAAAGCATTTTCACCTGTAGTTGCATAAGAATCACGTTTTCGTTTTTGCATCTCAATGAGTATTTTTTCGTGTTCCTCTTTTGTTTTTACTGCTTTATGACAATTCTCAACAATAATCCAGTCTTCACGTTTATTTACTTTGTAATCTAATCTACCTGTACTCAGTCGCTTTTTTGATCCAGTTGTCTTATTTGCGATAATCCGTCCCAAATGAGTCTCATCTTTAAGTAATCGTCTAATACCTGTATTGTTCCAAGTTGAACCTCTAGGGGATGCGATTTTCCTTTTGTTTAACTCCCAAGCTATCGTATAAGGTGACATTCCGTTTAAGAATGAGTCTACGATGAATCTATATATTTCTAATTTTTCTTCATCAACAATTAACGAATCTAAGTCCTCACCTTTTTCAATACTCTTATCCGTCTTATCTCTAAACTTTGGATTGTAGATGTATGGGATAGGTGGAGTTCCATTTGTCCATTTACCTTGTTTAGCTCCACGTCTTTTACCACGTTTTAAACGTTTAACAATAGCTCTATATTCGAATCGAGCCATTAAATCTTCAAATTCTGAGACCATCATGTCGCTTTCATTTGTTAAATCGTATACTCTTGTAGGTGTAACAATAAGACAATCATTTTCTGCTAATATTTTATTGATTTGAGCTTGTCCTACACCTTCACGAGAAAGCCTATCTTTGTCCATTACAACTACGGCATCGTACATGTCTTCTTGAATATCCTTCAAGAGTCTCGATAACTCAGGTCTATCCATTAACTTTTGACTTGATCCTATTTCACCGTATTCTACATATCTCCAACCATTCTTTTCACATAGCTCGACTAATTCTTCTCTGTGTTTGTCAAGGTCTTCCTCTTGACCCCTAGACTTCCTCAAATAAATTGCAACATCTTTAATATGATTTACTGCATTGATTTCCATTGATTATTCTCCAATTTCTATTTCAGGTTTAGTAAATTTAATAACAACTGTTCTTCTATGACCGATATCCTCTATAGACACCACTTCTCTGTTCCAATTCCATCCGTATTTATCAATCCTTTTGATGCCTAATTTAACTGCTCTAGATAGGATTGATTTTGCATTTCTGTGAGGTAATTGTTCGTTTACTGGTTTATATCCACCTGTAGGGTAATGCTTTCTTAAAATCGCATCCTCTGATTCAGTCCAGTTAGTTGATCTTTTTCTTCTTACCTTTTGAATATGAGATTCATCTTTCTTTAAATTCATCTCTTTTGCTTTTGCTAGAATACTATTAGATGTCCTATTAGAAAAATGAGTTAATAGTTCATCTATCGTATTACATGGGAACAATTCTTTAAGTTTAACTTCTTCTTCCTCAGTCCATTTTAATTTTTGAGTAGTGCTTAGCTTCAATTTCTTAGCTTTATTTACAATAGCTGCTTCAGTTCTATTAGGAAGTAACCTAATTAATTGGTTTATATTTACCTTGTTGTAGTTTTCTTCTAATAATGATAGTTCATTTTCTGTCCACGAAGTACCTTTAGGCATTCCTATTCCCTCCTAAAATAAATATGATAGAATTAATTTAGCATACATTTTTGGATATTTCACTATCATATTTACAATTTAAAATAAAAATAGAAGATAGCGAAATGCCATCTTCTACAATCCATTCAATTTTTAGTAGATTCTAATTCTTTTGATTTACCTTTATCGTATAATTCATTTAAAACAGTAACGAAGTTTTTAATTGCTTCTTTGCTTAGTTTCCCCTCAAACGTCATAGTCATTGTTTTTAATTCACTCATATGTACTCCTTATGTAATTTTATTTAATTGGATTATATTTAACACATTCAAACTCATCATTAATTTCCTCTTGAATACGTCCTTCTTTAGCTTTAGCTAATATAGAACAATTCCTCTTGTATCGTTTACATACCTTACATTTGTCTTCAAATTCATTCATATGTATTTCATCATTAAATATTCCTCTATATGTAACTGGAGTGAATGTAACAACAACCTTTGGATCATCTGGATTGTATAGTATCTTTTGTGTTCTGATTAATACCCTACTATCATTCTCATACACTATCTTCTCTAAAGCATCACATAGGAGCTTATATACGTTGTTGTCGTCACGTCCCTTGCGATTAAAGTATATTTCTGTATCCATGTATATGTAATTATCTAACGTATACTCATAATCCCAATGACTATTTTTAATTTGTTCATTAGCTGCTGTTTGAATAGCTTTCTTTGTTTTTTCTCCTTCTTTACTAAGAATACGTTGACCAGTTGGAATACGACTCCTAGTTTTAGGATTATAACCAAACTTATTTATGTATAAAGCGTTTAATGATATAGGTAAAGGCAAAGTAAGTTTTAATTCCAATTAATCATCTCCTCTTTAGTTGACTTTATTATTCAGCTTCTCTCATCCAAATGTTTCCCCAATCCTCGTGTAACTCATTAAAGTTACTGTGAATGAACTCGAAACATTGAATCATATCATTATTCCAGTATAGTACTTCGTTTGTTTTAGAATTGTATACCTCTAACATTCTAATCACTCCTAATATGTAATTTTATTTAATTATTTCTTAATATCCTTTGATGGAATCATTACTTCCCCTTTTAAAGTTTTAATTAACTTTTCATCAGGCTTCATATTGAACAGTTTGTTAGCTAATTCTTCAAGTTTACTCATGTGTTTCACCTCCTAATAAAACATGCAAATTTATTACTTCTCCCATAGATAGTCTAAGAAATCTAGATACTCATTTAGTTGTTTTTCGCTCATAACATCTAAATTTTTAGCGATTAACTCAAATTCCGATTCGCTACTTTCAATAAACTCTCTAAAAGTTTGTAGGTTTGTTGCTCCCTCTTCCGCATCACAAATACGTTTATCTAAATCCTCTTTTTTCAACATTATTTTAAATCCCCTTTCTGCACAATTTTTAATCTACTACTCATTAATTTCACTCGATATAAGATATATTTTATCTGAATTATATTGTGAAATTAGGCTTAAAAGCTCTTTATTTTCAATAGTTTTATACCCATCAATTTCACAAACTTTAATTAAATTCAATTACCTTACCCTTTTCAACAAAATTAATACCATATATTTGCTTTAAGTGGTCTAAATCAGCGTCATCTTGATAATGCATTCCATACATCTTATTTAAATCAATATCATCCTTATAAAACTCAACTACATCTTCTAAATAAGAATGTACAGCATTAGGAATAATTGAAACATCATGGAATAATGCAACTGTTTCTGGATTAATTAGATTTCTAAATTGAGCATTTTCATGTTTAGCGATATCACTTGTGAAAATCACATTATTATGTAATTCCTCGTCATGTACTTTAATACCAAAAGACTTCATTCCTTGAGCATGTAAATTATCAGTTTGAATTAATTCGACTGTATAATTACCAATTTTAAAAGAATTCAAGTATCCAATTCCACAAGTATATACATTGAAATAGTCATTCAAGGTTAATCCATCTGTAAATAATCCTTTACCAACAACTTCTTCAAATTCTTCTTTCATAGAACCTCTAAGCCATAAATTAGGTTTGTGATTATGAATCCATTTACAACGTTGAGCGAACTCCTCTAAACCACCTACATGATCACTATGTAAATGAGTAATAATTATATCTGTAATATCTGACTCTTTATATTCTGCTTCTGGTAAGCTGTATCTCAATGTTGTCCCTGCATCAACCAATAGATTTCTATCCCCTAATTCAAATACATAGTTGTTGTGATAGTATTTTGTAAAAGCTCCATTTACTCCAAGTGGTTTAATTTTAATCATTTCATATCCTCCTTCATTTTAGTAAAAAGAGCAGCTATTACTAACTACTCTTTTATTATAATACTTAATTTTATTTATGTAAATGATTATTTAATTTTACGTTTATAACTTACAAATGAATAATCATAAGGATTCTTATTATCCTTTGAATTAAATACATTGTTAACTACTTCAAATTCATCTAGCGAAAATTCAGGGAAAAATGCATCTACTTTATCAAATTCATGGTGAATAACTGTTAATTCAATTGAGTCGGCATAAGGTAAGAATTGCTTATAGATGGAACTCCCACCTAAAATCATGACCTGTTCACTTATGTCGCTATAGGTTTCATACTCTCTAATAATATCTTTAATGGACGAATATACGAATACTGCTGGATGTGGATCATAATTAGCATCACGAGACAATACAAGATTTGTTCGTTCAGGTAAGGGAGAACCAATAGACTCATACGTATTTCGACCCATGATGCAGATAGTATTTAAGGTTAACTCCCTAAAGTGTCGCATATCTGAGGGAAGCTTACACAATAGTTGATTTTTATATCCTAACCCTCTATTTTTATCAATCGCTGCTACAAGTGTAATAGTCATACAGCCACCTCAACTTTTCCAATTTTACCATGATTTTCATAACCAACTAATTCAAAGTCATCAGCAGTTAATTCGAAAAATGGCTTCTTTTTTAACTTTTAACTGTGGCAATTCATATTGTTCTAATTCTTCATATCTTCTAATCATTTCTTCAACTTGTTTGATATGTTTATTATAGATATGAAGGTCTTGGATATCATGTTTCAATACCCCTACTTCTAAGTTGCATTCCATTGCAATTGCGTGCATTAGACTTGCATACTGTACTAAATTCCATCCTCCTGCACCTGCTGCGGTAAGTTTATCTCCGCTTCTTTGTGTAAGAGTCATATACAGTTTCCCATTTTTAACTGAAAGGTTTGTTCCAAATGCACATTCAATGAGTGATTTTTTAGCTTTAGTCTCTTGTTCTTCTGCGTTAAACATGTTCATTTGAATACGTCTACTTGTTGGATTAGTTTTAATTTCATTTAGGACATAATGAGGTTGTGACGGGAATCCCATTGTAGGTTTAGCGATTTGAAATCCATAAGCTTTTTCTATCTCACCGTTTTCGTTACTCCAAGAATCCCAAATGCTTGATTTTAAATCTTTAATCTCATTAGACATCTGAATATATATCCATCGCATCTCTTCTATTGCAGCTTTATAATTGATGTCTCGCAGCGTTAAAATTGGGAACCCTTTAGATAGATCATACTTATGTGAAACCTGCAAAATACGCTTAGTTTTAACTTGAGAGCCATCTTCCCATTTTGCTCTATTATCAACTTCCCAATCTTCATTTAAAAACCTGTTTTAAATCATCAATAAAAATTTTATCCACATACGTCATATAACTAAGCAACCTCACTTTTATCTAAATATTCTCTAACTTTACTTCTAATCTTCCTACAATAAACACTTATCATTTGATGAGTTAACCCTAAGTATTCACCAATTTCATATGTAGTTCTTTCTTTCATTTTCATATGTAGTTATAGTTTTTTCTTTATCACTAAGTAATTTAAATATATCTTTATTCAATAAGTTTAATATAGCTTCATCTTCCACATTCATATATTGCGATGACTTGATATACTCATGGAATGTGTCGCCTGTTTCTGGCACTTCATTGTCAATAGACATTAGCTTATATAAATCTGAATCTTTAGGGGCATTTTTTGCTTTTCTTATCATATTTCATTGCTCTACAGTCTAAATGTAATCGTCTAACAATATTGTTTCGAATTGCATTAATTGCATATGTATTAAATTTACCTTTACTGGATTTATAACCGAGACAAGATTCCCATAGAGCTTCATATCCATATTGCAAAAGGTCATCATAGCTAATTTTATTTTTTTCTGCTATTGCTTTCGGATTTTTAAACATTTTCTTTAGTGTGATAGCTACTAATTTTGTATTCTGTTCGAATAACTCTTCAGGTGACATTTGATTTATCCTCCTCTCATAGTGAAAGACAGAGAGCGTATGAACCCTCTGTCAGTGTGATAAAAGTAAAATTTTAATATAGAATATCAGCTACAAATTGTGACCAAGACTCTAATCTATCGTAAATTTCAGGTGATTTTAAATCCTTAATCTTAATCCATTTGCCAAGTAGTTGATCTGTTTCACGAACTAGAACAGCTTCCTCAACAGGTAACTCACCGATAACCAACATTCCTAGATGAACTTTGCCTACGTCATTAGCATCGTCATTAATTAAACCGATTGTATTTAAATCCATTTTATCAGCGTCAATAATTAACTCTTCCTCTAGTTCACGTTGCAAGTTGATTGAAAGTGTTTCATAGAAATCTTTCTCAGGAACAGTATTAACGTGTCCTCCAACCCCAAGAGAGATTTGACCATGTAAACGTGTTTCTCCTCCACCACTTAAGCGAGTATAAGAGAATACTTCATCTCCACGTTTGATTACACAATAAGGGATAGGTTGCTTGTAGTCATTGTTTTCTTCAGCATCTCCTCTTCGCATTTCTGAAAAAGTAGCTGCTAAATTATCTGTGATTTGTTTTGTTGTTTCTTTATTTGAATTTACGCCTTGGAATGTTAAAGCCTCATCTGCAAATACTTCTTTACGTGGTGCTACTACAATGATTTCATCCATTTTACCCATTTATAATCATCCTTTTATTGTGTATTTTTATTAATTATCATTAAGGGAGGAATCAACCTCCCTTGTCTAACTAAAGTTTCGAAATGATTTCTTCTAATTCATCAGGTTTAAAGCCAATTGATCGTTGTACTTCATTTCCATTGTCATCTAATAAGATTGTCACAGGAACGCTCATTACTCCATATTTAGCTCCATCTCTGGATTTTCCATTACATTGAAAGCTTCATACTCTACTCCTTGGTCATTCAAAAAACTTGATACCATTCCACATGGATTACAATTTGGTTTTTCTAATTTAATAATTTTACTCACAATAAATCTTCCTCTCTGTAACTAAACTTCCATCCTTTATGTGTTTTAACCTTTCCTTTTAAACAATTGTAAATGCCTTGGCGTATTAAGCTATGCTCTCTAGAAAACTCTCCCAATCCTTTTACTTTTTGTATGTTTCCATCAGGAGGTAGCGCATAGAATGTTTTCTTTTTATCTTCGTAATCTATTGCTTCGTTGTTTTCTTTACTTGATACAAATTTACAAGTTTCAAAGAATATACTTTGTATTCTACTTCTTTTTGTTTTATGTCTTTCTAGAAAAATTAAGCCTTTCTTAAATAACTTTTCATCGTAACCTTCAATATTTTCAATATCATTTAGGAAGTTGGTGAATGTATGCCCATCTTTCGCATACAGTAACACCTCTACCACCGTATCTATGATAAGAGTGAAACTTTTCATCATAACATCTTTCCAGCATTCCACTCCACACTGTATACTCTCTTTTGAAGTTAACCATTTTAATATCTCCAAGAATACCTATTCCAAACACTGATTTCTCTAATCTATCTTTAATTTTTCCTCTTTTTATTTCAACCTTTTCTACGACTCTTTCATATCCTGTTTTCTGAAAATCTAATCCTATATTTAGTGTTACCCGATTTATTTTTACCTTCTGTACAAATGACCCTATATTCTTGATTCGCATTATTTTTTAAAAACTTCTCCGACAATACTGGTTGATTTACTCACAGATCATCAAATCCATTATCATCATTAATTTTTGTATACGTTCTAGGTTTTTGCTCAAAGAAATCTGATTTACTATCATTGATATTTTCTTCTGAAAAAGCTCTAATCCAAGGCATAGGGTTATCGCTGATATCATCATAAAGTGGAGTAATTCCCATCATTGACAAACATTTATTTGCTCTATACTTGATATACTCCTTCATCTCAATCATATCGATGTCTTCTTCATTTTTAAGAATATATTCAGACCATTCAATTTCTTTATTAACAATTACTTCAAAGAACTCTTTAGCAAATTCACCAACATAATTTGATAAGTTAGGGTTTTCCTTAATAAAACTATTTAAAACGTCAACAACCAATTTTGTATGAACAAGTTCATCACGATTAATGTATGAAATCATAGTTGAAGTTTTAAGCATTTTTTGGTTTCTTGCAAGGTTGTAGAAGTAAGCAAAGGCAGAGTAAAAATTAATTCCTTCTAATGCCACAAGCAACTAGAGCTTCGATGAAGTTTTTTACTGTTGGATTATCTTCTAACTTCTCATAAACATCTACAATTAGTTTATTTCTTTCGTAAATAGGTTTTTCTGTTCGTGCCATTTCAAATGCTTTATTTTGTCTTGCAGACTTTTCTAAGGAAGATAGAATATATGAATATGATTGATTATGAATTACCTCTTGTTGCATACTGAAAATGAAATCTGCTTGGAACGCTGGATCTGATATGTATTTAATTAATAGTCCAAAGAATTTAGGTTGAACCGAGTCAAGAATTGCAACTAGTCCATTAATCTTCATAAAAGTATCTTTCTCTTCTTCTTCGGAGAAGTCTTTCCATTGTTTAACGTCATCACTCATATTAATTTCAAATGGTGTCCAAAAGTTTTCTTCAAGTTCTCGTAGTCGTTCATAAGCAAGATCATCTCTAACATCATTCCAATTTAAAATCCCACTGGCTGAACCATTTACAATCGCTGTAGCTTGATTTGGATTCTCTGGAATTAATAACGGAACTCTTTTTACTTTATCATCTAATTGTAACAAAATTACATCCTCCTCATTGAATCGATAACAAATTCATTAATTTTATTTATTTGATAATCACTAGTTGGTCTTTGTTCAATTCTTAGTTGATTAACTACCTCTGTTTTTTTACTAAGGTGATAAGATATTTCATCAACTGCTCTTGCAAAGTGTGTCCATTGCGTATCCCCTGTTCCAAATACAGAGAATTTAGGTAGTTTAAAATTATTGTATTTAAGATATATCTTAGATAATCCAATACATATAAAGGTGTTTTCCCTTCTTTGTATGTCGGACTACCAATGAAAACAATATCATAGTTTTCTATGTCGACTGATTCAAATTTACTTTTCTTCCCCAAGGAAAGAACATCAAATTCTTTCCCTAGAGAAGTTAATTTCTCTTCTATTTTATTTGCTACTACTTCTGTATTTCCGCCTAATGAATAGTAAACAATTAAAGATTTAATCAAGTACAAGCCTCACACTCTTTATATCTCGCATTGGTTGAATCATCATTAGAGCCACCAGAAGTAGAACGCACATAATAAATAGTTTTCAAATCATTTTTCCATGCTTCCATGTGCAAGTTTAGTAAATCTTTTGCTTTAATCTTGTTGTGTACATATAAGTTGAAACTTTGAGATTGATCAATATGCTTCTGTCTTGCTGCATTCTGTCTGATACTTTGAATTTGATTAACCTCGTGAGAGCTTTGATAATACCATACTGTGTTAGGATTTAAATCAGGTGCAGTTACAGGAATCTTATAATTTTTCTTTTCTTCGAAATATAGTTGTCGATAAATAGGATCAATTGATGCACTTCCATTACAATTACACTCGTAGAGCCATTTGGAGCTACAGCAATTAAATAGCCATTTCTCATCCCATTTTCTTTCACCGAGTTGATGAGTTCATTCCACTGTTCATTAGTAACAAATCTTTCGGTGTCATCTTGTTTCCCGTAATTTCTTCGTTCAAAATAACTTCCAGTATGCCAATCAGAACCTTCAAATACAGGATATTCACCCTTTTCAATAGCTAATTCATTTGACGCTTTGATTGTTAAATACGCAATTTTCTCATATAACTTATCAGCGTAATCTACTGCTTTTTCAGAATCCCATTGAATTCCTTTTAGAGCTAGTAAGTGATGCCAAAAAGTTCCTAAGCCAATTGCTCTATATTTTAGATTAGTTAATTTAGCTTGTAGAACTGGGATATTGTTTAAATCAATTACATTATCTAACATTCTAAACTTGAATAGAGATCAGTCTTTCTAAAACATTATCTGGGACTGCATTGCCTAAATGAATTGATGACAAGTTACATACAACAAAGTCACCTGCTTCTTTTAACGATGATAATTTTTCCATCGTTAGTGTAAGTTTCTGTAACAGTTGTTTCGCTTGTGTTTTGAGCGATTTCATGACAAAGGTTTGAGCAATAGATAATTCCTGCATGTTTATTGGGATTGTCACGATTCACTGTATCTCTAAAGAAAAGGAAAGGTGTTCCTGTTTCTAATTGTGCCTTCATAATTGCTTTTTTGAATTTCGATAGCTGACACTTTTTCTTTGTGTAATTCATTTGATTGTACACATTGCTCATAACGTTCTCTAAATGTACCTTTACCTTTTTCTTCGTCATACGAATCTTCTAATGACCATCCCATTACTTCTTTCACTTCATGAGGATTAAATAAGTACCAATCTCCACGCTTTTCAACTTGCTCCATGAATAAATCTGGAATACTTACGCTAAAGAATAAGTCGTGTGCTTTCAAACGTTCATCACCATTATTTAATTTTGCTTCAAGGAATGAGAAGATGTCGCTATGCCATGCATCAAGTGTTACACAAATTGAACCTTGTCGTTTTCCTAGTTGATCCACACTAACTGCTGTATTATTTAGTTGTCGCATCCAAGGAATAACTCCACCTGAAGCACCTTTATGTCCTCGAATATTTGACCCTAAGCTTCTAATTTTTACCAAGATAGGCTCCAATTCCTCCGCCCCATTTTGATAAATTGGCAACATCAGTATTACTATCGTAAATACCTTGTAAGCTATCTCCTATCGTATCAATGAAGCAACTTGATAATTGTCCAGATGCCATACCAGCATTACCCATAGTAGGTGTAGCTACAGTCATATAGAAATTAGATAATGCCCAATAAGATTCTTCTACAAGTTTCATTCGTTTTTCTTTTGGCTCATTAATCATTTCAATCATAGCAATTACTAGGAATCGTTCTTGAGGAAGTTCATATGTACGTTTATCATAGTCTTTAGCTAAATAACGATCATGAAATGTTTTTAAACCAATATAATTGAATTTATAATCTCTTTCTGGAACAATGAGTTCGCTTGCCTGTTTAATTTCATCTCTTGAATACTCTTTTAGAATTAATTCAGAGTAAATTCCCATCTCACCTAGTTTTTTAAGAAGTCCGTAAAAACTACCATACTTATCATTTGCATCATATGAACGATTATAAGCAGCTTCTTTGTAAAGCTTGTTTAGAAGAATTCTTGCTGCCACATTCGTCCATTCCGTTTCTTCTCGTGAAATATTATCCAATGCATTCAAAATTAATTTATCTGTAATTTCTGCTGCTCTATACTCATCAACATTTTCAATTGAACGTACAATTCGATGTTTGTAACTTTCTGAGTTTAATTGTGGGAAATCCTTCATCACATTGTCAATAAATCTTTCTAATCTTTCTTTATCGAACGGTAATTGTCTTCGTCCTTTATCCTTTGTGATAGCTGTCAACTCATACACCTCTTATAATATATTTTTATGTAATTTCATTTATTATCTAACTCAATATGTAATACTATTTCTTTCTCTAACTTTCTTCTGAAACTCTGTATAATCCTCTTCAGTGCTATCTAAACTAAATGCCTGTAGAGCTTCAGCATATGTGCTTGCTAAGTCTTCTTCTGACTCAACTACTTCTTCAACAGGGACGTAATTCTGTTTAAATAATTCCTCAGTTGTAATTTGCGTATTACCGTTTTTATCAGTTAGAATAAGATCATTAGGACAAATAATCGCTTTACCATACTGTGTTTCAATTACTCCTTTTTCAGTAGCCTTAGTAACAGAAACTAAAAATCCTTTATGGGCGAATTTTTGCATATGTATTAACCTTGCATTGGATATAGTTTTAAAGAATTTTCCACCTAATTCTCTTGCGATTGCTTCAAACTCATTAATTGCTTGAATTCTAAACTTACACTTATGTGTTACTAATACCTCTTTACCGTCAACTAATATCGTTCCTGCGAATTGTTTGATGTGATCAGGTGTAGCCTCGTGATAGTTGTTGAATACTGTACGTTGACCCCAGTTAAACTTTGTGTAAGATTTTTTAAATGCCATTTTATTATCCCCTTTTAATTATTTTAGTTTATAATTTTATTTATTATGTAACTTAGTTAATCTTGATGAAGGCACTCACCTCCTTAACTGGTATACTATTATATTACCATATTTTAAAAACGTTGTCTATAATTATATAATTTTATTTATTAAATTTTTTAATCTAATTCTTTAGCAATTGCTGCATGATAAGCCTCTACAGCTTCAATAAATTCATCATCCATAATAGTTAATCCAAATTGATCTAGAATAGTGTTAATATTTTTCATAATATGATCCTCCTAGTTTTAAATTAGATTTTTATGTATAAATTTATTTAATTAAACTTCTAATAATTTATGATTATATATTCTTTCATTAGCTACATCGAAATACTCTTTTTCTAATTCGAAACCTATGTAGTTTCTATTTGTGTTTATACATGCGATTGCGGTAGTTCCAGATCCCATACAATTATCCAAAATAACTTCACCATCATTTGAATATGTTTTTAATAGCCACTCAAATAATTTCAAAGGTTTCTGAGTAGGATGTAGATTCTTAGAGTTCATGCCTTCATTTGAGAATTTAATCACTGTCTTTGGATATCTCTTACCGTCTTCTGAACCCAAGTCTCTTATCTCATTTGTTTTATTAAAATTACTGCTTTTTACGGAACAATCACCTTTTCTTATATAAGGCTCTCCGTATTCAAATTGTGGATTATATGTAGGCAGTTTCTTATAAAATACTAATATATTTTCATGACTTCTTAATGGTTTCTGTTAGCATTCAAAGGATCGCTACCCTTTTTGCTTCTCCCAAATAATATCATATCTAAACATATCTAAATTACTGACTACTAGTTGAGATGTAAAAGGTTCTGCACTTGTTAAAACAATAGCTCCATTTACCTTAATAATTCTCTTGTAGTGTTCCCAAAGTTTATCAAGTGGAATTAATGAATCCCACTTATTTTTTGTTTTAGCATAAGGTAAATCACATAGAATCATATCAACTGATTTATCAGGAATTCTCCACATACCTGTTCCTAATTCTTTATCACCTAAACAGTCTTCATTATAAATTTTATTTAACTCTAACATTATATCACTCTCCATTTAAATTTTTATAGATCATTTAATTCCTGCAACAATCCATTTGGATTCATCGCCCAATTTTATTAGTTTAATTGTTACACGATAGCATGAGTCTTTCATAACTAAAGTTTCTTTATCCCAATAGATCAATTTATTCTTCGAATTTTCAACTATCTCATCTACTAATTCTTTATATAGTTCACTAGTCCAGTAAATACCTACTGAGCGATCTTCAAAATTCAAGTCTTCATTTAAACCATTCTGTATATTCGTTGTACAGCACAACTTTTTCAAGTGTTAAAGTATTCATTATTTCTTGTCACCTCCAATAAAAGGAATGTTTTATTTATCAGTCAATCCATGTAGAGTGTTTACTGATTCTTCAAGACTATCTAGTTTTTCATTAAACTCCAACCGTTGTATATACAACATTCCCAACATACGACTGTTGTAATTCCTAGTAATATTGATATTTTATCAAATTTATTTTTCATATTTTTCCACCTCGTTTTATCGCTTCTTTGACTTTTTCTTGTCATCATCTTCATAAATACTAACTTCTAAATCCATATTAGGATTCTCAGACTCTAATTTATCCTCAAGTTTCTCTTCTACTTTACTTAACAGATTGACGTTTATTTTCATATGTGATAGTTTTTCCCAGTTGAACTACAAGCAGTTAATAATAAGGTGCTTAAGCCTAAAATGATAATTGGTTTCTTCATTTTACCCCTCCTCTTCCATAGTTTCACAATATGTGTCCATTGCTTTAAGGGAAGTTAAGCTCATTGGTAGTTAGATTGTCAGGATGTTCATCATTTAGCTCATACGCTAGATCAAATACTGAATCCATTAATTTGCTAAAAGCTTCATATCCTAAGTCTTTTTCATTTTCCATTTGTAAATCACTCCTTGTAAAAATCAAATTTATTATGTAATTTGCGATTTGTTTTCGTTTATTTTTGTGTTGAATCCAGCAGGATTTTTTCTTTTTGTTACAGGTGTAGTAATTGCTTTTACATTATCCCACCCATATACATTTCGTCTTGTTAAGAATGTCCTGTGATTTAGATTATATATTTCACACCATTCCAATGAAGTTTTCGTTTCTCCATCAATCGTTATTTTATAACAGTTTGATTTGTTTTTATTTTGAAACTCCATCGTTACCCACCTACAGTTGCTTGGTTCATAATTTTTAGTTGGATCAATTCGGTCTAAAGTTAAATTATCTTCATATCCATTTGAGATTGCCCAATTATAAAATGGTTCAAACTTTTCCCATTCATCATGATACGTAATTCCCTTTCCTCCATACCACTTATAAGCCCAATTTGTCGGTGTATTACATCTGTATTTCATATTAGCCCAAGTTTGGTAATAAGCGAGGATGAGACTTTTTAAAAGAAATCTTTTTCTCTTTATCCAAGTAATTACCTCCTTCTACATCACTTCCTTAACTGCTCAACCTCAAAATCATCAATACTCAATCCAAGCAACTCTAAAACTTTCTCATTGCTCATCTTATCTCGACCTTCAATTTGTCTAATCTTAATCCACACATCATCTATACAATTCTTACAACCTTTAATCTCAACTCTAGAAACCTTATCTGTCAAAGTTATAACATGACTTCGATCACCTGTTTCTTCACATAAACCACAAAACATACGCTAACCTCAAATCTGTAATTTCATTTACTATAATATTCATGTACTTGCTCTGCATTTACCTTCAATTGCTCACCAATTTCTTCGATTTTATTATGTAATTCGTCCACTTTACTAAGTAATTGTTTAACATCAGTATATTCTTCATCTCTTAAAACTTCATTAACATATCTATGTAGTACACCTCGAAATGTCCAGTAGTAACCAATGTCTTTCCAATCTTTCTCTGTCTCACCGTTTCGTTTATTAACCTCATGTAGTTTATGTAACGTGAAATTTCTAGGATCAGTAATTATAACGAAATTTTCATCTAATTTAAAATTCATATTTCAATCCCCATTTCCCATAATTCTTCTTTTACTTTATCAATTTCTTTATTCAATTCTTCCTCGAAGTCCTCTAGGTTGCTAATTTGACGTTTAACATCTGCTTTTTGATCTTGGAGTGAATGTAGCTTTTCTAATTTACTATTCATCTCATTCACCTTCCTTTTTATGTAGTGTACCAAGCTTTTAAGACTCGCCTATCAACTTGGTACACTATTATTATATTACGTAATTTTATTTATGTAAAGCTTTATTTTAAAATTATGTAAAATAAATTTCTTCAGATAATTCATTTAATTCAGAGCCGAGTCTATCCACTACAGGATCAATTATTTTACGCTGCGTTTCAGTTAAGTCTAAGTTATCAATAGCAATATATAGGTCGTCTAAGACTTCTGTGAGACTGTTTACGCATTGTGTAAGTGTCTCCTTCTTATTCTCCTGAATAACTGGTCGAAATTCATTCATATGCGATGCGCACTCTCCTATTCATTATTTACTATTAGTTTTAATAAAATACTTTAAATCATAAGCGTCAATTTCAACCTTTGTATGATTAGTTCCCTTTTCTACTGTGACTGAATCAACCGCATAATACTTTCCATTAACTTTTATGTATGTGTATTGTTTTAAATCATGTGAGTGTCCTAAGTTGTAACGTTTGAGTATTTTAATAGCTAAATTGCAGAGGAATTCCCTATGTTTATGAATCATATTTTACCTCCTTTAAAAGACAGATATTATTGTATGTTTCTCATGGCAATTGCAGCTTTGATAAGCCTATCTACTTCTTGATCAAAGTTTAATTCAGCTATTTCTAAATATTTCTTTTTAAGTTCATATATATTTGAAAAACCCGATCCGATAAATACTTCTTCACCTTTTTCACTTTCAATTTTCCAAGTATCACTTTCTAAGTAAGAAATTTTCATTAATATTCTCCCTTCTTTTTTCAGTTAAAAACCTGATTATATCATGCATTTGATTTATCTCTTAGATGTTTCCTTTTTAATTTATACCCTGTTGGATTACTTCTCGATTGAACTGGAGTTTTAATAGCCTTTTCCCAATCCCAACCATATGTCCAATATCTTGTGTTTACTGTTTGATAATTAATATTGTATTCTTTACACCATTCATGAACTCTTTTAGTGACTCCATCTATTGTTGCATATGCTTGTGCCTGTTTATTCATTTGTTGTTCCGCATGAGTTATCCATCTACAATTGTCAGGTTCGTAGTTTCCATCGTTATCTGTTCGATCTAAAGTCATTCCAATAACATAGTCATTATCCAAAGCCCATTTACAGAATGAATCAAATGAATTATTCCATTCTTCACAAACTTTAATTCCTCTTTCGCCATAGTTTTTATAAGGTTTTGAATTTTTATTATTACACCTTTGCTTCATTACAGACCATACAGCATAAAGTTTAGGATACTGTTGTCTTAATGTTTTTTCTTTCATTATTTTCACTTTCCTTTCTAATAAAATTATTACTTTATTAGATATCAGCAAGATCATCGATATCTAGATCATCTAATGTTTTCTCGTTCCCTTCTTTATCAGAGAAAACAAGGTAAGATTGTACGCCACTTACATAAGGTTCCTCATCCCAGTTATAATCTATCATTTCATCATAACCAGCCGAAATGTAAATTCCATGCTTTTCTTGCAATCTGTTTAATTCTCTTATAAATTCCTTTAATTTTTCTTTATTCATTTTATCAAACCCTTTATGTATTTTATAATTTAACTAATTTACCCCACTCACTAACTCTTTCCAATGCTTCTACATTCTCTTTTCCATATGCTATTAATACTGAAGGTGCACCTGCATTAGCTCTAGCTCGTTCGCCATTTACATGATGAAAATATAATCTACCTTTGAAAAATAATACTGCATCTGCCTTTTCCCATACTTGACTAAAGAACATTTCTGTTTCAGTTCTTGCGAATATTAACGCTATTCCATTATTATGTATTGATAATTTATCTAACCATTTTACAGCTTCTTTCCCATAAGGAGGATTTAACCACACTCTTCCAAACCAATCCTTATTTAATCCGTCATCTAAGATATTGTAATGTTGTTTAGCAGTGTCCCAAGGTCTATGTATTGGTGAGCAAGGATCAAGATCAAACTCACCTAAATCTTTAATTATATTTGGTGGTGTAAGCCATTCATCTTTCATCATCTTAGCTGATTGATGACCGCCCATTCCTTTTACTCTTGCGCTCATTGATTCACCCTCTCCTAAATTTATCATTCGATGAAAATTCTAAGTACTAATTACTCTTTATTAATTTACAATCTTCGCCATAAGCAGACCAATGAAAATTGTTAATAAATACACCAGTTCTTTCAAATTTGTCATTCACTTCCCATACGGAACCGCTAGAACCGTAATTAGTATCAACTTCGAAAAATTCATTACAATATCCAATAATGTCGCCTTTTTTAAAATTCATTCTGATTTCTCCTTTATCGCAATTCTTATTTACTATTATAATAACTTTCTTTAATTTTATAATCTCCTTTTTTAAAGTCTCATAATTTAGACAAAAGAAAATCAAGTTAAAAATTCTATTTCATTGTAAGTGTATAAGTCATTTAAACTCATACACTTACAACATATTATGTATTTACCTAATTTCATTTCTCTCTTTATCTAACATGGCAGCTCTACCAAAGTTCTTCCTCATTAATTCAACATCGATCAATACACTTAGTACAACTCTTTCCACTTCAGGTTCCATACCATATTGATACTTAATTTCATCTACTTTACATTTCTTTTGACTATATCCTCCATACTTAACCATATAGTTTTCTTCCACAATAAGTTCGCCTGTCTTGTTTGACACAATCTCATATCTGCATTGACTAATTACTCCTGCTGTATCAGTGTCCTTTATAATAACCCTATCATCCACACTGAAACGAAAACCTTCAAATTGTTTGATTTCCATATTAACTCCTCCAATTCAGCTAAGAAGCTGTAAATTTGATTAATACGTCCAAGGCTATTCCTCCAATCAACACAAACACTTATGTAGTCTCATATGTTATTTTAAAGATGAATCCTGATAATATATCACCAGTTGTTTAGTCAGCCTTATCAGGATTCATCTTTAATTATGTAATTTAACTTATTTTAATCTATTATTCAACCATTTTGAAAAATCATGAAATTGATCCGCAATTTCTAAACTGGATAACGCTGCTTTCATATCCTCAAATTGTTCATCAAGTGTGAGATTTTCAGTTTTAAAGTATTCATTGAGTAACTGCTCAAGTTTAGTCATTTTAATCCTCCTTTTAATTATTTCAATACGTCTAATAGATACATCAAAGACAGAGTAAAAGCATATATACCGACCAACCAATTCGGAGCATCAAATTGTTTAGGTTTAGAAAAATACATAATACTAACCAAGAAAAACGCAATTGTTAAAAATATACCCATAGTTCACTTTCTCCTTTTCTATTAATATTCATTAGAATGAATAAAACTTTATCTTACCGTCGAAAATCTTCTCATTTTATGTATATCACATGTATAATTATTTAACAGATTCTTTTTCGGTAATTAATTTGTCTAAGTAAAATTTAGCTTTCTTCAAATCTTCTAGTCCATTCTTATGTTCATAGCGTGAAATATACTTAATAACATTTCCTACAAGAAATCCTTGAAATGCTTCAGGTTTAGTTTTCGCCTTAATGTAATCCAGTGTCTCAATTCCACCAGATTTATAATGTGAAGGATTATTAACTACATCTTCTTTGTTTTCAACCTTATCAGTCACTTTAACCCACTCCAATTCAGCATCATTTTCTAAAATAACATCGCTCAACTTAACCACTTTAAAATTCTCATTATCGTATTGAATTTCAACCTGCTCATTAATCCAATCAATTTTAGATACCCTAACTTTATCTTCATTTTCATAAAGTAATCCGATATCATCTCCTACTTTTAACTTTAAGTATTTATATTTATCTTTAATTGGAGTTAATTCATCAGCTCTAACTTTTACTTTTTCTCCCCAACTAAATTTAACTTCATAGTCAGATTGTAGATGATCTAATAATTTATCTACAATAAGAACACGTTCACCATTGTATTCTGACAAGTCTCTACTCTTAGTGTTAATGACTGCTACTTCATCAATTTTGTAATCTGTCATATTATTTCTCCTTTCCATATCTCAACACTTGCACTTCTTCATTGTACCTCCCTAGTTTCCTAGCATCACTTTGACTACCGACTAGCACGTCTAACCGATTTCCAATGATATATGATCCTGTGTCCAATACAATCGCTTTGCCGAACCCTTCAATGTTTATAATTGAATACAAAGGGAGTAAGTTGGTATCAGCAGCAACTATTTTCATTCCTTGATATGTAGTTGTATTGGATATATCATACCCACTCTTAGTAATAGCACCCCAACTACCATTCTCCGAAGGATGATTCGTATAGAATGATAACTCCATAGTTAGCGTTTTAATTCCACTTTCGTTAATTTTATTTACATTGCTATCAGATGTTGCACTAGGGATGCGGTGACTCTTTGTTTCGTTTCTTCGCTTGCTCTAATTCTTGCTTTAAAACAGTAATAGTATTTTCTTGTTTCTTGACTTTCTTATTTAAATTGTTAAATTTAGTTGTCAATACAGTGTTTTTATCATTCAATCTATACACTTTATCTGATAAGCTCTGAATTTTATTAGACTGTTGATCAGACACTTTGCTCAATTTTAAGTATTCGCCACTTAGTTCACTCAACTGTTCCGTTTTATTATGTAATTTACTTTCTAAACTATTAATATCTTTATTGTACTTGTAAGCTGTAACTCCATTTGTAGTTAATAATGCAGCAACAATTCCGCCAATGACTAATGTATTTTTCCTCATATTCTCACCGTCTTATAATATCAACGGCTTCCATCACCTCTCAGTTGTATTATATAATTTCATCAACATGAACACTTTCGATATATTTCATGAAGTCCTCTGATATCCATTTAATAATTTTATTATATTTTTGCTCATTAAAACCTCTAGCGTTAATGTCAAGCCATTCTTCTAATGTAAATGTTGATTTTTGACTATTGCAACTTTTACACGAAGGTACGCAATTACTTAAATCGTTCACACCTTCATCATCTACGTGTTCTCTTGCAAAATCACCTAATCTAATTTCACCATTGAATTTTATGTAGTGATTTTCAATTGCTAAACCACAATAAGCACACCTATAGTTAAAATAATTCTTGCAATTTTCCCACTCTTCATTGGATATTTTATGAGTTTTATTCATTAATTTATTTTTATTATATTCCCTAAGTTGTTCTTTGTTCTTATGATAATATGATTTTGTGTACCCACTGTCTCTTTGGCGTTTACTATATCCTCTTCTAAGCTCTCTGACTCTTGGGGTGCTATTAGACTTCTTTTGTAATTGTCTATGTCTTTCAATGTTATCTTTAGCCCATTTCATCGATTTGTTTTGTGTACACTCTTTACAATCTGGACGATAATATATGTATTCAGTTCCATCTTTCCTTGTTTTATTTTGCGTATAAAATTCTGTCAAAGGTTTCTCTAATTCACACACTTTACAAACTTTTAATTCCATTTCAACAGAATCCATCTTAATTATCTCCTTTCACCCCCTCTTTATTGAGGGGGAATCTTTTAATCTACTAGTTAAGCCAGTTAGTGTAGGTGGATATAAGATATGTGATTAATGTAAGTATACCAACTATTACCACCCAAGTCAATACATCTAATGAGCATTTTATAATTTTATTTATGTAAGTTTTCATAGATTTATACCTCTACACGTTCCGTAGTTAAATCTAATTTACCATCTTCATATACGTGATCAATCTTACTAATAGTGTGTCTGTAGATAGAATCACGATACTTTCTAGGGATAAACTGATTTCCACGTCTGAATCCTGTGAATAAAAGCATGTTACCTCGTGTAAACCATGAGCCTTCTAATACTTCTTTTTTATCTTTGGAGATTGGTCTTGAGATTTGTTTATTGTAAAATCCGAAGCTGCCTCCGTACATCTTCACAGTTACCACTCCATCAGTAGTTAAAATGGTTACTGTATGTTTATTTTTATCCTTATCAAGTACAGTTCCGGCTATTCTACTTAACTGATATTCTTGACGTGGAATCCCACGAGATATGTATTCTTTTGTTACAATAGGAGTTTCAGGTAACTCAAAGAAATTACTGATGTCATACTTATCTTTATCTACATGAACTAATTCATGCTCATGATAATAATAAGATAATGCATCCATCTCCCATTTACTTAATGAATCACACTCATACGGTTCATATTCAGTAGTTAGTAATTCTTCATTAATATAATCTAATGTTTCAGGTTTAGACATCCATTCCTTTAGATTGATCATCAACTTATCATATTCTTTATTGAATAGCTTTTCAGAAACTACGGGTCTTCCATCAACCATATCTACAATCGGATTATCAGTAAAATGTTGTTCAAAAAACGGAATAGACACCTCATCAAGAAGGAATAGTTTATCTTTAGGCTTTGTAACAGTCTCGTGTACTTTCTTTGATATATAAGCTTTAAAATTATACAGGCGTACATTTAAATTGTATTCATCAGGTATAAATCCATTACTAACCAACATTTTCATATTTTGCATATTCAATTGTTTCTTCGGTTCAAATGTATGTTCGATAAACTTCTTCATGATGTCTTTTCTATCACCGAAAGAATCAAAACAGCCACCTTTAATCAATTGAACAATTTGTGCTTGTTTGACTAGTTTGGTATCAAACATTCTAATTAAGAAATCATCAAATGATGTATATGGACGATTAGAGATAATTAAATGTACAAGATCATCCCCAACGCCATTCATCCCCTTTAATCCGAAGATAATTGTATTGTTTTCTGCATCTGGCTTAAAGCCGAATTCAGCTTTATTGATATCCGGTAGAGACACTTTAATTCCTCTGTTTTTCATTGATCCAATTGCTGAGGCGATTTTTCCATATTGAGTTGCTTTATTATTATCGTTATCTTCATTAGCTCCAGCGTTAACAGTTAAACATGATGTATTCCAATATACGGAAGGATAAAAATACGCTAAATTCATTTGTTGTAAGGCGATGAGAGAATAACCTGCACTATGCAATCGTGAAAAACTGTACCCTGCTTGTGGTAGGATTTGAGTATTCCAAACATAGTTCAGCATATTTTCACTCGAATATTTCTTACCCTTTTCAAAAAAATCTTCTTTAACTTTCTTTAATACTTCCTCTAGCTTTTTGGCTACACCTTTTCTAAGTTTATTGGATTCAATGACATCAAAATTAGAAATATTTTCATCCATAGATAACAACATGATGCTTTCTTGTGAATCAGAAACTCCATATACTTCATCTAAATGTTTTCTTAATACTATAATTTCACCACTATTTAAACCGTAATCTTCCATTTCTTTAATCCATATATCAGGATTGTTTTTATGTAACACATATTTATCTACAGGCTGCAAATCTCCATCTGACATTAGCCTCATCAAAGAGTTTGCAACTGCTAATTCAGTTACGCTTTCAGGCTTAACTTTTTGAGCACACTGTAAACCAACTTGAGTGTCAAATTGAAAAAGGTCGGGGATTTCATTTTTACCAACTTTACTCCACATTTTCTTGTTAGTGTAGTTAAGTTTAGAAGGATGTAAATAAGCATTATAGGTGTCTCTTAATGTTTCCTTCCATTCAATGTATCCATCATTTAAGAGCAAGTCCATGCAAGTTCTAATTTTATCAATTCCTTGCACAGTTAGCATATCAATCTTCAGATTCCCCATATAATCACTGTCGCCCATATCAAATTGAGTAGTTGGTTGACCAGAGCTAGATCGCATCATTGCATTATGTTTTGTATATTCTTCGTTGTAAATATATACTCCTGAAGCATGGATAGAACGTTTATTAACAAGGTTTTCAATTCTTAATGATATTTCCTTCAAACCATCATGTTTCTCTACAAGGTTTACTAATTCAGTAATCGGCTTCCTTCCTTTTTCCTCTTTGCCAAAATAACAATCTGATAAACTCCAGTTAAATCCACGCTCAATAGGGATTAAAGTCGTCATATGGGAAGCTTCGTCTACATCAATACCCATTCCACGACAAGCTGATAATAAAGCACTTTTACTACCTTCTGTACCAAATGTAGCGATATTTAAAACTTGCTTTTGACCAAACACTTCTTTCATTGCTTCAAGAATCTGTTGTCGTTTATTTTGCTCTGAATCTAAGTCTATATCAGGTAATTCAGGACGCTCTGCTGTAAGGTGTCTAAAATGAGGCAAGTCATAATCTAAGGGGTTGATTTGTGTAATACCAATTAAGAAATTTAGCAAATATCCTGCTGCTGAACCTCGTGACACTCCAACTAAAGAATCGCCTTTTGTCCAAATGATATCAACAACTTGCTTAGTCAACACATAATAAGAAGACATTCTATCCCCAAGTCTTTCGGAAATAAGCCATAACTCTCTTAGTTCTGTATTGATACGCTCCATAACTGTATAGAAGTATTCTCTTGTTAAATTATCATTGTTAATATAGCTGTTAAACCCTTCTTCGATTAAAGCCAATAAATATTGATCTATCTCATACTCACTATTTGCAAATTTTTCAATATAATTGAATTTTTGATATGCGGGCGCAAAGATGTGTTTAACTTCAAAATTAGGGATACCAGCATGAGGAATAGCTGTGTCTTTCTTGAGATCAAATATATCAATCATATTATGTATTTTCAGTGTATTTTTAAAAGCTATGTCAATTTCCTCTTCTGATAAATGATCTTTAAGATTTTCTCTAACTTCATCTTCACTCATGATATATGTAGCATCATAAAAATCATCTACTTCTCTTTCTCCATCTTGACTTTGCAAATAAACTTTATGAGCGTACCTATCTTCTTTTTTAAGGTAGTGACCATCTGTAGCAACAATATAATCAATCTCGTAAACTTTAGATAACTCAATTAATTTTTTATTTACTACTTTTTGTTGTTTATTGTTTGAAGGTTGAATCTCAAAAAAGAAATTTTCTTTACCAAATACATCTACACAATATTTTATAAAGTCATTAATCTCTCTTTTAAATTTTACTACTTCTCCGCCATTTTCTTCTGCATCGATTAACTTTAAGATAACTTGAGGCAATTCTCCACCGAGACATGCAGTTGTTGCAACCACATGTCCTCCTTGAACAACCTCTTTTAACTTATCTTTAAAAGTTGGCACTCGTTCCATGAACCCTGTTTTAAACAAGTTTTCCCATGCTGTGCTACTCAAGATTTTTAATTGTTCGTACCCTTGAAAGTCTTTTGCTAATAGCAGAAAATGATAGAATTTAGTATTAGGGTTTTTATTTGAATAATTCTCTTTCAATTCCTCTAACGAATCTTCTTTCACTAGGTAAATTTCATTGCCTAATCCTATTTTAAACCCATCAGACAGTTTACCCTCCTTTTTCATTTCCTTGTATGCCTGAATAAACTTAACATGACCTGATAAGCATTCATGATCAGATAAACAAATACCATTAAGTCCAATTTCATTTGCGTAAGATATTAACTCTTCTGGTCTATTCAGAGCGTCAATTAAACGAATATTAGAATACATACTGTGATTATGTACTGAGAAGTAGCTCAACTGATTATCCCTCCTTTTTATTTATACCTTAATTATATTATATAATTTTACTTATTGCAATTAAAAAACAAATTCTTTTTCTTTGACTTTAGCCACTTCATAATCTTCAATAAGAATTTGAGCTGTCTTTTTACCTTGATATTCGTTTAGTGAACATTTACCTATTACATCAATTACTAATCTTTCTCCTTGATTAACAATTGATTCCCATTCAGATTCGCTACTAAAGAATTTAATAAATTCAATTCCTTTGCATGTAAACTTTAAAGTGTTTTTCTTTGATCCATTTATGTATACTTCATCTTTATTTACCTCAATATCGCTAATTGCTATTAGAGGTTCTTCTACTTTATAACCCCAGTTGTCTCTAAGTGAATGTAACTCTTTAATAAACTTTGGCTTGAGTTGTTTTGATGGGACGATAAAATCAACCTCGTGAAATCCAACGTCAATTTCTACATCTTTTAATTTCTCATTGATAATTTCATTCGCTTCAATCAAGTTTTTAGCTTCTATTGAAATACCGTGTGCGTTACCATGTCCTTCTACATAAATAAACTTTTCTGTTTCTAACAGGAGTTGTCGTAAATCTTTGATTACCCCTTTATCATATCCACGTCCAGAGCCGTTTAAAATACCTGTTTCCTTATTATATCTTAGTAGTAGTGTTCCACGTTTGTATTTTTTTGCAAGACTATTTGCTACGAGTCCCGTTAAATTTTTATCTAATATACTACCAACCTCAACGATTAGGAGTTTATTATCTAAAAGATTCTTTTCTGCAATCTTCTCTTCAATGGCTGCCACATTCTTATCACGTATTCTCCCTTGTCTTGCTTTTACATTTGTTAAGAGTCTTGCGGTAGCGACATGAATAGTTTCTGATTCTTTTTTTCTAGTATTATAAATTAACTCCTTAGACTCCAAAAAAGCGTTCATCATTTGCAGTTTTTCTTGTAAATTTCCTGTGCGAATATTGGCATTAATCAATGGAACTACATAGAATTGTGTATTAATAATATTTATAATTCCTTTTGTTGAAAAAGACTGTTTTTCATATAGTGCTTGCAAAAATAAATTTTTAATTTGCTTAAGTCCTTTTAATACATAATATCTTGTTTCAAGTGAACGTAAGTCCATCATATCCCCTATATTCCCTAATGAAACCAAGTCCAAATAATTATCTGCAATATCGATTCCTAATTTAGAATCTAATGCCTTACAGAATTTATATGTGACACCAGCTCCAGAGAGAGCTTTATTTGAATAATCAGGTGACATTTGATTATTAACTACAATTGCATATTCTGATTCTTTTTCACATTCATGGTGATCTAAAACAATTACATCAATTCCCTTTTCTTTTAGTTGTCTATGCTCTCTATATTGATTTGATCCTGCATCAGGGATAACAACTAAATCGGCATCATCAGGAACATGTTCTAGAATAACCCCATGCTGCTTGCCATCATGCATATTCCATTCTATTTCTATATTAGGGAATACTACTCTAAGATAATTAATTAAAATAGCACTTGACGAAACGCCATCACAATCACTGTCTACTTGAATAAATATTTTATTCTTTTTCTCGATATGGGAAATCATACATTCGACTGCTTTTTCAATATTCCTAAGTTTATTCCAGTGTATTATATCCTTCTCACTTGTATGTAAAAAGGATTGAATGTCGTCAATCCCTCTGTTGCGTAATATAGTTTCAATTGGATTCATAAAATGATTTTCACCTATTAACTTATACTTCAAATACATTCCTCCTCAACTGTTGTTACTTCATATTTATTCTTCATTAATTCCAGTAAAACTTCTTTTCCACGATCAGCAGGGCTACACTTGTATCCTAGTAAGTCCCACTTATCAAACAATATATACGTTCTAACAAAAGGAGTAAATTTCATAGCTTGTCGTAGCAGCTTATCCGAATAACGATAAGCCTCTTCACTCTCAGGATCTTCATACTCTTTATCTCTTGCTATAAATACTTCTTCAATACCTAAAGATAACAATAAATTAACTTGATAATCACTTAAATTAGAACCATATGTAGCTACCGCAAAGTTATCCTCTCCAAAATAATCCTCACATTTCAATACTGATTTTTCATCTTCAAAAATGATAACCTTTTTGATTCTTTTAATAGCGTGTTGTGTATGATTCAATCCATACAAACTATAAAAACTCATGGTTGAATATGTTTTGCCTTCAATGGTTAATGGCATATATTTTTTACCTGTTTCAACATCCTCTTGATTCAATGCTCGCCCCCTTACGCCTAGCAACTCATTTGTAATTGATCGTTGAGGTATCACAATTTTATTTTGTGTGACATGATAGCTAATTTCATACTTCTTCATTGTTTCTGCACTAATGCCATCATCTAGCCATTCTTCATGAGGATATTTCAGAAACATTTCTAATACTTTGTCATCATATGTATTTAACTCTACTTTAGGCTTATCTTTTCGTTGGAATTTACTTAACCAATCCCAATCATCAATTTTATTACTTTGAATTGTATTTGCTGCACTGTAGCCAAATCTCTTCCCTGTTAAATTAGCTACATATTGAACAGTTTTTGGAAAATCTTCTGGAAAGGTTAGTTTCTTCACCTTGGCTATAAGAGAGTATACATCTACACTTTCCTGACAACCTGAATAGCAATGAAACTGCTTTGAATCTTGATAATAGTAGAGTTTATGACTGTTTCCACCATGGCATACGGTAGTGAAGATTGGATTCCCTTCTTTATCCTTTTTAGGTTCTTCACTACCTAAGTCTAATAGTATTTTATTAATTTCATCTACAGTTAAACTATTTTTGATAAGTTCTTTATCTAATTTCATTGGGTGTCACCCACTTAAATAGGAATTGTGCTGTTTTTTATAATGGTTATAAATTCAGTATATTGAGATTCAGTATTATCTCTAAGTCCATAAACTGAATGAAATTCATTATGACACTCTTCGCATAATGTAGCACCATTTGATACATCCGTTCTTCGCTCTTTGCACCAGTGGTAGCTATCTTTATGATGTGCATTTAACTCTGTATTCGTTTTACCGCAACATTGACATGTATAGTTATCTCTTTCGTAAACTTGCTTTCTCCATTGCTTATATTCAGGATATTCTCTTCTCATTTGCCTTTCTTCTTCTGTTAAATCGTGATTGTAATTCGGACTTGTCTCACCTTTTCTTCTTTCAAGATCACATTTTGAGCATCCTTTTTTCCTAAAAAATACATTTCTTAGTATTGACTTAAATTCCCCATGTTCTTCACAAATAAATATATACTCAGAATGATTGCCTTGATATATTTGCCCTTCTTTAAATTTATAAGGTGTGTTTTTATCAATAAAAATAGAAATATTGTTAATTGATAAATCTGGTTCGCTCATGTTTAAAAATTGAAATCCTGTTTTTAATCTACGAAAAGCATCTAATGTACACACTACCTTATATCCATCTACATGATTAAATAGTAATCTAGTATGGGCGTTTTTGTATTTATTTAATTCTTCTGTATTTATGTTCCAACCTTTGAATATTTCTTTTTTTAAAATATCATCAATTTCGTTTTTAACTATCTCCAGTGGTTTCCTTTTCTTTTTTGACATCGTTTCTTTCATAGTCGCTCTATCTCTATAACCTGTTTGAAAATTCCTCCAATTCATCTCAAATGGTTTATCACTTCCTTTTTTCTTCCAAATTAAATACTTGCCACATCCTGCGTACTCTGTGGACAATAATTCATAATTATCATCATTCATTTTTAACCACATTTTAATATTTTCAATAGTATACTGATTCTTTGTGTGAAAAGGTCTTGGTTTTTTACCAGCTTTTAAATCACCAATTCTTATATTGACCATGTATCCTTCATTTGTTACACAGGTAAAACTAGTATTATTGTTTTTATAAACTTCACCATCCAATATTTGTAAGTTATATTGTTTTAAAATTCCCTTAATTTCATCATCTGTAAACTTTGCCATTTAATCACCTCGATATCCTTCTTTTGTATTAATCTAAATATATGTATACTAATCAAAAATCATATTCTTTGTTTACTGGTGCAGTCTTACTTTGTATTTCAGTTGGTTTGATATCAATTAATGTATAATCATTTTTAGTTAAAAATAATTCCTCTTGTCTCATTGTATCGTAATCTATGTATAACCAAAGTTTACAATCCTTATATTCAGTTTCACGATTTTTATAAATGTGATAAACAACATTCGGCTCAGGATGGAATCCTTTTTTTAGGATTGGGTCAATTGACTTCAAATCTTTACTTGTGGGAGATAAAGCAATAATCCCTCTTGTAGCTTTGTCGGCAATGGCTTTTGAGCCTCTCAGTACTGTACTGTCTGCATTTTCGCTATTTTTCCAGTCTCCGTTTACTTGTGTAGCAGTTTGAATATAGACATTGTACCTTTTTCTAATTTGATCAAGTCTATTCATAAACATAAATAAAACCATATCTTCACGTAATTTCATTCCTTTTGATGCATTAGCAAGCTCTTCTAAAATACTCATACTAATATGCAAATAGTCAAAATAGATATACTGTGCTTGATTTTCAATAATATGTTGCTTAATCTTGTTTTCAATTAGTTGTGTATCAAAGTCAGGAATATACTCAATCCAAAAACTACTTCTTTCAAGTATTTCCACTGCTTTATTTAATCTTTTATCTTCTTCTTGATTTGTTGCCCCGTCTTTAATTTTTCTCTCTGGAACACCTGATATGTATGCCAATATTGTACTTTGAAGAGCATCTCCTTCAATTTCTGTGCTAATAAAAAGAACATTTTCAGCATTATTATTACTTACCCATTCATTTTTCTTTAAATCATATATCTCATCAATTGCCATATCAGTTGCTTCGCCAAGTGCAATACGAGTTTTACCTAAGTTAGAAGGTGCAGAACGCAATCCTAATGATTTTAATTTCGCTCCTCTGAAAATAGTATTCTGTATATCACCGATCATAGAAATACCATAGTCGGGCTTCTCTTTAAATTTTTGTAATAATTGCTTTGCATTAGATGAAGCATGAATCGTTTTAGTTTCTTCACTTTTAGAAAATTGACTAGATATTTCTAAAAGTTTTTTATCAAAATGTGCAATCATTTCATCGATAGTTAATTTATCAAATTCCTCAATCATTGATTCAGACTCTTTTGGAGCAAAAACTGATTCATCATATAATTCTGAAATATCAAATCCATTGCGTTTATATGTTCTTAGCAAACTGAATTTTTTTAAACGATTATAGCTATAATCAAAATTCTTCATGCTTGCTTTCTCAATACCACTTTCTAAATACTCTAGTCCTTTATTGTCGCTGAAAATTTTATATTGAACATCGTAACTACTTAAGAATGTATCAATCATCATTAAGTCAATTTGTTCGATGCCTTGATCATACAGATTGTTAATGGCTGCAAATATAATAACATAAAAGGATGACTCTCCTTCAGATGTGAAATCATCTTTTTGAAAGTTGTATTTATTATCGTGTAGTAAAGATGGTTTTTTCATTAAATTCCCTAGTATCTGAAAGATTGATCTTTTGCATATTAATGACATTTTTTCACCTCGTTCATAATGACTCAATATCTATTGATTTTGATTTTTTTTGAAAAGTTTGTTTTGGAGACTCTATAATCACGACTTTCTTTTTTATATCAGTGTTAAATCCTTCAGTACTATTCTCTACTTTTTTGATTGTAATATAGTGATTTTTGGCATCCTCATATATGTACGGAATAATTCCAATCCCTGTATTCTCTTTCACTCGATTTCCTAAAGTATCAAAAAAATACTTGAGGGCTAATTCCATTCCTTTATATTTGTAACCTTCATCTTTTAAGTCTTTAACTTGCTTCTTCAATAGCATCAAAGGCTTATCTTCACCAAATAATTCAACTATGTAGTCCATTAGAGATTTATAATCATCTTGCTCACGTTTCATTGTTTTAAAGCATAATTCATGATAGTAACGTTTCTGATGTGACACTGAAACATCTTTATCAACTTGTTGCTCGCAGTATGGACATTTGACCATTCTACCCATTTATCAATACACCTCCTAATGATAAAAGGAAGGAGAGTAAGTATATTACCTACCCTCCAATTAAGTTTTTTAATTAATCTTCAATATCTTCAAGTAAATCTGTTAGATCATCTAAAATTACTGCCATTGTTTCAACCTGTCCTTTTGTGCATTCAGTAACTTTAGCATCTACACCAAGATGCTTCTCCACAACCTCTTGTAATTCTTCAAGTTTACCTGCTTTAGTAAGCTGAGTGCCTAGCTTCTTAATTTTTGCCATCAAATCATCATAAACTAACTCTTCTGACTCAAATGATTCTTTTTGTTCTTCGTATGTAACAGCCGTAATACCTTCTTCTTCTTCTTGACGCTCAATCGCTTTAGCAATTACTTTCTCTAGATTTTCTGCTGTAAATTCTTCTAAATATGTATCAATGTAATCAAAACGTGAACGTGCAAAGAATTCATCAGTTTGTGCGAACCAAGCAGATGATTTAATTACTTTTCCATTTTCATCAATCCCGTTCGGAGTCAAGTATGCTACAACATCTGCATTATCACGTACAGGTTGCATACTGCGAGCATCGCCTTTAGGGATGATTTTACCTTCTTTTGTTTCTTGAATATGACCGATAAATAGAAGTGTATATCCTGCTTTCATTAACTTATCAAGCTCACTCCAAAACTCATTCTCATATTCTTTCCACAACCCATATCCGTTGTTGCCATCTCCAATTGTTTCTACTCCATGTTTTTTACATAAATAGTCTTGGCAATACTTGGCAGCGGTGAATACTTCATCAAAAATAATAGTTTGGTATAAATCTTTTGCTCGATCTAATGTTTTAGGATCAGTTAATTGCTTATTAATCTTTTTGAAGTCACTCCATTTATTAATAGGTAGGAAAGGGACACCGCTAATTGCACGAATACCAGCTTCAAATCCAAGATAGTAAGGTTTTTTCATTCGTGTAGCTTGTTTCGTTTTACCAGTAGAATTATCACCGTAAACCAAAATCATTTTTCCGTCTAATCCTTTTGCTACTACTGAAATTTGAGGGTTAAAGATATCGAAAGTTGTCATATTATAAAATTCCTCCATTTACTTATTAGTTTTATTAATATTGAGGAGAGAAACCCTCTCCTCTTTTTATTCAAATTATAATTTTACTTATTAAAATGGAAGGTCATCATCACTGATGTCAATTGTTTTTTCTTCCTTCTTAGGCTTACTTCCAAATCCTTTTTTCTCTTCTTTCTTCGCAGGTTTGTTGCCGTTCTTAGCTTTTTCTTCAGCTTTTTTAATTAAGCCTTCTAAGTATACTTCACGCTCAGTTAATGCTTTACCAATAGCTTTTACATCATATGTATTCACATTTTCTTCTTCGTATGGCTCGGAACCACCTGTGATTAAATACTCACGTACAAAGTTACGTTTAATTTTTTCTTTCGGTTTACCAAAACCAACTGCTTCTTCAATTTTTGTGATTTCAACTTTATTGACAATATCCCCATAAATTTTAACTGTTTGACCTTTTTCGTATGTATCACGAATATATTCTGCACCTTCTCCTTCAGCTACAAATTCAAGTGGAGCAATTCCTCCTCCATACTGAGGAACAAAACCTTTTAATTTAACTCGACCTGTTTCTTCACCTTCACGATCCATTTCTTCGGCTACAGATTGAATAACCATTTCAACTTCAAATTCTGCTTTAGGTTCAAATGTGTCGTTAGCTTGCACACGATTGATAAAGTTTGTTGATAGTTGAGGATGAGTTTTAACCTGTCCATCTCCACCCACATAATCATTAACTCCTAATTGACCTGCTGTAATTCGTACTTTATCAGCTTCATCTCTACCAACTTTAGCAATTGATACATATTCTTCTTTAACTGTTAATAATCCTTTGTAAATGCCATTTTCAGACCCATCTTTCTTTTCTTTCATACTGAACACTCGTAATGTATGTACTGAACCTTCGCTTACTTCAATATCAATTTCTCCACCAATAAATCCACGACCATCAGTAGTATTTCTTGTTTCTAAGCGAACCTCTTGTAACAAACCTTCTACGATTACCTCGTTATCTGCTTGGCGTAAAGTGTTTTCAATTGTCATATGTATAATTCCTCCTATAATATCCATTTTAATTTTATAATTTCATTTAATGAGTACTTCTGATAAAAAATCCATTTTAACTTAAAATTAGTGCTTCAAAACCCTTATTTTTCAATGGTTTTTGGTGGGCTTCTCACCATCAAATCATCACCTTCTACTAATTTATGAAGTTTTGATTCTTAAATCCTCATTCAGTATGTATTTCATGAATTCGTTCTCTTCCCAACCTTCACTATCTCGATAACCTTTCCAGTTGTGAATCCAAACGATGCGATTTCTCTTTTTGTTCACTTTGATCAGTAGATTACCATATTTGTATGTTATAATACTGTTAGTTTCTTTTAACTTAATTGCAAGCTGCACATTTCTCGTTAGCTTCCTTTTTGCATCTGTAAATCCGATTCCCTCATTACCTTTTGTCGTTCTATAAATCTGTAAAGCTGAATGATTTAAATCTAGTAGCTTCATCTCCTCACCACCTGTTCATTTGGTATATACTTATAATACTACATAATTTTATTTATGTAAATAGTTTTATGTAATTTTATTTATTAAATTTTTTAACTTTATTCTTACGATCAACAAACGATAGTGCTGCTAAATACCACATCATCAATAGTACATTTAACGCTACACCGTAAAACTTCACCTTACTCCATACATCAAACCAATTCATGTTTGTCTCCAATCTCATTTAACCTAATCTAGACATATACTCTTTAATTGCAACTCTTCTTCTACTTCTAGCTTTCTCAGTTTCTTCAGAAGGCTTAAATAAACCCTCTTTATTCTGAATCACTTGTCTCATTTTATGTATAGAAATTATACTTAGATTTAATTTAACCAAGTCCTCTATGCTTTTTGCTCCAAGGTACTTGCAAGCTTCTAAATATAGTAGGGTGTCATTATCTCTAGCCTCTGGATGATTCTCTAAGATATTCAAGATCAATACTCTAATATTGTCAAACTCTACTTTTACGCTCATTGTTAATTCACATCCTTCTTAATTGAATCTCATATTTCTCTTTTTATCAATCTTGACCGTTTCTCCATTCCCAATAGTCATATTCATCTTGTTCATCTCTTTTTGTAATATCTACTTTCAACTCTTCATTTTCCTTTTTTAACTCTTTAAATCTTGAAACAAGCCAATTAAATAAACTTTCTTCCAACTCACCATCAAAATCATTGTAATAGCTAATTATTTCACTTAACATTTGCTCATCGTTTAAATTCATTTATGTCACCTCGAATAAAAGAGAATTTTTATTTACTAACCATATCAATCATTTCATCTAATTTCTTTTTGATTTCTACATGGTCTGCTATATCAATACCAAAAATAGGTCTATGTATCAGTTTATATTCGTATAACTGTTCTCTATTTGATAGCGTATCTTTCACATTTATATAGACATAATCTCCATATTTCCAAACTACCTTATATTCAATACCATTCTCTACACCATTTGCTAATTCTTCCACAATACCTCTCTCCTTTATAAAACAAGATTTTTATCTCATAATTTGTTCGAACCGTGTTAGTCCTCATCATCGTAAATGTTATAATCTTCAATATCCTCTTCAATCATCTAACCATGAAAGAAGTTTTCAGAGCCACATTTAGGACATTCAATGTAAGTTACGAATAGACTATCTGTAAGCTCGTAATCACAATCATCACACTTCCAAGGCATCATAATATTCCTCCCTACTTTTTATTAATATCCATGACTTAATAAGAACTGCCGTAATCCGTCTGTAATTTGTTTGTCATTTTCAACTAGTCGTCCACGAATGAAAATATCTCCATTTGGCTCTAATCGCAAAATCTCAATATCTTCTTTACCTTTAAAGAAGATGGTTGGAGCGACAGGTGCTGATAGGGTAGCACTTATTACTTGATCCTTGTTGATAAATAAATCACCTTTCATTTGTTTTTCCTCCTTTCGATTAAAACCAAGAATTTATTTCGATTCTTGAAAATCACTAAACATATATTTCTCAACATATAAATTTTCTGGATCATATGATATATCCAAAACAGCTCCTTTTGTAACTGCTTCCACTAAATTTGTAGATACGCTCATTCTCAAAGATGTATCTCCTTTTTTAAAGGTTACAAAGTTATTACAACCAAAGCGACTACATCCCCCATTTTCGACTTTTACAACCTCAATATTATCTACTTTTATAAGTTTTTCATTATTACCTTGTTCACTGTTACTACAAGCTGCTAATAATGAAGTAGCAAAAAGTAATGTAAGTAATTTTTTCATGACACACCTCTATTCCTATAAAATACTTGTTATATCTTAATCTTTAATTGTCCATTTCCCATCGAAAAATCGACCACTGCATACTGTCCATTTATCACATTCTGCTTTCTTTGTGAACTCCATAGTAGAACCTCTCCAATATGAAACTATTGTTTTACCATCCTGATACGCAGCTATAGCTTCATCTAAAGTTACATAATTAGGAACTATTCTATACATTCTTTCTCTATTAGGTTTAGTTGCATAAAAGTCAAGAAAACATCTATGATGACCATTCTTATCGCAAAAACTAAAATGTCCCTCTTCTGTAACTGTCACATAGCTTTTACCGTCACTACATTCAGCTATTTCACCAACATTTAATTGATCAACCAACTTACCAATAGTTAACCATTCACTCATCTTAATACACTCCCTTTATGTAATTTCATCTAATAAAATCACCATTTTAATCTATAAATTTACTCTTTATTGAATCCTTCAACTAATTTAGCAAACCATTCTCCAAATACCTCCGGGTTATTAATAAGCTTAATTCCTACAAAACCATACAATACAAGCGTGGCGATCATGCTGATAGTTACAAATCCTATCACTGTCATAGCAGCAATCTCAATTTTACTTTTCTTCATGTATCATCCTCCTAGTTAAACAACTTCATAATTCCCCATATAATCAATGCCCAAAACAATATCCCGACAGGAAGCGCAATGAGACACCCCTTAAAAAATTCCATTGAACTCCAACTTCGTGAAACTAGATTCATTAGGATACACCTCTACACCATCGTCATTAACAATACAGAAGCCTTCCTCATTAACTTTATCCACCGTATACAGCTTATTCTCTGTCACCTTATTAACTGTGTCAGTGTAACTTGAAATTAGCGTATCACCTTGTTTAAATTCCATCTTCCTTCCTCCTCTTGTGTTCAGTTAATAATCTAAAACATAAATCATGCAGCCATTCGTCCTTTGGTAAATGGTAGCCCGTTGATCCATCGAAGTCCTCAAATTCTTCATAATAAAACTTCACATTCTTAGATTCTTGAGGATATTTCTGTTGTAATTCACTTAACTCTTTCGACCACTTATCATAAGTATGATCGTCAATGAGGTTCATGTTCATTTGATAATACAAATAGCTATTCACAAGAACCTGTCGTCTTCTCCTTTGTATTAACTCCTCTATTTCATTCATCACCAATCCCCTAACCGCTACTTCTAATTTAAACAAACTATATTCTGACGAGTTTTACTATGTAATAGAGTTAATTAATGATTTCTCCATTTAAGATTGTATTGATCATTTCTTCTTGTAAATCCTCACTAGAGTTAATCAAAGATCCTACTGCAACTCCTGTTATAAATGAAGCTATAGCATTTTTAATGAATAATTCAGAGGCTCCGTAACCTTTTAATGAATCTTTAAACGCTTCGGTTGCTTCTTCTATAAAGCTCATATCAGCACATCCTTATGTAATTTTATTAATCATTCAAATATAACACTCTTAACTCCCATTTCCTTTAATAAACCACTGATTACAGCTTGGTTAAATAAGTTAGCTTGCTTCATTATTTCTTTATTATGTAATATTTCATTTCTAATGCTCTTTTCTGTTGCTATGTAGAAATTCTCTCGTTCCTTTTCATCTAATGCTAACCTAAAGAATCCTTGTGTCTTTTCAAATTTTACTTGATTGTATGGCAATTCTAAGCTAATAAGTGTCGGTTTTCCTAGCTTTAGGTATACAATCCTATTCGTTAAATCGATATGTTTCAATTCAATTTCACTTGTATTTATACCTAACTTAAACTTACCTTTTACTTTAAGTTCTACATGTCTTTCTCCTAGCCAACTGTCATCAACCTGAGTGTCTTTATCTGAAAACTTTTGTTCTAGAGAAACAATTTGTGGGTTCATTTTCAGCTTCCCTAGAACCATTTCTTTATCAATTATATATGTAGAACTTTTTACTTCTTCGGTTTGCTTTATAACTTCCACTTTATTCTGATTTTCCTTATGTAAATTAAGTACGTTAAATGCTAAAAATAAGGCTGCGACTACTAGTAAGGCTTTAATAAGGAATTTTTTGAACGTCCATAACATTCAAATTCCCTCTTTCCTTATTAGTCTTCCGAAAACACCTGCTCGTAATTATCAATCAAATCCCCTAAGATGACTATTGGAATATCTATATCTCGACTCAAAACGTTTATAGTAATCCACATTTCACCATCTGAATTAAAACCATTCCCGACATAAGGCAATTCCTTAACATCTTCATTTAAAAAAGTATTAATATAATCTTTCCTTACCTTTATAAATGAAGGAACGTTTTTCTTTATCCATTTATTCTCTTCAGCAATCCAATTAAACAAGATATCGCCCTCCTTATAAAATTGACCTTTTATTTTCTTTCTAGTTCATTTAAAGTATCTTTTATGTACAAGTAAAGCTCATTAAGACTTGTAAAATGACTGTCTTTATTTAGATAATATCTAAGTTCATTCATCGTCTTCTCGATCTCTTTTAATCGTCCGTAATCATCATAGTCAATTACTTTATTATTTTGACGTGTTAATTGTTCTGTAAAAATACCCACTGGATTACTTAGTTCGTAAACAGTAATACAATCTTCAAACATTCCAGTTCTCAACGCAATGAAATTCTCTTCTTCATCTCTGTATGTAGTCCATTCTTTATTTTCCTCAAATCCTTTTTTAGCTTTTTCTAAAAACAATAACGCCTCTTTTGTAATTTGATTCATTTAATCATCTCTCCTTTTTTATCGAATTCATCTGTTAAAACCTAAATTTTATCTCATTTCTCTCCCAATCGTTTAATTAACTCTGGAACATATTTATGAATTATAGCTTCGTCATAGGTTGAACAAGGGAAACTAGGTTTCGAACAATGTGACAGATAATGTTTAACTGTGTTGATCAAAGTTTCATCTGTTAGCTTCGGAGGCAAATCATCTTGTGCGTAAGAGTTCATTCTCATTGTAGCTCTCATTTCAGGAGTTACACTTCTATCCTCTAACTCGCTAACATGAATTTCTTTCTCACCAATTGAGATGTATTTCTTTTCATATAATTCTTTCTGTTTCTCGTAAAAACTCGCTGGTAATTTGAATCCCATTTATCAATCACCCTTTCTATTTATATCTTTATATTACATAATTTTATTTATATAGTCAACCGAAAATTTCCATAAATTCTCTAATACTTTGATTAAATTTTTCACTTTGTTCTATATTGCTCAAATGTCCGGTATCAGACAATATGACACTTCTTACGTTTTTAATGAACATTCTCATTGTGTATGTATTTATAACAGGTGTGACTTTGTCGTTTGTACTTCCTATAAGTAATGTTGGTACTCTTATCTTATGTAATAATGGAAAATAATTTAATCCAGTAGCAGCATTAGCCGACTCTAAATATGTATCTCTTATTAGAAAAGCATTTCTAGCTTCTTCTCTGTAAGCTTGATTATGTAACCCTCTATCTAACACATGGTCAATTAACGTTCCATCTCGTATATGCCTCTCAGATTCCTTAACTATTCCATACGCAAGTATAGGAGGGACATATGAACACGTATTAGCTAATATTAAGCCTAGAACCATATCTGGACGTTGTTTGTAGACTTCTTGGGCAACGATACCACCTAACGACAATCCGCATATAACAGCCGACTGTATATCTAGATGCTCTAATAGTTTTATAATGTCAGATGCAAAATTTTTAACGGTTAGATTGTAATTTATTTCAGTGCTACCATGACCACGGAGATCAACTGCTATAAGTCTATACTTATCTGATAATTCATGTTGTGGAATCCAAGCTTTCGAATTGCTGCCTAATCCATGTAAAAATACCACTGGCGTTCCTTTACCCAATTCGGTATACGATAACATCAGATAATTCCCCCTTAAGGATATCCTCTAAATATTGTTAAAATCCTCCTCAACATCCCATCATTTTTATGTATATTCACATTTTTTATAATGTCATTCACACTCTTTTGTTCTTTGTATTTATTCAATTGTGCTTCTGCTTTCTTTACTATTTCTTCTTTGCTCATACAGTTCACCACTCATTAAAATCTTACTTTTATATTAATTTTAGATCGACCATTTTATCTTCAATGTATTCTATAGATTGATTAAAAGATTCTAACTCATGAGACTTTCGTCTTTTTAAAGTATAATCCTGTTCAGTTTCTATTTCTTCTTTAAGTTTATTAATTTGAATTCTCATTGCTTTTATTACAACTTCGAATGCTTCTTTTTGAGCCACCCGTTCTTTAATCTTTAACTTTTCTTTTTCACGTTTTTCCTTTTCTATTTGTTCTTTTTTCTGTTTTTCATCTACTTGTTTTTTAAGTTTTTCAAAATACTCATCATTAAGAAATTGCTCAAACGAAAAATATTTATAATGAATTTCATCCCATTTATCTTCACAATAGAATCCTATTTGATTTTCCAAAACTTCATGAATTCCATGTGAGTAAAGGTTATGACCATATTCTTCTGGAGACAATTCACTATTTAAACGAATTAACTCATATCCTCTATCCTCAATAATATTGAAAATTCTATTTAGCGTTTTTAAATCTTCTACTGATATATTTTTCATACTGCACACTCCTTTTAATTTCTAAGTTAAAATTCGTATTTTATACTGCAATCTTCTCCCAACCGAATGAATCACAATAGAAGTAATTGTCGTTTATTTGTACGACATCTGAAACACTCATTGATCTACCAGTGAAATTATCTGGATGACTTATATTAAACATTACAAATAAATCCTCTAACAGTGTATCTATGTTGCTATAATTACCTTCAATTTCTCCTTGATAAACTGAATCATAGTTATCTAGATTTATTTCATTTTCAAGCATATCCTTACTCATATAGCCGAATTCTCTAGTTAGTTCACGTTTAACTTGGAAAATTTCATATTTGCACATGTTTACTCCTCCTTTAAAATCAGCTTTTTAATCGAAAAACTTAGTAAGATCATCAATTTCGTGTTCTGGTTTATTCCACTCTTCCCATTCAGATATCGGCACTTCTCTTGTGATAAAAGCTTTATTTGTCGTAATAACACCATCTTCACCATATTCGAATCCATCTAGATCAATTGTTGCTTCAATTAATACTGCATTGTTTCTGTCTTTATATGTCGATTGAGCAATGGTATCCTTATAATTGAAATACAGTTTTCCATCGGCATAGTCTTCTCTTGAAGCTTTAACTTCTTCTCCAATTTTATATATAAATTTATTTTTATAAAAACTTCTATAAACATCGTCTTCCTTCTTAACAAACTTATAAATTTTCAAACCATTGAAGTAATCACTTCCATCAACCTGTTCACCGTATGTGATAACTTTCGTTTTTCTAAGTAATCCTGTTGATCCAATGCGATAGTTTTCATCATTCTTTTTGATGTATTGGAAAGGTGTTTTAATAATATTGTCAATGATATCGTCAATGCCTCCAAACTCTACAGGTGCAGGTTTAACGAAATAATCTTCACTTAATGAAATATTAGCAATTTTATCTATCGCATATTGTAAATCAAATTCTTCATCTTCGATATCTTCAAATAATTTGTCGTAATTAATTCCGTACATTCCACCAAGTTGATCTTTTAATTCTTCATATGTATTGATATTTAAATTCATGCATGTAAGTATAATTCTAATAAATTCAGGCTTAGAAATTACATATCCCTTCTTCTCATACTTTTGAACACGTAGTAATGATACAATTGGAAAAGCTGTTTCACTATTAAACTTTAAAATACGTTGCGAGTTATGTTTAAGGAAATCTGGATGTAAGATAAATTCTTCTGTAGTAAAATCATATGCTCCCATGCAAACTGTATAATCGAATGTGTCAAAGATATCTTCTGCTGCATTGAAATATTTAAAATGGATTAGTTGCACATTAACTTCTTTGTCTTTCTTTTTATACATGAATTGTGTAGCTTTATTAGTATTTGAAACAATCCAACAACTACTACTCCATACATCTGACAGGAAGTTAATAAGTGAATCTTCATCTCTAAAATAAACGTCAATGTCATTTATATCTTTATTATTGAAAAGACTCGTAACTGTTCCACCTGCAATTATTGCATTATGATGCTTAAATGTATCTATTAGATCTTCACCGAGATAATCATACAATTTATTCTTTTCGAATTTTGTGTTAATGTAATTTCTTTTAAACTGTTCAATACCTTTAGCCACTTCATCTGCTATAAGATTATTAATTGTTTCTACTGTCATGATATTTACTCCTCCTTTTTATACCTCTCGAATACTCCCGTTTACTCGCTTATGCTCCGTTTTTCAACGCTATTTATAGGTTAAAATGTATATTTTAACTTAATAAGTATCTTCAGCTCCACCATTAACTTCAATGGTGATAGTGGCTGTTCCGTTCAAACCACTCATCAAAGGAATACCAGTTCCCGTTTTAACTGTTACACCTGTACCACGCTCATGATTATATGTAAATTTATAAGTTTTTTCATTGAAAATATATCCCTTAATAACATTCGTAAGACCTTCTAGAATTATTTCTTTATCTTGTCTATTCAAATCTCTAAAGCTAGAGGGATCTTGTTTTTCGTATCCATCAACTAATACTTTAAAATATGTTTTTCTATGTACATCTGATTCTTTTATGTAAGATACAACGTAATTAATCGCCTCTTGTAGTTCATCTTCAAATGTTACTGTATTTTTAAAATAACTAATCAACCATTCAATTTTATATAGATACTCTTCTCCTTTTTCTGATTTGATTAATTCAATAGAATTTGCTAATTTGTAAGGTATTTTAATTTTGCTCATTTTAAAACCTCCATTTGTAATTTTATTTATTATAATTCTCAGCAACTTCTCTAATTCTACATTCAATCAAGTAAATATCCTCTTTAGGCACTGAGATACCTTTCTCCCACTTACTTAAGCTTGTTCTTGATATAATCTTTAGCTCATCTGCAAATTTAGTCAAACTTAATCCAGTTGACTTTCTAAGTGATCTGAATAGCTTACCATACTCAGCCATTTCCTCATGTGTTATCTGCATCACGTAATTCCTTTTCATATTACTACCCCTTATGTTAAATTCCATCTCTATAATAGCTATTGTAATCTTCAGATACTTCATTTAAGTTAATTGGCTTATGTGAACCATAACCAACACCAATCTCATATTCATCTTCTGCTATTTTAAACCCGAACATTTCAGCCATTTTCTCAGCTACTCCATCATGGTACTCATATTCCCCATTCATACTTTCAAGTGCTTTATTGTACATTTCTACAAATTGTTTATTCGTGAATTTTGTTTCATGGTAAATAGTTGTATATGAGTAGTCAGAATACTCACCGTTTGAAATTGTGTAAAAATACATATTCAACATCTCCTTTTAAGTTAAAACTTAACTTTTATTCGTTAGATAGTAACCCCTAGAATAATAGGTTTACTTATATCCACATCAAATAATTCATCATCTGCTTCATTTACATTCCCTTCACTTAATTCATTCTGCATATGTTCAGCATCTTCCCATTTTTGATAATAAATTTTACTTACTCTAGGTCTATAACCTGATTCATATTTAGATAGTGTAGTCCAGTCATTATGCTCATAAATTTCTAAATCCCCATATTCATTTTTAATCCGTTGAAGTTTTTCAATCATTTCACTAATTTTCATTCCACTAACCTCCTTATAAAATGCATCTTTTAACGTACCTTTGAACTGCGAATTAACTGTAATAATCTCGCTCCGTAAACTCCTTTACTTCTTTATCAATTTGTTCTTCTGCCTCTTGTCTATTGAATCCTTGATTCATAAAGTGGAGTACACGCTCCCTCTCAAGTCTATTGAGAAGTTCTTTTTGTTGACGCTTCTCTTCTCCCGTTGGAAAAAAGACTTTTCTGAAATCAACCATTTAATCACCTACTTTGTAGTATAAGTCTATACTAACTTAAAACTCTCCTTCTTCATCTTCGATCATGTTAATAACCATCCACCGTGCAGCTTGAATTCTTTCTTCAACGATGTCTAGCGTCCCAATAGTCATTCGTTTATTATCTTGTTCTAAATGTTCCAATGCTTTATAACACTCTTTAATTGCTTTATTGATTTTTTCTTCAGGTGTCACTTTTCTTACCTCACTTACTATTATTCTATATATTTCAAGTATAAATTTACCAAACTTAAAAGTCAATCATTTTATATAATTTTATTTAGTTATTGCATAAAGCTAAACGACTTAATGGTAATCCTACCATCCTTATAATATAGCAGCGTATCATCATTACGTTTGAGTACATTTCTTTCAACCAATGAATAAGGCATTACAATCAATCTATTCTTATCAATCTTACATTTGCCATTATGTACGAAATCTAAATATACTTCCTTCTTATCAACATTAAACTTAATATTAAAGCGATCTCCATATGTAACCCCATGTTCTTTAGCAAGCTTTGACGGTAAAGTTAGTCTAAGACTAAATACACTATTTTCTGAAAGTTTAACTTTATATAGTTTCTGCTGATCTAAGAGCAACTGATAAATATGATTCAATGATGCATCATCGAAACTGTTTATTATACTAGAAGACCATGTTAATGAATTTTTTAAAATATATAGCAAACGTTCTTTTCTCATTTCAGATTCTACAATTGTCATATTTTTACTCCTTTATTCGTAGATTTATAAATATTATCATAATCTTCTTTATACATCCATTTGTAACCACCTGCGGTTTTTTGTCTACCTTTACACACTCTTCGTATTCCATGTGATATAGAAGTCGCTTCTTTTACACTGCTCCATTCTTTTATAAACTCTCCGTTCAAAGATAGTTGAATTACTTTTCTTTCTCTGCTAACTTGTACTTCGGGTAAAGAAAGAAGATAATCCTTATTCTTTTCATAATCCTCTTTATACATCCACAAGAAGCCACCAGATGACTTAAATATCCCTTTACAAACTGCTGGTATATTCTTGGCGTTCGTTGCTATTCTAGCAGCTTCCATACTTTCAAATTCATTTATAAATTCTCTTTTTGGTGACAATTGAACCACTTTCTTAGATTTCTTTTTACCGTTTATTTTACCGTTAATCGACCTAGCTTTACTGCTTACTTTTTTAGGATCATAATCACACCAACCTAATTCAGCACCTTGTTTTAAATACCTTAAAGCAGTACCTTTACCTATTGATAGTTTATTTTTTATTTCCGATGTGCTTTTAACCCCTTCATTCCATAAGTCACAAGCCGCTTTCACCATTGAATTACAAGCATACTCATGACATTTCAACCAATCAATTTCATTTAAATTTAACAAAACTGATAAATCGCTTGACATTATATTGCTTTTTATGTATTCGATACTAGATTCTCTGCAATCAATGATAATATAATGTTGAATTCCGTTATTGATAGCTAACTCTTTTTTGATTAAATCATTTTTCCTTTCTTCTTCAAGAGTTTTACCTCCATTGTGATACTCAAAACCACCATCATAATGTTGTTTACCATGAGTTTCAACGATGCAATTCAATGAAGGTATATAAAAATCGTATCTTTTCTTACTATTATTAACTTTCGACCATTCAAATGTTTTTTCTTTTTTATGTTCAATATTAATTTGATCTAACATACTAGCCATAAATTTCTCAGGATAACTCACAGCATCTGAACATTTCGGACAAACAAATCCATATTTTCTAATGTGGTTGATTATTTTTTCAGATTCATAGCCACATTTATCACACTTTAATATTTCTAATGATTTACTGTGTGTAGAAAGTACTTCATAACCACGTTCTTTGTTTTTAAGCAACTTCGCTATCTCAGGGTGAGTAGTCCATAAACAGTTGGTATGATTAACCTTTCTTCCTATACAATAAGGGCAATTTCCACCAGATGATCTATAAGCTGGTTGCATAACGAACTCACTTTTACATTTGTTGCATATCCATAGGTATTCATCAGTAGTACAGTAATTTATATTTTCTGGTTTTTTATCATTTTTATCACTGAACTCCTCTAATAGATATTCTTTGTTATTTGTTTTAGCAAAATAATCAAGAGACTTTTCATACGGTACATTTTCTTTTCTGTTGATCCCATTTTTCAACATTGCACATTTTCTACATCTGTCTATTCCGTCCCCTTTATTTCTATTAGCCATAAGGGACGCATATGCAATTTCCCCAATGTGTTTTCCACACTCATCACATATTTTAGTTACCAATGTGCTACTTCTTCTAGGTAAGTCAGTTACTTTGACTAAAATTTTAGTTCCTTTCTTTACATTCAATCTACCTTTTCTATCTTTTTGCCTAGGGATCGTATAACCTATTTCTTCGTAGTGTTTAATATTCATTCCAGAAGCTTCTACTAATATTTCTTTTTCCAATATAGCCATTAACTTACTCATCTCCTCCTTCTAACAAAATATAAACTTTATCCCACTACCAATATATCACATAATTTTATTTATGTAAACCATTAAAATTAGTCACCTCAGTATACTTCTTATTCAGAAAATTCTAAGATGACTAATTCTAGTTTGATTCAAAGTTAAATCAAGTTTAACATATTACCATTGATAACGAATTTAAAATGTGATATTATTGTGTCATAAAATAATTTAATGTGATTTCTATCACTACATGGGTTGCCGCCCAAATAGTAATTTTGGATGCTAAGTTTTACTTAGTGTCTTTTTTTTATCTGCTAGTAAATCTTCGTCTATAATTTGTATATTTTCTTCTTCATCTTCAATAGATATCCATCGAAAACTATGATCGAGCACTCTACCTTTACACTCTCCATCAACTACTTTTAAATCGACATTTTGAAACTGTAAAGCAAATTCGTTAAACTTATTTATAAACTCTAATGCGTCCTTCTTATTCCCCTTCAAGTATGTATCAAAGTTAATTGTAACCTCTCCAGTTAATCTATACGTTTCCATTGTATCATTCTCCCTTGTTAAATATTATAATTTATACACTTCTTTTTTACTAATGTTTTTATGAAAATAAGCCTTGATTTTTTACATTGTATCGAACCTTCTCTCAAAACAAGAACATCAGTTCTTATTTATTATACCCTTATTTTCCTATATTGGCTATCATTATATTATTTTTTTTAAATAAATAAAATTACTTGAAAATATAGTTAAATGGGTTCATATCCATTTTCAAAGCTGATAAAAGAAGTAGTACTCCTGATAAAATAAGTATTGCCATCAGAATAATAATTACATTTCTAATTATCCGAATTCTTTTTGTATCATGCTTGAATATATATTTACCTTTTCCTCTATCAAAAAAGGAAAGAAGTATTATATCATATACTTGCATAAGATTCTCAGGTCTTACGACTAATAACCTTTTACCGTTATTTCTATCCACTCTCATAACTTCACCTTCTTCTATATCATAGTCTATTTTTATTTTTTTCTTATAAAGGTAATAGATTAGATACGTACCTGCTATGAAACCTAGGGAGGAAAAGGAGAAAGCAATAATAAGGTGATCACTGAAGTGCTCCCAAAATGGCTCATTATCCATCATGAGTTCTTGATTTCTCAAAATCTCTTCTTGATTCTCAATCATTCGTTGACGCTGCTCATTCATTGTATAATACTTCCTTTCTTAATTATCTTCTTCTGATATCTTTTTATACCAATATACTAATTTGTTATAAAATTGCTCTTTCTTTTCGTAGCTCAATGATTGATCGTTGTTTAACTCCGATAAGGCTTTTGCTAAACTAGGGTGAGCGTAAATTTCTTTTCTTGCTGATAGAGGTAATTTATTAAACGCAACAAATAAATCATCTTCATTTAAATTAAAAATTTCAGCAAGCTGAATAATTTTATCATCAGATGGATTTGATTTAGTACCTTTTTCAATTTCACTTATATAATTAGTTGATACCCCAACTTTACTTGCTATGTCGCTAAGTGTCATTCTTTTCTCTAGTCTTTTCAATCTAAGAAAATCACCCACATTCACCTTCATCATATGTGTTTCACCACCTTTTTTCCTAGTGTACCACACATGTTTTAACTTTCAACCAATGGATTATTTTTTCATCTAACAGATTAACACATATTAAACAAAAGCAACCTATATCCTTTTACCTATATTAATACTTTCTTATTTGAACAATATTTGTTAAACTATATAAGCTGTTCTTTTTAATTAAGGAGGTTTCCGATGATTGAAATTCAACTCGGAAAATGCCTACTATTTGATTTATTAAAGAAGCGTGGCTGGACGCAAATTGCTCTTAGTGATAAAACAGGTATCAAAAAGTCTCAAATATCTGCTTATATCCACAATAAACAATTCATGTCATTAAAGACTGCAATTCTCATCGCTTCTGTTTTAGACTGTCATGTTGATGACCTTTATGAATATCAGATTGTCGAAGATCAATAGTAGGTATGGGTTAGGGATTTCTCCTTAGCCTCCTCACGAGTTCATTATGTAATGAACATTTAGTAATAGGATAATATTACATCAATTTTACAAAGATGTCATTGTCTACTTTTGTCGAATTATGTCATAATTTTTAAGTGAGTTTGTGAATTCTATATCGGATTCAATCGCAATCCCTTGGTAAACAAAGGTTTTTAACCCAATATACAGTTCACAAACTTCCAATATTTTTTATTTGAAAACTTGGAAATGTTATAATTTTATTTATTTAGTATGTATTATTAAACCCCTAAGCACAGGGATTTAATGAATTATGTTCCGTTTGTTGAGATTATTACATAAATATTTCAGGATATAGTTCTTTTAAATTATCTATTGTTACCACAGATTTAATAGGCGTTAAATTGTAATCAAGTGTATTATTTATCTTAACTTTTGTAGCATTGAATCTTTCTGCTATCTCAGTTAATTGCACTTTCTCCAGTTCTCCATCTCTAACGTATAAATCTTTAGCCATTTTCAACATGCCAGATTTCATGATATTCTTCGCATTAAGGTACGGGTATTCCAACATCTTGCTAACTGTTGCTAACCTTCTATAAATTAAATGTTTATCTGCTCTCTCTAAATTAATAGCTCTATTTCTCACAGATTTAACAACATAGTTATTTTCTAATAATTCTATGCCTTTATTTTTACCTTTTCCTTCTCCATTTTTAAAATGATAATAAGATTCTCCAGATGCTTTCTGAATAAACTCTAAACAGCGTTTATCTTCATCTTTAATCTCTAATGTTCTTTCTCCTTTTTTATCGTCTTTAAGATGTAAAATACCCTTTTCAAAGTCAACATCATCTTCTTGTAAATTTAACAACTCAGATAACCCGTCACCTTCAACACCTTCAAACAACATCCTAATGACTACTTTATCTTGATAATTTATAAGCTTATCTTCCATTTCAATAATTTCTTCTTCTGAATAAAGTAGTTTTAAATCCTTATCAATATATTTATCAAAATGATCAATAGGCTCGCCATTTAAAGAGCTTACATTACCTGTTCTATAATGCTCAATAGCCCAATCTATATAATAATTAATAAATCTTCCGTAAGTTCTTGCTGAATTAGTGGTTTTTGGGTTTATTTCATACATAATAGTACCGATTTCTTCAAGTGTAAAATCGTATAAGTCCTTTTTCAACATGTCTTCTGTTTCAGCACTCTTTAAAAATAAATGTCTCATTGTATCTTGGGTAGCTTCGTTGTTATATTCGTTTAAAAACTCTTCTTTAATATTCTCATTGTACAGCATGTCATTTGCCCTCCATTTTTAGTCCAATCCATTTACAACTCTAAACCCCTGAAAAACTTCTTCACATTATTTTTTGCAGTAGGAGAAAGTCTTCCTTCTACATCAAGAATATTCACCATAGTCCAATCTACATTGTTTCTGTCAAAATCAATATTATTTACAATCTTTTTAAGTTTACTTAAAGGCATTCCTTCTTCTTTCATTCTTTTAGCTAAGACTACATATCCACCAAACATAATATTTTCACTCATTAAAGAATTATTTTCCTCATCTTTAATAAACTCATTTGGGTAGGAACCAATTAAAAGATCAAAGAACTCTGTTAGATACTCTCCTACTTCCATAGCATCCATCTTAGTTTTCATGTTGAACTCTTCTTCGATTGTATCTGCAAGTGTATTATAAGAAACTAACTCTCCCACTTTAGAGTGTATTCTATTCGTTTGAGATATCTTCCCTCTTAAATCAGATTCTCTTTGTAGTTGTCTAACAACCAAGTCAGACTTTCTAGAAGCTTCTAAAGCCTCAATGTGAGTCTTATTAATTTCATTGATTTTCGAAATTTGGGCGAGATGTTTCTGGGCTTGTTTAATATTAAAATTTTTAATTGCTACTTGGAATACTTGATTAATTTCTGGATCTTTCTTAAGAGCATTTAATGCACCTGTTATACGATGGAATCCATCTACGATATCAAGGAAAGTTCCTTCATGAACAGATAGCTGCATCTTTTTAGCATCATAAGTCAACTCTTCCCCATCATCGGATGTACCAACAAGTGCATTAATAGTAATTGTAGTAGTTTCTAATTCATTATTTAATGCACTCTCTTCGATTTCTTTTACTGATTTACTATTTACATTGATACCTCTTTGCATAGTATTATTTCTCTTTATTCTAATATGCTCACGTTGAGTATCAAAATTATATCTTAATAATTGATTGTCCATCAACTTTTTAATGAAGTGTATATCCCATATTGTTATATAATTTTCTGAGTCAATCATAATTACTTTATCTAAAATAATCGGAAATTTAACTTCTTCAAATTCTCTAGCTAGAGAATAGTCAAAAGTTTTAGCTTGTTTTAATTCTGTTGTAGTAAAGTATACATCAGGTTTAATATTATCTTCTAAAGTTACAATATAAATTTCTTGGGTTAATAAACAAAGAATCCTTAAGTCTAACTCAGGTAATTTATCTTCTGTATCGTGAAAATAACTTTGTATTTCCCCCGGTGTAAAATTATATTCTTTCATTCCTTGTTTAATCTTTTTTACTTTTGGTTTATCATATTTAACCTTATTAATTACTTCAATAAGATTAGATTCTAATAATCCTCTCTCTTTTAACATATATATAACACCTCTTTTATAAGTATTGATAGTAAATTTATATATTCCTCAATTTATAATATATAGTCTATAAACTACATTGTAAAGTTTAATGGCATAAATTATTGTTAAATTTATGCAAGAAATATGCATTTTTAAATGTTTTTATTTATTTTAATTCATCTATTTTATATTTCCTTCTGCTAATTTTATTAATTCAACTTTACTTTTAAAACTTAATTTATCAATTAATTCTAACAACTCTTCTTTACTTAGATCATTTAAAACATTCTCATTTAGCTCTTTATCCATTAATACTCCAGCCATATTATCATAGTTCTTATTTCTATCTAAATAATGAGAATAGGTAGTATTGATGTTACTGTGATTTCCTTGTTCGGCTGCTGCTTTAACGTCCCCAGTAACATCTAATACAAAGTTAATCCCTACATTTCGGAAACTGTGAAATACAATATTTCTTTCTGGTGGGAAACCCATTTTCACTCTAAGTCTTTTCATCATTCTAGTTATAGTATCTCTATCGATATTAAATACTTTATCTTTTCCCTCTTCTTTAATACTTAATAATTCTTCATGAAAACTTCGTACTAATGGTTTTTCAGTTTCTTTATTTGTTTTCTCTTCATATATTGTAATTACTACTAAATCATCTTTTTCTTTAAAGTCGTTCCATTCTAAAGCTAACAAATCACTAATCCTCAAAGACGTTCTTATTGCAGTTTGAATTAGGTAATATTTTATTTTCTTTTGTTCTCTTTCAGTTTCTAATGCTAACTCAGCCATCTTAAAAGCTTCTTCAGGTGTTAATGTTCCGTGTGCTTTAGTCTTATTAGGAAGCTCTCTAATCTTATTAAATGAGTTTAAATTAACATCATACTCATATGAACTTAATGTATCGTATAAACTCTTCAATCCTCTAATTTTTCTATTGATTGTTGAATTTGCATATTCTTCACTATCTATGAGCCATTTTCTAAACTTTAAAATGAGCTTTTTATCAATTTTTAAATCATTTTCAGTAAGGTATCTGATATCTTTTTTTAGAAACCCTTCAAAGAAATCTTTAATATCTCTTTCGTAACCTCTTTTCGTATTCTTGCTAAATGTTTCGAGGTCATTAAAATAATTTTGTATGTCATTGAAAACTTTATAGTCATGTAAATCAGAAATTTTTGACTCTCTGTTATTTTCAATGGCATTTAATAATTTTACTTCTTTATTATTAGCAGCTTGCATTTTTAACCCCTCCCTTTCCTTTATTGAGATCCTCATCGATTAATTTTACTATAGCCAATAGCTCATCTTTTGCTTTTCGCTTATTATATGTAGTCCAATTATTTAAATTTCGTTTATACCATCCGTACAGGTCGTTTAACATTTGTTTCACCTCTCAATGTTATTTCTTAAACTTAGTATATAGTAATTATATCCAAAGTGCAATACTTTTATTACTATTTTATATAATTTTATTTAAATAATTAAAAAATAGCCACACTTTTCATTTGAAAGCATGACTATCCATTTGAAATTATCTATGAACATTTATCAATTCATTTAAAATAACTGGATTATAATTTATTTTTTTTAACTCATTCATTGGTACATTCGCATACAGTGTATTTCCATTTTTCAAATACTGTATCATGGATAATAACAATAAATCTACATCATCTTTACTAACTCCTAATATAAAATTCCTTCTAGCTTCATCGATATCTCCACCAAACCTCTGTAAATCATCTGAAATGTCTTCTTTTCTCAACGCGCGAAATAAGAGTTCGTTTTCCACTGTTAGAAAAGGTTCATCTATTTGTTTTTTACCCCAATATATCTTTAAGCGTTCATAACCTTCTTCTATTTGTCTCGTCGTTTCGGTGAAACCAATTCTGTTATACATGTCAATACTTTTTAATATATATTCCTCTGCCTTATCGTATGACGTAAAGTAATATGAATAACCTAATGTGAAATAAGCTTGAGCATCAAACTGTTTCCCTATATTCGACTCCAATACAATCGAAGCATTTTTACGAGCTGCATCATTATCATTTAATACCCATAAGTTCAGATATGCTAATGATTCGTTAAGCCTAGCATAATAACTATTTTTAACATAGCTATCTTTTAAATCTTCAAATTTAATTGCTAATACTTTGATAATTTCATTAGACATCTTATGATTTCCTTTAATAAAATACATATATGCTTTAATAGAATTAAGGAGAAAGTTTAATTTGGGATCATTAACTTTTATTTTTATAATCTTTCTTAAGTATTCTTCTTTATCTAAAGTTCTATAATTTAATTGTAATTCATACAAAACAGAGTATACTTCTACCCACTCTTGACTCTTTTTATATGACTCTTTTCCCATTTTGTCTAATAATAATTGCATAGGTTCGAGAAGTCTATGTGTAGAGAGATATTCAAGCATGTAACGAGCTGCTTTTTTATTTGGGTCTAGTAGTAAAGAGTACCTAGACATAATTTCATTCTCTTTTTGTGGGAAGAGATGTCTTACAATTAATAGTAGACTACAAAAATTGTCAAGTTCTCGATGAGGGTTATCTAACCATTTTATAATGGGTGATGTGCTTGTATGACCTGCTATTTCAGCTAATTTAGATAGTAAAGTATGATCTTTCGATTGTAAATCACGAATGTACTTCTTGAGGTTAAATTCTTTCAACTCAATTAAACCCCTTACTGTTTATTTTTTACGGTCTAAATTATATCATATAGTCAACTAAAATTTAATGTGTAATTGTTGGGTATGATGGGATTTTAAGGATATAAGTGGACATATTTATACACAAAAAGCAACACCTATATCAAGTGCTGCTCGTAATAAAATAGTGCTTTCATCGTATGATTATTAAATCCTTCTATAGAAATCAAATCCACCCAAATCATCGTGGATACCCATAGGATTACCATCGTCAGCGATAATACCTTTAAATCCATTTGGAGGATAACATTCTTGTAATAGATAAAACTCACCTTTAGTAGTCCATAATCCATCTTTTATTGTTAAAGCGACATCTCCAACCTGAGAGGTCAGCCTATTTATTTTTCTATACTTATTATCCATATACTCAATTTCTTTTATGTAATGTATACGCATTAAACCTTTTTTAATTTTATCTACTTTTATTTTCATAAATTTATTAATACCTCCTTTAAAATAAATGTTTTACTGGAATTATTTAATTACTTCCAAATCACTAAAATTACAATCCACGTATTCTGGATAAAAAGAGAAATGAACTTCAAGTGGATGAGTAGACTCCATATTAATGTTTCTAACGTATCCTTCTCCATAATCCTTAAATTTGTGTTTCACTATCACACCTTCAGAAATATCAGGATATTTGAGCCATTCAGCCATATTATGTATTGTGTAATCATCATATTCTTTTTGTAAGTATTGCAACTTATCACCTATATTAATTAATATCTCTGTAAGGATCTCTAATTGATCTTTGTTCAATATTTTCTCCTCCTAGTTATAAAACCATAACTATATATAGTGTCTTTAATTAATTTTATATCTATATCTAGTATAAAACCTGTGATAAAATTGGTATTTTAATTTACCTTATCTTTTTTCTCTAACTGTTCAATTATCATTTGCAACCCTACCCAATAACCAATTAAACGAGGTGGCATTTTCCGCCCGAAATCCCATACATATTCCATAATATCTGAATCTATTGAAGTATCATGGTAAACCGTCATAAGCCAAGAGTGATACTCGTTAATACTTCTACTTTCCTCAATTGCAGATATAATACCGTCATAAATTTCTTTACTGTCCTCGATTTGACTCATTTCATATTCTTCCCAATATTCTTTTAGTTCCTTTTTAGCTAGTTTTTCATCAAAGTCCCAACGATCTTCACAGAAGGCTGATAATTTCTTGGTGAAATAACTTAAATTGAAATCCTTAATATTATCCAATGTCGCTGCACAAGTAAGTGAGTAGACAGCTTCTCCGATGTCACCCGAAATAAAAACGTTATTACCAGACAACACATATTTAGTACGATACATATTTGTTCCCGGTTCTCCCCAATAAATAACTTGTAAACCTTCTTCTCCTTCAATTTTAGCTATATGATTGTTAAACCAATTCTTTCTAATATCTTGCTTCACCTTAACTATGTATTCCATTCCCTTGCTCCCTTCTACTCTTCATATTCAACAACTCCACCCGTTATATTGTATTCATCATATTTACCTTTATAAATTAACTTATCTCCATCTTTAATTATGTATCCTTCGTAAGTATGAATAGTGGTTCCATTGGGCATTATTATAGTTACTTTATCACCTAATTCTAAATCTTCCTTGCGATCTGAAGTATTAACGAATATGAGATAAGATACAATTAATAACGCTGCTGAAAATAACATTAATTTAATTATTAATTTCATTTATCATCTGCCTTTTAATGTTTTGAAATATTATAAATAATTCTTTTATATTCACTTATACGGGATAAGTCTTCATCACACATGCGACACTTAATAACAAAATCTACTTCATGACCACCAGTTTCGCACCTTTTACCTACCTTATTGACCATGACAATTTCTTTATGTTTGCAATCCATAGTTTAACCTCCTTCGAATAAATTTCAATTTTTAACTTATAACCTTTCATGTTTTTGTTCTGTAATTTTATCTAATTCATTGTAAGCAAAATTTTTATGAATTTTATGCAATCTCCTAGCTGACCAAAGGCTTAAGCTAATTAGTTCTTTTCGTTGTTCTTCAAGCAGATTAACGTATTTATCATTTATAACTAAATGTCTACAAGTTTCTTGAAGTAACTTTATATCTCTTTCAAATTCTTTAATGGTTAAATTACCCCATTTACTAGGTTTTCGATTCATAATTTCATTCAATCTCTCCATAACTTCACCCCATTATTTTTCATTTCTTCGAATACGAAGATCAATCATTTTAAGATAAATTTCTGTATCCTCAATTAAACGTAACATATATAAATCTTCTTTATGCTCATGTTTTATATTCTCTAAATTACACATCATTTCTTTCATTTTACTGTCTTTTATAGCTGCTCACCTCCAAATAAAACTATCCTTTCTTCGTATGTTCTTTACTGTCAGCTTCTTTAATTGCTTCTTCTTCACCTTTGTAATACCAAGTTTCATACGAAATAAGATTTCCTTTTGACGTATCAATATCATCTAACTTATCTGCAAAAGCATTTTCTTGTGACCATTTAACATGATCCACGAATCCTTTACAAATCTTCTTTTCGTTACTATGACAAGCCCAATTGTGACCAGTCTTTCGTTTCATTTGAATAATATCGTATGGCGTTGGTAGACAACCATAATTCTGAACTTCCTCAGAAGCATCTGTAAAAGCAAACGGACAACATTCACAAGCCATTTTTATTCCTCCTTTATTTCTCAGAATTCATAGATATTAAATTCTCAATATACTCTTTATATTTATCCTCGCAATCTTTGGAGCAACACGATTCTGGAAAACTTGAGTTAGATTTATATATCCAATAAGAAGATTCACAGTAAATACATTTCTCCATTTAACCCATCTCCCATGCTATCTAAAATTAACCTGCTTTTTCTTATGTGTGCTATACTCAGGTGTATAAGCATATCCATATAGATCAATATACTGCTGCGCCCATTCATCTTCTGTCTTCTCTTTTTCTTTCTTCCTTTTGAATTGTGAAAACTCATCATCAGCTTTTACCTCTTCACCGAACACAGCTCTATAAAAATCCATATAATCGTCAACTGTTACATATTTAGACATCACTTCTCTTTCGTTCATCATTTGTATTCCACCCCTAATTTCCTGTAATTTATTTATATTTACATTTTACCACTATCTCCACATTAACTCAATCACTTTATATAATTTTATTTAAATAAGCCACGCACCTTAACTATGGATAACGTGGCTAGGTACTATTAGACACATTCAATCTGATCTTTTTCAACTGGTGCTGCAATCGGAACACTGAACTCATACGATTCATTCAAGTTTTGGAAATTGTAAAGCTCCTTCATTAACCCCTTTGATTCTTCAGACGCATACCAGCTACTATAGACCTCTTCTTTTTTACTTAGTTTCTCTTCTAATTGAACCTCTAACGCTTTTGAATCAGTTATGAACTTTAACATACTTTCTGATATCATATAGTACCACATCTCCTCTTATCTTCCCTATTTTATCTAAGTTGTTGTAAAGCCATCATGTTGTATGTACCTTAAACACAAGTTGTTTATATAATTTAATTTATGATAAAACTGGAAAATAGTCAAGTGTAATACTCAACTATTCTTTGCTTCACGCCTAGCTTGACTTTTCATCGCTATATCTCTTGTCATTATTAAATAATTTAAAAGCCACTCAGGATCAATATCATGCTTTTCACAAAAATCTACAACAGCGTCCCATTTACCTGTAACTTTAACACTTTCTAGTTTTTCAATTATCATGTCTAGTCTATCGTTGAGTGATCTTCTCATGTCATTTCTCCTTACGAAATCAACCTAAGTTTAAAACTTGATTTCTTTTGTGTCCAATTCAATGTAGTTATCATCTGTTTTAAAGCCTAATTTCCCCATAATTTCTCTTATCTCTCTTTTTTGATCTTCTGTTAATGGCTGTAGCTCAAACACTCTCTGATTCTCCATACGTACCTCCTTTTAAAATTGAGTTTTTATCTATAGAATTTCCTTTTCCGTAATACGATTATCAATCTTTTTTGATTTTAATTTCAACTCTCTCTTTCGGGACATCCATAAATGTTTGATTTTTAAATAGGATTTCCACGCTACCATCCTCTTTAACAGTTACCAAACGTACATCTGCATTACTAATATACATATAATCATCCTCCAATTAAAACTAAGAATTTATTTCATTATTTAAATCATTTCCAATAATTAATCCCACTCATTAGGAAGTCTTGTAATATTCTCATCTGTAAAAATTTCATTAAAAATAATTTCATAACCTTCACCGAATTTATACGGTTCAACAATGGCGTTTTTAAAAGAGACACCTAATCCTTTTTCGATGTCTTCTATATTTGATTCAGTGTCAACTTGTATTTTTGCTAATTTGTCTTCATAAAAAGTTACCATTGCATAATCGAATACACTGCTTTCACCATACATGAGATAATCAGCATTAACAATTGTCCCATCCTTTAACTCAAACTTACCATGTGGATATTGAGTTTCTTCAGGATCTTGTTTGAACATCGCGTTAAATTCATCAATAGTAAGCGAATTCTTAAGATTCTTTGTTTCACTAGGCTCAACTTTTTCTTTTGGTTTAGTCGACTCTAGTTGGCTTACTTCTTGCTTGTCTTCCGATTTAACCTCTTCTGCACTATCGTTGCAACCCTGTAATAGCAGCAGTGAGATAGAAAAAGATATGATCATAAGCGATTGTTTAATCATAAATATCCTCCTCTTTTATTAGTAAATTAAAACAATTCTTTTAACAGGCATATTTATAATTAGATTTTTTTCAAATAATAACAAGTATTAATAATATCCATAGCAACACAAGTAACTCCAATGTCATTTTCGATAACTATGTCATCTTCCTCCTCATCTTCAATCAAGGAATATATTTTATTTGAAGAGATGTTTGATGATATATCATCAATTGGAAAGACTACATGAGTTGCTTCATCACTGCTACAATATACGTATTTTTGAAACTCTTCATTATCAGTCCCAATATTCAATTCCTTCTGTTTAATCATTACAGTTCCATCGCTATTTAATGAAAATAACTCATCGATTTCATGTTGACTTGCATTTCCCCCACCGTTCACTTTGATTTGTGACCAAATTTTCACCTCATCATCTTGCTTCTGTTGCAGCAATAATTGGATTAAATCCTTAACTATCATTACACTTCACTCCCTAACGAAATATTTCTTTTATTTAAATTTAATAATTTCCGATGTCAGTTGGAGTAAAAAACCAACTGCTATAAAACATAATCCTATTATGGTATAAAACTTATTTATATTTTCTGTTATCCATGAATTTTTCACATCATCATATGTGCTTTCTTTTTTATTCGGTTTACTAATAATACCAAATACTGAAATCAAAGATCCTAAAAATCCCAATGTAATACCGATTATATTTAACACTATCACCATTTCCTTTTCGATTAAAATGATTATTTTTTCGTAAACTGTGTATAAAAGTTATTATTAGTGGACAATCCTAATAATATCACCGTTAACCTTTAATCCGTCTACTTGCGCTATGTAGACGGATATTTTTTATTTCTTAATCCTTAGTATATATTGCCATTAATTATACGTCAACAAATATAATTTTACTTAATAAACCCCTTTACCATTTCACCTCCTGTTCATTATGTATAATTATATAAGTTCAGTTGTGAAGTGAATTCCTTTAGCTGCTAACTCTTCTTGGTATACATCTCTTACAATCCAAGCGTCAGCTACAAATGATTTTTCTTTCCCGTTCTCGATCCACTTAATAAGGTACATGATTTACACCCTTCCTTAGTTTTTCTAAAACTGAATTTGCTAAGTATTTATATTCTACATCACCGAAAATAGCATACATTTTCACATAATCGTTATACGTATCTAGGAGCACATCGATTTCTTTTTTACTCATTGTGAACCTCTCCTTTTTCGATAAGTTTTTATTTATATCGCTCATATGAATATGTGCGTTACTAATAATAAATTATGTAATTTGGTTCATATGAGCGATAACGTAGTTATTTTATTAGTTAACTATTTCCCCTTGTTCTGATTCAATAACTTTTCCATTCCTTGTGATAATTCTTAATACTTGTTTTCTATCAAATATTGAACCATTTTGAATTGTAATAACATTTAAACTTTTCACAATTTCCACCTTACCATTATAAATAACTGTTCCTCCTTCTCGATAACAACCATCATTCCAGTATATTTCTTTCATTATTTCCCTCCATTTATTAATTCATTTAACTGCTCAATTGTCAATTCTCCATTACCACATGATTTAATAGCTAACTTCAACAATTCCGTTCTTCTTTCTTTATCTCTCATATAGGCAAAAATAGTTTCAAATAGTTGTATTATATTTTCATCTACACTTTGTTTCTTTAATATTTCTCTCCAAGCTATAAAAGTATTTTCTAATTCATTCATTTAATTCATCTCCTTTAAAATTGTCATTTTATTTAGCCCTTAATTTAAAAACATAATATTCTTTTCCATTATCATCTTCCTTAAGTTCTGCCGAGTACCCTAATATATCAGCATACTCATATAAAAATTCAACTTCGTAACCTTCCTGTTCATTTGCATATTTTTGCATTTCTTCTTCAGTCATAACACACTTCACATCAAACATCCTTTCTGAATAAGTTATTCGTTTTAATCGGATTTTTAGTACAAAAACAACTTCTTAACTGTATTTTCTTTATCACAGTAATCTCCTGTATCTACATCAGGAAATTCAATACCATTACGATAAAACATATTAATTTCCATTTTATTCAACTTTTTAAAAGTCATTAATCTACTATTGTCAGGGATAACAATTTCCATTTCACCATTACCATTTCTGACTAACTTATCTACTATTTCTTTTAATTCAGATACTTTCATATTAATTCCTCCTAATTTAAAGTAAAAGACTTGTTTTATTACTCTCCAAACTTCTCTTTTCTCTTTAATATTTGATTTTCCAAATGACAATCTCTACAAAAATTTGTAGGTTTCTTTTTTATACGATGTAGCTTTGTGAAATATTTGACTATTCCACATTTATTACATTTCCTATATAAGTCTTTGCTATATGAATAATTTTCAGATGCAGTGCTTGTTTTTAATTCAATTTGATCATGATATTTAATAAATAATGATGATGTATTCACTGCATCATACATTGCGCTATGCGAATATCCTTCTTCCTTAATTCCAGATTCTCTTATCGCATCTTTTAATTTAATAATTTTTTTCCCGACTATAGCGTTGGCAATTGCAGGTTGAATATCATTATAATTTTTTAACCATGATAAAGGAAAACTTTCATTGACGCACTCCTGTATTAAATAAAGTTTATCTATATCACCCCATGAACATAAATAATAATCTTTTCCAATCCATTCAACAAATTCACTTAAAGCTTGTTTAGGACTAACCGCTTTTCTTACATCATTTTCATCCATTTGTATAAATTTCATAGTACCTTTCCCTATTCCCACGTGAGGCATAATATATGTTTGAAAATATTGTTGAATTTCTAAATTTTCTAATTTAACTTTAACTGCCCCAATTTCAACGATACTATTCGTTCGCTCCTTTTTATAAACATTATTCATCTCTAAATCAAAAATAATTACATGCATTCATAATCTCCTTTTTATTCTTTATATTTTAAAAATGAATCACTTTTATATAAGATGAAAGAGATTTTTATCTTAATGATTTTTCATGTTTACCAATCGCAATCATACTCATAGCTTTCTTGACTTTACTTTCAACTTTTTCATAATCATAAAAATATCCTATGGGTTTATTATTTTCCCAAATTTCAACATCTACTTTTTCTCCATCTTTTAATAAATCAGTGTACATTTTAGCTGTATATTTCACATCTTCCGTTACAGATACTACTCTTCTTCTACTATATTCTCCTTGAAAAAGTAAGTATGTAGCCATATTGTATTCCTCCTCATCGAATAAATCTCTTCTTTTATTCTATTGTGTATTGAAAAGAAGCTACTGGATTTAATTTTTCAAAACCGAATTCACTACAAAGTATTTTTATTAGATAAAAAGAATAGACTGTTTTTTCTTCAGACATCGTAATAGCTTTTTTACACATATCCTCGAACTCGACTTCTGAAAATTTCTGCTCATGTGTTACATAGCTAAAGTCGGTTGCAAAACCATCTTCCATTTCCTCATTAATTTCTTCCTCTACAATCCGATATACGTACATAAAGCCATCTCCATTCTTAATGAAATTTATTATTCCCTTAACCCTTAAATACATAATAACATATAATTTTATTTACGTAAAGAAAAAGTTACCAACTATTTTAAAATCATCCTAACATTTTTCGAACCGTATTTATCCTTTAGATCATAATATAAATCACTCACATATGAAAACTTACTACATCTACCTTTGTATATAGTTTCATTAGTTTCTTCATTCACTACATTATAATAAACCCCGTACTTAGCTTTTCTATTATCCACTTTAATCAGAATCATTTTCACCACTCCTTTCTATTAGTGGCTGCTATTTCTGAGATTGTATTATCTTACGTATATTTTATACCATAATCTGTGAATTGTATAGAAATAAGCAATTAAAAAGGAGACTCTTTAGCCTCCTGATATCATTCTTTGTTTTCCATATACTCATCAATTATTGCAATTACTTGTTTTTTAAACTTTTCGTTGTTCTTTTTCTGTTCAGTGTTTCTAATGACGATTTCACCATCATTTCCCATACTTATATATACAGTGTCACCATCTTTAACCCCTATTTCTTTAAGCATACTAGATGGTAATAATACTCCTAATGAATTTCCTACTTTTCGAATCTTACGTTCAACCTCCATAAACTCGCTCCTTATAAAGAGATAGAGTGAAGAAATAATCTCCACCCTATCTACATTATACATGGCGAACTTATTCTTGTGTACCTTCAGTAGATTCAGGACTTTCAACAGGGCTTGCATCGTCATCACCTACAGTAGTATCAATAGCATCGATTTCCTCTTGAGTGACTGGTTGGGCATTTTCAGTTTTCGCTTTCTCTGCTTCTACTGCTTGTCCATGAGCCTCTACTTCCTGATTTGCCCTTTCAATCTCTGCTTCTAGCTCCGTTACTAAATCATCAGCTTCTCCCATTTTTTGTTCTGCAACTTTGATCGCTGTATTCAGGTCTGCTATTTTTTGGTTAGCAGTCTCTAACTCTGCAACTTTAGTATTATATTCAGCCGTTTTAGCATCTAAAGCTGCTTGAGTTTCAGCGTGATTCCCTTTTTCTGTTTCTAGACTCGCTGTTAATTCTGCAATATCGGCTTCTAACCCACTTACTTGAGTTTGCAGATCAGTTACAGTAGTTTCTAATTCAGCCTTTTCGCCCGTCAATTTATCAATCTCTGCTTTGGCATTAGCAATCTTAGTTCCTGCATCTTCTTTAATTAAACCAATTTTTTGTAGTAAACTATTTTCATTGTTTTCGAATTGTACTAAACGCTCCCCAAAATCCTTAACATTACTTGTAGCAGCTTGTAGTGTGTCTGATCCTCCGAATGTTAACCCTAAAGCACCTAACGTAAGTCCTCCACCAGCAATAACACTTAAAGCAATTTTACTTGTAAATAAACCCATTTTCCAATTCCCCCAATTCGGATAAGTTTTTAGTGGTTGTCTCTTCCACATAACCCATGTTATAACAGTTATAACAAACTGTCAACTTGTTTTCGGAAAATTTTAAATATAAATAAGGTTAGCAAACCTCTATATATCAACGTTTCATTTATGTTATTAAATTTTTAATTATTTTTCTCCTCACCTTTAATGTTATAACAATTCTGATTCGAACAAACAAAAAAGCCCTAAAAATAGGACTTTTCAGACGTTGAACCCAATATGATCATTTAACTTTCTTTTTCTCTTTAGTCAACCTCTTATACTCTTTTCTATATTTTTCATCTCTAAAATTCAACATAACGTATATATCCTCATCTGTTTCTAGTAACAAGCCTACAAGTGTATAGTATCCTTGTCTTGCACTCAAACTCATACTAATGAGCTTGCTGCTATATAGTAAATTAAAAGGAACCTGTGGAATAGGCATCCGTTTATCTGATATTGCGAACTTTTGAGATATTAAAATACCCCATTTTTCTTTACCTATAACAGACTCGCTTAAATCATCAGTATACTTAACTCTGTCGAAATTATCATATAACAAATCTAAAATTTTAAAAATGAAATACTTATCTTCTTCTGATTTCTTATTCATTATTTTGCCTAATTTAGTGTCATAGATGAAATCGTACTCCTTCATCTTCAATAGCAACTCTCTAGGGTCGATGGTCATAAAAATACCTCCTTTGATGGTTACAATTAAATGTATGACCAAGGAGGATTTAATATAACTTATTTTATAATTTTACTCTATAATCATTTCTTCTTTTTCTTCATGAACTTCTTAACATCAAATCTCAGCCATTTATATATCATTAGATATCTTTCTTCACTAAAAATAGGATTATTAGGATTGTACCAAGTATTAAAAGGGATTCTGTTTTTTAAAGAATTACACATCCTACATGCAGGTACACAGTTTTTCAAATCATTTCTACCTTCAGGGATAACATGCTCCCTATGTAAATTTTGACCATAAAGATCTTTTGCTTCAACTTCTGATATCCCACAATATGCACAAGAATGATTAAAATATGACTTACATGAATTCCATTCCTGAGTTGTTATATCGTGATTTTTCTGCATTCTATTATTGTTATATATTTTAATTTTATCTTTATTATTTTTCCGATAGTTTTTATTATATTCTTTTATGTATTCTCTTAATTCTTCATTTTCTGCCTTTCGTTTTCTTAGATACTCATTACTTTTATCTCTATTTTTTCTCATCCTTTTTAATTCTAATTTTCTTTTCCAGTTTTCAGGTTTCCTGACGTATGTAGCTGATCTTCTGATAGTACACTCTTTACAATATGGATTATAACCATCAACTCTATTAGCAGAGTTCTTATAATAAAATTCATCGGTCATCAGCAGCCATTCATTACAATCTGAGCATAATTTATGTTCTACACCACAAATATATTTGTGGTTATTTTCATATGGAAATTTAAATTTCTTTTCTTTCTTAGTTTTAATGTCACAAACTATAACCAATATTATTCTCCTTTCTAGATTTACTCCTAATGAAATTCCTGTTATATTGTAATTTTATTTATGTATTGTTTATAATCACTATCTAACCACTTCTTGATTTTATGTAAATTGTTCTGATCAAAATCTTTACTGATATTAAACCATTCCTCCAAACTAGAGGTGTGTTTTCTTCCATTGCAACTCTTACAACTCGGAACACAATTAGCTAAGTTGTTAGAACCATTATGATCCACATGTTCTTTATGGAAATCACCTAATCTAACTTTACCATTAAATTTTATGTAATGTTCCTCAATTGGTAAATGACAATACGCACATCTATAGTTGAAATAGTTCTTGCAGTTCTCCCACTCTTCATTTGTTATTTTATGAGTACCGTGCATTCGTTTATACTGATTATATACACTTAACTTTTCTGGATTACTTCTTTGCCAACTTTTATAATTTTCTTGTTTTCTTTCAGCGTTTTCGTTATTCCAATTCTTAGCGTTATCTATATACATATCTCTATTTTCAACATAATACTCTTTATAATTTTCATACCATCTATCCATATTTTGCGCTTTCCATGTCACAGCCCTCCTTTTAGTACATTCCTTGCATTCAGGGTTAAAATAAATCCAATTACCTCTTGTCTTCGAATATTTATTTTGTGAGTAAAAATCCGTCAAAGCTTTATTTTCTCCGCAATCTGAACATACCTTTTTATTCAATGTAAAATAAACCTCCTATTCATAGTTAAATTACGAAAAAATTTTAATTTTATCTTGTGTTATATTTGAACTGTGAGATATTAAATAACGTAATAATCTGTAATTGTAAGTCCTGCACCTTCTATTTCATCTTCCGCAATCTCAATACAATCTTCTACTGTTGGTGCAGAAACTTTTACCGTTCCTTCTTTTTCTGCATCCTCGTTCCACCAATGAAATCTCATTTCAACCATTCAAATTCCTCCTTCACAATATGTGTCTATTATGTAATTAATAAAGCTAGTAGATATTATCTGTTATATACTATGTAATTTCCCTCACTAGCTTCTCATTATAATTTTATTTATTGATATCGCTCTTTCTTACTCAACAATTCTTCTTTGATTTCATTATAATCTTTCCCTAACTGTATGAGTACTGAAATAGTTCTTTCTACATTAACGACTTTTCTTAAATCCTCAGTAGTAAATGAATCTCTAATAGGATCATTTTTATCTAGCTCATACATCTCTCTTAGTCTCTTCGCATTTGAATCAAATAGAACTTTATAAACTAGATTCGTGAATGTGGAAAATTCAAAGCCTTGTTTTAATGTTCCTTGGTAAAATTCTTGAATTGAATCTGTTAACTGTTTTCTCTCACGCTTACTAATTTCACGTTCCACAGCCCACATCTTTTGTTCTTTATCAGATATTTCTTCAACATTTAAAAGATAATTTCTAATTGATTGAGCTACTTCCGATTCGGTCAACACCATTCCTATTCTAAGCAGCCCTCTTCTATTAATAAGTGTTAAGGAACTAGCTCCTTTAAAGGCAGTTTCATCTTGAAACTCGCTTTTGAATTCCTTTAACGTCTTACCTTTCAACACTCTTAGCTCCCCGTATAGGTTGAATTCATCTCGATTACGTGAAATTATAGTTTTAATTGTTCCTACTGGTACTTCATAATAGTTAGCAATCATTTCTGTAGTTACTTCTACTGTATTTTCTAATAGCGGCACAATTTTGATTTTATCTAGTACACTATCTTTATAAACGTATTGATCTCTCATTGTTCTACTTTCAACTAAAACCATTTCGTTTGATTCGGTTAATCCAGCTTCTAATTGCTTATTATTTGTCATTCGTATTCCCCTTTATAGTTTTTATTTTAAAGAAGATTAAACCACGATGTGTCCGCCTATTAATAGTATATAATTTTACTTATTTAATTGCAACATATATTTACCAACGATCTTGCAAGTTGCTAGAATATAGTAAACTTAATCCCCAAACAAACACTACACCAACTAAAAACCAAGTGTATTCTGCAAAGAATCCTTTAATATAAGTTTTCATACTCTCATTCTCCTTTTTAGTTAAAAGTCCCATTTCATCGTATGTAGTGCTGTTATAGTCATTTTCATATTATAGGGCAGCTAAACTATAACCGCCCTATAATACAATACGTGTAATTTTATGAATCATAGTTTCGTTGGACTGTGCGGTAGTTAAACATCAATACCGTAACGTTCTCCGTAATTTTCAATGTACTCAGATAGAAATTCTCCTAACTGTTTGTAAAAATCGTAATCATCCTCTGCACCACTAACAAAAGCTTCAATTTCTTCGCATGACAAGGAAATTTCTCCTTCATCACTCATCACCTCTAATTGGTGTCTGATAAAAGTTCTATACGCTTGCCTTGTATTCATACTCACCATTCCTCCTATCTCATTGGTTGTGTTAATACTTGGTCGGACTGTGTGTCAAAGACGTTCGTGTTTAAACCCAGTGATTTTTTCTAGTTCATCATATGCGAACTTTTTATGAGTCTTATGCAACCTTCTCGCAGACCATAGATTCAAACTAATTAATTCACCAATTGTTGTTGCATATCGAGTTTTTGTTATGTCATCATCTTCTATTGCGCTATCGAGCAATTGGATTTCTTTTTGTTGTCGCTCCACTAAATTGATTAAATAAAGCAAGTGCGGCATGTGAATGTTATCAACTTCAATATGTTTTTTGACAACATCGAAATATCTTCCATTCCACTTACCTGCTTTGATATCGTCCCATTCTTTTTCTGTATATCCGTAATTCAATTTACACCTCTCCTTTTATCGCACAGTTTTGGTCTACTACGCCTCATAAAATCAGTAATTTATCTTATAATTAAATTTCCACACCAACTGATTTTAACGCTGCTTTACAGATAGCCATCGGTGCTGTATTTTCCCTTACTTCAATATCATTATACGCCCCATCCATCATAGCTACTGCTAATGTAACACTGTAAAAGTCATCACCATACCCTGTAACTCGTTTAACATCAGCGAAATCGAATTTTTCAAGAACTATCCATGCATCTTTTATATTTTCTGAAGGTCTAAATAAAACAGCATCCTCCCCTTCTTCTAAAATTACCCATAACCCAAATTCATCTGACTCTTTATAGGACAATTCTAAAACCTTTTCAATAACCAAACGGTCAATTTCTCTATTCATTATGTAGCCTCCCTCATTCTCTCTTATACTCCCAAATGCTCCGTTTTTCATCGCTAAAACTATGATAAAAGATGTGTTTTATAAGACTAAAGTATATCTAAATCTCCATTAGGATTGATTTTCCTTTTTGATTCATCCAGATATGCCCCTATTGCAGCTTTAATTTGTTCATTGGTCTTTCCTTGATTCCGTAAGTTTTCTGTAATCTTTTTTAATTCAGCCATTTGTTTAAACATAATTATCTCCTTTAATTTACGATTAAATTAGCATTTTATTCATTATCTTTTGCATATTTCAATAAATCCTTAACAATTAATACAGAGATAACCAATATAGCAAGGTTTACGATAACATCATAAATATCCATTACATTATTAATATAATTTTTAGCTAAATGGTAAATACTACTTATTAAGAAACCTTCTATAAACATTATTAAAATTCTAAAGCTATTTTTCATTTTCATACTCCCTTTGCAGTCTCCCTACATTCCCTAACAGCTTCTAGGACAAAATCATAATATACTAGCTGTTCCTCATACGATAGTTCAGCGAATTCCTTCAGAATTTCTAATTTCTCTTTACTCATTGTTATGTACATATTAATACCTCCATTTATCATAGATTAAAGTTTTTTGACTACATTAATTAATCAATATCATTAAAATATTTAAACTGTTCTATTGCAATTATTGCCATTCCCCAGAATAGACCTATAAATAATGGTAACAGTGTATACCACCAAGCTTCATTTATTGTTTTATTCAAGTTAAAGCCACTATTGAAGATTCCTACAAAGAAAATTAATATAGGTAATGTCATTTTGTTTGATAAAAATTTTTCCATTTACTTATTTCAACTCCTATATCCCCTGAAATATTCTATAAACTTCAACGTACATATCATACTTATCTTTCACTTGATCTCGTGACATCCTTTGATGCTGCCTTTTTGTTATGTAAGTGTAAAATCCTTCGAAGCCTAAGCTAACTACCTCATGAGCCGATAACGCTCTAAATTGTTTAGATTTCATTTGAATTCTCCTCCATAATGTATTATTAATATTTCCTTTCACCTCACTGGTTAGAATGAAGTAATTACAAACATCAATAGTTATAATTTTATTAATGAAAATCATAAGACGGAACTATAAGTTATTTGCTTAGACTTCCTGAAGAAACTTCTTTCCATATACTCCAATTAATCTTTTTATATTTTCCTGTCTCAAGATATTTAGAAGCTTGTTCTTTTATTAGAATTTGAAGTCTAACATCATCACCTAAAGGCATAATCACCTTTTCAATTAAATTATTGTGATTTTCATCGTAAAATCTAACTTCACAAAATTTCATCCTTGCACATCCTTTCTGCTTTATTCGATTTTACCATAATCATCAATTGATTGAAATTATTAAAAAGTTTGTGAAATTTAACTTTATAAAAACCCTGTAAATACTAGCTTTTTCAACCTCGTTTCACAATCAAATTGAATTAAAATGATAGTTTTATCGTACTGCATGTTATTCCATTTCATCAATTCTTTCAGCCAAATCCATCAAAGCTGTACCTTCATTTGCGTGTTCATAAATAGTACAAATTAATTCAGTAAGTTGTTCTTTATATTGTTCAACCTTTTCAGCTTGCTCTATAAGCCATTTAAAGTTATCAATATGAACAATTACACCTTTTCCATCATGTAAGCTTTCATCTTTGATTTCTTGAATTTTACTCAAGCTCTCAACTCCCTTATTGTATATTTGGGTCTATTAAGTTAAATTATTTCTTTTTTCTGCATATATACACATTTCCATCTTTCAAAAGTGCAAAAGCCGTGTTTATTTTTATTAAACTCATAATAATAATTATATACTTCATCGTGTTTGTAATCCTCTAATACTTTTTCAAGTGCAATGGTTAAAGCATTAAGTCTTTCCTCGCCCATCAGCAGTTTATTATCATTTGGTCTTAATAAAATATTTTCAGCAGTCCTAACAATCTTTTTATATCCACCATTTTTTATTTTCTGCTCAAAATTATAATTTTTCATTTTAACAATCCCCTTTAATATAATTTTATCCGCCTATTAAAATACTTATTTTAACATCTAACGATTGCGATTGTCGCCTTTATTAAAATATTAATCGCTTTCTCTAAATCTTCCTTACTATCAGCTTTAATACCATTTATCAAAACTCCACCGTCTTCTAATGCTTCAATACTATTTCCGTTTATTCTAATTGTATTTTCTTCCATCTATCCCACTCCTTTATTTTGTCCAGTGTTCTTTAGCTGATTCTTTTATAATAAATTTATTTAGTTAATACTTTTACTTCATTCAAAACTTTAACCTGCTGCTGATCAAACAAAGCTGATAATTCCATTTGTTTAGTTATAATTGATTCAATACTTGGAGTTGCTTTCTTCTTGAATAGTTTCTTAAACATTCAATTCACTCCCCTGTTATATGTATTTTAGTTACAACCTCCCACCTGTTATAGTGGGAACGCTCTAGGCTTAATGCACTTTTTTATACTCGCCCAGACGAGTTAATATTTATTTCCTTCAAGATCAGTGATGTTAATGTTATAAGCAACGCCCTGTTCTCTCATAAAATCTTTCAGTTCCTCTAAAGTTCCAACCAAGGACATAACTACAAAATTCTCATCTTTCATTTTAATGTTTACTGTTGTATTTCCGAATTCATCTTGCTCTATAGAGAATTCACTGTCAGAAGCAACTTCATGTAACAAAGTATAACTTACTAATTTTGATAATTCTTCAACTTTATATCGTGTATTATAATCGAAATTCACTATGCAGTATACCAATGCTTGCTCAAGTACATCTTCATATGTAACTTTTTTATTTTCATGATTTTCCATGTATTCAATAGTTTCATACACTTCTTCAAAAACTTCCGAACCTAAGTTGTAAATGTATTCTTCTTGTACATCACTTGTAGCATACTTTTTAACCATTTCATCATATTTTGAAATTGTTTTATTCATTCTTCATATCCCCTTTAAGTCCCTTTTGGACTGTTATTGTTATCCCCTTACTTCTTAATTCCATTATATGCTATTGTTTCTGAAATTACAACCTTTATTTTATATTTTACTTAATTTTATTTATGTTATTCTCTGATTCGTTAAGCTTATTATAATACATAAGGAATCATATAACAAGTAAAATTATACATTATTCAGATAAGTATATAAAATAAATCTCCTCTTTCAGTTCCTCGTAGTTTTCATCCCCGAACACATCTAAATATACATAAATGATCCTCGCAAGCTCAGTAGGCTCTAATTCGTGCTTCTTGATGATGTTAATTAAGTTTTCCATTGTAACGCCTCCCTTTGGTTATAGTTTATTATATGAGCGATTTTAGGTATTATGATTAATTTTATAATTTAATTCAGTTAGGCTAATAAATGTAATATTTTATCTGAATTTGAACAAAGAAAAAAGCCACCACATTCACATGTAGCAGCTCAGTCTAATAGGTTATCTTTTCGGACTATACTTAACAGATATTAATATTTAACCTTAGTATCAAATTTGAATAAGTTACATTTTCACACTATATATAATTATTTATGTAGTATAAATATATAACTTATTGAATAATAATTGTAATTTTATTTATTATGTGTAGTATTAATTTATAACTTATTCGTTTATTATAATTATATTAAATTTGAACCATTTTGAATTCTGTTGTATATAGTCCGAAATTGTAACTTATTTAATTAAGCTTTAAATTTGAGTTATTGTGTCAGAGTCAAATTCCTGTCCATTTTCTTGATTCTGCTGTTTTTCCAATAATTCAAAGTATTCCTCAACTTCCAACACTTTTATTCTTTCATATTCTACAGGTTCATTTGTGAATTGTGTAAATTCATTTGTTATGTAAGAGTTTGCTTTGCGTTTATGATCCTCTAGTGCTATACAGAAAAATTCTTGATTATGTATTCCCTCGACCATTTTATACTTCCTTAAGTTAGATAATGAATCTGTCATAGTTGTATATGGTAAACCTGTCTTTTCTGCTAATGTTTTCATTGGAATATCATAAGCTCCCCTGAATATTTGATTATTCATCTTTAAGAAAGCATATAAATAGAATCCAGTGCAGCCTATCTTATCGTTATTCATACAATACATAAATACTTCAAAAGGGATTAAATGAGTGTTATCAACTTCAAAAAATGTCCCATCTTCATACCCATTATTATAATCCCCTTTCATTTCTTCATCATAAATATGTCTATGAAATGCTTTAACAGGAAATTTAACTGTATACTTTCTACTGATACTCCCTTTTATTTCTTCTTTAAAATAATCATCCATTTCACTAAGTAAAGTAAAAGTCAATCCATCATCTTCCGATAATTCCCAAACAACAGGGAAATCCTTTACTGTTTCAGTATATCCCATTGTATCAAGTGCACCATTCTTCTTAAGTATGTAGTCTATACCTTTGGTATCTGGATTGTAGCCTAGAATCTCCTTCATCTTCCTGTTATCAATTTGATTGTACGCAAATTTGGCGTGACGATATAACCAATTAACCAAGTAATAATAAGAATAGGCTACTGGAATATGCACACCTTTTTTAATATTGTTTTGTAAATCTTCAAAAATTTCATTAGGCATAAATAATTTAGACTCTTTTTCATCAAACTTTAATAAGCTTTCAATTTCCTCATATTTCATTTTTAAATTCCTCCGATTATATAGATTGATTATATGATTATGTAGATTGATTAATTAACCATATAGATTGAATAATAAAATACTTCGTTATCTGTTCTTTTTGTATTCAGTTAATGCTGCCTGTAAATCAGGTGTAATTTCGTAAAGCGTAAAAACTTTATTTTCTTTCATTTCTCTAGCTGTCGTGATCGGCTTGAAACCTTTATTCACAAGATAAGTAGATACATATTTTGAGTAACAGAAAAAGAAGTTTTTTGACATAACAGTGATTCCCCTTTAAAACATTTTAATTTTAGTTAGTTGAATAATTTGTATTTATATAAATATTAGTTATCCATACTCATAGATAAATGTATTCATCTACTTATTACACCTCCTTATATTTTAAGATCTACTCCAGTTTCTTCAGACTATTCAGTAACAAATTCCAATGGCTTACTATTCCATTCTTTAAAATTTTGTTCACATTCCTCTGAACAAACTGCTGATTTTACTTTTTCGCTGGCTGTGGATTCTTCTAAATTATATACACTTTCACACCAAATACATCTTTCCATTCCTTCACCTCGCTACCTGATAACTTTTAATCTACTATATTATATATAATTTTATTACTGTACTGACAAAAGGTCAGACTACCCCCTTCTGTTTAATACCTCTCTATCATATCATGAATGGAATATTTTGTCTACATTTATACAAAACTTTTTATAATTTAATTCATATTATTTTCACTCTGCTTAAAGCTCAGCGTTCAAACTGTCGATCTGTTATAGCGGATTCGTGAAAATGTCTTAGTGTTTAAAAGAGGCTGCTGTTATAGTCATTTACACAAAAGAAAAAGAGCAGATATGAAATCTACTCTTCATCTAAATAAATTTTATCACACTTAGCACATTTGTAATAACCTTCCCATGTTGTAGCAGGCTCAATTTCATTTCCCTTTTTATCACAAGGATGGAAACCACTATCCATTACATCATTCCCACACTTACAAGTAAAATCATCATTCATTTTTACAGTTATAATTTTTGTCATTGGTATAGCCTCCCGTTATATAAATTACTTTAATACACAATATCCGCACTTTTCACAACGCTGAACTATAATAACTTCTTCTGTTAAGTTCATAAATCTTTTTAATGTAAGGTTGTTTTCACCCAAGAGGACATTCCAATAATGATGTTTGCAGAATAATTGTTTTAGTCTTTGCTTAAAATTCATTATTTCACCTTCCTTCTCTTCGGACTGCGACATAATCACTTCATTGCTTTTAAAAGCGTTTCACTAAATCTAATCGTACTTGTCTTACAATTTTTTAAAAAATCTTTTTCGGTAAAAAGCGTTTCTTTTCTGTTTGTTCCAATAGGGAAACCATCGGCATCCATAACAAAAGTGTCAAAAACTTTTTCCCATTCTTCGATTGTTTTTAATTCCATTTCTTCTTCAGCTAACAATACATCTAATTCTTTAACTGTTTTATTCATTTTCTCATTTCCCCTTTTTTTAAAAAATATTTTTTAACTTGTTCTCTTGTATTTATTATATAATTTAACTAATGTAAAGTCAAATACTTTTATATTCATTTTAATAAATTTATTTAGTTAATGCCTTAGAATCACGATAAAAGACATGTTTTATTAATTGTGTAATTTGGTGTGATATTTGGCTGCTATATGGCTTTCTGTGGATTATTTAAAGCAAAAAGAAGGAGATACATCTTAAAAGACATATCCCCTGTAAATTATCTATTCTTAAGTTTAACTAATTCATAAAGAGTCACTGTATCTTTTACTTTGTTACCTTTAGAATCATTAGTAGTATAAGTGTACTTTGTTAAAATTTTCCCTACACTTTTCACGTAATAGAACTTAGAGTATTCTGGATAACCGGGATATGGAGAACCATGATCACATGTTACTTCTATTACATTTTTAAAAGTACCTGCTTTTACCTTAATTGTTTTATTTGTTGATGTAGTTTTACAAACTGTTCCTGACCAAGTTTTCCACGTTTTACCCTTTTTAATTGGATAAGCTAAAGCTAAATAACCGTCATGGTATAATCCTTTTGTTGTTTCTTTCTCTTTAAAAGCATATGAAATTTCTTTATAAGAAAGTTTATCTTGCCAAAAGTAATTCCCATTTGATTTTTTCGTATATTTTAAATTATATGTTCTTTTGACTCCATCAATAAAATCATTGAAAACATAAACTTTTTTAGTATTTTGTAAGTAACTAGCCTTCTTTGCTGCTTCTGTGACTGATGAATTAAATGTGCAAAATGACAATGCAATAACTGACGTGATAAAAATTTTCATTAACTTTTTCATAAAACCCCTCCTAAATGTAATATTTACAATTTCTTGAATTTATTGTAACACGCTTAAAAATGAAAAAGCAAATAATTTTATAAATTTACTTAAAACATCACTGTTATATAAAAATAAAAAAGCACCTTTTACAGTGCTCGTTATTAGTTCATTATTGTAAAGTCACGTAAAACAATATTTTCAGCAATTCCAGTTTTCTTGTTATTTTCACCTTTAAGGACTATAACGTTATATTCAACATCGTCTATGAAATCATATTCCTTATATTTATTTACAACCTCATAAACTTTATTTGATTTGTTTTCTTTAACAGTCATTCCAAGTTCGAATGATTGAAATGAAGCTAAATTTTCTATATGAAAATCAAATTCGCCTTCCTTAACTTCATCAAATAAATGACCGTTAGATTCAATGAAATCAACATAGTTTTCATAGTCCCACGCCATGAAATCCTCTATTAAATTTAATTGAGCTTCACTGTATGTATCTAACCAATAAGAAATGTAATTCTTTTGATCCTCATTAGCTGATTTAAGTTCGCTTTCTAAAAATGCAATCTTTCTATTGACTGCAAAATATGAATTAAGAGCCTCACTCATAACATGATTCGCTAATTGTTCCATGTGTAGAACCTCCAAAAAATTATTTATTTAACTTAAGTACAGTTTACCAAATAAAATTATAAATGTAAATGATTTTTATGATTAATTCTATAAATTTATTCATGTTATCATAAAACGTCTAAAATAGCCTTCTAACACGCTTGATAACTATTAATGTATTTGTATTCATTTACTTTTAAAACGTCTGTATTCGCCTTGTATGGGTTCGTTTTTGTTGGTCAGTGTGTTTTATTCAGGATCAAATAATACAATTAAGCAAGTCCATAAACAAAAAAGAGCCAGCCTCATATTTAAGACTGGTTAGCATACAATCATTAATTCTTTAACTTTATTTGAAATTGTATTATTTTTGTCTGCTTCATCTCTATATTTATTAGCTAATTCAATATGACTATCTAATAAACTTGCATATACATCTAATGGGATTTCTTTTACTTTACCTTTATATCCATTTAATACTAATGCATGGTTTTGTAAGTGTACAATATACTCGTTAATTGATTCGCTATTTAATTTCATTTTAAACGCCTCCAATTAAATTAATTTGTTTTGTTAAGTAAAGTATATAATTTGCTTTGTACATAGTCAAGAAATATTTTCCATTTTAGTTAAATTTATTTTGTTGGTAGTTTGGATAGATGATTGTAAAGCCATATTGCTTCTACTGCGGTTAATTCGTTGATAGTTACATTGTCGATTAAATGGTTATTGATGATGTTGTGATACTCTCCGGTGTTTACTACTTCATATTCTAATTGTTTGATCACGGTTGCTAATTCTTGTCTACTTAACATTATTATATGCAACCCCTTATAATTTATAACACTTAATTTTAGTTATTAAGGAGCAAATAAGCGTCCTTACTTACTCCTTATGGCTTTTATACTGCTTTTTGGGATTGATCTCTATCCTTCTTGATCAATAAACTAACATAGGCTTTTGCATCGGATAATTTACCTTTAGACTTAGCAGACCATAGTTCTTTTCCTTTACTGTTATATACTCGGAATGCACCAGCAATTTTTGAAATCAGATAACCTTCACACTCATAAAAACGAACGTTAAATAATCTACCACTTCCGTATATATCAACCTCTTTATTGATTGTTTTAAATTTTAAATCCGGTAAAGGTTGGTTTAATTCATTTTGCAATTGTTCGTTTAGTTCAGTTTGCTTATCCTTGTATATTTTATTTTCATACTTATTAATTAGTTTGTTGAATTCTTCCGGCATGGTTGCAAGCTCCATCATGATTCTACTTTGTTGATCCATTTTATTATTGTATCTAGAAACGTTCATATTTCCTCTTCCAGTTATCACCCATGAAGGGTTTGAGGCACGATGATTTAAATATTTTACGTATTGAGCGTGATAATTCTTTTTATGACGTTGTAAAGCCTCTTTGAGCTTATAGATATAATATTCGTTGTTAGTAGTTCCAATAGCCTCTAATACCTTGTTATTACACTCTGTAAAGTATTCCTGTAATTCTTTGTTGTGATCTTTCTTCTCTTTTCTGAATATCCATGCTGAATCGTGTTCCCTGTCTTGTAATTGTTGATTAATATTATATTTTTCGTCCGTTACATCATCTATATTAATTTCAGGATAGGAGAAAGAAGGTTTTTCTTCCTGCTCCTTCGCTACTTTATTGTCATAATTATAAATTAATGTATATTCGTTTAAATACTCAAAATTATATCCTTTACCATGTTCTATACCACTATCAGTAATAAGGAAGTAGAAAGATTCATTTGTTTCTAGGTTAGCATTGACACATTCCAATAAGATGCTATTCCCTTTACTGGCTTTATATAAGCGTAAAGGCTTCACATGTTCCTTTTGTAAACGTGTAGATAATGTTTCCTTTTGCGCTGGTGTGAGCTGGTCTAAATAATCTGATTCTATTTTAGATTCTAGAACTGTTTCACCTACTAATTGTTTAGCAAGTGAGATTGTATTTTCATCCATAATAGCCCACCAGATAGAAGGACGTTTCTTTCCTCCCCATCTATACCCAATTGCTTTCATTGCGTTCCTAACTTCTTCTGAAGGCTTTTCAGTGAACGTTATTTCAATCCCATTTCCTTTTGATCCTGTACCAGTTGTATATACAGCTCCACTTGTTCCTTGGTTTGCATTTTCTTCCATTATTACAGTTTCAATTTGTTCTGGTGCTTCTTCTGTAGTTGTAATTTCATTTACTTCTTGAATAGCTTCAATTTCTTTTTCTTCATATTTTTCAATGTTTGTAAAGCTTCCTTCTGTTAGTGCTTCATTGACTGCTTTTTCAACGTATGTAAGAACTTCTTCAGATACTCCATAATGTTTAGCTGCTGATAGTGCATCTCCTACTAACCAATTACGAGAAAATAATGATTTGATATGTTTATACCAAATTTTAACGTTTGTAGCTGGATCAACAATTTCAGATGCAGGAATTTCGAATACTTCCAAACTAGAACCGCAAGTAACCATTTTGAAAGTCATTTCGTCATAATATGATACTGATTGTTGACGTTTAATATAACCTTCTGCTCCACGTTTAGTTTTGTAGAACCCGTCAATACATTCAGAAGCTACGTCAACTGCTACGAACGTTTTAGAATGGTAAACTGTTTCAAGTGCTTTCTTTGCGTGACGTGGGTTAGAGTTAATCATATTAATAACGTTTTGAGTTTTCATAATTAATCGGCTCCTTTGATCCTGTTTAGGATTTATTATTTTTTCGATTCCTTTAACTTAAGTTTATTATACTATAGTCTATGATAAATTTCAATCTTTTATTACTAATTACTTAATTTTATTTATTAAAAAGGAGCAAATATTTTTATATATCTACTCCTTAAGGTTTGTTAGTCATTCCCGTTTAACTTTATAAAATATATCTTCCTTACCTGCTTCTATATAGTAACCAGTTACATGATCATTTACATTGATACGCTTATTACCTTCTATATCGTCCATAGTAAAGATTAATTGTGGTTTATCTGCTGAATGAGTGGTACTAGTTGCAATGTATTGATTGCCTTCAATTGATGTTACTTTGAATGATTCCGTTACAATGTTAGCTGGTTTATTAGTTTTCTTTACGTATAGTAGCGAATCGTCAATAGTGATATCTTCAAAGAATGCTTCTATTGTGTCTCCTTCATGTAATTGTCCAGTGGATTGTATGTAATCTGATGTAAAGTAAATATTGTTGTCTGATTCTTCAGATACTCCAAAGTATTCGTCATTACCTTCTACATTGTCGATAACCTTTGTCACTGTGTATTCTTGTGTTAATTCGTTTGATTGGACTGCTGTTACCTTGTGAGCTGTTTCCGACTGTTTAGTGTTACATGCAGATAGAGAGAATAGGATTGAAGCGATAATGATTAATTGGATAAGTTTTTTCATTTTGGTTATCCCCTTTTGGATTAGATTTAATTTTATTTAGTAAAGGAGTAAATAGTATTTTCTATCTACTCCTTATAAGATTTTTAAGCCGTTACCGCTTCATTATATGGTACAAGGTCATACTCTTCTAGTTCGTTATCTGTTAGCGGTCTAGCGTATGCAATTATACCATATCTTCCTATAGTTTGATCTACTTTAATATGTCCTTTAGGTTGACAGAATGGAGAGAAACCACGTAAACGGTAAGCATACCAGAATAGATTGTTATTAGTTTGTTGTTTTGTTGTGTCATTCTCGTTTACAACCTTTAATGACTTAATTGTATTATTTAATTTATTGATTTCTTGACTTTGTTTTCTTACTTGATTATATAGACGCTCGTTATCCTTTTTGATTGTTTCATTTTTAGTTAATTCTTCTTGGTATAGATTAACGTATACTTCTTTTTGTTTAACAACTTCATTATGTTCTTTCTTTAGTTCTTTGTCAGTTGGAACAAAGAAGTCATTACAATGAATAACATTATTATTTTCATTATTATAGTTAGTAATAACGTCAAGTTCGTTTCCTTCTTGGTCTGTAATGAATAATACAACATCTTCATTATTAAGGTGAGCTTCTTTAAAATGCATCATAGCGATAATAAGGCTTGATCCCTCATATAAAGTTGGGTATGTATCATCATTGTTCCAATCCTTTACTTCCACAGTGTAAATTAAGTTAGTCATACCGAAAACCTCCGTATAATTTTATTTTTTATTTCCTTGATTTCTTATACCTAGTATACCATGGAAAAGGATTAAAAGTAAAGTTTTATTTGATAAATACTTAATTTAATTTAGTTAAAAAGAGTAAGTATAAAGCCTACTCTAATAAGTTAATTTGTTTTAATGTTTATGTTGACCTTTATGTATTTTCCCACATTTAATACATTTTATTTCAAACTTCCCATTATGAATGTCCCAGTTAGTCCACCAAGTCCCAAAGTCATTACTAAACCAATATTTACGATGAAATAATTTACACCAAATATTATTCATGTGTAACACCTTTTAATCCGACAACTTTAAACTATCTAATATTTTAGCTATTGAATATATAGCTTCTTTATCGTTCTTTACTGTGCAAACTACTTTTCCAATTTCATTAAATACTTCTTCATATGCTTTAATATCATTAACCTTATCTTTATAAGCACTTTTTAATTGTCCTATCTTTTCTTTTAATATTTCATTTTCACTATTTGATTCTTCATTGGTTAATACTCTAACTATATACCTTCTATCGCCTAATAATATTGTTAATTCTTCATCTTCTTTTAAATCACGAAAATCATTCGCAAGTTTATTCCATTGATTAATTTTACTATACATTATGATCCCCCTTTCTATATTGAAGCCTAGACTTATCTAGTCCAGACCTCTTTTATTTTAGAATAAGGAGCTTCATCATTGAACCAAATTGTATTCTTAAGTTTATAACCTAACTTAGCTAATAAGTTTACTCGCTTCTTTAATTGACCAAAGCAATATTGAACTACAATTTCATTTTCATTTAATAGTTCATTTTCTAACTCTTTATACTTAACAGTCCAAATTGCTGTTTTATTGTTAGAAATATCTTTCATAAGAGTTACTGCTTTTTCCATGTGGATAGTTAATGATGGTTCAACAGTAGAAGACTCTTCTTCTTGAGTGTCAAGATCAATGATTTCATCAGAGTTGAAAAGGTAAAGAATAACTTCTTCTTGGTTAAGTCCATCTTCTTCAATAGTTAATTTTGTTAATTCAATAGCTGCTTGATCCGTTTCACGCTCGAATGAACAATAAGCTTCACCTTTGTAAGTCATAGTATATTTTTTCATAATGTAAAACCTCCATTTGATATAATTTTATTTATTATTTGTTTGGTTTCTATATACTTATTATATGATACAATGAGGAAAAATACAACTATTTTATTTAAATATGTAAGTTTATTTATTAAAAAGTTTTAATCTCAGGAACGAGCGGTCTTCTCGTGACTGACAAAGGTTTTAATGTTTTGATCTTTTGTTGTCACTTTTGAAATATATAAGGAGACAAAGAAAGAAACCACTCTATAACAGGATAGAATGGTTTTAATGTATATGTAAATTCATTTACCTTTTTTGTATCTCTTTTTCCTTTCAAGGTATAGTTTATCGTATGACTTGGTTGTTAAAAGTATTTCTATGTCTTCTGCTATTGTAATTCCGAAGATAGTTCTTAACTCTCTTTTATATAGTTGAGAAGTTGTAACAGCAAAGCCGTTTTTATTATACCATTTATGAAGCACCTTTAGAATTCTCGTATCATTTTTTATGTCATTATCATCTATGTTACTTATAATCCATTGATCAACATCATTTTTACAGTAATATATTCTTGTAGCAGCGTGATCTTTCATTGACTCGATTAAGTTTTTAAATTTTTCATTTATATAATTAAATATATAAGTTTGTGTATGTATAAAAATAGTCCCTTCTTTAACAGGATATTTTTCAGATAATTTTAATTTAGGCTTATATCGTATATGGATATTTTCTTCTGTTGGATCACTTTTATTATATACTCCATTTATATTTTTATATTCATCTATGTATTTCTTTTCGGCTTTAGGTAAATTATCTCTATTGTTAATTAACTCAAGAATTTTAAAAGAAAAACTTTTACTTTCATATATATTCCAATCTTTTTGTAAGTCTGTATTATAATGTTTATTGTTTGCTAAATGGGTATAATGAGAGTTAATCCTATGCTTTAGGTTAGTTGTACTACCTATGTACACTCTACCAGTTTTATTATTCATGATTTTATAAATACACACTACATTTTTAAATTCATTGTCCATTAATTTTTCCATTAGCAACATACTCCTTTTATGTAATTTTATTTTTTGTCCATCAATCCCATATATAGAGAAATAAAAAAGTAACATGTTGCCCCATAATAAGACTATATAATTATATTGGATAAGTTGTTACTTTTTTATAATTTAACTTATTATAAGATATTATTCTTCAGGTTTAAGACTCTTTGAATTGATATCAATTAAAGTTTCTGTAAGTTTATTTGTATTAGTGAGATAGGCTTCATTTGACCTTAATTTAGTTAGCTTCCTTGTATCATTCTTAAGTACATATGATTCAATTGCTTTCATATGTCTTTTGTTTGCATTGTCTTCTATTCTGTTAATGATACCTGTATTTATCATATCAATATTAAGTTTTGTTTTATCATTACTTAATCTTAAATAGTTTGGGTCATTATACTTCTTTAATATGTATTCATCATTGCAGATAATCTCATATGAACTATAATAATAGTCAATGTTAGCTTTATCTAATAATATGCTATTAGCTTGCTTGTAAAACTTTTCAGCCGTTCTATTCTTATATATGTCTGATATGTCAGTGTATTTGTATTGATCCAGCAATAACCTTTCTACACTGTCTATAAGTCTAGTTTCTTCTTCAGTAGCCTTTCTATGTATCTCTCTTATTAATGGCTGTGCTGTATCGTATGAGACTATAATATCCCCTTCTTCGGTTATCTCTTCATGCTTAGTTACCCTTATCATATTTGAATCATTCTTATCTATAGTTGTATTGATAAAGCATACTGTTGTAATCTTATTCCAAGATATAAGACGTTTCTTTCTTAATCCATCCAATGCAGTTTCTATATTCCTTTTTAACAAATCATCTGTAGTATTGTAGAAGTCCCTTATCTCATCTTTATCAACGTCAATTAGTTCCTGTATCTCTTTGTATGGATTATATTTAACATATGTATAGTTGTCATTAATCATTTTCAATAGTCTTAGTATTCCGTTTCGAGAAAGAAATAATTTCTTTTTATTAACTAAGATGCTGATAAGTAAGTCTTCTATGTATTCTATATACGCTGCTCTATTGTTAGTACGCAAGTCAACTTTATCCTTTGGGATATCGTATATATCAGTAATAATAAACTTATGACCTTGATTCTCATGAGCAAAGTACCTATTCCATTCTTTAAGTTGTGCCTTCTTGCTATTAGCTTTCTTTGGTTCCTCACCTAACAGCTTGCATAATTCTTTGTAGTTCTTTACTATGAGTCCCACTTCTAATTGATCAATGTCCATTTACGTATAACCTCCTATATAATTTTAGTTGCGATAGTCCGAATAGATATAACTATCCACTCTTAATAATAACATATTATGGTAGGATTGTATATAGTTTAAGGTGATTATGTAAGTTTATTTAGGTAGAAGAAAAAAGGATAACCGTTTTGATTATCCTATTAATTTATTATGTTTACGCTGATACTGCTTTATTAGTTATTAGCTTATATTCGTTTAATTCTTGGCTTGTGAGCTTTCTATTTGTTACTACAGTACCATTGATACTACTTTTATTATCAATGTATATACAGCCTTCTAGCTCGTTTAGATTCATGTCTATATTGTATGGTTGTGATAGTTCATATTCGTATAGTGTGTAGTTTGTTTGGTACTCGTTTTCATATTGTGAAAAGTATTGATTGAATATGTTGTGAATAGCTTCATTGTATTTGATTGTAGAGATACCACTATACCAGCTCCAAACCTTTGAACCATTGAAATAATATTCAGTAAAGCCATAATTCTTTGTAGCGTGTTTGATTATTAATCCTTTTGATACCATGAATGATAAACGCTTAGCAGTGTCAATATTTTCTTTGTGCTGCTTTTCTTCTCGTTCTTTCTTTGTGTGTTCTTTGTATTCGTATCTATTAATCCAATCACGCAATTTGTAATATCTTTCTTCTTGATCAAGTGAGACAGGTAAAACAGATATATAATTAAAATATTCTTTCATGTTATCGTATGACATCTTATGTTTAGAAAATACATATTCCTTTTCTAGTTCTTGTAAACGTTCGTTTGTCATTGTTGGATGATTAGAGCTTATTATCATAGTGTCAGGTATATTATACTTTAGAGAGTAATTATAGGCTTCTTTGTATGTGCTGAATGTATTCTTATATAGGTGATATGTTTCATTCTCATCATATTCAATTGTTGTTACTACTTCAGATTGTTTAATTGATTCATTCATATCATTGTTGGAAAGAAGCCCAGTGTTATGAGCTTCTATAATTTTTAATGTTTCAGGTAACACGTTATCAGATTGATTTATATAATTTAATTCAAGTGATTCCGCTATCTCTTTCATTGTGCTATCTTGTAAGACTTCCTCTATTGTTGTCCCTTCCTCTATACACATGTTAGTTATTAGCTTAATAATATCTTCATTAGTTTGTATAGTTACAATAGAAGCGTCTAGGAACTCCCAGCCTTTAGCATAGTCTGACATGTTACCATACGCAAAGTAGATACCATTTCCTAGTGAATTACCTTGCCATGTTTGTAAGCCGTTTAAAGGACGCTGAGCACATACCACAGTATAACCTTTTGAATAAGCTTCCATCATGTGAGTATTGAATGAATCGGATAATGGATTGATTGTAACTGTATTCATGTTGTGAGTAGGTTCGGTTTGTTTACTTTCCTCTATCATGTTGTATTCATAGTCTACACTATCGCAATATGTTACTGCTTCTTTGTGAGTGTTAAAGGCTCTATTGCCTACATTGTAAGAAGTTGTTTCTTCTTGTTTATTAGATGTAACTTCATTTACTTCAATTGAAGCAGCTACTTCATTTACTTGTTTATTGTAATCATAGTTCATAACAATTGCTTTCTCGTGGTAACGTTCAATAATAGTTGGAATAATAACTTTATTAAAGAAAGCTTCTGCATGTTGTTTCTTTGTTTCTTGATTTCTGCGTGATCCGGTTCCAACCAATTTAATTTTTACTAGCTCAAGTGTCTTATAATTAAAGTGAATATGTACAGTTTGATTAGATGCATAAGCTACATTTAAAAATAGTTCTACATAAACGATATCAGAGTTATAATTATCTACATTATAGATATCAAAAGCTTTATACCCTTCTCCATATGAGAATGTGATATTGTTCATGTCTTGAAAGAATGCTTTCTTTTGTGGTACTAATTGGATAGTTGTCATATTATTTAACCCCTTTAATTAATTTATTTTGTTTCCGTTTTCTATACTCTTATTATACTATAGATTGATGGAAAATAGAAGTAAAATTATATATTTTTATTAAGTTTATTTGATTATTTTTATTGTGGATAGTGTATGACGTATAGTATAAGTAGTATTGAAAACTACATGTGATAGTTATAGTATCTACACTAGTGTATGATGTACAGTATATAATAATTAAAACTTATGCACAGTGATAATATTTTCTTATAGAATACTTCAAGCGTCAAGGTTATGTTATAACCGACTAGTTAGGTATGATATAGAATACGTTTAAATTTTTGAGGTGAGATGTATAATTTTTTTAAGTTGTATTGGGTTAGTTGGGAATATTAGTGTAGATCAGCTTGATATTGGTGACTGTTTAGGAATAGTAGTCAGTACGCATGATAATGGATATTATATCCGCAACTCATAAGGGTATACGGGGGCTATTTTACATTTATAATTGGGAATGGTTATCAGTTAGAACGCCTAACACATCTATCCACACACCATACCTATTTTTCCAATCTCGATACTAAGAATTAAACCTACATTTTCCCCTTATCATCTATCGAAATGTCTGTCGAAACTCACGATAGAAACCCTTATATTACCTACACTTCCCACTCCTCACTCTACCCTCATTTTCACCTAAATCACCCATATCACACCCTCAAATCATCCACAAACCTATATACACCAACGCTTCATCCGACTCCTATAGTCAACTAATCTCCACATATCACAAAAACCCTGATAAATACTACATTTTCACACTATAATCATGCTTATACGATAACCAACTTATCGAACCCTTATATCTCATATATCCCTATTTTAAGAATACGACACTCACATTTGACCATAGAGGGGGCTATATTTTCATCCAAAATAAAAAGGCAGCTATATAAGCCACCTTAGTTAATAATATGTATTTATGTAATTTTACTTAATATCACCAAAATACTCTAAGATAAATTGATTACCTCTACCACTTTCCCCTAATCCAATCTGTGAAATATAAAGGTTTTCTTTGCTGCGAGTTATTCCAACATATAGCAACCTAGCCTCCTCATCTAATCCTGACTTTTCATGAGGAAATTTACCATCCTCAATTCCAATTAGGAAACAATTATTCCACTCAAGCCCTTTGGATGAATGAATGGACATTAACTTAACACTATTCTTCTTAGATTTCTTTTTCGTATTGTTACTATATACGTATGTAATAAACTGCTCTAAATTGTTCCCTTTAACAAAACTTTTCAATACGTCAATACTATTCAATCGATCATTAATTTCATCGTTGTTGCTATAATTCTCTCTAATCCCACTATCAATATTGAAACTTTTCACAATATTACTAATCAATGTAATTACACTCGCTTCTCTATCTACCTGAAGTCTTAGTTTGTTTATTGAATTCTCAAATTCTCTGATGCTTCTTTTATGCTTTGCTTCAGACACTTCCATAGTTACAAAAGCTTCATATGTAGATATATCATGTAAACCTGAATAATGTTTAGCTTTATCTAACATGTCATTCTTTAAATACTTCAACGGATAATTTCTTGATCTAAACACTGTTTCAAATGCTTGATCATCGTGTGGATTATGTAATAATCTCAAATAAGAAAGAATGGCTTCCACTTCTTTTAACTTAAAGAAACCTGAATCATTCGTAATTTCATAGTCAATTCCACGTCTTTTTAACTCATTTTCAACAAAGCTGCTATGTAAGTTCATTCTATATAATACAGCAATCTCGCTTAACTTTTCACCTTGTTCAATTAATTCCTCGATCTTATCTACAACTTCCACTCCTTCAATTTCTCTGGTTCCATATGTACGGATAGTAATCTCACCATCAGATTGATTATGTGCTTCTGAATCCACATAGTGCTCATAATTCTTAAAGTAAGGCTTAATGAATTTGTTTGCATTATTCACAATATTCTTAGCGGAACGATAATTCTTATATAAGTTAATGATAGTTGGATTTTCCCAATACTTATCGAAATTTATACAGTATTCAATATTACCTGCTCTCCATGAGTAGATTGCCTGTCTTGGGTCATATAAACAGAACATGTTACCTGACTGACAGAGTTCTTGTAAGATCATGTTCTGCACGAGGCAACTATCCTGATGCTCGTCAACCAATATGAATTCATATGTATACTTTCCTTTATTTTTCTGAAGGATATCCAAACACATTGTTAAGTAGTCATCGAAGTCGCATAATCCTGCTTTACTTTTCATAGTTTCATATTTCTTGAAAAATACTCTAAGTTCATTTTCATTGTATAGGCTATCTTTAGGTATAAATTTATCAGTGAATGTTTTATTATGATTCTTTTGATAACTGATGAAACTTTTCACATCATCTATATCAACGTTTTTATCAACTGATTTGAGATAATTAGCAACCTGCCAATCTTGAATTAGTTTTAATGTGATACCTTCTTGAACAAGAATTCTTCCGCATATAGAATGAAATGTCCCTACATTGACATCACCAAGTCCCATTTTAGATAATTTCTTCTCTAGCTCATCTGCTGTTTTTCGTGTAAAGCTAATAGCCAAGATGGAATTCTGCGGTTCATTATGTACCTCCACTAAGTTTTTGATTCGGTTAAGTAGCACTGTTGACTTACCTGAACCAGCTCCAGCTACGATACCTGCTGCTCCAGTATGAAATTCGATTGCAAGTTTTTGTTCATCGTTAAATTTAGTCATCTTATTAACTCCTTTTTGATATGTAATTTTATTTTTAACTATGTAGAAATTGCTCTTGTTGATTTCGTAAGTTGATTATAACTCGATTATCATATTTATTCAATACATAATTTTATTTATTAAACTTTAATTTATGTACAAGAGTGTTAGAGACACTTTAAGTTGTACGAATGTAATTGGTCATGGATTATTTTAACGTTTGTGTAACATTCTCAGAAACTCTTAAAACAGTAAACAGGAGGCTAACGAACACCTCCTATGACTCTCTCCATTTGTTTAGTTCTTCTTCTGTGGCTATGATATTATAACTTCTCCCCTGTTTTTCTAACCATCCTTCTTCTGTTAATTGTTGCATTAGTTCAGATACATCATTAATCCTTATTCCCATTTCCTTGCGTAATGCAGCCACTCTTTTTTCTCCTGTTGTAGCGATGAGTCTTTTTAATTTATCTAGATTGCTTTCTGGATCAATGATTTCTAATTCTTTTGTATCGCATTCTCCTATTTGATTTGATAATTCATCTAAAATATCAACAACCTCGTCATCATCTAGTGAAACAACTGGAGATTGGAAACGTTCGAACTCTTTTTGATTTCCTTCTATAGAAGCAACTGCATCGCCATTTCCAAGCAGGTTGAATGGAATTCCTTTTCCGAATACTGTTTTATAATCATGCTGAGACTTTAATCTCAAACAAAATGATGAAGGTAGATTAGCTTTAATATCCCCTGTGATAACTTTTACACTTGGTCTTTGAGTAGCTACAATTAAATGGATTCCTGCTGCTCTAGCTTTTTGACCTAACCTTTTAATTAGCTCCTCTGTTTTCTTGTGCGTATCCATTAAGTCAGCTAATTCGTCAATGATAGTTATGATGTATGGGAGGGGGTGATTTGATTTTTGATTATATGATTCAATATTACGTACACCTGCATTTGAGAAAGTGTTGTATCTGTTTTCCATTTCCACTATCAATGAATTTAGAATTTGATAAGCCTTATCCATGTCAGTAATGACCTTTTTGACATGAGGAACATCCTTATATATCCCTAATTCAACTTGCTTAGGATCAATTAAATACAATTGCAATTCATCAGGTGTCTTACTTAACAATAAAGAGAATATTATACTGTTTAGAAATACGGATTTCCCACTTCCTGTTGCTCCTGCTATTAAAATGTGAATGAGCTTTTGTAAGTCAGCGAATAATGGGTTTCCAATAGAATCCTCACCAACAACAAAAGGTAAAATAGCTTCCTTTGTAAATTCCTTCCACTGTTCAGTTTCCATTAAGGATCTCAAGTATACAACTTCTCTATTCTCACAAGGTAAATAAAAGTTAATTGTTTCTGGTTTATCGCCTATTTCCATACTTACAGCTTCGTTGCCAATGGTAGCTTGAATGTTTTTGAGATTCTTTTCAACATGTGAGTAGGTTGTATCTTTAGGAATAGTGACGGTTGCCTTTTGTAGGGTAGCCCCCTGTTCAATGCTCTGTATCTTTAATTTGCTTTTGGTAATATTTAATCGGCTAAAGGCTGATTCGAGTAATTTAGTAATGGATTTATCAATTACTTGGTTTCGCTCTTTCCCTCGTGGTAATAGTTCGATGAAATTTACACAAGAGGTATTGACTAATGATTTATCTGTCTTGTTTTCTATCAGAGCAATGGGTTGATTAGACGTTTCCGAGTCGCTTAGAATATTCATTACCTCACTTCTAGAGTAATAGATGTTTTTAGATGTTGAAGAAAAGTTTTTCTGACGAATATCTTCAATAAATTGGTCATTATTTTCTACAGTTTTTACAGTAATTTTGTTGAAAAAGTCTAATTTTTTGAGTAAATCATTAACATTTTGAACAATTTCTTCACTGTTTTTACTATTAATTAAAAATCTCATTTCCATCCTATAATTTGGTTCCAATATTTTTTCTTCTACATCAGTGCTGTACGAATGACTAATTTCAAAATTTCCTATCTTATTGAAAAGCTTAATTAAGCCAGTTTGAATATTTCTAATTACCGCTACAGAAGAAGGATAATCATTGCCTTTGAGGTAGTCGTCATACATATCAACTAAATTTTCTCTCCACCTCCCTTTATACTTTGATATTAAAATCTGATTAAACAACACTCCGTCTAAAACATCAACATTCATTATTTTATTTATCAAGTCAATTGGCTCATTATATAAAGGAAGAAATGTTGGATATTCCATAGTTAACTCATAACATTTGGATTGATTTTCGTAGTAAAGTATAGGAGTATCTAGTGATGAGATAGGTAAATCGATCCTTAAAAAGCTTGGTGAAAATGCGAGGATTTCTTTTTTAGAGGGAGTATTAGCTATTTCAAAACCAAATACCCCTTCTGAAGCATGATTAGAGTCAAGAAAGCTATCCATTACATCTTGTTGGAATTGATTCATTTTATATTTAATATACCTATAACTTCTTTTTTCTAGTTTCATATGAATTACCTCCCTATTTTAGTAAGTCGTCAACAAATCGCCTGTTGTGTTGCTTTCTCAGTTTAGTAATTTTCGCTAACTTTTCTTGTTGCTTATTCTTTATAAATTGAGTCGGTCTGAAATTCTTAAATGTAACTGTTTTGTAAATTCCTAGTGCAGTATTTTTATATGAATCATACATACTGAATATATCCCCATCACCTCTACTGTACGCTTTAACTATTTGTGGAGGGTTACTAAGTGAAGTTAGTGCTCCTATTGTCACCAACAGCTTAACGAAAAACATTTCTGGTGAAATGAATCTTGTTCCATATATGAATACTCCTAATAGGACTATGAATGTACCATAAACTAATTGAACCATTGATAATCTTTTTATATGATTCCACCACTGATGGAATAAATGAGAATGTCTGTCAAAAACCCAAGCTGACAATGCGAGAGGACTTATAGCTGATAAGCAAAATAATTCCCACCATCGTTTACCTTGTTGTAAAAATATAGGGATTAGTAAGGATAACAATGTTACATCGAATAGCAACAAGATCAATACATCTATTTCTCCAACAGTTACGAAATTTGCAAATGAGCTACCATTGAGTGTTATTCCTCCAACTTGAGTAATTCCTTTTGTAATTTTATTAATTAACTCAAATGATTTCTCGAACAAGAATGGTGCAAATCCTGTGGCTGCAACGGCTAATGGGAAACGTTTTATTATTGTTTTAAAATCCGTATGTCTCTTTTTTAGTAATTTCATAATCATTTCATAAATGGTAAATAGAATAACTATGCTTACAGATATCATTGAAAATGTAGTAGAAGTATTTTTTACAAATGAGTTATTGAATAAAAATAGAGGAGTTTGGAGGACGATGGTTGTTAGAGTTTCATAAGTAAAGGAAAGAAGGTCTAATGACCACTGATATATGTGTTGATTTATGTTTTTAAAATACTCAATTGTTTTATTCGCTTCCTCAAAGAATCTAGATATTTCGGACGTAAGTCCTCCCCTTTCAGCTATCGCTTTACCTGAAAAGTAACCATTACTTACATCTCCTCTTTCTAAGAATGATTTAGCCTGAGTGAATTTAGCGAATAGGAATGTTGTAGAAATAGCAGTGGTTGGAATCAATACTTTTTTAGATGTGTTTAGAATGGTTTTAAAAACATTGAAAATCCTCCTAACATCGAAGTTACTACGTAATATAGTAGAAAAATTAGAGGAGTGGCGATTAGAATTTGTATGAATCCTTTTATTATGTCGGTGCTCCATTCCATAGCTTCTTTTTTCTTTCTGAACTGCCTTAGTGTTCCTGCTGCTATTAGAAGTATTACGGATAGAAGAACTGAACCTCCCAGAGCCAGCCTGATTAATTCCATAATCGGTTCGATTAGATCTGTTGGAAGCCCTGTTTCCATTATCTGTTGAGGTTGTGTATTCTGTAATTGAGATGCCATTGATTTTGACGTTAATGTCAGAAAGCTTATTGTTGTTCCTATGAATGACTTGATGATTTTGTCGTACTTCTTTCTTTGTTTTTTGGAAAGATTCATCACCTCCTCTATCATTGAATTTGGAAAATTTATTTCTTTACCTACATCAAATGATGACCGTTGATAATTAATGTAATCTTGAGGCTCTTTCACGCAAAGATTCACTTTGATCGTTGTTTGCATTTTTATCACCTTTCTTTTTAAAGTTTAATTCGTACTCATGGAAAAACTTCAACATTCCAGAAACACCTACGCCAATTCCGCAAATACCTGCTAACTTGACAACTCCACCAACAATTAAGGTTGTTACCATTTCATTCACTCCTTTGTTATCTAATACATCATATGTTCATGATATTCGCCTAGTGAATTGTCCGATACAATTTAATAATTATTTTTATTTTTCTGCAATTTCCCTATAAAGACAACTAGATATTGGAGGGCATCCTAACGCTATCCAAATTCTTAGAAAATAATCCAAGGAAGGCTGATTCTTATTCCTGAATATCAGGCTTATATTACTTGGTTCAATATTAGTCATTTCAGACACCTTTTGTTGTGACAGGCTCTTTGAGTTTGCAATTTCCTTGAAATTATTTTTAAGTCTATACGGTTTGCCTAAGTCATCTAAACCAGCAGATAAATCTTGATTCTCTATCTGATCTAAATAATGATACAAAGTGCCAATGATAAAATCCTCAACAGTGTTAAACCTTTTTCCTTTATTAAATAAATCATTTTTTAAATTTCTGTGTTGAGTGAGTTTTTCAATTTTATCCATTGTTTCTTTTTTAATAAGTAAATTTATACTAGTGTATTCCACGTATAACTCAACTCCTTCTTGGACAGTATATGATTAAATACATCACCTTGGAGGAAATTATGACAACATTCAAACGAGATGATAAAGATATTGACCGACTAATAGATGAAATATTTGACAGTTCTGATAAAAATAGAGGTGAATCTAAATGAGAGGCTTTGGATGGGCTACTGATGACAGACTTGCTTGGCAAATCGAATTTGAAAAATTAACTAAAATTGACTTTGACAGATTAAATATTGAAAAAGATAAGCTGTATAACATTTTGGAAAAGCTTTATGAATGGCATGTAATCCGTTGAGAAAATGTTAATTAAATGCATTTTCATGTCAGTGTATAAGCTCATGTGCTGTTGGAAGAAACTTAAGAAGCTGAATTTCGTAGATGCTGATTGTACAAAATATCCTACATCGTTCATATGCTGAAGACTGTCTATATAGGGAGTTGGATCAATAAATTCGCTCCCTTCTTTTAATCCAAAATGTAAATGACTTCCTGTTGAATGACCAGTATTTCCTGCATACCCAATCAAGTCACCTGCTTCCACTTGTTGCCCATTTTTAACTGCGAATTCTGATAAGTGTCCATATATCGCAGTCTTTCCATCTTCCCATTCCACAAATACCGTTTTTCCAGCATTAGTGCTGCCGTAATCGGCTGTACGAACAACTCCCTCTTTTATTGAGCGTAAAGGTTCGCCAACCTCCATTTTTAAATCGATGCCATTATGAGGTTTTAATCTGAAGGCTTCCTGCTGATGAAATTTCGAGGTGATTTTATACATTTTGAAACATCCTTTCTTAGATGTAAATCTAAGTTGTTATTTTTATAGAAAAGTAAAAATTAAGTTTCATTACCGAAAATTCATATTATCAAAATCTGCTTATTTGCCTCTTGGGTAATTACCCACTATGGGTAACATGGTTCGGTAACGAGATATACAAGCAATCGGTAATGAAGTGGGTAACGAACATTTAGTATATTGATATATTTACTTTTTGTATTTATTTAGAATGTCAGATAAGCTTTTCTTCTTTTGAGTTTTAGATTTAGTTTGAAAACTAATCGTTGAGACCGGAATACTTACGTCAGCAGATAGTACATTTTGAATAGATTGAGATTGACTTTCTACGATGTCTTTTATTTGTTGTAGTCTAGTTGGATTAAACTTCATTCCCGTTAAAATTGTGAACACTTTCCCCTTCTCTCCTGTATACCACCCTTCAAATACATCAAGTGGTTGAGTAGTGAATGATGAGAATATTTCTTTAGGTTGAATGAGACTCATTAAAGACTCTTGACCATCAAATATTAAGCCTGTTCGTATAACTTGATCAAAACATGGTGAAGTGAAAATGTTATTACTCCATGATTCTTGAATTGCCTTATTTATATAGGAAGGTTCTAATGAAACTCCATTTGATAAATTTGAAATATCGATGTGGGATATATTAAGGAATCCTTTGGTTTCAAATAAACGGAGGATATCGTTTCTGTCAATGTTACCAAATGCAGTGTTACGTTCTGTGTATTCAATTAGAGATATGATAGAGTGTACAAATTTGGAGTTTACAGCGTTGTACAGTTGATTCTTACCTATACCTAGAGTAAATACATTCTGATTGTCTATTGGAGCTATAGCACACTCTAAATTAGAAATTTCAGCAAGTGTATTTAATGAGTTTAGTTGTGAGTTGATGGATTCTGTTGTATCAGGGATGATTGGGCAAAGAACGAGTGTTTTATCCATTTCGTTCATTAGTAATTCGCTAATTATTGGTGTGATTCCTGATCCTGTTCCCCCTCCTGTTGAAAATATGATGAATATTAATTCTGTGGAAGGTTGTGAGAAGTGTTCTTTAATGAAGGAAATAGCAGTTTCATAATTATTAGACATTTGCTCTGCTGCTAAACTTCTATCTCTGCCTACTCCTTCGCTTCCTTGTAATAATAATTTATTTTCTACGTGTACACATGCTGATAAATCGGATTGAGAGTAGTTGATGATAGCTGTAGGTATTCCATATTCAGCAAACTTATCACAAATCATACTTCCACCCTGACCAATTCCAATACAAGCAAACATTATACACTCACCTCTTCTGTAATTTTCTCGATGGCTAATTTGCCAAAATGAGTAATGAAGTATTGATGATGTTTTTTACCATTGGCAATTTCAATCATTCCCATTGCTTCAAGTCTTAATAGTGAGCGTTTAAAAGTGAAGTCACTGATTTGTGTCTGTTCGAGTAATTGCTTCTTATTTAATGCTTTTAATACATTTGTTGAATCCTCTGAATAAAGTACATTTAACATAGACAAGTCCTCATGAGTTAAACGGTTGGTTATAAACGTGAAGTAATCCATTTGTAAGTAGCCTCCTAGATGTTTGTAAGTGACTTACAAGATACTTATAAGTGAGTTGTGAGGTTTTTGTTTGTTGTTTGTAAGTGATTTGTAAGTCTTGATAAATATTATGCAGGTATAACTTGTCTTGATTCCATTATTATAATAAAAATTATTATTTTTTAATTTGAAATATTTCTCAATCATCTATTTACATAATTTTATTTATATACTATAATGAATGTAACAAGAGGAGCACCCCTTCTCTTCAATGAGCAATTTAATAAAATTACATATTAAGAGTTTAATAACAACTTAGAATGGAGGTGAGAAAGATGGAGCGTAATAAATTTATTCCGAGCGAGGTGATCGCTTATTTAGAGTGGAAAATCGGTAACAACCTTGAAACCGATGAAGAAATGAGAGTATATGAAGATTATAAATGGAATGGGAAATTCAGTAGAAATACATATAAGCAACTATTGAAAGAAATGTACAAAGAATATCGTGGCGAGTAATACATATAATGAGCCTATTGGTGTAAAGTGCCGATAGGCTTAGTAAGTAAAATTACACATATAGGTGGTGTTTTGTTATTGGCTAAAGGATTAGATAAACAAGTGTACATATTTAGTATCGGCACAGAGAGCTTCTACACCGATGAAGAAATGATTCTACATAATAAGATTTCAAAGTTACATATACTTAAAAAATCAATTAAAGAAAAATTACGTAAAATTGATACATCGATGACTGATAATCAAACAAGTGAATCCGAAAAAGACATCTTAATTGAAAAGAAGAAGAAATTAAACAAAGGAAATCGAAAATTAAATGAGTTTCTAAATAGATATAAAACAGAATTAAAACATCTTCTTTTTAATCACAAAGGCATACGAACTCTAAGACAGGACACCTTAAAGGATAATAAAAAGATTGGAATGTTTGATTCTGCATTAACAAGAACCATAGGAATGAAAACAGATCAAGTTTCAACGAGTCTCTTTGTTGTCAGAGCTTATTATTACCAAGTGTTAAAAGAGATTATAGAAGATGGATTCATATATGAAGGTGAAAAATACATCTACTTCTCTTCTAGTGCAGGACAAATTCGTACTAAAAAAGCAGTATTCATCAAAGAAGCATTATGGAATAAACATGAAGGTGCTTTAACTTGTGGCTTAAGTATTGATGAAATCAACGAAAAAGGTGGATGTAATGTCAACAAGCTATTGGCTTATAAAGCATTGACAGCTTCAGCTTCAAAAAGATGGGATAACTTTGACATTGATAGAACAATCGTTGTTCCAGATTTAGAAACGAAAGTAACTTCAATGTTTGATTATATCAATCGTGATACATACGAGATTACTAGACAAGAAATGAGTGTCCCTATTGAACATACAGATGGTTGCGGAATTATATTGCCTAAAAAGTCGAAGAAATCGTTCATGGTTAGGTTGCCTTACGTAAAAGGATTGTTAGTTCCATTTGCTTTTGATGATTTTGCAAAGGAATACGGTAACACTAAAGTTACAGATATCTACGGCAAAGAATGGGATATTATTGAAGACAATATTCAAGTAATATTTACAGCTTCCCAATTCAAAATGAAGAAATATTATGAGGATTGGAACGATTATAAAACAAGATTCAAAGAAAATAAATGTCAAGCTGTAAAGTTAAATGAAGAGGATATCGGAGAAAATGCAACTCTGAACTACCAGATGATGCAAACTCTCACTGACATTTCCACAAAAGAATTGAAGGTTTTAGCTCAACCTACTGTGGACGATATTTTAAAAATAGGATCTGATAAAGAAACTATGTTAAGGATTCTAGGTGCTACAGAAACAAACAAAAGGAAAAATTATTATCAAGAAGCACTATATATCTATCCTGAACTACTGAATGATGAACACTCTAAGAAAATCATAAAAGACAAAAAGAAATCAATGGTTAACGATGCGAGAGCTGCTAAATTGAGAATTAACGGGAAGTATATTTATCTTATTCCAGACTTATATGCATTCTGTGAACGGCTATTTTTAGGTAAAGAAAGTCCAACAGGGTTACTCGGAAACGGTGAAGTTTATTGTGGTATATATAATGAAGGGAAATTAGATATTCTACGTAGTCCTCATTTATATAAGGAGCATTGTATTAGAGAAAATAAGTTTAATGAAGAAAGAAAAAAATGGTTTATTACAAAAGGTATCTATACGAGTATTTTTGATCCAATCTCTCGCATACTTCAATTTGACAACGATGGGGATAAAGCACTAGTCATACAAAGTGATTTGTTTACGGAAATCGCAGAAAGGAATATGGAAGGTATTGTTCCTCTGTACTATGAAATGGGTTCAGCAAAAGCAGAGACAATTACTAATACAAAGATATATGACAGTCTATTGTTAGCTTTTAAAGCGAATATCGGAGAAGTTAGTAATAACATAACAAAAGTCTTTAACAGTAATAATATTGATTTACGAGTTGTGAGATGGTTGACTGCTGAAAATAATTACATAATCGATTTTGCTAAAAGCTTATACATGCCTACAAGACCTGAATGGGTAGATAAACTTATTCGAGGGTACATAAAAAGTAAAGTCCCCTACTTCTTTATTGAAGCTAAAGATAAAGAAAAGAATAAGGTTGAACCAATTAATGACAGTACAGTGAATAGATTGAGAAAGATAATCCCTAATAAAAGGATTAATTTTGAAGAAATCGCTGGAAAGTTTGATTATAAGGTGATGCAAAGTGAAGAAGTTGAATATCTAAATGAAGAAATAATCAAGAGATATGTAGAGTTAGATAGAAGTAAAAAATGGATTGGTAAAAGCGTAGAAAAATTAAAATCAAATGATCGGATGTATATTTTCAAACTCATAAGAGAAGAAATGTCTAAAATACATAGCGATGAAAATAGAATAGTCAATGTTTTAGTTGAGTATCTATACAATAGAAAGAACAGTTGTTACAAAGATACTTTGTGGTGGACTTATGGTGACATCCTTCTTTTAAATGTAAAACAAAACTTAAAAGGAACAAAGCAATGTGAATGCTGTGGAACTAGGATTGAAATCGTAAATAGTCAATCTAAATATTGCGATGTTTGTTTTATTGAACGTAGAAAAGAATATAAAAAAGAAAAAGAAAAATTGTATAGGTTAAAGAAACGTGGACAATTGGATGCGGTTTGAACCCTTGATATGACAACATTTAAGTAAAATTTCAAAATTCAAAACCCTTTAAAACATTGATATATCAACGTTTGTGAGCATTTTTCCTTAATTGTCTATAAAGGAAGAAAAAACTAAAGTACAAGTAATAATGGCAAGTATCTTCCCTTTTTCATAAGTAAAATTAATAAAATAGCTGTTTTAACCAACGGCTAAAAATAAATTATAAAAGGATATCAAGGAGGAATTTAAATGGCATTAACTAAAAAACAACAATTCGCACAAAAGGTAGCAGAAAAAACACAACTGGATCGCAAAACAGCAGAAGTATTTGTATACGCAGTATTTGAAACAGTTCTTGAAGAAGTAATCGAAAACGGTTCTGGACAAATTGGAGATTTAGGTGAAATTGAAAAAGCATTTAAAAAAGCTCGTACTGCTCGAAATCCGCAAACAGGAGAGCCTGTTGAAGTAGCAGCTAAGTATGCTCCTAAATTTAAACCTTCTAAGAAACTAAAAGATACACTTAAAGCATTAGAAGTTTAATTTTTTATAAATAAAATTAAGTAATTTACACATATAAGATAAAATTCAAATATCACAGAGAAGGTTATCAATGCCCCTCGTTACCTCCCTTCTCTGTTGATAAATCTTAAAATTAAGGGAGCATTATATATGGCTGATAAAATCTATGTTCTAGATACCAACGTACTACTTGCAGACCCAAATGCAATTTATTCTTTTGGTGATAACGACATTCTAATCCCTACTGTAGTCCTTCAGGAACTAGACTCTAAGAAAAGTTTAATGGATGAAGTAGGACGAAATGCTAGATACATAAGTAAGCAAATTGATAAGTTGCGTGAAAAAGGCAAATTGCATGAAGGTATCGAGTTAATCACTGGAGGAATAATTTCTACTCAACTTCATCCTCAAGATTCTATCGTGTATAAAGCGTTTAATGATGATTCAAACGATTCAAAGATTATCGCAACAACTTTATGTGTTCAAGAACAAAATGTAGATAAAGAAGTAATTTTGGTGTCTAAGGATGTATTAGTTCGTGTTAAATCAGATATGTTCGTTATTGCTGAAGATTATCTTAATGATAAAGTTTTAAGTAAATCAGATGACCACTACACAGGTGTTACCTATCTAGAAGTGGATTCAGAGGATATTAATGTATTCTATAGCGAGAAAAAATTGATTTCTCCCGAAAAGTATCCACCTAATCATTTTGCAATTTTAAAATGTGGACAAATGAGTGCGTTGGCAACATATAAAGATGGATTTTTGATTCCACTATATAATTATAATGAAAAAGAATATGTTTATGGTATTTCCGCTAAAAACGTGGAACAAAGATTGGCGATTGAATTACTATTGAATAGAGATATTCCTTTAGTGACGATTTCGGCAAAAGCAGGAACAGGTAAAACATTATTAGCTTTAGCTTCTTCGTTACAACAAACACATGAACATAAGTTCTATAGTAAGATTACAGTATCTAGACCAGTTGTTCCAATGGGGAAAGATATCGGATACCTTCCGGGTGAAATGGAAGAAAAGCTAAGACCTTGGATGCAGCCAATTTACGATAACTTGGAATTCTTATTCAATTGTAAAGATGATGCAGAATTAAATAACATTCTTCAAGGTTACGAAGATATTATTCAGATAGCAGCTCTAACGTACATACGTGGTCGCAGTATTCCAAATCAATTCATTATTATTGATGAAGCTCAAAACTTAACGAAACATGAAGCTAAAACAATACTAACTCGTGTAGGAGAAGGAGCGAAAATTGTTTTAGTAGGAGATCCTGAACAGATTGACCACCCTTACTTGGATGCTTACTCAAATGGACTTACATATGTAATTGAAAAAATGAAAGACCAAAAGATTGCAGGTCATATTAGCTTAGTTAAAGGAGAGCGTTCTCCACTGGCACAGTTATGCGCGGATATTTTATAAGCTTGCATAAAGTATGGCAAACACTATACTTTCTGACGTTCTACTCTCACAATAAATAAACTATTCAAGCCACTCTTAGTGTTCTAGGAGTGGTTATTTTCATGAGGATTACAAGGAGGAATTACAAATGGCAAGTAAGAAAATTCAGTCGGTAAACTTAAAAGGTGAATTATCATTAGATGATATGACAGTGACAGAAGTTACCAAAGAAGGAGAATTCACTTACGATTTCCTATCTATTCTTCGTGGATTTGACGGTAAAACAATTTCTATTAACCTAAAAGAAGAGATTGAATTACCAGTGAAAGACGAATAGGAGGAGTTAAAATGAATCCTATTCTAACTAGACAAGATAATGAGTCATTCATTGACTATCATATACGCTTATTTGAGAATAAAAATGAGTACGGAATTGATAATTATGAAATAGCTTCCTTATTAAATGTTGAATACGGTAGTAATTACGATGAGTCCAAATGGCGGAAAGACTATTCGCAGTTTGTGAAATGGAAGGATTATCTGATTAAAAAGGATCTGGATTCTGAGAAACTTCAAAAATATGAAGAAATTAGAATTGAATCTGAAAAAGAGAAAATCCGAAATCAAGATCAGAAACGTGAGTATAAAAAGCTTATTCGTAATCAAGCTAGATTTGAACATCTTAAAGATGAAATTTTAGCAGCAGTGTTAAATCTTGAGAAAAAGAAACCTTTAGAGTTCAAGTCCCCTATTCTAGTTTCAGATACTCATAAAGAAGGATTAGCTTTATTTAGTGATTGGCATTTTGGGTTGCGTGTTGATAATACTTTCAATAAGTTTAACAAAGAAATATTTGATATACGTGTTGAACATTTGGTTAATAAGATTATTGAACATGGTAAAAAGAATAACATTTCTACTCTTCACGTTGCTAATTTAGGTGACATGATTACTGGTACTATTCATGTTGCATTACGTGCTGATTCACATGAGGATTCGATTGGTCAAATTAAATATGTGTCGGAAACTTTATCTGAAGTATTAGCTAAATTAGCAAACACCTTCCCTAATATCATTTATTACAATGTAATTGGCAATCACGGAAGAAACGGACACAAGAATGACGTTGGTATCAAAGAAAACTTTGAGTATTTAATCCCTTGGTTTATTGAAGCTCGATTAAAAGATTTCAATAATATCAAAATCATTACCGATAAAGATGGATACATTCCTGCTAAGATTATGAATGAAGAAGTTGTATTTGTTCATGGGAACTTTGATAAGATTGAACAGAGTGTTAAAAACTTACCTCAAGTATTAGGGTATGTTCCTACTCTGATTTTCGGAGGACATGTTCACCACCATTACGAAAAAGAACATGGTAGAACACTTGTTTCAGTCAATGGTTCATTGATTGGTGCTGACGATCACACTGTACAAGGTAGATACGGTGGAATCCCAAGTCAAAAATTCATGGTGCTAAATGAAGATGGGATTGAAAGTACATATCGATTCAAATTAAATAAAATTGTTTGATGGCTAAACTTTAAAGGAGATTACAAATGTCTGATTTATTAAAGTTTCAACGTGAAGAACATTGTGATTGTGAGTAAAACTTAAAAAATAAAATTATAAAATAGGTATCACAGTATGACTGTGCGCTATCTCTGAATTAAAACAAATAATAAAAAATTTGGAGGTTGTGAAATATGAAAACAATTGGATTCGAAAAGGAATATTTAGAATTAATTCAAGAAATGTCAACGAATTTGGATGACTATCAAGATTGGTTAAAATTAAAAGAACGTAAAATTGCATTTAACCAAGAAGTTGATTCTAGTATTATTGACCGAATTGTAAGTTGGATTGAACTATGGAATGCCCAAGATGATAAAGCAGGATTAGTTGGAGATGACCGTCCTCAGATTACAATTGAAATTACCTCTGGAGGCGGAGATGTGATTACAGGTTTTGCTGCCATTGATGCGATCCAGAAAAGCAAAACAAAAGTAGTTACTAAAGGTATTGGACTTTGTGCTTCTATGGGAGCATTATTGTTAATGTCTGGTCATCAGAGAATTGCATATCCTAATACTGTAATCCTGATTCATGATGGTTCTATGGCTGTTTCTTCTACAAGTAAGAAAGCTAAAAATACAATGAATTTTTATGATCGCTTAGATGAACGAATTAAAAACTTTATTCTAGCTAATACAAAGATTTCAGCAGAATTGTATGAAGAAAAAGAAGATGAAGAGTGGTACATGTTTGCCGATCAAGAAGGTATTGAGTTAGGAATTGTAAACGAGATTATTTAAGTAAAATTACATAATTAATAATTAAAAGAACTCTTTTATCCAGTATTTGATACTTGATTATTCTTGTATCGAATACTGTCATGAGTGTTCTTTTCTTTTATAAGAAAGGAGAGATTACATGACTACAAACAAACCTACAAAAAAACCATGTTTAAAATGTGAAAAAGATAAGCCGATTACTAAAGATTTTTATCTTTCAAATTCAACTAATCATGCAGATTCTCGTTACCCTATCTGTAAAACCTGTATTAAAAATAATTTAAAATTAGATGAACCTATGTCTCAAGAAGCTATAGAGTCTCTTAAAAATGTATTAATTGAAATGAATCGCCCCTTCCTTTTCTCACAATGGACTACTTCTGTTGAAGAATCATCAAGAACTGGTAGAGAATTGTTCGGGATGTATATTAAAAATATATCCATGCCTCAATATAGAGATTACTCATGGAAAGATAGTGAATTCGAACCTAACCTTCCATCCACCGAAAATAAAGTCGAAGTAGAAGTAATTAATAAATCAAATAAAAAAGAAAATGAAGAAATTGTTGTAATTGACACTAGAGATAAAGAAGATGTTATTAGAATGTTGGGTTATGATCCATTTGAACATGAAAATCCTAATGACAAAAAGCATCTTTATAGTAGGCTTGTTGATTTCCTAGATGAAAGTACGCTTGAGGATGGGTTTAAGTTACAAGCTGTCATTGAAATCGTTATAGGATTTAATCAGATAGATAAAATAAACCATGCTATTACAAATATCACTAATGATATTGATAGACTATCAGATAAATCAGGCGGAATAAAGTCGCTGATTGATTCGAAGAAGAACATTCTTGCATCATTAATTAAATTAGCTGAAGAAAATGGTATATCAGTTAAACACAATACTCAAAAAAGTAAAGGTGCTGGAACTCTTACAGGAATCATTAAGACTCTCCAAGAAAAAGGAATCGAACAAGGAGAACTAAACTTATATGATATTGAGACGGCACAAGGCATTAGACAAGTTGCTGATTTGAGTAATCAAAGCATAATGGCTCAACTACAGTTCGATGAAAATGATTACACTAGCATGTTAATGGAACAAAGAGAAATGATTCAGGAGTTAGATGCAAAAGTAACGAAACTAGAAGAAGAAAACAGATTGTTAAAAAAAGAGTTAATTAGGTATAAGCAGTCAGATGGTGATTCCGATGAATAATCAAAATTTATCTCAAAGGAAAATAGACGGATATTTAAAGTTAGCACAAATAATTCAGTGGGGAAGAAAAAATCCTGTACGTTTTGTGGAAAGATTCTTCGGAATGGAATTATTGGATTATCAAAAATATGTATTCATGGAAAGTTGGTATAAGCAATACGTACTTTGGTGCATGGGACGTAATAGTGGAAAAACCACACTAGGCTCCCCTTTCATTATGGCAAAAAGTTTGTTAATACCAAATTTTCAAGCTTATATATTAGCAGGTGTTGGTTCACAGTCACAAGAAATGTTCTTAAAAATTGAGAAGATAGCTAAAAGAGAAATTGCATCCTTTACAGGGCTTACTGATGTTTTCTATAACGAAACAGTAAAAAGTGCTGCAAATACAGATGGATTTACTCATAATCCTGCTTCGTTTCAATACAAATTATATAATGGTTCTATTGTAAACTCTTTGAACGGTTCATTTGACAATAACAGAAGTAAAAGATCAAACTTGAATTTTTATGATGAAAGCGGATTTGCTCCAGATGAATTGTTCACAACATCGGAACCATTCGCTGTACAAAATAGCGACTTTCGTTTAGGTGGAGATGTCGATGTAACTCTATTCCCGAAACAAATGCCAAACCAATTAGTATACGCATCTTCTGCGTCATCTACTGATACGTACTTTTTTAGGAAGTATTCTGATTTTGCTAAGAAAATGTTCTTAGGAGATAAAAGATACTTTGTTGCAGATATAAGTTCAGATGTGGTTATTAACGCTACGTTTAACGGAAAATTATATCCTGTTTCTCTTCTATCTCAAGAAACGGTTGACGCTGCAATGAGGGATAATAAAGAGAAAGCAATGCGTGAGTATAAGAATATATTCACAAGTGAAGGCTCTGATAATCAAATCATCAAGCGTGCAATGATTATTAGAAATTCAGAAACTAGACCGCCTATTCTATCTAATGATGGGAATGGAATATTTGTTTTTGCTATTGACCCTGCTAGGAATCATGATAATTCAGTGTCAACTGTAGCTGAATTAATAGAGGATGAAAATATAGGTTGGAGAATGGAAATAGTAAACAATGTGTCTTGGACTGATTTAGAAAAAAAGAAAAAGACACCTATTAAAACTCCTGATCAAATTAAAGATTTCAAAAGAATGTTACTCGACTACAATGGAGTTAAAGTGGCTGATTACGAGAATATTCATAGAGTTTTAATTGATGCTGGTGCTGGTGGAGCAGGTATGTCTGCTTGGGCTGATGGATTATTAGAAGATTGGACAGATAATAACGGTATTAAGCGTAGAGGATTGATTGATAAAAATCATGATGAGTATAAAACTTACTCTCCTAAATATCCAAATGCTGTTGATAAAATAAGCCTACTCTCCCCTCAAAAATACAAAAAAGAAATGTTTGAAGCTTTAATAGAAATGATGAATTTGAATCTCATTTCTTTTCCAGAAACCTATGACTATAAAGGTGAATTAACAATCCCTCTTGAAAATGGAGAAGTTAAAAAATACAAGTTAACTGACGATGAAATATTATCATTGACTAATATTGATATAGCAAAAGAAGAATTGGTTAGTATTTATGCTTTCAAAAGTTCAAATGGTAACGTTCGTTATGATTTACCACCTGATAAACAAAATAAAATTCATGATGACCGTGCCTATACTATCGCTATGTTGGCTTGGTATTTACAACAATTAAGACGTGAAAGAATCACTAAGAGACAAAGTCCTAAAGTAAATATTAGTGAGTTATTCATGTTCAAACAACCAAATTTATAAACAAGGAGGTGTAGAATTAATAATATGACTGAACAAGTAAATCAAAACATCCCTATTTCATTCGCTCAACTAGGTAAATTAATTTATAACGATATCGAAAAATCTACAACAAAGTCATCTATCATGACAAAGTATACAAAAGAACAAATTGTTCGCTTTTTAGAGAATCCCAAAGGGAATCAAAAAGAATTACGTAAACTAAGCAATTTCCTATTCAACGGTTCCCCTAACTATAGACGATTAATCTTGTACTTTGCTAATATGTTGAAATTTGACTATATTGTTGAGCCTTTTGACTTGAATACAGAGAAAATTGAAATAGATAAATTTAAGAAACAATACTTACAAACTATAAAATCATTAGAAATTATGAACATCCCTCATGAAATGCAAAAAGTTTTGAAAACTTGTTTCAAGGAAGATGTGTTTTATGGTTATGAGCATTCTACAGTCGATTCTTATTTCATCCAAAGACTGAATCCCGATTTCTGTAGAATTAGTAGTATTGAAGATGGTATCTATAATTTTGAATTCGACTTCTCTTTCTTTAATGATTCAACTTATAACGTTGAGAATTATCCACAAGAATTTCAAACGAAACGTAAATTATATCTTAATGATAAATTAAATAATAGATGGCAGGAGCTAGACTCCAAACAAACAATTTGTATCAAGATAAATGATGAGTTTGAATATCCTGTACCTCCCTTCAATACTGTATTTGAAGCTGTATTTGATATTGATGAGACTAAACGAATGCGTAAGATAAGTACGAAAATGGATAACTATATGATTCTTACTCAGCAGATTCCTATTGATGACAAGAAAAGTGAACCGAATCAATTCCTAATAGACTTAGATACTGCAATTGCATTCCATAATAAAGCGATTCAGTCTTTACCTGAAGAAGTCGGACTAGTCACCTCTCCTATGAAAATTGAAGCTATTAAATTAGAAAGACGAAATAAAGACGCTGACCATGTAGCACAGTCAGAACGTGATTATTATAATGCTTCAGGTGTAAGTCAAATGCTATTTAATAGTGATAAGACAAATAGTACAGCATTAAGCAAATCTATTACTACTGATGAGCAAATTGTTTTAACTGTATTGAGACAAATAGAGCGATGGGTAAATCGTAAGTTAAAATATATCAATAATAAATATAAGTTTAGAGTTAAATTCCTTGATACTACAAATTTCAACTATAAGGAAATTAGTGATTTATATTTAAAGGCTGCTCAATATGGAATGCCAGTCAAACAAGAATTAGCAGCTACATTAGGACTCTCCCCTTCTAGTTTAATTAGTAAAACATTCTTAGAAAATGATGTCCTAGATTTACATAACAAATTAATCCCATTGAGTTCTTCACATACCATAAGTGGAAAAGATGGTGCAGGAAGACCAACTAAAAATGAGGATGAATTAAGCGAGTCTGGACTTAAAACTAAGGATACAGATGGGAATATTAGAGAATGATTAATTTAATATTTCGCTTGGAAGGAGGTGAAATGGTTGGACAAGAAAATTGATAAATTTGTACCCGTCCTCTTTCAAAAATTAAATACATACGAAAATGAATCAGAAGATACAAGATTCTTAAAGGTTAAAATTTGGCTAATGCACACTGAAGAAAATCTTAATGGTAGTTATTTTGATAAAAAAGTAGTTGAAGAAGCTATCCCTACATTAGCTAACACTCCTATTCTTGCTTACATTGAAGAAAATTCAGAAGATGAAGTAGACTTCTCTGATCATAGAATGGTTTTAACAAAAGAAGATGGACAATTTAAAATAAAATACATCGGTCAAGCTATTGGTGTCATTCCTGAAGATAATAACGCTCAATTTGAAACACGTTTATGTGACGATGGCATTGAACGAGAATTCCTAACAGTTGATGGATTAGTGTGGACAAAATGGGACGATCCTGTAGATATTTTTAATCGTGACGTATTTAAAGCTCAATCAATGGAACTTCATGATGATTATGAAGGACAGTTTGGAGAAGACGGATTATTCCATTTCACAAAATTCTCCTTCTTTGGTGCATGTGCTCTAGGTACAGAAATTTTACCTGCTATGCGATCAGCAACGATTGAGGCACAGTTTTCATATGACAACATGTTTGGAGAAATTCAAAACAAAATGGAGCAATTCAAGCTTGTATTTAGTAAGACTGATGAAGGAGGTAACGAAAACGTGGATGAAAAATTAGAGTTGTTGAAAAAATACTCTCTTACAGAAGAAGATTTAAAAGTAAAAGAAATCAACTTAGAAGAATATTCAATTGAAGAGTTAGACGTTAAATTACAAGAAATTGCTTCTGTAGAAAATAAAGATTTCGCTTTAGTTGCTAGTCAATTAAAAGATGAAATTAGAGCAGAACTTTATAAAGATTACACTGAAGATGAATGGGGTTATAAATCTCGTAGTTATTGGTATGTAGACCATACTGACGGATTAGTTATCGCAGAAGATGCTAAAGATAATTATCGTCTGATTGGTTTATCTTATACAGTTAACAATGATGTAATTGAAATTGATTTCGATTCTAAAAAACGAGTAAAACTTGCATATGAAACTATCGAAGGTGAATCTGATTTACAATTTAACTTAACATCAAAAGATAAAGTTGAATACGAGTTAAATGTAAAAGGAAAAGAGTTAGAAAGTAATTTCACTACAGAAAAAGAAACGGCTGTAAATGAAATTAAAGATGAGCTTGATGTACTATCTGGAAACTTCAATAAACTTGAAGAAGAGGTTACAGGTTTACGTCAATTTAAACAAGAAAAATTATCTGCTGAACGTTTAAAAGAAGAACAGTCATTATTTGAAAGTTTCTCTACTGAACTTACAGAAGATGAAATGAAAGAAGTTAAAGAAATTGCTTCTGAATTCACATTGGAACAAATTGAAGAAAAATTATTTACATTAGTCGGTAAGAAGAAAGCTAATTTCTCTAAACAAACTAAAAAAGAAAAATCATCTTCAATTAAAATTGAGTTCGAACATAAGGATGAAGAAGTTGTTCCTTATGGTGGCATTTTGAATAAGTACATTAAAAATTAAATTAAGGTATTAAATTAGACGTTACATTAGTGATGTCTTTTTATATTTTATAAAACAAAATCAATTAGGAGGAAATAAGAATGGCAAATAGCGTAGTAAGATTAGATAAAGTAAAATCTACAGGAGTGGGTCACATTTACTCCGTGTTAGCACCTGAAGCTTTACAAAATGGTTTCGTTGCAGCACTTAAAGGACTTAAAGCAGGAGAGCGTGAAATTTATGAAATCGAAAAAGCAGGTACAACTAAACCTGTAGTTTTAATTGCTAACCCTGCAATCAACTATGACAATGCTCGTCAAGGTGCAAATTCTGAACAAGAATATTCAATTGCAAACGGAGAAGTTGTTCGTGCTTACGAATTACAAAAAACAGACATCTTTTCTGTAACTGAAGAAGGTTTAACTCTACTCGGAACAGACCTAGTTGTAGGTAACTATGTAATTGGAGATGCATCTACATACAAACTTAAAGAATCTACAACTGTGGCTGGAACAGAAGCATTTGTTGGTAAAATCGTTCGTATTGATACTTTAGGTACTACTGCTGTAACTGGTCAAGCAGGTTCAGTTGGTCGTGTATTAAAATACGCTGTAATCGAAGTACAAAAGAACGCTTAATTAAATAAAATTATAAAATATAATATCTAGGAGGATAAAATTAAATGAATAAAGAATTAGTAAAACTATGTGTTGACACAGTTAAAAATCCATCAATTGTACAAAACTTTTCAAAAGGGCTTAATCCAAGTGATGTAATTCGTAAAGAATTCTTCGAAATCCTTGGTACAGAAAAACCTACGTATAAAGATTTACGTAAACATAAAGTAGAAGTATTTGAGATTCTTGAAGAAGTATTAGACCAAACAGTTATCAATGGTGTAAACGAAGATGATTTCTTCATGCAATTTGCAGAAACTCGTAACGTAGCACTTGGAGATCAATTAGAATTCTATGTACCTGATAATAGTTTACTAGTGGCTTCTGAACTTGCAGGAAATCATTGGGATATCACTCGTCAAAAATTAGATGTTGGTCAATCTTTCACAGTTAAAACTCGTTCATTCGGTATGGCTGTGTACGCTGACTTCATGCAATTCTTAGCTGGTCGTGTTGATTTCGCAGAATTAGTTGCAAAAGTAGCTAAAGCAATCCAAAACAAAATCGCTCAAGAAGTTGCAGCATCATTCGCAGCAGGTGCAGGATACCTACCTACTGAATTTAAAGCAACTGGTTCTTATTCAGAAGGTACGTTAATGGATATCGTTGGTCATGTTGAAGCTGCTACTGGTGCTACTCCTATGGTAGTTGGTACTCGTAAAGCGTTAGCAAAAGTTACTGCTGGAGCAAACCTTTCTGAAAGTATGAAAGATCAATTAAATCAAACAGGTCATCTTTCTGTTTATAATGGTCTTGTACTAGTTCAATTACCAACTGTACATAAAGCTAATACTTTTGAATTTGCATATGACGACAATAAACTTCTTGTACTACCTGCAAACGATGCAAAACCAGTTAAACTAGTTTTCGAAGGCGATTCTTTAGTTAAAGAAGTATCTGATGGTACTCAAAATATGGATATGTCACTAGAATACAAATTCTTAACTCGTTTTGGAGTTCAAGTTGTATTTAACACTCTTTATGGGTCATATACTATTACTGCTTAATAAAATTAAATTACATAATATAAGGATGTGTTCAATATGGCACATCCTTTTTTATATGAATACAAGGAGGATTTAAATTAAATGGCTGAAACAACTAAACGAACAACTACACGAAAAAAGACTACTACTCCAACAAAACCTGTTCAAACAGAAGAAGTGGTTGAAACTGTAGAAGTTAAAGAAGAAAAACAAGTTAAACGTAAAAAACAAGTTGATCTAGATATTTTAGTATCATGTCGTAATGTGACTGACGGACTGTTAGTTTATGTATCGAAAAAAACTGGCTTAGAAACTATTTGGTCAGAATATGATGCTGAGGAAATGTTAACTGTTGGAGAATTACTAACAATGAAGGCATCTCAGCCTAAGTTTTTAAAAGAGCCTTGGTTGATTATTGATGATGAAGATGTAGCTGAACATTTAGGTTTAACTAAAATGTATGAAGACCTTGTTGAAATTGAAGATTTAGATGAATTTTTCGAATCACCTGTTTCTGAAATGGAACAAGTCTTAACTAAACTTCCTAAAGGATTAAAGGAAACGGTATCAATTCGCGCTAGAAAGAAAATTGAAGATGAAACTTTATATGACACAAGAAAAATTAGACTATTAGAAGATAAATTGAAAATCGATTTAAGTATTCTTCGTTGATTAGGAGGTGCTGAAAATGGCAACTTCTTATCAAGATATATACGCAAGGTTTCTTCCGAAAGTAACAGACTACTCTTATCTGAATTTAACCAATGAAGAAGTTGAAGATAACTTAGAAACATTCATGAAGTCTTCTATCATCAAATTTAGATATTGCAACAAACTAAGTGACCGAGATGAAGCAGTAAATGTATTCAATGAAAATTTAACAGATGAGGAACAAGAAATCTTAGCCACTCTCATGTGCGTTGAATTTTTAACTCCTAAACTCTTGACTGATGACCTACTAAAGCAAACTTTAAACTCTAAAGATTATAGTCTATATTCTCAAGCGAATCACATTAAAGAAATTCGTCAACTTAGAGATATTTTTCAAAAAGAGGCAAACAATCTAATGATATTGTACACCTTCACTAAATCAAAGATGGATGATTTCCTATGACAACATATAAAATCCCTAGAAACAGTCAATTGTTTGATAGTTACTTAGAGGTGTCTAAAGGTCGAGTATATAAAATACTTCCATTATTAGAAGAAGAAAATGAAGGATTGTATCATTATGTAGATTCATTGCTTTTTGAGATATATGGCTTACAGTACGTTATCACAGGAGTTAAAGAGTCATTTAATTACTTATCGCTACTATGCGGTCTTGAGTCAATATTGGATGAAGTTTTAGTAAAAGAAAAAGACTTGAAGTTTATTAGAAGTGAAATATTTAGATTGATTGGATTAATCGAAAAGATTCAGAAAGGAGAGTGAAAATGAGTTATTTAGATATTTACAAAACAAGACTTCAAGCTAGTGGTGATAATTCTACAGATGGCATTGTCTTTTCAAGTAAACATACGGTTAAGAATAACTTTAGTAACTCACTATTTTCTGAATTGGTTTTAATCAATGATGATGAATATGAAGCTATTATTACGCAAGGTGAAAAAAGTAATGATAAACAACTACTTTTAAAACCTGATGTCAAAATTAATATTGGATCAGTAGTTAAAATCAAAGAGTCAAATTATCTTGTTTTTGATTTTCTTGGTGATGGAATTAACGAGATATATCCTACAGCTACATTGAAACTTTGCAACAACTCATTGACAGTTAAAGGTGAACCTACAGAAACTCAAGTTGGAACAAATCCTTATACTGGAGAGCCTGTGTATGAATATCAAGATGGAGTACCTACAACCTACCCTTGTATAGTAACAATGCAATTAGAGAATGAAAATCTAGAGAATCAACCCATTCGCATCAATAATGATGTTGTTCAGGTCACTCTCCCCTACTTTGATTTTAAAGAAACTCAAATTGAGTTATATGAGAATATTTATCAAGTTAAAACCGTTGATAAAACAAAGGTTATTAATGGAGTTGGATTATTGACAGTCTTAGGAGAGAAGGTGTAATAAATGAATTTACGTGAATATACATACAAAATTGAAAATGTATTAATGGATGAAGAGTTATTACGCCTACTTTATTACATGCCTAAGAATGTGTTGGATAATCCATTAGATACCGCTAAACCTAATATACTTGATAAACCTACTAAGGATAAATGGGCAATATTCAACGATAAGATTATGACTGCTTCAAATTTCAATGGATTTGATACGTCACCTATATGTAGATTATTTTACTATGCAGGTAACGGTAGGAGTGCGAAGGATAATTATTTATTTTCTAAGCAGCAATTCCATTTTGATGTATTTGTTCATCAGTCAATTGAAAACACAGATAAACGTTTAGAATGGATTTGTGACAGAGTGAATGAGCTGGTCTTTAATAAGTCAATTGCTGGATTAGGTAAAACTTTGTTTATACAGAGACATCCGGTAAGTGCACCAGTTAATTATGTTGGATATAGGTTAATCTATGAATTCTGTCATGAGAATTATTAAGGTGATTGGATATGAAGATATTGAATGAAAATGATATTCATTTGAAGTTTCTATTGGGATTATCTATACCTGTGGATGGAATTGGAGAGCTTAAGTCTCCCCTACTCAAAGACATTGTTGATTTGACTGAGGAATCTTATAATATGGCACTATCTTCTATTTTCTTCGATAGAAAAAATTTAGATGTAGATCCAGAGCAAGTTAAAGATTTATCTGATTTTGAGATACTGTCATCTATTATTTATCATGATGGTTCATTTAGAGATGTCTTTTTTGATGCTTTAGAATTGCATTTTGGTAAGACACCTCGATTACATGAACAAGGTTTCGTCTATTTTGATGAAGCGTCTGAGGAAACTGTTTTGACTGATGAGAGATTCGGGTACATGAAAAAGTTGATAAGGATAGCTAATAATCTTGCTGAAGAAGAAAAAGAGGAAGATGAAATAATTGCAGGCAACGAAAGAGCTAGACAGTTCATGGAAGAACAAAAGAAACGAAAAGCTCTGTTAGCTAAACTTAAAAAACCTAAAATCAACTTGCATAGCATTATCTCTGCTGTTGGTTGGAAATCTAAAAGCTTTGATTTTATTAATCAATTAAACATTTATCAACTTTATAATGGCTATTCTAGATTTCAATTGTTTGACAACTACCATTACACAATGAATGGTATTTATGCTGGCACAATCGATACCTCGAAACTTAAGTTAGAGGATATTAATTGGGCTAACATTTTTAATACATAAAATTATAGAAATAGGAGGAATTTTATTATGGCAACACCTAATCGTTGGGCAATCCGAGAAGCTGGAGAATTTACAGCTTATGATTTAGTAACAGGCAAAGCAAAAGTAACTTTAACAACATTAAAAACTTCTGGCGTGGAAACTACTGGTAGATTTTGCCACCTAGTATAGTAATATATTAGTGAAAATCGAGCAAAATCGGTGAAGTCCTCCAATTAATCATAGGATAATACCGAGGTAAAGCACACTTTAAAAGGTGTGGCTCACCGTAGAGCATAGGAATTGAAACTACTTATAGTAGAATACAATATTCCCACGAGTGCTTGACATCCTTTCTTATTTTAAAGGATGAAAATATATGCCGACCTTGCACAATGGCAAAGTGTAAGAAGTATGGATAAAAAGCCATGCGATAACAATGTGGAAACAGTTTACGCACAGGGTGGACGTGGTTAAGCGTTAGCCACCTTATACGGTAACGTATATGTAAAACAGGAGTATTAAGCGAGAAGGCTAAGTCTGATGATATGCTAACTCGAACCGAAGGCTAAAGGTAAAACTTTAGTCAGGGGCAACGCATAGGTAGTGAACCTTATTATAAGAATACAATCTACCCAAGAGACTCCTGCTCCTCTTATGTACGATGAGGATGAAAAAGTATGCTGAACTTATAGGAAACTATAAGAAGTAGATGATAAAAAACTTCTACGATAACAAAATTGAACGCACGATTAATCGGTTTCTCATCTAACCGTCAAGCAAAAATTACACTTCAAGATGCGATCAACTTATCAAAGGTCGCCTAAAACAGAAATGTTTTAGATAGTCATCAACCAAAATCGGTGAAGCCTAAGTTATGAATAAAATTATAATATGGTAATACCGAGGTAAACAGGAACATCACCTGTCACCGTAACGCATAGCTACTGACCGTTAAGAGAGGAAAAATGTAGCCACGAGTGGTTGACACCTTAACAAGTAATGTTGAAGGTGAAAATGTATGCTGAACTAGGTATGAAGTGACATACCGTAATGCGAGGAAACTCCTAGAATATGAGAATAAAAAGTCTCATAGATAACAGAAATGTTTTGATAACGAAGCAGTTGCAATGTTGACTGGAAATGATCTTGTTTCTGGAACAAAAGTTATTGACTTCTATGAAGTTAAAGCTGTAACTTCTAACAAATTAACTTTATCTAAAACTCCTACAGGAGCTATCGTTACTGTTTATAAAGTTAATGTAGATGGTACAAATGGTCAAGAATATACTCTTGGTACACCGGGAACAAATGCAACTGAATACTCTGTAGCTGGTAAGGATTTAACTTTCCATACTGGAGTAACAAACGGAACTCAATTCCGAGTATACTACAAAGTAACTACTGCATCTGATACTAAAACAATCAAGGTATCATCTGATGCTTTCGGAGGCACTTTCCGTGGAGTTCTTAAATGTCTTGTTGTTGATGAATTCACTAAAGATGCTTTTGAAGCTGACCTTGTAATTCCTAATGCTAAGTTTGAAGACAACTTTAATCTTTCCTTAAAAATTTAATAGGGCTTTATGATAGAAATATCATATCGAAACCACTTTAATTCAGAGAAACTCCTAACAAGTAAGGTTGAGGACAATTCTGAGCCAAGCTATATAAACAAAATTATATAGAAGGTGCAACGACTAGTCGAAAGACGTACACCATAAGCGATTGATGGTGGAAATGGGTGGAATCTTAACGGATAATGCTGAAGATTTTGATATAGTCTAGCCTCTATAGAAATATAGAGAAGTTCATAAGAGAACTGCATGAATTTAGCGAATTCGTGTGAATATAAGCGTTGCTGCTGATGGAGATCCAGCGGTTCTAGATTTAAACATGGAAATTCTAAAATCTCCAACTTCTTCAACTATGTGGGAATTAATCGTTTACGATCAATCTGCAATTGTTTAATATTTAGGAGAAAAACACTGAGGGTATTGTAAAAAATACCCTCTCCCCTTTTATGGAGGTGTAGCAAATGGCGACACAAGAAAAAGAAACTATCAAGGAAACTGAATTAGTTATCCATGAAGTAGAAGAAAAATCAGTAATCGTTAATCTTGATGGTTGGCGTATGCGTGTTTACTTTGATAAAGATTTCAAAGGACATGTATCTAAAGGTACAACAATTAAAGTCAAATATACTGGAGATATTGAAAATCCTCACAGTGTAAAATTTGAAAAACTTAAATAATTTTTTATTTAAACCATTTACGCAAATAAAATTATATGTTATATTTAATGTGTGGATAGGTAAGGATTAATACTGATAAGAGGGGTCAATCCCACCTCTCTTCCCTTATTTTATTTAAAGGGATAAATACACTAGGGATGGTGGATTAAAATGTTACTAAGTGAAACAGTTGATGTGTCGATTTCTCATAGGAATAAAAATATTTATTTAAATAAAGGCTACAACGATTCGATTGTCGGTAATGTGATTAAAGTTTCGATTGAAGATTTACCAGAAAGCTCAGGTAAAGAGATTGAAGTTCAATGTGATTATTGTAGTGATAAATATAACATTAGATATTGTGATTATGTTAGAACTAAACATGTATTCCTACATAAAGACGCTTGTAAAAAATGCTGGCATAAGAAAAGACAAGATATTTTAAATTATAAACTTGGAAATAATTTAATAGAAAATCAAAGTGAACGTGGTTATTGGTCTAGTGTAGATAATATTAAAAATGAATTAAATGAGTATATCAGATTCAATGGTTTTACTGGGAAAAGTGACAATGAAGAACAAAATAAAAAATGGAATATGATTAGTTGGTCTGTGAAAAGAAATGAATTAGACTTAGGTGAATTAGTAAGCGATTTGGGATACGATTTAAATAACATTCAAAGAAGAAAGCCTAATGGTTATATTATTCCATTTGAAGAGTTAAAAGAAAAAATTGATAACTTTGTTAAAGAGTATGGATTTTTCCCGGATCAGAAAAACTTATCTAAAGATTTAAAAATACACAGTTCAGATTATCAAAAACATGGTGCTTTAGTAGAAATAAGAGATAAGTTAGGATATAATGATAAAAAGTATTTAACAGATAACAGAGGGTTTATAAATAAATCTTCATTTGAATTGATAGTTGCAAATTACTTAATTGCACAAAATATCCCTTACAAACGTGAACAACTTCCTTTTAAGGTATTTAATAAAAATTTAAATTATAGAAGTGATTTTACATTTTATCTCGATGAAAAAGAAATTCACGTTGAAGTTTGGGGCGGAATGAGAACATTTAATGGACAAAGAGAATTATACGATTATGATTCAGTAATGAAAGAAAAGCTTCAATTATACGAAAAATATAACATAGAATTAATATCAGTAACTCCAGACATATTCTATAATTCTATGGGAATGATTAAAAAGAAATTATATAATATATTTTCAGATTATTTAAATCTCCCTTTCATCGAAGTTAAAGATAGACTTGTTTCAACATTTACTCTTCACGAAATGTCTGATGAAACACTGTTTGAAGAAATAATGAAGTTTAGTAAAATAAAAAGAGTTTTACCATCATATGGGACTATGAGAGAAAACAAACATGAATTTCTATTTAAAGAAGTATTAAAAAGATATGACTCACTAAAAGAATTTGCAAAAAAGAACAATGTAATAACTGCATATGACGCAAGAAGTAAAAAGATAATGAATTCTGTACTAACCAACACCCACTCCCTAAAGTGAGGTGTTTTATTTTTTTTAATCCGTTAAAAGCATGATTTTATCGCAAATTTAAGAGAAGAAAGTCCTTTATTTACAAGGGTTTTCGACAAGGATCATAAGGAGGAATTAAATATTATGGCAAAACAAGTAAGTATTAAAATGTTGGAAGAAGAAACTAAGCTCTACAGTGAGCATATTGATATCCCCGTCACTATTCAAGGTCAAACTGAAGAGTTAAATATTAAACTCTACCCTTTCTTCTCCCCTACCAAAGTGCGTGATCTAGTTAACAGCTTGATTGAATTCTTTAAGGCTGCTGAAAAAGAAAAAGTGAAAGTTGATCAGTTAGATGAAGATGATTTAATTGGATTCTTTATTGTAAAATATTTCACCAACCTAAAGTTCACCAATAGTAAAAAAGCTTCAACAATTTATAAAGAATTTAAGATTGCTCAAAATTCAAGCGTATTCAAAACACTATTACAAGCGTTTCCTGAAGAATCAGTTAAATCAGTAATGGAACGTATTTATGAAGTTCGAGATTTCAATGCTAAATTTCAAAATATGATTACGAATGTACAAAAGGAAATGCAGGAATTACCTTTAGAAAATAAAGAAATTCTATTCCCTAATAAATCTGACGTGAGTAATGTTTTAGCAGATAAATAGAATGTGAGTTGATATGTATGCCAACTTTTTCAAACTTGAAAGATTTAGAGAAATATATGAATCAACAGGCTAAGAAAGCTATGTCTAAAGGTAAAAATGTTAAAAGAGCAGTTGTTGACGAAATGATTGAAAAGATTGATAAAAATATTTATCCGAAATATGACCCAAAGATGTATACTCGTCAAACTACTGATGGTGGATTAACTGACCCTGAAAACTTTGCGATGGATGAAACTGCTGAAGGTGTGTCTATCTACTCTACAAGGGAAGCTACAGATAGAAGTGGTCAAGATGTGTATGCGTTAGAAATTATCGAAGGACATAAAGAATATTCTATTGAAGATACATATGGATATGGCTATGAGAAGCCTCGTCATGCAGTGGAGCCAACTAGAGAAGCATTGAGAAATAGTAATAAACTGACTAATGCAATGAAAGATGATTTGAAGTCAGTTGGGTTGAACATTAAATAAAATTATATAAAGGTGGTGTAAAGTTTGAGTAAGAAAATTGAGAAAAATATGCTCAGAGAACGTGCTAAAAAATTGCCTGATGTAACAGATGAAATGTGGAAACAAGTTAATGAGGATTATAGATTGCTTGTTGAAGAATATATCTCAGTTCAATCTCACAGTCCACAAACTAAGAAACAGTACACCTCATCTCTCCGTCAATTTGGCTGGTTTATGTGTCAGTCTATGAATAACAAACCACTATATAAAATAACTAAACGTGACTTCTTGCGATATTTAAGTTATTTGAGAGATGATAGAAAAATGTCTTCAAGTGGAATGAATTTAAAAAAAGCAACCGTATCTAGCTTATGTAATTATATTGAAAATGTAGTAGCAGATGAAGATCAAAACTATAAAAATTTTAGAAATTTCACACGTGGTCTGCCTTCAATCCCCCGAAATAAAGTATATGAGAAAATTAAAGTTACATATGATGAATGGCAAGAAATGATGAAAGTTTTAGAATCCGATGAGAATTATCTAGGTATGGCTTGGTTAGCTACTGCATTCTTAGTGGGAGCTAGACGTTCCGAGATTATCCAATTCAGAACAAGTATTCTGGAACAAAATCCAAAAGAAGGTCAAAATTATGTACTTTCGCATATTGTTCGTGGTAAGGGATCATCGATTGATGGTAAACCTCTAGAATACATGATCCCGTTAGATGTATTACCCTATTGGAAAAAATGGATTGAATTTAGAGGCTATGAAAGTGAATATGTTTTTACAACAAAGCATAATGGTGAAATTCGTCAAATGTCTCCTAGTTGGGCTGATTATTTTTGTACAGAAGTATTAAGTAACATTTTAGGAAGACGAATTAATGTTCATATTTTCAAAAATTCTTGTATTACTTATCATCTAGAAAATGGAGTGGACATCAATTTAGTCAGCAAGTTTATTGCACACCATAACGATATTTCGACTACTTCAATATATGATCTAAGAGATTTTGAAGATGAGAAAAACGGTATTTTCGGCTAATTGATTACTGTAAAATTACCCTTTTATCACAGTATCTCCTCTCCCCTATTCGTATCAACTGAGCGTCTATACTCCCTTCTAGGCGTTCGGTTGAAATACATTTTGTAAGTAGAAAAAGACACTCATTTAAATTTGAATGTCTTTTTGTGTTTATAACGTATAAATCATTCATCTTCTCTAAGTGACTTTGGAATTTTAAGCTTTTTAAGTTTACCTTTGTCCATAAGTTGTATCTCATCTGAATTATCGAAATCAACTTCATAAGGGTTGTATTCACGAGAAGATTGTTCATTTTTGATAATGTGATAACCATTCATATCGTTTCTAGGTAATCCCTCTTCATTACCTAAGTTACGATTAGTATCTCTTTGTAATTCTCTCTCAAGTTGATTTCTCTTATTGATTGCATTTTTAGTGACTGCTACTTGTAACGCATGTTGTTCAAGGATATGAGCTATATAATTACTCAGACTCCTATTATTCTCTTTGGCAATGTTCTTCAATTCTTCTTTAATTTGTTTATTGATAATTATAGTTAAACGATCATTGTTTTCAGATATAGACATGAAATTCCTCCTTCTAATTACTTAAGGTTAAGGTATTAAATTTATAATAACAAAATTTATAAAAAGTTTCCATATTATTTATAAACCTTTTGTAAACTTTTAACCTTTGAAACTATTGACAAATGGTTTATAAACCTTTTATAATAAGTATATCAACAGGAAATAGCTTCCTAGTTACACTTATTCAGAAGGGGTGTTTTAAATATGAAACCCACAGTATTTACAGATCTAAAATTGTCGGTATCTACAGAGGTTGCATCGGAAAGCGAACAAGATGGATTATTAGAAGGAGGTTATACATTTGACTCATTAACAACAAGTAGATTTATTCTTATTAGAATTGATAATGAAGGAAAGTCTCACGTTGTGGATGTTCATGATTGGGAAGCTGATTTGGAGAATTTAAAGTATTTTTGTGCGGATGAGTAATTAGTAGATACATAAAATGAGTGATTATTATGTGAGTATGATTGGTTGGTCTACTCTTCTCCTTTCATGCTCGATATTTTTTCATAACATACAGATAAATTTAATGAGTGTGGAGGGTGATTTGTGATGGCTATTATTGAGGGACAAATGGTTAAAGTTAAATGGACGACAAAAAATAAAAAATATTTCGAATTATTTGGATATCAATTTACCTGTAAAGGTGAAGAATTCGAAATAAGAATAAATGAGCTAAATAAAGGATCAAGGATAGAAATAGAATGCACTTGTAATCAATGTAAAGATATATTTAAAAGAGAAGCTAAACGTGCTTTTAAATCCGATAAACATTTCTGCTCAAATGAATGCAGAAATAAATACAATAAATTAAACCCGATAACTCCTGAAACAAAAGTAGAATACAATTGTGATATGTGTGACAAATCTTTCAGAGTAGCTAATTATAGATTTCAACAAGTAAAAAACGGAGAGCATGAAAATTTATTTTGTAGCAGAGAATGTCAAGGTAAATGGAACAGCTTAAATCGCACAGGAGAGAATAACCCACATTTTAATTCAATCAAAATAAACTGTGAATACTGTGAAGAAGAATTTTCAGTACCAAAACACAGACAACATACTGCTAAATTTTGTTCTGATAAATGTAAAAGAATTGGTTCTAGAAAAAGGATAGAAATAAATTGTGGGGTTTGTAATAAGAAATTAGAAGTAGCACCTTCTAAAATCGAACAAAGTAAAAGTGGTCAAGTATTTTGCTCAAACGAATGTGTTGGAAAATATAACGCTATTAGACATAAAGAAAACAGGATTAATAAAACATGTTTGATATGTAATACACATTATGATGTAAAACCTTCGGAAGCTGAGAAAAGCGTCACCTGTTCTGTTGAATGTCAAAAAATTTGGCAATCAAAATACTTAATTGGTGAAAATGCCAACAATTATAATTCGAATATCACATCTGAAATGAGAATGCATAATTGTGATTGGTGTGGAACGAAATATGAATTGAAAGCCCCTTATAAAATCAAAATGAGAGAACAAGGTAAATCGTTATTTTGTTCTATTAGATGCTATCGTGAATGGTATGCGAAAGAATGGTCACAATCTCTCGAATGGAAAGATGAAAGTAGAATGAGAGCAGTCAGAATGTTAGAAGATGGCACTTTTAATAAAACTGACACAGAGTGTCAAATGATAATCAATGAGATATTAGACAATTTAAAAATAAAATATGAAAATGAATACAATTGCAAATATTATGCTGTAGATAATTATTTAGTTGATTATAATTTAATGATTGAAGTTAATGGAGGATATTGGCACGCTGACCCAAGAATTTATCATGAAATAAATTATCAGAATCAAGTTGATAGAATTAAAAACGACAAAGCAAAAAATACTTACATTAAAAATAATTATGAAATAAATATTTTGTATCTATGGGAAGAAGACATCTTAGAAAATAGAGAATTGTGCGAGTTACTTATAAAAGAATATATAGAGTCACAAGGAAAGTTAGATTATTATCACAGTTTTAACTATGCTTTAAACGATAATAAAATCGAGATAACGAATAACATTATAATTCCATTTATGGAGTACAGCATTGAAGAATTAAGAACATTAATTAATATAGTAGGTAAAAAGAAAAACAAAAAACAAGCTGATAAGTGGATAATATTTAATTGTGATAATTGTGGCACAGAAAAAGAACAATTAATATCGCACTACAAAAATAATAAAAGTCATTGTTGTAGTGTAAAGTGTGCTGTCGAATATAGATTACAATTAAGAAAATAAGTATTATCTCATGGTAAATATGTTATAATGTAAGTAAAATTTACCATGAGGTGATTACACTGAAAAAGCTATTATCAATCCTACTCCCCTTCTTTTTATTCGCATGTTCATCTAATACAAGTGGCGTAGATAATTCTCTTTATAAAGACAGTGAAGAAATTATAAATATTATTAATCAAATGCATGGTCAAGGTGAACGTATGTTAAACGAAAAGGAAGAAGCTAAGCTCCAATCATTCTTTGATGAATATAAATATAACGAAGATGGTGTTAATAAAACTAAAGATGAACAAATTGTTTATGATATTTATCATTTAGAAGTTATTAACTCTCACTATATGTTGGCGTATCAAACTGGTAACAGAGAAACAATGGATGAAAAACGCAAAGAATATGAAGGTATATTAAATAAAATTGAGTCAGATTACGGAATAAAGATAGATGAATAAATAACATTTAGGAAGTGTCCTTTCATTGGCACTTCTTTTTTTATTTTTAAGAAAGGAGTGTTCATATGAACAATGACATTAAAATATCCATAGTTTCCATTTTAGACATAAACCAATCGACATCTCAGATAAACAGAGATATCGCTACACTTGAAAAGAAAATTAATAGTATAAAATTAAATATCCAAGTCGATGAAAAGGTGTCCAAAATCCTAGCTCAATACTCTCAAGCTATGGAAAATCACAAAAAGATTAACCAAGACTTAAACAGAGTAATGAAAGAAGAAAAAACCATCTCTAAAGAGAATAACGGAATCATTAAAGAAAGTATTACTCAACATCTTAAAAATGGCGAAATTATTCAACGTGAAATTGAGCGTATAGATAAACGAACAAAAGCAACTAAACAAGAAACTGAAGTAATTAAACAACAGATTTCTGAATTAGAAAAGCTTGGACAACTTCAAAAACGAGTTACAAAAGAAAATGCCAAAGGTGCTACAGGTGGTTCTGATACATATAAAAATGGAAATACTTCCACTACTTATAATTATGATAAAGGTGGGAACGTTACTTCCAGTAGAACTACCCAAAACATCGAACAACAACGTTTAGCAACTGAAAAATTGCTCGCTACTCAAATTAGATTAAAAAATGAGTTTAATGAATTACAAAGACAAGGTACTATCACATCCTCTTCTCTTTCACGCTTAAATAATGCGATTGATAATACTAAGAATATTGATCAAATTAAAAAATTAGAAAATGCTTTATCTAGAGCTAAAACTAACGCTAACACTAATGTAGGTTTAGAGAACTATAAAAAACAAGCTAGTGTAAATGTTCAAAATTTAGCTAGATCAACAGGAATGTCCATGAATGATTCAAGTATTAAACAATATTTGAATTCAGTTAATGCTTTGACTTCTCGCACACCTAACCTAAATCAACAAATGTTGAATTTAAGTACTAGTTTTAGACAATTAGCTGCCAATGCTAGAGATACAGCGAAAGCTAATGAAACTTTAGGTAATTCACTAGCCGGAATCATGGGTAAAGTAGCCACATGGGGAATTGTCACTACAGCTATATACGGAACTATTAATGCAGCTAAAGATTTCATGTCAATTATTGTCGATATAGACACTAAAATGACCACTTTGAAAATGGTAACTGGTGAATCTGATCTATCGAGTGTATTTGATCGTGCTGTGGAAAGTTCAGAAAGATTCTCACGTTCAATTTCTGAAAGCATGGATGCCCTTGTTGAATTTTCTCGACAAGGTTTCAAAGGAGAAGAATTAAATGGTTTAGCTGACAGTGCCTTGATAGCTTCTGCCGTAGCCGACCTGAGTACTCAAAAATCAGCCGATTATCTAACTTCCACTCTTGTTCAATGGAACATGGAAGCAAAAGAATCGATGGGAATAATTGATGCTTAATTTCTAGGCATTTACAGTGGAAACATTGTATCTAAACCTCTTTAATTCGGTAGAACTCTAAGTCTAATTATTAGATATGACAATACCGAGCGAAGCCTCAAATGAGGAACGTGTAACGACTAGGCGGAAGCCGTACCTTATAAGCGATTGATAAGGGAAATGGGAGGAATCTTAACAGATAATGCTGAAGATTTTGATATAGTCTAATCTTATAGGAAACTATAAGCAGTACAATTAAAGTACGCTTTATTCTGTAGCGAGAATAAGGGAATATAATGTGGAATGAAATATCAAATAACTATGCTACGACAACTGAAAAATTGGCTCAGGGGCAAGCTAGAGCAGGTGCGACAGCTCGTGCTATGGGTCTTGACTTCGACCAATTAAACGCAATTGTCGGTACAGTAACGGCTGCCACAAAACAATCGGGTAAATTTCATTGCCCCTTATATTAGTGATGATATAAGCAAACCTTGAATATGCTGGAAACCCCTAAAGCTAACAGTACCGAAGTGTGACAATCTGTTAGATATTACAATGGGCAATCAGCAGGGATAGCCTTTTAGGAAGCCCCCAACGACTACCAAGAGGTAACTCAATAGAGTTAATGGTATAGTCTACTCCCTTTAAAATATAGCGAAAGCTAGGGTACACAAGAATGAAATTGGTAACTTTATTAAAAGTGTCCTCCCTCGTCTTACATCCAAACCTGCGCAAGACGCATTAGCATCGTTAAATGTTTCTATGCATGGCGAAGATGGAGATATGCGTGACATTATTGATATCTATTCTGAAGTAGCAGAAAAAACTAAGTCTCTAACAAAAGACCAAAAAATAGCAGTAACAGAAGGATTGGCTGGTAAAATATTTGCCGTCTAATATAGAAATGTATTAGATTATGACAGGGCAAAAACGGTGAAGGCTGAGATGCTAATACCGTGCTAACTAATTAATTAAATACCAATTAGTAGTGTAACGCATAGGAGATGAAACTGTAAGTACAGAATATAATTCTCCCACGAGTGTCCTGCATCCTACTTAATTATAAGAGGATGAAAATGTATGCTGAACTATATCAAATACGAAGATATAGAGCTAGAGGATAAAAAGCCTTTAGGATAACAATTTGAAATACCATATTACGAGAATGCAAGCCTTCTTGGATGACTTAGGTAGAACTGACTCCATGTACCGAAAAATATATCAATCATCAACGAATGCAGCAGGTTCAGCTTTAAAAGAGTATAAGACGTTCGAAGATAGCTTGCAAGCAAGAATCAATAGAGCTACTGTTGCTATAGAGAAATTAGCATTGGCATTAGGAGATGCTTTTTTAACGGATGGAATGGTTGAAGGTTTAGAAACATTCATCTCCCTACTCGGTTCATTTGAAGGATTAATTAAAACTATTGGTGGACTACCCGTTATATTAGGAGTCTTAAGCACTGCCGTTTTAATGTTAAATAAATCATTTTGGGCTGGAACTGCTGGTGTAAAAGGATTTCAATTATCACTAGTAGGTTTAGGAACTGTAGCTAAAACTACAGGAACTATGCTTAGGGGATTAGCTGCTGCAAGTGGAGTTGGATTGGCATTTGTAGCAATAGGAGCAGGTTTAGAATTTTTATTAAGTAAACAATCTGAAGCTAGGCAACGTGCTGAAGAATTGGAGCAACAAAACAGAGCTTTAACTGAATCCTATAAAGAGCACCAAGAGGATGTCGAATCTTTAACTAAAGAATATGAAAAATACGAAGAATTAATAAGCACGGGCGAATTTGGTGTAGATTATGATGCAACTGATATAGAAAAATACAGAAGTATCGCTAATGATTTAGCTAAAATTATGCCTGAATTAGTAATTGGTGAAGATCAATATGGCAATAAACTTATTGGTAGTAGTGAGCGAATTAAAGCTAAAACAGCCGACTTGGAGAAACAATTAGCGATACAAGAAAAATTAGATGCAATTCAAAGAAAAGAAGAAGTTGAAACTAATTACGACAATTCTAAAAAGGATTTAAAAGATAGACAAAAAGAACTGGATAATTTTTGGGCTGGAACAAGTAGTACGCTTAATCTGGACAGTTTAGAAGAAGCGGAAAAAATGTTCGATAGACTTCAAGATAAACTTGCGAATGGTAAGAAACTAAATCTCGTTGAGCAAGGTAATTTTGATTATCTTAAAGATGTAATTAAAGAATATAAAGGTTTAGAAACTGAAGTTGAATCATTAGCATTTATGTATAAACAAAACTTAATGGAAATGATTGACGTTAACGTTAAGTTAGATGATGCTACTAGTACTATGGCTAAATCAGTAATTGATGATTTCACATCTTTTGTTTCATCTGCTGGATTATCAGATCAGACACTCAGTAAAGTATTTGATGACCTTTTAAATGACGTTCAATATGATTCTAACTTCAAAAAGACACTAGAGGATTATTCAAGTGCAATAAAAGATTATCAGGATGCTATAAACAAAGGTTCTGATACGAAAAAAATAGAAGAGTATAAAAATAAAGCCACTGATGCTTTTGATGCAGTCAAAGATTCATTACTTAATTTAAAAGGTATGGATGGCATTGATGATAAAACATTAGATATGCTTACTAATCAATTAATATCATCTGGAAACGCTGCTTTAGTTGCTGGTATTGATTTTACTAAATTAGCAGAAAAAACAGGGATGACCACAAAAGAAATACAGGAACAGTTGGGATTATTACCTGAATTAGAAGACGGAATTAGTGGAACGGGTAATTCGTCTGAAAGTACTGCAAAATCAATATCTGAATTACAAAGTGCTGTTAAAGAGTTTGGCGAAGGTTCTGAAGAAGCTGCGAATGCTCAAGAACAGCTAACAGATATGTTCGATGACGCAATATCCAATATCGACTCCCTTAACGGAGTTCTTGACGATTTAAAAGAAAACCAAAAGTTATCTGCTGATTCAATAGGTTTACTTATCGAAAAGTACCCTCACCTTCTTGGTTATATTGGCAACGAAAAAGAACTAAGAAAACAAATCCAAATTGAAATGGAAAATGAAGAAAAAGTTGCCAAACAAGTAATGTTAGCTAAATTAGAATATAACGATGTATTCTATAAAGCAGCAGTCGAAGCTAATAGTAATCGTGTCAAAGCATTCCAAGATTTATACGGTGTAGATTTAACTATGTATAAGAATCTTGGTGAAGCGAAAGTTGCGGTTGAGAATGAGGTTCTTGCTGGAGTCGTTCAAGCTTGGAGTAGCCAATTAGAAAGTATTGAAACTAAAGCAAGAAATGTAGCTAACATAGTAAATGCAATGACTGGAAAAAATGGTTTAGCAGGACTCATGAATCCAAGTGCATTAGCTACTTATGCTTTTAGTGCTACATATAGTGGAGCTAGGGATTATGCAACGAAGGTTGAAGCTGATTTTAATGATATTTTCTTGGATCGTATTGAGATTGGATCTGATTTAAAAAAATCAACAGATAGCAACACTAAATCAACTAGAGACAACTCCAAAGCAGTAAAAGACGCAGCCGAAGAATACGATAAATTTACATATGTTGTAGATAAATCCAAAGACGCACTTGAAAAAGCGAATAAAGCATTAGAAAAACAACAGGCTAAACTTGATCAATATCCTAAGTATTCTAAAGAATATCGTAATGCCCTTCTTGAAGAAATCAATTTACTAGAAAAGAAAAATAAAGCTATTGATGGTGCAATAGATTCTATAGATAAGCAAATTAAAACTGGAAAGTATATTACAGAAGGTGTAGTTTCGCAGTCTGATGCAGTCAAGGATACTTTCTATAGTCCTACTTCTACTTCTAGTAAAAGTTCATCGGCTAAATTAGCAGGTAGCAGTAATGCTGAGAAGGCTATGAATTTCTTCATATCTCAAGGTTACAGTCCACAAGCCGCAGCAGGAATAGTTGGTAATTTACAACAAGAATCTACCCCTGCACTTAATCCTAAGCAGAAGCAATACGACGGGGGTCCCGGACGAGGAATAGCTCAATGGACATCTGGTAAAGCAAAAGGTAAACCTGATGATAGATGGGAGTTTTTCCTTGCTTGGGCTGCATCTAAAGGATTAGACCCTTATGATTTAGAAACTCAACTCATGTATATCGTGGTAGAACTAGAAGGTAAAGATAATGCCGAAAGAACTACTAATAGAAAATTAAATGCTCGTGGCGGAGTCACAGCTCTAAAAAACAATAGGAGTGTCGAAAGCTCAACAAGAGTATTCCAAGAGTCATTTGAACGTGCTGGAAAAGTTGAATATGCCAAACGATATAAATACGCTAATGATGCTTACAATAAATATGGTAAATCAGCTAAGGCATCAACAGCGAGTGTTAAAACTGCAAGTGTAGCTAAACCTGAACACGCTATTAACAGAACCTCTTCTGCTGATGTAGCTCAATGGTATTTGGATACCTTCAGAATGAGTGGAGATTTCGGTCAAAAAGACGCATTACATCCTAACGGTCACTGGGGAAGTGATATGAATGTAAAGGGTACTTCTGGCAATCAAGATAAAGGTACTCCTATCAAATCACTCACTAATGGTACGGTTAAACAAGTATTCTCGCACAAAGAAGCAGGAAACGCCATTGTTATACAAGGTGAAGACGGTAAAGAATATCGTTACATCCATTTAGAGAGTCTTCCTAAATTTAAAGCAGGAGATTCAATTAAAGCAGGGCAAACTATCGGGAAAATGGGAAGCACAGGAACGTCAACTGCTGCTCATCTAGACTTAAAAATAAAAGACAGTAAGGGTAATTACATTAATCCTGAGACATACATAAAGGATTTAGCTAAAGGTGGAGATGGTTCTAAAATTTCCGCAGTTTCAGCATCTACCTCTTCTACTCTCAAAGTTGGCTCAAGAGGTTCTGACGTAAAAGAATTACAAAAGGCGTTAGGAATTCCAGCAGACGGTATATTCGGTAAAGATACAGAAAAAGCAGTAAAAGCATTTCAGAAGAAAAATAAATTAGCTGTTGATGGAATAGCAGGTGCTCAAACTTTAAAGGCTTTAGGAATCAAAGTTGACGCAGGTAAAACTACATCCGAAAAAGAATCTGAGAAATCTAAAAAAGCTGCGGAAAATCAACAAAATGAAGATGCTGCTAAACAAGAAAAAGCTGATTTGCAAAATGAAATTCTACAAAATAATGCGGAAATTCAACAAATTTACAAAGCAGTTGCAGATTCTTTCTCTGAGCAAATGGAAAGAAACTCTAATAGTTTTCAATCTCAAGCTGATGCTAAACAAGAAAAAGCTGAGTACTACGGTGTTGCTACCAAAAAAGGTAGAGCTTACTTATCTGAACAATATGACTTGTTAGAGAAACAAGAAAAACAAGAACAAAAAGATATGAAAGCACTACAAGATTGGTACAAAAAAGAAAAGCCGGGTATGGACAAAGCGACTAGAGCTTATTGGAATGATATCCTTGGTGATATGCGAGTAGACAATGCTTCAACTAAGAAAGCTATGCAGGAAGTGGCTGCGAATGAAGTTCAAGCTTGGTCTGATCAATACGATGCTGAACTTGCTGAATTACAAACAAGAGCTGACCGTAAACGTCAAAAGGCTGAAATGTATGGAACCGAAACTGCAAAAGGTAGAGCTTATCTAAAAGAAGAAGCTATGCTACTTGAGCAAATTGAGAAGAAGCAACAATATAAGATTAAGAATATCGAAAAAGAAGTCAAAGCTAAATATAAAGCTGGAGAAATTGACAAGGCTACATTCGATTCTTATATGGCTTATATTCAAGGAGAATGGAAAGATTCTGCTACTGAAACTCAAGTAGAAATTCAAGCAATTGCAGAAGAAGTCTCAGAAAGCATCGTTAACGAAATGTTAGATGCTATCAATAAAATTGAAGAAGCTAACTCTAGAGCGATGGATAAGATTGAAGGTAGAATCCATAGATTAGAAGCTATGGATGTTAAAGTTCAATATGCAGAAGAAAAAGGTGAATTAGATGAACTCAATAGACATCTATCTATTTGGGAACGTGGTCTTGAATCCTTACAAAAAGATCTTCGGGATTTAGAATCAATTGATTTATCGAGTCTAGCATCAGTAGATGACGAAAATGAAGTTTTACGTGACATAGAAATTACAAAAGGTGCTATAGAGTCTACTCTTAGAGAAATTAAAAAGGTTAATAGTGAAATTGCAAAACAGGAAGACATTCTAAAAAATGTTTATGGTTTAGTAATAAACGAACACAACGCTAAGTTAAATCAATTACTAAAGGAACGTCAAGATATCCTTAATAATATCGCTAAGTTAGAAGCTAAACACACTTCCCTCACCCCTGCTAAACAAAAAGAAAATCTAGAACTAATTCAAGCAGAGCGAGATAAGTTAGATGCTAAAGATTTGTCTATTTTCGATCAACAGCAAACTATTAAAGAATTATACAGTTCAATTGCAGATGAATATGTCGATGCTATGAAGGAAGCCTATGAAGCTGAACGCACTATCAAGTTAAAACAACTTGATAAAATTCGTGAAGCTGAACAAAAAGCACATGATGAACGAATCGAGCGACTTAACGAAGAAGGCGAAAAATTAGACGAACTCTATAACAAGCGGATTCGTGAAATTGATGATAAAGAAAATGCTGACAACTATGACAAAGAATTATCAAAGAAACAACAAGAAGCACAAGAGATTCAAAATAAAATCAATAAGTTGTCAATGGATGATTCCACATGGGCTAAAAAGCAACGTGATGATTTAAGTAAGCAATTAGCTGACAAAAATGAAGAAATTCAGGATTTTATTCATGATAGAAGTCTTGAGCTACGTAAGCAATCTTTACAAGATGAATATGATGCTAAGAAAGAAAATATTAATCAGCAAGTCGAACTTGAGAATGAAGCATGGGATAAGCGTTCTGAAGAATTTGATTCTCAACAAGAGTTCATTGAAAAGATGTATGATAACATGATTAATAATGAGCGATATTGGAGTAAAGTAAGACAAGATATCCTAAAGGGAGATATTGCACAGTATACATCTTCTATTGGGACTATCACAGAAACAATATCTTCAAACGCTCAGTTAGTTGGTTTAAGTGTATCTGAAAATATCACGGATGTTTTAAACGAATCATTATTAGCTTTGGAATCTCTGAAAGAAGGTTTCTATGACCTTCAAAGTGCTTCTAATTTAACGATATCTAATCAAGATACAACTACTGCAAATAAAGCTAATATCCAAGCTAAGAAAGATGCTGTTACAAATGCTCAAAAATATGCACAAACATCAGTAATTGGTGCTAGTAGTGCTGATAGAAAGAAAGCTTTAACTGACTTAGAAAAGGCACAGAACGAATACAATAAATTAGAGGGCGTAAAGGATATCTTATCAACAGCAAAAGCAACTATAGATTTGAACATGTATGATGATACAGAAAAAAGCTACTTAGTTAGATCTGTATCTAAAAATGACGTTGTTGAATTCTTAGGATATGAAAAAGGCTATGCCAAAGTTAAATATGATGGTGCTGTAGGATATGTGACAAGTGGATATTTACAAATTGGAAACTATTCTACTATGGAAGAAAAAGAAGCGAAAAAGAAAGCAGAATTAGCCAAATTACAAAAAGAAAAAGAGAGAATCGGAAAAGAACTGACTAAGGCACAAGCTTCTGGAAATAAACCTGAAGTATCTAAGTTAACAAAAGAATTAGATGTAATAAGTAAAGAGTATGACAAAGTATCTAATACTCCTTTGAATGAATTTCATGATGGTGGAATTGTTGGTAAAACTCCTTCTACGAGTAATAAATTAACTGAATTAGCTAATAAATTGTTTAATACAAAGCCTAACGAAGAAGTAATCAAATCGCTAAAAGGTGAATTACAAATTCCACCTAAGAATATTCCTAATATATTTACTAACATGAAAAATCTCATCAAATCAGTTACACCAAATATCGCCCTCTCCCCTGCTACTACGACAGTTAATATGAATATTAACATAGCTAAACTTGAAGGTGGAGAAAAAGGTGCAAATGAATTATTCAAAGTATTAAATAAAAATTTAGCAGGAATGGGGTTGAAATAATCTATGCTAGAAAGTTTAGATTTCCATTATGACGGAATAAGTTCTAAAGATATGGGGTTAATGAGCGTAAAGTTGGATTCAGGTTTATTTGAAGAAATATTTCTACCATCTAGAAATATTAATGAGGTAAAAGTAAAAGGTAATGATAAATCTTATTTTCAAAGCGTAGAGAGGGATAATATTTCCCTCCCCCTTACCTTTCTAATGCCTGATGGATATGCAGAGGATCAAGAACGTAAAATTAAACGTTGGTTCAACCAAGACTATTACAAACCTTTTTATTTTGATGATTATCCTCATCGTATGTTTTATGTCATGTATAAAGGTGATTCAAGAATTTCTCATAATGGATTAGGGCAGGGTTACTTTACAATTGAATTAGCATCTAATAGTCCATATAGTTATAGTCCAGTCTACTCCTCCCCTTTCATTGAAGTGGATGGTGAATATGATTTCGAATTTGAAAATGATGGTGATTTAGATGTATTTCCTGAAATATGGATTAAAAATAAATCTCAACAAGAGAATATTAAGATACATAATCTAAGTAACGGTATTAAGTTTGAATTCACAGGGAAAGCTGCAACATTAATTGCTAATGAACAGGCTTTACCAACAACAGATTTAACTAATATTTCTGCCGATGCAAAGTTACTTATCATTATCGACGGAACTAATTATGAGATAAATAAAGCCTCGATACTATCTGCAACAGGTGAAAATAAAAATATTACACACTTAATCAATCTAATCAATACTGCTATCGGTACGAGTGGATTTGCAGAAAATGATGGAACAGGTAGAATTAAAATAGCTTCTTTCAGTAAAGGATTAGACTCAATAGTTACTGTCATTCCACTTGGTTCCTCTATAATTGGATTAGATTCTGCTTTTGGTTTTACCGGAAATGCATCCACTAGAGGTACAGGACTTGCACTTAATGAAACTGTATACATCGACAATGAGAAAAAAGATATTGAGAGTGATCTTCCATTAACGTATAGATATGATGATTTCAACGGTGAATATTTGTGTTTAAATCGAGGCATCAATCGTTTACGTATTTTTGGGACTTGTGAAATTCAATTTAGATATCAATTGTCATTTTTAATCTAAGAGAGTCTTAATCGGCTCTCTTTTTATTTTTAAAGATAATTTAAACAAAATCAAATGAGGTGATGCAAATGGTTATTTACAGTCAGAAACTAATGGCAAAGTTAGTATTGAAAGGCTTTGTCTTACAAGGAATGGGTAAAAATAGTAATGATAAACATAAAAATGTTTTCTACTTCAAAGATAGTGAAGAGTTGAGAAAAGCTATGGACGAACTCAAACAATAAATAATTAAATATATTTTCGAATACAAGGCTACCGATTATTCGGTGGTCTTTTTATTGTCTAATTTTATAACAAATGGAGGAATGGAAAGATGGAATATCGAGGAATTAAATTAGCTGACAGTGTTAAATTACACATGAAAAATGGAGATTTTAATAAAAAGATTAAAAATGGACTAGACACATTCATTGACAAATTAGAAGAAAATAACCATGAAGCATTAAGTGAATATATTGGTACTCATGAACTTATATTAATTAATTTTTCATGTTTCCATGAACCGCACTGGATATCACCATCTAACTATAAAAAAGGAAGAGGCTGTCCGAAATGTTCAGGTAAAAATTTAGAACAAGCTAAAGAAAATTTAATTTTGATGACAAAACAAAATGGACATGAGTTATTAACTGAATATATAAATGCAAAAACAAAAGTATTAATAGATTTCAAATGTGGACATGATCCTCATGAAATTTACCCATATAGTTATAAAAATGGTGAAAGATGTCCAAAATGTGCAGGATTATGTCCGATACAAGCGAAAGAAAGTTTAATAGCATTAATCGAATCAAATGGTCACGAATGGGTTGATGGCGAATATATAAACGCAAAAACAAAAGTAAAAATTGATTTTAAGTGCGGACATATTCCACACGAAATCACGCCATATAGTTATAGAATCGGTCATGGTTGTCCTAAATGTAACGGAAAGTGTCCTGAACAAGCAAAAGAAGAATTAATCAATTTAGTTAGTTTTAATGGTCATGAATTACTGAGTGACTATGTAAATAATAAAACTAAGATACTAATAGATTTTAAATGTGGGCACAAACCTAATTGGTCAAAACCATCTGATTATAAAAAAGGGATTAGATGCCCTCTATGTTCAGAATCAAAAGGTGAAAAACAAATTAGAAAATGGTTAGAAGAAAATAACATGCACTTTGAGTCACAAAAAGAATTTGATGGTTTAGTTGGAACTGGTGGAGGATTACTTTCTTATGATTTTTATTTACCTGATTATAATTTATTGATTGAATATCAAGGACAGTATCATGACGGGACAGTGAGAAATCAAACTGAAGAAGAGTTTAAGAAACAACAAGAACATGACAGACGCAAAAGAGAATATACTGAAAAGAATAACATTAATATTCTAGAAATATGGTATTGGGATTACGACAAAGTTGAGGAAATGCTTAAAAGTAAATTAAATATATAATAATGAAAGGAGGATAAAAATTTGAGATTAGGAACAATAGACTTATCGTTAAAACCTCAAAAACCTAAGTTATCCATTTGCAAACCGAACAGAGTAAAAATTGGAGAATTAACAGAAGCGTATAATATTAAACATGATGTTTTTTTAGGAAAAGTAAGCGAACTAAGTTTTACTATTCCTTATCTTGTAGAGGATAAACATGAGTTAGTTGGAAATCCAAATATAGACAAGTTAAAAGATAGATACTTAATTAAACTAGAATTAGGTAATTTAATCGAATGGTACATAATTAACGATGTAACTGATAGTTCAGATGAAACCAAAGATGATAAAAATGTACACTGTTATTCGTTAGCATGGCAACTCAATGACAAATTAATCAGGGGACTAGAAGAAACGTCTGTAAATGCAACTAGTATACTTAATACAGCATTATTGGGTAGCACATGGGGAATCGGTTATATAGATAGTGACTTTGATATTCGCTTCCGATCATTTGAAGTATCTGAATCTACCGTGCTGGACTTTATTTTTCAAGTGGCGGATACATTCGCTACAGTAGTTGAATTCAATACAGTTAATCGTTCAGTTAGCTTAAAGAAAGAAGAAAGTATTGGTACAAATAAAGGATTAAGACTTTCATATGGAAAATATCTTCAAACATTAAGCAGACAATCTAATTCAGATGAAATGGTTACTCGTTTTCATGTGTTTGGCAATGAGAATCTAAGTATACAGAATTTAAATATGACAGGTACTACCTTTCTTGAAAATTTCTCATACTTCTTGTACCCTTTCAAAATGGATGAAAACGAAAATATTATTAGTCATTCCTATTATATGTCAGATAACTTATGTAAGGCACAGATTAAGTATCAGGATTTAATTGTAGCAAGAAAGCCTACATTCAAGAGCTACTTGACGCAATTAGAACAACACCAAACCACCCTTTTCACAAAAGAAACGGAAATGACAACTTTACAAAATGAGTTAAATATCATTGAAGATAAAATTTATATTGCTAAAGGTATGGAAGAAGATACTTCTACTTTAGATGCTCAAAAAACAACTAAAAATAATGAGATCGCCAATAAGCAGACTGAGATTAATAATGTAAAAGCTCAAATTACTACTGTAAACAATAATATTTCTGCATTGAGAGCTGAAATAGCTGTTGAAAATAACTTTACAGTAGATGAGATTAAAGAGCGTAACGATTTCATTATTGAAAAAACTTGGCAAGATGATAACTTTATTGATGAGCAAGATTTATATGATGAAGCCATTAGACGCTTTGAGGAACTGAAAGCACCTAAGACTACATTTAACATTGATATCATTAATTTTCTAAATGTCATTGAGGAGCAGCGTAATTGGAATAAGCTATCTATTGGTGATACAGTAACGATTAATTACGAGCTATTGGGTGTAAATATCACAGCTAAAATTATAGAAATTCATTTTGATTATGAATCAGACAATATCAGTTTAACTATTTCAAACACTGCTGATATTTTAGATGAGGCTACAAAATTAGCCAAGAAAATCTATGACTCCTACTCCACTTCTACCTCTCTAGATATGTCTAAGTATAAATGGAATGAAAGTGCAAAAAAGATGGGAGAAGTTAATGAAATTATAAACTCTGAGTGGGATGCTACGAAAAGAGAAATATCCGCAGGGGTTAATAATTCGATTAGCATTTCAGGTAGAGGTATCGTAATTACAAATCCAGATGACCCGTTAAAACAGTTAATTGCTCAATCAGGAGTTTTAGCTTTAACTATGGATGGTGGCAACACTTGGAAGACTGCAATAAAACCTGACAAAATTGTAGCCGAAGTGGTAATGGGAAAACTGATTACAGGAGTAAATTTAGTAATTGAGAATCAATCTGGAACTTACACTATAGATGGAAATGGGTTCAATATCACTCGTTCAGATGACAAAGTTAAAATCGGAATTAATGTTTCGGATGGAATTAAAATACAAGCAAAAGATGTCTATGGTCAATGGAAAGATAAATTTTACGCTGATACAAATGGTAATTTAACCTTCTCAGGTACTCTCTCTGGTGCTGACGGTACGTTTTCAGGTACAGTGTCCGCAGGTAAAATTATTGGTGGTACGATGGAAGCTACTGATATCACGGGTGGAAGTATCAATATTGGTAACGGTAATTTCACTGTGAATTCATCAGGGGAAATGGTAGCTAAAAGTGGTGAGTTTAGTGGAACGATTATTGGTTCTATAATTAAATCTAGTGATAAAAATACCAGTCTAACTATAAATGCTGGAAGTATGAAAGTAGAAAGCTCGTTAGGAGCTTATGTAACCGTAAGTCCAAATGGGATTGTAGGATATGACAACCAAGGTGCTCAAAAATACAGCATGGATGCTAATCTAGTCACATCCACAGCATTAGCTACCGTCAATAAAAACGTTTATTTGGGAACGTTACAAGGTGGAGAAGTTCGGGTCGTTGACGCATTTGGATTACCTAGTGACGGTGCTGTCGGTAGTTATTCATACCGAAATTTACGATGTCGAGATGTTATTTCTCACGGTAATATCGAAGCAGAGTATATAGCTTCTAAAGGTGCGCTTATCGCTGGTGGAGATTTAGTTGTAACGGGGGATATCTTTGCAAATCAAGGTGCTGTAGCTACTCAAACATGGGTTCAACAACAAGGATACTCTACTGGTATTTCAAGCAGTCCTGTTTTTAACAGTGTAACTGCTGATATTTTCTATGGTCGTGAGGGTGGTAGTTTAGCTATGGGTTGGGATGGTCAACAATTTTTTCAATCTACTACTATCTACAACCGAACGTACAGCTCTGATGCAAATATATACATTACTTCTTTTGGTACACTAGGTCGATCCACTTCAGCTTCTAAATATAAGTTAAACATTGAAGAGTATAATGTATCTAAATCTAAAAATATCTTAGATTTAACTCCCAAAACGTGGTTCGATAAAACAGCTACAGAACAATATGCAGAATATTTAACGAAAATAAGTCCTGTAGATATCGAAGGGAATCCAGTGGAACCGCAAGAAGTTCCTGAAATGATAGATATTCCATACATGGAAACCCATACAGGTTTAATTGCGGAAGATGTAGAGGCTGTTGGATTGAGTGAGTTTGTTACATATGGCGCACCTGATGAAAACGGAAATCGTGAAGTGGAAGGATTGGAGTACAGTCGATTATGGGTACTACTCATCCCCTTAGTTAAAGAGCAGCAAACAAAAATTGAGGAATTAGAACAAAGACTTATAGCTTTAGAAGGATAAACAAGGAGGAAACATTAAATGGATATTCAAGTTAAAGATTTTAATAAGATTGTAGAGCAATATGACAGAATGGTAGCTCAATTAAATCGAGAGAATATTTTTCTCAAAGCAGTGATTGAAGAGTTACAAGCTAACTCCCCTACTACTGGTGAGCAAGTAGAATTAAGTAAATAAAATTAAATAAAAGTTGAATTTTAACGGAAAATGGACGCTCAAAAAGCCTTATTTTACAGGGTTTTTCGAGTGTTTATTTTTTTATTTTTAAATAAGGAGGTTATTTAATGACGTTCGATTATGATGATCAAATAATTATATCTCGCAGACAAGGAAATTCAGAGTCTCCTTATGTGCATATAGACGAATCCTTGGTTATTGATCCGCATGGTAAAGTTATACTAACAGAAATGCCCTCTAAGTTTAATGGAGTTTCAGTTAGTGGAGACAATAAGACTTGGTTCGAAATTAAAAAAGGTGTTCCAAAGGCTAATGAATATTTGGTAGATTACAAGGGTGGGAAAGCTGTAACCTTTAATATCTCCAATGCAGGTAAACAATTAGCATTTTCCTATGAGGGTATGGGTCAACATTTTATCCCAAGTTCGATGGTTTATACAGAACAGGAAAATGGAACTGTCGTTGAAACACTTAAAGGTTTAGTAGATAAATCCAAAGCAGACTTAGCAACAGATAGACAATCAGTTCAAGATAAATTACAAGAAGCTACCGACAAAATTGATGAAACTGAAGTAGCTAGACAAACTGTAATTCAAACTAATACTGATGTTAATGCAGAAGAAGAAATTCGTGTTTCAAGTGAAAATACTCGTATCTCTACTGAAAATCAGAGAGGTTTAGACGAAACAGAGAGAAAAAATTCAGAATCAACAAGAAAAGTAAATGAGCTAGAAAGAATTAACGCTGAGAATATTCGCATAAGCAATGAGTCATCAAGGGTTACTGCCGAGAATGAACGTGAAGAAAATGAATCTCAGAGAATTCTTGATGAAGCAGATAGAGAAGCAACAGAAGATGTCCGAATCTCAAACGAGAATACAAGGATTTCAAGTGAGAATTCAAGGGTTAGTGCTGAAGCAGTAAGAGAATCACAAGAAACAGCGAGACAGCAATTTGCTGCAACTGCTCTTACAGACTTGAACACTCTTACAAACAATACTAAATTCATTGAACCTTATAACACTACGACTACATATAAACCAAATAATATTGTCAGTCTTAACGGGAATTCTTACATCTGTAAGAAAACGAGTACAAATAACACTCCTCCAGATCCTCTAATCGCAACGGGAAATGAGTTTTGGGGGTTGCTAAGTCGCAAAGGTGCGGATTCGAACGGAAATGTAGTTGTACATAAAGATAAATTCATCGCAACTGAAGGTCAAACAATTTTCACATTATCATATCCGTATGACCAATTCCAAAATAGAACAACTGTAACAGTTGGTGGAGTTCCACAAAGAACACCTGATAATTATGAAGAAGCGAATTCTAATACAATTATATTGAATGACCCTGTATCTGCTGGAACGGTTGTTGAAGTAAAATATTTCAGCGAAGCCCTCCCCCTAGCTTCGGATATTCAAACTGTTGTTGATAATCACACAGATGAAATTAACAAATTTAATAATCAATCTATCTACACTGAAGATTTCATTGCAGTTGAAGGTCAAACTGTATTCACTTTGCAAACTATATATGACCAACTACAAGACAAGGTTGAAGTTTATGTAGATGGTGTACCTCAAGATTCAGGTGATAACTTTACTGAAAGTGCAAATAACCAGATCACATTAAGCGAGGGTGTGCCGTTAGGGACGGAAGTTAAAGTAAGATATTTCGGTAAACGACTCCCTATTGGAACTGATGTGGAAGTTGCATTGAATACTCATGCGGAAACTTTGGGTAATCATACAACAGAGTTGAATAGTCATGCAAGTGATATTACTTCTCTTACGTCCCAGTTGGCGGAAACTATTCAACAAATCAAAAACATTGTGACTGTCGATGTGAAATCCTTTGGAGCAAAAGGTGACGGGGTAACAGATGACAGTGTAGCGATTCAAAATGCTATAGCAACACTTCCAAAAACAGGTGGTAAACTACTATTCCCACCTGGGGTTTATCTACATGGGGATGGAGTAACGACAGGATATTCGTACACACCTAATCCGAGTTACCCTAACAGACCACTTGAAGATGCAGAACATCCTGTTGACATAGGTAGAGATATACGATTTATCTTCAAAGATTATGATAATCTGACTATTTCGGGATACGGTGCGACCATACAATCACATGATAACAACGGGGAGTGTAGAAATAACTCCATATTAACATTTGAAAACTGTACTAATTTGCGTATCGAAGGTTTAAAAATTGATGGCAGGTCGCAATTTAGAGAACCTGTACTCGGTGATTACAACACAGGAAAAGGGTACGCTGATAGATCAAACATTTATATTAAGTTTGGGGAAAATATCACCTTGCAAGACGTTGAGAGTAACTATTCGATGATGGATGGTGTTTTCTTGTTTGGAAATGAAACAACATCACTGTCTAATGTTAGAGTGGTGAACTGTAATTGTTATTATAATTACAGACAAGGTATGACTATATCCAGTGTGAATGATTGCGTTGTGGATGGCGGAAATTATTCGTTTACAGGAGTATTAAGAGGCACTCTACCAAAAGCAGGAATTGACGTAGAGGCAGATGCACATGAAAGTTATAATGTAGCTATTAAAAATGCGAAATTTGACAGTAATGCTGTTAGCGGACTTGCTTTGTCTTTTAGAGGTAGTAATATAACTGTAGAGCAGTGTACGTTTGTAAATAAAGGTGTTACAACGGTTAGAGATGATAGTTGTGTAAATAACGTCGTAAAAGGGAATGTCTTTATAAACTGCGGACTAGGATTTTCACAGTACGGTGTAAAGTATTATGATAACTTATTTAAGTTTGATACTGAGGGGTTGTCAACTAATTATCATTTTGATTTTGGAGTAAACACAGATAAAGTAGATGGGAAACTGGATGTCTTTGAACGAAATACGATTCTAGTTGATTTAGAGGATGTACCTCTCGGCTCTACAGGAGCGTTGGGTTGCTTTAAGCTCACAGGAACAAGAGTTATGTCATTCAAAAATAACATTATAAAAAACAGTTATGTGAATCAGTCAGGTCTAGCTTACGCTATTTGGTTATCTGGTGTTGGATTGAACTTAGAAAACAACCAAATGATATTTGATTACGCTGGCACGAATATTAGTTCTAGCAACCAAAGGACGAACATTGTTTCTCCAGTGTACAAAGATAACAATGTAACAGGATTCACGAGAGACAGCACAGATACAAAATATTCTAATCAATACGGTGCATCAAGTGACTTTAAGTTTTCTAAATCTTTCGGTATCGCTAATCAAGTCAATAAATTACACAAGATAAACGCTAATTATAGTGGAACTTTAAAAGTATCTGCTAATACAGGAGATTTTGAACTTTATGAACTGAAATACAATTCAAGCGCAGGAACATTGACTGTAAATATGACACAACAAAACGGTACATCAGCATTCTGTAATGTTTATAAAAGTGCAACTTATCTCTATATTGAACCATTATTATCTAGTTTGGTTGTAGAGATAGATTTTTCTTTACCGAGTGCGACATCTCGCAGAAGTCCATTAGACGTAACCTTGGATTTAGATACTGTCACAGATAAAGCAACACTCCTACTTCTAGCTAAACCATTATTAAGTAAGTCCGTAACATCAAAAGAAGCAATAACACAAACTCCACCATACAAAGGATTTACAACTTTTGATGAATCGAGAAATAAAAATATAACATGGACTGGAACTGGTTGGGTAGACCAAATGGGTACAGTTGTTTAACACACAGTCGGAACAAACTGTACGATAATAACTAAATTAATGTAAATACATAAAAATCGACAATCGAATAAAAGAACAATTTTATCAGAAAAGATGGCGTTCAAAACCTAGTAAAATCAAGGGTTTTGAGCGTCATATTTTTATTATTTAGGAATAAATAAACATTTTTCTACTATAATTAAAAAGGAGGAAAAAATATGGGGTTAAAGAGAATCAAACGGCACATGATTGACCAAGAGTTTGTGCAACAGGTAGATGACAGTGTTTCAACTTTGAATAATCATGCAACAAAGCTAAATGATCATGATGACGAATTGGCAGCAGTAAGCACCCAGTTGGCGGAAACCGAGATTCAAATCACTAATAAAACAGCAGGTAGAGTAAATTTAAAAGAGTATGAGAATCTGATTCCAAATAAAGCGATGATTCCTGACCCTGTAAATTGGGACTGGGAAATCCCGATGCAACAAGCCGTGAATGATGCTGATGACATTTTTATACCCGACGGAATCTTCTTTATGTCCAGTTTCCCTGTATTAACAACGAGAAAACATATACACGGTGCTGGTTCTAGCTTATTCCACTCTACATCTAAGACTGTTTTGCGTTTTCCAGCTGGTGTTAAAGGTATTACGACGCAAACAAATGATTCTGCCTTTACTGTTATTGAAAACCTTTGTCTCCATTCGCTGTCTACAACGTTAGGAACAGATGATGGCATTGTTCTTGGTTCAAATCGAGTAACGATTCGCAACGTACTTGTACAAGGTTTTGGTAGACATGGTATAAATATTGATTCAACGAATGGGAATGTAAATTTGTGCAATTTGGAAAATGTGCGCTCGTACCAAAATAAAGGAAGAGGGTTTAGCTTATCGGGTGGAGTTGATAATAATGTTTTAACACTCCATAAATGTGACGCAACGGGTAATGGTGATTGGGGCTTTTATAATACTGCACGACATAGCATATTATTTAATTGCCATGCGTCTCAAAATACTGGTGGAGGGTTTTATGATAACGGTATATCAAATGTTTACTATATGCCATATGTTGAAGAAGGTGTTGGGAATTTTTCAACAATAGATGCTTCATCTTCTTACGGTATATGGATAGCAACTTTTTACGCTGCAATATACCCAAGCGTTCACGCAAACGCTAGAACTTCATGGTTTATTCAGCACCAATCGGGATTCACAAGGAAATTAACAATTCACGACAACGGAGGACCATCTTCGGGGAAAAATTACGAGTTTGATAACGGGGTTTTTAACGCAGGAGCTTTTCGTTTAAGAAACGTAACCGACAATAAGAATATCTTTGATGTAAACTCAACTCTAACGAGGTTCATGTTTCATTTACCTATTGGATTTACGCCAGTAACAGCAAGTGCAACCAATAATACGTCATTTCTTGATAGTGCGGATAATATTTTAAAACATCGAGATAACGCAGGACGTACAGGGAATATGTCCCGTTTCGTAGCAGTGCCAGCTTCAGCAACCGCAACAGGGACTCCTGGTGACTGGTCGGCTGATGCGAATTATATGTACGTGTGTCATACTGCGAATACATGGAAACGAGTTGCAATCGCTACTTGGTAACACCCAGTAGGAAGATACTGTGAAGTGAATTTAGTGTAACTTTAAATGTATAAACATACAAACTACTGAATAAATATACATTAGCTAATTTCACAATCTCTCCCCTACTCTATTCACCAGTGTTTTCGCTTATAGAAACTAAAAATATATACATATAATAAAATTGACATTTTAAATGAATAAAATTACATAAAAATAAGACTGCATTCTCAAAGTGGGTAGAGTTGCAGTCTTATTTAGCTTTACTAAGCCTCTATTATTATATCAAAAATGAGGTGGAAAGACAATAACATTATATAGGAGTGTTTAATTTGAGTGAGGACTTGAATGGAAGACTATCTAAACTTGAAGCTAAAGTTGAAAATCATTCTAAACAATTAGATATACAAGCTACTAAAAATGATTTACAAGTTGAAATGAATACTCTACTTAAAATGCAGATTGAGTCTAATGAGAAACAGAATGTTCAAATGGAGAAATTCGCTGAAACGTTAGATCGAGTTGATGAAAATTTAACTAATTTAAATGTGAGCCAACAACGCCTGCAAAGTGAAGTTATACAGATAGGAAATCGAGTTGAAGACATCGAGAAGAAAGCAGATGAATCTAAGATTGATTTCGCTAAGTTATTTAAGCATATATTATGGACTGGACTACCGACTCTTATAGTAGCTTATTTATTATATAAATTTGGAATAAAATAAACTGGATTAAATTATCAGGAGAATATCAAATATGAAAAAAGAATACATAGTGTTTTCAAATCAGCTTGCAGGTTACTTAATGATGAACAAGTTCCCTTTGAAGCGAATGGGTAAATCAGATAAACAGGGATCAAATTTAAACATATTCTTTTTTAATGAATCTGAAGATTTACTCAGTAAAGTTGAAGAATTTAAATCAATCAAGAAGTAAATTTAATAATTTCACGTTGTAAGAGGTTGCGATTATCGTAACCTCTTTTTGTTTGTCAAATATTTATTATCTAATAGGAGGAATTAGTAAAATGCCAAGAAAGAAAACGCACGAAGAGTTTGTACAGGAAGTTAAAGAACTGGTTGGTGACGAGTATGCTGTTTTAGAGACTTACAAAAACGCACAGATAAAAATAAAAATAAGACACAATAATGAATCCTGTAATAATTATGAATGGAATGTTATTCCGAGTGGTTTTGTAAACTCAGGAAGCAGATGTCCCAAGTGTTCAGGTAATATAAAAAAGACTACTGAGGAATTTAAACAAGAAGTGTTTAAATTAACAGGTAGTGAATATGAAGTTTTAGGAGAGTACATAAACAACAAAACGCCAATTAAAATGAGACATACCTTATGTGGTTGTGATGATTGGATGGTAACTCCTGATAATTTCTTGAGAGGTAATAAATGTTATAAGTGTAGTGGTAAAATGAAAAAGAACCACGAAGAGTTTAAGCAAGAGGTTTATAGTCTCGTTGGTGATGAATACACTGTACTTGGAATATATAAGAATGCCAAAACTAAAGTCAAAATGAAGCACAATATTTGTGGATATGATGAGTGGAATGTTATACCTAAGAGTTTTTTATTAAATGGACGCAGATGTCCAAAATGTGCAAATGGCATCCGTAAAGAGAAAAAGACAAAATCTAATAGTAAATTTGAACAAGAAGTATTTCGACTGGTTGGAATTGAATATCAAGTTTTAGGTGAATACGTGAGTGCTAAAACTAAAATTACAATAAAACATAATAAATGTGGATACGACCAATGGGATGTTGCTCCATACAGTTTCTTACAGGGTACGAGATGTCCTAAATGCAACGCCCCTAAAGGCGAAACTTTAATCTCAAAATGTTTAGATAATTATAATATCAAATACGTACCTCAGTATAGATTCGATGATTGTAAATATAAAAACACCTTACCATTTGATTTTGCCATATTCAAAGAAAAAGAATTGTTATTTTTAATTGAATATGATGGTATTCAACATTTTGAACCACAAGAACACTTTGGCGGAGAAGAAGTATTTAAAGTACAGCAATTAAAAGATCAAATTAAGAATATGTATTGTACAGACAATAATATACCACTTTATCGTATTCCCTATTGGAAACTTGATGAAATTGAAGATATATTAAATAAAATTATATATAATAAACACACAGAAGTCGATAAGGCTTCTTTTTTAGTTTTATAAAACATGTAGTGTTTACGAAGAAAGGATGATTAATTATGACTATTGAAATTAAAAAGAATCTAGTGTCCTCAAGTAAATATAATGTCAAATGTCCCTATTCAATGGCTGCTAAATATATCACAATACATAACACATACAACGATGCTCCTGCTGCAAATGAAGTTAAATACATGAATAGTAATAACAATAGCGTTTCATTCCACTATGCTGTAGATGATAAAGAGGTTATTCAAGCTGTTCCTGAGAATCGTAATGCTTGGCATTGTGGAGATGGATCAGGTTCAAATTCAGGTAATCGTACATCCATTGGAGTTGAAATTTGTTACTCTAAATCAGGTGGAGAACGTTACAGAAAGGCTGAGGATTTAGCGATTAAGTTTATTGCTCAATTACTTAAAGAACGTAGTTGGGGAATTGAAAGAGTTAGAAAGCATCAAGATTGGAGTGGTAAATTCTGTCCTCATCGTATCTTAGATGAAGGTAGATGGAGTAGTTTCAAAAAGGAAATTGAGAAAGAGTTAGATAGTTTAAATGGTGAAGTAGTAAAGAAATCATACTCCCCTACTCCAACTAAAGTAAAATCTGCTACAACATCTAAGAGTGATTCAACTGACATTAAACTTCCTAATGGGGTCTATAAAAAAGGTGACAAAGATAATGCAGTTAAACAAATCCAAGAAGCTTTAAATGAACTGAATTTTAAAGTTGGAAAAGCAGACGGGATTTACGGATCACAAACTCAAGATGCTGTGTTAAGATTTCAAAAAATGTGCGGAATCAAACCTTATGATGGTATTTATGGAGATAAGACACGCAAGGAAATGTTAGAACAACTCAAATAAAATTACATAACAACTAGATTGAAACAGGAGAGGAATTTATATAATGATTACAGCTAGAATCTTAAAAATTACTGATGGTGACACTCTTCAGATTGAAATTCCTAAATTATCGCTACGTTTAGATTTTGTCGATGCTTTCGAGACGAAGGGGATTGAGCGTGAGTTGGGATTAAAAGCAAAAGCATGGATGGAACAACAATTATCAGTAGGTGATGAAATTCAAATTGATCCTAAGCATTTCGATATTTACGGTAGATTAATCGCTACTGTATTTGAAGATGGGGAAAACATCAATGGGAAAATGCTAAAAGAAGGCGTAGCAGAAGTCTACTCCCCTTCTAATCATAATAACGGAAAATTAGATTAAGGAGGTGTATATTATGAATATTAACTGGAAAGTTAGGTTCAAACAGAAAACTTTCATTGTAGCTTTATTCTCTGCGTTATTGTTAGCAGCACAAGCAGTTGCAAGTTTATTTGGATATGATATTCCTGTTGAGTTTAGCGACAAGTTAACTTATTTATTTAATACGGTTTTATCTATATTAGTGTTACTTGGAGTTGTAGTTGACCCCACTGTATCTGGGTTAGGAGATAGTAAAGAGGCATTAAAATATACAAAACCTAAATAAGCGCAGTTATTCCAAAATGGAGGCAACATCAAATGAAAAAAGAATATATAGTTTTTAGTCAACGTTTAGCTGCAACACTTATGTTAAAAGGTTTTGTGTTAAAACGAATGGAAAAAACTAATAGAGACAATTCTAATAGAAACGTATTTTACTTTAATGAGTCTAATGATTTATTAAAAATTGTAGAAGATTATAAAAATATCAAATAATTTAACATTATTAATTTAGGACTGTACATTATTGTGCGGTCTTTTTTATTTCATCAAATTAACAATCACTAAATGGAGGAATGACGGAAATGTCGAAAAAGAAAACACATGTTGAATTTACTAAAGAAGTATACGAATTAGTTGGAGATGAATATGAAGTTTTAAGTGAATATGTTAAAACACATACTAAAGTAAAATTAAGACATACTGAATGCGAACATGAATATGAAGTAACTCCTGCTAGTTTTTTAACAGGCAGAAGGTGTCCAAAATGCGCAGGAAGAATAAAAAGAAGTACGGAAGATTATAAAAATATACTTTATGAATTGGTAAAAAATGAATATGAATTAATTGGGGAGTATAAAAATAGCTCTACTCATGTCACATTGAAACATGTAATATGTAATAATACATTTGATGTTTTACCTAGCAACTTCTATAAAGGGAAAAGATGCGGTTACTGCTATGGAAACAAAAAGAAAACAACAGAAGAATTTAAACAAGAAGTGATTAATTTAGTTGGCAATGAATATGAGATTTCAAGTGAATATATAAATACAGATACTAAAATTAATCTAAAACATAATATTTGTGGACGTGATTATTATGTTAAACCTTATCATTTTTTACAGGGGTCTAGATGTCCGTTTTGCAATGAATCAAAAGGTGAAAAGAAAATTTCGCAATGGTTGAATGATAATGAGATTAAATATAAATCACAATATAAATTTGAGGATTGTAAAAATATAAATGAATTAAAATTTGATTTTGCGATTTTTGATTCGGAAAAAAGATTAATATGTGTCATTGAATATGACGGTGAACAGCACTTTAAACCTGTAGATTTTGCAGGAAAAGGCGAAGATTGGGCTATGGCATCTTTTGAAAAGAATAAGAAACGGGATGAGATCAAAAATACATATTGTATAACTAATAGCATTCCCTTACTTCGCATCCCTTATTGGAGGTTTGACGACATTGAGGAAATATTAAGTCAATATTTAACAAAAGGTGTTTCAGACTCAGAACAAACTGGATAATATTGAAAACTTAAAATAATACATAATTAAAGGGAGTTTCAGATATTCTGATTCTCCCCTCTTTTGTGTTGATTCTAAGTTGGATTATTAGTTTATTCTAACTCTAAATTTTTATACATTTGAACCATATTTTGCGACAAGGAGGTAAATTAATGTTAAATAGAATTGATAAAAATATGATAGATAAAGATTTTGTTAAAAAAGTAGACGATACGGCTGCGATTTTAGTAGAAGCATCTAATGAAATTGGGGTTTTAACTCAAAATACAGAAGAGATTACAACGCAGTTGGCGGAAACTACGCAGGATATTGACATTTTTTCGGGAATAACAGGAATAAAAGTAGAGAATTTCAAACGATTGGCAGGCGAAACAGACGATACAGGTAGAGTGCAACGAGCTATAGATAGCATACCTGCACCTCAAGTTAAAGCAACATTAATTTTTGCGGAAAACCAATATGATATCGGAACGAGCGTAAACCTCCCTAACATTCCGATAAAATTAGTTACTTTTGTGGGAACTGTCATTAATGCCACGACTACAAATCCGTCATTTCTTCGTACACACCATAAAAAATTAGAAGTAGAAGGATTTACTTTCAAGGGTGCAGGAAATGGAATTAAATTTAATATGGCTTTATCCGCAGCTATGAACTTTGATTTTCATATTAAAACATGTGCATTTGAAATGAATAGCGGTGTATACGGATTATACTTTTACGGAGCTAGAGAAGGCACAATCGAAAAATGTACGTTTAAGAGCGGGAACGGGATTTACCGACAAGACACAGTAAATACTCTTGTGGATATGTGTATTTTCTTAGAAGGATTGGGAATTGGCGTGATGGATGACGGTTCTGTTGGAGCGAACGCAGCTTACAGTTGCGGACTATATCTTCACAAATGCCTCATGTTGGGAGTTACCGAAGGAGTCGTTATACAATACACTGACCATTTCACAATTGACGGATGTATGATTGATTATTGCGATAAACCACTTCAAATATACGGTCAAGACGGTGGAGTTATTTGCGGAGGTACTTATATTTCATCTCGGACGGTTAACCCTTCCATCCGAATCGCTAAAGGGGCTTCATCTACGGATAGACCTAGAAATATTAAAATTACGGATTCGTTTATTTTAGGACATTCAACGTCACCGTTTAGCTGCATCTACATTTCAGATGGTACAGATATTGACATAAAAGCGGATATTACATTCTATTCAGAGTACGGAGTAAAATATGAAAATACGGTTAAGCTGAAAATTAATCTATCTAACATTTCGCCACGATCTGGGTACGGAACAAACTCCATTAAATGTTTAGCAGGTGACGATTCAACTAATATTACAACGTTTAGTACGCTAGACCAACCGACAAGTACACAGTATATGAGGTATAGGGACTGTCTTGGACACGCTAGTAGACGAACAGGAACAGCGACTATAGCGGCAGGAAGTACAGAGGTAACCGTTACTCATGGAGCTAATTCTATTCCGACTATTAACAACGTGACTGTGATGCCTACTAACAATTTAGGATCTGCGCTTAAATATTGGGTAGACCCTTTATCTGTAACAGCATCAACCTTTAAAATTTACGTAGACCAAAACCCTTTAGGAAGTGGTGCAACGTTTAAATGGGAAGTTAACATTTAATGAACAGTCGGAGTATGCAGTGACATATAAACACGAAAAAATGTAGGTTTTATCTTAAGAAGTTTGTGAGGTAATGGAGTGATCCCCTCTTCCCTATCTCACAAACTTTTATTTTTTATTAAATAAAATTATATAAACAAGAATTCTTCTACATTACATCTATTTTAGGTGTGATGAATGAAGGGTTTTTATTTTACCTTCAGGTTACTTAAATAAATTAAACAAGGAGTGATTAGTAATGGAATTAAAAAATTACAAAAAAGAGGATTTGTTTTACTGCTATTCGATTCATCTTTTTCATTTTCTTAAAGCAAATGGGTTTTATTATTTGTTTAAAGATAAAAATCCTAGCAGTGATAAATTCTATTGGGTGTTTGAACGTACACCTAAGTTTTTAGAGGCGTTGACTATGTATACAGACAATAAGAACAAGTAAATTTATTTAATTTTTATTATTTTAAACTAGGGAGTGTTATCAAATTGAGTAAATTAATTAAACATGGTGAAGAATGGGTTCATACTGAAACTGGAGAGGTTTGGACTCAGAAACGATTACAAGAATATAATGATAAACAAATGTTCGAAAATCACAACCAGTATATGAAGAATGCGATTGAACATGATCTTAAAGTTAAGAAGAAGTTAACTACTATAAGAGAATCAAATGAAACAAATAGAAAAACTATTAAGGAAGGATATAAGTTTAATATGATACATAGAACAGATATTAAAGAATTATTACTTTCTAATAAACTTACAGTCCAAGAGTTTGCTTTTATCGGTGCATTTACACCATTTATTACATATCCAGATAACGACATAAAGATTAATAATGAATACTTTCCATTGGAGGATTTAGCTGAATTTTGTGGCTACAGTAAGAATATAATGACACGTACAATTAAAAAGTTAGAAGAACTAGAAGTGATTAAAGTTGTAAAAGGTGGAAATAGACCTCCTATTATATACTTTAATCCTTTTTTATTTTCTGCTGGACGTGAAATATCTAACGATACCTATATGATGTTTTGTAAAAGTAGATATAATCCTGACGTTGCTCACTACTGCTGACGCTTCCCTCTACCCAAGACAGTCTAATAGAATAAGAAGCAGAAATACATAAAAACAGCTAGAAACGTTGATATGACAAGCTTAGTTGGACTTTTTACTATCACATATAGTGTAATCTGTCTCCCATTCAGTGGGAATCATAAATAAATTTATATGATTTTACAAGGCTACGCAATGTTGCGTGGTCTTTTTTATTTTTAACTAGGAGGAATGGAAAATGTTATTAACTAAAACTGCGAATGTAAAATGGTATTACAAAACAAAAGAATATTATGAAAATAAGGGTTATGTATTTACAAAGTTTAATGATATATTTGAAGTTTCAATTGAAGATTTATATGAAGGAAGTAGCGTATATGTAGAATATCAATGTGATTTTTGTGGCAAGAAGCGCAATAAAGTGTACAAGGATTATACTGATTCTAAAAAGAACGATTTTACCAATAAAGACGCTTGTCGTGGATGTTACCCCATTAGAAAAGAAGAAAATATGAAGATCAGACAAAGAAAAGGGATACTTAAAAGGAATGATCCGTATTATTGGAAATTTAAAGAGAATCGCCTTGAAGAATTAAAATTGTATATAGAAAAACACGGAACCCTCGATAGTATTACTATGGGTGAAGGAATAATCATCAATCAACAAATGAATAACTATAAAGATGATTTGGAAGAGATGGTGAATGAACTAGGATATTCCTTATTCGACCTTGTAAGTAGAATTCCAATTGGATATTATGATGACTTCAATAAACTTGAAAAAAATATATTGGTTTTGATTGAAAAGTATAGTAGATTTCCAAGATTGGCAGAATGTCAAAACGAAGGAATTTCACAATACATAATTGATAAACACGGTGGGATAGACGAGATTAAGAGAAAAATGAAATATTACGATGATACTGATCTGATTGATGACAGAGGATGGTATAATAAGTCGTCTTACGAGTACATGGTTGCACAATTTTTAATCTCGTACAACATTCCTTATAAAAGAGAACAGTACCCATTCCCTAATTCCGAGCGTGAATTCAGAAGTGACTTTACGCTTTTTCCATTAAACAAGGAGCCGATTCATGTTGAAGTATGGGGTTATAATGACAAGTTGGACAATGATATTGAAATGGAATATTCTAAAAGGAAGAAAGAGAAAAAAGAATTATATGAAAAGTATGGGGTTAATTTGATTTCTATTGAGAAAAGCATCTTTAAAGACACTAAGTATCATCAAATCATTGAATCGCTCTATATTATTTTTAAAGACTTCTTAGAAATTAAATATGTCCACGTTGAGGATGCTATAATTATTCCTACTAATTTAATATCAGATGAAGAACTATTCGATAAAATAATGGAATACAGCGACAATGATGACTGTTTACCAAATACAAGTAGAAGTTTTGATAAAAAGGGGTTCGGGAGACTATATAAAGAAATAATAAAAAGGTATGACTCTTTTAGTGATTTTGGGAAAAAGTTTAATATGATTACATTTAACGAAAAAATGAAGAATGATAAATTAAATATACAACAGTTTAATATATAAATCAAGAATAAAATTACATAATTAGCAATACAAATAATAAGGGGAAATCAGTATTATCTGACTCCCCTCTATCCTATTCTTCCCTATCGTTTCAACCTCTTCCCCACTCACCCATTCCTCTCTCAAGCGTTTGAGGGACTCTTGATTAAATTTAAATACACATCGGTTAGCAATTCTTTATAAGTTGGAATTGATGATTCTGTCTCATCATAAATTAACATCTTTAAATCTGACTCATCTAAATACTTTCCAAATTTATTAACAAATCTAACTTTCTCCTCTGAGCTAAACTCCTTTACTTTATGCACATTTTTATAATTAAAATTGTCATTTGGATTCAAAAAATTATTTATTTTTGTAGTAGCAATTTTATTAAGAATACTATTCAAAATATAGTCATTAGTATCGTTTGATCTCCAACGTATACCTCTACTTTCAGCTACCTCTCTTAAATCTGATTTCGTGTGAAACTTTCCTTTTTCGGATAAGTAATCATATAAAATTTCATCATCTAAATTCAATAACTCACCTATTGTAAACTTCATTTTATATTAACCCTACCTTTCATAAACGTTTATTTATCAATATTCTTGTCCATTATTTTTGATATATGGCGAATAACACAGACCAAGTACCTTTTACACTACTTCTCCCCACTGCGAAATACAATGAGCCTCATCAATAGCTACTAAGGATAGATTCATATGCTGCCATTCTTGTTGAAAAGCGGAATGATCTAGACGCTCAGGAGCAATATAAACCAGCTTATATTTTCCTTGCTTAATATCGTTCATTCGCGTATATGCTTCACTAGCAGAGATTGAGCTGTTTAAATACGTCGCTTCAATTCCATTATGTACAAGCGCATCCACCTGATCTTTCATTAAAGAAATGAGAGGCGAAATAACAAGTGTTATGCCTGGAAACAAAAGAGCTGGAATTTGATAACAAATCGACTTTCCTCCACCAGTCGGCATAATTCCTGCTGTATTTTTTCCTGCAAGCACCCGTTCAATAATCGCTTCCTGCCCACTTCGGAACGACTCATATCCAAAATAATGTTGTAAATACTCACGTGCTTTCGTAATCAATAAAAAGCCCTCCTCATTGCTGATTCATAGCTATATTGTACATGTCTTCTTTCATAACGTGAACTATTAACTGTTTTACCGATTTAAGCATAAACAAATCGAATGTGCATACTTTTGTATAGGCAGAATCTTTCTGTGAAGGAGGGACTTTATATGAGTCAACAGCATGAACAACCGTTTACACAGGTCAAAGCGTGGCAACCTTTTCACAGTCCATTTGACCCATGTCCACCTATCGGCAATAAATTTTACCGAACTCCTATTAACATATATATGACCTTTCAACCACCAAACCTTGAACAATTTTCCCCACAAGAAGCATTAAGGAGCGGCACACTTTGGAAAGTTTTTTATGATTATTATGAAAACCCATATCGAGAGAGGGATTCTTAAATGAATAAGAAACTAGATGCAGAATACTATCAACTGCTGGAGCAAATCCAAGCCGCCGACTTTGTTCTCGTTGAATTAACCCTGTACTTAGATACACACCCAGATGATCAAAATGCATTAACGCAATTCAATCAATACTCGGAGTATTCTAGACAATTAAAAGCCATCTTTGAGCCAAGATATGGTCCGTTATTACAATATGGAAATAGCCCGGTTGGTCAACAATGGGACTGGGGATGCGGCCCATGGCCATGGCAGGTGTAAGGAGGGAAAAGTATGTGGATTTACGAAAAAAAATTACAATATCCTGTGAAAGTCAGCACTTGTAACCCAAAGCTCGCGAAATATCTCATTGAACAATATGGAGGCGCAGACGGTGAACTCGCTGCTGCTCTCCGTTATTTAAATCAACGATACACGATTCCAGATAAAGTAATCGGATTACTTACAGACATTGGAACAGAGGAATTTGCGCATCTCGAAATGATTGCAACGATGGTGTATAAATTAACAAAAGACGCCACACCGCAGCAAATGCGGGCAGCTGGCCTCGCTGAGCGGTATGTGAATCATGATGGTGCTCTGTTTTATGAAAATGCTGCCGGAAATCCGTGGACAGCGACATACATTCAAGCAAAAGGGGATCCAATTGCCGATTTATATGAGGACATCGCAGCCGAAGAAAAAGCAAGAGCTACCTATCAATGGCTAATTGACATTTCCGATGACCCAGATGTTAACGATTCATTACGTTTTTTACGCGAACGCGAAATTGTACACTCTATGCGTTTCCGAGAAGCTGTCGAAATTTTAAAAGAAGAACAAAACAGGAAAAAGATTTTTTAATAAGGTATACAGAATATGCATTTATATTTACTCAAAATGTATCGTGACGAAGTTTATAGGTTGGGGCGATTCGCCTCCTCCTATTTACTTTTTTGACTGTGTTAATGAATAGTGTTGATTAATAAACGCCTAATTGGTTTACATAATAATATTAAAATAAACTAAAAAAGACAAAACGGCAAAGAAAAATGTAAATGACTTAACAAATATAATGAAAAAAAACATCGTTTTTCACGATTAACAGTGCGCGATAGTATTCTGAAGATACCAATTGGAGCAAGTATCCCATTTTAAATGTACCTGTACACACTTTCAAATAATGGATTAGAAAACGAGAAAGGCCATGAATCCTTCAAAAAGTTCCATGGCCTACTCTCATTTATTTTCGATCAGACGAATAAGTCCAACCGTCCTCTTGATAAACTTTTCCTTCTTTCATCAACTTTCCTAATGCGCGTTTAAATGCTCCTTTGCTCAACCCAAAATGAAATTGAACGTCTTCTGGCTGCGTTTTATCCCCATATGGCATCGCGCCGCCACGATTCATTAAGTAACGTAAAATGACCTCGGCATCCTCCACCATTTTATCTTGTTTAAATGGCATTAACGACACATTTAATGTACCATCTTCTTTGCTATCAATGACGCGTCCTTCTACAAATTCTCCTAATCGAGGCTCTTGCTTCCGCTCACTTTCATGCACAAAGCAACGGTAGCCTTCTTGTGAAACGAAGAACGAACCGACCATTAATAAGCGATATACATTTCCTTTAACCGTCGTATTACGTACACCTTTTAACGGCGCTTTTACCGCCATTTCCTGAATGACATCTTCCGTTGCTAACTTAGCAAATAAGCGCTCTTGACGATCTGTTTTTAAAGAAACATATAAACGGTCACCCACTGCTGGCCATAGATGCTGTAAATTCGGTAAATCATCTAATGATACTAAAATGTCCTTAGATAGACCGATATTGACAAATACACCTAACTCTCTTCTAACATTCACTACTTCCGCCCAGCCATATGTACCAACTTGAATACTTGGAATCTTCATTGTTGACGTTAAACGACCTTGTTTATCTAAGTAAATAAAAACGGTTACTTCCTGCCCAATTTCTAGTTCTGTTCCTTCTGTTATTTCACTATTATGAAGCAATACATCATCTGTGCCATCTGTTAAAAAATAGCCAAATTCCGTTTCGCGATCAACTTCTAATTCAACAGCCTTGCCGACCTCTATCATTTGCATGTATGATTTCCTCCTGTGCGTTCCTTTACTTATCATTGTACCCTGATATGTATTTTTCAACATAGTTGAATCTATCACTTTTTACACTCGATGTACAGGACTAGTATACAGAGCCTGTTTTACTCATCTCATTTAGTTTTATCGATTTGCAGGTGATCAACTCCATGCTTCTCTAAATGAAGGTGATAGTCTTCTTCTAGTTCAACAATGCGCTCAAACGCTCGTTCCTCATCGTATACATGCTCTGTCATTTCCCGAGCCAAGTCCCGGCGTGCAAGATAATACGCTAATTTATCTTTAAACACCATCTCTTCATACTGATCAATTACCTGTTGTATGCCATTTTTACATGTTGCTGTCACATCATATAAGTTATACTCTTCATCCCATTCAACACCGTCAAAACCAAAGTCTTTTGCCAGTGACAATATGTACTGTTCCATTTCACCAAACGCTTGAGCCTCATTCGTCTCCTGGTCAGAAGAAGCTACCCAATATCCATATTGGACAAGCTTAAATAATGTTTCATATTGTTCTCTTTTCAAGTGAATATTCATAAAAAACTCCTCTATATTTTTTACTTTATAATCTTAAACAGTATACTAGTGTACCACTTATGTACAGTTTAAAAAACATAGAAGGTGACATGTTTGTATACGGTTTAATATAATTAAGGTTATGTTAAATAATACGGTGGATAAAAGCTCCATAAACAGGAGAGAAACCTAAAAATCAACACCATCATATTTGTAACTAAACAAAAAACGGAAGTGATTTTTTGAACATTAGAAAAGCTACGGAAGAAGATGTAACCGGCATTGCCCATGTTCATGTTGAAACTTGGCGCTCTACATATGCAGGCATTATTCCCGATGATTATTTAAACTCATTAACGATTGAGAGCCGGACAAAGCATTGGAGAAGAAATTTAAAAACCATCCATTCTGCAATCTTTGTAGCGGAAAATGCCAATGGAGAAATTATCGGCTTTGCTGCTGGTGGAACCGAGCAAACGAGAGACCCTGTTTATCAAGGGGAAATTTACGCGATTTATATTTTGAAGGAGTATCAACGACAAGGCATTGGTAAACAGCTTATCAAGCCCATTCTGGATATCTTAATTACAAAGGAGTATAAAAATGTCGTCATCTGGGCATTAGAAGAGAATGTAAATCGCGCTTTTTATACCTCAATGGGCGGAAAACTTATTGCGTCAAAACCGATTTCTATCTATGGAAAAGAACTAATTCAAGTAGCTTATGCATGGGAAAATATTCATGATTTAATGAGAGAAGTAACGTTGTAAAGGGAGGCTGTCCAACTCCCTTTACACCTATTAAACCTCCTTTGTCACATGCCTAATTCTCCAGCTTTTCTCTTCCTTCACCACATCAATAGATACTAAAACCATTTGACTTTTTTTATTCCCCTGGTAGAATTCGTAAAGAAAACTGCCTGTATTCTCATGAAGGTTATATTTGCGCAATCGTAAATACTGAATTCGATTTTCTTCATTAAAATTCCGGTAAAAAAGAGAGGCCCCATTTTCAAAAGTAATATGTGTAGACTGTACTTCCACTTCTTCAGTAACCCTCTTTTCTACTTCATTAATATTTTGATCTTGTACAGCCAATAAGAAACGATAGATCTCTCCATCTACTAAATAAGCGATATCTTCCTTTTCTTGCATACAGCGAATTTGCTCTTCTAATTCAAATACTTTCGCTTTTAGAGACAATTTTTCTTCAATCATCGCTAATTCTTTATCTTCTTGAGTGGATGGTGAAATAGGAGTTGAACAGGAAACTAAAAGAAAACAAGCATATATGAGAACAATTATATATTTTATCGGCACTTCCTACACTTCCCTCCTTTCAAACTGCCTTTATAGTATTTAGCTATGTATAGAACACTGTTAAATCGTGATGAACCATTTTAGTTAACGGGTACCTACTAGTTAAACGAATAAACCTATCAAAAAGTTTCATAAAAATTGAAAAATAACCCAACTTACCCTTAATTTAGTTCCTTTTACCTAATTAACTTTGAAAAGGAGATTTTTAAATGATTTCTCCGTTTCTATACATTCTACAGATTCCGCTTACGACAATTAATCGTTTATACAATCAAATTTCCTCCTTTCCCTAAATCCATGGTATAATTCTAAGGATTATTGTCATTGGAGGAATGTAAATAAATGATTACTGTAAATAATGTTGGTTTACGCTATGGTGACCGTAAACTATTTGAAGATGTTAATATAAAGTTCACACCTGGTAACTGTTATGGATTAATCGGGGCAAATGGGGCTGGTAAATCTACATTTTTAAAAATCCTTTCTGGTGAAATTGAAGCACAATCTGGCGACGTTCACATGGGGCCAGGCGAACGCCTTGCTGTCCTAAAGCAAAACCATTTCGAATATGAAGAAGAAGAAGTATTGAAAGTGGTTATTATGGGGCACGAGAGATTGTATCAAGTAATGCAAGAGAAAGATGCGATCTACATGAAAGAGGATTTTACAGATGAAGACGGTATGAGAGCAGCTGAGCTGGAAGGCGAATTTGCTGATATGAATGGTTGGGAAGCTGATTCAGAAGCAGCCATCCTTCTTAAAGGATTAGGAATTGGTGAAGATCTGCATTATAAGAAAATGGCAGAATTAACAGGTGGCGAAAAAGTAAAAGTATTACTTGCCCAAGCGCTATTTGGAAAACCTGACGTTCTTCTTCTTGACGAGCCGACCAACCACCTTGACTTAAAAGCCATTCAATGGCTAGAGGAATTTTTAATTAACTTTGAAAATACCGTGATTGTTGTTTCACATGACCGTTACTTCTTAAACAAAGTATGTACACATATCGCTGACCTTGACTTTGGTAAAATTAAAATTTATGTTGGTAACTATGATTTCTGGTACGAATCTAGTCAACTTGCTCTTAAAATGGCACAAGATGCAAATAAGAAAAAAGAAGAGAAAATTAAAGAATTACAAGCATTCGTTGCTCGCTTTAGTGCGAATGCATCCAAATCAAGTCAAGCAACTTCTCGTAAAAAATTACTAGATAAAATTACGCTAGATGATATTCAACCATCGTCTCGTCGCTATCCATATGTAGCCTTTACACCGGACCGTGAAATCGGAAATGACCTTCTTCGTGTCGAAGGCATTTCTAAAACAATTGATGGGGTTAAAGTATTAGACAATGTAAGCTTTATTATGAATAAAGATGATAAAATTGCACTTGTTGGTAAAGATGAGATTGCCAAAACAACATTATTTAAAATTCTTGCTGGTGAAATGGAGCCTGATAGCGGTACATTCAAATGGGGTGTAACGACTTCTCAAGCCTACTTCCCGAAAGATAACGCAGAATTCTTCGAAGGATGCGAGTTATCATTAGTAGACTGGTTACGTCAATTCTCACCGAATGATCAAACAGAAAATTTCCTACGTGGTTTCCTAGGCCGCATGCTTTTCTCTGGCGAAGAAGTAATGAAAAAAGCAAGTGTTCTATCCGGTGGGGAAAAAGTACGTTGTATGCTTTCTAAAATGATGTTAAGCGGCTCAAACGTATTAATGTTAGATGAACCAACGAGTCACCTTGACTTAGAATCTATCACAGCCTTGAATAATGGACTGATTGCTTTTAAAGGTTCTTTAATCTTTGCTTCTCACGATCATCAGTTTACAGAAACCATTGCAAACCGTATTATTGAAATTACACCTAAAGGCATTATTGATAAACAAATGACATACGATGAGTACTTAAATAATAAAGACTTACAAAAGCAAATTGCTGAAATGTATCAATAAATCTCCTCAAAGAACGCACAGCTAAACATCTTGGCTGTGCGTTTTTCACGTCTTCTCCTGAATAAAAGATATAAAAAACAGGTATATTGATACGGGAGGCGTAAAGTTCATGGATACACACTTAATTAAACAAGCTTTTGACAATACAGGCTACTATAATCTTTATGAACAATTTCATTATCAAATTGACATAACAGGACTATTTGATACAGTGGAACAACCACTTATCATTGAGCATTTTTTAGAATGTTACAGTTTTGACCCCGAACAACATTTATTCTTTGATGAATTTGCTTTTCACTTTAGGACCTTTCACTATACTTCGTTAAAGAGAGAATTACAATCTTTTTATAATGCTAAATACCTTTACTAATTAAAACTCTCATGATGCTGCCAAAGTTCACATCATTATTTTAGCATCACGAATAAAAAACCAGGTCTAGCCTGGTCTTTTAACGTTATCAATAATATGGATATGAGTAATATGGATATGAATAATATGGTTAACTAGCCACCAGCGGGAGATGAAGGCTCCCCACTGATGGAAGTTCTACTTTATTTTAATTATCCACTGTATTTTCTCGACTAACAGGCATTGTTTCGTTAACACTTTTTTCCGGCAGCATCATTTGTTTACCAGAGAAATTCTCTAACAAATCTTTCACATCAATACCTGAAGAAGCTTTTAAAGATTCCTGTAAGGTAGACATTAAGTTCGTTGCATAAGCTGTGACTTTATTGGCACCGCCATTTTCACTGCTTCCCCCCGTATCCACAACTGTAATTTTATCAATATTTCCTAGTGGACTAGCTACTTGCTTCGCATATTCAGGAAGCATTTTTAAAACCATATCCATCACAGCCGCTTGGCCGAACTGCTCGAATGCCTCTGCAATCTTTTGCTTTGCTTCCGCTTCGGCAGCCCCTTTTAAGCGAATAATTTCCGCTTCTGTTTCTCCTTGTGCTCCTTGTGCTCTTTGTGCTTCAGCTCTAGCAAGCCCATCCATGTGAACACGCTCAGCTTCCGCTTTAGCCATCGCTTCAATTTGATACTTATTCGCATCTGCTTCTGTGATTTGTTTCATTTTATTCGCCGATGCAGCCTGCTCTACAGCATAGCGATCGGCATCTGCTTTTTATGACTAGTGAGTTTTTTGTCCAAATCTCTACTTACATTCGTACTCTAAGGCTCAACTTAAATTTTAATAGAAAAAGCACATTGGACACAAAATACTAAAATTAAATACTGAGGTCTCTTAAGTTAAATATTTATTTTGTATTAGAATATGCTTTTCCACTTCAAAAAAGTAGACACTCTCTTTATGTATCAGATAATTTTTTTATCGCAGCCCCATCGCCATCAAGTTAAAGTTTTATAGACCCCCAGAATTGCTTTACCTTTTTTATCGCCCTGCTCGGCTACTTATTGGCAAAAGTACCTGGATTTGACCATGTTGGGCAATTAGCACCCGCTATTATAATAGCTGTCCTATATCGGCAAATCTTAGGTTATCCGGAAATCATTCGTGCAGGGATAGGATTTTCTTCAAAGAGACTGTTACGTTTTGCCATTATTTTATATGGTCTCAAGCTAAATATCGGTACTGTTCTTCATGATGGATTAGGCTTGCTCGTTCGTGATACCGGGGTTATCATTTTCGCGATTTTATTAACGGTGTGGTTAGCTAAATGTATGAAAGCTGACAAAAATATCTCTCTTCTTCTTGGAGTTTGCGGCGCAGCAGCCATAGCAGCTATCGCACCAATTGTTAAATCAAAGGATGAAGATACAGCAATTGGAGTCGGAATTATTGCATTAGTTGGTACCATTTTTGCGATTACTTATACCATTTTACAGCCTATCTTACCTTTGTCAGCTGTTGATTACGGAATTTGGTCGGGGATTAGCTTGCATGAAATTGCTCATGTTGCATTAGCGGCAGCACCTGCAGGAGATGACGCACTGGCCATGGGCTTACTGGGAAAATTGGGCCGTGTGTTTCTTCTTGTCCCATTGTATTTCATATTTATGTATATTATGAAGCGAAAAAGCCAAAGTCAGGATCATTCTGACAATAAGATTGAATTCCCATGGTTTTTAATCGGATTCATTATAATGAGTATTTTCGGAAGCTATGTACTTGGGTCCCTTATTCCCGTTTCAACAGGATTTATGGATGGCGTATCCCAACTTACCACTTGGTATTTAACAGCAGCCATGGTAGGTCTCGGATTAAATGTAAGCCTGCGTGATCTCCGTAATAAAGCATTAAAGCCTTTAATTGCTATGGGGATTACCTCCATCTGTCTTTCTATTTTATACTCTAGAAAGTTTTATGAGAGTAGGAGTCAATCAATTTATCATTCTAGTAATTCATAAAAAGACACATGACCCTGTCAATACCTCATACCCATCAAGTTAAAAACATGATATAAAAAACAAAAACATGACCACCCTTATTCAGTGTACCAGTGTACAGCTGAATAAGGATGGTCATCAATCTAGAGTTGAACCAGCGTTCTCTCATTTAAACTTCAACAGAATCTAAAATAGATATAACACTGCGGACAGTCTGAGCAGATCGATTTAACGCATCTTTTTCTTCCGCTGTTAAAGAAAGTTCGATGATGCTTTCAATACCGTCTCCACCTAAAACTGTAGGGACGCCTAAATAGATATCACTATAACCATATTCTCCTTCTAAAAAAGCGATGGAAGGCAAAATTCGTTTCTTATCCTTTAAAATTGCTTCTGCCATTTGTACCATAGAGGCAGCCGGGGCATAATAAGCACTGCCCTGTCCAAGTAAATTAACGATTTCACCCCCGCCTTTACGCGTTCTTTCTACAATCTCCTCAATGCATTCAGCTGGTAGGATTTTATCCAATGGGATACCTCCAGCGTAAGAATAGCGTACCAATGGAACCATATCGTCACCATGTCCGCCAAGTACAAAGCCTGATACGTCTTCAACGGATACATTCAGCTCTTGTGCAACAAATGTGTTAAAGCGAGCAGTATCTAACACACCTGACTGCCCGATGACACGGTTTTTCGGAAATCCTGTCGTTTTATAGCAAACATATGTCATGGCATCTACTGGATTACTTAAAACAATAATATAGCTATTAGGAGCATATTGTTTCACATTTTCAGATACTTGCTTCATAATTTTCGCATTTGTTGCGACTAAATCATCACGGCTCATTCCTGGTTTACGAGGCAGACCTGCTGTTATTAAGACTAGATCTGCATCTTGAATATCTTCATAATTCGATGTACCTGTAATATTGGCATCAAATCCTTGTACCGGGCTTGCTTCTAGCATATCAAGTGCTTTCCCTTTTGTAGGATTACATTGAGAAGGAATGTCTACTAATACTACATCTCCAAGTTCTTTTTGAGCCATCATAAGAGCCGCTGTTGCACCTGTAAAACCTGATCCAATAACAGCAATTTTTTTACGTTTGAAGGCCATTTCTTTTCCTCCCTTTCACTATCTCCCCTGCATCTGTCCATAAGTAACTCTCACCAAAATGTTATGATTTTTGCTCAGCAGGTGGTTCATCTTTTTCCTCTGCTGTGTTTAAGCCTGGATTTTGTGCAGGCTGAGACGCTGATTTCGGTTTAGCTCCCTCATTGGGACTTTTTTTACTTACCTTAGGTGTTTTTGTTGAGCTCTTCGTTTGTATTTCTTCTTTCTTTTGAGTCTTTAATAATATTTGTCCGATTCCTTCATCAGGATGCGGAATTACGTGAGCAGATATTAACACACCAACTCGAGCCGCTGCTTCCTTACCTGCTTCTATCGCTGCCTGAACGGCGCTTACATCTCCCTCAACGAGTACGGTTACAAGAGCACCATCTACCTTTTCCTGTTTCACTAAGCGTACATCCGCCGATTTTACCATTGCATCCGCAGCCTCAATAGAGCCGATCAGCCCTCTCGTTTCAATCATTCCTAATGCCTTAGCCAAACTTGCCACCCCTTTCTACATCGACAGAATCAATAATCCCTATAATGATTGCGTCAATTGGTAATCTTGTTTCCGACGTCATATTTGCAGACGCACTTCCTTTTGTGACCATTACTGCATCACCAATTCCTGCCCCGATACGGTCAACAGCAATAAATGGTGCATCCACAGCTGATCCATCTGGAAGCTCAGGCTGAACAATTAAAAATTTCAGGGCCCGCAAATCGTCTTCTTTTCTTGTTGCCCAAACGTTACCAATTACCGTTCCCATTTGCATGAACATCCACCCCTTTTGAATCAATCACACAGATGCTTTTCCCCAATTCCCGTGCTGTATCACGTGCTAAAGGGGTCACAATTGTTTTTTGACAAATCATAATTTTTTCTTCCTTGCACTTTTTCACATCTGTTTGTGTTAAAAGCTTTTTAGTAGATGAAACCGGTTCATTAGTGTGGGACTGTTCCTCGTTTAATGGCGATTGAATAAAAGATAAGAAAGATTCTACTTTTACCCCAAACTTTTTCAACGTCTCTTTATACTGAAGCAAGTGGGAAATATATTCCCTGTTAATCATCACTCGATTATCTCCAAGAATGATTCTTCCCAAAGAAGTGGAGGGAATCAAAGAAATTGGGACTCCAGCTAAAATATATCGAGCTAATAGTTTGCTTTCATGGGTATCCGTAATACCAACTGCCCCTTTCACAAGCAAATCTTGTGTGGCATCTAAAAAAATAACTGCTTTAGCAGTTTCGGGAAAATCACTTTCATTCGCATCGTTATAAATTACATTCCATTTCGTTTCGAGTTTTATCAATTGAGAAGGGTCTAAATCTTGCACACCCTTCACAATTAATAAATCCGGTTTGGGTTTTGCACTTTCCCAAATCGTTGCCATGTCAAGCTTTTTTAACACCTCAACAACGATTTGGTCAATTAGTGTCCGATCCATCATAACGATTCTTCATATTTATATAGGTGCCCTATTGCACCTCCTGAAATATGCCCCGCATTAGCTTCATCTGTATCAATATGCATTTCAAGTTTATATCTTGGAGATACACGAATTAACACTTTTTCAAATGTGACAGGCCGCTCATTGTCTATTGTAATCCGAACATATTCACCATTTTCTATGCCATATGATGTTGCATCGTCCGGTGACATATGAATATGGGCTTGGGCAATGATTAAGCCTTCTTTTTTATATAAGCTGCCCTTTGGCCCTACTAGTGTAATAGGAGCGGAACCTTTAAGATCACCCGATTCACGTAATGGCGGTTTCACACCAAGCTTAACAGAATCTGTATTGCTAACTTCCACCTGGGTTATATTACGCGCAGGACCAAGAATCCTCACTTTTTCAATGCTTCCTCTTGGACCTGCGATTGTAATGGTTTCGTTAGCAGCAAATTGACCTGGTTGCGATAAATCTGCCTTTTTTGTCAACTCATAGCCCTCACCAAAAAGAGCTTCTAAGTCGCTTTTACTTAAGTGACAATGTCGGGCAGATACAGCCATAGGGACTGAATTATTTTTAGAGGTGCTTTTCCCCAATTTCTGCAAAACCTCTTCTACAATCAATTGAATGGCTTGTTGATTCATGTCTTATACTCCTAACGTACCTGACTTAAAGTTCAATATCCAATTTTGGCAAAATGCTTTCCAATTCGTTATGAGGGCGTGGAATGACATGGACGGAAAGAACTTCTCCGACACGCTGGGCTGCTGCTGCACCAGAATCAGTTGCCGCTTTTACAGCACCTACATCACCGCGTACTAGAACGGTTACGATGCCGCCGCCCACATGAACTTTACCAACTAAATGTACGTTCGCAGCCTTTACCATTGCGTCTGCAGCCTCAACTGATGCTACTAATCCTTTTGTTTCAATCATTCCTAATGCTGTTAATTCTCTTGTCATTGTCTATTCCTCCTAATTAGTTCGTTTGATATTTTTTTACTACTTGGTTTACCATTTCTGCAATCACCTGTGAATCCATTGGGACTTGAGGCTTCAATTGATCCATAATTTGCTCAACGATTTCGGTTACATTCGGCTTTGATTTTGGATCCTTTAAAACCGATGAACTTTGTTGAGATGGTTTAGGAATAGAAGCTTCTTTAATACCGTAAGCCATTCTCTTAATATTTATTAAGTGGCGGGCAGTTACATTGTCGGAAGTAATGTTACCTCCGAATGAACCGCAGCCGAGCGTGAAGGAAGGCATCAGACCTGTTGTTGCTCCCACAGCTCCAATTGAAGAAAGAGTATTCACCATAAGCCTTGAGACAGGCATTTCAAGAGCAAACTCTTTCGCGACGCTATCGTCATTCGTGTGAAGAGATAGGCTATGCCCTCTTCCCCCGAGATTTAACAATCTTAAGCATAATTCTTTTGCTTCCTCATAATTATCAGCCGTGTACAGCGGGAATATCGGTGAAAGCTTTTCAATGGAAAATGGAATGTCTTTTCCTATTAAAGTCTCTTCTGCAATCAGAACTCTCGTATCAGAAGGAACCGAAATCCCAGCCATTTCAGCAATCTTGATGGCACTTTGACCTACAATGTCTGGATTTAATTTTCCTGGTACAGGAGAGATGACTTTTTCCATAACCACTTTTTCTTCCTCATTCAAGAAGTAGGAACCTTGGTTTTTCAGCTCTCTTACGGCCATTTGCTTAACATTTCGATCTACAACGATTGCTTGCTCTGTGGCACAAATGGTTCCGTTATCGAACGTTTTACTGTCTACAATCATTTTTATGGCCTGTGGAACGTTCGCAGTTTTTTCGATGTAGACAGGAACATTGCCCGGGCCTACACCATAAGCAGGCTTACCTGAGCTGTAAGCTGCTCGAACTAAGGCTCCTCCGCCCGTTGCTAATATTAAATTTACGTCCCTATGCTTCATTAATTCGTTTGTTGCCGCCATGGAAGGCTTTGAGATCCAACCGATCAGTCCTTCTGGTGCACCTGCTTCTATAGCAGCGTGCAAACAGATTTTAAGCGCCTCCACCGTACATTTCACCGCACGGGGATGCGGACTCACAACCATCGCATTTCTTGTTTTTAGTGCAATTAATGTTTTGAAAATGGCAGTTGAGGTCGGGTTCGTTGTTGGAATAATACCTGCAATCACTCCGAAAGGATAAGCAACTTCCATGACTTTATTTACTTGGTCTTCGTTGATAATCCCAACCGTTTTTTCGTCTTTAATCGATTCATAAACTGCCCGGGAACCTGTTTCGTTTTTGATTTTTTTGTGTTCCACGATACCCATTCTCGTTTCTTCCACAGCCATTTGGGCTAACTCTTGTGATTTTGCAAATGCGGCATCTGCAACCCGCTTCACAATTTCATCTACTTGGGCTTGAGAAAAAGCTAGATATTTTTGTTGTGCTTCTTTCGCTTTTTGTACCGCATCCCGCATCTCTTGTATCGATTGAAGATCATAATCAAAATTCACCAATGACACGCTCCTTTCTAAATTGTTCAAAAGATCAATATTGAATTGGATTTCTGGCAATGTTTAAAATGGCTTCCCGAAAAGCATCTGCTGCTGCTTGACAAGCTGATTGAGATCCAGTGAGTAATCCCCCACCAAAGTTTGTTTCAGATGGTGGTCCAAAAAACTTTACTAGTTCTACATCAGCCGCCTTTAAAGCAACGTCAAGTCCATACACAGCTTCCAGAGGGGGAGCAATTAAATAGGCAAGTGGCTCACCTTGGTCAATTCCTGCTTCCTTTGAGAGATAGGTCCCGGATCTTGCAACAACATGTGCATAAAAAGCATGGCTTTTATCCCCATTTACCGCTTCAAAGTACGCAGCAGATTCGACTACTTGAAAAACTGCGTCCATCCCGCTTTTGACTTCATCAGGATTGGAACCGGCCAAAACGCCAATCATTTCACCTGAAAACGGACCTGAAGCATGTGCGGCCCCTGCATAAAACGATCGTCCATATACGACCTCTACGTCCGCTTTTTTTGTTGCCTCATCTAATGCGGTGTATCCGATATCATCAATCGTCGATGTAAAGATGGCTAAGCTTCTATAACGGGGCTCTAGCTTAAATTGTTCGGCTAGTGCAGGATCGACGTTTGGGATCAGACGAACAGCTAAAATCTCAGCATGAATACGTTCCAAAGTCACTCTCCTTCCCCCCTATCGTTCCTTTTTAACAAGCGATACTCCGCTGGCCTCATATTTCAATACCTTTTGAATCACAGTGCCAAGGTATGCACCTGCCTCAACAGGTGGAATACCGCCTTTGTGGATATTTGAGACGACCATTCGCTCAGCTTCAATCGTTCCTCTCCTTGGCTCATAGCATAAATAAGCACTCAAGGATTCAGCACTTATTAGTCCTGGACGCTCTCCAATTAATAAAATAACGACCTTCGGCTGAAGAAGTTCGCCGACATCATCCATGACAGCTACTCTGCCCTTTTCGATGTAAAAAGGCGTTCCCATATTGAGCCCCGCACTTCTCAAAGATTGTTGAAGTGATAAATACACATCCTCTAAATTTGCATCTATAGCCTTTGAGCTCAATCCATCGGAGACGATCACTTGAACAGTTGGTGCTTTCTCACATCTTTGTTCAATCATTTTTTTCGCTTCATCTGATAGTTTTCGACCGTAATCCGGACGACGGATATATACCTCTTTATCCGTCACTTTTGTATTGACTTTAAAAAGATCCAATCGATTTAAAAGCTCATCGTTTACATCTCCGTATACAGCATCCACCGCTGCCGCATGGTCAAAGCGGAACTTTAACCAAGTATCTGTTCTTGGACGCAAACCGGCTCTTCCGATACCGATTCTTGCAGGAGTTTTGCTCATAAGGATTTCGAGCTCTTCTTTGTTGACCGGATTTCTAACTCCGGTTATTTTTTCTCCAGACTTGACAGGTTTCTTTTCTTTCTGCTGCATTGTTGCCTGGCTTATAACCGGATTAGACTGTTTCATGTCGTTATGCTTTCGGAACTTGACAAGCGCCTGCTCGGAGTCAACCACACTACTTTCCAACATTTCTATCGGAAGAGAAGAATCTACATGGCAGTTACTAGAGCTGGATGTATGGTTCCAAAACTTAACTCCTCTATTCGCTGACTTAGCTGCCTCTGTGGTACTCACTAGCGAACTTGGCTGTGATTGTAATTTTTCAACAACCAATCTTGTTATTTCCTCTATTAGCTCAGGATTCATCTTATCCACCTCCTATCGTGTAAAAATGGTCGGATCTCCTGCTCGTGTACTCAACTTGCCTTGTTCAAAAATCCCCATTTTCTCAAGCCATTCTTCAAATAGCGGGGCAGGCCGTTTATTCAGCGTTTGCCTTAACGTAGCGACGTCGTGATAGCTCATGGATTGGTAATTTAACATACAGTCATCGCCCATCGGTGTCGCTATGATAAAATTCACGCCTGCAGCTGTTAGTAAAACACCTAAATCTTCAATGTCGTTTTGATCAGCTTTAATGTGGTTTGTATAACAAATATCCACACCCATTGGAATTCCGTGCATTTTAGCCATAAAGTGATCTTCTAAACCTGCACGAATGACTTGTTTGTTGTTATACAAATACTCTGGACCGATAAACCCAACAACCGTATTCACAATATATGGATCGTAATAACGGGCAAATCCGTAATTACGCGACTCTAACGTCACTTGGTCAATGCCAAAATGGGCTTCTGCTGATAGTTCAGACCCTTGGCCTGTCTCAAAGTACAAACGCTGAGGCCCTGTCCCCGTTCCGAGAGTTTTTGCTAATTCTCCAGCTTCTTCTAAAAGAGAGGCTGAAATACCGAAAGAACGGTTCGCTGCTTCTGTCCCTGCGATGCTTTGGAAAATCATATCAGCAGGCGCCCCTTGTTCAATCGCCTTCATTTGTGTTGTAACATGGGCTAACACGCAGTTTTGAGTCGGGATCCCCCAATCTTGAATAAAATCCTGTGTTGCATGCAGCAGTCGTTTTACACTCTCGACCGAATCATCGACCGGGTTAATCCCGATAACCGCATCTCCAATTCCGTAAGAAAGACCCTCTTTCAATGAAGCAATCATGCCTTCTACATTATCGGTAGGATGGTTTGGCTGAAGTCTGGATGCCAAAACACCCTTCTGACCTATCGTAATATTGCACTTTGTTAAAATTTCTAGTTTGTTTGCTGCATGGACCAAATCAAGATTAGACATAAGCTTAGCAACCGCGGCAATCATCTCACTGTTTAAACCTAGGCTGATTCTTTTTAAGTTTTCTCCAGTTGTTCCGTCACTTAAGATATACTCTCGAAGCTCTGCAACCGACCAGTTTTTAATGGATTGATAGATTGGCTCATTTATTTGACTTTCAATAATACGGGAGACCTCATCTTCCTCGGATGGGAGCATTGGATTTTCACGAATATCAGAAAGAGTCAGCAGGCTTAACACTTCTTTTGCAGCAATTCGCTCTTGCACAGTCTCTGCCGCAATTCCAGCTAAGCGATCACCAGACTTTTCTTCATTCGCTTTAGCAAACAAATCTTTTAATGTTGAAAACTGATACACAGTTCCTAAGTAATTTGTACTTAACTTCAACTGTGAGTCCTCCTTTCTTATTTGTGGAATGTTAAAGTTTTGATAACGACAGGTACAACGCTTGTTTCCAGCAATGTCCCAATATCTAAATAGTCACCATGTTCCACTTTAATTTGGTCAATGCAAATGACATTTTGTGTCGGATCCTGAGCATAAAGTGTTTGCCCAAGTACTTTGGCGTGATCGCTTTCTAATACAATCACTAGAGGCTTGTCATGCCTCGTCTTTTGTGTCATTGCTTGTAATAAAGAAGCTGCCAGCTGCTGGATATCCCGGAAACCTAAATGGGGAAACTCCGTTAAATACAGGGCAAAATTTTGACCTTCATGTTGCGGATCATACATTTCAATCGCTTCTGTTACGGCATTCGCTAACTTATCGATTCCAGTCTGAAATTCGTATTCAAAATGAACTTGATAAACAGGTAAATTTCGAACCGGCAATTCTTTGCTATCAACTTGTATCGTTGCTCCGCTAATTTCGGTCGTTTGTGTGCCTGCCCCTAAAACCGTTGCCCGAACTGTTTCTTCCGGCTCAATCCATCGCCACATCGCTAGATTCGTATTTTTTTTAATAGAAGCTGCTAACATCATTCCAATATCATCGTATTGGACTGCTTCGGGAGAACGGTTCTCGTATTGATAGATACATTCACTAATCCCTCCTGAAAACATAATGGCGTCAATATCTTCTGTCCAATCTGGTTCATGTCCTAAAAGAAGAGCATGATCCTCTTTTAAAAGTGCCCGTTTTAACATGCGTGACACTACTTCAGCCATGTAATCCGTGATTGCTTTCATATCTTTCTCTGCGGGTCGATCTCCTTCAGTGGTGGCTGCTCCCCATTGCTGAAGCACTTTTTTGACAGATGGCGAGATACTATGAATTCTATCTCCTGCAAACTCTACTAATCTGCCGCCTATATGCAAGGTACAAGTTCCACAGAGTCTGCCTGATTTGTAGACTGCAACGTTAGCAGTGCCGCCCCCAATGTCTATATTTGCAATAGTCTTTCCGGTTTTTTTCGAGTATTGATAAGCACCAGATCCCTTTGCAGCGATAATACTTTCCAAGTCAGGACCTGCTGTTGCAACAAGAAATTCACCAGCGTGGCTGGATAGATGATGGATCATCTCTTCGGCATTCTTTTTCGTAGCCGTTTCACCTGTAATGATGACAGCGCCTGTTTTAATATCTTGGAGCTGAATCCCCGCTTTTTCATATTCCTTTTTAACTAATGTTTCCACTGCTGCGATATCAATAGTCGTTGGGGACAGGAGAGGTGTTCGATAAATGGGACTGCGATGGATGACCTCTTTATCGACAATCTCAATACGCGGCATATGCGTTCCCCCAGCCAGATTCATGAGTGAGAACTTACTTATGACAAGTTTCGTTGTACTCGTCCCAATATCAATCCCCGCACTGAATATATCTTCTTTTTGTGGATCATAACGATTCATGCCCCCATCTCCCCAATAAAAAAAGACGCCTCATACGAACGATCCGACTTGAAATCGTTGTATAAGGCGCCTTTGCCTGTAAATTTTATTGTATAAACATAATATAAAATATATTCTGCCTTTTGTAAAGGGTTTCATTTAAAAATAATATGATTGGATGGATGGTTCGCTATATACTCTTCCATCTCTTGTAATGATTTACATTTTACCAGATTACGAATCTCCTGCAGCCCCTCACCTTTAACAGAAGAGGTAATGACAATGGGTCCTTTCGGAATAACCTGCTTCAACCCGGCAATCGCATGTGTTACGTCAGCACGCTCCGAATCGCTCTTTGTGACAACCCCAATGGGCAGCTTATTTATCCCCATGCTAAAGCCTGGAGGAAAAATGTTTTTTTTCTTAGTCGCATCTTGTAAATACATGACATGGGTTACTTCAAGGGCAGTCGCCATAATATTTTTATAGAATAAAGGATTTTCTGTGTATTCTCCAGGTGTATCGACAATCCAATCATAATAGATTAAAGCTTGTGTTTTGACTGCCTTCACTTGTCGTTCAAGAAGTGCGTTCGTTAAGGTCGATTTACCCGCACCAATGGAGCCGATAAGCATCGCCCGATTTCCTGTATACATTGTTTTCTTCCCCCTCTTTGCATCTCCGGAATAAAAATCAAGATTTTGTTATTTTTGAAGGGGTGTAGCCCAGTGTTTCAGCAAGAAACCGGTTGATTTCACTCATTGCCATATCTACCTCTGAAACACTGCCGACAATCACTAGACTTCCTGTAAAGCGGTCCAAAAATCCAAGTTGAACATTCGCTGCTTTTGTAGCTAAATCACCAGCAATAATAACTGTCTCACTTGGAGTTAACGTCAAAATTCCTAAGGCGCCTACCTCTTGAATTCCTAACTTTTCAAACATATCTCGATCCGGGTTAGCGATTAAATGACTTAACGTCACTTGTTTTCCTGGTACGAATTCTTGTATAAAACGCTTTTTTTCCTCACTCATATCGATCGTCCTCTCATTGGTGCAAGAATAAAATTACAAAATTGCTTGAACTTCTTTCTCTTCTTCCTCATTTTCTCCTGAATGATTCAGATACTCATCTTTTCCAATAATTCCTGCTTCACGATCCTTTTTCTCCAATTCCAGAGCCTTCGGTACACATAGCCAGTACGCTAATCCAATCCCAATAACACCGGCTGAAAGCTTGCCAATGATAATTGGCAGTATTAATGTTGGTTGAAAATTGGCGGTAAAAGATAGGTGATCACCTAATAAGAATGCTGCACAGACAGCGAAAGAAATGTTAATCACTTTATCTTTTGGCGGCATGGTACGAACAAGCTTAAACATCGCTAAGATATTGGCAATCGTAGCCAGGATCCCTGCACTGCCTTCCTTACTTAATCCAAATCTTTTGCCCACCGCTTCAAGCTGATTCCCAGCATATTTTTGAAGTAAATATACCATTGGGAACGCACCTGCAAGCATAATACCAATATAACCTGCAGTCTCTAAAGCACGGAATTGATCTTCCTTGTCTGCCAAAATCGGGTGAAAGCCCCAACTGCCAAAAACGGTTGAGAATAAACCAGTAAAAATCTCGACAATCGAGAAAACAAGAACAAGCTTGATTCCGGCATCCATAATGCGCCCAAACCACATAAACCCTTTAACCATCAAATCAGGCAGGAAGTATAATCCTACTGCAATTAAAAGAACAAAGATTAGGAGTGGCGATAAATTCAAAAAGATTTTTAAGTAGCTCAAAGTGAATTCATATGTTGAATCCGCTGTAGTTGAAATGGCATCACGAACTTTTGAATTTGTCAACGTGATTAACGCACTTGAAATAAAAGCTCCTATTGGAATCGTCAATACCCCGGACATGATACCAAGAGCCATATATTTATGATCTCGTTTATCAAGCATCGCAAGTCCCACTGGAATGGAGAACACAATCGTTGCTCCAGCCATAAATCCAACGATCATGGCCATAATCCATCCTTCTTGCGATTCCTTTAAAACCTCTGCTAATTGATATCCTCCCATGTCCGTAGCTAAAATCGCTGTCGCTGCAATCGCTGGATCGGCTCCGATTGTCGAAAAAAACGGACCGCAAACTTGGTTAATAAACCATGAAAGATAAGGAATGGAAGCCATAATACCTGCTGCCGGGATGAAAATATGTCCAATCGCATGCAATCCTTCCATAAATTGTTTCCCTAAGCCCTCATCACTGTTTTTAATGGCTGCAAAAGCCCCCAAAACCGCACAAGTCATGATAATATAAATAACGATTTTACCGATAATGATCATGCCATCCCCCTCTTTGACCTTAATTTTGTTTTGAAGATAGATAACTTTTATTTAAACGGAAGATTTGCGATTGTTTTTGACTACCTGAATGATGTGAAAGGAATTACTCAAAATTCTTACTAACCCTGCTTGTCTGTTCTTTAAGAGGATTTAACCTTTTCACTAAAAAAGACAAAAAGGTGCCATGTGGTTTGAGTTGACCAAACCACTTAGCACCTTTGCTCAGGTTATTCACTTGTAATGTTACACGTTATATTTCGATATGACATGTTTTGCCACTTTTTCTAATGTTACCTGTTTATTCATGCTAATTGTTCTCATTTTTTTGTATGCAGTATCTTCGGATAAATTAAATTGCTTTATGAGAATTCCTTTTGCTTTTTCAACAATCTTCCGGTTTTTTAGCTTTTCGTTCATTTCTTGGACTTTTTCTTTGTAGGCATTCGCGTTTTCTGCTTGCTTTAAGGCAATTTCAATAGCAGGAATTAAACTAGCCTCTGAAATCGGCTTAACTAGGTAGCCTAATATATTAGCTTGTTTCGCTTTATCTATATACTCCCGCTGGCTGTATGCCGTTAAAAGCAGGATGGGAATATTAAATTTGTTCGAGATGATTTCACTTGCTTTAAGGCCATTCAGTTTTGGCATTTTTATATCCATGATGATGAGGTCAGGCTTTAACGAATAAGCTAATTCAATGGCCATTTCCCCGTCTCCTGCTTCAGCTATCACTTCGTACCCAGCGTCTTTTAACATCATGGCTATATCTAATCGCACAATGGATTCATCTTCAACAACCATGATCCGTTTATTCACCATACTCCCCCTTTTTTAACGGGAATTTCGCTGAGGCAATTGTACCTTTTTCATCACGTTTAATAGTAAATTGACCAGATAGATCGTGTTCAATCATCATTTTTACGATTTCTAAACCTAATGATGGCTTAGCTTCTTCTGGATAGCCTACTCCATTGTCCCTGACCTGCACCTCTAGAACATGACCATTGTACTGAAAGGATACTTCAATTTTTCCTTCTACCAATCCTTTGAAGGCATGCTTTACACAATTTTGAATAAGTTCATTGATGACTAATGCTACGGAAACCGCTTTATTAGATTCAATAAAGAACTGAGTTCCTGAATACTCGATTGCAATATCTGTATTCTCATGGTCCTCACAATACACAAGCATATTACCGATTTTTTCAATCAAACTAAAAATTTCCACATCATCCACACTAGAATTGGAAAGGATAATCTCATAAACTGACGCAATACTTAAGATTCGATTAAGGCTTTCCAGGAAATGAACCTTGCTTTCCTCTGGAACTCCCCTTCTCATTTGCAGTCGCAATAAACTTGCAACTGTTTGCAAATTATTTTTTACTCGGTGATGAATTTCTCGAATCATCACCGATTTGACAACGAGTTCTCTTTCCTTTTCTCGAAGTTCTGTAATATCCCGAAAAATGACCATCGTTTCATTTGTTTGACCTAAACTAATCTTTTTTACTTGAAAGACTTTATGTAGAATCTCCACTTCCCTTATCAGCAATTCGTCTGGATGAAGGAATATATCTTCAAGACACGGAAAATATTCATTAATCGGAGTACTGGCTTTACACTCTAAAGCACATGCTTCTGAAACTAAGTTAATGGCAGATGGATTAAAATATAGAATGTTTAATTGAGAATCAACAAAAAACAAAGCTTCCTCAATAACTTCAGGAATAATAGAGCTGTTTCCCGTCATACCTACTAAAAGCTCACTTAGTGTTTCTTTTGTTTCTGATAACGCTTTCATTTTTTCTTGACTCTGAATTGCTTCACTGATATCTTTTTCCTTAATCAATGCAGCGATGACACGATTGTTCAATCCTCTAATCGGGACAACGCTTTGCTCTACTGTCTTTCCTTCTTGAGTTAAGGCTCGATTCAAAAACATTTCTTTCCCAGTCCGCAATGCAAAGAATACGGCAGGCTCGAATACTTCATACACAAACTTGCCTGTGACCGGCTTATTGTAAACCGATTTTGCCGTCGCTGGTACAGCTTCTGCTACCACAATGGCATGCTTTCCTTCTTTAGTCAGGCAATCCACAAAGACATTTGCTCGATTCAAATCGGCTATTAAAGAAAGGTTTCGTGCAACTTCCTCAATCTTTTGAATGTCTTCTTCAACTAGGTTTGTATGAAGCACACATAATAAGTCTATGGATTTTGTATTTATCATTAACTTAAGCTCCCAACAATATTCTGAAAGAATAGAATATATCCAATATTATATTTAGCGATGTGAACTTTGTCAATGTTTCAATTATTTCTTGAGAAATTTTAAATTAAACCATTCACACAGAAAATACATCTTCACTTTGAAATCTTTAAATTGATCCATTTCTTGAATCACTTCGAGAGATTGTGTTCCATATATGCTGATTGACTATCTGTTCAAAATCATCCACTTTCTTTTCTTACTCATAGATAAAAAGGACTAAAAAATTTTTAGTCTTAGTTGATAAACGATTAGCTAAGTCATGTACGTTATAATTTGTTTAAATGAAATCCATAGAATTCGTCTTTACAGTTTTAATATTTTTCTGCATGGATATCTCCCGGACAATGATCATATAAATTTAACTGTCTTAGTACGTACTCTTGACTTTCCTTCTACGCATGTGAACGAACGAGTAGACAAACTAAAATGAACTTTTGAAATGGAGTACCTGTACTGAAACAAATACTCCAACGTAATGGCTTCACCTGTACTATGAGCGATCACATAAGATGGCAATGTAATGGAAGCTACTTTTCGTTCGTAAATTTCTTTAAATATTTCTACATATTTACTAAAGTCCGTAATCGTAGCTCGCTTCCCCATTGACAAACCATCCCCTGGTAAATCAAAGGCAATAACGCTCCAATCAGACATGTGACTAAAATAGATAAATACCGATTTTTCGGTATGATTTTTGCTAGCATTTCCTCTGTCACAAACATCTGAATAATTCCAGAAATAATTACTGCCAATAAAATAAATGGGAATGCTTCAATTTAGTAATCTTAACTAATCGGACTTTGAAGTTTGGAAAATAAAATTCACTAAATTTATTTAATCCTGAATTATTCACCGCAATCTAAAATTTTTAAGGATTTCATTAGATTAGTAATGCTAAGGTAAATTTGTACCAAGAAAATAGCCTAGTTAGAGAAGGTTTGAAACGAGTCTTAGGAGAATACTGATTTTTGGACAGACTCCCCCTTGGTGCGGTTTCGATTTTTTTAAAAAGGCTATTTAGTTGAATTTTAGCTGCTACACCCGGGTCAGCACGTCCCAAAAGAAGCGTTCATAGACAAAGCTCGAGGACATTTTGAAATACAGTGAGAGTCCGGATCTCACCAATTTATTCGCTACTTTAATCAAACGTGTGCGAATCGTCTGAATTTGAATGCTTTTATAGGCAGCTGGAAAACTTAGTGTACGTAGCCAGTTTGTGAAGTTATAGGCAAGCAGACTTAACATCATCCGAGCTTCATTGACGAGGAAATTATGGCTTTTCATCTGATCCAAGCCAAAGCCATCTTTCGCTTCTTTGATGAAATTTTCCATTGTGCCTCGCTGTTGATAGGACGTGACAATCGCTTGAGGCGAAAAGCTTTCACCGAGACTCGTCACAAAAAAAGCATGTGAAAAGAATAGTTCACCTGCTGGGCGGGTCGATTGAATAACAATACGACGAGGCTTTGACCAAGACGATGCTTGATAAATAGATTCTTCCACATAGCTTTTTGTCACGGACACATCACGAATTTCATGTGTTGGATGCAGTTCTTCCGCAAGTGCTTTTAACTTGGCGTTCGCTTTTAAACGAATGATATAGTACACCGATTCCTTTTCGCACAATTCATATAGCTCAGGCACCGCAAAGCCACTATCACCACGGACAAGATAAGACTTTTCAGGAAAAACTTCGTTATAGTGTTCGATGAGTGGGCACATAAAATCCACTACACCATTGGAAGTATAAACGCTCCCCGGACGCAATTGAGCTTTCAAGAAATCGCCTGTTAGCCCATCAAATACGACAAGTGGATGAAAGCTCATTGTGCGATAATGCGTGTTGTAGGACGAATTTTCTTGATTTCCGTATGTATCGGCATGTGTTGAATCTAAATCAAAAATCAGTGTCTTGGATTGTCGGGCATGATGAACCCGATCAAGTAACTTCTGATTTGCCGCTTGAAGTTGGTCCAGTGCTTGCGTGTCAAAGCGCTTAAAAAATCGAGATAACGACGGTTGAGAAGCGAGTGCAGGTGTACCAAGAATTTGTGTAAAAACCGGATCATGTGTCAAACGGTCCGCTGCATCGTTCTCGTGATAGCCGGCGATGAGCTGATAGATTTTTTGACGAAGAAGTTGTTCGTTTTCATGAATACAATACGTGCGTGTATCCTTCAAACAAAGATGCTTGGCAATAGTTTGAGAAAAGCCGATTTTTTCATCAAACTCACGGAAGATCAATTCACCTGTGTCAGAAGAAAGTGCACCTCCATCATTGGATAATTTAATAGAACGATTGAAATGTAAAGGTTTTTGCGTTAAAGTTGTCATCATAAGAATCCTTTCTTTGGTGTTTGTTTGGTCGCAATAACCTTAACAGAAAAGGATTCTTTTTTCATCTTTTAAGTGAAAAAGAGAATCCCATTGAAAAGCCGACAAGTCAGCTTTTCAGTGGGATTTTGTGTTGGTTGGTGAATAATCTAGGATAGAGTTTACAATAGGAGGTTACTATGAATAACAACCATGAAAAACTACGAATGATGATGATTATTGCTTTATTTGCTGCATTAATTGGCATCTTTTCTCAAATCGTTATTCCCCTACCACTTGTACCAATCACAGGTCAAACACTCGCCATTGGGCTTGCTGCAACCATTTTAGGTGCACGTTATGGTACATATTCTGTAGTATTATATTTATTTATCGGTGCAACAGGTGTACCTATATATGCTCAAATGACTGGAGGACTAGGCAAACTTTTCGGGCCAACCGGTGGATTCTTATTTTCCTTTGTCATTTCTGCTTTCATTATCGGATTCATTCTTGAAAAAACACGCTTTAGTATTTCGACGGCCTTTGTTGCAAACATCGTTGGAATGATTATTAACCTAACAATCGGTACTATTTGGTTAAAGTTTTTTGCTTATTTAACGTGGGAAGCAGCTTTTCTAGGAGGGTTTGCTCCTTTTATTATCGGAGGTATCATTAAGGCCTTTTTAGCTGCATGGATTGGCATTTTAATTCGATCGAGACTGGAAACTGCCAAAATGCTTCCGAAAAAAGCGACTATTTCTTAGGAAATATTTAGTAAAAAAAGCTACCACTAAATAATTTAGTGGTAGCTTTTTTTACTAACGATAGTTCACTATCGATTACGGCCCTATCCCCATAAGTCCGAGTAGAATATCTTTATATAACCCCTTTGTTATATAAAGACTATTTTACTATATTAACACTTGTTTGACAACGTATGTATGCCGCGCCATTCTTTCTTCATTATTGGTGTTGCTCATATTGTTTTTTCGTGCCGTCCTCAAATGTTACTTCAAGGTCAAATTCTTGATAATCATCTTTTAACTGAAACACTTTCAATACTTCTTGGATAACTTCCGCTTGCGGTGTATCTTGATTAAATGTTAATTGCTCAAACAGTGGCGTTAGCTCTTTCATCGCTTCATCTCCATGAAGATTTTTGTCATTTATAGAATCTTCAATAGACGCCTCTGTTTTTCCCTCTAAAGTATCATATTCAACTTCATAATCTTGATTCGTACCTTTGTAATCTACATCTAATTCAAACTCTTTAAACGAAAAGGCTGATGTCTCATTATTTGTTTGTGTATTATTCTCTGTTGTGTCATTATTCTCAGCTGGTGGATTATTTACTTCATCCTGATCTCCACAACCAGCTAACATGATAACGGCTAAGAATGGTACAAGTTTCAGTTTACTTTTCATATTGTTACCCCTCCTTAAGTTGTATATATTAGCTATTTCCTAATTGTTCACTTCTCAAACAGAGATCCGATTAAAAATGTAGACAAAATAAAAAACAGATTTATCACAAACCTGTTTCTTACTGAGGAATTACATAAAATAATACAGCAAAAAAATGAGCGACAGAGCCCGCTAATACAAAAATATGCCATACCGCATGATGAAAAGGAAAAGCTCGCCATACATAAAATATTGCCCCAAATGAGTACAATAAGCCTCCTGCAACAAGAAGTTGAATACCTGCTGATGGTAAGGTAGCTGTTAAAGGCTCCCAAGCAATGACAATAAGCCATCCCATAGCAATATACAAAATCGTTGAGATAAAAAGAAACTTTTTCACAAAAAAGGCTTTAAACACTACACCAACAACAGCTACTCCCCACACGATACCTAGCAATGTCCAGCCAAGTGCCCCTTTAATAACAAGCAACATAATCGGCGTATACGTTCCTGCAATAAAGATATAGATAGCAGAGTGGTCAAAGATTTCAAACAAATCTTTTACTTTCCCCTCAGGAAAACTATGGACAAGCGTAGAGGAAGCATATAACAGGAGCATTGACACCCCATAAATGGTGGCAGAGGTAACATGCCAAGCCGTCCCTTGCTGTGCAGCGTAAATAATTAAAAATACTAAAGCTGCGATGCTAAGCAACACACCAATTCCATGTGTGATAGCATTCACAAGCTCTTCTTTTCGGGTAAACACATGAGTATTTGCCATAATACAAACCCTCCTTCTTTTCCCTATTATACCCTATGCATCCAAAAACTCTACATAAAAAAGACCGTAAACACAACGTCTTAAACTGTGCAAACGGTTCTTCTCTTCTCCATTTAAATTGCAAAATGATGATCCCCAATCACTTTTACAACATCCAGTGTATTCATCCATTCAACATCTGAAATACTTGGGTTCCAAAAGTAAAGAGCATCCGTTAATTCATCATGATTCTCCAAAGCGTCATCCACGGCTTGAACAGCTTCCTTACTTGGCTTTTGGTTGATATGGCCATTCGCCACTGGTTGAAACTGATTCTTTTGATAAATTACGTCATGAACCGTATCTGGAAAATCCTCATGCTCTACACGATTTAACACAACCGTGGCAACGGCAACTTTTCCTTGATATGGTTCACCCTTTGCTTCTGCGTGAACAAGTCTTGCTAATAATTCTTTCTCTTCTTTCTTTATTGGTTCGGAGAACTGATTGCTCTCATTTTTATTGGATTGTATATGAGGTTTTTTTTCTATAGCGGATATTGTATTCGACGGCATTTCGCGTGGAGTGAAAAGACTTAAAACAACAATAATAGCTGTCACAATAAATGACATTATATACGTGTATTTCATTGTATCCCTCCTCGTTTAGCTCCTTAATTAGAATAACAAACTTAAAGAGAGAATTCAGGGCTAAAATATTACCAAGGAAAACAAGGAATTATTATACAAAAAGCTATTTGCAACCGTGTTTTTCTTCAAATTTTTATAGAAGATAAAATCGAGTAGAGGGAAATTAATTTAACTATTTTCGCCCCTCTCACACCACCGTACGTACGGTTCCGTATACGGCGGTTCAATTTATATTACAGTGTGTACTTTTAGATAATGTTCTAAAGCAGAGGGAAGCCCCCTCTGCTTTAGTCTTTTGTTTGAGATTGCTCTTTGAACAACTTTTGATAGTCCGATGTACCGATAACCTTTTCGACAGAAAGTTAATCCTTTCGCCTCTTCCTCTGGAATCCCTAATTGGACAAGCGATTTGATTTGTTTCTTCGCTACCTTCCATTGCTTCCAGATGATCACTCTAATTCTGGAGCGAAGCTTCTTATCTATCTCAGTCATCGCTTTTTTCATATTCGAGATTCTAAAGTAATTAACCCACCCAAGTATGACTTGTTTTAGTTTTAGAATTCGGTAGTCCAGCGGAACACTCCAATTTCGCTTTGTTAATTTTCGAAGCTTCCTTTGAAGTTTTTGTATGGATGTGAGATGGGGTTTTACTTGATATTTCTCATTCTTAAAATCGTAATAAAATCCAAATCCTAAGAATTTCAAATCTTTTGGACGGGAGATTTTACTCTTTTCTACATTGACTATCAACCCTAATTTCTTTTCTATAAATCCCACGATTGATTCCATCACTCTATTGGCCGCTTTCTCACTTTTCACAAAGATGAGAGCGTCATCTGCGTATCTTACGAATCGAAGTCCTCTATTCTCAAGTTCCTTATCGAGTTCATTTAACATAATATTGCTCAATAACGGACTGAGGTTTCCTCCTTGCGGAGTTCCAATTGGTGTTTCTTCATATTTTCCATTCACCATAACTCCACCGACTAAGTATTTCCTTATTAGAGAAATGACATCTCCATCATCAATTGTATTAGATATGATTCGCATGAGCTTATCGTGGTGGACTGTATCGAAGAATCTTTCCAGGTCAATGTCCACAACCCAGTCATGTCCATCGTTCAGAAATTCCAAACTTTTTATAATAGCCATCTCACAACTTCTTTTCGGTCTAAAGCCGTAACTGAATTCACTGAATTGCTTTTCAAATATCGGACTGAGTACTTGATGAATGGCTTGTTGAACGACCCTATCCACTACTGTTGGTATTCCCAATTTGCGCATCTTTCCATTTTCTTTTGGGATCTCCACTCGTAAGGCAGCTTGTGGTTGGTATTTTCTTGTTCTGATGCGCTGGCGCAGTTCATCCTTGTTCTCTTTCAGATATTGCTTTAGTTCATCAACTGTTACTCCATCGACACCACTTGCACCCTTATTTTTATAAACACGCAAGTAAGCTTCATTCATGTTTTGATTACTTAGAATCTGTTCTAAAAGTTCCACACTCGTTTCTCCTTCCTTCTCACGTAGTAAGTGATAGCCCCATTTTGGTTATTCTTTGAGATACGCTCATACTTTCACCATTAACACATTCGGAGTACGTCACTTACGCATTCGTGGCGTTGAAACACTATAAATTGTTCAGCCCTTCATGAATGGTTTCATTACTATGGCTTCTGCTGACTTCTTGCGGCTAACCTTTTTCGACTGTACTCCTGTACATCCGCAAGACCTCCCAGGGTAAGACAACTATCTTTCCTCTTTTACTCGCCTGATTTACTCTACAAAGTTACGCACACCTTTTGGACTTTGACTTGCTTTGGAGTCTCATCCCTTTATAGAGCCTTAGTATCAGATTTCTGTTCGTCGAGCCAAGATTTTATTCCACGCTTCCTCCAGCCCTTACCTCACGATAAGTACCTTGCGCTTCCTTAGTGGTTGGTCGATGTGTACCCCCACAGTGGACTTTCACCACCTAGATAGTTGCCATGCCTGGCACACAAAGAAAAGGAGCTATCATAAAGTAGCTCCTTGCATCATCTATAATTGTTTTTTCCATATACCTAATAGCAATGCTGTAATGAACGAACCAATCAATATACTGATTAAATACAGTAATGGATGATTCACAAGAGGAATAACAAATACTCCGCCATGCGGAGCAGGCAATGTAATTTCAAATAGCATGGTTAGTGCACCTGCTATAGCCGCTCCAATGGTACAGCTCCCAATAACACGTATTGGATCTGCTGCTCCGTAAGGAATCGCTCCTTCTGTTATAAAAGAAGCACCTAAAAGATAATTGGTCATACCCGATTTTCTTTCTGTTTCCGTGAATTTATTTTTAAAGAGAGTTGTCGCCATAGCAATTCCAAGTGGAGGGACCATCCCTCCCGCCATAATCGCCGCCTGTGGTCCAAAGCTGTGCGCTTCGATTGCGGCCAGCCCAAAGGTAAATGCCGCCTTATTGAGCGGACCCCCTAAATCAATCGCCATCATCGCTCCAAGAATCATACCGAGCATGATTGCATTGGTCCCAGAAAGCCCTTTCAACCAAACAGTTAACGCCTCATTGATTGCTGTTACTGGCTCGTTTACAATAAAAATCATAAATAGACCAGTAATTAAGACCCCAAATACCGGATAGAGCAAAGTAGGTTTAATTCCTTGTAGTGAAAAAGGTAAAAAAACAAAGCATTTCTTCAACAAGAGAACAATGTAGCCTGCTAGAAAACCAGCTACAAGTCCACCGAGAAAACCCGCTCCTTCATTAGCTGCAAGTAAGCCTCCAACCATTCCAGGAGCAAATCCGGGTCGATCGGCAATACTGCTAGCAATGAACCCCGCAAGTACGGGAACAAGTAAGAAAAAGGCTCCTGTACTTCCACCAATATCATTTAAAGCCTTTGCAAATGGGTGATAATTTGGATCATCAGGATTCACGCCAAACATAAACGACAAAGCAAGTAACACTCCACCGCCAACAACAAATGGCAGCATATTACTAACACCATTCATTAAATGCTTATAAATAAAGAATCCTTTCGTCGCAAATTTAATCTCTTCATGACCTTGATAAATCGGAACTTCTTCTAATACCGCACGATTCAGCAGTTCTTCTGGATGTCGGATTCCTTCTGCAACAGGCACAACAATTACTCTTTTTCCACGAAAACGATTCATATCTATGTGTTTATCAGCAGCGATAATAATCGTCGCTGCATCTGCTATTTCTGCAGCTGTTAAGGCATTTTTAACACCTGTTGAGCCGTTCGTTTCAACTTTAAAATCAATGCCCAGCTCTTCTGCTTTCTTCTTTAAAGCATCAGCAGCCATATATGTATGAGCAATGCCTGTTGGACAAGAGGTTACAGCGAGAATCTTCTTCGCTGATGCCTTCTTTGCTTCGTATTCTTTTGCCCGAAACAAAGTTAAGACCTCTTCCTTCGTTTTTGCATTCATTAATTGTGTCCGAAATTGTTCATCTAATAAAAAAGTCGTTAAGGTAGAAAGTGTGTCGAGATAATCCATCTCTCCCTGTTCATTAACCGCAATTAGAAAAAACAAATGAACAGGCTTTCCATCAAGCGACTGAAAATCAACACCTCGTTCGGATTTACCAAAGCAAATCGCCGGCTGTTTCACAGCTTCTGATTTAGCATGTGGAAAAGCCATTCCATCCCCAATTCCTGTAGTCACTTGTTCTTCACGCTCTAAAAGTGCTGCAATAAACTGTTCAACATCTATTACTCGATCTACAGCTCCTAATTGGTTCGCTAACTCATCTATAACAGCTCGTTTCGATGTAGCCTGTAGATCCATAATAATTGTATCTGCTTTAATTAAATCTGTTATATTCATTCCGTTTTACTACATCCTTCCTCGCATCCTCCCTTTTTATCATATCAGAATACGCATAACCAATCTAATATCATAGCAATTAAATTTTTACAGTTTTGTGTATAAAGTGAAACTTCCATCAGTGAAAATCTTACTGCCCTATTAAGTGTGGAGTAAAAAAATTTATTAAGACGAAAAACCCTCTGTCAAATGACAGAGGGTTTTTCCAAATCATTTAATCACCCTTGAAGAAGAAGTTGTTCTGGATCTTCAAGCATATTTTTAACGGCTACAAGGAAGCCAACAGCTTCTTTACCGTCAACAATACGGTGATCATAAGATAATGCAAGATACATCATTGGTCTGTTTTCGATTTTATCTCCAACAGCGATTGGGCGTGTTTTGATTGTATGCATACCAAGGATACCAACTTGAGGTGCATTCAAGATTGGTGTTGATAATAGAGAACCAAATGTTCCGCCATTTGTGATTGTAAATGTACCGCCAGATAGATCAGAAAGACCTAATTTGTTGTTGCGTGCTTTAACAGCTAAGTCAGAGATATCTTTTTCGATTTCAGCAAAGCTTTTACGGTCTGCATCGCGAACAACTGGTACAACAAGACCTTCCTCTGTAGATACGGCTACACCGATATCGTAGAAGTTCTTTTTCAAGATGTGGTCGCCTTGAATTTCAGCATTCAATAATGGGTACTGTTTCAATGCACCGATTACTGCTTTTGTGAAGAATGACATGAAACCAAGTTTAACATCATGATTTTTTACAAACGCATCTTTATGGCGGTTACGTAATTCCATAACTGCACTTAAGTCTACTTCATTGAAAGTAGTTAACATCGCTGCTTCAGCTTGTACTTGTACTAAACGTTTCGCAATTGTTTGACGACGACGAGTCATTTTAATAACTTCTACACGATCGTCATTTACCTCTGGTGCTGCAGCTTTTTTAGCTGGTGCTGGTGCTGCCGCAGGCGCTGCTTGAACTGGTGCATTATTAGCTGATTCTACGTCTTGAACACGTACGCGTCCTAGTGGATCAACAGCTTGTACAGCGTTTAAATCAATTCCTTTTTCACGAGCTAATTTTCTAGCTGCTGGAGAAGCGATTACACCTTGTCCTGGTACTGCGTCTTCTTTTGGTGCACCTTGAGCTTGTGCTGGTGCTGCTTCTTGAGCTGGCGCTGCTGGCGCTTCAGCAACTGGTGCTGGTGCTGCTTCTTGAGCTGGCGCTGCTGGTGCTGCCGCTGCACCACTTTCATCAACTGTTGCAACTGCTTGACCAACTAGAACTGTATCGCCTTCTTCAGCTAACTGCTCTGTAAGTGTACCAGCGTAATCTGAAATAATTTCAACGTTTACTTTATCCGTTTCAAGTTCAAGGATATAATCTCCTTTTTCTACACGATCACCAGGTTGTTTTAACCATTGTGCAATCGAACCTTCCGTAATGGATTCTGCTAATTCAGGTACTTTTACTTCAGCCATCTTATTTTTCCCCCTCTAGATTGCGCGTAAGTGCTTGAGCGATAATACGATTTTGTTCTTGTTTATGAACAAGTGCATCTCCCTCGGATGGACTAGATCTGCGTTTTCTTCCGATATAAGATACAGTAAGACCATTCGGTGCTGCTGCGTTAAGTCTAGGCTCAACAAACGTCCATGCGCCCATATTTTTAGGCTCTTCTTGAACCCATACGATTTCTTTAAGTTTAGAATATTTTTTCAGTGCTTCTTGAATGCCTTCGAATGGGAATGGATAAATTTCCTCTAGGCTAATAATTTGTAACCAGTCTGTATCTTCTTGAGTAGCCGCTTTATCACGTAGCTCAACAGCTAATTTACCAGAAGCAAATACGATACGCTCTACTGATTTTGGATTTTGACCTAATGTTTTTGTTTCAACGAATGTTTGGAATTCGTCATAGCTAAATTCCGCTGGTGCAGAAGCCATCACTTGATTACGTAACATACTCTTAGGAGCCATAATAACAAGTGGACGTACTTCTTCTTTTTCCAAAGTCTTAGCTTGTCTTCTAAGAATATGGAAATATTGCGCTGCAGAGCTTAAGTTTGCTACTGTCCAGTTATTTTCAGCAGCTAATTGTAAGAAACGCTCTAGACGAGCACTTGAATGCTCTGGACCTTGTCCTTCATACCCGTGTGGTAATAGCATAACAAGACCTGATTTTTGACCCCATTTCGCACGACCTGCTGCGATGAATTGATCAAAAATAACTTGAGCAGTATTCGCGAAATCACCGAATTGGCCTTCCCATAATACTAGTGTTTCCGGTGCAAATACATTGTAACCATATTCAAAAGCAAGAACTGCTGTTTCCGTAAGCGGACTGTTATGAACCGCAAATGATGCATTAACAGACTCGATTGTATGAAGTGGTGAATATGTTTGACCAGTAACGCTATCATGAAGAACAATATTACGTTGTGCGAACGTACCACGCTCTGAATCTTGTCCAGTTAGACGAATTGGCGTACCGTCTTTTAAGATAGATGCAAAAGCTAATGTTTCGGCATGTGCCCAGTCGATTTTTCCATTTTCACCAAATGAGTCTAGACGACGTTGTAGAATTTTTCCTAATTTTTTATTAGGTGTAAATCCTTCTGGCCATGCAACAAGCTGCTCATTAATTTCTACAAGCTCTTCTGTTGAAACAGCAGTTGAAATTTTAGGCAGACCATTAGCAATTGTTGCTGGTGGATCTAATTCAAATTTTTCTTCTGGTTTGTTTCCAGATACTTTGTTGTATGCTTCTAAAAGCTTAGCATCTACTTGTTCTGCTAATGCTTTTGCTTCTTGTTCTGTGATTTCTCCCGCTTCAATCAGTTGTTTTGCATAAAGTTCTTTTTGTGTTGGATGTTTATGAACTAATGCATATGTTTGCGGTTGAGTTACTAACGGCTCATCCATTTCGTTATGACCGAAACGACGGTAACCAATTAGGTCGATTAAGAAATCTTTTTTGTATTTTTCACGATATAGGACAGCAAGATGCACAGCAGCTAAGCAAGCTTCTGGATCGTCTGCATTTACATGTACAACCGGTACTTCAAATCCTTTAGCCATGTCGCTTGCATATCTTGTAGAGCGTGAATCTTCACTTTCCGTTGTAAAACCGATTCGGTTGTTGGCGATAATATGAATCGTCCCACCAACTTGATATCCTTTTAGTCCGCTTAAGTTTAATGTTTCCGGTACAATACCTTCCCCTGGGAAGGCTGCATCCCCATGAATTAACACAGCAAGAGACTTCGAAACATCTTGTTGTGGGTACCCTTTTTGCGTACGGTCTTCTTGAGCTGCACGAGAGTATCCTTCTACAACTGGTCCAACAACTTCCAAGTGACTTGGGTTGTTTGCAAGTGTAAGTCTTACTTTTTTCGTACTTTCTTTTGTAACTTGACGATCTAAACCTAAATGGTATTTCACGTCCCCTGTCCAACCAAATGTTACACCGATTGATCCTTCTGAAGGAACTAAATCTTTATTAGGTGAATGTTGGAACTCAGAGAAAATCATTTCATAAGGTTTATCTAGTACATGAGCAAGTACATTTAAACGACCACGGTGAGCCATCGCAATATTTACATTCGATGTACCATGTTGTACTGTTTCAGAAATCATTTCATCTAACATTGGAACTAATGGGTCTACCCCTTCGATAGAGAAACGTTTTTGACCAACAAATGTACGGTGAAGGAATTTCTCAAAGCCTTCTACTTCACTCAAACGTTTAAGCAATGCTGCTTTTTTCTCTTTTGTCAAAGTTGGGAACATTTGACGTGATTCAACCATTTCGTTCAACCATTCATGTTCTTCTACATCACTGACATGATGGAATTCAAAAGCGATTGTTTGCGTATACAATTGTTTCAAATATTCAACGGCTTCATATCCATCTTTCACGCTTGCAGGCGCTTGTGGACAGATTAAATCAGCCGGAATTTTTCTTAAGTCGGCTTCTGTTAAACCAAATTTTTTAAATTCAATTTGCTCTGTATTCAGAGGCATATCTTTTAGCGGGTAAATATTCGCTGCAAGGTGTCCATATGTACGAATATTCTCCGCTAATTTGACAGCTGACATAATTTTCTTCATTGGAAGAACTTCTCCAGCTGATTGTACTGTTGAATTTGCAAGTGCAGCTCCTACTGTAGCGTCAAGTGAAGGAGGACCTGCGATTTCGAAAAAGTTTTTCAGTTCAGGATCAACTTCTTCCGGGTTTGTTTGGAATAAGTCATATTGTCCTATTACATACCCAAGGTTTGGACCTGAAAAAGCTTTCCATGAGTCGTATGCCTTAGCATCCTTGATGGTCATCTCGTAAACCCCCAAATTTCTCTCATAATTTTTTACTATCGTTTTATCCATCCCCAAATTTCTATTTCGTATGACAGTATAAATAAGTTAAGATTTAAAAGTAATTGTCATAAAACTGTAAAAATTATTAAGGATAAAACGTTTTCAGATGTTATATTAACATGTTTTTGTGGAAATATCCAAAGGTTAAAACGAACAAAAATAACTCTCAAAACCTATAAATCTGCTTAATTCGTCATATTTCGCCTTTAACAAACTTTTTTTCTTATTTACGTTATTTTTTCACTTAAAAAGATTTTTCTTTTTTTATATTTAACTCTTAAAATAGCTGTTTTTTCTAGTCATTTTACTAGAATTCGAAAGCCGATAAACTAACATTCCCAAATTGAAAACTTCGATGTAACAACGTAGGAGTTCTTTGTTCATCTCCGGTTCCCATTGCAATGATTAGCGGAATCAATTCACTAATGTTCGGCACTGCATCAAAAGCAAAAGGAGCCTCTTCTTGAAACTGAAACAGCGCTTTTAAATTCCAATTCATAACGTGCTCCTCTATCCATTCAACAAATCGAATAGCCCAGCCTTCAACAACATTCATCTCATACTGAATATGATCCAAATTATATACAATTCCACCACTTGCAATAATTAATACATTTTCCTCTTTTAATGCAGCAAGAGACTTACCAATTTCGTATTGTTTTGCTAAAGATAAGGTTGGATTAATCGATAGCGAAACAACCGGTATATCAGCCTCTGGATACATAATATGTAGCGGCACCCAACTTCCATAATCTAGCGGTCTATTCTCATCAAATTCTCCAAATATATCTACACGAGATAATAGAGTAAGAACTTGATCAGAGAGCTCGATATTACCAGCTGCCGGATAGGTGATTTGTGTCACCTTATCCGGATGGCCAATAAAATCACAACTAATATCATGTTTTTTGACAGCAGAAACAGCCTGATCGCATCTATTCCAATGACTAGAAATGATAACAATCGCATCTGGCCTTTCATGTTGAGCGACATATTCTTTTAAAAATTCCGTATATCGATTGTCCTCGATTGTTAGCCATGGTGTCCCATGGGATAAAAATAGTGAAGGTCTCATACTAACAAACTGTTCCTTTCTAAAAGGTCATTCAATTATTGCTGTTAATTAAAGCGTTTCCATTTAATTAAACTGTATTTGAGGCGTCGTTTCATCAATTATATCAAATATATACCCCTCTTCCTTTAATCCTTCAATAATTGTTGGAAGAGCTTTTACAGTATTTTTCATACTATTGATGTCATGTAGTAAAATAATAGCCTGCTTATGATGCTTCGCATTACTCAGTACATTTTGGGTAATGGTTTGCTGACTCGTTAACGGACTTATTCCATCTTTTGAATCCACATTCCAATCTACATACACATACCCAGTATCTGTTAACTCCTGCAATATCCCTTTTATAATAGGTCTCGTAGCTGCTCGATACATAAGTTGATTACCGGATCCCCCTGGAAGGCGGACAAAATGGGTTTTAACTCCATAATTGGCGCTTAGTAATAATTCTAATCTTTTTAAGTCTTGAAAGAAATCTTTTTTTGAACGATAAATGACATTATAATCATGAGAATAAGAATGCAGCGCAATCGAATGACCTCTTGCAACGATTTCTCGATAACATTTCTCCGCATAGGCTTCTTTATTTCCCATCACAAAAAAAGTAGCTTTTATTTGATATCGATCTAAAATATCCAGTATCTTCATTGTATTTGTCGAAGGTCCATCATCGAACGTCAAATAAGCCTTCTTCAATGACTGATTGGACTTTATGAGTGGATCTAACTCCTCCGGAATTGTCTGCCCTGATCCAGACTCTATAGTAAAAACCATACATACAACTAGGCAACTAATTAAAATTAACAACATACGAATAGATGTTTTTATCATAAGAAACAGTCCTTTCTTTTGAACAAGGCTCCCTTATAAGGATGTTATTAATTTTCGAATCATTTCACCTGGCAGCTTTGCTGAAAGGTAAAATAAAACAAAAATCATGTTATTAACAACATTGTTTAACAGAGCCTTAAACTAAACGACGCAACCTTCTTACATAAAATACACCATTCATTATTTTTCATACATAATAAGACAGCGGTTTTTTATGCCGCTGCCTAATAGAATTTATTTCTCTACATTGAAATAGCGTGCTTCTGGATGGGCAAAAACAATAGCTGATACAGAAGCCTCTGGCTCCATCATACAACCTTCCGTTAACTGAACACCAATATCTTCTGGTTTTAATAATCGGAATAATTTTTCTTGATCTTCTAAATTAGGACATGCAGGATAACCAAACGAGAAACGCTGTCCAATATACTTAGCAGCAAACCTCTCTCTCATTGTCATATCGATTGAATCACTAATGCCCCATGCATCCCTCATCACCTGATGCACTCTTTCAGCAAAGCCTTCTGCTGTTTCAAGAGCAAGTGCTTGAATCGCATGACTTTTTAAGAAATCGCCTTCTGCCTTCCATTTCTCCGCCCATTTTCTAATACCACGACCTGCTGTTGCGACAAAGAAACCAACATAATCCATTTCTCCTGAAGATACAGGCTTCAAAAAGTCAGCTAAACATAAATTAGGGCTGCTTGCTTGTCTTGGAAAGTCGAACTCTTCCAATACCTCTTCATGATTATCTGGATTATAAACTAATACTTTATCTCCATCACTTTGAGCAGGAAAGAATTGAAAAACACTATTTAATCCATAGTCTTCATCGTTTTTAATAAATCCAATTAACTCGTCAACTAAATCATTCAGCGCAATCGCCTTTTCATTTCCTTGTTTAATCATTTCGGCTACTTTACCTTTTAACCCGAGATGATGTCCAATTAACATTTGACGGTTAATATATGGTTGAACGACATCGTACGCATAATCTTTGAGAACATGTCGTTTAAGATCTTGCGGCACTTTAACCGGTGCAGCAGAAATCGCTGGAGCAACAGCTTTTTTCCGTTCCGGTTTTTCCATCGTCGCTACAATCGCTGCATTAGCAATCGCTTTATTTCGTCTCTCATTGTTTTCTTCTAAAAATACTTCTTTTTGCGCTGGGTCATGCAACACATTGGCAACAGCTAGTCCATCCATTGCATCTTTTGAATATAGAACTGGTCCATCATACTCTGGAGAGATTTTAAAATCAGTAAACTTACGTGATAAGGCTGCTCCACCTACTAAAATTGGTGTATCAATACCCGCTTGTTTTAAATCTTGCGCCGTTAATACCATTTGTTGGGCCGATTTTACTAACAAGCCCGATAAACCAATAATCGTTGGCTCATGCTTACGGACTTCTTCAATAATTTGCTGGGAGGTTACTTTAATTCCTAAATCGATCACTTCAAATCCGTTATTCGATAGGATAATGTCTACTAAGTTTTTCCCAATGTCATGTACGTCCCCTTTAACAGTGGCTATTAACATTTTCCCTTTTTTCGCGCTGTCTTCTGAATTCTCCATTAATGGCTCAAGATGAGAAACTGCTGCCTTCATCGCTTCAGCACTTTGAAGCACTTCAGCCACAATTAACTGATTATCGTTAAATAGACGACCTACCTCAGCCATTCCTTTCATTAGTTGACCATTAATAATATCCAATGGCGCATCGCCACGAGCAAGCGCCTTGTCTAAATCCTCAATTAGTCCTTCTTTTGTTCCTTCAATAATATAATTCGCCAAACGCTCATCTAATGGAAGCTTGGCCATATTGTCCTTTTTCACAACTTTTTTATCTCGATAAAACTCAGTAAAGGTCGCTAATGTTTCTTGCGAAGTCTCAAATAGAAGCGCTTCTGCTAACTTCACTTCCTCTTCTGGAATCAAAGCAAAACGCTCTAATTTTTCTGTATTGACAATCGCATAATCAAGACCTGCTTTTGTACAATGGTACATAAATACTGCATTTAAAATTTCACGGCCACGCGGTGGTAAACCAAACGAAACATTCGATACTCCTAAAATCGTTAAGCAATCTGGAAACGTTTCTTTAATCGCTTGAATACCTTTTACCGTTTCTAGCGCTGATCCAATATACTGTTCATCCCCTGTCCCAACTGGAAAAACAAGTGGATCAAAAATTAAATCACGTGGATTTAATCCATATTTATTCACGAGCAAATCTACAGACCGCTTAGCGATTTCCAGCTTACGTTCTGCATCAACAGCCATACCTTCTTCATCAATTGTTCCGACAACGACAGCCGCTCCATATTTATGAATAAGAGGAACAATTTTCTCAAATCGCTCTTCTCCATCTTCTAAGTTAATCGAATTGATAATGGCTTTACCTTGAGAGTGCTTTAACGCTTGCTCTAAAACAAGTTCATCTGTTGTATCAATTACGAGCGGTACTTTTACTTTTTTAACCACTTCTTCAACAAATGCTTTCATATTACCTAATTCATCATCATCCGGGTCTGCTAAACAAACATCAATAACGTGAGCTCCAGTTTTCACTTGAGCACGGGCGATTTCAGCCGCTTGTTCAAACTTCTTATCGCGTATTAATTCTTTAAATTTGCGTGAGCCAATGACATTCGTACGTTCTCCGACAAATAACGGACGCATTGAATCATCGTAAATCAACGGTTCAATCCCAGAAACAGCATGATTATGCGGCTGCTCTGGAAGTTGTCTCGGCTGAACTTCTTGAAGCACTTTCGATAACTCTTCGATATGCGCTGGTGTCGTCCCACAACAACCACCGATAATATTGACCCAGCCTTTTTCTGCGAATTGCTTCATTTTCTCAGCAAGAGAAGTTGGAGATTCATGATAATGTCCTTCTTCATCCGGAAGCCCTGCATTCGGATAACAGCTAACCGCACTATTTGATAAATCCGCTAATGTCCGAATATGATCGATCATAAATTCCGGACCTGTCGCACAATTTAAACCGACCGAAATTGGTTTCATATGCTCGCAAGAAAGATAGAACGCTTCAATGGATTGACCAGCTAATGTCGTTCCCATTGGCTCAATCGTTCCCGAAATCATAATCGGGAGTTCCTTACCACTCTTCTCAAAGGCTCCTTTAATGCCTAAAAAAGCAGCTTTTACATTTAGCATATCTTGACATGTTTCAACGAGAAGTAAATCGACGCCTCCATCAATTAATCCAAGGGCTTGCTCTTCATAACACTCTCTTAATGTATCAAAAGTCGTTCCACCTGTAACTGATAGTGTTTTCGTTGTTGGCCCCATTGAACCTGCCACATATCTTGGCCAAGCTTCTGTTGAATATACTTCACACGCTTTTACAGCGATTTCTGCTGATTCTTTATTTAACTGGTAAGCAAGTGTACCTAGATTGTATTCATCTAAAACAATACTCGTACCCCCGAATGTATTCGTTTCAACAATATCGGCACCTGCAGCAAAATACGCTTCATGGATTTTTTGAATCACATCAGGACGAGTCAGCGTTAAATATTCATTACAGCCTTCATATTGTTCTCCACCAAAATCTTCAGCTGTTAAATTTTCGGCTTGTAGCATCGTACCCATTGCGCCATCCAGTAATAGAATTTTTGATTGTAGTTGTTCGTTAATTGACTTTTTACTCATATGCTGCCACCTCAGATGTTTTTGTTTGATCAAGCGTTCTAATATAGCGCGTTAACTCCGCCGTCATTTCATAACGAAGGAATGGAGTAATTAAATAAATACCTTTAAATTTATCCATTGCCGCATCCACAAGTTCTCGTGCGATTGCCACACCTTCTTTTTGCGCCTGAATTGGGTCATTACCTGCTGCTGCCATTGCCCGGCGAACATGATCTGGCAACTTAATTCCTGGTACTTCATTATGAATAAATTCGGCATTACGGGTACTAGTTAACGGCATGATGCCGACAAAAATAGGTGTCTCTAAATGCTTCGTTGCTTCGTATACTTCTTCAATCTGTGAAGTGGAATAAATCGGCTGTGTTAAAAATGAATGAGCGCCGCATTCAATTTTCTTTTCCATTCGTTGAACCGCTCTATCTAAATATTTCACATTTGGATTAAAAGCCGCAGCAATTTTAAAATTCGTCTTTTGGCCAAGACTTTGTCCAGAATACGAAAGTCCTTCATTGAACTGCTTAACCAAACTAATTAAATCAAAAGAAGATAAATCATACACAGATGTTGCACCCGGGAAATCGCCAATTTTTGAAGGATCTCCTGTAATAACTAATACTTCATTTAATCCTAAGGTTTGTAGGCCCATTAAATGCGACTGTAATCCAATTAAGTTTCGATCACGACATGTAATATGCACAAGCGGATTTAAATCAAGCTGTGATTTAATTAACATACCCAACGCTGCATTAGAAATCCTAGGGGAAGCGAGCGAATTATCCGCTAACGTAATCGTATCAACTCCAGCTTCTTTCAAAGCTCTAGACCCTTTCATAAACTCTTCGATTCCCAGTTTCTTAGGTGGATCTAGCTCTACTAAAATCGTTCTTTCTGTTTTCGCTTTTTCATATAAAGCAGGGGTGCGATCTTGTTCCCGAACTTCAATTGTTTCCACTTTCGTTACTTGCATTTTTTTCTCAACGATTGGAGCTAAATCACAAACAGCTGCTTTCATTGCTGTAATATGCTGCGGTGTCGTACCGCAACATCCTCCAATAATGGATGCTCCTTGGTCACGTAATTGAAGCGCACTTGAGCCAAAGTATTCCGGCGCCGCATCATACACTAATCGGCCGTCCACATAATCTGGTAAACTTGCATTAGGATACGCTGCAAGCACAGCATTGCTTGGAAGTTGAACAGATTCTAAAGCGCGAATCATATGGTGCGGACCTAAGCGACAATTAAGCCCAACTACATCTGAACCTAATTGTTCTAAGCGCTTAAATGCTTCATTTAACTGAACACCGTTTTGTAAATTCCCAAGTTCATGCAACGTTACATTTGTAATAATCGGAATATTCGTTTCTTGTCTTGCAATTTGCAACACTGTTTCCAATTCTTCTAAATCATAATATGTTTCGAATAATAATCCATCAGGACTTTCAAGTAGTAAACTATATAGCTGTTCACGGAAACTACGTTTAATTTCTTCTAAACTTAAATCAGATTTTCTAATACTTCTAGAAGCACCAATCGTTCCAAACACAAACGCATTCCCTTGCGCAACCTTTTTAGCAATCGCAATTCCTTGACGATTGATTTGACTCACTTGATCTTCTAATCCATAGCGCTTTAATTTATGAAAATTCGCCCCATACGTATTCGATTGTAAAATATCAGCACCCGCATCCAAATAAGTACGATGAATCGCTTCAATTTGATCAGGCTCTGTACAGTTTAATTCTTCATAACAATGGTCGATGCCACGGGAATACAACAGTGTCCCCATTGCTCCTTCCCCAATTAAAATTCTTTGCTTTAGCTCTTTACGAAACTCCATATGTGCACCCTTTCCCAAAAACAATTCAGTTTCTGCTTTATTTCAATGGTGTAAGAAAAAGAAAAAACCTTCTATCTAATAAAAGAAGAAGGTTTTCATAAGAAACATTCTCCTCATCTATCAAGCGCCCGCTTGCTGGATTTAGCACCTTAGCTTACACAGCTGGTTGCTGAGGATTCATCGGGCCAGTCCCTCCACCTCTCTCGATAAGATTGATTTATATAAACTTTTCTAAACATTTCAAATTAAATTACAATATAATTATTCTTAATTTACATGAAACAATGATGAAATTCAATACCTTCTAGTTAATTTTTGAATTTTTCAAACAAAATAACTAAGAATTAGAGACAAATCACGAACAATATTCGTCTTTTACCTTTTTTTGTATTTTTTTTAATTATTTATTTAATCTAGGAATTGTGTATGAAATAGCGAGGCAGCCTAGACAAAATATCTAGCGAAAAACATTGCGTTTTAATAGGCTTCTTTAGCTTGTCTACTTTTTTAGCACTCGCTAGTTTTGAAAAAAGATCATTTCGTATCTAGTCATTTACATTGTTAGCTTGAGGGGGACACGCTGGGGGCCAAATAGAAAATGATAAAGTTCAACTCAATCAGCTTCATTTACAATATCAAGCAACACCGTATTGCTGTCTGTTTGGACTTTGCCTTTATTCTTAAAGTTCACAAAATGAAACGGCATATAAAACATATCTGTTAGCCGTTCAAGTGACAGGTACTGTGTTGGAACTAACATACGTAAATCATTTGCTTTAACAGGGGACGTTGTAGCCAGACAAAACGCCCAATCCTCTCCGTCTCTCGCGACGAAATTGTGATATGGCAGTACATAGAAACCAGCTTTTTTGAGGGTTTTCTGTATACTCCAAAAGTACTCAGGCATCCAGGGAAAAGCGGAACAAGCCACAGAGATTGCACCCCCTGGTTCTAAACGGTCTTTCAAGAAGCTGTAAAACTCCCTGCTGAAGAGACGGGAAAGCTCAGGACATTTGTCAGTTGGCTCAGGAAGGTCGATAATAATAACATCCCACTTTTCCCCGGCTTTCTCGACAAACTTTCTGCCATCTTCAATTACGACCTGAACTTTAGGATGATTCAATGAACCTTGATTAAATTGTACCAAAGCCTCCAAATTTTTACCGAAATCTATCATCACTTCGTCGATGTCGAGGGTAGTAATTTTCTCCACTTCAGAATAACGAAGGGCCTCGCGGGTCGTTACTCCACCACCCCCACCGATGATTAGAACATTCTTCCGCTTGCGTGCAGCAGCCATTGGAATGTGTACCATCACTTCTGCATAAATACTCTCACCATCTGTTGTGCCAAACATGACGTCACCATTGCTATAAATCAACATTTCACCAATATAATCGACGAGGGCAATCCGCTGGGTGGGGGTTTTAAATGTTCGTAAAATTCGATAGTCACCTTCAGGTTCTTCATCCTTGCAGATATAATCCCTAATAGAATCGCCATGCAATTCAAACGGTTGATCCATACACATCACTCCTTGTCTTTATTATAAATATTATTCTGTGAATAAGATAGAAGTTCCTAAAACCCTCAACTGCCTTATCCTTTAGAGAAAATAAGGCTACTTAAACAAAGCAAAATTAATGAGATTCTTATAAATAAATTTCAATTATATTATGTGACTTTATCTAGCAACTGTATTGTTCTTGATATTAAAGTCAAAAAGCGCTTTACCCACTATCTATCCACAAAAAAAGGGCGTTCCGATGTTATTCGGAAACGCCCTTTCTTATTTATAACACTTCTTTTAAATAGCTTTGTACGTCTGCTTTAAGCTTCGCATATAGCGTAATTTCTTGATCAAAACTTTCTTTTGTCAGCACATTAAATTGCTCTGGACAATTTAAATCCACTTCAATTGTTGCTTTGTATTCATTTGTAGCATTCCCAATCAAGTCAATGGAATATTGATTATCACGTTTATGAACAACACATTTCACTTTACCACCATTATTGAATACGGAAATATCACTTTCAAGCTGATTTAAACCATTTAAGCATGTTACTAAGCTTGAAGCTGACATCGCTGTTCCACATGCGTTTGTAAAGCCAACACCGCGTTCGAATGTACGGACATAAATATGTCCCTCTTCTAACTGTTTTACGAAGCTTACATTTACTCCATCTGGGAAAAGCTCATTCGGTCCATTTACTTTTGTTGCTAATACTTCCTGAACATCAGAATGAATCATTTCGCTATCTACAATCGTAACTAAATGTGGATTTGGTACAGCTAACGCCGAAAAAAGAAGCGTATCATGTAATTCTGGCAATCGTTCGTTTTGTAATTCGCTTTGTTCAATCACAAGCGGCAAATCCTTAACATCAAAGCTTACCGGTGAGATTTCCACTTTAAACGTTGGGATCCCTTCATATACATCATCTACCTTTTCAACCTCTAAATCCACTTTCATCGTTTCAATAACTAAGTTCTCTTTACCGAGCGTATCAATTGCATAGCGAGCTACACAGCGCAGCCCATTCCCACACATAGATGCTTCCGATCCATCTGCATTAAACACGCGCATTCTTGCATCAGCACGCTCGCTTTTTAATACGAATAAAATACCATCTGCCCCTAATTCACTATCACGATTACATAATGCTAGTGCTAATTGGCGGCGTTCTTCTTCTGTAAAAGAAAGATCCGTCGTTAATTCATCAATAATGAAAAAATCATTACCTGAGCCATGGCTTTTTAATAAATCAATAATCATCTTGTCTCATCCATCCTATCCTGTTGAATACTTAAAAACACTACATTTAATCCTATCATAGCATTTTCAGTTGAATTGTGTCAGTAGGAATCTTCTTTACAAATGGCTTTGTTAATAACGCAAATAAGCCAACAATCAACAGTATTGTATAACAAAGCCTTGTAACTAACTATGGTGCGATATGGCAGCTTTCTCAAAAACTAAAAAGCGTGCGAAACCAAAGCTTCGCACGCAATAAGCCACAAATGGCCCCTATTATTTAACTAATAAGCCTTACAATAATTATAGAAGGAAACAAAGCATGTCCCTCAAGCACCTTACTTAACGTTTTCTAATTCTTTATATCCGTCAACAACCACTTCTAATTCCCCAGTATCTGGAGCGATAATTAACCCATGAACAGGAATGTTTTGTGGAATTAGTGGATGGTTTTTAATACAATTCACACTATGTTTTACACTTTCATACACATCGTCAAATCCGCGAAGCCAATTTTTAATATCAATTCCTGAATTTTCAATTGTTGAAATCGTACCTTCTGGAACACCACGATTAACCATTTTCTTAATCATTTCATCTGTATTAACGGCTGCCATTCCACAATCATGATGCGGAATCACATAAATTTCATCTGCTTTTAATTCATAAACAGCCACAAGAATACTACGCATTACACTTCCAAATGGATGGGAAACGATAGCTCCTGCTGTTTTTAAAATTTTTACGTCACCATTACGAACGTTCATAGATTTTGGAAGCAGCTCGACAAGACGAGTATCCATACAACTAATAACCACCATTTTTTTATCAGGGTATTTAGTAGTTTGATACTTTGTGTACTCCCCCTCATTAACAAACTTTTCATTATAGTCAAGAATTTCATTTAACAAACTCATTTATTGTCATCTCCTGATTAGCTATGTAATTTCATCTATACATTATATCAAATATTCATAAAATTGACTACACTTCTGTTTTAAATCAGATATTCAATGATCACGGTGATGTAATACAGCGGCTAAAAAGCCTAAAACAATGACTCTCTCCTGTTCAGTAATTATCGAAGAAAAGGTAATAATCGGTGTATTTAATTCAAATCGTTTAGCCCACTCTACCGGCATCCAGCCTTCTTGAAAGGAGGCGACATTTTTCTTATCTATTGTTTTAAGCTGTAAAGAGTAAAGATTTGCCTTTGATTCTACTGCAATCCATTCACTCTGATTTCCTTTATAGATTATCCCTTTAATTTTAATTAGTGAATCCTTCCAATTTTCTCGATAACCCCCAATTATTTCATCATCGGCATTATAAATCGTCATCGAATTCGTTAACCCTGCTCGAGTATGATATTTTGCCCTAACTTGTCCATCGCTATCCAATAAGATAAATCGCTTGGGCAATAGCAGTGAAACGACGTTCGGAATCAACCACATAAACCAGCGCATATTTTGATCGCGAACTTCTCCAAGAAGCAAACCTTTCGAATCAAATAACAGCATACGCAATGTTGGTGCAGGCATAAAAACGACTAATACATGGTCTATGCTTAATAACTGACCACTTGTTTGCATCGGCTTATCCCCTAATTTTTCTACCCTTTTGTCATAGGTTCGAAAATAAAAGAAGTGAAGCACACTAAAAATGATGATCGGAATAACAAAGATTAATAAATCCCCTTTAAATAATTGTAAAAGATGACAAACAAAAAAAATAATCGCTAACAATAGGGAAATCCAAGCAACGCAAAAGCATGCTTTAGCTGTTTTCTGATAATACTCTCGAATATTCATAATTAGCTCCTTGACTAAAGATTCATACTCTCTATATTGTTATTTCGCTATCCATTCCTTAATTCCCTTTAACAAAAATCAACAGTATCCTATAACAAAGCCTAACAAAAAAAGAATCTAGACAAACATCAGCTAGATTCCTTTTTCATGACTTATAAAATTCGAAAAATAAGTGGAATTCGATACTCGACTCCTTCATAGGCTCGTATCGCCGCAATGATTGTAAACACAAACGCCGCAACCCCTAAAATAGGCAGAATCAATACGCCAATTCCAACAAAAACAAGAAGTGCTCCAATTATTCCATAAATCGTGTAGGAGATAAGAAAATTAAAATACTCTCGGCCATGATAATCAATATACGGTGAATCTTTTTTTACTAACCAAATAATGAGCGGTCCAAGAAGCGGAAAAAATAAACTAATAACATAAATAAGAACAGCAAATACTTTTTCATCTTGCGTAACCATTTGTCATTCCTCCTCTCTCATTCCATACTATATCTATTTATACGCATAAACATAGAAACGGTTTCATTTTTCATCATTTTATACAGAGTTTTTTAACATATGCACTAGAAATTCCGAATATATCGCTTAATGCTGCACATCTTTGGACATAGACTTGCATACAGATAATTAGTGTTTGTCCTTACTACTTTTACCTGAGGTGAATTCAATTGTTAAATGAATTTCAAGCATTCATTCTCGGCATCATTCAAGGGTTGACTGAATTTTTACCGATTTCCAGCACAGGACATTTATATTTAGGGCGGCACCTATTTCATTTAGATGAAGCAGGCATTTTCTTAGATACGATGCTTCATATTGGTACATTGCTTGCTCTACTTGTTGTCTATAAGCAAGAAATCATTTCCATCATCAAAAAGCCATTTTCAAAAATGACTGTGTTACTCATTGCTGGAACGATTCCTGCAGTATTTGCTGGTGTCTTACTTGGAGATTGGTTTGATTCACTTTCGAAGTCAGGTGTGACCATCGGCTGGGAGTTTCTTGCTACTGGTCTCATTCTATGGTTCGCAGATGCAAGAAAGGGTGGCACGAAAACATTAGAGCAAATTTCCGTAAAAGATGCGTTCATAATCGGTACGTTTCAGGCAGCTGCCATCATGCCTGCCCTCTCTCGATCAGGCTTAACAATTGCAGCTGGATTGTTGTGTAAACTCGACCGCTCCACCGCTGCTTATTTCTCCTTTTTACTGTCGATTCCAGCAATCGCTGGCGGCATTGTGTTTCAAATGAAGCCTATTTTCACTGGAGAAGTGGAGCGGCTTTCGTTTATGGCTCTTTTTATCGGTACGTTAACTTCAGCAGTCTTTGGGTATATAGCTGTTGTTTGGATGATTGATTTCTTAAAAAAACAATCGTTAAAGTGGTTTGCCGTATATGTTTGGATTCTTGGAATCCTCATTTTATCCCTCCAATTTACCGGAAAATTTTGAATAAAAACGCATGATTAAAACAATCGTTTGCATAAAATAAAAATAACAAAATTTAGTCGAAAAAATAGGCAAAATTACTATATCCAAATGCATTTTTTTTTAGTATTATAGCAAGGTAGAGCATATTATATTTCTGACAATAAAAATAGGGAAGGCAAATGGTGCGCCACCGGTTTCCCGGTTCTAGTGGGTTCGATTCCCACCCCGAAATTTTTTGATGAACGACTTAAAAAATTTCGAGGGTGGGCGGCAGCTACGCTATAGAACTGCCCTCAAAGCGGAGGGATGGAAATGTTAAAGAAAAGAGAGTTTGTTGATTGTTCGTCTCTTTATGATTTAATGTCGCATCCAGATGTCTTCCCTTTCGTACGCCAAAAAGTAGATTCTTATGAAGAGTACGTTTTTGTTACAAAGCAAACGATTGAAGCTGAAGAAGCTGGTGAACTAATTTCAAGAACAATTTTAGATGAATGGGATAATCCGATCGGCTGCATCTCCCTATATGATGTGGAAAATAGTGCAGGATTTCTCGGTACATGGTTAGGTAAACCATTCCATGGAAAAGGCTATAATACCCTTGCAAAAGAGGCTTTCTTTAAAGAAATCTTTTTTGAACTTGGTATAGAGACCGTATTTATGCGCATTCGCAAAAAAAATATTCGCTCTTTAAAGGCAGCTGAGAAACTCCCTTATGCGATAAAAGTAAACGAAACAAGAAAAGCATTATATGAACAAATTAACCAAAATGAAGATTTATTCGATCTTTTCGAAATTCCAAAAGATTTATACACGCTGCATATCCTTCGACAAAATGATGACAATGATCAACATCTTATGGAGGCATAGTGCACTTAAATCCCTTTACCATTTGTGTAAAGGGATTTATTTATTGACTGAAAAGTTAATCTTTTCTGATTATTACTCTATTCATCATAATGATATTTTCGTATAATAAACACATCACTTGAACATTTTTCCAAAAAAATCGAAAGGATTTGTTTCAATTATGATGAAAAAAGGATTTCTTTTTATCATTCAACTGATAGTGCTTATTACCATTTGTAAAATTGGTTACTTATGCACAGATTTCTTCCATTTACCCATTCCTGGAAACGTTATTGGGATACTCTTATTATTTATCCTGCTTCAAACAAATGTCATAAAGCTGGAATGGGTGGATTTCACAGCTAGCTTCTTTGTCAAGCATCTCGCTTTTTTCTTTATCCCGATTGCCGTTAGCTTAATGACATTAGGTGCTTTATTCTTCCGCTATGGATGGGCTTTAGCACTTGTTCTGGGCATCAGTCTAATCGTTGGTTTTATCGTCTCTGCATTAACCGTACAAAAGCTTGCACAGAAAGGAGAAGTCAAACAGCATGGAAACGTTCATCACCATCTATAGCATCAGCATCACCATTATTGCGTACATATTAGCAAAGAAAATATATATGAAATATCCATCACCTCTGACAACACCTGTTTTTTTATGTACGGTTGCTATCATATCAACCTTACTTATCAGCAACTTACATTTCGAAGACTATGTAGTAGCGAAAGACATCATCACATATTTTCTCGGACCCGCAACAGTCGCTTTAGCTGTACCACTTTATAAAAATCGTGCGATTGTCGCAAAATATGCCATTCCAGCGATTAGTGGCATTATTCTTGGCTTGGCCGTCACTTTATGTATCGCCATCACCATTGCTAAACTTTTCTCTTTCGGTTTAAACCTGATTCAAGCACTCGCTGTAAAATCAGTTACGGTCCCAATTGCCGTTGAGATTATGTCGTTATATGAAGGGGACGCAAATTTAGCGGCCGCCTTTGTACTTATAACAGGCATTCTTGGTACAATGATTGCTCCTTGGATTATGGATAAGTGCCATATCACAATGCCTTTTGCTCGCGGGATTGCATACGGAACAATTGCCCACGGTCTTGGTACTGCTCACGCTGCCCAAGAAAGTGAATTCACCGGAGCAGTAGCTGGAGTCGCGATGGCAATTGCTGGTATTATAATCGCTCTCTGTTTCCCTGTGTTTTATTCTTTTTTATAAAGTGAAACTTGTATCAGTGGGGGCTTTAAGCGTAGGATACACATCACCTATACAAACAGGTTCGAACCTCAGTGAGCCGAACCTGTTTGTATAGGAAATTACGTCATACCAGCATTTAAAAGGCTATTTTGTCTGTTATAAATTTCTTTGAATACGTTTTTGACTACGATTGATAAAAAATACGTTATCGGAGGCAAGGGGATACAGACCTTAAAATTTTTTAGTTCTAATCATATCATTATTCATGTTATTGTAAGTGCTGAATATTACCAATAAAAGTAATTCCAACATTGAGCAGAGTTCCCTTATTTTCGAAATTAAATTACAATTGATAACTTTAATAATCCTCTTTATTATCTTTTAAACTTAAGTAGATAAGATTAGAGCCCCGTGTCCGGGGGGCGAAATAACAGTCAAAGTATTGATTTAATAAGGTTTTACAAGTTCAATATGACAACCACGGGGTGTTGATACGACTACATTCAAATTTTTTACGGTTAAAAGAGGAGAAGCCATCTTCCCTTCTATTCCTTTTTTAGGTCTAGAGCATCCCTTAAGGCCTCCCCAAACAAGTTAAAAGCAATCACAACGATGAAGATCATCATCCCCGGGTACAGCATCAATGAAGGATTATTTCTAAAAAATGGCTTACTATCATTAATCATCATTCCCCATTCTGCCTCCGGCGGCTGTATGCCCAGGCCTAGAAAGGATAGGCCAGAAATAGATAAAATAACTCCCCCTATGTCCATAAAGACTAATACAATAACTTGAGAGATAATGGTAGGTAAAATATGTTTAATGACAATAATGAGCCTTGGTGTCCCGCATATTTTAGCTGCTAAGACAAAGTTTTGCTTCTTTACACTAAGAACCATCCCTCGAATAACACGAGCATAAAAAACCCATTGAACGAGCACCATGGCCAAAATCAAATTACTAAGACTCGTTCCTAGGACTCCAATTAAAGCTAAGGATAGAAGAAAGCTTGGGAATGCCATGAGAGTATCACATAGTCTCATGAAGAAATAATCAACCTTACCGCCTCTAAAACCCGCATAAATACCAAGCGGGATACTTATCATCATCGTTAATCCCATGACAAGGAATGCTGTTCCCAATGAGATTTGTGTTCCATAGATTAATCGAGACAATATACATCTCCCTAAATGATCAGTACCTAATGGAAACTGGGAGGAAGGTCCTTGCAGTTTCTGCGTAATATCAATCAAGTTCGGATCATTAGGAGCAAAAAAAGGAGCAAAAAGAGCCAATACCATCATGAATAAAATAATCATGCTGCTAATCATCATGAGCTTATGTAATAACAGCTTTCGTTTCACGTCTTGTAACACTCTTATTTCTCCCCTTCCCATCGTATACGGGGATCCAGGAAAGAATACATAATATCCACAAGAAGATTACAGACCACAAAAATCACGCTCATAAATAATACACACCCCTGAATCATTGGATAATCTTGATTTAGAATAGATGTGACAAATAATTGTCCCATGCCAGGCCAAGCAAAAATTGTTTCAACAATTACCGCTCCGCCTAGCATGTTCCCTAAACTCATCCCAAGTCCAGTTATCACAGGCAATAAGGACTTTTTTAAAACATGCCTGCTAACGATTAACCTTTGACGCAAGCCTCTTGCTCTAGCATACATAACAAATGGCTCATTCAAGTTTTCCAGCATACTAGCCCGAAGCAATCGCATATACGTACCTATATAACCAAAAGCAAGCGTTAAGGAGGGAAGCACTAGATGAGCCAAAGTTCCCCTCCCCAATACAGGAAATAAATCTAATTTCACAGATAATAAATAGATCAAAAGAAATCCAAACCAAAAGGAAGGCATAGAGACACTTACAAAGGCAACTATTCTACTAAACTGATCAACAAATTTCCCCTTGTAAATAGCCGAAATTATTCCTATAGGTAGACTAATAACAACAATAAAGATAAGCGAAGCACCTGTTAATTGAATCGTTGGAAATAAATGCAACAATATCTCGTCCCATACAGCATTTTTGGATACATAGGACATTCCTAAATCCAATTGCAACACTTTCCCCAACCATTCTAAATACTGGATATATAATGGCTCATTTAATCCAAGCTCAACTCGAAGGGCTGTTACGGCCTCATCCGTAGGTGGAATATTAGACATCCTTAAGTAGGCTACTGCTGGATCTCCAGGAATTAAATAAATCAGGATAAAAGTGATGAATGAGATTCCTAATACTATTGGAATTAAACTTGTGAGACGCTTAACAATAAACCAACCCATGTAGTACTCCTTAAGTTGTTTTTAATTATACTCAATTTATTTAACATCAATTGAAGTTAAAGGCACCTCAACTTCTTGAGGTAAAAAATCTACCCCGCTAATATTTTTATGATACACGGCTACATTAGACTGATAAGATATTGGTAAGTAAACAGCTTGTTCATGCAAGGTCGTTAAAATATCTGTATATAACATTTTTCTCTCTTTTTCGTCTGTAGTTAATAATACTTTCTTAATTTTTTGATCTAGTTCCTTCTTTTTAGGTAACCCTAGTAAAGCAGTGTAATCTGGACTTCCATTTTCCGAATCTGTCGTAATAGCAGCTAAATAAGAATGCGGGTCAAACGGTACAGCCCATGTTGATGTAAATAATAAATCATACTTACCTTCAAATGCGGTTGTCCAAAAAGTATTTGTTTCCTGACTAATCAATTTAATATCTATCCCTAGTTTTCTAAAATCACCTTGAACAAATTCTGCGATTGACTTTTGAATGTTGTCTGTACTATTAAATAGAAGTTCCAGTTGCAACTCTTTTCCGTCTTTTTCTCTAAATGGTTTCCCTTCTACCTTTTTCCATCCAGCCTCATCCAATAACTGTTCTGCTTTTGCGGCATCATATTCATAAGGATCTACATTAATCTTTGTGTAATCCAAAACAGGTGGAAATAAAGTATCAGCCTTTTCTTCCATACCATAAAAAATATTATCGATAACAGCCTGTTTATTAAAAGCATGGTTGAGAGCTAACCGAACTTTACGATCTTTAGTAGCTTCGTTATTTGTGTTAAAAAGCAGCGTTCTTGTAGCTGTAGGTTCTGACAATTTGGTTTCATATTTTCCAGAATTCTTCAAGAATTGGAATGAATCTTGGCTGATGACGCCGTTACCAAAAATAAAATCAAGTTCCTTTTTCTCAAAAGCTAATACTCTAGACTCGCCGTCCGTAATAACTTTAACAACTACCTTATCTACTTTAGGTTTAGTATCCCAATACTGTTCGTTTCTTTCGAATACAGCAAACTCATTTTTCTTATATTCGGTCAATACCCATGGACCAGTACCAATCGGCGACTTGAGTCCGTCCTTAAATGTATTTTGACTGTCAGGAAAAGCAGCTTCGCCCACAAATCTCAAAGGTCTGACATAAGTTAGTTCTTGAAGAGTCGGATAATACGAGTTATTTAAAGTAAGTTTAAATGTATATTCATCGACTACTTCTGTACTTTTAATTTGATTAATTAATTCCACCCATTCATGTTGTTTACGATTATCTAAAACCGTATCAAAGTTTTTCTTAACGATTTCAGCATTAAATGGCGAACCATCAGAAAATTGAACATCTTTTCTCAAATGGAATACATATTCTTTTCCATCTTTCGATATATCCCAGCTCTCTGCTAACCAAGGCTGAATTTCTCCACCTTCACCGTAATAAACAAGAGGTTCGTATACCATAGCCTGGGAAAAAAATTCATTTGGAAAATAAGTATGTGGATTTAAGTCACCAATATCTCCCGGCCAAGAAAAAGTAACAACTTTTGTTTTTTCTTTATCTGACGCATTTTCTTGATCTTTTGTTGTGTTGCTGCAACCAGCAACAAAGATTGTGAACATTACTAGTAGTCCAACAAATGAACGAAATAAATTAGATCTTTTTAAAAGCATATTTTCTCACCTTCAATTACAAATTTTAATTATTCGATAAAATATAAACTACAAAAAAAGCATTCCTAACCAGAATTTATCAGGTCAGAAATGCCTATAGCTTCAGAACAAGTTCGTCTTCATAGCACTCTAATACCTCCCTATCTCCCGTAGGTTTAACAGCATTTCTAGAACGGGCAGGTCTTCTGACTTAGGTTCATCATCTCTATGCGCCTTCCCGGATATTATCCAGTGGCTCTTATACATAGGACTCCCCTTTACAGCGGCGGGACCGTGCCGGATTTTGCACCGGCTTCCCATTTAAGTATTCGCAATTAAACGAATACACCCATTCCAATACCATATGAAATTTTTCTTTATCTTCATAATGAAATATAAAGCTTATCTAGCTTGAACATGATTAAGTGAAAATCATTTGTAAACTATTATATTTTATTAGTTTCAACCTTAAGTAATTTTTGATAAATTCAGCCACTAACCCTATCTATAAACGAAATACAGTAAATAAGAAAGAAATTACACATGTTCTCTCAAAATGGAAATATTCACTTCATGGAAATGAAATCAAAAAAAGTTTACCTATCACAAATTATATTCGTTATTGCAAATTTATGCTATATCAAATTATGATCCTGATGTTTTTTGGAATGAAACATAATACATAAGAACTGTTAGTAGCATTACAGTGATAATAGATAAAAAAAGGCAACTTCACCTAAAGGCGAAATTTGCCCAAAATCAAAAAGAATCCATCCATCACCTTGTTCGAATTAGCTTCTTTAAAGGAGACTGGAATGCGAACTTAGTTAATCACATTCAAAACTTCTTGCTTGTAACGCTCCCTCAAGATCTTAGCGATATCGACCATTCTCTTAAGAGCAGCAAATGTTTCATCTATTTTTCTTGTTTTAAGACCGCAATCAGGATTACCCACAGAATAACTAGTAAGAAACTTTTGATTACACTAGATATTTTAGTCAGTTTTTTCAGAAGTAATGTCTAGATCGCCAAGCTATAGCGCGGTAAGTGGAAATATTGGTGTTAAAGGAACAACTAGAAAACCTTGACACATATGTGAAGTGTGATATAGCACTCCATAATCGAATATTATGTAATGCTGGTGCCAGATTGTTTAATCTGGCTTAAAAGGGAAACCGGTGAAAGTCCGGTACTGTCCCGCAACTGTAAATGAGAGCTACCTACAAATAACCACTGTCGAATGACGGGAAGGTGTAGTTTAGTGATAATCATAAGTCAGGAGACCTGCCAGTGATTTACAACATCGAAAAAACCTACGGAGGATAGGGAGATGTTAGAACACTTGCATGACTTGTACAAATATGTACTTTTACATAGAATCGTTTTCACAGCTACTACCTTGTGTAGGAGCTGTTTTTTATTGCATGGGGATGTGAAGAAATAGAGAGGAGAATCGATAATAGTGAAGCAAAAATTCAATAAGAGGAACTATACAAGTATCAGGGGAAATAGGTGAGGAGCAGCCGTTGAACGTAAAACCTATAAGCTTCAAAATGATCCAGCTCTATTTGCTATCGATGCTATTCTTTACAGCTAATTCCGTATTGACTGTAATTTTCCCTCTACAGGCAGAGCATTATGGCTTTAAAACCTCTGAGATTGGAATCATGATGGGGCTCTACATGTTTGTTTGTATGTTCTTACGCCCATTTGCTGGACAAATGATTGCTAAATATGGTGTTAAAAAAGTGATGTGGACGTTACTCATTGTTCATGCACTAGCACTAGTATTGTATGTCTGGTTAGAAGTGGATAGCTTGTATGCTGTTCGATCACTCCAAGGTGTGGTCACAGCCTTCTTCTCTATGTCGATGCAAATCGGGATTACAGATATTTTACGAGATAAGGATCGTGGACAAGGGATGGCCATGTATTCACTTTCTACGGTGCTACCAGGATTGTACGGACCTGCACTAGCCCTGTATTTATGGTCGGATATGCAAGCCATTTATGTATTGGTCATCATTCTTGCGCTGCTACCACTACTTCTACAATTTAGAACACCATTTGAAGAAACGAAAATAGAGTTCAAGCCCTTTTCTCTTAAACTCGTAAAAGAAAGTTTTTTTAGCGCTCCAAATAAACTGTTATCTCAGAAATGGCTGATTACGTCGCGGTTATGCAGAATGGTCATCTTGTAGAGCAAGCAAATGTATTTGATTTATTCGATTCACCACAGCATGCATATACAAAGCAATTGCTTGATGCACGCCCTACTTTACACATAAACCCATCTACAAGGGAGGTTTCATATGAGTCTTCTTGACGTAAAACAAATTTCTCACACTTATAAGACGAATTCAATGTTTAAGCCCCATCATAAACGTACTGTATTAAACGATATTTCATTCTCAATTGACGAAGGCAGTTGCTTTGCAATGCTTGGTTCAAGCGGCGCTGGGAAAAGTACGATTGGGAAAATTATGCTTGGTATAGAAAAAACAACACAAGGATCTGTACAATTTATGGGACATGACCTTTATACAATTGATAAAAAATTAAAGCACCAGTTACGCCGTGATTTGCAGGTTGTGTTTCAAGATTCGTATTCATCAGTGAATCCGCGCATGACAGCCGAACAGATTATTGCCGAGCCACTCAGAAATTATGAGAAGCTTTCTGCTACGGAACAAAAACGCTCAATTATAGAACTACTTGAACACGTTGGTCTAAACAAAAGGGATTTAATAAAATACCCACATGAATTCAGCGGCGGTCAGCTCCAGCGAATTAACATTGCACGTGCGCTGTCTCTAAAGCCGAAGTTAATCGTATTAGATGAGCCAGTGAGCAGCCTGGATATGGTCAATCAAACGCTCATTTTAGAGCTTTTAAATAACCTAAAAAAGGAACTCGGTTTGACCTATTTCTTTATTACACATGATATTAAAGCCGCGCATATGCTAGCGGATCAGCTCGGTATTTTAGAAAAAGGACAACTTGTGGAAGTCTTTAATAATCCTAGTGAGTTTTTTACTTCTGTTCACCCCGTTGTTCATCAATTACGCAGTGCCATATTAGCCGAGCATCCAAGTAGTCGCACAATCCGTAGCAACAAACGTCCATAAGAAAGGTATGCCTTCTACATTGTTGAAAACAACTTTATCAACGAAAGATCTATGAAAAATCATCGGTCTTTCGTTGTTTTTATATAGAATAGATTTTATTTCATGTGGCTTTCGATGTTTAGATTAATTTTAAAGTATAGAGAAATCGGGGTTCATCTTGGTTGAGAGGCTGAGTATAAAGCTAGCCCTTACAGGTAAAGAAAATGGCTTTGAATTTGCTGATTTACCCTTAAATTTATTGAAGCAAATTATGAAAGTACGTCATTCGATTAACAGTGGCAAATTTAATTACCACATATACACAAATAGATTGAAGTATACTATTGCCTAAAGTATATTGAAGCATATCATTGCCAATTCGGCAAGATTATGGTTCGAGTCACACATGCATAATCACTCCTTAATATTGTTGGAAGCTGGTGCAGCCATTAAAGAAGTACAGGATCGATTAGGGCAGACTGATGTACAAACCACAATGAATATCTATGCACACGTTACAAAAAAAGCAAAAGCAAAGGCTATGCAAAAATTTGAAAAGTACCTCAATATTTGACTACAGTTGAATACGATTCGATGAAATTAATTGAAATAGCCAAAAAGAAAAAACCCTTGATTTTCAAGGGTTTTGACACTATTTGATATCCAATGATATCTATATATCGAACCTCAGTGGCCCGAACCTGTTACTTGGTTATTTTTGCAATTCTTTATATAAATTCCGCAACACATACGTCTTATACAGCTCTAGCTTTCGACGCTCTACCGGATGATGCTTAATCCCCATCTTCTTTAATTCCGCAATAAACCAACCTTTTGAATATTGATAAGCCATTTCTATTCCTCCTCTAGCATTTAGAACAACATATGCTAGAGAAACTAGATACATGCTTATTTTTTCATTAAATCTAGTAATAATTGATACATTTCGGGTCCTGTTTTAAATGGGCGCTTCTGCTCCATCTTCGCGCGATACGTCGAAGACTCCTTCAATAAATGATCAAGCGTTGACTCAAATTGTTCAAAACTCAAGTTTTCCTCTTGAATCACTTGACAAAATCCTTGTTTTTCAAAGCTCGCCGCATTTAAAATTTGATCGCCGCGAGAAGCATTTGCACTTAGTGGAATCAGCAGCATCGGTTTTTGTAAGCCAAGAAACTCAAAAATTGAATTAGATCCTGCACGTGAAACAACAACATCTGCCGCTGCTAATAAGTCGAATAGCTCCTCGTGCACATATTCAAACGGAGCATATCCTGGCTGCTTCAATGACTCCTCAACATTTCCTTTACCGCAAATGTGAATGATTTGGTAATGGCGAAGCAACTCCTCAAGATGCTTTGTAATCAAATGATTAATGCGGACAGCACCTAAGCTCCCGCCCATAATGAGCAAGACTGGCTTATTACTAGTAAAACCACAAAAGCGCTTTCCTTTTTCTCCATTTCCCGCAAAAATACCATCGCGCAATACAGCGCCGATATATAACGCTTTTTCTTTCGGCAAATGGGCATTAGACTCTTCAAACGTTGTAAAAATTCTTGAAGCAAATGGCATCGCGATTTTATTCGCTAAACCTGGTGTGTAATCGGATTCATGAATAAAAATCGGAATTTTAAGCATTTTAGCTGCAAGCACAACTGGAACAGACACAAATCCCCCTTTAGAGAAAATAAAATCTGGTCGTGTTTTCTTTAAAATTCGACGTGCATCAAAGATTCCTTTAATTACACGAAATGGGTCTTTTAAATTTTCAACCGATAAATATCTGCGCAGTTTTCCAACAGATACCGTTTCATAACGAATATTAGGGAATTCTTTTTCAATAATCGTTTTTTCAATCCCTTTTTCAGAGCCAATATACGTAATATCCCAATCATTTTTAATAAATTCAGGAATAATTGCTGTATTTACAGATACATGTCCAGCCGAACCTCCGCCGGTAAACACGATTTTTTTTGTCAATGTTTTCACCTTCCAACCAAAAGAACTTACCTTCCATAATACCACACCTGAACCATTCACCAACTAAAAAGAAAAATCAAATTCTTTTCATTTCCATGACAGACGTATGATATAATTTTTCCATTGTGGAAAATTTGAACTAGAGGTACATCAATGAATCAAACATTTAATAAAACAGCAAAAGTTCGCCAATTATTTCACCTATTAATTCCAATTCTCATTACTCAGCTTGGATTATATGCAATGACTTTTTTTGACATTATGATGTCTGGACAATATCATACCGTAGATGTTGCAGGTGTCTCTATTGGAAGTTCTTTATGGACACCGGTTTATATGGGTTTAGGGGGCGTGCTCATTGCGTTGACCCCTGTTGTTTCACAATTGGTCGGCTCTAAACGGACAAACTCTGTTCCCTTTTCTGTTATACAAGCCCTTTATTTATCCGTTGCTATTGCATTATCGGTTTTAACTGTCGGTACATTTACGGTTAATCCCATTTTAAATATGATGGATCTAGAGGCAAATGTTCATCAAATTGCTCATGACTATCTTGTGGCACTTTCATTTGGAATCATTCCCTTGTTTATTTATGATACATTGCGTGCTTTCATTGATGCACTTGGAAAAACAAGAGTATCGATGCTTATTACACTCGGAGCCTTACCAATTAATATTTTATTAAATTATATGCTTATTTACGGGAAATTGGGACTTCCGGAATTAGGAGGTGTTGGTTCTGGATACGCAACTGCGGTTACGTATTGGATCATAGCTATTGTGGCCATTATCGTCGTCATACGCATTCATCCATTTGCCGTCTATAACGTATTTCAAAAGTTTTACCGCATTTCATGGAAAGAATGGAGCTCATTCTTAAAGATTGGAATTCCGATTGGTCTCGCTGTGTTTTTTGAAACAAGCATTTTTTCTGCTGTAACCTTACTGATGAGTGAATATGATACCGTGACCATTGCCTCTCATCAAATCGCTATGAATTTTGCTTCACTGTTATATATGATACCATTAAGTATTTCAATGGCTTTAACGATTGTTATTGGCTTTGAAGTAGGCGCAAAACGCTTGAAAGATGCTCGTGAATATAGTCTTATTGGAATTACGATGGCTTTATCCATGGCTTTACTTTGTGCAACCGTGCTGTTCTTTTTCCGAGAATCAGTTGCCTCTATTTATACACAAGATCAAACCGTTATAACGCTTACGACTCACTTCTTACTATATGCAATGTTCTTCCAAATATCAGATGCTCTTCAAGCTCCAATTCAAGGGATTTTACGAGGATACAAAGATGTCACCATTACCTTCTTCATGTCTCTTCTCTCTTATTGGATACTTGGATTACCCATTGGTTACACACTCGCTAACTTTTTCGATATGGGACCTGATGGTTACTGGATTGGATTAATTGCGGGATTAGCGATTGGGGCAATTGGCCTCGCTACAAGACTAAGGTTCATTCAACGAACGAATGTCCTTCAAAAAGCTTCCTAAAAATAACCTCTTCTTCAAGCAATAGATCAGAATCATTGCTTGAAGAAGAGGTATTTTTTAACATAGTCAAATCTATAAACGATGAACATTCCGCCCATCTTGTGCATAACATATTTTGCATAAGTAACTATTTTATTGACGAAAAGAGGAATTCAATATGTTTCCCTTCAGCAGCCTTTTCTCATCTTCCAAAAATCAAAACAGCTTCTTAAAAAACTTGCAGCAAAACGATGTTCAATCCTTTATCGAGAAAGTTTTCACAGAAGTGATGCCCAACAATATGCAAGACGTGATGAATCAAGGAGCTGTTAAAGCAAAAGAGAGCGGGACCCGCACAGCAGAAAATCCACTACAAGCAAATGTACTAGAAACCCATTCATTTATCTATATTCGAATTCCGATTCAAGATGAAAGCTGGCTTAAACAAATGAAAATTTACCATACTTCCAACCAATCGATAATCCATGATATCCCAAACGAAGGAGATAAGCATAACATCCCCTTACCGGCTCTTGTCCGAAAAAAAGGAACATTCGTTCAATATAAAGACAATATATTAGAAATCCGATTTCAAAAGCATTCCGATTTGAACTACTCGGAAATAGATATTTCAGAACTATAACAACCCCCAAACTATCAAGCTGTTTGGGGGTCTCGATTCTTATAATCTAGCAATCTTATTTTCCAATAAACATTTGTGTCCAGTAGTTACCTGAAGCTACATAGCCTACTCCAATATGAGTAAAGCTTGAATTCATAATATTTTCACGGTGTCCTTGGCTATCCATCCAAGCTTGTACAACTTGCTCAGGTGTTGTTTGACCTTGAGCAATGTTTTCACCAGCTGATTTATAGTTAATACCAAATGATTTCATCATATCAAATGGTGAACCGTACGTTGGGCTATTATGATCAAAGTAGTTTTTATCTTTCATATCTTGAGATTTAGCACGAGCAACTTTGCTTAACTCTGTATCTAATGTAAGTGGAGCTAACCCTTGTTTTGCACGTTCAGCGTTTGTTAATTCTACTACTTTCTTTTCAAAAGCACTTACTGAAGTATTTGTTTCAGCTGCTGTTGATTTGTTTGTGTCAGCAGTAGCATTATTGTTTGTTGTTGGCTGTTGTGTTGTTGGTTTTTGTACTTGTTGTTGTGTTGGTGCTTGTTGTTTTGCTTGTGTTGGCTGTTGCGCTTGTTGTGTTGGTGTTGATTGTTTTACTGGTGCTTGAATTACGTTTCCTTGTACTTTAATACCATACTTAGCAAAGTATTGTTGAATGAACTTTTGTGCATCTTCCTGTGATGTTACTTTATATGTGAACTGTTTAGTAGGTTGACAATTTACTTGTGCTGCTTCTGCTTGATTGAATCCAGCTCCTGAGAACATGACTGCGGCTGCGGCTACTGTTGATAGAATTAATTTCTTTTTCATTTGTATTTCCTCCTAGTCAATCTGTTGTTTGGCTTTCTGGAATCATCATATCATGGCTTTTTTGTAACAATACGACCAGCCATTTCCAAAAGATTAACAGATCAAAAGGAAAGAGCATTAAATGATTTCTCTCCTGCTCTTAAACGATGCAACCCCTTAGTAATACTACCATTTAAATGTTTTTTTCATTTTTATTCTCTCGTTCTCTATTTCTCTGTCAATGGTAGTTTTTCTTGTCTTATTCCATAACCTTCTAAAAAATCAATATTGACACTTTTCTATTCCCCAGCTTTTTGTAACATTCTTTACTATAATGTTACAAAGTTACGAGAAAAATTACTATTTTACAATTACCGTAACAAAAAAGATCTAGTATTATACCAGACCCTTTACTTTATTCTTCTCTTATTTAATTCTTTGCTCCAATTACAAATTCTCGTTTTGGCATTGTATGCAAGTTTCGTGCGGTTACATGGGCATATACATAATATGTTCCTTCTTCTTTAAATGTTTTTTCAAGCTTATACACGCCATCTTGACTATGCTTGACAGGAATCGTTTCACTTTCCTCCTCGTCTTCACGCCAAATTTCAAAGCTTACCTCGTCGGCATCTGTAACGATTTCATCTCCATATGTTACTTTTGCTTGAAAGATAACCGTTTCATTCACTTTTGCTAGTTCAGGAGTTATCTCTAATTCTACATGTAACATCTTTGGAAGCTGCTCCTCTTCTTCCTTGCCGCATCCAACTAAGACAATAAGAACAGTTAAAAATAAAACGATTATTTTTCTCATTCGTCATGCCCCCTGCTTTAGTCTACAACCACTCACTTTGAATCATTGGAAATATTACATACACTTTCGTACCAACAGCCTCTTCACTTTCTATCTTTAGTTCACCTTTTTGTAATTCTACTAGTTTCTTAACGATAGCTAATCCTAGCCCCGAACCACCGTCTGAACGACTTCTTGCCTTATTCACACGATAAAAACGATTCGTAATATAAGGAAGATCTTGTTGTGGAATACCTCTGCCTGTATCAGCAATGCTTAACTCACATGTTTCTTTATTCTGCTTTAATATAATAGAAATAACTCCACCTGCATTCGTGTAGTGCATCGCATTATCCAATACATTCTGAAGAATTTGTTCAAGTTTTCGCTCTTCCCCCATAATAATAGGATCTGGATCTAACTCGATTTGCAACTGTAGCTGCTTGTCCTGAATCACTTGTTCATACTTTCCCACAAAATCCTCTATAAACTGAGCAAAAGCAATCGGGGATTCCTGTAACATAACTTGCTTACGATCCATTTTTGTTAACTCCATTAAATCACCAACGAGATGCTGCATCCTCAATGTTTCCCTCGAAATCAGTTGAAGATATTTTCTTTCTTCCTCTTTATCCTTAATAACACCATCAAGAATGGCTTGTGTATAGCCCTTTATATAACTTAATGGGGTTCGTAGTTCATGTGAGACATTTTCAAGAAACTCTCTTTTTCTTTCTTCTTCTAAATGAATCGATTGGGCCATTTTATTAAAAGCATGGCCAAGCTGACCTACTTCATCATCACTTGTAACTTGAACTTGTATCGAATAATCACCGTTAGATACTTGATGTGCTGCTACTTCCATATCACGAATCGGATGAATCAGCTTCTTTAACCATTTTGTTGTCAGCAGCATAACCATGAGCATAAATAAAATCGCAGCCACAATCCATTTAACTGCAAACTCATGAATTAAATCGGTAATCGAGTTAACAGGAATATAGGTATAAATAATTCCTTCTAATCGGTCTCCATCGGTTAGCGGAATAATGGCCGCTACTATATTTTTTTCAAATCGTTCTTCATAGCCTTCTTTTTCAATGGGCTTTCCTTCAAGAAGCATTTGTCGCTCTTCTTCAGAAATCAACGTATTATAATCAATATCAAACGGCAAACACGCACTTAATTCCCGGGGATTATTCACAACGAACGTTTCACTTTCATTTTTGCTATTAAACCATTCAATATTTCGCTTATACTCTTCCGTAATCTTACCTCCTGCATAATCAGCAGCGAGTAAAGAAGCTTCATAAATAAGATCACTCTTTACCTTCTCAACATATAAATTTTTATAATAATATTGTGATAGAGAATACGCAAAGACAACAGATAGAATAACGGCACTCATAATGGTGAACCAGAGCTTAAATGATAAAGATTTGATTTTACGCAAAATGCTCATCTCCCATTTTATAACCAATTCCCCATACCGTTTGAATATAGTCCGCTTCCTTTAACTTCATTCTTAATGTTTTAATATGAGTGTCCACTGTTCGTAAAGAACTACCATAGCTCCCCTCCCATACATGTTCTAGTAATTGCTCCCGACTGAGTGCTTGATTTTTATGCCGCATCAAAAAAAGCAACAAGTCAAATTCCTTTAAGGTTACATTAATCAGTTGGCCATTAATTGTCACCGTTCTTGCTTTCTGATTCACTTCAATTTTCCCCAGCCTCACCACATCTTGCTCCGTGTATAATGTTGCTTTCTTACCTGTTCTTCTTAACACTGCTTCTACTCTAGCCATTAATTCACCTGGATTAAATGGCTTAACAACATAATCATCTCCTCCAAGCTTGAGTCCTTTCACTTTATCCCACTCTTCTCCTTTAGCACTAACAAAAATAATCGGTACATCAGATTTTCGCCGCAGCTGTTCACAAACTAAAAAGCCATCTCTTTGCGGCATCATTATATCTAATAAGATTAAGTCTACTGTTGCGTGTTCCAAACAGCGAATAGCCTCTTCTCCATCTTGTGCTTGAAGGCAGTGATATCCAGAATTGAGTAAATACATTTCTATCAAGGTTCGCATATCTTTTTCATCATCAACGACCAAAATGGTATAATCACTCATGCACATCTACTCCCTGCTAATCATTTGAAACGGACCTTTGCCTACCTTAATTGTTTGTTTTACCTTCATAGACTTTGAATCCATCACATAGAGCTCATCGCTATCATATCCTGCAATCAATATATCATCATGAACAGTCGTCATCTCAAATGGATTGACCCCAACTGTCGTACTCTTCACAACCTTGTACGCTTCATCTACTTTGTAAAGAGCGTTTGAACCATGACTTAAAATGAAAATACCAGCCGCATTCTCCATAATATTAATGGGCATTATCGGCGTATTTAACGTTCGTTTTAATTCTCCTGTTTCCGTTGAATAAACATGGACATTTTCCTCCATTTCCGCTCCCATCCCATGACCGCCAAGCCAAATCTCTTGCTGCTCTTCTCTTAATAAGGCACCTGTGGAAGACGCTTGAATAACAAAGTCCCTTTCTACTTTTCTTGTACGTAAATTAATAACTGACAATTTTGTTTCGCCAAAATTCATTACATATAATTGCTGATGATCTTGAAGGAGCATCATCGGGCTTTTACCTACTTTAATTTGATCTTCTATTCGTCCCTCTTCATTATAGAAAGAAACATTGTTTAAAGATTGATTCACCGCAGCAATACTCTTTCCATCCTGAAGCAATTTCATATTAACAATACCTTTTTTCGCTTCCCAGCTATCGATTTGTTTTCCTTTCTCTAATGAAAACACTTCAATCGAATCCATATCTTTTCCATAAAGCAGCAACGTATCTCCATCTTGGAGCAGCAGTCCGCCCATAAAAGGGATACTGAGATCCCAATCGGCCAAATGTTTATACTGTTCATCTAAAAAAGTAAGACTCGTATCTTTAATATTTACCGTTGCAATAAAAGATTGATCGTGCTCAATCTTCGGATAAGTCACACTGTTACACCCAGTAAGCAGTAAAGCAGCAAATAAAAGAAAAAGTACTTGCTTCATTTTATCAGCTCCTTTATAACAGTGGGGTTTTCTGCATCCCCACTGATGATTATTAAACTAATACGAGCACTTGTCCCTTTCATCTATCTTCTTCACACTCTTGTTAACTTGCTATTAGATTTGGAACAAAACGATGATTACGCTACATTGTACCGATAAGTTGTGAAAAAAGTGTGAAGTTAATAACTCATCCTGTCTGCATTCATTCTCTTTCAATTATATCATCTCTTTTCTCTATCGATACGCGCGGTATATTCAACATAATGAGAGGAAATACTACAATCAAAAAGGAGTGCATGTGCATGTCTCAAGTTTATTGTTGCCCAAATTGCCGTACTAATAAATCACGATTTAACCTTATTCAGCAAATAGCTACACCGATTAAAAAAGATCCACGTTCTGGTGAAATCGTTGCCCAATACTCAAATGACACGATCGAACCTTTTCATCTTGCTTATAATGGTCCTGACGTACGCGTTCAATGCGCTGCTTGCGGTTTAATTGAAGATGAAAAAACATTTGCTGCATTTGGTGAGCGCAGCCAGTAACTTCAAACGAGGCTACCCAAAGGGCAGCCTCAAAAAGTCATACCAAATTTATTATTGTTTAATTCTTCGCCTTTCTTTCTAACTCCTTCAACTCAGAAATAAGCTGCTCTTTCTGCACATTTTCACCGATAATCACGATATTAAGCGGCATCTTCATCATTTCATTCATTAACATGGGCATGCCATACGAATATTGAAATAAGTATGGATACTGCGAATGAGTAAAAGCTACGTATCCTTTCATACGATAAACGGTATCAGGAAGGCTTCTCATCCACTCTTCAAAGTCCGTTTGCTTAATAGCTCCTTCAAACGAATAAACGATAGCGCTTAAATGTAAATGGTGATTCACATCAAGTTCTTGATGTGGATGGCTTTGTTTTCTTTTTAACTGCTGAAGCGAAGCAATGGACACTTCCGCTTGCTCCGTTAATAAGCATACTGCATCCCCATTGAGAGCTTGAATCGAATACAGAAGCTGAGCTGCCTCCATTTCAGTCACTAAATCTTTTTTATTCAGCAAAATAAAATCCGCATGATGAATTTGCTCTACTAACAGTTGACGCAGTTGTGGGGACAACTGCTCGCGATCTCGCCATCTTAATAAATCTACTACTGTAATGATGCCTTTATAAGTGAGTTTCTCAGCAAAAAGCGGAGACATAATCGCATCTAATACTTCAACCGGATGAGCTGCACCTGTTGTTTCAATATAAACTGCTTCCAGCTCATTTTCTGTTAATAATTCATGAAGCTGCACTTCCAATTTATCTTGAATCGTACAGCAAATACAGCCGCCAAATAGCTCTTTTAATGGAACATCATCGTCAATGAGTCCACTATCCACCGACACACTGCCAAGCTCATTCAACAATACAGCTACTTTTCGACCTGCTTCATTTTCTTGCTTTAAAATATTTCGTAATAATGTCGTTTTCCCGCTTCCAAGAAAACCACCTAATATGTATACTTCTGTCTCTTTCATTGTACTCTGCTCCTTATCTTTCACAAAAATAAACTTTATCGTACAAAGTGTATCATATTTCCACCAAAGTGCTAGCAGCATAGTCTATTGTATTCTTATGATAAATATTGTAAATAAAACCAAAATGCGATATATTGGTTTTATGAAAAATGATACTTTTAAACCAATTAAACGACTGTCCTTTCGTGATGAAGTATATTTTGCGTTAAAAAAAGCGATTACCTTGCTTGAACTGCAACCTGAGCAGCGTCTTAATGACAAAGAATTAGCAGAGGAATTTGGAATTAGCCGGACTCCCGTTCGCGAAGCCCTTAAACGGCTAGAAGACGAAGGGCTGGTAGAATCTATTCCTGGGTCTTCAACTCGGGTCGCTTCATTAAACATAGAGGAGGCAAAACATGGCGTAACGGTAATAGCAGCGCTACACGCTTTAGCTGCGCGTTTAGCGGTTCCATTATTGAAAGAATCAGATATTGATGAATTAGAGTATACGAATAAAACATTGCTACAATTCGCACAGAAAAAAGATATTATTAAAGCAATCGAAGCAGATGAATTATTTCATAATGTATTTTTAGATGTTGCTGGCAACCCAGAAATCATTCGAGCACTTGAACCGATTGTTCCCAAAATTCAACGTTTAGAAATCGCACAATTTAATTCTGAAAAAAGTATTCAATCATTCGAACAGCATCAAAAAATTATTGAAGCTTGTCGCCAAAAAGATAGCGAGACGGCTGCTAGTCTTGTGGAGGAAAACTGGTTAAGTCTTCGAACATTACTACATCCACAGGAAGATTGAGGTGTCCGATGCGTCCAATTATATTAGGTATTTGTGCAGCATTCTTTTTTTCCGTAACGTTTATTTTAAATCGAGCAATGGAATTATCGGGGGGAAGTTGGATTTGGAGCGCTTCACTACGATACTTTTTCATGGTTCCCTTTTTATTAGCAATTGTCATCGCTAGAAAAAACATACGCCCCCTCTTTCAAAATATGAAAGAACATTGGGGGCAGTGGATTTTATGGTCCTCTATTGGGTTTGGGTTATTTTATGCACCGATTTGCTTTGCTGCAGCATTCGCACCAGGATGGCTAACTGCAAGCACATGGCAAATTACGATTATTTCTGGTTCCTTGCTCGCACCACTTTTCTTTTTAACAGTTACAACACCGAATGGTTCCAAAAAAGCAAGAGGAAAAATACCGGTTCGTGGATTATTGATGTCGCTTATTATTTTACTCGGTATTGCTCTCATGCAAATCGAACACGCTAGCTCTATTTCGTTAAAACACGTATTACTAGGAATTATCCCCATCATTATTGCCTCCTTTGCTTATCCGCTAGGAAATCGAAAAATGATGGATCTTTGTGTCGGACGTTTAGATGCCTATCAACGAGTATTAGGCATGACATTAGCAAGTCTGCCTTTTTGGTTTATCCTTTCTCTTTATGGCCTGTTTACAGTAGGTGTACCAAGTATTGAACAAACGACTCAATCTTTGCTCGTTGCCATCTCTTCCGGCGTATTAGCGACCGTACTATTCTTTCAAGCGACTGATTTAGTCAGGGGGAATATGCAAAAACTAGCTGCTGTTGAAGCGACTCAATCGCTTGAAGTTTTGTTCACAGTTGTTGGAGAAGTCCTATTGCTATCGACAGCCTTCCCTTCCCTTTTATCATGGACTGGTATGTTCATCATTGTTATGGGCATGATTCTCCATAGCTATGTATCACATTATAAAACAACGAAACTTACAAACAATCAATTCGCGAAATCATAAGGCAAATCGATGAAATGCTCTATAGATTAAAGCAGAAAGGGGCACCCATTTTTGGGGTGCCCCTCTTCTATTAAGCTTGTTGTTCACCATAAGAAAAATTAGGTATATAGCTTTTATTGTTTAATGGTAAATAACTTTAGCGCTTTAATTCGTTTCACAGCTTCTTGAAGTCTTTCTTCAGAAGTAAGTAACCCAACTCTGACATAGCCTTCACCAAATTGACCAAAGCCATTTCCTGGTGCAACGGCAACGTGAGCTTCATTTAATAAATAATCTGCAAAGCTCTCCGAAGTGAACCCTTCTGGAACTTTAAGCCAAGCAAAAAACGAAGCTTTCGGTGCCGTTACGTTCCAACCGATTGAACGTAGCCCATCGATAAACACACGACGGCGCCCTTCATATGTTGCCACCAATTCACGGACGCAATCTTGTGACTCAAGTAATGCTGTTGCAGCCGCTTCTTGAACAGCAGGGAATAAACTTACATATAGATGATCTTGAAGCAGTTCCAGTGCTTGAATCACACTTTTATTCCCAACAGCAAAACCTACTCGCCAGCCTGCCATATTATATGTTTTAGACAGAGTATATACTTCAATCCCAATATCTTTTGCCCCTTCTGTTTGTAAAAAACTGCGCGGCTTTTCTCCATCGAAACCAATCGCTCCATAAGCAAAATCGTGCACAACACACATCGAATGTTCTTTCGCAATTGCAACCGTCTGCTCAAAAAATTCAGCCGTAGCACTTGCACCTGTTGGATTATTCGGATAATTAAGGAACATCATTTTCGCTTGTTGAACAATTTCACGGTCTAAGCTTGCGTAATCAGGTAAAAAGTAATTTTCTTCAAGCAGTGGCATAAATGCTGTTTTTACTTTCGCTAATGCAACACCTGATAAATAGTCTGGATAGCCTGGGTCTGGAACGAGTACCGTGTCACCTGGGTTTAATAAGCATTGTGGAAGCTCTACTAACCCTGCTTTTCCGCCGAACAAAATCGCAACTTCTGTATTAGGGTCTAACACTACTCCATGCTCTCTTTCATAATAAGCACAAGCCGCTTCCTTCAAATATTGATGACCGCGAAACGGAGAATATTTATGATTCAACGGTTTCTCTGCAGCTATTTGTAAACTTTTCACTATATGTTCTGGCGTTGGCTGATCTGGATTGCCCTGTCCTAAATTAATGACATCATGTCCCTGAGCTTGAATGCTATTAACTTTTGCAACAAGCGAGGCAAAAAATTGTTTCGGTAATGTTTTTAATAATTCGGATTGTTCAAATTGAAACATTCGTGCACCTTCTCTGAAATTTCTTGAAATTATAATCAAAAATGATATATGTTTATGATAATGTTGTAAAGAACTTTTTCAAACTGTGGAGGTATAAATTATGAACTGGAACATTGCCTGTATTCAAATGGATATTGCTTTTGGAAAACCGGAAACAAACTATACAGCAGCAGAACAACTCATTGAGCAGGCTGTTCAATCGAAGCCGGATGTCCTCATTTTACCAGAGCTATGGACTACCGGGTATGATTTAACACGCTTAGAAGAAATCGCCGACGTGGAAGCAAAAGAAACGATTTCATTTTTACAAAAAATCGCCAAGAAATATCACGTACATCTCGTTGGAGGATCCATCGCAAAAAAAACAAACGACGGCATTTATAACACAATGCTTATGATTAATAATAAAGGAGAATTCGTCAAAGATTACGATAAACTTCACTTATTTCAATTGATGGATGAACATCATTTCCTGCAACCTGGTGAAAGGGATGGTTTATTTACATTTGATGACAAACTATGTGCGAGCTTCATTTGCTACGATATCCGCTTCCCTGAATGGCTTCGTGCACATACTACAAAAGGAGCAGAAGTATTGTTTGTGTCAGCAGAATGGCCGAAACCTCGATTAGATCACTGGCGCGCGCTGTTAATTAGCCGTGCAATTGAAAATCAAGCGTATGTTGTAGCCGTTAATCGAACAGGTTCAGATCCGAATAACATATTTGCCGGACATTCATTAATCATTGATCCATGGGGTGAGATTATTAATGAAGCAGGTGAAGGGGTCGAAATCTTAACAGGAACTATTGATTTTACTAAAGTACGCGAAGTGCGTAATAAAATTCCTGTGTTTGCCGACCGACGTCCGGAATTTTATTAATTTTTTATATTGACAATGTTTTAAGAATATTGTTATTATTTTTCCAAGCTAACTATAATTTATTAAAAATGAAAAATATACGTTCTCTTATCAAGAGCAGGCTGAGGGATATGGCCCTATGACGCCCAGCAACCGACCGCAATATGTGGAGAAATAATCCGCAAGGCACGGTGCTAATTCCATCAGAAAGAATTCTTTCTGAAAGATAAGAGGTTTGAATCATCATTTCAAAGCCTCTTTCTTAAATCGAAAGAGGCTTTTTTACTTGCCTAAACGATAATCTGGAGGGATTATATTGACACAAACACAAGGCTCGTTCGAATTATTAACGAATGAAACAGCGATTGCACTCATACAAAAGCTAGAATTATTAGATAAGGACGCGACATTAACTTGCCACAAAATTGGAGCTGGCACGTTCAATTATGTTTTTCATGTCGCAGATAACGCAACTAATAAAGGGGTTATTATTAAACAAGCCGTTCCCTATGCAAAAGTGCTAGGTGAAAGCTGGCCGCTTACATTAAAACGAGCAGCTATTGAAGCAGATGCCTTACTTACATTCGGAAGCTATTGCCGCGAATATGTCCCAAAAGTGTATTATGCAGATAAACAGCTTGCCATTACGGTCATGGAAGACTTATCACATGTAAAGATTGCTCGCACTGGCCTTATTGAAGGCAAAAGCTATCCTCTTATTTCACAACATATTGGCGAATATGCAGCCAAAACTTTATTTTACACATCCGACTATTACTTAGAATCAACGACAAAAAAAGAAATCGCACGTGCCTTCACGAATCTAGAACTGTGTAAAATTATAGAAAGTTCCATCTTTACCGGCCCATTCTTTGAGCATACACCAACCAACTATGAAGTGGAATTATCCGAGATTGTAGAAACGTTATGGAACGACCATGAATTAAAACTAGAAGTGGCAAAATTGAAAAAAATATTTATAAGTGAACAAGAAGCTCTAGTGCATGGCGATTTACATACAGGACACATTTTGGCAAGCGAAAGCGAAACAAAAGTCATCGCCCCTGAATTTGCCTTCTATGGTCCAATCGGCTTTGATACAGGACAATTTATTTCTAATCTCCTTTTCCAAGCTGTTACACGTGAAGAAGCGGATCAAGAGAGTATTCTTTCTCATATTCAGACATTTTGGTCAACTTTTACAGGCGTTTATTCAACATTATGGAGCAATGAAAGTCGTGATGAATTTAAAAACATTGATGGCCTATTATCTTATGTTTTACAAAAAGCGAAAGCAGACAGCTTTGGGTTTGCTGGCTGGGAATTAATTAGAAGAGCAAGCGACCTTTCACCTGTAATTGATTTAGATGGAATTGCTAATACGGACCAACGAATTAACGTTAAAACAAACGCGCTTATCATTGGAACTCACTTAGTAAAAAATCGCAGCACACTGGATATTCCAACTGTTATTGAATTAGTAAAACAAGTAACTCGCTCTTCCTATTCAACTCTTTAAAAAAGATTGACTATGACCCAAACAACTTTGTCTTGCTTGGTGTAATGAAATGATTCCTATATTACCCTTTTAAATCAACAAGCATTACGAGAGGTATTAATCTTTATTCCATATAGGAAATAGAATGATTAGTCTGAACTATCGCTATAATATCCTCCGTTTTATGAAATCATGTAGTAAGAGACTGCTTAGGCAGCCTCTTTTATATAGATGATACGTTATCGCGAAAATATCGTAGTTATACACGTATCTCATGTAACAAGACTTACTCAAAAAACTCCTGTAAAGCCTGTTGATTTTTCTCAAAGTCTATAGATAAAACGGCACCAGCATGCGGATACATTTCGTTTGTATAGCTGTCATTAACAGGAATGCGCAACGTCTTAATCGAATCAACAGGATGAAACATCGCTTGGGAACTTAATACAAACATCGTTTTCATTCCAATATCTGTTTCTACATATGTCAGCGCTTCTTCAATCATCCCTGGTAAAGCAACAATTCCATCCACATTAGACAGCTGCTGAATTAACTGGTCTTTTAACTGCACCAACACTTCTTGCTGTCGTTCAACACGACCAAAATCACTTTCATTATCATGACGAAAACGAACATACTTTAAAATCTGCTCCCCATGCAACACATTTTCTCCACTGCTCGCTGCAATGCTCATATCTGAAATCATCTCTGGTTTAACATCTACGGTAAGCCCGTCTGGTGCAATTAAGTCCACTATATTAACAAATCCTTGAAAGTCAATGACTGCAACATGGTCTACGTTGATGTTAAAATTCTCTAAAATCGTTTTTTTCATTAACTCGCTTCCACCATAATAATAAGCCGCATTAATTTTATGATATCCTTTTTCATACCCTGGAATTTTCACATAACTATCTCTCATAATAGAAGCTAACTTAATCTGCCCTTGTTTTGGCTCATAACGGGCAAGCAAGACCGCATCTGCACGCGAATCCTCTTCTCCGCGAGAATCCACACCAATTAAAAGAAATGTTTTGGCCGTTTCTTTTTTCGAATCCATATGTTGGTTTCGTTCTGTATTAGGTATAGGTGAAGCCACACAACCAGCTAACATCGTAAAGAGTGCACAAATTAACAATACCTTTCTTTTCATTATCGTCACCTCGGCTTCAAAACTATCCATATTTTCCCCAAAAGCCCTCCTTCTAATACAGAAAAGCTTAGTAACTGATTTAGCGTTACTAAGCTTCCCCTTAACCTCACCTTAATAGCGAGATCCTCGCTAAGTGAAATTGCACTTTACTTTATTTTATTTCTTTTTCCAACTCTTTTATAGCCCGCTTCACTTGCGTGTCATTCTTCAAAATTTTGTCGCGTAGTTCTTGCATTAATGTAACCGTCGTCTTATCTTCCATGATACCTGTTACTTTCAACTTATGATCCTGCTGGAATTTTTCTACGGCTGCTTTTGTTTGTTCATCAAAGACCGTATCAACCGTTCCCGGATTATAACCAAGCTCTTTTAACATATCTTCAGCTGCTTTCACTTCTGCTGAAGCATCCGATACTTTTAAAGCCTCATCTGGTGAAATATAAGGAAGACTTGCATAATCGGGCAGCTTGACCTCAATATCTGGCTTAATCCCCTTCTTATGAATCCAATTTCCTTCCGGTGTTAACCATTTATAAGAAGTGAATTTGAAATTCGAGCCATCTTTGAAATCTTGAGCATTTTGTACAGTTCCTTTACCAAATGACTTCACGCCAATTAATGGAATGTTCGCTGATTCACTCACCGCTGCGGCTACGATTTCAGAGGCACTCGCACTTCCATCATCAATTAACACAACGACTGGTAATGTGAACTCACCATCGTTTTCCGATTTATGAATCTCTTTATTTCCATTACGATCTTCGATTTGCAGCACAATTTCGCCCTTTGGCACAAAGATGCTGGCCATTTTTATAGCCTCTGGTAAAAGTCCACCAGGATTACCGCGTAAATCTAAAATTAAACCCTTCATATCTTTCTTGCTCATTTCATCAAGAGCCGTATTTAATTCATCAACTGTATGCTCTGAAAAGCTTGTCACAGCAATTTTCGCAATCCCATCGTCGAGCATTTCTGAATAGACGGTTTCAACTGGAATTGTATCTCGGACGATTGTAATCGATACGGGCTTCGCTTCTCCCTCTCGAGAAATCGTCAGCTCAACTTTTGTCCCTTTTTCCCCTCTAATCTTCAGAACCGCTTCAGTAGAACTTAAGCCTTCTATGCTTTTACCATCCACGCTCATAATGATATCGTTCGGCTTCACACCTGCTTTTTCAGCTGGTGATCCTTTAATAGGTGACACAACCATAATTTTTCCATCTTGTTCTTGGATTTCAGCACCAATTCCTTCAAAGGAAGAAGAAATACTTTCATTGAAGCTTTTTGCTTCCTCTTGGTCCATATAAGTAGAATATGGATCTTCCAGTCCTTCAAGCATACCTGCAATCGCACCATTTACGAGTTTTTCATCATCAACTTCCTGATAATATTCCTTTTTAATCGTATCATACGTCGAATACAATTTTTCAAATTGAGGATATTGGCTCGGAGCGATAGATTGCACTTTTTTATCCCCAAATGTGAGAGCAACCGTTGTAATACCTGCCGTTAAGAAGATTAACAAAAACCCCCCCATAATCAAGGGAAACTTTTTAATTTTGAAATATCTTCCTGAATCTTTCTCTTCTCGATGTTCTTTGTTTTCCTCTTGCATTCATGCTTCACCACTTTCATGTATCACTGCTATGTATAACAATACCCCTATTTTATCAGTTTTATTGTGAAACGGAAATTATAAGTTACGAGCAGCGCTTATAAACACCGCGTGCCTTTAGAACGGTTAGGTATCAAAACTTTTATATTAACAGCTATAAATCCTGATTAAACAAAAACGAGCACTATAAAAATCGCACTTAACAAAGCAAAGTTAAGGCTATTTATAGATGCTCGCCTTATAAAGTAAAACTTTCATTAGTGGGAGTCTTTACTACCCGTTAAGTGTAGAATAAAAATTTTACGCTTCCTGAATCGCAGCTTCGAGCGCTACTTCAATCATATCACTGAATGTTGTTTGACGTTCCTCAGCTGTCGTCTCTTCTCCTGTTAAAATATGATCAGAGATCGTAAGAACAGACAATGCTTGACGACCAAATTTTGCAGCTAATGTATATAAAGCAGCCGTTTCCATTTCAATTGCTAATATTTGATACTTCGCCCACTTCTCTAAATCACTATTATCATTATAAAAATGATCAGCTGTAAACACATTTCCTACTTTCAACTGTAACCCTTTCGCCACACCTGCATCGTACGCTTTACGCAATAAATCGAAATCCGCTGTTGGTGCGTAATCAATACCGCCAAACGTTAAGCGGTTCATTTGTGAATCAGTCGAAGCACTCATCGCTAAAATCACATCGCGCACCTTTACATCCTTTTGAATCGCACCAGCTGTACCAACGCGAATTAATTTTTGAGAATTATAACTACTGATTAATTCATTCACATAAATAGAAATTGAAGGAACGCCCATGCCTGTCCCTTGAACAGAAATACGTTTTCCTTTATAGGTTCCTGTATAGCCAAACATATTTCGCACTTCATTATAAAGCTTAGCATCTTCTAAAAACGTTTCAGCAATATATTTCGCACGCAATGGATCTCCTGGAAGAAGAACCGTTTCGGCAATTTCATTTGGCGCCGCTCCAATATGTACACTCATTCTTATATCCTCCTCTAATGAAAAAATTATCCATTTACATACTATAACATATAATTCTTACGTAAAAAAATATGTGCCTCGTTAATGTTACCTTTCTAAAATTCCCCCTAAAAGTAGAAACACCCTATACAATATTTTAATATCTAAAAAAGGTATAAGATTCACCCCGATAGGATAATAATGGAAATTATACAAATCATTAGGAGGATAAGAAATTGAAAGAGGAACTGAAGATTTTTTTCAAAATTTTCACTACGACCAAAGATGCAATTGAAAAATTTATGAATATGCTGAATCCTGTCATTCAAAATGCCAGCGATGATCATGAAAGGCTGTATTATCATCATATTTACGAAGAGGAAGAACAACGACTATCGCGTTTAGTAGAACTTATCCCACTAATAAGTAAATTCGAACAAGAAAAAGACGAGAAAGATTTCACACCCACGAACAATGAATTCAATCGCCTTTTGCAAGAATTAAACCTGGAAAAATTCGGATTACATAATTTCGTTGAGCACCTTGATTTAGCACTTTTTCGATTTACTGATACAGAACGAAGTACTCTATTAAACGAACTGAGAGTTGTTTCATATCGAGATTATCAACAGGTCAAAGAATTGTTAAATGAAATCAATACACGATTTGACCATGACTACGTTGACCCACATGCGCATCATGATGAACACCATGATCATTTAGACCGGCCTGTTTCTCCAACAGTAGTTACCCAGTCTAAAAGAAAAAAAGGATTTACTGTGGGAAGTTTATTGTAAGGAATAGAAAAAGGAGGAAAGAAGAATGAGTAAGTACGAATTATTTCCAGATTCACCGCTAACAGATCAAGAATTCGCACAATTAGATCAAACGGTAATTGATTCGGCAAGAAGGCAATTAGTTGGACGCCGTTTTATCGAACTGTACGGTCCTCTTGGAAAAGGAATGCAAAGCATTTTTAATGATATTTTTATGGAAAACTATGAAGCAAAAATGGATTTCCAGGGATCATTTGATCTGAATATTGAATCTAGCAAACGAGTAAATTATACCATCCCATTGCTTTATAAAGATTTCGTTTTATACTGGCGTGATCTGGAGCAGGCGAAAGTGTTAGACATCCCGATAGATTTTTCAGTAGCTGCAAATGCAGCCCGTGATGTTGCTTTATTAGAAGATCAGATGATTTTTCATGGGTCAAAGGAATTTGAAATTCCCGGACTTATGAATGTTAAAGGTCGGTTGACACAATTACTTGGAAATTGGTATGAATCAGGGAATGCCTTTCAGGATGTAGTGGACGCAAGGAATAAATTACTTGAGATGAAGCATAATGGACCGTTTGCCCTTGTGCTCTCACCAGAGCTATATTCATTATTGCATCGTGTACATAAGGATACAAACGTTCTTGAAATTGAACATGTTCGGGAACTTGTTACAGATGGGGTCTTCCAATCACCAGTTTTAAAAGGAAAAACGGGAGTTCTTGTCAATACAGGGAAAAACAATTTGGATCTTGCCGTGTCAGAGGACTTCGATACAGTTCACCTGGGAGAAGAAGGAATGAATCATCCATTTCGTGTTTATGAAACAGTTGTTTTACGAATTAAACGCCCATCCGCGATTTGCACGCTGGAAGACCCTGAGACTTGATGGTATCAATGAATAGAAGAGCATGGACTGTCGGCTCCCTTATTCCAGGAAGTATAATTCAAAAGCGTACAATCCAAAAGCAACTTACAAAACCTGATACATCTGATCGACAAATTTGCACCCGTAACAACATCATTGTTCAGCAACATGAAAACAGATTTGAAATTCAGCCTGAGGAAGGGAAATTACTAGATGTTGCTTTAAGCCAGGGAAAGGCATTGCAACATAAATGCCGAAAAGGAACTTGTGGATTATGTACAGTAAAAATTATTGAGGATGGTCCTGGATTATCCGAGCCAAATGAAAAAGAGCAAAAAAAGCTAAAGAAAACGTTAAACAACGGTCTTCGATTGGCTTGCCAGGCAGAAATTCCTTTATTAGAAAAACAAACTTGTCGCCTTAATAGCGAAAGTCGATATACGTAAAGGTTATAGATTTGAGAGCTCTCGCATCTTTACTATTGTCTGCTTCATATAAATTCTGATCGTACAAAAAAACAAGGTTCCTTATAGGACCTTGTTTTTCATGCAAATAAGCGTTTGTTTATATGAATTAACTTTTCTTCAAGTGGGAATGGAAGGACAATATTGTGGTTTTTCAATTCTTTTATACTAATATCCCTGACAAGTTTTAACGCTTCTTGCTTAAAAGTATGGGTAACGAAACCGGCATTTACGTCACATAATTTTTGTAAGTATTGCATGGTATCCTGCAGCAATAATTGTTTCACATGCATATTATTCAGCTGACAAATCAATTTATGCTGCAACCCTTTTATTACAGCGATTTGATCAACATGTGCAATAATGTTTGTTCCCTCTTCATCCATAAAACATGCGGAAACATAGTGACCTTTGGAGATATCAACATTTATAAACACAGGATTTTGATAAGATTCACCAGAAGTTAATCTTATCATGTCTGCTTCTGCGGCTCCGCCTATTTTACGGTGATTTGAAATAACAGTATGAATATCTTTCAACCCATATAGCATGTTAATCATGTTGTTCCTCCCGAAAAAATATCTGATATATGTCTACTTTCAATTTTATAGATAATGAGAATCATTGTCAATTTATATTTATTCATGATACATAGGATTCTTTCCAACATAGTTTTATCTTTACCAATAAACTCCGCTAGCCCCTTTGTATCATTCCTTTATCCTCCTATACAATAACAGTCCATTGCGTTATCATAACTTTTTATGTAAAAAAATGTAAGAATCAAGAAGGGGTTGAGGGAATAAGAGAGAATAAGTAATAACTGAAATCTTAAAAGATTACATCCACTTTGAAAGGAGGTGAATAATATGGCACATGGCGTATTATGCGAGGTAAATAGCTGTAAAAACTGGGAACAAGGAAATAAATGTGCGGCTGATTTAATTTATGTAGGAAACCTTGAGAAGAGACAAACATCTGAAATTGAAGAAACAGGCTGTAAAACCTTTGAACCTTCTAGTTCATAAAAAATACCTCTAAGATTTCATCAGTTAACAACAACTTTCATTTTCTGCTATCAAATCTTCTATGTTACATTCAAAAAATAAAGTAAGTATCAATGACCTCGAATATGTTATACGATAACATGAGGTGTGATACTACAGCTCCAGATGTTCTTTGTAAGTCATAAGGGCAAACAAGTATCCAATCTCCAATCAGTGAAGAAACAGATTGCAAAACATTCATACCAGAGGCTTTTGCTTAATTTTCTAAGGGTAACCATTTTGAGGTTACCCTTCATTATTCATGTTCATAGAATTTTTTCATATTAAAAAAAGGCATAGAATAAAAGATTTTTATTTCGGCTTTTCTATTACAATACAGACAAGAACAGTGACAATCTTTGATTTTTTTCACATGAGGAATAGTAAGACGTTTTAATCCTTCCTTAACATGCTTGTGACACACCATTAACATATCATGTTCCCCTCCCCTTTTAGAACTGTATATGTATATGAAGTCACTACATCGATTTATTAATAACAATTTTTCACAAAAGGAGTTTTTTTATCAATATCATTTAACATAACCTAAAATAAAGAAAACCCCGAATGAATCGGGTTTTTCTCACCATTAAATATATCGAATTAAAAAATCATTGATTCTATGCTTCATGTTCGGAATATCATGACTTGTTAAAGATAAACGAACATTCTTTTCACTATCGCCAAACAACGCAGCAAAACCACGAGACTTACGATCCAATTCGACTAATACTTCTAACGCCTGTTCGTTTTTCACAAAAAATACGAATTCAAGCTCCTTTAAGCGGCCGCGAAAGGCTCCGCTAACCGGTACAAATTCGAATTCTTGAAAATAAGGTGCATATGTACGAAAACGAAAAGGAGCTTCCTCACAATCCACTTCTCGCAATCGAAACCCTAATTCCTTTACAGCATGTAAAACAGAATCAATTAGTGGATTGGCCACGACTCTAATATAATCCTGATCTGTAGGGTCGATGGCATTTTTTATATCCATTCCTGTTTTAATCCAAATCTTTGTCTTTGCGTAAGTAAGAGGTGTTTCAAATGGAAGTTGAAAGCTGAAAGGGATTTCTTTCGTTTCATTTGGTCCAATTACGAAAGGTTGAGTGAGTAAATACCGGTTAATGGTCGCTGTCTTTTGATACGTATGATCATCGTTTTCCACTTCATAATTCGTATGTAGCGTTAAATAAATTTCGTCAATTTTCTGTTCAACTGTTCCACCTTGAACGTCAATGATTCCTGAAACTGTTTCCCCAAGCGTATATTGACTTTTTTCCAACTTCGTATCCACTTTTGCATTGCCAATGCCTATACTCGCTAACATCTTATTAAAAACCGACATCCTCATCACTCCTATTTTATAGAATATAAACTATCTTTATTATAAATGAATACTTCTAAAGCATGTCTAGTCGTTTGTTAGAAAACTGTGTCAAATGGATACCTCAATATAAAACGACGGATTACTCCGCCGTCAAGTATTCTATGAAAAGTAAGGAATTCGGTATCGATTATTCTTCTAATTCCTCATCAATGATGCACTTTTGGATTAAATAATCGAATGTGATGTCAGCAAGATCTTCGGCTTCTAACTCTGTTGGAGCATAACCTCTTTTCAGCAATTCTACAAAAAAGAATTCTGCAATTTCTTCTGTATCAATAATAACCTCAATTTCTCGCATACCATCGCCCCCTCCATACAAGTTCTATGATAATTGCTAAACGAATATTCATAAAATTACTATTTCTAAGAGTTCGTTTTCTTTTTCTTACGATTTGGGTACAACTCTTCAGCTGCTCTACGAATTTTCCCAAGAGCAATATTCATAATATGCTGATATTCATCATCACCAAATTCTTTAAATAATCGATTATAATCATTATATAAATCTAACAAGCCATCAATATGTTGTTTTTGCTCTTTAGTTGTCATTTTCTTATTCCTCTCACCTTTACGAGGATTATTTAGCTTCGGCTGCTCTTTTTCTTTTTTATGTGCGGAGTATAATATCTCTAATTTTTGAATAATCGCTTCTGCTCGCTTAGCATCGGCTATTAATGTCATTTCCTCTTCATGCGCTTCAAGCCATTCTCCATCAGAAATTCGCGTTAATTCGTAAATGACATCTTCCCAAGCGCTGTCTTTATACCGCCAAATCTCTGTCCGATAACCAACAATTTTAAAGTAATCGTACTCATACCCATCGACTTGTACTAAATCGCCTAATAAAAATTTATATTCAATATTAATTTGTTCCTTCTCAAAAACAATTTCTCCATCATAATCATCAATATGCTCCAGGGTACTCTCCACATAAAGTCCATCGCTGTAGTTTACTTCATATACATAAGTACCATCGAGAAACTTTACATCTGTGATTTTACCGACTGTCCCATACATTTTGATGATGATTGTATCACCAACCTTAAACTTCGGCTCCTTTTTCTTTCCCATCAGCGACATCTCCTCAAATGGTCCCCTACCGAGTAATTACTAAAGTATATGCTTCAATAAGGATAGACGTTAATAGAAAAAGGTAGGCATTCTCCCAAATTACACATAAAGAAAGCGCAATCTAAAGATTGTGCTTTCAACCTTTAGACTGCGCTTTCTTCGTAATTACGATAGAGAGTTCAGCACATTTAACATAAAGCGATGCCAAATTACTCATCTGCCATAGTAAGAAGAGGTTTTTAAAATGGCTCTTCCTCTATAGGACATTTCACCATAGCCCTTCTTCGGATTGCATGAATATATCCCATGCCTCATCAAAAACAGACATACTTTCTAAATAATCCACATTCATTTCTAAATAGCGGCTTAGCTCATCATAGTCAACCGATTGCTTTGGAAAACTATGATCCAAAAAAGCATGATTAGCAAATTTAGTAATTGCATCAACCTCTTTCGGTTGTCGATACGTCATTAGAAATGTATAAAACGACTTCATATTCATTCCCCACTCTTCAAATAGATGATTGTTGCTTTACTATATCGAAACTCTCAGAGCACGTCTACACTTTTTAACCTGACTCCAAAATTACCGTTATATGAAATTTATAAATCATAATTATTAATCCTTGCATCATTTGAAACCGCGGTTACACACATCTTTCAGCATAGCCATTATATAAAAACCTTTCCATTCTATAGGTTATTATTAACTAATAAAATTGTTGTCAGCCAAACATCCAATTACTTTTAATCATTGGATTCAGTCTCTTACTCTATATAATCAACCTCTACCTGAGCGGAATGTAATTGTTGTCGTTCTAGATTCCATTCAAACGTGATAATAGCTGATTGTTTGGATTGATGAGTGAAAATTCGTTCACCATTTTTAATAAGCGAACTTTCCGCTTGCAAAAAACTAACGGTTTCATCTTCTCCAGTACGGTTACAAACGATAATAGGCAATCCTGTCTCAACGGACCTTTGCTCCCACTCTCCATTCGGACCATGTAACCCTGGTCCCCATGAAGCCGGTGCTATAATGATTTCTGCACCTTTCTGACATAATCGCTCAGCAACATTGGTTGTATAGGCATCTGCACAAATCATAATCCCTACATGTATATCATCTATTGTAATCGGCTCAATCACTTTACCGGCTGTAGACCAACCATCCGATAAAACATTAATCTTTCTTTGCTTCCCTATTATTTGACCATTTGAATCAATCACAAATACTGAATTATAATACTTCCCATCTTCCCCTTTTTCAGGACTACCTAGAAAGACTGTTGTATCGATAGATTTTACTAATTGACAAAAACTGTTCATCCATGAATTGGGTTGACGTTCAATCCAATCTACTCCAATCTTGTGCCGAAATTGTAATCCGCTTACACTAAGCTCAGGCGTAATAATCCAGTCTACTTCTTTATTGGACGCAAGCTTTACAGAACGTTCAATCAATTCTTGGTTATATCTTATATCCCCTGCAATCGGCAGTAAATGCAATAGGGCAATCTTTACTCTCTTCAATATAGTCACTCCATTCGATAAAACGTTTACTGAAACTACTACTATTTTAAACTAGGGAACTATTTCATACATTAAAAAATAAATTTGACTGGCTGCTCTTCGTTCTACGTTATACGAATATAAAAGAATAACATAAAAATAACGCCTGCTATTCAGCGGCGTTTTCATTAAAGATAACTGCTTGAGGTCGTGTTGCTTTAAACCATTGCGACATAAATATCCAGATGAGAATAAAGTCAACAACCCCCCCTCCGTAATACATTAACATGGTGCCCATTTCCGCCTGAGCTAGGGGTACACCATTAGGTGGTTGAGCGTACATATACTTAGATAAAATATTATGACCAGCTAAAGCGAGCACAAGCACCAACGCACGGTAGACAAAGCTAAATGAATGCGGGGTTGGATCAACATAAATCATAGACGCAGTAAATATGTAGCCAGCTAAAAATATATGCAAATGAATCACTATATGAAAAAAGGGATTATTGTGCATCATCATATATAAATCCGTCGTATAAAGTATCCATAGCCCTCCAATATTAAGAAAAGAGGTCACAATAGGATTCATTAATATCCATACAGGTCGGCTTTTTAGTATACGCGAAAGACGTCTTGCTAAGGATATATTCAATGTTCGTAATAGTAAAGTCATAGGTGCCCCTAACACAAGCAAAAGTGGTGCAAGCATTCCTAAAAGCAAATGAACAATCATATGTGCAGTAAAATCATTATGGGCACGTGCTGCTAAAGGGCCGAAAACTGCCGAAAAGGCTAAGACCATCCCAAAACTCCATAAGATAATCCGATAGAATGGCCATGTCTTATAACGACGACTTGATTGAATCGCAGCAACGATATACATAACAAATGCTAGTACAAACAGGAATGCCAAAACAAACTGAATTCCCTCTCCATTTGTATAAGACATAGGAGTAGTAGAGACATAGGAGTGATTATGACTATTCATGTGAAACACTCTCTTCTGATTTTTGGATACGTTGTGTATGAGTAATTAAAATAAGGCCAATTATAGTTAGAACAAGAGCAATAATATTCCAAGTTAAATCATAAGGAAAGATATCTACGTTATAACGAATTTGATGAAGCCGCATGACCTTATGTTGAATAGTTCCATCATATAGTTGAAAGATACCTACACCAAAAAATAAGCCTCCCCACCACCTAGTGAACCATAATGCATGGCGTCTCCGAAGGTCAGCAAGCATAAACAACCCACCGACTGTTGCAAACCAGCTAAAAGCATGAAATAAACCGTCTGAGACAAGTCCGATAGAAGTTGTAGATTTGTCATAAAAGTGATGCCAATGCAAGAGTTGATGAAAAACCACTTCATCAAAAAAAGCCACTAAACCAAGACCAAATAGAAAGCCTGACCATAAATTACGTGTTGAGTATATAAATCGATTTTTTGTAACATAATCAGCCATAGATAGTACCCTCCTTTTTGTAGAGATCATCCCCCACTTATTCCCTAACATATGTTCTAGTTTAGCCCAATTGTATATAGTACATAACATTGTACACTCACTTTTATCTCAGATTAACAAACAGGAAAATCCCCTACTTTGTAAGCGTCAAATATTCCCCACCTACTACTTGTAAATAGCTCATGAGATAATCTCCTTACATCATACATGTGGAGGTTTTTTTTATGAAAAAGCGCCTTATAAAGAAAGAATGGGAAGCTCACATCCAAGATTTCAAAGAAAGTGGATTATCAAAAGCTGCTTGGTGTCAAAAACAGAACCTGCCGATTCATCAGCTATATTATTGGCTCAAGAAATTATCACCTCAAGCTGATCGTCCAACTGAAAGTACACGCACAAAATGGGTATCTGTGAATATCCCTCCAATAGAAGAAAAAATACATACCACCATCCGCATTCATTTTAAGGAAGCTACAATTGAAATAGATACACCATTTACTCCACAAGTGCTTTTACAAGTGATGCAGACGGTAAAACAACTATGATACTAGAAACAGCCATTGAAAGGGTATGTATCGCACAAGGAGCTACAGACTTACGTAAATCTATTGATGGACTGGCAGCCATTGTGAAGGAAGAGTTTGATTTAGATCCCTTTTCTTCTTGTTTATTTGTCTTTTGCAATCGCTCACGCGATAAACTAAAGATTCTCGTGTGGGAACATAATGGGTTTTGGTTGCATTATCGCAGATTGGAAAAAGGAAAGTTTGACTGGCCAACTAAACATCCAAATGTGCCACTTACCATATCAAGAAGGCAACTGAGATGGCTTCTTGATGGATTTTCATTTGAACAAAAACAAGGGCATCAAGCCGTATATGCGAGAACAATCCTATGAAAAATTTATATATTTAGAAGGGATTTGATTCATTTTGTCGAATGGATTCATCTATGAAAACAACATCCTCTCATCAAAATCAACCTACAATTGAATCTCTTCAAGCTCAAGTAGAAGAACTCACGGCAAAAGTGAGATGGTACGAAGAACAATTTCGTCTTAGCCAACAAAAACGGTTTGGTACGTCTAGCGAAAAAACAACGGAAAATCAACTCGCTCTAGAACTGTTTAATGAGGCTGAGAAAGAAAGTGATACCGAAGTACCCGAACCAGTTGTTGAAACCATCACCTATCGTCGTAAAAAGAAACGCGGTCATAGGGATGAGTCCGTCCAAAACCTTCCTATCGAAACGATTGAATATCGTTTGGCTGACGAGGAACAGGTTTGTTCGTGCTGTGGTGGTGCTTTACATGAGATGAGTGTAGAAGTCCGTAAGGAACTGACGATTGTTCCTGCGGAAGTAAAGGTGACGGAACATAAGAGATATGTATATGCTTGCCGTAAGTGTGAATTAGATGAGATATCCACACCGATTGTGACTGCCCAAATGCCGGCTCCTGCCTTTCCAAAAAGTATCGCTTCTCCGTCCATCATGGCATATATTATGACGCAAAAATATGTAGAAGGATTGCCTCTATATCGGCATGAAAAGCATTTTGAGCGAATGGGAATTTACTTATCACGTCAAACGATGGGAAATTGGTTATTATACGGGGCGGATCATTGGTTAGCGATTTTATATAGTAGGATGCATGAGCATCTACTTACTCGAACCATCCTTCATGCGGATGAAACAACCTTCCAAGTCTTACGTGAACCTGGTCGTGCCGCAACTACCAAGTCCTATCTGTGGTTATATCGTACAGGGAGAGATGACATCTCCATTGTTCTCTATGACTATCAACCAACAAGAGCAGGTGAACATCCGAAACGTTTTTTAACAGGATATCAAGGATATCTACAAGTGGATGGATATAATGGTTACAATCAAGTACCGGATGTCACCCTTGTGGGATGTTGGGCGCATGCCAGACGTAAGTTTGATGAAGCCTTAAAGGCTTTACCTGATTCACAGAAGGGAAAAAAGGTGAAGGCGAGCGAAGGGTTGTATTTCTGTAATCAACTATACTCCATTGAGAGAACGCTAAAACATGTCGACCCTATAGAACGATATGAACAGCGATTGGAAAAAAGCAGGCCCATTCTGGACCTTTTTTCGGCATGGCTTCATGAACAAAAAGACCGAGTCCTACCCAAAAGCTCTCTAGGAAAAGCCATCACTTATTGTTTGAATCAATGGAATCATCTTGAAGCTTTTTTATTGGATGGCCATTTAGAAATCGATAATAATAGAAGTGAACGTTCCATTAAACCGTTTGTGATCGGTCGAAAAAATTGGATGTTCTCGAATACACCGCGAGGTGCTAGAGGGAGCGCCATCATGTATAGTGTCGTTGAAACGGCAAAAGAGAACGGTTTAAGTCCTTATCCTTATCTTCGCTATTTATTTGAAACGCTACCAAATATGGATGTAACGAATAAAGAAGAAATAGATAAAGTCTTACCTTGGTCAACGGATTTACCTTCCATATGCAAGGTGCCGATAAAAAGGGAAGCAAACAAAAAGTAGTCCCGAAAACACAATTTTCATCGTGTATTTGGGGCTACTTGACATTTACGTCTGATTTCTTGTCTTTTTCAAAGAACAAATAGAAGATAGACATACCAGATAAAATCCAAAAAGTTAAACTAACTATGATATTATTGTTCAAAGAAAATAAAGTATTAGACCGGAGATGTTGATCTTATGAGGATTTTTGATTTGGAAATCGGCATCTTTTGAAAATTAAGTATTAGACTCACTTGTTTAAAATACAATCGGCAGCCTTGGACGAGAAAATAAAGTCCTAGACTGCCTCTGCTTTATTAAACAATCGTTTTCTTGTTAGCTTAGTCGTCAGTTCTTTATCATTTGAGTTTTAATATTGCTATCGAATCAAACATCTTTGTCTTTGATATTATTGGTACTCAGTTATTAAATAGTAATACTAAATGAATAGCCGCAAGGATTCCCATTGGATAAATAATTGTTCTTGAAAATGTATTTTTAAATCCATTACGGGGGTGCTTTTCAAAAAATAGGTGCAGGATTGCATGTATGATTAAAAATAAATCTAGGACCCAAAAAGTAACTGTCTGATATTTACTAAAAAGTAAATAGAGTATTATTGTGTAAAGAGGAAGGTGAATAAATGTGAATACTTTATAAGCTTTAGAATCTTCCATATCCTTAAGCACGATAAACAATCTCCACTCAGAACGTCTTATCGCATCCATTTCGTGCAAGAGAAATAAAGATAAGTTTATCAAGAATAACACAAGCAAGAGATCCGGCATTTAAAAAACCACCTACAATTTTATTATTTTATGTTACTACACCCAAATAAATAAAGAGATCAAAATACAAATCGAACACAACATTATCACAATTTGGAAAACCATGTCCTGATTATTTGAAATCCCATACCACTATATATTAAGCTTAACTGCTTGTTAGTTGAATGACTGGCCGCCAGTCTAACACTTTATTTCACAGTCTACAACTTTATTTTCGCGGAACAATTATCAACTAAAGTAGATATAAATATAGCGTTAATAACCATCATTATTGAAGCTACAATTTTAGCAGACATTACGTAAAAACCTCCTGATTTTAAACAATCCCCATTTTGCTAACCTGCTCCGATCGTTTAAGTATATTCCTTCACATTTCATACAATAATAACATAATTATCTAGTATTTTCCGGGAGTTTTATTCAATTATAGGCCCGATTGTTGAATAGCATGACTGACGTTTTTAAACAACTTTATTATTATGAAACAAACGCACCCTGTTAGTTGAAGAAGAAATATCGTTTCAATCATTAAAGTAATGATTGTACATTCTAAACAAAGAGTTTCTTCTTTTATTACTTGGTTCTTTATAATGGTCAATAAACCCATTACCTAAAGACATACTCCCAAATCCCTTACTTACTCCAAAGATGTATTTTCCAGGTACAAAAGGGTATTCCTCTACTTCCCATTTTGCATCTTTATTATTTTGTACAACCACTTCTCCAAAATAAATTGCCATTACTTTTTCAAATTCATTTCTATCTAATCCCAGCTTTACGAATGCAGAAAAAGCACACCTGATTATTCGGATGCTTCCCCATCTATATTTCCAATTCACTTCTTATATCCGAAGGAATTATTCTTATTTCTAATAAATTACTCCAAATAATTGAAATGGCACAACGTAACTTACCATCTAAACCATCTCCGTACTTTCCACAATAGAAGCCAAGGTTTTTTTCATAGTCAGTCCTAGTTTTAGAACTAAATTGCCCAATAATATTTTTTTCTAAAATTTCCTCGTTGAATTTGTAATCTAAGTTATGGGCTAATTTATTACGAATTTTATTAAAATTATTAAGTGATTTTTTTTCTGCATCAGGCACTATTCCTAAAGCAAACACTAAATTTTCCTTTTGAGCGAAGGTCATTTTAGGAATTTTTAAATACTCAGGCTTTTCCACATACTCTAGAAGTATTAGCTCAAGCTCATATTCAATATAAAGATGAGCCTTTACTAAAACGTACATAATATTCTGATCATCTATATCTTTATTAAATTTTTCTACTCTCGCTTCGACTTCAGTTGCTATTTTTGATAGTCTTTCAATAAATTCTGCGTCCATCTCTTTTTTCAAAGTCTAATCACCCTTTCAATCTAGAATTCAATTCGACACCAGGAGCTGAATTCCTGCAAATAATCGCTAGTCGCTTGATGAATCTATGATTAATGGTATCATTGTCTAATTGAATAAAAGAAGGTGATCTAAGTTGTCTGAAGAAGCTTCAAAAGAACTAAAAGGGTATGATACAAGCATCGTTTACGATTATAAAGAGTATCCTGATGTAATCAGTGGTCGTTGTGACAATTGCGGTAATGCTCAATTTGAAAGCTCAGTAAAGAACTATATATTTTTACGCAAGTGCCGTCATTGTGGCATGATGAAATCTATTTAACCCTGTCACTCGATAGGGTTTTTGAACATAAGAAAAGCACCTGGGTTCCACACCAAGTGCTTTCAGCGCTCCACGATTTATTATACATTGGGGTTTTTTACCGTTTGACTCAATTATAACCTAATCATAATAAAGATATACTTTCTAAAGCAGATACAAGAATAATTTAACTTATGTCTACTTTACAAGGTACAGAACTTGCAAAGAATACCGAAAGACGACACATTGTGCCGCCCTTTGCTTTATTCTCGATGATATAAATTTAACATGTATAAATCCTAACAACACGATTTATTCCCGACTTTTTTTAGGAATAATTTCGAGTTTTTTTAGGAATTATTTCTCCGTTTCTTTGAACTGCGCTGTTAATTTTCTGGTCTGTTTAATGCTTTTGCTGCTATGTCCCTAACCTTATCTGGATTTAAAGCCTCTTCCTTTTCTGAATAATAAACAGCCATTTCATTTAGTTGTTCTAACGCCTTCTCATATACACTAATTATTTTATTGATTGTTTTAGCAGCAATTAATAACTGCTCAGCTGTGCCAAAGGCTAAGAGTTCTCCTTCTTCTTGGTCAATAAGCAAAGGCGTTCCGTTTTCCCCGTTCTGTCTAAAGTAAATACCTTTAGCCGTTCGAATTAGTACGTCACCATTAGCCAAATAAATCTTTCTCTCATTCATTAGATACACCTCCTTTTCTTCGAACTGTGCTGTTACTTCGGTGTTTTAGCCATGTTCTTCAATGAGCTGAGAACATCATCTAGTACTCTTTTATCTCTCGATATGTTTCAGTTTGTTTCTATATGCCAAATGATATTTTTGAGCATTTCTTTAATTTCCATTTCCTTCATCACCTATCTCTTCGTAATAGCAAGATTCAGGTTCAAAGCCAGTTTATAAAAAGCTTTCCATCGTATCTTTGAATAAGTTTTTTCCGATATAGCTGGCTGAAATTTGAAACAGTACACCTGATAATCTGAAGTATATTCTGCATCCTCAGACATATACCGTTCTTCAATCAGAAAACGTTCCATTTTTGGTAATCGGCGAACAGCCCATTCGACACGCTCACAATATGCCTTTCGATATCTTTGTTGATCCGCATTATAAATAGCAATAGAAGCTGTTTGATCACTGGTTTGATTAGTTGGCCCATGAAAGCGTTCCTCTGGACTTGCCGTTATAGAAGCCTCACGTTCTTCAAAAATTAAGTATTTATATAAGCGATATTTCTCCAATTCAGCTTCTACAGCCGTTTGTGTCGCTTTTCTATCTAATTCAGGTAATTCAAAGGTCATCATATCCCCCATTTCTCAGGAACACCCTGAGCCGCAACCCAGGGCGAAAAGATTAATGTTTGACTGCTGCATCTTCCATATCTAGTTGTTCAGGAGGAACGCTTACTTATAAACATGAAAAATTCTATAAGATAGAATACATGGGGGAGGCGTTAATTAAAACATTCGATGATATAGAAAAATGTATAAAAGATCTTGAAACGATTATAGATGAAATAAAGGATGCTATGATAAGTAAATCTATTTATCAAAATATAAAACTAATTGAAAATTATAAATAACATCTTGACTGCTGTAAAGTGAGAATAAAGTGATTTAATTTTAAAACCTAAAACAAGCATAACCCCGTTCTAAATTTAAGACGGGGTTAAAATATAGTTGTTTAATTTTCGATATAAGATAATTCACGGTACTTAAAAATATAACAATATAGTTGTTTAAAAATCTAAGTTTTATTCAACAATCGCGCCCTTTAATGGAATAACTAAAATCTGACCCCACTCATAATATCACTTAATTCTTATTAAACTAATGCCCCTTTTACTTCAAGTACATTTCTTCACAACCTTTTCAGTAATATATAAATATCCATTAACAAAAACCTCATCCCTAGTTCTTAGAGGTAAGATGAATTCAATCAAACTTTACATAATCCCCTTCTTCGATTTGATTCTTTTCAAACCATCCAAGATTCACTTCAATTGCATAATGATAAGAAAGTTTTGGATCATAGATAGGACATTTATTCCCTTTACAAGGCTCCATATCCAGTATCTTTAGAATTTCCCCATCTGAATCAAGAAAAGCAATAGATAAAGGGATTAATGTGTTTTCCATCCAAAATCCACCATATATTTTTCTTGAAAACACAAATAACATCCCCTCATTTTCAGGTAATTTTTCAACAAACATTAAGCCCTTTTCTATTTTTTTTTGAGTATCTGCAACTTGAACGGTTAATCTAATTTCCCTGTTTCCACTGAGTATTTTTATCATTTTTGTTTTTATTCTATTTTTCATGTTCACTCACCTTCGCTTATTATAATAAGCAGGAAAGAAATTTGGAGATAAAACGAAAACAAGAAGAAAAAATAACTAGGCAATCTCTTTTTCACTTTTAATACTTATTCTATGGTTTTAAATTTAATACTTTGCTTTCAATAATCACAGCAACAATATATAAAAAGATTTGTTCAACTAAACTCCGTTTGTTCAATAAAAAAGGGCAATCTTTCTTATTGAAGAATCGCCCCTGTTAGTTGAAGTACAATTCTTCACAATCTTTCCTTCACATAACAAAAAAAGCCACCTAGATTTGGTAGCCTTATCTGTAGCTCACAACTCATTGTTTAGGAAATTACTTTTTTTCCATTACTGCAAAATAGTTTTCTTCATTATCTGCAAAGTTAAATACTCTACCAGATGGCATATTTACAATCTCTCCGACTGTAATTTGTTTATTTAATAAGTCACTGTGTAATTGTTCGAGATTCTCCGTGAAAAACATTAAAGAGGGAGTATCGAGATTTAATTCGGGAGACATTTTAGAAACGAAATCCTTATTGTGCAGAATGAGGCTTGTTTCTGCACCTTTTTTTGGAGCAATTTCAATCCATCTCAATCCCTGATTGTTGTTCTCTTCAGCTACTACAGTAAAGCCTAATTTTTCTGTCCAGAATTTTACTGCCTCATCTTGGTTATTGACATACAACATAATTTGACCGACTTTACTAAACATATTCCTTTCACTCCCTTATAAGAAGACTGTTTTTACTATCTGAATTAATATTCTTTGTTGGGAAGTAGAAATCCTTCTTCAATTAACCTCCCTCAATAAACAAACAATTATCTCTTAAATACTCAGTTTTTCTCAATATTTCTATCCAACTTATTTACTCTTATAGATTTGATTAGTACGAAAAGAACACAATCAAGCAGTTTACGAAAAAAAAGAGCGCAAGAAACTAGCCAACCTTCGGTTAATTTCAAGAAGTTGGATGAATAGGTATGTACGCACCAATGGATGTCCACATATCTTACGGGGGTCTACCCTCCCAAGTCTCACAGAGTCTACGCTCCTACATTCCTTCGTTCAACCTTTCCATAAGGTGGATGTCGGTCATGCTGCCCCACAGGATCTATGTCCTTACGTTAGTTGCGTTGCCGACTAATCCCATGCTGATATTGTCTGTTCAACCGTCCAAATCTATTTGTCAAAAGTCAGTTTTATAGTGATTAAGCTGCTATTGGTTCTTGAATAAATGCATGCATATGAGGGATATCCTTCAACATCTTCTCTTCCTGGAACACAAACTGTTTCTGCCCAATGGAGAAGAGAATGCGTATAAGCTTATTACACAAAGCAATTAAAGACTGCATCTTTTTCAACGGATTGTCAGGTCTCGTTGTGTAATAATGATGTAGGGCTTTAAAGGCTTTATTCTTCGCTACTAGAATCATAGATGCCCGAAATAATAATGCTCGTAATTTCTTACGTCCACGTTTCGTAATCGTGGTTCTCCCTTTATGCTTTCCAGATGTATTTTCTTTTAAGCTAAGTCCTGCCAGTTTGGTTATTTGACGAGGATGATTATATTCACTCAAATCCCCTACTTCAGCGAAGAAACCCGCCACTGTATCGCGTCCAATTCCTGTTATCTCTAACATTTGATCAACGCCTGGAATATCTTGAAGCAGTGTATCCAAAGTATGGTCAAGCTCTTCGAACTTGGCTTGAATGAGTTCATATTTTTGAATTAATGATCTTAATTCCATTTTAGCCATCATGGCACCCTGACGAATGCCAATCGAGCGATTGGCTGCTTCTTTTAAGGATTGAATCTTCTTTATTCCTATACTTCTCTTCACTTCTTGCCTTAAGTAATCGAGTAATTCTTCTTCTGTATAGTTCACTAGCTCATGAGGTAACGCTTCAAGTTTTAATAAATGAAGAGCTGCCTTTCCCTCCCAACTTTTAAAAACGGTAAAGAACTCTGGAAAATATCGATCAAGCCAGTTGTGTACCTGTCCCTGCACAATTTGTAAGTCCACATTTAATAGATCGCGTAATTTCTTAGCCACACGCAGTTCCGCGAAAACCCCTTGTGGTATGGTTGGTTCAGCGTATCTACCATCTTTGACTAGTTGTGCAATGACTTTCGCGTCTTTTACATCATTTTTAGTTGGAGAGTTATCGTCTAACTCCTTACTGTGCTTGACATGTAAAGGGTTGACCGTTACGAACTTAATCTGTTCCTCCTTTAGAATATGAGCTAAATTAAGCCAATAATGGCCAGTTGGCTCCATTCCAGTAATGACAGAATCCATTTCGCAAGACTCTTTTATTTGAATAATCCAATTAATAAATGTCCTAAATCCTTCTTGGGTATTATCAAAAAAGCAAGTAGATCCTAGCTCCATTCCACGATAATCTTGTGCTCTAGCTACATGATGATGTTTCGCAATATCAATACCGATTACTAAGGTTTTAGGTGTAATTTGAGCTATTTTATGATTTTGGTTATAATTCATGGTGAGACCTCCGAGTAGATGTTTTGTCCTTTTTAGCTGGCCAGCTCAGGACACATTCATCTTATCAAGAGGTCTTTTTTCATTCAAACCGCATTTTCAGTTATTACAGGAATGCTGCCCCGTTACTTTAAGTACATCTCTTCACAAACTCTTCTAAATATTAACATATATACCGAATTTACTTTAAAGATGTTGCTCAATTAAATGGCCCTAAAATGAAAAATGAGCACTTATCCTTGTTCTGGTATGCTCCCCTTATAGTAGACACGTTTTAAAAAGCGCATTAATCTGTCTATTATTAAGGGGGTATTTTTTATGGAGAAAAAAGCAGAGACTTATGATATATCATTCAAGAAAAAAGCAGTGGATTTATTTCATCAAAAGAAGAATTATGCAGCCGTTTCCAGAGAATTAAACACTCATCGAAAAAACATACAACGATGGGTTAAACAGTTTAGTGAAGATGGGATGGTTGGTCTTAGAGAAAAACGTGGCAGAAAAAGTGGGTCTAGTAGAGTCTCTTCATCTACCTTTGAAAATACCCAACAGAAAATAAAGCGATTAGAAGCTGAGAATGAACTATTAAAAAAGCTTTTAAAGATGTGAAAGGAGGAATGAATCTAAAACCTAGTATTCTATTTCCAATCATTAATGATTTATCTAAACAAGCTCACTCTATACAGCTACTTTGTCATCTAGCTAAAGTATCAAGAAGTGGATACTACAAGTGGATAAAGCGTAAAGCATTACCTTCGGAAAAGCAGATAGAGGATGAGAAGCTAAAGCAGAAAATAATAGAATGTCATCAGAAATATAAGGGCATCTATGGCTATAGAAGAATACAAATTTGGTTAAAGAGGACCTATGATATTCATATTAATCACAAAAAAGTTCAACGGTTACTAAGTGAGCTAGGTATTAAAGCAATTATCAGGAAGAAACGAATTTATTACGGTAAGAAAGAACCTTATCTTATCTCGAATAATTATTTAAATAGATCCTTTTACGCTTCTCGCCCTAATGAAAAGTGGGTAACGGATATTACGTACCTCATTTTCAATGGACAGAAACTATACTTGTCTGCCATCAAAGACCTATATAATAACGAAGTTGTTGCGTACCAAATTAGTAGACGTAATGATTATAAACTAGTCTTGGATACTCTTAAAAAAGCCATAAAAGGAAGGAATGTAAAGGGACTCCTTCTCCATAGTGATCAAGGATACCAATACACTTCCCATAACTATAATCAGCTACTCACAAGAAATAAAATGAAAGCTAGTATGTCTAGAAAGGGCAACTGTTGGGATAACGCTAGTATGGAAAATTTCTTTAGTCATTTAAAAACAGAATGTTTTAACCTGCATACTTTTAAAACTTCACAAGAGGTTAGAAGGGCTATTAAAGACTACATTCACTTTTATAACCACGAAAGGTTTCAAACCAAGCTAAACAACCTGACTCCTATCGAATATAGAAGTCAGGCTTCTTAACTGCGCTTATTTTTTTATGTCTACTTGACAGGGGTCAGATCATTTACAGAAAAGCGCCCGATTGTTGAACAAGCCTTATGCTATATATATCAAAGATCTTGAGATAAATATAGCATATCGCGGCAATGTATCCCGTTTTTGATTATTATTTTAAATGATAAAATTTTAAACATATAAGCATTCGATTGAATTAAGATGTACAATCTATCTTTTTATTTATGTGCTTTCATCACTTTCATAAATAAAGAGAAATCCACATTACCACCAGTAATGATACAGAGTACGTTTTTATCAGCAACATCTGGAACTTGATTCTCTAATAACGCTGCAATTGTTACAGCACTTGAGCCTTCAATCATATAACGATGATTTGTCGCCATCCATTTCATCGCATATGAAATGCTTTCTTCACTAACTAAAATACTTCCATCTACTCTTGAAAAAGCAAGTTGTAAAGGGGCTTCATGAATGCCACCGTAAATCCCATCAGCGATTGAAGTTTGATAAGTTACATCAACCATTTTTCCAGCCATAAATGATTCATGCCATGCTGGTGAGGCCTCGCTTTGTACACCGATTACTTGCACGTCTGGATTAATCGTTTTTGCAGCAGTAGCAATCCCATTCAGAAGCCCCCACCGCCGACTGGCACTAAAATGACATCAAAATTTGGTTTTTCAAGCATAGCCTCTAAACCAATCGTACCTTGACCAGCCATTGTAACAGCATCATCAAATGCATGAATAAATGTTCTGCCCGTATCCTTTGCTAATTGCACCGCATACTCTTCTGCCTCATCATAGGTAACACCATACTGTACAATTTCCCCACCAAATTTTTGAATACCACTTATTTTTGCTTGTACTGTATTTTCTGGTACGACTACAAGTGCAGAAGTACCAAATATAGAAGCTGCATAGGAAACTGCTTGTGCATGGTTACCAGAGGAGGCTGTGATAACTCCTTTACTTTTGTCCTGATTGTTTAATGTTGAAATTTTACTAAGTGCACCTCTTGCTTTAAAAGAACCCGTCTTTTGGAGATTTTCTAATTTAAAATAAACATTTGAAGATAGTTGGTCATACATGCTATCCGAAAAAACTAAAGGTGTTTCGATAATATGATTTCTAATGCGATTTTTAGCATGAATAATCTCAGAAATAAATAATTCCATTAATTATAACCTCGTTTCTTTTTCTATGTACCTATTATTTAAATCACTATTATTTTACTTATAAACAACTTAAAATGCATATCTATGAGGCCGTATGTCTAAAGCATTAGGTGTAGCTTTAAAATAAAGTTTGATCAAAAATACCTTGCAAATCCATATTTTACGATAAATAAAAGAAGCCATTTTAAAAAAAGATTGATCAAAATAGCTTCTTCTTCATTAGATTTTAGTTTGGTTTTTATTAAAAAGTTTGATCATTTTCTATTTAACATATTTCTTTGTCTGCCTATTTTACATAATCAGATACTATGAGAACACTAAATTATTGTGTTTCTATACATTACCTTATTTACATTATGCCTTACGGTCTTATGACCGGCTTTAGTACCTTTACCAATAGCTATCAGCATAACATCTAAATACCTTTCAGAAATATTTAAGATGTCTTTTAATTTCTTAGAATCATAGCCTGACATAGTAATTGTGTCAAAACCAGCTTCATTTGCTAACAAAATTAATGACATTGACGCAAGACTTACATCTCTAGTTAATTCTAGCTTTAGATCTTCTTTTGATTTATTTTCATAATAATTTATTGCAGCATTCGCTAGATAATCTCTTAGCGATTCATCAAAATAACCTGCTTGAAAGCCTTCTTCATGTATCTTAATAATATTACCTTTGTCAAATGCCTGATAATCACCCAACATAACAATTAAAGTTGAAGCTTCTATCACTTGTTGTTGATTAAAAGCTATAGGCAGTAATAAATTTCTTAAGTCCGGATCATCAATAATTAAGTATCGAGTAGCTTGAATATTATTCCCATTAGGTGACTTACTTGCACTTTCAACTATTGAGGTTAGAATTTCTGAACTTATTTTATAACTTGAATCATAATGTCTAACTGAACGTCTTTTTTCCAAAATATTTTTCACACTCATTAATATCAACTCCAAAATTTTTATTTATTGCGCCTTTAATTATAGTAAGCAATAATAAATAAGAAAATAACGCACAAAAATGTGGTATAGCCACTTTTAAGTGCCTATTTAGGAGAGAAAGCACATGGTTATCTATAATACTGGAATCAACATTTTTATGAACATTGCAGGTGGAAAATGGAAATGTTTAATACTCTTTTTCTTGAGTCAAAAATCAGTAAGGACAAAAGAGTTTTACGAATTAATACCTGGAATTACACAAAAAGTCTTAACAGATCAATTGAAACAGTTAGAAAAAGATGGCCTTGTACGAAGAGAAATATTTAAAGAAGTACCACCAAAAGTAGAATACAGCTTAACTGATCTAGGAAGATCATTTGTACCAGTATTAAACACAATGTGTGAATGGGGTAATAAGTATGCAATTATAAAAGGTATAGATAAAGATCAACAAATTTGTTGTGATCATAATTAAACCTAAATTTCACCTAATGGTTCTCACTTATAATTTCAAAGACAATTATTAAAAATAACTTATTCAGCAGGTAAACAAATCGAAACTTTATGAAGTTACTAAAAATGCCAAACCCATATGGATCAATGGTTTGGCATTTGTTCGTTTTTTATTGTTTATGAATGATTCTATACATTGTTGATATGGTAATAAACCGAGTCTATTATTAATTGCTCTATTAAATTGCCCGATTCCTAAACAAGAAAAATCCTATACTTTTCAGTACAGGATTTTGATCAAACTTTTTTACAAACGGTTAAACTTTTTGAATTTATCAAGATCTAAATTGTAAAAAGTCATAAAAAATAAAGGGCGATACATATTAGTCATGTATAATATTTATCGCCCTTTTACTTCTTGCTCAACAATCGCGCCCGATTACGGAAGATCGTTATTGAAAGCAATGCACCCGATAGAATAAGAACATTAGTATTTCAAACCAATCGAAATAATTACTTTTGCAGTTGATTTAAAATCAGTTTCAATACATCGTTCTGTGACATATCATTAGTCAGTATTGTTTCTCCCTCCACGCTAAGATAATCGTTTGGATTCCACCAGGCACGTAAAGAATCTTCTCCGAATTCCATCTTTTTAGAACTAGAGTTGTGACGTATGACTGTTTCCTCAAAGGATAAATCAAAATAATAAGTATATGTCTTTTGGTTATAGAACTGGATTAAGTTATTCAGCATTTCACCATAACGACTTTTATACAAGATTCCTTCCACAATAACAAATTCACATTTATCTTTACCATATTCTACGATTTGACGAATCAAATCAATTGAAATGTTCCCTTCTCTATCGTGGACCTTCAACATTTCACGTCGAACGACATCCTGAGAAACCAATAGCGTTCCATGCCCAAAATGATTTTGAAGACTTTTCGCAGTCGTTGTTTTTCCACTCCCAGAGTTTCCTCGTATGATAATTAGCTTAGATTCCATATTCTCCCCCTACGCATCCTAATTGCCTTCTATTTATAGAATCTTCCATTTTTTATAAATAAGCATTTTTTTAGATAGTAATCTTATTCAATAAATCATCGAGTGTCCCATAACATTTCTCTACATCCGGTAAATGGTAAAAAGTACTCGTTGTTTCAAAGTTGTCTATTGCTCCATCTGGTGAATAAAGAAAAATCTTCTTACCTTGACCAAGTGCAATACCTAATTCAATATGAGTACCTTTTCCTCCTGGTAATACAATAACAACAAAATCAGATTCCATTACTGCATTTTTCTCTTCTTGACCGATCTCCTTTAATTCTTCTAAGGTTGTAATGTTTTTATTAATTGTCCAATCGTATGTATGAATAAATCCTTTATCTTTTAACTTTTTACTAACATACCTAACCTTATCTATATTTTTAAAGCTAGATGCAATATAAAATTTCATCATATTTTTATAGTCCCCTTTTGAAAAACTCCCTTAGAAAAAGAGCTGTCGAAACAACTTTCTTATTTCGCTCTTGCGCTCCGTTAGCTAAAAAACTATCCAATATTTTTTCTTACTACATATGTTATAGCGTTGGTTTTTAGTAATATAGGTTGATCACTTCGTGTAATCTCGTATTCTAATGGATTCACTATTGTCATTAATACTTCCCATCCTGAATAAAGGCTACATAACTTATTTAGCATAATTTCTGTCGAAAGGTTTAACTCCATTAGTGCGTGTAGTTTCTCGTTTGTTTCTAAATTTATTTCTTCAACTTCAGAATTTACTATGAGACAATTTATTCCGTTATTTTTTGTACCTTTTGCCATTCGTTGAATTACCTCGTCAAAAACTGCTTCTGATTTAACGTGTTCTAATGTTGATACCGCAATAATTAAATCATACTTATTTTGCTTTATTCCAAAGTTCCCAATATCAGCTTTTTCCAATCGTATTACTTCCTCGACTTTATATTTCTTGATATATTCTTTTAACTTATTTAATGCCGAGTCTAGTAAATCTACACAAACAACTTTGCCGTTCCTACCTTTTATTGCTTCAGCAATTGGAATACTATTTCTACCAACTCCTGAGCCTAAATCGAGGACATTCATATTCTCTTTATCACCAAATAAAGGTAATAAATCCATAACAGTTTTAACTGGTTTGTACAACCAAGAACCTTCTTCAAATAATTTATAGTTTTCATAGCAATAATCGTGATATTTCTTCTCTTCATTTCTGATAAATTCTATTCTGTTCAATGCGTTTCTCTCCTGAATAATTAATGATTTCATCGTTTTACATTCTATATTTGAAATTAATATTCCTTCCTCCATTAAATGGCCCTTTAATTGAACAATACAGTTGGGGTTTAAGGGTTAAAAGAAAAACCCTATATTAATACAGGGTTTGATCAAACTTTGTTTTAAATTATCGATCTTTTTTATAAATAATCAGTCTTTATTTTAAATCAACAGCAAATCCCTACTCTGGAAATGCGCCCTTTAACAGAATAATAATCTTCCGTATTTGCCACCCTTTACTTGCATAACTAATAAAAAACAAAGGAGTAGAAATGTTTAAATTGCTACCCCTTAATAATGCCTTACAATAGCTTCCTTATGCCTACTCCAGTAATACATAGAGCTCAACTTATGCCTTCTTATGTGAAGTAACATTTAGAAGTCGTTGATTTTTTTACAATTTTTTGAAGAACACTCCCGTAAATAACACTATCAATGTTACTATTCTATTTATAAAAAAAATCTAAAATAGTTGCGAATATCACGATGGTCACTCCGTTATAGTTAGTGAAAGAGCTTTTTCAATAAATGAAGGAGAAGAATATATGACCGTTTCTAATAAAAATTTTATTAAACGTTTAAAAAAGCAAAAAGAAGATGCACTGGAATATGTCATTGATGAGTATATGCCCTTTGTCAAAGCCATTGCACTTAAAATATTACAACCAATTGGTAAACGTGATTCAGTCGATGACTGTATCAATGACGTGTTTTTAGAAGTTTGGAAAAACAGCCATCAATTTAATGGCGAAGAAGTAGATTTCAAAAAATGGATTGGCATAATTACGAAGTATAAAGCAATCGATTACTATCGTGTCTATGAAAAGCAAGCGGCACGTGAAAAACACCTTGATGAACTCGAACAAATTAGTACCCATTCGAATTTACAAAAATCCATATTAGAACGTGAACAAAGAAGTGAGTTACTTTTTGAACTTAGTAAACTTGATGAATTAGATCGCGATATTTTTATTATGAAATACTTTTTAGGGTTAAATAATAGTGAAATTGCTACTTCACTGCATTTAACAAAATCAGCAGTCGATAATCGATTGTATCGTGGAAAGAAAAAATTAGCGAAAAATATTAAATTAAAGGAGCAGTTTATTATATGAACGACTATAAAAAGTTAGTTGATATCAATATTGATGAAATAGAACCTGTGGAAGTCAGTGAATTTGAAAAAAAACGTGTTAAACAGTACGTATTGGGAACAAAGAAGAAAATAAAGGCTTATAAGTATATTGCGGTGGCAGTAACGATTACAATTGGAGCCACGATTGCTACCAGTTTTGCTGTACCGTCACTCGCATCTCAGATTCCAATTATCAATAATATTATGGGTTACTTTATAGATGAAAACTCTTATAATAGCAACTTTGCTGAAGTTGCAACAGATATTTCACAAGTTCAATCAAGTAATGGTGTATCCGTCATGATTGAGGATGCTGTATATGATGGATCTTCCATTACGGTTTCCTATGCAATTGAAACTAATAAAGATTTAGGGACAAATCCTTATATGTCTGCATCCTTTGATGTTAAAGGGGCTGAGGGAATGGGTGCAACGGGTACAATTGAAAAAGTTAGGGAAACAACTTATGTAGGAACAGAAAAAATAACACCTCATTTTAATGGGAATAAACCTGATAATATTGAAATTAGTTGGGAACCGGAGGCATTTGTAAATATGGAAACAAATGAATCTGTTACGGGTGATTGGCATTTCGCATTTGAAGTTCAATCTTTAGAAAACAAAAAAGAAGTTGTGAATCAATCCGTTACAGATCATGGCGTTTCAGTTGTGATTAGTTCCTATGAAACCAATGATTTATCGACTGTTATTCAATACGAACAATTTGTAGATGAACACATTCTAGACGAATGGCCAGAAGTAACAGTAGAAATTAAAAATGTACAAGATAATTTAGGAAATAGCTACAGTGTTGATGGTAATGGAGGTACTAGCCGTGACAATGGATTATCATTTGAATGGAGTAGTACGATTAAATCAATTGATCCAAATGCAAAAACATTAACGATTGTACCAGTTATATACTTTTCTCTTGGCTCAGGTAAAGGACTAGAAACAAAAGAAATGGATCCAATACGTATAGACCTAAAATAAAATTGAAAATAGGCTGAGTTCTTACAATAGAAAATTCAGCCTATTTCTGTGATTATTTTTATTTTGGCATACCGTTTTGTTCAATCTTTCTATATTTCAAGTTTACAGTTCTCTTTACTAAAATAAATTTGTAATTCTCTACTCTAATTTCTTATTTTGCTCCATGAAATGGCATTATCCTGCCACTGTTCTTTTTTATAAGCGTTACTCTATTAAATGGCCCTATAATGAAAAATAGGCGCTTACCCTTGTTCTGGTATGCTCCCCTTATAGTAGACACGTTTTAAAAAGCGCATTAATCTGTCTATTATTAAGGGGGTATTTTTTATGGAGAAAAAAGCAGAGACTTATGATATATCATTCAAGAAAAAAGCAGTGGATTTATTTCATCAAAAGAAGAATTATGCAGCCGTTTCCAGAGAATTAAACACTCATCGAAAAAACATACAACGATGGGTTAAACAGTTTAGTGAAGATGGGATGGTTGGTCTTAGAGAAAAACGTGGCAGAAAAAGTGGGTCTAGTAGAGTCTCTTCATCTACCTTTGAAAATACCCAACAGAAAATAAAGCGATTAGAAGCTGAGAATGAACTATTAAAAAAGCTTTTAAAGATGTGAAAGGAGGAATGAATCTAAAACCTAGTATTCTATTTCCAATCATTAATGATTTATCTAAACAAGCTCACTCTATACAGCTACTTTGTCATCTAGCTAAAGTATCAAGAAGTGGATACTACAAGTGGATAAAGCGTAAAGCATTACCTTCGGAAAAGCAGATAGAGGATGAGAAGCTAAAGCAGAAAATAATAGAATGTCATCAGAAATATAAGGGCATCTATGGCTATAGAAGAATACAAATTTGGTTAAAGAGGACCTATGATATTCATATTAATCACAAAAAAGTTCAACGGTTACTAAGTGAGCTAGGTATTAAAGCAATTATCAGGAAGAAACGAATTTATTACGGTAAGAAAGAACCTTATCTTATCTCGAATAATTATTTAAATAGATCCTTTTACGCTTCTCGCCCTAATGAAAAGTGGGTAACGGATATTACGTACCTCATTTTCAATGGACAGAAACTATACTTGTCTGCCATCAAAGACCTATATAATAACGAAGTTGTTGCGTACCAAATTAGTAGACGTAATGATTATAAACTAGTCTTGGATACTCTTAAAAAAGCCATAAAAGGAAGGAATGTAAAGGGACTCCTTCTCCATAGTGATCAAGGATACCAATACACTTCCCATAACTATAATCAGCTACTCACAAGAAATAAAATGAAAGCTAGTATGTCTAGAAAGGGCAACTGTTGGGATAACGCTAGTATGGAAAATTTCTTTAGTCATTTAAAAACAGAATGTTTTAACCTGCATACTTTTAAAACTTCACAAGAGGTTAGAAGGGCTATTAAAGACTACATTCACTTTTATAACCACGAAAGGTTTCAAACCAAGCTAAACAACCTGACTCCTATCGAATATAGAAGTCAGGCTTCTTAACTGCGCTTATTTTTTTATGTCTACTTGACAGGGGTCAGATCAGTTCAAGGATAAGCGCCCGATTACGGAAGATTAATAAAATTTTACACCTTATTCACAAGTAATAGATATTTAGAAAGCAGGTGCCTGACAACAGATGTTATTCTTTTTTGATTCTTCCCGCTTTTTTTGCCGCTTCTTTTAAGATGACCTCGATTTGGGCATTCACACTTCTCAGTTCATCCTGCGCCCATTTTTCCAGGACTTCATAAAGTTTTGGATCGATCCGCAGTGGAAATGCTTTTCGTTTACTCATTTACGACACAACCTTAATAGATACTTCCTGTATTGATAATAGGCTGTGTTCCTTTCTCAGAAACAATCGCAACCATCAGGTTATTAACCATCTGTGCTTTTTTCTCTTCATCCAGATCGACAATTTCTTGTTCTTGAAGCTGAACGATCGCTGCTTTTACAAGCCCCACTGCCCCGTCGACAATCACTTTACGAGCAGATAAAACGGCATTCGCTTGTTGTCTTTGAAGCATGGCAGCGGCAATTTCTGAAGAATAGGCAAGATGCATAATCCGGGCTTCAATAACATCGACACCGGCAACATCCAGTCTCTTTTGTAAATCAAGAACAAGAACCTCTGCAATTTCATCACTATTTTGCCTTAGAGTTAGTGTGTTTTCGCCCCCATGTTCGTACGAATCATAGGCATATCTGCTTGCAATATGACGAATCCCTGTCTCACTTTGAATTTGAATGAATTTTTCATAGTTTTCAACATCAAACAATGCTTTAGCTGAATCATTTACTTTATAAACCACCACTGCAGCGATTTCAATTGGATTTCCTTCTAAATCATTTACCTTTAGCCGTTCACTCGTAAAGTTCGTCACACGCAACGATACTCTTCGTTTGAAAGTGAAAGGAATCGTTGCCCACAATCCCTGGTCCCGAATGACACCAATATACGTACCAAAGAACGTCAATACTTTTGCTTGGTTTGGCTGCACTATGGTTAAACTTGTGGCAATAATTAGGCCTAGAATGAAAACCACGAGCCCGCCTACTTTTCCTCCGACCGATAGGGCGTTGATTACTAAGAAAGCTCCACCAACAATACACACTAGTGCAATGACAAGTGCTGCATAACCATTCATTTTAAAAATTGATTTTTCCTTCATACTAACCCCTCCATGATATAAAAGTGATATCACTTTTATATCATCATACGGAGATTTTTTAAAAAAGTAAATATATTTTTTGTTTATTTTTCAGTAATTTTTATTGAAGAAAAGCACTTTAAAGTAGCGAGCAGTCAAAAACGTATTTTTTTATAATTAAAGACCGCTTGTAAGCGTGACGGATCCGTTTTTGAAGTACAAAACTAAAAAAAACCTGACCGTTCGTTTAGTTTAAGTTCAATGTTTTACAAAGTCCGCCATATTTCAACCTAATTACCCAGTTTTATATAATGGTTTTGCTTCATTAAATGGCCCTATAATGAAAAAAGCACTTCCTTATTAAAGAAAAGCGCCCGTTTGTTGAATAAGGGGTCTAATCACATAGCCATCAAGCTAAGAAAAACAATTACCCCCAAAATGATAAAATAAGCTTGGTTCTTACAATAAAGCTTGTTTTATTGTTTTGGGGGAGCTATTGAACTTTAACTTGAGGGGCGTGTGGTTATACTCCTTAAAGATCGTAAAAACCGATTAATAATTAACTTGTCGTTTTTTGAAACACATTCCACTTGGTGAAGTTCAGGATTTTTGTTATAGATTTCAAAATAAAATAACCCATTATACCTCCCGTCGTATTTAAAATTATATCGTCTATGTCAAACTGACCAATTTGAAGGGAAAATTGTAAAACTTCAATTGTAGTAGTAATAAGGATACTGCTTATACAAACTTTCGAGAATGTCTTATATTTTTTAAATAAAATAGGTAGAAAAATGCCTAAAGGCACAAAAATCAGGATATTTCCTAATGTATTATGAAGTATAATATCCAAGTTAAATCTATCAGAACCAACCATATATTCATAAGTATTTTGGAACGGGATAATGTTGGAATTAAGTTTCCATACTTCTATATCAAAAAACTTATTGGAGTCTTCTGGGAACCAAAAGTATCGGTTAAAATAATTAGGATTACTAGAATTAATGATTCGGTCTAAAATTCTTATGAATATTAAATTCCAGAGTAAGATAAAAGAATATAAACCAAATAATACCCATGTTCCTACTTTGAAAATTTTGTAATATGGAAATAAAGAATATTGAAATCCTTCTTTTATATTTTTTCTATCGCCAAAGCTTTGTAATGCTTTTTGCGTAGCTTCTCCATCTGAAAAACCTTGCTCTATGTACTCACTTTTTAATAAATGTAGATGATCTTTCATTTCTTCAGCTATTTCACTTTTTTCTTTCTCACTACAATTTAGTTCACTAACAATTTGTTTAACATAGGTTTCAATGTTTTTATCCAAGCCATACCCTCCGAACATACTTTTATTAAGTTATTTACTTTTTTCCACTCTTGTAACTTTCTCTCCAACTCTTTTTTACCGTCATCTGTAATACGGTAGTATTTTCTTCTAGCACCAGCTTCAGGATTGTTCCAATATGACTGGAGCCAGTTCTTGTTTTCTAATCTTTTCAAAGCAGGATATAAGGTACCTTCGCTCATATTATAAAGTTCATTACTATTTTCTTTTAATGTTTTTACCATCTCATATCCGTACATGTCCCTTGTATTCACAATGGAAAGAAGTAAAATATCAATACTTCCTTTCATAATCTCCTTATCCATAAACTCACCTCGCTCTTATTAAATATTTGACTACATCGTATTACAAGGTGATAGTTAAAATTTTTTTGTTCACTCATGATCTAGCTTTTCATAAAGTTTAATCAAATTAAAAGTTACTACCCTTGATGTAAGGGAACCTATCCCATATTCATCAAGCGAAGTTAAAATCATACCCTCAAAATGAAAAAACGCTATGCTTATCGTAAGAAGTTTACGAGAAAGGATGGCGTTTTTGATGAATTCTATCATTTCAAATGAACTGAATCTTTTTGCACAAGAGCTACAATCCCTTTTATCTTCAGTAGTCCTACAAGACATCGCCAAACGAGTCGGCTTTGTACGGCGATCCAGCAAATATCAAGCAAACGAACTCCTTGCCCTTTGCGTATGGCTCAGTCAGGAAATCGCTAGCACGTCACTTGTACAATTGTGCAGTCGTTTAGAAACTTCCACTGGAGTACTGATGAGCCCTGAAGGATTGAATCAACGCTTTAATCCGGCAGCTGTCGCATTTCTTCGAGAAGTTTTTACCTCTCTTCTCACGCAAAAACTCTGTTCTAATCAATCGCTTCCTGCATACATGATTTCTACTTTCAATCGGATTCGTATTTTAGATGCGACAGTGTTTCAACTACCTAATTTCGCCACTGACTATCAGGGTTCAGGAGGGAGTAGTAACACGGCAGGGGTGAAGATCCAATTGGAATATAATTTATTGAGTGGTCAATTTCTCAACGTGCAGCTTGGACCAGGTAAGAATAATGATAAAACATACGGTACCCTCTGCCTTGAAAATGTAGAGGCGGGCGATTTATGTTTACGTGACCTTGGCTACTTCGATTTAGGAGACTTACAAGCCATTCATGATAAAGAGGCTTACTATATCTCCCGATTGAAGCTGAATACACGCATTTATGTCAAGAATCCCAAGCCAGAATACTTTAACAACGGCACGTTAAAAAAGCAAACTGAATACATCCAGCTTGATATGACACAAATGATGTCTGATCTAACCCCTGGTGAAACGCTGGAAGTCCCCGAGACATACATTGGTCAAAATCAGAAGCTTCCAGCACGTGCCATTATCCATCGTTTAACCGACGATCAAACGCAAACACGCATGAAAAACCAAGCGATACGTGAAAAGAAGAAAGGCATTGTCATGAAGGATAAAAGTAAACGTTTAATGGGCATAAATGTATATATCACGAACACGTCGTTAGAAGAAGTACCGACGAACTACGTGCATTCCTTATATTCACTTCGTTGGCAGATTGAGATTTTGTTTAAAACATGGAAGTCACTCTTTGAAATTGACGAATGTAAGAATATCAAAAGAGAACGCCTAGAGTGCCATTTATATGGACAACTCATTGGCATTCTCCTCTGTTCTTCTACGATGTTTCAAATGCGACAGCTTCTGCTTGAAAAGAAAAAGCAGGAGCTGAGTGAATACAAAGCGATTTATATGATTAAAGATTACTTTCTGTTACTGTTTCAAGCGATAGCAGCTGGCACAGAAGAACTTTTGAACATTCTGCATCGCCTTTATCAGCTGCTAAAAAAGAACGGTCGTAAATGTCATCGGTATAAGAAGATGACCGTCTTTGATATTCTAGGGGTTGTGTATGAAACGACAGTGAAGCATAGACAAGCTGCCTAGCGAAAAAATCACATTTTAATAGGCTTCTTTGGCATGCCTACTTTTCTATCACTCGCTCGTTTTGAAACAAGGATCACTTCGTATCTAGAAATTTACTTTGTTAACTTGATGGGCATGGGGTCTAATCAGGAAAATGCGGATTTACAACGTTAAGCACTACTGAAAAATAAATATTGCTTTTTCTGCAACGATAATACTTTAAAACGAGCCCTATTAGAAATTGAACAAGTGGGGTTTTAATTAAATAATCAGTAAAAGGATCTCCAATCGAAGATCCATTTTTACTAATATTGTGTTGCTCAGCGTTTGTGATATCTATTTATGAAAAGTGTGTTCTTGTTCTTTTATTGTTTGCTGCTTGTTGCTTACATATTCTATAAAATCCTTTGCTTTTTGAAATTCCCCCTGAAGTTCTTTAGGAAGCTTTTCTACCTCTACGGGACCTTTACTTGTATCTACTTTCCCCTGTGCTAACACTTTTTCGTATGTCATGAGAGCTTCAATGTACAGTTCATATTCTCTAGAATCTAAGATTTCTTGACTTGATGCATATCCGTTTAATTTATCAAAATAAGGTTGTAATTCCATCGAGGCTTTTTTAATCTCAGCTTTTTGTTTAGAAGGCACTTGATCAAAATCAGTATTCCCATACTTGTCTCCATACTTCAATTTAGCATCAGTAATTACATGCAAAGACTCTTTAAATTTCTCATATTCTTTTTCTCCTAATTCTCCTTTTGCTTGCAATAATTTTGCATTAAAAGTCATATAACCATCCATAGTTAAGCTTGCTACATGTTTTTTGAGATTCTCAAATGATCCATACAATCCATCTGCCAAAATGGATTGATAAGCAAAAGCACTAGTCGGAATTAGCAATGCTGCTGCTAAAATAGCTGAGACTAAACGTTTTCTTACGTGCCTCTTTATCTTATTTTCCATTTCTGATTTTGCTTTTTTTACACCTATTTTACTTTTTTCGTGAAGTTCAATTGGAATTTCTATTTTAGCTAACTCTTGTTTTAAATTATTATTCATAATAACCAGCCTCCTTTTTATAATTTTTACGAAGTTTATCTAATGCTCGATATAATATTGATTTAGCAGTTCCAAGAGGTATTTCTAGTGCTTCAGATATTTCTTTTAATGTATTGTCGTTATAAAACTTCATTAAAATAACGCTTTTTTCATCCTCTTGCAAAGTATCCATTAACTCTTGTAATGATAATGAAAGAGGAATGTCTTCATCATCTGAACCGACGAATTCTTCAAATTCTGGATTTAGTAGAACCACTTTTTTATTCTTTTTAACTAAATTGATTGCACAGTTCATCGCAATTTTCATCAACCATGTTTTAAAATACTCCGGTTTTTTCAAGGTATCTATCTTTTTAAATGACTGATATGCCACTTCTTGGACTACATCTAAAGCATCATCTTTATTTTTCACATATACATAAGCCATTCGATAAATATCTTCTTCACATTGTTGGAAAAGCTTTAAAAAGGCCTTGTCATTTCCTCTTTGAGCTTTTTTTACTAAACGTATAATGGTCATTCACCCTCTCTTTTTTTGCTTACATTTATTAGACAAACTTACTCTTCATTTGGCTTAAATTTTTTTATTTTTTTTAACAAAAAAAACAAGGACAAATATCCTTGTTTAATAACATTATTCTTTAACTGCAACGTTAATTAAATAACTTAAAGCTTCTATTCACTTTCTAATAATTCCTTCCCTTATTCAAGAAAATGGCCCGTTTGTTGAATAGAATGACTCACATTTCTTTAAACAACTTTATTATTTTTTAAATGACTTTATTGTAAATTAAACAATTTTATTATCACCCTACTTTAACTATTAGATAGGGGTAATCATGTATAAATATGTAGTTGCAAAAGAGGCGTCTTGTCCCTAAATGATTGCTAAAAAAAGTTTTTAATAATCTCTTGTTCATGGTGACATTCATTACACATATAACTTATTTCCGTTGCATCTTCTCTTACGACATGTTCTGTTTCCTTTTCACAAGTTTCACAATATCTTGTTTGATGTATTTCCTTCATTCAACCTGTCACTCTCCTTGTCTTTCATGCTTTCCTATTTAGTGCTGCAATATGGAAGTTAGCCATAGCTTGCGTAGCTTTCATAAATTATATCCACTGTCATTTATAAAAGAATTGTAAAAGGAAATAGTAAGAATAACGATTGAAAGTAGGAGGATATAAATATGACTATGCAAGAGAATGCATTATCTATTTTCGCCTTAGGGGGCGTAAATGAAATTGGTAAGAATATGTATGTGATTCAATATGAAAACGATCTCTTTATCATTGATTGCGGTTCTAAATTTCCAAATGAAGATTTATTAGGCATCGATTTAATCATCCCTGATATTACTTATTTACAAGAGAATAAGGATAAAATTCAAGCGTTAATTGTTACACATGGACATGAAGATCATATAGGGGGAATCCCTTACTTCCTAAAAGAATTAAATGTACCCATCTATGCTACACGCTTTACACTTGGTTTAATTGAATTAAAATTAAAAGAACATGGACTGCTGCGAGATAGCAAATTGATTCAAATTGATGAAGATTCACATTTTGATTTTGGGCAGACCGGTGTAAGCTTTTTTAGAACTAGCCATAGTATCCCCGATTGTCTAGGCATTGTCTTCCATACACCGGAAGGAGTCGTCGTCCATACTGGGGACTTCAAATTCGATTTAACTCCTGTGAATAATCAGTATACGGATATTCATAAAATGGCTGACATCGGCAAACAAGGTGTGTTAGTTCTATTATCCGAAAGTACGAATGCTGAACGCCCTGGGTCTTCTCCATCGGAGCAACTTGTAGGCGGCCATATTGAAGAAGCCTTCCGGAAAGCCGAGCGGAAAGTCATTATTTCTACTTTTGCTTCTAATGTTAATCGCCTTCAACAAGTAGTAGATGCTGCACAAAAGACAAATCGAAAGCTTGCATTGCTTGGTCGAACAATGGTGAATGTCGTCTCTGTCGCGATGGAACGTGGTTATTTACAAGTTCCTGATGGGATGCTAATTGAAGCGCAGCAAATAAACGAAATGGCTCCTGAAAAGGTAGCTATCCTATGCACAGGAAGCCAAGGGGAGCCGATGGCCGCCCTTTCCCGTCTATCTAGCTCAAATTATCGAGATGTAGACATTCTACCTCAGGATACAGTTATTATAGCGGCAGGTCCGATACCGGGAAATGAACGAAGTGTTTCGCGTATTGTAGACAACTTATATCAATTAGGGGCTAACGTGATTTACGGATCAGGAAGTGTAACAGGCATGCACGTTTCTGGACATGCCTATCAAGAAGAATTAAAGCTGATGCTTACGCTAATGAAACCTAAATATTTCATTCCAATTCATGGCGAGTTTAGGATGCTGCATCATCACCGTTTATTAGCTGAATCAGTTGGCGTGAAGCAAGGAAATACATTTATCATTAATAATGGTGATGTCATTGACATTAACAACCAAGTTGCTCGTCAAACTCGAAAGATACCTTCTGGGAATATTTATGTAGACGGTGTAGGTGTTGGTGACGTTGGGAATATCGTGTTACGAGATCGTAAACAGCTTTCTGAGGATGGCATGCTAGTCATTGTAGTTACTCTTAGTAAAATGGAAAGAAAAATCATTTCTGGCCCTGACACCATTTCCCGCGGCTTTGTCTATGCACGAGATTCTGAGGAACTTCTAAGAGAAGTGAATCGACTTGTTAAAACAACTGTTAACGACTTACAAGAAGCGAATAGATATCAATGGAATGTAATGAAACAAAGTATTAAAAAAGCCGTTGGACAATATGTATATAGTCAAACAAAGAAAAAGCCGATGATTCTTCCGATTATTATCGAAGTTTAATAAGAACTGGCTGTCATTACAGCTACCTATCCATTTTATGTATTGGATACATAAAATGGATAGGTAAAAAATTAAGGAAGCGATGCCTCTTCATTATGTAGAAAGCAAGCAAGACGATGTTTTTTCAGAAAACAAACTGAAACTAACGACCTCACCATCATCTACTTTTTATTCCAACAAGAATTAATACGACCCCTAAAAAAATACACGATATTTTAAACAAGGATAGTTTTTCAGCAACACCTATTAATCCAACGGTTGTTGTTACAACTAAAATGATAGGTCCTACCATAGCTAATGAGCTATTAATGATTAACGCTTTTTCAATATCATTCAATTTAAATATAAGCATTGCCGCAACCATTTCAATACTTGCGGAAAGAAATCGTAATGTTCCCATAATCAGTACCGCTTTTTCAATTACTGTAAACATAGTACCCTCCTTGGATAAAGATTCCTTTCTACATCATTCTATGCTGTAGTTTGGAATTCAGGACAAGTACTATTTCCTACTGACATGTCAAAACCTTTGTCATTCATTATAAATGTAAACTAACAGGAGCAGATAATCTCTAATTTTACTCCCTGTTAAGCACACAATAAAAGCGTAAATTCATATATGAATTTACGCTTTTATTGTGATTATATCTTTTAAATTCGTCTTATTGAGCTGCATCCTCTTCAGACTTTGTTTCCTTAATTTCTTGCAGTTCAAATCTCATAGTCTTTTTACCATTAGCATCAACTGATTCCCTTAAAATCTGACCGACACCTTTTGCAAAGTATGTGACACTGTACTCTTCTACACCTTTTTCAATGGTTTTTACCGCTGCTACGTCATTAAAAGTACCAGCTGGAGTAGTAATCGTCTTATCTACAGATTCAATAGTAAAAGTATAAGAATCGACAGTCCATTTTTCTCCTTTTTCTACTGGGTAAGCTAACACCTTGTCACTGCTATAAAATAACCCTTCTTCATTCTCTGTTTCTAAAAAGGTCTCCGCACCAAACCACGTATTAAATTCTTGAGATTTACCAATATAATTTTGTTCGTATTGAATATATCGTTCTTTCTTAACACTGTATTCCTTAACAACGTATAGTTTTTTCGTATCTTTTAAATAACTCATTTCTTTTGGTATTTCTAACGATTCAATCTTTTCATTAGAGTTGTTAATTCCTTTAAAAACGATAAATAGTAAAAAAACTACAACAACTAGTGAAAGTGCCAGGATGATTTTAACTGAATTTTTCAAATGTCTCTTCCTTTACTATGTAATTTAAACTTCCCCCATTCTATCAAATTTTTTAGAAACCAGTCAAAAATAAAGAAGCAAAGAACGATAAGCATTCAAGTGCATGTCTAAATTCCGATGATAGGTTACTTCTATAGTATAAAAGGCATCCAGAGCGTTCCCGCTCGGATACCTTTTGTTTACCTAAGATGTGATAATTATGCGCTTCTTCCACTGTTGTATCATCTTGTTCTGCTAATTTTGGTAATTGATTTCTAATTAATTTTGTACGATTGCAACAATAATGCCTAAGGTACCCATACTACTCCCCTAAACTCCCTGTACAATTTGTGAAGTGTTATCGAAAGTTGAATCTTTTGTACGTTTCAGATTATGTTATAAAATTGTCGATTTTTATAATACTTGTTTCCTTATCATTGCTATAACCATAAAGTTATCTTATATCTTATATTTTAATTTTATTTAAATATAGAATTTATGCATTCTTTCACATTTTCGTCTGTAATCGAATGGATATTTACTATTTATTTGGGCATCTTACTATAACTAAAAAGTTATAGCAACATTAGGGAGTTAGGAATTATGAAAGATTTATCATTAGACTATTTGCAAGCAATTGTAGAATATGGGAGTATTTCGCAAGCAGCAAATGCTCTTTTTATCTCGCAACCGTATTTAAGTAAGTTTATTAAGAACCTCGAAAAGGGGCTCGGTGTAGAGTTAATTAATCGTCAAGTGACACCTTTAACTTTGACATATGCGGGTGAACGATACATCTCCTATATGAAAGACATTGAAAATACGTATATGAAAATGAAACATGAAATTGAAGCCATTTCTGATTTAAAAAAAGGGCGGTTAACAATTGGCATCAATCCTATTTTAGCTTCACATACGCTGTATAAATTTCTTCCACACTTCATGAAAAAGTATCCAGGAATTGAAATTGAACTAGAAGAAGCGTCCGCTGCCGAAATGGAGTCATTAGTTCTTCAAAATACAATTGATATTTGCTTAAATATGTTGCCGATCATAAATACAGAGCTTGTCTATGAACGCCTTTATGAAGAAAATATATATGTAGTCATACCGCCAGGGCACGCCTTATACGAAAAGAATCATAAGCAGCCAATGCATGTACCCTTCCACCCTTCTTGTTTAAACAAAGAAAAATTTATTTTGTTAAAACCAGGACTTGGATTGCGTCGTTTAACGGATCACATTTTAGAACACTACAACATTCAACCAAATATAGTTCTCGAAACGAATAATATTGAAAATGCATTTAGACTGGCGAACAAAGGTGTGGGTATTACAATTATCCCTGAATGCGTCGTAACACGTGATCAAATAAAAATAGAATCCAACCTTTACACGCTCGGAAATCCAACTTTTAAAAACCAAGTCGTTATTAGTTATAAAAAAGAGGCCACACTGCCACCTGCAGCCATTGCCTTCTTACAAATAACAAAGGAAAAATATATGCAGTTTTAGCATGCAACGGCCTTTCCCCGATTGAATACCGAGCAAAGGCCGTTGCTCCATATACTTTCTTCTGCCTTGCTTCTGCAACGGTTTCGTTTCTATAAAAAAATTTAGATAAGACTAAGCAGCCTCTCTGAATTTTTCTAATTCTACCTTTTTTCTTCTATGTCCTGTAAATACAAATTGTACATTCATTTAATTCATGTTCTTCTAAATGGATTTTCCATTTAAAATAGAAACAAAGAATTTGGTCATCAAACATTCTCGTTATCCTAAAAGGAGCATACAAATGAAGATTGATTTATTAGTTCATTTATTTGAAGCAAATAGAAATAAAGAAAATGCTATTCCAATGCAAAAGTATATGAAGAATCACTTCCCTTTTCTCGGTATTAAAACACCTAGAAGAAGGGAGCTCATGAAAGAATTTTTTCAAAAAAGCGGCCTATTAAAGGAAAGTTTTCAGACGGATTTTATTGAAGTTTTATGGGAGTTAGAAGAGAGGGAATACCAGTACGCCGCTCTAGACTATATCGAACGGTCTATCAACAAGTTAGACAAGAATCATCTTCCATTATTTGAAAAGCTGGTTACTACAAAATCGTGGTGGGATTCAGTTGATGTGTTGGCACCGAAACCGATTGGAAAAATTGCGGCTAACTTTCCAGAAGTTATCCCTCAAACGATTGAAGGCTGGGCTTACGGAGACCATCTTTGGCTCAACAGAGCAGCAATCCTTTTCCAATTAAAATATAAAGAAAAGACAGATGCACAACTTCTTTACGACTATATTGTGCAAAATAAAGAAAGTAAGGAGTTTTTCATTCAAAAAGCAATCGGCTGGGCACTTAGGGAATATTCAAAAACAAACCCTGAGTCTGTTAAAGCCTTTATTGAATCCCACGAGCTTCCAAAATTAAGCATCCGAGAAGGAAGCAAATATTTATACTAAGTAACATCCTAAACATGCAGTATGATTTTTTAAAAAATAATATACTTCAAAACTATTGAACTTTATTTTTCAACAGTTTTGAAGTATATTCTGTTTAGAAAATGACTGGGATATTACTTTGGGCTACTCTCTTGTACATTAGTCAATGTTCATCTAATTATCTCGTTTGTGATTAATCCAACCCGTTCTACTGTTTTACATTTGAGAACCCAACTTTAAGGAAATTTGTCTAGCTGCATTCGTCACTTTTTGAATTAATTCCGGCAAGCGGTCTTCTTGATAACGTGCATCAATTCCCGCTATGCTAATACCAGCTACAATTTGATTTTGATTATTCAAGATTGGTGCACTTATAGCTTTTGTATAATTCTCTAATTCAGATGAAGTAATGGTGTAACCGTTTTTTCTCGCATCCTCTAATGATTGACGAAGCACACTTTTATCTGTTATTGTCCCCATCGCAATTGGTTTTAATTCTATATTTTCTATATAAGCTTCACGCTCTTCTTCAGGCAAATAAGCGAGTATAATTCGAGAATCCCCTGCATACAGCGGCGAACGCCTTCCAATTGAAGTATATAAACGTACAGGCTGCAACGTATCTATTTTTTCAATATACATGGCTTCATTTGCATCTCTCATAATAAGATTCACTGCTTCTTCAACATCATCTCGAAGTTCTTTCATAATGGGAAGTGCAATTGTCCGAATATCCAAACGCTCCGCCACTAATTGACCAAACTGTAAGAACAATAGTCCTAGTGAGTAATAACCTTCTTCATCTCTTGTTAAAAATCCCATTTCTTCAAGCGAACCCACCATACGATGTAAAGAGGTTTTCGGAATATGAGAAAGTTCCATCATTTCATTAAAAGTGAGTTTGGGATAATTCAAGAAAAGAGTGAGGATTTGCATGGATTTTACAACGGTTTTGTTATGTGCTTGCATAAAATATCTCCCTTCTTGATAAGTGTTAAAAAATTTAAACATCCGCTACAACTATGTAATATATAAAAGAAACTTTATTCTTTTTCTACCATTACTATAAAACATTATAAACAAAAGAGGAACATTGGATTTCAATTAAGCGAAGTTCCATCTCTTATGAAGATAAAAGGAATCGGGTCAGAGATTAACCTCCGACCTCTCACACCACCGTACTTACAGTTCAGCACTCACACACTATAGACTGCACCATGCTTGGGCGCACAACAAAAAAGGAGGGAAAATCCATCCTTTTTATTATCCTTAATATTTCTCTACTCCCAAGAAACTTTCAACAAAATTTTTTGAAAGTCATTTCGATTAACATAATCAAATTAATTATAATACAAACACAGTTGTTAATAGACGTTTCAAGCCTTGTTTCTCTTTATCTTTTTTGGATTTTCCTCCCCCCGAATACACTCACAAAGATTTTTTGCGCGGACTTATATTTATGGAGAATGATGTTTGACCGACTGAATCTGGAGACCTAATAAAACACGCTGTTGTTTTAGTCTCCAAAACTCTTCCAATAAATACTCATTAGAAGAATAAATTCGCAACTGCTGATAAATGATGCGAATTTCTTCATTAATATGTTTATACTTTTCCAAAAGAGGTTTAAACCCAAAGGATTGGATTTCTTTTCTGATTTCATTACGGGAATTTTGTAATTTTTCTACAATTTCTTGTTTCCACAATTGGTCATTTATACTTTCCGCATATAAGTATAAATCTAAATAATCATTTACCGATAATTGGGCCTCGCTAATGTTCATAAAACTTCCCCTTTCAGTCTCTCTCCTTTATTAATTGCCATTTACTCATTTAATGGAATTTTCTATTGTTCCCATCTATTCTGAAGAAACCAGAGCATATAAAGATTAGAATAACCGAGCGAGATTACTACCTACATATCATGACTTTTTACAAGTCCATTTTATAGAACCAAAATCACTATGCGGATGACAATGTGATTGAAAACTTCTATATTCATTTTCTAGTTCTGTTAGTGATAACTCAAAAAGATGTTTATCACCTTTTTTATATATTTTAAAAGCAATCAGTTTATCTATTAATTTTTTTCGTCTATCTTCCACGGCTTTCCTAAGAACATTTCCCACACATATCACTCCTTTTATAAATTCATTACCCAAAAGTTTATTAAACATATAAAAAAAGTATGATTTTAACAAAAAATTTTGACTAACTATTTAATAATAAACCACTATTTTCCCTACAAAACGACCATTTTCTTTATTTTTAATCATGTTACCGAGCTTATCTCCACGAAAACTAAAACTTATTGCATATTCCTTCCTCTAAATATAAAAGACTTTAACTCTTAAGCATGAAAATAGCCAAGAATTAAAGTCTCTAGTGGACGAAAAAACTTCCTTTTTTTTTATTTTAATAAAATTAAACATATAGCTCAAGTACGAATTAAAATTTAGTGCACAAATTCAAGATATACTCTTCTTAGATCAAGAATAATTGTTCACCCTATAGACTGTACCTACGCTGGACGCGCTACAAAAAAGAAAGCACTCCTGGAGTACTTTCTTTTACTGTAAAGCCAATGATAGCGCAACCTTCAATTGTTTTAACTTCTGTTCTTTTTGAATATACAACTGCTCGGCTTCTTTTAATGTAACTTGTGAAAATTGAATAGATTCTCCAGGTTTCAACTGCCCGATTAATGATAAATCTGTCGTAATCACTTGAGCAATTTTAGGATACCCTCCCGTAGTTTGGCGATCAGCAAGTAGAATGATAGGATTTCCATCTGGAGGGACTTGAATAGAACCATTTGATACAGCTTCAGACAAGATGTCACGTTTATGCTGTAGCTCCAATGCAGGACCTGATATTCTATATCCCATACGATCTGATTGACTTGAAACTTTAAACAAACTGTCTACAAACTGAAGTTTACTTGAGTTTGTAAAATATTCGTACTGGCTTCCAGCAAGAAAACGAATAACTGGGATGCGACTCGGCAAAAACTCTTTTGCATGAACAAACCACTTTGCAGCAAGAAAACTTTCCGTCCACTCATGCTTTAGCATAGTAGAATGTCCATTAAAAGGAACAACATCATCTACTTGTAGAGCTCTTCCTTTATAGCCTCCCATTTGGCCTCTTAAATACGTGCTTTTACTACCCAGCACTTCCGAAATAGCATATCCTCCCGCAACAGACAAATAAGCACGGCAGCCGGATTTACATCGTCCAAATCGAAGAATAGCTCCCTTTTTCACATAAATAGGTCTCCACATTGGAACCGTTCGGTCATCAATAGTAGGTGATAAATCACCGCCTGTAATCGCGATTACACAGTCTTCTTCTACTTTAAAAGTCGGACCCATTAGTGTCACTTCAAGGACTGCTTCTCCCTCTTGATTACCAACTAACAAATTTGCAATACGTAAGGAATATGTATCCATTGCCCCGCTTACAATCACACCGTGTTTTTGAAACCCTTTTCTGCCAAGATCTTGAATCGTTGTTAATAATCCCGGTTTGATAACGCGTAGGCTCACCGTCTCTCCTCCTTCATTTCTTTGTACTCTTCATAAGAAATTGGGTAAAATTTCACAATATCTCCTGCTTGTAATAAACTAGGGGGATTTTCGTTTGGTAAAAATAGTGTTTGCGGAGTTTGTCCAATTAATTGCCATCCACCAGGCGTTGAAATAGGATAAACTCCCGTTTGCATGCCAGCAATTCCAACAGCTCCTGCTGGTATCGTTGTTCTTGGTGAAGAACGTCTAGGCGTGGCAATCTTTTCTGATAACCCTCCCAAAAACGGAAATCCTGGTGCAAACCCAATCATATAAACTAAATACTCACCGCTTGCATGAATACGGATAACTTCATCAGTCGTTAAATGATTATAGCGAGCTACATATTCCAAATCCGGCCCATACTCGCCTCCATAGCATACTGGGATGGACACCGTTCGATGGGTCATCTTTTTATTCGTCTCTATCTGCTGTAACTTCTTTTTAATATTTGAACAAACTACCTCATAAGGAGAGATTCCAGCTTCGTTATGTTTTTGTTCATTAAAAACAACAAGAGGGTCATAAAAAACAGTTAAATTAGTATAAGCAGGCACACATTCTACAAATCCAACAAACGGTTCATGTTCTAGTAACTCCATAAATATTTTTATTTTTTTATGAATATCATATTTTATTTCGTTCCCAAATGTAACGACTACTGCGGAATCGCCTAATGGAGATAATGTAAAACCAGTTGTATTCAAAAGCTTTCCCAACATAGAGCTCCTCTCTTTCTAATTAGTTATAAAACCCCTAGTTTTTCATCACGAATATCTGTAATAAACATATGTCCTGGTGCATGAGTAATCATAATCGCAGGTTTTGTTTCCATTGCGATTGATTGAGGAGTAACCCCACAAGCCCAAAACACCGGTACTTCCCCTTCACGAACCGTTACTGCATCCCCAAAATCAGGCTGATGTATGTCAGCCACACCAATTGCACTAGGATCTCCAATATGAATTGGCGCACCATGAACAGCCGGAAAACGAGAAGTAACTTGCGCTGCTCTTACAACATCTTTTTGAAGAATTGGTCTCATGCTCGCAACCATTTTCCCATGGAATATTCCTGCTTCTACGCATGAAATGTTCGTTTTATACATAGGAACATTACAATTCTCTTCAATATGTCGAACGGAAATATCATTATTTAATAATGCATGTTCAAAGGTAAAACTACAGCCAATTAAAAAGCCCACCATATCCTCTTCCCAATAATCTGTAATATCCGTTACTTCCTCCACTAATTCACCATACTTGTAAATTCGATACTTTGGAATATCTTTACGTATATCACCAGATGGAGCAGCAAATTTAGGAATCGGAGAACCAATTTCCGTTACGTCAAGAAGAGGACAAGCTTTCACATTACGCTGACAAAATAGTAAAAAATCAAAAGCATGCTCTTTTTTCAAAATAGCTAAGTTCGCTTGAGCGTACCCATTTGCCATTCCTGCAGTTGGTCTAATCAATTGGTTATCACGAATTAGGGCACGAAGTTCGGCCGGCGTTGCTTGTGCAAGATTCATCATATTATCCCTCTCCTATAAGTAACTGGCAGTCTAAAAAAACTGCCAGTCTTATTTATTCAATCTAATCGTCTTATTTAAATAATAGCGGTAATTGAGTAACGATTGTATAACCACCCATTAATGCCATAACTATTACTACAAATATACCTGATATTGTTAACCATAGTGGATGCTTATAATCTCCAACAATGCTCTTCTTATATGCAGCAATTAAAAGTGTTCCAAGAGCAATTGGAAGAATCAATCCATTAAGAGCCCCTACTAAAATTAGTACTTTGACAGGCTTCCCAATTACTACGAAAGAAAGAGTTGAAACAACGATAAAGCCAATAATAATCCAGTTTGCTTTTTGATTTATTTTTTCACTAAATGTTCTAACAAAAGAAACCGACGTATATGCAGCACCTACTACTGATGTAATGGCTGCGGACCACATAATAACCCCGAATATTTTATAACCGATATTACCAGCAGCAAGCTGAAACACCGATGCAGGTGGATTGTCTGGATCAATTGGCAAACCTTTAGCTACAACACCAAGAACGGCTAAAAATAAAGCAATTCGCATGACCGAAGTAATTAAAATACCAACTACCGAACTTTTCGTAACTTCAGGTAATGCCCCTACACCTTTTACTCCAGCATCGAGCAAACGGTGTCCGCCAGCAAATGTAATATAGCCACCTACTGTTCCACCAACTAATGTAACGATTGCAATAATATCAATTTTATCTGGTGTAAACGTTTTCACAACAGCTTCTCCAACTGGAGGAGCTGTTGTAAAAGCAACGTATATCATCAAACCAATCATGACAAAACCAGCAATTTGTGTAAAACGATCCATCGCTTTTCCAGCTTCTTTTACAACGAAAATTAATATGGCAATGACTGCACTAATGAGGGCTCCAGTTGTTGGAGAGATTCCCAACAGCGCATTTAGACCAAGTCCAGCTCCTGCTATATTCCCGATATTAAATGCAAGTCCCCCTATTACAATAAGCGCCGCAAGAACATAACCTAGTCCAGGAAAAACCATGTTAGCAATATCTTGTCCCCTTTTCTCAGAGACAGCAATAATTCGCCATACATTTGTTTGAGCAAAAATATCAAGAATAATGGAAACAAGAATAACAAATCCAAAACTTGCTGCAAGACTTTGAGTGAAAACGGTTGTTTGAGTTAAAAAACCTGGACCAATGGCTGATGTTGCCATCAGAAATGCTGCGCCCATTAATAAAGTCCAGTTAATTTTTGGCTTAGTAGAAGGATTTTGTTGTGAAGGTGCTTGTTTTCTTTGCTCCAATAGAATCTTCCTCTCTGATGATTGTTAATATTTCAAAATAGACTTAATTGTAATTTCTGATAATTCTAGAGACTTTTTCACATGTTGTGCAAAACTTAAGGCATGTGCCCCATCGCCATGAATACAAATCGTATCGGCCTTTAAAGTTACATCGGTCCCCTGCTGTGACAAGACTTTCCCTTCCTTAACCATTCGAATAACTTGTGCAACAGCATCATCATCATTTTCTATCAATGCATTTTTTTCATTTCGAGAAGTTAATGAACCATCTTGTTGATATGTTCGATCTGCGAACACTTCACTAGCCGTTTGTAATCCAATAGCTTGTCCAGCTCGTACTAATTCACTTCCCGATAAGCCAAATAAAACGAGTTCAGGATTTACTTTATAGACCGCTTCAGCAATGGCCATAGACAAATCTTTGTTTCTTGCCGCCATATTGTACAATGCACCATGCGGCTTAACATGCTGCATACGACCACCTTCTGATTGCAAAAAACCATTTAAAGCACCAATTTGATAAACGACAATATCATAAGCCTCCTGTGATGAAATATTTATATTTCGTCGACCAAAACCCATTAAATCTTGTAAACCAGGATGAGCACCAATTTTGACCTGTTTCTCTAAAGCAAGCTGTACCGTTTTTCTCATAACAGTTGGATCACCCGCATGAAATCCACAAGCAACATTCACTGAAGTTACATAATCTAAAATTTCTTCATCGTTCCCAATTTGATATGCTCCAAAACTCTCTCCTAAATCACAATTCAAATCAACTGTATTCATAGATTACCCCTCCCATTTATTAAAAATTCAAATAATAAAGCGTGTTGATTACTATAAAACCTAATAATTCCCTTTCATTAAATCACTTTCCCGAAATTCGGAATTTATGTATCAATTTTCGGAACATTTTTATTTTATCACGGGTTTTTCATTTCAACAATATTTTTTTGTTATATAACATTACATATACTTTCTTTTTCTCATAAAATGTCTTCAAATAAAAAAGAAAAAGGAGCTAGTAGACTAGATCCACATACTCCTCAAAATTCTCTCTTATCTCTTTAAAAGCATCAATTATATTAGGCTTTATACTCTGCCTGATAAGAGTTCTCTCCGGCATGGACTGAAAGCAGCGTATCAGCGTAACCCACGAGACGATTTACGATTTCATCGGAAAGCGCATAAACAAGTGGATGCAGCTGTGAAACATATAATTCCCTAGCATCAAAAATAATCGTTGTATTGATAAATACATCCCGATTGCCGTACAAGTTATAATGGATAATCACCTTTCCTGCTGCACCACCCGTTTGCGAGTCTTTAAATCCCGGCAGGAAAACATACCATTCTTCCGCAGTGGCAGATCGAAAGTTTTTAATGAACTGTAGGCCTTCCACTTCTTTTTTTATACGCAGTTTCAAATGGGGATTTATAACTTCCACTACATTCTCCCTGTTTTGATCCATATGAACCTACCTAGTTTTTTTATTCTGAAAGATGTAATCCATGCTGTTGAATCCTTTGTTTGATTTTTTCCTGATTAATCTGAGTTTCATTGTAAGTAATCTTTACTTCCCCATCCTCGATGTCTACTAAAGCTCTTTCAATACCATTCATTTGTACAAGAATTGTTTCTAATGTTTGAATAGGCTGTTCATTTACTGCTTCTTTCACATAAATAGTCATATCCTGCAACTACAAAACCTCCTTCTTCTCCGTGAAATTTTTAGATGCTTAAACATACTTATTCTTCTCTAGAAGAAGTTCTATTTCTTGATTCCTGTAATGTATCTTTTTTTGTTTCGTTTGAAACAGATTCTAATCCATATCCTGTTGAACTTATATCCAACCTTTTATCATTAGCCTTTCTTTTCATGCTTAAATTCGATTCATCATAATATGTACCTAAATGTTCTTTCTCCATATTAGAACCTCCAAATATAGGGATAGAAATAGTGTCTACATACAGGTGGAAAATATGTATTATCAAAAAGAAAGGCTACTTCATGAAATTGCAAATAACATTTCTAGCTCGACATGATTGAGATTATGCTTTTCAAAAATTATTTACTAAATATCTAAACAGCCGCCCCAAACATATAAATTTTTTGGGGCAGCCTTTTCTAGTTTAATCATGATAATCCATCGTGCTTAATGAGTCCATATGGCTAGCAATCATCGCTATAATTGTGCTTGCTTCTTCCTTACTAAAAATAAAGTTTGTTTCGTCTTTTAACATCTCTTCATCGTCCGTCCAAATACGGTTGATTCGTTTTAGTACACCATCTCCTGTTTCTTGGACAATTCCAAACTGATAGGTCACCTCTACTTCATCTTCTAGAAAATAAGCAGTCACCTCAGGAGTTTCCCATTCTACATCAATTTCCTCAAACAGTTCTGCTACTTCATCCTCATCTGATTCGTAGAAATGCTCTTCCCCATCTACAAATACCTCTTCTACGCTATCGTCTTCCAAATACATATGGAAGCTTTCATGAACGGCATCAATAATATCTTCTATGTCAGCTAGCACGACCTTACTAGCCTGACCAAGGTCTGGTTCAAAAGATTCGATATAGAATTCTTCATTATGCGGGTCGAAAAAAAGCGTACAAAAATATTCTCTTTCAACACCTTCATTTTCAATAAAAAACTCGATTCTCGGATGCTTTGCCCCGCGTTCTATCGTCATTCCACCATTTTCATCATACTTATCACAAATTGAATCGAGGCTATCCTCTAATTCGCTACACACTCTGTCAAACCATTCTAAAGACATATAAGATTCCACCCTTTTCATGTAATCATCTTTATTATGAGCTTTTAACGTCGAGGCTTCCTATTTAATTAATTGTAAACTTGGGCAATTTATCCTTCCCCTTATAGAACATGTTAAGGTTATGGAATAACTTTTTTGTTTAAGGCTGCACAATTAGCGGAATAATATAAACGTTTTCATTAGAAAGGAGGAACTCTCATGCAGAAAGGACAAAAATCCCCTAATAACAACCTGAACATTACTAGTGACCTTATAAGTGGCGAGCCTAATAAAAGTATGCCATCTGAAGCTAACCGTGTTCCAGCTGGAACCGTAGGACAAAAAGATGGCAATAAAACAAAATTGACTTAAAAAAGTAAACCTTATGTGGGATGGAAGTTGACTGAAGTAATTTATTCTCCCTAAAACCATACTGCTGCTATTACGTAAAACAATCTTTGTTGGCAGTTGTGCCAAAATGCAGTTTAGCTGTATGATAACTTTCCGCCGCTGCCGAGAGCACTAACGACGAAAACGAAGACGTTGTTTTTTATTGTAGGTATGCAAAAGTATGATGGAATTTAATAAAAAGCAAAGGTTTAGCCTCGTTTTGACTAAACCTTTGCTCATCTCTGTTTATTACTCTTATACCAGTATGTAATTCAAGATCATATTTTTTCCTGGAGAGTTGTATGTTTATATTCTGGTTCACTTTTCTTCGGACGATTCACTAAATAAATGCTGCTGGCGATTAAAATAAGTCCAACAAAAAGGGAAAGTGTAAAGGGCTCTCCTAAAAATGAAGTCCCGAATAATACCGCGATAAGTGGTACAAGAAACGTACTGGAAGCTACTTTGCTAGTTTCACCAGAATTTAATAACTTAAAGTAAAGAATATAAGCAACAGGAATGCCTAAAGTTGATCCAAAAACTAATCCAAATACATAGGTGCTATTCCAAACAATGTCTGACCAACTTTCAACCCCTAATCCCATACCGGTCAGCACCACTCCCCCCAATACCGACTGTAGAGCTACTAGCCACAAGGAGTCAACCTTAGGACTTACTTTTTTCACATAAATGACACCCAAAGTCCAGCTAATAGCAGTAATCATAGCTAATGCGAGACCTAAAAGTGAAACTTGTCCAGAAATTCCGCCTATACTTACAGCTCCTACACCTAGAAAACCAATAACAAGACCGATAACTTTTATAGCGGACATTGTTTCTCCCAACCAAATCCATGCAAAAATCCCGATAAGCACCGGTTGTAAATACACAATGACTGAAAACAAGCCTCCTGGTAAATACATTAAACCAATTGTTTGAAGTCCAAAGAAGAGTACAGTATTGAATAACGCAGAAACACAATAGATACGCCAATTTTCACTCCATCTTATGCTTTTTCTTTTTGGAAAACATAAAATAGACAATAATACTCCCCCGATAAGAGCGCGCATCCCAGCGTATAAAAGAGGTGGGGTATAAGAAAGCGTAAACTTGTAAATCGGCCAGCATAGTCCCCATATTAGAACGAGACATGCCATATATATAATCATTTTTTTACGTGATAGTTCTATCATTTTGTCCGTCTCCCCTTTAAGCTTACTAATATTTTAGAAAAATATAATTTGTAATACTATATTGATTGAACTTTCCTGTAAAAACAAGGAAAACGCTCATTATTTTACATCTACTTAACTATTTAATGCAAACTGTTATTTCAATAAATGAAAAAGAAAGAAATATTAATCTTATTATCAAAAGGAATTGAAAAAGTCGAGGTTACACCGTATATTTGAAAGGATAATTTATGAAACCATATCATTGAGATTAAAGAGTGCGTCTGAAATGGAGGATTTGAGCATTGTGAAGTTAGGCCCACGAGTTATTAAAACAGGAATGGCTGTTACACTTGCTTTATATGTTTGTTCTTTATTTAACCTTGAATCAGCGGTGTTTGCTGGAATAGCTGCCATTTTTACAATCCAACCATCGATTTACCGAACATGGAAACATATCTGGAACCAAGTGCAAACAAATACCCTCGGTGCCATTATCGCACTAATTGCTTTGCATTTTCTTGGGAATGATCCGTTTGCCATGGGTCTTGTTATGATCATCGTAATTTTAATAAGTTTAAAATTAAAGATGGAGGAAACCATTTCACTTACATTAGTTACCGTACTCGCAATCATGAGTGCACCCGGAAATGAGGATTTGAGCTTTGCTTTGCATCGCTTTGGAATTATTTTAATTGGAATGACATCAGCTTTATTAGTGAATATTTTTATTTTTCCACCCAATTACAAGAAAAATTACATAGAGAAAGTTCATACTATTTTTCAAAATATGTCACTCCTCATGCGAACGGCTATTTCCAATGAAATGACAGAAAAATCGTTCCAAGATCAACTAAAGCAATTAGAAAATGATATTTTAAAGTTAGAAGACCAATATAAGCTATTTGATGAAGAACGTGAAAAAATGGCAAAATTAAATAACATGAATTTACGCGAAATTGTCGTGTTCAAGCAAATGCTTAAATCCCTTCACCAAGGATTTATTGTATTAGAAAATATTGACTCCTTTTATTTTCAAAGTAAACCAAGCACAGAAGAAAATTTGTTATTTGACCAACACTTAGAACATTTAATCAAGTATCATGAACTTTTTTTATTAAAGTACGATGGAAAAATAAAAATTGATGAACCCCAACTTGAAGGCGATATTATGGGGCAAACAATTTCCTTTTTAGAAAAAGTTATTTATTCTTATAACGAAGACCATAAACAAAAAATCCAACTCGCTGTAATCGGCTCATCCATTTATAATTATGCGTTTCAAATTGAGCGGTTGAATCGTCTAGTTGAACAATATATAAAAAAATTAAAATAACTTTAAAAAACTCGATTAAACAACGGATGAATGATAATATAAAAGCATCTTCTGAATACACGTCTGAAAGAATCACTTATAATATACCAATGGAATTATTAGACTATAGACTGATTCCCCTGCTATTTGATTAACTATTGAATATTGAAGAATTAAAAAACATATATCCCTACTTAGTATAGGAATATATGTTTTTTAACGTTCCACTTTACTCCTCCCCTTTATTCTTTTTACTGTGCTTGACACTTCCTTTCTTTCAATTAAGCACGTTCCTTACGCTGATTTTTAAGAGAAGTATGCTCTGGATTTGTTTTCATACTGTTCACGACGTTTGAACCGCTTCCATCCGTGATAAACGAAGGGATTGACTTATTACAATTACCAGTAAGCTAGTGAAGATTAATAGCCCGCAAATCATAAAAATAACTCCACTCCATCCAAAATAGCTTAAAAATACTCCGCCAAACCAACCAATTAGACTGGATCCAATATAATAGAACAATAAGTATAAAGATGAAGCATATGCTTTTGAACGAGGGTGTGAAATGATGCCTATCCAGCCACTTGCTATGCTATGAGCCGCAAAGAATCCGGATGCAAATAGGATGAGTCCTATAATGAGAAGAAAGATATTACTTGATAATGTCATCAAAGAGCCAATCAAAGCCATGACAATAGCCCCACTCACCAAACGAGAACGTGAATATCTTTCTGTAAGATTCCCAAAAAGATACGAACTCCATGATCCAGTCAATTGAAAAATAAATAAAAAGCCAATCGCGGTTTGACTTAAATGATATGGGGGTTTTGATAAGGGAAAACCAATATAATTAAATAAGGATACATAGACACCCATTAATAAAAAACCTATTCCATAAATACAAAATAAGCTTTTATTCTTTAAACCGCTTGATATTCCTGTTGCCCAGTTACCAAATGAAAGGTTTGCCTTTCTGAAGTTTTGGGATTCAGGCAAATAAATCCAGAACAACAAGCTGCCTATTAAACTAAATAACCCTAAAACTAAAAGAGCTATATGCCATGAGAAAAAATCAGTTAATGTACTGACAATTATCCGCCCCAAAAAACCGCCAAAAGCAGAACCACCTATATAAATACCCATGATTCGCCCAATATGCTTTGGAGAAACCTCCTCACTTAAATAGGTCATAGCGATAGCCGGAAAGCCACCCATAGCAATTCCTTGTAATATTCGTAAAAAAATCAAAGTTTCAAAATTGGGGCTGAAAGAAGCTAAAATGCCTACTAGTGATGTGAAAAGTAAAGATATCCCCATGATTTTCTTTCGACCCCAAGCATTTGAAAACACTGTAATAAACAGCATGCTAACTGCCAGTGCGACTGTTGCAAAGGAAATCGTTAAGCTTGACGTTGATGGCGATATATTAAATTGTTTGGAAAAGATATGAATTAACGGTTGAGGACTGTACAAAATCGCAAAAGTAACGGTACTTCCTAACAGCATGCTAAGGAAGATCCGACGATATGCAGGGGTGCCAAATTCGATATATTGCATAAAAAACCTCTCCTTATTTTTATCTACATTCAGTGTACTTCTTAAATAAGGATAACGTCTATTGCATTATAATTATGAAAATGATACCTTTTCATTATCAATAAGAAAGAGAGCGTATAAAATGGAGTGGCAGCAACTTGAATATTTTCGTGTAGTCGCAAAAACAGAACACTTTAGAAAATCGGCAGAGCTGTTAGCAATTTCTCAACCTGCCCTCAGCCGTTCTATTCATAAATTAGAAGAAGAACTTGGAGTCACACTTTTTGAGAGGACTGGACGTTCCGTTCAGCTAAATAAGTTTGGGCGACTTTTCTTGAAACGAGTTGAAAGTGGATTAAATGAGATTTCGATTGGCATCCAGGAGATTAATCAGTTGAAGAATCCCTATACAGGAAACGTTTCGCTTGCTTTTCTACAAACATTAGGCATAACTATTTTGCCTGAAATAATCAGCAGTTTTAACAAGCAATATCCCCATGTGGAAATTCAACTCTATCAGAACAAAACATTAAGCAGCATTCAGCAGCTCCTCAACAGAGAAGTTGATTTATGTCTGATTAGTTCATTTGAGCATAATCCAAATATTACATGGCATCCATTAATGGATGAGGAGCTATTCTTATATGTACCTGCCAACCATCGGTTCGCATCAAAGTCTTCGGTAGCTCTTAGTGAATTATCCGATGACAATTTTATTAGCTTTAAGAAAGGACTAGGGATGAGAGGGGTCATTAACAACTTTTGTGAAAAAGCAGGATTTACTCCGCGAATAAAATTTGAAGGAGAAGACGTTTCCACTCTGGCGGGTCTTGTTTCATCTGGGCTTGGAGTTACCATTATTCCAGCATTTCATGGAATCAGCTCGGATAAGATTAAACAAATTTCAATTTCTGAACCATATTGTCATAGGGAAATAGGCATCGCCTGGTTAAATGGACATACATTATCACCATCAGCAGATTTATTTCGAACCTGTATAATAGAAATGTTTTAATTTAGAGTGAACCCTTAATCTAACTCAAATAGCGTTCATCAAGTAACAATTGTACTTAATGAACGCTTCTTTCATACTATATTTTTCAAAATCCAACTTCTCTTTTCCCGCTGTGGCAAATAGAGGTCCCCTTCGATACATCCGATCAGTATTTCCAACCCCAAAGCATACATAATAGTGTACCGAAAATCGTCACTAAGGCAATAAGTAAGGCGTAATATATATTCGCGAAAATAGATTTGCTATCATCTGTTTCACGAGCATGCATAAACACAACGAGTTGAACAGATGCTTGTATAAATGCTGTCACGATAAAAATCGTCATGCCTATCGTTCTCGACATATTGAAGAAATAAACTAGAAGGGCCGCTGCCGTCAAGACCAGTGACAATATAAAGCCCCATACCTGTTTGGCTGGAAATAATTCTCTCATACTCGTGTCATCCCTTCCAAGTAGATAAAGGTAAAAATAAAAATCCAGACAACATCCAGGAAATGCCAGTAAAGAGAGAAAATAAATGATTTATTGGCCGTCTCAGGCGTTAACCCGCGCTTTGCCACCTGGATGATAATAAATAATCCCCAGAAAAATCCTAGTGTAACGTGAGCCCCATGCGTTCCTAATGTTGTAAAGAGCATCGATGTAAAGGCACTAGTTTGCAGGGTAGCTCCTTCGTGATAATAAACAATGAACTCATCAATTTCAAAGCCTAAAAATCCTAGTCCAAGGAGAAGGGTAATGGCAAAGAACGTTAACATAGCCTTCTTGTTTCCAAGTCGCATAGCATGAATGCCGAGTCCAATGACAAAGCTACTTGTTAAGAGCAAGAAAGTTTCCATAAGTACGGGGAAGATTTCAAAAATTTCTACCCCGGTAGGACCGTCACCTGTACGGTCCACTAATGTGAAATAAGATGTAAAAAGTGTTCCAAAGAGCATAATTTCAGCACCAAGAAAAATCCAGAAGCCTAAAATATTCAAACGATTTTGTTCCGTACTATATTCAAGAGGCTGCGAGTGATCTACTTTCATTTATGATTACCTCCCATTTTCACTTCTGTTTCTTTAATTTCTTCTACAGAAATATAATGTCCATGATCAATCTCAAATGAACGATGGGCCATACAAACAAAGATACCGATTAACGAAATAACTGCCAGAATCCACATACTGAATACTAACGCAAATCCAAACACAAAGAAGATAGCAGACATGATAAACGGTACGCCACTATTATTAGGCATATGAATTTTCTTATAGTCACCTTTGAATAATTCATGTCCTTTGTATTTAGCATCCCAAAATGGTTCCCTTGAATCCACTTGCGGAATAATAGCAAAGTTATACTCAGGTACTGGATTATGAGTAGCCCATTCAAGAGAACGTGCATCCCATGGATCACCGCCAACATGTCTTGGAGCATGACGAATGCTGTAGTAAATGGTATACACGATTAATACAAAGCTGATGGCCATAAAAGCCGCCCCTATAAAGGAAACAAAATTTAATGGTCCATATCCAGTTGCTTCAGAATACGTATACATCCGACGTGCTTGTCCATCTAAACCAGTGATATACATAGGGAAGAAAGCTAAGGAAAAACCAATAGTTTGAAACCAAAACGCCCATTTCCCAATCCTTTCATTTAACATAAAACCAAAAATTTTCGGCCAGTAGTAAGTGCTGCCAGCAAGCACGGCAAATGCTACACCTGGAATGATGACATTATGGAAGTGAGCTACTAAAAACATTGTATTATGGTATTGATAATCCGCTGCCGACATCGCAAGCATAACCCCAGTCACTCCACCGATTGTAAAAAGTGGGATGAAAGCGATTGAATAAAGCATAGGCACGGTAAACCTAATTCGTCCTTTCCACATCGTGAACAACCAGTTAAAAATCTTAATACCGGTTGGAATAGCAATAACCATCGTTGTGATGGAGAAAATACTATTAACATATGCCGTTTGGCCCATTGTGAAAAAGTGATGAGTCCAAACAAAAAATGAATAGAGAGAGATTACAACCATTGAGATAACCATGGATTTGTAGCCATATATGTTGCGTCGCGAAAAAGTTGGGATAATCTCACTGAAAATACCGAATGCAGGAAGTATTAGGATATATACTTCAGGATGACCCCAAACCCAGAATAGGTTCGCCCATAACATATCCATACCACCATCAGTCGTTGCGAAAAACTTGGTTTCGAATAGACGATCCATTGTTCCCATAAGCAGCGCTATTGTTAATACAGGGAAGGCAAAAATGATAATAATACTTGTAACGAAAGCAGACCATGTAAACATTGGCATTCTCATTAATGTCATACCAGGTGCTCTCATTCTAAGAATAGTCGTGATAAAGTTAATCCCTGTCATTAATGTACCTATTCCAGCTATCTGAATAGCAATCATATAATAGTTCGTCCCAACACTCGGGCTAAATTCATTATCTGCAAGCGGAAAATAGGATGACCACCCTGCATCAGGCGAACCACCAATTACAAAGGAGATGTTAAATAGCATCGCACCCATAAAAAACAACCAAAAACTGATAGCATTTAGACGTGGAAATGCTACATCTCGAGCTCCAATCTGTAAGGGTACTACAATGTTCATAAAAGCCATAATGTACGGCATGGCCATAAAGATAATCATAATAACCCCATGTGCTGAAAAAACTTCATTATAGTGTTGTGAATCTAATAATTTATTATCTGGTACGGCAGTTTGTGTGCGCATCATCAGAGCATCTACCCCACCACGAAATAACATCAACAAAGCAGATATTAGATACATAGTACCAATTTTTTTATGATCGACAGTTGTTATCCATTCACTCCACAAGTAGATCCATTTTTTAAAGTAAGTCAGACCAAAAATAACCAAAAACACTGTCACACCAATGGCTATCATTGATGCATAAATTGCGGGACTAGGATGAGGTACAGCAAATTTAGCGAAATAACCCATACTTTTGTGTTTCCTTTCTAAACATATTTTTCTTGCGGTAAGCCAAGAAACTATTCATAATTGTGTGCTGATTCATTACTTGACTCATGATCATGCTCCATATATTCATCATTTACATCTTCATTAGAATCTTTTGAACCGTGGTGATGTTCAGGAGCTGGTGAAAAGCCTAAATGTGTTCCGGTAAACGTTAATTGTCCCGTATAACCAGGTTTCAATAATTCATTAAACTTTGCTTCCGTAATAGGCTCTGCTGTGTCTTTAACTTCCTTTACCCAGTCATCAAACTCAGCTTGTGACATAGCTTCGACATGAAACATATTTTGCGCAAATCCTTTTCCACTAAAGTTTGCATTCCTCCCCATCATTTCACCTTCTTCGTCAGCAGCTAAATGCAATGTAGTTACCATATCGGCCATGGCATATTTTTGGCCGCCTAGCTGCGGAACCCAGAAAGCCGTGATAGGCCCAAATGAATACAGTTTAAATTCAAGTGGTCGTTTTGTCGGAATATACAGGTAGTTCACAGTTTCTATCCCATTCTCCGGATAACTAAAATGCCACTTCCAATCAGATGTTGAAGCGTAAATTACTAATGGATCTTGCCCTTTGTATTTCTCTGGAGTGGCTTCTACTTTATTGTTGGAAATGATAGTAACTACCGAGAAGAAAATGACAATTAAAATTGGAACCCCAACAATAATTGACTCAACAAGGTGATTCCCTTCAATGTAAGGAGGTTCATAATCTTTAGGTAGTTTAGAGTCACGATATTTTACCAACACAAAAACCAAAAATGCACAAACAACAATAGTAATAACTGACATTATTGCAATAGATATCCAAATCACATTAGCTTGCGTTTGGGCTTGAGGTCCTTTAGGATCTAGAACCATTAGTGGGTCACAGCCAGTCAGTACAGTGACTATGACAAAGAAAATAACTAATAAAGACCATTTTATGTTCATACATGTACTCCTCTCTTGTTTAAGATTTTATTTCTAAGTTATCCTGAAAAAATGAAGTTATCCCAAAAAATGAAGTTATCTGTGTTTATATTGGAAAATAAGCCAATATCAAAAAAGAAAACAAAAAAAAGACTGAACCTTTATGCCATCACTATTCGATGACTATTAGGGACAGTCTTTTTCATTTGAGCTACATCTATTTCTTCTATTTCGTATCCATTAAAAACACACATTACCAAAAAAGGAAATATTAATCCAAAATTAATAAAAAAATTGATGTTAAGACGTATATTGGAAATGACAATTTATAAAGTCAAGAAGATTTGAATTAGACTTTCGTCTGAAACGGAGGATTTGAGCATTGTGAAGTTAGACCCACGAGTTATTAAAACAGGAATTGCTGTTACACTCGCTTTATATATTTGTTCTTTATTTAATCTTGAATCAGCGGTGTTTGCTGGAATAGCTGCTATTTTTACTATCCAACCGTCGATTTACCGAACATGGAAACATATCTAGAATCAAGTACAAACTAATACCTTAGGTGCCATTATTGCATTAATCGCTTTGCACTTTCTCGGAAATGATCTGTTTGCCATGGGTCTTGTTATGATTATTGTCATTTTAATAAGTTTAAAATTAAAAATGGAGGAGACCAATTCACTTACATTAGTTACCGTACTCGCAATTATGAGTGCACACGGAAATGAGGATTTAATCTATGCTCTGTATCGCTTTGGAATTATTTTAATTGGTATAACGTCCGCCCTATTAGTGAATATTTTCATTCTCCCATCGAATTACAAGAAACATTATATAGAGAAAGTTCATACTGTTTTTCAAAATATGTCGCTTCTCATGCGAACGGCTATTTCTAATGAGATGATAGAAAAGTCATTTCAGGATCAACCAAAACAATTAGAAAGCGATATTTTAAGATTAGAAGAACAATACAAGCTATTTGATGAAGAACGTGAAATAAGAAAGCATATATTCCTACGGAATTCAGATGTAACCGAATACGTTTTTTGGTATTTGATTTGTCTTTACAAAAAATATAAAAAGGAGAACCTAGATAAAATGAGGAAAAAGAGAATGCTTGGGATTAAATAGTTGAGGAAAAACATAGATAACTAGAAGGTAAATGGATGTAAAAGCAGTGGATTTCACAATTCGAAATTACACTGCTTTTATCTTTATCCTTTTCATCTTCATCAATCTCTTATTAAAACTAAATACCTAGTCTGACAAATTCCTCCTCAAGAGTGCTCAACCATTCGTCCATAGTAATACCTTCAGGATTCTGAGAAGTTGGCTTTTGGTGCCAGTCTGCATCAGGGAAGAATCCCTGACGAATGTTCCATTTTAATTGAACTAAATCTTCAAGATCTAAATCATGTAAATCTTTGAACCAAATTTGTTTATCCATCGTTACGATTACCTCCACCTAGTTTTATATATTAATCCACACTTCGTCATCTCGAATATCAACAGGGTAAGTCTCTAAAGCTGTATAACATGGACCAGCCAATGGCTCCCCTGTTTTGATATCAAATTTTCCGCCATGCCTTGGACAATTCACTGCACTTCCATCTACTGAACCATCTGTTAAATACTGTTTTCTATGCGTACAAAGATTAGAAGTAACAAAATGACCTTCCTCTATCTTAAATAGAACTAGACTTTGTTCGCTTACATTAATCTCCTTCATGTCGCCAACCTGTTTAACATCATCCGTATTAGCTACTTTTATCCAAGCCATTATCCACCTCTTAATTGGTTCTGTTCTTCCAAAACAATTGGTTATTACAGTATTAAAAAAGTTTTAAATACATTAAATCCTTTGTTCCCAACTTTAATCGTTCCCTTTACAAAACACCTATTCTGCTCTTTAATATTCCATTTAAAACAATAAATACTCGCAAATTTTGCAACTATCCATAAAAGAAATTACTCAGAACTCGTTGCCCATTTACAGATTTCCCGAACGAGAAAGCCCACTTCTTTAGAGGTGGGATGATAGAGAGGTCGAACCAGGCGTGTCTCGTGACACGTTAATGGTTCGATTTTTTCGTGTTGTGGGTGTATTTCTTGTAATAAGAACTGGTGTTCTTGTAAAATGGTTGTATAGAAAACAAGAGAGGAGGAAAAAACATGTTTGTCACACATTCATTTCGTATTCCCTATGAGCAATATCTATATGAAGAATTAAGAATGATGCAGAGAGAAGCAGCTTCTGTATGGAATGATATCGTTCGAGAAGCGACTTCTTATTATGTTTCTCGTAAAAAGTGGTTAAGTAAAACAGAGATTCAATCTGTTCGAAAAACGGATAAAAAAGCGAAGTATCCGTGGAGAAGAAAATACTATTATTGCATCCCATTAAAAAAAGCATCGATGGATATAACCAAAGATACCATCTCGATAAAAAAGGCATCCTACGGATTTTCACTTCCTGAATTGTTGACTAAAAAGAAAAAGAAGAATTGGAACGAAAAATTCCCAAAGAAAAATGAGGCTATTCTTCTTCCTAATCTTTCGGAGGAACCGTTAGACGAATGTAACTACGCAGAAATTGTATGGAGAGACGGTGCCTATTGGTTTTGTTATACTGTGCAAGTCCCTGAAAGGGATCTATCATCGTTTGATAAAAAAGTGGCTGGTGCTGATTTAGGAGAAATTCATGCCGTGGCAGTCGCGACAGAAAACAAGGCTCTTCTTGTTTCAGGACGAGCCATGCGTAGTATCTCTCAATTCCGAGCGAAAGTATTGGCGGAGTTAAGTAAAAAGATGTCTCGTTGTAAAAAAGGCTCTAATCAATGGAAAAAGTATAAACAAGCCAAACACCGCATTCGTCAAACTAGTAAAAATCAACTCAAAGAGTTGGAACATAAAACTACAAAAGAAGTCGTTTCTTTTTTAGTCGAAGAACAAGTTACACATTTCGTGATAGGCAATGTATCAGGCATTGAAAAATGGACAAAGAAGAACGAGAAAAAGAAACAAAAAACGAGTAAAGTCAGAAGGCAACAACTGTCGTTGTGGAACCAAGGGAAAATGAAACAAAAACTCACCTATAAAGCTGCATGGATGGGGATAAAAGTAGAGGAAACAGAAGAAAGCTACACCTCTCAAGATTGTCCGTTTTGTAACGGACGACATCAAGCGAAAGGAAGACACTTTATTTGTTCTGTTCATAAAACAGAAATCCATCGTGATGTAAACGGAGCACAAAATATTGCCCGTAAAAAACATACGATGGCAGTCCAATCTCTTTATTCGGTCCTATTCAAACAACCGATTTGGTACAAACGCTTTTTGTCTGAAGAAATCAGACAAAAAACGAAACATCCAAAGGATAAACCGAAGAAAGAACCAAGTATCGCCAGTCGAATGGCGTAGTGGCACCGACCTTGCCCTTTTGAAAGACTGTTTTTCTCTCAAAAGTTGCTCGCCCAAGTTTCACCCCTGCACCTTCCTGTGGAAGTTTGCAAGTGGAATGTTTGCGAGAAAGAACCCCACTGTCTTCAGCCGTGGGAGTGGTCAGGAAGTAATTGTATGGTTTTGGATAATTAACAGATGCGGATTCATATAAAATTATCTAAATCAAAAAGAAGAGAATCGCTATTCCCTAATATTAGGAATAGATTCTCTTCTCTTTATAACAATTCTCTTATCCTCCAAAATCAAATTGACGATAGTGCTACTCCAAACTTACGAAATGGAGTTCGTGCACCATCTAAAATAACTGTTCTTATCATAATATAATCTCTTCCAGTTGCTCTTAGTTTACAACTATCAGTTCAGAAGAACCTAAAAATTACACTTCCGTTTTTTCTCGTACTTTCTCAACAGTTACATTCCCCTGTATTTCAACGAGCATCATTCCGCTCTAGGTAAAGGCGAAAACCTCATGATCTTTTTATTGACTTCCTTACATAAAATAGCTGTTAAACGTTTTACAAAATTTACAGACTATTCCTGCGTCATTCCACTCTCTTCAATTAAAGCTATTTAAACTTAATGAGAACTTGAGATTCTATTTATTATTTTAAAAAGAATGTCCACAAATTAATGCTAGACATCCCTTCCCTTTGTTTATCTTATAAAAATGTAATCATAAAAGAAATGATACGATCTGAAAATACCTTTACCTTGCTTCTAACATGGCTTCAACGTATGCTTTAACCCTGCACTATCTCAGCATTTTCAGGCATCATTTTTTCTCGTACTTCATTTGGAATTGGACAAGCCTTTGGCTTTTCTTTAAACGATGTCCAAGCGCGAACTTCATACCCTTCCGCGACGATTTTTTCCTCTTTAAAAAACGTATGGCTTATTTTGAACACTTTTTGGTGCAATTCCACGACTTTACTGTGAACGGTCACATTATCTTCAAACAATAACGGACTCTTAAACTGGCAATTTGCTTCAAGCAGCGGGACACTGACTTGCTGTTCAGCGTATAAGGTAGAAGTTCGATAACCGATAGCGGCTAAAAACTCATGCGTGGCTTCATCCATCCATTTGTAAAAATTAGGATAAAACACAATTCCCGCAGCATCCGTATCTCCCCACCTTACTCTAAATGAATACTCTACGACCATTCTTCAACATCTCCTCTATACTTTAAGTCATCATCTCTACTGTAAAAATTCCTCTATTTAAGATTTGGTAATATTCTTACATTTTAAATGTCTATCAATTCTCTAGCTTCATTTCGCGTTGCCGCTTCTCAATCTAGTGTTTTAGTTAATTCTACATAACTATTATTTAAGAAATAGTTTTTACCTCAGCCTCTTTTTCACTTACAACACTTAATCCTTTTTTCTTCAACGTTAGAATAACCGCACCACCAAGAATAATTAACGTACCAAGCGTGAACATCCCGGTTGAAATAGCTAACTGTCCAAAGATCATTGGGCCAACAAAGCCCCCCAAACTCGCAAATGCATTAACCATTGCGATACCGGCTGGTGCAGTCGATTCTGTAAAAAATAGCGTCATAAAGGAGAAAAAGGTGCCTATAAACCCGTACAGTCCAATGGCCGCAAAGGCAATCAAGGTAATGGTCATCGTTGCACTATCTGCAAAACCAGACAGGATAAAACACACTCCTGCAATAAGAAGACTTCCAATCAAATGTTTCCGATGTTCCTTTCTTTTGTCTGAACTCCATGCGAAGAGTAACATAGAAGGAATCCCAACTAGTGCCGGTATAATGGTCAACCAACCAATTTCCATATTACTAGAACTAGCAGCAAATGATTTAACGATGCTAGGAAGCCAAAAGCCAAGGCCGTACATCGATGTATAATGCGCAAAGTAAATAAACGCTAACTTCCATACCTTTGAATCTTTAATCATGTCTAATTTCGTTGCTTTATTTACCGCAAGGCTTTGACGTCTTTCTCTATCTAGTTCATTTTCCAGCCAATTTTTTTCTTCATCTGTTAACCATTTAGCATCTTTCGGACGATTCGTTAAGTAAAATAATACGATAACCCCCAAAATAATGGCCGGAATTCCTTCAAGAATAAACATCCATCTCCAACCCGCCATCCCATTCCATGCAATATTGTCCATAATCCAAGTTGAAAGGGGGGCCCCTATAATAGTACCAATTGGTAAAGCCAACGTAAGAATTGCAGAAGCACGCCCTCTTTCTTGGCTTCGGAACCAATAAGTAAAATATAAAATAATCCCTGGGAAGAAGCCTGCCTCAGCAATTCCCATTAAAAAACGGACAATATACAAATGTGTAGCCGATTGCACAAATGCTGTGAGAATCGTGATAAGACCCCATGTAATCATAATTCGGGCAATCCAGACTTTCGCTCCGACTTTGTGCATAATCAAATTACTTGGTATTTCAAATAAGAAATAGCCAATAAAGAAAATACCTGACAATAAACCAAAAACTTCTGCGGATAGTGCCAGGTCTGCGTTCATTTCTAAAGCAGCAAACCCTAAATTCACACGGTCTAAATACGCAATGATATAACATATCAAGACAAATGGTAGTATGCGTGTCATTGTCTTTTTAATTGTTGTACGCTCAATGGATTGACTTATTGAATTCATCTTATGGAAATCCCCCTTATCATTCTTCCTAAACAAAACTTGCACACGGCGTAATCAAGAACAAGTGTGATCCCTTAAGAATTTGCAGGCTTCTTTACTTTTAACCCTAGAATCTCTCTAGCCTCATCAGGTGTTGCCACTTCGCGACCTAGTGTTTCAGCTAATTCTACAATTCTCTTTACAAATTGAGCGTTAGTTTTTGCTAATTCCCCCTTGCGGAAATACACAGCATCTTCCATACCTACACGAACATGTCCGCCAAGTAGAATAGTCATGGTGTTAATCATTAGCTGATCTTTACTCGCTCCAATAGCCGACCAGATAGCGTCTTCTGGAATACTATCTCTCATAAACATTAGAGTTTCAGGTGTAGCAGGAATTCCACCTTGTGCCCCTAATACAAATTGGAAAAAGTAAGGCGGTTTAATTAGTCCTTTTTTAGCGACGCGTAAGGCATTATGAATCATCCCAACATCGAACACTTCAAGTTCTGGTTTCACATTGTTTTCCAACATTTTCTCTGCTAATTGCTCTAGCATGGCAGGCGTATGGATAAATACATTTGGTCCGATATTGAAAGACCCTGCATCATAGGAAGCAATCTCAGGTTGCAATTCAACAACTGGAAATCTTTTTGTTACATCTTTCAGTTCTCCACCAGCAGTTGTAAAGTTGATAATAATATCACAATTCTTTTCTTCTAATAGTCTTCTTACTTCACGATACTTATCTAAATCTAAAGTCGGAATTCCGTCTTCGTCACGAACATGAATATGAGCAATCGCTGCACCTGCTTGCCATGATTCATAAATAGAATCAGCAATTTCCTGTGGTGTCGTTGGTAAATAAGGAGTGTGATCCTTCGTTGCAAAATCTCCTGTTGTAGCTACCGTAATAATTAATTTTTCCATTATAATCCCGCCTTTTTATTAGTTATTTTTTTAATATTCGGACTTTTATGTCTAAAAAAACTGTTTTATGTTTTTAGCTACCGCCTGTAACACCGATTCCTTCACCAGTGATGGCTGCCGCGCCATCTGAAGCTAAGAATACAGCTATAGCGCCTATTTCTGAAGGTTCAAGAAGACGTTTCATCCATTGTTTGCCTAGGATGTGATGATTTAGAGCTTCTTCTACAGTAGTTCCATCTTGTTCTGCAAGTTTTGGCAATTGTTTTTCGATTAATTCTGTACGTACTGGTCCAGGCATAATCGCATTGCAAGTAATACCAAATTTAGCAGTTTCTAATGCTGTCACCTGAGTGAAACCAACTTGTCCATATTTCGCTGCACAATAGGCAGATTTATAAGCATCAGGCATTCTGCCGTGAGCCGAAGAAATATTGATAATACGACCTTTATTTTGTTTTTTCATTGCAGGAATCACGTATTTTGTTGTTAAGAATGTTCCTTTCAACATAACGTCTATTAAAAGATCCCATTTTTCTACCGGAAAGTCTTCGATTGGAGAAATATGTTGAACTCCTGCATTGTTAACTAATACGTCGACCGTTCCACGTTCAGCAATGACTTGTTCAATAGCCATTTTTACGCTTTCTTCGTCTGCTACGTTTACTTTATAGCCCTTTGCATTTCCTAATCTTTCAGCCCCGCTTTTAGCTGCTTCTTCATTTAAATCAAAGATAGCAACAAAATCTCCATTGTTAATAAAGGATTCTGCGATTGCATATCCAATGCCCTGTGCTGCACCGGTAACAATTACTGTACGATTTTGTACCATGATTATAATCTCCTTCTGTTTTGATCATTCACCAATACAACAATATTTTCAACAGAATCAATTCACCGAATACGTTCTGTTAAATATAATTTAAAGCGTTTTCATTTAACTGTCAACCTTTTTTTGGTATAATTGGGATATAAACAAAGGATTCACTTATTATTACAATCAATTGTATTCCATACATATTTTCGCTAATAAATAGACTATTTAAATAAAAAGTTTTCGAAGTAGATTTAAATCCTACTCTTTAAAACTAGGGATATTACTTGGGTTTGTTAGCGTCCCTCTCTTAAATAACCATTCTCAACACTTGTCCAATAAAAATACCCGATTCCGCTTTAAGTTAGAATCAAGCATTCTTTGGTTTATTTAAAATCAGTTATACGACTTGATTCCCTAAACGGTTTTACTGTCTATAATTGATGCTTACAGGATTGTGTTGGTACATTTGTCTGTAACAAGAATTTCAGTCCTTTTACAATCGTTTTACTAAATAGTAAAATACATGATAATAGCCTTATAAATGTTTCTCAAAATAAGTTATTACATAGCAGTTACATTAAAATACATAGAAATTAAATGACATGAGGAGAATAAAATGTCTAAATCAAAATTAACAAGTCGTGACATTAAAGCAGTTGAAACTAAATCACGTATTTTTCAAACTGCATACAAGCTCATTTCAGAAAAAGAATATGAAAACGTTTCTATTTCTGATATTTGTAAGAGTGCAGATGTCTCCATTGGAGCTTTCTATCATCATTACAAAGGAAAAGATGATATATTATTAGAAATCTATAGCCAAGCAGATAAACATTACAACGAATCACTAAGCGGAAAAAAATTCCACAACTATACGACGAAATTGGAAACCTATATTACATCATATTTCGAGTACAGTGCTAATACTACAGGATATAACATACTCAAACATATATTCCGCTCTGATAACAGATTATTCCAAATGGAAGATCGACCTTTAATGAAAAACCTTCTTAATATTATTGAAGCTGGTCAAAAAAGTTCAGAATTCCGCACAGATAAATCAGCTAATGAACTATTTGAATTTGTCTTAGTAACAATAAGGGGAGTTATTTTCAACTGGTGCGTGAATGAAGGAACAGAAGATTTATTGCAGAAGCAAAAGCTATTTACGGAATTTATTCTTCTATGTCTCAAAAATAATAGCACAGAGCAAAACGATGAGTTATAGAAGAAATGCGACTTTACTTTAGATGAAGTGTCTACTGATAATCATCGTTCCTATATCATACACACATAATTTATATGATTAAAATAATTCAATCATATCCTTGAAAACAACCCTTATCTCATCCATCAAAGTTTATATAATCATGCATGAACAAAGAAAAGAATGGCGAAAAACTAATGTTGATTTCCCGCCATTTTTTATACATATTGAACTTTTGCCAGCGCCGTAAAATAACCTACTAGCAATACTGTTTAACAATTAAGTTAAGAAACCCAGGGTGTTCTAAATTATACCAGATAAAAAGATGACTCAATATTCAAAAACGAATATGAGTCATCTTTTTTGATGAGTTATTTTATTGAAATGAAAAATAACCGTCAGTTTTTCAGCGACCTTGAAATCCTCACGAGACTTTTACATCTAAGGGGGAGATTATTAGGCATTTCTCTTCCTGTTCATATTATTTATAGAATTTAACACGATCTTCAAGCGGTTGGAATTCTTTTTCACCCGCTGGAGAAGTTGGATTACCAAATGGCATTTGGGCAATTAATTTATATTCCCCAGGGATATTCCATTCCTTTTTCACTTCTTCATCAATTAGCGGATTATAATGTTGTAAAGAAGCTCCTAATCCTTCTGCTTCCAATGCTGTCCATACAACTAATTGGTGCATACCTGATGCTTGGTTTGACCAGATTGGGAAATTGTCAGCGTATGTAGCGAATTGTTCTTGAAGAGATTTAACTACTGCTTCATCTTCAAAGAATAATACTGTTCCGTATCCAGCTTTAAAGGAATCCATTTTTTGCTGAGTAGCTGTGAAATCGGCTTCTCCGACTACTTTTCTTAACGTTTCAGTTGTAATGTCCCATAATTTATCATGCGCTTCTCCTGTTAATACAACAAGACGTGCAGTTTGGGAGTTGAAAGCAGATGGAGTATATTTTACAGCAAATTCAACAATTTCTTTGATTCTTTCATCAGATACTTGTATCTCTTTATTGATTCCATAGTAAGAACGTCTTTCTTTCAATGCAGTGTAAAAATCTTTCGTCATAATAATTATTCCTCCTAAAAGCCCATTTCAATACACGACCTATTATCTTCGTCATTTGAAGTCTATATTCATTGCTAAGCAACATTTGCTACATCTTTTGAATCCTTTTGAAAAATTAATCGACCTACTGAAAGTAACTTGCTTCCATTTGCTTGATAACGATTTGCTCAAACTTCATATTCATTTTTTAATTACAACATGTGCATGGCACATGTTGTAATTTGCAGTGATTTACTTCTGTATAATTAGCGAATTGTAAATAATGCTTTTGACCAAGGAATTAATTGATCTAACATTTGATTTACTGAATCTTCTTGAACTGCTTTTGGTTTAAAGTCAGTACCGTTTTCAAAATCAGTGAATAAAGATAATGCTGGATGTACGCGAACATCTGCAACTAACAATTCACCTAAAATACCACGTAAGTGTTCTGCCGCACGAGCACCGCCTACCGAACCGTAAGATACAATGCCAGCCGCTTTGTTGTTCCACTCTTCACGTAAATAATCTAATGCATTTTTAAGTGCCCCTGTAATTGAGTGGTTATATTCTTGAACGATAAATACGAAGCCGTCTTGAGCTGCGATAATTTCAGACCATGCTGCTGCGCCTGAAGTATCTCCGCCTTCTTCACCTAGTAATGGTAATTTGTAATCTGCGATATCGATAATTGTGTAGTTTGCGTCACCGCGTTTGTCTGCTAATTCTTTTACCCATGCACCAACTTGTGGACTTACGCGCCCTTCACGTGTAGATCCTAAAATAATACCAATGTTTAATTTTGTCATTGTTTCTTCCTCCTTTTGTCCAGCTCCAAATAATTTATTTAAAAATCCCATTTTATTGTTTCACCCCCTTACAAGTATTCTTTTTCAATCGTCAGCGTACTTCGTACAGTATCAATTGGTCTCACTATTTTTTCGATTTGTTCACGTTTTGGTTCAAAGAATGGCGGTAAAGATAATTTTTCACCAAGTGTTTCGTATCGTTCATCCTCCATAAATCCAGGACCATCCGTTGCCAATTCAAATAAGATGGAAGGGGCAACATTTGTATATAAAGATCCAAAATAATAACGCTCTACATAACCTGAGTTTCGTAATTGGAATTCATGTAAACGTTGTTGCCATGCATCTAAATCTGTACGTTCATCCACTCGGAATGCTGTATGATGAACTGTACCAAAGCCTTGTCGAGCTTGCGGAAGAATTGTATTATATTCGACGATTACTTGTGCACCGTTTCCGCCTTCACCCATCTCAAATAAGTGGAAGGAACCTTCCCCGGCAACTTCTCTCATGAAGAACACTTTCTCCAGCACTTCTTTAAAATAATCATAATAAGAGGTACGAACGAAAATTGGTCCTAACCCTGTAATCGCATATTCTAACGGAATCGGTCCTTTTTGCCATGGTGTTCCAGAAGCGACACCTTGATTATGTTCATCTGAAATGAGTTGATACTGTTGATCATCAAAATCAACAAAAGATAATGTCTTCTTACCAAATTGCTCTTTAATGCCTGTATGTTTTACTTCGTATTTATCAAAACGTTTTACCCAATAATCTAATGCTGCATCAGTTGGTACACGGAAAGACGTTTTTGAAATTTCGTTCGTGCCATGTACCCCTTTCGGAATGCCAGGAAAATCGAAGAATGTCATATCTGTTCCTGGACTACCAACATCATCTGTGAAATATAAGTGATATGTTTTGATATCATCTTGGTTCACCGTTTTCTTTACTAAACGCATACCTAATACATAAGTAAAAAATTCATAAATCCTTTCTGCACTGCTTGTAATTGCTGTTACGTGATGAAGTCCTTTTAATTCGTTCATCTTTATTCCTCCGTTTTACAAATATCTCGAATTCAAGATATATACATAAAAATTAACTTCTTGTTGTTCTGTAACCAATTTGTTTTAATAAACCAATTCGGACACTAATGAAAAATGTACGAATTGGTTTATTATTAGCATAATATTTTATAGCCTAAAATTATGCTGCTGGGTTGATTTCTAATTCAACTTTGATTCTAATGTCTTTCCCTACAAGTACGCCACCTGTTTCAAGTGCTGCATTCCAAGTAAGATCGAACTCTTCACGGTTAATTTTAGCTGTTGCTTCAAATCCGTACACTTCTACACCCCATGGGTTCGTACCTTTACCACCAAATTCAACATCAAAAGTTACTGGTTTTGTTACACCTTTAATAGTTAAGTCACCAGTTACTTTGTAATCATCTCCAGCTTTTGTAATGTTTGTTGATTTAAAATCAATTGTTGGATATGTTTCTACATCAAAAAAGTCTGCTGATTTTAAGTGGTTATCACGATCTTCGCTGCGTGTGTTGATGCTTGCAACGTCAAATTTGAATGCAATTGAAGCTGTAGTTAAATCTGCTAAATCTGCAGCTTCTACGTCTGCTGTATAAGAATCGAATTGTCCTTTTACTTTTGATACCATCATATGTTTTACTTCAAACCCTACGCTTGAGTGTGATTGGTCTACTGTCCATTTTGCCATTTTAAAATTCCTCCCATTTGTTTTATCTCGAAACTGAGATATATATTTAAAAAAATTTAAAAGCTGTACATTCCATCATTTTTAAATAAATTATTATGAAATCAATTATCTCTAACCTGAGATAAATTTAACATACATCAATTCGTATTGTCAATACTTTTACATTCTGTTATAAAAAATATTCCATAACGTACAGAAAGACCTGTCTTGAAATTTTATTGAGACAGGTCTTTTGCAACAAGAAATATATTTTCTTTTCAATTCATACACGCCATCAGATTTATCCAACTCTTAACAAGCAATAAGACCCCACTGATGGAAGTTTCACTTTATCATTTCTTTTAAACTTTATGCTCTAGTCGGTTGTAGAATGACTTCAAGCTTTCATTTTTCCCAGTTTAATAAAATTGCGGTCTCTTTCATTAAGCTTTTGGGAAACGAGCATATCGTCATATTGATAAATGCCTTCCCCTGATTTTGTTCCTAGCTTTCCTTGCTCAACCAACTCTCGAATGATTTCAGGGGCTTCCACACTTTGATCTAAATCAGGAGCTACATTTTCAAACACTCGCTGCCACGTATCCAGTCCGCCAAAGTCTGCAATTTCAATCGGCCCTGTAAACGCCCAACGAAACCCTGGTCCAGCCGTTATTGCTGTATCAATATCCCGTGCACTGGCTACATCTTCTTTTAACAAATAAAATGCTTCGCGCATTAAGGCTGTCTGCAAACGATTAGCAATAAATCCAGGAATTTCTTTCTTTAGAAGAATTGGCGATTTCCCAATCCTGCGAATAAGATCCAGTGTCGCATCAACAACCGTCTCTTTTGTTTGAGGATGCTTCACAATTTCAACTAACGGGACTAAATGGCCAGGATTAAAGAAATGCGTAATTATCATCCGATCTGGAAAAGAAGCCTTTTCCATTAAACGTGAGATTGGAAACGTGGATGTATTGGAAGCCACGATGGCATCCGCATTCATTATTCGTTCCAATTTTTCATAAAGCTCCCACTTCCACTCAATGACTTCCGGAATAGCTTCAATGATAAAATCAGCTTCCTTAACAGCTTCTTCTAAATCTGTAGTATAGTAAATATTCGCTAAATCAGATTGCTTTTGTTCCTCATCTAGTCCTACTTCTTCCACAGTCAGTGACAAATTTTCCGAAATCCGATTTTTTGATTTTTGTAACAACTCTTCATTTAAATCATTTATCGTGACAGAATAACCACTAGCTGCAAAAGATTGGGCAATGCTGCTCCCCATTACACCCGAACCAATAATGGCAATATTGTTAATCATTTTTTTACTTTCCTCCCTAGGTCTTTTCCTTCTAAGACGATTGCTTTGCATATTTCTATTTTTTTCATATGTAACCGCCAATACATTTTGAATGGCTTGTTTTTCAATTAAGGTTAAGGTTTCTTTTAATAGAACATTCTATAGGTTCTATTAACATATATCCCCTAAAATTATAAATATATTAAATTTTACCATATTAAGACGGTTCTGGCGCAAAAACTTCAGAGTAACTATAAGTAATCTTCCAAACTTGAACACACTGATACTAGTACTCTAAAAAGGGCGTAACCAGTATGGAAAAAGGAAGTATATCCAAATGGTTATTTATGACTTTCTAGAAATTGCAAAACTTCCGCTGAATTGGATGTGACAACAAATGGTTGTCGCATAGCCTTCTTCGTACTGGCACTCCCATTACCTGAAATCACTAAGAATGTTGGATCTTGAGAAATATGAACTACTTCTTTCCTCTCGTTCCAATCTGCAAGAGTGTATGCAAAGGTCGCTGATACTTTCCCTGTATCAAAAAATGTAATCACTTCGTTTTCAAAAGGCTGCACATTCGACTCTTGTTCGCCATCAAATTGATTAGAATCCATCCATTCATTTGAAATAATGACAATCTCATAATCCTTTTGATGTATATTATAAGCTCTTTTCTCGATATACCTTGTTAATAGGAATGCTATGAACAGAATGACTAAAGCGCAAATAAACATATCGGTAGTATCTGAATACCTTCCATTAAACAACATTAGAATAAAGCCAAATAAACACATTAACCCTAGTACACCTATTAAATCCCTTATAATTCGAACCATTCTATTTCTCTCCTTTAGTTCAAAGGCTCTTTTGTACTGTTCAGTTTTGAATCACTCTACAAAGGCCGGTAACTTATCTTCTTCTGTTTTGATTAATATCCTTATAAAAAATATCCCAACTTAAGGAATATATATTTTTAGATACAAGTTATCCAAAACATAAATATCTCATAAAAAAAACAAAGGTATGAGTTTTATTATCGTTCTTTAATCAGCTAGTAACTCCAAATAATATTTATCATTTTCTTCTATCTTTCTTAAAAATTCTTCAAGAGAAGTCGCAATTTGAATATCATAATAGTAAACTGGACTTCTATTATTTTCATTCAATTCTCCATGCTTGTAATTGTTTTCTTACTCATAATTTGTAGAAGTAATAAAGTCAAAAGCATCAGTTGAGGTAATTTCATTGTTATACTCAAAGTTATATATCAGAATTACTGCATTATATGATTTTTTTAAGTCAATACTTTTCTTAATTTTTGGGATTATAATTTCTTCATACGAACACCCATCTAATAATGTGGAAATATCACTACTACTATTCTTATAGACCGCTTTTTCTATAGTATCCTCATCTGTTTCATCCATATCAATATTAAAATCGATGAAAAATTTGGAAGGTACAGACTCGCCATCCTCATCATACGTTAAATCTACATACTCTCCTATAGAGTCCTCTTCTTTAATATTACCTAACCAAATAGAAACCCATCCTTGTTTTTCCACTATAGTATCCTCCTACTTTAATCTAAGACCCTCCGGTAAAGATGAAACCCCACCCTCTAGTCTATAATTAGCCCAATTATTAAGTCGTCTCACAAATATATTATAGTCACTAGAAGTATCTATTAATGCTAACAATTCATTATATGCTTTAGTTGGGCCTAAACCTCCATGAACACCGTTTGAATTGACAAATTGTACACTTCACATATGCTTTATGTGTCATTCATAATTAGTAAAAACAATATCAATCTCTCTTACTTATTCTTTTTATCCATCTTCATCTTTAGATATTCAGCAATTTCTGTTTGTCCAAATTCTCTAGCATATTCATATGCATCCATATCCTTAATACTCTCTCCAGTATATCTGATTGAAATATCTATACCTTTTTCAACTAGAAACTCCACTACTTCTTTATGACCACCATAAATCGCTCCAAATAATGGATTCCTTTTTGCTAAACTCACATCTAATTCTGCGCCAGCCTCTATTAAATACTTTACTATCTCCAAATGCCCCGCTCCTGCTGCCAAATTTAATGCAGAAGCATCAAATGTACCACCTCTAGCATCAATATCTATACCTTCATCAATTAAATACTGAACTATTTCAAAACATCCTTTCTTTGCAGCTACATGTAACCATGTACCAAATGCAGTCATTGTGTCCAAAATTTCTTTATCACTACCTATTAATTGTTTTACCTCTTTAATATCACCAAGTTTAATTGCATTCCTTATTGCTTTGTTTACACTCTTTTTATCCAAACCATATCCTCCTTAACTTCAATTATCTTCTACTCGCTAATTCACCTAATTCTTCAAGAGCTTCCACAATATCATCAAGATAATCGCTTACAGTGTTACCCGTATCCTTACCACTAACCCCTGTCTCCACTTTTGCCATAGACAGTAACTGATCTCTCAACCCTATACTATTCACTGTATTATACGGCACATGATTTACACCCGCTAATGTCATTTGGTGGTGTGGGGCATATGGCAATAATCTAGAGAAAAGGGTTTCTTTTATCACGGTCTCGGTCTTATCTACACCTGTTTTGACAGTGGCTTTTGTTGACACCATTCCTGTCTTCGTTACAGAGCCAACGCCTTTTGTGCCCAATATGGAAGGCGCCACGAGTTTATAGGATTTCATTTGTTTGTTATCTATGCCATGTCATAAGCCCTCTTCCCATATAAAATGTCATCTCGCCTATTTATCATGCTTTTCTCACAGACACTGTATTAAAACAATATGCCTTGATGGTACAACCATCATGAGTTATGAATTTCACGAAGCACTTTTTATGTCGTCCAAAGTATAAATTACTCACAAAAAAACACTTGTTGTCTATTTGACAATCAAGTGCTTTATAGTTAACTAAATGTAATTAATTACTAATACTTCTTTTTATTCTTCAGTTAAAAAATGTTGTACGTACTAAAAAATCTGTTAAAACATCATATAAAGATTAAAAGCGTTATCTCTATTCTGTAAATAAACAGTGATTCATTCGGCACTAGGTAGCCCACAAAAAATGAAAACCTTGAAAGGCGTATAGCCACTCAAGGTTTTTTATAATCTCTAAATATAATTCATGCTGTCTATCTATAAATCATCTCCACCTCCAGTTAATTTCTTTATCAGGATAAACTGCAGGTATGTATATACCCTTTTTCCTATTTTCATTATCAATAATATACCAATTGCTATCATCTAACCATTCTTCGTTATAATTAGTTTCTTCAAAATCATTTTCCTCATCAACAATCGCTGCAAAAAAATCGTTAAATTTTTCTATATTTTTCGAAGGGGTAATCCGAGCATTAATCCACATTCCTTCAACACTAATATTGCGTATATCTCCTAAAAACTCGTTTAAAAAGTATAGTTTCAAAATTCTCACTCCTTAGGCGAAACCTTAATATATTGGCTAGGAACTTCCCCTTTAATCAAATACTCATTATCCCTTTTAGTCCAGTTAAGTTTAAACTAAATCTTTGCTTTTATCTGTGTATTACTCTTTTATGACTGCGAGTAATTGGCACCCCATCATAATACCCCCCAAAAAAACAACCCACCAAAAGGATTGAACTCCTCGGCAGGTTACCTCGTTTCACCAATCTTCTTCATCTTCTTCCCAGTTTTCCTTTTTTTCATTTAAATACTCCCAAAGGAATTCTAAAAAATTATTAGCTTCTTGGGAATCATAGCTACCGCTATCCATATCCCATGATATAACTGGACATTCGCCGTTATTCATCTTATTTGTATCTAAACAATATGCAAAGGCATCTACATGAATGATTACTACAATTCCATCTTCTAATCCATAATACTTTTTATAATCATTAGTGGTTTCTACTACTGTTGCACTTACTAAACCATGACCTAGAATATTTATACCAAATATACCGCCTGATCCGTATTTTCTTAAAAACCACTTGTAACTCTCAGGTAGCAATACATGAAGTTGCTCCTCAATGTCGTTAATTTTTTCTTCGCTTATACCACCAGTGAAATCATCATCCTCCTCATATTTCTTAATAAATTTCTCAACCGTCACAAAGCCCATTGTATCACCTCATTTATTTTCTATTTCAAATTGCTTTGCTCTCCATTTCCAATACCTTAATCGAAAATTGTCGTATTGGGCTTTTAATACTGGATCATTCCTAAAACTTTCTCCATTTTCTTTTAGTCCATGTAGTATCTTAGCTTAGTCCGTTAGCCGAGACTAAACCGTAGATCCCCATCTCGCTTTTTTGTAGAATAGATTGAAAGTTTTTTAACCATGATCAAATCCAAAATAAGTGTGTTGTTCCAGCCCTTTGTTTTTTCACCTATGCGGCTTGAGCACCCTACCCTAACTTCACAGATGTAAAATTTAACACTTATTACACTAATTAAATAATCACATTTTTCAATTTGTTTATGCTAAATTGCAAAAAAACACTTGTCACCTGTAATAGACAAGTGCTTTAAGTTCATATATTTTCTATGTTTCTTTAAATTTATAAGTTTTATTGCATTATAGTAGCAATATGACCTCTTTTATATGTCTTGACTAGTTTTATGTCCATTCCATGTCATTATAGTTATCGCTCAATAAAATGTCATCTCACCTAATTATTGTACTCTACATACTAACTATGTATTAAAACAATACTCCATGATGGTACCACCTTCATGAGCTATGAATTTCAGTAAAGCATCATTCATGTTATCCAAAGCTATAAATATCTCATAAAAAACAAAAAACACCTGTTACCTAATAGGCAATCAGGTGCTTTATAGTTAGCTAGATAAAATATTTCATTACTATTTCTAGCTTTAAACCAACGAGCCTGTTTAATTTCGTAATTTTTCGACTTATTCCCTGTAACACTTTTTATTCTTTTTCATCCATCTTCTGTTTTAAATATTCAGCAATTTCTATTTGCCCTCTTTCAACAGCAAATTCATAAGCTCCCATATCTTTCATTGTATCCCCTGTATACTTAACCGTAATATCAATCCCATTCTGAACAAGATACTTTACAATATCAAGGTGCCCACCATAAATCGCCGAGAATAGTGGATTTCTATTTGGGTCACTAACATCTAATATTGCACCATTATCAAATAAGTACTCTACAATACTAAACTCACCCTCACTAGCTGCATGTGCAATAGGCGCTGACTTTGGTACACCTTCATTTATGTTAATATCCATACCAGATTCAACTAGAAATTTTATCATATCAAGTTTACCACCTCTAGCTGCAACATGTAGCCATGTTCCAAATGGTGTTACAAAATCAAGCAAACTATTATCAGTAATAATTATCTCTTTCGCTTGTTCTATATCACCATTCTTAATTAAATCATAGATTTTTATTGCCTTTTCCTTATTATCCATAGAATCCTCCTAAAATATCTTCATTTCATCGATGCTGCTTCTTCTCCTAGTAGCTTAAGCATTTCAACAATTTTTTCTCGAGTTCCACCAAAACTATCTACTTCTTTCAACTTATCAACAATATGTTGAAGACGTTCTATACTGTGTTGGCCTGCAATTCTATTTGGTGCCCAAACAAGATTTTCTTCACCAATTATCGGTTCTATTCCATATTTTTTTAATATTGCTTGTCCTTCTCGAACAAGTTCTTGTTGCTTTTGGCCAAGACCTTTTTTAAATAGAATATGATGTGCATGTGGATCTATCATAGCAGTAGGTGGGGCACCTATTAGTCCTCTAAGATACTTACCAAAATCTATTTTAATTAACACTTCATCATATTCTTTAGTAATGCCTAATTCGGACATTTTTTTACTAATTTCAGAAAGCTCATCTACACTGAATGTATTATTTTGAATAGCATTTTTAAGCTTGTTCATCTTAGTGACATTGACACTACCAGCCTCGACTATATCATCAAGATAATCGCTTACAGTGTTACCCGTACCCTTTGTCTCCACTTTTGCCATAGAGAGTAACTGATCTCTCAACCCTACACTATTCACCGTATTATACGGCACATGATTTACACCCGCTAATGCCATTTGGTGGTGTGGGGCATACGGTAATAATCTAGAGAAAGGGGTTTCTTTTATCACGGTCTTGGTCTTATCTACACCTGTTTTGACAGTGGCTTTTGTTGATGCAATTCCTGTCTTCGTTACCGAGCCCACTCCCTTTGTACCTATCAGGGAAGTCGCCACGGTTCCTACTGCATATGTCACCCAATATGCTCGGGAATAGGCATCACCATTCACCATATCTCGTTCATACGAGTCGGATATCGCTTTGGATAAATAGTTGTACGTCTCCTTTGGATGAGTTACCGCGTGAACTACACTTTCTATTGTTTCTTTTGGATGAGTGACAAAATCATATATCCCTGTCACCAAATCTTTTCCCACTTCATAGAGGCCTTTTCCGATTCCTTTTACTACTTCTCCGTTTTGCTTGGCGGTTTCTAATTCGATAACGATTTGTTGCTGGGTAGGGTCAAGGTTTTCCAACCCTATTTCGTTGGCAATTTTCAAGTATTCCTCTGGGGTGGATACGTTGCCAAGCTGCTTTTGCAGTTCTTCGATTCTCTTTTTCTCGATTTCTTCTAATTCTTCTCTTGAACAGCTATTGGTTTCTACTTTCTCTTCGATATTTTCTTGGATCTCTTCCTTCTTAATCAGCTTATCGATTTTATACTGACCTAAGGTGCCGCTTTTGTAATTCGCTACTTGTAGTTCGCCGCTTCGAAAAAGAGATTCGATGCTTTTTATGTATTGCTGCATGTTCAAAACGTTATCATATAATTGCTCTAGTGCTATACATTGATTGTAATCAAATTGATTCAATTCATCTACTGTATCATGTATATGTTTTTTTGCGATATTGACCTCTTAAAGAAATTCGGAGTCATTTAAGTGCGGTACTGAAACAATGTCTTGTACAGAAAAAATGATGCTATTGGCTTCGTCTGTAAGCGTAGCCGTTTGGTCGGCCACATGTTGTAATCTATGTTGAAGCTCTCCTGTTAAAAATGGTTCTACAATTACCCCGTTAATCGCTGGTTCTACATTGAATAATTCAGCCTTCATAATCTGAAGCCTGCTCTGATAGTCTTCTAAAAAGCTCTGATAATAAGAGATAAATGGCACATGTACTTCTTCATAAAATCCCCGTATCGCTTCGCCTCCTTTCCCTTTAAAGGAATCTTCTAGTTCAATAAATCCTTGAATCGCCGCTTCAACCTCAGACATTTCATTTTGTTGCCTTTTCAATGATTCGAGCGTTTGATCCAACCCAATCTGTAAGTCAGCAACATCTAATACCTTCATTATATCTACCTCACTTAAAGTAAGATTCCTGATTATTTCTTATCTCATTATCTTATGAGATGAAAGCTGCTTGTCTGAATCCGCCATAAACTGAACAGATTGACGAGTTGCTTCTCCGTTTTGCCGTAATAAGCCTTTATAGGATTCTACCACTTGTTCTAAAGCCTGATTTAGGTCGTTCCATTTCAGGACTGCTGTTAGAACGTTATTGCCACCGATTGAGGAAGAAAAAGAAGTATGAAGAGCATTTGTAGAGGACTCCAGCTTAGAAATTGCTTGTGCTATCTCATCTTGCTTGATTTTAATTTCATTACTCATAAAAGACACCTCTCCCCATTACTTGAAGGTTTCTAGAAAAACTTATTGTACATATACGAAGTCAAAAAAGACTATTACTTTATTTACTTTTTGTCCGTTCAGCAGCGAGCTCTGCTTCTAGGGTTGCAATAATCTGTTTGATAGCACTTATTTCATTTTCTATGATTTGCATTTTGTCACTTAATACCGTAAAAGCTGCACTGAATTGTTGATTTTCCATATCACGGTATCTAGCAAGCATCCCTTCCATTCGGATAGTATCAAACTTGGCTGCTAACATTCCTTGCCAAGTTTCTCTAGAGAGTTCAGGTTTTGTAATCGTTCTTTCATAATAAATAAATTCTTGTTGGCATTCCTGCAACTGACTATTACAAGTCTGAAGTCTCTGAAGTTGATGCTGCTTTTCACCTAAAAGTTGATAGTAATAAGCTAAAGACATATATTTGTCCCCCCTTCTTATTAACCTAAAAATAAAATAGAGAACAATCATGAAAATCCCTATAAATTATACCATGTGAAAAAATTACCAATGCGATGATTTTTACCCATTTCTCCAAAAAGCCCATAGGTAATAAACCCTGAATTTGATTAAAGGTGTAATGGAAGAAATAAAAATTTATGTATCAACAAAACAGTAAATTGCATTACTTTATTATAAATAAAATAAAGCATCTATTTGTCTTGTGTATACAGGACAAATAGATGCTCTTCTTTTAAAATCTATAAATTCACTCACTAAAATCAAAATAATTCCGCTTCAACAACCTCTTCATCTTCAATAAGTCTTCATACTTCGTCTGCTTCCCTAACTGCTTCGTATCAATTAAAAACAATTGATCTTCAATTTCCTTTACCGTTTCATCGCTTTGGAACAACGCCTGACAGTGGTCGCAAAGAACGGACGGTGTTTCCGTAATTTCGACCGCTCGTGTTCCATCCGGCAATTCCCAGTAGACTGTATCGGCGACAGAGGAAAGAGTGCCTTCCTCACACCAAGGGCAAGTTTCCATTTACTTCTCCCCTTTGTTCTTTTTTTGCTGTGCTTGGAATTTCTTTTCTTTTAATTGGTCGCGTTTTTCGCGTTGGTCTTTGAGGGACGTATGTGTTGGATTTGTTTCGTATGCTTCACGACGATCCAGACGTTTTAATCCTTTTGGAACTAAGTTAAATTCGGTATCATTCATCAATCCTGAGATGCCAATATCCGAACGCTTCTCCTCTGCATTTGGATAAACGCCTTTAAAATAATCATCAGCAAGACCTGGGGTATAATTCTCTGGCTCTGGGTACGTCGTGATGACTCCTTCAAAATTACGTAGAACCGTTTTGGTAGGAGATTGAGAGAGAATGTAATTCGGTTGTAAAGTAATTTTCCCGCCACCTCCTGGAGCGTCTACAACAAAGGTTGGAACTGCATAACCGGAAGTGTGCCCGCGCAATCCTTCGATAATTTCAATACCTTTAGAAATCGGTGCACGGAAATGGCCGATTCCTTCTGATAAATCACATTGATAAATATAGTAAGGGCGAACGCGGATTTTCACTAAATCATGCATCAACTTTTTCATAATCGCCACACTGTCATTAATGCCTGCTAAAATAACGGCTTGATTGCCAACCGGTACTCCAGCATTTGCCAGCATTTCACAGGCTAGCTTCGATTCCTCCGTAATTTCAATTGACGTATTAAAATGAGTATTCAACCAAACAGGATGATATTTCTTTAAAATATTACATAAATTCTCTGTAATTCGTTGTGGAAAAACAACTGGAGCACGCGTACCGATACGAATAATTTCAACGTGAGGAATATCGCGCAAATTTTTCAAAATGTATTCAAGGATTGTGTCATTAATAAGCAGTCCATCTCCACCTGATAAAAGAACATCGCGAACAGCCGGTGTGTCACGGATATATTGAATCGCCGCATCTAACTGCTTCTTCGGCACTCCCATCCCAATTTGGCCGGAGAAACGCCTTCTTGTGCAATAGCGGCAATACATTGAACATTGATTCGTTACTAAAAACAATACGCGATCTGGATAACGATGAGTCAGTCCCGCTACAGGCGAATCTTCATCTTCATGAAGCGGATCTTCCATATCATATTTTGTTTTATGCATTTCTGCTGAAATCGGCACGGATTGCATGCGAATTGGACAACGCGAATCGTCAGGATTCATTAAAGATGCATAATATGGCGTAATATTAAGCGGAATCGTCTTTGTCGAAATCCGTACCCCCTCTTCCTCATCCGGTGTCAAATGAACGACCTTCTTTAAATCATCAACGGTTCTAATTGTATTCGTTAACTGCCAGAGCCAGTTATTCCATTGCTCGTCAGTGACATCTTTCCATAGTTCAATATCCTTCCAATGACGCTTTGGCTTATATAAGTCATGTAGCATGCTCATTCCCCCCGAAGTGTTGATACTGATAGTAAATGCAAGAAGCATGCCCAAATGACCAAAAAACCCAGAATCATTTTGATCTGGGTTCAGAAACATTCCTATATTTTTGTATTTTATATTGAAGCGTTTGACGAGGCACGTTGAGAAGCTTGGATGCTTGCAGCACATTCCCATTCGTTTGCAGCAACGCTTCTGTAATGAGCTTTGACTCCGTTTCCTTTAACGCTTCTCGCAATGGAAGTAACTTCGCCGCTTCAGGGGAATGATTTTGTAAAAAGAGCGGGACATCTGCAATCGTTAGCTCTTTCGTCTCAGCTGTATTAATCATATATTCAATTGCATGCTTTAACTCGCGTACATTTCCAGGCCAGTGATAGTGCAATAACAGATTAAGTACGTCATTGCTTATTCCTTCAATATGGCGACGGAGCTTTCGATTAAACTCCTCGATAAAGTGCTCACCAAGAAGAACAATATCTTCCGGGCGCTTTCTTAATGGCGGTAGTTCATAGCTTAATATATTTAGGCGGTAATATAAATCCGGTCGCAGCTGACTCGCTTCAATGGCCTTCTTTGGTGGAACATTCATGGCCGCAATTACACGTACATCCACAACTGTGCTTTTGGTACCGCCAATTCTCCGAACGACCCCATCTTCTAATACGCGCAATAGCTTAGCTTGTAATTCGATTGGCATCGACTGAAGCTCATCTAAAAATAACGTTCCTCCATTCGCTAATTCAAATAAACCTTGTCGTTCAACAGCTCCTGTATAGCTTCCTTTCGCTGTGCCGAATAATAAAGATTCCAGCAGCGATTCCGGGAGTGCAGCACAATTTTGTGCGATAAATGGTGACGTTCTTCGAGGCGAAGCATGATGAATGCTTTGAACAAACAGCTCCTTCCCAACCCCGCTTTCGCCATACACCAATATGGATGAGGAAGATTGTGCCGCTTTTTTCCCTTGCGAAATAATTTGTTGAAAATCAGGATTATTCGTTAATAAATCAGAAAATGTATATACCGTACTATTCGCTTGTGCTTTCTTGGGCTTTCCTGATGCTTGAATATCTATTAAGCGCTGCGACAGCTCCTTTAAACTTGAATAGTCTTTCGCAATTTCAACGGCACCAATAAGCATATCATCGACATAAATAGGTAATGTCGAACTAACCGTTTCAATTTTTTTACCATGAATATTCATATAAGACTGCTCTTTGTGATAAATTGGTTTTCCTGTTTGAATCACCTGAAGTAACGTAGAGGATTTTTCCGTTAACGATGGAAAGGCTTGCAGTAATGGAACGTTCAGTACTTCAGAAACTTTCATTCCATCATTCGCTGCAGCGACTTCATTATAAAAAATGGTGTTCCCTTCTAAATCAATTACATGAATACCTTCATCAATACTTGCCAAAATGGCTTCTAAAATTTTTTCTGAATAAGATGCTGACAAGGTCCCCCTCCTTCATACGTTCTTACTAGATATATATGAAGAAATGCTGAAAACTTGTCAAAAAGCTGCCGATATTTCAGCACTCAAACACTGGACTTTACCCACATATTCATGTCCTCCAGCTTGTCAAAAATATAACAGTTATTCGCAAGGCGCCCGCGGTATTCATAGCCTTGTTGATGAAGCGCAGCATTCATCCCAAATGAAAGCGCTCTAGCAATCGAATATACGCAATATATTTCCTGGGCAAGTAACTCCTCTTCTAATTTGACAATCAAATGCTTCATCAAGCCAAACTGCCGATGTTCGGGCAATGTCGCACAGTCGGTAATTTCCGCATTATGATAAAAACGGTTTATTTCAGCCGAAGCAGCACTTATAATTTTCCCTTCATACGTATACACATAAAAAACTGTATCGCCTTTTATACATTTTTGAATATATTCCGGATCATTCATCGGCGTTGGATACACTTCGAATACCGCCCGATACAGCTCAGCAAGCTTCGTTGCATCTGTTACTATCGCCTTCCGTACTTCATATTCTCGCGGAGGGCTTGATAATGTGACATGCTTTGGTAACGCAGCTACATTTTGAATGATTTCATCTTCTTTTATCCAATGTTCATTCGCTCTTCTCTCAGCGGAAAAGTATTTCACAAGAAAATGACAATCGCTGCCCAGATAAAACTTATCAATCATTGCTTCATATACAAAACCCTGCATCATTAAGTCGATTATATTTTCCTTACGTATCTTAAAAATCAGTTTTTCGGCAGAAATCTCAGCTACTGCAAGAAGGGCTTCCTCTACACAGCTAGCGAAATGACCAAGGTAGTCTTCTACACGCACCCGCTTATTAAACCAATCCATTGTCAAAGTAATGGAATAGCCTCGTTTCTGGATTTTTTTTTCGAATATATCTAGATTCATGATTGTTTCCTCTTTTCCTATCAAAAGCTTCTCTTTCACTAAAGAATCAAATTCTCATAACCTCTGCTATATCATTACACATTTTCTGCAACTTCGCACCACTCTAGAATGGTGAGCGCAATAATTTCAGCGGCGGCCATCATTTTATCGACTTCAATATATTCATTCGTATCATGCGCCAGCTTCGTTTCTCCTGGTCCGAACACTAGCGTCGGAATGTTTCCTACTGTTGATAAATACCCGCCATCGGTTCCCCATGGTGATGCTTCAACAATCGGCTCCACTCCTTGCACGTTCTTAAAAGCGTCAGCAACCGTTTTTAAAAGGGCATGCTCTAGGTCCATGCTTCCCGGAAGCCACCTCGCTCCAAACCATTCGATTTCTATTGGCTTTGTGCGAAACCAAGAATCTGTTTGATTGAGCCTTTCAATCATCGTCTCCAGTGAGTCTTTCGCTGCCTCCATCGTTTCCGTTGGGGCAATACCAAATCGTCCTTCGACAATAGCTGTCTCTGGAACCGAAGATGGCCAATTCCCACTTTCCATTTTTCCAATATTAATGGGAATCGGAATCGGTATTTTTTGATAAAGAGGATGCTGCTTCCATTGCTGATTGCGTTCATTCTCTAGCTTTTTAATCTCATGTAAAACATTCGTCATAAGATCGATCGAACTCTCTCCTTCATATCTTGTACCGCCATGGGCAGACTTTCCTTTCACAATGAGTCGAAACCACATCGATCCTTGTTGAACAGGAAATAACTTTAAATTGGTAGGCTCTGGGATAATGGCTCCATCTGCCTTATACCCTCGTAAAATCGCTGCTAATGTCCCAGCCCCTCCACTTTCTTCTTCAATCACACTTTGAAATATAAGATCACCCTTTAACGGAATATCTAAAGCCGTAATTGCCTCAATAGCTAATAATAAAGCAACATTTCCGCCTTTCATATCAGTCGTTCCTCGCCCGTATACTTTGTTTTCTCTTAAAATCCCGCTATACGGATCATCATCCCAACGCGCATGATCTCCTTCTGGAACAACATCAATATGACCATTTAAAATCAGAGATTTGCCGCCGCCTCTGCCTTTCTTAACAGCAACAAGATTTGGATTTCCTTGAAAATTATGACGATCACAATAAAAATGGCGATGACTGCGTAACGTTTCATCACCAATTTCCCATAAATCTATAGCTAAGCCCAATTCACGGCATTTTTCAACAACGATGGCTTGGGCACCTTCTTCCTGATAACGTTTACTAGGCTCTTGAACAAGCTTTTGTAATAGTTGAATCCCATTTTTTCGATGCTCTTGTAACCACGTTGAGATTTGCTGCTGATAGGCCATTTACATCACACTCCTTATTTTTGTAGGATACGGAGCTGTTCGGCAACATCAAATGAGGCTTCTGTTCGCTTTCGTACTTCCTCTACCGTATATGGTTCATACAAATCAGTTAAGATTAATCCTGTTTCCCTTACCGAAAAAACACCTAAATCGGTAATGACCATATGGACACATCGTTTTGCTGTTAACGGTAACGTGCATGTTTTAAGTAATTTCGATTGACCGTTTTTATCCGTATGATTCATCAATACAATCACTTTGTTCGCTTTTGCTGCGAGTTCCATTGCGCCCCCCATCCCTGGAACCCTTTTCCCCGGAACAATCCAATTCGCTAAATCACCTGCCTCACTTACTTGTAGCGCCCCTAAAATCGTTACATCAACAAGTCCACGTCGAATCATTCCAAATGCAACAGCACTATCACAATAAGATGCCCCGCTTTTCACCGTAATCGGATAACCTCCAGCGTTACATAAATGCTCATCCGCCTCTTCATACGGTGGGGAATGGCTGATTCCAACAATTCCATTCTCTGCATGAAACATGACGTTATGACTTTTGGGCAAATAATCTGGAACGAGTGATGGAATGCCAATCCCTAAATTGACAAGCATACCATCAGAAATTTCCTCAGCAGCACGTTTGGCTAATGTTTGTCGAATACCGTCTCCCATGCCCATTTCCAATCCACTCCTTTCGATGGAACGATATAATCAACAAATGCCCCCGGAGTCACAATATGATCTGGATTTAAAGCACCCAGCGGTACAATTTCATCCACTTCAACAATCGTGATGGCTCCTGCCATTGCAATAAGAGGATTCGTATTGCGGGCACTTTTATCAAACACTAAATTGCCATACGGGTCACATCGTTTCGCATACACAATTGCAATTTCAGCCGTTAATGCGGGTTCAACAAGATACTTCTTGTTATCTAGTGCTACTACTTGTTTCCCTTGATTAACAAATTCTGCATCTAATCCGATATCTGTTAACACCCCGCCAAGCCCCATCCCCCCTGCTCTAATTCGTTCAACAAGCGTGCCTTGTGGCGAAAACTCAATCTCTAGTTCACCATTCTGCATAAATGCACCGGCGTTTGGATTCGAGCCAATATGAGATACTATCATTTTGCGTGCCCTTTTTGCCGTAACAATTTTTCCTATTCCTATATTCGGAAATCCTGCATCATTGCCGATAAGAAGTAAGTTTTGAACGTTTGTTTCTAAAATCAAATTTACTAGCCCTGGCGGCGTGCCGACCCCGCCAAATCCACCGAATAAAATGGATTGATTATCTTTAAATAACGGCTTAACTTGATTATATGTACAGATTTTCCCGAACGTATTTTCTACCATCACATCACCCCTATTAGAATATGAGCCTACTACTGAAAAAATCCTAATACTTTAACAGATTTTTTCCCTCACACTTAACGGGCAGTAAGACCCCCACCTCAAGCGTATGGAAAACAAACAAGATAGGCGGGGGACGACTGCCCTCATCTAGCTACGACTGCTAGCCCCTCGAGGTCATAAGATGAAATACTTGTCTAAACTGAACAGTCGCCTCGCTTTTGTAGTAAAGATTCGATTAGTCAACTAACCATCAATGACAATGAAGGAACCCCCTCACTTTATTAAACAATATTATTGATAACGTAATTTGGGCTCACACATCTTTCAGAAAAGATGCATAGAGAAAAACTTAATTTATTAAAAGAAGAATACTCTATATCAAGAAATATGCTAAAATAATAGATAGAATGTAAATAGTAGGGGAGCTTGCACATGTGGGCTGAGAGTAAGCGAAATGTAGCTTTAACCCTTTAACCTGATTTGGATAATGCCAACGTAGGGAATCGAATGTCATAAATGGTAGTCTATGAATGCGATGCACCTTTTTGGTATATCGCATTTTTTCATTTCAATTAGTTAGTAGATAAATCAACCAACGGAGGAGTATCTATATGTTTGAAAATATTTTAGAAAATGTAGCTATGCAAACACCTTTAGTACATAATATTACCAATTATGTAACGGTCAACGATGTGGCTAATATTGTCTTGGCCTGCGGCGGATCTCCTATTATGGCAGATGATTTAACCGAAGTAGAGGAAATTACGAGTATTTGCAGCAGTCTCGTCCTTAATATTGGTACGCTCAATGCACGAACCATTCTCTCGATGATTAAAGCAGGGAAAAAAGCAAATGAACTCGGTCTTCCTGTTATTTTAGACCCTGTCGGTGCTGGTGCTTCTAAACTAAGAACAAATATGACGTTTAAACTACTAGAAGAAGTGAAGTTTTCCGTTATTAGAGGCAATATTTCTGAAATTAAAACGATTTACGCAGGAAGTGGATTAACAAAAGGTGTCGATGCGGCTGAAAGTATTGAAGATGAAAATATAAATGAAATTATTCAACTTACAAAAGATTTAAGCATTGGAACAGGTGCTGTTATTGCTACAACAGGCGCTACCGACCTAGTTGTTCACCACGAAAAAGCGTACATCATTAAAAATGGGCACCCAATGATGTCGAAAATCACCGGATCAGGTTGTATGCTCTCTGCTGTAATCGGTGCTTATTGTGGAGCCAATCCAGAGCAACTAATAGATAGCACAGCCGCAGCTGTCTGTGTAATGGGACTTAGCGGCGAACTTGCTTATCAAAAAACAATAGCTACAGGTGGAGGCACTTCAAGCTTTAGAACGCACTTCATTGATTATGTAAGTAAACTTGATTCTTCTCTATTAAAGGAGGGCATGAAAATTGAAAGTAGATAAACAATCTATGCTTTTGTATGCCGTAACAGATAGAGCTTGGCTTGGAGAACAGTCTTTAGCTGAACAAGTAGAACAAACGATTCAGGGCGGGGCAACATTTATTCAGTTACGTGAAAAGAATCTACCTTATGAGGACTTTTTAAAAGAAGCACAGCAGATAAAAAAAATAACAGAGGCTTATAACGTTCCATTTGTCATCAATGATAATGTAGAAGTCGCCATTGCATGCGCTGCTGATGGGATTCACATTGGACAAGACGATATGGATCTATCAACAGCAAGAAATATGATTGGTGGTGACAAAATACTTGGTGTATCGGTTCAAACCGTTGAACAAGCCCGTCTAGCTGAAAAAGGTGGAGCAGATTATGTAGGTGTAGGTGCTGTTTTTACGACTTCAACGAAACTCGATGCTACTGCACTACCCTTGCGTACTTTAGAGGCTATTTGTCAAAGTGTTTCCATTCCTGTCGTTGCAATTGGTGGAATTAATGAAAAAAACATTTTACAACTAAGCGGCAGCGGTATTGATGGAGTTGCTGTTGTTTCAGCGATTTTTGCTAAACAAGATATCAAAAAAGCAAGTCAGGAACTGCTTGCTCTCTCAAAGCAAATAGTCAATCACGAAAATAACTAGATTAGAGGGATGGATAATGAAAAAAGTATTAAGTATTGCTGGTTCCGATAGCAGCGGCGGAGCAGGCATTCAAGCTGATATTAAAACGATTACCGCTCACAAAATGTACGCGATGACTGCTATTACAGCGCTTACTGCTCAAAACACAACAGGAGTAGATAGTGTACTAGAGGCAACACCTGAGTTTGTAGGACAACAACTAGACAGCATTATGAACGATATCTTTCCAGACAGTGTGAAAATAGGTATGGTGTCTTCCCCGCACATTATTGAAGTGATTGTCGAAAAACTAAAAGAATACAAACCGAAGCATATTGTTGTCGATCCTGTCATGATTTCAACAAGCGGCAGCCCATTATTAAGTAAGGATGCAATGGATGTTCTTATTACAAAGCTTCTCCCGCTTGCAACTCTGATTACACCAAATATTCCCGAAGCCGAATGTTTATGCGGCGGGATGAGGATTGAAACAAAAGAGGATATGCAAAAAGCCGCTATTCAAATAGCCAAACATTATCAAGGAAATATCCTTATTAAAGGCGGCCATCTCCTAGATAGTGCCGATGACTTACTGTATAGTAATGGCCAGTTCACCTGGTTTACAGGTGTTAAAATTGAAAATCCTAATACACACGGAACAGGTTGTACTCTTTCCTCCGCCATTGCTTGTAACTTAGCAGATGGACACGATGTCAACATGAGTATTCAGTATGCGAAAGATTATTTAACTGGAGCTCTTCAGGATCAGCTGAATCTTGGAAAAGGAAATGGCCCGCTCAATCATTGTTATAAGATTTAATATAAGTACTTACTGTTTAGATGTTTAGCATTTCCCGACAGAAGACTCCCACTTCACGCATTAGCTAAGGACTTGGGAGTTGAAAGAAGGTAGTAGATTAAGATAAGCGATACAGACAAAATCTACACTAAGCTCAACGCTCGTTTGTAGAAAGGGAAGGAAATGAGCAAAAATAAAAAGGTTGCCAGTCAATTAGTTTTCACTAATTTTCTGGACAACCTTTTCTTCATAATTAATAGGGATCCGCTTCGTGGCTTTTCTTTACAGCATCCTCTGTTGCTTCGTTCGCAGCTAATGAACCTTGACCAAATTTCGAGCTGCCTGCTTCTCGGCCTGGAACTTTGTTTTCCTTCCTCAATTCTTTCATTTTCTCTGCGATACCATCCTTTACACGGCGACCATAGTCTTCATCGGCTTGTGTAAAATGCTCAATCATGGCATCTTGAATTCGTTTGTCACATACGGCAAGTGCTTCGGATAGGTTTTTAATCAGTTCATCACGCTCCCAATCCTCAAAGCTGCGATACGTGTGACCCGCCTGACCATAGTTGTTAGGACGATCAATTGGTGCACTCATTGCTGCCGCATTATACACCGGTTGATGCGGTGCACGTTTTTCTTTACTTGCTTCTTGATACCCGCCGAGCATCGATGGCTCATAGTTAATATGTGGATTTTCTCCAGATTCTTTTGGGTCACGGATATCCATTTGGCCGCGATGTTGATTCGTGCGAACAGGTACTTTCGGTGCGTTTGAAGGCAATTTTAGATAGTTCGCACCTATACGATATCGCTGCGTATCGGAATAAGAGAATGTACGGCCTTGCAGCATTTTATCATCTGAGAAGTCCATTCCATCGACAAGAACCCCTGTACCGAAGGCAGCTTGTTCAATCTCCGCATGAAAATCGACTGGATTTCGATCAAGGACCATCCGCCCCACCGTCAACCATGGAAACTTATCCTCTGGCCAAAGTTTCGTATCATCGAGCGGATCAAAATCGAGTTCCGGATGATAGTCATCCTCCATAATCTGCACAAAGAGCTCCCATTCTGGATAATCTCCTTGCTCAATTGCTTCATATAAATCTTGTGTCGCATGACCGACGTTCTTCGCTTGAATCTCGTTTGCCTCTTCTTGTGTTAAGTTACGAATCCCTTGCTTCGGCTCCCAGTGATACTTCACCAACACAGCCTCGCCTTTTTCATTTACCCATTTATAGGTGTTTACACCAGAACCCTGCATGTGGCGGTATGTCGCAGGAATCCCCCATGGCGAGAATAAGAATGTAATCATATGCGTTGCCTCAGGTGTACGGGAAACGAAGTCAAACATCCGCTGAGGATTTGACACGTTCGAAGCCGGATCCGCTTTAAACGCATGAATCATATCAGGGAACTTCATCGCATCACGGATAAAGAAAATTTTCAAGTTATTCCCAACTAGATCCCAGTTGCCATCTTCCGTATACATTTTTACCGCAAAGCCGCGCGGATCTCGTGCTGTTTCTGGCGAATCTTTCGCTCCAGCTACTGTAGAAAAGCGAACCATTAGCGGCGTTTTCTTCCCGACACCCGAAAATACTTTTGCGCGAGTATACTTCTCTACTGGTTCATCTCCGACCTTTCCGTATGTTTCAAAATATCCAAATGCGCCCGTCCCTCGTGCGTGTACTACACGCTCTGGTATCTCTTCACGATCAAAGTGGGAAATCTTTTCAATGAAATGGTAATTTTCAAGCGTAGCTGGACCGCGATCACCAATGGTACGGATGTTTTGATTATCCATCACAGGATGGCCTTGGCGCGTTGTCAGCGTCTCACGATTCACGTCTTGTTCATGTGAAGCATTCATGTCTTTGTTCTCTGCCAAAATGAAAACCTCCTTAGAATAATTACCTTTATCTTTTTCCCTTTGTTGGAAAATTTATACGAAATAGGGATTTTGTATAACTAAACTGCTTATGATAGCTGAATAGTCTCTTCGGTTTCAATTTTCTCAATCAAGTCAATAATCCTGTTAAAAAGAAATGTATCAAAAATTTTAATTCATACCCAAAACTTGTCTAATATATATGGATAATCGACTTGAATTTTTAATAAGGAGGATGTTTTCAACGTGTACCTGGAAAAGCTCTACATGTAGATATAGAAATTCCTTATCTATGTCTTCCAAAAACACAAAAAAACCCACCTTTAATATGAATTTCTCATACAAAAGTGAGCTAAACGTTTGTCACTGTATTTTACAGTTGTTTTTGTAAATATATCACCATTCATTAAACTTTCTAGGTTTCATAATCGCCCTCAAACGCTTGATACGACTGATTATTCTCCTAAATCTACGTTATGGTACACTTGCTGCACATCTTCTAAATCTTCTAATGCGTCAATCATTTTTTCAAATTGTGCTTGTGCATCCGCGTCAAGTGTTACGTCATTTTGTGCCAGCATTGTTAATTCAGCTACTGTAAATTCAGTGATGCCAACATTTTTAAATGCTTCTTGTACAGCATGGAACTGATCAGGTTCAGCGTAAACAATGACTGATTCCTCTTCTTCTATAATATCACGTACATCTACATCGGCTTCCATTAATAATTCAAGTGTCTCATCTGCTGTTTTTCCCTCAATACCGAAAACAGCTGTGCTATCAAACATATAGGCAACAGAACCACTTACACCCATGTTTCCGCCATTTTTACCGAATGCAGCACGTACGTCTGATGCAGTTCGGTTTACGTTATTTGTTAATGCATCCACGATAACCATTGATCCGTTTGGCCCGAAACCTTCATAACGAAGCTCGTCATATGTTTCATCTGAACCGCCTTTTGCTTTTTCAATTGCACGTTCGATAATCGTTTTTGGTACGTTATACGTTTTTGCACGTTCAAGTACAACTTTTAAAGCACCATTTGATTCTGGATCTGGTTCACCTTGCTTCGCAGCTACATAAATTTCACGGCCAAATTTTGCATAAATCCGACTTGTATTAGCATCTTTTGACGCTTTTTTTTCTTTAATATTGTTCCACTTACGACCCATAATGTCCCACTCTCTTTCAACTTTGAATCTAAATACGATTATATATCATAAAATAAACTGCTTCTTCAACCCTTTTTAAGATAACGAGCAAGAGTTCGTTATGGTTCCATATTGTTGCATTACAATACGTATTAAAGATGAAGACTGATTTATTCCACTATATTATACATCAATTATACAATGGATTTCGAGATTATCATGAAAAAAAAAGACAGTTGCCCCTCATTCCCTTGCTAATTTCGCTCGAAAAGCATAAAATACTTGATCCAATCGAGATAACAACTCATCGCATTCTCCAAGTGAAATCGTTAATGGTGGAGCAATAATAATGGCTGCTCCTGTGACCCCGTCTAATCCTGCAGCAGCTGGATAAACAATAATTCCATGCTGCATACCAAGCTTAATTATTTCGTTTGTCGCATCTATATGTTTAGGCAACGGCTCCTTCGTTTGTTGATTTTGAACAAATTCTATTCCGATTAACAGTCCCTTCCCTCGAACATCCCCAATGAAGGAAAAGCGTTCTTGTCGTGCCTGTATCTGCTTCATTAAATAAGCGCCTGTTTCAGCTGTCCGATCTGCAAGATTATGCTTTTCTACATAATTAAGTACTGCCAAAGAGACCGCACAAGAAAGGGGATTCGCACTCAATGTATGACCGCCAATAATCAATTTTGAGCCTGTCATAATCGGCTCCATTACTTTATCCGTCATTACCGTAGCAGCAATCGGTGTGTATCCACCGCTCATCCCCTTTCCAAATGTCACAATATCCGGCTCCACTCCCCAATGTTCAGACGCAAGCATTTTTCCTGTCCGACCAAAGCCTGTCATCACTTCATCTGCAATAAATAAAATATCATGTTCTACGCAAATCTGTTTTAATCTCTCCCAATAGCCATCCGGCGGCACAATGGCCGCACCAGCTGCACCGATAATCGGTTCAGCAATAAAAGCAGCAATTTGATCAGCTCCAATGCGGCGTATAGCCGTCTCTAATTCATTGGCGCACATTTGACCATACGTATAATTATCAACATTGTATGGACAACGATAATAATATGGAGGAGATATGGTTGGATAAGATTCTAATAACGTCGAAAAGCGTTCACGACGAATAGGATGACCAGACATCGATAACGCACCTAGCGTAATACCGTGATAGCTCATCCATCTCGAAATAATTTTTTGTTTTTGCGGTTTATTTTGCTCCTGCCAATATTGAATCGCAATTTTTAAAGCCGTTTCCGTTGCCTCAGAGCCACTATTGACAAAAAAACTGTATTGTAAATCCCCTTTTGTTAACGAGGCAATTTTATCTGCCAACTGCTCAGCCGCTTCACTCGTAAACTGCGAACGATACACATAAGAAACCTCGCTCGCTTGCTTCATCATCGCCTCATTAATTTCTTGTACGCCGTGACCGATATTCGCAGTTACTGCACCTGAAGAAGCATCTAAATAATCCTTGCCTGTTTGATCATACAAAAAAATACCCTTTCCATGACTAATCATTGGATAAACACCGCCAAGGACAGGCTTAATTAAGGAAGACTGTTTCACACACTTCACCCCCGCTTAGAGAATGATTGGTTACTGTACAGTATATGAACAGTCTCTTTAAATCTTACAAAAAAGTGGAAGGTTTAAGATTTTAAAAATAGATATAGATATGGTTGATAAAGTGAAACTTCCATCAGTGGGGGTTTTTCTTCATCCCCCACTGATGGTTAGTCACGTTCTACGGTCACTAAGATTTCCGCTTCGCTTCAATCAAGTGACCGTACGAACCTGATTGGTGAAAGCTTACCTTTGAAAATCGCAAAGGTAAGTTTCACTGTATCTCACCAATCGGACCTTTACTACAAAAGCGAGGCGACTGTTCAGCCCCGACAAGCATAAGATGAAATGCGGTGTGGCGCAGTTTGCCACAGAGCATTACAGCTTATGACCTTGAGGGGCTAGGAGCCGCAACTAGATGAGGGCAGTTGTCCCCCACCTATCTATCTTCCTTGTTCACTCTGAATCTTGAGGTGGGGGTCTTACTGCCCGTTAAGAGTGGGATAAAACGATTTTCGGCTCATTTCAGTTATACTGAAATGAGCCGAAAATTAACAGATTTCTATAACTCTACTTTTTCACTAATGTTCCTAACTGTGGTGTGACTTCCTTAGACCAACGATCCGTCCATTCAGCACGAGATTCTGCTAGCTTCTTAATATCAAATGTATATATTTTATCAGTATCTTTTAATCCTATTACTTCTTCATATTTTTCTGGAATACTTATTCCTTGAACAACTGGATAGAATCCTTGATCAGCAGTCGCTTTTTGAGCTTCTTCACTAATTAAGTAGTTAATAAATTCGATGGCAGCTTCTTTATTAGGTGTGTTCTTCACCAATCCTGCATTAAATGCATTCATATATACGCCTTCTTTTGGTACAACCATTTTTAACGGCACACCTGAATTCACAGCCAAATCAGCCGTTACATAACTTCCCATTACTGTCACATCAGCCGCTCCCTGCTGTAAAGCTGGCATCATTTGTGTTGAATTTTTATAAAAAGTAGCCGAATATCCAGCTAGTTCCTTTGCCTTTTTTAATCCTGGTTCAAGATTATCCTCGTTACCTCCGTTTGCTAAAGCAAGCGAATATAAACTATTAAAGCCCCAGTCATTTGAAATATCAGCAAAAGCTGTTTTTCCTTTATAATCAGCTCGAGCTAAATCATTCCATGATTCAATTGGTTTGATTCCATTCTGTTCAAACGTCTTCGTATTATAAGCAGGAGCAATAACAAGTCCAAATACCGGAGTAGTCAGATTCTCAAATGCTACATATTTAGAATCTAAATTTTTCAGATTAGGAACACTTGTTTCATCAACTGAATCAATCAAACCTTTTTCATTAGCACGGTATACATCAAGTGGCACAAATAACGCAATATCAATCTTTGGAGCGTTTTTCTGTAATTCTAGTTTAGATAAAATTTCACCTGATAAACCTGCCAGATAATTCACTTTAATCCCTGTTTCTGCTTCAAACTTAGGAGCAATTTCCTCACGAATGACTTTTTCAATTTTCCCGCCATTTCCTGCTATCGTGATCTGTTTATTGCTCTCCTTGCTAGATGTACTTGCTTGATTAGATTTCGGTGCACTAGGTGAACAAGCAGTCATTGCAAGTAGCAGCAGAACAATACATAAGCTCATTATTTTTTTCATGTTTAATAATCCTCCTGATTTTCATATTCATTTTGAACATCCTGTCTTTTTTATGATTGGAGCTATATGAAACAGCGCTGTTCATTCGCCATTTTCACCTAAACTAATACATGCCTTCTCATCACAAAATTAATGAGAACCGCCAAATGCTTTTCCTACTCCTTGTAATTTTTCTAAAATCACAATCAAAATCACAGAGATAAAGATAACGACACTAGAAACTGATGCCACCAATGGATTATAGGAATCTTGCATCTGAGAGAAAATTTCAATCGGAAGTGTACGCATATCAGATGAAACCATAAATAGAGAGATTGTTACATTATCAAATGATGTTAAAAAAGCAAATAGTCCACCTGAGATAATAGCTGGGCGAATTAATGGCAGCGTTACTTTCCAAAATACCGTAGCAGGGCCCGCCCCTAGAATGGCAGCCGCCCGTTCAAGATTGTAATCAAACCCGCTCAATCCTGTTAGAACAAGGCGAATCACATACGGAATACAAATGACAGTATGGGCGATTAGAAAGCCTGTTGATGTACCAGATAACATCATCGGTGTAAAGTAAATCAGCAAAGCAATCCCTAACACTAACTGCGGCACACTTAGTGGTGCAGTCAAAATGGATGTAATATACGATTTTCCTGGAATATCATACTTCGCAAGAGCTAGTGCACCCAATGTTCCGAATAAAACAGAGAAAAAAGCAGCTAATACGGCAAATTTCACACTATTCCATAATGCTTCGATAAACTCTGGACGATCTAAAAGCATCGTGTACCACTGAAACGAAAATCCTTGTGCTGGAAAGCTTGGATAGTTCGCACTTGTAAAGGAGGCTGGGATAATAACAATGAGTGGAATAAGTATATAAATAATACTGATGACAGCCACTCCTAAACGAATTTTCCCTAAATACTTCATTATCGGAATACCTCCTTAAACTTACTTAATTCAAAACCACGTGTAACTGCAATAACCGTAATCAATGTTGTTGCTAATAACACATACGAAATGGCTGAACCAAACGTCCATCGAAGTAAATTATTAATTTGATCATAGGCAACAACTGGCATCATTGGAACATTAGCGCCTCCCATAAGAGCCGGCGTCACATAAGAACTCATTGACAAGCTAAATACTAATACACAACCGGAAACGATTCCCGGCAAGCTTAATGGAAGTGTAACAGAAAAGAAGTTACGTAATGGGCTTGCTCCAAGAATGGCACTCGCCTTCTCTAAAGATGGATCAATATTATATAAACTTGTCGCAATGGCTAAAATCATAAATGGTAAATACGCATTAGATAAACCAATGATAACACCTATCTCAGAAAACAGGAGCTCAAGCGGCGCAGTAATGAGTCCAAGGTCAATCAGTAATTGATTAATCGTTCCATTTGGCAGTAATAACAAATACCAACCAAAATTACGTACAACAATACTTACTAACAAAGGAGAAGCTATTAATAAAGCAATATAACCACGCACACGCGGTGAACTTTTCGCCATTGTTAATGCTACTGGATAAGCAAGGAATAAACAAAGTCCTACTGTATATAAACTGATTTTCACCGTTATCCATAAAGAAGATAAATAATAGCTATCCGTAAAGAATTGAATATAATTTTGAAAACTATACACAGCGTCTGTAGCTCCCATATCATCCGTTACAATAAAACTCAAATATAAAATATACAGCATTGGAACAATAAAGAAACCAAAGACAAACAATAGGATAGGGGTAAGAAGAAGAAGACCTGGCATCCAAGTTTTCTTTTTCTTTCTCTTTTTCACTCTTTTTGGTACATCCGCAATAGGTGGCTGATTTTTTACTTCTTCATTAACATAATTTCTGATGGGTTCCATCCAACATACACCTCACTTCCTACTTGCCATGTAGAATTGTAATCAGATGTCAAAATTTGAATTGATTTTCCCAACA